>JADKHM010000020.1 GCA_016721735.1 Flavobacterium sp. | reverse complement strand
CAACAGGGACAATATGGCAAGTACAGTTCAATTGGCATTCGAACCTGTGCCAGCAGCATGGACAGCATTCGATGGACGACCTTGGTTGCAAATAAATGGGATGTTAGTTACAGGCTTATTGCCAGAGTCAGCCTATGAAATACTATGTCGAAACAGATTGGTGGAGGAGGTATTATTATTAGCAACTCCTGCAGGACCAAAAGCGTTTACGAGCAGGTATTGTTTGTCCGGAAACCAACAGCTTTAACAACAACTGCCTTAATTATTTTCGGGGGAATATTTGGGACAATCCAACAGGGATGATGGCAAGTTTTGGTGTTGCCAGCAGGATCTCCTGCACCAACAGCAGCTTCGCAATATAGGCTGGATTACAGCGAATCCAGGTGAAGCTGGTCCTGGACCAGTTTTGGAGCCGGACCCACAACGGACCACCTTCAACACCAGAAACCAACTATGTGTATTACGTAAGAAATAACTGCGGTGGATCAAGTGGAGTGAGTACTTTGGGCTGGACCTAAGACTTTTACAACAACACCAACTTGTTTCAAGCCTACGGTATTATCATCCACTGCGCTTCAAGCATTCCAAGTTACTTTAACTTGGAATAGTGTAGTTACTTACAACTGGTTTAAGGGTACTGGCACTTCCGCAAGGTTCTCCAGCACCGACAGCAACTTGCAATTAGGGCGGGATTGATGTAAACGCATCATCGCCGGGCTTTACACAAGTTGATGTAGATTCGTTTAGTTATATATATACTGGCTTAACTGCAGAAACAGCATATTCATTTTATATAAAGAGGAAAATCGTGGATCCTGTAGCCGGGATCAGGTACTTGGACAGGTCCGAGAAACGTAACGACAATACCTTCTTTGTTAGTAAACCTTCGGCTCAAACCGCAACTTTACTTTAGCGCCGTTTGACCCAACACAAACTCCTTTTAATGTAAGTTTAGGTTGGACAACACTGTAAACAGTCCAGTAGCAGAGTGGCAAATTTCGATTCGTTTAATGGTTCACCAGCACCAGCTGTGACACAATTAGAACAACAGTTACACAAAATCCGTACTTAGCAACCGGATTAACGCCAAACAATTTGTTACGATTATTATGTAAGAAGTGTTTGTGGAGGAGCTGATGGTCTTAGTACATGGACAGGACCTTTCAATTTTCTTGTACACCACCTACTTAAGTCTACAACCAACATCTCCAGGGTCCAGCAAACCCAAATGAGCCAACTGCTAATTTATTTTGGACTGAGGCAGGCACGGCAACCCAATGGGAGTATGTTTTCAACCACCTTAGGACCTGTTCCCTGGAAATGCATCACCTCAAGGGAAGTATTATTACAAGCGGACCGGCAGTTGCTGGCGTTGTAACAGTAAGCACAGGTATTTTAGCACCAGAAAGTTTTTTGAGTTTTATGTACGAAGTCTCTGTTCTGAAATATCGACAAGAGTAATGGCGACTTAGACCGACACATTTCTTTATAGCCTTCCTCCAGCTTAACGCGGGTGTTGATATTGATAACTACGACAAGTCCTGGTGTTATTGATTTGTGTCCATTCGAAAATTGTGTGTTTGGCGGCAGAATTTACGAATTCTAGAGACACTTCAACCTATACCGTTTTAACTGTAGTGTTTGCTCCACCATTTCCGTTTACCGGAGGAACGCAACTTCCAAAGTAACCACTGACGACGTTTGGTTTATTCCATTTACTTTGCCATTAACCTGTTTCTATGGCGTTAATATCCTACAGTAAATGTTGGATCTAATGGTGTTTTGACTTTCATTACGCAAGCTGCAAATTCAAATTGTCCTTGGTCATATACGCAATCATTACCAGATCCTACAATGCCAATTCAAAATGCTATTTATGGCGTTTATCAAGATATCAATCAAAAGTGAATACCGCTCCGATCAAAGAAGTGTTAACTATCAAATATTAGGTGAAGCGCCTTGTAGAGCATTCAGTTGTAAATTATTATAACATTGCGCAATTTAGCTGTAATCTAACTTACCATTACAAATAAGTCAATAGTATTGTATGAAACATCTAATATCATTGTTATACGTTCAAGATAGAGTTTCTTGTACAGGATGGAACGGTGGACGAGGTGTAATTGGAATTCAAGATGCATCCGGAACTGTTGCACACTGGCCACCTGATAGAAATACAGGTCGATGTGGGAAGCTCACAATGAAGCGTGAGATTTACAAGACGGAGTCCAAATGTTGAGTTCTCATGGTTAAAAGACGGAGAATTTTATGGCAGCGAACCAGTCATGTAATGTATGCGTTTCAGAACAACAAACATGATTTCTCAGGCTGTGTATACGGGTTGGTGGACAAACTTCAACAAAACTGAAGATGTTTTGTTGAGAATAAGCGAAGTTATTATTCCTGCAATGCCGGATGTAGTAGCTTGTCGGACTTACACTTTACCTGCCTTGACAATTTGAAATTACTTTTCGCAAACTGGAGGAGTTGGACCAATTGATCCAAGCATTCCAAGTTACCCACTTAGGAATCACAACAATTTATGTTTATGCTGAAACTACAGCGGTTCCTGCATGTGAATACGAAATTAGTTTTACGGTAGATATTCAAGATCTATTAATAGCGCCGGCCTGGAATCTGTTGCTCAGAATCCATAGCATTACCAATTTAACGTCACCATTTAATTATTATGAAGGGCCTGTGGAACAGGCGTGATGTATCTCGGACTTGGCGGAGTGTTATTTCAGCACACAACAATTGTACGTTTATGGTCAATCAGGACTGTGCACAGCAGAGTCTACTTTGGATATAACAATTGATACTTTGGATCTGTTTGTTCAAAATAGCGTTTCAGATTGCGATAATTTTGAATTAGTTCCATGCCAGCAAACAATACTTATTATACCTTTCAGGCGGGACCAACCGGAACGGTACTGTAATTGCGCCTGGAACCATTGTCGACGAAACGCAGACAATTTATTATTTATGCGCAGTTTGGTTCTTGCGTTGAAGAGGGTAGTTTCACAGTAAATATTTTTGAATTGACCTCCAACAGTTAACATAACTCAACCACGTGTTACTACAACCGGAACTATTGAAGTATTAACACCTGTTTCACCAGGAGGAGTTTTGCCAACCAATCTATTCATTTCGGAAGTGACAGATTCTAATCTAGGGTCATTAACATATGTTGAATTGTTTAACGGAACAACCGCGCCTATTGACTTAAGTAATTATAAACTTAAAATCTATAACAACGGAAACGCTGATCCGTCAACTAACTGGATATTGCATTAACAGGAACAATTGGCGTTAATGAGACCAATGTGATAAAAGTGAGTACAAGCCCAAATCAAGGTGGAGTTACTCCAGATCAAATTTATGCAGATTGCAGGTGTTAACTACTAATGACAATATCCGATTGACAACTAGTGCTGATGTTTTGGTTGATATTTGGGGAAGAACAGATGATACCGATTTTACACCTAATAATGAGGCTGGATATACTTACAGAAGAAATTCTAATGCTACAGTTCCAAGCACAACTTGGGATGCTGCAGATTGGCCAGCAATTGATCCAGAAGATTATTCTAACGTTGGACTGTATACGCCATTCTCTTCTTTTGTATATCAATATAACATAGATGGAGGTCCGTGGCGGTTTACTACCACATTTAGCAACGTGGCCATCGGGTCGCATGTTATTAATGTGGAAGATATTACGACTGGTTGTACGTCATCGCTTACTGTGAACATTCAGTCGGAATTAGTAAACAATCCAGTAACTACAATTGGATATACTTCGCCGGTTTGTAATACTCTCAGGAAATATTTACCAGATACATCTAGAAGGCTTTACGACTGGTGGTACATTTAGCTCGAATCCTAATACATTGGTAATAGAGCAAGCACAGGAGAAGTAGACGTTGATAGTTCACCTGCAGGTGATTATGTTATTACGTATGCAGTAGCTGAAGATTTAACGCAATGTGAAGCGCAGGATTTTCTACTTTCCCAATTACCATAACTGCAGTTCAGGTCTGATTTTGCAGCTGTTGGACCGTTCTTGTTTTGAAACGGCGGTACCGAGCTTAACTGCAAACTCTCCTAACGGAATAGCAGGTTCTGGTCGCCAGCAGCGATTGACAATACAATTCTTGGAAACAGTAATTGGTTTTCACGCCAGATGCAGGACAATGCGCATCATCGCAAACGTTAACAGTAACGATTTCTGCACCAAGTATTACTCCTTTGTTTAGTGCTATTGCTGATTTCTGTTTTGAAACAACTGCACCTTTGTTGCCTGCATCTTCTCAAAACAGTATTTCAGGAAGTTGGTTGCCTGCTGTGATTGATAATACAATTGTAGGAACTAGCACTTATACATTTACACCAACTGCTGGACAATGTGCGACAGTTCAAACGTTAACAGCTACCGTGACGGCACCAAGTATTACGCCAGTGTTTGACGCAATAGTGGACTTCTGTGCAGGTACTACTGCACCGTTGTTGCAAGCATCTTCTAACAACAGTATTTCAGGAAGTTGGTTGCCTGCTACAATCGATAATACAACTGTTGGAACTAGCACTTATACATTTACGCCAACACCTGGTCAATGTGCGAATGTGCAAACTTTGACAGCAACCGTATTACCAAGCATAACTTCTGATTTTGCTGAGATTGCAACTATATGTTCGGGCGGAGTTGTTCCGACATTAGAAACAACTTCTCCAAATGGCGTGGTTGGTACGTGGACTCCAGATGTGATTAATCCGGCGCAAGGGCAAAACTATACGTTTACGCCAGCACCAAATCAATGTGCAACTGGTCAAACGTTGGCAGTAACTATTGCGAACAATCCTCAATTTGAAGTTATAGGAGGATGTTTGAATGGCAACTACACACTTTCTGTTACCGCAGCGGATTTTGATATAGAAACCGCAACATATGTATGGAAATATGAAAACAATATTATTAGTGGACAAAACAACGCTACGATTGTTGTTTCTCAAACAGGAAACTATACTTGTGAAGTAGTTTATCAAGGATGTTTAACAGAGAAGCCATTTATTGCTATTTCTGTTTCATGTACAATTCAAAAAGGTATTTCTCCGAAAGGAACTGGTGATGGAGACGGTTTGAATGACTATTTTGATCTAGAAGGTCAAAATGTGACAAAACTTGAGATTTTCAATAGATATGGAAGCAAAGTTTATAGTAAAGCAAATTACTCTAAGGAATGGTATGGTCAAACCGATGGAGGTGATGAATTGCCGGACGGAACCTATTTCTACGTAATCGAAAGAAATGGCGAAGATTCAAAAACAGGTTGGATTTATATTAATCACGAATTATAATAGAAAAGGTAGAAATTTTGTTGTCTGGACGCCAAACAACAAAGCAAACAATTCAAAACATACTAAGATGAAGAAAATATTTTTACTACTTTACTAACGGTCTTCGCATTAATTGATTCCAATGCACAACAAGACCCACATTATACACAATACATGTATAATATGAACGTCATTAATCCCGCCTATGCTGGTTCAAAAGAGAATTTGTCTTTTGGGTTGCTTTACCGCAAACAATGGGTGGATATTGAAGGTGCTCGGCAACATTTTCACTCGCGGGCTCGATGCCAGTTGGGAAAAACGTCGGTGTTGGTTTGTCGGTTATATCAGATAAAATTGGTCCTGTTGAAGAAAACAATGTATATGGAGATTTCTCTTATACTTTGAATTTGGGCGGCGAACATCGATTGGCATTTGGTATGAAAGCGGGTGCTACATTTCACAAAGTCGGATTGTTTAGTGAAATTGGGAATGGCAATGTTCCTGATCCTAATGACCCAGCTTTTGCTGAAGACACTAACAATACGTTTTTGAATATTGGTTCAGGACTTTTCTACTATACTCAAAAATACTACGTGGCGTTCTCGGTTCCGAATATGCTTAAGTCGAAGCATTTAGATTTTAATGGAAGACAGTACGGAACTGAAACTGCACATTATTTCTTAACTGGAGGTTATGTTTTCGACTTGTCAGAGAACGTCAAATTCAAACCATTTACGATGATTAAATCTGCTTTTGGCGCACCAGTTTCTTATGATATTTCAACCAACTTCTTATTTTATGAGAAATTCGAAATTGGAGCAACCTACCGCAAAGAAGACAGTTTTGGTGCCATGGTTAATTATTCATTAGTCCAAATTTGAGAATCGGTTACGCTTACGACCATGTGATTTCGGATTTGAAAGTGGCGACAACCTCTTCTCACGAAATCATATTGTTATTCGACTTGAATTTCCCGAAAAAAGTATCACAATCACCTAGATATTTCTAAAATAAAAAGTAATCTAACATGAAAAATCTCTATATAGCATTTAGTTTTGTGATTGCAAGCAGCACAATTACTGCTCAAAACGCAGCCACCAAGAAAGCAGATAAATTATACAGTCGTTACGAATATGTTACAGCGGCAGAAGAATATCTAAAATTAGTTGACAAAGGTAAAGGTGATGATTACGTTTACAATCGATTAGCGACTACTTATTTCAATATGTTCAATACTACGGAAGCTGCACGTTGGTACGCAAAAGCTATCGAGAAGCCGCAAGATGCTGAGACCTATTATCGATATGCGCAGATGCTGAAGGCAAATGGAAAGTATGAGGAGTCGAATAAGAGATGCAAAAATTTTGCATCCTTAGCACCTAATGATCAAAGAGCTATTGCTTTTAAAAAAGGATCCAAATTACGTTCCTAAATTGCTTGACAAGCAAAAGAAGTTTGATGTGAAATCGCTGGAAATCAGTAGCGATAAATCAGATTTTCGGAGCGGTCTTGTATGATAATCAATTTTATTTTACAAGTGCTAGAAATGGATCAAGAAAAGAATACGGTTGGAACAAGGAGCCGTTTCTAGACATTTACAAAGCAGACTATAATATTGACGGTACAATCACCAACGCAAACACTGTTAGTGAGCTAAATTCTAAATATCATGATGGACCCGTAACAATCAGCAATGATGGGACGACAGTATATTTTGCTGGCGATAGTTTCAGAGAATCTTCATTTGAAAAAGATAAAAAGAATAAGTTGAAATTAGGAAGAAACAATCTTTTGTAGCGACAAAAGATAACGGAAAGTGGGGAAAGCAATTTCGTTACCATTTAATAGTAGCGAGTATTCTACCAGTAACCCAAGTTTGAGTAGAGATGGAAAAACCTTGTATTTTTTCTTCTGATATGCCAGGAACATTAGGTGGTATTGATATTTGGAAAGTTTCGATAAATGCTGATGGAAGTTATGGAAAGCCAGAAAACTTAGGAGCTAAAGTGAATAGCGAAGGAAACGAGAGTTTTCCTTTTATTGCAGATGACAACAATACTTTATATTTCGCTTCTAGTGGCAAACAAGGGTTGGGCGGCTTAGATATTTTTCAAATTGACTTGAGTAAAAGTAACGAGGCTGTAAATCTTGGAAAGCCTGTTAATACCGAAAAAGACGATTTTGGATTTACATTCAATAAGGCTAAAAATTTGGGATTCTTTGCCAGCAATAGAAACGGCAATGATGATATTTTTGGAGCGACGCCAGTATGTGGAGTGGAAGTGCTAACAGTTGTTACTAACGCTAAAACTGGAGCAGTCTTGGCAAATGCAAATGTTTCTATAGTGGATGACAAGAGAAACGTGATTGCGACAAAAACGACGAACGAAAAAGGAGAGGTTTCCTACGAGGTTGAATGTGAAAAGTCATATAGTATTCAAGCTGCAAAAGATGGATTTGAAAGTAACACGTTTGGTGTGACAAAAACTAAAGGTGGTCAAACTAAGGTTGACGCCGCTTTACAACCTATAGAGTCTATTATTACAGAGACCGAAATCGTTCTAAATCCTATTTATTTCGAGTACAACAAAAGCAATATCACGCAAGAAGGAGCATTTGAGTTAGATAAATTAGTACAAGTATTGAAAAGTAATGACAAGCTCGTTATATTGGCTAAATCGCACACTGACAATAGAGGTAGCGATGCTTATAACTTAGCACTATCTGACAGAAGAGCTAAAGCAACGGTGCAGTACGTAATATCTAAGGGAATCTCAAAAGACAGAATTTCTGGAAAAGGAATGGGTGAGATTGAACCTAAAGTTGATTGTAAAGAAGCTTGTACCGAAGAACAATATGCACAAAATAGAAGATCAGAATTCTTGATTGTGAAGTAAAGACATTTTTAGGTGACTACAAAAAACCGAACATTGCGTTCGGTTTTTTTTTGTTTTAAAAAGTTTCAAATAACAGGATTTTGTATCAAGGAGAATTCGCGTATCTTGTTATAGGCTGTTATTTGTGTATTGTTAGAATCTCAGGAGATGTTTTAAGTCGTCTAATGATTAAGTGTTATCCTGTGGATATCTTCGAATTGGAAGGAAATATAGTGCTTGTCTAGACAGTGAAGAATATTCTTTTGCTATGTTGTTTTTCACCTGGAGCGCAGGCGATTATTAGCAGCGTTTTCCTCACGTATTTTACGGAGAGCAACTACTATGTGAGTTTTTTTTGGTATTTGCTCTTAAATCGACGCAAAACACGCTTCAGTTGTTTGCTTGTAGAGCCGCAATTAAGTTGTCGGTACGTTTTTTTTAATAGATAATTAAAACACGTTCTATGGATATTGCATTTTGTCTTTTTATAAATCTAAACGCTACTATTTTGCTGTTAAATCATAGACCATCTAGTGAGAGTCATAAGGCAGGTTCCTTGTATTCTTTAAATAAAATGTATAAAAGAGTAAAAGGGACATCATAAAAAAAGAGGCTATTAAAGCCCCTTTTTTCTTATTCTTATTAAAAAATGCTTAGTTTACAACAATGTCATCAATTTGCATAGTAGATGTTAGACCTGAAAGTCCGCTTCCAACATATTCAAAGATGAAGAAACCATTTCCGGTGATTCCTGCAGGAATACTATAATTACCGCTATTTGTAAAGTTGTCAGGATATCCTGTAGAAAGCCCCGGAGAAAGGGTAAAACTAGAAGTGATATCCACTAAAGTTGCGCTGCTAATATTTGTTCCAGGAACGTAATCGGTAGAATAATACACTTTCAAGACATTACCATTTGTAAATCCAGATTTTGATTTAAATGAAAAGGTGTTGGCGGCAGTCATATCAACAGGAACAATAAATAAAGTTCGGTTATCTTCTGCAGTACCTCCAAACGATGACATTTGAATGTATTTATTGCTATCGTAAGTTCTGTTTTCCCAATATCTTATACCAATTACAAAATCATTAATATATTTAGGAAATGTTTTGTTTCCCGGAGAGGTCGTAACATAACTCTCGAAATTTTCGGAAAAACTACCTGAGTAAACTAAAGCAGTACCTCTAAGGTGGAGAAAATCTATAGTCAATAAGTCTTTTGTTAATTTGATGTCGCGCTCTGTTCTTGCTAAGAATTGATAATCACTACCAAACTTCGTCAAGACTCCACGAATCTTACCACTTTTTTGAGGCACTGCATTTCCCGCAAAATTAGCATAGGAACTTACTCTAAAGATGATAGTATTGCCATATTCATCAGAAATATTGTGATTTGTAGCGCCTCCCAAATCATTTAAGGTTGCATCGTAGTATGTTTTACCAAAAGATTCTGGTTTGAATTGAACATTATCAAATTCAATTAACTTATTTAGGTAAGCATCGTTTTTCGCAGTTGAAATAGATACACGGTTTAAAATGTCGTCCTCATTTACCTTACTACAAGAAGCGCTAATTATGCTATTGTAGTCGATTCCTGATATTCTCCCAACTTGATCATCATTTGGATTTTGCGGGGTATCGTTGTTATAAAGCGAACCAATAACTGTCGAACCGTTCTCTTTAGTAATATAGCGATCTTTCAATTTGATGTAAACTTTTCTTCCTGGCTCGTAAGCAGTATATAAATTATAATCATCAATTGGCATACTAAAGGCATTAGCGCCATCAGTAGAAACAAAAGAAATTGATTTGTAAAAGTTACCGCCTTCATCACTAGAAGTCACGTAGGCCTCAATGATATCATCAGCTATATATTTAGAATAAGCCGCGCTTGAGGTTGAAGTAATTGCTAGTACCGTTTTAGTTGGTGTTAAGGTAACACACTCGCTCTCTAAGTTTGGAGCGTCATATCTTTCTGGATTAACACAGCCAAATAAACCCGAGAATAAAGCTGTTGCTAAGATTAATTTATAATTTTTCATAGGTTATTTATTTTCGTATATTTTAATATTATCCAATTGGAAAGTAGTTGTTTTTCCTTGAGATTTACTACCGATGTATTTGAAAGCAATGTAAACAGAATTGCTATTAATTGTACTTAAATCTAAAGCGCCACTGTTAGTCCAATCCGTTTGCAAATCTCGTTTTTGATCTAAAGCTTAAAGCTTCATTTGCAGTTGCTGTAAAATCCAATTTAGAAGTAATCAACCAAGTTTCATCTGCAGGGTCATTGCTTGCATCTGAGTAGAAGGACGAGAATTCAGTATATCTGTTACTTTCACTAGAAAAGTATTTTCCAATCCAAACTCTTGAACCTAAAGTGTTAAAGTTACTCCAGCCTTCAATAGCAATCGGAACTTCAGTAGCACCACTAGCTTTTCTTGATTGTTCGAAACCACCAGTTTTGTATACGAGATCAAATACATTATTTACTGAAGCAAAGAAACCGAAAGTATCATTCTTGATTTTCCAAGATTTCCCTCCAACTAAATTTACCAAAGTAATAGGGTCAAATTTTTCTTGTTTCAAAGCTTTTGAAACCGCGGCATTTGAGCCGTTTTCAAACCCGACACCTGTTGCATTATCTTCTACTACAAAGTTAGTAGTTCTCAAGATACTAGACACATCTATATAGCTATCGGCTAAATAATTTACGTTAGCGCCAACCCACCAAAATTTAGGATCTCGATATTCTAAACCAGCGGAGTACGCTTGTTGTGGCGCACCAGATACTTTATAATTTTTTAGATAAGTTTTTCCAAAATCAGTTACTGGATTAGAATTTGTAGTTGAGGCTTGTGCATCATCGTTCACTTTCAAATTCGGATTGTTATCAAAGATATATTCACCGTAGGCCGCTGTACCAGTCACTTTGATTGTTGAAGTCAAGTTATATTCTAGACCTAATTCTAGACCCATATTTCTTTTGTTAATTCCAGTCACAATTTCACTAATAAAAGAGTCTTCGTTACCTGCACCCACAGCTTCTCCGTCAAAGACACCCCTCACCGTAGAAAAAAGAAACTTCTGTTGAGTTCTGTATCTTACTGAAATATCCAGTTAATCTACCTTTGAATTTTGGCGCTTTAATGATGTAACTTGCATCACCACTAACTACAGATTCGCTAACCAAATCAGGAGTTACATTGTTATTAATTCTCGCATTTGAAAAAGCATTTCTCAAATTTGGCGCTTTTGTCATGTAAACACCGTTAAAATCCAACATTTGTCTTCCTGTTATTTTGTAGGTTAATCCACCTTTAAATCCAAAGTTTTCAAACACTAAACTTTTGCTTTTTCCGTATGAATTAGAAGCGTAAATCCCGTTTCTATACAATCCGTCTCTTTGGTATTCCGATCTTGAAAAAGATTGTCCCAAATAGAAATCTACTTTTTTGTATGTGAATTTAAATTGTGTAAAGCCATCAAAGGTAATCGCATTCAAATAGTAGTTATAACCATATGAGTCGCCTTCAACAACTCTTCTGTTCGGATTGTTTAGGTCTGATTGTGTCAAATCTCCTTGATAAAAAGGATCAATATCCTCAAAATAACTACCGCCTAATAAGTCAGTCAATTTTTGGTAGTTTCTTGATCTTAGCTTTTTGAAGCTTATGCCAGCATTCATATTGATGTTATCTGACAAGGTTGAACTCAAAATTGAATTAGCGCTCCATAATTTGTCATCTGTACGATCTTCGTATACAACGTAAGCGCTTTTTCCTCCTTGATTAACAACTGCATTTGTATAATAAATTTTGTTCCAATTGATTTGCCCGTCATTAACAAAATTTGTTTGAGCAGTAATTGCTGTTGGATTTACAAAAACAGGATTTCCTTGGTCATCTAAAGATGGCGTACCATCAGGATTTGTTCCCGGTTGATAATAAGTTTGAGAGTTCAAGTAATAACTTGGTAAATTTTTGTAATACGTAGGGTCCGGATTATTCGCTAATTGGTAATCAATTCTGCTATTTGCAATATGTCCTATTTGGTAAGCCACATTAGTGTTCAAATTAGTCTTATCAGAAATTTTCCAATAGTGACTCAACATATTGATTGGCTCTTCGATATCTTTACTCGTGAATTTCTCTTTTTCCCATCTTGGCAACCCCAATAAGTATTGTATTTGTAGTCTTTAAGATTAGTAACTTCATCAGTATTTGGAGATGTTTTTCCTCTTCTGTTCTGTGCGTAAATTGAAGTAAAATTCAAACTATGCTTGTCATTAAATCGCTTTTCTACACTTGCAAAAACAGAATTAGCGGCATAATCCGTTCCTTCGAAATAACCTTCTTTAGCCCAACGTCTTCCCGCAGAAACAACGAAAGCCCATCCATTTGTATTCATTCCCGAAGCATGCGTGCCCATCATTCTCCAGCTGTAGTTGGTATTTGTTCCTGAGAAAGAAACTCTAGACCCTTTTCTGTAAATAGAAGCTCTAGTGTTTATTTCTTGTGTTCCCAAAATACCACCAAAAGTATAATCAGATGGAGCAGAACCCATTGTAAACTCCTGATTTCTGGTAGCATCATTCAAACCACCCCAGTTACCCCATTGTGGTCTTCCATCATATATTTTATTCATGGTAATACCATTAATCATCGTAACACCATATTCGTTGTCTAAACCACGAATTCTAAAACGGGCTTGACCCCAGTTGAATGCCGCAGCTTGCTGAAAAGCATCTCTACTTGCCTGAAGTAAACCTGAAGTGCTTTCAGAACCACTATTGTCATCACCCAAATCGTTTTCAGTAATGGTGATTAAACTCAATTGTTGTTCTTGCGTTTGGTCCTCTGCTAAAATAACAGTCCCTAAATCAAGGGTTTTTCCTGACACAATCTCAACTTGAAGTAATTGATCTCCATAGCCTTGAGTCTTAATTTGTACTAATTGATTCCCTGGAGTTACGTCAGTGAAACTAAACTTTCCAGCACCATCGGTCAAAACAGTTAGATTTGAATTCAAAATGGCAACAACAACGTTTTGCAATGCTTTCTGAGTTTTTGAATCAACCACTTTTCCAGTTACTCCTGTAGCCGATTGTGCGAAAACAAAAACCACTTGCATTACAAATAATGTACTAATAACAAGTTTTTTCATAAATAATATAAATTAATTCGTCTTTTTATAAGAATAATTATTTCTTAACGGATGCAAATGTACCTATTAAATTAATATTAATTACTTTTGGTGCCAAGTTTATGTTAAACTTAAATTTAAATTAATACAAACATCACATGAGAATTAGAAATTTTGTTGCTCTTCTTATTATTTTATTTACTATAGGTGCTGCACAAGCTCAGCAGAAAAAATATATGGTACATACGGTAGCGTTTTATAATTTTGAAAACCTTTTTGACACCATCAATAATCCAAATAATGATGAAGAATGGTTGCCAAACGGCGCACAAAATTGGACTTCTAAAAAATACCACAAAAAACTAGAAAACTTAGCCCGAGTCTTGTCCGAAATAGGAACTACAGAAAACACCAATTCACCTACATTCATTGGCGGATCTGAAATAGAAAACAGAGGTGTTTTAGAAGATCTTATCAAGGAACCCAAATTAGCAGCTCACGATTACGGAATTGTGCATTATGAATCTCCTGACAAACGAGGTATTGATGTCGCTTTGTTATATCAGAAAAAGCACTTCAAACCAACAAGCTCTATCAATATCCCATTACTAATCTATAGAAAAGACTCTAGTTCAAAGGAAAAAGACAAAGAAACGGAAGAAGATAAAGCGGACAAAGACAAAATTGAAGCAGCCGCAGGCGAGCGCGTATACACTAGAGATATTCTACTAGTTACAGGTTTTTTAGATGGCGAAGAAGTAAATGTCATGGTCAACCACTGGCCCTCTCGTTCCGGAGGCGAAAAGAAAAGTAGCCCTTTTAGAGAAGAAGCAGGTCGACTCAATTGAAAAATAATGGACTCGATTTATAAAGTCAACCCCAATGCAAAGATTATTACCATGGGCGATTTAAATGACGGAACCTATAACAAAAGTGTCAAAGAAGGTGTTGGAGCCAAACTAAAGAAATCTGAAGTAAAAGAATTTGGTGTTTACAATCCATTTGAACAAATGGCTAAAGAAGGAAATGCGTCCCTTTTCTACAGAGACGCGGGAGATATTTTCGATCAAATTATGGTTTCTGAAACCTTGATAAAGTCAGATTACTCTTCTTTTCGATATTGGAAAGCAGGTATCTATAACAAACCGTATATGATTACAACCACAGGTCAATATAAAGGTTATCCGCTAAGACACGGCGCAAACGAAATAGGATTTAGCGATCACTTTCCGGTTTATGTCTACTTAATTAAGGAAGTAAAATAATTAAATATTTAAAAGGTTAGTTCACGCTAACCTTTTTTTAATTTTACATCATTCGAATTCAAATCTTATCATTATGGCAATTGCAAAACCGTTCAACCTCAATCAATGGATCAAAGACAATAGACATCTTCTAAAACCTCCCGTGGGAAACAAAAACATCTATGTCGATTCTGATGATTACATCGTCATGATCGTTGCAGGACCTAATGCTAGAAAAGATTATCACTACAACGAAACAGAAGAATTATTCTACCAACTCGAAGGTTCCATCAAAGTGGTAATCCAAGAAAACGGCGAACGCAAAGAAATGGAAATGCATGTTGGCGATATGTATTTACACCCAGCAAAAATCCCCCATTCCCCAGTACGATCTGAAAACTCGATTGGGCTCGTCATTGAGCGAAAACGCGCAGGCAAAGGATTCGAAGACGGCTTGCTTTGGCATTGCGACAATTGCAATCACAAACTCTATGAAGTTTATTTCGAATTAAACGATATAGAACAAGATTTCTTGCCACATTTTACGCACTTTTACAATTCAATCAACCTGCGTACTTGCCACAATTGCGCCACCGTGATGGAAACCGATCCGCGTTACACGAAGTAGTATTAATATAAGGAGCCAGAACCTGCTGTACGTTACTATCTTTCACGCCGAACGCCGGCGCAAAAGGATAACCATTTCCATCAGGGCTAGGCATTTCTTCCAAGGAATTATTCATTATTAACCATTAATTATTCATTATTATTTACTTTTGCCTCGCAATCGATATAATTCAAAAAATAAAAGATAAATGACAACAATAGCAGACCAATCGGAATGAAAGAAGCCCTAGCACAATTAGGCATCAAAGCTACTAATGATGGAACTTCTACCGGACAAAATAACTTTTCTAATGGCGAAATCCTAGAATCTTATTCGCCAGTCGACGGACAACTAATTGCTACAGTAAAAACTACCACTGCGGCCGATTACGAAAAAAGTAATGCAAAACCGCAACCGAAGCATTTAAAACATTTCGTTTGATGCCAGCACCACAACGAGGTGAAATCGTGCGCCAATTCGGAGAAAAAATTACGCAAAACAAAGAAGCTTTAGGGAAACTCGTTTCTTACGAAATGGGTAAATCACTCCAAGAAGGTTACGGTGAAGTACAAGAAATGATCGACATTTGTGATTTCGCAGTTGGTCTATCAAGACAATTACACGGACTAACGATGCACTCGGAACGTCCAGGCCACAGAATGTACGAACAATACCATCCAATGGGCGTAGTTGGGATCATCTCAGCGTTCAACTTTCCAGTAGCCGTTTGGGCTTGGAACACAGCATTAGCTTGGATTTGCGGCGACGTTTGCGTTTGGAAACCATCAGAAAAAACACCTTTGTGCGGCGTTGCTTGTCAAAACATCATTGCCGAAGTTTTAAAGGAAAATAATCTTCCGGAAGGGAATCTCGTGCCTGATCAATGGCGATTACAAAATCGGAGAATTAATGACTGCCGACAAACGAATTCCGTTGGTTTCTGCAACAGGTTCAACCCGAATGGGAAAAATCGTTGCCAGCAAACTGTTGCGGGTCGTTTGGGGAAATCACTTTAGAATTGGGCGGAAACAATGCGATTATTGTTACGCCAGACGCAGATATCAAAATGACCGTGATTGGAGCGGTCTTCGGCGCCGTAGGAACTGCTGGACAAAGATGTACTTCTACAAGACGTTTAATTATTCACGAAAGTATCTACGATAAAGTAAAAGAAGCGATTGTCTCTGCGTACAAACAATTACGTATCGGAAATCCACTAGATCAAAACAATCATGTTGGGCCACTAATCGACACTCACGCGGTTGAAATG
This sequence comes from Flavobacterium sp., assembly GCA_016721735.1. GTDB lineage: Bacteria > Bacteroidota > Bacteroidia > Flavobacteriales > Flavobacteriaceae > Flavobacterium. The sequence goes on along the minus strand of JADKHM010000020.1, from coordinate 2,687 downwards.
TATAACAAAGCCTTGGCGAAAGTTGTTGCTGAAGGCGGTAAAATTTTGTTGAAGGCGGCGTTCTTTCAGGAGCAGGATATGAAAGCGGTTGTTATGTCAAACCAGCTATTGCAGAAGCAAATAATTTTTTTTGAAATTGTTCAACACGAAACTTTTTGCTCCGTATTGTATCTATTAAAGTATAGCGGCGAAGTTGAAAACGCAATCGATGTTCGCTAAAATGGCGTGGCACAAGGATTATCATCAGCTATTATGACAATAATCTTCGTGAAGGAACGTTTTCTTTCTGTCGCTGGATCTGATTGCGGAATTGCAAATGTCAATATTGGTACTTCAGGAGCTGAGATTGGCGGTGCATTTGGTGGAGAGAAAGAAACTGGTGGAGGCCGTGGAGTCTGGATCAGATGCTTGGAAAATCTATATGCGAAGACAAACCAATACCATCAATTATACCACTAACTTGCCTTTAGCGCAAGGAATCAAATTTGACTTATAATAACTAGGATATTATTTGGGAAAAAAAAAGCGACTCAATCGAGTCGCTTTTTTGTTTTTTGTTACAGTGCTAGAATCTATAGCCAATGCCAAATCCAGCATTGAATTCCATCGCAGTGTTAAATTCGTCATTTACTTTAGAACTAAAGTTTCTTCCAATCGGTAGCATACGGACCAAATACAAATTTGTCGCTAAAATTCCATTTATAGCCACCACCAATTCCCAAAATAAAACTGTTCATATCAATCTTTGGATCTAAGTCACTCTTTGATAATTTCCTGTTCGGTATTTTATCATTGGAGAAATGACAAATAAGGAATTGTTTTTTTCTGCACCAGTATAATAACTATAACTGATAAGAAAAACTACTGGTATTAAAATCTTAGCATCACGTCCGATCCCAAAATTGTACGAATCATTGATAAGAATTTTCTGCGCCAACCGATTGATTTTCGTCAAGTAGATATTCATATCCAACTTCAACCGATCCGGAGAAAGATCGTGCTGGCAATATTCCACTTCACTTCATGTTTGTTATTTCTGCTTGATTGAGACCAAGAAGCAAAACAGCCGGCGATTAGCAATAAACATAGTAGATTTTTTTCATAGTATTCTGTTTTGGTTTTCAAATGTAGTTAGTTCTATTTAATTTCTCCCTTTTCATTATGGATATAAATCAGAAGAGGTTCACTTTGCCAATATTCTTAGTGTCAATGTCCATCGCTGTGAGCGGTCCTTTAAACGCAGCGCCAGTGTCAACATTCCACACATTGGCCATTGCCGTTGGTACAGTTTTTCCTATTTGAGTAACAGGTATGACCAATAAATATTTCATGATAAAGTCTTAACCTTCTAGGGTAAGTAAGAGCGTCGGGAGAAAGTGTTTTATCTAAAGCTAGCGCTGTTTCCCATAAAGTGCGTTCCTAGTAGAAAAGTTTAGGAAAATGTTCGAAATTAACGCCATTCATATTAGTAAAACCAGCGTGAACAAACAATCGGTTTTGATCATCAAGAAAATAATTTTCAAGTGATTGCAAAAAGGCAATATGTCTTGTCTTGGTTGCATCACTTAATTGCGAGTAGGCTAAAACCGTCGATTCTCCGCCGTGTTGGTACCAGGTCAAATTGTCTTTACTTTCGGACAACCATTCACTCAGCAGCTCGTCGTGATTCCTCGGATAAAAACGCAAGAATGTGTTTGTCGTAAGGCAATTAGAAAATCGATTACCTGAGGTGATTGACTCAACCATTTACATAATCGCCTAAAAATCAATCGGTCAGTTGTTGATATATTGGCGCGTTCAAAATTTGATGTAAAGCCCGAAGACCGCCATGAATATCGCTGATGACTAATGTTCTCATAATTAGGTGTGATGTTGACGGCGTGTCATTAGGGCAACAAAATTAACAGTAAATACAGAAAAACTGCAAGTCAGATTTCTTTTAAGGAATTAGCTTTTACGATATCAAATGACTCGAGAAAATTTGTAAAATCTAATTTATTTTTTTAACTTTTAATTTTATTAACCTATGAAAAATTATTTTTAGGTTTAATCGCCACAGTTATGTTTTGTTTTGCGGGAAATGTGAAAGAAAAATTATCTCTAGATTTAAAAGCGTTGTTGATGCTCAAATGATTGCCTTGGTGCACACAGCAAAACAAACGTATTCGGAAAGGAATGACCTTTGCGAATGGATGAAAACAAGTCGGACCTAATTCTCCGACAAAGAAGAAACATTATTAATGCAAAAAGTACTTAGTTATCTTTCAAATGTTACTCCAGATGTTGATATTTTGAAGCAGATAATAGTGTTTTTGCTTACTGTTTCTAAATCAACGATATCTGCTCTGGGAACTAATACTCAAAACAGAGTGTGTTTTAGTTGTATTCTTGAGGCAAATAAGAGAGTTTTGAAGTAATTATTAAAAACACTTGCAAGATTAATCTTAACTGTATTATAGAACTCTGTTTAATTCACACAGCACGTTCTTTAAATAGAGTTCTATATTTAATTGTTAAAGTAATTACGAAAAAAAACAGGTTATATTTTTTTGCTTTATTTTGCTCCTGCTCATCAATTAAGCAATTAGCCCATGAAAAAGTTAATCCCAAAATCGATTGCCAAAATTAGTGCTTAATAACAAATCTCCAATACTAGATCTCAACATTGATGGCTTCGACACTAATTT
>JADKHM010000019.1 GCA_016721735.1 Flavobacterium sp. | reverse complement strand
AAGACTGGCGACAAAATCCTTGAAATTGTGATGGTGAAAAGGTAATAAGATTCAATGAGTGTTCAGAACAAAATCTTGTTTTGCTAAAACAGTCGTTGTGGGGCGTGATGGTATGGTGACGAAAATCAATCTCCCAATTGATTTAATTGACAAAGTTTTAGGAGGAGAAAAAATTATTCATCGATGGAGAGAACCTTTATGGTTGGAAAAGTCGTAGATTCCTCTGCAAATACAGCCTTGGTAACCAAAAGATATTATTCAATCCCTAAATGGTGTTAAGACCAAGTATGCGGATCGGAGTAACAGCAATTGCAAAATCGAACAAAAGTCAAACGCTGATGCTGTCGTTTTGAGAGACGAAAGAAGTTCCAGTAAAATTCACATCAATAAAGAGGGTTAACTTGGGATATTTGCCGCTTCTTTAAAAATTAGCACCTTGAAAAATTGGGTTTAGTAGTTTGGCAAACAAGAACACGTGATTTTGGAGCTTTCCCAGTGGGAATTGAAAAGGAAAAGACCAATTGTTTGGTTACGGTAAACAGTTGGTATTTTTTCTCCAATCATGAGTGCCATATAAGGTGTGGGTGTTTTAAAGCTATTTTTGATATTTTTCCAAAACTTGGAGTTGGAAGTGTTCTGGAACATAACTGCATTATTATCAATAATGCTTTGGGGTGATGAATTTATTACATATTCTGCCTCTCGACGGAGGTCATGCTGTTTTATTATATGAAATGAGAACGGTAAAAAACCCATGATAAATTTATGGAAAACGCCCAAATGGTTGGTTTCGTATTACTATTACCTGCTATTGTTTGCAAATGGAAACGATATTTATAAAGCAATTTTTCATAAATAATAATTTTTTAAAATTTTGCCCTTATTTTGTTTGTGTAAATAATTCTTCGCATTATATTTGCACCGCTTTAAAAGTGAAATACACTTTCCTTCTTAGCTAAGTTGGTTAGAGCATCTGACTGTTAATCAGAGGGTCCTTGGTTCGAGCCCAAGAGAGGGAGCAAAAGCAGAAAAGGTCCAGAAATGATGGCCTTTTGTTTTATTAATTATTAATCCAGAAACCTTTAAAAAAAATGAGAACAATTAAATTATTTTCAAGTATTGCATTATTAGTGATCTTGTCATTAGCCTGCAGTAGTTCCAGTGATTCTGACCCGGCGCCAAGTTGTGAAAGTTTATCCAACGCAACCGATGCAGCGGAGGCGGCCTACAATGCTGCTACAACCGCTACTCTCGTAGAAAAATGCAATGCTTACAAAACGGCGTTACAAAATGAAATCAATGGCTGTGGAGACGAGTTCGGCGACTTGCAGAATTTAATCGATGGCTTGGATTGTACTTTGCCAACAACAACAGGAACACTGTCTATGACTGTGGGTTCGGCACCACTTGTGTTTGACGAGATTACTGTTACTACTACAGGTACGACGCGTCACGTTCACGGAGAAAAGAGCAATACAACATCATATGAGATTAATTTTGACGTTGAAGTGGGCCAAACTGGCGCTAACAAAATCAACAATTTCGAACTTCGCCTTTTTAGTCATACCTATACTCCTATGATTCCAAGCGCCTTTGGCAACGACTGGGCTTCAAACATAACCGTAAATTCCAGTACTTCAGTAGTTGGAACTTTTCACGGGGAGTTAGAGTCGACAACGGCGATTAACATACAAGATTTGGTGAATGGCGTAGTTAACATCAATTTTTAACTATTTCCACAAAAAGATAACGAATCCCGGCATGTCCCGGGATTTTGTATATATAAGCGGAAAAGATTTACTTCGCGCCAACATAGCCATTTTTGCTTATGGTTCGAGCCCAAGAGAGGGAGAAAAAGCAGCAAAGCTTTACAGAAATGGAGGGCCTTTTTTTTTGTTACAATCCCTCAGATGTATGACAAATTCCTTCTTAACCCTGTTAGAGGAAACGGAGTCTTAAGTAACCTATAAATTTTAGGTTTAGAAGCTTATCTCATCAGTCGTTCTAAAGCACTTACTCATTAACAAACGGAATAAAATAATTTGCCTCTCGCTGACCTAAAGTGTCATAAGCGCTCGTACTATAATGAAGCACATCTTGCATACTTAGATCTTCTGTTGATTGAGAGATGGTTCCTCTAACATTGGCTGATCTTGAGGCGTTTTCAATTAAGAAATTGCTCCCAATACTTTGTTGTCCTGCCAATATTTGGCTATACGAAGTTGCATCAAACGGATTTAAAGAAGATTTTGTTTCTGGAATAAAGATTCTCAATTTATTGACCGGATAGCCGTAATCGCCCGTTATCTGATTTCTTACAGTAGTCGTTAAATAATCTATTGTTCCATTAATTAACGCCGTTAAATTAGCCTTATAGGTTGATCCAGCAGAATAAGATATAGTTCCAGAAGTAGCTCCAGAATCTACACCAGCAATTGAAAATGTATTGTTATCTATTTTGGTCACATTGTAGATACCGATAGGGAGTGTCGACGAATCGCTCGAGTTGGTAACTGGTATCTTATAACCTGTTCGAAGTCCGTGTGAAATTTCCGTTATAATTACAGTGGATCCGGTTCTTGTCCAAGGCAAATTAGAGCCGCCTACAATAGCATCATTGGCCCCGTGAGTCCAAATAAAACCTCTGAATACAGGTGTTCTTCTATAAACGTGTACTAAATCATTCAACGCTTGTGGAATAACTGCGGTGGTGAATTTTTTAAAGTAAGAAGCAGAACTAGCTACGTTCCAATCTCCGAATGCACTTTGATAAAGCGGAATGCTTCCAATTCCATATTTAATAATAAAAGTGTCGGCAACAGCACCCATCGCTTTTCCAAATCTCATTTCCGCGCCATGCAGCGTAGTAGTATTTTCGGTCGGAATTGTTTGATTAGTGCCCAATAGTAACTTACTTAAATACGTACTATTATCATAAGATGCAGTATATTGGGGTATGTATGCGCGTGCAATATTTCCGGTCAAATCTGAAGCAATGGCACTATTTAACCCTCGACCTGCGCAGTTTGAATCTCCAGCTAACAAGTAAACATTTATTGGAGTGGGTGTAATCGTAGCAAAATTTCGACTATTCATCGATGTGACCTCTGTTGCAGTTAGGGCGCGATTAAAAATCATCACATCCTTAAGGTAAACATTAACAGTCGCACTGCTACTACTAGCTAATGTCATAACACCTGCTGCATCGGCTGTACTTGGCGTCAAAGTGATTGTTTGTGAAGCGACTTGATTGCCATTGACGAACAACTTGGCAATATTTCCAGACTTAGTGACTCTGATCGTATTTGTTGCATTTGGTGTTAGCGAATTTAGACCAGTAAGGCTAATGTATGCACTTACTCCATTCCCTATTCTAACTTCACAACTATTGTTTCCGTTGACTGAACTTATCCTTACTAAAATTCCTTTAGCAGCATCTGAAACACCATTAGTACAAATCAAAGCTCGATAGTAATTTCCTGATGCAGGCGGACAAATAAAAGCAGTGCACCAAACATCGAAATTGCTACCATTATGCAAAAAATTATAGGTCGAATTATTACCAGTTGTGAGTTTAGCTGCTGGCTCAAAGTACCAGCCTTCCCCATTATATATTGGTTTACTACCTAAAGTTCCTACTGTAGCTAATTCTTGTCCGGTTCTTGCTGTTGCACTGTCAATAATATTTCCTTTTTGCCGAATGCCATTGTTATCAGTTGTCGATACGTAGGCATCTCTATATGGATTTACCCACAAGAGAGGAGAAAGGCTCCCAGGATTAAAGGCTTCTCTCATTTGTAGTAATGTTGGCCAAATAGTCTGCGCGTTGGTCAAAAATGAAATGAAAAACAAAACCAAAACAAATTTTTTCTTCATAATTCCTTAGTTAGGTGCTCTTAAAGCAAAATCGAAACGGATATTAATGTCTATAATTTTCTATATACTTGTCGCTATATTTTACGTAGCACATCGCCCAAAATAGGACAATCTTTCCTCTTTCGCAGGAAATGTAGCATTACTATTATTCTGCATTAATGCAAGTTGCCACTTTCTTCAAAAAACAATTGATAAAAATATGAAAAATCTATTAGGTTCAATTAAGTTCTTGTTTTATATTTTTTAAAAACGACATTGAGTACCGTCAGAATATTAAAATACCAATCCAGGCAACTGCATTATCACGGATGTGCATTCATCTTAAGAAATTTTATTAAGTTCAATGAATTGTAAATAACTCCTATATTAACTTCAAACAATTTAAAAATTTGATGCTAAATTCAGATATATTTGATATTTTTTTACTACTTTTAACATCCCATTTCTACTTATTTATATTCGAATTTCTTTTTGATTTTGTTGACGAGTTAACTACAAATCATCTGCGGCATTCTCAGTAGCCTTATTGTGGCATTTAATGAAAATTCAACGAAGTACCAATGTTAAGAAAATTACTTTCCTTCCTGTTATTTTTTATTGCATTAGACAATGCCTTTTCACAAACTTTAACCTCAAATAAAGCAGTTGTTAGCAATAATTTGATCTCCGATAAAAACAAAGATTCTCTACATTTTGAGTCAAATACCAAAGTTCCAAAAGAGAATTTTGCACCATCATTGAAAGCTTCTCCCGAAATTTTTTATATTGTCAATGACAAGCCAGTCAGCCGAGAAGAATATCTTAGACACAACAAAACGAAACAGTAAGACTTAGGACCTATGAAGTTCAATTTTTCTTTATTGTGTGCTATTTTTATGTTTATTTTTTTTACAGAGCATAGTTATGCCCAACCGCCAAATGATACTTGTCTGACTGCAGAACCACTAACGGTAGGTGCTGGTAGTTGTACTTCAATATTGTATACCAATGTTGCAGCAACAACAATTGGCAATCCTGCAACACCTGCTTGCTGGACACCTAACACCATGAGTAATACCGTTTGGTTTTCATTTGTAGCAACAACTGCTGATGTTGAAATTTCGACCAATTTTGCTGGTACATTAGGCAACACCCAGATCGCAATTTATAGTGGCGCCTGTGGTGCTTTGACACAGATTGGATGTCAAGAAGACGTTAATACTGCAGGCGGTTTGTTGCACACGGATGTTATTTTACATGGCTTAACTCCTACAAACACCTATTACATTGCTGTTGATGGCAATGGAAATACTACTGGAACATTTGGTGTCTGCGTTCAGGAATCACTCCCAATTGGCCCTCCGTTGCCGATTCAAGACTGCGCTGGAGCTCAAACATTATGCAGTCCCAGTGCATTATCAGTACCTGATGGTGTTGGAGGAGTGGGTTCAACCCAAGAGGCGCCGACATGTTTTGGCGCTCCAGGCGAAAGGTCATCTAACTGGTATACTTTTACGGCTGCAACTTCTGGTAATTTAGCATTCACCATTACTCCAACAGTTGCTGTTGACTATGATTTTGCAATATTTGATACTACAACTGCGTGCTTAGGTACAGAGCTCTCGTGTAATTGGAGCCCTGCCCTCGGAGCAAACGGAACAACGGGATTAGGCTGTCCGGGTGGACAATGTGAACCAGTTTTGGCAGTTACGGCCGGACAAACGTACACGATTTTGGTCGATCGTTTTACCGCTGCTTCCAACGCTGGATTTACACTAGATTTTACTGGAACAACTGCCACATTTGCTAGTCCAAATCCCACTTTTACTGCTACAACTGCTTGTATAGGAACAGCAACGCAATTTACTAACACGACAAATGGTAACTTTACATATAGCTGGAATTTTGGAGACGGATTTACTTCCAACTTAGAAAATCCATCGCATGTTTTCGCCACGTCAGGACCTCAGTCAGTAACTTTACTTGTTACTGCTGTGCCTGGAGGTTGCCAAAATTCAATTACGCAAACGGTTACTGTAAACCCTCTTCCAACTGTAAATGCCGGCGCCGGTGGTTCGGTTTGTCCTGGCGCTTGCATTAATCTGAGTGGATCTACCAATGCTGTTGGTTCTGTAGGACCTTTAAGCTTTTCAAATAATACATTATTCCCCATTCCGGATGGAAGTATTGTCGGTGTTAATTCACCTATTATTGTCTCGGGAATTGTGCCGACAACGGTAGCGAACACTTCTATTGCGTCTGTTTGCATTAATTTGACACATACGTGGGATTCTGATTTAGATATTTTTCTTCAATGTCCAAACGGCACTATTATTCAATTATCAACAGATAATGGTGGGCTTGGTGAGAATTATACCAACACTTGCTTTACTCCAACAGCAATTAGTCCAATAACCGCCGGAACTGCCCCTTTTACAGGGACCTACGCTCCAGAAGATTCTTTTGCGTTATTAAATGGTTGCAATTCAAATGGCACTTGGAATTTGTTTGTTCAAGATGACATAGGGGGTGATTTAGGAAGCATAAATAATTGGACAATTACATTTAATAATAATTTACCTCCATTTACATGGTCTCCAACAACTGCAATGACCAATGCAACCACCTTAACTCCAACGGTGTGTCCACTTGTTCCAACGACTTATACACTAACGGCAAATAATGGAGTAGGCTGCACTACCACTAGTCAAGTCACAATTGGAACTACTGCCGGACCGACCGCAACGATAAGTTATCCCTCTGCTTCTGTTTGTACAACGAGTGGCACACAAGCGGCAACATTAGCTGGTACAGGTGCCTATACTGGAGGAACATATAGTTCTACATTGGGCTTAACAATAAATTCAAGCAGTGGTTTGATAACTCCAAGTTCAAGCACTCCAGGTCCCTACACGATTACGTATACAATTCCAGCCAGCGGCAGTTGCCCAGCAACTTCTACAACTACTACATTAACGATTAATGCACCACCTAATGCAGGTGTGGATGGTACCGTGACTGTTTGTGACTCTTCTATCGCTTCGATTGATTTGTTCTCATTAATCACTGGCGAACAAGCCGGCGGTGTGTGGACTAGAACTTCTGGAGTAGGTGGAACTTTCAATGCTGCTGGTGGAACTTTTATACCGGCTGTAGGCGCTTCTTCTTCGACTTTTACTTATACACTGACAGGTGTGGCACCTTGTGTGAATGATGCTTCTATTGCGACAATAACAATAGACCCTCAACCCAATGCAGGTCTGGATGGAAGTGTGACTGTTTGTGATTCGTCAATTGCTTCGATTGATTTGTTTTCTTTAATCACTGGTGAACAAGCCGGCGGTGTGTGGACTAGAACTTCTGGAGCTGGCGGAACTTTCAATGCTGCTGGTGGAACTTTTGTACCGGCTGTAGGCGCTTCTTCTTCGACTTTTACTTATACACTGACAGGTGTGGCCCCTTGTGTGAATGATACTTCTATTGCGACAATTACTATAGACCCGCAACCCAATGCAGGTGTGGATGGAAGTGTGACTGTTTGTGATTCGTCAATTGCTTCGATTGATTTGTTTTCTTTAATCACTGGTGAACAAGCCGGCGGTGTGTGGACTAGAACTTCTGGAGCTGGCGGAACTTTCAATGCTGCTGGCGGAACTTTTATACCAGCTGTAGGCGCTTCTTCTTCGACTTTTACTTATACCGTTAGTGGTGTGGCACCTTGTGTGAATGATGCTTCTATTGCGACAATTACAATAGATCCTCAACCCAATGCAGGTCTGGATGGAAGTGTGACTGTTTGTGATTCTTCTATTGGTTCGATTGATTTGTTCTCATTAATCACTGGCGAACAAGCCGGCGGGGTGTGGACTAGAACTTCTGGAGCTGGCGGAACTTTTAATGCTGCTGGTGGAACTTTTGTGCCAGCTGTAGGCGCTTCTTCTTCGACTTTTACTTATACCGTGACAGGTGTGGCACCATGTGTGAATGATGCTTCTATTGCGACAATAACTATAGACCCGCAACCCAATGCAGGTCTGGATGGAAGTGTGACTGTTTGTGATTCTTCTATTGCTTCGATTGATTTGTTTTCTTTAATCACTGGCGAACAAGCCGGCGGGGTGTGGACTAGAACTTCGGGACTTGGTGGAACTTTTAATGCTGGTGCTGGTACTTTTGTGCCAGCTGTAGGTGCCTCTTCTTCAACTTTTACTTATACACTTACAGGAGTGGCGCCTTGTGTGAATGATACTTCTGTTGCGACAATTACTATTAATCCGCAACCCAATGCCGGCGTTGATGGTAATGTGACTGTTTGCGATTCGTCTATTGCTTCCATTGATTTGTTCTCTTTAATCTCTGGTGAACAAGCCGGCGGTGTCTGGACTAGAACTTCTGGACTTGGTGGTACTTTCAATGCTGCTGGTGGAACTTTTGTGCCAGCTGTAGGCGCTTCTTCTTCGACTTTTACTTATACACTCACAGGGGTAGCGCCTTGTGTGAATGATACTTCTGTTGCGACAATTACTATTAATCCTCAACCCAATGCTGGTGTAGATGGAAGTGTGACTGTTTGTGATTCTTCTATTGCTTCTATTGATTTGTTCTCTTTAATAACTGGTGAACAAGCCGGCGGTGTCTGGACTAGAACTTCTGGAGTAGGCGGAACTTTCAATGCTGCTGGTGGAACTTTTGTGCCAGCTGTAGGTGCCTCTTCTTCAACTTTTACTTATACACAGACAGGAGTGGCGCCTTGTGTGAATGATACTTCTGTTGCGACAATTACTATTAATCCGCAACCCAATGCCGGCGTTGATGGTAATGTGACTGTTTGCGATTCGTCTATTGCTTCCATTGATTTGTTCTCTTTAATCTCTGGTGAACAAGCCGGCGGTGTCTGGACTAGAACCTCTGGACTTGGTGGTACTTTCAATGCTGCTGGTGGAACTTTTGTGCCAGCTGTAGGCGCTTCTTCTTCAACTTTTACTTATACACTCACAGGGGTAGCGCCTTGTGTGAATGATACTTCTGTTGCGACAATTACTATTAATCCTCAACCCAATGCTGGTGTAGATGGAAGTGTGACTGTTTGTGATTCTTCTATTGCTTCTATTGATTTGTTCTCTTTAATAACTGGTGAACAAGCCGGCGGTGTCTGGACTAGAACTTCTGGAGTTGGCGGAACTTTCAATGCTGCTGGTGGAACTTTTGTCCAGCTGTAGGTGCCTCTTCTTCAACTTTTACTTATACACTGACAGGAGTGGCGCCTTGTGTGAATGATACTTCTGTTGCGACAATTACTATTAATCCGCAACCCAATGCCGGCGTTGATGGTAATGTGACTGTTTGCGATTCGTCTATTGCTTCCATTGATTTGTTCTCTTTAATCTCTGGTGAACAAGCCGGCGGTGTGTGGACTAGAACTTCTGGAGCTGGCGGAACTTTTAATGCTGCTGGTGGAACTTTTGTGCCAGCTGTAGGCGCTTCTTCTTCGACTTTTACTTATACACTGACAGGTGTGGCACCTTGTGTGAATGATACTTCTGTTGCGACAATTACTATTAATCCGCAACCCAATGCCGGCGTTGATGGTAATGTGACTGTTTGCGATTCGTCTATTGCTTCCATTGATTTGTTCTCATTAATCACTGGCGAACAAGCCGGTGGAGTGTGGACTAGAACTTCGGGACTTGGTGGAACTTTCAATGCTGCTGGTGGAACTTTTGTACCGGCTGTAGGCGCTTCTTCTTCGACTTTTACTTATACCGTGAATGGTGTGGCGCCTTGTGCTTCGGATAGTTCTTTAGCTGGTGTTACCATAAATCCTGTTCTTACACCAACCATTAATTGTGGCGCTTCAACAACAACTTCTGTAGTCTTTAACTGGGCCAGTGTGGCTGGTGCTACTGGGTATTCCGTTTCTTATCAAATCAATGCCAATCCAATTGTGGTAATTGGACCTATTGGAAATCTGCTTACTTACTCCGTCTCTGGTTTAACACCTGGGGATAACGTAAATATTACCGTGATTCCAACTGGTGGAGTTGGAACTTGTTTCGCTAGTTCTTCTGCTACTTGTACTGCCAACAATTGTAATCCGCCAACGGCTTCTATTTCATATGCTTCCAGTCCGTTTTGTTCTTCTGATGTCTCGGTGCAAAGTGTAACACTAGTAGGAAGTGGACTAGAACCTCTGGACTTGGTGGTACTTTCAATGCTGCTGGTGGAACTTTTGTGCCAGCTGTAGGCGCTTCTTCTTCAACTTTTACTTATACACTCACAGGGGTAGCGCCTTGTGTGAATGATACTTCTGTTGCGACAATTACTATTAATCCTCAACCCAATGCTGGTGTAGATGGAAGTGTGACTGTTTGTGATTCTTCTATTGCTTCTATTGATTTGTTCTCTTTAATAACTGGTGAACAAGCCGGCGGTGTCTGGACTAGAACTTCTGGAGTAGGCGGAACTTTCAATGCTGCTGGTGGAACTTTTGTGCCAGCTGTAGGTGCCTCTTCTTCAACTTTTACTTATACACTGACAGGAGTGGCGCCTTGTGTGAATGATACTTCTGTTGCGACAATTACTATTAATCCGCAACCCAATGCCGGCGTTGATGGTAATGTGACTGTTTGCGATTCGTCTATTGCTTCCATTGATTTGTTCTCTTTAATCTCTGGTGAACAAGCCGGCGGTGTGTGGACTAGAACTTCTGGAACTGGCGGAACTTTTAATGCTGCTGGTGGAACTTTTGTGCCAGCTGTAGGCGCTTCTTCTTCGACTTTTACTTATACACTGACAGGTGTGGCACCTTGTGTGAATGATACTTCTATTGCGACAATTACAATAGATCCGCAACCCAATGCCGGCGTTGATGGTAATGTGACTGTTTGCGATTCGTCTATTGCTTCCATTGATTTGTTCTCTTTAATCTCTGGTGAACAAGCCGGCGGTGTCTGGACTAGAACCTCTGGACTTGGTGGTACTTTCAATGCTGCTGGTGGAACTTTTGTACCTGCTGTAGGTGCTTCTTCTTCAACTTTTACTTATACCGTGAATGGTGTGGCGCCTTGTGCTTCGGATAGTTCTTTAGCTGGTGTTACCATAAATCCTGTTCTTACCCCAACCATTAATTGTGGCGCTTCAACAACAACTTCGGTAGTCTTTAACTGGGCCAGTGTGGCTGGTGCTAGTGGATATACAGTGTCCTATCAAATCAATGCCAACCCAATTGTAGTAATTGGACCTATTGGAAATCTGCTTACCTACTCAGTCTCTGGTTTAACTCCAGGGGATAACGTAAATATTACCGTGATTCCAACTGGTGGAGTTGGAACTTGTTTCGCTAGTTCTTCTGCTACTTGTACTGCCAACAATTGTAATCCGCCAACGGCTTCTATTTCATATGCTTCCAGTCCGTTTTGTTCTTCTGATGCATCTGTGCAAAGTGTAACACTAGTAGGAACTGGACTATTTACCGGTGGTGTGTATTCTTCAACTGCTGGACTCTCTTTGAATACCGCTAGTGGTGAGATCATTGCTAGTACAAGTATTCCTGGTCCTTATACCATTACCTATACCATTGCTGCAACAGCTGGTTGTAGCCCTGTTGTGGCAACAACTGCTATTGTCATTAATGCGCCGCCTCTAGCAGGTGTGGATGGTAGTACTGCTGTTTGTGAGTCGTCTTTGGCTTCGATTGATTTGTTCTCTTTAATCACTGGCGAACAAGCCGGCGGGGTGTGGACAAGAACTTCGGGACTTGGTGGAACTTTCAATGCTGCTGGTGGAACTTTTGTACCGGCTGTAGGCGCTTCTTCTTCAACTTTTACTTATACCGTGAATGGTGTGGCGCCTTGTGCTTCGGATAGTTCTTTAGCTGGTGTTACCATAAATCCTGTTCTTACACCAACCATTAATTGTGGCGCTTCAACAACAACTTCTGTAGTCTTTAACTGGACTGGTGTGGCAGCTGCTACTGGATATACAGTGTCCTATCAAATCAATGCCAATCCAATTGTAGTAATTGGACCTATTGGAAATCTGCTTACTTACTCCGTCTCTGGTTTAACGCCAGGGGATAACGTAAATATTACCGTGATTCCAACTGGTGGAGTTGGAACTTGTTTCGCTAGTTCTTCTGCTACTTGTACTGCCAACAATTGTAATCCGCCAACGGCTTCTATTTCATATGCTTCCAGTCCGTTTTGTTCTTCTGATGCATCTGTGCAAAGTGTAACACTAGTAGGAACTGGACTATTTACCGGTGGTGTGTATTCTTCAACTGCTGGACTCTCTTTGAATACCGCTAGTGGTGAGATCATTGCTAGTACAAGTATTCCTGGTCCTTATACCATTACCTATACCATTGCTGCAACTGCCGGTTGTAGCCCTGTTGTGGCAACAACGGCTATTGTCATTAATGCGCCGCCTGTAGCGGGTGTGGATGGTAGTACTGCTGTTTGTGAGTCGTCTTTGGCTTCGATTGATTTGTTCTCTTTAATCACTGGCGAACAAGCCGGTGGTGTGTGGACTAGAACTTCTGGAGTAGGTGGAACTTTCAATGCTGCTGGTGGAACTTTTATACCGGCTGTAGGCGCTTCTTCTTCGACTTTTACCTACACCGTTAGTGGTGTGGCACCTTGTGCTTCGGATAGTTCTTTAGCTAGTGTTACCATAAATCCTGTTCTTACCCCAACCATTAATTGTGGCGCTTCAACAACAACTTCGGTAGTCTTTAACTGGGCCAGTGTGGCTGGTGCTAGTGGATATACAGTGTCCTATCAAATCAATGCCAATCCAATTGTGGTAATTGGACCTATTGGAAATCTGCTTACTTACTCCGTCTCTGGTTTAACTCCAGGGGATAACGTAAATATTACCGTGATTCCAACTGGTGGAGTTGGAACTTGTTTCGCTAGTTCTTCTGCTACTTGTACGGCCAATAATTGTAATCCGCCAACGGCTTCTATTTCATATGCTTCCAGTCCGTTTTGTTCTTCTGATGCATCTGTGCAAAGTGTAACACTAGTAGGAACTGGACTATTTACCGGTGGTGTGTATTCTTCAACTGCTGGACTCTCTTTGAATACCGCCAGTGGTGAGATCATTGCTAGTACAAGTATTCCTGGGCCTTATACCATTACCTATACCATTGCTGCAACTGCCGGTTGTAGCCCTGTTGTGGCAACAACGGCTATTGTCATTAATGCGCCGCCTCTAGCAGGTGTGGATGGTAGTACTGCTGTTTGTGAGTCGTCTTTGGCTTCGATTGATTTGTTCTCATTAATCACTGGCGAACAAGCCGGTGGTGTGTGGACTAGAACTTCTGGACTTGGTGGAACTTTCAATGCTGCTGGTGGAACTTTTGTGCCTGCTGTAGGCGCTTCTTCTTCGACTTTTACCTACACCGTTAGTGGTGTGGCGCCTTGTGCTTCGGATAGTTCTTTAGCTAGTGTTACCATAAATCCTGTTCTTACCCCAACCATTAATTGTGGCGCTTCAACAACAACTTCGGTAGTCTTTAACTGGGCCAGTGTGGCTGGTGCTAGTGGATATACAGTGTCCTATCAAATCAATGCCAATCCAATTGTGGTAATTGGACCTATTGGAAATCTGCTTACTTACTCCGTCTCTGGTTTAACTCCAGGGGATAACGTAAATATTACCGTGATTCCAACTGGTGGAGTTGGAACTTGTTTCGCTAGTTCTTCTGCTACTTGTACCGCCAACAATTGTAATCCGCCAACGGCTTCTATTTCATATGCTTCCAGTCCGTTTTGTTCTTCTGATGTCTCGGTGCAAAGTGTCACTTTAGTGGGAACTGGACTCTTTACTGGTGGTGTTTATTCTTCAACTGCTGGAATCTCTTTGAATACCGCCAGTGGTGAGATCATTGCTAGTACAAGTATTCCTGGGCCTTATACCATTACCTATACCATTGCTGCAACTGCCGGTTGTAGCCCTGTTGTGGCAACAACGGCTATTGTCATTAATGCGCCGCCTCTAGCAGGTGTGGATGGTAGTACTGCTGTTTGTGAGTCGTCTTTGGCTTCGATTGATTTGTTCTCATTAATCACTGGTGAACAAGCCGGCGGTGTGTGGACTAGAACTTCGGGACTTGGTGGAACTTTTAATGCTGGTGCTGGTACTTTTGTGCCTGCTGTAGGCGCTTCTTCTTCAACTTTTACTTATACCGTTAGTGGTGTGGCGCCTTGTGCTTCGGATAGTTCTTTAGCTAGTGTTACCATAAATCCTGTTCTTACCCCAACCATTAATTGTGGCGCTTCAACAACAACTTCGGTAGTCTTTAACTGGGCCAGTGTGGCTGGTGCTAGTGGATATACAGTGTCCTATCAAATCAATGCCAACCCAATTGTAGTAATTGGACCTATTGGAAATCTGCTTACCTACTCAGTCTCTGGTTTAACTCCAGGGGATAACGTAAATATTACCGTGATTCCAACTGGTGGAGTTGGAACTTGTTTCGCTAGTTCTTCTGCTACTTGTACTGCCAACAATTGTAATCCGCCAACGGCTTCTATTTCATATGCTTCCAGTCCGTTTTGTTCTTCTGATGCATCTGTGCAAAGTGTAACACTAGTAGGAACTGGACTATTTACCGGTGGTGTGTATTCTTCAACTGCTGGACTCTCTTTGAATACCGCCAGTGGTGAGATCATTGCTAGTACAAGTATTCCTGGTCCTTATACCATTACCTATACCATTGCTGCAACTGCTGGTTGTAGCCCTGTTGTGGCAACAACGGCTATTGTCATTAATGCGCCGCCTCTAGCAGGTGTGGATGGTAGTACTGCTGTTTGTGAGTCGTCTTTGGCTTCGATTGATTTGTTCTCTTTAATTACTGGCGAACAAGCCGGCGGAGTGTGGACTAGAACTTCTGGACTTGGTGGAACTTTTAATGCTGCTGCTGGAACTTTTGTGCCGGCTGTAGGCGCTTCTTCTTCGACTTTTACCTATACCGTTAGTGGTGTGGCGCCTTGTGCTTCGGATAGTTCTTTAGCTGGTGTTACCATAAATCCTGTTCTTACCCCAACCATTAATTGTGGCGCTTCAACAACAACTTCGGTAGTCTTTAACTGGGCCAGTGTGGCTGGTGCTAGTGGATATACAGTGTCCTATCAAATCAATGCCAATCCAGTTGTGGTAATTGGACCTATTGGAAATCTGCTTACGTACTCCGTCTCTGGTTTAACACCTGGGGATAACGTAAATATTACCGTGATTCCAACTGGTGGAGTTGGAACTTGTTTCGCTAGTTCTTCTGCTACTTGTACCGCCAATAATTGTAATCCGCCAACGGCTTCTATTTCATATGCTTCCAGTCCGTTTTGTTCTTCTGATGTCTCGGTGCAAAGTGTCACTTTAGTGGGAACTGGACTCTTTACTGGTGGTGTGTATTCTTCAACTGCTGGACTCTCTTTGAATACTGCCAGCGGTGAGATCATTGCTAGTACAAGTACGCCTGGTCCTTACACTATTACTTATACCATTGCTGCAACTGCCGGTTGTAGCCCTGTTGTGGCAACAACGGCTATTGTCATTAATGCGCCGCCTCTAGCAGGTGTGGATGGTAGTACTGCTGTTTGCGAGTCGTCTTTGGCTTCGATTGATTTGTTCTCATTAATCACTGGTGAACAAGCCGGCGGTGTGTGGACTAGAACTTCTGGACTTGGTGGTACTTTCAATGCTGCTGGCGGAACTTTTGTGCCAGCTGTAGGCGCTTCTTCTTCGACTTTTACTTATACCGTTAGT
Organism: Flavobacterium sp.; assembly: GCA_016721735.1. Taxonomy (GTDB): domain Bacteria; phylum Bacteroidota; class Bacteroidia; order Flavobacteriales; family Flavobacteriaceae; genus Flavobacterium. The sequence continues at coordinate 753,262 of JADKHM010000019.1, read as the reverse complement.
GGTGTGGCGCCTTGTGCTTCGGATAGTTCTTTAGCTGGTGTTACCATAAATCCTGTTCTTACCCCAACCATTAATTGTGGAGCTTCAACAACAACTTCTGTAGTCTTTAACTGGGCCAGTGTGGCTGGTGCTAGTGGATATACCGTGTCCTATCAAATCAATGCCAATCCAGTTGTGGTAATTGGACCTATTGGAAATCTGCTTACGTACTCCGTCTCTGGTTTAACACCTGGGGATAACGTAAATATTACCGTGATTCCAACTGGTGGAGTTGGAACTTGTTTCGCTAGTTCTTCTGCTACTTGTACCGCCAATAATTGTAATCCGCCAACGGCTTCTATTTCATATGCTTCCAGTCCGTTTTGTTCTTCTGATGCATCTGTGCAAAGTGTCACTTTAGTGGGAACTGGACTCTTTACTGGAGGTGTATATTCTTCAACTGCTGGACTATCTTTGAATACTGCCAGCGGTGAGATCATTGCTAGTACAAGTATTCCTGGTCCTTATACCATTACCTATACCATTGCTGCAACAGCTGGTTGTAGCCCTGTTGTGGCAACAACGGCTATTGTCATTAATGCGCCGCCTGTAGCGGGTGTGGATGGAAGTACTGCTGTTTGTGAGTCGTCTTTGTCTTCTATTGATTTGTTCTCTTTAATAACTGGTGAACAAGCCGGCGGGGTGTGGACTAGAACTTCGGGACTTGGTGGAACTTTTAATGCTGGTGCTGGTACTTTTGTGCCAGCTGTAGGTGCTTCTTCTTCGACTTTTACCTACACCGTTAGTGGTGTGGCGCCTTGTGCTTCGGATAGTTCTTTAGCTGGTGTTACCATAAATCCTGTTCTTACCCCAACCATTAATTGTGGAGCTTCAACAACAACTTCTGTAGTCTTTAACTGGGCCAGTGTGGCTGGTGCTACTGGATATACCGTGTCTTATCAAATCAATGCCAATCCAGTTGTGGTAATTGGACCTATTGGAAATCTGCTTACTTACTCCGTCTCTGGTTTAACGCCAGGGGACAATGTGACTATTACGCTAACTCCAACTGGTGGTGCTGGAACTTGTTTTGATTTGGCTTCTGCTACTTGTACTGCTAATAATTGTAATCCGCCAACGGCTTCTATTTCATATGCTTCCAGTCCGTTTTGTTCTTCTGATGCGTCGGTGCAAAGTGTAACTTTAGTGGGAACTGGACTCTTTACTGGTGGTGTTTATTCTTCAACTGCTGGACTATCTTTAAATGCTGCTAGCGGTGAGATCATCGCAAGTACAAGTACGCCTGGTCCTTACACCATTACCTACACCATTGCTGCAACTGCCGGTTGTAGCCCTGTTGTGGCAACCACTGCTATTGTGATTAATGCACCGCCTGTAGCGGGTGTGGATGGAAGTACTGCTGTTTGTGAGTCGTCTTTGGCTTCGATTGATTTGTTCTCATTAATTACTGGTGAGCAAGCCGGCGGAGTTTGGACAAGAACTTCGGGACTTGGCGGAACTTTCAATGCTGCTGGTGGAACTTTTGTACCGGCTGTAGGCGCTTCTTCTTCGACTTTTACCTACACCGTGAATGGTGTGGCGCCTTGTGCTTCGGATAGTTCTTTAGCTGGTGTTACCATAAATCCTGTTCTTACCCCAACCATTAATTGTGGAGCTTCAACAACAACTTCTGTAGTCTTTAACTGGACTGGTGTGACTGGAGCTAGTGGATATACCGTGTCCTATCAAATCAATGCCAATCCAGTTGTGGTAATTGGACCTATTGGAAATCTGCTTACGTACTCCGTCTCTGGTTTAACACCTGGGGATAACGTAAATATTACCGTGATTCCAACTGGTGGAGTTGGAACTTGTTTCGCTAGTTCTTCTGCTACTTGTACTGCCAACAATTGTAATCCGCCAACGGCTTCTATTTCATATGCTTCCAGTCCGTTTTGTTCTTCTGATGTCTCGGTGCAAAGTGTCACTTTAGTGGGAACTGGACTCTTTACTGGAGGTATTTATTCTTCAACTGCTGGACTCTCTTTGAATGCCGCTAGTGGTGAGATCATTGCTAGTACAAGTATTCCTGGTCCTTATACCATTACCTATACCATTGCTGCAACAGCTGGTTGTAGCCCTGTTGTGGCAACAACGGCTATTGTCATTAATGCGCCGCCTCTAGCAGGTGTGGATGGTAGTACTGCTGTTTGCGAGTCGTCTTTGGCTTCGATTGATTTGTTCTCTTTAATCACTGGTGAACAAGCCGGCGGTGTGTGGACTAGAACTTCTGGACTTGGTGGAACTTTTAATGCTGGTGCTGGTACTTTTGTGCCTGCTGTAGGTGCTTCTTCTTCGACTTTTACCTACACCGTTAGTGGTGTGGCGCCTTGTGCTTCGGATAGTTCTTTAGCTAGTGTTACTATCAATTCGCAACCTACTGCAGGTTTGGATGGAAGTGTCACTGTTTGCGATTCTTCTGTCGCTTCGATTGATTTGTTTTCTTTAATCTCCGGCGAGCAAGCTGGCGGAGTTTGGACTAGAACTTCTGGAGCTGGCGGAACTTTCAATGCCGCTGCAGGAACATTTGTGCCAGCTGCGAGTGCTTCGACTTCAACGTTTACCTATACGCTTACAGGTGTGGCACCTTGTGTCAATGATACATCGATAGCTACTATCTCGATAATTGCACAACCCGTTGCAGGTGTTGATGGAGGTGTGACTATTTGTGATTCTTCTATTACTTCAATTGATTTATTCTCTTTAATAATTGGTGAACAAGCTGGCGGCGTGTGGACTAGAACTTCTGGTACCGGTGGGAATTTTAATGCAACTTCGGGAATTTTTGTGCCGGCCGCAGGCACTTCTTCTTCGACTTTTGCTTATACCGTGAATGGTGCAGCGCCTTGTTTAAATGATACTTCACTCGCTACTGTTACTATTAATCCTCAACCTAATGCAGGAGCGGATGGTAACGTGACTGTTTGTGATTCATCTGTCGCTTCGATCAGTTTATTTTCTTTAATAACTGGAGAACAACCAGGTGGAGTTTGGACAAGAACTTCTGGTGCTGGTGGAACTTTTAATGCTGCATCGGGAACTTTTGTGCCAGCCACTGGTGCTTCGTCTTCAACGTTTACCTATACCCTCGGTGGTGCAGCGCCTTGCGTGAATGATGCTTCACTCGCTACAATTATTATCAATCCTCAACCAAACGCAGGTTTGGATGGAAATACTTCTGTCTGCGAAACGAATAATGCTTCCATTAATTTGTTCACATTAATTACAGGTGAGCAACCTGGCGGTATATGGACTAGAACTTCTGGCGCCGGTGGAACTTTTAATGCCGCTTCGGGTACTTTTATTCCAGCTATTGGCGCTACAACTAGTACTTTCATATATACACTCAACGGAGTAGCGCCTTGTGTTTCTGATAGTTCGATGGCTACTGTAGTAATAACTGCTCAACCTATCGCTGGAACTTTAGCCGGAATTCAAACCGTTTGTCAAGGAAATTCAAGAAATTTTTCGTCAAGTGTTGCTGGTGGCACTTGGACTTCCTCTAATCCGTTGGTTGCGACAGTGACTCCGTTAACTGGAATTGTTACTGGTATTTCGCCAGGAATTGCGACCATAACTTATACTATTCTAGGAACGGGAGGCTGTCCAAATGCTACGGTCGACAGACAAATTACCGTTACTCCAACACCACAATTAACTAACTCAGGTATTAACACCATTTGTAGTAATGACACTTCAAATGTGCTTTTGACGGCAACCGCTTCTGGGGCTACTTTCATTTGGACTGCAAGTCAGAGTGGTGTTACTGGCGCAACTAGCGGATCAGGAAACAGCATCAATCAAACACTAAATTCGACTAATGGAGGCAATGCCGTTTATACTGTAACGCCATCTTTGAATGGTTGTATTGGAAACGCAGCTTTCGTTGTAGTCAATGTTAAACCGCTCCCAAAACCTACCTTAAGTGACGGTGCAATTTGTATTGAATTAGCAACCGGCACAGCTGCTCAGCCTTATGTTTTCAGCACGGGATTGGCTGATTCGTCTCATGATTTTCAATGGTTATTTGAAGGAACTACAATTCCAGGTGAAACTAGCACAACCATTGCCGCATCAGATGCCGGAACCTATTCGGTTATTGCGACCAATAGCGCTACTGGCTGTGTTTCGAATGAGGTTTACGCTACGATAACTTCTTCTGTTATAGCTGACGCATTTACGATTAGCGTGACAGAAGCTTTTGAAGATTATCCTTATATAATGGTGAATACTCCTGCGGGGACAGGACCATTTCAGTATCAATTGGATTCGGGCGCTTTTCAAAATTCAAATGTGTTCTATAATGTGCCGAGCGGATTGCATACGATAAACGTGAAGGACAGTGAAGGATGTACGGACCTCAACGGCGAAGTGCTTATTCTCAATTATCCTCATTTCTTTACACCTAATGGCGATACTTATAATGATACTTGGAACATTTGGGATCTCATAGATCAACCTCTTGCTCCTATTTTTATTTTTGACCGTTATGGTAAATTTATAAAGGAAATTTGTCCAAGTGGAACAGGTTGGGACGGAACGATGAATGGTTATGAATTGCCCGCTACTGATTATTGGTTTACAGTTGACTACATCGATCCAAACACAAAAACCTCGCGTGTTTTTAAATCCCATTTTTCTTTGAAAAGGTAGTTGCGTTTTTAAGACGGAGGTTGCGTGAGGGATAGAAGTGGAAAGCCTTTTTTGTCTATAAAAAGCCCTTCGACCGCGCTAAGGGTGACGAACAAAAAAGCTTGCAACGCATAGCCCGACAGCACTGGAGCGCGCGGAAGTGGTGGCACGCCCAAAAAACTGGATGGCTTTTATTTCTTTAGAATACCCACAACGGTTCCCAACATCACATTGGCACCCAACGCCAAATCTTCGTACGAAGAAAACTCAAGTGGATTGTGGCTGATACCGTCTTTGCAACGAACGAAAATCATCCCGTAGTCACAAGCGTACGACAAGGCTAAAGCATCGTGAAATGGGCCGCTCATGAGTTCAGGCGCATCCAATTGTAAGGTCTCACATTCTTGATGAATAATTTCTTTAATCCAATCGGCACAATAGCGCGGATCACTTTTGGTGTCTTCTGAAATAGAATAAGTTAATTGATGTTTTTTTGTAATCGATTCAATTCTGTCGCGAAGTTGTTTCTCGTAACGGTTTCTTCGTTCTAGATCGATGTCACGCAAATCGACGGTGAATATCACTTCTTCTGGAATAATATTTCTAGAAGCTGGGAAAACTTGAATGGTTCCAACCGTTCCCACAGTCGGCGCCCCTGGAATTTGTGTCGCAATTTCGTTGACCGCTACGATAATTTCAGCAGCTCCCATTAGCGCATCTTTTCGTATTGGCATCGGTACAGAACCCGTGTGACCTGCCATTCCTTTGAGTTTAACCGTCCACCAAAGCGGGCCTGAAATTCCAGATACGACGCCAATGGGTTTGTTGGCGATATCGAGCACTGGACCTTGTTCTATATGTAATTCTAGAAAGCAAAAAATGCTTCCCGGTTGGTACTCAGAATCTTTGAATTTGGTAATATCGCAACCAAAATCTTTAAGTGCTTGTTCGCGCGTGATGCCGTCTTTATCGGCCCGTTGCAATTCGCCTTCTTCGAGTTTTCCAAGTATGCCACGGGAGCCGAAAAGTCCTTTGTTGAACCGCCAGCCTTCTTCGTCGGCAAAGGAAATCACTTCAATTGGACGTTCTGGAACAATGCCGTTATCGTGTAAAGTTTTGACTACTTCAATGGCGCAAAGTACACCTGCAACGCCATCGAATCTTCCGCCGTAAGGTTGCGAATCGAGATGCGAGCCCATCATAAGCACCGGAAGCTTTGGGTTTTTCCCTTCGAGTCGTCCGATGAGATTTCCGAAGTTGTCGATTCGGGTGGTCATGCCGGCTTCTTGCATCCAAGTTGCGGCGATGTCGAATCCTTGCTTTTCTAATTCTGTATGCGCTGGCCTGCAGGTTCCGGTTTCGCCAATTTTACCGATGAGGCTCATGGCTTCGAAGTGTTGTTGTAATCTTTGAGAATTTATCTTCATGTTTTTTTAGAGTAAAGAGAATAGAAGATAGAGAATAGACTTATTTCTAAATTCTTTACTCTATTTTCTATTCTCTATTTTCTTTTTTTAATGATCATTTAATGGTAAACCGCGTGCTTGCCAATCTTTCCAATTGACGTATTCTGGGGCGACACGATGCACTTCCATGGTGATGCAATTGTCGACTGGACAAACCAATTTGCATAAATTACAACCCACGCATTCTTCTTCTTTGATGGTGTAATTGTTATAAGGGTTTCCTCTTTCGACATTGATGGATTGATGCGACGTGTCTTCACAAGCGATAAAACACAAGCCACAGTGGATGCATTTTTCTTGATCGATGTTGGCAATGTGATGGTAATTGATATCGAGATCTTCCCAATGCGTGATTTTCTCGAACGGATTTTCCGATGAAGTCGGTGGTTTTTTGATAGCCTTTTCGTCCATCCAATTGTTGAGTCCTTCGCACATGTCTTCTACAATTCGGAAACCGTGTGTCATTGCTGCCGTACAAACTTGAACAGAAGTGGCACCGAGAAGCATAAACTCGACGGCGTCTTTCCATGTACTTACACCGCCAATTCCCGAAACTGGAACTCTAGAAGCGATTGGATCTTGCGCTACAGTCGTCAACATTTTTAAAGCGATTGGTTTTACTGCTGGACCGCAATAGCCGCCAAAAACGCTTTTCCCTGCGACATATGGATTCGGAACTAACGTATCTAAATCGACGCCTGTAACGCTTTGAATGGTATTGATTAAACTCAACGCATTGGTTCCTCCTTCAACTGCGCCACGAGCGGTGGGAACTACAGAATGCACGTTTGGAGTTAGTTTTGTAATTACGGGAATGGTCGCTTTCTCCATAACCCATTCGACTACCATTTTGGCAATTTCAGGATCTTGACCTACCGCTGCTCCCATGCCTCTTTCGGTCATTCCGTGTGGACAACCAAAATTGAGTTCAAATCCCATCGCTCCGGCATCTTCGCATTTCATGATGAGTTCGTGCCATGACTTACGGTCGTTGTCCGCCATTAAGGAAACAATCATCGCGCGGTCTGGAAACATTTTTACAACTTCGGTAATTTCACGAAGATTGATGTCTAGAGGTCTGTCGCTGATTAATTCGATGTTATTGAAACCCATCATTCGCTTTCCTCCGTAGTTTACGGATGAGTAACGTGAGGAAACATTTTTGACTTGCGACCCTAACGTTTTCCATACAACACCGCCCCAGCCAGCTTCAAAAGCACGAACTACATTTATTAATTTATCCGTAGGTGGCGCACTGGCCAACCAAAATGGATTGGGTGATTTTATGCCTAAAAAATCGGTTGATATATCTGCCATTTTTTATTATTTTATATGTTGAAAATTTTAAAACTTCATTTTCTTAATCTCTTAATGGTTAAAATCCTCTTGACCAGGGTTAAGTTACTAAGTTAATGTTGAACGCCGGTTTTAGTTCGGATTCTAAAATATATTCCGGTCCAAAAAGATGTTTTACAATGGCGGCGGCTCCGTCTTTTCCGGCTTGTACGGCATCTACGACTTCTCTTCCTCCGTTGACACAATCGCCTCCGGCAAAAACACCAGCCAACTTGGTGGATGATTTTCCAGAAACGGATATTTTACCATTATTGTTTTCTAAATTATTTTCGTTGACTAAAGTCTGGAAAGGCATCTGACCTGCCGCTTTGATGACCATGTCTACTTCTAAAGTAAAGGTTTCTCCAGAAATTACCGGACTTCTTCTTCCGCTAGCGTCGGGCTCTCCCAACTTCATGACATCGCAAACTAAATGTGTGGCTTTTCCATTTTCGCCTTTAACTTCTTTTGGCGCAGCCAACCAAATGACTTTACATCCGTCTAATTTGGCGATGTTGAGTTCATGTTCCGTGCAAGGCATTTCGTCTTGTGTTCTTCTGTAAACCAACGTTACATCCGAAGCGCCCAATCTTTTGGCTTGAGTTGCGGCATCGATAGCGGTCATACCCATTCCGATTACGGCTACTTTATCACCCACCGCGATTCTAGAAAAGTCATTATTTCGCAATTCGTAAATAAATTTGATGGCATCTTCAACTCCTTCAAGATGTTCACCTGGAATGTCTAACTGACGTGCTAATCCAACACCAAATGCCAAATAAACCGCGTCGTAGTTGCGTTGCAATTCTTCAACAGTAATATTTTTTCCTAATTCTTGATTGTATTTGATATTGATGCCGCCGATTGATGTAATATAATTTACCTCATCTTCACAAAACTCCGGCGTGACTTTATAGGCTGCGATGCCGTACGTCATTAATCCACCGCCTTTGCTTTCTTTTTCGTAAATCGTAACATCAATTCCTTCGCGGCTTAAGGTATGGGCGCAACTTAATCCCGCTGGACCAGCTCCAATGATGGCAACGCGTTTTCCTGTGGAAGGTTTTCTTTCGAATAGTTGCCATTTGTTAGCCATCGCTTTTTCAGTAGAATAGCGTTGTAATTTGGCAATATGAATGGGTGTTTCGTGCATTAAATTATACACACAAGCGCCTTCACATAATTTTTCTACCGGGCAAACTTTACTGCATCCAGCACCCATGATATTGGAAGAAAAAATTGTATGCGCTGAACCTTTCAAGTTTTCCGTCGCAATTTGCTTGATGAATTTTGGAACGTTGATCGATGTTGGGCACGACTTCATACAAGGCGGATCATAGCAAAACAAACAGCGATTGGCTTCTACTAGAGCGGCATCTGGTGTTTCGAATGGAGGATGAATATCCGCGAAATTTTCTTGGTATTCCCCTTGGGTTAAACGGTTGTTTTTTATACTCATATTTTTATCTTTTTAGTATGTTCTTGATTCTATTTTTACCACATAGAAACATAGATTTACTCTTTTGGTAGTTTCCTATAGTATTCATTTACGAAGGTTTTTTGACCTTCATTAAAAATATTAAAACAATTAAAATTGATTAATATTCCTTTTGGAGATTTTAATAGTTTCATATAATTTAGAAGCTTTGCTTCGAACATAGGGTGTATTTCAAAAACAGCTTTCAATTCCAAAACGACACAGTTTTCAACAAACAAATCGCATCTAAAATCTGTTTCTAATTCCCTGTTTTTATATATTACGGGTATTCGCATCTCTGATAAAAAATTTATTTTTCTATGTGTTAATTCTTCTTTCAAGCATTGATGATAAACACTTTCTAGCAATCCTCTTCCCATAATCTTATGAACTTCAATGGAAGCTCCTAGAATTTCGTAGGTAACTTCATCTAAATATTTTTGAGTTAGCATCGTAAATTAATCTATGTTTCTATGTGGTTTAAAAAATATAATTTGGCTTGTATTTTTATGAAAGCTAATCAGATGATTAATGTGACTTATGGCGCTACAATTTCACCGTACGTTTCTGGTCTTCGGTCACGATAAAATTGCCATTTGCTTCTAATTTGTTCAATTAAATCTAAATCAAATTCGGCAACGAGCAATTCATCTTTGTCTTCCGACGCGCAAGCAAAGATTTCTCCCAACGGATTTACGAAATAAGATGTCCCGTAAAAACGTCCGAGATTCCATGGTTTTTCGATGCCAACACGGTTGATGCAGCCCATAAAATAACCGTTGGCGACCGCGTGAGCCGGCTGCTCCAATTTCCAAAGATTTTGTGATTGTCCAACAGTAGTTGCTGATGGATTGTAGACAATTTCGGCTCCGTTCAATCCGAGACATCGTGCGCCATCCGGGAAATGTCGATCATAACAAATGTACACGCCGACTTTGGCATATTTGGTTTGAAAAACGGGATAGCCTAAATTTCCTGGTTTGAAGAAAAACTTTTCCCAGAATCCACCCGTTTGTGGAATGTGATTTTTGCGGTATTTGCCTAAATAGGTTCCATCGGCATCGATGACCGCAGCAGTATTGTATAAAACGCCCGCTTGATCTCTTTCGTAAACTGGAACAATAATGACCATGTCATATTTTTTGGCATAGACTTGCATTCTTTCAGTCGTTGGACCAGGAACGCTTTCGGCGGAGGCATACCAAGCGCTATCTTGACCTGGGCAGAAATAAGGTGTGTTGAAAATCTCTTGAAAGCAGAGAATTTGAACGCCTTGCTTTCCGGCTTCTTCAATATAAGGAATATGCTTTGCTTCCATGGCTTGCATGATTTCTGCAATGGTGCCTTCGCCTTCTGTTTTTGCCAAACTCAATTGAATCAGCCCCGATTTTACTATTCTCGCCATACTTTATGTTTTTTAAACCATTAAGAAATTAAGGTTCATTAAGATTTTTAAAATTTTTTTTGACATTGAAATTTATATTTTTCCGTCTACTTTATTTCGTTTGACAAACTGTCCGTAACCTTTCGAGACTTTGCATTCATTATTATCAATGACAACTTGTCCTCGAAGCAAAACGGTTTTCACTTTTCCAGTAACTTGCCAACCTTCATAACCGCTGTAATCTACATTCATGTGATGGGTTTTGGCGGAAAGTGTATGTTTTTCATTTGGATCAAAAAGTACAATGTCGGCATCGCTTCCGATAGCAATCGTTCCTTTTTTAGGGAACATTCCGAAGATTTTGGCGGCGTTTGTACTGGCTACTTCAACGTATTTGTTTAAAGTAATTCGACCCTTATTAACGCCTTCGCTAAACAGCAATTCCATTCTGTTTTCGATTGCTGGATGACCATTTGGAATTTTTGAAAAGTCGTCTTTCCCCATGAGTTTTTGTTCCCACATAAATGGGCAATGGTCTGTAGCCACGACATTCACCAAACCTTGATTGAGTCCAGCCCACAGCGTTTCTTGATCTTTCTTTTCACGCAATGGTGGCGACATCACCCACTTGGCTCCTTCAAAATTTTGTTCGTATAAACTGGCGTCTAAAATTAGATACTGAATGCACGTCTCTACAAACACATGTTGATTTCTTCTGGTGGCGAATCGAACGGCATTTAGAGCGCCTTCGCAAGTCAAATGAACGATATAGCCTGGACATCCCGTGTAATCTGCCAAGTCCGCAAAACGACTACTCGCTTCTGCTTCGGTTACTTCAGGTTGTGATAAATAATGATATAATGGCGAGAGTTTTCCTTCTGATTTATGTTTAGCGATGAGGAAATCAATCATGTCTCCGTTGGTAGCATGAACGTTGATTAGTCCACCGTGCTTTTTGACTTCTTGCATCAAGCCCACCATTTGTCTGTCGTCTATCATCAATGCGCCTTTATATGCCATGAAGGTTTTGAAAGAAGTGATGCCTTCAACTTCTATAAAATGTTGAATTTCTTTTTTGGTGTCTTCATTAAAATCGGTGACTGCCATATGGAAACTATAATCTCCAACGGCATTGTTGTCGCTTCTTCCTTTCCATTCTTGTAGTGCAGACTGGAGACTTTTGCCTTGGGTTTGCAGAATGAAATCGATAACGGTTGTTGTTCCGCCATAAAGTGCGGCACGCGTTCCGGTTTGGTAATTGTCGCTGCTATAAGTTCCCATGAAAGGCATGTCGAGATGCACGTGTGGGTCGATTCCGCCGGGCATCACCAACTTTCCTGCTGCATCAATTTCTTGATCGGCATTGACTTTTAGGTTTTTACCAATTTGTGAAATGGTTTCTCCTTCTATAAAAATATCAGCCATGTAATCGTCGGTGGCTGTTATGATTCTTCCGTTTTTAATTAGTATTGACATAATTATATTTTTTTTACCACATAGAAACATAGATTTTAGCATAATTGAAAAGACGCTTTGCTTTTCAGAGATTTATATAACTATGTGAAAATTATTTTCTATGTGTATGTTCTCTTAATTCAAATTCTATGTTTCTATGTGGTTAAAATTTTTATTTTTTCTTCATTAAAATCCAATAAATAAATCCGCTAATGCCGAAACCAACAAACCATGCATAACTGTACAAACTAGAAATCCATTCTGGAAACATAGTGTTATCAACTACTTTAGTGGTGAGTAAGAATCCGGGAACATTCGGAACAATTCCGAGGAGTAACGCCCAAATTGCTTTGGTGTTGAATCCGTTTGAAAAGCTGTAAATTCCTTTTGTATTGTATAAATCATCAACTATCAACGTTTGTTTTCTGATGAAATAATAATCGACAATCATGATGCCGCCTACTGGTCCCAACAAACTAGAATAGCCAACCAACCACGTAAAAATATAACCTGTTGGATCGGCAATCAGTTTCCAAGGGAAAATTAGAATTCCAATAACTCCTGTGATGTAACCGCCCTTTCTGAAGTCGATTTTTGAAGGAGATAAATTCGCGAAATCATTCGCTGGACTCACAATATTTGCTGCAATATTCGTCGCTAACGTTGAAATAGCCACGGCAATCATTGCGACACTTACCAATAGTTTGCTATCAAATTTTCCAGCCAATACTACTGGATCCCAAATAGTTGTTCCAAACACAATCGTGGTGGCAGAAGTCACTACTACGCCTACAAAAGCAAACATCGTCATCGAGGTTGGCAAACCATACATTTGTCCATTAATTTGTGCTTTTTGAGAAGTGGCATAACGCGTAAAATCTGGAATGTTTAAGGACAATGTCGCCCAAAAACCAACCATTCCGGTCAAAGCAGGGAAAAAGAAATGAAAGAAATCTGTGGTTGTTGCAAATTTTGACGGAGTTGCCAAAATTGGTCCCAAGCCATGCGCCGCAACCAAAGCCCAAGCCAGCAGTGCCAGCGCCGCCAATGGAAGAAAAATGGCTTTAAAAACCAATAACTTTCGGATGCTATCGACACCTAGATAAACGACGTACATATTCAACAACCAAAACACAAAAAAACAAATCGCTGGACCGGTGTCTAAACCAAAAGAATCAGGAAATATTTGTGGCAACGTTTCGATGCTTGGAATCCACAATCGCATCATTTGATAGATGGCAAAACCGCCAATCCAGGTTTGAATTCCAAACCAACCGCAAGCCACAATAGCTCGCAGCATTGCTGGAATATTGGCGCCCATCGTTCCGAAACTGGCGCGTGCAAAAACAGGAAACGGAATGCCGTATTTCGCGCCAGCATGTCCGTTTAAAATCATTGGAATCAGTACAATCGTATTGCCTAAGAAAATCGTTAGAATCGCTTGCCACCAATTCATTCCACCTTCAATCAATGAACTGGATAGCATATAAGTTGGAATACAAAGACTCATGCTAATCCATAAGGCGGCATAGTTCCAGGTCGTCCAAGTGCGTTGATTGGATGCTATTGGAGCCAAGTCTTCGCTATACAACGCGGAGTTTGATGCATGTAGATTTTCGTTCTTCAAATTTTTTGCTTTAATCGATTAACGCCGCGTCAGCAATTTTAAGTGCTTCGCCGATGATAGCCAAACCTTCCTCTATTTCGCTTTCGGTTACGCATAACGGCGGCGCGATGAAAATGTATCCCCAACGTACGAAAGTGTATAATCCGAGTTCGCGAACTTTAGCCGCAATTTGGTTGGTCACTTTTAGGTCGTCACCTGCAGCATTGTAAGGTGCAATTAGTTCCCCTGTTTTTCTGCTTTTCAAAATATCTAAACAGCCTAAAAGTCCAGTGTTTCTGAAAGTTCCCATACTCGGATGTTGACTTCTCATCGCTTCAATTCGGGATTCTAAGTAGGCGCCCATTTTGCGTGTATTGGCAATTAGATTGTCGCTTTCGTAAATATTAATCACGGCCAAAGCGGCTGCTAGCGCGACTGGATGACCATTGTAAGTCAAACCAATCATCATCGGAGTGTTCTCGTATTTCTCTGCAATTTTGTCGGAAACCATCAAACAACCTAGTGGTAAATACGAAGCGGTAAGTCCTTTCGCCATGCAAACCATATCTGGAATAATGTCGTGATTTTGAAATCCAAACCATTGGCCTGTTCTTCCGAATCCGCTCATTACCTCATCGGCAACGAACAAAATTCCGTATTTTTCGCAAAGTGCTTTCACGCCTTTTAAGTATCCTTTTGGGTAATGCAAGCATCCTGAAGAACCGCTTTCGCCTTCAAAAATAAACGCGGCAATATTGGTTTTTCCTTCTAGGTGAATGACTCTTTCTACATATTCTAAACTTAGACTCAACTTTGTTGCATCGTCAAGATCTTTCATTCCGAAGAAATAATAAGGATCGTCTAAATGAACCGCATTGGGCATTTGTTGTGAATCGTTGGCTAACTTTCTTGGGTCGCCACCAACGGTCATTCCGCCAATGGAACCACCATGGAAAGCGCGATATCTTCCGATGATTTTGTGTCTGCCAGTGTATAATCTCGCTAATTTGATGGCGTTGTCGATAGACGAAGTTCCGCACAAAGTATAAAACGCTTTATTGAGATCGCCTGGACAAATTTCCGCCAATTTACGAGACAGTTTTGCTCTAACTTCTGTGGTGCAAGACGGCGTTACAAAGCTTACTTTTTGCATTTGTTCTACTACTGCGTCTGTTACACGTTGATCGCCATGACCAATATTGACAGACATCAAGCCTGAAGAAAAGTCGATGATTTTGTTGCCATCATAATCGTATAAGTAAACGCCTTCCGCTCTTTCTATCGCGATTGGGTTGACACTGGCTTGCGCCGACCAAGAGAATAAACTAAACTCTTTGCTGTCGCTGATGATTTGTTCCTTGGTTAAGGTTTGTTCTTTTGTAATCATTCTTTTTATTATTTTGACCCGAGCTTTAGCGAACGGATCGTTAGATAATGTTGAATTTTGAATGTTAAATGGGCCTTCCAATTATTGTCAAATGCCCTAGCCCCGATTGCAGTGAAAATCCTTTTTTGCCGTTTTTTCGGCGGAAAAGATTGCAACGTAAAGCGGGATTAGCTCCTGAAAAAAATTAATTCCTTTCTAGCTCATCCAGTTGACACCTGCTTCTGCGTTCCATTTGATGGTGCTTTTCTTCAATTTCGTCCAAAACTCGATAGAGCTTTTTCCGGTGATATCGCCCACGCCAAATTTGCTTTCGTTCCAACCGCCAAAACTAAAGGGCTCACGAGGAACGGGAACACCAACATTGACTCCAATCATCCCAGCGCTTGCTTTATCGATGATGTAGCGCGCCATGCCGCCGTTTTGGGTGAAAACACTCGCTGCATTTCCGTATGGATTGGCATTTTCGATAGCTAAAGCTTCATCGACCGTATTGGTTCTCATGATCGAAATCACTGGACCGAAAATTTCTTCGGTGGCAACACTCATTTGAGGTGTTACGAAGTCGATAACCGTTGGCCCAACGTAGGTTCCGTTTTCTTTTCCAGCTACTTTGGTGTTTCTACCATCGACGAGAATTTTAGCGCCGTCTTTTTCTGCTTGTGTGATGTAACTTTCGATTCTTTCTTGAGATTCTTTGTTGATGACCGCGCCTAAATTGACTCCAGGAATAATTTTGCGTGCTTCATCGCAAATTTTAGCGACAATTGCATCTACATTTCCTACTCCAATCATGGCAGACGCAGCCATACAACGTTGTCCGGCGCATCCAGACATAGAGGCAGCGACGTTTTGTGCTGTCATTTCTGGAATCGCGTCAGGCAATACCATCAAGTGGTTTTTAGCTCCGCCTAGTGACAAGCATCTTTTTAGGTTTTGGGTGGCGCGTTGGTAAACAATCTTTGCCACTTTGGTCGATCCGACAAAGGAAACCGCTTCGATGTTGGGATGGTCACAAATGGCGTTTACAATTTCTACATCGCCGTGAACTACGTTGAAAACCCCATCAGGCAAACCTGCTTCTTTGAGTAATTCTGCCAATCTTCCGCAGCTTAATGGCACTTTTTCTGACGGTTTGATGATCATGCAGTTTCCTAGCGCAATCGCATTTGGGATTGTCCAATTGGGCACCATCGAAGGGAAATTGAATGGTACGATGGAGGCAACTACGCCCAGCGCTACATGTTCTGTTCTGCATTCTACGCCTTTGCTTACTTCTAGCAATTCGCCAGTGATGAGTTGTGGTAATGAAGTTGCGAATTCTGTTAATTCGATGCATTTTTCAATTTCAGCTACCGATTCTCCGTAGGTTTTTCCGTTTTCTTCACTGCACAATTCAGCGAGTTCTTTGAGGTGTTTTTCCAATAGTGTTTTGTATCGAAAGAAAACTTGAACGCGTTCTTTGATGGGTGTTTTGCTCCATGCTGGAAAGGCGGCTTGCGCTGCTTTGACGGCATTATCTAAATCTTGATTGGAGGACATTGGAACGGTTGAGAGTAGATTTCCGTCGAGTGGCGAAACCACGTTCATTGTTTTTGTTGTTGAACTCGGAACAAACTTCCCATTGATGTAATTTTGAATTGCAGGGTATTTCATGTAGTGATTAATTTTTAAAGTACAAATAATTAATAAAAATAATAACAATTTCTTAATATACAAGTTTTAGATAAGGAATATGCGCAATAAAACACGTTAATATTTGATAAAAACAAATTCTACAAATAGATGCTGTTTTTTGATTTTTGCGAACAAACGACAAGTTCGATTTCAATGTACAGAGATTGAGTTGTTTAAATATGTACATTTGACTATCCTCTTTCCTAATTCAGAACAAAGTCTACTCCTAAAATTAAAGTGCTACCTTTGAACAAATTCCCAATATGAAACGATTCTCTTTGCTTCTTCTGGTTCTTTTTCTGTCGAACTGCAGTAATGTTGCTGATTCGACAACTCAAATTGACGATAATAACCGTCCAACAATTCCAATTACAGAATCCGGTGTTTTTAATTTAAGTGAAGTAGCTTCTGCAACTTTGGAAGTTTCTTTGAACAACTGGAATACGTTCTTACAAAATTACGATCTAAACCCAGCGAATGACAATAAGATAGTTTCCAAATTTTCCTTTATAAATAGATCCGGTCTGGTAGTTCTTGATAGTGTCGGATTGCGTTTGAAAGGAAATACAAGCAGACGAAGACCTGAGGGAAGTACTGGTGAGTTACACAATGCTTTTAACCCAGATTGGCATCACAGTCATTTTGGTCTAGATTTTTCAAAATACCGCGACAATCAGCGTTTTAGAGGGCTGGAGAAATTAAACTTGAAATGGTTTAAAGATGACGCCTCTTGCGTTCGAGAAATATATTGTTATGACTTATTCCGCCGATTTGGTTGCTGGAATGCTCCGCGTGCTTCCTATTGCAGATTGAATATTCATGTTCAAGGAGATGCTACACCTGCGTACTTTGGACTCTATGAAATTGTTGAAAATATAGACGAAGATTTCCTCAAAAAAAATCAAAACTATTGGGGTTCCGGCGTTGGATTCTTGTGGAAAGGCGGATGGAGTGGCTCCAACAATGCCAATTTTGTTTCGACTGCAAGCATTGGTGTCGAAAACGTAAACATCAACCCCGCACTTTCGGTGTATTATGCCTACGACTTAAAAACGAGAAAAAGTGAATTGCCGGCCGCAAAAGCAGAATTATTGCAATTTATTTCTGACCTCAACACCAAAACTGGCGCAGCGTTCCAAACTTGGATTGAAGGTAGAATGGACGTTCCACTTTTTCTACGAACTTATGCTGTCAATGTTGTGGTGGGTATGTGGGATGATTATTGGGTAAATGGCAATAACTTCTATTTTTACTTTGCTCCAAACGGAAAAGCCTATTTTATTCCGTATGACTATGACAATACTTTGGGAACATCGCAAATAATTCCGAACTCAGGAACGCAGAACTTGCTAACCTGGGGCAATATGACGCAACGTCCTTTGATTACCAAAATTCTTGCAATTCCGCAATACCAAACGTTGTATAAAAACTACATTACGCAATTGACTTCGAATTCGAATGACCTATTTGTTTCCACTAAAAGCATTCCGAGAATTCAGAGTTGGCAAAACATGATTGCGCCCTATATCAGTAACGACACTGGCGAGGATATGCTTATTGAAGACACTCCTGCTTATTGGGGAAATCAACCCAACTACCGATTAAAGACGGGAAATAATCAAGGAGGAACCAATGGCCCTGGCAATTATTTTACCACTAAAAAATTGAGCGTTCTTTGGTAAAAACTTAAGATATTAATCCAAGTTCAAAAACGCATTGATTTTAGAATATTTGTCGTCAGACTACATTCTCAGAAATTAGACTCTCAAACAAAATGCTCAGGTTTTGCCTTGATGATGCGATTGGTTGGGAATACTGTATTTCTCTTTTTTCACCTCAAATTTAACCATAAACAATGCGGAGTTGACCGTGTTTTTTCGTAACTTTAAAGTAGAAAAGGTAACCAGCTTTTTCGGGAGTACGAAATAAAAAATTAAATCATGAAAGTAAAAAAAAGATTGGGCATTTGGATGGATCATTCTACTGCCTGTTGGATGGAATATAATGTAGATTCTTTTGAAGTCAACACAATTGCTGCTGACCATGATACTTTGGTCAATCAACAACCTTTACTACAAAGTGAAAGTGCGCTCCACAACAAAGAGCAACAAACCCTTCATCGGTTTTACAAATCACTGCTCGAAATAATCAAAAATTACGACGAAGTGTTGCTTTTCGGACCGTCAAGCGCGAAGACAGAATTGTATAATCTTGCAAGAGCAGAGCATCGTTTTGACGCTACAAAAATTGAAACCAAATCAGCAACAAAAATGAGTTATAAAGAGCAACATGCCTTCATCAAGGATTATTTTGCAAAACTACTTAATTACGAAAGTACCTATAGCAAATAAAGTTGTCGCCAATAAAAAAGACCTACTTCACAGTAGGTCTTTTTCTATTCTATTTAAAGTATAATTGATGTTTTAAAATCTATTGTCACCATCTAATAGATTTCCGATTCCTCCAAGTAAACTTCCTTCTTCGCGGGAACTTCCTCCATTTTTCGGCGCTGATGCTATAATTCTGTCTGCCAATCTGCTGAATGGTAGCGACTGAATATAAACAGTTCCCGGTCCGCGTAGTGTAGCGTAAAACATGCCTTCTCCTCCAAACAAAGTGTTTTTGACACCACCTACAAATTCAATATCATAATCCACGTCCTTTGTAAAGCCAACAATGCAACCCGTATCTACTTTTAAAACATCACCAGAAGCAAGTTCCTTTTTTGCTAAGGTTCCACCAGAATGCACAAAAGCCATCCCGTCGCCTTCTAGTTTTTGCATAATAAAACCTTCTCCTCCGAAAAGTCCACGGCCTAATTTTTTAGAAAATTCAATGCCAACAGAAACCCCTTTTGCGGCACACAAGAACGAATCTTTTTGACAAATAAACTTTCCTTGAAACTGCGCCAAATCGATCGCAATAATTTTACCCGGATAAGGCGAAGCAAATGACACTTTACTTTTGGTGTTATTTTGATTGAGATACGCAGTCATAAACAAACTTTCACCTGTCAACACTCGTTTTCCGGCGGAAAGCAACTTGCCAAACAAACCGCTTTGCTGTTGATCTGATCCGTCTCCGAAAATGGTTTCCATTTTGATTCCGCTATCCATCATCATAAAACTTCCCGCCTCCGCAACTACAATTTCTTGCGGATCAAGTTCTATTTCTACGTATTGCATTTCTTCCCCAAAAATTTGGTAATCTATTTCGTGCGCTTGCATAATTTTAGAATTTTAATTGATTGTGCACATTAGTAGATTCTTGTATTTAATTGTTACAAAACAATTCGCGTTAATCACGTTTCAGCCATCCTGTGATGCTCATGCGCCTTTTATTTGTTACAAGAACTTCATGCTCTAGCTCATCGCTTTTGAAAAAAACAGTTTTTCCTTGCATTGGAGAAATATGCTGATTGGAATTCAATTGATGAATGCACAATTCTCCGCCATCTTCCAGTTTCCAGTTTTCATTTAGATAACAAATGAGCGAGAATGCTCTACTAGAATTATCTTGAAACTGATCGAGGTGTTTTCGATAAAAACTACCCACTTCATAGAGTGAATAGTGGAACTCATAACCCGTAATTCCTGCATAGCAACTAGCGTTCAGATAAAGTATAAAGGCTTCAATGTTTGACAAGAACGCCGTCTCATAAGGATTATTATGACTTTTGTCTAGCCAATAAATGACATCGCCACGTATTTTTTTGTTCTGAACGAATTTAGTTTCATTCCCTATTCCCGCCGCAACGAGGATTTTTTGATCCTCTAATATTAGCAAGTTTTGTCGCAAGTTTTGGGCTAAGTCATCCGAAATAAACTTTGATGCGATGCCGATTTTGTCTTCCAAGTAAGAAGCGATTAAGGTTTCGAAGGCGATTTCCATAAAACAATGGATTGCCCGAATTGACCGACAATGGCACAAGGTAGGCTAAAAAAAACTATCTTAAAGTTTCCTCTAAGATAGTTCTGTATCATGATGTTTTTTTGACTAAAACTTAAATGACGCTCCCAATTGAATTACTTGGTTCTTTGCTTTACTGTCTTTTACAATCTCGCTCAATCCCATTACATAACGAGCGTTTATACCTAATCCAAAAGGGAAATTTAAACCTAAACCACCAGCTAAAGCAGTGTCAAAGGTCTCAATTTTATTGCCGCCTTCTGGCACATCTAGATTGTCATTTACTTTAAATCCGATTTGAGGGCCAGCCTCCAAGCTAAAAGTTTTAGCAATATACACTTTCGCCAGAATAGGAATATTAAGATATCCTATGGAAACTTTCGTGTCTTCTACTTTATATCCTTGCATAGAGTACTGTAACTCTGGCTGCAAGAACAGTAATTCTGGCATTAAAGTAATTTCTTTAAAGACACCTGCATAGAAACCAGTTAATGGCTTAGTATCTGCGTCTCCACTAACATTTGAGATATTTAGTCCTGCTCGAACTCCAACTTTTTGTGCTTGCATTGTTGAAGTATATGCTATCAAACACAAACTAAAAATCATAATTTTCACTACTTTCATATTTTCTAAATTAAGGTTATTTTCTAAGAACAAGATACTATTGTTTTTTCGCCAAATGTAAGCATTAATCGAAGTAATGCACAAGCAGAAACTGATTTTTGTACTATTATTCTGCGCTTTGGCAGCGATTATTGTTCGCTAAAAAGATACGGTGTTAAACATTCATCTCTCGCATACACGTCATCGTAGAATTGCACCTCATCATTTTCGTTTACCCATGAGGTGAAATAGCCAATATATACTGGTATTTTATTTTTTAAAGTATACCAGATTTCTTTCTTGGAGTGAAAGGCATTGTTTAGTTTCTCCATCGTCCAGTTTTTGTCGTCTTTCACAAGCAAATAAGCCAATTCTATTGGTTTTTCTAGCCTAATACAACCATGACTGAAAGCTCGCTTTTCTTCTTTGAATAGGCTTTTTGACGGTGTGTCATGCAAATAAATCGAATTTGAATTTGGGAATAAGAACTTTACCAATCCCAATGAATTTTTTGGCCCAGGTTTCTGGCGAATATTCCCACCATTCCACTCCATATTATGCTGAGCAAGATAATTTTTGTTCTTCTTGATTGCTGGCGTGATTTCTTTGTCGATAATGCTTTTCGGGACATTCCAATATGGACTAAAAACCACATACTGCAACATGCCGCTAAAAATGACGGTTTGATTCATCACTTTTCCTACGACCACTTTCGAATTTAAAATAACTTGCCTTGCTTTATAGTAATTCATTTCATAGGAAGGAATATTAATAAAAATATACTCCTCTGCCTGATTGAAATCGCTGGAAATCCATCTGCAGCGCTCCATATTAAAAATAATGCTTTTAATTCGATCCGAAATCGGCACATTCAAAGACGCAACCAATCTAGATGTAATCAAATCGTCTAATTGAAGTCCAGTGTTTTTCTTATATTTCCATACTGCTTGCAACAATTCTTTATCATATTTCAAGGATTTAGAATTGGTTTTCAAATAACCCAAAAGACAAAGCCGTTCTCTTATTTTATAGATCACAGAAGACGAAGTCCCAACCGCGATAGAATTTGAGTTCATCATCACAATCGGCTGCCATTTCCCTTTCGCTTCAATTAGCCTATACTTTTTTAAAGCATTTCTTAAACGATAGTACTGTTTGAACATCTTCTGTTCGTCGTGCGCGAGCAAATTCGGATTTTGAATCAACGTGTCTAAATAACTAACGAAGGATTGCTTCTTTCTTGGGATATACCAACCCAGATCGGTCGTCCGTTTGTCATCTAATCCTTGAAAAACATGTTGCGTGTAAAAAAAATACGCCGAAGACATTAGCAATTCTAAGTCGACATCGGGCACACTTTCCTCAGTAGATTGTGTAAAATATACATCTAATTTTTCTTTGTATGGCAACACTTTTTGTAATCCATCGTCAGCGAGATTTCCAAGATTTTTGTACAACAAACTGCCCAATTCATTTATTTTGCTGGTTGGAAACCACACCGATTGATTGTGGTTTTTGCGATAGACTTCGTAAACCTGTGATTCGTAATTTTTTAGTTTGGAATACTTGGTAAAAAAGGTTGCGATGGCCAAACTATCAATGGGAATTTCGGAACTGTTTGCGGATGTTACACACAAAAAGGATATACCAGAAGATAATTCCAACTTATTCGTTTCACGACCAAACGAAAAGGAATAAAAAGAAACTAAGGTGAAGAAATATAATAGCGTATTTTTCATACTGGGCAAAACCGTTAATTCAGATATAAAAGTACGGAATCAATTGATGAGGCGTAAAATTATTTTGTTTATTTACTACATTTACAAAAGGACTAATCAACCCTATTTTAACCAAACAATATTATGATGAAAAAGATACTCTTTATTTCCGTCGCTTTCTTTTTGTGTATTTCTTTTAATTCAAAACCTATTTCTACAGTTTCAGAGGAAGAAAAAATAACATTGATGTTAGACAATTGGCACAAAGCTGCGGCGAAAGCGGACGCTGCAAATTATTTCGGGGCCATGACTGACGATGCCATTTATATCGGAACTGACGCTACTGAGCATTGGAACAAAGCGGCGTTTCAAGCCTTCGCCAAACCTTATTTCGACAAAGGAACTGCTTGGGATTTCAAACCGTTAGAACGTCATATTTATGTCAGTAAAGACAAGAAAATGGCGTGGTTTGACGAATTGCTCGACACTTGGATGAAAGTGTGCAGAGGTTCTGGCGTCTTAATTAAAGTGGGCAACGAATGGAAAATTCAGCACTACGTGCTATCGATGACTGTGCCTAATGACGCGACTAGCGACGCGATTAAGATCAAGTCTCCGATAGAAAATCCGTTGATTGAAAAATTAAAATCTAAATAAAACTTGGATTGTTCTTGAGGTTCTCTAACATCGAAGTGGTCATTTTTACCAAATCAAACTGGTGTTCCCAACCCCAATCTTTTCTTGACTCCGTGTCGTCGATGCTTGCTGGCCAACTATCGGCAATTTGCTGACGGAAATCAGGTTTGAAAGTGATTTCAAATTCCGGTAAGTGTTTCTTGATTTCAGCTGCAATTTCATTCGGCGTAAAACTCATGGCCGCCAAGTTATAAGATGAACGTATCTTGATTTGTTCCTTTTCCGCTTGCATAATGCGAATCGTGGCTTCAATCGCATCGTCCATATACATCATGGGCATTCTGGTTTCTGCAGAAAGGAAACACTCGTATTTTCCTTGACTTAGCGCTTTATGGAAAATATCAACCGCATAATCCGTCGTGCCTCCGCCCGGTGCTGTACTCCAACTGATTAAGCCCGGATAGCGAATACTTCTTACATCTACACCAAAAATATGATAGTAATATTCACACCATCTTTCTCCCGATTGTTTGCTAATTCCATACACCGTAGACGGTTCCATTATGGTGTATTGTGGCGTATTTTCTTTTGGTGTTGTTGGACCAAAAACGGCAATACTCGAAGGCCAAAATATTTTTTTTATTTTCTTCGCTTTGGCTAAGTTGAGCACGTGAAATAAGGAGTTCATGTTCAAATCCCAAGCAAAAGCTGGATTTTTTTCGGCAGTTGCAGATAATAACGCAGCCATCAAATAGACATCTGTGATCTGGTGTACTTCCACCAAATGTTCAATTTGATTAAAATCTAGTGCATTTACAACTTCAAATGGCCCTGAATTTACCACTTCATTATTCATTTTACGAATATCCGACGCAATCACATTTTCTGTTCCATAAATGGCTCGTAATTTAAAAGTCAGTTCTGTTCCTATTTGTCCACAGGCCCCAATAATCAGGATTTTTGTACTCATTTTTTGAAGTTATTTACTACGGTAAAGATACTATTTTCAAAAAAAGAAACTTCCTGACAGTTGCGATAATTTATTTAACAAAATAAAAATAACAATAGCATTGGTCTTCTTAAGTTTCATTTTACCTTTGTACCTTAGTGTTCGATATTAAGTATGAAACAAAATCTATTTCTTTTTTGCGTTTGCCTCTTGGGCTTGTTTTCTTGTCAAAATAAAGATGAGCAGCAATTATTGGAACAACAAAAAGATGTCAAAGCCAGAGCGTTCGTCTTTACAACTGTTAGCAATGGATGGCGTTTTTCAATTCCAACACTCAATCCAGACACGCAAGTACTTGTTCAAAATTGGAAAGAATTGGAAGATTTCAATAATGAGTTGCGACAAAAGCCAAAAAGCACCATCTACGCTTTTCAAAAAAAATCTAAAGATCTCTCCAGAAAAGTTTTGGCTTTGAATGCCACAATTCCAGCGCCATTTGCAAAACCTGAGGTAAGAAGCAGAATTGCTGCCCTGAGAACCAAAATCAGCTCGATCAATTTATATTTAAATATCGATGCGATTCCAGCGAAAAAAATAGTCATCTTGGTGAACGATTTCAACAAAGAATATGGTTCCTTGTACCGACAATTTGATGAAATTACCCGCAAAAACCAAATCCCAAAAGAAGAGGGAGAATCAGACATGATTAGAATGCTAGATCCGTCAAGAGCCATCCCAAACACACCAAATAAACCGTAAATCCTGTGAGTATCCAATCTCTTTTGCAGTATTACGATGCCTCTCCTAAAATCAAACAAATCGACGACAGTTTGAAAGTGCAAGGAGCGAAAATTCAATTCAATGGCTTGATTGGATCGTCACTTTCTTTTGTGTTGCAGTCACTCTTCAAAAAATCAGAACATCCTTTCTTGATTTTATTGAACGACAAGGAAGAAGCTGCCTACTATTTGAACGATTTGGAAAAAATGATTGGCGATGAAGATGTTCTATTTTATCCTGGTTCATACCGCCGTCCGTACCAGATTGAAGACACAGACAATGCCAACGTTTTACTGCGAGCAGAAGTTCTAAATCGAATTAATTCACGCAAGAAACCTTCCGTAATTGTTACTTATCCTGAAGCGCTTTTTGAAAAAGTCGTGACCAAAAAGGAACTCGACAAAAACACTTTGAAGATCAACGAAGGCGATCAAATGTCGATCGAATTTATCAATGAAGTTTTATTTGAATACGAATTCAAACGCGTTGATTTTATTACAGAACCTGGAGAATTTTCGGTTCGCGGGGGTATCATTGATGTATTTTCTTTTTCAAATGACCATCCGTATCGCATCGAGTTTTTTGGCAACGAAGTCGATAGTATCCGCAGTTTTGATGTAGAAACGCAACTTTCGATTGAAAAACAAAAGAAAATTGCCATCATTCCGAACATCGAAAATAAATTCTTCCAAGAAAATCGAGAGAGTTTTCTTGACTATATCCCGAAAAACACGGTCGTTTTTGTTCAAAATACGGCACTCGTACTATCTGTTCTCGACAAGTTGTTCGTCAAAGCCGAAGAAATTTTTAAGAATCTCAACGCCACCATTCAACATGTTGAGCCTAGCAAGATTTTTCTGCAGCAAAAGGAATTTCTCAAAAAATCACTCGATTTTACTTTAGTCGAGCTCAGTCAAAACGCCACTTTTTCGATTGCTAAAACTTTTGATTTTCACATACAACCGCAGCCCTCTTTTAATAAGCAATTTGACTTGCTGCTGAACAACCTCAACGAGAATCATTTCAATGGCTTCACGAATTACTTATTTTGCTCCAACAATCCGCAAGAAAAACGTTTTCACGATATTTTTGAATCGCTAGATGAAGCCAATCACGAGAGCATTCGCAAGCAATATCACACCATTGTTTTTCCGTTATATCAAGGATTTATAGACGAGGAAAATCAACTCGCGTGTTATACGGATCATCAAATATTTGAGCGTTACCATAAGTTTAATATCAAAAATGGCTATGCCAAAAAGCAAACGCTGACGCTGAAAGAATTAAACACTTTGGCCGTTGGAGATTACGTCACGCATATCGATCACGGAATCGGAAAGTTTGGCGGCTTGCAGAAAATTCAAGTCGAAGGCAAAACACAAGAAGCGATCAAATTGGTCTACGCCGACAATGATATTGTATATGTCAGCATCCATTCATTGTACAAAATTTCAAAATATAATGGCAAAGATGGCGCGCCACCGAAAATTTATAAACTCGGATCGAACGCTTGGAAAGTTTTAAAACAAAAAACCAAAGCGCGGGTCAAACACATTGCTTTCAATTTGATTCAATTGTATGCAAAGCGCCGATTAGAAAAGGGTTTTCGCTATGCGCCGGACAGTTATTTGCAGGCGGAATTAGAAAGTTCGTTTATCTACGAAGACACGCCCGACCAAATCACGTCGATACAAGACGTCAAAGCAGATATGGAAAGTGATCGCCCAATGGACCGATTGGTTTGTGGTGACGTTGGATTTGGAAAAACCGAAGTGGCGATTCGCGCTGCCTTTAAAGCGGTAGACAATGGCAAACAAGTCGCCGTTCTTGTGCCGACTACGATTCTGGCCTATCAGCATTACAGAACATTTACCGAACGTTTAAAAGAAATGCCCGTTTCTATTGGTTATCTGAACCGTTTTAGAACCGCGAAACAAAAAACTGAAACACTCAAAGATTTAGCAGACGGCAAACTAGATATTGTCATTGGAACGCATCAACTGGTCAACAAAAATGTGGTCTTTAAGGATTTAGGTTTGCTAATTGTGGATGAGGAACAAAAATTTGGTGTAAACGTAAAAGACAAACTCAAAACGATTGCCGCTAATGTTGATACGCTGACTTTAACTGCGACTCCGATTCCTAGGACATTGCAATTTTCGTTGATGGCAGCTCGAGATTTGTCGGTAATTACAACGCCTCCACCCAATCGATATCCTATAGAAAGTCAAGTGGTAACTTTTAGTGAAGAGTTGATTCGCGATGCCATTTCCTACGAAATTCAGCGAAATGGTCAGGTGTTCTTCATCAATAATCGCATTGAGAATATCAAAGAATTTGCGGGTATGATTCAACGTTTGGTTCCCGATGCGCGAGTCGGCGTGGGTCACGGTCAAATGGAAGGCAGCAAACTCGAGGAATTGATGTTGGCCTTTATGAATGGTGAATTTGATGTTTTGGTTTCTACAACGATTATCGAAAGTGGTTTGGATGTGCCGAATGCCAATACGATTTTTATCAACAACGCCAACAATTTTGGATTGTCGGATTTGCATCAAATGCGGGGCCGCGTGGGGCGAAGCAATAAGAAGGCTTTTTGCTATTTTATTTGTCCACCCTATTCGATGATGACCGAAGATGCGCGAAAAAGAATACAGGCTTTGGAACAATATAGTGAATTGGGGAGCGGCTTCAACATTGCCATGAAAGATCTTGAAATTCGCGGCGCCGGTGATTTATTGGGTGGTGAACAAAGTGGTTTTATTAATGAAATTGGCTTTGAAACCTATCAAAAAATCATGAATGAAGCGATTGAAGAGTTGAAAGAAAATGAATTCAAAGACTTGTATGAATCGGAAGATCAGCCTGAAAAAGAATATGTGAAAGATTTGCAAATCGACACCGACTTTGAATTATTGTTCCCAGACGAATACATCAATAACATTTCTGAGCGACTGAATTTGTATAACGAGTTGAGTTTGATCAAAACCGATGAGGAACTCAAAGCCTACGAAATCAAACTAATCGACCGCTTTGGACCTTTGCCAAAACCCGCACTTTCGTTGTTGAGTAGCATTAAAATTAAGTGGATTGCCTCGCAGATGGGAATCGAAAAACTAGTGATGAAACAAGGGAAAATGATTGGGTATTTTGTCTCGGATCAGCAGAGTGATTATTATACTTCACAGCAATTTCATAAGGTTTTACAGTTTGTACAACAGCAATCGCAATTATGTCGTATGAAAGAAAAACAAACGCCCAACGGTTTGCGCCTTTTGGTGACCTTTGAAAACGTAAAATCTATTCGACGTGCGTTAGAATTAATTGAATTGATCGGAAAATAACTAGGTGAAAAACCTTTTAATTTGGAAGGAAAGGGCAACGATGTCAATACGGTCGATTGGATGAGTCGTATTCGGCAAGACCAATAATTGTGCAGAAGGAATTAGACGATATACTGCTGTTGTTTCTTCAATGCAAACCATTACATCTTTGTCACCTACTGCTAATAAAACGGGAACTGTAATAGTCCTGAAGTCGTTGTCTGTTAGGATTTGATTAACTCCCAAACCCAACATCAATTTTGCTGTAGCGTTCATTAATTTTTCCCATGAATCACCGTGTAATTGTTCTAGCGTCGTCGCATATTTCGGAACTTTCACTTTAATTAATGATGGATTCAAAAGTTTTGTTTCTTTCGTTGCACTTTCAATTGTCCATTCAAACTTTGTTGCTAACGTAAATACGCTATCAATGCGATTTGGAAATTTTTGGGCTAAGTATAAAGCGACATAACCGCCCATGCTGTAGCCGAAAATCGAGACAGGCTCGAAATTATGCTGATCTAAGAACCGTATAACTTCATTCGCAAAGTGGCTAATTGAAAATTCGTTTTCGATGATTTGCTGATTTCCGTGCCCATTGAAATTTAGGGCATAAAGATCATAATCACCCGAAAGCGCTTTAGTCAATTCAATAAAATTATCTTTAGAACCAAGGGCTCCGTGCAATAAAAGCAACTTTTTCATGAATACAATTTTGAATTACGAATATAAAAAAACCACTCAACTTGGAGTGGTTTTTTTGTATTTAAAGGAAAGTGTTAGTTCATCTTTACGACTTTAAAATTGACTTCTTTGCTGTTGAACTTCAATTTGTAAAAATAAGTTCCAGAAGCAAAAGACGTCATGTCTACTTTGGTGTCTAAAGAATTGGTTTTCTTTTGAAATAAAAGACGTCCTTCCACATTATAAACAGACAGCTCATCAATATTCGTTTTAGACGATATATTCACCATTCCGTTTGTTGGATTTGGAGAATAAGTAAAGTCGATATTAGGTTCAAAAGCAGCGTTCCCTAAATTGTTTTCGCAAACAATATTGGCAACATAACCTGGTGCTACAACACCACCATCAGAATAAAACTTCATGGTCAACGAACCATCAGGAGCGGAAGAAACAAATGGTCCAGGAATGTTATTTCCTGTAAATCCGCCGCTACTCAAATCTGGAGCGCTGGTTGAATTTCCGTTGTAAACATAGAGATAATCGTAATCTAACTCTAAATCAAATGCTGTAAAAGTCAATGCGATTTTCTTGTTGGGTAAATTTGGAATAATAGTTCGTACATAGGTTTCATAATCGGTGTAATCCCCTGAAGGACCACCTGTGTCAGAAATTTGCAACCCACTACAGTAATTTGTACTTGTTACTATTAAAGTTTGTTCGTTTGGAGCGACTAACCCAAAGCTACAATTAGGGCGAACTCGAACGACATAATAGGTGTTTGGAGACAAGCCATTTGCCGTGTAGCTATTGGTATTCACAGAAACCCAGTTGTTGTTTGAACTAGAAAATGGAGTCACCGCAATTTGCCATGAAGTAGCACCACCTAAATCTGTCCATGTAATTGTTGCTGACGTCGAAGTAGTCGCAGTGGTAGTAATACTTGCCACCGTATTGATACAAGTATTGATACAATCTGTGCTTAAGCAAGTTCCGCCATTAATAGCTGCTAAAATTCTGGCTGCAGGCTGTGGGCCGAAACCGTTTGCCAAATTGATGCCGACACCATCTACTAAGTGGCAATAACTCATGATAGTTCCTTGAACTGAACCATCTGGAATTGGACCTTCATCGCAATCGCCCTCTGTATATCCTTGAGATTGTCCGCAACCGTCAATCGCGGTGTTGTCTCCATTCCAATGACAACCATGGGTGTGCGGAGAACCTAGTAAATGTCCAAATTCGTGGGTAATTACCATAATGGTCCAGGAAAAAGTAGGCACCGTTTCGTAATTAAGGTTAACGTCAGAATAACTAAAATTATTTTGAGAACAAATCCCGTCAATCCCAACAGCAACGCCACCCAATCCGCCACCGTCTATTCCAAGCAATTGGCCTAAATCGCCGTCAAAAACGGGGCGAACTTCATTAAATTTGTATAAATAATCGGAAGAAGAAGTCCCAATTCCATCGTACGGATCAGCCGTTGTCCAAATAAATAAAGACTTCAAAGAAGTTGTAATTCCGTCGTTGTTGTAGAGCGTTTGCACATTGTTGAACACTGAGGTCATCCAGTTGGTTGTAGTCGTTGTGCTGCTATTGTTCGCTTGGTATAAATCTTGGTCAATTTCAAAATACATGGTCACACATTTTGCACTGCTTGGCGCCATCAAATTTCGGTAATCTACTGGCGTTGTTTCAGGAACCGATTTTACTTTACAATCTAGCGTATTCTTCGCCTTTAAATCTATGTCAGAATACACAATATAGTCGGTATTGTTATTTGCTTTATCCAATTTAGCCACCACCAAATTGTGTAACGTTCTGCTAGAAATAACCCCATTAAATTCGCCGTCAAAGAAATTGAAAGACACTAATGAATTGGCATCTCCTTTAACGATTCCTCGATAATAAACTCCTTTATTATAAGCAATAGATTTGGCTTTGTCAGTATCGATGTGGAAGCCTTCTGCAAATAAATTTACTTGGTACAATTGCACTTCAAGAGTGTTTCCTTGATAAGGAATTGCCACCTCAATATATTGTTCCTTGTTTGCAAAAATGGCAGCGACGGCTTGAAGATTGATTTTGCCGTATGTTGCTTTTGTTACCGCATTTCTTGTAGCGGCATTTTGAATGCTGTTATTCTCATTCAAAACCGAATACTTTTTAAATGTGGTGTTTTGTGCTACTAACTCGGTTACTTTTTTGGCCACATTTCGTTGAGCAAAAGCTCCAAAACTTACCAATAGTATAACAATTGTGATAATTTTTTTCATTGTTTTAATGTTTTGCAATTTTTAGACAAATATAATTAAATTACGCTCTCGATAGGAGAACAAATGTTAAACTACTCCTTTAGAAATGAAGAAATGCATCTTCTAAATGTTCGATAATGAATTCATTACCGCTTTTGTGAATCGCTATAATATCAAATCGTACGTCTACATCAAGATCTTCGCGCTGCACATATTCGTTTACCCCTTTAACCAATAATTGAATTTTCTTAGGCTTTACAAAATCTTGTGGCAAGCCAAAATCGGTACTTGAACGTGTTTTTACTTCAATGATGGCGAGTGTGTTTTCTTTTTTGGCAATAATATCAATCTCCGCCTTTTGAAATGTCCAGTTGGTTTCGAGGATTTCGTAGCCGTTTTTCTGAAGAAAATCTACCGCTAGTTCCTCGCCTTGTTTACCAAGTTCATTGTGTTCAGCCATTTTTTAGATTATAAGATTGTAGGACTGTAAGATTTTTAGATTATTCGAACTTCACGATGCTTTCCTTTTCACTAACATCGATAGAGACGACTTTCCCCAATATTAAAGTACGATTGTCTTTAATATGGCCGGCCGGGAAATTATATATAATCGGAAATTTATAGTCTTTTAGAACATCTTGAATAATTTGCAGCGCATCTTTTCCCCACGGGATTTCATTGTCGTTCATACTGGTCATACCGCCAACAATGACGGCTTTTACACCGTCGAAGTAACCATTGCGTTTAAGGTTCATCATCATACGGTCGATGTGGTATAAGTACTCGTCGAGGTCTTCAATGAATAGGATTTTTCCTTTATAATCGACTTCCGATTTGGAACCAATAATACTGTACAAAACCGATAAGTTGCCGCCGACGATTTCGCCTGTTGCAGAACCATTCACATTATATTCGTGGCGTGGAATTGCATAAGACAATTTTTCTCCAAACAACGCTTTGCGAAACGAGGCTAACACTTCTGGATTAGCAGTTCCCGCATTGAGCGCCATAAAAGAATGCATGGTTTCAATGCCCATATTATTGATGTGACTGTGCAAGACGGTCATGTCGCTAAAACCGCAGACCCATTTGGGTTTTTTCTTAAAATTGGTGAAGTCGATGCGATCTATAATTCGCACGGTTCCGTAACCGCCTTTTGCCGCCCAGATGGCTTTTATTTTGGGGTTGTCTAGCATTTCTTGAAAATCGGTGGCGCGCAACCAATCTGGACCTGCTAATTGGTTTTCTTCTTTGCCGATGGTTTTGCCAATCACCACGTGCAATCCCCAACTTTCGAGCAATTTGATTGCTGGTTGCAAAGAAGCTAGATCTGCTTTTCTGGCGGTGGCAAGGATTCCGATAGTATCGCCTTTTTGTAAAAATTCGGGTGTGATCATTTTGCGTTGTGCTTGAGTGGTTTGAAATAGGAAAAGTCCAAATACTAATGCAAGGTAAAAAGTGGTTGAATTTTTCATAGTTGAAATGTTGAAACAAATATAAAATAATTGATAATTGATAATTGACAATTGACGATTATTAATTTGAAACGGATTGCCCTAGCCCCGATAGGAACGATATCCTTTTGTGCCGGAGTTCGGCGCAAAAGATTTAGTGGATAGCGGGACCCGAGCTCCTGAAAGGGCGAACAGGCGTTAGCAAACAGCTCACAATAAAAAGCATAAAACTCTCGAATGTATTGCTTATTTTTGCAACGAAAATTTCTCGCAAAGCCGCGAAGTCGCAAAGTTTTCATCTACAATTTTTCTTTGCGTCTCTGCGTCTTTGCGAGAAAAACAAAATCTTTATATGCTACAAAATCCAAAAAGATATACCATTACTGCTGCCTTGCCTTATACCAACGGACCGATTCATATTGGGCATTTGGCAGGCGTTTACGTTCCCTCTGACATTTATTCGCGTTACTTGCGTTTGCTAGGAAAAGACGTGGCTTTTATTTGTGGGAGCGATGAACACGGCGTTGCGATTTCGATGAAAGCCAAGAAAGAAGGGATTACGCCGCAGGAAGTCATTGATAAATATGACGCTATAATTAGAAAATCATTTGTTGATTTTGGGATTTCGTTTGATAATTATTCGAGAACTTCTTCGAAAATTCACCATGAAACGGCTTCAGCATTTTTTAAGAAATTATACGACGATGGAAAATTTATTGAAGAAGTTACTGAGCAATTATACG
Source organism: Flavobacterium sp. (assembly GCA_016721735.1). GTDB lineage: Bacteria > Bacteroidota > Bacteroidia > Flavobacteriales > Flavobacteriaceae > Flavobacterium. The sequence continues at coordinate 719,753 of JADKHM010000019.1, read as the reverse complement.
ATGAGAAAGCCGATCAGTTTTTAGCAGATCGATTTGTAATCGGCACTTGTCCGAAATGCGGGAATGAAGAAGCGTATGGCGATCAGTGTGAGAAATGCGGATCGACTTGGAACGCGACTGATTTGATCAATCCAAAATCGACGATCACTGGAACTACACCTATTTTGAAAGCTACCAAACATTGGTTTTTGCCTTTAGATCAGTACGATGCGTTTTTAAGACAGTGGATTTTGGTGGATCATGCCAAAGACTGGAAAACGAATGTTTTAGGTCAGGTAAAATCTTGGCTGGATGACGGATTGAAACCACGTGCCGTTACTCGCGATTTAGATTGGGGAATTGATGTGCCGGTGGAAGGTGCGGTGGGGAAAAAATTATATGTGTGGTTTGACGCGCCAATTGGCTATATTTCTTCGACCAAAGAATGGGCAGCTCGCGAAGGAAAAGACTGGGAGCCGTATTGGAAAAGTGAAGATACGAAGCTGGTGCATTTTATAGGAAAAGACAATATTGTATTTCACTGTGTGATTTTTCCTGCCATGTTGAAGGCGGAAGGAAGTTATATTTTGCCTGATAATGTTCCTGCGAATGAGTTTTTGAATTTGGAAGGCAATAAACTATCGACTTCGAAAAATTGGGCGGTTTGGTTGCACGAATATTTGGAAGATTTTCCGGGGCAGGAAGATGTGTTGCGATATGCCCTTTGACATCGAATGCGCCAGAAACCAAAGACAATGATTTTACTTGGAAAGATTTTCAAGCCAGAAATAACAATGAGTTGGCGGCGATTTTTGGCAATTTTATTAATCGTGTCGTTGTTTTGACCAATAAATATTATGATGGAATTGTGCCACAACCGAATGCTTTTTCGGAAGTTGACGAGCAAACTTTAAAGGAACTAAAGGCTTATCCTGCAGTGATATCGAGTTCGATTGAGCGTTATCGTTTTAGAGAAGCTTTGGGCGAATTGATGAATGTGGCGCGGTTAGGCAATAAATATTTGGCCGATGAAGAACCGTGGAAAATGGTCAAGACCGATCCGGAACGAGTACAAACACAAATGTATGTGGCCTTGCAAATCGCTTCTGCTTTGCGCGTTTTATGTGAGCCTTTTTTACCATTTACTGCCGGAAAATTAGATGTTATTCTTAACCAAACCCACCATGGGAAAAGCTGGAGCGATGTGTCAGAACAATCGGAATTGATTGCTTCAGGACACAAAATTGGTGCAGCAGAAATCTTGTTTTCACAGATTGAAGACGAACAAATTCAGAAACAAATTGACAAGTTAGAAGCTACAAAGACAGCGAATAGTATGGAAAACAAAACAATGACGGCGCAAAAAGAATTGATTCAATTTGAGGATTTCACCAAAATGGATTTGCGTGTTGGGACTATTCTAGAAGCAGAAAAAATGCCGAAAGCCAATAAGCTTCTGGTGTTGAAAGTAGATACTGGAATAGATGTTCGAACCATTGTGTCTGGTATTGCAGAGAGTTTTTCTCCTGAAGAAGTTGTTGGAAAAAAAGTCACTGTTTTAGTCAACTTAGCGCCTCGAAATTTGCGTGGTGTTGAAAGTCAAGGCATGATTTTGATGACGAACAATGCGGAAGGAAAGTTGGTTTTTGTGAATCCGGATGCGGAAGCAGACAACGGCGAAACGATAAACTAATTGATGTGCAATGCCGAAGAAACTAGCTCTTTTTGCTTTTGCCTTTTATGGACTTGCATTAGTGCTTTGGCAATTACTATTTAATTCTCATCCTGTTTTGTCTTCCATCCTTTGGGAAATTCACACTGTTTTTACTAGTGTAATTGTATTTTATATTGCGGTCAATTCGTTTGTTGCCGAAAAAGTATTAGATGTCATTAAGATCTTATTTCGAATACTCTTTAAAGTTTGGTTCGTCATATTTATTGCTTTTTCGTTGAAAAAATCTTTTGACATCAAAGGGTTTTTATTGACTGCGACCTTTGTTTTTGGTTACTTGGAGGGTATGATTGATTTAAATTCCTGGTTTAGTAACCAAGATTCTCATTTTATATTTCGTTATTTCAAAGCAGAGAACAAGTCACAAAATAGAATTCCACTTTGTGTCTTATCTATTTCATTAATTCATATCTTTTCGGCATTCATTGCATTTGTGTTTTTTTATATTAAATAACTATGGCTTTAAAAGTAATTGCCTTCGACGCTGATGACACGCTGTTTGTCAACGAACCCTATTTTCAAGAAACTGAAGAAAAATTTTGTGCTTTGATGAGCGATTATTTGTCGCATCAAGGGTTGTCACAAGAATTATTTAAGACTGAAATTGCAAATCTTGATTTGTATGGCTATGGCATAAAAGGATATGTACTCTCGATGATAGAAGCGGCGATGCGGATTTCAAACAATACTATTTCGATAGAAGTCATCGAAAAAATTATTGTTTTGGGAAAAGATTTGCTACAGAAACCTATCGAATTATTAGATGGCGTTGAAGATACTTTGAAAGCATTGCAGGGAAAATATAAATTGGTTGTTGCCACCAAAGGTGATTTGAAAGACCAACAACGGAAGTTGCACGATTCTGGTTTGGGCGCTTACTTTCATCACATCGAAGTGATGGCTGACAAACAAGAACTCAATTATCAAAAATTATTGAAACGACTGGAAATTGAGCCAGAAGAATTTTTTATGATTGGCAATTCTTTAAAATCAGATGTGCTTCCCGTTTTAGCAATTGGTGGGCATGCGGTTCATATTCCTTTTCATACCACTTGGGAACATGAAAAAATTAGTCATAAAGTAGAGCATCCGAACTTTAGAACTTTAGAAAACATATCGGAAGTCCTGCCGCTGCTGCTGAAAACTCGTTAATAGATATAGGTCCAATTCAAACCATCACTAATGACGGTAATAGTTCTGTTGGTATCATCATACATATAAATTGATGTTGCACCTCCAGACGTCTTTCCTTTTCCGAACAACAATCCAGCTGGCGTGGTCAATTTTGCAGTATTTGTGTCGTTAATATTTCTGAGAATATACATTCGTCCGGGAAATGCAATTGGACTAGGCAAGACAAATTCTTGGTCTGCGGCTTGTGGATTAAGGGACAAATAAAACCCATCACTGATGGCTGTTGGTGAGCCACTTCCAACAAGAATAAACGTTTTGACAGACATATTCCCATTGAGATCTAAAGTACTTAGTGGGTTTGTGGTATTTATTCCAACCTGTGAAAAGCTCTCATTTGAAATAAAAACAAGAGAAATTACAAAAAACAAAGGGACCCATTTTTTCATAAAGCCGTCGTGAGTTAACGAATTACTTATATAAAGATATTTTATTTATTACAATTAAAATAAGCTACGAATAAATATTTCGCATCGAAAACGTTTTCGTGTTGACAACTTTTTATGGATTGTGTTAAAATGGCAAGTTGTTCAAACGTCGCAATGTGATCAATCAACAAAGCGACGTTTGAAATATTAACTCTACTTACCCAATAATAATAATTCAGAAACTACAATTTCGGTTACATATTTCTTGTCTCCGTTTTTGTCATCGTACGAACGGTGTCTTAACTTTCCTTCTACGGCAATTTCTTTACCTTTAGCGACATATTTCTCGATTATTTCTGCGGTTTTACCCCATGCTGTAATGCGATGCCACTGGGTTTCTTCTACTTTTTCTCCCTTTTCGTTTTTGTACGTTTCATTTGTGGCGATGGTGAGATTGGCAAGCTTCCTATTTCCTTCGAAAGATTTAATTTCAGGATCTTGTCCGACATGTCCAATTAGATGAACTTGATTTCTTAGTGTACTCATGGCTTTTAAAAATTAAAGTTGTTGTTTTTTGTTCATTGTCAATGTATTTCGAATTGACAGTGCGAAGTTGAAAAATTCACTAGTTACTAGTCGGTTGGTAACCGTTTAATTTCGGTTGTAACTATTTGTAACCGTTTGCAAATGAATTTTAATTATTATATTTGAGTGATTTTAAAGTTAAATCTCCACTGTTTTTTCAAGTCCCCACTGTCAGAACCTTGGTGTTTTCATTTTTAGAATTTAGGCCGAAAGACTTTTTCAAATCCATATCGTAATTTAAATTTATAAGCCATGAAAAACTGTTTAGAATGCGGAGATGCTATTGCAGGCCGTGAAGACAAAAAATTTTGCTGTGATGGTTGTAGAAATAGCTACAACAACAAAATCAATAAAGACACCAACAATTTTATGCGTAATATCAATAATAAATTGCGCAAGAATTACCGGATTTTGTCGGAATTGAACACCGATAAAAAGACAAAAATAACAAGAACCAAACTACTAAATAAAGGATTTGATTTTGAATTCTACACGAATCAACTTCAAACCAAAACCGGAAAAACCTACTACTTTGTGTATAATCAAGGCTACTTGAACTTAAATAAACAGCTGTTTATTTTGGTAAAAAGAGACTTTAACACATAATGATGCTATTGCTATGAAAAAAAACAATAATTCTATTCTAGCTGCTACTTTTATTGCAGTTGTAATAGGAATTCTATATTACTCGACGATGCCAGCTTGGGTATCAAATTCAACAGGATTGTCTGAATTTTCGACAAATAAAGCCTTAGAGCACATCAAGTTTATTTCCCAAAAACCCCATTATGTCGGTTCAAGAAACCATACCGACGTGGAAAATTACCTTGTACACGAATTAGAAAAACTTGGGCTACACCCTCAAATTCAGGAGGGAACTACATTGACAGAATGGGGCAACTTTGTAAAGTCAAGAAACATTATTGCTCGTATCGACGGCGATAACACATCAAAAGCCTTGTTGTTGTTATCGCATTACGACAGTGCGCCACATTCATTTTCAAAAGGCGCCAGCGACGATGCCTCTGGCTTGGCAACAATTCTAGAAGGATTACGTGCTTTTCTTCATCAAAACAAATCTCACAAAAACGACATCATCGTATTATTTTCAGATGCTGAAGAATTAGGTCTAAATGGCGCGGCTCTTTTTGTCACAAAACATCGATGGGCAAGAGAAGTTGGGTTGACCATCAATTTTGAAGCGCGGGGCACTTCAGGTCCAAGTTATATGCTGATGGAAGTGAATCGCGGAAACGCCGCACTAGTCGATGGGTTTAAGAAAGCAAACCCAAAGTACCCTGTTGCTAATTCTTTGATGTATAGCATTTATAAAATGCTCCCAAATGATACGGATTTGACTGTTTTTAGAGAGAAAGGAAAGATCCAAGGATTTAATTTTGCTTTTATTGATAACCACTTTAACTATCATACCCAACAAGATTCTTATGCCAATGTAAACCAATCCACAGTAGCGCATCAAGGTTCCTATTTGATGCCTTTGCTAAGTTATTTTTCCAATGCTAATTTGCAGAATCTAGAATCGACGGAAGATTTCGTCTATTTTAATATTCCCTTTTGCTTTGTAACTTATCCTTTTTCGTGGATTTTGAACATGGCCATTGGCGCTTTTATCTTTTTTGTTTTACTTGTATTTATAGGGTTAGGGAAAAAAATATTGATTGGAAAACATATATTCAATGGTTTCATTAATCTATTCGGAACACTAACAGCTACAGGGATTTTCGCATATTTTGGCTGGAAAATTTTGTTGCTATTTTATCCTAGTTACAACGACATACTTCAAGGATTTACGTACAATGGCCATTATTATATTGCGGCATTTTCATCTTTGGCGCTTGCATTTGGTTTTCTTTTTTATTCCAATTCGAATGCGGTAATTTCAAATCTAAATCAAACGATAGCGCCACTATTTATATGGTTATTAATCAATTTTGGAATTACATTCTATTTGCCAGGAGCAGCATTTTTCATAATTCCAGTTTGGTTTACTTTGTTGATGTTGGCGTACTTTATTCTAACGCAGAAAACCAGTCTTTTTCTAAATTTACTGTTCTTACTACCCGCTATTTTCATTTTTGTTCCTCTTTTTGTACAATTCCCAATTGGCTTAGGTCTAAAGATGTTAGTTGGAAGCACGGCTCTTCTTGTATTGGTTTTTGGTCTGCTGTTGCCTGTTTTTGGTGCTTTTTCAAACAAAAAACTATGGGCGGCAAGCTTCTTTTTAATAGCAGTTGCGTTTATAGGTATTGCACATTTTTCTTCAGATTATAGCGAAAGACAAACCAAACCAAACAGCTTAATTTATGTGTTGGATGTCAACAAAAATCAAGCGCGATGGGCGACTTACGACAATAACTTAGATTCTTGGACCAAAAAACTAATCGGTGAAAATCCAACTGAAAGTGCTGCAGACATCTCAAACGACTTGTTTAGTAAATACGGTTCAAAAATAACTTTTACAGCTAAAGCACCAGTAGCTTCTATCGCCGCGCCAACCATCTTATTTGTTCGCGATTCGATTGTTGGGAATTTTCGATATTTCAAAATCAAAATAGCCCCAAATCGATTGGTGAACCGATATGATATCTTGGCCAATAAAAACATGAATATCTATAATTTAAAAGCTAACGGTGCAAAATCGATTGATCAAAAAGGAGACTTATATAAAAGAACTTCTAGTCGCGTACTTAGCTATTACGTGGTTGACAATGAACCATTATATCTTGACTTCTGCATCCCAAAAAATACAGTTTTTGACATGTCACTATTGGAAAGTTCGTTTGATTTGCTCAACAATCCGGCCTTCAAGATTCAACCTCGAGAAAGTTGGATGATGCCAATGCCTTTTGTGTTAAACGACGCTGTTGTTATTCAGCAAAAAATAAGACAATCTGTAGCCATAACATCAATTCCTGTGGCCGTTTCCGGCACTGCGAAAACAGCTAAAGACAGTACCACACAACTTGTTGACACCTTAAAAGCAAAATGACACAAATCAGTATCTTAGGTTGTGGTTGGCTAGGCTTGCCTCTAGCGAAAAAGTTAATTCAAAGTGGATATGTTGTAAAAGGCAGTACAACCTCAATCGACAAGTTGTCGTTGTTAGAAAGTTGGAACATACTTCCCTACGAAATTGCTGTTTTCGAGCAAGAAATAGTCGGCCCAATAGCTGCCTTTTTGGATAAATCAGCTGTGTTAATAATTGACATTCCACCAAAAATTCGAGGAATCGGCGGAGAAGATTTTGTTTCAAAAATACAGCAATTGATTCCGCATATTGAACAATCAAGTGTTTCGAACGTTGTTTTTGTCAGTTCCACTTCTGTATATGCTGATACAAACGAGATCATTACCGAAGACATTATACACGAACCCACCACTGAAAGTGGCAGACAATTGTTAGCATCAGAAAACGTTTTAAAAAGCAATCCTAATTTCAGTAAAACTATTGTTCGTTTTGGTGGTTTAATCGGACAAGATCGACATCCAATTCAATTTTTGGCTGGAAGAAAAAACATCGAAAATCCGCTGGCGCCAATCAATTTGATTCACTTAGAAGATTGCATCGGCGTTCTCGAATCTATTATTAAGCAAGGTTGTTGGGGTGAAACGTTTAATGCAGTAACGCCTTTTCATCCTTCAAGAGAAGATTATTATACTAAGAAAGCACGCGAACTACATTTAGAATTACCTGAATTCAATCCCGATTCGGCATCAAATGGAAAAATAATTTCGAGCGACAAAATCCACGAAGTTCTTCAGTACAGCTTTAAAATAAACCCGCTTTAAATTGAGAACAAAGATAAAAAATGCGGTTTCGTCAAAAATTGACGCCATCGGATTGCCAATTCTAGCTTTGTGTTGGGTGAGTTTTTTCTGGGGAACCACTTGGATTGCCTCAAAAGAAGGTGTGAAACACATGCCGCCCATGCAGCTCGTTGCGATTAGACAATTTCTAGGAGGAATACTATATGTCGGTTATTTTCTGTTGAAGAAAACACCTTGGCCGAAACCTCAGCAATGGAGAACAATACTAATATTAAGCTTGCTCAATTTCGTATTGAGCAATGGTCTAAGCACCTGGGGAATCAAATATATCAGTAGCGGATTAGGTGCCATACTCGGTGCGATATTCCCGATTTGGATTGTCATTATTATGTACTTCAGAGGAGAAAAACTCAATGCAAAAGCGGTCTTTGGGATTGCCACTTGCTTTTTTGGAGTTTGTATTATCTTCTACGAACACTTAATAGATTTCCTAGATCCCAATTTCGGTTTTGGCATTTTCTTGTCATTAATTGCGACACTTACTTGGGCTTTCGGTACCTTGTATACAAAGAAAAAGGCTGCCAGTTTCAACCCTTATTTTAGTCTGGGATTGCAAATGCTGATTTCGAGTTTGTCACTTTTTACGGTGATTGGCGCAACAGGAAATACGATTCCTTTAGCTGATATTCCTTCCAATTCCTGGTGGTCTATTGCTTATTTGGTGATTATTGGATCAGTGTTGACTTTTATTGCATTTATTTATGCTTTGCAAAAACTGCCCGCGGAAATCAACAGTATTTATGCTTATATCAATCCTATTGTTGCGGTTATTCTAGGCTCGATTATATTCGGCGAACCATTAACGTTGTATATCGCTTTTGGAGGATTTATTGTGCTGGTTGGATTGTATTTGGTGAATTTAGATTTAAGAAATAAAAAGCGATTTTCCTAAACAACAAAAAGCCCACTGATAATTGTTACAGCGGGCTTTTTGTTTCTATAATTCTTACCAAATTTTTACTCTCTTTTCAGGGGCGAGATACATTTTATCTCCAGGTTTAATATTAAACGCCTTATAGAATGCATCTACATTCATTAAAGGCAAATAACCTCTTATTTGGTCTGGCGAATGCGGGTCTGTTTTTACTTGTGTCTTTAGCGCTTCTTCTCTTGATTTGTTTCTCCACACTGTCGCCCAAGAAATAAAGAATCTTTGTTCCGGCGTAAAACCATCAATTAAAGGTTGTTTGGGTTGCGTTTTTAGATACATTTGAAGTCCATCGTAAGCGGCATTAACGCCTCCTAAATCTCCGATGTTTTCACCCAAAGTAAATTTACCATCCACTTTTACGCCAGGTAAGACCTCAGTAGCACTGAACTGCTCTGCTAACGCTGCGCCCAATACTTCAAATTGTTTTAAATCTTCTTCGGTCCACCAATCGACTAAGTTTCCATCTGCATTGTAGCGCGATCCTGAATCATCAAATCCATGAGAGATTTCGTGTCCGATAACTGCGCCAATTGCACCATAATTAACTGCCTCGTCAGCTTGATAATTGTAATATGGAGTTTGTAAAATTGCCGCTGGAAAGACTATTTCGTTATACGATGGATTGTAATAAGCATTTACCGTTTGTGGAGACATAAACCACTCTGTTTTATCAACAGGCTTGTCTAATTTTGCCATATCATCCCTGAAATTCCAAAGTGAAATCGCGTTGACATTTTCGAAATAACTTCCACCTTCGCTCGCAGATTTGATATTTAGCGTAGTATAATCCTCCCATTTGTCTGGATAGCCAATTTTGATGATTAACTTATTTAGTTTTTCAATGGCTTTTACTTTGGTCGTAGCAGACATCCATGTTAATGCGTTAATCCTAACCTTGTAGGCTGCAATCACGTTTTGAATCATTTTTTCCGCTTTAGCTTTTGCTTCTGGCGGAAACATTTTGTCGACGTACAATTTTCCTAACGCCTCACCTATGGAATTATTTACAGTTTGCAAAGCGCGTTCCTCCAATGGTCTTCTTTTCAAAATACCATTAAGAGTTGTCCCATAGAAACCAAAATTAGCGTCACCTATTTTATTTGTCAATTGTCCCGCCGTTCTGTTGAGCAATGCCCAACGCATATACTGTTTGCAATCTTCCACTTTATTGGCTGCTAAAATAGTTTGCAATCCTTGCATATAGCGTGGTTGTGACACAATGATAGTGTCTATTTTTTTGAATCCCAATCCAGAAAAATAGTCGACCCAATTGACAGCAGGAACCATTTTTTGTAATTCTGGCAGCGTCATCGGATTGTACTGTTTTCTGCTATCTCTACGCTCTACTCGATTTAGTCTAGGTTTCGACATTTCAATTTCTAGATCCAACACTTTTTGCGCCTTTAGAAGGTTGTTTTCGGGCGTATCATCTTGAAAAAAGGCAAACATTTTCGCAACGTGAGCTACGTATTTATCGCGTTTCTCTTTTGAATCTTTCTCTTCAGAAATATAGTACTCTTGATCTGGAAGACCCAATCTGCCAGGCATCAAATTAACTGAGTTTTTATTGCTGTCTTTGTCATCTGCGCCAATGCCAATAGAGAAAAACCCAATGCCGCCGATGGGTTCCATTTCAATCATCAGCTTTACTAAATCTTCATTGGTTTTGATGGCGTTGATTTTATCCAAATACTTTTTTATTGGAGTAATTCCCTGTGCATTTCGAGAAACTGTGTCAATGATTGACTTGTAAAACGTAACTGTTTTTCCTTGGTCAGAATCGGCTTTGTACTTTGGGTTCTTAACCGCATCTTTCAAAATATTGAGCGCGTCCTTTTCCGTTTTTTCAAACAAAATGTAGGTGCTCCCATAGGAAGTTTTATCGCTTGGGATTTCCGTTTTGTCTAACCAAGAGCCATTTACGTAGCGATAAAAATCGTCATTGGGCTTTACTTTTTGATCCATGTCGGAAACACTGATTCCTTGACTGGTTTTAGCTTTAGTGGCCTGCCCATAGATTGCTGAGGATCCTATTAACAGCGACAGCAATACGATTGCTTTGCAATTAAATTGTGTATTCATAACGTAAATTTATTGGAATGATTAATGACTAATTTTTGATGATTTTTTTAGTAACACTTAGGTTTTCTGTTTTGAAATTCAAGAAGTATACGCCACTAGCCGCATGAGAAAGATCAATAGCGTAATTGTTTTGAATATTTTTAAAATCGGTGTTTGAAATAATAACCTTTCCAGTCAGATCATAAATTTCAATTGATTTAGGTACCGCATTTCCAAAGGAAACATTAAATATGGACTTCGATGGATTTGGGTAAACCGCCAATTTAGTAAGGTCAAAATCCTGTGTTTCTAGCACGCCATCTATCATAAAATTATCAATGATCGCACCTTCATAATTGGTCACTTCATTTGATCTAAAAACAAATCTAAAAATCACATTCGTCTGATCGTTTATGAAATTTAGCGGCAAGCTATATTCTAACTGTGCCAAATTCCTTCCAGACCACTGCGAACCGATACAATTTACGCATCCACCACCAGTAGCCGATGGCACTGAAAACGAGTTATACCAATTGACATCACTGGCTGTTCCGAGTGTATCCCAATTCGCACCAAAATCTGTTGAATACTGCATATACAATAAATCTCTTGAGTTTTGCAAATCAAAAGCAAGATTAAACTTGATTATTGGGTTGACGACGTGCGACAAATCGTAACACTGAGAAACCAAATAGGCAGTTGTATCATCGGAATAATTCCCACTAAGATTGGTAGCATACACCTGATTTCCTGACGTTGCCGTATTGAGAAGCGTTTTTGTGCTTACTCCTTTTTGCCATAATTGATCTTGTCCAACTTGATTGTATGAAATCAAATTCGGCGTACCGTTTTCAAAGTTGTTCACTACGCCAACAGTTCCAGCGGTATTTACATAAAACAGCGTACTAGATTGGTTGTTTGACAAATTTTCATCGTTGCTCATGGTCGCCGTTACGTTTAGGTAATACGCACCTGAAGTGGTTACAATTTGAGGTAAGTCAATTGTTGTAGACTCCAGAGAATTTAGCGTTCCATTCCAAACATAATTTAGTGGCGTTCCGTTATATTGGTAGTCAAAAGAAACCGTATTGATTGTATTTGTCCCTCGATTTTGAATGGTAACTTGAGGGAAATAAACGCCGTTACAAGCAATTTCACCTGATATTTCTTGCGATTGTTCAATCCTTACGTCATTTTGCAGGATTTCGAAAGGAATACTTGTTTGCCAAATGCCTCTTCCGTAGGTGGAGGCAATTAATTTTTCGTCTTCCACATTAATCGCTAAATCAGTCACAGAAACATTGGGTAAATTGGTGTCAAAAGGTTCCCATTGCGTCATCGTATCATCTCTATAATATACGCCTAGACTTGTTCCGACATACAGCGGGTTTACTGAATTTCCGCCTTGGTGCACAATAACGTTTTTACCAATATTGGGCAAACCTGTATTGAAATTCGAAAATGAACTTCCTCCGTTTGTGGATATATAGGCTTTACCCGAAGTTCCCTCGGTAGTCAAATAAATTATATTGCTATTAGAAGAATGCACCGTTACCGACGTTATACTGCTGGTTGGCGAGGAATAAATCAAATTGAAATTAATTCCTTTATTGACGCTTTTATATAAAATTCCGCCATTCACAACATACATAATATTGTCATCGCTCGGATCAATGGCGATTAGTTCTAAGTTACTTCCACTAAGTCCAGAGACACTTTGCTGAACCCAAGCGGAACCATTAAGTCGATACAATTGACTGAATCCTGCAAAAAGTTCCCCTGCACTATTTGCTTTCAAAGGTGTCACCCAATTTCCAGATTCTCCAGATGGTGCCCCAACTGTTGATGTTAATGAACTCCCGCCATTGTTGCTAATAAACAATGTTTCCCCATAATACAAGAACCCGTAATACATATTACTGTTGGTTGGATCAATGGCATTATCCATGCCGTCGCCACCATGATAATCTTTCCATAAATTATTTTTGTAGGCGAAGCCTCCGTTGTCTTGAAATCCTGCGACAATTTTAGAAGCAGTTTGCTTTGCTACGTCTAACTTATAAATTTGCCCTATTTGAGCTGCACCAGTTTTTTCGACAAATGTTCCACCATTATCTGATGATTGATAAATACCTCCATCACTTCCGCAGTAGAGATTGTTGCCAAAAAATCCTAAATAATGAATATCTGCATGTGTAAATCGATTGTTGTAGGTATTCCAGTTATTCAATACAGTACAAGTTGCACCGCCATTTGTTGATTTCCACACATTGAGACAGCCCGTATATATTTCATCCGCATTGGTTGAAGAAACCGCTAATGCCAGATCATAATAAGCTTGTGTGTTTTGAAACACATCAGTTGTCCCAGAGGTTTTTACGAAACTAGTTCCGCCATCAATCGATCTGTATATTCCCTGAAATGCCGCGCTTGAAGTAGATGCACTCAAAATATAAACGTAATTTGGATTCGCTGGAGTAACATCCATGACCAATCTTCCAGAGCTTGAGGGCAATCCGGTTAAGACTGTTGAAAATGTACTTCCTTCATCCGTCGAACGAAAAAATCTCGTGTTGGAAACTGCATAAACTGTTGACGGGTTTCCTGGTTTTAGTCGAATCGATCCTGATGAAAAATTACCGGTTCGCACGTTCGTCCATGATATACCGCCATCGACTGTCTTGAAAATTCCGGTATTGGTTGCACACCAAAGTATTTGATTATTAAAAGGATGAATTAGAATATCTCCCGCGCGATACGTACTACTCGTAAGAGTCAAGCCTGTTGTATTCCAAGTTGCACCTCCATCTATAGATTTCATCACCCCTATTGAATAGGTGTCGCCTGCGTCCTTATCACCAGTAGCGATATAAATTACATTTGGATTTGAGTAATCGACAGCGATGCCCGAAACTCCAATTTGTGGTAAGTTATCAGACAAAGGTTGCCAATTGATTCCGGCGTCCATGCTCTTCCAAATTCCGCCAGCTGGAGTTCCCATATAAATGGTGTTGGGATTGGAAGGGTCGACACAAACTGTGTTCACTCTTCCTCTTGCTCTTGTTGATTGTGCAGACGCATTTCCAAACGGACCGATGGGTTCCCAGTTACTTGCCGGAACTGCGTTGGGACTATTTAATCTATTTGCTTTTGCTGACTTCTTTTCGTTAAATGCAGCCCACATTTCTCCTGGAGTAATCAAAAATCCTTCTGGATTAGTCATATTTCTCCAATGATATTCCCATCGCATAAAAGGCTTGTATCCGCTGCCTTTTTTGCTTTTATCTCTAGTTCGCCAATACTGATCAAACACAGAAACTAAATGGTTAATATCCGCTTTTCCTGATTGCGACAAGGAATCTTTTTCCAGCCAAGGTGCGTTCGAATTAAACTGAGCATAGCCACAATAAAAATTGAGAACTACGATAATAAGGAGTGATTTTTTCATTTTTAACATTTTTCAAATATAATTAAATAAAATTCCTCAAAAAACTATTTAACATTGATCGCTTAAACTGAAAATATTTCTGGTCACATCATTAACATACTGTTAATTTAAGTCCATGTAAGTCGTGTTTTACTACTTTTGTTACAAATTTTTTTTATGCTAGATTTCTTCAAAAAATTTCGAATTTATTTCGGAATAATGTCAGTGCTTTCAGTCATTATAATTTTCTTGTTTTACCAAGCTTTGAAGCCAAAAAAAACACTACCGATATTTAATCCCGCGGATGTGAATCCCGAATTGGTAGATAGTACAGTTCAATACGTTCAAAAATACCATACCATTGCAGATTTTTCGTTTACGAATCAAAATGGAAAAACCGTCACGCAAAAAGACTATGAAGGAAAAATTTATGTAGCCGATTTTTTCTTCACCACATGTGGCTCCATCTGTCCGATTATGACTACTAATATGGTAGATGTTCAAAAAGCCTTTGCCAACAATCCAAAAGTTATGTTGCTGTCACACACTGTCTTTCCTGAAACCGATTCCGTACCTGCGCTTAAGGCCTATGCAAACAAAAAAGGGGTGAATGACCAAAAATGGAATCTCGTTACCGGAGATAAGAAAGCCATTTACACCATGGCGCGCAAATCATATCTCGCGGTAAAGCTGGGAAAACCATCGGAATTGTATGATATGGTCCACACGGAAAACTTTGTTTTAGTCGATACAAAGCGGCGTGTTCGAGGTTTTTATGATGGAACCAAAAAAGACGAAATTCAACGGCTCATTGAAGATATCAATTGGTTGCTTAGCCAAGAATAAATGACTACTTTTATTCGGCATTTATAACTCGTGATTGTATTTTTATCTTTACTTTTGCAATCTTAATTCAATCTAAATAAGATTTGAAAACAACTATTTCCAGTTTAAAAAAAGGCGAAAAAGCACGCATTGAAGCATTTGATGTCGAGTCCATTCCGTTGAAATTATTGGAAATGGGTTGCTTGCCAGGAAACGTGGTTGAACTGCTTCAAATTGCTCCTTTTGGAGATCCATTATACCTGAATATCAACGGTTGTCATTTGGCAATTCGCCTGGAAACTGCTCGTGAAATTGAAGTTACGCTCATCAATAACGAAGCGTAATGAAGAGCAAAAAAAACATCAACGTTGCGTTAATTGGAAATCCAAATACTGGGAAAACCTCGGTCTTTAATCAGCTTACTGGACTCAATCAACAAGTGGGAAATTATCCCGGGATTACGGTAGAAAAAAAGATTGGCTTTTGTAAACTTCCCAACAACATCAAAGCAAATATTCTTGATTTGCCTGGAACTTATAGCTTGAATGCAAGTTCCATTGATGAAAATGTGGTTATCGAATTATTGCTCAATAAAAACGATAAGTTGTTTCCCGACGTAGCTTTGGTCATCACTGATGTCGAAAATCTTAAAAGAAACTTACTGCTTTTTACACAAATTAAGGATTTAGAAATTCCAACCATTTTGGTCATCAACATGGCAGACCGAATGAAATATAAGGGAATTACCTTAAATATTCCACTCTTAGAAGACAAGCTGAAGACCAAAATTGCATTGATTAGTTCACGCAAAGGACTTGGAATTGAAGCCTTGAAAGACCTAATCGTCAACTACAAAACGGTTTCAACCGAACCTTGCCTCAATTCTTCTTCGATTGATCCTGTTTACTTTGATAATCTTCGAAAAACGTTTCCCAATCAGCTGCTCTATAAATTATGGTTGGTGATTACACAAGACGTCAATTTTTTGAATTTGGATCGAAAAGAAATTCATGGTTCTTTCACAAAATCTCATTCCGATCTAAAACGATTGCAGCAGAAAGAAACGATCAAACGCTATCAATTTATTAATGATGTTTTGAAAGAAGGACAGCAAATCGACACTGCCAATGCCAAAGATTTTCGAAGTAAACTCGACCGTGTATTAACCCATAAATTTTGGGGTTATGTGATTTTCTTTTTGATTTTATCGGTAATTTTTCAATCTATTTTTGATTGGTCTAAAATTCCGATGGATGCTATCGATCAGGGGTTTGCTAATTTTAGTGCACTTGCCAACGAAAAACTTCCACCAGGCGTATTGACCAACTTGATTGCGCAGGGAATCATCCCAGGTATAGGCGGCATCTTAATTTTCATTCCACAAATTGCCTTTCTTTTTATGTTTATTTCAATACTCGAAGAAAGCGGTTATATGAGTCGCGTTGTTTTTTTAATGGACAAAATCATGCGTCGATTTGGACTCTCCGGAAAAAGTGTTGTCCCTTTAATTTCAGGAACTGCCTGCGCTATTCCGGCGATTATGGCTACTCGAAATATCGAGAATTGGAAAGAGCGATTGATTACTATTTTGGTGACACCTTTCACAACTTGTTCCGCACGATTGCCGGTTTATGCTATTATCATCGCGCTGGTAATTCCAGACGAATATGTATTGGGAATTATCAACTTGCAAGGATTGACACTCATGCTGCTCTATTTGATTGGATTTGGATCAGCCATTTTTTCAGCCTATCTATTAAACAAAGTTCTGAAGATAAAAGGCAAAACATATTTCGTAATTGAAATGCCGAACTATAAATTACCGCTCTTTAAAAACGTATTCATCAACGTCATTGAGAAAACCAAATCCTTTGTTTTTGGCGCGGGAAAAATCATTTTGGCCATCTCTATTATATTATGGTTCTTGGCTTCCAACGGGCCGGGTACTAATTTCAATAATGCAGAAAGTCAAATCATCGCTAGAAATCAATTGAAGCCTTTATCTTCTGTGGCACTAGAAACCGCAGTAGCGTCACAAAAACTCGAGAACTCTTATATTGGTTTGATGGGCAAATCAATCGAACCCGTGATCTCGCCTCTAGGTTACGATTGGAAAATTGGAATTGCTGTGATAAGTTCATTTGCAGCCCGTGAAGTATTCGTAGGGACACTCGCCACCATATACAGCGTGGGAGATAGCGACAATGAGAATACCATCAAGAACAAAATGCAAGCTGAAATAAATCCGATAACTGGTGACAAGGTGTTTAATTTCGCTTCTGGAGTTTCATTACTACTTTTTTACGCGTTTGCCATGCAATGTGCTAGTACACTTGCCATTACTAAAAAAGAAACCAATTCCTGGAAATGGCCTTTAGCGCAACTTATTTTTATGAGTAGCCTCGCCTATGTTGTTGCGCTGGTAACTTATCAAGTTTTGAAATAAACCTGCTTTTTATGAAATTTATACAACAACAAATATTTTAAAATTTTTCTTATTTTTAATTTGTCTAAATAAGATTAAGGGTTTACATTTGCCGAAAATTATTCTACTAGACAAATGAAAATCTTATTTACTTTCTCCTTTCTCGTTATTTCCTCCTTTGTACTTGCGCAAAAGAACCTTCCTAATCTTGTCTCAAACGACACCGTCAAAAAACTGTCAACAGTGACCATTATCGTTAAACAGCAGTCACCGGAAAGATTGCACGAAGTCGACAATAATGCCCTTTTCTCCGGAAAGAAAAACGAAGTCATTCGATTGGCTAATCTCAATGCCAATGTGACGACCAATAATGCACGAGAAGTTTTCAGCAAAGTACCGGGAGTTTCAGTTTGGGAAAATGAAGGGTCGGGAATTCAAATTAATGTTGGCGTAAGAGGATTGAGTCCAAATAGAAGTTGGGAACTCAATACACGTCAAAACGGCTACGATATTTCTTCCGATATTTTTGGCTATCCAGAAGCGTACTATAATCCGCCTTTAGAAGCGGTAGACGCCATTCAACTAGTTCGTGGCGGCGCATCTTTACAATTCGGCTCGCAGTTTGGAGGCATGCTCAACTACGTATTAAAAAGAGAATCACAAAAACCTTTCTCGTTTGAAACTCAAAATACCATAGGCAGTTACGGCTTGATAAGTTCCTATAATGCGATTGGCGGAACAAAGAACAAATTTTCGTACTACGTCTACAATCACTATCGCATCGGGAAAGGCTGGAGAGAAAACAGCGACTATGAAGTGAGAAACTCCCATGCATATATTGCTTATCAATTTACGCCCAAAACCAAATTGTCGCTCGAATACACCAACATGGATTATGAAATGCAGCAAGCGGGTGGCTTAACCGATGCTCAATTTAAAGACAATCCGAGACAATCATTGCGAGAACGAAATTGGATGGGAACGCCATGGAACATCGCGACCTTAATTCTTGACACAAAACTAACAGCTCATTTATCACTCAACACCAAGCTATTTGGCCTTATGGGTGAACGAAACAGCGTTGGATTTACCCAAACACCAGACAAAGTTGATGCAATTGATGGAGCCACAAAAGAATACGCCAATCGTCAAGTGGATCGCGATTTTTATAAAAATTTGGGGCTTGAAACTCGTAGCATTTATACTTACAAACTCGGAAAACAGAATCAGAACTTAGCTTTTGGACTGAGACTATATCAAGCCAACACCACCAGAAAAAGACATGATAAAGGCACAACTGCTTCTGATTTTGATATAGAGATAGATGGTCGGTACTCCCGAGACTTAGACTTTCAAACAGACAACATTGCATTGTTTGCTGAAAATCAATTTAAAATCAATAACCATTTGAGTATAACTCCTGGTATTCGTTATGAAAACATCAAATCATCGATTGATGGACGACTGGGTATCATTGATGGAAACGATGACAATGTTACACCAGAAAGTTTGAGTAGAAATAAAATATTGATGGGAATTGGCGTCGAATATAAACTCCACAAAACTAATTTTTATGCCAACTTCTCCCAAGCATTTCGACCAGTTCTATTTTCTGATATCACACCACCCACAACCAATGATGTCATCGATAAAAATTTAAAAGACGCAGATGGTTTCAATCTGGATTTTGGATACCGTGGAAATTTGTTGGGCTGGATTAACTTCGACGTTGGCTGTTTCTATCTGAATTACGACAATAAAATTGGATTGATTCGAAAATTTGTCAATGATCCAACGCCAAGAACTTACCAGTTTAGAACCAATCTCGGAACAGCAATACATAAAGGAATTGAAAGTTTTGTGGATTTGAATATTTCAAAAGCAATGAAGGTAAACCAACAAATTGGAGACATCCAATTGTTTACGACCTTGAGTTTTATTGACGCACGTTATGAGGATTTCAAAAAAGTTACTCAAGAAGTTGTAGAGGGAGAAACTGTACTTACTGAAAGTAATTTAAAAGGGAATCGTGTTGAAAATGCGCCTCGTTATATTCACAATTTTGGGCTCACATGGAGTTACAAGAGCTTTTCTTCAACCCTTCAAAACAGAAGAACTGGGAAGGTTTATTCCGACGCAGACAATACGGAAACTCCAAATGCAAGTGGTGTTACAGGAAAACTTGACGGTTATTCAGTATATGATCTTTCTATGGAATATCGCTTCTTACAGAAATTTAATGTTCGTGGCGGAATTAATAATTTATCGAATGTTATTTACGCAACCAGAAGAGCAGGTGGTTATCCCGGTCCCGGAATTTTACCAAATGACGCAAGGACTTTCTTTGTAAGCGTGGGTGTTAAATTGTAAGTAACGAGCAAAATAAAAGTTTATCTTTAAACTATGAATTTTCAAGAAATTGCTGTTTATGTCATCTTGGGTTTTGCCATCGGTTTTCTGGCACGGAAGTTTTTTTGGAAGAAAAAATCAAAGAAAAACTGTGGCACGGACGATTGCGGATGTCAGTAGCTTATTTGGCGATTTCTACTCTAATACAATAGTCTTTGGGATTAATTTTGATGCTGTCTTTTGGATAAGGAACCAGCCGAATCGACTTGATTTTAGCTATTGGAATGGCTAATGTTTTTGATAACCATGACTTGTTTTCCTCGACTTTTTTTGAGGAGAAAGTCAATATTTCTTCATCCATCCATTTCTTGTTTTGATACACGGACACCAGAACTTGTGCCTCACCTCCCCAAACGCAATTGACGCCTTCTGGGCAACGCGCATCCGAAATTACTTGTTTTAAAACGAGTTGCGTTCCTTTGGCTTTCAAAATCTTGCTTTGTGTAATCGTAAAATTGGCTAATTTTTTCGCTTTTTTGTTTTTTTGTGCCTGAACCGAAAAAGTCAACACCGTTAAGAAAAAAAGAAAGAATACGTTTTTCATTGTACTGGTTTGAAGAATATTAAATCAACTTGACAAAAAGATTGCTTGCAATTTTATTCGAAATTACCATTTCTTTTTTATCGGCACTAATTTTTAAAGACAAATCAAAATCTTCTTTCGCAAGTAGTGTAATTTCAGAACCTAAGGCAATCTTGTTCGTGTCGAGATATTTTAGAAAGGCCGCGGAAGAATCTTTCACACCAACACAAATTCCGGTTTGACTTTGCAAAAGTTCAGAAAGCAATACTTTTTCGATGGTGACGATATTTCCGTCAGCGTCAGGAATAGGGTCGCCATGTGGATCTTTAGTTGGATTACCTAAGAAATTCGCCAGTTTGTTGATGAGTTGCTCTGACTTGATATGTTCTAATTGTTCCGCAATATCATGCACTTCATCCCACGGAAAATCCAATTTCTCGACAAGAAAAACTTCCCACAAACGATGTTTACGCACAATCATCTTGGATGCCAATTGTCCTTTTTCGGTGAGTGAAACACCTTGGTATTTCTTATAATGAATCCAATCTTTTTCGGCTAACTTTTTCAGCATATCTGTCACAGACGACGCCTTGGTTTCCATCTTTTCGGCGATGGCATTGGTGCTCACTTCGGCTTCTGAAATGGTTGTGAGATGGTAGATGGTTTTGAGGTAATTTTCTTCGGATAAGGTCATTTTGATTTGGGATTTTACAATTTACGATTTGCGATTCTTGATTTGACGGAACCCTAGCCCTGATGGCAGTGGTATCCTTTTTTGCTGACTTTTTTTTTTTTTTTTAAAATAATTACAGTCCCGTGATAGTCTGAAACAAGTTCAGCATAAAAAGATATAACGAACAGCAGGTTTCAGCTCCTAATTTTTAATAATAAACAACGGAATTTTGATTTCGTGACGAACCTGATCGACGGTAGTCCCGAACAGCAAATCCTTGAATGTATGATGACCGTGCGTACCCATAATCAGAATATCAAAATGGCCATCATTTACCGTTTTTGCGATGCTTTTGCCCGGTTTGCCAAAGCCCAATTTTGACACGACTTGGTAGCCTTTGTCGTTCAACATTCGAACATATTCTAGCAATAATTCCTCATCAATCGTTGTTTCGTGATCGCTGACATCCTTCCCGTACATCATGGCGCCGACAGTTTCGACTACATGAATCAAGGTGTAATTGGCCTCTTTTCCGCCTAAATCTATCGCATGTTGCAGCGCTTTTTCATCGGCGTTGGAGAAATCGACGGTCACTGCAATATTTTTCTTTTCGTTGCTTTTAAAACTAGAGAACTTTAAGTCAAGATGATGCGGCGAATGGTTTTTGATGACCAATTTGTTTTGAACAAAGAACGGTTTGAATACGATGTACAACAACAAAACTAGGAATCCCACCGCCAGTGGCACGACGGTTAACCATAAAATAATTGGGTTTTCGGCGGTTTCTAACCAGCCGGTGATTTCGTCGAAGACCAATTTGGCGTTTAAAGAAACGATGATACTCGCTATAATCCACGCCGCGATTTGAGTGGCTCTGCTGATGTGAAAACCTTTCATTTTAGATTTGTCGCTGACGAAATGAATCAACGGAATAATCGCAAATCCAAGTTGCAAACTCAAGATTACTTGACTTAAAATCAGCATTTTTCCGGTCACACTTTCGCCATAAACCAAGATAATGATTACGGCTGGAACGATAGCGATGAGTCGCGTGATAATTCGGCGAACCCACGGTTGAATTCTCAAATTCAAATAACCTTCCATAACGATTTGTCCCGCCAAAGTTCCAGTTACTGTAGAGCTTTGTCCCGCAGCAATAAGCGCTACCGCAAACAAGACTGGCGCCCATTTAGTTCCCAAAATTGGCTCTAAAAAGCGATGCGCATCTTGAATTTCCGCCACTTCATACATGCCGTTTTTATAGAAGGTGGCGGCGGCTAAAATCAAAATAGCGGCGTTGACGAAAAAGGCTAAGTTTAAGGCAATGGTGCTGTCAATAAAGTTGTATTTGAGTGCTTGTTTGATGCCGATGTCGGTGCGATCAAATTTTCGAGTCTGTACCAAAGAAGAGTGCAGGTATAAATTATGCGGCATCACTGTCGCGCCAATAATTCCGATGGCTATGTATAAAGCGGTTTCATTGGGCAGCGACGGAATCAATCCGTAGATAATCTTCGGCAATTCCGGTTGTGCAAAAATCATTTCAAAAATGAAGGAAAAACCAATAATGGCAACAAGTACAATAATAAATGCTTCCATTTTTCGCATGCCTTTGTTGATGAGAAACAACAACAAAAAAGTATCTAAAACTGTAATGAGAACGCCGTTGATTAAAGAAATATCGAACAGTAAATTCAAACCGATTGCCATTCCTAGTACTTCCGCCAAGTCGCACGCAGCTATGGCAATTTCAGCAAGAAAGTAGAGAATATAGTTAATAAACTTCGAGTACGTTTCGCGTGAAGCTTGCGCCAAATCTCGTTGGGTAACAATTCCCAATCGGGCACTCAAACTTTGTAAAAGCAACGCCATGATGTTACTCATGAGCAACACCCACAGTAATGCATAACCAAATTGACTTCCTCCAGCGATATCGGTCGCCCAGTTTCCTGGATCCATATAGCCGACGCTGATCAGATACGCTGGCCCAAAGAAGGCTAGAATTTTTCTGAAAACCGTTGTTTTGTTTTGGGTTGGAACCGATTGATTTACTTCTTCTAAGGACTTGCTCATAGGAACTACTTTGAGCAAATATAAAAATAAATTTGATTCGAGTAAATATTTTTTTAGGTTTGTCTAAAAATTAAAAAAGATGAGGCATTTTTTACTTATTATCATTTTTGCAATTTCCTATGCTGGATTTGCTCAAAACGTCGAACCTATCCAAGCGGATCGCCCGGACCAAACCGAAACGCCTTCTTTAGTTCCGACAGGAATGTTTCAATTGGAAGCAGGATTTAGTTATCAAAGAAATAGAGCCAACAGCACTTCATTGGCATTGCCCTCTTCCTTGTGGAAATATGGTGTCAATGAAAATTTCGAGTTGCGCTTGATTACCGAACTTGCAGTTGACAACGACTTTGACCAGCAGACTTCTGGAGTCAATCCGATACTAATTGGTTGCAAAATAAAAATTGCAGAAGAAAAAGGGATATTTCCTAAGACTTCTTTTATTGGCCATATGTCCATTCCAAATGCTGCGTCGACGCCATATAAAACTGAATTTTATGCGCCTGAATTTCGCTTTGTCATGCAACATACTTTATCGGATCGATTTTCTTTGAGTTACAACTTAGGTACCGAGTGGGATGGTGTTTCGCCAGAACCCACTTTCATTTACACGCTCACAACAGGCTGCTCTATTACCAAAAAACTGGGTTCCTATATTGAGCTCTTTGGGTTTGCGCCTCAAAAACAAATCGCCAACCACAGTTTTGATGGTGGCATTACTTATTTGATTACAAATGATTTTATGTTAGATTTGTCCTCGGGTGTCGGCCTAACCGAATTGGCGCCTGATTACTATTGCGCTTTTGGGTTTTCATTTAGAAGGTAACATGCAACACTATCATTATATTTTCACTGGAACCGGATTGTCAACTTTGATGACGGTTCGTGAAATGATACGTTCTGGAAAATTCAAAAATCAATCGATTTTACTTCTAGATCAAGATGCTAAGAAAACCAACGACAGAACTTGGTGTTTGTGGGAAGAAAAAGCGTCATTTCCAGATTTGATTCACCAAAAATGGCCCAAAGCACTTTTCAAAAATGAGGTGCTCGAAAAGGAAATGGATTTGAGTCCGTACTCCTACTTCATGCTGAAAGGCTTAGATTTTTACAACGACACTTTTGAGCTGATTTCAAAAGAGGCGAACATTACTTTCCTACAGCAAAAAGTAGTTGATTTTGAAGAACTCGGCGCGCATTGTTTGGTAAAAACCGAAACACAATCGTTTACTTGCAATCGAATTATCAATAGTATTTTTAATCCTGAAATTCTAATAAACCAATCGAAATTTCCTTTGTTGCAACAACATTTTATTGGTTGGTTTATCAAAAGCAAAGAAGCTGTTTTTACTGATAATTGCGCGACTTTTATGGATTTCTCATTGGCACAAAAAGGAAATACGCGCTTTATGTACGTTTTGCCTTTTTCGCCAAACGAGGCTTTGATAGAATATACTTTGTTCTCGAAAGATCTGTTGAAAAAAGACGAATACGAAAACGCCATTAAAGAATACATCGAACAACTTGGCATTTCCGAGTACGAAATCATCGAAAAGGAACAAGGCAATATTCCCATGACCTGTTATCCGTTTTGGAAAAACAACAGCAAAAACGTCATCAATATTGGTTCTGCTGGCGGTTGGACGAAGGCAAGTACTGGCTTTACTTTTAAAAACACCATCAAGAAATCTAAATTGTTAGTCTCTTTTTTGTCCAATGAAAAAGACTTTCGCCAATTTCATCAGAAAGATCGATTTTGGTTTTACGATTTGTTGCTTTTAGACATTTTGGACAAACACAACGAAAAAGGCGGCGCTATTTTTTCTTCTTTATTTCAAAAAGGAAAAGCTTCCTTAATCTTTAAATTCCTCGACGAAGAAACTTCCTTTTGGGAAGATTTGCAAGTCATTTGGAAATGTCCGAAAAGGCTTATTTATCAAAGCGTTGTTGCGAAGAATGGCAGGTCTGCGTTAGGGATTAGAGCATTGTTTGAGCTCTCCCGATTTTTTATCGGGAAGCGAGTGCGGAAAGCCCGACCCCGATGAAGATGAGATTACTTTTCAACGCCATTTTTCTGATCGGGGTAACGCCCTAAAAATCTATGATTGGATAACAAATCTTTATGATTTCTTTAAAGAGAACCTCTAGAAAACTGTTTATCTTTGCCTTCGGAAATTGAATAGTAAAAAATCAAATATCAAAATTATGTATCCAGAAGAAATGGTTAAACCGATGCGAAACGAACTTTCTGAAGTGGGTTTCCAAGAATTATATAGCGCTGAAGCAGTAGAAAATGCTTTAAAATTAGACGGAACAACTTTAGTAGTCGTAAATTCTGTTTGCGGTTGTGCTGCTAGAAACGCGCGTCCTGGAGCAAAAATGAGTTTAGATGGTGCTAAAAAACCAGATCATTTAGTGACTGTTTTTGCAGGTGTCGACAAAGATGCCGTAGATGCTGCCAGACAACATATGTTTCCTTTCCCGCCGTCATCGCCGAGTATGGCTTTGTTCAAAAATGGGGAATTGGTGCACATGTTAGAGCGCCATCACATTGAAGGTCGCCCAGCAGAGTTGATTGCGGAGAATTTGAAAGACGCTTACGAGGAGTTTTGTTAACTTATTGCCACGAAGCACTAAGGCTTGAAGATTAGAAAAGACACATTCATTTGTGTCTTTTTTGTTTTAAAAAACTTTGTGTCTTTGCGACTTTGTGGCAAAAATGTATCTTTGCCGTGAATTCTTCCAATTAGAGTTCATCACTTATTTCTCACTTAAACGTTTATAGCATGCAACTGTACAACACTTTAAGCGCAGAAGAAAGAGCGCAGCTTATAGATGAAGCTGGCCAACAAAGACTTACTTTGTCTTTCTATGCGTATGCCAAAATTGAAGATCCCAAAAAA
This sequence comes from Flavobacterium sp., assembly GCA_016721735.1. Classification (GTDB taxonomy): domain Bacteria; phylum Bacteroidota; class Bacteroidia; order Flavobacteriales; family Flavobacteriaceae; genus Flavobacterium. Next base: position 693,802 of record JADKHM010000019.1, on the reverse strand, counting down.
TTTCGCGACGATTTATTTATCGAATGGAACAAACTCGATGCCCTTGGCAGAACGTATGTAGCCAAAGAAGGAATCAATGCGCAAATGTCGGTTCCCGCCGAAAACATCGAAGCATTTCGGGAAACTTTAGAAGTTTATGACTTTATGAAAAACATTCGACTGAACGTTGCAGTCGAACAAGATGATCATTCGTTTTTAAAACTAACCGTAAAAGTTCGTGATAAAATTGTAGCAGACGGATTGAATGACGAAACCTTTGATGTGACCAACATTGGCGTTCATTTGAAAGCGAACGAATTCAACCAAATCATCGAAGATCCCAACACGATTGTCGTCGATTTTAGAAATCATTACGAAAGTGAAATCGGCCATTTTAAAGGTGCAATCACACCCGACGTGGAAACATTTCGCGAAAGTTTACCGATTATCAACGAGCAATTAAAAGACTTCAAAGAAGACAAAAACCTCGTGATGTATTGCACTGGAGGAATTCGCTGTGAAAAAGCGAGCGCCTTCTTCAAACACCAAGGATTTAAGAATGTGTATCAACTCGAAGGCGGCATTATCAATTACGCCAAACAGATTAAAGAAGAAGGTTTGGAGAGTAAGTTTATTGGAAAAAACTTTGTGTTCGACCACCGTTTGGGTGAGCGAATTACAGATGATATCGTGTCGCAATGCCATCAATGTGGGAAACCTTGTGACAATCATACGAATTGCGAAAATGAAGGTTGCCATTTGTTGTTTATTCAATGTGATGCATGCAAAGCGGTCATGGAAAATTGTTGTTCTGTAGAATGCCAAGAAATTATTCACTTGCCCTTGGACGAGCAAATCAGACGACGTCGAGGTGTTTCCGTTGGTAATAAAATCTTCAGAAAAGGCAAATCCGACAAACTAAAATTCAAACATTCTGGAGAATTATCCGACGTTTCATTAGGTTCTGCTGAAAAACCTACTGCCATTCGTCAGAAAATCAAAATCAAAAAAACGCTTCTAGGTAAAGTCGATCACTACTATGTAAAAGCACAAGTGGGTCTTTTCATCATTGAAAATGGCGACTTAAAAACGGGCGATACGCTATTGATTTCTGGTCCAACAACAGGCGCTGAAACAGTAGTGATTTCGGAAATGCAAGTCAATGGAACGGCCGCCGCAACTGCTTCTCTTGGAGACAAAGTGACTATCGTGTTACCATTTCGAGTGCGTCTTTCTGATAAAATATTTAAGATTTTAGACTAATGACGGCTTCTCATAAAATAGAACTCATGGCTCCGGCTGGAGATTTTGAGTCACTTCAGGCGGCTATTGATAATGGCGCTGATTCTGTTTATTTTGGTGTCGAGCAATTGAACATGCGGGCTCGTGCCACGGTTAATTTTTCTATTGACGATTTGCCAAGTATTGCAAAACGTTGCGAACCTAGAAAAATCAGAAGTTACCTTACGCTAAATACCATTATTTACGATCACGATTTGTCTGTAGTAAAAACTTTGTTAAACAAAGCGAAAGCAGCCAATATTTCTGCCGTTATTGCTTCAGATCAAGCTGTAATTGCAATGGCAAGAGCAATAGGAATGGAAGTACACCTTTCAACCCAACTGAATATTACCAATATCGAAACCATCAAATTCTACAGTGTTTTTGCAGACACTATGGTATTGAGTCGTGAGTTGAGTTTACGCCAAGTGAAAAAAATCACGGAACAAATTCAAAAAGAACAAATCAAAGGCCCAAGTGGAAATTTAGTTGAAGTCGAAATTTTCGGTCACGGCGCCTTATGTATGGCGGTATCAGGGAAATGCTATTTGAGTTTACATTCGCACAATTCCTCCGCTAATCGTGGGGCTTGCAAACAAAACTGTCGCAAGAAATATACGGTGATTGATCAAGAATCGGGTTTCGAAATGGAATTAGATAACGAGTATATTATGTCTCCCAAAGATTTATGCACACTAGATTTCTTAGACCAAGTTATCGATTCAGGAATTCAAGTCTTGAAAATTGAAGGTCGAGGACGTGCGCCAGAATATGTGGCAACGGTAACCAAAACCTATCGCGAGGCTATTGATAGTTACTATGAAGGGACTTTTTCAAAGGAAAAAATAACAACTTGGATAGAGGCTTTAAACACAGTGTATAATCGCGGATTTTGGTCAGGGTATTATCTCGGGCAAGAATTGGGTGAATGGAGCGCAGTTCCAGGCTCGGTGGCCACTCAAAAGAAAGTTTATGTAGGCAAGGGAACACACTACTTCCAAAAAGCAAGTATCGGCGAATTCAAAATTGAGGCGTATGACATCAAAGCGGGCGATAAGATTCTAATTACTGGTCCAAATACGGGCGCTCAAATACTGACTATCGACGAAATGTACGTTAATGACATTGCAGCAGAAAAAGCGACAAAAGGCGATTTGTGTACACTTAAGCTCCCCTTCCGCATTCGCCTTTCTGATAAGTTGTATAAAATCGTAGAAGCCTAATGGTTGTTGTCACGCTACAGCGAGCCAAGTGCATCGGTTGCAATTACTGTGTAGAAATGGCCCCGGCGCTGTTTCAAATGTCCAAAAAAGACGGCAAATCGGTACTTTTGCAGTCTCAAAATGCAAAAGGTTTTTTTACCTTAAAATCGCATGACCCCAGCATTTTTGAAAGTTGTGAATTGGCGTCAAAAGCATGCCCTGTGAAAATTATTTCGTTAAAAATGATCTAATTACAATCGCTTATAATGGTTGATTTTATTTGCCTTTTAGGTGATTCTAGCTTTGTATCTTAAAATAAAAAAATACTATCTTTACGCTCTAAACGTTTTTGTCTAGTAGTCTGCCTTTGGCGACGATCAATATATATTCAAGTTTTATGGCATGTAATAGTTGTTCCACTTCTGATGGCGGTGCGCCAAAGGGGTGTAAAAATAATGGGACTTGCGGCACCGATAGCTGCAACAAATTGACGGTTTTTGATTGGTTAGCCAATATGAGTCTACCAAGTGGGCAAGAGCCTTTCGACTGTGTAGAGGTTCGCTTCAAAAACGGACGAAAAGAATTCTACCGCAATACCGAAAAACTAACTTTAAGCATTGGAGACATCGTTGCCACTGAAGCTTCGCCAGGTCATGATATTGGTATTGTTACCTTAACTGGTGAGTTGGTTCGTGTTCAAATGAAGAAAAAAGGAGTCAGTATCACGAGTCCTGAAATCACAAAAATTTACAGAAAAGCGTCTCAAAAAGACATCGATATTTGGTCGAATGCACGAGATAAAGAAGAACCCATGAAGGTTCGTGCTCGCGAGCTAGCCATTTCACACAATCTTGAAATGAAAATTTCTGACATCGAATTTCAAGGTGATGGCTCAAAAGCAACGTTTTATTACACAGCCAACGATCGTGTTGATTTCCGACTTTTGATCAAAGATTTTGCAAAAGCTTTTAGCACGCGTATCGAAATGAAACAAGTCGGTTTTCGCCAAGAAGCCTCTCGTTTAGGAGGAATCGGCTCTTGCGGAAGAGAATTGTGTTGCTCTACTTGGTTGACCGATTTTAGAAGTGTAAATACCTCAGCGGCACGCTACCAGCAACTTTCGTTGAATCCACAAAAACTAGCGGGACAATGCGGAAAACTGAAGTGTTGCCTAAACTATGAGTTAGACACTTATATGGATGCCTTGCAGGATTTTCCGAGTTTCGACACTAAATTAGTGACTGAAAAAGGCGACGCGATTTGCCAAAAGCAAGATATTTTTAAAGGATTGATGTGGTTTGCTTATACCAACAATTTTGCACAATGGCACGTATTGAAAATTGAGCAAGTCCGTGAAATTATAGAGGAAAACAAGCTCAAAAACAAAGTTTCTTCACTAGAAGATTATGCTTTAGAAATTATTGTCGAGCCGGAAAAAGATTTCAACAATGCTATGGGTCAAGAAAGCTTAACGCGTTTCGATCAGCCAGCGAGAAAGAAAAAGAACAATAAAAAGAGAAAGCCATCTGGCGATAAGAAACCAAATCCCACGCCGGGAAATGGCGGTAACAACAATCCTCGCCCAGCTGGTAATAAGATAATTCCTGTCAATAGAAATGAACCTAAGAAATAGCGTTTTATATTTTCTAGTATTAATTGCGTTGGTCTCGTGCGACAAAAAAAGGGTTTTTGACGAATACAAATCCGTTGGAAACGCTTGGAACAAAGACAGTATTGTGAGTTTTGATTTACCAGAGATGGATGTCAAAAAACAGTACAATTTGTTTCTTAACATCAGAGACAATAACGACTATCCGTTCAATAATTTGTTTCTTATTGTTAGCTTGGAACAGCCCAATAAAAAAACTTTGGTTGACACTTTAGAATACCAGATGGCAAATCCTGACGGTTCACTTTTGGGTGACGGATTTACAGATATCAAGGAAAGCAAACTGGTTTATAAGGAACGCGTAAAATTCATACCTGGTACTTATAAAGTGCACATCAAACAAGCGGTGCGTCAAACTGGTAAAGTGACTGGTGTCAAAGAATTGAAGGGAATTACAGATGTTGGATTTAGAATTGAAAAAATAGAGTAAGTGTTATGGCAACTACAAAAAACAACCACCCTACAAAAGATCTTGCTTACTACAAAAAGAAGTTTTGGAAAATATACTTGTATACCTTAGGCGGCATTTTCTTGTTTTTTATTTTTGCTTCTTGGGGTCTATTTGGATCCATGCCTTCGTTTGAAGACCTTGAAAATCCAAACTCTAACTTAGCTACTGAAATTATAGCAACCGATGGCGTAACTATTGGTAAATTCTACAACGAAAACAGAACTTCGATAAAATACGCCGACTTACCTAAACACCTTGTAGATGCACTGGTAGCAACAGAAGACGAACGATTCTACGAGCATTCCGGAATCGATGGCAGACGAACGTTAGGTGCTGCAATCAAATTAGGTTCAAATGGTGGTGCGAGTACCTTAACGCAACAATTGGCAAAATTACTGTTTCATGGCGAAGGTTCTCGATTCCTGCCTTTGCGTATGATTCAAAAGGCCAAAGAATGGATTATCGCGATCAAACTTGAACGACAATACACCAAAAATGAAATCATCGCGATGTATTTTAACAAAGCCGATTTTGTAAATACCGCCGTTGGAATCCGTTCTGCTGCCAAAGTATATTTCGGAAAAGAACCACGTGACCTCACCGTCGACGAGGGCGCTATGTTGGTTGGAATGCTAACCAATCCTTCGCTTTACAACCCAGTTCGTCGCGTAGAAAAAGTTCAAAAAAGAAGAAACATCGTACTCGGACAAATGGTTCGTAATGGATTCTTAGAAGAAGGCGCTAAAAAAATACTAGAGAAAAAACCAATCGTTCTTCATTTTCAACCAGAAAGCCATACCGACGGTATCGGAACTTATTTCCGCGAATACCTTCGTGAATTTATGAAAAACTGGGTGAAAGAAAATAAAAAATCAGACGGCACTGAATACGACATTTATAAAGACGGATTAAAGATTTACACCACCATCGATTCTCGTATGCAAACCTACGCAGAAGAAGCGATGAAAGAGCATTTACCCAACCTTCAAGAAGAGTTGGCGAGTCAGCAAAAGGAAAATAAAAATGCGCCTTTCGTCAATATTTCTGATATCGAGACCAAGAAATTAATGATGAAAGCGATGAAAAATTCCTCCCGCTGGAAATTAATGGAAGCCCAAGACAAATCAGAAGCGGAAATCATCAAATCGTTCGGTGTCAAAACCAAAATGAAGGTTTTTACTTGGAAAGGCGAAAAAGACACGGTGATGACGCCAACCGATTCAATTCGCTATTACAAAAGTTTCCTACAAGCGGGTCTGATGGCGATGGAACCGCAAACTGGACACGTAAAAGTTTGGGTGGGCGGAATCAATTACAAATATTTCCAATACGATCACGTGGGCCAAGGTGCACGTCAAGTGGGCTCCACTTTCAAACCGTTCGTTTATGCAACCGCCATCGAACAATTGAATATGTCGCCTTGCGATTCTATCATCGATAGTCCGTTTATGATTCACAAAGGACGCCACAACGTGACCGAAGACTGGGAACCTAAAAATTCTGACAACGAATATCGCGGCATGGTTACTTTGAAAAAAGCATTAGCCAATTCTATCAATACCGTTTCCGCTAAACTTATTGATAAAGTCGGTCCTGAAGCCGTAGTCGAATTGGTTCATAAACTTGGTGTAAAATCCGAAATTCCTGCGCAACCGTCCATCGCTCTTGGCGCCGTAGAAATCACCGTTGAAGATATGGTGGCGGCCTACAGTACATTTGCCAATGAAGGCGTTTACATCAAACCGCAATTTATCACTCGAATCGAAGATAAAAACGGCGTTGTCATTTACGAACCTTCTCCCGATTCGCATGACGTGCTCAACAAAGACATTGCGTTTGCAGTCATCAAATTGCTAGAAGGCGTTACCGAAGGTGGATCAGGCGCGCGACTTAGGACACAAGGCGGCGGCAACGGCTACAACAGAGTAACGGGCTATCCGTATATGTTTACCAACCCGATTGCTGGAAAAACCGGTACGACTCAGAACCAATCCGACGGCTGGTTTATGGGAATGGTTCCAAATTTAGCTTGTGGTGTTTGGGTCGGTTGCGAAGATCGTTCCGCACGTTTCAAAGGAATCACGTACGGTCAAGGTGCCACTGCGGCGCTGCCAATTTGGGCGATGTTTATGAAAAAATGTTATAAAGACGAGACGCTTCATGTTTCTAAATCCGACTTCGAACGGCCTGCCAATCTATCCATCAAAGTCGATTGTTGGGCGCCAGTAAAAGACACGACCGATTTTGAACAAAGCACTGATGAATTTGAAATGTAATTTTAGGAGCTATTCCCGCTATCCACTAAATCTTTTGTTCTGAACGCCAGAACAAAAGGATATCGTTACTATCGGGGCTAGGGTTTTCGTAAACCCAGAAAATAAAAACAAGAACAAGAACAATAACTTTGCGTCTTAGCGCCTTTGCGAGAAACAACATGATCAATAAAAAAGTAAACTCAGTACAAGAAGCACTCCACGGAATCGAAAACGGCATGACACTCATGCTAGGCGGTTTCGGTCTTTGCGGTATTCCAGAAAATGCCATCGCCGAATTGGTAAAAAAAGGTACCAACAATTTAACCTGTATTTCCAATAATGCAGGCGTTGATGATTTCGGTTTGGGATTATTGCTTCAGAAAAAACAAATCAAAAAAATGATATCTTCTTACGTAGGAGAAAATGCAGAATTTGAACGTCAAATGCTCTCGGGTGAACTCGACGTTGAACTCATCCCACAAGGAACTTTAGCCGAACGTTGCCGCGCAGCTCAAGCCGGAATCCCCGCTTTCTATACGCCTGCCGGATACGGAACTGAAGTCGCGGAAGGAAAGGAATCCCGTGAATTCAATGGCAAAATGCACATCATGGAACACGCTTTCAAAGCCGATTTCGCCATCGTAAAAGCGTGGAAAGGTGACGAAGCGGGTAATTTGGTTTTCAAAGGAACGGCCAGAAATTTCAATCCGTGTATGTGTGGAGCAGGAAAAATTACTGTTGCTGAAGTTGAGGAATTAGTTCCTGTTGGCACACTCGATCCCAACCAAGTGCACATTCCTGGAATCTTGATTCAACGTATTTTTCAAGGAGAAAAATTTGAAAAACGAATCGAGCAACGCACTATTAGACAAAGATAAATTTGAAAATGTGTTAATTTGAAGATTTGAAAATGAGAATCGTTTCCAAATTTCCAAATTTCCAAATCCACTTATACATATGTTAGGAAAAGAAGAAATCGCAAAAAGAATAGCCCAAGAAGTACAAGATCGCTACTACGTTAACTTAGGGATCGGAATTCCGACATTAGTGGCGAATTATGTTCGCACCGATATTTCAGTTGAATTTCAAAGCGAGAATGGCGTTCTCGGCATGGGACCATTTCCATTCGAAGGAGAAGAAGATGCGGACCTCATCAACGCCGGAAAACAAACAATAACAACACTACCCGGAGCGAGCTTTTTCGATTCAGGATTTAGCTTCGGCATGATTCGCGGCCAACACGTTGACCTTACCATTCTTGGCGCCATGGAAGTGGCCGAAAACGGTGACATCGCCAACTGGAAAATTCCAGGAAAAATGGTTAAGGGAATGGGAGGCGCGATGGATTTAGTAGCTTCTGCAGAAAACATCATTGTTGCCATGATGCACGTTAATAAAGCGGGCGAATCTAAAATTTTGAAACGATGCACTTTGCCTTTAACCGGCGTTGGTTGTGTAAAGAAAGTGGTGACAGAATTAGCCGTTTTAGAAATTACACCCAAAGGATTTAAACTGTTGGAACGTGCTCCTGGTGTTTCTGTTGAACACATTATCGCCTCCACTGAAGCCGATCTAATTATCGAAGGAGAAATTCCAGAAATGGTTATTGATTAAGATAATCTAGTAAAACTTCCGAAGCATTTCCAAAAGTATTTGCTTTTTCAGTAATACTTACTGCACGCTTTTTATTGAGTTTATAGGTCAAATCAAAAGCTGTGGTGAATAGTATTGCCGACAAAAACGGATTGTTGATATAAAACAATAAAGTATCGCGGGCTTTGTCAATCGTGTGAATTTCAATCTGCTCTTCTTGCTGGAATTTGTACTTGAGTTCCATTTTTAGCACGCCATTTTCTACGATTGGGCGAACATAAATATTCATCAAATCGGTATTGCCAATCGTTTTTGCTAAGGTTAATTTGGCAAAAGTACCATCAGCTAAACTAGCTTTGACTTGGTCATAAAATGCGGTAAAGGATTCTGTAAATGACATTATTCTTGAATTTATATTTTAGAAAAACCATCCTGCGACAAATATCGCGGTAATTACACAAATCACATCTACAATAAGCATCGTACCCAAAGCGTAACGGGTATTTTTTATATTGACTGAACCAAAATACACGGCGATAACATAAAATGTGCTTTCGGCACTGCATTGAAAAATGCTACTCAATCTTCCAGTCATGGAATCAGCCCCAAAGGTATTCATCGAATCAATCAAAAACCCTCGTGATCCCGCAGAGCTAAAAGGCCTAAGCAGCGCCACTGGTAATGCATCTGTAATTTCTTTACTCACGCCCATATTCGAAAAACCAAAGGCAATCCAATTGCTAATAATTTCAAACAAACCGCTGTTTCTGAATAAGGAAATCGCCACCAACATCCCTAATACATAAGGGAAAATAGTGACGCCGGTTTTTATTCCATTGTTGGCCCCCGAAACAAAAGATTCGAAAACAGTGGTTTTTGCCTCTGTGAATTTTTGCTCTTTGAGAAAGGAAAAAATCAAAGTAAAAGCAATAATTGCTACCAAAATTAAAGCGGACAAATTAGAAGTAAAATAGTTTTTTCCAATCAAATCCAAATGGTTTACATACATCAGCAGTCCAACAATGGCAGCTATCAATCCCATTAAGCCTACAACCAACGAAGCGCTTTTGAAATTAATTTTCTGCTTGATGCCAACAATCAAAAAGGCAGCAATTGTACCGATAAAAGAAGTGATAATACAAGGCAACATAACATCTGCAGGATTCGTCGCATTGGCAGCCGCGCGATAACCGATGATCGACGTCGCGATTAAAGTTAGTCCAGACGCGTGCAAACACAAAAACATGATTTGCGCATCACTTGCCCTTTCTTTCTCGGGATTGAGTTCTTGCAAACTTTCCATCGCCTTCAATCCGAATGGAGTCGCAGCAGAATCGAGTCCAAGGAAATTAGCGGCAAAATTCAACGTCATATAGGAGATAGATGGATGGTCTTTCGGGATACTCGGGAACACTTTTACGAAAACTGGACTCAGTACTTTAGCCAATTTCCCGGAAGCGCCAGATATGATCAAGAGCTCCATCAATCCACAGAAAAAAGCCAGATACGCAATCAACGGCAAGATCAAATCGAGTAAAGTATTCTTACAAGTGGGTAGCAATCCGTCTGATTTCTGAACGCCGCTGTAGATTTTAACGGTTTTGTTTTTGAACACATAAGTCGTGTCAGGGTTGACTGCATCTCGATTAAGCACCATCGTCATATCGGGTGCTTTTTCGATACTGTCTTTGATAAAAACTGGAAGTTGATTGAGGTATTTTTCCGACATTAATATCGGATCGTCTTTCTTTCCATTTAAGACATAATCAATCGTATAACTGTTTCCAGCAAACAAGCTAAACACCACAAAACTGATGGAAGCGATGAAAATTACCAACCAAAATCTACTTAAGACCATACTTTAGTTTTTCGTAAATGTAATATATTTTATCCCATTTATAAATCGGATTCTATCGATTTCAATATGCTTTGCGGCTCTGCGTCTTTGCGAGATTTAATTTCACGCAAAGACGCAGAGCCGCAAAGTTCAATTAATTATACATGCAAAATTTCCTCTTCAATCAATAAATCTTCCCTTCGAAACCGAAGAAAAACCTGCGCCACAGCGATGACGTCTTTTTCGCAATAGGTTATAATACGATCGATGTCTTTGTCTACGTAATAAACGTGTCCAACTTGACTCCCATCGATGTCACCTTTCGAAGATGGAATGCCCAAAATTTTTGTCAATAATTTCAATGAAGTAAAATGCTTGTAGTCCCCGAATTTCCAAAGTTCTAAAGTGTCTAAATGCGGCACTTCCCATGGTTTTTTACCGAATAAATTGAGTTTATTGGGAATTGCAATTTGATTGATAATCATCCTTCTTGCAATAAATGGAATATCAAATTCTTTGGCATTATGACCGCACAAAAGATGTTGCGCTTTGTCGAAATGATTGTTCATTAGGTTGCTAAAATCCTTCAAAATCTTGGGTTCCTCACCGAAAAAGGAAGTCACTCTAAAATTCCGAATGTCTCCTTTGAGTGTGAAATAGCCGACAGAAATACAAATAATCTTCCCAAACTCTGCCCATATTCCGGCGCGTTCGTAAAAGTCTTCTGGACTGTAGTCTTCTTTTCTCTGAAATTGGGTTTTGAGTTCCCAAAGGTTTTGCATTTCAGGATCTAATGCAGTGAAGTTTTCTTGTTCTGGAACCGTTTCGATGTCGATAAACAAGATGTTCTCGAGGTTTAATTTTTCAATCATGGCGTATATATTTAATTAATAATTCGTGGTTTGTCTTTAATTGATATCAAAAATAGCTAAAAACGGCGCTTCCTCCCAAACCCCCCCCCCCGCGCGGCCCGAATTTTTCCACTCTTCAAGTGGTTTAGTGTCTTTGCGCGAGCATTTTATACGTTTCGTCAATATACACGAAAAAATCGTCACTATGTGGACTGCCTTTGGTGCTCGCTTGGTGCTGATTTCCCAAACGAACAATAATCAAATCGTCTTGTGGAATCACAATCACGTTCTGTCCTAAGTGACCGCGCATATAAAATATCTTTTTGTCTTTGTAATTGCACAACCACCAACCGTAGCCATATTCTGGCGAAGCTTCGAATCTGGGATTTGTCGATGTTGCGATGAAGGTGCTGTCTAATAGTTGTTGCCCATTCCATTTTCCGTGTTGTTTGTATAATTTTCCAAAACGCGCAAAATCTCTAGCGTTGGAAGCAAAACAACAATACGCTTTGACTATTCCGCCCTCGTGATCAGTTTGCCATAGCGCTTCGTTTTCAGCGCCCATTGGTTCCCAGAAATTCTCGGCGACATAATCCGCTAGACTTTTCCCAGTTGCTTTTTCGATGCACATCCCGAGCAGTTGGGTATTGCCACTTAAGTATTTATAGGCTTTCCCAGGTTCATCAACGCCTTTTAGTCCTAGAATAACGCTGTTTAAATCATCATCAAAATAGGCGCGCGTTGTAATTGAAAATGGACTATAGTACGATTCATCCCAATCCAGTCCAGAGGCCATTGATGATAAATCTCCAACGGTCATATTCGCTGATTTTCCTATTTTAAATTCTGGAAAAAAATCCGAAACCTTTTGGTCTAAATTTTTGATTTTGCCTTGCAAGATGGCTTTTCCCAATGAAGCAGACACGATGCTTTTCGCCATAGAAAAAGAATTCGATTTGGAATTTTTGTCGTAATCGTCATAGTAACTTTCGTTCCAAACGCTGTCATTTTTGATGATTAGGAAAGCAACTGTTCCTAATTTTTTGTGCCATTTCTCGAGTTCATCGGTTGGCTTGACACTGTTGTAATCTTTGGCTGTCGCCCAAGGTTGTGGTGTATGGCTTTTAGGAATCGAACGGTTGTCAAATTCTTTATAATCTTGAAGAAACGCTGTAGTGTGTCCGTTGAGATAGATCGTGCGAACCGCTTTTATTAAATAATCAACACGGAAAATGTAGAGCAACGCGATAATGGTGGCGAAAACGACGACAAACCAAAGTATGATTTTTTTAATAATTTTCATGTGCGGATAATTTATGATAGACGAATTTACAAAAAAATTAACCGCAAAGCGCACAAAGATCTTGGCAAGGTTCACTAAATTCTTAAAAAATTAGACCACAGATTCACAGATTTTTAAATTAATCTGCGAATCTGTGGTAAAAAATATAAATATTCCTTTTTTAGCATTGCCAAAATTCTTGCGGTTAAAATAAACTTTGCTGTTTAGCTGAACTCTCATGTTCTAGCAACCACTTCTTGCGCCACAAACCGCCGGCGTAACCAGTTAATGAGCCGTCTGTACCGATCACACGATGGCAGGGAACAACAATCCAAAGTGGGTTTTTTCCGTTGGCAGAAGCTACTGCGCGAATGGCTTTGACATCGCCTAGTTTTTTGGATAAATCCATATAAGAGCAGGTTTTTCCGAATGGGATTTCGAGTAAGGCTTGCCACACTTTTTGTTGGAATTCGGTGCCTTGTGGATTTAGTTTGAAATCGAAATGGGTGCGTTTGCCTTCAAAATAATCGTGAAGTTGTGTGACTGCTTTCTTAAGTTCTTTTGGAATTTTTGTTGTGACTTCACCCTCTTCTAGGATTGAAATAGAAGCAATACCGCTGCTGTCTCCGGTAATTTTAGCGGTTCCGAGTGGGGTTTTGATGTAGGCGATTTCCATGCTATAAAAATAGTTTTTTACCTGTTGGTTCGCAAGGTTTTTGTTTTGTAAATAGATTTTAGTGCCATCATTTACTTTGCGTCTCTGCGTCTTTGCGAGACTTTATTATTTTCTCGCAAAGACGCAGAGACGCAAAGATTTACGGGATGTGAATTATGGTCTCAACTGCCCTAGCCCCGATAGGAACGATATCCTTTTGTTCTGGCGTTCAGAACAAAAGATGTAGTGGATAGCGGGATTAGCTTCCAAAAATTACTAAATAAAAACTTTTGCGGCTTCGTGGCTATTTCAAACTCGAATAAATATACGCTTCAATCGCTTGCAATTCCTCGTCGCTCATCATTTTCGTGATGGCAAAATTGGTTTTCATCACTTCGTACTGCGACGGATCGACGATCGGTTTGGCATCGTCTTTTAGAAAACTAACAATACTCGCTTTTTGCGCTTGGTAAGTTTTAGCTATGTCTTGAATACTTGGACCTATCACTTTTTGATCTTTCAAATGACAAGTGACACAATTGCCCTTGCTTTCGAAGAGTTCTTTGCCCAAGACTATTGGCGTTTTAGCCGCAGCTTTTCCGAATGGTTCTGCGGATTCCTTCTTGCAAGAAACGACTAGAGCAAGGATAAAAATAAATGCAAGTTGCTTCATATTACGAAATCAATTTGACTACATCTTTGGCAAAATAACTGGCAATCATATCAGCCCCAGCTCTTTTTATTGCCGTAACTTGTTCCATCATTACGGCGTCGTGATCGAGCCAGCCGCGTTGTGATGCCGCTTTGATCATCGCATATTCGCCTGAAACTTGGTAAACTGCCACTGGAACTTCCACAGCATTTTTGACTTCACGTACAATATCTAGGTAGGAAATTCCGGGTTTAACCATGACGATGTCGGCGCCTTCTTCGATATCCATGAGGGTTTCGCGAATAGCTTCGATGCGATTGTGGTAATCCATTTGGTAGGTTTTCTTGTCTTTCGGAATGTTTTGCAAATCGACTGGAGCGCTATCGAGTGCGTCGCGAAATGGACCGTAATGCGCGGAGGCGTACTTGGCACTATAAGCCAAAATTCCGGTATTGATATAGCCTGCATGTTCCAGTGCGTCGCGAATTTCAAGAATTCTTCCGTCCATCATATCGCTTGGCGCGACGAAATCGGCTCCAGCTTCGGCATGTGAAACGCTCATTTCTGCTAAAATTGCCGACGTAATATCATTGGCAATTTGACCGTTTTCGACGATGCCGTCATGTCCAAAAGACGAGAAAGGATCGAGTGCGACGTCTGTCATAACGAGCATTCCAGGCGTAGCATTTTTTACGGTTTTGATGGCGCGTTGCATTAGTCCGTTTGGATTTAGCGCTTCGGTGCCTTTGTTATCTTTGAGATTGTCTGGAACTTTGACGAAAAGCAAGACCGATTTTAGTCCAAGTTTCCATAGTTCATGGACTTCCTTCTCAATATTATCCAAGCTCATGCGGAAATAATTCGGCATCGATGGAATTTCTTCTTTGATGCCTTTGCCTTCCACGACAAAAAGCGGCACGATAAAGTCGTTGGGAGAAATAATGGTTTCGCGAACGAGGGAACGAATGGCTTCGTTGGTTCTGAGTCTTCTATTTCGATTTAGTGGAAACATAATTTTAATTGATAATTAATAATTGACAATTGATAATTAAACCCAGTTGATTGGAGTTTCTAATAGTTTAATGAGCTTTTCTTCTTCACTTCCTGCTTCCGGATGATGGTCGTACACCCATTGCACATGCGGCGGTAAGCTCATCAGAATACTTTCGATGCGGCCATTGGTTTTGAGTCCAAATAAAGTGCCTTTGTCGTGAACTAGATTGAATTCGACGTAGCGACCACGACGAATTTCTTGCCAAGTTCTATTAGCTTCTGTGTATGGTAATTCTTTTCTTCTTTCAACAATGGGAACATACGCTTGAAGAAAACTGTTGCCGACTTCAGTAACAAAGTTGTACCAATCTTCCATTTGCATGGTGTCGTTTGCTTTGCAATAATCGAAGAACAAACCACCTATTCCGCGGGCTTCATGACGATGGGCATTCCAGAAATAATCGTCGCATTGTTTTTTGTATTTGGGATAGAATTCTGGATTGTGTTTGTCGCAAGCGGTTTTGCAAGTTTGGTGAAAATGAATGGCATCTTCCTCGAACAAATAATACGGCGTCAAATCTTGTCCGCCGCCAAACCATTGTTGAACGATATTGCCATGTTCGTCATACATTTCGAAGTAGCGCCAGTTGGCATGAACGGTTGGCACCATGGGACTTTTGGGATGAATGACAAGACTCAAACCACAAGCGAAAAAATCTGCTTCACCCACGTTGAACATTTTCTGCATTGCTTCGGGCAATTTACCATGAACCGCCGAAATATTGACGCCTCCTTTTTCGAAAACCTTTCCGTTCTCGATGACGCGCGTTCTGCCGCCTCCGCCTTCGGGGCGTTCCCAAAGATCTTCGCGAAATTTGGTTTGGCCATCGACGGCTTCTAATCCAAGACAGATTTGATCTTGAAGTTGGTGTATGTAATTTAAGAATTGGTCTTTCATTTCTGTCAGTTGTTGGTTGACTGCGGATTGCGTGAGGGATTGAGGATTTGTTTGAGCTCGTTCCGATGACGCAGGAAATCGGAACAGCGAGTTCCGAAAGCCCGACCCGCAGGGACACGCCCTATTATTTATATTCTTTCACCGCATCAATAAATGCTTTGGCGTGATCTACGGGAATGTTGGGTAAAATTCCGTGTCCGAGATTGACGATGTATTTGTCTTTTCCGAATTCGTCGATCATTTGATGCACCATTTTTTTGATGGTCGGAATCGGCGATAGCAATCGCGATGGATCAAAATTGCCTTGCAGCGTGATGTTTCCTCCGGACAAGTAACGGGCGTTTCTTGGAGAACATGTCCAATCGACACCTAAGGCTGAAGCACGGCTTTTCCCCATTTCATTGAGTGCAAACCAGCAGCCTTTTCCGAATACGATAACATGCGTATCATCTGCTAAAGCTTCAACAATTTGATTGATGTATTTCCACGAAAATTCTTGATAATCGACTGGAGACAGCATGCCGCCCCAAGAGTCGAAAATCTGTACTGCATTGACGCCGGCTTTTACTTTTTCTTTTAAATATAGAATCGTGGTGTCGGTGATTTTTTGCAACAAGACGTGCGCCGCTTCAGGATGCGTGAAGCAAAAGCCTTTGGCGGTGTCAAAACTTTTTGAGCCTTTTCCTTCGACGGCATAACAGAAGATTGTCCACGGCGAACCAGCAAATCCAATCAATGGCACTTCGTCGTTGAGCATTTCTTTGGTGAGTTTAATCGCGTCCATGACGTAACCCAAAGTTTCGTGAATATTGGGAACGATCACTTTTTCTACGTCTTGAGGCGTACGAATTGGATTCGGTAAAAATGGACCGACGCTTTCTTTCATCAAGACTTCGATGCCCATAGCTTGTGGAACTACCAAAATATCGGAAAACAAAATCGCCGCATCGGGTGCTATTCTGCGAATTGGTTGAACCGTAATTTCGGCTGCTAATTCCGGGGTTTGACAACGGGTAAAGAAATCATATTTGTCGCGCAAGGCAATAAATTCTGGTAAATATCTTCCTGCTTGGCGCATCATCCAAACGGGTGGACGTTGCACAGATTCTCCGCGTAGTGCTTTTAGAAAAAGGTCGTTTTTGATCATAATGTTTATTTTATTCAAAGACGCAATGGCGTCCATTTTAAACTTCGCTGTAATATTTTATACATTGAATAATTACGTTTTCAATGGATGGTTGATTGGCAATAATGCAATGTGATGTTATTTTTTCGACTGATTCTGCGGTGGTTTTTCCGATGCAGAAACAGATTTCATCGGTAATGGTATTGGCTTGTAAGTAACTTTCTACGGCAGATGGGCTAAAAAATAAGATTCCATTTGGTTTTGAAGTTATTTTGTGAGGCGTGAGCATCGTTTGGTAAACTTCAATTTCTTCAAATTTCACCTTCGCAAGGGTTAGTGCTTCTGGTAGAATTTCTCTTCTTAGGTTTCCGCTAAAAAATGTAAAAGTCTCTTGAACATATTGATTGCAAATAATCGATGCCAATTCGGATGCGTAATCTGCGGTTTCTAGCACTTCGAAACCATGAAGCTCTAAAACTGCTTTTGTTTTTTGACCAACGCAAAAGCACTTTTTACTTTTTAATTGCTCTAATTTATTATTCTTCAGCACACTTTCAACGGCATTTTGACTGGAGAAAACAAGAAATCTATTGTCGTTATTAACGGAAAATTCCTTAAGTTCGATTGTAACAAAATCAGCTTCAATCACCGAAAAATTGGCATTTAGCAAAAACTGTTTTTGATTCGGCAGCAACTTCTTGGTAGATACTATTCGAACTTGACTTTCCATTGCTTATGCTTTCGGTTTGAAATGATTTCGGAGCACTTCCATGATTTCTTTACCGCCGTTTTGAAGAACTTCTTGCGCCGAAAAATAGCCCAATTTTTTCCATTCTTGGATGGGTACTGATTTTTCTACGAGTACTTTTTCCTTTCCATCCAAAGAAAACAAAACACCTTTGAGGAGAATATCGTCTTCAATAATTCTGGCAATCGCACCAATTGGCGCGGTACATCCGCCTTCTAGTGTTTTAAGAAATTGGCGTTCGATGTGCGTACACACTTCAGTTTCTATGTCATTCAATTCCGAAACGGCGTCCAAACAATAATTGTCATTCCCCATTGCCACAACAATCATGGCGCCTTGTGCTGGCGCGGGAATCATCCAATCTAAATTGATATAGTTTTCTGGTTTAATGTTAATTCTTTCCAATCCAGCAGCGGCAAAAACGGCTCCATCCCATTCGCTGTCATGGAGTTTTTGCATTCTGGTATTGACATTACCGCGAAGGTCGACCACTGTATGATTCGGGTGTCGATGCAACCATTGTGCTTGGCGGCGTAGGCT
This sequence comes from Flavobacterium sp., assembly GCA_016721735.1. GTDB lineage: Bacteria > Bacteroidota > Bacteroidia > Flavobacteriales > Flavobacteriaceae > Flavobacterium. The sequence goes on along the minus strand of JADKHM010000019.1, from coordinate 675,730 downwards.
TCCTGTGGCGATTGTTCCGCTGGAATTCAAGAAATCTAAGTTGCCTTTGTGAACCAATATATCTAAAACATTAGCGCGTTCTAAAACGGCAGCTTGAACAATTCCTTGTGGCAAAGCAGTTGGCACGTCTTTCATCGAATGCACGGCAATATCTACTTGACCATTAATCATTGCAATGTCTAAGGTTTTGGTAAAAATTCCCGTGATTCCTAATTCGTATAAAGGCTTGTCTAGGATGATATCTCCTTGCGATTTGACCGCAATAATTTCGGTTTTATACCCTAAATCTTCTAGTTTGTTTTGAACTGTATGTGCTTGCCAAAGCGCCAATTCGCTATCGCGCGTTCCGATGCGTATGGTTTTGTTCATTATTTGGAAGTCGTTTCGATTTGAAAAATTTTCTCAATCCATTCGATACTTTCATCGACTTCGGTATTGTCATCTTTCAAATGATTGGCAAAATGGTTGGTGATTTTTTGGATAATTCTATTGCTGATGAGTTCCGCTTGTTCTTCGTCGAAGTTGGACATTTTCTTACGTTGAAAATTCAATTCGCCTTCTTTGATAGAATTTAGTTTTTCCTTCAAAGCATGAATGGTTGGCGCAAATTTTCTGGCTTTTGTCCACGCGACAAATTCCTCTTTGATTTCCTCAATAATCGCCTCGGCTGCAGGAATGTGCGATTTTCTTTTCTCTAAGGTTTCATCGGTCATTTGAGAAAGATGATCCATGTGGATTAAAGTTACGTCATCTAACTCCTTTACATTTTCATTGACGTTTTTCGGAATGGACAGATCAAGAATGAGTATTGGTTTCTTGAGGTTCAAGATAGCTTTGTCGATAGTTGGATTTTGAGCGCCCGTTGCAACAACGACTACGTCTGCTTTTTGCAATTCAAGATGCAATTCGGAGTAATCTTTTACAATCAAATTGAGCTTTCCCGCCAATTTTTCCGCCTTGTCTTTGGTTCTGTTGATTAACGTGATGTGCTCGTTTTTGGTGTGTTTCACCAAATTCTCGCAGGTATTTCTGCCTATTTTTCCGGTTCCGAATAGCAGTATGTTTTTGTTTCCGATGTTCTCTACATTCTTGATGATGTATTGCACTGAGGCAAAAGCTACCGAAGTGGCGCCTGAACTAATTTCGGTTTCGTTTTTAATTTTTTTGCTTGCTTGAATAACCGCGTTGATCAATCTATCTAAAAATGTATTGATCAATCCTAACGCTTTTGATTCGTTGAAGCTTGATTTGAGTTGACTGATGATTTCGAAATCGCCTAAGATTTGACTGTCTAAACCGGTTGCCACTCGAAACATGTGGTTGACTGCGTCGTGATTTTTGTATACAAAACCAACCTTTTGAAAAGTTTCTACGGTTCCGTTGCTATTCTCACAAATCAGTTTAATAAGTTGAAAAGGATGTTCAGCAAAACCATAAATCTCGGTTCTATTACAGGTAGAAGTCACAATCAAACTTTCGATTCCTTCTCTTTTCGCTTGCTCTAAAACTCGGGTCTTTGCTTTATCATCGAGACTAAATTCACCTCTGATTTCGGCATCTGCTTTTTTGTAGCTTAAGCCGACGGCGTAAAAATAGTGATGTTTTTGAGCAATGTAGTTTTCCATATAATAGACTTCTCGAGAAAGTTCAACAAAATTATCATTATACTATTGATAAAAGTAACGCTGTAAGGACTAAATGTATCGCTATGAGATATTTTAAATCAAATTCGACTTTACATCGTTATTTATTTTAAATTTGCTCTAGAATCAAGCCTTTTAAATTCATTTATGTAGAATAATTCTAAATAAAGATTGGCTTTGATTTCAAAACAACCACAAAAAATATCGCTATGGGTTCTCAAGAAGTAATAACAATTGAAGAAGATTTTACCCTAATTCGTTTTCAAAACGATGACTCAGAAATATTTAAAGCCGAGCGACAAATCCGTCAAGGGTTGATTCAGTTTCACTTCGGAATCAAAGGCAAAGCGAAGTTTATTTTCAATCAAGGAACCTACGCTTTAGATTTGAAAGAAGAGAAAGCCTTGTTGCTTTACAATCCTCAGAAAGAGCTGCCGTTGCATTTAGAATTGGCGCCACAGTCGTGGGTGATTTCTGTAATTATTTCGATCAAAAAGTTTCATGCCTTATTTTCAACAGAAGCCAATTACATTCCGTTTTTGAGTGTCGAAAACAAAGACAAAAAATATTATGGAGAAAGCGATATCAGTCCATCGATGGCGATTGTTTTAAGTCAATTGTTTCATTACAATCTGCATCCATCCATAAAAAACTTATACTACAAAGGTAAAGGCTACGAATTGCTGAGTTTGTATTTTAATAAAACCGAAGATCCCGACGCTGAACAATGTCCGTTTTTGATTGACGAAGACAACGTCATGAAAATCCGCAAAGCCAAAGACATTGTCATCGCAAATATGGCCGAACCGCCAAGTCTTCAAGATTTAGCCGATCAAGTTGGCTTGAATTTGAAGAAACTCAAAATGGGCTTCAAGCAAATTTATGGCGACACGGTTTATGGTTTTTTGTTCGACTATAAAATGGATATGGCGCGTCGGTTATTGGATACCGGCTCTTATAATGTCAATGAAGTTGGCTTAAAAATCGGCTATAGCACCGGAAGTCATTTTATCGCAGCGTTCAAAAAGAAATTTGCCACCACGCCCAAAAAATATTTAATGGCGTTGAACCCCAATACGTAAAAAAGAAGTTTAGTACATTTAGCAATTGAAAATTATACCATGAAAGGAGTTTTATTAGTCAATTTGGGTTCGCCTGAAAGTCCAACACCAAAAGATGTTAAGCCATATTTAGATGAATTTTTAATGGATCGATTTGTCATCGACGTCCCGTTTTTGCTGCGCGCTTTGTTGGTTCGCGGGATTATTCTGCAAACGCGCCCGAAGAAATCAGCCGCGGCTTATGCAAAAATTTGGTGGGATGAAGGTTCTCCTTTGGTGGTGATTTCGCAAAGAATGACCAAAAAAGTGCAAGCGCAAGTGGATGTTCCAGTTGCTTTAGCGATGCGTTATGGCGCGATGTCCATTTTGAAAGGGCTGCAAGAATTGAAAGACAAAGGCATTACCGAAGTGATGCTTTTTCCTTTATATCCGCAGCATGCCATGGCTTCTACGACCACAATTTTAGTTTTGGCTGAAGAGTTGCGACAAAAGCATTTCCCTGAAATGAAATTTACCATCGTTCCAGCTTTTTATAACAAACCAGGTTACATTAAGGCATTAGCCAATTCGATAAAAAAACACTTGGGAACTTTTGAATACGACCATTTATTGTTTTCGTATCACGGGATTCCAAAACGTCATATTCGCAAGACAGACATCACCAAATCGCATTGCAAAATCGACGGTTCGTGTTGCAATACGCCTTCACCAGCGCACGAATTCTGTTATCGTCATCAATGTTACGAAACCACCAAACAAGTGGTTGCGTATTTGGGCATTCCAGAAGGAAAATACAGCCAAACTTTTCAATCTCGATTGGCGGGTGACAAATGGTTGACGCCTTATACCGATGTTGAAATCAATAAAATGCCAGAACAAGGAATCAAGAAATTAGCAGTGGTTACGCCAGCTTTCGTCTCCGATTGTTTGGAAACCTTGGAAGAAATCGCGATGGAAGCCAATCATCAATTTAAAGAACATGGTGGCGAGGAATTTATGGCCATTCCGTGTATGAATGACGACGACGAATGGTGTGCAACAGTGAGCGAATGGATTAAAGATTGGGCTTCAAATAAAAACAAATAAATTTAACACGAATTCCGCGGATTTACACTAATTAATTCGTGCTAATTCGTGGAACTCGTGTTTAAAAAAATACAAATGGAACTTTACAATTACCTCAAATCACTGCATCTTATCTTCGTTATTACGTGGTTTGCGGGATTGTTTTATATTGTTCGTTTGTTTGTTTATCAAATTGAAGCCGCCAATAAGCCATCGCCTGAAAAAGAAATCTTGCAAAGGCAATACAAAATTATGACTTACCGATTGTGGTATATCATTACGTGGCCCTCCGCAATTTTAGCAAGTTTCTTTGCTTTTTGGATGCTGTTTTTTACCGATTTAGGAGCTGCGTGGATTCATATGCCTTGGATGCACGTCAAATTGGGATTTGTCTTTTTGTTGTATTTGTATCATTGGAAATGTCACGTCATTTACTTGGAATTACAACAAGATGCGGTGAAATACTCTTCCAACTTTATGCGATTATGGAATGAAGGCGCGACCATTATCTTATTTGCAGTTGTCTTTCTGGTCATTCTAAAAAACGCGGTTAATTGGATTTACGGCGTTGTTGGAATTGTTTTATTCTCGGTTTTGATCATGCTTGGATTCAGATTCTACAAGCGAATTCGAGAACGTAACTCCACTTAAATATGGCTGCTAAATTCAAAATGTCGATGCTTTCTTTGCGAATTAGGATTTTCCTTTCGATGATTGTATTGATTTTGATTGCGTCCATTTTGATGGCTTCGATTTCGATCATTCAGTTTAAGAACGAGGCTAAAGATTACCATCAAGAACGCCTAGAGCGAAAAGAAACCGCCATTAAGGAACACATCAATTATGTGCTTTCTACCTCAACTTATCCATTAACGTCAAGGAATTTGGGGTTGATCTTTAAGGATAAAATTCACGAATTGGCGCAAATTCACAATCTCGAAATCAACATTTATAGTCTTAATGGAAAATTGCTAAAGTCTTCCAAAGCTTCCTTTTCTATTGATAGTGTATCGCCGCCAATTCCGAAATACATCCTTAAATTAGTGCAATCTTCTATCGACAAAAGATATGTCGACATCAAGAATATTGACGGCGTAAAAAACAGATCTTCCTACAGTCAAATCAAAGACGAAAAATTCAAACCACTCGGAATTTTGAATTTACCTTATGTCGAAGACGACGGTTTTTACGAAAAAGAGTTGCAGAGTTTCTTGATTAGATTGGGACAAGTGTATTCGTTTATGTTGATCATCGCCTTTGCATTGGCGTATTTTCTTTCCACTTACATCACCCAATCGCTAAAGACCATTTCCGACAAGTTAAGTGAAACCAGTTTGAATCAGAAAAATGAAAAAATTGTTTTAGAAGCCAACAGCAAGGAAATCAATTTGCTGATCAAATCCTACAACGGCATGGTCGATGAACTCGAGAAAAGTGCGGTGAAGTTAGCCCAAAGCGAACGAGAAGAAGCATGGCGCGAAATGGCAAAACAAGTGGCGCACGAAATTAAAAACCCGTTGACACCGATGCGATTGACGGTGCAAAGTTTTCAGCGAAAGTTTGACGCCAACGATCCAGAATTACCTCAAAAGCTGAAAGATTATACCGAAACTTTAATTCAACAAATCGATACAATGAGTGCAGTAGCATCTGCATTTTCTAATTTTGCTTCAATGCCTGCACAGCAAAACGAGAACCTCAACGTGGTCGAAGTCGTAGAATTAGCGCTGGATATTTTTAACGAAGAGTTTATTGTTTTTGAAAGCGACGAGAAAGAAATCACCTCCAAAATGGATCGCACGCAATTGATTCGAATCATCACCAATCTAGTTAAAAATGCCATCCAATCGATTCCTGAAAATCAAGAACACAAATCGGTTTTGGTGTCTGTCCGTCGCCATCCGAAAGAAGTCATCATTTTGGTAAAAGACAACGGAATTGGTATTGAAGATCAATTTTTAGATAAAATATTCGAACCCAAATTTACGACCAAAAACAGCGGAATGGGACTCGGATTGGGAATTATTAAAAACATTATTGAAAATTACAAAGGAACAATTACATTTGAATCTGAATACGGAAAAGGCACGACTTTTATGGTGGCGCTTCCCTTAATACAAACCTAAATTATGAACTACGACAATATACTGGTTGCCAAAGAAAATGCGATATCAACGATTACCATCAATCGCCCAACGAAACTCAATGCACTCAATGTAGTAACGATTCAAGAATTGCATCATGCGTTTAACACTTTGGAGTTAGATCCTGCAACGAGAGTAATCATACTAACCGGAACTGGAGAAAAAGCTTTTGTAGCTGGCGCAGACATTGCTGAATTTGCTCATTTTTCTGTAGAAGAAGGCGCACAATTAGCCGCTCAAGGACAGGAATTGCTGTTCGATTTTGTAGAGAAACTGCGCACTCCGGTAATTGCTGCTGTAAATGGTTTTGCACTCGGCGGTGGATTAGAATTGGCGATGGCTTGTCATTTTAGAGTAGCATCAGACAATGCAAAAATGGGTTTACCAGAAGTTTCCTTAGGCGTGATTCCTGGATACGGCGGAACGCAACGATTGCCACAATTGATTGGCAAAGGTCGCGCGATGGAAATGATCATGACCGCTGGAATGATTACCGCTGAAGATGCGTACAGAGTGGGCTTGGTGAATCACGTTGTCCCTCAAGCCGAACTTTTAACTTTCTGCCAAGGAATTGCTGAACGTATCATGAAAAACTCACCTGTTGCGATTAGTCAAGCGATAAAAGCGGTAAATGCGAATTTCAAAGATGGTGTTAACGGTTACGAAACAGAAATAAAATCCTTTGGAAAATGTTTTGGGACGGAAGATTTTAAGGAAGGAACGACGGCATTTTTGGAGAAGAGAAAGGCAGAGTTTAAGGGGAATTAGAATATAATCTTAATTTATTATGTATTAAAATTTACCGCAGATTCACAGATTATAGCCCCTAGATCTGTGAATCTGCGGTAAAGTATTTTAAGCTAAACTTATTTCTCCCCATCCCATTCCGCATAGAATTGCGATAAAAAGGTTTCCATAAACCGATGGCGTTCTTGTGCGATTTGCTTCCCGGTTTCCGTATTCATTTTGTCCTTTAACAACAACAATTTTTCGTAGAAATGATTGAGTGTTGGTGCTTCATTCGACTTATATTCTTCCTTAGTCATGTGCAAATTGGGAGGTATCGACGGATCGTAAAGCGGTCTGTTTTTGAATCCACCATAGTTGAACGTTCTGGCAATTCCAATGGCCCCAATCGCGTCGAGTCTGTCTGCATCTTGCACAATTTCGAGTTCTTTCGAGTGGAATTTCTTTTCGAAATTGCCGCCTTTAAAGGAAATGTTTTCGATAATATTGATTACGTGTACAATAGTGGCTTCATCAACTGATTCTCCTTCAAGAAAGGCTCGAGCCGTTTTTGGTCCAATACTTTCGTCGCCATCATGAAATTTACTATCCGCAATATCGTGCAATAATGCGCTTAACTTAACAACTACTTCATCGCACTTTTCTGACTGCGAAATCAACAAGCTGTTTCTATAAACGCGCTCGATATGAAACCAATCGTGACCGCCTTCTGCGTTGGCCAATTGTTGTTTGACGAATTGTATTGTTCTTGAAATTAAATCGGGATTACTCATGGAGATGGATTAAAAAAATGTTGAATCTTAAAGTCTAATAACTTCAAAATTCAACATTATTATTTAGTGTTATAAAACTATCTTGCCACTGCTGGCTCCACCCATTTGAATACAAATGAATCTTGCGGAATCACCATTCTTTCAGAAACTTTTGCCATTCTCGCTGGAAGTTTCATCAAATAATCTCTTGCTTTTTCTGCTTCGTCCGTCAAGCCAGTGATTTTGTCAATTTCCCATTTATCGATGAGTTTTTGCATGATCTCTACGTAATCATTGGCAGTATATACTCCTATTCTTTGCGCAGAGTTTGAAAACTGTTCGAAGGCAGAGCTGATTTTTTCTCCGGATTCTCTCAAAAATCCTGCGGGCATTGTGATTTTATTTTTCATCATATAATTGAACGCTAGCATCATTTCACTAGGATCAACTTTGAAAATTTGCGTAACAAATTCGCTATAAGCAAGGTGATGACGCATTTCGTCACCAGCAATCATTCTGCACATTTTTGAAAGTTTGTTATCGCCATAGGTCTTAGCCAATTGGGAAACTCTGTTGTGTGAAACGTAAGTTGCTAACTCCTGAAAAGAAGTATAGACAAAGTTTTTATATGGATCTCTTCCAGTACCAATATCAAATCCATCATTGATAAGATGCTGTGTAGTAATTTCAATTTCACGCATATTGACACGTCCCGATAAATACAAGTATTTGTTCAACACATCGCCATGACGATTTTCTTCACCTGTCCATTGACGCACCCATTTTGACCAGCCGTTTCGTTCAACGTTATCAACACCTTCCACATCCATCAACCAAGATTCATAGGTTGGTAAAGCTTCTTCGGTAATGGTGTCACCAACCATCGCTACCCAAAAATCATAAGGTAAATCTTTGGCTAGTTCACGAAGTTCTTTCACTTCTTCAAAAAATGTATCGCTTTCAGAGTTGGGTAAAAAGTCAGTCGGTTGCCAAATTTTTTCTACAGGAATCAAGTATTCTTCCATGAAACCTTCTACTTTGTTTTCTAGAAACTGCATGACTTCTAGACGGATGTTTTTTATAGACATTATTAATTTTAGATTTTTAGAGTTTGGATTAGCGATTTCTACTGTCCAAATCTATATTTATATCAGTGAATTTACAATTGATGATTCAGTTTTTGTCATCAATTCCTCAAATGAAAAATCTTTGACTGCCATTGGCTTATGAACGGTAAAGGTAAGGCGATTTCCCAAACCTAAGGGGAAAAATCCAAATTTTACTAATTTCCAAGAGCCATTTATTGTGATGGGAACCACATAAGCGGAAGGTGCATATTTGCACAATATTTTCAATCCACTTTGTGCAAATTCCTTTGGTTTTCCGTCTTTACTTCTTGTTCCTTCAGGGAAAATAACTGCGGTACGTTTGTGCAATTCGATATAGTCAGCTAATTTCTTTATGGTCGGAATGGCTTGTTTGGGATCTTTTCTGTCGATCAAAACTGATCCGCCGTGATTTAAATTGTAGGAAATACTTGGAATTCCTTTGCCCAATTCTTTTTTGCTAACAAATTTGGGATGGAACTTCCTCAAAAACCAAATGATTCCAATAATGTCATACAAACTTTGATGATTGGCAACAACAATAAGTGGCGTGTTTTCTGGAATATCTTCTCTGTTTTCAAACTTGAAAGTAGTGCCAATAACATTCGCAACGCGCAACAAATAGAAATTTAAATAATCAACACTTTTTTTATGTGCTTGGTAACCAAATACATTAAAACAAACCCACTGAATCGGATGAAAAACAATCAAACCCAAAAAAAACAAAAGCATAGCTAGTGCAGAGAGAGGATAAGAAAGGATTTTTTCCATTTAAAAAAATTTTGCCAAAAATACTAAAAATTATTTCTTTTTCACTTGTTTATCTATCGAGAGTTACGCTTTGATTTAACAATTGCTATAGAAATTCCGCAAGTCTATCCACAGTTTAAATAATAAGTTTGAATTGTAAACGCCAAACAACTCAATCTATCATGCTACGCAACTTTTATCTTCATAGTATTGTTCTTTTTTATACTACTCTCATCTTGGGGCAAATTCGCAAACAACCCAACATCCAATTCGAAACAAATTATATTGACGCCGTAGACCATTGGGTTGTTTTGCCCCAAAAAACTACTGACCTAAATTACCTATTGGGCTACGTCTATTTGGATGATATTGTTGGCTTCACTTTTGCTTTTTATGGTGAATTGTCGGTAGATTCTTTTTCGAATTGGAAACTTCAGGAAAATTTACAATACTATATTGTCAAAAGCGCATTGGATTCGAAAACACCTCCCATCCACCAGCTGACAAGTAAGGAAACAAACAGGCTTCATTTACCCGAAAAACCGCTCTGGCTCCAATTGTATGACCAGCGCGAAAAGACTCCAGAACAATTGATACTTCAAGCGTATCATTACAATAAAGCGAACAGAAGCGACTTGGCTTTGCCGATTTTGGAAAACGTGTTTTCGATTAAACCAAAAACTAAAAATCTAATTTTCGAATTGTGTTTTGCCTACAATGCACTCGGCAAATATGAAAAAGCAATTGACCTGCTAAGAAACGAACTCAAACACGATGCGAAAAATTATATGCTATATCGTGAACTCGGATTTGCCTTGTTGCAATTAAATGAGTTTGAAGAAGCTGAAAATCTCTATGAACAAGGAATGAAGATGTGCGACAACACGGCACAACAAAGAGAAATGGCCATCGATATGGCGCAAACATTTTTTGCTATTAAAGATGAAAAAAGATTTGAAAAATGGGCGGCCATTTTGAGAAAATAACTGCAAAAATTAGATGGGTTGCAAATAGAAATCAATGCTGATAACTTTTTAAAATCGCCAATTTCTAGTCTTGGAACTTGACAAAAAAGGAAGTATTTTTACGAAAAATAAGTGTATCATAAATGAAGGAAAAGATGAGTTCAGAAAAAGAAGCCAAATTAAAAGCATTACAACTAACGCTTGACAAACTTGACAAAACTTACGGAAAAGGAACCGTAATGAAAATGGGAGACAGAGCCGTTGAAGAAGTAGAAACTATCTCTTCCGGATCTTTAGGATTGGATTTAGCATTGGGAGTAAATGGCTATCCAAAAGGACGAATTATCGAAATTTACGGGCCAGAATCTTCAGGAAAAACAACCTTAACTTTACACGCGATTGCCGAAGCTCAAAAAGCAGGTGGGATTGCTGCTTTTATAGATGCGGAACACGCTTTCGACAGAAATTATGCAGAGAAATTAGGCGTCGATATTGAGAACTTAATTATTTCCCAACCTGACAATGGTGAACAAGCACTAGAAATCGCCGAAAACCTAATCCGTTCTGGCGCGATTGATATTGTGGTCATCGACTCGGTAGCAGCATTAACTCCAAAAAGTGAAATTGAAGGCGAAATGGGTGATTCTAAAATGGGATTGCACGCGCGTTTGATGTCACAAGCTTTGCGAAAATTGACTGGAACAATCAGCAAAACACATTGTACCGTATTTTTCATCAACCAATTGAGAGAGAAAATCGGGGTGATGTTCGGAAATCCTGAAACGACAACTGGGGGAAATGCTCTAAAATTTTACGCATCGATTCGTTTGGATATTCGTCGTTCGTCTCAAATAAAAGAAGGTGACAACGTTATCGGAAACAGAACGAAAGTAAAAGTAGTGAAGAACAAAGTTGCGCCACCATTTAAAACAGCAGAATTTGATATTATGTATGGCGAAGGTGTTTCAAAAACAGGCGAAATCCTTGATTTGGCTGTTGAATTTGAAATCATCAAAAAAGCTGGTTCTTGGTTTAGCTACGGCGACACGAAATTAGGCCAAGGTCGAGATGCGGTGAAGGTCTTAATTAAAGACAATCCTGAATTAGCAGACGAGCTAGAACAAAAAATCAAAGCTTATATAAAAGATCATGAAGCATAAATAAGAAACCCGATTCGTTCGGGTTTTTTTATGCTTTAGATAATTGAGAATGAATAACTTCAAAAACTTGCTCTTTGACTTCTTTGATGTCTTTCTTATTTTCGATTGTCTTTCCTGTAGTATCAGTTAATGGATGAATAAACACCCGCATCAAACCTGGGCTTCCGCTAAAAAAAGTATACGAAAATCTCTTTTTGTTATCCATAAAAGTCAACGGGATAATGGGAATTTGATGTTCAATGGCAAGGCGAAATGCGCCATCTTTAAATTCGTCAAGAACAATTGATTCGTCTGCCGGAACGCCACCTTCTGGGAAAATACAAATGCTCAATCCTTGACTCAATCGCTTTTGCGCTCGGTTGAAGACTTCCATTCTGCTTCTAGAACTATTTCTATCGACTAAAATGCATGTGCGTTTGTAGAAAAAACCAAAGAGCGGAATCTTTGCTAACTCTTTTTTGCCCACAAAAACAAAGGGATTTTTGACTACGGCTAACATCAACATAATGTCTGTCATCGAAGTGTGATTCGCTACAAACATATAACTTTTGTCCATCGCGATGTCTTGTTCTGATTTAACTTTCCAATAAAAACCAGAGGTAATCAAAATGCATTTTGCCCAAATTCTAGCCATGACAAAAAAGTACCGATACCATTCTTCTTTTAATATGGAAATTACCAAAAATGGAAACATGATTATAATCGGAACTCCCATCATCAGGTAAAACCAAATGCGCCACAGCACCCAAAAAATAACTTTTACGATTTTCATGTCTTCAAAAGTAAGAATTCAATCCTTAATTTTCTCAAATCATTTACCTTTGCCAAAATTTAGTAGACCATGGCCAAAATACTTACCGGTATTCAAAGTACAGGAACTCCACATTTAGGAAATTTATTAGGAGCAATTATCCCAGCAATCGAATTGTCGAATAAGCCGGAAAACAAATCATTTCTTTTTATTGCCGATTTGCATGCGATTACTCAAATTAAAAATGGAGAAGTTTTGCGTCAGAACAATTACAGTACTGCTGCAGCGTGGTTGGCTTGTGGACTAAATATTGAAAAAGTTATTTTCTACCGTCAATCTGATCTTCCTCAAACCGCGGAATTGTCGTGGTATTTGAGTTGCTTTTTTCCTTATCAACGATTGACTTTAGCACATTCTTTTAAAGATAAATCAGATCGTTTGGAGGATGTCAATGCTGGGTTGTTTACTTATCCAATGTTGATGGCGGCAGATATTTTATTATATGATGCGGAGTTTGTTCCCGTTGGAAAAGACCAGTTGCAACACATCGAAATTACTCGAGATGTAGCAGCGAGATTCAACCACCAAATGGGAGAAACTTTCGTTTTACCAGAAGCATCTACACAAGAAGAAACCAAATATGTTCCAGGAACCAATGGTGGAAAAATGAGTAAATCGGCGAATAATATTATCAATATATTTTTGGATGATAAAGCGCTGCGCAAACAAGTCATGTCGATTGAAACCGACAGCACACCATTAGAAGAGCCTAAAGACATCGAAACTTGTAAAATTTTCGCCATCTACAAACTTCTTGCTACAGAAGATCAAGTGGCTGTAATGACGAAAAACTACGCAAACGTCAACCGAGATTACGGTTATGGTCATGCCAAACAGGCTTTGTTTGAGTTGATTTTGGAGAAATTTAAAACCGAACGCGAAACGTATAACTACTACATGAACAATCTGCCAGAAATTGATGCGGCTTTGCTTAAAGGCGCTGCTAAAGCGCAAGAAGTTGCCAATGGTGTGTTGGCAAGAGTTCGTGAGAAATTAGGATTTCGCTCCTAACTAGATAGCTTCAAATAATTTTCCTGGCAACGGACGAATCACGCCTTTCAATTCCATATTCAGCAAAATGCTTGAGATTCTAAAAATCGGGAAATCGCATTCTAAGGCAATGATGTCGAGCATTTCTTTTCCTCTTGCGATCAGGAAATCGTAGATCTTTTGTTCTTCGGAATTCAGTTCAACGAAAAGCTGCTTTTGAATCGGTTTTGCTTTGGTTTCAATATCCCAATTCAATTGAAAAATCAAATCGGCAGCGCTCGTCAATAAATTCGCTTTTTGCGTTTTGATCAACGTATTGCAACCTTGGCTGTAATAATCGCCCACTCTTCCGGGCACTGCAAAAACATCACGGTTGTAATCGTTTGCTAGATTGGCAGTGATAATTGAACCGCCTTTATCCGCGGATTCGATGACAATAGTGGCTTCTGAAAGCCCCGCAACAATACGATTTCGACGTACAAAATTCTCCTTTTCTGGATTAGAGGTACTCCAAAATTCGGTCATAAAACCACCGTTTTCTTCTATGCGATGCACGTACTTTTTATGAATCTTGGGATACACTTGATTCAAACCATGCGCAACAATGCCGACGGTTTGCAAGTTATGTTCTAAAGCGGATTGGTGTGCAATAATATCTACACCGTAGGCAAATCCGCTTACAATTATTGGGTCTAAAGGCGCCAAATCCGCAATCAGATTCTTGCAAAAGTTCATGCCATATGAACTAATTTGCCGTGTTCCAACAATGCTAATTGCTTTTCTATTCTTAAGTTGGATGTTTCCCGACGAGAACAATAACACAGGACCATCAATGCAATGCTTCAGTCGATCGGGATAATTTTCGTCAAGGAAATAAGAAACCGCTATTTGATTTTTCTCTATGAACCGCAATTCGGCTTCGGCTTTTAGAAATATAGACTTGTCCTTTAGATTTTTAATCAGAACAGTTCCAATTCCATCAATCGAATTAAGAAGAGAAGCTTTGGATTTGAAAATCTGGGCGGGATCAGAACAATGAGAAAGTAGTCTTTTGGCGACAATATCGCCCACACCTTCTACTTTTAGCAAGGCTAATACATAAAATAAATCTTCGTGGCGCATAGTAAATAATTGAAAATGAAAAGTATAAAAATTATCCCAATTGTTAATAAAAATTGTGAATAAAATTTTGATGCTGATGGGCATTGTATAACTTTGTTGCTATGAAGATCGAGCAGTATATTTCACAACTTTTATATCGTCATCAATGTGTAACCGTGCCAGGTTTTGGCGCTTTTTTGACCGAAATTCAATCGGCACATTTGCATGAAAACACGAATTCTTTTTATCCTCCAAAGAAAGTCATTTCTTTTAATTCGCATTTAAAAAATAATGACGGATTATTAGCCAATCATATTGCTCAAATAGAGAAAACAAGCTATGAAAATGCAGTTGCTTCAATAGAAAGCGAAGTGGTTATTTGGAATAGTATTCTGCAAGTTAATGAAAAATTTGTCTTGAAGAATATCGGAGAATTACATTTGAATTCTGAAAAGAACATCGTGTTTACGCCAGTAGAAAGCGTGAATTATCTAAAAGAGTCTTTTGGATTGAATTCGTTTGTTTCTCCTGCCATTAAAAGAGAGGTTGCCCAGCACATTATTGAAAACACAGTTAAGGAGGAGACTCCGATTGTAGAAGAAAAAGAAATCGTTCAGCTTAAACCTGAAGTTCGCACTGGTCGACCATATCTTCGTTACGCCGCTATCTTGATCTTAGGATTAGCGACGACTGCAACGGTTGGTTATAAAATGTATGAAAACCAAGTTGCAAAAGAGACTTTGCTAGTGGAAACGGCTGTTCAAAAACAAGTTCAAAACAAAATTCAAGAAGCCACTTTTTTACTTGAAACTCCTATGCCGGCAGTAACATTGACTGTTTCTGAAGAGAAAATGTTGTATCATGTTGTTGCAGGCGCTTTTAGAAACGAAGAAAACGCTCAAAATATTTATACTGATTTGCTTAAATCTGGATTTAAAGCACGAAGAATTGCACCCAACAAACACGGATTATTTCCCGTCTTATATGGCAGTTACGCCACTTATGCCGAAGCGCAACAAGCTATGATTGAAATTCAAAAAGCAAACAATCCCGACGCCTGGTTGATGGTAAAAGCACTATAAAATTTATCCCGTAACTCACGGGATTTTTTATGGAGTGTAAGTATCTTTGCACCCAAGTCCATAAGTTTGAACCGAAAGTAAGTCAAAAAACATGCATCCAAAACATCCTTCCGAATCGCTAACCATCCTCACTGATTTGGTTTTACCTAGCGAGACCAATCCATTAAATAATCTTTTTGGTGGCGAATTACTGGCGCGTATGGATCGTGCGGCGAGTATTTCGGCTAGAAGACACTCTAGAAGAATTGCGGTTACTGCTTCAGTCAATCACGTGGCCTTCAATCGCGCTATTCCTTTGGGAAGTGTTGTAACTGTCGAAGCAAAAATCTCTAGGAGTTTCAAAAGTTCGATGGAAATTTATCTAGATGTATGGGTTGAAGACAGAGA
Source organism: Flavobacterium sp. (assembly GCA_016721735.1). Taxonomy (GTDB): domain Bacteria; phylum Bacteroidota; class Bacteroidia; order Flavobacteriales; family Flavobacteriaceae; genus Flavobacterium. The sequence goes on along the minus strand of JADKHM010000019.1, from coordinate 659,966 downwards.
AACTGGTATACGAAGCAAAGCCAACGAGGCCATCTATACTTTTGTAGCTGTTGATGATACTGGAAGACCTGTAGAAATTCCTCCAGTAATTCCTGAAACTGATTTAGAAAAAGAAAGGTTTGAAGCAGCTTTGCGAAGAAAACAATTAAGTTTAGTTTTGGCTGGAAAAATGAAACCTAGTGAAGCTACTGAGTTAAAAGCTTTGTTTGTTTAACGCTTGACAAACTTGATTTTTTCTGAAATTCCGTTGATTTTCATTTGTAAAACGTAATGTCCCGCTTGTAAATCCGCAACTGAAATTCGAATCTGTTTTTCAGTGGAGTTCTCCGTTCCGCTTAAAACTGTTTGACCTAACGAATTGATAATCGTATAATTCCCTTCAAAATTTCCATTGAAAGAAATAGCAATCTCGTCGTTAGCTGGATTTGGGAAGAGTTTGATTCTATTGTTACGTTCAAATGAACTATTACTTAAGAAAGGCGCCGTAATTTCATTAGAGTTTACTGTACAATTATTCTGAGTAACACTACAATAATAAATCCCTTGTATTGTTGGCACATACGTTTGCTCGGTCGCGCCATCAATCAATACGCCATCGCGATACCATTGATACGATTGAAAAGCAGTAGTAGTCGTTAGCGTTACATCGCCATAAACAATCTCAGCTACAGGCAAATCAATTGTAGTGAAGGTAAGCGTATTGTTGCTATTGGTATTGCCAATAATATCACTTGTTGTTCCGAATTTAGTATCTATATCCGCCGGACTACTTAATGTTCCTGGAAGTGCACTAAAAGTGCCGGTTAATGATTTATCAAACTTATTTAATTTGTTGTTTCCCCATGACGATACATAATAATTTCCACAAGAGTCTCTAGTGATACCGTCGCAATTGCTAAGTGTGGTAGCCAAGACAGTCGAAATTGCATTGGTCGTGAGATCGATTGCATTGATAGGTGCATTCGTTCCCCATGTTACATAGACGCATCGATTATTATCTCCATCATAGATGATTCCGTTAGGTGTTTTTGCCAATCCCGAAGCTAATGTTGAAAAGGTTACAGCATTTACATCAACTTTAAATATTTTCTTCGCGGTAAAATCCGTTGCATATAAATTCGCAACACCGTCAGAGGTTAGGCCGTTTAGAAAGGTGCCGTTCAAATTTAAGTGTAAAAACCGTATTACCAGAAGTTAAATCATATCCTCTAATGAATCCACCTTCGCACGCGTACAATACATTTCCCAATATTTCGATTCCATAGGGACCTGATGGTATTCCGGTTACAAAATTACTGAGTATTCCAGCTTCACTTCTTGAAAGAATGGTTCCGTTACCCTTATTCCCGATTAACCATCTGGAATTAACTGCATCCCATTCAATGCTTTCTGGCCCGTTTAAAGTTTGCGCATAATTACTTGTTGAAAGTAGTGCAATAAGCAAAAGTAGTATGTTTCTCATGGGATATTTTAATTACATTTTAGACAACCAGCCCGCTGGGTTATTGTACGTAGTGTTTTGAGATATGGTAAACTTCAAGACCGTTTTCCCCGTGTCGCCGCTAGTTCGTATTCTTCCTATGGGTTGTTTTGTCGATACTTTATCGCCTTTGCTTACGCTGACGCTACTTAAGTTCTGGTAGACCGTGAAATAATCTCCGTGTTGAATCATCACGGCTTTATTTACTGGTGAAAGTACCATTACGCTGATTACTTCACCACCAAAAACTGCTCTTGCATTTGCACCTTGATCGGTTGTGATTTCGACGCCACTATTGTGTACCACTAGCGTTTTATATACTGGATGCGCTTGGTCTCCGTATCCTAAAGAAACAAATCCTTTTTCTACCGGCCATGGCAATCTGCCTTTATTAGCTTTAAAATTATTTGAAACCAATTGCCCTTCAGCAGTTAAGACGATTTTAGACGAGGTTTCGTGCGACTCCGCTTTTGCTGCCTCTTTAGAAATTGTTTTTGGACTATTAGGCGCTGCTTTTCTATTGGCTTCTGCGGTTTTTCTGTTGGCGTCCGCCGTTCTTTTGTTGGCTGCGGCAATGGCTGCTCTAATTAATTTCTGTATTTGATTGTCTATGTTTCTTGTTTCTTGTTGTTTCTTCTTGATTTCGGCAATAATTTGCTTTTTGTCTTTCTTGATTGATTTTGCTAGTTCTTGTTGCACTTGTCGTTCTTTCTCTAAGGCAATACGTTCCTTCTCATTTTCTTCAATCAATTTTTGTTTGGCTGTTTTTTGAACGCCAATGATTTGATTGAAATTTTCTAATTCTACCGATTTTTCTTGAATTTCGAGACCTTGCGTCTTTCTGTAGCTGGCGTATTGCTTCATATATTGCGCTCTTTTATACGCCTGAAGAAAATTTTGCGAAGACAACAAGAACATCGCTCTACTTTGTTCCGACCGGCTTTTGTACGACTTCTGAATCATGTTGGCATAATCTTCTTTTAGTAGTGCGAGTTCTCTTTTTAGTCGGTTGATGTTGAGCTGATTGATATACATATCATTACTTAACAACTTGGTTTGCTTTTCTGTGGTATTGATCAAATTTTCTTTGAGTTTAATCTTCTCCGTTTGAATTTTAAGTTGCGACGTAACTGTTTTTCTTTCGATTGAACATTCTTTAATTGATCTTCTTTCTCTTTGATCTCCCGCAGAATCTGAGCTTTTCGTTGCTCCAACTTCTCTTGCGGAGTAAGTTGACTCCACATCATTGTTGAAGTTAATAAAAACAACAAACTAAAAATATATTTTGACATAGTACTTACCATTGAGCGCTAGTTTATAAAAATTTGGTCATATCCCTCAGGCACGCTATAGGGAAATGACAGGTCTTCATTGAACGTTATTGTATTGTAATCAATTGTAATATTGGTTTTTCCTTTGCTTTGAGTGGCATCGATGATGATATTGGTGGGCATCAGAATTTGACTGAAATCAGCATAATTAGGATAGACAATTTGTAGCGTCCGATCCTGCGCTTTTTGCGTAATTTGTTGCTTCTTGATCAGATACTTATCCGATTCGAAAAAGAACTCTTTAGTTGTATTCACGTCTGTGCTGTCCTCCAATCTAAACATTTGATCGACAATATTTGCGGTGTATTTTCCCTTATTTAAATCGTCTAATGCTTCCCCGAGTAGCATATTTTGAACTTTATAAAAATCTAAATCACTGCCCAACCAACGACTCAAAGTGGTGTAATCTCCTTCGAAAAAACTATTGTTTATTTTTTCATAATACTTCACTTCAGTTGGCGTAATGAGCGCCTTAGCCATGGTTATTCCGATAAATCGAATGCTAATCAAGATCTTTTCATCTTTCTTGATTTTAATTTCTGCGTTTACTTTTTGACTCTGTTTGTCATCTTCGTAATGAGCACTCGATTTGATATACAGCGTTGAAAATTCTTTTTTATTGTTATAATGACTAGCTACGATTTGATCCGAAGACAAAACCTCTTTTGCTTTTCCTTCTAACAAAACAGCCTTTGACTTGCAGGAAAAAAGCACACCGACTATTAAAAATGCAAAATACTTATACATTATTTTTTTTGTTTCATTAACGCGTCAGCTTTCAAGAAATAAGCTTCCTTTTTTTTCTGATCACCCAATCCTGCCCATGCTTCGCCGAGTTGTATATTGAAGTTGATCTCCAACGCTTTGTCATCAATTACAAAGTCGATTCCCGATTCTAGCGCATCCTTAGCTTTCTTAAACTGCGACAATTGATTGTACGCCAATCCAGCAAAGTAATAAAACTGAGGTTGTGACGGATATAGTTCTTGCAAATTCACCGCTTTTGTAGCTACAAGTCAAATCTTTGCTTTTCCGTATAAGCTTGCAACATCAGCAATTGCGTTTCAAAATCCTCTGGATTGCTCTTAAGATGTTTTTCGTAGTACTTGGCGGCCTTGTCCCAATCGGATTTGTTGTGGTAGAACTTTCCGATTTCTTTGGCGACTTTTACTTCTTTGTCTCCATCAAAATACGAAATGGCTTTCTCCAAATCTTTGTCAAATTCGGGTTTGTCTTTGATGAAAATCAGAAACTCATTGAGCATCCGATGCTTGATTTTCGAGTCGATTTTGTCACTCGCCAAAACTTTATTCATCGCTTGAACACCACTTACGCCGTCATTATTGTTTAAATGATGTTTGAATAAACTCACTTGCGCCCAATCTGACGTTGGAATTTCTTTTTCTAATTGTTTGGTGACTTCTAGTGCTTTATCCTCTTGGTTGTTTTCTGAATAGAGAAATATCAACGCAATATAATTGGATTCTTCTTTTGGAAATTTCTTTATTTGATCGATCAAATTCTCTTTTTCAGCATTTTGGTATTTTGATTCTCGCAAGATTTGAGCTTTATAATTCTCTCTTTGATCAGTCTTGCCAACTGTATCATTAAGCTCATTTATCAATACCAACGCTTTGTCGAATTGCTGGGTATTCATGTATAAAGAAACCAAGTCTTCTTGGTATTCTTTTTTGAATTCAATTAATTTGGTCACAATGACAATGGCTTGCGCAAAATCTTTGGTTTCGTAACACACATCATACATCCCAACCCAATACCATTGGTTTTTGGGATTGATTTGAGTTGCTTTTTCAAAAGAATCATAGGAATCCTTATAGTTTTTTTGTCCCAAATAATTCTTCCCCATTTCGAAATAAACCACGTCGTTATTGGGTTGTAATTTTTTACATTTTTCTAAGGCTGTAATCGCTTTGTCATAATTCTCTATCCCTTTTTGCAACAGTGATTCGTAGAATGCGTTTTGAAATTCATCTTCCGCCACAGCAATGGCTTCTGGTTCGGTTTGAGCCAAAAGCGATTGGAAAAAGGATTCCAAGAAAATGAAATACGACTTATATTTTAACGCATATCATTCATTTATTGTTATTCTAAAACAGAATAATCTCCAATGCTGATGCTTGTGAACTTCCCATCGAAACTAGCGTGGCTGCCTATCATGGCGTTGTCTAGATTGGCGTTCTTAATATGCGAATGATTTTGCACCAAACTGTTTTTGATGGTCGTGTCACATACGTGACATGCTTTTCCCAAAGACACATTTGGACCCACTGTCGCATTAATCAAAACCACATCTTCCCCAATAAAACATGGTGGGATAATCGTCGAATGTTCGATGACAACCGAAGGATGCACTAGGTTTTCCCCGTCTTGATGTAAGAAATCTAACATCCGAGAATTGGTTTCTACCGTTACGTTTTTGTTTCCGCAGTCCATCCATTCGTCTACTTTTCCTGGAACGAATTTGAGACCTTTTACTTTCATGTTTTCCAAACCGTCGGTCAACTGATATTCGCCACCTTTAACAACATTATTATCTAATAAATATTGTAATTCTGCACGCAATGTTTCACCAGATTTGAAATAATAAATTCCGATAATCGCCAAATCAGAAACGAAGTCTTTTGGTTTTTCAACGAAATCAACAATTTGATTGTTCTCGTTCAATTGTACAACACCAAATGCGCTTGGGTCTTCTACTTGCTTTACCCAAATCACGCTATCTGCAGACGTGTCTAAAGTAAAATCTGCTCTAAACAAAGTATCTGCATAAGCCACAACGATAGGTCCGGTCATGCTTTCTTTAGCGCACATGATGGCGTGTGCCGTTCCTAGTGCTTCGTTTTGATAATAGATCGTTCCTTTAGAACCTAATTTTTCGGCGATGGCCACCAAGTCTTTTTCTACTTGGGTTCCGAAATCTTTATGAATGATGAAGGCAATTTCTTCGATGTCTTGATTGATTACTCCTGCGATGTCTTCTACCAAGCGATGTACGATTGGTTTTCCTGCAATTGGAATTAGCGGTTTAGGAACAGTAAGTGTGTGTGGTCTTAATCTGGAACCACGTCCAGCCATGGGAACTATTATTTTCATTTATGTAAAAATTTACCGCAAAGTTCGCAAAGTTTTTCGCAAAGTTCACAAAGTTTTTATATTGTTTTTAGAGGGTTTTAAACATTGTTTGTTTCTGAGACGAAAACGATATTAAACCAAATTTATTTCACTCCTGTACTCCCAAATCCGCCTTCTCCGCGAGAAGTTTCAGACAATGTTTCTACTTCAATCCATTCGGCGCGTTCGTGTTGGGCGATAATGAGTTGGGCGATACGTTCACCGTTTTCGATGACGAAAGGTTCGTTGGACAAATTGACTAAAATCACGCCGATTTCTCCTCGGTAATCCGCGTCAACGGTTCCGGGTGAATTGAGTACAGTGATTCCTTTTTTGGCTGCCAATCCGCTACGAGGGCGAACTTGTGCTTCGTAACCGATGGGCAATTCGATGAAAAGTCCGGTTTTGACAATCGTTCTTTCTAAAGGATTGAGTGTAATGGCTTCGGTTAGATTTGCCCGCAAGTCCATGCCGGCAGACGCCAGCGTTTCGTAGTTCGGCAAAGCGTGTTGCGATTGGTTGATAATTTTGATTTTCATGATATTCTTGTTTTTTTTCGAATCTAGCCCTGATCGTAGCGGAAATCCTTTTTGCTGAACTGTTTAAGTATCTCCTAGACCGCGCTTGGAATGACAAAAAGCAAAAAGATTGCAGCGGAAAGCGGGATAGCTCCTAATTTGATTTACGATTCATAATGCGTTGTAACGTTTCTTTTTCGTTGTGGTAGATGAAATATAGATAGGCAATCAACAGCGTTGCTCCCACAAAATAGTTTTCTCTAAAAAAGTAAAATGACAGGATGGAAAAAGCGATTGACAATCCTAAGTAACCGCCGATTTTCTTCATGTCATACGGAATTGGATAATATTTGTTGCCCATTACATAGGAAATAAGCATCATACTTCCGTAGGCTGCGATGGTCGCGATGGCGGATCCGTAATAACTGAATTTTGGAATAAACAGAAAATTCAACACGAGCGTGATTGCGGCGCCAATGATTGATATGTAGGCACCGATGTGTGTTTTATCGATGAGTTTATACCATACGGAAAGATTGGTATAAATACCTAAAAAGAAATTGGCGAGAATGATGAGCGGAACGACCTTCATGGCTTCCCAGTAGGATTCGTCGCGGATCATGATTATTTTCAGTATATCGGCAAAAACGATGACCGACAATAGAATAAAGGAACCAAAAATCACAAAATACTTGGTGACTGTGGCGTAGGTTTGAGAGGCGTTTTCTTTGTCGGCGTGGCTGAAAAAGAACGGTTCAATTCCGAGTGTATATGCTGTTCGGAAAAGCACCATAAAAAGTCCGAGTTTGTAGCAAGCAGAATAAACACCGACTTCGGAATCGGCAATATCTGCTGGCAACAATTTCCCTAGGAGAATCTTGTCGAATTGTTCGTTGATGGCAAAGGCAATTCCGGCAACGAGAATAGGCAGTCCGTAACGCATCATTCGTTTCCACAGTTCAAAATTGAAATGCCATTTAATTTTGAAATAATTGGGTGAAAGCGCCAAGAACGTCAGTAAACTAGCGATGATATTGGAGATGAATATATAGCCAATTTGGAAGTTCTCGAAGTAGAACACTGCTAAGAATCCGTTTGGATTAGCATTCGCTATATTTGGTAAGACGAGTAAGAAGAACAAGTTCAATAAAAGATTAATCACCACATTTCCGATCTTGATTGCCGCATAAAAAAGTGGGCGTTGGTTGGCTCGTATACTTGAAAATGGTATGATTACAAGTGCGTCTAGAACCAAAATCCAAATCGTATAGGTGATATACTGTGTGTCTATCCCAGACCAATGGGCTAAGGTATTTCGAAATAAAAGCGAAAAGAGCAAGAAGACTAGTGTAGACCAAAATATAGAAACTGTGGTGGTTTCTACGACGCTGTTTTTATCGGATTCTTTGTTGTAGAACCGGAAGAATGCGGTTTCCATTCCGTAAGCTAGGATGACATTGAAAAAAATCATCCAGGAAAAAATGATGGAAACTTTTCCGTAGGCTGCTTTGGGTAACAAATCGGTATAGATTGGAACCAATAAAAAACTGAACATACGCGGCAATACGGTGGCTAGTCCGTAGATGGCGGTTTGTTTGAAAAGATTTTTATACAATCCCAAAGGTTTATCTATTAGTTGTTAAACAAAAATAAGGATTTGTTTGCGTTAAGTGGACATAATATGTGTTGGATTCTTATGCCAATCCTTTTTCATCGATCATTTTCACAAAATGAAATCCTTTTGGACTGTATCCTTGGTTGTAGTAGAAGCGATGCGCTTTGAAGTTGCCGGTAAATGCGTCAAGTACGATCATCGTGCAATCTAAATCTTTGGCTTTTTGATCCAAATAATCGGTCATTGCTTTGGCGACTCCTTTTTCGCGATGGTTTGGATGTACTATAAAGTTGTCGATTTCGATGTATTTCCCTGACCACAATTTGGTGCCAATCCAAAAACCGGTGAGACCGACACACTTTTCACCTTCAAAAACGGCAAGTTGCTCGTAATTATGTGGAATCATTTGCTTGAGGTGTGATTCGTATTTTTCGAACGCCATACTGGGATACAAAAATTGAATGACATCAAAGTGAGAAAGCATTTCCTTGAGGTCGTGAAGTTCTTTTACTTTCAAGTGATTGAATTTAGTTTGATATAAAATTAAATAAAAAGAGCCGACGATTGTCAGCTCTTAAAATATTTTGTTTGATTGCCATTAGCCTTTCAAAGCTTCTGCTCCACCCACGATTTCTAAGATTTCGTTTGTAATAGCAGCTTGACGTGCTTTGTTGTAGGTTAATTTCAATTGATCTCTTAATTCTGTTGCGTTATCCGTCGCTTTGTGCATGGCAGTCATACGCGCTCCGTGTTCTGAAGCGAATGAATCTCTGATGGCTTTGTACAATTGCGTTTTTAATGATTTTGGAATCAAGGTCAATACAATTTCTTCTTTTGATGGTTCAAAAATATAGTCACCAGCTGTTGAAACGGTATCAGATACAATTGGTGCTAACGGCAAAAATTGCTCAGTTTGAATAATTTGCGTAGCGGCATTTTTAAATTGATTGTAAACCAATTCGATTTTGTCGTACTCACCAGAAATAAATTTAGCGGTAAGGCTGTCAGCGATGGCTGCTACGTTATCGAAAGTCAAATTATCGAAAATACCACTTTGATTATCTGCAATCGTAAGTGTTTTCTTTAAGATGTCATTTCCTTTTTTTCCGATAGCAAAAACATCTACTTGTTTACCTGAGTAAAGTTCAGCTCTGCTTTTTACTTCTTTGATTACGTTGGTATTAAAAGCACCGCACAATCCTCTGTTAGAGGTGATTGCAATCACTAAAACTTTTTTGATTTCCCTTTGCTTGGTAAATTCTCCACCTGTGTCGCCATCTAAAGTAGAAGAAAGATTTTGCAATAATTCCGTCAATTTCTCGGCATAAGGGCGCATTGCTGTAATTGCATCTTGTGCTTTTTTAAGCTTTGCGGCAGAAACCATTTTCATCGCCGATGTGATTTGCATCGTAGATGAAACGGAAGTAATTCTATTACGGATTTCCTTTAAGTTTGCCATTTTTAATTGTTGTTGGTTGTTAGTTGTTGGTTGATGGTGCTTTTCTAACAACCGTCAACCAACAACCAACAACTAAAATTAATTATATTTTGCTGAAATTTCTTGAGCTGCTTTTTCGATAATATCTGTAATGCTATCATCTAATTTACCAGCTTTTAAAGCGTCTAATGTTGCTCTGTGTTTGTTGTTTAAGTAATCTAAGAAGTCTTTTTCGAATTCTTTTACTTTATTTACTGGCACATTTCTCAACAAGTTTTTAGAACCTGCGTAGATAATTGCAACTTGATTTTCAACTGTATAAGGGCTGTTCAATCCTTGTTTCAAGGATTTCCACATTTCGTTTTCCTTTTTCGATTACGTTTAAGGTAACAGCATCTAAGTCAGAACCAAATTTCGCAAACGCTTCCAATTCACGGAATTGTGCTTGATCTAGTTTTAACGTACCTGCTACTTTTTTCATCGATTTAATCTGAGCGTTACCTCCCACACGAGATACAGAAATACCTACGTTGATCGCAGGACGAACTCCAGAGTTAAACAAATCTCCATCCAAGAAAATTTGTCCATCTGTAATCGAAATTACGTTGGTTGGAATATAAGCAGAAACGTCACCCGCTTGTGTTTCGATGATTGGTAAAGCTGTTAATGAACCGCCACCTTTTACGATTCCTTTCAAAGAATCTGGTAAGTCGTTCATGTTTTTAGCGATGTCGTCGTTTGCAATTACTTTACAAGCTCTTTCTAATAAACGAGAGTGTAGGTAGAAAACGTCTCCAGGATATGCTTCACGTCCTGGTGGTCTTCTTAACAAAAGAGAAACCTCACGATATGCCACCGCCTGTTTTGATAAATCATCATAAACAATCAACGCAGGTCGACCTGAGTCTCTAAAATATTCTCCAATCGCAGCACCTGCAAACGGAGCGTATACTTGCATTGGAGCAGGGTCAGAAGCGTTAGCAGCAACAATAACGGTATATGCCATGGCTCCTTTTTCTTCCAACATTTTTGCGATTCCAGCAACGGTAGACGCTTTTTGTCCAATCGCTACGTATATACAGAATACTGGTTTTCCAGCATCGTAAAATTCTTTTTGATTTAAGATGGTATCCAAACAAACGGTAGATTTACCTGTTTGACGGTCACCAATCACTAGCTCACGTTGTCCACGACCTACTGGAATCATTGCATCTACTGCTTTTACTCCGGTTTGCAATGGCTCTGTAACTGGCTGACGGAAGATAACTCCAGGCGCTTTTCTTTCCAAAGGCATTTCGAATAATTCACCTCCGATTGGTCCTTTTCCATCAATTGGAAAACCAAGCGTGTTTACTACTCGACCAACCATTTGTTCCCCCGCTTTAAGCGAAGCAATACGTTGTGTTCTTTTTGCTGTAGAACCTTCTTTGATTCCTGTTGATGGTCCTAATAAAACGACCCCAACATTGTCTTCTTCAAGATTCAAAACGATTCCTTCTAAACCGTTATCGAATTCTACTAGCTCACCATATTGAACATTTGACAACCCGTAAACACGAGCAATACCATCTCCAACGTTAAGAACTGATCCTACTTCTTCTAAAGTAGCACCTGATTCAAATCCTTCTACTTGCTTTTTTAAGATTGCTGAAATTTCAGCAGGTTTAATTTCCGCCATAATTATATATCAATAACTAGTTACTTAATTCTCTTTTTAACACTTGTAATCTGTTGGCGATAGATGCGTTGTATTGCTTGTCGCCTATTCTTAATATAAATCCGCCAATAATTGATGGATCTACGTTGTTTTCAATGGTAATTTTTTTGCTAGAAAGCGTTGCCACTTTTGCTAATACTTTTGATTCTAAAGCCGCGTCCATAGGAACAGCAGTGGTTACTTTGGCAACCTCGACACCATTCATCTCGTCGAACTGACGACTGTACTCTGACGCTACATCTCCCAGAATCTCAAATCTCTTGTTTTCGTGCAATAAGTGGAACAAACTTTTTGTAACGCCATTAATCCCAGTAAAAACTTCTGAAAGCGCACTTTCTTTGATGTCTACCTTTGTCGTTGGATTTTGGATAAAAGTGTTTAATTCCGCATTACTTGAAATAGTAGATGCAATAGAAATCATATCTCTGTTTACAGCTTCAGCCGCTCCTTTATCATTAGCGATAGAAAGGATAGCTTTGGCGTAACGGATTGCTGCTCTTGTACCTGACATATTAGTTTAGTTTAGCGTCACCTAACATTTTCTCAACCAATTTTACTTGGGCTTCTTTGTTAGACAATTCATCTTTCAATAATTTTTCGGCAATCTCCAAAGACAAAGAAGAAACTTGTGATTTCAATTCAGCCATCGCTGCATTTTTTTCGCTTTGAATAGCCGCTTTAGCTTGCTCAATCATTTTTTGCCCTTGTGCTTGCGCTTCTAGTTTTGAGTCAGCAATAACTTTCTCTTTCATTTCACGCGCTTCTTTTAGCATCGCATCTCTTTCAAGTCTTGCTTCTTGCAAAATACGTTGGTTGTCTGATTGCAAGTTTTGCATTTCTTTTTTAGCATTTTCAGCAGAAAGAAGCGCATTTTTAATACCTTCTTCTCTTTCATTTACTGCGTCTAAGATTGGTTTCCAAGCAAATTTTTTCAAAAGAAGAATCAATCCAACGAAAATAATTGTTTGCCAAAAAAACAAACCAAACGAAAAATCATTTATTAACTTTTCCATACTATATAGGTAATTAGAATCTTTTTAATTTAATTTAAAAACAATAGCTGCAACCAACCGTTACAGCTATTTGTTAATCTACTAGTTTTCGGCAACTGCAAACAAAGCTGCAAATCCGATACCTTCAACAAGAGCCGCTGCAATAAGCATCGCTGTTTGGATCTTACCGTAAGAATCTGGTTGACGAGCAATAGCGTCCATTGCTGAACCACCAATTCTACCAACACCAATACCAACTCCGATAACTACTAATCCAGCTCCAATAATTCTTGGCATGTTCATAAATATATGTATTAAAAATTAAACATTCTTTTTTAAAGCAAAGGGCAAATGCCTTTCGCTAATTAGTGATGATCTTCTTCATCATGGTGATGCTCTTGCACGGCAGAACCGAAATACAGAGCAGTCAAAATTGTAAAAATATAAGCTTGTAACAATGCTACTAATATTTCAATGATAGAAATCATGAATGACAACAAAAATGACAAGCTGCTTCCTACCCAGTTTTTGAAAATAAACATCAATCCAATCAAACTCATCAATACGATGTGACCTGCGAACATGTTTGCGTATAAACGAATCATCAACGCGAATGGCTTAATTACCAATCCCATCAATTCGATTGGTGCCAAAATAATTTTCATTGGAGTTGGCACGCCTGGCATCCAGAAAATGTGTCCCCAGTAATTTTTGTTGGCAGAAAGATTTGTGATTAAGAAAGTGATTACCGCCAAACCGAATGTGATGGCGATATTTCCAGTAACATTGATTCCTAGTGGTGTTAATCCAAAAATATTCAAAAACCAAATAAAGAAGAACACGGTCAATAGGTGACTCATGTATTTTTTATAGTGCTTTTCTCCAATGTTTGGAATGGCGATTTCGTCACGAACGTACAATACGATTGGCTCGAAAAAACGTCCAGGTCCAGCAGAAACTCCGCCGTTTTTAGCGTATGATTTCGCCAAGCTGCTGAATAAGAAAAACATCAAAAGGGCAACAATCATTATTGTTAACACTCCTTTTGTAATAGAAAAATCAAGTGGTTGAATGTTGGTTGGATGACCGTGGTGATCTAGTGACAACTCTTCAGTGGCATTTGCAACTTTATAGATTCTTTCGTGGTGAAGTCTGTAGTAATTTCCGTTGCTTTCCGCTACACTTTCTCCATGATGAAATTTCGATGAAGAAAAAAGTTGCAATCCGTTATCCCAAAGAATAATTGGAAGTGGAAATCCATAATGTGCGCCTGTTTCAGCATCTCCAAAAAGAGAAAACTCATGACCATCAAGAACGTGGTGGTTTTTTACTTCTTCGATTTGAGCTTTAATTTCCGCTTTTTCATCGACAACCTTTACTTCTTTTGCAACTACCTCGTGCGATTCGTGGGCAACTTGCGTAGAATCGATTGGGTTTGCGAATGTAATTAATGGAAGACAAGCGATTAAAATTGCTACTATAAATTGAAGTGGTTTGTTAGAAAGCACCATATCTATTGAATATCTAGGATTTTGTTTTCTGAAATTTGGTGCAAATGTACATCTTTTATTAAACTTCACAAGTTTAAAAAACACTTTTTTGAAGAACATTTAGTTTTGACAACCTATTGTTGCTTATTGTTTATTAATCGTATCGTTAAAAGGGTTTCTGTTGCTAAAAACAGTAAAAACACAATCAAGAAATTTGCCTTTTCGAAACCCGAATGTGGGAGGTTTGCCTGTAGGATCGGTTTCAAAAACAGATAGGCAACTCCCATCTTAAAAGTAGTCAACAATATAAAAGTCAAACCTACGTGTGTCGCACTGACCTGATTTACTTTAATCAAAATGAAAAGAATCACCGTTGCAAGCAGAAAGAAAAAGGAGTACAATCTTGGTAATGTGTATACGAATTGAGATTCCAATTGATCAAAACCAATCACAAACATAAAGCCTTTGTGAATGAGTAAAGTAATCATTGAAAATAGAAACAAACTAAGAATGGGTTGGTATTGCTTTAAATTCATGGTGATTTATTCGTCTGAAGCGTTAATGTCTTTGAGTTGGCGATTGAGGTTGTAGAATGCAATGGCAACACCGACTAGCGTTAGAACCTTAATATAAATGTTGTTGCTGTTTTGGTATTTCCCGTCTAACCAACCGCCAAGAAAAGAAAACGCATAAATAATTATTCCCATTTGAATCGGAATGTTGATCAACGCTAACCATTTATTCGGCCGTCTTTTCTTCTGTTGATTCATTGGGAATTGCTCCTTTTTGATTGGTTTTCATGATACAAGTGGCGCTAAATTCGGCACCTGGCTCAACAGAAAGTTTACCACACACTACTTCACCGTGAATGCTTGCTTTGGCTTTGACATTTAAGATTTCTGTGACTTGTATTTTTCCTTCAAATTTTCCTTCGATGTCGGCATTCTTGCAAATAATGTCTCCTTTAACACTGCCCGCAGGACCAATCACGATTTTTCCATCCGATTGGAAATTGCCTACAAGATCTCCGTCGAGACGAAAATCCGCATGAGAAAGTACATTGCCCTTAATAATAGTGCCTTCAACAATTCTGTTGGTTTTCCCTAATAAGTCAGTATACGATTTTGTTTTTTTATCGAACATGATTTACTTTTTATCATTTCCAGCACCTTTGTCTTTCGGAACAAATCCAGGCTGAGACGGCATTCCCGGAGGCAATTGATTGAACTGAGATTCTTTCTCGCCTCCCGCTTCTTCTCTGCTAGGCTTCTGTCTTTCCTGTACTGCATTTTCCGCTTTTGCGGTGTTTGGTTTTGCTTTAGGAACATATGGTTTAGGCGGTAACGGATCTGAAGGCGGTGTCGTCAAATATTCTTCAAAATTCTTCTTCATTTGAACAATTTTATAGTTTTCGTTCGAAATGATATACGCTGTTTCGGCTACTTTATATTCTTTAAATTCTTTTAGTATTGAAGCAATTCCCTTCGCATATTCTAAATCTTTAAGACCATGAATCACGATAAAGTTTTCCTCCATCGTATAGATATCGTAGGACAACGTGAGTTTGTCTAAACTTCTCTCGCTAATAAATTTGGTGATTTTCGCTTGTAGCGCTTTGGTATTTTTGTCTTCGGGATTATTTGATTTATATAATATCTTCCAGCTCAATGGTTTTACTTCATAGAACTTTAGGCTTTCCATTGCAGGCACGTTGGTTTTCAAAAGTTCTTCCGCAAATTTTCCTTCTGTACTATTCGGATAATTTAATGCAACAAAATTGAGCGTCTTTTTATATTCGCCCAAACCTTTCAATCTTCCTAAATTATTCGCTTTTAATAACTCGAACTTAGGTACGATTTCTTCGCCATTGTATTGATCGATTGCAATATTTAAATTGGTCAAAGAACCTTTGATGTCCCCAGAATTAAACTGTTTGAATATCTTATCATAATTGGCTTCCGGTGTATCGGTCAGCAGATTCCCTCCGCCATTTGGATTCCCGAGTATTTGTGCATAGCGAGAATCTGGAAACTCATTAATAATCCGATTCTTCATTGCCAAAGCCTTGTCTTTATCTAACAAATCATACAATTTATATAAATTATACATCGTTGGCAAAATCAATCTTTCTTCTGGCTTATTAGATAATAAAGTCTCTAGTTTGACAACCGCCAACTTGTATTCTTTGAATTTTTCTTTATAAATAACACCCAATTGAAAATAAGCAAAATTACGTTCTTTAGCTATGCTGTCGATCACTTTTTGAGCCGTTGGCAATTTCTTGATATAGAAATCCGTCGTATATTTTTCGTCCTCCTTGCTTTTCTTTTCTTGTTCTAATTTTTCGTCTTTTTCCTTGTCCTCCGTAGTTTCATCGTCTCTGTTTTCCAACACATTCGATTTGTTTTGAGAAATTCTCCAATTATCTGCATAGGCCCGATCTCCCCATTTCTTCTTAAAATCTATCTTCCCTTTTGCAACGGTTGACGCATTATAGAAGTAAAAATTGCTGCTACTCGACGAGATCGCAATATTAGGCTCAGGAGGTGCGATTCGCTCTGGCTTTCTCGATTCCTTTACGCCGTCTTTATCAAGCTCTCTACCATTTTTATCAACTGTGCTTCCTTCTTTGTCAGCAGATTCTCCCTTTTCTTTGGCTATTTTTTCTTGCAAAAGTCTTTTCTCTTCAGCCTTTTTCAATTTAGCAATATACGCGTCATAATAGCTTATTCTATCGGCTTCCGACATCGCACATAAATTAAGAATACTATCATTTCTAGAGGCAATTCCTTCGTATTTAATAACGTCTACTAAATTCTCTCTTTTCTTTTCAATAAATCGATGCTCTCTTGTTCTCGGCTCAAGTTGTACCAAAGTACTGTCATAATACTTACCCGCCACGACGTACTTCGCGTTTTTAAAGTAAATATCTGCTAGATTTCTGTAATTTGACGCTACCAAATACTTGTCAACTACTTTACTGTTTAGCGAGACATTGTAGTATTTTTTCGCCAACGAATCGTCCTTGTTTTTGTCATAAAACAATCCCATTTGATGATTCAAGAAGTTAAGGTAAGGTCTGTTTTCTCTGTCTTTAAGCAATTTTCTATACTTGGTTAAGAATGCCAACGTATCACCTTGTTCAAAATCGCCCAACCCAGCTTGTCGAATATGAGAATGAATCACATATTGCTTTGCCGCTTTCCTTTTCATGTCAATAACAGATTGATAAGAAGCAAATGCGCTGTCTTTATATCCGAGTTGTTCGTATAACTGACCTAAAATAAATCCGTAACGTGATCTTTCTTCTTTCGATTTCGTGTACTGTTTGGCTAATTTTAGTTTCGCCACAGCACTATCTTTCTCTCCCAAATTTAAAAATGCTTGCGTTAACGTTGCGTTGGCATCTGCAAAAATCTGATCTTTATACTTAATTTCTTTAAACAAATTCCGAAGATTTTCTACCGCAACCGCGTCATTTTCTAGTCGCATATTGGTTTTTTCTCTCCAAATTTTTGCTTCATTAATCTTGTTGCTATTCGAGTGTTTGTATAGGATATAATTAAAAGCTTCTAAAGCGGGCACAAACCTTTGGTCATAGTATCTCGACTTCCCTAACAGCAAATGAGCTTCATCCATCTGATAGTTTTTCTCTTGCCCTCCGATATTCATGGAGTGCTTCTGAATTGCTTTGGTAGCCTTAGTCTCGGCGCGTTCAAAATTGGGGTTTGGCGGCGTATCTCCAGGTAAGATGTTTTCCTTTTTTACCTGCATTCTTTCAATAGGCAAGATTTCCCAGAAGTTGTCTTGATATTGCGATTTTAATTCTAAAATTCCTTTATCTAAAGCCAAATTACCATTGTAAAGTATATTGTCTTTAGTGCTCAAAGCGTGTGAATTTCTAGATATAAATGTGTTCCTTTTTACCGAGCAGGCCACCAAGAAAAGAAAGAAGCCTACTATAAAAAGATACTTGTGTATGTTAGTTTTCAATGTAAAACGGTTTTTCTTAAAACTTTTAAAAGTCGATTTTAGTATTTTGACTGGTAAAAATACGTTTCTTTTTGATATAGCGAAAATTATCGCTTAAAAGTTTCGTGTTTTACGCCGTCTCAGGGTATTATTAAAAACTCCTACAAAAATAATTAGGGCTATATAATTCTGTTTTCTGTGATGTTTGCTATTTTTGCAAAAAAAAAATATGTCTTCATTTTATAAATTAAACATAACGGAAGTACGCCGAGAAACCAAAGATGCCGTTTCTGTATTGTTTAATGTTCCCCTTGAATTTAAAGATTTTTATCGCTTTTTAGCTGGTCAATATGTGAATCTAAAATTAACTTTAGATGGCAACGAAATTCGCCGCGCTTATTCTATTTGTTCCCCGCCAGAAAATAACGAATTGAGAATTGCGATAAAATCTGTCGCTAACGGAACATTTTCCGTTTTTGCCAATTCAAAGTTAAAAGCAGGAGACACTCTAGAAGTTGGCACTCCTGAAGGGAAATTTACTTTTGAAGCTGATGCGCAACGTACAAGAAACTATATGGCTTTTGCTGCTGGAAGCGGAATTACACCTATACTTTCTATTTTACAAAGCGTTCTGTTAAGTGAACCGAATAGCACTTTTGTTTTGGTTTATGGAAACAAAACGCCTGAAGACACCATATTTCAACAACAATTACTTGATTTACAATTAAAATATGTTGGACGTTTCTTCGTGCATTTTGTGTACAGTCAAGTGAACATAGAATCCGGATTATTTGGACGAATTGATAAGTCAGCCGTGAATTTTGTGCTGAATAACAAACACAAAGAACTCGATTTCGATAAGTTTTATCTCTGTGGACCCGAAGACATGATTAATACGGTTTCGGCAGTCTTGAAAGAACGAAACATCAAAGAATCTGCAATAAAATTTGAATTGTTCTCGACCTCAACGTCGGAATCTAAAATCGAGAAGGCCTTGGAAGGTCACACTAAAATAACCGTTTTAGTAGATGGCGACGAAACCACTTTCGAAATGTCACAAAAACAGACCGTATTAGAAGCCGCTCTAAAGCAAGGCATCGATGCGCCTTATTCTTGTCAAGGTGGTATTTGCAGCAGTTGTTTGGCTAGAATTAAATCAGGAACAGCAGAGATGAAGAAAAACACCATTCTAACAGATAGTGAAATTGCGGAAGGTTTAGTATTGACTTGTCAAGCGCATCCGACCTCTGCGAGTATTTCGATCGATTATGATGATGTCTAGAGTCTAACTACTTTTCTGGTAACACTTCCAAAATCACCTTCAAAAGTCACTAGCAAAGTGCCTTCCCATTCTGGCTGTAAATCTAAACTAAACACGCCATTCCCAGCTTGAATGTCTTGCGAAAAAAGTTTTTGACCTAAAATATTGGTGATGGAAACGTGGATTAACCCAAACATTTGATCCATCTCAAAATTGACATTTTGCTTAGTCGGGTTTGGAAAAGGCGCTGAAATATGTTGCGACGCCCATTCCGTGCTGCTTAATGTAGAAACCTGAATGGTCCAATAACCTGCTGGAGCTACGATTGGTCTGGAAAGTGCTTTTCCAGAAACAGCCTGTCCTTTAATGTAATATTCTATATTAACTCCCGAAGTTGGAATATTAATATTAGCTGTCCAATTAGCGTCGCTTACGAAAGTCATCGGTGTTTGAGTAAACGTCGTGGTTCCTTGCTCTCTCCAAAAAACGGTTGCCGCTTGAATCCCAGAATTATGTTTAATCAAAGCAGAAATCGTTACTGTGCTTCCTACGTTGGCTTCATCAACAGGCTGGTGCACGATTAGCATTGGATCGGCAACACCAATAGTATGCGTTATACAATGCAAAGCACCGAGTTGATTAATCAAATTTTCTCCAGAATTATCCACATCAATTCCAACTACATTATATCCTGGTAATAATTCCTGATAAAGTGCCAATGCTGCGGCATCCACTTGCGGGCGATATATCGGAACCAAGATCGATTTATTAATAAAAACGGAGTTAGCAAAAGTTCGGTAAGCGCCACCTGTGTCGGGATAACTGCCGGTTGTGCTTGGCGGTGCGTCAATCCACTTTATGTTGTATGGCGTCCCGAATGGCGATTGAAAATTATTGACCACATAGTTGATGTTTGCTTCAATTTGAGGTCCATCTGCAACATTTGGTGGATATTTACTCACCAATAATGTTTCTTCGTCTAGCAGTTTCATGTGCATGTCAATATGATGAATTTCATCATAAGGCAATGTTGGCATTTTTATATAATGCTGAATTCCCATATAATTCTGCATGATGCCATCTATTTGTTCCTCGGTTTTGGAAGAAACACCATAAGGATTTCCAACTGCATTCTCCTGTAATATCAATTCAGACGCAAAGGCATTTCCTAAACCATCTGACATATAATTCCCGCCGGTATTTACCAAATCATTCAGGCCAGAATCGGTAATATAAATGGGAATTCCTACGTAATTGGCATGGGAAGTTGGCATGATATTATCGTTGGGACGCGGTCGATTATAGATCCAATCGGTTAATGCTCTTTCGCCAACACTGTCTGAGTAGATGGTGTTTCCTGCATAATCTCGAATCCAAATACTATTGGCTGGGACATTTAGAAAAATAACATTCGTCAAATCTATGCCGAAAGAAGTTAGATAACTCGCCACTGTGGCTTGACTTTGCGTTGCGATAATCACCTTACATTCGTTGACACCAACCGCCACAATCTGACGCAATATATTTTGAAAACCCGATTGCCAAGACAAAACCAAATATTCCACTTCTTCCCATTCTGCTGCGGCGCGGACGGAGCCAGTTGGAGGAGGCGTCGCTTGCGCATTTCTAAACTCGAAATGGGTTAGTAATTGCTTTTCCTTTTCTGTAAATCCTTTGGGTAATTTTTCGCTTTCTTGTGAAAATAAGATGACACTGTGGAAAGAAAATAACAGAAGAGCTAACAGTTTTATGACATTGATTTTCATGAGGGTAGCAATTAGATTTGACAACAAATTTATCTTTTTACTTCGAAACAATAAGTGAAAGCATTAATTACTTTACAATTTCGTTGATTTTGGTCAAAATACTTTCAACGGAAATAGTGCGCATTGCAGCTTCGTAGCCTGCTACTTTCTTGTTTCCATAAACAGAGGTTGGCAGGAAAGGAAATTGTACTCTGTCGGAGGTCAGACAATGCTCGATCGGTTGATGAAACGGAGAAAAACCCGCAAAAGGATGTGTCGCTCCCCAAAGTGTTACGACGGGAACACCATAAATGGCTGCCAAATGCGCATTACCAGAATCCATAGAAAGCATGAGGTTGAGGTGAGCAATGAGTTGCAATTCTTGGGAGAATTTCAATTTCCCGGCAACAACAATCGCATTTTCTTGGTTGTTTGAAATCTCTTTTAGCACATTTATTTCGCTCTTACTTCCGAAAAGCAATAAGCGATATTCTTTATTTTTCGAAAGTTCATGCACGACTTCCTTCATCAAATCGAGTGGATAAACTTTGGAATCGTATTGGGCAAATGGCGCAATTCCGATTAGTATTTTGTGCTCATCGCCAATGATATTCAATATTGCCTTGTCTAGTTTCGGTTTCGGAGGAAAAGTCGGTTGCAACAAATTGATCGAAAATCCGAGTTGTTTGAAGACTTTGGCGTGTCTTTCAAAAACTGTCGGCAATGGTTTTATCGTTTTCTTTTCTAGGCGCGTTAGCATTTTCTTTTCTGCTCTGGCTTTATCTGTAAAAGCGGTTTTCTTACCATTCCAATGAAATAAAGTTCGGACTATTTTCGAGCGCAGTACGTTGTGCAGGTCAGCAAATGCATCAATCTGCAGTGGCTTTAAGTCGCGATACAATTGTAATAAACCCAATATTCCTTTGTGTCTGTTGTCAGCATCGAACGGAAAAAAAATAAGATTAGGAATGTCTTGAAAAAGAGGTTGAAAAAAAGGTCTAGAAATGACCGTGATTTTCACTTCAGGATGTTGTTGCAACAAGGCTCTTAAAACAGGAACCGTCATGGCAACATCTCCCATTGCGGAGAGTCTCATGACGGCTATATGTGTTTGTTTTTCTGGCAAGTTGCTATTTAGTAAAAAGCCCTAGCCCCGATAGCAGCCGATATCCTCGCAACGCAGTGCAGAGATAAAGGCGAATAGCGGGAAATAGCTCCTAAAAAATTACTTTTTATTTTGATACAACACCGGATTCAACTCGTCGTCGTTGTACATCTTCATTTGTTTGTAGACCTTCATAAATTTGTCGCCGTTTTCAATGTCTTGAATCAAATCATCGATGGCAGTAGACAAATCGCTTCTTTGTTCCAAAAGCACATTAAGCTTCGCTTGACATTTGTCTTTGTGGTCTTGGGAAGCTTCGGGACGTGTAACTTCTTCGTGCATATGGTAAATTTTCAACGCTAAAATCGACAATCTATCGAATGCCCAAGCTGGACTTTCAGAATTGATTTTTGCGGTTGGTTTTACTTTTACCTGATGGTATTTTTGCAAAAAGTAGCTGTCGATATATTCTACCATATCGGTGCGCTCTTGGTTCGACGCATCAATTCTTCTTTTCAGCGTTAATGCGGCAACCGGATCAATTTGTGGGTCACGAATGATATCCTCGAAATGCCATTGCACCGTATCAATCCAGTTTTTGTGGTACAACAAATGCTCGAATTGCTCTTTGGGATAAGGGTTGTTAATGGGTTGATCTACATTATCAAACTGATGATAATCTTGGATGCTTCTTTCGAAAACGGCATAGGCAAGTTTAGAAAACATATCTTTGAATTTTAAAAGACAAAGATACTTTTTATACTTTTACGAGAGAAAAAAAGTTACCTTTCTGAGTTACTAAGTTTCTGAGATACTGAGATGCTGAGTTTTTAGGAGCCGAGAACCTGCTATCCGTTGCAATCTTTTATGGCGAACGCCGCCACAAAAGGATTTCCACTGCTATCAGGGCTAGGGCTTTTAGTAAACCTAAACGGACTCAGTATCGCAGGCACTCAGCAACTCAGCCACTAAAAATAAAACCCCTATGCAAATTCATTATCTATCCGAAGACAACAGTGTTTTAAATCACTTTTTAGGTCAAATCCGAAACGTCAATGTGCAACATGATAGCATGCGTTTTCGCAGGAATATCGAGCGAATCGGAGAGGTAATGGCGTATGAGTTGAGCAAAGACTTGCGTTATAAAAACATCGAAATTCAAACGCCGTTAGGAATAAAAAAAGACAACGGAAATTGAAGATCAGTTGGTTCTGTGTTCGATTCTTCGTGCAGGTTTGCCTTTGCATTTGGGATTTTTAAATTTCTTCGACAGCGCTGAAAACGGATTTGTTTCGGCCTATCGACATCACCCGAACAATGACGATTTCTTTGATATTTTAGTCGAATATCAGGCGGTTCCGAATTTGCAAGACAAGACGTTGTTGCTGATTGATCCGATGTTAGCAACGGGCCAATCGATGGTGGCAGTTTTTAACAAGCTGATGGAAAAAGGGTTGCCAAAAGAAATTCATATTGCGGTGATTATTGCGGCACCACAGGGTATCGCATATCTTGAAAATCATTTGCCAGACCATTGTCATTTGTGGGTGGCTACTTTAGATGAAACCTTGAATGCTAAAAACTATATTGTTCCAGGTTTGGGCGATGCGGGTGATTTGGCTTACGGGAATAAATTGTAATTGATTATTTGCTCGCAAAGACGCGATGACGCCAAGTAAAATTACGAGTTTCTGTTTTTGGGTTTTTTTATTCTCCCAACAAATTATACTTGCGCAAAAAACGCAATAAAACTTACTACGAGTAATATCCACAATACTACTTCTTTTTTCCAATAGGCTTGCGCCGTTTCTATATGAGTGGTTGCAATCATGGCCAATGGAGCGAAAGTAAAAACCAGCAATTCATTCGATTTGTTTGGTGAAATCGCAAATACGGCCATTCCGATGGCAATCGCAGAAAGTACTTTCTTATACGTTGGATGCAAAATTAGCGGTCGATTAGCAAGCGAAAGCAAAAGCAATACTACAAAAAACAGTCCGATGGTTGCGTAAATAGAAAACGCCCAATTTTGATTTTTGTTGGTGAAGTAATCCATTCGCAAGTCGATAGTAGATTGCTCGATTAACTGATGTATCCATTGCGTATTGAAGTACAAAGCGCTCCCCACGAAAAGAATGGCGATTGAGAAAAAAGCGATTATTGGCAAAAACCAATTTCTATAATCTCTAGCCACATGAAAAAGAATCGCAATAAAAATCAGGACAATAAAAAGAATGCTCCAAAAATGAAATAATGTGGCGATAAAAACCCACAACGAAGCATCGAATATTTTTTCTTTAGAGGCTTTTAGAGAGTGCAGAGAAATAATTCGACGGGTCGCCAGTAAGATAAAAAAATTGGAAAGTAACAAAGACGCATTATTGAGAATTCCCGGAAAAAATAGGAGGAATAAAAAAAACACCAACACCGTATAAGCACTGTCTTTGCTCAGTCCGTTTTTCTTTACGATAAAGTTGGTGATAAACATCGAAACAAATAAGACACCTAAAAAAACACATATAGAAACCACATTAAGCAACGAATTATCGGCGCTAACGTGCTTCAGTTGGTAGTAAAAAAAGAAAAAAAGCAACCCTAAAATTACAGCCGAATAATTTAATGGTGTAGATTTTCTAAAAAAACTTGTAATCATAAGGATATTTTATACTTTTGTGCGTGTAAATATACTACTAACATTCACTATTATGAAAGCATTTTTCGAAGGAATACAATGGTTATTTGAGAACGTTTTGTTTTGGCCTTTAAATCAATTTCGTGCATTAGAACTTGACTATTGGTTTGGTGCTAATACAATCAACTGGATTTTTATGGCTATTTGCAGTTATGCAACTTGGTATTGGTGTAAACAACTTACGATGCACAAAAACAGTGGCGAAGAAAATCAAGATACAACGGCACATTCTTTCTTAACCAAGTAAGTCGAAACCGATATCTTTTCTATAATACATCGTATCAAAATGTAGTTTTTCTATGTTTTGATACGATTTTTTTACGGCCTCTTGGTAATCATTCCCGTAGGAAGTTACCGCCAAAACTCTACCGCCGTTACTGAGAACTTTTCCGTTTTCTAGCTTTGTTCCAGCGTGAAAAACAATAGAGCCGTTAACCTGATTAAGTCCAGAAATTTCCTTCCCTTTTTCATAGTCTTCAGGATATCCACCTGAGACAACCATGACGGTCGTGGCGCTTCTTTCATCAATTTCGAGTTGAATTTCATCCAACTTTTGATTAGCCACAGCGACGAATAATTCGACCAAATCATTCTTCAATCTCGGAATAACTACTTCGGTTTCTGGATCGCCCATTCTAACGTTATATTCGATGACAATTGGCTCTCCTTTGACATTGATCAAACCAATAAAGACAAAACCTTTGTACGGAATATTGTCTTTTTTCAAGCCTTCAATGGTTGGAATAACAATACGTTGTTCTATTTTTTCTAGCAATGTGGCGTCCGCAAATGGCACTGGAGAAATAGCACCCATGCCGCCTGTATTCAATCCGGTATCGCCTTCACCTATTCGTTTGTAATCTTTGGCAGTTGGCAAAATTTTGTAATTTCTACCATCAGTCAATACAAAACAACTCAATTCTATTCCGTCCAAAAATTCTTCAATGACCACTTTTGAACTCGCTTGCCCGAATTTACCGTCCACTAGCATATTGCGTAATTCTTGTTTGGCTTCGTTTAGATTGTGAAGAATCAGCACGCCTTTTCCAGCTGCCAAACCATCAGCTTTCAACACATACGGCGGTTGCAAAGTTTCTAAAAACCGGTAGCCTTTTTCAACGGTTTCTTTGGTAAAACTGTCATACGCTGCCGTTGGAATTCGATGTTTTATCATAAATTCTTTCGCGAATTCTTTACTTCCTTCGAGTTGTGCTCCAAGTTTTGATGGACCAATTACCGGAATTGATTGCAGTTCTTCATCGTTTAAAAAAAAATCGAAAATACCCTTCAACCAATGGATCTTCGGGACCAACAACTACCATTTCGATGTTTTCTGCAATCACCAGTTTTTAATGGCTTCGAAATCGGTCGGATTGATGTTGACATCTATTGCAATCGAATCTGTTCCGGCATTTCCCGATGCCACGAAAAGTTTGGTACAAAGCGATGACTGTAGCATTTTCCAAGCGAAAGCATGTTCTCTGCCGCCCGATCCTAAAAGTAAAATATTCATAAGTGTTGTTTCGTTGTGTGCGACAAAAATACTGGGTTTTGGATGTTTTTTGTAATTAAATATCAAAAAATTCAAGCTTCTAATATGATAGTTGGGATGAAAGATTAATTTTGATGAAAAATAAGAGTGCCGTGTTGAATCTTTTTAATCTTACGTTGCGACTGAACGGCTTTCCGATTGCGAAAGCGAAAACGGAGTTGGATAAAATTCTTTCGTTTTCTGAAGTTGACTACAACACCTTTTTATCACAGAAAAAGAAAGAAATATTCGAGTATCATTTGCAACACAATTCCCACTATAAGAGCATCATTGGCGCTAAGAGGATTGAAAATTGGGAAGACATTCCGGTGATGAAAAAAATTCATTTTCAAAAACCATTAGAAGAAAGACTCTCCGCTGGATTTACTCGAAAAAAGGTGTACATCAATAAGACTTCAGGTTCTAGTGGAGATCCGTTTGTATTTGCCAAAGACAGGTTTTGTCATGCCTTAATATGGGTCAATATTATGCGCCGTTTTCAATGGTATGGCTTAGATTTTAACCATTCTTGGCAGGCGCGTTTTTACGGAATGCCGCTCGATTTTATTGCCAACACCCAATTGCGCCTCAAAGATTTTTTAAGTCACCGCTATCGTTTTAATATTTTTGACTTCTCCGATGCCGCCATGCGAAAAATGGTAGCAAAGTTTCGACACACCAAGTTTGATTATATCAACGGCTACACCAATTCGATTGTACTATTGGCGAAATACCTACAACAAGAAAACTTGTATTTAGACACTATTTGTCCGAGCTTGAAAGTATGTATCGTTACATCTGAAATGTTATTTGATGTTGACAAGAAATTATTGGAAGAACGATTTCGAATTCCAATCATCAATGAATATGGCAGCGCTGAGTTGGACATTATCGCTTTAGAAAACCCAGAAGGGATTTGGATGATCAATTCTGAAACCTTATTTGTAGAGATTTTAGATGAAAATGATCGGGTTTTGCCATATGGTCAGGAAGGGAGAATTGTAGTCACATCTCTCTATAACAAAGCACATCCGATGATACGTTATGAAGTTGGAGACATTGGCATACTTGACGAAAAAAGCACGCTTCAACGCCCAATTCTCAAAAAGTTGACCGGGAGAACCAATGACATTGCGGTATTGCCAAGTGGAAAGAAGTCCCCTGGAATGACTTTCTACTCTATTACAAAAAGACTTTTTGATGATGAGGGCAACGTTAAAGAATTTGTCATTACGCAAACCAAACTGGATACGTTTGAAATTGAATATGTAAGTGAAAGAGCACTATCTACAAAAGAAATTGACGAAATGGAACGCGTCTTGGGGCAGTTTCTTGAACCCAATTTGAATTATGTTTTTACTCGAAAAGACACCATTGAAAGAGCCAAAAGCGGTAAATTAAAACAATTTAAGTCGATGGTTTCAGTTTCTTGATATACCTCGGTTTGATTACCAATTGAGTAAATAAGAATCCCGCCAAACAACAGAGAGAGACGAATACATTTAGCCGATGAAATAGTCTATAAACCCTGAAATTGTGTTGAATTAGTTTCAATTTTGAGGAAGAAATCGAATCTTTACGAACGCGGTAAAAAGCCAAACTTTCTGGGATAACTTGGGCAGACCGGATTTTTTTTAGAACTGTCAACCAAACCATCCAATCTTGTCTTTTTCGTATACTTGAAATTGGTATTTTTCCAAAAAAATGTGTGTCATACATTCCGGTAAGATTTCCTACGAAATTGCAAAAAAACAATTGCCAATACTTTAGGTTTTGTGGTGCTTCAACACGAATATTTAATGGAATTCCTTCTTCGTTGATGCATTCGTAAAAGGAAAAAGCAAACGGAAGGTTGTGTGACTCTAGAAATGATACTTGTTTTTCTAGTTTTTCTGCTTTCCACAAATCATCAGAATCAAGAAAAGCAATATAACGACCTTTGGCTAAGTCAATTGCTTGATTTCGAGCCACACCGGCGCCAGAATTTTTTTGCAATTGATAAAAACTAATTCTACCATCGCCTTTGATGAATTCTTTTACGATTGATTCCGTTTTGTCTGAAGAACAGTCGTCAACAATTATCATTTCCCAATGAGAGCATGTTTGGCCTTGAACTGAGCGAACGGTTTCCCCAATAAATTTTTCAGAATTGTAGGTTGGGGTTATGATGGAAACTAAAACTTCCATTTTAGTAGGCTTTGGCTTCTCCTCTTACTGCATTAACTACAGTGGCAATAACGATCTTGATGTCAAGTAAAACGGACCAGTTTTCAACATAAAAAATGTCATATTTGACACGATAAATAATATCCGTATCATTCTCAACTTCACCTCTATACCCATTTGTTTGCGCAAGGCCTGTTATCCCTGGTTTAATAAAGTGTCGCACCATAAATTTATCTATTTTTTGAGCATACATTTCGGTATGACTAACCATATGAGGTCTGGGCCCGACGACTGACATGTCTCCCATAAGAACATTAAAAAACTGTGGTAATTCGTCGATACTGGTTTTTCTAATAAATTTACCAACTGCCGTAATTCTCGGGTCATTTTTAGAAACTTGTTCTAAATCTGCAATGGCATTTAGATTCATCGAACGGAACTTGATACAAGAAAATTCTCTGTAATTAAGTCCGTTTCGTTTTTGCTTAAAAAATACAGGCCCTTTTGATTCCGCTTTAATAAAAATTGCCATTAATGGAATCAACCAAGAAAGCAAGCCTGCAATAACAATTAATGAAAAAACGATGTCGAATCCTCTCTTGATGATTTTGTTGGTCGTAATATCTAAAGGGATATTTCTCAACGACAATATTGGAATATAGCCGTAATAATCCAATTTGAGTTTTCTTGAAAAGAACTCATTGTTGTCAGGAAGAAATTTTAGAATCTTTAGGTTATTATCTGCGAAATCAATAACGTTGTTAATCTGTGTATCAGATAATGAATCTAAAGAACAGTATATCTCGTCGATGTTACTGTCTAAGACGAAAGAATAACAATCCTCAAGACTTGCATCATTTTCTTTTGAGGTGTTAAAAATCTTGGTCAATTGGTATCCGTAATCTGGATTATCATTAAAAAAAGTTTCTAGTTGATCGACGTCCTTTCCGTGGCCAACAATAACTACTCTCCTGAAATTTCCTCCAAAATGCTCGCGATACTTCTTTAGAAAAAAGGCTACTGATAATTTTGCGACAAAAACAGTTGCTAAACATGCAGATGTATACAGTAGTACTACTTTGGAGTCGGTGTTTTTTGTGTAAATGCCAAAAAAGGCAAAGCACGAAATGGTAAATAAGACAAATTGCTTGACTAATTTGTTTACTATTGAAAGTACTTTGGTAAATCTATAAACCTCGTAAAAATCAACATTTATAGCAATTACAACCCATGAAGTCGAAATAAAAAAAGCAAAATAAAGTGAGAACAGATCTTGGTAAAATACTAAATAGGAGAATAAGTTAATAATTACCAAATCTAGCAAGTACGAAAAAGGCCTAATATAAACTGAAAATCTTCGCGTTCTATTTTTCATTAATTGATATACTTTGAAAAATCTTTGTGCTCTTCTTTTAATAGTTCCTCAGACGAAAGTGATTTGAAATAGTCATAGGTTAATTTCATTCCCGTAGATCTTGATACTTTTGCTTCCCAGCCAAGAATTGTTTTTGCTTTTGTAGTATCTGGTTTTCTTTGTAGCGGATCGTTTATTGGCAACGGACGAAACACGAGTTTCTGTTTTGTTCCTGTAAGCTTGATAATTTCTTCCGCAAATTCTTTGATTGTTATTTCGTCGGGATTACCAATATTTACAGGATAAACATAGTCTGAATGCAATAGACGATAGATGCCTTCAACTTGATCATCGACGTAACAAAAAGATCGCGTTTGTGAACCATCACCAAATATGGTCAAATCTTCTCCCCTGAGTGCTTGTCCAATAAACGCAGGAATAACACGACCGTCGTTTAATCGCATCCTTGGCCCATAGGTATTAAAAATCCTCACAATTCTAGTTTCTACACCATGGAAAGTGTGGTATGCCATAGTAATAGACTCTTGAAAACGCTTCGCTTCATCATAAACGCCTCTGGGTCCAATTGTATTTACATTTCCATAATACTCTTCTGTTTGAGGATGAACCAGCGGATCGCCGTATACCTCAGAAGTCGATGCTATTAAAATCCGCGCTTTCTTTACTCTAGCCAATCCCAATAGATTGTGCGTACCAAGTGACCCTACTTTTAGAGTTTGAATCGGTATTTTCAGATAATCGATTGGGCTTGCTGGTGAAGCAAAATGCAGAATATAGTCTAAATTACCAGGAACGTGAACGAACTTTGTAACGTCATGGTGGTAAAATTCGAAGTTCTCTAGTTTAAATAGATGTTCAATGTTTTTTAGATCGCCTGTAATAAGGTTATCCATTCCGATAACATGAAATCCTTCTTTGATAAATCGGTCACACAAATGCGAACCTAAAAATCCCGCTGCGCCCGTAATAAGAATTTTTTTCATATTGATTTGATTTCCTCCGATTCTTTGCTTGAAGCACCATTAAACAGACAATAAAGCACAATAAAAAAAACAATTCCTCTTTGTCGGCAAAAAAATGATTCCGACAAAAATAGTACTATCATCGTGATTGCAAAAGTTAAATGAAGAAAATCTTTACTAATAAGGGCATTCTTAAAATTTATAAACAACATCACCAACAATAGAAGTAGGCCCACGACCCCTAAATCGGCAAAAGTCTGAAGATACTGATTGTGAAAATTATACTCTCCATAAATTGCATCTAGATTGTGCTCCTTTGCTTTACTCCGGATGAATTTTTGTGATGCCTCTAATCCGAAACCATTCAAGAATACTTGTTCTTCAGCTAGTATTTCTAGAAAAACTCTGATCTGGTATATTCTAAGCGCGGTTCCCGGTAAATAACTGTTGTGATGAAAATCCTTCTTGTTCCATGCCTCACCAATACTGACATTATAAATATTTTGCTTTTCTTTGGTCAGATCGTAGTTTAGTGTATTATCAATAAAAGCGGTTTCATATTCTATCAAGAAACGCTCTCGCACTTTTTCTACGAATAAAATTGAAAAAATCAGAAATGCAGAGACTGATATTATTGTAATTGCTTTTGTACCCGATGGAATAGTAACAAAAAAAGTATAATAGCATAAAATAATAATAAAATCTATCGTAATAATACTCTTTGACGATAGCAAAAAAGTAAAAATAATTAATATCGTAAGTCCTGCCTTTTGAAGGAGATTTTTGTTTCTAATTTGAATGAAATAAAACAACGCCAATGAGGCAAAAACTGACATGTAAATCGCGCCTGGATCAGAGGGAACTAGATTTTTATAAAAAAAGCAATTGGTGTCATTTGTTTTTAAGTAGGTAACAAGAGCTTGAACTAGATAAAATAAGGCATAGCATACCATTGAAAAACTGTATGCTTTGAAAATTCTGACTTCCGTTTCTTTTGAGAATTGTGAACGAACAAAAAAAGCCGCAGGAATTACCAAGAAAGGCAACGCCTTTTGAAGTCCGAATAAGGATTTTTCGAAATCTTTGGTCCATAGTAAAGTCAAGACCATTAGAACAAATAAGGAAATAGGAACGAAAAACTCCCTCTTTACATTGATGTTTTTCCTGTTAACGAAAAACAGCGTGCAAAACAAGAATAATATCGTTGCAATACTAACAAAAATGTTTTTGAGTGGTAAAGCAAACAATATCAAAAATAAAACATTCTCAAGAACAAGATCTTTTCTAAATAACTTATTTACATATTCCTTAGAAAGAAATTTATAATTATTCATCATTAGTGTTTTCCGTTGTTATTTATTCTTACTTGACCGTGTCTTGTTCAAAACTAATAGAATAAAATTAAGATTACCATATAAATATCTTTTCCACATTCTTCGTGGGTCTTGAATTAGTCTAAAAAACCACTCCATCCCAATTTTTTGAAGCCAAACTGGCGCTCGCTTTATGTTTCCAGATAACACATCAAAGCTACCACCAACACCCATGATGAAGTTTACATTTTTCAACAATTCCTTGTTTCTATGCAAGAAAAGTTCTTTCTTAGGAGATGTCATAGCGACAAACAGCATTTGTGGTTCACAAGAAACTATATCCTCAATAATTAACTTTTCCTGGGCCTCGTCAAAGTAACCATTTGCACTTCCTGCTACAATATCATTATGATAGGTGTTTGAAATATTAGTTTTGACTTTTTCAAGAACTTCTTGTTTAGCGCCAAGCAAATAGACCTTATATTTTTTTTGATCTGCTACTTTCAAAAGATTTGTAAATAAATCAATTCCGGCAACTCGTTCTCTTAATGGTGTTCCCAATAATTTTGCCGCCCAAACAATAGCCTGCCCGTCAGCATTTATAATATCTGCGCTATTTACACTTTCCTTTAATGCTTGATCCTTTTGTAAAGAAACAATTTTTCCAGCGTTTACAACTACATGATGAATTTGGTTTCCATTTTCTATCGCTTTTTCAATCTCAGAAATAGTTTCCGACATAGACAAATTATCAACATATGACCCTAAAAACTCAATCCTATTATATTTCATTTTTTATTCTGTTGTTTAAACTTGACCTGATCAAATAAATGATAATTATCGTATAACTTATTGCAGAGAAATTGCTAAAAAATTGCCCCGCAAAGATAGAAACAATTAATATTGAACCAAATGAAAACAGCAAAATAGACTCGTTTTTTTTCGGCGCATTCAAGGCCAGTTTATAGAACAATCTTAAGTAATAAATTGAACCTATTAGTCCTAAATTAACAAACAAATCCAAAACAGACATTTCAAAAAGTGGACAACTAGCAATTCGACCTCCTACAAGATAATTATACCATTTCCAGTGGCTTAGGTAGGCATCAACATTTGAGACAAACTTCAAATTTCGATATGAGGTCACGGCAGTAATAAAACCATCTCTTTTGAATATTCTATATAAATTAACAAAAGTGGCTTCTAGGGCGTGCTTCCATTTATCATAGGTAACAAAAACCACCGTAAAGAAAATGGACGCAAAAATGTAAAATTCCTTTTTGAGATAAATTTTCTGCGAGATAAAATGATAAGTGAATAAAATAAGCAAAAATAAGTATATCGCCTTAGTTCCTACCAAAAGACTAGCAATCAATGTCAGTATAAGCAATGTTTTCTTCGCATTTTCATATAGTACTAAATAGTACAAAAATAGAATCGCTGAAATATAAAAATAGGACGCGGTAATCGATTTTGGCAGCAGCCCCATATAGCCAAATCTAGAGGTATATGTTCTAAAAAACGGTATGCTAAACAAAAACCCTACTATGGTAGTTATTACAACGACTATTATTAATGCCTTGATTAGTTTTACTAAGCTATCTTTTAACTCAGCGTAATCTAAGGAGTTCAAATAATAATAAAAAACCAGAGGATAGCACAGCAAAATAAATTCTCTGCTTGCGTTAAAAAACTCGCCAACCAAAAATTTCTGATTAAAATTCAACAGTGAAAACTGACCCAATAAAAAAATGACCAGTAGCACCGCTAGATTTCGAATTGATTTGTATTTCTTTTCCACAATTATACTTGCGAAAAAATACAGAAAACAAATAAATTTAAATATCTTAATTAATGGAAGATAGCTATTCCAACTATAGGATTGCTCTTTATTAAAAAACGTCTAAAATAAAGATTGAAACAATAAAAACTAAAAGTATAACTGACTTACTAATTTTTTTCATCGACGTTTCGGTATAAAAAGAGGTTTGAAAAAAATGTAATAAAAATTATACCTGCATTGTTTTTAAAAATGTTTTCAAAAAAACTCACACTTATGATTGTAAAGCAAAAAATAATTGGCACAAAATTCTTCGAATGTATTGCAAGATTCAAATTCATCGCTAAGTAAAACAAAAAAACCAGTAACCCTAGCAGGCCAAATTCTATTGAAAAAGACAAATACTGATTGTGCGAATCGTAATTGTTTTGTGATGATATTACCAGACCATTTTTTAAGAAATTTCTTTTTAGAACTTTTTTCTCCATTGCACTACCATAACCAAAACAAGGTCTCTCCAAAATAGTCTTAGAAATAGTAGCCCACCTAACAAGTCTGGAGTCGTCTTTGAACTTGCCGTTGTACGCCGAATTTTTATTTGAAGTTAGATCCCAAACCAATTCACTTGTAAATCTAGAAAATAGGTACGTGTTTTTATAAAACTAAAGAAAATGGAGCCAAATAATAACACTCCAATAAAAAACAAAAAGAACTTGGTTTTGTTTACCTTATACTGTTCTTTAATAAATAGGAATAAGTAATAAGAATAAACGATAAATGACAAACCGACAATAATTCGAGCATTTAAAAATAAAATTGTTAAAGTGAATACCAACAAAGCAAAGTATCCAAAAAAGCGAAGCCATTGCTGCTGCTCTTTTGTAACCTTTGAAAGTGTATGCGCAACTGCCACTATCAGATATAGTCCAAAATAGGTGGGGTAAAATTTTAATATTTTTGTGAAATTATGATAGGTATAATAATAGTTAAATAGGTCCTTATCAATTGTGAAAAGTGGTTTTACGCTATAATATCTAGTGAAATTATTTGTCAACAAAATTAAAGACGCGATAGTTACGCCAATAACCAATCCGTTTAGTGAAAATTGATAAACCCTTAGCAATCTGTCCTTATTAATAAACAAAAGAAAAAAGGAACCAATAAATAGGTCGAATACCGACCAAATAGTTCAAAAGTTTCCGTTTTCTCTTCTGTGAAGTAAAGTCCAATAATTAAAAGCAAAAAGAACGATATTGTTGAAAACAAAAGAGTTTTAACTGGTTTTCGAAAGCGTTTCTCATCAACAACAATCACGAGACAACAAACTAGAAAAAAAGCCAATCCGAGATTGCCTAATTTCGTAGAGAGTGGAAGTAAAATTCCAAATAGAAAAGAACTTATGTTAAGTAACCTGTCTTTCATTTTTCTTTATATACATCATTGCAAACAGCAAGGCTATAAAATTTCCCGCAATTCCCGAATTATAAATATGCCCCGCAATTGAAGAAATTACAAATAAGACCAATGACATGAGAAAAGTCAAATTTGCAAATGGATATTTACTTGTTTTTTTCAATGTATAACTCTGAGCCAACAACAAAGTAATAAAAAAACAGAATAAAAGTGCTCCTAAGATTCCATAGGCAAAAAAGATATCTAATAGGTCGATTTCAACAATATGATGCGTTTTTGATTCATAAAAATATTGCCCACCACCTATTAATTTTTGAACAATCGTAAAATCATCATTGTAAATAGTAAACATTTTCTTTGCTTCAAGATTTCTACTGGAGAAAATGAAGGTTACAAAATCCAATTTTTCCCAAAAATATTGTAATCGAACTATTAGCGGTAGGTTCAAAATGGTTTTGTACAGAAAGAACAAGACCATCGGGATAATTATTCCTATCGACACCAGTAATCTTTTCACTGCTGTTAGATTGACTTTGTATGTGCCCAAGCCAAAATAAAGAAAAAAACTAATAACTAGAATCCAAAGAACACTTGTTTTTGAGATAATTAGTATCGCCAAAAAAACATTAAACAAGAAGAAAAAGAAAAATTTGATCCTTTTTTGATTTACAATCAAGATTTTATGAGCGATAATTCCATAAGTTACCAAAAGAAGCGACGAGATCTCGTTTCCTGCATAGAAAAACCCTTTTGTGCCGATTTCCCCATATTCGTACATTGGATAACCTAAATGAACTAGTTTTATTACTATATTAAATGCTAAGACCCAGTACGAGAACTCCAGCCATTTGAATACCTTTTCTATAGTTTTGCTGTTGTTTTCTTGAAAAATTCTTTTAAAGTAAAAAAAGGCAATCAGTATGGATAAGTATTTTGTTGTTTTAATAAAATCTTGGAAGATAAAATTAAATCTAAAAGAGCTTAGAGATTGAATTACCGATCCCAAACAAAAAGTGATAAAGGCAAAGTAAATAATAGTCATCGTTGTCGTTCCAAAAATTCTAATAAGCATTAGAACGAGAATTAGAATCTTATATAATTGGCTGATCGAAATTGGAAGATTTACATTGTTTTGCAACAGAACGCCATTCAACATGTCTACTGGCAGAACCCACAAAAGCAAAAAAAGTATTAGACTATTATATTGGTATATTGATAACTTCATAATTAAGCTTCCTGATTTCCTTCAAACCAATAATAAATTGACAGCAACAAGAATATTTGTTTTTCTTTATTCACTCCAGACCGGTGTGTCTTGAATAAATTAACCACTTCTTTTTTGTCAAAAACCCTAAAGAAGTTCGACTCACATTTATTTAATTCGTTAATATAATAGGACCCCAGATCTTCTTTAAACCATTTGTTGGTTGGTGATTGGAAACCTAATTTTTTGCGATTTACAATTTTTTCTGGCAAGACAACTTTTGCAAATTCCTTATGAATGTATTTTCCAACACCTTTTCTTATTCGCAAAGAATAAGGTAGTGTTTCAATATAACTTACCAATTCGTTATCCAAAAGAGGAACGCGTGTTTCCAATCCGAAATTCATTGAAACTTTATCTGTATAAATTAATAAATCATCGGAAAGATTCATCCTTGTATCGATCGACATCATTGCCTCTGCGCTTTCTTTTGATTTACAATCTAGTAGGTCATAAAAGTATTTAATTTTAGCGTAACTATTTACGTCTTTGGAATTAATTAATTTCAAGATCTCCTTATCGCTAAATAAGGAATAAACATTTTCAAATCTCTTGATAATATCGCTCTCTCCCAGCGAATTTAATGATCTCGAGATTATCTCGTTTTTAATAAGACCTGAAAATGGCTTAGCTACATCAAACAAAATATTAGGCACATAGTTTCTAAATATTTCTCCTTTATATCTGTCGTACCCTCCTAGTGGCTCATCGGCACCTTGACCTGTTAATACAACTTTTAAAGATTTAGACACTTCTTGATTCAAATAGTACATTGGAATTATAGAAGTAGTCCCCAATGGTTCTTCAACGATTTGACTAATCTTTTTTAGTCCATTAACAAAATCGTCTTGAGTTAACAATATTTCGTGATGATCTGTGTTAAGAATGGCAGCAGATTCTCTAGCATAAATAAGTTCATTTACCGGATTTTCTTCTTCAAATCCCACTGTGTAAGATTTTATTTTGTAGTCCAAGTTCTTTCCAGCAAAGTAGGTTACCAATGCCGAATCTACACCGCCACTTAACAATGTTCCAATTTCAACATCGGACATCAATTGCCTTTTTATCGCATTTTCAAACAATTGGCCATACTTGTCGATAGCGTTGTGTAAAGTAGCATTTTTGTTTATCGAGACACTCATAATAAAAGAAGTAATCGAAAACTTGTACGTATTTAAATCAAATTCTAAAATGTGTCCTGGTCGCAACTTCTTGATGTTATCATATAGCGTTTCCGGCGCGGGATTGTATCGTAATTTCAACAATTCTGCAAGATTCTCCACTTTTAGTTTCGTGCTAATCATTTTCTTGATTGGCCTAATTTCAGACGAGAAAACGAGCTGGTCATTTGATATATAGTAGTAGAGCGGTTTTACACCAAAAGCATCTCTTACCAAATATAGTTTGTTATTAATATTGTCCAGCAGCCCAATTGCAAATATTCCATTAAAATCGGATACGCAGTTTATGCCTTTTTTTGCTATGTAATTCAGGATTGTTTCGGTATCTGAATGTCCATTAAAAGTAACTTCCTCCAGTTCCTTTCTTAACTCTAAATGATTATAAATTTCTCCGTTAAAGATGATGCTATATTGTTCGTCTTTTGTTTCCATTGGCTGGTTACCTGACTCGGATAAGTCAACAATTGACAATCTTCTATGTCCAAAACAAACTAAGTCTTTCTTATTGTATTTTGTTATTTTGCCGAAGTCTGGTCCTCTATGTTTAATAGTATCGAGAACTGAATTATCAAAATCAAAATTTATTGAACCTAATATTCCACACATTTTTTTAGAGTATTACATTTCTTAATGCGTCAATTTCTTTTCGCTTATGCTATTATCGCTAAAATCCTTCATTTTATTATTCCCTTGCAAAACAATATTTTGAAATAGCTGGTTATTGTTGGTTACCTCAACTATTTTTTCTGAAAGTTCATTGACGTCCTTAGCCAAAATTCCCGTCACACCGTCTTGAATAAACTCTTCTCTAGAAGAATTATTTATAGTGGCCAAGAGCAACCCCGAGGACACGGCCTCTAACATTGTAACGCCCTGCGAATCAAAACGGGTAGTGGATATGAACAAATCATAAGACCGAAAGGTTTCTTTCATGTTTGCACGATCTAGAAATTTCGGAATTATCTTAACCCTCTTTTCAAGGTTCATTTTGACAATTAGTTTTTCATAGCTTAAAATCAACTTCCCTTCTCCATAGATGTCTAATGTATAGTCATCTGGCAACAGTGACATGAGTTCAATCGTCTGTTCAATGTTATAAACCTTACTCGAAAATGAGCGGATGGTGATCAATTTTCGGGGTTTAACACTTAGTTCTGGCTTTAAGTCAAAGAACTCCGTGTCAATCCCGTTGGGGATAATTAAAGATTTGTCGAATTTCACGTTAAGATTTCTTTCGGCTGTGCTTTTCATCCATAAGGAAGGAAAAAGCGCAAGACTGTTTTTCCTGCTTTTTGTTCTTTTGAAAAACGAACGCATATGCGGAATTACAAAAAAATCTTTAAAAAAATACTTTGCAATTTGCTTTACTGAAAAGTCAAAGTCAAAGCCATATTGACCATATTTTTGCACTTCTGAGCCATGCAAATATATGGCGTAAGGGATATTGTTTTTGATGATATACTTATAAATTGGAAGACCGCTTTCTTTGCTAAAGGGATATATATTAAGAAGATGAAGGTATAATAAACTAGCGTCCGAAACCAACTCTAGAATCTTCTCGTTGCTTGCTTTTACAACATTTACGCCGTCATAAACGTAGTTTTCATTTTTGTTTGAAGGAACAAAAACAGTAACCGAATCACTTTTTTGAAGATACCGCGCCCTTGTATGCACAAACATATGGTTGTATGGCTGGGATTTAGAAGGATACCTAGATGTTATTATTGCTATATTCATCTTGTTTCGAAAAATGCCTTTCAGCAACTATTATAATTAGAATAAACACCACAATGTTCGAAAGTGTATTGGTCATAATGGCTCCAAATAAGCCAAATTTTGGTAAAAGTAGCACTATCGAAATAATATTTGTTAGGGCTCCAGCCAACATGATATAAAATCGTTGCTTTTGTTTGTTTAACAAAACAAGCATCATTTCATAGCCAGAACACAAAAAGCTGGTAAAGATAATAGTTAATAAACAAACTAATGATTTTTGAATTTCTTCATTATATTCCAAACCTGTAATTAGTTTGATGATGGGTTCTCCAAAAAAATAGATTCCCAATAATCCTACTAATAAGAGTGCTGAAAATGGAAAGTGTAGTTTCCTAAATGCAGGTCGTATTTTGTCGGTAGGAACTGACTTTAGGTGACTTAATAGTACTTGCGAAACGGCTACATTTACTAAGGCAAATGGCGCTATCAAAATTAGCAATGCTCTATATTCGCCATAAACTTTGTTGCTTATAACGTAAAACAGAATCAACATTCCTCCTTGAGAGTAAATTGCCGTTACAATTTCTTGCAAGCCAAAGTAAAATCTTCTATAAAAACTATTCTTAAGACTTTGTGTGGTAAAATTAATGTTCGAATAGAGTTGCTTGAAATCTAGTTCGCTTGAAAATTTCATTGCCAACCGAAGCATCAAGGCATTTACAAAAATTAAAATTAGAAGAATCAACATGACGGAAATGGGACCGACGAAATATAAATATGCACATAATAGTAAAACCAATAATGAAAAAACGCTGAATATCTTAAGTTCAAAGGAAAAATTACCAATTCCTTTTATAAAAGAAAAAATAATTGCATTAATACTTAATATCAGACTTAACACTAAACCAAGCGGAATCAAATCTTTGTTTGGTAGTTGTGGATTTACTAGAACAATATAGATTAAGAACGTCACCAATGACACAAAAAACAAAAACAAGATAATACTAATAGAATTTGCCAATTCTTGATACCCTTTCTTCGATTGCTCCGATTTATTTATCAAATAAACTGGGCTTCCAAAAGGAAGTATGGCGACCATAAAATTAGAGATTGAAAAAACAAAAGAAAAAACCGCAAACATATTAATGCTGAGCGTTTTTAATAATATGATAGACAAAAACCATCTGGACCCAAACTGAAGACCTTGCGAAATATTATTTAAGAAAATCTTTCTTAAGAAATTTGATGTCATTTAAAAGGATTGTTTTTTCTAGCTATTTGTTCAATAAAGTTTAGTTCGCTGCTTCTATCATAATGAACATTTATTTCTCGCAATGCAATCATTTGATCATCCCTAAAATCAAGAAATTTTATTTTCAGCTCCTTTGTTGAAATGGTAGAAGGTAGATAGTAAGTATCAATAAATGTCTCGAAATCATCTGTCTTATAATAATTTCTATTTCGCATAGTCATTTGATAGGCATCGCAGTGTTTTATCCAATTATTATTTTGATCTAAGTAATAAATTTCAAAGTTTTTAGGCGATGCGTTTTCTTTTGTAGAATAGAAAGAAATAGCCTCCACGGTTTTTTTATCCTCTCTTGTGGCTTCTGCATTTGTAGGGTCGATGTTTAAAGTACTGAATTTTATAGTTAATTCAGCCCCGATTTGATTTGTACTCCAATAATTTCCCCAACTCCATAACTCATCATCTAATTTGTTAACACCGTAATTTATTGGTTCTATAGTGCTAGACGCCTTAATTTCTACAAATTTATTTACATTATAAAAATCCGTAACTTTTCCTGTGTCATACTTAAGAAATTTGTGTGCATATTCTCTAAAAATACTTTCTTTTGTCCAATCAAAGAGTGTCAATAACTGGTATATTACCAATTCATGGTAATGATCTGGGTCTTCATTGATGGCAGATGCATAGGCAGGTTGATCATAGTTTACTTTGCTGTAAAAACTTGTAAACGAAGCATCATATTCGTGTATTTTTGTTTTTAAACTATTTATTCCAATATCAAAATACTTCTTAGCTTCTAGGTCTCCTGTTGTCTTGTAATAATAATATAATCCCGATAGCGAAAACAAATAACCATTCAAAACATGGGAATTTGGATCTGCATATTCTTCATAAAAAGCCGTGTTCCCCCAATTACTTTGAACGCCGCCCTCTTGAATAGTTGCCCCAAAAGATTTTACCATTTTTTTTGCAACACCTAAATACTTTCTATCCTTTGTTAAGGAATATGCTTCTATCATTATTCCGATCCCAAATCCTTGAGCCATCGATGAGGCACACGGTGGATTTAATCTATATGGCTTGACAACAAAGTCATATTGCAAAACTGCAAAATCATCAATGTAAACTATATTTTGCGTAATAAAATTTGCGATTTTTAAGAAATTCACTTTACTGCCGAGACTTTTAGTTTCTAGATAATCAGCATAATAAAATAATCCTATTTGGGTATATTGAATGGGATAATAGTGATGTTGATTTTCATATTGCAACATTGGAATACCATTCGAATCACGAAAAACATTATTAAATTTCTCCACATTTCCATTGACAAAGGGAAAGATCGGTACTTCACCAATCGACTCGCCTCCTGTACCATCTTGGGGAGTACAACTGGCACATATAAACAACATAAAAAAGAGTTGAAAAAATTTCATTTATTTGGTTATTGGTTAATATTTTCGGACTGCATGTTGTGTTTAGGTTATTAAAATGTCAACATCAAAGCAATATTTGAAGTCTTAAAAAACAGTTTCGTACATTTACTTTGTGTATTGTTCCACTACTTTCAAGTAAAATAACTAGATATCTATTACTGTATCTTTTGTATTTGAAAGTTTCAAAAAACTTGATTTATCTTTAGAGCAATTTCACTTGCTTACTTGAATTAATAGTAGTTTGGCTTGACGCGCGCTCACGCTATTCTAAGTCAAACATATAACATCTTCTAGCGCGCAAATATATGTTTTTTATCTCTAAGTTGATCTGAAATAAAGTAAATGCAGCGTTGGAAATATTCGTCTAAAAGCAATCAAACATGATTCTAAATTCAAATGTTATATTTTAAAATGTACTGCATTATAAAAGAAATTATAACATAAACATTGTAGCGGATACGCAAAAAAATGGTGTTATTCTCGTTTACGATCTAACATCGTTATCCTGTTCTTATCTTTAAATAGCGAATTGTTTTGAGCTTATTCTAATTTTTCCATAGGTCAATCTACGATTAAAGCTCTTTTAAAATGTCCTCTTAGATTCTAAAACACCAATATGAAAACCGTTAAGAAATTTGTTTTTTTTTAAAATTTCTGCATTTCAAAGAGAATTTTAGCTTTGTATCGATATTATATCGCTGTTTATTAACAATTATATAATTTCACCGCCTTATTAATCAATACTTTAAAAAAGTCATGAAAAAAATTACCCCGTTTTTTATCACTTTGCTTTTACTTCTTACACCTATTGTCGCCTCAAGTCAAAGCATTACGATCAACGAAATTTTAGAAGCTAACACAATTGTCAATCAAGATGAAGACGGTTCCTACCAAGATTGGGTAGAAATCAGAAACAATGGCGCTTCCACTGTAAACCTTGATGGATTTGGTTTAAGCGACGATCCTACACTTCCTTTTAAATGGACATTCCCTGCTGTTTCAATTGGCGCAGGACAATACTTGCTCATTTGGTGTTCTGATAAAGATCGTGCTGACGCAGGAAACCCTCTACATACTAATTTTAAGCTAAGTTCCAATGGTGAAACAATTCTAATTACCAATGCCGGTGGATTGACTTTAGATTCTGTAACTACTCCGGTCTTGCTTCAAAACATCTCTTATGGCCGTACTCCG
Source organism: Flavobacterium sp. (assembly GCA_016721735.1). Classification (GTDB taxonomy): domain Bacteria; phylum Bacteroidota; class Bacteroidia; order Flavobacteriales; family Flavobacteriaceae; genus Flavobacterium. Next base: position 616,895 of record JADKHM010000019.1, on the reverse strand, counting down.
AACGGTACTGGCGCTTTTAGATTCTTTAATGTTATAACACCAGCCGCAGCTAACGGAAATACCGCTTATACTGAGGCTTTATCTCCGCCAACTTTCTCACAGGATTCTGCTGTATTGACAACCTCGTTTAATCTAACATTGTCTACAACCGTTCCAGGTGCAACTATCTTATATACTCTTGATGGCTCAGAACCTCAATTATCTAATATTGGAGGAACCACATACAGCTATAAAAATCAATACCAAGAAGTGAGTACCGCACAACCAATCGGTTCGTTATTATCTAATACTTTCAGGACCTTTCAGTACAGCACGCCTTTGCCAATTGCAGATCGAACAGCACTTCCTAATAAGATTGCTGCTATGTCAACGACTTATTCGTTTGACCCGACCTATATTCCTGCAAGCCCTATTTTTAAAGGAACTATCGTTCGTGCGAAATTAGTCAAAGCTGGTGCTTTAGACAGTCAAACAGAAACAAGAACTTATTATATTTCTCCTCTAGGAACCAATCGCTTTACTTTACCGATCTTGTCGCTAAGTATCGACGAGAATAAATTATTCGATTATAATTCTGGAATTAGCGTTGCGGGTGTAGACTTTGATAACTGGCGCGCTGCAAATCCAGATGTAGATCCAACCTATGAAGAAGGAAATGCCAACTATTACCGTCGTGGCAGAGATAACGAAAGAACAGCCAACATGACTTATCTTGTTAATGGAACTGAAGTCTTGAATCAAGATATCGGAATTCGTATTCATGGAGGTATTTCTAGATCTACAAGAAGTAAATCGTTCAACCTGTATGCCCGCGCTGAATATGGAAAAGACAATATGAATTATGGCTTTTTCGCTGATAATACCGATACTCATTTTACCAATTTAGTGCTTAGAAACTCAGGTGGAGATTTTGTCAACACCTTGTTTAGAGATGGGCTATGCCATAATTTAGTAAAATCTTTGAATTGTATCACCGAATCCTATCAACCAACAATTACGTTCATCAATGGTGAATACAATGGTATCTTAAATGTTCGTGAAAAGTATGATGATCATTTTTTCAGTAATCGCTTTAATATTGCTGCAACAGAACTAGATTACTTAGTTGATCAAGGTATTGCAAGCAACGGACAAGCTGAATATGGAGATGATATTCACTACCAAGCAATGTTGACTTATTTGAACTCAAATAGCATGGCAACGCTTTCTAATTATAACTACATCAAAACGCAAATGGATACCGATAGTTTCAACGACTATCATATTTCTAATATCTACCTTCAAAATGGAGACTGGCCAGGAACCAATATCGAATTTTGGAGAAAAAGAACTGCGAACTACGAACCGAACGCTCCATACGGACAAGACGGAAGATGGCGTTGGGCATTTCATGATTTGGATGACACGTTTGGTTTTTACTATGATAATGTGGATCACAATTCTTTAGCGGACGCAACTGAACCTAACGGGCCTGAATATCCAAATCCGGCTTGGTCTACTTTCATCTTGCGCAAACTTTTGGTTAGCCCAGTCTATAAAAATGAATTCATCAATCGTTTTGCTGATTTAATGAATACATCGTTCCTTCCTGCTAGAGTAGTAGAAATGATTGACAGTATGAAGTCTGTCATCGAACCTGAAATGCAAGAACACATTGCGCGATGGAAGACTCCTGAAACCATCGATAATTGGCAGTACTTTTTAAACAAAGAGCGCACCTTTGCCAATGATAGAGCGAGTTTTCAAAGAGACCATATTCGTTCCGAATTTGGAATTACATCTAATATTGACGCAACATTAAATGTATCTAATGATGCCCATGGTTATATCAAAATCAATACAATAGATATTAAGCCAGGAACTCCTGGAATTTCATCAAATCCTTATCCTTGGACCGGCGTTTACTTTTCGAATATTCCTGTGACGTTGAAAGCAATTGCAAAACCTGGTTTTGTATTTAGTAATTGGACTGGCGCTTCAACAAGTACTAATCCTGAAATTACAATTTCCTCGGCAGCTAGTTTTGCTGTAACTGCTGTTTTTGTTCCAGAAGTTATACCGACAAGTCAACCGATATTCTTTTGGATGATGAATTCAGCGATTCCGAACAACATTCCGCTTGAAACATTAAGCACAACATTCAAAGCGGGTGCAATTGATGGCGTGATTCAATATCAATCTTGTTTGATTGGTTATCCATTTGTTTCTACCGATCTTGTGAATTGGAGAAAAGCTTCAATGGAACGCAGAAATAGCCCGACAAATATCAATTATATTCCGCTTGCTAACAATGATTTGTCGTTTGCAACTAGTGATATGAAAGGGTTACAAATCAAGGAGCCGTTACAAAACGGTAGTCTTGGGAACACAATGGTCTTTAACTTTCCAACAAATGCGAAAAAAGACATTAGATTTTCCTTTGCAGCCATCAACGAGTTGACCAATGCAACTGGGATTCTAATTGACTATTCAACTAATGCTGGAGCACCTGTTTGGTCGACTGCTGGATTAGCATCGAGCACATTGCCGTTAAGCAGCACTTATCAATTGTATGACATAGATTTTTCTGCTATTTCAACAGCCAATAATAATCCTGATTTTAAAATTCGTCTTCGTTTTACAGGAATAAATATGACTGCAGATACTGGCGCACGAATTACTTTCAATAACATTGCGGTTTACGGTACAACAATGACATTGGATGTAGCACAAAATAATGTTCAATTGTTTTCTGTTTATCCAAACCCTGCATCTGAAGTAGTAAATGTCGCGGGCATTAATCAAGTTGGTCTCGTTAACTACAAAATCTTCGCTATCGATGGCAAACAAATAAAAGAAGGCAAAGTAGAAAATTCACAAGTCGATTTAACTTCATTATCAAACGGATTGTATTTACTTCAATTAGAAACTGAAGGTAAAATCGAGATCAAAAAAATAAGTAAAAAATAAAATAATTCTCAATAGAATTGCACTTTTTGAGGCAATTGTGTTACTAAAATTAATAGTAATACAATTGCCTCTTTTTTTGCTATAATGCCCCATCTTTATTAGATTTTCAGTTTAACGGTTTTTTCTGTTTTGTACCGACTAAAAGTGCGCTTTCGTTACCAATGGCGTACTTTTAACCTGTCAAAAACAAAATAGAATGAAGAAAATTACTTTAGGGCTTCTCGCCTTACTTTTCGCCGTACAATCAATCGAAACAAAAGCGCAAACTGTTGTTATCAACGAGATTCTTGCATCAAATAATGTATCTATTCAAGATGAAGACAGTTCGCATCAAGATTGGATAGAACTATACAACACCGGATCTACTAGCGTAAATCTTTTAGGGTTCGGATTATCAGATGACCCGCTGCTGCTATATAAATGGACATTCCCAAATGTTTCTCTTGGTGCTGGACAATATTTGATTGTTTGGGCATCCGACAAAAACAGATCTGTGGCGGGTAGCCCGTTGCACACCAACTTCAAAATAAGTGCCTCAGGAGAAGCGCTCTACCTTACGAATACTGTGGGCACGACTATCAGTACAGTTCCCGCTGCCAATTTGCAAGCCGACATTTCGTACGGAAAATATCCCAACGGCACAGGACCATATGTCTTCTTTGGAACTCCGACGCCAAATGCAGTAAATGCAACTGCGGGCTTTTCTCAAGCACTAAACCCACCTGTTTTTTCCCAATCCTCTGGATTTCTAACTGCTGGATTTAATTTAACCATTTCTTCACCCGATCCTGGAACTACAATTTTGTATACGCTTGACGGATCTGAGCCCGACGAAAACAACTTAAGCGGAACGACTTATAATTATAAAAATCAATATCCAAAAAACCCCGGACAAGCATTTGGTCCTTTCCTTTATAATTCATTTACAACCTTGCAATATTCCGCTCCGATTGCCATCGCTGATCGATCTTCTCAAGCAAACAAGGTTTCTGCCATGTCAACGACTTATGATTTTACACCGCCTTATATCCCAAATGGACCAATTTATAAAGGAAATATTATTAGAGCAAAAGTGATCAAGCCAGGTGCTTTGTCAAGTAAAGTGGTGACCAAGAATTATTTTATAACGCCCTCAGGACCAGCAAAATATTCGCTTCCTGTACTTTCCTTTAGCTTTACCGAAAATCAATTGTATGACTATGAAGATGGTATTGCTGTGGCTGGCGTCGACTTTGATAATTGGAGAACCGCAAATCCGAATGAAATACCTGATCGTGAGTTTGGAAATTTTGAAAGATCTGGAATCGAAAACGAACGAAAAGCCAACATGCATTACTTCGTTAATGGTCTAGAAAAAATAAATCAAGATGTCGGGATTAGAATTCGTGGTGCTTATTCGAGAGTTTATCCAAGTAAATCATGGAATATTGCTGCTCGTTCTGATTTCGGGGACGATAATATGTCTTATAAATTCTTTGCCGACGAACCGTATACTAGTTATGAAAGGCTAAGCGCCAAAAGTGGCGGAAGTGACTTTTATAATACGATGTTTAGAGACGCCATGAATCATCAGTTGGTGAAGGATTTACGTATGGAAACAGAGTCCTTTCAACCAATGGTTGTTTTTATGAATGGAGAATACTGGGGATTGCTGAACATGCGTGAAAAGTACGACAATAACTACTTCAAACAGGTTTATAACATCGATGCGGTTGACTTGTTAGAAAATCAGGGCGCTATTCAAGAAGGTGATGCTGTCGACTATAACAATATGTATAGCTATATTTCGAGCAATACATTTACCAGCGATGCCAACTACGCCTATATCCAAACCCGCATGGATACTGATAATTTTATTGACTATTTCACTACGAATATTTTTGCTCAAAACGACGATTGGCCAGGAAACAACATCATCTATTGGAGAAAAAAAACGGCTGGCTTTGTACCCAATGCGCCTTATGGACATGACGGTAGATGGCGATGGGCTATTCACGACATGGATAGTACGTTAGACGATCCAAATTACAATTCTCTTCAAGACGCTACTTCCACAATCGATGTCGGTCCAAATCCTTCTTGGTCTACATTAATTTTGAGAAAATTACTAGCAAACACAACTTTTAAGAATGACTTCATCAACCGATTTGCCGATTTGATGAATACTAACTTTCTTTCAACGAGAATTGTCGCTAAGATTGACGAGATTTCTGCCATCATCGCGCCTGAAATGCCCGATCAATACTTCCGATGGAAAGCGCCGCTAAATAATAGTGATTGGCAATATCATCTAAATGAAGAAAAAGAATTCGCCAACGAAAGACCTGCTTTTCAACGATCTCACATTCGTTCTAAATTCAGTATTTCATCAAACATCAATGCGACTTTAAATGTTTCTAATTATAATCATGGTTACGTAAAAATAAGTACCATTGAAATTAAAGATGGAACGCCAGGCATCACCGGAAATCCTTATCCTTGGACTGGAATTTATTTTAGTGGCATCCCACTCAAACTCAAAGCCATTGCCAAGCCAGGCTATATTTTTAGTAATTGGACTGGAGCTTCGACCAGCACCAACGCCGAAATTACCATTACACCAACCGCAAACTTTTCAATAACCGCTGTATTTGTTCCTGATGGAATTACGGATGTTAGCGTTCCTATTTATTTCTGGATGATGGATGGAAATATTGTCAACGGAGCGCAACTAACGTCTTTAAATTCAACGTATGAACTCGCAAGTAATGGCGTGATTCAATACCAATCTTGTAACACTGGTTATCCGACAACTAATGCAGGCAAATCTTCTATGGAAAGAAGAAATAATCCAACGACCATCAATTATAGACAAACCGTAAACGGAAATATTCCTTACGCCACAAGCGATATGAAAGGACTGCAAATCAAGCAGCCATTTCAAAGCGGCGGTTTAGAAAACACAATGGTGTTTAATTTCTCAACCTTGGGTTATAAGAAAATCAAGTTCTCTTTCGCTGGGGTTGATGAAGGAGCCGCTTCTGCCATTGCAATAGATTATGCTGTAAATGCTGGAACTCCTATTTGGATAACCACAGGATTGACTTCCTCTTCCCTACCTTTGACAGCTGTATATCAATTGTTTGAAGTCGATTTTTCTACAATTTCCACCGTAGACAATAATTCCAATTTCAAAATCCGATTGCGATTTACTGGTCCAAATATGACAGCCGATTTAGGGAATCGGGTAACTTTTAATAATATCGCTGTCGATGGTGTGAAAATTCCTTTGTCATATCCTTCGCCAAACATCTTTAATGTAGGAACAGCAATTACAAATTTAGCGCCTTCCACAACGCGTGTAATGACTAGTTATTCTATTGCGCCAAGTCTCCCTGACGGGTTAACGTTAAACACAACTTCAGGCATTATTTCTGGAACACCAACGGCTGCTTCAGTTGCAACTAATTATACTGTTACGGGCACCTACGCTAGCGGAACGGAAACATTTGTTTTGAATATTACGGTTAATGATAGCGCCCCTACTTCTTTAACGTATGCTTCACCCAACATATTCACTAAAGGTGTTGGCATTGCTACTCTAACGCCTACGTCATCTGGCGGAGCTGTTGTAAGCTATAGTGTCTCTCCTAGTCTGCCTGCCGGACTGTCTCTTGATGTGACAACTGGTGCTATCTCTGGAATTCCAACAGCAATTACTTCCGTTGCAACCTATACCGTAACCGCTATTAACTCAGGAGGAAGTACTTCCTTTGGAGTTGTAATTACGGTTAAGGATTTGGCGCCAAGTGCTTTAAGCTATACTTCGCCAAATATATTTACAAAATCTGTAGCGATTGCTAATTTAGTTCCAACTTCATCGGGAGGAGCGGTTGTGAATTACACCGTTTTTCCAACATTGCCTGCTGGTTTGTCATTAAATAATACAACTGGGGTTATTTCAGGGACACCAACTACCATTAGCGGAACGGCAAATTATACAGTAACCGCTAACAATACTGGTGGATCAACCAACTTTGGAATTAGTATTAGAGTTAATGATGTCGCCCCCAGTGCACTGAGTTATAATTCGCCAAATATTTACACGAGAGGAATAACGATTACTAGTTTGAACCCTGCGGTTTCAGGCGGAGCAGTGACTAGTTATAGTATTAGTCCATCTTTGCCAAGTGGACTTTCATTTAGCACTTCAACGGGAAGAATTTCGGGAACGCCAACGGCAATTGCTGCAACCGCCACTTACACAGTTACGGCAACCAATACTGGTGGTTCTACAACTTTTGGTGTGGTAATTACTGTGAATGACATAGCGCCAAATGCGTTGACTTATACTTCACCAAATGTATTTACAAGAGGAACGACAATTTCCAATTTAAATCCTTCAGTTTCTGGTGGAATAGTGACTAGTTATAGTATTACTCCATCTTTGCCAAGTGGGCTTTCATTTAGCACTTCAACGGGAAGAATTTCGGGAACGCCAACGGCAATTGCTGCAACCGCCACTTACACAGTTACGGCAACCAATACTGGTGGTTCTACAACTTTTGGTGTGGTAATTACTGTGAATGACATAGCGCCAAGTACTTTGAGTTATATATCTCCAAATGTGTTTACTCTTGGAAGCACTATCATTGATTTAACTCCGATTGTTTCAGGAACGGTATTGAATTACAGCATTTCGCCAGTTTTACCAAATGGACTTTCCTTTGAAACTTCAACTGGAATTATTTCGGGAACGCCAACGGCAATTGCTGCAACGGCGACTTATACTGTTACCGCTTTCAACTCTGGTGGTTCGACAACTTTTGGTGTGGTAATTACTGTGAATGACATAGCGCCAAGTGCGTTGACTTATACTTCACCAAATGTATTTACAAGAGGAACGACTATTTCTAATTTAGATCCTACTATTTCTGGTGGAATAGTGACTAGTTATAGTATTAGTCCATCTTTGCCAAGTGGACTTTCCTTTAGTACTTCAACAGGAAGAATTTCGGGAACGCCAACGGCAATTGCTGCAACCGCCACTTACACGGTGACTGCTTTCAATTCTGGTGGTTCGACAACTTTTGGTGTGGTAATTACTGTGAATGACATTGCGCCAAGTGCGTTGACTTATACTTCACCAAATGTATTTACAAGAGGAACGACTATTTCTAATTTAGATCCTACTATTTCTGGTGGAATAGTGGCTAGTTATAGTATTAGTCCATCTTTGCCAACTGGACTTTCATTTAGTACTTCAACGGGAAGAATCTCAGGAACGCCAACGGCAATTGCGGCAACGGCGACTTACACAGTCACAGCTTTCAATTCTGGTGGTTCTACAACTTTTGGTGTGGTAATTACTGTGAACGACATAGCGCCAAGTGCATTGAGTTATATATCTCCAAATGTATTTACAAGAGGAACAACGATTTCTAATTTAGATCCTACTATTTCTGGTGGAATAGTGACTAGTTATAGTATTAGTCCATCATTGCCAAGTGGACTTTCATTTAGTACTTCAACGGAAGAATTTCAGGAACGCCAACGGCAATTGCGGCAATGACGACTTACACTGTCACCGCTTTCAATTCTGGTGGTTCTACAACTTTTGGTGTTGTGATTACTGTGAACGACGTAGCGCCAAGTGCATTGAGTTATATATCTCCAAATGTATTTACAAGAGGAACAACGATTTCTAATTTAGATCCTACTATTTCTGGTGGAATAGTGACTAGTTATAGCATTCCTGCCAGTGTTCTTTATACTTCAACCGACGCCACGGCATTGCCCCGCCACTACACCCTTCGCAACTTTTGGTGTAATTACTGTGACCGCCTCCCTACTCCCAATGTTTTACAAGAGGAACGCTATTTCTAATTTAGATCCTACTATTTCTGTGGAATATGGCTAGTTATAGTATTAATCCATCCTTACCAACTGGACTTTCATTCAGTACTTCAACAGGAAGAATTTCGGGAACGCCAACGGCAATTGCTGCAACCGCCACTTACACGGTGACTGCTTTCAATTCTGGTGGTTCAACAACTTTTGGTGTAGTGATTACCGTGAATGATGTGGCTCCAGGTGGATTGACCTATAACTCTCCGAATGTATTTACCCTTGGAAATAACATTGCTGATTTAACTCCTACCATTTCAGGAACGGTTCTGAGTTACAGCATTTCACCAAGTTTGCCAGGTGGACTTTCATTTGATACCGCAACTGGAATTATTTCTGGAACTCCAATTGCAATTGCAGCAACTGCGACATATACTGTAACCGCTTTCAATTCTGGTGGCTCGACAACTTTTGGCGTGGTAATTACTGTGAATGACATAGCGCCAAGTGCATTGAGCTATACTTCTCCAAATGTGTTTACTCTTGCAAGTGCTATTGCTGATCTAACGCCTGTTGTTTCAGGAACAGTTTTGAGTTATAGCATTTCGCCAAGTTTACCAAACGGACTTTCCTTTGATACTTCAACTGGAATTATTTCTGGAACGCCAACAACCATTTCATCAACGGCGACTTATACTGTAACCGCTTTCAATTCTGGTGGTTCTACAACTTTTGATGTTGTGATTACCGTGAATGACATAGCGCCAAGTGCATTGACTTACAATTCACCAAATATTTTCACGAGAGGAACAACGATTTCTAATTTAGATCCTTCAGTTTCTGGTGGAATAGTAACTAGTTATAGTATTAGTCCATCCTTGCCTGTTGGACTTTCATTAAACACCACGACTGGAAGAATCTCAGGAACTCCGACGGCCATTTCAGCAACCGCGACTTACACCGTTACGGCATCCAATACTGGTGGTTCAACAACTTTTGGTGTGGTAATTACTGTGAATGACATAGCGCCAAGTGCATTGAGTTATATATCTCCAAATGTATTTACAAGAGGAACGACAATTTCCAATTTAAATCCTTCAGTTTCTGGTGGAATAGTGACTAGTTATAGTATTAGTCCATCACCTGTTGGACTTTCATTAAACACCACGACTGGAAGAATCTCAGGAACTCCGACGGCCATTTCAGCAACCGCGACTTACACCGTTACGGCATCCAATACTGGTGGTTCAACAACTTTTGGTGTGGTAATTACTGTGAATGACATAGCGCCAAGTGCATTGAGTTATATATCTCCAAATGTATTTACAAGAGGAACAACGATTTCTAATTTAGATCCTACTATTTCTGGTGGAATAGTGACTAGTTATAGTATTAGTCCAGCTTTGCCAAGTGGACTTTCATTTAGCACTTCAACGGGAAGAATTTCGGGAACGCCAACGGTAATTGCGGCAACCGCCACTTACACGGTGACCGCTTTCAACTCTGGTGGTTCGACAACTGTTGGTGTGGTAATTGCTGTGAATGACGTGGCTCCGAATACTTTGAGTTATACTTCTCCAAATGTGTTTACTCTTGGAAGCACTATCATTGATTTAACTCCGATTGTTTCAGGAACAGTATTGAATTACAGCATTTCACCAAGTTTACCAAATGGACTTTCCTTTGACACCTCAACTGGAGTAATTTCCGGAACACCAACGGCTATTTCATCAACGGCGACTTATACTGTAACCGCTTTCAACTCGGGAGGAAGTGTTTCTTTTGACGTGGAAATAACTGTAAATGATGTGGCTCCAAGTGCTTTGAGTTACACTACTCCAAATGTGTTTACTCTTGGAAATACCATTGCTGATTTAACGCCAATCGTTTCAGGAATAGTTTTGAGTTATAGCATTTCGCCAAGTTTACCAAATGGACTTTCCTTTGACACCTCAACTGGAATTATTTCTGGAACGCCAACAACCATTTCATCAACGGCGACTTATACTGTAACCGCTTTCAACTCCGGTGGCAATGTTTCTTTTGATATCGAAATAACAGTCAATGATGTGGCTCCAAGTGCTTTGAGCTATACTTCTCCAAATGTATTTACAAGAGGAACAACGATTTCTAATTTAGATCCTACTATTTCTGGTGGAATAGTGACTAGTTATAGTATTAGTCCAGCTTTGCCAAGTGGGCTTTCATTTAGTACTTCAACAGGAAGAATTTCGGGAACGCCAACGGCAATTGCTGCAACCGCCACTTACACGGTGACTGCTTTCAATTCTGGTGGTTCGACAACTTTTGGTGTGGTAATTACTGTGAATGACATAGCGCCAAGTACTTTGAGTTATATATCTCCAAATGTATTTACAAGAGGAACGACAATTTCTAATTTAGATCCTTCAGTTTCTGGTGGAATAGTGACTAGTTATAGTATTAGTCCAACTTTGCCAACTGGGCTTTCATTTAGTACTTCAACAGGAAGAATTTCGGGAACGCCAACGGCCATTTCATCAACGGCGACTTATACTGTAACCGCTTTCAATTCTGGTGGTTCTACAACTTTTGATGTTGTGATTACTGTGAATGACATAGCGCCAAGTGCATTGAGTTATATATCTCCAAATGTATTTACAAGAGGAACAACGATTTCCAATTTAGATCCTAGTGTTTCTGGTGGAATAGTAACAAGTTATAGTATTAGTCCATCCTTGCCTGTTGGACTTTCATTAAACACCACGACTGGAAGAATCTCAGGAACTCCGACGGCCATTTCAGCAACCGCGACTTATACTGTTACCGCTTTCAATTCTGGTGGTTCGACAACTTTTGGTGTGGTAATTACTGTGAACGACATAGCGCCAAGTGCATTGAGTTATATATCTCCAAATGTATTTACAAGAGGAACGACAATTTCTAATTTAGATCCTACTATTTCTGGTGGAATAGTGACTAGTTATAGTATTAGTCCAGCTTTGCCAAGTGGGCTTTCATTTAGTACTTCAACAGGAAGAATTTCGGGAACGCCAACGGCATTTCAGCAACCGCGACTTACACGGTGACTGCTTTCAATTCTGGTGGTTCGACAACTTTTGGTGTGGTAATTACTGTGAATGACATAGCGCCAAGTACTTTGAGTTATATATCTCCAAATGTATTTACAAGAGGAACGACAATTTCTAATTTAGATCCTTCAGTTTCTGGTGGAATAGTGACTAGTTATAGTATTAGTCCAACTTTGCCAACTGGGCTTTCATTTAGTACTTCAACAGGAAGAATTTCGGGAACGCCAACGGCCATTTCATCAACGGCGACTTATACTGTAACCGCTTTCAACTCGGGAGGAAGTGCTTCTTTTGATATCGAAATAACCATCAATGATGTGGCTCCAACTGCTTTGAGTTACACTACTCCAAATGTGTTTACTCTTGGAAATACCATTGCTGATCTAACGCCTGTTGTTTCAGGTACAGTTTTGAGTTATAGCATTTCGCCAAGTTTACCAAACGGACTTTCCTTTGATACTTCAACTGGAATTATTTCCGGAACACCAACGGCTATTTCATCAACCGCGACTTATACTGTAACCGCTTTCAACTCGGGAGGAAGTGCTTCTTTTGACGTGGAAATAACTGTAAATGATGTGGCTCCAACTGCTTTGAGTTACACTACTCCAAATGTGTTTACTCTTGGAAGCACTATCGTTGATTTAACTCCGATTGTTTCAGGAACAGTTTTGAGTTATAGCGTTTCGCCTAGTTTGCCAAATGGACTTTCCTTTGACACCTCAACTGGAGTAATTTCCGGAACACCAACGGCCATTTCATCAACGGCGACTTATACTGTAACCGCTTTCAACTCGGGAGGAAGTGCTTCTTTTGATATCGAAATAACCATCAATGATGTGGCTCCAACTGCTTTGAGTTACACTACTCCAAATGTGTTTACTCTTGGAAATACCATTGCTGATCTAACGCCTGTTGTTTCAGGAACAGTTTTGAGTTATAGCATTTCGCCAAGTTTACCAAACGGACTTTCCTTTGATACTTCAACTGGAATTATTTCCGGAACACCAACGGCTATTTCATCAACCGCGACTTATACTGTAACCGCTTTCAACTCGGGAGGAAGTGCTTCTTTTGACGTGGAAATAACTGTAAATGATGTGGCTCCAACTGCTTTGAGTTACACTACTCCAAATGTGTTTACTCTTGGAAATACCATTGCTGATTTAACGCCTGTTGTTTCAGGTACAGTTTTGAGTTATAGTATTTCGCCAAGTTTACCAAACGGACTTTCCTTTGACACCTCAACTGGAATTATTTCTGGAACACCAACAACCATTTCATCAACGGCGACTTATATTGTGACTGCTTTCAATTCTGGAGGAAGTGTTTCTTTTGATGTGGAAATAACTGTAAATGACGTGGCTCCGAATGCTTTGAGCTATACTTCTCCAAATGTGTTTACTCTTGGAAATACCATTGCTGATCTAACGCCTGTTGTTTCAGGTACAATTTTGAGTTTTAGCGTTTCGCCTAGTTTGCCAAATGGACTTTCATTTGACACTTCAACTGGAATTATTTCCGGAACACCAACGGCAATTGCTGCAACCGCTACTTACACGGTGACTGCTTTCAATTCTGGTGGTTCGACAACTTTTGGTGTGGTAATTACTGTGAATGACGTGGCTCCAACTGCTTTGAGTTACACTACTCCAAATGTGTTTACTCTTGGAAGTACTATCGTTGATTTAACTCCGATTGTTTCAGGAACTGTATCGAGTTACAGCATTTCACCAAGTTTACCAAACGGACTTTCCTTTGACACCTCAACTGGAATTATTTCTGGAACGCCAACGTCCATTTCATCAACGGCGACTTATACTGTAACCGCTTTCAACTCGGGAGGAAGTGCTTCTTTTGATATCGAAATAACCATCAATGATGTGGCTCCAACTGCTTTGAGTTACACTACTCCAAATGTGTTTACTCTTGGAAATACCATTGCTGATCTAACGCCTGTTGTTTCAGGTACAGTTTTGAGTTATAGCATTTCGCCAAGTTTACCAAACGGACTTTCCTTTGATACTTCAACTGGAATTATTTCCGGAACACCAACGGCTATTTCATCAACCGCGACTTATACTGTAACCGCTTTCAACTCGGGAGGAAGTGCTTCTTTTGACGTGGAAATAACTGTAAATGATGTGGCTCCAAGTGCTTTGAGTTACACTACTCCAAATGTGTTTACTCTTGGAAATACCATTGCTGATTTAACGCCAATCGTTTCAGGAACAGTATTGAATTACAGCGTTTCACCAAGCTTACCAAACGGACTTTCCTTTGATACTTCAACTGGAATTATTTCTGGAACACCAACGGCTATTTCATCAACGGCGACTTATACTGTAACCGCTTTCAACTCGGGAGGAAGTGTTTCTTTTGATCTGGAAATAACCGTTGAAACACTGTTAAATAATAGTGAAATTAAATTAGATACTATTTTCGTATATCCAAATCCATTTATTGATAGTTTACATGTTACTGGTGCGCCTGCAAATATTTCCTATACAGTATTTTCTGTTGATGGAAAACTGATACAGGAAGGCTTGTTAAGTAGCAATACGATTAACATAACACATGTCCCTAGTGGGGTGTACTTTCTACGGCTATTCGGCAAGGGAAATCAAGAAAGAACATTCAAAATCATAAAAAGGTAGTATAAAAGGAGGAAAATAATTTCCTCCTTTTTTTTTAGTTTTCCTTAAGCGCTTTTTCCCAACTTCTTATCGTAAGGTTGAATTCCTTTTTGATTTTAGCTGTATCTAAAACACTATACTTTGGTCGTTTCGCGGGTGTTGGGTAGTCCGAAGTTGGAATACCTTTTAAAATAACTGACAAATTATTGTATTCAAAAATTTTCTTTGCAAAACCGAACCAACTTGTATTTCCTTCGTTACTATAGTGATAAATTCCATAGTTTGTGCTCTCGCTTTGCAGTATTTTCATCAACGCTTTTGCTAGATCTACAGCATGAGTTGGTGCGCCAATTTGGTCGTTGACCACATTAAGACTTTCCCTTTCTTGAGCAAGTTTCAACATTGTTTTCTTGAAATTATACCCAAAATCAGAATAAAGCCATGAAGTTCTAACAATAAAGTACTTTGTCATGGCGTGTTCAATTTCTAACTCTCCATTTCTTTTTGAAATTCCGTATTGGCCTTGTGGGTTGGTTTGGTCGCTTTCTAAGTATGGAGAATTCTTTTCGCCATCAAAAACAAAATCTGTCGAAATATGCAGCAAGGTTGTATCGTGCTTAAGACAAGCAAGGGCAATATTCTTTACTGAAATATGGTTAATTAAGTCTGCTTTGTCCTTTTCTATTTCCGCTTTGTCAACTGCTGTGTATGCAGCTACATTAATGCAAAAATCTGGTTTCAACCTCTCAAAGGCAGCATCAACCATTTCACTTTTACTAATGTCCAATTGACGAGAATCAAAGAAATTAAAGTGAACAGTATAATGTGAAGATATAGACTGGATAGCTTTTCCTAATTGTCCAGCGGCACCAAGCACTATTACTACCATATTTTTCTAGAATTTTCAAATGATGGGAGATTTCTATCTTTTTCAGAAATAATCCAATTTGTACTTTCCTCTCCCCAGTCGATATTTAGTGTTGGATCATTAAATATGATTCCACCTTCAGAAGCTTTGTCGTAGAATTGATCACATTTATAAAAAATCGTTGCCGTTTCGCTTAGTACTTTGAAACCATGTGCAAATCCGCTAGGAATGAACATTTGTTTTTGGTTTTCTGAGGACAAAACTGCCGCAAAATAAGCTCCATATGTGATAGAATTGGGTCTAAGATCAACCGCAACATCTAAAATCTCTCCGCCTAAAACTCTAATTAATTTAGCTTGCGCATGAGTACCTACTTGATAATGAAGTCCTCGCAATACGCCTTTCGTCGAAAAAGATTGATTGTCTTGAACAAAGTGAATGTCTATGTCTAGTGCTTTTCGGAAATTACTTTCATTAAAACTCTCCATAAAATAGCCGCGTTCATCAGCAATAATTTTTGGTTCGAGTATAAAGCAACCTTCTAATTCCGTTTCAATAAAATTCATAAACTAGATTATACTTAAGAGGTGATTTCCGTATCCACTTTTTAGTAACGGAACGGCCAATTCCCTTAATTCTTCCGCATTTATAAAACCCATCTTAAAAGCAGCTTCTTCAATTGCACCTATTTTTAGTCCTTGTCTCTCTTCAATTACTTGCACGAATTGTCCAGCTTGCATTAACGAATTAAAAGTTCCAGTATCTAGCCACGCTGTTCCTCTGTCAAGGATACTTACTTTAAGTTTTCCTCTCCTTAAGTACTCTCTGTTTACATCGGTAATCTCCAACTCTCCACGATGACTTGGTTTTATATTTGAAGCAATCTCAACAACATCATTGTCATAAAAATAAATTCCAGGCACGGCAAAGTTTGATTTGGGTTTTTCCGGTTTTTCTTCTATTGACAATACATTTCCGTTATTATCAAAATCGACTACACCATATCTTTCTGGATCGTTTACGTGGTATGCGTATATAATTCCTCCGTCTGGATTACTATTTGCTAATAACAAATCAGACAGACCAGTGCCATAAAAAATATTATCTCCAAGGACTAAAGCTACTTTTTCTTTACCAATAAATTCTCGTCCTATAATAAACGCTTCTGCTAAACCATTGGGATTTTCCTGTATTGCATACTGAAAATTACAGCCCAATTTCTTACCGTCGCCAAGCAATTGCTTGAATAATGGCAAGTCATGTGGCGTTGAAATAATAAGAATCTCATTGATTCCCGACCACAATAAGGTTGACAATGGATAGTAAATCATTGGTTTATCGTAAATAGGCATTAATTGCTTACTTACGGCTAAAGTCAGTGGGTGCAATCGCGTCCCCGAACCACCTGCTAAAATAATTCCTTTCATGAGTTACAAATTCTAGAGCTTTTCTTTTTTATAAAGCGCAGCTTGTTTTCTATAAAAATTAACAAGACCAATGATTAACAGATACATAAAAAGAAGTGCTATTGGCAACACAACTCTTAATTTACTATCAATTGTTCTTGTGTCATTCATATTGATAATGCTGCTGCTTTCCTTTACAACTTTATCGTGATTAATAAGCTCGTATTTATGATACCCAATTTCATTTACTAAATTGTTTTTAGTCTGAATTAAGTCATTCAATTGTGTATTTTGGTTGATATATACAGACTTATTGTTCTTAGCGCTTTCGGAACTTTCATTCGTAAAAGTACTCAGTAATCCATCAATTTGCGCAATCATATTTTTGTTTGCCTCAATTTTCAAATTGGTGTTTTCAATAAATATTTGTTTTGTATTCTTGAAATTTTCATTGCTTTCAAGATAATTTAATAACGGTTCCAAAATTTCATCTCTGCTAGCTTTAGATGACGTTACAAAATGTATTTGGTGAAAAGTGTAGTTCTTACTAGTTGTCCGATTAAGGATAATTTTCTCCATATCGCCATCGGCAGCAAGTAATTTAAATAACTGGAAATTTCGGTCGCTGTCCTTGGAGTCACTTTCACTAATAAACTTATAAATATCAACAATTGGATAAATCTTTATGCTTCTTAATTTCTTTGGACTCTTGATTCCTATAGATTTCAAAAACAAAGTGTCATTATCATTAATTCTTGAAAAAAGCAGGTCAATTTTAGCATAAATATAATCAGTTGACTCAAAATTTGGTCGAATGATTATGCAAGTGTTATATGTTTTACGTGTAGTATCCAAATACGATCCGAAGCCTACGCCGACTATCACTAAAGCAATTAGAACAACAATATGTTTCAACACAAATTGAATCATACGGAAAATGCTTCTGCCTATCGACTGAAACATACCTGAAACCGCTTTTGAAACTGATGCTAAATCTATTTCTTGATCGTCTACATTTTTATGGTCGTTTGTGCTCATTATTATAATTTAATTAATGTTAAAAATCTGTTCTAATATTTTTATTGTGATCAAGTAGGTTGGCTTAACACCTGTCGTGCCCAAACCTCCTGAAGCTAAAGTACTTCCTGTTTCCAGCGGATTATCAGAGGCGTAATAAGCATATCTCACTTTGACGTCTGGATTGATACTTTTTCGAATTTTAGAAGCGGACTGAATTGCTTTCTGATAATACGCACCCTCCATTTCTAAACCAATAACGCCCCATGTTGAATCATGGAAAAATTTCAATAAGTCTTTATTCTGCAATGATGTTCCTAGTACCGTAACCATTGGTCCTGCAAAAACCGGAATTCCATTGCCATCCAACATAGCGGCTGTCAACTCGTTTTCAAAAGGATAATTGTCACCCGTTCCTTCATTGATATGCGCTGATGGAATCATAATATCGCCTTTGCCTCCTTGCAGAATTCCTGCCTTTCCCATAATCGAAACCGACTCCACATTAAGAAAAACTTTTTTATGTTTTGTTTCTTGGAATGGTTTCAACAATTCATCTATCGTTTCGTATGCTTGTTCTCCAAATGCATAATCCATTACGATAATAACAGGTGGCGCATCGCCAATCTTTGCAGTTGGAAATGCCGATTTTTTCCACTCGATTTTCGCGGTGTCAAAAATCTGCACATCGATGTTTGTTCCAGAAGTATCAGGCAAAGAGATCATTCCGTGTTGTTCCGCAAAAGTTGATACTTTGTCTCTAATATCGTTTGCTCCAGATTTACTAAGTTCTTCATAAATAAAGAAATCAGACTGATCTTTGTACTTTGTTTTCAGTACATGCGTAGCAAAAATGGAATTCATTACGCTATGCATGTTTGCGCTAATAACATGAATTGGCCGGTCTAGAAGATTGTTGTCTTTTAAAACTTCTTTGATGTTATTGGCCCAAATTTCTCCATGAATATGATGACCCAAACGCTCTCTTAAGATAGGACTAAACGTAATCGTTCTTTTGTTGTTTTCGACAACCTCTTCCATGGCCAACTTGCCTAACCAAAAAATTACATGTAGAAAACGGTCCGGTTTTTCTGACGTTCCGAACGCATCATAAATTTCGATAACTTCTGAAAAAGTACGTCCTAAAATATTGGCGGTATGAGAAATTGTTTTTTCTTTCTCCACCAAAGACAGTTTCTTGTTTTGCAAAACAGCTTGTGCTAGTTTTTGCCAATCTCGCGTTACTTCTCCACTTTCGTCAATCAGAATACGATCTTTGATCTTATGTGATTCTATAAAAATGAAGGTCAAATGCGTCAATATATCATAAATGTCTGACCGTCCTCGCGTGATTTCAACATTCATCTGCTCCTCATCAATCCGATAACAATTTCGCCTTCTTTTTGGCGGAATAATTGCCTTAAAATGCGACTTAGAATAGCCTTCGTCCGAAGTTAGATTGATAAATCGACATTCCTCTATTCCAATTGGAAGCCGTTCAATAACATACAAAAGACCGTCTAATTCCACTTTTTCTTCTGCAATGCTTCCGTAAATTTCAGGTCTTAAAGACAATAACGCCTCTCGTAATGTTTCGCCCGACACGCCCATCGGTTTGTAGAATCCTCTGTTAAAGAGGTGGCGCATAGTAATATACAGTTTTTCAACAGCGCTTGAAGATTCCTGAGCTCTTGATCGTACAATGTTTTTAATTTCTTTCATTAATGTATTTAATTTCTAACAACAATTCGAATTCTATCTGCTCCAATCGTTACTTTCTCTTTCGAATTTTGGTTATAAACCTGCAAATGTATGGATTTAATCTCTTAGTTTACAAGAATCAGGTTTATTGCTGGTTCATAAATCATTTTTTTATTTGATGCGCCTTGGGCAGTGGTAGTCGATTCTCTGGTCCATTTGCCTCCTGAAAAAGTGTAACTATAATCTCGTTCAACTTGATTGTATAACACAAATGGACAAAAAGTCGTCTGAACGACATTGCCTTGGTTATCAGCACTTCTGATTGTCTTTTCAAATTTGTTTTTCTCCACCTTAAGTCTTTCAAATCCAACAAAAATTCCGTCTTTCGGCATTCTTAAATTAAATGCGGATAGATTGAATAAGGTTTTCTTCACACCTTTACTCACGGTTGCGATATAGTCCTTTTCTAGCAGTTCGTCGCCTGGCAAACCAGCGTTGTCCACTTTATATAAATGCAGTTTGAGCGTTGCTTCTTCTATTCGGCAATCTGTATTGAGAACAATTTGCTTGATAAATTTTGTCTTTTTATACTTTGCTTTATAGGGGAAAAACTTGATGTCTATTCGAGGTCCGTTTTCATACGCTTGCAAAAATGGACTTTCGGTTTCGCCAATTTCTATTTGTCTGGTTCCGTATTTTTTGGTGATTTGAACTTCATTCAGTTCGATTGTGCTTGGCGTCATTTCTACTTTCATGTCACTCGAAATCGCCATGGTCTTTTTTTCGTAACCCAAAGCGGAAAAAAGAAGATTTTTGCTTTTGCTTGCGATGGTCAATTGAAATTGTCCGTTCTCTTCTGCAGTAGTTCCGTTGTTTTCATTTTCAATCCAAATGCTGACATACGGAATCGGATTTTTGGTTGCTGCATCAATCACAATCCCTTTGATTTGAGAGGAAACCAAGTTGCCTGTCAATAAGAAAAACAAACACAACAATTTGGCTGTTTTCATCTTTTAATAGGTTTCTAATTGATCTGCAACACTTCTGTCGTTACTCAATCTAGGAATTTTATTCTGACCGCCCAATCTTCCTATCGATTTCATATAATCTTGAAAACCGTTCTTGACTACTTTGGTGATTTTAAGTTTTTGCAAAACATTTCCTTGAATGAGATCATCATAATACACATTTTGCTTTCTCATCGATGCATCAATGGCTTCGGCAAAACGATTTTCATCCTCTGGAAGATTTTCAAATTCAATAAACCACTCGTGATAAGGCAATCCTGATTTCGGTGTGATTTGCGGCGCGACTGTAAATTCATTAATTCGAATTTCCGTGCCCGCTATCGCTTCTTGTATGGCTTGTTCTACTTCTTTTCCAATAACATGTTCACCAAACGCAGAAATAAAATGTTTAATTCTCCCGGAAACAATTACGCGATATGGTTGTGTCGACGTAAATTCAACGGTATCGCCAATATTATAACCCCAAAGTCCAGCGTTGGTCGAGATAATTAAGACATAATTGACGCCTATTTCAACTTCTCCGATCGTATGTCGCTTCGGATTTGCATTAAAAAACTCATTCGCTTTTATAAACTCGTAGAATATTCCAGCCTTCAAAAGCAGCAACATTCCTTTCTCGTTTTGAAGATCTTGATAAGCAAAAAAACCTTCCGATGCTGGGAATAACTCGATACTATCGACTTTTCGTCCGATTAAATTTTCAAATTTTGCGCGATACGGTTCGTAGTTGACGCCGCCATAAATAAACAAATTGAAGTTTTTAAACAGCGATCCAACAGGCTTTTGGGCTTTGTCTTGCAGCTTTTCAAAATACATTTGAACCCAAGATGGAATCCCAGAAATGACCGTCATGTCTTCATTAAAAGTTTCTTCAACTATAGCATTCACTTTGGTTTCCCAATCTTCAATGCAATTGGTTTCCAAAGAAGGCAACCTATTTCTTTGTAAATATTTGGGAACATAATGCGCTACAATTCCCGAAAGTCTACCGAATTGGATGCCGTTTTTATCTTCCAAAATGGGACTTCCTTGCAAAAAAATCATCTTTCCATCTACGAATCCAGCTTTTCCTGTTTGGTAGATGTAATGCAAAATGGCGTCACGTGCCGCCTCGATATGATAAGGCATCGATTCTTTAGTAAGTGGAATGTACTTCGCGCCGGAAGTTGTTCCAGAAGTCTTTGCGAAATATAGCGGTTTGCCTGGCCAAAGTATATTTTCTTCACCGTGAACAACGCGATCCACGTATGTTCGAAGTCCTTCGTAATCTCTTATAGGAACTTGTTTAGCAAAATCTTCGAATGTTCGGATAGCCTCAAAATTGTGGTCTTTACCAAACTGCGTGCTTTTTGCTTTCTGAATTAATTCCTCAAAAACTTGCTGTTGTGTTGCGACAGGATTATTTGCCCAACGTTGGGTTTTTCTGTAGACATAATGGGCAAATATTTTTGCAGCAATGGTTTTTATAGACATCTTTCTTCTATTCAAATTCTATGAATTGTGTAGGGTCAATGGCGTATCCATCTTTCCATAGCTCAAAATGCAAATGCACACCGGTTGATTCTTTTCCGGTTGAGCCTGCGAGCGCAATTACTTCACCTGTTCGAACAACATCGCCTTGACTTTTGGTCAGTGAAGCGGCGTGTTTGTATACAGATAAAAATCCGTTGTTGTGGCGAATAATAATTACATTTCCTGTGCTAGGCGTCCAATCGGCAAATACAACTGTTCCGTTTAAAGTTGCTTTTATGGGCGTGTCTTTTGCCAGGGCAACATCTACGGCAAAGTGTTTCTTTTGTAAACTAAACTTCTCGGTTATGGATCCTTTTACAGGCGCAAAAAGAACACTTGTTACTTTCGGTTGCGCCTTTTCGAATAGATTGTATTTGTCTTCCTGTGCCACTTGAGTACGTAATTCAAGTTCTGCTTTACTCGCTTTACTCTCTTCTGAATTTTCGTCGGTTTTTGTGGCGTAAATAGAGTCCTTACTGAATTTCGCGTAATCTAAATCACCGGTGAGTATTTTCTTGATTGAAGCAATATAGGCTTCGTTTTTCTTGATTGAATTGGCTAGCGAATCTGATTTTAAAGCCAGTTCTGTCGCGTTTCTTTTCAATTCATCGGAAGCATAGCCCGGGATGAACTCGCGCAATGGTGTAAACGCAATAATAAAAGTAGTCGTTGTGATAATAAGAATTGCGCCAATGGTAGCCACCACAAAGACATTCATCAACGTCAGACGCAACGAAAAAATTTCTTCAAAAGAATCCTCATTCAAAATCACCAAACGGTTTTTTGTGAATAATTTCTTCTTGATTATTTGACGTTTGAGTCTTTTTTCCGTCATTTCTTTGGTTTAGGACACAAATATAGAAATTAATGTTTGAGGAGTTATTGACAATATGCGTAATCCCATCTTTACGCAAACGCAGCTGCGTCACAAATATTTGCTTTTTAAGAAAACTATTCATATTTCTGTATATCTTTGTGCCGTTATTTAGTACCAATTTTGCTTCGGCAACAAATTATTTCAACATGGGAAGATTAGGTGTTACAGAAATCCTTATTATATTACTGGTAGTTCTTTTACTTTTTGGAGGTAAGAAAATTCCAGAATTAATGAAAGGCTTGGGTAGCGGAATCAAAGAATTCAAGAACGCTGCAAAAGACGACCAACCTGCTGAGAAGAAATCAGAGGAAACAAAATAATCAGGTCTTTTAGACTGATAAATTCCAAATCAAAAAATTCCAAATTCCAGTATTATCTATTGGAATTTGGAATTTTTTTGATTTGGAATTTACCTACAAGATCATCGAAAGTTGTATCCGCTTTCGATCTTCATCAACATCGGTTACTTTTACCTCGACATGCTGGTGTAATTTTACCACTTCATTCACATCAGAAACAAAACCGGCTTTGAGTTGCGAAATGTGAACCAATCCGCTTTCCTTTATTCCGATATCAACAAAACAACCGAAATTGGTAGTGAGAATAGGAATTCCGATTGAAATAATTCCACTTCATACATTTTTTGGTGTTTACTACTGAAAACTACAGCAGCTTTTCTCCGTTGTTGATCTGGCTTTTTAACTATTCAACAATATCATTAAACACGACAATCTTAGTCTCTTTGCTTTCACAAACTTCTAGTTTCATTTTAAAACCATATTTTTTTATTTAGAAATAAATCGAAAATTTTGTTGTTTTGTGTAATAAATTTTTAATTTTGTTTAAAAATGTTTTAACTTTATTAAAAATGAAACTCCCTATTGTTTGTCCAAGTTGCGAAAATTCACTTTTAGTTAGTCAAATGAAATGTGCTAATTGTGAAACAGAAATTAACGGAAAATACGATTTGCCATTTTACTTTAAACTAACGAGAGAAGAACAAGATTTCATTCTTGATTTTTTTCTTTCAAGCGGAAGTATAAAAGAAATGGCGAAACAAGCAGGAAACTCCTATCCAACAATGAGGAACAAAATGGATGACCTGATAGAAAAAATTAATCAACTTAAAACCTTATAGCAAAATGAATTGGCAAATGATTTTAAATCCGTTTACTATATTTTCTGAAAAGCATCTTTTGATTTTTGGAGTTATTTGTGCAATTGCCGGTAGCTTGCTTGCTTCACTTATCGGTGTTTCTTATGATGGTTTATTAGATGTTCACCTTCGATCCGAAATGACTTTTCAAGATTCTCTAAAAGAAAATAGCATTATAATAATCTTGATTACTCTTATTCTGTTTGTCTTCGGAAAAATGATAAATGCGAAAACACGCTTTATTGACATCTTAAACAGCGCTGTTATATTTAGAATTCCATTCTATTTGTCAGCTCTATTGACATCAATTCCTATTGTTAAAAACGTGACAGAAGAAGTAATGAAAAACATCAATTCATTAGACAAAATAGATCTTCAACCTTCTGATTTAATTGGAATAGTACTGATGTCTATTCTATTGCTTGCATTGCTTATTTATGCGATTGCACTTTTGTTTCAAGGGTTCAAGACAGCTACAAATGCAAAAAAAACTATTCACTATGTCATTTTTGGAATCATAATTCTAATTGTAGAAATTACTTCAAAATTGGTCTTATCAATTATCTAAAACTACACAACACATGAAAACAACTTTATTTTTTATCGTTAGCTATTTTTGTTTTTCGACATTATTTGCACAAGAAATCGTTAGTTCTTGGGTCGGCGTACTGGACATTCCTGGAGCCAAACTTCCTGTTGTTTTTAACATAAAACAAATTGGAAACGAATTGACTACAACAATGGATAGCCCCATGCAAGGTGTAAAAGACATACCGATTACTAAAACGACTTATGAAAAAAATGAACTCTCTTTAACTTCTTCAGAGATGCAAATTCAATACAAAGGGACTTTGAAATCTGATCAAATTGAGGGAATATTTAGCCAAGGTCAAATGAGTTTGCCTCTGATTTTAAATAGAAAGAAAGAAGGCGAGTCTACACTCAAACGACCACAAACACCAAAAGCACCATTTGATTATAAAATTGAAGAAGTCACCTTTGAAAACCCAACGGATAGGAACACTTTAGCAGGAACATTAACAACACCAAGCAACAAAAAAGAATTTCCGGTGGTAATTCTAATATCTGGTTCTGGACAACAAAATAGAGATTCTGAAATTTTTGGTCACAAATCATTTTGGGTAATTGCAGATGATTTTGCTAAGAAAGGAATCGGTGTTTTACGTCTAGACGATAGAGGTGTCGGCGGTTCAAACGGCGCGAGCACCAATATGACAACACAAAATTTTGCAACAGACACTAATGCCGCTGTTGAATTTATAGCTAAAAAAGGATTTCAAGAAATAGGATTAATTGGGCATAGTGAAGGCGGAATTATTGCACCAATAGTTGCCTCTCAAAATAAAAAAGTAAAATTTATTGTTTCCATGGCCGGACCAGGCATTTCGATTGATGAATTGATGATTTTACAAACCAACGCTCAAGGCAAATTATCTGGCGCTAACGAAGCTCAATTAAAATCTACCAGCGATTTAAACAGAAAGCTCTATGCTACGGTGAAAAATTACCAAGGAAACGATTTACAAAATGAAGTAAAAAAAATATTATTTAATGAATTGGAAAAACTTCCAAAAGAGCAACAACCTAGTGAAACAGAAATGGAAAATTTCTTGAATGACCAAAGCAAGTCTCTTAGTATGCCTTGGTATTCCTATTTTCTAAAAATTAATCCCGACGACTATTGGAGCAAAATAAAAATTCCAGTGTTGGCAATAAATGGAACTTTAGATACGCAAGTTACTTCTAAAGAAAACCTCAATGGAATTAAAATTTCATTAGAAAAAGCAAAAAATAGGCGATTTGAAATCGCAGAATTACCCAACTTAAATCATCTTTTTCAAGATGCAAAAATAGGTTCAGTAGAAGAATATGGACAATTGGAACAGACCATAGCTCCAATTGTTTTAGAAAAAATGAGTTCTTGGATTTTAAAATATTAAAATGTCTTATTTAAAAGGAAAATCCCAAATCCATTGATTTAATTGGGATTTGGGATTTTTTTTATTGAAATTTGCCTACAAGATCATCGAAAGTTGTATCCGCTTTCTGTCTTCATCAACATCGGTTACTTTTACCTCGACATGCTGGTGTAATTTTACCACTTCATTCACATCAGAAACAAAACCGGCTTTGAGTTGCGAAATGTGAACCAATCCGCTTTCCTTTATTCCGATATCAACAAAACAACCGAAATTGGTAATGTTGTTGACAATTCCCGGCACAATCATTCCAATTTTCACATCCTTCATCGATTTGACATTCGGATCAAACTCGAAAATTTTGGCAGATTTTCTAGGATCTAATCCGGGTTTTTCGAGTTCTTTGATGATGTCTTTTAAACCTAAAATTCCAATCTCAGTCGTCACATAACTTTCCGGTTTGATTTGCGCCGTCTTTTCTTTATTAGCGATCAATTCGTTGACAGATATTTTCAAATCTTTCGCCATTTTCTCTACAATGGGATACGCTTCCGGATGCACTGCAGAACCATCCAACGGATTTTTCGCATTCGCAATTCTGATAAATGCCACGCCTTGTTGATATGCTTTTTCGCCTAATCGCGGTACTTTCTTCAATTCTTTTCTGTCGTGAAAAGGGCCGTTTTCGTTTCGATATTGCACAATGTTTTCTGCCAACTTTTCCCCAATTCCGCTTACGTAACTCAACAAAGATTTGCTGGCTGTATTGATATTAATACCAACAGAATTCACACATCGAATTACTGTCGTGTCTAATTCTTCTTTCAATTTTGTTTGATCAACATCATGTTGATATTGCCCTACTCCTATCGATTTTGGATCAATTTTGACCAACTCCGCCAACGGATCTGAAAGTCGGCGACCAATAGACACAGAGCCTCGAACGGTAACATCAAAGTTGGGAAATTCTTCTCTGGCAATTTTAGATGCCGAATACACCGACGCGCCGGCTTCACTCACCACAAAAACTTGCACTGGTTTATCAAACGCAATTTTCTTAATAAAAAACTCGGTTTCTCTAGACGCGGTTCCGTTGCCAATAGAAATCGCATCTATTTTATAAGCATTGACCATCGAGCGAATTTTCTTCATCGCAATGGCATCTTCGTGTTGCGGCGCATGAGGATAGATGGTTTCGTTGTACAACAAATCGCCTTTTTCATCCAAACAAACTACTTTACAACCGCTTCGAAAACCCGGGTCGATAGCTAAAATTCGTTTCTCGCCCAAAGGTGGCGCCAACAACAATTGACTCAAATTAGAGGCAAAAACCTGAATCG
The DNA here is from genome assembly GCA_016721735.1 of Flavobacterium sp. GTDB lineage: Bacteria > Bacteroidota > Bacteroidia > Flavobacteriales > Flavobacteriaceae > Flavobacterium. The sequence continues at coordinate 589,568 of JADKHM010000019.1, read as the reverse complement.
AATTGGCATCCGCTTTGGCTTTGGCTTCTTGCAAGGTTTCGTTCGAAATGGCTGGAGTCAGCAATCTTTTATAACTGTCTTCAATCGCCAACTTGAGATGCGGCGTGCAATCATTATTTCTTTTGATGATTTGATCTTCAATATTGGCAATGGCATCATCAGATTCTATTTCAACTTTGATTTTTATAAAACCTTCATTTTCCGCACGAAGCATCGCCAACAATCGATGGGCAGGTGCTTTTGTGATATTTTCGGACCAATCGAAATACTGACTGAACTTTTGTGCGTTTTCGTCGTCTTTCTTAGTCTTCACCACTTTGGTCGTAATCGTGGCAGTTCGAGTAAAGAGTCGGCGCAACAACTTTCGAACATAAGTGTTTTCGTTGATCCATTCGGCGATAATGTCTCGTGCGCCTTGCAAAGCTTCGTCTTCGTTGATCACTTTGTCGTTCAAATAACGGGACGCAATAAAATCGACATCCTCATTATTTTGCGCCATGATAATTTTAGCGAGTGGCTCCAGTCCGTTTTCGCGCGCGACATCGGCTTTGGTTTTTTTCTTCTTTTTATAGGGTAAGTAGTAATCTTCGAGTTCTTGCAAATCGAAACTATCTTGGATTTTTTTGGCCAATTCCGGTGTTAATGCTTGCTGCTCTTCAATCGATTTTAGAATGGCTTCTTTGCGTTTCACAATCTCATCGTATTGTTTCTTGCGCTTGGCAATTTGCTCGATAACCACTTCATCTAGATTTCCGGTTTGATCTTTTCGATAGCGAGAAATAAAGGGAATTGTGCAGTCTTCCTCTAGTAATTTGATGGTGTTTTCGATGTTTTTCGGCGCAGTATTGACTTGGCTTTGAATAAACTGAATTGCATTCATGAAGTTTCTTTTATTGAATTGAAAACGAGTTGCCATAAATCTCTAAACCAATCTTTACATAAGCATAAGCGATCGGAATATTGAGCAATAACAAAAACAAGGTGTTTCGAATCTTATTTCTTTCGGGTTTGTTTGTTGTCCAACACATGATGAGTTTGATAAAAACATAGGTGTTAATAAATATGGCTGCGACCATAAAGAAGAGACTCAGGAAAATGATGCTGCTATTGTTATTGATATAATACGCGGTGAGGATGACGCTTCCCAGTAAAAAAGTACCTAATGCAACTTTTCTTCCAACAGCAATACAATCTTCGACTATCGTAAAATCCGGCATCTTCATTGGCTAACAATTGATTTTGTTCACCCGATTGGCGTGTCTTCCGCCTTCGAAAGCTGTCGTTAGAAATGTTTCAACCATTTCGACAGCTTGGTGAATAGAGGTAAATCGCGCAGGAATACTAATGATATTGGCGTCATTATGTTGACGTGCCAATTGCGCAATTTCTTTGGTCCAACACAATGCCGCACGCACATTGGGATGTTTATTAACCGTCATGGCGATTCCGTTTCCGCTACCACAAATGACGATGCCAAAACTCACTTTCCCTTCAGAAACATCGTTGGCGACAGGATGTCCGAAATCTGGATAATCTACGCTGTCAAAAGTATCGGTTCCGTAGTTGGTCACTTCGTATCCTTTGGTTTGCAGCATGGCTAGAATGGCTTTTTTATAATCGGGTCCAGCGTGGTCGTTTCCTATGGCTATTTTCATTTTTTTGGTATTGTGATGTGTGGCAAATTTAATCAATCTTAGTGAAGTAACTCTTTTCAGCATTACATAATCTTTGAACCGAAAAGGTTGATTTCAAATGCATAAATTAATATTTCAAAAATTGGTTTGATATTGGCTGAAAAACATAAGTGCTTTAAAATCAGCTATTTTAATATTTATGAATCGTTAATTTTACGTTATGTTAATAGTTTTTCCTAATTGCTTGATATTCAATTTACTTTAATTTAACATGGGTTGTTCATAACTAAATATAGAAAATCAGAACTTTTTCTTGTTGGTTTGAGATTAAATTGTAATCCAAAACCGAGAGGAGAAAAACAAATTTAGTTTGGCTTTTTTTTGGAAAAGTTATGCGCTATTCAAACTCCTTTGTTAACAAAAAACAACCATAAACTTATTTACAAAACCAACTCATTTTTGACTGTGAACAACTGTTGATAGTTTTTAAAATCAACTTCAAAATGAGTGATTTATCATCCGAAAAGTATGTTAACAAATCGTTATAAAAAAAGATAACTACAAAATTCAAATTTAAAATAGAAAGTTATTGTAACTATTAACACACTATAATAACCATCATAAAATAATTTAAATTTCCTTTTTCTTTTTGTTGTTTTTAATAGATGTTGAAAACTCTCAAATAATATTGAGATTCGGACGGTTTAATTCCTCGATGATTTCCTTTACTCTAGAAATATCGTTGGGATGTACTTTGAGTTGGATGCCGCCATAGGCAATGCTCGCGAATGGATCTATCGAAATCAGATTTTCATTCTGAAACAAATACGGAATTTTTTCATGATCTAAAATGGTTTTGAGTACCGTGATTTCATGCCCGTAATTGAAAGTGGCAACCGTAATGAATTCCGTCATAAAAGAGTTTTTATAAAGATAAAGAAGTTAGCTACCTGTAATTTATTAAGTTATAATTTTTTTTTAACTAGATTTACCTATTCATTCTAAATATACCGACCATGAAAACAAAAATATTTTTACTTTTTGCGTTGTTAATTTCTAGTATCGGTTTTTCCCAAAGTTTTGATTATGAAGGTATAACTTATAATGTTATAACCGGCACAACGAATGTTGAAACAGCCGTTAATCTTAATTTTTCAGGATATTTAGTGTTGCCGAGTAATGTAACTAATAACGGCATCACTTATACGCTTACCTCGATTAAGGAGTATTCATTTTCTGATAATAATAATTTGAACGTAGTGGTCATCCCAAATTCAGTTACTTCGATCGGTCAGAGGGCGTTTCAACGTTGCCAAAATTTAGTTTCTGTAACACTTCCTAATTCAATAACTTCGATTAGTCTTCAGACCTTTTCTGATTGTCGTAACTTAACTTCGATTACCATTCCAGACTCAGTAATTACAATTGAATTAGAAGCGTTTTGGGGTTGTAGAAGTTTAACTTCGATTATTATTCCAAATTCAGTTACTTCTATTGCAGCAGGCGCATTTATGTATTGTCAAGATTTAAATTCAGTTTCTTTACCTAATTCTCTTATTTCAGTGGCAAATAATTTATTCTATGGTTGCAGTAGTCTAACTTCAGTTACACTACCTAATTCACTTACTTCATTAGGAAGAAGTACGTTTGAATGGTGTACTAATTTGATTTCAGTCACGCTTCCAAATGCTATTACTTCAATACCAGAACGTACATTTATTGGTTGTACGTATTTACCTGCCATTACCCTCCCGGATTCAGTAACTTCAATTGGAGATTATGCTTTTTACGAATGTTTTAGTTTAAGGTATATTAATATCCCAAATTCCGTGACTTCTATTGGTGGTAGTGCATTTGAGAAATGTTATGATATCTACTCCATTACCATTCCCGACTCTGTTACCTCTATTGAATATGCTGCGTTTCGGAGTTGCGTTCATTTAGAGTCAATAGTGCTTTCCAATTCACTAACTTCAATTCAAGATAATACATTTATGAATTGTGGGTTAATGTCAGTTTTTATTCCAGATTCTGTAACTTCTATCGAATATAGAGCATTTTATAATTGTCCGAGTTTAGCTGAAGTGACTATGTCAAATTCAGTGACTTCAATTGGAAGTGAAGCTTTTTCATTATGTAGTAGTTTAACTTCCATTACTATTCCAAATTCTGTTACTTCTCTTGGTAGTCGTGCATTTAATGGTTGTACCGGTTTAACTTCGGTGCAATGTTATTTGCCGACACCTTTGCCATTAGTTGCAACGAATTCATCTTTAGATCCTTTTTATTTAGTTAATCGAAATACATGTAGTTTAACAGTGCCTGTAGGAAGTCTTAGCGCGTATCAAGCAGCGGTCAACTGGCAAGATTTTAATCCGATTAATGCGACATTAAATGCTACTAATTTTACGATGAAAGATCATCTGAATTTGTATCCTAACCCAGTAAAAAACCAATTGTCTATAGATACGCAAAACCTTACAAATGCTACGCTTGATGTTTTGGATATCAATGGTAATACACTTTTTAAAGAACCTTTAAATGCTGCTACAAATACGATTAATACGAGTCATTTGTCAGATGGTATGTATTTCTTTAAAATAAGTTCGAGGAAGGTAGTAATACGACTAAGGTCATTAAAATTTAAAAAATAATTTTATTTTACTTTTCTAAACTATCTTACATAGCAATTCTAAATATACCGACCATGAAAACAAAAATATTTTTACTTTTTGCATTGCTAATTTCTGCTGTTGGTATCTCCCAAATTTTTTACTTTGAAGGCGTAAAATATAATATTCTTCCCAACAAGAATGTTCAAACAACGCCATAATAACTTTCAGGATATTTAATCTTGCCGAGTACCGTAACTAATAATGGCATCACTTATACGCTTACTGCCATTGGTTCAAGTTCATTTCAAGATAATAGTAATCTGAACGTAGTGGTCATCCCAAATACAGTAACTACGATTAAAAGTAATGCATTTACGAGATGCACCAGTTTAACTTCAGTAACTATATCTGATTCTGTAACTTCTATAGAACATTCTGCGTTTAGTTATTCTGGTCTAACGTCAGTTATCGTTCCAGATTCTATTATTTCATTAGAAAATATGTTTTTATGTCAAACATTTAACTTCAGTTACACTTCCCAATTCTCTACTATTATTGAAGATTATGGTTTCGCTTTGTACAGTGGTCTGTATTCATCACAATTCCAAATTCAGTTACTTCGATTGGTGAAAGGGCGTTTTATTAGTTGTCAAAATTTAGCTTCTATAAGTTTTCCTAATTCACTTACTTTGATTGGTGACTTGCATTTTATGATTGTCAAATTTAACTTCTATAAATTTTCCCAATTCCCTTATTTCGATTGGTACTAATGCATTTTGGTAGTTGTACTAGTTTAACTTCGATTAATATTCCAAATTCAATTACTCTTATTTCAATCGGAGATTATGTATTTAGTCAATGATTTAAATTTAATTTCTTGCCAATTTTTATTGTTTTCAGTAGGATCATCAATATTTTATTTGTGCACAAATTTGACTTCAGCTACACTTCCCAATTCCCTTACTTCAATAGGAACTCTCATGTTTGTTGGCTGTACTAATTTAACAGAAGTCACGCTCCCTAATGCTATAACTACAATTCCATACGGCATGTTCGGTAATTGCACTTACTTACCAGCCATTACGCTACCGGATTCAGTAACTTCAATTGAAGATGATGCTTTAACTCTTGTTCTAGTTTAAGGTTTATTAATATCCCAAATACAGTGACTTCTATTGGCACATCTGCATTTATGAAATGTTATGATATCTATTCTATTACCATTCCGGATTCTGTTACTTCTATTGGCGCATCTGCGTTTTGGAATTGCAATCATTTAGAGTCAATAGTCCTTTCCAATTCCTTGACTTCAATTAAAAATGAAACATTTATGAACTGTGGGTTAATGTCAGTTTTTATTCCAGATTCTGTAACTTCTATCGAATCTAGAGCATTTTATAATTGTCCGAGTTTAGCTGAAGTGACTATGTCAAATTCAGTGACTTCAATTGGAAGTGAAGCTTTTTCATTATGTAGTAGTTTAACTTCCATTACTATTCCAAATTCTGTTACTTCTCTTGGTAGTCGTGCATTTAATGGTTGTACCGGTTTAACTTCGGTGCAATGTTATTTGCCGACACCTTTGCCATTAGTTGCAACGAATTCATCTTTAGATCCTTTTATTTAGTTAATCGAAATGCATGTAGTTTAACAGTGCCTGTAGGAAGTCTTAGTGCCTACCAAGCGGCAGTCAACTGGCAAGATTTTAATCCGATTAATGCGACGTTAAATTCTGCTAATTTTGCGTTGAAAGATCATCTGAAATTGTATCCTAACCCAGTAAAAAACCAATTATCTATTGATACGCAAAGCCTTACAAATGCTACGCTTGATGTTTTGGATATCAATGGTAATACACTTTTTAAAGAACCTTTAGATGCTGCTACAAATACTATCAATACGAGTCATTTGTCGGATGGTATGTATTTTTTTAAAATAAGTTCGGAGGAAGGTAGCGCTACGACTAAGGTCATTAAAATTTAAAAAATAATTTTATTTTACTTTTCTAAACTATCTTACATAGCAATTCTAAATATACCGACCATGAAAACAAAAATATTTTTACTTTTTGCATTGCTAATTTCCGCCGTTGGTTTTTCTCAGACTTTTACTTATCAAGGCGTAACTTATCATATTCTTCCCGGAACAAGCAATATTGAAACTACGCCATACCAGCCTTTTGTAGGATCTTTAATTTTACCGAGTACCATAACTAATAATGGTATTACTTATACACTCACTACCATTGGAGTAAATACGTTTAGAACGAATCATTCGTTAGTGTCGATTGTTATTCCTGACTCAGTAACTTCTATTGCAGCTGGTGCCTTTTATGAATGTAATCATCTTACTTCAATAGTTCTTTCTAATTCAATTACTTCAATTGGAGATACAACATTTCAATTGTGTGCTTTAACTTCAGTTACAATTCCTAATTCTGTTACTTCTATTGGAAATTATGCTTTTATGCAAAACGCAGCTTTAACCTCAGTTACACTTCCTAATGCTCTTACTTCTATTGGAGCAGGCGCGTTTTCGCAATGTACAGCGTTAACGGCATTTACTATGCCAGATTCTGTTACTTTTCTTGGTGATTCTTCGTTTTATAATTGTAATCATTTAACTTCTATAACACTATCTAATTCACTTACTTCAATTTTTGACTATACTTTTACGAAGTGTAATTTCACTACAATCACAATTCCAGATTCTGTTACTTCTATTGGAAAAAATTCATTTTCATCTTGCTCTAATCTAACTTCAGTATTTTTCTTAAATTCAAATTCTCTTATTTCTATTGGAGAAGGCGCGTTTTGGAAATGTCCTAGTTTAACTTCTATAACTATTCCAAATTCAGTTACTTCAATTGGAGCAGGAGCTTTTATGTATTGTCAAGATTTAATTTCAGTTTCTTTACCCAATTCTCTTATTTCAGTGGGAAATGGTTTATTCTATGGTTGCCGTAGTCTAATTTCAGTTACACTACCTAATTCCCTTACTTCATTAGGAACGGGTATGTTTGAAGGCTGTACTAATTTGACTTCAGTCACGCTTCCAAATGCTATTACTTCAATACCAGAACGCGCATTTATTTATTGCACTTATTTACCTGCCATTACCCTGCCGGATTCAGTAATTTCAATTGGAAATAATGCTTTTGATAGTTGTTTTAGTCTGAGTTATATTAATATCCCAAATAGCGTGACTTCTATAGGAGAACGGGCATTTTATAAATGTTATGATATATACTCTATTACTATTCCAGATTCTGTTACTTCTATAGGAGCATATGCGTTTTGGAATTGCAATCATTTAGAGTCGATAGTTCTTTCTAATTCCTTGACTACGATTCAATATGAAACTTTTAGGAACTGTGGGTTAACGTCAGTTTTTATTCCAGATTCTGTTACTACTATTCGAAGAGATGCGTTTTCTAATTGTACAGTTTTAACCGAAGTTCGGATGTCAAATTTTGTAACCAATATTGAGGAATCTGCTTTTTCTTATTGTAGTAATTTAACTTCCATTACTATTCCGAATTCTGTTACTTCGCTTGGTCCCTTTGCTTTTTCAGGTTGTACCAGCCTAACTTCGGTGCAATGTTATTTACCGACACCTTTGCCATTAGTTGCAACGAATTCATCTTTAGATCCTTTTTATTTAGTTAATCGAAATACATGTAGTTTAACAGTGCCTGTAGGAAGTTTGAGCGCGTATCAAGCAGCAGTTAACTGGCAAGATTTTAATCCGATTAATGCGACATTAAATGCTACTAATTTTGCGATGAAAGATCATCTGAAATTGTATCCTAACCCAGTAAAAAACCAATTATCTATAGATACGCAAAACATCACAAATGCTACGCTTGATGTTTTGGATATCAATGGTAATACACTTCTTAAAGAACCTTTAGATGCTGCTACAAATACGATTAATACCAGTCATTTGTCGGATGGTATGTATTTTTTTAAAATAAGTTCGGAGGAAGGTAGCGCTACGACTAAGGTCATCAAAATTTAGAATCAAAAATAATTTTATTATTAGAAAGGTTTGCCGATTGGTGAACCTTTTTTTAATGTTAGTTTTCTATTAAAACACCCAACTTATAACTTATAACTTACAACTATTTCGTAATTTTCAAACTTTAAGAAAAGACAACATGAGCAAGAAACCAAAAAAGTTTGGCAAAAAGGAGAAAACTTACTCCGAAAAAATATTAAAAATACTATCTCAAAACGCTAATAAACCTTTCAACTACAAACAAATAGCAGCTATTTTAGAATTGGATGATACCAAAAGTAGAAACGAAATCATCAAAGATTTAAAGATTCTAGCCGCACAAAAAGTCATTATCGAGTCGGAACCTGGAAAGTATTTAGTCAAAGCGATCAGCCAAGATTATTACGAAGGCACAATTGATATGACTTCACGCAAAACTGCCTATTTTATTTGTGAAGAATTTGAAGACGACGTTTTTATTCCGACTAACAATCTCAATCACGCGCTAGATAAAGACAAAGTCAAAGTGTATGTCTATAATCGACGTCGAGGTAAAAAACCTGAAGGTGAAGTGATTGAAGTTTTAGAACGCGCGAAATCTGAGTTTGTCGGCGTGATTGATATTCAAAAGAATTTTGCGTTTGTCACCACCGCGAATGCTAAGATGTATACCGATATTTTCATCCCAAAAGACAAAATTGGTGAAGCGCAGCAAGGTGATGTTGTGATTGCAAAGATCGAAGATTGGCCAAAGAAAGCCGATAGTCCGTTTGGATCTATTATCAAAGTTTTAGGAAAGCCTGGTGAACATGATACGGAGATTCACGCGATTTTAGCGGAATACGGATTGCCTTATGATTTCCCAATTGAAGTAGAATTGTTTGCTCAAAAAATCGATACTTCCATTCAAGAAAGTGAAATCAAAAATCGTCGTGATATGCGCGAAACCTTGACATTCACCATCGATCCTAAAGATGCCAAAGATTTTGATGATGCGTTGTCTTTCAAGAAGTTGGAGAACGGAAACTACGAAATCGGAATTCATATTGCCGATGTTTCTTATTATTTGCAAGAAGGAACCATCCTCGATGACGAAGCTTTTAACAGAGCGACTTCGGTGTATTTGGTAGATCGTGTCGTTCCGATGTTGCCAGAAGTGTTGTCGAATTTTGCTTGTTCATTAAGACCTCAAGAAGAGAAATATACGTTTTCTGCGATTTTTGAAATCAATGAAAAGGCACAAGTAATCAATCAGTGGTTCGGAAGAACAGTGATTTTTTCGGATCAGCGATTTGCTTATGAAGAAGCGCAGTACATTATTGAAACGAAAAATAACACGATTCCAATAGAAACTTCGATTACAGGAAAATCCTATGTCGTGCAAGATGATATTGTTGCTGCTACTTTGAAGTTGGACGAATTGGCGAAAATCCTGCGACGCAATAGAATGAATGAAGGCGCGATTTCGTTTGATAAAGTTGAAGTAAAATTCAATTTGAATGATGCTGGTGAACCTGAAGGCGTGTACTTCAAAATCTCCAAAGATGCCAATCATTTAATCGAAGAATTCATGTTGCTGGCGAATAGAAAAGTCGCTGAGTTTATCGGAAAGCAAAAGAAAACCTTTGTTTATCGTATTCACGATGAGCCGAATGAAGATAAATTAATCAATTTGCAAACAATTATTTCTAAGTTTGGTTATAGCATCAATTTCAAATCGAAAGCAGATATTTCAAAATCATTGAACAATTTGTTGAATGATGTTGTGGGTAAAAAAGAGCAGAATTTAGTAGATACGCTCACGATTCGAAGTATGAGTAAAGCCAAATATTCGACGGATAATATTGGTCATTACGGATTGGCATTCGATTATTATTCGCATTTCACTTCACCGATCAGACGTTATCCTGACGTAATGGTGCATCGATTATTGCAGCATTATTTAGATGGCGGAAAATCGGTTGATGCGGAATTGTACGAAGAGAAATGTCAACATTCTTCTAACATGGAAGGATTGGCAACCAATGCCGAACGCGATAGTATCAAATACATGCAAGTAAAATACATGCAAGATCACAAAGATCTCGAGTTCTTAGGTGTTATTTCTGGCGTGACTGAATGGGGAATTTACGTAGAAATTGTGGAGAATAAGTGCGAAGGCATGTGTAGAATTCGCGAAATAAAAGACGATTATTATACGTTTGATGACAAGCAATACGCTTTGGTTGGTGAGATTTCGAAGAACATTTTACAGCTTGGCGATGAAGTCATTGTCAAAGTAAAAAATGCTGATTTAGTGAAGAAACAATTGGATTTTCATTTTATTAGAAAAAACGAATAGTATGAATAAAATAGGTTTTCTATTAGTCTTGTTGACTACAAAATGGTTGTTTGCGCAAGAGAAAAATGTCGGTGATTTTACGAAAGTTACTGCTTTTGATCAAATTGATGTTATGTTAGTTCCGTCAGATGAAAACAAAGTGATCTTGAACGGTTCTGGTTCGGATGAAGTAGAATTAATCAACAAGAATGGCGAATTAAAGATTAGAATGCCATTGACTAAAATGTTGAGTGGAGATAATATCTCAGCGACGGTTTATTATACTCAATTGAACGCTGTAGAAGCCAATGAAGGTTCTAGAATTGCCAGTGAGACGGTGGTTACTGCTGAAGATTTTGACATCATTACCAAAGAAGGTTCAATCATCGAATTGACAGTTGAAGTAAAGAATTTGACAGTTAAAATGAATGACGGCTCAAAAGTAAGTCTAGAAGGTAAAGCAAATAGCCAAGATGTTTTGCTCAATGCGGGTAGTATTTATAAGGCGGAAAAGTTGCAAACATCTTCAGCGACAATTACGTCAAACACAGGAGCAGAAGGATTTATTCGTGCTTCGGATTTAGTAGATGCCAAATCTAGGGCTGGCGGCAAAGTGACTGTTTACGGTAGTCCAAAACGAATTAATAAGAAAATCATTGCTGGAGGAAAAATTTACGAGAAAGAAGATTAAAGAATTTATTCTTATTTTTACCTAAAAACCAATAGATGATTGAAGATATTTTTACTGGCATTCCTTTGGGTATTTTTCTCAGCTTTCTGGTTGGTCCAGTATTTTTTGTTCTATTAGAAACTAGTGCTGTCAAAGGTTTTAGAGCCGCTATGGTTTTTGATTTTGGAGTAGTTTTAGCCGATATATTATTTATAGGTGTCGCTTATTTCAGTAGTTATCGCCTGATTCAAACCATTAAAAATGACCCTGCGATTTTTATTTTTGGTGGTATTATGATGCTGACTTATGGTATAATTTCCTTTATTAGATTGAAGAAAGTTAGCAAGAAAATAGACGAAATTCCAGTTGAAGAATTAATCAAAAAAAATTATGTCGGTTTGTTTTTCAAAGGTTTCTTCTTGAATTTTATCAATGTCGGTGTGCTCCTATTTTGGTTTATGATTCTCATCACGATTGGTCCAAAGTTAGAATTAGAAACGTCACGAATGATTACCTTTTTCTCCACAGTTTTGTTGACTTATTTGGTTGTTGATATTGGTAAAGTACTTTTAGCCAAACAATTACGAAGCAAGATGACGCCGGCAAATATCTTAAAAATTAAAAAAGTGATTAGTATTCTTTTGGTTATTTTTGGATTAACATTGATGTTTCAAGGTTGGTTTCCGAGTGATCAAAAGTTGGTAAAAAAAGCGCTGGAGAAGATCGAGTAAGAGGTGAATTAGACCTGAATCAATTTTGAGATTTTTTTGTCACATTAAGCTCTATGAATTTTGATTTATGAAACGTTCACCTATCAACAGGCGAATTTGGAACACGAATTTGTAAATTATTCAACAATGAATAAAGAAATTCAACAATATAATTGCAATCTAAATTTAGTTGATCAAGAAATTTGTTATCAACTTGCAATTAACATTGATAGTGAATTGCATGATGCTGAAAGCAAAATTTGGCACGGTCATCCTGTTTGGTTCTTAGACAAAAATCCAATTGTTGGATATAGTAAGCAAAAACCCGGCATTAGACTAATGTTTTGGAGTGGAGCCGATTTTGAAGAGCAAGATTTAAATCATAAAGGGGGAAAATTTAAAGACGCGTCAATTTTCTTCAATAATTTTGCGGAAATCAGATCAGAAGATTTAAAAAGGTGGCTTAAAAAATCAAGAGAAATCCAATGGGATTACAAAAACATTGTAAAGAGAAAAGGGCAATTGGAAAGATTGAAATAGTGAATAATCGCAGCTTATAAGAGTTGTAAAAAACAGTCTCAAGAATTTCATGTCGGAATGCCTTTAGTCCTAAATATTCGTTTTAGCTAAAATTAGAAGGAACTTAATTCCTCAGCTGGGACTATCCTGCGATGGCGAAATGTTGATTCATACTTTACTTAATTTCCACAAAAAAACCTCCAATTTCCATAAGAATTTGTAAAGCAGCGTCAAGATTCGAACAACAACTTTAATTCATTTTTCCTAAAAATTGAACATAAAAAAAACCTTCAAACTAATTTAGAAATTTCGACACATCGTTCGGATTCGAACAATAACTTTAATTCATTTTTTCTAAAAATTAGACATTAAAAAAAACCTTCAAACTAATTTGGAAATTTCGACACATCGTTCGGATTCGAACAATAACTTTAATTCATTTTTTCTAAAAATTAAACAAAAAAAAACCTTCAAACTACTTTGAAAATTTCGAAATATCGTTCGGATTCGAACAGCAACTTTAAATAATTTTTTCTAAAAATTAAACACAAAAAAACTTCAAACTAATTTGAAGATTTCGAGATATCGTTCGGATTCGAACAATAACTTTAATTCATTTTTCCTAAAAATTGAACATAAAAAAACCTTCAAACTAATTTAGAAATTTCGAAACATCGTTCGGATTCGAACAATAACTTTAATTCATTTTTTCTAAAAATTGAACATAAAAAAAACCTTCAAACTAATTTGGAAATTTCGAAACATCGTTCGGATTCGAACAATAACTTTAATTCATTTTTTCTAAAAATTGAACATAAAAAAACCTTCAAACTAATTTGAAGGTTTTGAGGCATCGTCCGGATTCGAACCGGAGTAGGAGCTTTTGCAGAGCCCAGCCTAGCCGCTCGGCCACGACGCCATTGTGCATTGGACGGCAAACTTAATAAATAATTTTGAATTTCAAATTTTAATCTTGAAATTCTTTTCAGATCAATTTCTGTATTCTTCCATTTCGATGGTAACCGCTTCAACATCACCGTCTATCGGTGGATTAATTTTGGAAACCGCCAAAACGATTCGAGAAATTGAGGGAATTTCTTTAAATATTCTAGCAATGATACGATGTGCGACATGTTCCAGTAATTTCGAACGAATGGCCATTTCTTCCATGACAATTCGATTTAAAATCACATAATCCACAGTGTCTTCTAGCGCATCCGAAATGGAAGATTTTCGTAAATCGGTTTTGATCTCTAGATCAACACGATAATCGGATCCGATTTTTCCCTCTTCTAATAGGCAGCCGTGATAGGCATAGGTTCGGATGTTTTGTAATTTAATAGTTCCCATGTGATTTGTTGGTAAAATGGATTGAGCGTCTATTCAGTAAAAGTATGAAATATTTGTTTCTAGTGATAAAATAGCACAAGCAAATCAACAGTTCGCCATATTTCCCAACTATTTTAATAACTTTGCGACTCTAATTTTTGAATATGTCAACGGAAGAAAAAGCATTGAATTTTATCGAGCAAATTATTGAAGAAGATCTGAAAAACGGTTTATCGACTTCTAAATTGCGTTTTCGTTTTCCACCAGAACCGAATGGATATTTGCATATTGGTCACGCAAGTGCCATCGCCTTGAATTTTGGTTTAGGAATAGATTATAAAGCGCCGGTTAACCTTCGTTTTGACGATACCAATCCAGCGAAAGAAGAACAAGAATTTGTGGATTCCATCAAAAGAGATGTTCAATGGTTGGGTTATCAGTGGGCTGAAGAGCGTTATGCTTCGGATTATTTCCAGCAATTATATGATTGGACGATTGATTTTATTAAAAAAGGAAAAGCCTACGTTGACAGTCAATCTTCTGAGGAAATGGCCATTCAAAAAGGCACGCCATCTACACCTGGTACCGACAGTCCGTATCGCAACCGATCTGTTGAAGAAAATTTAGATCTTTTCGAGCGGATGGAAGCTGGTGAGTTTGAAGAAGGAACTCATATTCTTCGAGCTAAAATTGATATGAAATCGACCAATATGTTGATGCGTGATCCGATTATGTATCGCATTCTACACAAACATCATCATCGAACCGGTGACCAATGGTGTATCTATCCGATGTACGACTGGGCCCATGGGGAAAGCGATTATTTGGAACAAATTTCTCATTCCTTCTGCACCTTAGAATTTTTGCCACACCGTGAATTATACGATTGGTTTTGGATCAAATTTATGATTCAAAACTAGTTCGACCGAAGCAACGTGAATTTGCCAGAAGAAACCTAAGTCATACTGTTGTTAGTAAAAGAAAACTTTTGCAACTGGTGAAGGAAAACCACGTAAAAGGTTGGGATGACCCGAGAATGTCGACTATTTCCGGTTTGAGAAGAAGAGGATATACACCGGCATCGCTTCGCAATTTTGCTAATACAACTGGAATTGCCAAACGCGATAATCTAATCGACGTTTCCGTTTTAGAGTTTTGCATCAGAGAAGATTTGAACAAAACAGCTCCGAGAGTTATGGCGGTTTTAGATCCGGTAAAGTTGGTCATTACAAATTACCCTGAAGGACATGTAGAATGGCTCGATGCTGAAAACAACCAAGAAGACGAAAGCGCAGGTTTTAGAAAAGTGCCTTTTTCTAGAGAATTATACATCGAAAAAGAAGACTTTTTAGAAGATGCTCCAGCAAAGTTCTTTCGACTAAGTATCGGCAAGGAAGTGCGACTTAAAAACGGCTATATCATTAAGGGAGAAAGCGTTATCAAAGATGCTTCAGGTACAATTACGGAAATTCACGCAACTTATGATACAGAAAGTTTGAGTGGAAGCGGAACCGAAGCCAGTCAGAGAAAGGTATCTGGAACTTTACATTGGGTTTCTATTGCGCACGCCGTGCAAGCTGAAGTGCGATTGTACGATCGTTTGTTTGTAGATGAGGCGCCCGATTCGCATAAAGAAAAAGATTTCCTTGAGTTCGTCAATCCAGATTCTTTGAAGATTGTTACGGGTTATGTGGAGCCAAGTTTGAAAAATGCTCAAATTGAAGATAAATTTCAATTCCAACGTTTGGGTTATTTCACCGTTGATAAGGATTCTGTGGCTGAAAGTTTGGTTTTTAATAAAACAGTTGGACTTAAAGACGCTTGGGAAGAAAAGGGCAAAAAAGAAGAAAACAGCTTGAACAATTCTTTGAAGGAAATCAACAAATTCTTTAAAGTAGATTCTGACTCGGAGCGAAATGAAGTTGAAAATGTAATCAAGGAAAGTATTCAAGCCGTGACTAATTTTAGTTTACTTCAAAATGTATTGAAGAAAAATATTGCCAATAATAAGAGTTCCTTGTTATTTGCCAATTATATGTTGAAGCATTCTACTCAAATTGCGTCAAAGGATTTTGATGAAGAGACCATTCAAAAATTGTATACGATGTCTCTTAGAAGTGAATCTCCGTTTGTGAGAATTGAGGCGATTCAAAATTTACGAAAAGATGAAGTTTCTTTAAAAGCGTTAAGTTCATTTCTTGAAAACCTCAAATCAACAGAAAAAGACGAAAAAGTGAAAGAATTACTTTTTTCGATTTAGTTTTTCGACAATAGATTATTTAAATAAAAAAGCGCTCTTAACGGGGCGCTTTTCTATTATTATCAAAAACTATTTTAAAAACAAAATCTATTGGGAACGACTATTAAAAACGAACCTCATATTTCAGTTATAAACAACATTTTATTTTTTTACAACTTACCAGATGTTTTTTAAAAAATCAGCCAATACGACGTGTTAAAATAAGAAATTTAGACTTATCAGATAAATTTTACAGTTATTAACAGAGACTTGTTAACAAAAGCCGTACCTTTAGGTGAATATAAATTTTAATACACAATATCATGTCAAATAACACAGGAAATACCCTTTTAGCACTTTTGGCTGGCGCAGCAATTGGAGCTGTTGCTGGAATTTTGATGGCTCCTGATAAAGGATCAAAAACAAGAGAAAAAATCAAAGAAGGATTTGATGATGCGAAGAAAAATCTCAAAAACAAATTTGATAGCGCCACTGAACAATTCAAATCGAAAGCGTCAAATACACAATTCGATTTGGAAGAAACTTACGACGATCTAGTATCTAACATGAGTCATAAAACCGAAGATGTGATTTCGTTTTTAGAAACGAAACTGGCAGACTTGAAAAAGGAGAATGCGAAATTGCAAAAATAGACGAACCAAAAACTAGGCTTATGGCTTTTGATGAATTAAAAGAACACACAGAAGATATTCAAGAACAAGTGCATGTGTACCTTGAAAAGAGTGTCGCCTATTATAAATTATGGGGATTTAAGGTGGCGATGAAGTCGACGACGATGATTCTCAAATTTACTTTAATTCTCTTGTGCTTCAGTATGGTTTTGCTTTTTTGCTCTGTGGCTGCTGCATTTGCGATTGGTAAATCACTAGGTAGTTACGCACAAGGATTTTTAGTAATTGCAGGAGTTTATGCAGTATTTACAGCGCTTCTATTCCTAATCAAGGACAAAATCATAGAAGGTAAAGTGATGGAGAATTTTTCAGAAATCTTGTTGAACGATTAAGTCATGGAAACAAAGAAATATTCCTCCTATGCCCAGATTGAAAAAGATCTAGAGATTCTAAAACTCGAGAAAGAAATCGAATATCAAAAGCTTGTTTTAAGTTTTCAAAAAACAAAAGAAAGCTTTACGCCGCAAGGAATCGTGAGTAATTTTTTGAGTTCGTACAAGACGATTTTTGCTAATTCCTATATGGATGTCATCAACATGGCGCTGCCCTATTTAATAAAATGGATTCTAAAAAGAAAGAGAGACGATTAAGTCTCTTTTTTTATGAAATAAAAAGCACTAAGAACAAATCATTAATATAAACCGTTTATTTTAGCAAAAAAAAACTGTCAGATGAAACACTTACTTACTTTACTAGCCTTCTTGTTTTTTGCTACAGCTGCAAAAGCGCAATACCGTGAAAAAGACGGAAATCGAATTGGAATTTCGGCGGGTATTTCCCAGATGTCTTTAATGTCAAGTAATTTTAATGCAAAACCCGGCTCGGGATTTATGGGCGGATTGTCTGTAAGAGGAAATTTTTACAATGATTTCAGTATGACTTTTGGAATGCAGTTTTTCAACAATAGTTTTTCTTTGGAAACGGTGAATAGTTCCTTAAAAAGAGAAGATGTAAAATATACCGTTGAAGGTGTGCAGGTGCGATTGTTATTGAGTTATAATATCGTTGAAAATTATTTGGCCGTTGATTTCGGTCCCGTTTTGCAAGTCAATGGAAAACTCAAATTAGACAAAGACAACGAAAAGAACATTTTTCCTGGCGCGCCGTTATTAAAAGCCGAAGATATTGTAGATGTGACAACCATCAATGGAAACTTATATTTTGGAATCACAGGCGGAAGCAAAGTAGTGAAAGCGGTTATTTTCTACCAATACGGCTTGAATAATTTCATGAATAAACTCAACAAAGACGATGACTTACGAGCGCTTAATAATGGTAATAAGTTTACTGGACATATCGGATTATTGGGCGGACAGATATTAATAAGTTTATAAAAAAGAGCTCCTAGAAATAGGAGTTTTTTTATTTTTTAGAGTTTCAATTGCTTGCTTCTATTGTTTGATGTTTTTGTTAAAAGAAACCTGCTGAAGCATTTAAATACTATATATTCGCAGCATTTTTATTTAATCTATAAACACTTACTTTTTCTATGAAAAAAACAAGAAGCATTTTACTCGTTATTATTAGTTCCTTAGTTGCCATTAGCTGTTCAACTAGCGAACCAATAGCATGTTATCTCCCTGCTCCAGAAGTTTCAAGCAATTCGCCTGTACTTTCAGGTCAATCGATAAACTTAATTACACCAATATATTCTGAATCTGCCGATGCGATTTATGCTTGGACAGGACCAAACGGTTTTGTATCAAATGTGCAAAATCCTGTACTAGCAAACGCCACTGCTTCAATGGCTGGAGAATATTCCTTAAAAACAACCATTGGGATTTGTGAAACACCATTAACAAAGACAACTGTAGAAGTCATTAACAATACAGTGACGTGTACGCCACCAAATAATACGGCTACATTTACAGGAGCTGCGGATACAAGTGCTAATTTTTACTTTTTTGATTCCTATGCTTTCACAGAAAACAGATATCGATTATTAGCTGCAGATGGTAGTTGGAATATTTCCGTTGACTTTTTAGGCGACACAACACCAACTGCTGGAATATATAGTATTGTAAATGCTACGACTCCATTAACGACTAGCACTGTTAGAGTAACAGCGAGATACAAATTTTTGAATGATACTTTCAAGGATTATTTTGCCAAATCTGGGGATGTTTCAATTGCTTATGTAGCCGGAAAGGCTGTAATTAAATTTTGTGCGATTCCATTTGCTTTGCCAACATCAACAGGAACAGATTTTACCAGCACAACGCAATTCACTCAAGAGTAAGGATATGAAAAGAATTTTAGTTCTGCTAAGTCTATTTATTTCGGCAGTTACCTTGGCTCAGACGTCTTATATAGTCGATAAAAAAGGCGTAAAGTTATTTGTCAGAGACGATGCTACAGAGGTAATATTGATTGACAAAAGGATTTCCTATGTATTGGTTGGCAAAACTTGGGAGAAGTACATTAAGTTTGACGACCTTGATTACGCTGCAATAGGACCGAGTTTATTGAAGTCTTTCAATTTAAACCAAAAGAAAAAATCGAAAGTGTATTTCGTTTTTGGAGAAAAACAAGACAAACAGCTGATTGGAGTTGCTATTACGGTAACCACCAGTTCAGGAAATTTAAGCTCTTCCAGAACTTTTTATGAATTATATGTCATCGATAACAATCAAAATGTGATTGAAGAACTTAGCATGGATGACAGCAAATCTAAAGACGATATTGAAAAGCGCTCTAAAATTGCGCCGATGATTACAAAGTACTTTTCGGATTGCCCAGATGTCATGTCAAAGCTTCAGCAATATGATACTACAGATGAAAAAAACTTTGCTGTTTTAGGATTTTTCCACGACACAAAATATATTAATTGCAAACAATAATAATAAAATGAAAAAACAAATACTACTTACTTTTAGCATAATCCTACTTACATTTTCTACTTATGCACAGGCTCCTAGAGGGTTTTATGCTGTTGTGGGTTATAGTCAAACAAGTTTAAAATCGTCTTATTTAATAAGCGAATCTAAACCAGGATTTTATGCGGGAATTACCTTTAACATGGGATATCACGAAAATTATAATTATCAATTTGAAGCAGTTTACAAACAAAACACAATCGCTGCAAAATATGTAGATAACACCTTTGCAGAAGCAAAAGATGCGAATTTAAAATATGCGACTACAGAGATTGGCTTCTATCTAAATTACTACATCCTGAAACCAGAAGAAGGCGAATTCTTTTTAGGACCACAAGCGGGAGTATTTGCCTCTTTTGGAGATAGTCTTAGCGCCTCTGGAGAAGATGAAAATGGTCAAAACTATTTGCCCTATCTAATAGACAGTAATAGTTTATCAGATTTCTCGAAAATTAATTATGGCTTTGGATTAGGATTAACAGGAGGTTTTAATAAAATAAGATTTGATTTCAGATATAGTTTAGGAATGGCCAATACTTTAGGTGATGTCAAGACCAATAGCTACGATGAAAATAATAATTATACCGGACCTACCTTATCAGGAAAAACCAACTCCCTCACTTTTGGAGTCAGTTATATGATATTTACAAGTATAAAAAAGTAAAACTAAAAAGTCCCGAATCAATCGGGACTTTTTTTATAGAATTTCAATCGCTTTCTCCAAGCGTTTGATGGTTTCTTCTTTTCCAATAAGCGCAACAATATCAAACAAATGTGGCCCTTTGAGCGCACCAACCAAACTCAAACGAAAGGGTTGCATCACTTTTCCCATGCCGATTTCGTTTTGAGTCATCCATTCCTTAACGATGGTTTCGATATTTAAACTGCTAAAATCATCAATCGACCGCACAATTGCTATCAATTGCTTCATCAAATCCGGCGTGTCTTCTTTCCAGTTTTTCGACGCTTTTTCATCGTAAGAAGTTGGTGCTTCGAAAAAGAAGTCGCTCATTTCCCAAAATTCTGCAACAAAATTCGCACGCTCTTTTATTAAAGAGACAATCGTAATTAACTTATCATTTGCAATGGAAATGCCTTTTTCGCTAAGGATTGACGAAAAGGAATTGGCCAAACTTTCGTTGGTTTGCTTTTGTAAATATTGATGATTGAACCATTTGTTTTTTTCAGGATCGAACTTGGCGCCAGACTTGTGCACGCGATTCAAATCGAAGGCTTCCACCAATTCATCTAATGAAAATAGTTCTTTATCGGTGCCGTCATTCCAACCCAAAAGCGCTAGGAAATTGATGACCGCTTCGGGGAAAAATCCGTTTTCTCTATAGCCAGATGATATGCCTTCCTCCGTTTTCCATTCTAATGGAAACACTGGAAATCCTAATTTGTCTCCGTCTCGTTTGGATAATTTTCCGTTCCCAACAGGCTTTAAAATTAAAGGTAAATGTGCAAATTCAGGCGCTTCCCATCCAAAGGAACGATACAACAAAGCGTGCAACGGCATTGACGGAAGCCATTCTTCGCCGCGAATCACGTGAGAAGTTTCCATCAAATGATCGTCGACAATATTCGCCAAATGATAGGTTGGCATGCCATCGCTTTTGAACAAAACCTTATCATCTAGGAGATTGGTTTCAAATTGAATGTCGCCACGGATGATGTCATGTAAGTGTAAAGTCTCGTTGACAGGTGTTTTAAATCGAATGACAAAATCTTCACCCGAAACAATGCGCTTTTCGGTTTCATCTTTTGAAAGCACTAGCGACGTGTCTAGCTTTTCTCGGTTGTGCCAATTGTATATAAAAGTTTTGCCTTGTTCTTCGTGTTGTTTTCTTTGAAAGTCAAGTGATTCAGCGGTATCAAATGCATAATAAGCATGACCTGCAGCAATCAACTGATCAGCATATTGTTTGTACATCGCTTTTCTTTCGCTTTGACGATAAGGACCGAATTTTTCGTTCTTTCCAACAGTTTCACTTGGCGCAATGCCTAACCAATCTAATGCTTCAAAAATGTATTGCTCCGCACCAGGAACAAAGCGGTTTTGGTCGGTATCTTCTATTCGAAGAAAGAAAACGCCATTGTGTTTTTTGGCAAATAGATAGTTGAATAAGGCAGTACGAACGCCACCAATATGCAACGGTCCGGTTGGACTTGGAGCAAAACGAACTCTAACAGGTTTTGACATGGTTTAAAAAATTTTCGGCAAAGATAGTAAATCGAAGATTGGATTTTGAGTTAATCGATAGCCTAAAAAAAGGAAAGTATTTATCTCATTTCCGTTGGTATTCTTTTATTCATCACCGCAAACCACAAGGGCGGAACAAACGAAAGTACCATACTTGCTGGGTAACCAAAAGGCAATTGTGGACTCACATCGTGGTATTCTAAGATCTGATATTTCTTTTGTGATTTGTAATGATGGTCGCTATGTCGCGTGAGTTCGTAGAGGATAATTCGGCCAAGAATGTGATTGGAATTCCATGAGTGCTTTTCAGAAACACGTTCGTATCTTCCGGAATTTAAGAGATTTCTCTTTAATCCGTAATGTTCGATGTAGTTGATGGTTTCGAGTAGTAATAGCCCGACGATGCCAGCTAAAGTTGCGAATAACAATCCGTCGAATCCAAATATAAAATAGACGAAACTTAGATATGAAGCTTGTATGATAGTAAACCAAAGCATATCGTTTTTGAAAGAAAAGAAAGAGCGATGTTCAACTTCATTGAGTTTGAGTTGTATTTTCCATGCTTTTGTGTAGGTTCCAATCACAGATTGAATCCAGAAAGAATACAAGTTCTGATTGTATTTTGCAGTTGAAGGATCTTCGGGAGTAGCGACATGCAAGTGGTGTCCGTGATTATGTTCGATAAAGAAATGGGTGTAATGGCTTGGAATTAAAAGTATTTTCCTAGTATTTTTTCGATGAAGGAAGTTCGGTGACCGAGTTCATGTGCAACATTAATTCCGTTAGATCCCAAAATGATTCCGAGGCTCAAGGTCATTCCGATTAGTTCAGATTGCGTTAGGGTGGATGACGTTAACTTGTGCAGCGAGAATAATAGTGCGAAGTAAACAATCGGTACGTTCAAGTATAACAAAGTATCAAAAAACTTGTTTTTTAGTTTTTCTTCTTTGGTTGATTCATCGTAATTTCGAACATCTATCGGCAACAACAGCTCTAAGATTGGAATCAATACAAAGGCAAAAACCAAAGCAGCATACATCCAAATCCCGCCACTGTAAATACCAAATAAGCCAACAAGAGGAATACTATAAGCCCATAAATATTTCATAATCAGCGTAATTTTGAACTAAAATTAGTGATTCCTTTTGCCATTTCCAATGTAAAAAGTTTGCGTTTTATTTAACGTTTTCTAATTCAGATAAAATCGTACTTTTATCGGTTGTTAAAACAAAACGCAATCAATTGGATTCTACCAGCATTATTTATCAAAAATTAGAAGCTTTTATCAAGAAGTACTACACGAATGAACTGATTCGCGGCATACTTTTTTTTATTGGCTTAGGTTTGCTGTATTTCCTTTTTATTCTCTTTGTCGAATATTTTCTTTGGCTGAAACCGATGGGAAGAACCATCTTGTTTTGGGCTTTTATTGGCGTGGAAGTATTTCTGTTGTTGCGTTATATTTTATTTCCGACTTTTAAGTTGTTGAAGATTCAGAAAGGCATCGACTATAAGGAAGCTTCTACAATTATTGGAAATCACTTTTCTGAAGTTAGCGACAAGTTGACTAATTTTCTGCAGTTGTCGTCACAAGGTCATCCGTCGGAGTTATTGCTTGCATCAATTGATCAGAAAGCCAATTCGTTGCAACCTATTCCTTTTGGAAACGCTATTAATTTCAACAGCAACAAAAAGTATATTCCATTGGCATTGTTGCCTGTCTTGTTTTTCGCTTTCTTTTATATTTCGGGGAATAGCGATATGATTTCACAGAGTTTGAATAGAGTAGTGCACTTCAAAAATCAATTTGTTCCTCCTGCGCCATTTGAGTTTGTAGTATTAAATAAACAAATACAAACGGAGCAGAATAAAGATTTCACTTTGACGGTACAAACAAAAGGCAAAGTGGTTCCGGAAAACGTGATGATTTTTATTGAAGGTGAAAGTTATTTTATGGAAACTATAAAACCGGGCGAATTTCAATATAAATTTTCCAAGCCACTATCGTCAATTCCGTTTTATGTAGAGGCCAATGCGGTTACATCTCCAGACTATTTGTTGAAAGTTATTACCGTGCCTTCGATTGCGAATTTTGAAATGCAATTGAATTTTCCATCCTATCTAAATAGAAAAGCAGAGTTGATAAAAGGTTCTGGAAATGCCATTATTCCTGAAGGGACAAGAGTTTCGTGGCGAATGAATACGCAAGCTACACAAAGTGTGATTTGGTCGGATTTAAAAACAAACGCTCCTTTTCTTAAGAGTGAAAATGTATTTTCATTGTCTAAATCAATATTCGAAAACACAGATTATCAAATCATTACGTCTAATGAGAGGGTTGCTAATTATGAAAAACTGAACTATCAAATATCTGTGATAAAGGATCAATTCCCGACGATTTCTGTAGATAATGCTCCCGATAGTTTAAGGACAGAAAAGAAGTACGTGATTGGTCAGGTTTCTGATGATCATGGTTTGTATAAATTGAATGTGGTTTATTATGAAAAAGACAAACCGCAAACGCTTAAGAAGGCGTTATTAAACGTAAAGAAAGACGTTTATGATCAATTTGTTTTTTCTTTCCCAAGTACATTGCCTGTAGAGCAAGGTGTTTCTTATGAGTATTATTTTGAAGTTTTTGATAATGATGTAATTCACAATTACAAGAGTACAAAATCTGCTGTTTTTTCAAATAGAATTGCTACAGATATTGAGAAAGAAGATCAAATATTGCAACAACAAAACAGCAATATCAATGGCTTAGAGAAGTCTTTAAAGAATCAAGACAAGCAAATTTCGGAAATAGAAAAGCTTCAAAAATCGAATAAAGAAAAAGACAATTTAGAGTTTAAGGACCAGCAAAAGGTGAATGATTTTTTAGAGCGTCAAAAGAAGCAAGATAATTTGATGAAGGAATTCGCTGAGAAGATGAAGGACAATTTGGATAAATTCAAAACGGATAAGAAAGATGAATTTAAAGAAGAGTTGCAAAAACGTTTGGAGAAAGCGGAAAAGGATTTAGAGAAGAATAAGAAACTCTTAGATGAACTCAAAGAATTGACAGATAAGATCAAGAATGAAGATTTGATGATGAAGTTGGATGAGTTCAAACAAAATAGCAAGAATCAAACAAAGAACTTAGAGCAGTTGGTCGAGTTGACTAAGAAATATTATGTTGAGAAGAAAGCGGAACAACTGGCAGACAAGCTCGACAAGTTAGCTGAAAAACAAGATAAGCTAGCTGAAAATGAAAAGGAAAATTCAACAGAAAAGCAAAACGAAATTAATAAGGAATTTGATAAGATCCAGGAAGATTTAAAAGATCTTGAAAAGGAGAATAAGGAGTTAAAGTCGCCGATAGACATTCCAAAAGATGCAGAAAAGGAAAAAAGCATTGATGAAGATTTGAAGAAAGCTTCAGAGGAATTGCAAAAAGATAAGAAAGACAAAGCCAAGCCAAAGCAAAAGAGTGCTTCAAAGAAGATGAAAGAAATGTCCATGAAAATGCAAGAAAGCATGGAAGGAGCTGAGATGGAGCAAATGGACGAGGATGTTAAAATGTTGCGTCAAATATTAGATAATCTTTTGGCGTATTCATTCTCGCAGGAAGAAGTGATGGGTCAATTTAGAGGCTTAAGAAGAGGATCGCCATCTTTTAATAAGAATCTTAAGATTCAACAAGATTTGAAGCAGCAGTTCAAACATGTGGACGATAGTTTGTTTGCGATGTCCTTAAGGAATCCTAAAATTGCTGAAGATATTACAAGAGAAATAGGTAATGTTCATTACAACATCGACAAAGCCTTGGAGAGTTTGGTTGAGGCACAAATTCCGAAAGGGCTTTCCCATCAACAGTATTCAGTTTCTTCAGCGAACAAGTTGGCGGACTTCTTAAGTGATTTGCTAAACAACATGCAGATGTCGATGTCAGGTTCTGGAATGGGCAAACCAAAGCCAGGTAAGGGAGAAGGCGCCGGCATGCAACTTCCTGACATTATTAAGAAACAGGAAGGTCTAGGTGAAAAGATGAAAGATGGGATGAAGAAAGGTGATAAGCCAGGAGATAAACCTGGAGAAGGCAAGAAACCAGGTGAGGGACAGAAACCCGGAGAAGGAAAAAAACCAGGGGAAGGGAAGAAGCCGGGTCAAGGCGACAAAGGAAAGTCTGGTAAAGATGGAAAAAGTGGAGAGGGAGAAGGTCAAGACGGCGAAAACGGAGAGGATGGAGAGGGTGACGCTAGAAGTATTATGGAGATTTACAAAGAGCAAAGACAGCTGAGAGATGCGCTACAAAATGAGTTGGACAGGAAGGGAATGGGCGGAAGCGGACAGAATGCATTGGAGCAAATGAAGCAAATTGAAAAACAATTGTTGAACAAAGGCTTCAACAATGAGACCTTGCAGAGGGCGTTAAATTTGAAATATGAATTACTGAAGTTGCAAAAAGCCATTCAAGAGCAAGGCGAAGATAAGAAGCGTCAATCTGAAA
The DNA here is from genome assembly GCA_016721735.1 of Flavobacterium sp. Taxonomy (GTDB): domain Bacteria; phylum Bacteroidota; class Bacteroidia; order Flavobacteriales; family Flavobacteriaceae; genus Flavobacterium. Next base: position 563,273 of record JADKHM010000019.1, on the reverse strand, counting down.
CCAACAAGAAGGATTTTAATAGCACAACCAATCCGTTGCCAGCTTCGGTGCAACATTATCTAAATAGTGTTGAGATTTTAAACAGACAAAGTTTACCTTTGCGCTCGAATTTTAGTCAGAAAGTGCAAGAATATTTTAAAAGCAATGATTAGTTTTAATTATGAAACTTCGTTTAAACTAGCTAGGAAATCAGACTACTCGAAGTGGTTGTCGCTTGTTATTCAGTCTGAAGGTAAAAAAGAAGGCGATATCAATTATATCTTTTGCGACGATGATTTTTTGGTTGAAATAAACCTGCAATATCTAAACCATAATACTTTAACAGACATCATTAGCTTTGATTATTCTGTAGGAAATGAACTACACGGCGATATTTTTATTTCGGTACAACGAGTAAGAGAAAACGCCACTGATTTTGAGGTTTCTTTTGAAGACGAGTTGAAACGAGTGATGGTTCATGGCGTGCTGCATTATTGCGGATATAAAGATAAGTCTGCAAAAGACGAGAAAGAAATGCGTCTAAAAGAAGATGAGAAAATGAAAATGTTTCACGTGGAACAAAAGAAGATTTAAATTTTAAACCAAGGCCTTAATGTTTCAAGATAAATATGATGTTATCGTCGTTGGCGCAGGCCATGCCGGATCGGAAGCCGCTGCAGCAGCTGCTAATTTGGGTTGTAAGACGTTATTGGTAACGATGAGTTTGCAGAACATTGCACAGATGTCTTGTAATCCTGCGATGGGCGGAATTGCAAAGGGACAGATCGTCAGAGAGATTGATGCGATGGGCGGGTATTCTGGGATCGTTTCTGACAAAACTGCGATACAGTTTAAAATGCTTAATAAGTCCAAAGGGCCTGCAATGTGGTCGCCTCGTGTTCAAAGTGACCGAATGAGATTTGCAGAGGAATGGAGGCTAATGCTAGAGCAAACACCAAATCTTGACTTTTATCAGGAGATGGTCAAAGGGTTGTTAATTGAAAATAATAAGATTATTGGAATTAAAACTTCCTTGGGAATTGAAATAAAGGCTAAGACTGTGGTGCTAACAAATGGGACTTTCCTAAATGGACTGATTCATATTGGTGACAAGCAATTCGGAGGCGGTAGAGCAGGAGAAAGCGCTGCATACGGGATTACTGAAGATCTAATACAAGTTGGCTTTGAATCTGGCAGAATGAAAACCGGTACTCCTCCAAGAGTTGATGGGCGTTCGTTAGATTACTCTAAAATGAATGAAGAAAAAGGAGACGAAAAGCCAGATAAATTTTCTTATTCGGATCAAACAAGACCACTTATTCATCAGAAGTCATGTCACATGACTTATACATCATTAGATGTTCATGACATACTGCGAGAAGGTTTTGACCGTTCTCCAATGTTCAATGGAAGAATAAAAAGTATCGGCCCGAGATATTGTCTATCGATCGAAGATAAAATTAATCGTTTTGCTGACAAAGAGCGACATCAGTTGTTTGTCGAGCCAGAAGGCTGGAATACGGTTGAAGTTTATGTGAATGGATTTTCAACCTCATTGCCGGAGGAAATTCAGTTTAAAGCACTGCGTTCTGTTGTTGGTTTTCAAAACGTGAAGTTTTTTAGACCAGGATACGCGATAGAGTATGACTATTTTCCGCCAACCCAATTAAAACATACGCTAGAAACGAAATTGGTGGAAGGGTTATATTTTGCTGGTCAAATCAATGGTACTACCGGATACGAAGAGGCAGCGTCTCAAGGCTTAATGGCAGGAATCAATGCGGCCTTGAAAGTTAAGGAACAAGAACCGCTAATTCTAAAGAGAGATGAGGCGTATATAGGCGTTTTAATTGACGATTTAATTACGAAAGGAACAGAAGAGCCATACAGAATGTTTACTTCAAGAGCAGAGTTTAGAACATTGCTGCGGCAAGACAATGCTGATTTTAGATTAACTCCGATGTCAAATGCCATTGGTTTGGCGTCTGATGAGAGATTAAAACGAATGGAATATAAATTTGATGAGGCTGAAAAAATGGTGGTCTTTTTCAAAGAGACTAGTGTTAGCGTAGCTGAGGCAAATCCTATTTTGGAGGCAAAGGAATCAGCATTGGTAAGTCAATCAGATAAGATGTTCAAGATATTTTCGAGACCTCAAATAGAACTAGATGATGTCTTAAAGTTTGATAAAGTGAAATCCTATCTAGATGAAAATCCCCTAGATCAAGAAATTTTGGAGCAAGCTGAAATTCAAGTTAAGTATTCAGGTTATATTGAAAAAGAAAGAAATAATGCTAATAAATTGACACGTCTAGAGGATGTGAAAATTCCGGAATTCTTCGATTATCATAAAATAAAGTCGATGTCGATAGAAGCCAAGCAAAAACTTTCATCAATTCGACCAATCACTATTTCACAAGCTTCGAGAATCAGCGGTGTTTCTCCTTCTGATATTTCAGTGCTACTAATTTATATGGGAAGATAATATGTTTCACGTGGAACGACAAAAGCAAACCTTTATGAATAAAAGGATTACGGCATTATTGTTTGTGTTTCTCTTGTGTTCAAGCTGCAATGTTTCTCGGCAAACAGTGCAAATTCCCGATTATATTCTTGTGCCGAATGGAAAGGAAATATTGGGGAACAAAGGTTTAAATGCATTTCTTTTCGAAAACAACACCAAGAATCTAACGATAGAAAAGTATCTCTCCATGAAATTTAAGGGGGAGAATTACTATGCCAATGAATATTGGATTACCATCGAAAAAAACAAATACAAATTGATCATTTATAGCAACGATGAATTTGAAAAATATTTCAATAGTGCAAACTATGCCGTAATAAATCTAGAACCGGAAAATGCAAAAAATGGAGAACAACGTAAGTTTATTGCTTTATCAGTGATCAACGACAAGAATGAAGATTGTCTTTCAAATGGCTCTTTGTTTCAAAATATTGTGGTGAGTTATCTCAAAAAATTAAAGGACGAATATTATAATTTATAATGGACATTTCTAAATATCAACATTATCTTGACGTCAAAGATCATTCTATATCGAAAGAAGAATTTCGTTTGCTTAGAGACGAATCCATTGATTTGGTCTTTACTTATCCACAACCTACGGACGAAAAATTAGCCTCATATTACGAAAGTGAGGATTATATTTCTCACACAGACGGAAAGCGTTCCTTATTTGAAAAAGCATATCAATTCGTCAAGAATATTGCCTTAAAGAAGAAGCTGACTTTAATTAATGAATTTCAACAGAGTAAAGGGCAATTACTCGATATCGGAACTGGAACAGGAGATTTTCTTTCCCAAGCAAAACAAAACGGATGGCAAATCATTGGTGTAGAACCCAATGAAAAAGCTAAAAATATAGCTTTGACAAAAGGCGTAACTTATATTGACAAAACAAGCGAACTGGAAGACCATTCCGTCGATGTGGTTACCATGTGGCATGTTTTAGAACATGTGCCAGATGTTAATTCGCAAATTAAAGAACTAAAGCGATTACTGAAACCAAACGGAACAATTGTTATAGCAGTACCAAATTTTAACTCTTATGACGCAAAACATTATGGAAAATTTTGGGCGGCCTATGATGTTCCTCGGCATTTATGGCACTTTTCTCGACTTTCAATTGAAAAACTATTTGAAAGAGAAAAACTACAATTAGTTGCAACGCTACCAATGATTTTTGATTCGTATTATGTCTCTTTATTGTCTGAAAAATATAAAAACGGTAGGATGAATTATTTTTCAGCAATGTGGATTGGACTAAAATCAAATATGAAAGCGAGGAAGTCTAAAGAATACTCTTCGCATATTTATGTGATTAAGAACAAAACAGAATAGGTCTATCTATGCCTTTTACTGGATAATCTTTTTAGATAAAAATAAATTAATACTTTTGAATCACAATTAACCATCTTATTATGAAAAAATCCCTTTTAATTTGTATGCTCGCAATAGCAATTGTTTCATGCAACAAATCAACCACTCCAACGAAAGAAATGAAAACAGCTTACGTGGATACCTCAAAATTATTGGAGGAATATTCCGAAGCGAAAGACATCGAAGCAAAATATAAAGCCAAAGGCGACGAGATGGGCAAAGAGTTAGAAGCTGAAGTGGCTAGATTTAAAGCTGAAGCAACTAATTTTCAAAAGAATGCACAAGCCAACGGACAAGCATGGGCACAAGAAAATGGCGCGAGGCTTCAAAAGAAGGAACAAGAATTAAGTTATGCACAACAGGCTTTAGTTCAGCAGCTTAGAGAGGAAAGCGGTGTCGAAATGGATACTTTGGTTAAAAAAGTAAAAAAATTCATCAAAGACTACGGAAAAGAAAAAGGCTTTACCTACATCTACGGAACGGGAGAAGCTGCATCAATCCTATATGCAGAAGATAAATTAGATATTACTACTGAAATTGTCAAACTATTGAATGATAAATACAAAGCATCAGACAAGAAAGTTGGTAAAAAAGAAGACGAAAAATAGTAGTGAATTATTGAAACTAAAACTAGCCTCATTCTGTTTTGATAGAGGCTTTTTTTATAAACATAAAGAATCAAATCTATAGTAACTTAATGCGGAAATTTTTTCTAAAATTGCTTCTGTTTATTGCCCCATTTGTGTTAATGTATATAGCACTAGAAATTTTCTATAGAAATGCCCCAAACAATTACAGTCTTAAGAATCAAGAAATTAACAAGAATTATCGAAAAATTGAAGTGCTTCTTTTTGGCGATTCTCATTGTTTGTACGGTTTAAATCCAAGTTGCTTTTCAAAAAACACCTTTAATCTCTCCAACGTTAGTCAAACTATTTATTTTGATAAACTACTCTTCGATAATTATGTCGATAAACTGCCAAAACTAAAGCAAGTCGTGTTTTGCATTGAATATACAAACCTTAGTCAAATAGATAATTCTGGAGATGATGGTTGGCGGAAGTTTTATTACCAACGTTTTATGCAGCTCGAAGTTCCGCTAATTTCTGCACTAGACCCAAGAAATTACTGCCTAGCATTCACCCAAAGTTTCTACAAATCGAGGGATCTGGTAAAACGCTATGTAAAGAAAAAAACCATTCTCGATTGTGATTCGCTTGGTTGGGGGACAAACTACAAAAAAGCTGATAGAATTCCACCAGCGCAAGTGGCGCAAAGCAGAGCCATTATTCAAGAAGATGGATTGACAGATTTTGAAGTCAACAAAAGTAGAATCAACGATATCATTCAGAAGTGCAAGCAAAGAAACATTCAAGTGTTGATTGTTTCTATGCCGCAAACTAAAATATACGAAAGCTACTTGAATCAAAATAAATTGAGCAAAATAAAAGCGACTTGTTCCGAGTTTCAAACTAAGAATCCAAACGACGTGTTTTATCTCAATCTATTTGATGACGCTCGTTTCTTTGAGGAGGATTTTTATGATGCAGACCATCTCAATAATGAAGGTGCATTGAAATGCTTTAAAATTGTAAATGACTATTTAACAAGCATTGAAAAATAAAAAACACTATTTTTGTTTTCTAATCTAAGCCAAATGGAAACTATCTCAGCCGAAGCAAAATACACGCTTCAATTTATCAATCAAACGCAAAGATCTATTTTTCTAACCGGAAAAGCTGGAACGGGAAAGACCACACTGCTGCGCGAAATCATTCAAACCACACACAAAAACACAGTAGTTGTCGCTCCAACCGGAATTGCGGCACTCAACGCATCGGGCGTTACCATTCACTCGATGTTTCAATTGCCTTTCGGTGGATTTATTCCAGACACCATTGCGCCACATTTTTCCGATTTCGTAAAATTTGAAACCAAAAGCACCCTAATGCGTCATTTCAAAATGAGCGGCCTCAAGAAGGCAGTAATCCGCAATATGGAACTGCTAATCATTGATGAAGTCAGTATGCTGCGGTCTGATTTGTTAGACGCCATCGACTTTACCATGCAATCAATTCGCAAAAACCGTTTGCCTTTTGGTGGTGTTCAAGTGGTGTATATTGGCGATTTATTGCAATTGCCGCCAGTCGTAAAAGACGAAGAATGGAGCGTGCTGAAAAGATATTATAGAGGCAAGTTCTTTTTCCACTCCCACGTGGTTCAAAATAATCCGCCGATTTACATCGAACTTTCCAAAATTTTCAGACAATCCGACGATGCTTTTATCTCCATTTTGAATAATCTGCGGAACAACGAAATTACAGCCAAAGACATTCAAAAACTAAACGCATACGTGCAGCCTCATTTTGATTTAAAGTCCAATCAAGGTTATATCACGCTAACAACGCACAATGCGAAAGCAGATGCCATCAATCAGCAATCTTTGGTTGATCTTAATGGAAAGCTAGTCACGTATTTGCCTGAAATAGTCGGAGATTTTCCAGATAAAATATATCCAGTTGATGCGCAACTTGAACTGAAAGTCGGCGCGCAAGTGATGTTCGTCAAAAATGATCTGTCTTTCAACAAGCAATATTTCAACGGAAAAATGGGCGTCGTTCAGTCGCTGTCCGCAGAGGAAATCTTAGTCAATTTCCCCGAAGAAAGCGTTACCATTGCCGTCGAGAAGTACGAATGGCAAAACATCCGCTATACCGTCAACGAAATGACGAAAGAAATCGAAGAAGAAGTATTGGGGACATTTGTGCATTATCCTATCAAATTGGCGTGGGCAATTACAGTTCACAAAAGCCAAGGATTAACGTTCGACAAAGCAGCAATCGACGTGTCGCAAGTTTTTCTTCCTGGACAAGCCTATGTGGCACTTTCTCGACTTCGTTCGTTAAACGGCTTAGTTTTGCTTTCTCCACTGCGAATGAATGGAATATCGAGCGATCAAGATGTCATGAATTACGCCACCAACAAAGCGGAACCTTCCATTTTAGCCAATACGCTTCAATTGGAGACTTTAAAGTTTGTACATTCGTACCTCAAAAACACTTTCGATTGGTCGGTTTTAGCACAGGAATGGTGCAATCATCAATTCAGTTACAACGAGAAATCAGAAGTTTCCGAAAAAGCAAAACACGCTGCTTGGGCAAAGCAAAATGCGGAGATCATGGGCGAATTGGTCGAACCTGCGCGCAAATTTCTAAATCAATTGAACAAAGTATTCGAGGCTGATTCTGTAGACATCAATTTTGTTTCGGAAAGAATACAAGCGGCTTATGATTATTTCTTTAAAGCCATGGACGGCTTAGTTGGCGAGATTCTATGGAAATTAGAAGAAATCAAACGCGTCAAAAAAGCCAAAGCCTATTTTGATGAGTTGCTTGAATTGGAAGAATTACAAACCAAAGCCATCCTGCGCATGATGAAAGCGAAAGTGCTTATTCAAACCATTGCAGCGGGACAGGAAATTTCAAAAGAGAACATCAACACCGCAGCCATTAGAAATTACAAATCGAATAAAGTCGAGGCCATTCAAACCGAATTCAAAGCGCAAAACGTAACCTTGATTGAAGACGAATATGATGTAGCACGCTATACATCCAAAAAAGCGGCTAAGACTAAAGAACCAAAAAAATCTACTTTCCTTGTGACTTATGAACTCTGGCAAGAGAAAAACACCATTTCTGAAATAGCCAATATTCGAAAATTGACCAAACAAACCATTTGCACGCACTTAGCAAAATTGATTGAAATCAAAGCCGTCACGGTTTCAGAAGTGCTACCTGAAGATAAATTAAAAGCATTAGCCCAAGCATTTGAAGGTTATGAAGAAGAATCGCTCAATCCGCTCAAAGAAAAATACGGAGATACGTTCACTTGGGATGAATTGAAATTGTTCAGGGCGAGTTTGAATGTATAACTATTAAGAGTTTGCGTTTTGCGAGCAATTTATTAACTCAACCAAAACACGACCATCACCGCCGGAACAAAATAAATAACAATGGTTCTTGCGCCATCGTAGTCTTTCGCCAATCGCTGTCCAAACAACAGCATGATCAAAGTAATACACGAAAAAATGCCGCCATACAATCCGAAAGTACGACCGCTATTCACCAACAATTCGATGCATCCTACGATACACAAAACTCCCGAAATCAATTCCAAAATCAGCACATGCAGCAAGGCCAAAGGCACATGATTTTTCAGTCGGGTTTTGGCAAAATGTTCCTTTAACCAGTTGACGTTTCCGCTCCAGTCCATGACTTTGTCATAACCAGATTGAATAAAAGTTACCGCTAGAAAAATCAAAATAAGTATCGGAGCACTATTGACCATCAGATTAGTTTTTATGAATTTTTTATGAATTAATCGCGTCAGCTTTATAGACAAATCCGTAAGTACAATTTTCGCATTGCCGTTGCGCTCAATGTGATACATCGCATCAGAAAGTTCTTGAAAAATCGCTTGAATATTATTGCCATTCACAAAAGGCGCAAAATTCTCCAACTTAAACTTCTCGATTTTCGGCTCCATAAAAACCAAACTCGTCGTTTGATAATTCAACAACAAAGCCTGACGAAACATCGTAATGCAATAACTCAAGAATTTCTTTTGTGTTTCGCGACCTAAACCAGCAATTTGCTCGCTCCAAGCTATCAAATCTTGAATTGCGGCCGCATTGCCTTTAGCTCTAAAAGCCGCACGAACCCAATCGACAAACCATTTTTCAAAAACCGCATCCTCGCCATTTTCTTGGAGCAATTGTAAAGCTTTGTTATAATTGCCTTGCGCTTGATGCGCGATTTTAGACGCCAATCGGGGTTCAATATTTTCACGTGAAACCAACGAAGCGGTGATTTCCTTCTCAGGTAAAGCACCAAAATGCAAAGCTTGGCAACGCGAACGAATGGTCTGAATCAAATCTTCTTCATTTTCAACAATCAAAATAAACAAGGTTTTGTCGGCAGGTTCTTCCAACAGTTTCAGCAACTTATTCGACGCGGAAATATTCATCTTCTCCGCCATCCAAACGATCATAACTTTATAACCGCCTTCATAGGATTTCAAAGCCAAAGATTTCAGCACTTCCTGCGCATCTTCTACGCGAATTTCTCCTTGTTTGTTTTGCACGCCCAACACTTGATACCAATCAAACAAACTCCCATACGGATTTTCCGCCACGAATTGTCGCCAATCGGTAATAAAATCAAGGCTTTTGGGTTTGGTTTTTACATCTTCGGTAGTTACGGTCGGATATACAAAATGCAAATCCGGATGCGAAAGATTTTGAAATTTCAAATTACATGCTTCATTCCCACCCGCATTTTCAGAATCAAGATTGTTGCACAAAATAAACTGCGCATAAGCAATCGCCATCGCCAAAGTGCCGCAACCTTCTGGTCCGACAAACAATTGCGCATGCGGAATACGTCCCGAAAGCGCGCTTTTCGTCAAGTGATTCTTGATGTAATCCTGGCCTAAAATTTCTGAAAATAGCATGAGCAAATATAACAGAAAGTTGCCAAGAGCCAAAGTTATTGTGTGGGAGCAGCACAATTCGTCACGATTCAACCGTAGTCCCGCTTTCCGCTATATCTTTTTTGTTTTATTGTCACTTCGAGCGCAGTCGAGGTGTCTTTTTAAAAACAAAAAAGGATGCCGCTTTAATCGGGGCTATTCAAACACGTTTTGTACTTCGTAGGATTTCTCAAAAAAAATTTAAGTGTATATTTGCAGCAGATTTAAAAAACTAAACTTCCATGAAAACACTAGCTGACTTCAATTTCAAAGACAAAAAAGCACTCATTCGCGTTGATTTTAATGTGCCTTTAGACGAAAATTTCCATGTGACCGATGCCACTAGAATTGAAGCTGCCAAACCAACCATCGATAAAATCCTTGCCGATGGCGGAAGTGTTATTTTGATGTCGCACTTAGGCAGACCAAAAGGCGTGGAAGCAAAATATTCTTTAAAGCATATTCTTTCCACCGCATCCGAAATTCTAGGCGTTTCGGTAAAATTCGCTGAAAATTGTATTGGAGAACCAGCACAAACGGCTGCGGCAAATCTAAAAGCAGGAGAAGTTTTATTGTTAGAAAATTTGCGTTTTCACAACGAAGAGGAAGCCGGCGATGTAGCATTTTCAAAAGAATTGGCTTCACTAGGCGATATCTACGTGAATGATGCTTTTGGCACCGCGCATCGCGCACACGCATCGACTACAATTATTGCGCAATTCTTCCCAAACCACAAATGTTTCGGAATGTTATTGGCTCGTGAAATAGAAAGTTTAAATAGAGTTTTAAAAAATAGCGAGAAGCCGGTAACTGCAGTTCTTGGAGGTTCAAAAGTATCTTCAAAAATTACGGTTATCGAAAATATTTTAGACAAAGTAAATCACATGATTATCGGCGGTGGAATGACATTCACTTTCGTAAAAGCACTCGGCGGAAAAATTGGCGATTCTATTTGTGAAGACGACAAACAAGAATTGGCTTTAGAAATTTTGCGTTTGGCCAAAGAAAAAGGAGTGCAAATTCATATTCCCGTTGATGTTGTTGCTGCAGATGCATTCTCTAACGACGCGAAGACGCAAGTTGTAGATGTCAACAATATTCCAGATGGCTGGCAAGGCTTAGACGCTGGTCCAAAATCATTGGAGAACTTCAAAAAAGTTATTCTTGAATCTAAAACCATTCTTTGGAACGGACCTTTAGGCGTTTTCGAAATGCCGTCTTTTGCGAACGGAACCATCGAATTGGGCAATTATATCGCTGGAGCTACTGCAAACGGAGCCTTTTCTTTGGTTGGTGGTGGCGATTCTGTATCGGCCGTAAAACAATTTGGATTGGAAGAAAAGATGAGTTATGTGTCGACTGGCGGTGGCGCCATGCTCGAAATGCTCGAAGGAAGAACCTTACCAGGAATTGCCGCAATCCTCGATTAAATTCACAATTAACACGACAAAAAGCGACTTATTACAATATTTAGGACAATTTTAAGTTATAAACGTAGCTTTAATTATTATAAGATTCCTATTTTTGCCACGGACAATGTTTTGAATTAGAACGATTTGAAATAATTGATGTCCTCTAAAAGGCAATTTTTTAGACGCTTAAGAACATACTTTCTACCTACAGAAATTAAAATATACTTTATGAAATTAAAAAAAATAATCACCGTCGTCACCGTACTGTTTTTAGTCAACACGACCTTCGCACAGGATCTTTTCACTAAGCCCCAAAGTAATATATCCTATCTCGATTCCATCAAAAAAACATTCATCAAAGACAATATCGCTTCATGCGTTGATAGCTTATGGATGAAGGAATTGACCAGTTTAGATTTGTATAATGACCTAGAGAATGACATCAAAACCATCAATCTTGATGAGAAGGTTGATTATGAATTGCCAACAGAGTTATTGAAACAACGTTTGAAAGAAATGGACTCAAAATCTCCATTTCATATCGAATACAATCAAGGGTTAGAGAATATCATCAAGTCGTTTTTGCGAAACAGAAAGAAAGCCTACGAAAGATTAATGGCGGTTTCTGAATATTATTTCCCACTTTTTGAAGATGCTTTGGCGAAACAAAACGTGCCTTTGGAGATCAAATATTTAGCCGTTGTAGAATCTGCTTTGAATCCGAAAGCAGTTTCAAGAGTTGGAGCAACTGGACTTTGGCAATTTATGTATCAAACCGGGAAACAATACAATTTGAATATTGATTCCTATGTAGATGACCGAAGCGATCCTTTAAAAGCAAGTGAAGCGGCTGCCCAATATATGACCAATATGTATAAAATATTTGGCGATTGGGATTTAGTGTTGGCTTCTTACAATTCTGGACCAGGAAATGTTGCCAAAGCCATCAGACGTTCTGGCGGACAACAAAACTTCTGGAATATTAGAAAATATCTTCCACAAGAGACACAAGGATATGTGCCTGCTTTCTTGGCAACAATGTATATTTATGAGTACCATAAAGAACACGGAATTGTTCCGAACAGAGCGGTTGTCAAGCATTTTGCCACAGATACCATCATGATTCAAAAGCAAATGACGTTCAAACAAATTTCAGATTTGTTGGATATTCCAGTAGCGCAATTGCAACTGTTAAATCCACAATTCAAATTGAATGTTATTCCAGCGTATTTCGATAACAAGCATTTCTTGAGATTGCCTTTGGATAAAATTGCTGTTTTTACTTCCAACGAAGAAAAGATATATGCTTACGTTCAACACGAGTTGGATCAACGTGAGAGACCATTTTCTCGTTTTCAATCTGCTTTGGCGTCGCGGGATTCTATTGAAAGTGGAGAAAGTTATACCGTTTCTAGAACTAAATTTCACAAAGTCAAGCGAGGCGATAATTTGAGTGAAATTGCCGATCGCTATGATGTGTCAATGTCTGATCTTAAAAAGTGGAATAAATTAAAAAGTAACAAGGCGCCGCTTGGAAGAAAATTGAAAATCATTACTAGCGAAAGAATTGCCGCTCGAGTGAAGAAACCTAAAGTAGATTCTACTGCGGTTGCAAGTGTTTCAAAACCAACATCGACAATTACAACTGCTGTAGCTCAAGTTACACCGAAAGATCAGAAAGTCTACAAAGAAGAAAAAGTAGTGTCCTTTCAAGATGTAACTAAATTTCACAAAGTAAAAAAGGGGATAATTTAAGCGAAATAGCAGCAAAGTATGATGTTGCGATGTCTGACCTTAAAAAATGGAATAAACTTAAAAGCAACAATGTTGCCTTAGGAAAAAGCCTAAAAATTATTACCAACGAACGTGTTGTTACAACCGTTAGAAAATTGGTAAAGTCGGATAATATTGCTTTGAATGAGAAATCTAAAAAAGAAGCAGTTGAAAACACCGAGAAACCATAAAATTTTTACATCGTTGAGCAAGGCGATAATTTGTCTACCATTGCGAAAAAACACAATATTACTATTGATGAATTGAAAAAATGGAATAACCTGCAAGACAATACCATTAAGTTAGAAAGCAAACTTAAAGTAGCAGATATTAGAATAAGCGAAGAAAAAGAAACGATTGCCCCAAGATCAGAAATCAAAAATGTAGAGTATATCGTTCAAAAAGGTGATAATTTAGGAAGTATCGCTAAAAAGAATAATGTTGCAGTTTCTGATATCAAAATGTGGAATGACCTTACCGAAGATAATATTCAGTTAGGAGACAAATTAATCGTAGCAAAAAAATTAATTGTTGATACCAATCAAGCAGTTGCAGAAAAATCTTCTAAAAAAGACAAACTTTCTAAAGCTGAAAGAGAAGACGATCACTACTACGTTAAAAAAGGGGATTCTCTTTTTAGTATTGCTAAAAAATATCCTGGCGTAAGTGTTTCTGATATCAAAAAATGGAACGGAATCAATGGCAATTCTCTAAAACCAGGAATGAAATTGAAAATAAACGGATAGTTAAAAAAATCTACCTAAATTTAGGGCTTATTTCATAGTAAACACAATATGAAAAAAGCCCTTTTTTTTGTGCTTATTTTTTCTGTTTTTTTGCAGTCTTGTCAGTTTAAAAACAACAAGGAGAAAGAAAAAACAACAGGCAAAATAAATACAATCTCTGTCATCATCGACGACCCATTGTGGAACGGCGAAATCGGAGATACTATTCGAAATAAATTTGCCTCGCCAGTCATTGGTTTACCTCAAGAAGAACCGCTCTTTACAATCAATCAGTTTCCGGTAAAACTGTTGGAAGGTTATATGATCAATTCTCGCAACATCATTGTAATCAAAAAGGAATCAAAAAACAGATTTGAGATTGTCGAAAACGAATATGCTTTTCCCCAAAACGTGATTCACATTTCTGGAAAAACGACACCAATTATTCTTGATTTGATTGAAAAAAACGCATCGACTATAATTTCCAAAATGCGTCAAACTGAAATTGAAGAGAACCAACGCGCTATTGATACCGCAACTATTACTACTAAGAAAATCAATAAAAAATTCAGAATCGACCTCAAAATTCCAAAAGGCTATAACTATGTGTTGGAACGACGCAAATTTATTTGGCTCAAAAAGGAAATCACCAGCGGGAACACCAGTATTTTGATCTACCAATTGCCTCTTGGAGCAATCAATAGAAATCTTCCAGTCACACAGAGCATTATTAGAACACGAGACTCGATTGGGAACTTATACATTCATGGCCGAGCTCGCAATACCCAAATGGTTACTGAAGACTCGTATGCACCGTATTTATTTCACATCAATATTAAGGGCAAAGAAACGTATGAAACCAAAGGAACCTGGGAGCTCAAAAATGATTTCATGTCCGGACCTTTCATCAATTACAATATCATCGATCGAGCGAACAAAAGAATTCTGGTCTTAGAAGGATTTTGCTATGATCCGTCGAAAGAGAAAAGAGACTTAATGTTCGAACTAGAAGCAATCATTAAGTCGGTAGAGTTTATCAAGAAACCTCAAAAGAAGAAGAAATGACATTAAAATGGAAAATAAAGCGATTTCACGAACTATCTACACTCGAGCTATATGATTTGTTGCAATTGCGCAGTGAAGTCTTTGTCGTCGAGCAAAATTGCGTCTATCAAGACATTGATGGAAAGGATAGCAAGGCTTTGCATCTTATCGGCGAATTCAATTCAAAAATTGTCGCCTACGCTAGACTTTTTGATGCGGGAGATTATTTTGAAGAAGCTTCGATTGGGCGGGTAGTAGTGGGAACAAATTATCGTGATAAAAAGTGGGGGCACGAATTGATGCAAAAAGCGATTGCCGCGATTAAGGATTATTACAAGACAACATCAATTACAATTTCTGCGCAACTCTACTTACAAAAATTTTACGAAAGTCATGGTTTTGAGGTAACGAGTGAAGTTTATTTAGAAGACGATATTCCGCACATTCAAATGAAAATAACCACTTAGATTTTCGTTATTACCAATTCAACTCTGCGGTCATATTCCGATCCTTTGCCCAAAGGAACCGAGTTGCCATAACCCTTAAAAGTCATTCTATTCTTTGCTATTTTCTTAAACGCTAAGTACTTAAAAACAGATTCGGCTCTGTTGCTTGACAAGTTTCTTTTTCGAGTTTCTCTATCGATGGCCTCTTTTTGATAGGGTGGTGTGCAACAGACATGACCTTGTATTTCAAACTCTAACTTGCGATATTTAAGCAGTAATTTCGCAATTTTATCGAGCTGTGTCTTGGCTTCAAAAGTAAGTTTACTACTGCCGCGTTCGAAAAGTAAGTTCTCTAGATACACGTGATCTCCAACGATGTGATTTTTTTGAATTGTGGTGTAAAAACCTGGAATTTCAATTTTAGGTAACTCTTTGAGATTCAACACCAAATCGACTCGGCGGTTTTTAGATCTTTTTTCAGGAAGATTTTCAACGATATCATCATCAATTAGAATCCGGCCTTTACCTTCAATGGTGACTATAATTTTGTTTTTAATGCCGCTTTGAATAAGTTTTTCTCGAATCGCATTAGCGCGATTGGTAGATAATTTAAAATTATAAGCGTCCTTCCCAACGTCATCTGTATAGCCAAAAATTTGAATGGATTCAATTCTAGTAGAATCTGTGTTTTTAATAAAATCTACTACCGTATTCCCTTGTTTTTCGTCTAAGTGAAATTTATCAAATTCAAAATATACCGATTGAACCACCTCTTCTTGAGCATACAAAAAGCCACAAAAAAACAATAGAAAAAATGTAAAAAATCGACCCATTATTTATTTAAGATTTTGTTATACTCAGTAGAATTGCTAAGAATACTGACCGCCTTTTTTACTTCGGAATTGTTCTTAATGTAGTATTGATATAAACCTTCTTTGTACTGGTATCGCTTGATGATTTCATCTAATATTAGATTCTTAATTTCCTTTTGATTTTGATTCAGTTGTGTCTCTTCACTTTTTTGAATAGCGGCTAATAATTGATTGTACTCCGCAGAAATCGCACCATCAATCTTGTCTTTCTTGGCGGCGTCTAGTGTTTTCTTTAAAGCCAATTCGGATTCAGAATCAAAGTTGAAATTTTGTTTTTTCAGAAATGCTTTGAAATTCGCAAAGTCTGCATCAGTAATCGTCGGAATTGTCGTTCCTAGATTGGGATTTTTGTAATAGTAGTCCGTTACAAAGTTGAAGATGCCATCATTTTTGACAAGAGCTTCGGTAATTGGACTGAGCTTCGTTTCATCCATCACAACATCAGGAAGAATACCACCGCCATCATATACCGTTCTTCCTCTTTGGGTTTTAAATGCGTTGTATTTGTCTGAAGCTGTTCGAATCGCCTTTCCATCTTTATCCTTGTGCGAATAATCTAGCGCTTGGATGCATCGTCCGGAAGGCGTGTAATAGCGGGATATTGTAATTTTAATTTGGGTTCCATAAGTCAAGTCGACAGGTCGTTGAACCAGCCCTTTTCCATAACTTCGTGAGCCAATGACAACAGCTCGGTCTAAATCTTGCAAAGCGCCCGATACAATTTCAGAAGCAGACGCACTTTTTCCATCGACAATAATTGCCAAAGGAATTTCTGTATCGATTGGATCTCTCGTCGTTTTATAAGTGTTGTTGTGCTTTTCAATTTTCGATTTGGTTGTAACAATCACCTCGTTTTTTGGAACGAAAAGATTGCAGATACTAACCGCTTCGTTCAGCAATCCACCTGGGTTTCCTCTCAAATCCAAAACAATTCTCTCTGCGCCGTCTTTCTTTAATTTTTCAAGCGCTTCCTTGGTTTCTAGTGCCGCTTTGTTATTAAATTGGGACAAAACAATATAGCCGGTTTTATCATCAATTTTGCCAAAGAACGGAACCGCTTTGATATCCACTTCATCCAAAACGATTTCAGTGGTAAGCACTTTTCCTTGTCGAATATATTTGAGGTTAACTTTCGTATTCTTAGCGCCTTTGAGTAATTGAGAAGCATCGTCTTTAAAATCTTTCAATTCAACATCACCAATTTGAATGATTTCATCACCTGCTTTTAATCCAGCCTTATCTGCCGGGAAATTTTTGTATGGTTCTTTGATAATTACTTTGTCTTCTTTTCGCGTAATCAATGCGCCAATTCCCGTGTATTCACCAGTATTATTGATTTTAAATTTAACGACATCTTGTTCGTTGAAATAATTGGTGTAAGGATCTAAGTCGGCCAACATGCTTTTGATTGCTTTGTCCATCAACTCTCCCGGATTGGTTTCGTCTACATAATTAGAATTGACAGCTTTGAAAAGCGTAGTGAAAATTTCAATTTGTTTGGCGACTTCAAAAAAATCTTCTTTAAAACTAGCGCCAACAAGTAAAAATCCACTTAAAATAACTGGGATAAGGTATCTTTTTTTAAGGAAAGAAAAGTTGTAAAATGGTTTCATTGGGATGTGTAAAAAGTTCGAATTTTCGAATTAGGCTCAAATATAAAAGTTTAACGTTTAAAAACAATAATTATTGGGAATTCCTTCAAGTATGTTCTCTGAATTAAAGCCTTAGGTTGGTTTTTCTGTTTCGATTTGTGTCTTAAATTTTCCAAATAATTGAATTGTTTTTTCATGAATTTCGTCATAGGACAGACGATCGGCACTTTGGTAAAAAAACATCAATGCATAAGAATCCTTGACAGACTCTAGAATGATATGTTTGTTAAGGCGATAGGTTTCTCGAAGCACTCGCTTATAATAATTTCTATCAACCGCTTTTTTGAAATACTTTTTAGAAACAGATACGCCAACTTGAATGTCCGATTTGGCTTCGTTTTCTAGCTGCACGTACACCAACCGCAAAGGATACTTTGACACCGACTTTCCTTTTGAAAAAAGAAGATCAATCGTGTTTTTGCTTTTAAGCCTTTCTGATTTCGGATATTTTTGATTCATTTTGGTGGTCTCAACAGTAGAACAAAGGTACGAAGCGAATAGTATAAAAACGAGAACGGTAAATAGTTTTGGAAACGCGACTATGAATTTTGAAAGTTAAAACAGAAACTATGTAAAAAGCCCCACGTTGTTTCTGATTAACTTTACATTTCACAATCAACTAACAATCAAAAGACAAGCACTATTCTCAAGTTGAAGAAACAACTGCTATACAAAGAGGATCAATAAAAACCATAATTTAAAAGCCTTCCAGGACTATTTCGGAAGGCTTTTTTCATATTATTTTTTTACTTCTGTTTTTACTTCCGCGGGGTAAACATTGTTATCTTTTTTCACATCTGCCATCAAGCCGCTTTCGTCGATCGTAATATTTTGGATGCTGCTTTTGGGCTTTGAAAGTTGAAAAGTATATGTCGGATAAGCCCAAGCCCAATCAGGCAAAACACTTCTTTTGATTTCGGTCGTTGGGTTTTCTTTAATAAAACTCATCATTCGCAACGGAATGTAAAAACTTTCCTGTGTTCCGTCTGTATAGCGCACAGTTAGATCGATAGGCATGGGCATTCTTCCGATTCGTTCTAACGTAACAGTCGTCTTGTTTTCTTTTTCTTCAATGCTTTTTATTCCATAATCAATGGTGTTTGTGGTTTGCGTCCAGTCGGTTAAGTACCAGTCTAGATTAGCGCCAGAAACACGTTCAGCGGTTCTCTTGATATCGTTGGGTGTTGGATGTTTAAATTTGAAATCAGCATAATATTTTTTGATGGTTTTCATCAGATTTTCTTTTCCAATCAAATAACCCAATTGCGCCAAGAAAACATCACCTTTGCTATAAGAAGTGATGCTATACATTTGATTATAATCATAACGGTCTGAGTGCGTAGATTGTGGTTGCTCTTTTCCTGAATTGACCATAAAATAATAGCCTTTATATGAACCTTCATGAGGATTGACAATTTTTTTTGTCGCAATTTCATTCATTCCCAAATCTTCTAAGTAGGACGTAAAACCTTCGTCCATCCAACTGTGTTTACTTTCGTTCGAAGCCAACACATGTTGAAACCACGAATGCGCCATTTCATGAGCAATTACACCAATTAGACCGTCATAGTCGCCTTCGCCTAAAATTAAGGTGCACATGGCGTATTCCATTCCGCCATCGCCGCCTTGAATTACAGAATATTGGTCGTACGGATACTTGCCGACCGTTTGATTGTAAAATTGCATCAAACGAGCCGTTTCGGGCTCAGCTTTTTTCCAATTCTCAATAATTTTTGGGTTGTTTTTGTAAAGAAAATGAAGTGTCGCTCCATTCGGAATTTGATAGGTGTCATGCAAATAATTTTTGTCCGCTGCCCAAGTAAAATCATGTACGTTTGGCGCCACAAAATGCCAAGTCAATGTTTTTGTTTTCTTAGGATAATTGACTACAACACCGGAGTCTTGATAGCCTTTCCCAATTTCATTTTTGTTTTGAAGATACCCGCTTCCTCCTAAAACATAATCTTTATCAATCGTAATGTTTACATCAAAGTTGCCCCAAACGCCGTGAAATTCTCGAGCGATGTATGGATCCGCGTGCCAGCCTTCAAAATCAAATTCCGCCATTTTTGGATACCATTGCGACATAGAAAATTCAACTCCCTCAACGTTATTTCTGCCTGATCTTCGAATTTGAACAGGAACTTGTCCGTTAAAATCTAAAGTAAAAACAGTTTGAGAATTCGGAAGTAACGGCTTTGTCAAAGTAACTTCGAGGATAGTTCCCACTTCTTTTGCTTCAGCAATAACGCCATCTTGTTTGAAATTTGAAATTCTGAGATAACCAATTTCATTCGGTTTCAATTTTGCAATTCGGCTTTCTTTGAGGTCTTTTCCATCGACTTTAGTCTTAGTAATCATTCTTCGGTCTGGATCTGCAATGCTTTGCAAACGGGCATCCATTTCGCTTCCGGGTTGAAACGCATTATTATACAAATGATAATACACGCGCTTTAAGGTGTCGGGCGAATTATTGGTATATACCAAAGTTTGATCGCCTTTGTATTGGTAGTTTTTTGCATCGACAACCACATTCATTTTATAATCGACTTTTTGCTGCCAATATCCTGCGCTTTGGGACCATCCGATTGAAAAGACAAGGAAATGAAAAGAAAGAAGACAGAATTTATTCATATTTCAAGAATTAGATGTTTTATAAAATTAAAATAAGCTTGAAGATTGGTCATCTCGCAAGCTCATTTTAACAGCAAAGAAAAAAAGATTATCCTCTTACTTTTTTCTTACTCTTTTTTGCTGGGATTTTTGCTGACATTTTTTCCGCCATTTTAAAAGCGTTGTAGGCACTAACCATTTTTCCTGAAGTCGAAATTTGACTTAACGTACGCAAATCTTTTGGATCGCCGCCAACTTCAACATTTTGATCGAAAGCAATTCCTGAATTCATTAGAATTTCTTTTACTTGTTTTGCTTTTAAATTCGGGAAGTACGAACGAATTAAAGCAGCAACACCTGCGGCATTTGGAGAAGCCATTGAAGTTCCTTGCTCGTATTTATATGTGTTGTTTGGCGTTGTTGCATAAATTTTCATTCCTGGCGCAAATACATCTACATTGAGCTTACCATAGTTTGAAAACGGCGCCAATACATTTGAACCGTATTCATAATTCAAAGCACCAACCGTAAGTACATTTGAAGCGAATTCTGTTTTTTTGTCATCAGAATCATTTGGGAAATTGTTTTCTACATCAATGTCTTTTGCGTCATTTCCAGCGGCATGAACAATCAAAACGTCTTTACTTTCAGCATATTTGATCGCATCATAAACCCATTGTTTGTGAGGAGAGTAGCTTTTACCAAAGCTTCCGTTGATTACTTTTGCTCCGTTGTCGACTGCGTAACGAATACCTAAAGCAATATCTTTATCATATTCATCTCCGTTTGGCACTGCTCTGATAGCCATAATTTCAACATCATTTGCAATTCCGTCGCCACCAATATTATTGTATCTGCTTTGTGCTATAATACCCGCAACGTGTGTTCCGTGTAGTGCCTCTTTTTTGTCAGGTCCGTAAACTACATTATTGCCATAAGATTTTGTATTCATGTCGTCTGCGTTGTCGCCCAGAACTTTTCTTCCATCAAAATCTTTGTTGAGGTTGTAGTTTAGCATGTCATAAACTTGATTCTTATAATCGTTCAAATCTTCATTGAAGTTGGCGCCAGTTTGACCGATTACGCTTGTCATTACTTGTTTGCTTTTAGTAACAGCAGGGTCAGTAGATTCAATAGCTTTGACTTCTTCTAAGGTATAATTATCTTTCTTTAAGAAGTCTTTAATTGTTTGATTGCATTTAAATAAGAAATCAACTTGTTGCTTACTTTGCATATTGTCCTGCAACATTTTTTCATATTCGGCTTTAGCAGATTTATATTCTTCAGAACCATCGTCTGCTTTTTTCATAATACGTGTCATTTCTAGATTTTCAAGCCCGGAATCTCCTAAAAAGTTCCAACCGTGAATATCGTCAACATAACCATTCTTGTCATCATCTTTACCGTTACCCGCAATTTCTTTTGGATTGGTCCAAATCACGGATTTCAAATCTTCGTGATCAACATCAACTCCCGAATCAAGGACAGCAACTATAATCTTTTTGCCTTTTCTGTTTTTGATTAGTTCTGAATAGGTGCGATCGACACTCATTCCCGGAATACTATCTTTTGCAAGGTCGAGATGACTCCATCTTTTTAATTGGTCTTCGGTTAATTTCCCTTTTTTGGCAGCAAAAGCAGCGCTAGTCTGTGCTTGGAGGGAAAACGACATGACTAAAGAAGTAGCAATCGAGAAACAAGCAGATTTAATTAAATTCATTTTTTTAGTTTTTAGGAAAGGTCAAAAATAATTAGGATTATTTTTAAAATCAGGATTAGTTAACAATAATTTAGGATGCTCTGTAAGCACGTCTTTAAGGTAGATCACTATCAAAGCTCAAACGGAATGTTTAATTTCTATTATTTACGACCAGAAGGATTCTATTAAATTGAGAATAAATCGAATGGAGGTAATAAATAGAAGCGTAATTAAATAGATCATTTTTAACATAGCCCAAAGTACTTTTAAGATTGACAATTTAAGATTATTTTCTGTAACGTGCTGTTCAAATTTTCTAAGTCTTCAATAGCAATGCCTGCTTGCGCATTCCTTCTGTTTTCCAAAACCAAGTCTTGAACTTTGTATATCATTTGTTCTCCAGCCGGCGTAACTCGCAAAATAGAAGTTCTGCGATCTTTGGGATTTGTTTTGCGGTCTAAGTATTTGGCTTTAACCAACAAATCAATTATCCGTGTTATCGAAGCGTTGTCTTTAAAAACTCTTTTGGCAAGATCTATTTGAGGGATATTCGGATTCTCAAAAAGAACTTTCATAATCAACCATTGATCCACGGTAATGTTTAGTCCGTTTTCTTTTATTTTCTTTTGCGAATAGTTTCGATAGGTTCGAATCGCTTTGTCGAGTAGGTAAAAATTAATAGTCTCAATACTTCCCATATGAATCTCTAAAAGATAAGCCATCAAAATTTGATACGTCAAATAAACAAAAAAATGTTTAAGACATGCCTATAAGTCAAAAATTTCTTTGCCAGAAAAAACTTCTTTCAAACGAATTCCTCTTTCGGTTCGCTCCACCGTAATAATTTCATTATGAGCATCATGTTCTAAAAACAAATAGAAATTTTGATCTGCCGCCTGGTTCAAAAACAACTCTTTTTCAGGCAATGTCAATAAAGGGCGCGTATCGTATCCCATAACATAGGGCAAAGGAATATGTCCCGCGGTTGGAACTAAATCCGCCATAAAACAAATGGTTTTCCCTTGGTATTGAATCTGTGGTATCATCATTTTGTCCGTATGCCCATCTACAAAATGAATCCCAAAACCCAATTCGGATTGGTCAAGAAAAGCAGCATTAGTTCTGTTTACGAACGACAAATGTCCACTTTCTTGCATCGGTAAAATGTTTTCAGACAAAAAAGAGGCTTTTTCTCTAGCGTTTGGTTTGGTGGCCCATTCCCAATGATCAGAATTGCTCCAATATTTTGCGTTTTTGAAGGCAACCTCGTAACCGGTTCTGTCAGCGTTCCATTGTACACTTCCTCCGCAATGGTCAAAATGCAAATGTGTCATAAATACATCTGTAATATCATCCCGATGGAAACCATATGCAGCCAAGGATTTGTCAATGCTGTGCGTTCCCCACAAGGAATAATATCCAAAAAACTTCTCAGATTGTTTGTTTCCCATTCCGGTGTCTATGAGAATGAGTCGGTTACCATCTTCAATTAAGAGACATCTCGCTGCAATGTCAATCAGATTATTCGCATCTGCGGGATTAGTTTTGTTCCAAATAGTTTTTGGTACAACGCCAAACATAGCGCCGCCATCTAATTTGAAATTCCCCGCTTCAATAGGATAAAGTTTCATATGTTTTTTATTCTCAATTAAAATTCTTTTGCAATGCGAAAAGTACTAAAAATCAATTGGACTTATTATTAAAATCAGTTTTTTCTATGTTAATATTATATTTAAAAATGTACGTCTTGATTTCGTAAAGTATATTTTAGTATATCTTTGCGGTTAATTTAGACAAAATCAATATAAGGAGCTTTGGATGGTTTTTTCAAATCTGTTTTTTCAAATTGATTAGCGTCCGAATATTAAAATCAAAGCAAGAACAGTTATGATACAAGTATCAGATACAGCAAGTAAAAAAATCGTCGAAATGATGCAGGATGATGGCTTCGACGCTACAAAAGATTACGTTCGTGTAGGCGTTAAAAGCGGCGGTTGTTCCGGATTGTCTTATGAGTTGAAATTCGACAAAGAAATAGGAGAAACCGATAAAGTTTTTGAAGTAAATCAAGTGCGAATTGCCGTAGAAAAAAAATCTTTCCTATATCTAGCAGGAACCATATTAGAGTTTTCAGGCGGATTGAACGGAAAAGGATTTGTTTTTAATAATCCAAATGCAAGTCGAACTTGCGGTTGCGGAGAATCATTTTCATTATAATTCAGCCAATTAATTATGCCAAAATATACCGAAGATGATTTAAAAATCGAACTCGAAAACAAAGAGTACGAATACGGATTTTATACCGATATCGAGTCAGACACCTTTCCTATTGGTCTCAATGAAGACATAGTTCGCGCCATTTCACTTCGAAAAGAAGAGCCACAATGGATGACTGACTGGCGACTAGAGGCTTTTCGAGCTTGGGAACAAATGAAAGAGCCTGAATGGGCGAACGTTCATTATGAAAAACCAGATTTTCAAGCCATATCTTATTATTCTGCTCCTAAAAGCAAAGCGAAATATGAAAGTTTAGACGAAGTAGATCCTGAATTATTGGAAACTTTCAAGAAATTAGGCATTTCTATCGATGAACAAAAAATGCTTTCAGGCGTTGCGATGGATATCGTGGTCGACTCAGTTTCTGTGGCGACTACATTCAAAAAAACATTGGGCGAAAAAGGCATCATATTCATGAGTATTTCTGAGGCGATTCGTGAACATCCAGAATTGGTAAAAAATATTTGGGAACCGTTGTTCCGCAAAAAGATAATTTTTATGCAGCTTTAAACTCAGCCGTTTTTTCTGACGGTTCGTTTTGTTACATTCCAAAAGGCGTTCGTTGCCCAATGGAATTGTCAACGTATTTCAGAATCAATCAAGCGGGAACAGGTCAGTTTGAAAGAACGTTGGTGATTGCTGATGAAGGCAGTTATGTATCGTATTTAGAAGGATGTACGGCTCCAAGTCGAGATGAGAACCAATTGCACGCTGCAGTTGTTGAACTAATTGCCTTGGATGATGCTGAAATCAAATATTCTACTGTTCAAAATTGGTATCCAGGAAATAAAGAAGGAAAAGGCGGGGTATTCAATTTCGTAACCAAACGTGGATTGTGCGAGAAAAACGCTAAAATCTCATGGACGCAAGTTGAGACAGGTTCGGCAGTCACTTGGAAATATCCTTCATGCGTCTTAAAGGGTGATAATTCCGTTGGTGAATTCTATTCAATTGCAGTGACTAATAATTTCCAACAAGCAGATACGGGAACGAAAATGATTCACTTGGGAAAAAACACCAAGTCGACGATTATTTCCAAAGGAATTTCTGCCGGGAAATCTCAAAACAGTTACCGTGGATTGGTTCAAATTAGTGCCCGTGCTGAAAACGCCCGAAATTTTTCACAATGCGATTCGCTTTTGATGGGAAATAATTGCGGCGCTCACACTTTTCCCTACATCGAAAGCAAAAATCCAACGGCTAAAATAGAACACGAAGCAACCACGTCAAAAATTGGTGAAGATCAAGTGTTTTATTGCAACCAACGCGGCATTCCAACCGAAAAAGCCATTGCTTTGATCGTAAACGGTTTCAGCAAAGATGTCTTAAATAAATTGCCGATGGAGTTTGCTGTGGAAGCGCAGAAACTTTTAGAAATTTCGCTAGAAGGAAGCGTCGGATAAACCTCAAACAAATTCAAAAGCCTTAATAAAAGCAACATGTTACAAATAAAGAATCTACACGCTTCAGTCGAAGATAAAGAAATATTAAAAGGAATCAATCTCGAGGTTAAAGCCGGAGAAGTTCACGCGATTATGGGTCCAAACGGTTCGGGAAAAAGTACACTTTCAGCAGTCATTGCTGGAAATGAAAATTACGAAGTAACCGACGGACAAGTATTCCTAGACGGCGAAGATTTAGCAGATTTGGCTCCAGAAGAGCGCGCTCACAAAGGTGTGTTTTTGTCTTTCCAATATCCAGTTGAAATCCCTGGTGTTTCCGTAACTAATTTCATGAGAACAGCTATCAACGAAACGAGAAAAGCCAACGGAAAAGAAGAAATGCCAGCGAATGAAATGCTAAAATTTATTCGAGAAAAATCAGAATTGTTAGAAATTGATCGTAAGTTTTTGTCGCGCTCACTCAACGAAGGTTTTTCAGGTGGCGAGAAGAAAAGAAACGAGATTTTTCAAATGGCGATGCTTGAGCCTAAACTCGCTATTTTGGACGAAACCGATTCCGGATTAGACATCGATGCGCTTCGAATCGTTGCCAACGGCGTCAACAAATTGAAAAGCGAAAACAACGCCATCATAGTTATTACGCATTATCAAAGACTTTTAGATTATATCGTTCCAGACTTCGTTCACGTTTTATATAACGGAAGAATTGTGAAATCAGGCGGAAAAGAACTAGCCTATGAACTCGAAGAAAAAGGATACGACTGGATCAAACAAGAACAAGAAGCATAAAACGTTACTGGTTTTCGATTTTTGATTGACGACCGACAACTACCGATATATGGAATTAAAAGAAAAACTCATCGCCTCTTTTATGGCATTTGAAGAACGAGTTGATGTAGACGCCGATTTACACAACATCAGAACTTCTGCCATCCAAAATTTTGAAAGCAAAGGTTTTCCAACCAAAAAAGAAGAAGCGTGGAAATACACGTCGTTGAATTCTTTACTCAAAAATGATTTTACGGTTTTTCCAAAAAACGAAAACACCATTCAATTTGCCGATGTAAAAAAATATTTCCTACACGAAATCGACACCTATAAAGTCGTTTTTATCGACGGTATTTTTAGTTCATTTTTGTCTTCTACTACGCATGACGGAATCGATGTTTGCCTGATGTCTTCGGCGCTAAACAAGCCAAAATACAAAATGGTGATCGACAATTATTTCAATCACATTGCTAACAAAGAAGAAAGTCTGACGTCCTTAAATACGGCGTTTGCAAGCGAAGGAGCG
The DNA here is from genome assembly GCA_016721735.1 of Flavobacterium sp. GTDB lineage: Bacteria > Bacteroidota > Bacteroidia > Flavobacteriales > Flavobacteriaceae > Flavobacterium. Next base: position 536,657 of record JADKHM010000019.1, on the reverse strand, counting down.
TACATCAATATCCCCAAAAGCAAAGTGACCGACAAGCCAATTGAAATCATGTATTTCTCTACCGGAAGCGAAGCCGCACTGCTGGTTCAACCGCGAAATTTGGTGATTGTTGGCGAAAATTCGCATGTGCAAATCATCGAAAGACATCAAAGTCTCAACGAAAATGCAGTCTTAACCAACTCCGTTACAGAAATCTTCGCACAAAAAAGAGCGATTGTCGATTATTACAAAATTCAAAATGACAATCACACCGCGTCTTTAATCGACAATACTTATGTGTCGCAACAACAAGAAAGTCGCGTGCATGTCAACACTTTTAGCTTTGGAGGAAGCCTTACGAGAAACAATCTCAATTTTTACCATTTCGGCGAACGAATTGAAAGTCATCTCAACGGCATTACCATTATTGGCGAAAGACAACACGTAGATCACTACACGTTAGTGCATCACGCACAGCCGAACTGCGAGAGTTTCCAAGATTATAAAGGCATTTTTTCTGACAATGCGATAGGCGTTTTCAACGGGAAAATCTACGTTGAAAAAGAAGCGCAAAAAACCAATGCATTCCAAAAGAACAACAATATTTTATTGAGCGATAAAGCAACGATCAATGCCAAACCGCAACTAGAAATTTTTGCCGACGATGTCAAATGTTCTCATGGTTGCACCATTGGGCAACTTGACGAAACCGCCATGTTCTATATGCAATCGCGCGGAATTCCGAAGAAAGAAGCCAAAGCTTTACTGATGTATGCCTTCTCGAATGCCGTTATCGAAAGCATCAAAATACCAGAACTGAAACAAAGAATTACAAAGATTATTGCGAACAAATTGGGCGTAAAAATCGGATTTGACTTATAGATTTTAGGAGCTTAATCCCGCTATACGCTAAATCTTTTGCGCCGAACGCCGTCACAAAAGGATATCGCTGCTATCGGGGCTAGGGCATCTCGAATCGATTGAAAAATCATCCAAAACAGAAATAAATCCTTTGCGCCTCTGCGTCTTTGCGAGCAAAAAACAATGACAATCACCCCGAATTTATTAACAACTGTTTGCTAAAATTCTAATCCAATTCAACTACTTTTGTTCGTTGATTTTCCAGAAAAAATATGTTTGATATAGCTAAAATAAGAGCCGAATTCCCCATTCTTTCCCAAACGGTAAACGGAAAGCCGTTGGTTTATTTTGATAATGGCGCCACTTCACAAAAACCAAAAGTGGTGATTGATGCCATCGCAAAATATTATCAAGAAATCAACGCGAATATTCATCGCGGCGTGCATACTTTAAGTCAATTGGCTACTGATGCATACGAAGAATCTCGAAGAAAAATTCAAAAACATATCAACGCAAAACAGGCTCATGAAGTCATCTTTACTTCAGGAACCACGCATAGTGTCAACATCATTGCAGCTGGTTTTGCAACTATCCTAAAGCCTGGTGATGAGGTTTTGGTTTCTGCTTTAGAACATCACAGCAATATAGTGCCGTGGCAAATGTTGTGCGAAAGAACCGGAGCCACTTTGAATGTAATTCCCATGAACCAGTCGGGTGAATTGATTCAAGAGGAATACGAAAAGTTGTTGTCATCCAAAACAAAAATTGTCGCAGTAAATCATATCTCAAATGCATTAGGAACAATCAATCCGATTCGCGAAATGATCCGAAAAGCGCATGCCGTTGGCGCCGCTGTTTTGATTGATGGCGCACAAGCAGTGCCGCATCTTAAGCCAGATGTTCAGGATTTGGATTGTGATTTTTATGTGTTTTCTGGACACAAAATGTGCGGTCCAACAGGAACAGGGATTTTGTACGGAAAAGAAGCGTGGTTGAATAAGTTACCGCCTTATCAAGGCGGCGGCGAAATGATTGCAACGGTCACGTTTGAAAAAACAACATATGCTGAATTGCCTCATAAATTTGAAGCGGGAACGCCCAATATTGCAGGCGGAATTGTACTTGGAGTTGCCGCAGATTATATGAATTCAATAGGTTTTGACAACATTGCAAAACAAGAATTAGACTTGCTCGAATACGGAACTCAAAAACTCTTAGAAATAGAAGGCTTGAAAATTTTTGGAACCGCAAAAGAAAAAACTTCCGTAATTTCGTTCAACATTGATGGCATTCATCCGTACGATATCGGGACTATTATCGACAAAAAAGGAATCGCTGTACGAACAGGGCATCATTGCGCACAACCAATCATGGACTTCTATCAAATACCTGGAACAATCAGAGCGTCTATTGCATTTTATAATACAAAAGAAGAAGTCGACGTTATGGTAGAAGCAGTCAAAAAAGCACAATTAATGTTAAGCTAAAACAAGTATTATGAAATTACTATCCGTATTATTTTTAACTATTTTTCTCGGGAAAGGTTGCAATAGCGAACAAAAGCAAGATATAGAAACCGCTGTTATTGAATATACAGCGACTACAAGAGGTTTCTACCAACAAATCGTGGTTCAAAATCAGAAATTTACGGCGACGAAAGACCGAAATGGTAACGAAAAATTAGTGCAACAAAACATTTCCAAGTCAGATTGGAAGAAAATAATTGACGCATTCCAAGAGGTAGATTTAGAAGGAATTCCAAACCTGAAAGGACCAACAGAGAAAAGGTTTTACGACGGTGCTGCAATTGCCAATATAAAAGTGACCTACAAAGGAAGAACCTATGAAACCAATGGGTTTGATCACGGAAATCCACCTGTGGAAATTGAAAAATTAGTCAATTGTATCACACTTTTAGCGATACCAGAAAAATGACAATCAAAGAAATACAAGACGAAATTGTCGATGAATTTTCAATGTTTGATGATTGGGACGAACGGTTTCAATACACTATCGACTTAGGAAAAAGTCTGCCGCTGATCGACGAGAAATACAAAACTGAAGACAATACGATCAAAGGCTGCCAGTCGAAAGTTTGGTTACACAGCGAAGAAAAAGACGGAAATATTGTCTTTACTGCCGATAGTGACGCCATTATTACGAAAGGAATTATTGCCATTTTGATTCGCGTATTTTCCAATCAGAAAGCATCCGCCATACTAGAGGCAGACACGGAATTTATAGACAAAATTGGCTTAAAGGAACAATTGTCACCCACTAGAGCCAACGGTTTGGTTTCGATGATTAAGCAAATTAAAATGTATGCATTGGCGTACAATTCAAAAAAATAAAAACATGGAACAAGAAATAGACACAACGGTTTTAGGAGAAGCAATCGTTAAAAAATTAAAGACCATTTACGACCCAGAAATCCCTGTGGATATCTATGAATTGGGGTTGATTTACGACGTCATGGTGAATGAAGATTATGAAGTGAAAATCTTAATGACCTTGACTTCACCAAACTGTCCAGTGGCCGAAACGTTACCAAGAGAAGTCGAGGAGAAAGTCAAAGCGATTGAAAATGTAAAAGGAGCAGAAGTGGAAATCACCTTTGATCCGCCTTGGAGCAAAGATTTGATGAGCGAAGAAGCAAAGTTGGAATTAGGAATGTTATAAGGTGCAAGACGAAATTGTAAATAAGGTCGCCAATAGTGTTTTAGAAGTTTTCGACTTAGAAGATTTCTATCAGGCTGGTGAGCGCGCGCAAGTTGACATTTCGCAATGGCTACACGAAGGATTTCTGCTCAAGGAGAAAGATTTTAGAGCGGCACTTTTGTCCCATGATTGGACGCAATATCAAAATAAATATGTGGCAGTTTATAGTAGTCCAGATATTATTATTCCTGCTTGGGCCAGTATCTTAGTAACTAGTTATTTGATTCCATTTGCGAAGAAAATAGTCTTCGGAACAACGGAAGATTTAGAAACGGCTTTATATGGAGAAATACTGCCAAAAATAGATTATTCACAGTTTGAGCATAAGCCAGTAATTCTTAAAGGTTGTTCCAAAAAACCTGTACCTAGAAGTGCTTATATTCTAGCCATTCAGTTCCTACAGCCTGTTGCAAAAAGTATAATGTATGGGGAAGCATGTTCGGCAGTTCCGTTATTTAAAAAGAATAAATAGTCATTTATTCAATGTTATTTTGTGATATTTTTTACCTTTGGTGAAATAATAATTTATAAAATAATGAAAAAACTCTTACTTTTCACCTTCTTGTTTTCAGCAATAAATGCACTTCACGCGCAAGACGCCGAGAAAGAAATCATCACAAATACCGAGCAGGCGGTTAAGAAAATCGTCGACACAACCAGCAATGGTTGGAAAAGAAAAGGGAATTTAATTTTTCTTTTTAACCAGTCAAATTTCAACAATTGGTTAGCTGGTGGAGAAAACAACATGTCTGGCAATTTGGGTGTAAACTACGACTTCAATTACAAAAAAAACAATCTGACTTGGGATAATAAAGTAATTGCTTCTTATGGTTTACTCCAAACGAAGAACTCGGACTTTGCAAAGAAAACAGACGATCGATTTGAATTCAATTCTGTCTTAGGTAAAAAGGCTGTGGGATATTGGTACTACTCACTCTTTTTGAATTTTAGAACGCAATTTGCAAAAGGATATGTGTACGGAAAAGATGCCAACGGAAAAGAAACCAGAGAAGAATTCACCAACATTTTTTCTCCAGGATACCTAACATTGGGTCCTGGTATGTTTTGGAAAAAAAGTGATAATTTAAAAGTGAATCTTGCGCCACTAACTTCAAAAATAACCTTTGTCGATCGTGATTTTACTTTGCCAGAAAAAGCATATTTTGGAGTTGAAGAAGGAAGAAGTTCTCGTTATGAACTTGGTTTTTATACTTCCGCGTATTATAAACTAGACCTCATGACCAATGTCTCGATGGAGAACACGCTCAATATGTACTCCAATTACTTAGAAGACCCACAAAATGTTGACTTAGATTATACGTTGGCTGTGGTAATGCGCATCAATCGCTATTTGACTACGAATTTGGTAGTTCAAACGATTTATGATGACAATGCATTTAACGGATTTCAAACAAGACAAATTTTTGGTTTAGCCGCCAATTATGGTTTCTAAAACATACTTTTAAATGAAAAGCCCTTTATTTAAGGGCTTTTTTTATGATTTCAACTATTCACTTTCTGGGTTGAGGTCGTCGTTTTCGATAACGTCTTTGTAGTCTGGGTACAAAAACTTGTTATAGGGAAATCGTGTAATGTGAATTTGTCTGACCGCTTCATAAACACGTTCTCGAAAAACCTCTAAATTTTCTTTATGGGTAGCCGAAATGAATAGTGCGTTTTTTTCGCCCACGTCGCTCATCCAAGTTTGCTTCCATTCCTCTAATGTATAGTGACGTTTGGTTTTTTCAGTGATCAAATCATCTTCATCAATAGTGAGGTTTTGGTAAGCATCTATTTTATTAAAAACCATGATCGTTGGCTTTTCATTGCTTTTTATGTCAAGCAAAGTCTGATTTACCGAAGCAATATGATCTTCAAAATCGGGATGAGAAATGTCAACCACATGTAAAAGCAAATCGGCTTCTCGAACTTCATCTAGCGTGCTTTTGAAGGAATCTACCAATTGCGTTGGCAACTTTCTAATAAATCCAACCGTGTCCGAAAGCAGAAACGGTAAGTTTTTAATGACAACTTTTCTGACCGTTGTGTCTAAAGTGGCGAAAAGTTTGTTTTCTACAAAAACTTCACTTTTACTAATCACATTCATTAATGTAGATTTTCCAACATTAGTATATCCTACCAAAGCCACACGAACCATGGCACCGCGATTACTTCGTTGCACCGACATTTGTTTGTCGATTATTTTAATTTTATCCTTTAGTAAAGCAATGCGGTCTCTTACAATACGGCGGTCCGTTTCGATTTCTGTTTCCCCAGGGCCACGCATTCCAATTCCTCCTTTTTGTCGTTCCAAATGCGTCCACATGCCCGAAAGGCGAGGTAGTAAGTATTGGCATTGTGCCAATTCAACTTGAGTTCTTGCATAGGAGGTTTCGGCTCTTTGTGCAAAAATGTCTAATATCAAATTAGTTCGATCGAGTACTTTGCAATCCAGAATTTTCGTAATGTTTTTCTGTTGCGATGGCGATAGTTCATCATCAAAAATAACAGTAGAAATGGCGTGTTCCTTAACATAATGGTTAATTTCATCCATTTTTCCAGTTCCTAGAAACGTCTTTGGATTTGGGCGCTCCATTTTTTGAAAAAAGCGCTTTATTACCTCACCGCCAGCGGTAAAAGTTAGAAACTCTAATTCGTCTAAATACTCCGTAAGTTTTTCTTCAGATTGGTTTTGAGTAATAATACCGACGATTACGGTTTTTTCAAAATGGATGGTTTCTTTTTCTAACATAGTTTAAGTTCTGATGCAAAACTAGTGATTTAGAACGCTTAAAAGTCATTTATTTTCTAGTTTTAAAAGGACTTTTCTTCGATAAATTCGTTAAAAAACAAAATTATCCTAATGCTTTCATAAATTTTGTTAAATTTGGTGCTCGAAAAATACAAAACTATCATAAACCAACTAAATTTTCATTTTATGAAAAAATTTATTTTCATCTTTTTGTTGTCTTTTTCTTCCTTACTTAGCTATTCACAATTGTTTGAGGATTTTGAATCTGCTCCTCCTACACCAGATGCTTCAGGAGTTTGGACGATGACTTCAGGTAACTGGTTAGTAAAGGATAACCGAACCAATACTGGGATCAATTGGCAGACCAATGTCAATCCTTTTCCTGCAAATAGCGGAACAAAAGCAGCGTTTGTAAATCGTGAGAATACGGGTGCTGGTGTTTATGCCGAAGAATGGCTAATCACACCACAGCGAACTATTCTAGCCAATAGCCAATTGCGGTTTTTCACCAGACAAACTTTAAATGGAGATCAAGGTACAACGTACCAAATTCGTGTTTCTTCTGCGGCTGATCCGACAGATTTGACACAATATACCGATGTGTTGGCTTTACCTTATTCGGAAAGCGACCTGAGTACTTTGACTGCTGATCAGTTAGATTATGAGGAAAAGGTCATCGACCTATCTTTTACAGGTCCTCGTTATATCGCATTCGTGAAAATATTTACGCAACCAACAGGTGCTACTGCGGGAGACCGATGGTTGGTTGATGACGTTAAGATTGTAGAAAAATGTCTAGATCCAGTTGCGCCTCTGGGAACACCAGTAATTGGTGCTACTACGACTAGATTGGAGTGGACAAGTACAAATACAACTTTCCAAGTTCAATATGGTCCTGCAGGTTTTACTTTAGATGTACCAGCACCAAACGTGGTAATTTCGCCGGTATTTACAAATAATAATGCGCCTAGACGACGATATGAGGCAACTGGTTTACTTGCTAATACTTGTTATCAGTTTTATGTAAGATCGGTTTGTGCGGATTCTAATAGTAATTGGGTTGGACCATTCAACTGGTGTACTTTGCCTTTAGGAAGAACTTGTTCGGAACCGATAGTGGCGACTAATCCGTTGCCATATTCAGATTCTAGTAATACGACCATTTATGGAAATAATATTGTTAACGGATCTCCTGGAGGAGCGGCACTTTGCGGCGCTGGAGCGGGATTCTTAGGCGGAAATGACGTAGTTTATACCTACACACCAACCGCATCTGGAAATATTTTCATCTCGATGAATCCAAATGGTGCGACCAACACGGGCGTTTTTGTTTACGCAAGTTGTGCGACCATAGGTACTACCTGTCTTGCTGGAGTTGGAAACGCAACTGCAAATATCAGGGTTATTCCTTCACTTGCTGTAACAGCAGGAGTGCCTATTTTTATAGTGATTTCTTCCACGACCGCGACACCAACATTCCCATATACTTTAACCATACAGCAAGCCACTTGTCCTCAACCAGTAACCCTTTCTGGGACTGTTTTAGGACCAACAAGTGCCAATGCTTCTTGGGTTAACGGAACAGGAAGTACCGCAACTGCTTGGGAAGTAGCGGTGCAAACCACTGGGTCGGATGTTCCTTCAGGAGCAGGAACGCCCACAACGGTAAACACTAATTATCTAATGAATACGACCTTAGATGGGACGCCATTAGCAGCAGGTACTGCTTACCAATATTGGGTAAGAGCAGCTTGTGGTGATGGCCTTTTTAGTCCATGGTCAGGGCCGTACTTATTTACTACAGCACTTTGTGAACTTGCAAATCAATGTAGTTATGAGTTTATATTGTCTGACCTTGCCGGCGGATGGGAAGGTGGAAGAATGGAAGTGAGACAAAACGGCGTGGTGGTTCAAACCATCGGAGCTACTCTTACGGGCGTTGGTCCACTTAGTGTTTTTGTACCACTTTGTACCGGCGTGCCATTTGAATTGTTTTGGAGCGTTGCAGGAGATTTCCCTGATGAAATTCGTGTAGCGGTTAAAAATAATTTTGGGCAGACCTTATACGCGTTGACCACCAATGGGCAAACTTCTATTGGAACCACATTATACACAGGAATGGTTGATTGCGCTAACCCAATGTGTTTGAAACCAAGTAACCCGATTGTTCCGAATAATACAACACTTACTTTTAACAGTGCTAACGTAAACTGGACGAGTTCGGGAGTGCCAACTATTGGTTGGGATTTTTACGTTGTTTTTCAAGGAGATCCCGCGCCAACGGCAACATCAATTCCGACTTATTCAACAGTTTTAGCGCCTCCATTTGTAATTCCTGCGGAGTTGCTACCAGACACTAATTATACTGTATATATGCGTTCACAATGTTCTGTAAACGGACCAAGTGATTGGACCACAGGAACAAACTTTAGAACGAAAGAACAATGTCCAAAACCAACAGCGCTACTCGCTGGTACAATTACTCCTTTTGGAGCGACTTTAAGTTGGACTAATCCAACAGGGACAATATGGCAAGTAATAGTTCAATTGGCATCTGAACCTGCGCCAGCAGCAGACGACATTCGATGGGACGACTTGGTTGCAACAAATGGGATGTTAGTTACAGGCTTATTGCCAGAAACAGCCTATGAATACTATGTTCGAACAGATTGCGGAGGAGGTATTATTAGCAACCCTGCAGGACCAAAAGCGTTTACGACAGGTATTGCTTGTCCGAAACCAACAGCTTTAACAACAACTGCCTTAACGCCTTTCGGGGGAACATTTGGGTGGACAAATCCAACAGGGACAGCATGGCAAGTTTTAGTGTTGCCAGCAGGATCTCCTGCACCAACAGCAGCTTCAACAGGTTGGATTACAGTAAATCCAGGTGAAGCTGGTCCTGGACCACTTTGGAGCTGGACCTACAACGGACCACCTTTAACACCAGAAACCAACTATGTATATTACGTAAGAAATAACTGCGGTGGATCAAATGGAGTGAGTACTTGGGCTGGACCTAAAACTTTTACAACAACACCAACTTGTTTCAAGCCTACGGCATTATCATCCACTGCGCTTCAAGCATTCCAAGTTACTTTGACTTGGAATAGTGTAGCTACTACAACTGCTTGGCAGATACTGGCACTTCCGCAAGGTTCTCCAGCACCGACAGCAACTTCAACAGGGTGGATTGATGTAAACGCATCATCGCCGGGCTTTATACAAGTTGATTTAGATTCGTTTAGTTATATATATACTGGCTTAACTGCGGAAACGGCCTATTCATTTTATATTAGAGGAAATTGTGATCCTGGAAATGGGACTAGTACTTGGACAGGTCCGAGAAACGTAACGACAATACCTTCTTGTTATAAACCTTCGGCTCAAACCGCAACTTTAATAGCGCCGTTTGACCCAACACAAACTCCTTTTAATGTAAGTTTAGGTTGGACAAATAATGTAAACAGTCCAGTAGCAGAGTGGCAAATTTCGATTCAAGCTACTGGTTCACCAGCACCAGCTGTGACACAATTAGGAACAACAGTTACCCAAAATCCGTACTTAGCAACTGGATTAACGCCAAATACTTGTTACGATTATTATGTAAGAAGTGTTTGTGGAGGAGCTAATGGTCTTAGTACATGGACAGGACCTTTCAATTTCTGTACACCACCTACTTGTCCACAACCAACAACTCCAGGGTCTACAAACCCAAATGAGCCAACTGCTAATTTATTTTGGACTGAGGCAGGCACGGCAACCCAATGGGAGTATGTTTTTCAACCACCTTTAGGACCTGTTCCTGGAAATGCATCACCTGCAGGAAGTATTATTACAAGCGGACCGGCAGTTGCTGGCGTTGTAACAGTAAACACAGGTATTTTAGCACCAGGTTTTTATGAGTTTTATGTACGAAGTCTCTGTTCTGATATCGACAAGAGTGCTTGGACTGGACCGACTACTTTCTTTATAGCTCTTCCTCCAGCAGTTTGCGCGAGTGTTGATATTGATGTAACTACGACAAGTCCTGGTGTTATTGATTTGTGCCCAGGCGAAAATTGTGTGGATTTGGCGGCAGAATTTACGGATTCTAGAGACACTTCAACCTATACCGTTTTGCCTGTAGTGTTTGCTCCACCATTTCCGTTTACCGGAGGAACGCAACTTCCAGTAACCACTGACGACGTTTGGTCGGCTCCATTTACTTTGCCATTTAACTTCTGTTTCTATGGCGTTAATTATCCTACAGTAAATGTTGGATCTAATGGTGTTTTGACTTTCAATACGCAAGCTGCAAATTCAAATTGTCCTTGGTCATATACGCAATCATTACCAGATCCTACAATGCCAATTCTAAATGCTATTTATGGCGTTTATCAAGATATCAATCCAAATGTAGATACCGCTCCGATTCAAAGAAGTATTAACTATCAAATATTAGGTGAAGCGCCTTGTAGAGCATTCGTTGTAAATTATTATAACATTGCGCAATTTAGCTGTAATCTAACCTTACCATTACAAACAAGTCAAATAGTATTGTATGAAACATCTAATATCATTGAAGTATACGTTCAAGATAGAGTTTCTTGTACAGGATGGAACGGTGGACGAGGTGTAATTGGAATTCAAGATGCATCCGGAACTGTTGCACACTGGCCACCTGATAGAAATACAGGTCAATGGGAAGCTCACAATGAAGCGTGGAGATTTACACCAGACGGAAATTCAAATGTTGAGTTCTCATGGTTAAAAGACGGAGAATTTTATAGCAGCGAACCAGTCATTAATGTATGCGTTTCAGAAACAACAAACATGACTGCTCAAGCTGTGTATACGGGTTGTGGTGGACAAACTTCAACAAAAACTGAAGATGTGTTGTTGAGAATAAACGAAGTTATTATTCCTGCAATGCCGAATGTGGTAGCTTGTCAGACTTACACTTTACCTGCCTTGACAATTGGAAATTACTTTTCGCAAACTGGAGGAGTTGGACCAATTGATCCAAGCATTCCAATTACAACACCAGGAATCACAACAATTTATGTTTATGCTGAAACTACTACTGTTCCTGCATGTGAATACGAAATTAGTTTTACCGTTGATATTCAGGATGTATTAATTGCACCGACCCTAGAACCTGTTGCATCTTGTGATTCCTATACTTTACCAGGTTTAACGTCACCATTTAATTATTATGAAGGGCCTGGCGGAACAGGCGTGATGTATTCAGGACTTGGCGGAGATGTTATTTCTAGCACACAACAATTGTACGTTTATGGTCAATCAGGACTGTGCACAGCAGAGTCTACTTTGGATATAACAATTGATACTTTGGATCTGTTTGTTCAAAATAGCGTTTCAGATTGCGATAATTTTGAATTAGTTCCTTTACCAGCAAACAATACTTATTATACTGCCCCAGGCGGACCAACCGGAACGGGTACTGTAATTGCGCCTGGAACCATTGTCGACGAAACGCAGACAATTTATATTTATGCGCAGTTTGGTTCTTGCGTTGAAGAGGGTAATTTCACAGTAAATATTTTTGGAATTGACCCTCCAACAGTTAACATAACTCAACCTACGTGTGTTACTACAACCGGAACTATTGAAGTATTAACACCTGTTTCACCAGGAGGAGTTTTGCCAACCAATCTATTTATTTCGGAAGTGACAGATTCTAATCTAGGGTCATTAACATACGTCGAATTGTTTAACGGAACAACCGCTCCTATTGACTTAAGTAATTATAAACTTAAAATCTATAATAACGGAAACGCTGATCCGTCAACTAACTGTGATATTGCATTAACAGGAACAATTGGCGTTAATGAGACCAATGTGATAAAAGTGAGTACAAGCCCAAATCAAGGTGGAGTTACTCCAGATCAAATTTATGCAGATTGTGCAGGTGTTAACACTAATGACAACATCCGATTGACAACTAGTGCTGATGTTTTGGTTGATATTTGGGGAAGAACAGATGATACCGATTTTACACCTAATAATGAGGCTGGATATACTTACAGAAGAAATTCTAATGCTACAGTTCCAAGCACAACTTGGGATGCTGCAGATTGGACAGCAATTGATCCAGAAGATTATTCTAACGTTGGACTGTATACGCCATTCTCTTCTTTTGTATATCAATATAACATAGATGGAGGTCCGTGGCAGTTTACTACCACATTTAGCAACGTGGCCATCGGGTCGCATGTTATTAATGTGGAAGATATTACGACTGGTTGTACGTCATCGCTTACTGTGAACATTCAGTCGGAATTAGTAAACAATCCAGTAACTACAATTGGATATACTTCGCCGGTTTGTAATAACTCAGGAAATATTTTACCAGATACATCTGCAGAAGGCTTTACGACTGGTGGTACATTTAGCTCGAATCCTAATACATTGGTAATAGATGCAAGCACAGGAGAAGTAGACGTTGATAGTTCACCTGCAGGTGATTATGTTATTACGTATGCAGTAGCTGAAGATTTAACGCAATGTAGAAGCGCAGGATTTTCTACTTTCCCAATTACCATAACTGCAGTTCAGGTTCCTGATTTTGCAGCTGTTGGACCGTTCTGTTTTGAAACGGCGGTACCGAGCTTAACTGCAAACTCTCCTAACGGAATAGCAGGTTCTTGGTCGCCAGCAGCGATTGACAATACAATTCTTGGAAACAGTAATTATGTTTTCACGCCAGATGCAGGACAATGCGCATCATCGCAAACGTTAACAGTAACGATTTCTGCACCAAGTATTACTCCTTTGTTTAGTGCTATTGCTGATTTCTGTTTTGAAACAACTGCACCTTTGTTGCCTGCATCTTCTCAAAACAGTATTTCAGGAAGTTGGTTGCCTGCTGTGATTGATAATACAATGTAGGAACTAGCACTATACATTTACACCACGCTGGACAATGTGCGACAGTTCAAACGTTAACAGCTACCGTGACGGCACCAAGTATTACGCCAGTGTTTGACGCAATAGTGGACTTCTGTGCAGGTACTACTGCACCGTTGTTGCAAGCATCTTCTAACAACAGTATTTCAGGAAGTTGGTTACCTGCTACAATTGATAATACAACTGTTGGAACTAGCACTTATACATTTACGCCAACACCTGGTCAATGTGCGAATGTGCAAACTTTGACAGCAACCGTATTACCAAGCATAACTTCTGATTTTGCGGAGATTGCAACTATATGTTCGGGCGGAGTTGTTCCGACATTAGAAACAACTTCTCCAAATGGCGTGGTTGGTACGTGGACTCCAGATGTGATTAATCCGGCGCAAGGGCAAAACTATACGTTTACGCCAGCACCAAATCAATGTGCAACTGGTCAAACGTTGGCAGTAACTATTGCGAACAATCCTCAATTTGAAGTTATAGGAGGATGTTTGAATGGCAACTACACACTTTCTGTTACCGCAGCGGATTTTGATATAGAAACCGCAACATATGTATGGAAATATGAAAACAATATTATTAGTGGACAAAACAACGCTACGATTGTTGTTTCTCAAACAGGAAACTATACTTGTGAAGTAGTTTATCAAGGATGTTCAACAGAAGAGCCATTTATTGCTATTTCTGTTTCATGTACAATTCAAAAAGGTATTTCTCCGAAAGGAACTGGTGATGGAGACGGTTTGAATGACTATTTTGATCTAGAAGGTCAAAATGTGACAAAACTTGAGATTTTCAATAGATATGGAAGCAAAGTTTATAGTAAAGCAAATTACTCTAAGGAATGGTATGGTCAAACCGATGGAGGTGATGAATTGCCGGACGGAACCTATTTCTACGTAATCGAAAGAAATGGCGAAGATTCAAAAACAGGTTGGATTTATATTAATCACGAATTATAATAGAAAAAGGTAGAAATTTTGTTGTCTGGACGCCAAACAACAAAGCAAACAATTCAAAACATACTAAGATGAAGAAAATATTTTTTACTACTTTACTAACGGTCTTCGCATTAATTGATTCCAATGCACAACAAGACCCACATTATACACAATACATGTATAATATGAACGTCATTAATCCCGCCTATGCTGGTTCAAAAGAGAATTTGTCTTTTGGGTTGCTTTACCGCAAACAATGGGTAGATATTGAAGGTGCTCCGGCAACATTTTCACTCGCGGGCTCGATGCCAGTTGGGAAAAACGTCGGCGTTGGTTTGTCGGTTATATCAGATAAAATTGGTCCCGTTGAAGAAAACAATGTATATGGAGATTTCTCTTATACTTTGAATTTGGGCGGCGAACATCGATTGGCATTTGGTATGAAAGCGGGTGCTACATTTCACAAAGTCGGATTGTTTAGTGAAATTGGGAATGGCAATGTTCCTGATCCTAATGACCCAGCTTTTGCTGAAGATACAAACAATACGTTTTTGAATATTGGTTCAGGACTTTTCTACTATACTCAAAAATACTACGTGGCGTTCTCGGTTCCGAATATGCTTAAGTCGAAGCATTTAGATTTTAATGGAAGACAGTACGGAACTGAAACTGCACATTATTTCTTAACTGGAGGTTATGTTTTCGACTTGTCAGAGAACGTCAAATTCAAACCATTTACGATGATTAAATCTGCGTTTGGCGCACCAGTTTCTTATGATATTTCAACCAACTTCTTATTTTATGAGAAATTCGAAATTGGAGCAACCTACCGCAAAGAAGACAGTTTTGGTGCCATGGTTAATTATGCCATTAGTCCAAATTTGAGAATCGGTTACGCTTACGACCATGTGATTTCGGATTTGAAAGTGGCGACAACCTCTTCTCACGAAATCATATTGTTATTCGACTTGAATTTCCCGAAAAAAGTATCACAATCACCTAGATATGTCTAAAATAAAAGTAATCTAACATGAAAAATCTCTATATAGCATTTAGTTTTGTGATTGCAAGCAGCAAAATTACTGCTCAAAACGCAGCCACCAAGAAAGCAGATAAATTATACAGTCGTTACGAATATGTTACAGCGGCAGAAGAATATCTAAAATTAGTTGACAAAGGCAAAGGTGACGATTACGTTTACAATCGATTAGCGACTACTTATTTCAATATGTTCAATACTACGGAAGCTGCACGTTGGTACGCAAAAGCTATCGAGAAGCCGCAAGATGCTGAGACCTATTATCGATATGCGCAGATGCTGAAGGCAAATGGAAAGTATGAGGAGTCGAATAAGCAGATGCAAAAATTTGCATCCTTAGCACCTAATGATCAAAGAGCTATTGCTTTTAAAATGGATCCAAATTACGTTCCTAAATTGCTTGACAAGCAAAAGAAGTATGATGTGAAATCGCTGGAAATCAGTAGCGATAAATCAGATTTCGGAGCGGTCTTGTATGATAATCAATTTTATTTTACAAGTGCTAGAAATGGATCAAGAAAAGAATACGGTTGGAACAAGGAGCCGTTTCTAGACATTTACAAAGCAGACTATAATATTGACGGTACAATCACCAACGCAAACACAGTTAGTGAGCTAAATTCTAAATATCATGATGGACCCGTAACAATCAGCAATGATGGGACGACAGTATATTTTGCTAGCGATAGTTTCAGAGAATCTTCATTTGAAAAAGATAAAAAGAATAAGTTGAAATTAGGAAGAAACAATCTTTTTGTAGCGACAAAAGATAACGGAAAGTGGGGGAAAGCAATTTCGTTACCATTTAATAGTAGCGAGTATTCTATCAGTAACCCAAGTTTGAGTAGAGATGGAAAAACCTTGTATTTTTCTTCTGATATGCCAGGAACATTAGGTGGTATTGATATTTGGAAAGTTTCGATAAATGCTGATGGAAGTTATGGAAAGCCAGAAAACTTAGGAGCTAAAGTGAATAGCGAAGGAAACGAGAGTTTTCCTTTTATTGCAGATGACAACAATACTTTATATTTCGCTTCTAGTGGCAAACAAGGGTTGGGCGGCTTAGATATTTTTCAAATTGACTTGAGTAAAAGTAACGAGGCTGTAAATCTTGGAAAGCCTGTTAATACCGAAAAAGACGATTTTGGATTTACATTCAATAAGGCTAAAAATTTGGGATTCTTTGCCAGCAATAGAAACGGCAATGATGATATTTTTGGAGCGACGCCAGTATGTGGCGTGGAAGTGCTTACCATTGTTACTAACGCTAAAACTGGAGCAGTCTTGGCAAATGCAAATGTTTCTATAGTGGATGACAAGAGAAACGTGATTGCGACAAAAACAACGAACGAAAAAGGAGAGGTTTCCTACGAGGTTGAATGTGAAAAATCATATAGTATTCAAGCTGCAAAAGATGGATTTGAAAGTAACACGTTTGGTGTGACAAAAACTAAAGGTGGTCAAACTAAGGTTGACGCCGCTTTACAACCTATAGAGTCTATTATTACAGAGACCGAAATCGTTCTAAATCCTATTTATTTCGAGTACAACAAAAGCAATATCACGCAAGAAGGAGCATTTGAGTTAGATAAATTAGTACAAGTATTGAAAAGTAATGACAAGCTCGTTATATTGGCTAAATCGCACACTGACAATAGAGGTAGCGATGCTTATAACTTAGCACTATCTGACAGAAGAGCTAAAGCAACGGTGCAGTACGTAATATCTAAGGGAATCTCAAAAGACAGAATTTCTGGAAAGGAATGGGTGAGATTGAACCTAAAGTTGATTGTAAAAGAAGCTTGTACCGAAGAACAATATGCACAAAATAGAAGATCGAATTTCTTGATTGTGAAGTAAAGACATTTTAGATGACTACAAAAAAACGAACATTGCGTTCGGTTTTTTTTTGTTTTAAAAAGTTTCAAATAACAGGATTTTGTATCAAGGAGAATTCGCGTATCTTGTTATAGGCTGTTATTTGTGTATTGTTAGAATCTCAGGAGATGTTTTAAGTCGTCTAATGATTAAGTGTTATCCTGTGGATATCTTCGAATTGGAAGGAAATATAGTGCTTGTCTAGACAGTGAAGAATATTCTTTTGCTATGTTGTTTTTCACCTGGAGCGCAGGCGATTATTAGCAGCGTTTTCCTCACGTATTTTACGGAGAGCAACTACTATGTGAGTTTTTTTTGGTATTTGCTTTAAATCGACGCAAAACACGCTTCAGTTGTTTGCTTGTAGAGCCGCAATTAAGTTGTCGGTACGTTTTTTTAATAGATAATTAAAACACGTTCTATGGATATTGCATTTTGTCTTTTTATAAATCTAAACGCTACTATTTTGCTGTTAAATCATAGACCATCTAGTGAGAGTCATAAGGCAGGTTCCTTGTATTCTTTAAATAAAATGTCTAAAAGAGTAAAAGGGACATCATAAAAAAAGAGGCTATTAAAGCCCCTTTTTTCTTATTCTTATTAAAAAATGCTTAGTTTACAACAATGTCATCAATTTGCATAGTAGATGTTAAACCTGAAAGTCCGCTTCCAACATATTCAAAGATGAAGAAACCATTTCCGGTGATTCCTGCAGGAATACTATAATTACCGCTATTTGTAAAGTTGTCAGGATATCCTGTAGAAAGCCTTGGAGAAAGGGTAAAACTAGAAGTGATATCCACTAAAGTTGCGCTGCTAATATTTGTTCCAGGAACGTAATCGGTAGAATAATATACTTTCAAGACATTACCATTTGTATATCCAGATTTTGATTTTAAATGAAAAGGTGTTGGCGGCAGTCATATCAACAGGAACAATAAATAAAGTTCGGTTATCTTCTGCAGTACCTCCAAACGATGACATTTGAATGTATTTATTGCTAGCGTAAGTTCTGTTTTCCCAATATCTTGCACCAATTACGGGATCATTAATATATTTAGGAAATGTTTTGTTTCCCGGAGAGGTCGTAACATAACTTTCGAAATTTTCTGTAAAATTACCGCTGTAAGATATAGCATTTCCCACAATTGGTGCAGAAAAATCAATTGTCAATCTAGGATTTGTCAATTTGATATCTGCTTCTGTACGGGCAAGAAATTGATAATCACTTCCAAATTTGGTTAATACACCTCTAACTGTTCCGCTTAATGAGGTGGCCACATTTCCTGCAAAATTCGCAAAACTACTAGTTCTGAATATAATTTTATTTCCAAATTCATCGCTTAATAAGTGATTTGTAGCACCTCCTAAATCGTTAGCAGCGTCGTAGTATGTCTTACCAATAACATCTGCATCAAATTGAACATTTTGCAATTCAATCAAAGTATTTAAATTGGAGTCGTTTAAGGCTTGAGATACGGATAATTTGCGTACTAAATCTTCTTCAATAGGCGTGTCACAAGAACGCTTCAATACTTTTCCATACTCAAAAATAGAGAGTCTTCCAACAGCATATTGTTCAGTAGCAGGATTTAGTAAGTACAAACTACCGATTCGCATAGAGCTATTGTAAATATCAGTATATAAACCTTTCATTTTGATATATACTTTGGTGCCCGGGCGAAAGTTTGCAAAAGTTCCTCCAACATCAACAGGAACACTGAAGCCTACCGGAGCAACAGAACTAGTGCCCTTAGTTTGAAAAGAGATTGATTTATAGAAATTTCCACCTTCATCACTTGAAACGACAAAAGCTTCAATAACATCATCATTCGCGTAAGGTACTTCAGGATCTACAATAAATGGCGCTTGATCTATGATATCTTGAACTTGTTTGTTCGCAGATAAAGTAGAATCAATACATGCTTTGTCTGGAACAGGATAAGTATCATCATTAACACAACTACTAAAAACAAGCGCTAAAAGGGTTGTGAATAGTATTGATTGTAAAATATTTGTTTTCATATATGTAAATTTTGTAAATAAATAATATTAATAATATACTCTTACATTATCTATTTGATAAGAACCATCTAAAGAAGTATTTGTACCAGAGCCAGTCACTTTAAAACCAACATGTAAATTTCCTGTATATGAAGATAAATCAATCACGCCTGATTCCATAAATTCGAAATATGTAGCATCTGTAGTAGGAAGTTTTGCTGCAATTGGTGTCCAAGTTGCGGTCGAAAAATTAGTTCCATCAAAATCAGAGGAAACAAATACTTCTAACTTGTTGTTGACAGAAGAAACATAGCTTTGTGAAGATCGAAACACTAGTTTTTCACCTATATGTTCATCCATATCAATAGAAGGAGAAATTAACCAGCCTACACTTACAGCATCTGAAGACTGGTAAGATGTAAATTCTGCATAACCATTTCCTCTATAGATTTGGTTTTTCCAAACAACAGTTCCTGTTTCTGCCATGTTTGTCCATCCTTCAAGTTCTAATATCGTATCATCAAGACCATCACCAGAAGGAAAATCTTCGGTAAATAAGAGTGGCGTAAATGGAGCTGTTTTGTAATCGTCGTCTTTAGAACAACTAGATAGCACTAGCATGGGAAGTGCAATCAATAATATTTTTTTTAAATTTTTCATATCAGTATTTTTTAAAAATTAACGTATAAATTTACGAAAAACGTTCTGCCAAATCCATAAAAATATTTTGGAGCAAAGGCAGGAGTCCCGCTAGAGACATCTTGATTTAATTCTCTGTAATTTGCATTTCTCGGCTGTTCAAAACCTCCAGTTTTGTATTGCAAATCTAGAACATTATTAATACTAGCGAAGAAACCGAAAGTATTACCCGAAATTCTCCAAGATTTTCCACCAGTCAAGTTTAGTAAAGTTATCGGGTCTAGCTTCTCTTGTTCTAATAATTTTCTTCCACCTTCAACAGTAGCTTCTGGGAAAGGCAACCCAAATGGGTCAGCAGGATTTTTGAAAAATTCAGAAGTTCGTAATAGATGGGATATATCAATATACGTGTCTGCTAGGTAATTAACATTTGCCCCAACCCACCAGAATTTAGGTGCTCTGTATTCTAGACCGACGGAGTACGCTTGTTGAGGCGATCCAGCTTGTCTATAATCTTTTAAATATGCTTTTCCAAAATCGATGATAGGATTCGGGTTTTCAGCACTTGCAAGTGCATCATTAGTTAATGTCACATTTGGATTGTTGTCATAAGTATATTGACCGTAAGAGGCAGCAACTGTCGCTTTAACAGTTGATGAAATGTTGTACTCTCCGCCAAACTCAACACCAATATTTTTCTTAGCGATATTGGTAGTTGTTTGTCCTACAAAAGCATCACTTCCATCTCCGTTATCATCTTCTTCAAAAGCACCTTCTGCATAAAAGAAAGTATTACTTGTTCCGTTCTTAGATTTAGACATATAACCAGTTAATCTCATTTTAAATTTCGGAGCATTTATGATATAACTTGCATCTATACTTGAAACACTTTCACTTTGAAGATCACCAACAATATTGTTGTTTAAACGTGCATTGTTGAATGTGTTTCTCATCGATGGAGCTTTAGTCATGTGCGCACCATTGAAAGTTAAGAAATGTCTCCCCGTGATTTTATATGTTAAACCGCCTTTAAATCCAAAGTTTTCGAAATGGACATTATCGCTTTTTCCGTATGAATTTGTAGCATACAAACCATTTTTATACAATCCGTCTCTTTGGTAATTGGTGTTTGTAAAAGATTGTGCTAAATAAAAATCTATTTTTTTATAAGTGAATTTAAATTGCGTAAAAGCGTCAAAAGTATTGGCATTTAAAATATAATTGTAACCATATTTGTCACCAACACCAACAGTTCTATTAGGATTGTTTAAATCTGGTTGTGCTTGATCTCCAGTGTAAAAACCATCGGTGTCGCTAAAGTAAGTTCCTCCTAATAAATCTAATACATTTTGAAAGTTTTTAGATCTTAAATTTCTGTATGATGCTCCAGCGTTTAATACAATGTTGTCAGCCAATTTTGAACTTAAGATACTGTTTGCGACAAATAGCCCATCATCAGTTCGGTCTTCATATAAGATATAATTACTTCTTCCATCAGGATTATTAAGGTTGATTTCATACATAGCGTCCCAATTCATCTGTTTGTGGGCTAAGAATTGAGCTCTAACAGTGTTAGCATTAGCGATATTTTGAGGGTCGTCTCCTTGAAAATCAGTATAGTCGTTCTGATTCCACAAAGAAGTATAATAACTAGGTAAGTTTTTATAGTAAGTCGGATCAGGCAAAAAAGCACTGCTATCATCGCTCAGAAGTGCGTTTGCTTGTTCGGCACTATCAATTCGACTATTTCCAATAGAACCAAATTGATACATAACGTTTGTATTCAAACTAGTGTTTTCAGTAATTTTCCAATAGTGGCTTAATATGTTGAGTGGTTCTTCTAAATCCTTAACTCTAGAATTTCTCTTTTTCCCATCTTGCCAACCCCAATAAGAGTTGTATTTTTCACCAGCAAGATCAATTACTTCTTGCGTATTTGGAGAATTTTTACCTCTTCTGTTTTGCGCATAAATAGAAGTGAAATTTAAACTATGCTTATCATTGAATTTCTTCTCAACACTTGCAAAAACAGAGTTTGCCGCATAATCAGTGCCTTCAAAATAACCTTCTTTAGCCCAACGTCTTCCAGCAGAAATAACAAACGCCCAACCATTGGTGTTCATTCCAGAAGCATGTGTTCCCATCATTCTCCAGCTGTAGTTGGTGTTTGTTCCTGCAAAAGAAACCCTAGATCCTTTTCTGTATATAGAAGCTCTAGTATTTATTTCTTGTGTTCCTAAGATGCCACCAAAAGTATAATCTGATGCTATCGAACCCATCGTAAACTCCTGGTTTCTAGTAGCATCATTTAAGCCGCCCCAGTTACCCCATTGTGGTCTTCCGTCATATATTTTATTCATAGAAATACCATTGATCATCGTAACGCCATATTCATTGTCTAAACCACGAATTCTAAAACGGGCTTGACCCCAGTTGAATGCCGCAGCTTGCTGAAAAGCATCTCTACTTGCCTGAAGTAAACCTGAAGTGCTTTCAGAACCACTATTGTCATCACCCAAATCGTTTTCAGTAATGGTGATTAAACTCAATTGTTGTTCTTGCGTTTGGTCCTCTGCTAAAATAACAGTCCCTAAATCAAGGGTTTTTCCTGACACAATTTCAACCTGAAGTAATTGATCTCCATAGCCTTGAGTCTTAATTTGTACTAATTGATTCCCTGGAGTTACGTCAGTGAAACTAAACTTTCCAGCACCATCGGTCAAAACAGTTAGATTTGAATTCAAAATGGCAACAACAACGTTTTGCAATGCTTTCTGAGTTTTTGAATCAACCACTTTTCCAGTTACTCCCGTAGCTGATTGAGCGAAAACAAAAACCACTTGCATTACGAAGAATGTACTAATAATAAGTTTTTTCATAAATAATGTAAATTAATTCGTCTTTTAGTAAGAATAATTATTTCTTAACGGATGCAAATGTACCTATTAAATTAATATTAATTACTTTTGGTGCCAAGTTTATGTTAAACTTAAATTTAAATTAATACAAAATTCACATGAGAATTAGAAATTTTGTTGCTCTTCTTATTATTTTATTTACTATAGGTGCTGCACAAGCTCAGCAGAAAAAGTATATGGTACATACGGTAGCGTTTTATAATTTTGAAAACCTTTTTGACACCATCAATAATCCAAATAATGATGAAGAATGGTTGCCAAACGGCGCACAAAATTGGACTTCTAAAAATACCACAAAAAAACTAGAAAACTTAGCCCGAGTCTTGTCCGAAATAGGAACTACAGAAAACACCAATTCACCTACATTCATTGGCGGATCTGAAATAGAAAACAGAGGTGTTTTAGAAGATCTTATCAAGGAACCCAAATTAGCAGCTCACGATTACGGAATTGTGCATTATGAATCTCCTGACAAACGAGGTATTGATGTCGCTTTGTTATATCAGAAAAAGCACTTCAAACCAACAAGCTCTATCAATATCCCATTACTAATCTATAGAAAAGACTCTAGTTCAAAGGAAAAAGACAAAGAAACGGAAGAAGATAAAGCGGACAAAGACAAAATTGAAGCAGCCGCAGGGAGCGGTATACACTAGAGATATTCTACTAGTTACAGGTTTTTTAGATGGCGAAGAAGTAAATGTCATGGTCAACCACTGGCCCTCTCGTTCCGGAGGCGAAAAGAAAAGTAGCCCTTTTAGAGAAGAAGCAGGTCGACTCAATCGAAAAATAATGGACTCGATTTATAAAGTCAACCCCAATGCAAAGATTATTACCATGGGCGATTTAAATGACGGAACCTATAACAAAAGTGTCAAAGAAGGTGTTGGAGCCAAACTAAAGAAATCTGAAGTAAAAGAATTTGGTGTTTACAATCCATTTGAACAAATGGCTAAAGAAGGAAATGCTCCCTTTTCTACAGAGACGCGGGAGATATTTTCGATCAAATTATGGTTTCTGAAACCTTGATAAAGTCAGATTACTCTTCTTTTCGATATTGGAAAGCAGGTATCTATAACAAACCGTATATGATTACAACCACAGGTCAATATAAAGGTTATCCGCTAAGACACGGCGCAAACGAAATAGGATTTAGCGATCACTTTCCGGTTTATGTCTACTTAATTAAGGAAGTAAAATAATTCAGTAAAAAAGGTTAGTTCACGCTAACCTTTTTTTAATTTTACATCATTCGAATTCAAATCTTATCATTATGGCAATTGCAAAACCGTTCAACCTCAATCAATGGATCAAAGACAATAGACATCTTCTAAAACCTCCCGTGGGAAACAAAAACATCTATGTCGATTCTGATGATTACATTGTCATGATCGTTGCAGGACCCAATGCTAGAAAAGATTATCACTACAACGAAACAGAAGAATTATTCTACCAACTCGAAGGTTCCATCAAAGTGGTAATCCAAGAAAACGGCGAACGCAAAGAAATGGAAATGCATGCTGGCGAAATGGATTTACACCCAGCAAAAAGCCCCCATTCCCCAGTACGATCTGAAAACTCGATTGGGCTCGTTATTGAGCGAAAACGCGCAGGCAAAGGATTCAAAGACGGCTTGCTTTGGCATTGCGACAATTGCAATCACAAGCTCTATGAAGTTTATTTCGAATTGAACGATATTGAACAAGATTTCTTGCCACATTTTACACACTTTTACAATTCAATCAACCTGCGTACTTGCCACAATTGCGCCACCGTGATGGAAACCGATCCGCGTTACACGAAGTAGTATTAATATAAGGAGCCAGGAACCTGCTGTACGTTACTATCTTTCACGCCGAACGCCGGCGCAAAAGGATAACCACTTCCATCAGGGCTAGGGCATTTTCTTCCAAGGAATTATTCATTATTAACCATTAATTATTCATTATTATTTACTTTTGCCTCGCAATCGATATAATTCAAAAAAATAAAAGATAAATGACAACAATAGCAGACCAATTCGGAATGAAAGAAGCCCTCGCACAATTAGGCATCAAAGCTACTAATGATGGAACTTCTACCGGACAAAATAACTTTTCTAATGGCGAAATCCTAGAATCTTATTCGCCAGTCGACGGACAACTAATTGCCACAGTAAAAACTACCACTGCGGCCGATTACGAAAAAGTAATGCAAACCGCAACCGAAGCATTTAAAACATTTCGTTTGATGCCAGCACCACAACGAGGTGAAATCGTGCGCCAATTCGGAGAAAAATTACGCAAAAACAAAGAAGCTTTAGGGAAACTCGTTTCTTACGAAATGGGTAAATCACTCCAAGAAGGTTACGGTGAAGTGCAAGAAATGATCGATATCTGCGATTTCGCAGTTGGTCTATCAAGACAATTACACGGACTAACGATGCACTCGGAACGTCCAGGCCACAGAATGTACGAACAATACCATCCAATGGGCGTAGTTGGGATCATCTCAGCGTTCAACTTTCCAGTAGCCGTTTGGGCTTGGAACACAGCATTAGCTTGGATTTGCGGCGACGTTTGTGTTTGGAAACCATCAGAAAAAACGCCTTTGTGCGGCGTTGCTTGTCAAAACATCATTGCCGAAGTTTTAAAGGAAAATAATCTTCCAGAAGGAATCTCGTGCCTGATCAATGGCGATTACAAAATCGGAGAATTAATGACTGCCGACAAACGAATTCCGTTGGTTTCTGCAACAGGTTCAACCCGAATGGGAAAAATCGTTGCGCAAACTGTTGCGGGTCGTTTGGGGAAATCACTTTTAGAATTGGGCGGAAACAATGCGATTATAGTTACGCCAGACGCAGATATCAAAATGACTGTGATTGGAGCGGTCTTCGGAGCGGTAGGAACTGCTGGACAAAGATGTACTTCTACAAGACGTTTAATTATTCACGAAAGTATCTACGATAAAGTAAAAGAAGCGATTGTCTCTGCGTACAAACAATTACGTATCGGAAATCCACTCGACCAAAACAATCATGTTGGGCCACTAATCGACACTCACGCGGTTGAAATGTATAACAAAGCCTTGGCGAAAGTTGTTGCTGAAGGCGGTAAAATTCTTGTTGAAGGCGGCGTTCTTTCAGGAGCAGGATACGAAAGCGGTTGTTATGTCAAACCAGCTATTGCAGAAGCAAATAATTCTTTTGAAATCGTTCAACACGAAACTTTTGCTCCGGTATTGTATCTATTAAAGTATAGCGGCGAAGTTGAAAACGCAATCGATGTTCAAAATGGCGTGGCACAAGGATTATCATCAGCTATTATGACAAATAATCTTCGTGAAGCAGAACGTTTTCTTTCTGTCGCTGGATCTGATTGCGGTATTGCAAATGTCAATATTGGAACTTCAGGAGCTGAGATTGGCGGTGCATTTGGTGGAGAGAAAGAAACTGGCGGAGGCCGTGAGTCTGGATCAGATGCTTGGAAAATCTATATGCGAAGACAAACCAATACCATCAATTATACCACTAACTTGCCTTTAGCGCAAGGAATCAAATTTGACTTATAATAACTAGGATATTACCTAAAACAAAAAAGCGACTCAATCGAGTCGCTTTTTTGTTTTTTGTTACAGTGCTAGAATCTATAGCCAATGCCAAATCCAGCATTGAATTCTATCGCAGTGTTAAATTCGTCATTTACTTTAGAACTAAAGTTTCTTCCAATCGTAGCATACGGACCAAATACAAATTTGTCGCTAAAATTCCATTTATAGCCACCACCAATTCCCAAAATAAAACTGTTCATATCAATCTTTGGATCTAAGTCACTCTTTTGATAATTTCCTGTTCGGTATTTTATCATTGGAGAAATGACAAATCCGGAATTGTTTTTTTCTGCACCAGTATAATAACTATAATTGACAAGAAAACTACTGGTATTAAAATCTTTAGCATCACGTCCGATCCCAAAATTGTACGAATCATTGATAAGAATTTCTGCGCCAACCGATTGATTTCCGTCAAGTAGATATTCATATCCAACTTCAACCGATCCGAGAAAGATCGTGCTGGCAATATTCCACTTCACTTCATGTTTGTTATTTCTGCTTGATTGAGACCAAGAAGCAAAACAGCCGGCGATTAGCAATAAACATAGTAGATTTTTTTTCATAGTATTCTGTTTTGGTTTTTCAAATGTAGTTAGTTCTATTTAATTTCTCCCTTTTTCATTAGGATATAAATCAGGAAGAGGTTCACTTTGCCAATATTCTTTAGTGTCAATGTCCATCGCTGTGAGCGGTCCTTTAAACGCAGCGCCAGTGTCAACATTCCACACATTGGCCATTGCCGTTGGTACAGTTTTTCCTATTTGAGTAACAGGTGTATGACCAATAAATATTTCATGATAAAGTCTTAACCTTCTAGGGTAAGTAAGAGCGTCGGGAGAAAGTGTTTTATCTAAAGCTAGCGCTGTTTCCCATAAAGTGCGTTCCCAGTAGAAAAGTTTAGGAAAATGTTCGAAATTAACGCCATTCATATTAGTAAAACCAGCGTGAACAAACAATCGGTTTTGATCATCAAGAAAATAATTTTCAAGTGATTGCAAAAAGGCAATATGTCTTGTCTTGGTTGCATCACTTAATTGCGAGTAGGCTAAAACCGTCGATTCTCCGCCGTGTTGGTACCAGGTCAAATTGTCTTTACTTTCGGACAACCATTCACTCAGCAGCTCGTCGTGATTCCCTCGGATAAAAACGCAAGAATGTGTTTGTCGTAAGGCAATTAGAAAATCGATTACCTGAGGTGATTGACTCCAACCATCTACATAATCGCCTAAAAAAATCAATCGGTCAGTTGTTGATATATTGGCGCGTTCAAATATTTGATGTAAAGCCCGAAGACCGCCATGAATATCGCCGATGACTAATGTTCTCATAATTAAGTGTGATGTTGACGGCAAAAATAGGGCAAATAAAATTAACAGTAAATACAGAAAAACTGCAAGTCAATTTCTTTTTAAGGAATTAGCTTTACGATATCAAATGACTCGAGAAAATTTGTAAAATTCAATTTATTTTTAACTTTTTAATTTTATTAGCCATGAAAAAATTATTTTTAGGTTTAATCGCCACAGTTATGTTTTGTTTTGCGGGAAATGCGCAAGAAAAATTATCTTCAGATTTAAAAAGCGTTGTTGATGCTCAAATGATTGCCTTGGTGCACACAGCAAAACAAACGTATTCGAAAGGAATGACCTTTGCGGAATGGATGAAACAAGCCGGACCTAATTCTCCGACAAAAGAAGAAACATTATTAATGCAAAAAGTATTTAGTTATCTTTCAAATGTTACTCCAGATGTTGATATTTTGAAGCAAGATAATAGTGTTTTGCTTACTGTTTCTAAATCAACGATATCTGATTCGGGAACCAATACTCAAAACAGATGGTGTTTTAGTTGTATTCTTGAGGCAATAAAAGAGATTTTGGAAGTAATTATTAAACATTTGCAAGATTAATCTTAACTGCATTATAGAACTCTGTTTAATTCACACACGTTCTTTAAATAGAGTTCTATATTTAATTGTTAAAGTAATTATGAAAAAAAAACAGGTTATATTTTTTGCTTTATTTTTTGTTTCTTGCTCATCAATTAAGCAATTAGCTAATGAAAAAGTTAATCCCAAAATCGATTGCCAAAAATTAGTGCTTAACAACAAATCTCCATTACTAGATCTCAACATTGATGGCTTCGACACTAATTTTCTCTTCGACACTGGAGCAACAAGATCTGTTTTGATAGATTCTACCGTTGTTCCTAATTTCAGAATTAAAAAAACGAGTTCTTTTGGTTCTGTAAAAGGAGCAGATAATAAAAAAATAGTGAAAAGGCTGTTAACTGTGCAATTGAATTCATCTCTTTTTGAAAGCAATACAAAAGTGCTGTCTTTTGTTACAATGCCGGCATCAAGATGTCAACAGCCTACAAGAAACTATTCTGGAATTCTGGGTTTAGATGTTTTTTTTGAAAATAAATTATCGATGCAGTTAGATTTCACAAATCAGAAAATCTGCAACATTAATGACAGTCAATTAAATCAAAGCCTCGCTGATTATCCATATCAGTTGATAAAATCAAAATGCAAATGGAATCAGATTTTTATCTACCTCACAATTGAAGATAAAGAATATAAGTTCTTACTAGATACAGGATATACCGGAAATATCATTTTGCCTTTTGATGAAAAACGAAAATTTAGAAACAATAAAAAGCTTGTATTAGAAGGCTCTTTGTTCCAAACTATTTCCTCTTATACTCATGGGCAGGAAATAGTTTATGAAAAAATGCAAATTGAGTTTGCAGGTCAGCATTTTGAGTCAAAAGTAAATGTGTCAACTTCCATTAAAGCGCAAAACATCGGAATCGATTTTATCAAGGCCTTCGATTGGCTTATCGATTACAATCACAATAAAGTTTACGTGAAGCGTAATCAAAACGCAATTGAAAGCAATTTCAATAGAAAAGTGATGTACTATGCTAAGGTCAATAAAGAGAAACTTGAAATTGTGGTAAAGGAAAAGTCTCAAACTAAATTTAAAGTGGGAGATCAAATTATCTCTATAAATGGACAAAAAGTCTCTGAAGAAAACCAATGTGAGCTACAAGATTTGCTCAATAAGACTGAAGATTGGAATAGTTTGCAACTAGAAGTTATTTCAAATTCACAATAAACGCCTTTTTATAATGTATTCGCCATTCAAACCCATGGATTATGAAGTCCCAAATCCTCATTTCAATGCTTCTTTTAGTTTTGACTGTAAGGTCTTCGCCGATGTTTTTTGCGAAAGACAATCAACCAAATGAAATCTTGGTTGAATTGTCGAATGCAATTAGGGCAATCAATTCGCATTATGCCTTGATTATTGAAAGGAAAGAATCGGATTTGATGGTTGTAAATCTCAATTTGGCTTCCTCTTCAAACCTGGAAGAAAAGATTAATCTCTTGATCAAAAAAAACCAAGTTGAAGGTGAAATAGATCAATTGAAATTAAACAATCTAAATGATGTTTCGAAGGTTCGTTATTTAAAGGGGTTGCAAATCATCAAGATTCTTTATGAAAAAGTACTCAGTTTAGATCATCATTTTGCATCTGTACGAACTTTTAATGAAATAAGTAAAATCGCAAACCCAAATCAATATCCAGAATACGACAAATTAAAAGAAGTATTGGCGAACAAAAAAGACAAAAAACATGCATTTGAGTTAACCTCATTACTTGGCACCAATACGATTGCATCAGTAATTCAAACATTTACAAATATGGTTTCCTCCAATCTTTCTAAAGAAGAAAAGGAAATGGAAATGACAAAAGTTGAATGTATTTTGGATTTTACCTTAAGAATGCAAAATGACTTAAATACAATCTATTTTGAAACAGCTTTTCTTCAAACAAGTAACGAAAAAATAAAGCAAGACATCGAGGTTTTGTTTAAGGAATACACCAAGCCGATTGGTTACAGCGCCACTTTAGAAAACTGCAGAACCAACGACGATTGGGAAGACATTACGCAAAAGATGGAAGACTATTTAATTAAGATGAAAACTGCTACCGCAACTTCGCAGTATAAAATGCAAGTTAATCTTGATTTTCCGATAGATCGCCTTCTGCAGTTTATTTCACAGTATAATAACTTTATAGATCAAGGTGCTAAGTTCTATGAAAAGTTTAGTATTATTCTCAATAGTTACGAAAACGAGAAACAATGTGATTCGAAGTTGCCCGTAGAATACAAAAAACTCAAAGCCGATATCAATGTTGCTATTGAGAAGTTTAATGTGGCATACAAACCAGTCGAGATAAACGGCACAAAGATGAAGGAAATTCTTTATGGTTTAAATGAATTTGAAAAGACGGAGTAGATGAAACTTAAACGTATAAAATATTTGGTAATTATTATTTTGACCTCGTGCCAAGGTTTCGCATTGTCTATTCATGAAATAGCAATCAGTAGAATTTCAGATGAGACGATTAATATTGAACTTGATACCGAAGGAGTGGAATTGTATTATTTTAGTTCTTGGCAATACAATATTGATGAAAATATGATTGTAGTCGAAGCTTGTTTTGTACATGGATTTGGATCTTCAATTGCGTTCTTAAATAACAATTTTGAAATTCCCATCAATACCTTTCAAGAGCAAATGTTTCATTTAAGAGTAAACGTTTTTTATGATTCCTTTCAAGAAGAGAATCTACAAGATTTTCGAGATGGTTTTTTTAGAACTCCTATCCAAAATGATGTTGTGCTTTCTTCAAAATCAACAAATAAAGTAGACGAAATTGACATCATTTTTACCAATCCATCCGACGGAAGGTTGTTTCTTAACCATGAAGTCAAAAGCGGCCTTATATTTGACGAATCCGGCAGATTTATTGACTTTTTTTCTGAAAACGAAAAAGTAATTGATATATCAAATTTATCGAATGGGTGTTATTTCCTGTCTTTTTTGGCTAACGAAAATCGCAAAACACTGCGTGTCATTCTTAGAAAAAATTAAAGTGTGTTCTACTGCAAATCGTACTTCATCTTACGCAAAATCCGGAGCGCTTCTTTAAAGGATAAGTAGATATTTGGATACGGTTTTAATAGTGCTTTGGCATCAATCAATTTCTGCTTTGCATCTTCAAAACCATTGAGATAGCATATCATTAACGTAGAAGGCAAATTTTGTAAATCACGAGATTCCCTTTCATTCAAAACTGAGCCTTTTTGTAGTTTGCTCAACAACGCCATATTTGAATTGTAGATATGAAAAAGCATTTTCTTATTAAATTCTGGTGGTTCAAATAATATTTCCCTGTCAATTTTATAATAGCCATTTTCATAAAATCGAATCGTTTGTTTTTCCAATGGATAGTAGCTCGTTTTGTCGTTTAAACCTAGGGGAACATATTCAATAATGGTAAAGGAATCTTCATCATAAGTAATCGTGACTTCATCTTGGGCGGAATAAAACAATTTAATTTGTTCGTTTATTAGTTCAATGTCTACGCGAGATAAGAAAGTCTTATCTCTTACTTTCTTCGGAATACCAGCCCAACAAATCACGAACAGTTCTTTAAACACTTTATATTTTGAGGATAAGTCTTTATGTCGAAAATTCATAAAATCAATCACTCCATCTAAAGTATAGCCAATGCTGTTTCTTGAATTGTTTTCAATTCCAATAACTGTTTCTGTATTTTGATAGTTTTTTTCAAATTCATGGTCTATCGGAACCGTGTTACTTCCAATTCGAATAAAAACAGTATTGGGCAAAATCGTATGTATGCCTTTTTTGAAGAAAGAGGTTTTGCTTTTCGGTCTAATAGTGACCAATCCAACTACTTTGTCTTTGGGTAAATTCGGAAAAGGAACATTTTCGTAGGATATTTTGGGTGGATTTTCCAAAAATGCATTGACTAGGTTCTGAATTCGACTATCATCAAAAAAGTCATCGCCGACAATTTCGTTGTCATGATCTTCAACTCCAACGACTATGTATGAATTATTGGTTGGGTTTGAATTTGAAAGTGCACAAATGTGTTTTAGGAATTTTCCCTTGCCTTCGCGAGTGTGTAAATTAAGTTGACGCTTTTTATCGTAAAAACTTGACTCATCATTATGAGCTAGGAGATTCTTAATCAAAAGTCGCTTGTTAATCATCGGTTGACAAATTTGAACTTAAGGTACTTTATTTCCTATGCTAGCCTCCCATAGCGAAAACCAATCTTCTAAAGATAGTTCTATTTTTGTTGCTTGCATTAATTTTGAAATCCTGTCCACGTCTGTTGTACCGCAAACTGGAATAATTTGAGCAGGATGTTTTACAATCCAGGCAAGCAATATCAAATCGAGAGAAACATTATGTTTTGCTGCTATCCTTGTTGCTTGTGCGGAAACTCGCATCGATTTTTCTTGATCATTTCTAAATACAGACCCTAACGGATTCCATGCCATGGGACGTATATTATGAAGCTGCATATGGTCTAAACCTCCATCTAACATGGCGTCTAAATCAGTGACAGAAAATTGAATTTGATTAAAATTGACAGCTGTTTTCATTCGAATCAAATCTGTTTGACTCGTTGTAAAATTAGAAACGCCAAAATCACGAATCATACCTTCTTTTTTCAAATAAATCACTGCTTCCGCTATTTCGTCTGTTTGCATCAAAGGACTTGGTCGATGCAGAAGCAGTAGGTCCAAATATTCCGTCTGTAAATTCCTCAAAGATTGTTCCGCCGACCAAATAATATATTTCTTAGAATAGTCGTAATGTTTGACCGTGTTGTCTCTGTTGTTTGACAGATGTTGAATTCCGCATTTAGATATCAATTGGATTGTTTCTCGATCAATATTACTTGAGGTAAAAGCTGTTCCAAAAGCGGCTTCTGTTGTATATCCACCATAAATATCAGCGTGGTCAAAAGTGGAAATTCCATTTTCTAAACAACAATGCATCAAATCGATCATTTGCCTTTCGTTTAGATTTTTACCCCAAACGCCCCAGGTCATAGTTCCAGCAATAATTCTTGAAAAAGGAGGTGTATTCATAGTGACAAAGGAATGATTAAAAGGTTATATTTTAATTAAAAAAAAACTATTCTTTAAAGTTCTTAAAAATATAAAAATACAATCACAAATCATCCTTAAAATTCAAGGATTTCGAGAAGTTTTAACCAATTTTTAACATCTTTCTTTTAAAAAAAAATTCAATTTGCACCAGTAAAATTAACAAGTATAATTCACTGTACTAAAATCATGGAAATGGAAGAAAATACCACCACTCTAGACATTAGAGCGATTAATGAAAAAATTGAAAGAGAAAGTGCTTTCATCGATTTACTTACAATGGAAATGAACAAAGTGATTGTAGGCCAAAAGCATATGATCGAAAGATTGCTTATCGGATTGCTTGGTCAAGGTCATATCTTATTAGAAGGAGTTCCTGGACTGGCAAAAACTCTAGCAATCAACACTTTAGCAAAAGCGGTGCACGGTTCTTTCAGCCGAATTCAATTTACGCCAGACTTATTGCCAGCAGACGTTGTGGGAACCATGATTTATAACATCAAACAAAATGAGTTCTCTATAAAAAAGGGACCCGTTTTTGCGAATTTCGTTTTAGCAGATGAGATCAATAGAGCGCCTGCCAAAGTGCAATCGGCTTTGTTAGAAGCGATGCAAGAAAAGCAAGTCACCATTGGCGACTCTACTTTTGTTTTAGACAAACCATTTTTAGTCCTAGCTACTCAAAACCCTATTGAACAAGAAGGTACCTATCCTTTGCCAGAAGCGCAAGTCGATCGTTTTATGCTAAAAACAGTGATAGACTATCCAAAAATGGAAGAAGAGCGCATGGTCATTCGTCAAAACCTTACTGGCGCCTACGAAAAAGTAAATCAAGTGGTTTCTATCGAGCAAATTCTTCGAGCTCAAGCTGCCGTTCGTGAAGTGTATATGGACGAGAAAATTGAAAAATATATCTTAGACATTGTCTTTGCTACAAGATATCCAGAAAAATACAAACTTCAAAACCTAAAACCATTAATCGGATTTGGAGCTTCGCCGCGTGGAAGTATTAATCTAGCCAATGCAGCAAAATGTTATGCATTTATTAAGCGAAGAGGCTATGTTATTCCAGAAGACGTTCGTGCAGTCGTGCATGATGTATTGCGTCATCGTATCGGAATTACTTACGAAGCGGAAGCTGAAAATATCACCTCTGTTGATATTATCAACAAGATCGTAAATGAAGTTGAAGTTCCATAAAGATTTCCAAAAACCTTAGATCCAATAACCCTAGCGCCTTTGCGCCTCTGTGGCTAATAATATGGAAACAAAAGACCTGCTCAAAAAAGTCCGTAAAATAGAAATTAAAACCAGAAGATTGAGTGATCATATCTTTTCGGGAGAATATCACACGTCATTTAAGGGTCGTGGGATGACTTTTTCAGAAGTTAGACCTTATCAATACGGCGATGACATCCGCGCAATCGACTGGAATGTAACAGCCAGATACAACGAAGCTCACGTAAAGGTTTTCGAAGAAGAAAGAGAACTTACGATGATCTTGATGGTTGATATTAGCGGTTCAGAAAGTTTTGGAACTAAGAATCAATTTAAGAAAGATATAGTTATAGAAATTGCAGCGACAATGGCTTTTTCGGCCACTCAAAACAATGATAAGATAGGCTTAATTTTATTTTCAGACCAAATCGAACTCTATATTCCACCTAAAAAAGGAAGATCTCACGTCCTCAGGATTATTCGCGAATTGATTGAATTTGAACCACTAAGTCATAAAACAGATATCGCTCAAGCTCTAAAATTCCTATCGAGCACACAAAAAAAGAAAGCAATTGTATTTATGATTTCTGATTTTATGTCGGACGAGTACGAACAAACCCTTAAAATTGCTTCTAGAAAACATGATATCACGGGCATTCGAGTATATGATATTCGCGAAGAAAAAATGCCTAATATCGGAATGGTTTCGATGCAAGATGCCGAAACTGGC
Organism: Flavobacterium sp.; assembly: GCA_016721735.1. Lineage (GTDB taxonomy): Bacteria > Bacteroidota > Bacteroidia > Flavobacteriales > Flavobacteriaceae > Flavobacterium. The sequence continues at coordinate 501,460 of JADKHM010000019.1, read as the reverse complement.
GCAGTACAATGGGTAAATACAGGATCAAAATCTGTCCGATTGAATTACGAAAAATACTATCAAGACAAAATCAACTATTTTAAAGAGACTTTTAGCAAATCAGGTTCAGGCGTCGTCAATACTAGAGTAGACGAAAGTTATGTGACGAAATTATTAGGTTATTTTAAATCGAGATAAAGGCCGACTTTGGCATAAGACTATGAGAAAAACATTTTTTATTGTATCAATTTTACTAATCACTTCTGTTGTTTTTTCGCAACAAAAACAAGTGCAAACTAGTATTGATACAACTAGAAATAAAATTGGTGCCGAATTTAAATTGACGCTTAGAACAACTGTTGACACTACTGCCAAAGTTGCTTTTCCAAATCCGAAGAGTATCGGCGCTTTAGAAGTGATCCAGTCGTACGCCATAGACACCATCAAAAAAGACAGCCGGTATGAGCTAGTCAAAAAGTACGGATTGACACAATTTGATAGTGGCAAATACAGCATACCAAGATTAACAATTCTAATTAATAATAAACCATTTTTTACAGACAGTATTCGCGTTGAGGTGAATAATGTTGTCGTTGACACCCTCAAACAGAAACTTTTTGATATAAAACCAATTGCCGAAGTCAAATCGAGCAAAAGTTGGATATGGAAACTGGCCTTGATTTTACTACTTCTCGCGGGAATCGGCGCTTTCATCTATTGGTTTCTAAAAATCAGACAGAAGAAAAAAATCGAAGAGGAGCTCTTTAAAACGCCAATAGAAAAAGCAACAAGCCTTCTAAATTCGCTAGAGAAAAAGCAATTATGGCAACGTGGTGAAGTCAAAGCATACTATAGCGAATTGACCGATATTGCTCGAAATTACATCGAAGAAGCCATTGATGTTCCCGCAATGGAAAGTACAACTTCCGAACTAATCGAAGGACTTCGAAACGCTTCCCAGAAGAAAAAAATGGCGCTATCATCAGAGACGCTGGAGAATCTAGAACGCGTACTGCAGCAGGCAGATTTGGTGAAATTTGCCAAATCTAAACCGCTCGAATTCGAAATTACCGAAGATCGAAAGAAGATCGAAAGAGCTATCGTAATTTTAGACAAATCAATTCCGGTTGTAGTTGAAAATGAAGACGAATTGTTGCTCAACGAATTGCAACGACAAGAACAAATTCGACTGCAATTATTGAAGAAACGTAAGAAGCGAATCCAATTATCTATTGGAATTCTTGTCGGAATTGTGGTCTTCGTTTTTGCTTTCTTCGTTACCACAAAAGGATTTACCTACGTAAAAGACGTGATTCTAGGAAACACCTCCAAAGAACTATTAGATGGCGAATGGGTTTTTAGTGAATACGGAAATCCAAGTATTACCATAGAAACACCACAAGTGCTAACACGTACGGACATTTCTAAGAACTTACCGATAGACGGCATGGCATTGATTAAGGAGATGCAAACTTTTATGTATGGAAGTCTAATCGGTAATTTTCAAATTGGCGTTTCCACCTTTAAGTACAAACAAGAAGGTGAGATAGATTTGACCAAAGCAATTGACGGCTGGTTGCAGTTTGTGGAAAGTCAAGGTGCACAAAATATGATTGTTAAGCAGGAAGATTTCGACACAAAACAAGGCGTCAAAGGACTAAAAGCCTATGGTACTTTTTCTAGAGTTGACAACATCTCAAAAAGTAGCACGAAATATTATTATGAGGTTTTGCTGTTTCATCAGGAAGGCGGATTACAACAAATAGGAATTATTCATTTAGAAGGCGATTCTTATGCAAACCAAATTTCTGAACGAATCTTACACTCGGTCGAACTTAAAAAAGTTAGCGAATAATGAAAGAAATCACTTTTTTAAATCCAGGTTTCTTTTGGCTATTCTTATTGCTACCTGTGGCAATAGGATGGTATTTATGGAAAAGAAAACAGCAAGCACCAACGCTGAAAATTAGTTCATTGCAAGGTTTTCAAGCCAGTTCTTCATTCCTAGCGAAATTGCAGCCGATTTTGTTCGTAATGCGATTGCTGGCTTTAAGCGCAGTAATTGTCGCAATGGCAAGGCCAAGAACCGTTGATATTAGCAACGAAACCAAAACAACGAAAGGTATCGACATCGTTATTGCAGTCGATGTATCTGGTAGTATGCTCGCTAAAGATTTGAAGCCAAACAGAATGGAAGCCCTAAAAAGAGTGGCGTCGGATTTCGCCGAACAGCGGCCAAACGACCGAATCGGTTTGGTGGTTTACGCGGCTGAAGCGTATACAAAAACGCCGGTAACAAGTGATAAAGCGGTAATTGTTGACGCCATCAGTAGTATTAAGTACGACAATGTCTTGCAAGACGGAACCGGAATCGGAATGGGACTTACCACAGCAGTAAATCGTTTGAAAGATAGCAAAGCAAAAAGCAAAGTAATTATTTTACTTACCGACGGTGTCAATAATGCGGGGTTTATCGAACCTGAAACCGCATCTGATATCGCAGAACAATACGGCATAAAAGTATACACGATTGGAATTGGAACCAACGGAATGGCTGAATTTCCCTATGCAATTGCTCCAAACGGACAATTCTTATTTCGAATGATGCAAGTTGAAATTGATGAAAAATTAATGAGAAGCATTGCACGAAAAACAGGAGGAAAATACTTTAGAGCCACAAGCAATACTAAACTGGTTCAAATTTATAACGAAATCAATAAATTAGAAACTACAGAAATTCAAGAGTTGCGATACTATGATTATGATGAGAAATACCGTCCCTTAGTTTTGCTAGCGGGAATTTTACTGCTACTTGAAATCGGTTTGCGAAACACTATCTTTAAAAGTTTTATCTAAAAATGTACGAATTAGAAGAAAAAAGTTATTTATACCTTTTAGCCATCATTCCCCTATTGGTGTTGCTTTTCTTGTACGTGCAGTATTGGAAAAGAAAAAAACAACGCGAATTCGGGGACCTAGATTTGGTTAAGAAATTAAGTCCACAACGCTCTGTTTTCAAACCTACTTTAAAGTTTGCAATACTGTTAGTAGCATTAGCCGGTTTAATCCTAGGTTTGGTCAATCCTAAAATCGGAACCAAAATGGAAACCATCAAACGCGAAGGTATTGATATCGTTTTTGCCATGGACGTTTCCAAAAGTATGCTCGCTGAAGACGTGGCACCAAATCGTTTAGAAAAAAGCAAACAAATCGTCTCTCAAATTATCAATCAGTTAGGGAACGATCGAATTGGAATTGTAGCTTACGCGGGCAGTGCTTTTCCTGTTTTGCCAATTACGACAGACTATAGCGTTTCCAAAATGTTTCTACAAAGTATGAATACGTCTATTGTATCTTCTCAAGGAACTTCTCTGGAAGATGCGATCAAACTGTCTTCAACCTATTTCGATAAAGGAAACAAAACCAGTAAGTTATTAATATTGATTTCAGATGGTGAAGATCACTCAGAAGGCGCAAACGACGCTGCGGCAGAAGCCAACAAGAATGGAATGAAGATCATCACCATCGGCGTTGGAACTGAAAAAGGCGGTCCAATTCCAATCAAACAAAATGGAATTGTTCAAAGTTTCAAAAGAGACAACAACAATGAAGTGGTGATTACAAAATTGAATCAAGAAAGTTTAAAGGAAATCGCTAAAGCAACTAAAGGTGGCTATGTTAATGGAAATTCTACCAAAGAAGTGCTGGCTTATGTAAAAAAAGCACTAGACAATATTCAAAAAACTGAATTTGAAGCGACGCAAATGGCAGATTTTGAATCTCAGTTTCAGTGGTTCTTAGGAATTGCTTTTGCGTTGTTATTTTTAGATGTTTTCTTCCTTGACAGAAAAACCAATTGGATTACGAAGTTGAATTTGTTTAACGAAAAAGAATCATGAGACAATTCATTTTATTAATTCTGCTAGCTATTTCTTCCGTTTCTTTGGCTCAGGAAGTCGACAAAAATCTGCCCAAAGCAAACGATGAATTTGAGGCCAAAAAGTACGCAGATGCAGAAGCGGACTATAGAATATCGTTATCAAGAACTCGAAAAAATAGTACCGCAAGTTACAATTTAGGTAATTCAATTTATCGGCAAAATCAAGCTGGCGAGGCGAAGTATTCTTATATGAAGGCGATCGAAAGCGCCAGTTCACGAGATCAAAAACACCTTGCGTATCACAATTTAGGCAACGCCTTTATGAAGGAAAAGAATTATGGTCAAGCGGTTGAAGCGTTTAAAAATGCATTGCGAAACAACCCTAAAGATGAAGAAACAAGGTATAACTTTGCCTTAGCGAAGAAAATGTTGAAAGACAATCCTCCAAAAGACGATAAAAAAGATAAGAAAAAGGACGACAAGAAAGACGATAAGAAGGATCAAAAGGACAAAGAAAAGAAAGACGACAAAAAAGATAAACAAGACGATAAGAAAGAAGGCGATAAAGACAAAAAAGAGGATAAAGGGCAGAACGATCAACCGAATGAACCAAAGCCTAAACCAGGAGGAATTTCCAAAGAAAGGCTACAGAATTTGTTGGATGCTGTAAATAATGAAGAGAAAAAAATTCAAGATAAAGTCAACGCCAAAAAAGTAAAAGGGAAACCCGTTCAAACAGAAAAAGACTGGTAACTGGTGAGACCGCACGATTATAAGACGATTAGATGCTAAGATTGCAAAACGAAATGAAAAAATATTTAATACTGCTTTTAATTAGTTTTCACGGACTTTGGGCTCAAGTACAATTTGAAGCCAAAGTAAGTAAAAACACCTTGGGCCTAAACGAAAGATTGCGCATCGATTTTACAATGAACGCCGATGGAGATAATTTCTCTCCGCCCTCTTTTGAAGGTTTTAGAATTGTAGCTGGACCAAGTCAACAAGTGAGTCAATCCTGGATAAATGGTAGAAGTTCCTTCAATAAATCCTATTCTTATTTTTTGCTACCAACCCAAAAGGGAACATTAACCATCAAGCAGGCAGCCGTTGAAATTAACGGTCAGATTTACAAAACAAATCCAATCAAAATCAACGTTACTGCTGCGGTTCAACAACCAAGAGATCCGAACGATGAACCTCAAGTTTCTGCCGACGATGCCATTCATTTGGTAGCAGAAATTTCGAAAGGAAATCCTTATGTCAACGAACCGATTACTGTTGTTTACAAATTATACTTCAGTTACAATATCGGAATTACCAATTGGCGCGAACTCAATAAGCCAAAGTATAATGATTTTTGGAGTCAAAATATCGACATCAAACAACTGGTGGCAGAAGAAGGCAAATATAACGGAGAGCGTTGCCGTTGCGTAGTTCTTAGAAAGACAGTCTTGTACCCACAAAAATCCGGAAAACTCGAAATAGAGCCGCTATCGTTAGACATCGACGTACAAGTACCAACTAACCGCCGTAATTTCTTCGGGCAAGTTCAAGTTGTTGAAGATAACAAAAGAGTGTCGGCAGGAAGCAAAACCATTACGGTAAAACCACTTCCAGAAGCAGGAAAACCAATCGATTTTTCAGGCGCAGTCGGACGATTTAATTTCTCCGTTACGCCTTCTAAAACCACCTTAAAAAACGGCGAGTCATTAGATCTGAAAGTAGTAGCGTCGGGCACGGGTAATCTAAAGTTATTTACACTTCCAAAACCGGTGGTGCCCAATTCATTAGAGATGTACGATCCTGTACATAGCGAAAAAGTAAATACGCCGTTGTCGGGAATGAATGGTAGTATTTCAGATTCATATACAATTATCCCGCAATTCAAAGGGAAATATCCAATCAAGCCGATGGCATTCAGTTACTTTGATTTGTCAACCGGAAAATACAAGACAATTACTTCACCTGAAATTGTAATTAATGTTTTAGACGGTCCATCAAATGCTGACAACACTGTGGCCTCATCCAATACAGGAGCAGCAAAGATGAAAGTAACCGCGGGCGAACAATTTCAATTTATAAAATTAAATACGAGCCTGAGTCCGATGCATAAGAAGGATTTTTTCGGATCAACCTTGTTTTATGTTCTGACTTTCTTACCGCTGCTGATTATTCCGATCATCGTTTTATTGAAAAAGAAAAAAGAAGCTATTGATGGCGATGTCGTTGGAAATAAAATCAAGATGTCTAACAAATTGGCGAAGAAATATTTATCAGAAGCCAAGATGCAACTTCAAAATAAAGAGATGTTCTATGTTGCTTTGGAAAAAGCCATGCATAACTTTCTCAAAGCAAAACTAAACATTGAAACCTCAGAAATGAGCAAGGATTTCATCCAAGAATTGCTTCTGTCTAGAAATGGTTCTGAGGCATCTGTAACCGCTTTTATTGATTTGACTAAAAATTGTGAATTCGCTCGTTATGCGCCCACATCAAGCGTTGCGATTCAACAAGATTATGACAAAGCGGTGACCATTATTTCCGAATTAGAAAAGCAAATATCCTAATTGATAGTGTAAGAAAATGAAAAAGATATTTTATTTATTGCTTTTGACCTCCCAATTTTTCACTGCCCAAACTGGCTTCGAAAAAGGAAATGCTTTGTATCAAAAAGGGAAATATGAAGAAGCGATTACTGCTTATGAAACCGTTTTGGGTTCAAAAAAAGAGTCGGCCGAATTGTACTTCAACATCGCGAATTGCTACTACAAACTCAACAAAGTAGCTCCGGCAATTTACAATTACGAAAAAGCAAAAGTGCTCAATCCTAGAGATGGCGACATCGATAACAACCTGACATTTGCGCACAAAATGACCATCGATGAAATCAAAGTGGTGCCGAAAGTTGGTTTTGCCAAATTATTGAGAGATTTCACAGGGGCATTTCACTACGACACTTGGGCGTGGATTACAGTTGCACTTTCCGGATGTTTCCTGTTGTTTTTTATTGGCTATTACTTCTCGCAATATACACTGTCTAAAAGAATCTTTTTTATTGGAATGTTTCTGCTTGTTTTTCTAATTTTATCAAGTGCATTGGCCGCCATATTCGAAAAATCACATGATGAACACGAAAGACCAGCAATCGTATTTGCAGAAATCACTCAAGTAAAAAGTGAACCCAAAGCATCAAGTTCAGACGTGTTTTTACTGCATGAAGGCGCGAAAGTTTATCTTCATGAAACCATTGAAAATTGGGTAAAAATAGAATTGACCGATGGCTCCGAAGGCTGGATTCAAAGTACTGCTGTTAAGTCGGTCAAATAGTTAGCTTTTTTCTTGGTCGTGTTCTAAATGGAAATCATCTGACTGAAATACTTCAAACCAAGCAGCAATTGACGGATACATGTTTTTCGATACTTCTTGAACTATCGGATAAAGAGTTGACTTTTCTTTGGTTTCTTTCGAAAGGAAACAGTTTTCAAAATTGACTTTCTGCAACAAATTGAGCAAAATGCTCACGACCAAAATAGTGCGTAAAAGTCCCAGAAGCGCGCCCAAAAAATTGTTCAAAAAACCAAGACTAGCAAAATTAGCCATCGAGGTAAAAGCTTTTGCTAAACTTGAAACTACGATGATGACCATAATAAAAGTAATCGCAAATGCCACAACTTGTATGGTTTTTGGATCCCAAGAAACTTCTTTTTCTAAATACGATTTTGTAATAAAAGAAAGTCGAATCGCCAAAAAAATTCCAAGCATGATGGATATCAGAGATGCTAATTCTAGGAAAAAACCATTGCGAAACCCTTTGAAAACGCCAACGACCAGAACTACCGCTAAAACAATATCTATCAACTCCATTATTGCGCTATAAAATCGGACAAATATAAACGAATTGGTTGTCTAATCCGCAGGCAACTTCTTATCTTTGACCTCGATTTTGGTAAGACGTTCTAACACGTAAATTAAGAATCGTAATTCTAATATCCAATTCATGTCTAGAGACCAACAACTCAAAGATCGCTGGGAAAAGCTTGTCAACTTGCTTTCCAATCAATTTTCGCAAGGCGAAGACCTCGATTTGGATGCGATCATTTATCTAATCGGTGTCCAAGAACTGGGGAAAGTACATCAGAAATACAAAAAAGACGAGAAACTCAACCTAATGCACATTGCTATTTGTCGCTTGTTAGAGCCTTATGGGTTCTACGAATTCGACTATTTTGATGACGAAGGTTGGCCACATTATACCGTCAAAGAACAGTTGCCAGCGCTCAAAGCAGGAGAACAATCGGTATTGATGAAAGAAGCCATCGTTAATTACTTTATAGAAAGAGAAGTCATTGACTGATTTTCTTTGCGTCTTTGCGGGCCGTGAATATTTTGTCTCGCAAAGACGCAAAGACGCTAATAAATTAAAAAATAAGCAAACAGAAAAACCCTGTAAACTTTGCAGTTAAATTCCTAAATTTGCGCTTTCATTTACAGCACGACCATGATAGAAATAATCAAAGAACATATCGCCTCAGTTCAAGCATTCTCAACACAAAATGCAGCTGAACTAGAAGCATTTAGAATACAATACTTAGGAAGCAAAGGTTTGCTAAAAGACTTTTTCGCAGAATTCAAAAATGTTCCCAACGATCAAAAAAAGGAATTCGGACAAGTCATCAATTTGCTTAAGACGTCTGCCGAAGAAAAAGTAAAATCCATTCAAGAATCGCTAGAATCTAAAGAAGAAACCAGAGGTTTTTATGGCGATCTAACGCGTCCAAGCGAACCAATCACCATCGGATCAAGACATCCCATTTCAATTGTAAAAAATCAAATCATCGATATCTTTTCCAATATCGGATTCAATGTTTCTGAAGGTCCGGAAATAGAAGATGATTGGCACAATTTCACTGCATTGAACTTGCCAGAATACCATCCGGCGCGCGATATGCAAGACACGTTTTTTATCCAAACGAATCCAGATATTTTACTGCGAACGCACACTTCTTCAGTACAAGTGCGCTACATGGAAAATAACAAACCACCCATCCGAACGATTTCTCCTGGAAGAGTGTTCCGAAACGAAGCCATTTCGTCACGGTCGCATTGCATTTTCCACCAAGTAGAAGGTTTGTATATCGATAAGGACGTATCATTTGCAGACCTTAAACAAACGTTATTATATTTCACCAAAGAAATGTTTGGTAAGTCGAAAATACGTCTTAGACCGTCTTATTTTCCGTTTACGGAGCCAAGCGCTGAGGTTGATATTTATTGGGGACTCAAAACAGAAACCGATTACCGTATCACCAAAGGAACGGGCTGGTTAGAAATTATGGGCTGCGGCATGGTCGATCCGAATGTATTAAAAAATTGCGGCATCAATCCAGACGAATACAACGGTTTCGCCTTCGGAATGGGCATCGAAAGAATCGCAATGTTGCTTTATCAAATCGGTGACATCAGAATGTTCTACGAAAACGATGTGCGATTCCTCGAGCAATTCAAATCTAGTATTTAATTTTTCAGGAGCTATTCCGGCTATCCATTCTATCTTTTGTTCTGAACGACAGAACAAAAGGATGCCATTGCTATCCGGGCTAATCCACCCCGCCATAGAAAGGGGAAACACCAAAGAACGAATCATAAAGTCTTAAAATCTTGCAATCTTACTATCCATGAAAAAAGACATCATCATCCCCACCGTAGAAAACGTATTTCTAGCTGTCGTCCAAGAATGGAGCGACGACTTCATGGACAAGGTTTGGTACGTTTACCTTGTGAATGACAGCGATTATGCGTTAGACAGCGTCATGGTAGTTTCGAAAGCATTCGGCACTATCGATGGAGAGATGAAAAAAACATCACTACTGCGACATGCTTTTGTTGAAGTTCCCGCCGTTTCTGTAGTCAAAGTAGAAATGATCGAAAACAGCGTCTTGGCACTCAACAATGAGTTTATGGTAACTTTCTTTATTGGAAGTACTTTGTATGATAAGAAATATACGTTTAAAGCCAATTCAATTCACGAAAAAGCAGTAGAAGAAGTGCCGATTTTGTTTGTAGATGGCGTAATCGTCCGATAGAAAGCGGAAAGAAAAAAGAAACAAGAGCCAAGAAGAAAGATATAACATCTTGATTCTTGGCTCTTGTTTCTTTTTACGATAAATTATTAATTGCTTTTTTTATTCCCTAGTATCGATACAAAATAAGCTAAGGTCGCAACCAAGAAAATAATATTAACAATCCTTGCAAATGGTGGTGCGCCTTCCGGCCAAATCTGACCTAATAAAACAATTGCATTCAATACAATAAAAACGATCAAAATGGTTTTTTTCATAATGATGAATTTAATAGTTCAATAGCGAAAAAATCAGGACTTAAAGTACAATTTGTCTTGCATCTTATCTCTTTCCTCTTTTTCATAAAAAATTAATCTAGTTTCTCCGTCAGTTTCTTAAAGACTTTCTTAGCTTCTTTTCCTTCGTATAAAATAGCGTAAACCGCATCAATAATAGGGGTTTTCGCTCCGTAAGTTTGATTCAGTTCCCAAGCGCTTTTGGTAGCGTAATAACCTTCAGCCACCATACTCATTTCCATCATGGCAGATTGTACTGTATAGCCTTTTCCAATCATATTTCCGAACATTCTATTTCTAGAAAATACAGAATACCCAGTTACGAGTAAATCTCCCAAATACGCGGAATTGTTAATGTTACGCTTCATTTTATGCACTTTGCGAATAAACTTCTTCATCTCTCGAATTCCGTTGCTCATCAATACCGATTGGAAGTTATCACCATATCCGATGCCGTGGGCGATTCCGGCAGCAATAGCATAGATATTCTTGAGCATGGCTGCATATTCGGTTCCGATAATGTCATCAGAAATTTTGGCTTTGATGTAATTTCCAGACAAACATTTGGCTACAATTCTGGCTTTTGCAGAATCACCACATGCAATTGTTAAGTACGACAAACGTTCGAGCGCGACTTCTTCTGCGTGACATGGACCTGTAATAACGCCAATGTTCTCAAAAGGAATTCCGTATACTTTATTAAAATGTTCGCCAACAATCAGACTGGTTTCAGGCACAATTCCCTTGATAGCGGAAAAAATCACTTTGTCCGTAAGGCTTTCAGTGAGTTTGGCTAATTCTGAACTTAAGAACGCTGAAGGAATAGCGAAAATAATATAATCCGCATAAGCAACCGCTTCATTGATGTTGCTGGTCAGTCTAAGTTGTGAGGTCTTAAACTCAACTGAGCTCAAATAATTGGGATTATGATGCTGGGTTCGTATATGTTCAATGGCATCTTCGTTACGCATATACCATGCAATTTCTGGAAGATTTACGCATAACATTTTTGCAATGGCTGTTGCCCAACTACCACCACCGATTACGGCAAATTTTGGATATTCTGTCATTGTATTTCATTATTTAGCCCCGATAGGAACGCAAATCCTTTTGTGGCGGTGTTCGACGCAAAAGATTGCAGTGGATAGCGGGAATAGCTCCTAATTCAAGAGGTTAAAACAGGAACCATTAGAATTTAGAACGCTATTTGATTTCAAAAGTAACCAAAAAAACGCTAACTCGGAATGTAGTAAGAGTAAGCGATTTTGACTTAATTAAAAATTTTAACGTATTCTTTTGAATTTCAAAGCAATACTTTTGGAATCAGTTCGTTATTAATGCAATAATTGGTTAGAATCCCAGATGATGGGGTAAGTTAAGTTTTGTTTTATGTTATAAGAAAGGCGTTCAAAGCAAATTGTTTTGAACGCCTTTTGAATTTGAAGTGGAGCCAATTAGTAACTCATCTCTACAATTTCTTTTACTTTTTCTAAAGTCACATTTTGTTTTTCACCCAAACCAATCCAACCTCTTTCGTCAAAACGGTTGACAATAAAATCGGCGGTTTTTTGATATTCAGGCGTATATTCGGAAAGTTTGGTTTGCATACCCATCATGTGGAGAAAAGCAACTGTTTTTTCGATTGCCTGTGTTGCTTTTTCATCGATGGTGTTTCCTTCTACGTGCCAAACTCTTTCGCCGTATTGTGCCAGTTTTTCTTTTTTGGTTTCAAAAAGCACTCGGTATAAATTAGGACCAATGATAGCTAATGTTCTCGCATGATCGATGTTGTACAATGCGGTAAGTTCATGGCCAATCATATGCGTCGCCCAATCTACAGGAACGCCTTTATTTAAAAGCCCATTAAGTGCCATCGTGCAGCACCACATAAAGTTAGAAGCCAATTTATAATCGGAAGGATTTTCTACTACAGCTGGACCAATTTCTACTAGAGTTTGCAAAATACTTTCTGCAATTCGGTCTTGAAGCAACGCGTCGTGTGGGTAGGTTAGGTATTGCTCCATCACATGCGTGTAGGCATCAACCACGCCATTTTGCAGTTGTCTTTTGGGCAATGAAGTGATCACGGTTGGATCACAGATTGAAAATTGTGGGAATAAGGCACTACCGCCCAAAACCAGTTTCTCTTGTGTAGCGGCAATGGTGACAACTGCGCCAGAATTCATTTCGCTTCCAGTTGCTGGTAAAGTCAAAATCGTTCCGAACGGAATGACAGCATTTGAATCTCTAAACAAGAGTCGCTTTTTTAGAATATCTATAGGATCTTCGGTGAAGTTTACTGCGGCAGAAATGAATTTTACGCCATCAATGACGCTTCCTCCTCCAACGGCTAGAATAAAATTGAGTTTTTGTTCGCGAACAATTTCGACAGCTTTCATCAAAGTTTCGAAATGTGGATTGGGTTCGATGCCACCAAATTCGACGACTTCAAAGCCTTTGAGTTGCGCTATTACTTGATCGTAGATGCCGTTTTTAAAAATACTTCCACCGCCATAAGCAAGTAGGATTTTAGCATTTTGTGGCAGTAAAGAAGCTAATTTTTCGATTTGATTTTTACCAAAAATAAGGTTTGTCGGATTGTAAAGTTCGAAGTTGAGCATGGATAGCGCGTTTTATATTGTGGATTGTAAATTTACGCATAGTAAAATGGCTATTTCGTAAATTGATGTTAAGTAAAAGTCAAAATGATTAAATTATAATCTACTTTTTATACAAATTGTTATAGTCGATATATTCCCAGACTTTATAAGGAATTAGCGGTTGTATGTTCTTTTTGTTTTTGATGCTTTCTCGAATAAAAGTCGAAGAAATCTCGACAATTGGAGCATCAACATGATGAATTCTAGGATGGTTCTTGAGATCAAGCGTAGCTATGTCGGAAGAAATTCTAGGATAGACGTAAATATCATGATTTTGCAGAATGACTTCATAATTTTTCCATTTGTGAAGCGACTTGAGATTGTCTTCTCCCATAATTAATGAAAATTCGTGTTGCGGGAATTTGTCGTGCAAATGGGCTAAGGTATGAACTGTGTAATTGGGCTGAGGTAACTTAAATTCAATATCAGAAGGTTTTATTTTCGGGAAGTCTTCTGTAGCAAGCGCTACTAAATTCAAACGTTTGTAATCGTCGAGTAGATTCTCTTTGATCTTAAGTGGATTGTGCGGCGTTACCACCATCCAAATTTGGTTCAAATCGGAGTATTCCGCCATGTGATTGGCAATGATGAGATGCCCAATGTGAATGGGATTGAAGGTTCCGAAGTAGAGTCCGATTTTCATGACTGTGATTTCTAATTCAATTCGTTTTCGCTATTGATAAAATTTTTCACCAATTGATACGCTTCTTCTTTAGCAACATCCAAGTCGTAATTCTTGATGATTCTATCAAATTGAGGCGCAGTTGCCAATTCAACAGAAGCTTTAGCAATTCGCATATTGATTTTATCATCACTTTCGGTTGAGCGTTTTTTAAGTCGAATTTTCAACTCATCAATGCTTGGTGGTTTTACAAAAACGGCGAGTGTTTCTTCTGGAAATTTTGATTTAATTCGCAATCCTCCAGCTACATCTATATCAAAAATTACATTTTTCCCTTGCGCCCAGATGCGTTCAATTTCGCTTTTTAAAGTGCCGTAAAAATTATCGCGATAGACTTCTTCCCATTCTAGGAAATCGTGGGCTTTGATATGGTTTTTGAATTCTGTTAAAGAGATAAAATAGTAGTCTTTTCCGTGAATTTCTTCTCCACGAGGTTCGCGAGAAGTTGCAGAAATGGAGAACTCTAAATTCAGTTCTGGAATTCCTAGTAAATGCCGAACAATGGTTGTTTTTCCTGAGCCAGACGGCGCTGAAAACACAATTAATTTTCCTTTTCCCATCGATTATTTCGAGTTAAAGTACATTAAGCACTTGTTCCTTAATTTTTTCCAATTCATCTTTCATCATCACTACTAATTTTTGCATTTGAGCGTGATTCGCTTTCGAGCCCATCGTGTTGATTTCGCGGCCCATTTCTTGCGTGATAAATCCCAATTTTCTGCCGTTTGCTTCAGTTCCTTTGATGGTTTCTAAGAAGTAGTCGAGGTGTGTACTAAGACGCACTTTTTCTTCCGTAATATCCAATTTTTCGAGGTAGAATATGAGTTCTTGCTCGAATCGGTTTTCGTCTACATTGACTTTCAATTCATCAATAGCGGTTTGCAAACGATCCTTGATGGCTTGCATTCTTTCTGGATCTAACGCCAAAGCGTCATTCATATATTGGCGAATATTCCCGATACGCAATTGAAATTCGTTTTCTAAAGATTTCCCTTCAGCAATTCTAAATTTGGCAATATTGTCTAGTGCTTCTTGGATGACTTTCTGAATTTCAACCCAATCATTTTCGTCAATTTCATCCCGTTCTGTTTTGAGTGCGTCGGGCATTCTGACTGCCATTTTCATCAATTCGGTTTCATCTGCATCTGCAATGACTCCTCTCATTTGTTCGATGTAAGCTCTGACAATGGGCACGTTGATCTTGGTAGAAGTTTGTTCGCCAGTCATTTCAACATATACGGAAAAATCTACTTTACCGCGCTCTAATCGAACCGCAATTTCGTTGCGTAATCCTAACTCTAGTTCGCGATATACCGAGGGCATTCTTACGTTGAGGTCGAGACCTTTGCTATTTAGAGATTTTACTTCGACGGTAATTTTTTTGGAGGGTAATTGTAAAGTAGCTTTACCAAAACCAGTCATTGATTGTATCATATTGTTTACTAAAAGTGTTCAAAGATAATGAAAATGGCGGTTGTTTAAGATTCCGTTTTTGATCGATTCTTTTGCGTTACGAGATAGACGCCTGCGAATATTAATCCTGCTGCGATAATCTTCACGGCGTTTAATTGATCTTTCCCCAATCCGACAGCGATGATGGCAGCGAATAGTGGTTGAAGATAGATAAATACAGCGACTGTAGTTGGTTTCAGTTCACGCATCGATAACAAGTTAAGTAAATACGTAAAGAAAGTGGAAAATATGATTACGAAACCAATTTTCCAATATAAGTTAGCGGGAATGTGATGCCAATCTATCACTTGTAATTCCTGCCATCCGAAGGGCAAAACCATTAGGAATCCGAAAGTGTAGATCCATTTTACAAAAGTAAAGGCGTTGTATTTGTCCATTAGTTTTTTTACCAAAATCAAATAGCAACCGTAAGAAACCGCATTGATAAACACCAATAGATTGCCCAATTCCGCATGTGTGGCATAGCCGACAGATTTTCCAAAAACAATCAGAAAAACAGTGCCGATAAGACCAATGACAATTCCAATAATTTTTCTTTTTTTCATTTTTTCTTTCATCAGTATTGATGACAAAATGAGCACGATTATCGGCGTTGTAACCATGATAACCGCTGCTGAAATAGGCGAAGTTAGACTCAATCCTTTAAAAAATGTCAGCATGTTAAGCGCAACACCAAAGAAAGCCGCGGCAATAATTCGTGGAAAATCTTCCAGCGCTATTTTTTCTTTTGGGCCTAAAAAAGTAACAAGCCAAAAAAGCACGACAGCACCACCTACGCGAAGCAAAATAAATCCAAACGGCAAAATGTAAACTGGCATCACATCTTTTGCGATCGTAAATGTGAGTCCATAAATAACGGACACCATCGTTGCAGCAAACAGAGCCAAATTTCTTTTTGACATTAGGATAAGGCTTTTTGTACTTCTTGAATTACTTTAGAATTGTTGCCGATGTAGATTTTGTCATTAATGATAAAAACCGGTCGACTTAGAAAAGTATAATGTTGTAAAATATAATCGCGGAAGTCGTTTTCGGTGAGTGATTTGTTCTTTAAATCTAAAGACTTGTAGAGTTGTGCTTTTCGGCTAAACAAAGCTTCGTACGTTCCTGAAAGTCGCTTCATGTCTTCTAATTCTTCAACTGTGATTGGATTTTGTTTGATATCGTGAAAAACCAAACCTTCATTTTTAGGCAGCGATTTAATAATTTTTCGACAAGTATCGCAAGAGGCGAGATAGTATATTTTGTTCATAAAATTAAAGATTCTAATCGCAAAGGAAATTCATTTAAGACTTAAAAGCAGTATTTTTATCAAAAATATTTTATGGAAGCAACCTTCAAAATTTGGGAAACCAATAGACAATTGTATCTAAAATTTTTGAATAGTTATACTTTGGAGCAACTCAATAAGATTCCGGATGGGTTTAGCAACAATCTGATTTGGAATATTGGGCATATAATAGTTTCGCAACAAGGTTTGGTTTATCGGCTTTCTGGCTTGCCAAGTTATATTGAGGAAAGTTTGGTGGAAACTTATAAAAATGGTTCAAAACCAACTGGAAGCACAACGGCGGAAGAAGTTGAACAACTAAAAGACCTCTTGATTACATTAATTGATAAAACAAAGTCAGATTATCATGACGGTAAATTTACGTCGTACCACGAATACAATACCGCGACTGGTTTTAATCTAAAATCTACTAAAGAAGCATTAGAATTTAATAATTACCACGAAGCTTTGCATCTTGGTTTTATGATGAATATTAGAAAGTTTATTTAATACATTTGCAAAAAAATCAGCATGAAATTTAATACCAAAACGATTCATGGCGGACAACACCATGACCCAAGTACAGGAGCGGTGATGCCGCCGGTTTATCAAACCTCTACTTTTGCCCAAATTAGTCCAGGGCAACCAGTTAATCCCGATTACGAATACAGCAGAGCTGCCAATCCTACAAGAACTGCATTAGAGTTGGCATTAGCTAGCATAGAAAATGGCGCGCGAGGATTGGCATTTTCTTCTGGATTAGCGGCAACAGATTGTCTTTTGCGATCTTTTAAAGCCGGCGATGAGGTTATTGCCATGGATGATTTGTATGGCGGAACATATCGAATGTTTACGAGGATTTATAAAGATTCAGGCATCAAATTTCACTTTGTGGATATGACTGATTTGGAAAAAGTCAATTCATTAATTAATGAAAACACGAAATTGGTTTGGGTAGAGACACCAACAAATCCTTTGATGAAATTGGCTGATATTGCCGAAATTGCCAAGATTACCAAAGCCAAAAAGATATTGTTTGCGGTAGATAATACGTTTGCAACACCTTACTTGCAAAGACCACTCGATTTGGGCGCAGATATCGTGATGCATTCAGCAACAAAATATCTCGGTGGCCACTCGGATGTTATTGCCGGTGCTTTGATTGTGAAAGACGCAGCGCTTGGCGAACAATTGCATTTTCAACAATTTGCGACGGGCGCCACTTTGGGACCGATGGATAGTTTTTTGGTGTTGAGAGGCATTAAAACATTACATTTAAGAGTACAAAGACATTGTGAGAACGGAGAGAAAGTCGTTGCCTTCTTAAACAATCATCCCAAAATAAAAACAGTATATTATCCGGGATTAGCCAGTCATCCGCATCATGAAATTGCGAAGAAGCAAATGAGTGGATTTGGCGGAATGGTTTCCTTTACATTCACTTCGGGCTTAAAAAAAGATGCCATTGCCTTTTTAGAAAAAGTACAAGTTTTCACCTTGGCAGAATCTCTAGGTGGTGTAGAATCATTGGCGAATCATCCAGCATTAATGACACATGCTTCAATTCCCGAAGACAAAAGGAAAGAGATTGGAATTACAGATGATTTAGTTCGTTTAAGCGTTGGAATTGAAGATGCGGAAGATTTGATTGCCGACTTAGAACAAGCGCTAGCTCAGGAATAGCAAATAAAAAAGCCCAATTACAGAATTGGGCTTTTTTATTTTTATGTCTTTTCTAAATTCTTATTGAATATAATAAATATAACCTACGTTGAACCAAACCAACCAATCGTTTGCTTTGTTTTCCGGATATCTGCTAGGGTTTGGATTAAGTCCATCTACCCAATTGGAAAAATAGTATTGTAATCTAAAATCGACCATTAAATCACTTAATGGAGCCAACTTATATCTTGTTCCAACGCTACCTACAACAGACCAAACCGTACCACTGCTATTTTGTGTTGCGCCAATATATTTTATTGGTAATGTACCGGCCGCATCTAATCTACCAAGGGTAGAATAAGCCTCTGGATCATAAAAACTGAACTGACCTCCCAAACTTACAAAAGGCGCTAAGGACCCAACGGTTGAAGTAAAATCGCGAATACTTAATGGGAAATATTCCAATTGCATTCCGATGTTTGTTACTGCTGTACTACCTCTCATACCTCTTAATTGGCGATTAAAATCTTTCTTTTTATCACCGGCAACATATTCTCCGTAATGTCTGAGATTGGTTTTGTTGTATGATAATTCGCTTCTTAACTTGAAATGGTCATTAAAATAAGTTTCAGGAGTGTAGCAATTACAATCTGCTTTGTACGAAAAGTTGAGATAGTGAATAAGGCCAATTCCATAACCAGTATTTCCAAAATTAGTGTCATAATTATGTCTTTCACCATAATCTGATTGGAATGCTACAGGGCCAGCAATTACACCAACTTCATGAGAAAAGCCAAATTGAGCGATTGTCTTAGTGGAGTAACCAAATATAAACAAGAAGATTAGGATAAAATACTTGGGCATTTGCATATAGATTAATTCAATTCTCGACAAATATATAAAAACATCATTCACTTCTAAAATAAAATAAAAAAAATACATTCTTATTAACGTAAAAGATACAATTTTGTTTCAAGTCCAATAGAAGTATTGGTATTTCTAGACCAAAACGGGCCGTGAATTCTAAGATTTCATTTAATAAAAAAAAGTTTATACATATTTTGATAAAAATGTATATTTGTCGCCAATTAACGAAAACGTTTTCTTAAACGCTATTAATCTATAAATCATGTCACAAAGTATTACAACTTTTATTGAAACAGTTTCAAAAAGAAATCCAAACGAACCTGAATTTATGCAGGCTGTAAAGGAAGTTGCTGAAACTGTCATCCCTTTTATTGAAGAAAACAAAAAGTACCAGAACAAAATGCTTTTAGAAAGAATGGTTGAAGCAGAGCGTGTCATTATGTTCCGTGTAACTTGGATTGATGATTCTGGGACAACACAAGTAAACAGAGGTTACAGAATTCAAATGAACTCAGCAATTGGCCCTTATAAAGGAGGAATTCGTTTTCATCCTTCTGTAAATCTGAGCATTTTGAAATTCTTAGCATTTGAACAAACCTTCAAAAACAGTTTGACTACATTACCGATGGGTGGTGGAAAAGGAGGAGCTGATTTTGATCCAAAAGGAAAATCTGACATCGAAATAATGCGTTTTTGTCAAGCATTTATGACTGAATTATCAAAACATATTGGTGCTGATACCGATGTTCCTGCTGGGGATATTGGGGTTGGAGGTAGAGAAGTGGGTTATATGTTCGGTCAATATAAAAAATTGAGAAATGAATTCACAGGAGTTTTGACAGGTAAAGGAATCTCTTTTGGAGGATCTTTAATTCGTCCAGAAGCTACAGGATATGGTGATGTATACTTTGCACAAAGTATGTTAGCAACAAAAGGTGACAGTTTCAAAGGGAAAACAGTAGTGATCTCTGGTTCGGGAAATGTAGCTCAATATGCCGCTGAAAAAGCAACACAACTTGGAGGTAAAGTGGTAACTATGTCGGATTCAGCTGGTTATATATACGACGCAGACGGGATCGATGCTGAAAAATTGGCTTATGTTATGGACATCAAAAACGTAAACTACGGCAGAATTAGTGATTACTTAAAGAAATATCCTAATGCAAAGTATGTTGCAGGAAAAAGACCTTGGGAGGTAAAATGCGACGTAGCTTTGCCTTGTGCAACTCAAAACGAATTAAACGAAGAAGAAGCAAAAACCCTAGTGGCTAACGGATGTATTTGTGTAGCTGAAGGAGCTAACATGCCTTCTACACCAGAAGCGGTAGAAGTATTCCAAAAAGCAAAAATATTATTCGCACCAGGAAAAGCTTCTAATGCCGGAGGTGTTGCAACTTCAGGATTAGAAATGTCTCAAAACTCTTTGCGATTGAGTTGGACCTCTGAAGAAGTGGATGAGCGACTAAAAAATATTATGCTAAACATTCATAGTTCATGCGTTCAGTACGGTTCGGATGGAAATGGATACGTAGATTATGTAAAAGGAGCAAATATTGCTGGTTTTGTAAAAGTTGCCGATGCCATGCTCGGACAAGGAGTCGTATAATTTTCGACCTATAAAGTAAAAAAAGCCTTTAGCTATCTTAGTTTAAAGGCTTTTTTATTTGTTCAAATATTAAAAGTAGATTTTTTTCGTTTTGTACTATATTTGTGTTCAATCTAGACCTTTTTTAATGAAAATATTTTTCTTAACTCTCATTACGTTTTTTGCATCTCATTTTTGTCTTTCACAAAACAACAAATTATGGAAAGGTTACTTTTCCTATTCGCACATAAATGACATTTCACAGGATCAAACCAAGATTTTTGCTGCAACTGAAAATGCGATTTTTTCACAAGATGTAATTTCGGGAGATCTTAAAACGATTAATACCATTGATGGCCTTTCAGGATTAACAATTACCGCAATATATGACAGTCCATCTTTAAAGAAAACGATAATTGGCTACGAAAATGGACTAATAATCGTTTACAATCAAGCAGACGGATCAATTCTAAATGTTGTAGATATTATCAATAAAGCAATCCCGCAAAATGTAAAAAAAGTAAATCATTTTATGGACGACAATGGGATGATTTACGTTTCTTGTGACTTCGGAATTGTACAATACAACTTAAACACTTTGCAATTTGGAGACACTTTTTTTATTGGACCTAACGGCTCTCAAATTAGTATTTCGCAAACCGCGTTGTTCAATGGGTTCATTTATGCAGCCTCGAAAAACAACGGTGTCTTAGCGGCAGAAATTACCAGCCCTTTCCTCAATGATTTTAACCAATGGTACACTGTTGCTGATTTTGGATGGAGCGGTGTTGAAAAAATCGGGAATAACCTTGTGGCAACTACAAGTGCAGGAAGTTTGCAAAAATTTAATGGAACGACATTTACGCCAGTCGTGCAACTAACCGAAGCCGTAAATGATCTGCGAAGTAATGGCTCTTATTTATTAGTGACAACTAAGAACCACGTCTACGTTTATAACGACGCAATAAGCCAAATTGCTGATATTTCAAGCACTCAAATTCAAGATTTAACCGTTGAATTTACATGCGCAACCATGATCAATAATATTGTTTTCTTCGGAACAACAGAAAACGGAATTTTCAGCAAGGGTTTAACGGATTCAAATATTGAAAACAAAACTCCGGCAGGACCTTTTCGCAATGACGTTTTTGCTATAGATGCATCTTCCTCAAATCTCTGGGCTGTTTTTGGAGGTTATGATCTCGATTATAATCCATACGCCTTTACGCCAAATGGATTGTCTAAATTTGGGATCAGTAAATTCAATAAAAACGGTTGGCTCAATATTCCCTATAGTGACCTTTCAGAAGCAAAAGCGCTTTCAAGAATAACCGTCAATCCTAATAATGAAAATCAAGTTTTTTTTAGTTCCTATTATTCAGGTTTGTTGAAGGTAGAAAATGATCAGGTTACAACACTCTATAACACAACCAATACAGGATCAGATGGACTACAGACAATCGTTGGACAAGTTCCGGACGATGTTAGAATTAATGGCGCTGCTTTTGACAAAACCGGAAATTTATGGGTTACCAATAGTGTGGTAAGGAAAGGACTAAAAGTTTTAAAATCAAGTGGGCAGTGGCAATCATATGATATGCAAAATGTATATGCAGTTCTTGGCAAACTTCGGTTCGGACGAATGGTTATTGATAAGAACGGCACCAAATGGATGGGAACATGGCGAGATGGTGTGATCGGATTTAATGAATCGCTCAACAACCGTTTTAGAGTCATTAGCAACGCCTCAGAAGGAGGAAATCTACCGTCTTTTGATGCAAGGGCTGTCGCTGTTGATAATCGAAATCAATTATGGATTGGTACGCTAGCTGGACTGCGCGTACTTTCTAATGTAGATAGTTTTGGCTCCGACGAAACGCTACGAACGAATCCAATTATTATTATTGAAGATAATTTGGCGCAAGAATTACTCTATGAACAATCGATCTCTGATATTTTTGTGGATGGCGCCAATAACAAATGGATTGGAACCATCGATTCAGGCGTTTTTTATGTCTCTTCAGATGGGCAAAAAACCATTCATCACTTTACGACTAGCAATTCTCCGCTACCAAGCAATACAATCAATGACATTGATATCAACGGAACAACAGGAGAAGTCTTTTTTGCGACTAGTAAAGGATTGGTTTCTTTCAAAGGTACTTCAACAACTGCACAAGGTGACTTAAGCAATGTTTATGTTTATCCTAATCCTGTGCGCCCTGAATTTACTGGCACGGTAAAAATAAGTGGTCTGTTAGATAAGGCCAATGTAAAAATATCGGATATCGAGGGTAATTTAGTACACGAAGCCATTGCCGAAGGCGGAACTATCGAATGGGACACAACTGCTTTTGGGAAGTATAAAGTGGCCTCCGGAGTTTATATGATTTTTATTTCATCGCAAGATGGCGCAGAAACAAAGGTCAAAAAAGTGATGATAATTCGTTAAAAAAAAGCAGGAGGTTATTATTTAAGGGTTCCAAACCAACTAGCGAACACTTACCATGTTAGTCAAAACCAAAGCAATCGTCATTTCTTCCCTCAAATTTCAAGAAAAAAGTTTGATTGTAAAATGTTTTACCTTGTCCGATGGATTGAAGTCTTATTTTGTTCGCGATGCCTTCTCAGCTCGAAAAGGAAATCAAAAAATAGCGTATTTCCAACCGCTAACTTTGATCGAAATCGAGGCAATTCACAAAAACAAAGGCACGTTAGAACAATTCAAAGAAATTAAGATCAACAGCCCTTTTCAAACCATTCATTCCGATGTGGTCAAAAGCACCATGACATTATTTCTCTCAGAAATGTTGCACCATTCCATTCATGAAGAAGAAAAAAATGAACCACTTTTTCACTTTATAGAATCTGCGTTGCAATGGTTTGACCATCACGATGAAATGGCCAATTTTCACTTAATTTTCCTTCTCGAAATCACAAAGTTTTTGGGATTCTACCCAGATAATTCGGAGATTCAATTTCCCTTTTTTGAAATGAAAGATGGTGTTTTTACACCATTACATAGCTTGACCTCAATCAACGAACACGAATCACAACTTTTTAAAAAATTGATTGATCTCGAATTTGATAACAATCAAAAAACATTTCATGTCTCCGAGCGCCAAATTGTACTGAGAATCCTAATCGATTATTATAGTATGCATCTTGATGGATTTAAAAAACCAAAGTCGCTCGAGGTTTTGAAAGAAGTTTTTTCTTAATAATTTGGGCGTGCCCAGCCGAAAAGGGCTGGTCGCGTCTTTCGCTCTATCTTTTTTTCGTGCCTCAAAAAAGGATGCCGCTGCAACCGCTCACGCAAAAACTCTCGTCTAACATCTTATAACTCACAACAATTTATTACTTTCGCATCTCGATTTTAGAAAAGGATATTATGAGCACTAAATTTACTGAATACAAAGGACTTGACTTGCCCACAGTCGCCTCAGAAGTTCTTGATTTTTGGAAAAAAGAAACCATATTCGAAAAGAGCATTTCGACACGCGAAGGCAATGCCCCATTCGTCTTTTTCGAAGGGCCACCTTCTGCTAATGGCTTGCCAGGAATTCATCACGTAATGGCGCGTGCCATCAAAGATATTTTTTGCCGTTACAAAACCCAAAAAGGCTTTCAAGTCAAAAGAAAAGCAGGTTGGGATACGCACGGTTTGCCAGTTGAACTCGGAACCGAAAAAGAATTAGGAATTACCAAAGAAGACATCGGAAAGAAAATTTCCATCGAAGAATATAACGAAGCGTGCAAAAGAACGGTAATGCGTTACACCGACGTGTGGAACGACTTAACGGAAAAAATGGGCTATTGGGTTGACATGGAAGATCCATACGTGACTTACAAATCCAAATATATGGAAAGTGTTTGGTGGCTCTTAAAACAAATCTACGACAAAGATTTGATGTACAAGGGCTACACCATTCAACCGTATTCTCCAAAAGCAGGAACTGGATTGAGTTCACATGAAGTCAATCAACCTGGAAGCTACCGAGATGTAACAGACACAACTGTCGTGGCACAATTCAAAGCCAAAACCGATTCGTTGCCAGACTTCTTAAAAAGCTATGGCGACATTCACATTCTTGCTTGGACGACGACGCCTTGGACGTTGCCTTCCAACACGGCATTAACCGTTGGTCCAAAAATCGATTATGTAGTTGTAAGTACTTTTAATCAATATACTTTCCGCCCAGTCCATGTGATTTTGGCTAAAAACTTAGTCGGAAAACAATTCGGAAAAATGTTCTTCGAAAGCAACGAACCGCATGATTTTGAAAATTTCAAAGAAGGCGACAAGAAAATCCCTTATCAAATTCTAGCCGAATGCAAAGGTTTGGATCTAGTTGGAATTCGATATGAACAATTGTTGCCATTCGTATTGCCATATCAAAATCCCGAGAATGCATTCCGCGTTATCTCAGGAGATTTCGTAACCACTGAAGACGGAACCGGAATCGTGCATACTGCGCCAACTTTCGGAGCGGATGACGCCAAAGTAGCTAAAGAAGCGGTTCCAGAAGTGCCGCCAATGTTGGTGTTAGACGAAAACGGCAATCCCGTACCATTGGTCAATTTACAAGGGAAATTCACGTCACATATGGGCGAATACGCTGGGAAATATGTCAAAAACGAATACTATACCGATGGTGAGGCACCAGAACGTTCGATAGATGTTGAAATAGCGATCCAATTAAAAGAAGAAAACAAAGCCTTCAAAGTAGAAAAATACGTGCACAGTTATCCGCATTGTTGGAGAACTGACACGCCAATTTTATATTACCCACTCGATTCTTGGTTTATTAAAGTAACCGAAGTTAGAGACCGCATGTTCGATCTTAACGAAACCATCAACTGGAAGCCAAAAGCCACCGGTGAAGGACGTTTTGGAAATTGGTTGAAAAACGCCAATGATTGGAATTTGTCGCGTTCTCGCTATTGGGGAATTCCACTGCCGATCTGGAGAACAGAAGACGGAACCGAAGAGATTTTAGTAGGTTCGGTAGAAGAATTATACAAAGAAATTGAAAAGTCAATTGGAGCCGGAGTTCAAGCAACAAACCCGTTCAAAGGTTTTGAAGTCGGCAACATGACAGAGAGCAATTATGATTTAATCGATTTGCACAAGAATGTAGTCGATGAAATTGTGTTGGTGTCCAATTCTGGAAAACCAATGAAGCGCGAAGCCGACTTAATTGATGTTTGGTTTGATTCGGGCGCGATGCCTTATGCACAGTGGCATTATCCATTTGAAAACAAAGAAAAAATCGATCAAAATCAAGACTTTCCAGCCGATTTTATTGCGGAAGGTGTTGATCAAACTCGTGGTTGGTTTTATACATTACACGCCATCGGAACCTTGGTTTTTGATAAAATTGCTTACAAAAATGTAGTGTCCAATGGTTTGGTATTAGACAAAAACGGACAAAAAATGTCCAAGCGTTTGGGCAATGCAGTCGATCCATTCACAACATTGTCAGAATACGGTCCAGATGCAACGCGCTGGTATATGATATCTAACGCAAATCCGTGGGACAACTTAAAGTTCGATATAGAAGGAATTGCTGAGGTGCGACGAAAATTCTTCGGAACGCTTTACAATACTTATTCGTTTTTTGCACTTTATGCAAACATCGATAATTTTAAAAATGAAGAGGCGGAAATTCCATTACAAGACCGACCAGAAATTGATCGCTGGATCATCTCTGAATTAAATACTTTAATCAAAGATGTTGACAGTTACTACGCCGATTACGAACCTACAAAAGCAGCTCGTGCGATTTCTGATTTTGTCCAAGAAAATCTAAGCAACTGGTATGTGCGTTTGTGCCGTCGTCGTTTCTGGAAAGGCGAGTATGCACAAGATAAAATTGCAGCCTACCAAACCTTATACTCATGCCTTTTGACCATCAGTAAATTAAGCGCTCCAATCGCGCCGTTCTTTATGGATCAACTTTACAGAGACTTAACACAAAGGACAAAGTCAGAAAATTTTGACAGCGTACATTTGGCCGAATTTCCGATTTACGTTGAAAACTTTGTTGATAAATCTTTAGAGAGTAAAATGCAAAAAGCACAGACCATTTCATCGTTAGTTTTATCACTTCGTAAGAAGGAAATGATCAAGGTGCGTCAACCTTTGCAAAAGGTAATGATACCAATACTTGACGAGAATCAAAGACACGAAATTGAAGCGGTTTCTGACCTTATAAAAGCAGAAGTAAACGTTAAAGAAATTGAACTTTTAGACGATGCATCAGGTATTTTAATCAAGCAAATCAAGCCTAATTTCAAGACACTTGGACCTCGTTTTGGCAAAGATATGGGGTTGATTTCCAAACAGATACAGTCTTTTACGCCAGAGCAAATCAACCAGTTGGATTCACTAGGGGTTTTGAATATTGAAGTTTCAGGAAATACTATAACTTTATCACAAGAGGATGTAGAGATTTCCTCGCAAGATATTGAAGGTTGGTTAGTTGCCAATTCAAACGGAATTACCGTTGCGCTTGATATTACGATTTCTCCAGAATTGAAAGAGGAAGGCATCGCAAGAGAATTGGTTAACAGAATTCAAAACATTCGTAAAGACTCCGGATTTGAAGTAACCGACAAGATTCAAGTTCACTTACAAAGCAACGTAGAATTAGAAAAAGCGGTAAAAGCCAACGAAAACTATATCAAGTCGGAAACACTAACCGAATCATTGGTTTTCGAAACAACAATACAGAACGGATTTGAAATAGAATTCGATGATATAAAAACAAGAATATTAATTACAAAATAAGAAGACATGGTAGATGAAATTGCAAGATACTCCGATGCTGACTTAGCAGAGTTCAAAGAATTGATTTTAAAAAAAATTAACAAAGCACAATCCGATTTAGATTTAATAAAGAGTGCGTATATGAATGACTTAAACAACGGAACCGACGACACGTCGCCGACTTTTAAAGCATTCGAAGAAGGAAGTGAAACAATGTCAAAGGAAGCAAACTCGCAATTGGCTATTCGCCAAGAAAAATTCATCCGCGATTTGAAAAACGCCCTTTTCCGCGTAGAAAACAAAACTTACGGTGTTTGCAAAGTAACCGGTAAATTAATCAGCAAAGAACGCTTGATGATTGTACCTCACGCTACGATGAGTATCGAAGCCAAAAACATGCAACGCTAATAGCAAAATGATACCATAAATTAACGCTCCATTGGGAGCGTTTTTTTTAGAAAATAATCTATTTTTGCGCCAACAAAAAACTAAAAATGTCATTACGAAACGCCTATTTTCTCATTTTCATAATTCTACTTGTAGATCAACTTTCCAAAATTTACATCAAAACCAATTTTGTGTTGGGAGAAGAAGTCAATGTTTTTAGTTGGTGTAAGATTTTGTTTATCGAGAACGAAGGAATGGCATGGGGAACAGAAATTCCGGGAACGTACGGCAAATTATTTCTGACCGTTTTTAGACTGTTGGCAGTAACTGCAATTGGTTATTGGTTATGGGATTCAGTACAAAAAAACAGCTCCACTTATCTTATTGTTGCCATAGCACTAATCCTCGCCGGCGCTTTCGGAAACATCATCGATTCGGTTTTTTACGGTATTGTTTTCGACGACAGTCACAATCACCTAGCGACTTTATTTTCAGAAAAACCATACGGCAAAGTTTTCCACGGAAAAGTGGTCGACATGCTGTATTTCCCATTCATACAAGATTATCCCATGCCAGAATGGGTGCCGTTTTTAGGCGGAAAACCTTTCACTTTCTTTAATGCCATTTTCAATGTTGCGGACATGGCAATCTCTACTGGAGTAGGAATTTTGATTGTATTCAACAAGAAAGCGTTTCACAAAGACTAATAGGTACCTCGAATTACACTTATTCCCACGAATGAATTGGTGAAAATTAGTGCCATTCGTGTTCATTTATTTTTTTTCTGGAGCAACTTCCTGCTGTCCATTATATCTTTTGTGTCGAACGCCGCCACAAAAGGATGCCATTGCCATCAGGGCTAGGGCATCAGAATTCATAGATGCGATTCGGTGTAATACAATAATCCAATTTGACATCTTTTTCAAAAACGTCTTCAATAGCTTGTTCTGCTTCAAAAAAGGACAAGCCAATCTTCACTGTATCTGTCCGGCATTCACTCAAGAAAACATCATAAAATCCTTTGCCGTAACCGACCCGATTCCCTTTGATATCAAAAGCTACCAGGGGAACAAAAACCACATCAATTTTGGCAACAGGAACTTCAAGCCCGTCAACCGGCTCTGGAATATGGTAACTGTTCTTGCGCAATTTTGTGCCATCAGTCAACAAATAATGGGTCATCTGTCGTGTTTCAAATTCCGATTTCGAAACCACGACTTCTTTGTCTTTTCCGGCAAGAATGTGCAACAAATATTCCGTATCAACTTCTTTGTTCTCCGCAATAGACAGAAAAACATGATAGTAAGTCTTTTCCCAAATAGGCAACGAAAGCAATTGATTGGAAATCGCCAGACTCATTTCGGCGATGGCATTATCACCAAGTTGTTGCCGCAGATTTTTATATTGTAGCCTTAATTCTCTTTTAAGCATGCATGCAATTCTTTGAGTTCGCCTATAAAAGTAGTCAAATGTTGCACTTCTACGTGATGCATCACCACAATTTTGTACCAGTCATTTTGCTGATGATGTTGTTCGGGAACCAAATGGTATTTCATTGCCAATTCTCTAGGAATATGCTCAGATTTGATGGTGACAATATTCATATAAGGCTCTCTGAAGTAAGCGATATTCAAGCGATCAAGTTCATTACACAAAAATTGCGTCCGCATTTGTAGCACACTTATTTTCTCAAACCAGCCGTTTGGTCCGTAGGTAAACAAAATCATCCAAACTGCAATGGCATTGGCGCCTGATCGACTCCCGCAAAGGGTCAAATCCATGCCTTCTACATAAGCAGCTTCTTTGGTGAGTACATTTTCAATTAAACCTTTCCTACAAATAAAAACACCTGTTCCGTAAGGCGCTTGTAGCATTTTGTGCGCATCAATTGTAATCGAGCTGATGTTTGGATTTTGAAAATTAATTTTCGATTGCTCATTGCTAAAAGGATAAACAAACCCACCATAAGCACCGTCGATATGTAGTTTGTATTCGAGTTGGTGTTTTTCTAAAATTGTAGTATAATCGTCCGGATTGTCAACAGAACCGAACATAGTGGTTCCCATATTGGCAACTATAATAAAATACTTTTTCCCATTGCGCTGAGCTTCTAAAATCTTGTTTTCTAGTATGATTTTGTTTAGTACTCTAGTTTCTGGATCAACGGGCATTTTGATCCAATCCAATTGCAATAAATTGGCTCCTTTTGGAATAGAATAATGGGTGTCTTCAGAGGCAATGATGACTATTTCGTTAGTCTTAGCGCCCTTTTGATAGATAAAAAAATTGCGGTACATCCACAGCGCTTGAATGTTGGCTTCGGTTCCGCCTGGCGAAATATAGCCGTCAAAGGAATGGGGTGTCGCTTTAAAAACATCTACGGCAAGCACATTCAAAACTTCTCTTTCTATCGCATGTGTACCGCTAAAGACATTTTCAGAATCGCCAAGCGTATGACATCCGATGTGATTCGGATTGGCAACAAAAGTTTGTAAGATTGGCGCTTCTTTTAAGAAAGGCGCGTCGTCATAGAATACTTTACCATCTAATTTAGAGGCAGGATAACCCAAAGAAATATCTTGTGAAAAGTTGATGTTCTCTGCTAATGCTAGTTGAATTTTACTTTGTAGTTCTTCTTTTGATTTTTTTGTCCAATATCGCATCTTGTAATTTTTCGCCAAAACTACGGGGTTTGAGGCGCATAAAACATGACAATTGTTAGCTAATAACGCACTTGGTTTTTGAAACATTTAAAATTAACTTTGTTTCATGCAAAACCCGTCGCTTGAACTTCAAATCCAGTCGCTGCCTGACAATCCAGGAGTGTATCAGTATTACGACAAAGAAGACAAGATCTTATATGTGGGCAAGGCGAAAAATCTGAAGAAAAGAGTTTCGTCGTACTTCAACAAAATCCATGATACAGCCAAAACAAATGTTTTGGTTAGAAAAATTGTAGCCATAAAACATATTGTGGTCGCCACAGAATCGGATGCGCTTTTGCTCGAAAACAATCTCATCAAGAAATTACAGCCGCGATATAATGTCATGTTGCGTGACGACAAGACTTACCCGTGGATTTGCATCAAGAATGAACCGTTTCCTAGGGTTTTTTCAACACGAAGAATGGTCAAAGACGGATCGGAGTATTTTGGGCCGTATACTAGTTTTAAGACCGTTTCTACTATTTTAGATATGATCAAAGAATTGTATCCATTGCGCAATTGCAACTTCGATTTGAGTGCATCGAATATCAAAAACGGGAAGTTTAAAGTTTGTCTCGAGTACCACATCGGCAATTGTAAAGGCCCATGTGAAGGACATGAATCCTTTGATAATTACCAAACGCAGGTCAATGCCATTCGAGAAATATTGAAAGGAAATTTCAAAGAAAGTATGAGAGATTTCAAAGCCAAAATGAATGGTTTTGCGGCGCAAATGCAATTTGAAGAAGCGCAGAAAATAAAAGAAAAGATAGAAGTTTTGGAAAATTACCAATCGCGATCTACTATTGTCAGTCCAAAGATTACCAATATCGATGTGTTTTCAATCGTTTCGGATGAAGGCGCAGCTTATGTCAATTTTCTTCAAATTGCTTACGGTTCGATCATTCGGTCGCACACCATGGAAATAAAGAAGAAGTTAGAAGAAACAGATCAAGAATTGTTAAGTTTGGCCATTGTTGAGTTGCGGGAAAGATTTCAGTTGCTTTCCAAAGAAATTATTGTTCCTTTTGAGGTTGAGGTTGGAGATTTGCTCAAAGTGACCATACCACAATTGGGAGACAAGAAGGAATTACTTGAGTTATCCATTAGAAACGCCAAATACTACAGAATTGAACAATTAAAACAATTGCAAATTGTCGATCCGGATCGTCATACGAACCGTATTATGGCACAAATGAAAAAAGATTTGAGGTTGCAAGTTGAACCACGCCACATTGAGTGTTTTGACAACTCAAATATTCAAGGAACCAATCCAGTAGCGGCTTGTGTCGTTTTTAAAGATGGGAAACCGAGCAAAAAAGACTATCGTCATTTTAACATCAAATCGGTCGAAGGGCCGAACGATTTTGCATCGATGGAAGAAGTGGTTTACAGACGTTATAAAAGAATGCTCGACGAATACCAACCTTTGCCGCAACTGATTATTATTGATGGTGGAAAAGGGCAATTGTCATCGGCGCTAAAAAGTATTGACGCTTTAGAATTACGTGGTAAAATAGCCATTGTCGGAATTGCAAAACGTTTGGAGGAGTTGTTTTATCCCGGAGATTCCGCGCCATTATATTTGGATAAGAAGTCGGAAACGCTCAAGGTTATTCAATATTTGCGAAACGAAGCGCATCGCTTTGGAATTACATTTCACCGAGACAAACGCAGTCAATCAGCTTTAAATTCTTCCATAGAAAGCATTCCGGGCATTGGTGAAAAGACGATGTTAACATTAATTCAGCATTTCAAAAGTGTTAAAAGATTAAAATTGGCAACTGAAATCGAAATTTCTGCAGTTATTGGGGCATCAAAAGCAAAAAAAATTACCGACTTTTACAAAACATCTAACCTGTAAGCTTTTCATGAAAAAAATTGCTTTACTTTTTTTAGCATTTTTTACGATAGTGAATTTGTTTTCGCAAGAGCTCGAAAAGAAGAAACCAAAAATTGGTTTGGTTCTTAGTGGCGGCGGAGCGAAAGGCTTTGCGCACATTGGCGTATTGAAAGTGCTCGAGCAGGCGGGTGTAAAAATCGACTATATCGGAGGAACGAGCATGGGTGCGGTTGTTGGTGGCTTGTATGCTTCGGGTTATACGGCACACCAAATTGATTCTATTTTTCAAGTCACAGATTTCGATGCGTTACTTAGCGATTATATTCCGAGATCTTCCAAGAATTTTTATGAAAAAAGGAACGATGAAATGTACTCGTTTACATTGCCTTTCAAAAAGCTGAAGATTGGTATTCCAACATCGCTTTCAAAAGGCTTGTACAACTATAATTTACTGAACAGACTCACTTACAATGTAAGACATGTTCGCGATTTCAATCAATTGCCTATTCCGTTTGTCTGTATCGCCACTGATATTGAAACGGGAGAAGAGGTGTTGTTAAATAAAGGTTATTTAGCACAAGCATTGTTGGCTAGCGGCGCCTTTCCGACTTTGTTTTCCCCAGTCGAAATAGATGGAAAACTATTGGTAGACGGAGGAGTTACCAATAATTTTCCGATAGAAGAAGTAAAGAAAATGGGTGCCGACATTATCATAGGCGTAGACGTACAAGATGATCTAAAAGACAGAAAGTCATTGAAGGAAGCTACCCGAATTTTGGTTCAAATTACTAATCTACAGATGATTGAAAAGATGAAACAAAAAGTGGCGCTTACCAATATTTACATCAAGCCGGATATTAATGATTTTGGCGTCATTTCTTTTGATGAAGGACAACAAATTATTAAAAAAGGAGAGGAAGCAGCTTTTGTGCAATACGAAGCAATTAAGAAATTGGGAGATTCTACGATGGTTATCCCTTCAAAAAGATTACAGATTGACTCAGACACATTAAACATTAAGAATATTCTAATTAATCCTTTGCAAAAATATACAAGAGCATATGTGGTTGGAAAACTACGAATGAAGCAAAATTCAAAATTCACTTATGACGACATTAAAGTGGGAATGGATAATTTGGCTTCCACTCAGAATTTTAGCGCTATTAGTTACCAACTAGAAAAGAACAACGAAAAAGATGATTTGGTGCTAACATTAACTGAAAACCCAACGAAAACCTTTTTAAAATTTGCGTTGCATTTTGATGACCTTTTCAAAACAGGCGCGCTGATTAATTTTACTCAAAAGAACAGCATTTTCAGAAATGATATTACTTCGATAGATTTGATTATTGGGGATAATCTCAGATACAATCTAGACTATTATGTTGATAATGGTTTTTATTGGAGTTTCGGAGTGAAATCAAAATTTAATCGATTTAATCGCAATGTCGCTACCGATTTTAGCGATGGCGAATTATTAAATCAATTAGGCATCCGTAGTCTTAATATTGATTATGCAGAATTTACAAATCAATTTTATCTGCAAACCATTTTTATCCAAAAATTCCTTATTGGAGCCGGAATTGAGCACAAACACATAGACATTAGTTCTGCCACATTAAATGTATCTAATTCAGATTTTGAAAAAAGCAATTATGGAAGCGTTTTCGGCTATCTAAAATACGATGCATTAGATAACAAATTTTTTCCAAAAAGAGGTTGGTATTTCTTTGGCGACGTTCAGTCATACCTAGTATCTTCGGATTACACCAAACAGTTTAAAGACTTCTCTATTGCGAAAGGCGATATCGGTTTTGCCAAGACCATTTTTAATAAAACTACCTTGAAAATGCAATCAGAAATGGGCTTTGCATTTGGAAACGAAAGTGTTCATTTTTTTGATTTTGTCTTAGGAGGTTACGGTTATACTGCAATTAATAATTTTAGACCGTTTTATGGTTATGATTTTTTAAGTCTCTCGGGCGATAGTTATATCAAAAGTGACATCACGATGGACTATGAATTTTATAAAAAGAACCACGTCAACTTATCCGCAAATTTTGCTAATGTCAAAAACCGTCTTTTTGAAACTTCCGATTGGATTTCGAGAATTAGCTATTCCGGATATGCCGCTGGCTATGGTTTAGAATCACTACTTGGCCCAATCGAATTTAAATACTCATGGTCGCCGGAAACCAATAAAGGATTTGCGTGGTTTAGTGTAGGATTTTGGTTTTAAGGTTAGGCTGCATTCAAAAATTTATGTTTGACGTGATATAAAAAACAATATATTTGACACGAGACCGCATAGGTCAAACAAAACGAAGTTAAAATGTATAATCAATTAATATAGTAATTATGTCTATTTGGAAGAAAAAATCTATTTCACTTTTATTAAGCGAAGCTACAGAATCTGAAAAGGGGTTAAAGAGAACATTAACTGCTTGGTCCCTTATTGCACTAGGGATTGGAGCTATTATTGGCGCAGGATTGTTTGTGAGAACAGCAACTGCGGCGGCTCAAAATGCAGGCCCATCCGTTACCATTGGTTTTATTGTAGCAGCGGTTGGTTGTGCTTTGGCTGGATTGTGTTATGCGGAACTTTCCTCTTCAATTCCAATTTCAGGTAGTGCTTATACTTACACCTACGCAACTATGGGAGAGTTACTCGCATGGATTATTGGCTGGGATTTGATATTAGAATATGCCGTAGGAGCTGCCACTGTTGGTATTGCATGGAGCGAATATCTCAATAATTTACTGGTCAATGTGCTGCATACGAGTCCAATTCCGTATTCGTTGTGTCATTCTCCTTTTCAAAAAGTGATAGATCCAAACACCCAAGAAATATTGCAGCAAGGAATAATCAATCTTCCTGCTTTATTTATTGTAGCTGTAATTAGTTTGTTGTTGATAAAGGGAACGCAAGAATCAGCTTTTGTCAACGGATTGATTGTGGTTGTCAAAGTAACTATTGTAGTGTTGATTATCGTTTTAGGCTGGCACTTTATCAATCCAGCGAATCACACACCTTATATTCCAGAAGTTGGAACTTATACCGATGATCAAGGAATCGGTCATCACTACGGCGGAATCATGGGAATCCTTGGTGCCGCGGGAACGGTGTTTTTTGCATTTATCGGATTTGATGCTGTAAGTACTGCTGCACAAGAAACCAAAAACCCAAAGCGAGATATGCCCATCGGAATATTAGGGTCATTAGCCATCTGTACTGTTTTGTATATCTTATTTGCACACGTTTTAACCGGAGTGGCTACCGTAGAAGATTTTAGAACCGGAGGTAAAGAAGCGTCAGTTGCTTTTGCGATTAATAAATATATGATTGGATATGAATGGTTAGCGCAGTTTGTAACTGTCGCAATTTTGGCAGGATTTTCATCTGTTATTTTGGTCATGTTATTAGGTCAATCACGTGTTTTCTATGCGATGGGTAAAGATGGTTTGTTGCCAAAATCGTTTGGTGATTTGCATCCAAAATACAAAACACCTTACAAAGCGAATATTGCAATTCTCGTAATTGTGGGGCTTTTTGCCGCCTTTATTCCGGGGGATATTGTTGGTGATATGACAAGTATCGGAACTTTATTCGCTTTTATATTAGTTTGTTTTTCGGTTATTGTTTTACGCAAAACGGAACCAGACATGAAACGCGAATTTAAAACCCCATTTGTTCCTTTAGTTCCTATTCTTGGAATTGTAGTTTGCTTAGCAATGATTTATGGTTTAGGGTGGACAAACTGGTTGCGATTGCTTTTGTGGCTCGCCATTGGCTTGGTCATTTATTTCACTTATGGTAAAAAGCACAGTAAACTAAACAACCCTCAAGAATAAGAAGGCAATCATATTTTGAAAGAGCACTTTTGGTTTAATTGAACTAAAAGTGTTTTTTTTTGATTAAAAATTTCTCCTCAATATTGAAATTAAAAAGTGTTTTTTTACGATATTTGTTACTATGAAAACAAATTGGATAGGTTTATTAGAGTATCTGCATTTCCTAATGAAAAGGAATCCAGAATGATAGATGGGAATTACTAATTCGCAATCTAATCATAAATCTAAATTTTAAAACCATGCCTATATACCATAAACTTGGTAGCTTCCCGCAAAAACGACATATCGTATTTGAAAAACCAAACGGAGGCTTATATTATGAACAACTATTCGGGACAGAAGGATTTAGCGGACATTCGTCGCTGCTGTACCATGTTCATCGACCGACGCAAGTCAAAGAAATTATCAAATCCTATTCGGTAGAACCTAAGATCGCTATCGATAAAAACATAAAATCACTGCTACTAAAAGGTTTTGATCTAAAACCACACGCTGATTTTCTGGAAAGCCGCAAACCTATGTTGGTCAATAGAGATTGTACGATAGGTCTAGCCGCGCCCCAACAATCACTAACTTCTTATTTCTATAAGAACGCCGATGCGGACGAAATGATCTTCATCCACAAAGGCAAAGGAAAATTGCGGACTATGATGGGGAATATTCCTTTTGAATACGGGGATTACCTTATTATTCCTCGTGGAATGATTTACCAAATCGAATTTGAATCAACTGAAAATCGCTTATTTTACGTCGAGTCATTCGCACCGTTTTATACACCAAAACGATACAAAAACGAATCAGGTCAGCATCTTGAGCACGCGCCTTTCTGCGAGCGTGATTTTAAATTGCCGACAGAATTAGAGACGTTTGACGAAAAAGGCGATTTTCTCATCAAGATCAAAAAAGAAGGTATGATTCACGAAGTAGTATATGCTACTCATCCTTTTGATGTTATCGGATGGGACGGTTTTAATTTCCCGTACGGTTTTTCAATACATAACTTTGAGCCAATTACCGGGCGCGTACACCAACCGCCACCAGTGCATCAAACTTTTGAAACGGCCACTTTTGTCGTGTGCTCTTTCGTTCCTAGATTATATGATTATCACCCGAAAGCAATTCCAGCGCCATATAACCACAGCAATATAGATAGCGATGAGGTATTATATTATGTGGATGGAGATTTTATGTCAAGAAATAACATCGAACAAGGACACATCACGCTACATCCAAAAGGTATTCCTCACGGACCAGCGCCAGGAGCGATGGAACGCAGCATTGGACAAACGGAAACACAAGAACTAGCCGTTATGGTTGATACTTTTCGTCCATTAATGGTCACCGAAGAAGCAATGGGAATTGACGATGGCGCCTATTACAAATCTTGGGTAGAATAATTAGGCGGAGCAACTTCCCGCTGTTCACTATATCTTTTGTGCTGAACAACAGCACAAAAGGATGCCGTTACCATCAGGGCTAGGCATCTCGTAGAAAACACATTTTAAATGCATTAAAAATCAGCGCCACTAAAAAGGCAGCATAAAAATAAATAGTATGTCAAAACAAGTAACGTCCGTTGAATATGGACTCGAAAAAATATTTGAAGGAGCACAAGACTTCCTTCCATTAATGGGAACAGATTACGTAGAATTTTACGTAGGAAACGCAAAGCAAGCCGCTCATTTTTACAAAACAGCTTTTGGTTTTCAGTCTTTAGCTTATGCAGGATTAGAAACAGGAGTTCGTGATAGAGCGTCATACGTTCTAAAACAAGACAAAATCAGATTGGTCCTCACGACAGCGTTAACCAGTGATTCTCCCATTGGAGAGCACGTTAAAAAGCACGGAGATGGCGTAAAAATTATTGCTTTGTGGGTAGAAGACGCCAGAAAATCATTTGAAGAAACTACAAAGCGAGGCGCCAAAGTATATATGGAGCCAGTAGTTGAAAAAGACGAATTTGGAGAAGTTATTCGCGCCGGAATTTATACCTACGGAGAAACGGTTCACATGTTTGTGGAACGCAAAAATTACACTGGTACTTTTTTACCTGGTTATGTGGAATGGAAATCTGATTACAATCCAACGCCCGTTGGCTTGAAATATGTTGACCACATGGTCGGAAATGTTGGTTGGAACCAAATGAATGAATGGGTAAAATGGTATGAGGAAGTGATGGGGTTTGTCAATTTTCTTTCTTTCGATGACAAGCAAATACATACCGAATATTCTGCTTTGATGAGCAAAGTAATGAGTAACGGAAATGGAAGAATTAAATTTCCAATCAACGAGCCTGCAAAAGGAAACAAGCGGTCTCAGATCGAAGAATATTTAGATTTTTACGAAGGTTCAGGGGTGCAACATATCGCAATCGCAACAGATGACATTATTGCAACCGTCACAGAATTACGCGCTAGAGGAATTGAGTTCTTATCCGCTCCGCCGCGCGCATATTATGAAGACATTCCACATCGTTTAGGCGATCATATGAACATGATGCATGAGGATTTAACTATGATTGAAAAGCTTGCTATTATGGTTGATGCTGATGAAGATGGTTATTTACTACAAATTTTCACTAAACCAGTAGAAGACAGACCAACTTTGTTTTTCGAGATTATTCAACGAATGGGAGCGAAAGGTTTTGGCGCAGGAAATTTTAAAGCGCTTTTTGAATCTATTGAAAGAGAACAAGAAAAAAGAGGAACTTTGTAACGTTTCGACAAAAAACTTGAATTATTCGCAAAATACAACGTTGTAGTTATGTGTTTATTGAACATTTCGTGTTAAAGCGAAAATATTTTTAGACATAATTCAAAAACAAACTATCTTTGTACCAACAAAAATGAAGGAGTGGTTTCCGGAAGTTTTTATATAAATTTATCATAATTTATAGTTTTTGGTTGGTTAATAGCATAAAAACTCGGTCATTATTTGACTGAGTTTTTTTGTTTTAATACATTTGGAACAGATATTGTATTTCGCGCCGAAATCAATTCTCTAAAAAAATGAAAAAAGTACTAGTATTAGTTTTTATAGCAACAACTTTTGGGTTTAGTTCGCAAAAAGAAAGGGCATTTGATGTTGGCGAGTGGTTTAAATTTAGAATCCATTATGGTCTTGTAAATGCAGGATACGCCACCCTTGAAGTAAAGGAAGCGGTGATAAATAACAAAAAAGTTTATCATGCCATCGGAAAAGGTTATACCACCGGTTTGTCTCGATTCTTTTTTAAAGTGGATGATTTGTACGAAAGTTATTTTGACAAAGAAACAGGTAGCCCATATCAGTTTGTCAGAAAAATTGACGAAGGCGGCTATAAAAAAAACCAAGAGGGGTTCTTTAATCAAGAAACAAATAAAATTTTAGTAAAAGATTATGAAAATGGAAATGAGAAAACTTTTTCATTTTCAAATCACACACAAGATATCGTTTCAACCTTCTATTATCTTCGAAATTACCCATCAGTCGATAAATTAAAAATTGGAGAGTCTATTGCAGTAGATATGTTTTTTGATAACGAATCAACAAAATTTAAACTAAAATTTCTAGGTTACGAAGACATAGAAACCAAATTTGGAACAGTTTCTTCAATGATATTTCGACCGCTAGTGCAATCAGGAAGGGTCTTTAAGGAAGAAGAAAGTCTAACGGTTTGGATTTCAAATGATGACAATAAGTTGCCATTACGAATCAAAGCGAGCCTTGCAGTGGGATCAATAAAAGCAGATTTAGATGGCTTTAAAGGACTCAAATATTCATTCAAAGTAAAAGCAAAACCCTAATGGAGATTACCAACGCTACACAGGAAATTTTAAATAATATAGAAGAAAAATTTGAGGCA
The DNA here is from genome assembly GCA_016721735.1 of Flavobacterium sp. Lineage (GTDB taxonomy): Bacteria > Bacteroidota > Bacteroidia > Flavobacteriales > Flavobacteriaceae > Flavobacterium. The sequence goes on along the minus strand of JADKHM010000019.1, from coordinate 461,644 downwards.
ATAGACCAAAAAACAACAACACACCTCGAAGGATTGCTGTGGGCAAAACCAATAACGTATTGGGATTACATTCAAACCGATGCACTCCTCAATTTGCAAACACAAAGAACAACTCTACCAGACGAAATGGTTTTTATTATGTACCATCAAGTCAATGAACTTCTATTTAAGATGATCTTGTGGGAGATCAAACAGATTTCCGATCATCAAAAACCGCAAATCACTTTTTTCACCGAACGACTGATGCGCATCAGTCGCTATTTTGACATGCTTACCACTTCTTTTGACATTATGGGTGATGGCATGGAGGTAGAACAGTATATGAAGTTTAGGAATACCCTAACTCCCGCGAGTGGCTTTCAAAGTGCACAATATCGCTTGATTGAATTTGCTTCTACAGACCTAATTAATTTAATTGATTATAGATTTAGAGCTACTATTGACAGAAATACTCCTTACGAACATGCATTTGAACACTTGTATTGGCAAGCGGCAGGGAAAGATCATACAACCGGTGAAAAATCATTCTTGATACTTGAATTTGAACGAAAGTACAAAGCTCTTTTTCTCAGAGAAATGGAACATTATAACACAATCAATTTGTGGCAAAAGTTCAAGCAACTCCCGGAAACAGATCAAAATAATCCTGAACTAGTTCAGGCCATGCGCCATTACGACCGCACCGTAAATATTACTTGGGTGATGGGTCACCTCAACGCTGCAAAGAAATACATTGATAATGGCCAAGGAACTGGCGAAGCGACAGGTGGAAGTGACTGGAAAAAATACATGCACCCAAAATATCAAAGAAGGATTTTCTTCCCAGAATTATGGTCAGAGGAAGAACTAAAGAATTGGGGTGCTGAATCTTAAATCATACAACTCATTCAATTTGAAACAAGCACTTATATATAGTTTGATGCTCATCACTTTATTTTCCTGCAATAAATCGGAAAATGATGTCGTATTTGAAGAAAACAAACCTATACCTATTGTTGAAAAATTTGGGTTCAAATACAATGATTTCAACGTTTCTAATGACACTATTCAAAATGGCGACACCTTCGGAAGCATTCTAAATCAACAAAATTTAGGAGCGCAAAAAGCTTATGACATCATCGAAAAAGTAAAAGACAGTTTTGATGTCCGGATTATGAGAATAGGAAAACCATTTACCCTTTTCAGATCTAAAGATCGGAACAAAAAATTGCAAGCCTTTGTCTACCAACCCGACAGAGGAAGTTATTACGTAATTGATCTAAGAGATTCTGTTCACGTTTTCAAAAAAGTCCGACCGGTAACCTTTAAAAAGAAAACCATTGCTGGTAGTCTCAATGGTTCCTTATCTGAAGCTATCGAAAAAGAAGGAGTTGACGCCGCATTGGCAAGCAAAATCACCAAAATATATGCGTGGTCAATCGACTTCTTTAAGCTGAAAAGAGGCGATAAGTTCGGCATCACATTCACGGAAAGATATATCGACGACACCATTTACGACGGTGTCGACAGCTTAAAAGCAGCTTTTTTCGAATATAAAGGAAAGAAAATTTACGCCTTTCCGTTCGAACAAAATGAAGGTTCAGGCAAACTAGATTATTTTGACGATGAAGGAAAAGCACTGAAGAATTTTTTCCTAAAAGCACCACTGAAATTTGTGAATATTACCTCACGTTTTGCCAAAAATCGCTTTCATCCAGTTCAAATGATCTGGAAAGCACACAAAGGAACCGATTACGCCGCACCGACAGGAACGCCAATCATGACAACAGCTTCAGGAGTTGTTGAACAAACCGGTTTTACCGCAGGAAACGGCAATTTCGTTAAAGTCAAACACGACCGAACGTATTCGACACAATATCTTCACATGTCCAGAATTTTGGTGCGAAGAGGACAACGCGTCAATCAAGGTGATGTAATCGGAAAAGTGGGAAGTACAGGTCTAGCTACCGGGCCGCACGTGTGCTATCGCTTCTGGAAAAATGGAGTTCAAGTAGATGCGCTTCGACTAAAGTTGCCCAATTCAGAGCCAATGAATAAGCAGAATTTACCGCGTTTCTTAAATCAAATGAAACCACTAAAAAGAGAATTGGATAGCGTGGCACGACTGAAGGCAAAGAAATAATTATTGGGAGCTAATTCCAGCTATTCATTCCAACTTTTTGTCAAAACACTTTATTTTTAAGGTGAAAAAGGAGTTTCTTTGGTCACTCTTTTTCACCCAAAAATAATAGCGTTTTTTCCTGCAAAGTTTCCATTACTATCTGGGCTAATTGTTAACCGTTTATTTACAAACATAATTGTAAATTTGCACGTCAAATAAATCAAAAGAAAAATGGCATTAAACCAAATAAATCCAACATCTACGCCAGCCTGGCAGAAGTTAAAAGCGCATTTTGAAACGATGGAACACAACTCTATCAAAGAAATGTTTCAAAACAGCACTTCCAGAACACAGCAATTTCATATCCAATGGAATGACTTTTTAGTTGATTTTTCGAAAAATAATATCACAAAGGAAACGCTAGATCACTTGCTGGAGTTCGCCAACAACATGCAATTGCAAGATGCCATTTCCAAATACTTTGCAGGAGATATCATCAATCAAACGGAAAACAGAGCAGTTCTTCACGCGGCTTTGCGTGCACAAGAAAATGCAGTAATCAAAGTGGATGGCATCAATGTCGTTCCAGAGATTTTTGAAGTTAAGAAAAACATCAAGAAGTTTACCGACGAAATCGTTAATGGTGATCGAAAGGGCTACACAGGAAAGCCTTTTACAGATGTGGTGAATATAGGAATTGGCGGCTCGGATTTAGGTCCAGCGATGGTCGTTGAAGCATTGCAATTTTACAAGAACCATTTGAATGTTCATTTCGTCTCCAATGTCGATGGTGACCATGTTCATGAGATTCTTAAAAAGATAAATCCTGAAACAACACTTTTTGTAATTGTTTCAAAAACGTTTACAACGCAGGAAACTTTAACTAATTCAGAGACAATTCGCAATTGGTTCTTACAAGCTGCAAAGCAAGAAGATGTTGCGAAGCATTTTGTCGCGGTTTCAACGAATATTAAGAATGTTACAGAATTCGGTATTGACCCGGGTAATGTTTTTCCAATGTGGGATTGGGTTGGCGGAAGATTTTCATTGTGGAGTGCCGTTGGCTTATCAATTAGTTTGGCGGTTGGATTTGATCATTTTGATGCGCTTTTGAAAGGAGCAAACAAAATGGATGTGCATTTTAAGACCACGAAATTTGACCAGAATATTCCTGTTATACTAGCGCTTTTAAGTATTTGGTACAATAACTTTTTTGGTGCTGAAAGTGAGGCTTTGATTCCATACACGCAATATTTACAGAAATTAGCGCCTTATCTTCAACAAGGCATTATGGAAAGTAACGGTAAGAGTGTCGGCCGTGACGGGAAAAGGGTAAATTATCAAACAGGCACCATTATTTGGGGAGAACCTGGAACCAACTCACAACACGCATTTTTTCAGTTAATTCATCAAGGTACAAAACTAATTCCAACAGACTTTATTGGATTTGTAGAACCTTTGTATGGAGACATGAATCACCACAATAAACTAATGTCGAATTTTTTCGCGCAAACAGAAGCATTGTTAAATGGTAAGAGTTCACAGCAAGTCCAAGCAGAATTTGATAAGCAAGGCATTTCAAAGGAGAAATCTGACTTTCTTCTGCCATTTAAAGTTTTTGAAGGGAATAAACCAACCAACACGATTCTGATACAGAAACTAACACCAGAATCATTGGGTTCACTAATTGCACTATACGAGCATAAGATTTTTGTACAGGGTGTGTTATGGAACATATTCAGTTACGATCAATGGGGAGTTGAATTAGGGAAACAATTGGCAAATTCAATCTTAGAAGAAATCAATTCTGAAACGATAAATGAGCACGACGCTTCAACTACTTTTTTGCTGAAGCATTTTTTGGACAAGAACTAATTTTTACGACCAAAAGTGTATAAACCGCAAAATGAGCAGGTGTTTTTTTGCGGTTTTTATGTATATTTGAAATTCTAAAAACATAAAAAAATGTACGATATTCTTCAGAAAGCGCATTCAGGGTGGGCATATTTAGTTTTAATAGCTTTGTTAATTGCAGTAATTAATTCTTTTTTGGGAATGAATTCTAAAAAAGAATTTACCTCTAAAGACAGGAGATTTGCACTATTAGGATTAATAGCAACACACCTTCAGTTGGTTTTTGGTTTCATTTTATATTTTGTTTCACCATTGGGTTTGGCATCTTTTGGGCAAATGAGTGACAGTGCTTTACGTCTGACTTCCTTGGAACATCCATTGGTCAATATTATTGCGATTGTACTAATCACAATGGGCTGGTCTAAACACAAAAAAGCGGAAGGAAATCACTCCAAGTTCAAAGCAATTTCTGTTTTTTACGGAATTGGTTTACTTCTAATCTTGTCCAGAATTCCCTGGGGATTGTGGTTTTAATTTAAAGTAATTTCTACTTTAGACCTTTATCAATACTCACTATGAGTACTAAAATAGATCTCCTATGAGAAGAGTTTTCTTGATGTTTTTGTTGCTGGGTTTTGCAATGGTTGCTAATGCGCAATCAAGTCCTAAGAAAAAGGCTAAAGCTCCTATTTTGAAGGATACAATTTCCATTGAAAATCCCGCAATTGTGCAGCCAGAAATTATTTTTAACGACACTGTAATTGCTTTTAAGGGAAAATTTAGACTTTATAAAAAAAGCGCCCATGCTTCTTATTACGCTAATAAGTTCAATGGTAAAAGGACCGCAAGCGGGAAGAAGTTTAGTAATAGCAAATACACGGCAGCTCATAGAAAGCTCCCTTTTGGGACCATTCTCAGAATTACAAACGAAGCAAACGGACAATGTGTTCTGGTAGAAGTAACAGATAGAGGCCCATTTGCAAGAGGTCGGGAAATTGACCTTTCAAAGCGAGCTTTTATGGAAATTGCCAGCAATAAGAATAGCGGTAGTATGCTAGTAAAGATTGAAGAAGCCAATTAGAATCTCACCAAGAACTAAAAGGCTTTCTACTTAAATACGCATTATAATATCGTTCGTCATTGGTTACTTCTTGACCCAACCAACTCGGCTTCTCAAAATACTCATCTTCGGAAGTAAGTTCAATTTCTGCAATTACTAATCCTTCATTTTCTCCGGAAAACACGTCCACTTCGTAAGTGTGTTTTGCTACTTCGACTTCATATCGCGTTTTTGTAATGACACCTTCCTCGCACAAAGCTAGCAGTGGTTTTGCTTCAAGTAATGAAATTTCCGTTTCCCATTCAAAACGGGTTGTGCCAGTTTTATTTCCTTTCCCTTTAATAGTTAGAAAACCACTTTCTCCTTTTATTCTTACGCGAACAGTCCTTTCAGGATGTGAATTGAGATAACCTTGAGCAATAAGATTTTTGTGCCTTGCCAGCGCTTTGAAATCGTCATTTAGCACCAAAAATTTTCTTTCTATTTCTACCATTGCAATCAATCTATAAATTCAAAGATACAGCATTATTTTAGTAAGATGAAGTACAATTTTGTGCAACTCTAACTAAATTTGTTTCATGACAGAACTGCTTCAAAACAGAAAAATTATTCATGTTGATATGGATGCCTTTTACGCGTCTGTCGAGCAAATGGACAATCCACTATTGCGCGGAAAGCCTATCGCTGTTGGCGGAGGAGAAAACCGAGGTGTTGTCGCTGCCGCAAGTTATGAAGCAAGAAAATTTGGGGTACGAAGCGCTATAAGCGGCTATTTAGCAAAGAAGAATTGTCCTGAATTGATTTTTGTGAAACCTCGATTTGATCGCTACAAAGAAATTTCAAATAAAATTCGAAAGATTTTTTATGATTATACTGATCAGGTAGAGCCACTTTCTTTAGATGAGGCGTATTTAGATGTGACGCAGAATAAGAAAGGGAATCCCAGCGCCACTTTGATTGCCAAAGAAATCCGAAAACGAATTTATGACGAGGTAGGCTTAACGGCCTCTGCTGGAATTTCGATCAACAAATTTGTGGCGAAAATTGCGTCCGATTTCAACAAGCCGAACGGACAAAAAACAGTAAATCCCGACGAGGTATTGGCTTTTTTAGAAGAACTGCCTATTCGAAAGTTCTATGGCGTCGGAAAAGTTACGACAGAGAAAATGTACCAATTGGGGATATTTACGGGTCTTGACCTAAAGAACAAATCGCTTGAATTTTTAGAGAAGCACTTTGGTAAGTCAGGAAATTTTTATTTCGATGTAGTTCGAGGCATCCATCATGGTGAAGTCAAAGCAGAACGAATTGCTAAGTCTGTCGCTGCCGAACATACTTTTGATGAGAATTTGTCGTCAGAAATATTTATGTTAGAAAAATTAGAGCGAATTGCTGAGGAATTAGAACGTAGGCTGAAGAAATATAATATCGCAGGAAAAACAGTCACACTAAAGATAAAGTACAGCGATTTTACCCTGCAAACTAGAAGTAAAACTTTGCCTTATTTTATCTCTGATAAGGCATTACTATTAGAAACGACAAGAGAACTCTTATTTCAAGAGCGAATGAAAGATTCCGTAAGATTGCTGGGAATTTCGCTAAATAATCTCAATACAGAAATCAAAAAAGCAGTTGTAGTTCAATTAAAATTTGATTTCTAACAAATAAAAAAACCCTCATTTTAAAATGAAGGTTTAGCTATTGAATAAAGAGATATTATTATTCTATCTCAGAAACTCTTAAGGTATTTACCATTCCTCTTTCAGCAACTGGCATTGCCGCAAGATTAATAAGGAAATCTCCTTTGTCAACAAATCCTTTGTCACGTGCCATTTGATTTACGTCTGTCACTGTATCGTCAGTACTAACATGTTTGTCGTAATAAAAAGATCGAACTCCCCAAAGCAAGTTTAGTTGTGTTAGGATTCGTTTGTTAGAGGTGAAAACTAGTATATGTGCCGAAGGTCTCCATGCAGAAATTTGAAATGCTGTATAACCACTGTTTGTTAGCGTGCATATTGCTTTTGCTTTGATGACATTTGCCATCATTGCTGCATGGTGACAAATTGACTTCGTAATAAATCGTTTAGTTCTTACTTGCGGTGTGTTTTGTGGCACTTGAATCAAAGGAGAATCCTCCACAGCCTCAATAATTTGTGTCATTTTTTCAATCACTTGAACCGGATAATTACCCACTGAAGTTTCTCCAGAAAGCATTACTGCATCTGCGCCATCCATAACTGAATTTGCAACGTCATTTACTTCAGCTCTCGTTGGTGTTAAACTTGTGATCATGGTTTCCATCATTTGCGTAGCAATGATGACAGGAATACGAGCCGTTTTGGCACGATTTACTAATTTTTTTTGAATCAACGGTACTTCATGGGCTGGAACTTCAACTCCTAGATCACCACGAGCTACCATAAGTCCATCGCAATAAGCAACGATTTTGTCAATATTTGCGACGCCTTCAGGTTTCTCGATTTTCGCAATGATTGGTATTTTGTGATCAGAATGTTTAGAGATTAATTCTTGTAATTCCATCAAATCTTCTGAAGTTCTTACAAACGAAAGTGCAATCCAATCTACTTTTTGTTCAATGGCAAAAATCGCATCTTTAATATCTTTCTTCGTTAATGCAGGCAAAGAAACTTTTGTGTTTGGTAGATTTACACCTTTTTTAGATTTCAATGGTCCGCCTTGAATTACGCGACAAACAACTTCCGTTTTCTTGTCGGTTTCTACCGCTTCAAAAATTAATTTTCCGTCATCTAGCAGAATTCTCTCTCCTGGATTAACATCTTTTGGAAATTCTTTGTAGTTCATATAAACGCGCTGCGCTGTTCCAGGAACGTCTTCTGCGGTTTGGAAAGTGATCAAGTCACCATCATTTACAACAACATCTTCTTTCATAACGCCCACACGAAGTTTTGGTCCTTGCAAGTCACCTAAAATCGCAGTAGTATATCCAAATTCATCATTTAAGCCTCTAATCAGATTGATTTTTTCTTTTACATCGTCATAGTCAGCATGAGAAAAATTGACTCTAAACACATTGACTCCTGCGTCAATCATGCTCTTCATGACTTCTCTTGTACTGCATGCTGGTCCAAGTGTGGCTACAATTTTGGTTTTTTTGTTTGTTGGCATTTTATTTAAAAAATTAAATTGTTTTTTGATTTAATATTTTCAGGGATTAAGGAATAAACAGCCGAAATCCGTTCTATTTGTTTCAGTTGGTCGACAATCTTTTCAACATTTATGACCGACGCATTATGCTCTATTTTCAAGAAATAGTCAACTTTTTTATGTTCAGAAATTAGAAAAACCTTTTGTGAGATCATATCAACACTATTCAAAAAAAGATTTTGCTTTGTATTTTTTTGAGTGATATAGATATCGTTCTTATTTTGTATTAGACTTCAATTACAGGCCGTCTTTTCATCTTCATAGCTATATTTTGAAAAAAAAGCATCACCTTCTTTTACAGTTACAGCCACTTCATCTTTATTTCTACTTAAGATAATTGGCAATTTTTGATTGATAAAGTACGCTAATCGAAAGTCTTCTAATGAACTGTGAATAGCAATTAGTTCATAGTCAACTTCATCAAATTCTTCCAAATGCAATTTCAAGACTGCCATTAATGAAATAAATTAAGTCGTAAATATAGTACTTCTTACTGATAAAAAGCACTCAAAACCGGCATGTTGGTTCTAATTTAATAACGAAATCGATATAGTTTAAAGAAATTTTTATTTTGAATCTATTTTGTTTTGAAGTGCAAAATAGGTTCTTTGCGAGGCTTTTTCCTCTGCTTTCTTTTTAGAAGTTGCTCTTGCTTTGGCAATAACCTTGTTGTCGATGCTTAATTTCACACCAAATAGTCGTTCGCCAGTGATGCTATTGTCTTCAAAAACATCGTAATGAAAAGATTTCTTTTCCTTTTGACACCATTCGATGACCAAGCTTTTGTAGCTAATAACTTTTCCTTCTAATTTGGCAATATCGACATAAGGAAGAACTACTTTCTTTTGAATAAATTTCTCGCAGTAATCAAAGCCGAGGTCTAGATATATGGCGCCAATCAAGGCTTCAAACACATTTCCGTGTATGTTTTCCCCGAAATGAGCCGACGGAACTTTACTTTCGATAAAGTCGATTAGGTTAAAGTCTCTACCCAACTCATTGAGGTGTTCTCGGCTGACAATTTTTGATCGCATTTTGGTTAGGTAACCTTCGTCTCCTGCCGGCGCTTTATTATATAAGTGAGCCGCTATTACAGCGCTCAACATAGCGTCTCCCAAAAACTCTAGTCGCTCGTAGTTGATGGCATTTCCTTGAAGGTCTAACTTATTTGAAGAACGGTGGGTAAAGGCTTTCTTGTATACCGAAATGTCTTTTGGTGGGAAGCCTAATATTTTCTCAATTGCCGTAAAAAAAATCCCGTCATCAGTAGAACGGGAATTTTTAAAAAGTTTATGAAGAATATTTCTCAAGATTAGTTTTCTAATTTTTTGAATAAAACACAGGCATTGTGTCCGCCAAAACCAAAAGTATTGCTCATGGCTACATTAACTTCTCTTTTTTGAGCTTTGTTTAAAGTTAAATTCAAACTTGGATCAATGTTCTCATCAACAACAGTATGATTAATTGTTGGAGGAACAATTCCATGCTTCATTGCCAAAATAGAGGCTATAGCTTCAATCGCACCTGCAGCACCTAAAAGATGCCCAGTCATTGATTTTGTAGAATTGATATTGATATTCTTCGCGTGACTTCCAAAGACGGCTGTGATTGCTTTTAGTTCAGCAACGTCTCCTAAAGGCGTTGAAGTTCCGTGCGTATTAATATGATCTACTTGTTCTGGTTTCATTCCAGCATCTCGAAGTGTGTTTTCCATTACTGCAATAACTCCAATTCCTTCTGGATGTGGGGCAGTTAAGTGGTATGCGTCGGACGACATTCCGCCTCCACCAATTTCACAGTATATTTTAGCGCCACGTGCTTTCGCATGTTCGTATTCTTCTAAGACTAATGCGCCAGCTCCTTCTCCAAGAACAAAACCATCTCGGGTTGCATCAAAAGGTCTGGAAGCTGTTTCTGGACTTTCGTTCCGAGTAGATAATGCTTGCATAGAATTGAATCCACCCATACCAGCAATTGTAACTGCCGCTTCTGATCCGCCAGATATGATGATATCACACATTCCTAATCGAATATAGTTGAAGGCATCTATTAATGCGTTTGCTGAAGATGCACAAGCGGAAACGGTTGTATAATTTGGTCCCATAAACCCATTTCTCATCGAAATATGGGCGGGCGCAATATCAGCAATCATTTTTGGGATAAAGAAAGGATTGAACCTCGGGGTTCCATCACCGTTAGCATAACTGATGACTTCTTCTTGAAAAGTTTCTAAACCACCAATTCCAGCGCCCCATATAACACCAACGCGATGTTTGTTTACATTGTCGGCGGTAATTCCTGCGTCTTTAATGGCTTCTTCACTCGCTGCAACGGCATATTGTGCAAATTTGTCCATTCTGCGAGCTTCTTTGCGATCCATAAAATCTTCAATGTTGAAGTTTTTTACTTCACAGGCAAATTTAGTTTTATGTTTCTCGGTATCATAGTACGTAATAGGAGCAGCGCCGCTTTTGCCACTTATTAGAGCATCCCAGTATTCTTGAATGTTATTTCCAATTGGGGTAAGTGCGCCTAAACCTGTCACTACAACTCGCTTTAACACCATAATATTAATTTTGTTGATTTGATTTTAAACAAAGAATACCCAAATATTTCTTCATGTATGAATATCACAAAAGAGACATGGGTATTTTCTATAATTTATGATTGAATTTCAATCAATGATTTTCATTAATAAAATAATAACACCCGTAGAAATAAATTTACGGGTGTAATGATTATTATTTTTTAGCTTCTTCGATGTAAGAAATAGCTTGACCAACAGTAGCGATGTTTTCTGCTTGGTCGTCTGGAATTTGGATGTCAAATTCTTTTTCGAACTCCATAATAAGCTCAACAGTGTCTAACGAGTCAGCTCCTAAATCATTAGTGAAGCTAGCTTCTGTTACAACTTCGTTTTCGTCAACGCCTAATTTGTCTACGATAATCGCTTTAACTCTTGATGCAATGTCTGACATAATCTTTAATTTTAGAATTTAATTTGTTGGCAAAAATAAAAAACTTTATTTTAAAACCACGATTTAGTTAATAAATGTGCAAACGAATTTAAAAAAATAATTTCATAAACAGGATTAAACAGCGCAATTTATCATTTATTATTCTTTTTTTTGTGTGCTCTATTGCCATTGATATGAAAAAAATTGTGCTATTAGCGTCTGGTGCTGGGTCTAATGTAGAAAACATTATCAAATATTTTGTTTCGAAACCAACAGTGCAAGTCGCAACTGTATTTTGTAATAATCCGACTGCAAAAGTGATAGATCGTGCTATAGAAAATCATGTTCCAGTGGTTGTTTTTACTAAAGAGGATTTGAAAAACGACGTTGTTTTGGATAAAGTGAAGGCTTTAGAGCCGGACTTAATTGTTTTAGCGGGTTTTTTACTTCAATTGCCCGCATCCTTAATTGAAGCTTTCCCTCGTAAGATAATTAATATTCATCCCGCACTCCTTCCAAAATATGGCGGAAAAGGAATGTATGGACAATTCGTACATCAAGCCGTTTTAGTTAATAATGATAAAGAGACTGGAATTACAATTCATTTCGTAAACGAAAATTATGACGAAGGAGAAGTGATTTTTCAAAAATCTATTGCAGTTGATGACTGTACAACGGTAGAAGAAATTGCAACAAAGGTACACGTTCTCGAGCATGAATTTTTTCCGAAAGTAATTGAGCAACTTTTAACAAGCTAAAAATCAATTGTCTACATCGCACCAAGTACATATTTACACCGACGGAGCAGCCAAGGGAAATCCTGGTAATGGTGGCTATGGTGTTGTTATGGAATGGGTTGGAAAGCCTTATCAAAGAGAATTTTTCGAAGGGTTTCGATTGACGACCAACAATCGAATGGAGTTGTTGGCGGTAATTGTAGGTTTGGAGAAATTAAAAAATCCAAATACAAAAGTGCTCATTGTTTCTGATTCTAAGTATGTGGTGGATTCTGTTGAAAAGAAATGGGTCTTTGGTTGGGAGAAAAAGGGATACGCAGGAAAGAAGAATCCGGATTTATGGAAACGTTTCCTTAAGATTTACCGCCAGCATCAAGTTGATTTCAAATGGATTAAAGGTCATAACAACCACCGTCAAAATGAAAGATGTGACGAATTAGCGGTAATGGCATCTTTGCAAAAGGAACTTTCTATTGATGAATTTTATGAGAAAGAAGAAACAAAACTTTTGTAAAAACATTGCTTTTTACGCTTTGTAACTTTCAAAGTTATGAACTACCTTTGGGCCTTAATTTCAAACCTATCAGATGAATAAATTATTGATTGTTGGAACGGTTGCTTTCGACGCTATAGAAACTCCTTTTTGGAAAACAGATAAAATTTTAGGAGGTGCAGGAACTTTTATCGGATTATCTGCTTCCTATTTCAACTTACAATCTGCCATAGTCTCTGTTGTTGGTGATGATTTTCCACAAGAATATTTGGATTTGTTGACTGCTAGAAACATTGATATTTCAGGACTTGAAGTAGTAAAAGGAGGAAAAACATTTTTCTGGAGTGGGAGATATCATAATGACTTAAATTCACGTGATACACTCGTAACAGAGCTCAATACGCTTGCAGACTTTCAACCTAAGGTGCCAGAGAGCTTTAAAGATGCAGATGTAGTGATGTTAGGAAACCTTCATCCATTGGTGCAAAGTAGTGTTTTGGATCAAATGACAAAGCAACCAAAGCTAGTAGTTTTAGACACTATGAATTTTTGGATGGATTGTGCACTACCTGAATTGTTGAGCGTAATCAAACGCGTTGATGTGATAACAATCAATGATGAAGAAGCTCGTCAATTGTCAGGAGAATATTCATTGGTGAAAGCGGCGGCAAAAATACATACCATGGGGCCTAAATATGTCGTGATTAAGAAAGGCGAGCACGGTGCTTTGTTGTTCCATAATAAAGAGATCTTCTTCGCGCCAGCATTGCCTTTGGAAGAGGTTTTTGACCCAACTGGAGCTGGTGATACTTTTGCAGGTGGTTTCGCTGGATTTATTACACAAAGTGAGAATATAACCTTCAATAATATGAAGCAAGCTATAATTCAAGGCTCCAACTTAGCTTCTTTTTGTGTAGAAAAATTCGGAACCGAAAGAATGCAACAACTCAAAAAAGAAGAAGTGCAAGAGCGATTGAAACAATTCAAAGCTTTAACACATTTCGATATAGAATTGTAATTAACTTTATGCCTCGAAATTTCGGGGCATTTTTATTTAAACAAACGAATAATTAGACAATAATGAGCGACGCGATTAAACACGAATGTGGGATTGCTTTACTAAGACTAAAGAAGCCATTAGAATTTTATAAGGAGAAGTATGGCACCGCCTTTTATGGAATACAGAAAATGTATTTGTTGATGGAAAAGCAGCACAATCGTGGTCAGGATGGAGCTGGATTTGCTTCGATCAAGTTAGATGTTGCTCCAGGGGAAAGGTATATTAGCAGAGTTCGTTCAAATGAGTCGCAAGCCATTCAAGATGTTTTTGCTCAAATCAATACACGAATCAATGAAGAAATGGAGTTGCATCCAGAATATATTGATGATGTTGCCCTGCAAAAAAAGAACCTCCCTTATATTGGTGAACTTTATTTAGGACATGTGCGCTATGGAACTTTTGGTAAAAATAGTATTGAAAGTGTTCATCCATTTTTGCGCCAAAACAATTGGATGCATCGAAACCTGATCATCGCTGGAAATTTTAATATGACTAATGTTACCGAATTATTTAATAGTTTGGTTGAGTTAGGTCAACATCCAAAAGAAATGACGGACACCGTCACTGTAATGGAAAAAATCGGGCATTTCTTAGACGAAGAAGTGACAGAATTATATCAAGATTGCAAGAATAGCGGTCTTTCTAAGCGAGAAGCATCGCCGGTAATAGCAGAACGGTTAAATGTTGCTAAGATACTAAAGAAAGCTTCAAAAGGTTGGGACGGAGGATACGCAATGGCTGGATTATTTGGACACGGTGACGCTTTTGTTTTTAGAGACCCTGCTGGTATTCGACCAGCTTATTTTTATGAGGACGAAGAAGTTGTTGTAGTTGCTTCTGAAAGACCTGTAATTCAAACGGTTTTTAACGTAGATTTTGACAAGGTAAAGGAACTTCAACCAGGAAAGGCTCTAATTATAAAGAAAAATGGAGAATTAACAGAAGAAGAGATCATACCGCCAACCGATAAGAAAGCGTGTTCATTTGAAAGAATATATTTCTCTAGGGGAAGCGATGCGGAAATATATCAGGAAAGGAAAAATCTCGGAAAATTAGTATTACCCGCAGTACTTTCGGCTATTGATAACGACACGGATAATACTGTATTTTCATATATTCCAAATACAGCTGAAACATCATTTTACGGTATGGTTGAGGCCGCTCAAGATTTCTTAAATCAAAGGAAGAATAAATTCATTCTTGAAAATCGAAAAACGCTGACAAAAGAAAAGCTTGAGGAAATTTTATCAGTGAAGATACGAACAGAAAAAATCGCAATCAAAGATGCAAAACTTAGAACATTTATTACTGAGGACAGCAGCAGAGATGATCTTGTGGCTCATGTGTACGATATCACTTATGGGGTAGTAAAAGCTACTGATAATTTGGTAATCATTGATGATAGTATTGTACGTGGCACTACTCTTAAAATGAGTATTCTTAAAATGTTGGATCGATTGAAGCCTAAGAAAATAGTTGTAGTTTCTTCTGCGCCGCAAATTCGCTATCCAGATTGTTACGGAATAGACATGGCTAAGTTAGAGGGATTAATTGCCTTTAAGGCGGCTTTAGAGCTACTGAAAGAAAGAAAATTATATCATATTGTTGATCAGGTATATCAAAAATGCAAAGATCAAGAGCATCTTAAAGATATTGACATTACTAATGCCGTGACAGAAATTTACAAACCTTTTCATCCTCAAGAGATATCGGACAAGATTGCCGAAATGTTGACTTTGGAAGACGTCTATGCAGAAGTAAAGATTATTTTTCAGTCGATAGACGACCTACATAGAGCTTGCCCTAATAATTTAGGCGATTGGTATTTTACTGGAGATTATCCAACACACGGAGGGAATAGAGTTGTTAACAAAGCATTTATGAATTTTTATGAAGGAAAAGATGCCAGAGCCTATTAAAAACGAGTTTTTATTAACACTTTATCGAGTTTTGGTGTAGTTCATCTAAAATATTTGTTAATAAGAATCTACCACTATACTTTTGGTGAACCATAGCATTAGTAGGTTAAGTTTATGGTAGATTTGGGGCAAAAAGGGTGAAAGAAATTTCACCTTTTTTATTTTATGATAATTGATAAAAAACCCATATAAAAGGTATATAGACTCTTATTTGCCTATCATTCCAATTAATTTGACGATTTGAATAAGGAAAGCCGCAAAATGTGGTTAGATTTACACTACCATAATTTAGTAGGTTTAAGCTTATGGTAGATTTGGGGCAAAAAGGGTGAAAGCAATTTCACCTTTTTTATTTAAAAGTATTTGATAAAAAAAGACCGGATTCGAAATTACGAACCCGGTCTTTTTTTATAATGTGAAACCATCTACTTTTCTAGGGCATATCTTCTTGATACTTCCGTCCAATTAATCACATTGAAAAAGGCCTCAATATAATCAGGGCGACGGTTTTGATAATTTAGATAGTAGGCATGTTCCCAAACATCCATTCCTAAGATAGGAGTTCCTCCGCAACCAACATTAGGCATCAGAGGATTGTCTTGATTTGGTGTTCCGCATATATCTAATTTACCGCCTTTATTCACACAAAGCCAAGCCCAACCTGAACCAAACTGCGTTGCGCCCGCCTTTGAAAAGCGCGCCTTAAATTCATCAAAGCTGCCAAAATCATTTTCTATTGCGTTCATCAAATCTCCTGACGGCAGTCCACCGCCATTTGGAGACATAACAGTCCAAAAGAGATTGTGATTATAAAAACCACCGCCATTATTTCTAACTGCAGCGTTTTTCATATCCAAATTAATCAAAATATTTTCAATTGTCTTGCCTTCTAAATCTGTACCGGTAATAGCAGCATTTAGATTGGTAGTGTATGCATTGTGATGTTTTGTATGATGAATCTCCATTGTACGAGCATCTATGTTAGGCTCTAAGGCATTATATTCATACGGTAAATTAGGTAATTCGAAAGCCATAATATATAGTTTTAGTGATTCATAAATATTTTAATCAAAATTAAACATTTAACTTTGGAAATGAAATAATACACTTGGATAATTTCAAGAGAAAAGCTATGAGTTTAGAAGCAAATGTCAAAATATCATAATAAGCGCTAATAAATGGGGAATATACATACAGATAACAAACACTCTTTCTCCGT
This sequence comes from Flavobacterium sp., assembly GCA_016721735.1. GTDB lineage: Bacteria > Bacteroidota > Bacteroidia > Flavobacteriales > Flavobacteriaceae > Flavobacterium. The sequence continues at coordinate 445,055 of JADKHM010000019.1, read as the reverse complement.
ATTCGACGCTTCTGCAGGTTCTGGCAAAACATATACGCTCGTTAAAGAGTATCTTAAAATTGTTCTTACTTCAAAGAAGAATGACGCATATCGAAATATTCTTGCAATAACTTTCACCAACAAAGCGGTGCATGAAATGAAAAGCAGAATTGTTCAGAATTTGTATGAATTCTCAAAAGAAAATACGGCTGATAAACCGCTTCGATTATTAGACGAAATTGCTATGGAGACACAAGTTTCAGTACCAAACTTGAAGTGGAAAGCCAAGCAAACAATCAAACACTTGGTTCATAATTATGCAACTTTTGATATTTTAACGATTGATAAATTTACGCATAAAGTTATTCGAGCTTTTGCTCATGACCTAAACCTACCCATTACTTTCGAGGTAACTTTAGATACAGACTCATTATTGTCCGAAGCTGTCGATGCTATTATTTCGCAAGCTGGTGAAAACAAAACAATAACAAATCTCTTAATTGATTTTACTATTGAGAAAATAGATGATGATAAATCATGGGATATCACTAGGGAAATCTTCGAAATAAGTAAACTTGTTTATAATGAAAACAATAAGGAACAAATCAACGAACTTAAAGACAAGACTATTCAGGATTTTGTCGCAGTCAGACAGAAAATTAGAGCGCTGAAAGAAACCTTAGAGTCTCAAAACAAAGTATATGGTGCGTGTTCAATTAAATTAATGTCTTCAAGCAATATCAACCCAAAGTCATTTTCAAGAGAAGTTTTCCCAAATCATTTGATTAGTATTAGTGAAGGGAAATATAGAATTGGCAATAAGAAATTTTATGAAAGTGATCATATTCAAATAAACAAGTCGGCCACAGATAGAGCCGCGATAGAAGCAGTAATACCTGAACTTTTAGCAATTCTAGAAAAAGTTTACTCTAATTTTGAAAAAATCCAGTTTTATGAGGCGTTTCTTAAAAACATTACGCCCTTGTCTTTGCTCAATACTATATCTCTTGAGCTGGCAAGAATACAAAAAGAACAGAACATCTTGTCAATTGCCGAGTTCAATTCTTTGATATACAATGAGATTCAAAACCAACCGGCTCCTTTTATCTATGAAAAACTGGGGGAAAAGTACCATCATTTTTTTATAGATGAATTTCAAGACACATCAGAAATGCAGTGGAAGAATCTGATTCCACTTATAGATAATGCGCTGTCAAGTGAGTTTTCAACAGGAGAAAAAGGTACACTTTTGATTGTGGGAGATCCAAAGCAATCAATTTATAGATGGCGGGGAGGAAAAGCGGAACAATTTATTGCGCTGTGCAAGAATGAAAACCCTTTTCATAATCCAGACAAAGCAATATTTCACTTAGACACTAATTTTCGAAGTTATTCGCAAGTAGTGGAATTCAACAACGATTTTTTTCGATTCCTATCATCAGAATTTACGGATGCGGACTATATGGATTTGTACGAAAATCATAGCCATCAAAATATTAATAGCAAAAAAGGCGGCTTTGTTGATTTGACGTTTCTAAATACAAAAGCAGAAGAGGAATTATCTGCTGTAGACGGAGAAGAAATAGATCGTAGTGAATTGTTCTGTATGATCACCTTTAATAAAATTGAAGAAATAATTTCAAGAGGATTTGATTATAAAGATATTGCAATCCTAACAAGAAAGAAAACTCAAGGAGTGTGGATTGCTAATTATTTAGCGACTCAAAAAGTGCCTATTATTTCTTCTGAAACATTATTAGTTTCAAATTCCGAAGACGTCCAATTTATTATTAGTGTGTTAGGATATTTAAACAATCAAGATAATCTTGAAGCAAAGGCAGATTTTCTTTATTACTTAGCTTCCAAAAATCAAGAAACGCATTTAATACATGATTTTATTTCCGCAGGAATGAAGCATAAGACCGAAGGCGATTTTGAAGCATGGTTGTTTAAATTTGACATATCAATTATATTTAAAGGCCTTAGGACTAAATCCTTGTATGAGGTGGTTGAATTGCTAATTGCATCCCTTGTTAAGGACAATTATTGCAATGTTTATATTCAATGTTTTCTTGATATCGTTCTAGAGAGAGATTATCACAAGCAAGCAGGAATTTCAGATTTTCTTGTTTTTTGGGAGAAGAACTTAAACAAGTTTAGCATTCCATCTCCTGAGGGGGATAATGCAGTCAGAATTCTAACCATTCACAAATCAAAAGGATTGGAATTTCCCGTGGTAATAATTCCATTTGCAGATGAAGATTATGAAAGAAAACCAAAAGACAAAATTTGGATAGAAGACAGTGAGAATGATTTTGATATGCCGAAAGCCTTAGTTGATAACACTAAGTCGATTGAAAATTTCGGAAAGGAAGCAGTCAATATTTACAAGAAGCAAAAAGAGGAAGAATTACTAGATAACATAAACATACTTTATGTTGCATTGACAAGAGCTGAAGAGCAACTATTTGTTATTTCTACTTTGGTTAAACCCAAGAAAGATGGCGAGTATCCCTACAATATGGCATCCTTTTTTGTAAAGTACTTAAAGAATTGTAATATTTTTGAAGATCAGAAACTGCAATATAATTTTGGACAAAGTGAAAAGCTTTCAAAAAAAATATTGCCATCTAGAGATACAAATGTAATAGCATCAGTTTCGAGCAAATTTGATCCCAAAAAAATTAGGATTGCGCAAAAAGAATCTCTAATGTGGGGGACTTCTCAGCAATCATCCATTGAATACGGAAATGTAATACATGAAATCTTAGCAAAAATTATCAATAAAAACGATGTGGATGATGCCATTTCAAATGCCCTAGAAACAGGATTAATACCCCTGAATCAAAAACAGCTAGTGTACAAGACCATTAGTGAGATAGTTAATCATGATGATTTGAGAGTGTATTATTCGCCAGAGAATAATGTCTACAACGAACAAGCGATTATTCAAAATAAAGAAAAAACAGTAATACCAGATCGAATTGTGATTACATCAGATAATGAGGTGTTTCTTTTAGATTACAAGACAGGGATTCATCAAAACAAACACAAAGTTCAATTAGATAATTATCATCATGTATTGGAAAAAATGAACTTTAAAGTAAAAGCAAAGACGTTAATTTATATTGGAGATAATATAGAATTAGTTCAATTTTAAAACAGAAAAAATGTACGGAAAAATCAAAGAGCACCTCAAAATGGAACTCGCAACAATCGAACAAAATGGACTTTTCAAAAAAGAAAGAATAGTAATTTCCCCACAAGGTGCAGAAATTAAAATAGAAACAGGAGAAACAGTTCTTAATTTTTGTGCCAACAATTACTTAGGTCTATCCTCTCATCCAGAAGTGATTCAAGCGGCAAAAGACGCACTTGATTCGCACGGATTTGGAATGTCTTCAGTTCGTTTTATATGCGGAACACAGGATATTCATAAAGTTCTTGAAAAAAGAATTGCGCAATTTTATGGCACAGAAGACACGATACTTTATGCTGCAGCCTTTGATGCCAATGGAGGGGTGTTTGAACCATTACTCAACGAGAATGACGCCATTATTTCTGACAGTCTGAACCACGCATCCATTATCGACGGTGTGCGATTATGTAAAGCAAAGCGATTTCGATACGAAAACAGCAACATGGAAGACCTGGAAGAGCAATTAATTCAGGCAAATTTGCAAGGTGCTCGTTATAAGCTCATTGTTACCGATGGCGTATTTTCAATGGATGGAATTGTTGCTCCACTAGACAAAATATGTGATTTAGCAGACAAATATGATGCATTAGTAATGGTTGATGAATGCCATGCGGCTGGATTTATTGGCGCCACCGGCAAAGGAACTTTAGAAGCAAAAGGAGTTATGGGAAGAGTAGATATTATCACCGGAACGCTCGGAAAAGCACTAGGTGGCGCAATGGGTGGATATACTACAGCAAAGAAGGAAATTATTGAAATCTTGAGACAAAGATCAAGACCCTATTTGTTTTCAAATTCATTAGCGCCTGCAATAGTGGGTGCGTCAATTAAGGTCTTTGAACTATTAGAAAAGGAAACTACTTTGAGAGATCGACTTGAATGGAATACAAAATACTTCAAGCAAGAAATCAAAAAAGTTGGATTTGACATTATTGATGGCGATTCAGCGATTGTTCCTGTCATGCTATATGATGCAAAATTGTCCCAAGAAATGGCAAATGAACTACTGAAAAAAGGCATTTATGTTGTAGGTTTTTTCTTTCCAGTAGTGCCAAAAGACAAGGCAAGAATAAGGGTGCAGCTGTCAGCGGCTCATACCAAAGAGCATATTGACAAAGCCGTACTGGCGTTCACGGAGGTGGGGAAAATGTTAAATGTGTTGTAAATTACACTTCACTAGGTATTTAGTCATTTTTTTTAACATTTCATTTTGTAGTTATGAAATTACGCATTACTTTTGCCTAACAAAATATTGTAATCTAACAAAATTAAAGTATGAAACATCTTAACAAATTATTTGCTGCTGTGTTAATGTTGACTGGACTCAGTTCACAAGCACAAGATAGTAACAACCCATGGGCTATTTCCTTTGGAACAAACGCTGTAGACACTAGGGTAAGTGCAGCTTCAAAAATGGAGGACCAATTTTCTCAGTATTTTAATGTGAATGATAACTGGAATATTCTTCCTTCAGTATCATACATTAATGTTTCTAGAAATGTAGGTGGAAGTTTTTCGTTTGGTATTACTGGGTCTGTTAATAGAATTAAGAGATGGGTAGAACCAAGAGTTACAATTCCTGGGGATTATCCAGTAGTTAACCCAGGAGATTTGAGCTATTATGCTGCAGATGGTGTGATTAAATATAGTTTCGCAAACATGTTCGGATGGAAAGTAATTGACCCTTCTGTTCATGTTGGAGGTGGTTATACTTCAATGGGTAAAGCAAGTTACGGAACTGCTAATGGAGGATTTGGTCTAACTTTTTGGTTTACTGAAATGGTTGGTTTATCGTTTCAATCTACATACAAATATTCCTTCGACGATGAAGCTCGAATTCCAGAACAAAATGTTCCATCTCACATGCAACATTTTGCAGGTTTGACTTTCAAATTTGGAGGTAAAGATACTGATGGTGATGGAATTTACGACAAAGACGATGCTTGTCCAGAAGTTGCTGGTCTAAAACAATTTAAAGGTTGTCCTGACACTGATGGCGATGGTATAATTGACGGAAGTGATACTTGTCCAGATGTTCCTGGATTGGCTGAATTCCAAGGATGTCCTGATACTGATGCAGACGGAATAGCTGATAAAGATGATGCTTGTCCAGATGTTGCAGGTCCAAAATCATTAAATGGTTGTCCTGATGCAGACGGTGATGGTATCGCTGATAAATCTGACAAATGTCCACAAGTTAAAGGACCAAAAGAAAACGGTGGATGCCCTTGGCCAGATACCGATGGTGACGGAGTCCTAGATAAAGATGACAAATGTGTAGATGTAAAAGGTACTGTAGCAAATAAAGGTTGTCCAGAAATTTCTGAAGAGCAAGTTAACAGATTGAACGCTTATGCAAAAACAATTTTGTTTAACTCTGGTAAGTCAACTTTCCAACAACAAACATATCCTGTATTACAATCAATTGCTGCAATTTTGAAAGAATATCCAGATTCTAAATTTAGCATAGAAGGTCATACAGATAGTGATGGTAAAGATGCTGCAAACCAAAAATTATCAGAAGATAGAGCTAAAGCTGTTAAAGATTATTTAGTAACTAACGGAATTGCTGACGGAAGATTAACTTCTGCTGGTTTTGGTGAAACTAAACCAATCGATAGTAATAAAACTAAAGCTGGTAAAGCTAACAACAGAAGAGTTGAAGTGAATTTAGTGAAGTAATTTCTTCGACAATATTTTTCAAAAACGTCTCGATTTATCGAGACGTTTTTTTTATATTTATAAAATGACAAATCCCTCATTTCTTGAACAGATTGCAGAAAAAGTGATTCACGATTATAGCGATTCACTTTCAAATACGATTATCATTCTGCCCAATAAAAGAGCAAAAGTTTTCTTGATCGATGCGTTGAAGAAACAAATAAATACCGCAGTATTTTTGCCAGAGATAATAACGATCGAAGACTTTGTTCAAAAAGTATCCCGACTTCGTCTTATTGATCCAATCGAATTAATTTTTGAGTTTTACCAAGTATATTTGAATTTGACCAAAAGTTCAGATGCTCAGTCTTTCGAAGTATTTGCCAATTGGGGAAAAACACTTCTCCAAGATTTCAATGAGATAGACCACTATTTATTAGATCCTAGAAAGATCCTTACCTACCTAGACAACATAAAAGAAATCGAACATTGGTCTTTGAATGAGGAAGGCAAAACGGAACTAATACAAAAACATCTTGAATTTTGGAAATTATTGCCCGCTTATTATAGCGCCCTTTATGAATATTTGCTGGAAAACAAAAGAGGCTATCAAGGAATGATTTATCGCGAGGCGGTACTGAAAATGAATCAGAATGAGGACTTGTATAGAAACAAAAAAATGATCTTCGCTGGATTTAATGCACTAAACGCAGCAGAGGAAATCATAATTCAACATTTGTTGACTTCAAATCAAGCAAAAATTTACTGGGACATCGACGAATCATTGTTGCTGGACTCCACGCATGACGCGGGATTGTTTATTAGGAAATACAAGAATAACTGGAAATACTATCGAACCAACTCATTTGAATGGGTAAACAATGAATTTTCGCAATCAAAGAATATTAGAATAATTGGCACACCAAAATCAATTGGCCAAGCAAAAATTGCTGGGAAGATTGTTGAAGATATTATTGATGAAAACCCCACAAACGAATTGAATAGAACAGCAATAATTCTTGCAGAAGAGAACTTGCTGCTCCCATTCCTCTATTCTTTGCCAGACAAGGTAAATAGTCTAAATATTACGATGGGTTATTCCAGTAAGAACAATCCTGCACAGATTCTTGTTGCGAAACTATTTCGAATGCACATCAACGCCATCAGTCGGGCAGGCAATAATTACGTTTTTTACTATAAAGATGTGCTCGATATACTAAATCATCCGCTAGTAGAACCTTATATTAACTGTAAAAATCTGGTTGGCATAATTAACAAAAACAACTATTCTTTCATTGCGCACAATCGACTATTTGAATTGCAGGGAGCTCACACAGAATTTTTCCGCTTAATATTTGATAAATGGGATTGCACAGTGATTGAGACTTTAGAGAAAATCGCACGACTTCTGGTGGAAATAAAGAACCGACTTAATAATGACAATGAACAGGAAAAAATAGCCAAAGCCTTCTTATTCTCCGTTTTCAAAACCATAAACAAATTGATTACTTATTCAATTAAATACCAACATATTAATTCAATACCAGTTCTATATTCCGTTTATAAACAAATCATAGAATTAGCGGAAGTTTCTTTTGAAGGCGAACCCTTAAATGGGCTTCAAATAATGGGTGTTTTAGAAAGCCGTGTCTTAGATTTTGAAACCGTAATAGTCACTTTCCTAAATGAAGGAAAATTTCCAGCAGGGAAATCTAATAATTCCTTTATTCCATACGATGTTAAGAGGGAATATGGCTTGCCCACTTTTAAGGAAAAAGACGCAATTTACACCTACCATTTTTACCATATTTTGCAACGAGCAAAGGACATATTTTTGATTTATAATACAGAAAGTGAAGGACTTGATGCTGGTGAAAAAAGTAGATTTATTACACAGTTAGAATTAGAACAGCGCCCAAATCATATTTTGTCACACGAAATTTATAACGCGGTTTTGCCAGAAGTAGCCTATCGACCTAAATCAATACCTAAATCAGATGCGGTATTTACGCGGTTATATGAAATTGCCGCTAATGGATTTTCGCCATCTGCCTTAACGAGTTATATCAGAAATCCAATTGATTTCTACTTTCAGAAGATCTTGCAGATTCGTGAAATGGAAGAAGTTGAAGAAACGATTGCAGTTAATACGCTCGGAACAATCATTCACGAAACACTTAAAGAACTTTATAAACCTTTTGAGGGTAAATTCTTAAACGAGCAAATTTTACAAAATTTCTTAGCACAAAGTAATGACGAAGTGTTAAAGCAATTTAAGCTGGTTTATAAAGAAGGTGAAATTAAAAAAGGGCGCAATCTATTGGCTTTCGAAGTGGCAAAACGGCATGTTCAAAATTTTGTTCGACTTGAATTCGAACGACTAAAAAAAGATGGTCCAATCAAAATTATTGCAATTGAAAAGACATACGAACGAATGTTGGAACATCCAGATTTGCCTTGCCCGATTCTGATTAGGGGAAATGTAGATCGAATAGAAGAACAAAATGGAATTGTTCGAATTATAGATTATAAAACCGGAAAAGTCGAAAAGCGAAATGTCACCTTAAAAACATGGGATGGCCTCACAAAGGATCTTAAAAACGACAAAATCATACAGGTGCTTGCCTATGCGTATATGTTTTTCGATGAAGCAAAAGACAAACAAGTAGAAGCTGGAATTATTTCGTTCAAGAACTTAAAATCCGGGTTTTTGCCTTTCGATTTTAAAGGTGAAAGTGATGCTGGATCAATCATTACAGCTGAAGTTTTGGAAAATTATATAAACGAAATCGTAGTGTTGCTAAAGGAGATTTTCGATCGGGAAATTTCTTTTGAGGAAAAGCTACCGTAGCAAAAATCATATTTTCTTAATAAAATCGGCAATAACTTTCAAGACTTCTACTTCGTTTTCGATGTGACTCATATGTCCATCCGGAAAAGTAATCAGTTGCACATTGGTCCCGTCAATTTGAGTTGCATTTTCTGCGTATTGCAATACGCCGTCTTTTTCGCCTAGAATAAGCATTTTTGGAAAGTTTGTCTGATGCAAGAGCATCTCTCGGTCTTTTCTGATTTTCATGCCCTCCAACGCCGCTATTATTCCTTGCAAAGGCGTTTGCAGTGCTTCAAGTTTAACGCGATCAATTTCATCAGTCATATTATTTCGATTGTCCTCACTAAACAAATTGGCAATCGAAAGCCGAACGAAAGCCGTATAGTCTTTTTTTACCGCTTTGATAGCACGATCTCGATTTGCTTTTCGTTCCGCACTATCAGCTCTTGCAGTAGAATTCATTAATACCAATCCTTTCATGTACTCTGGAAATAATTCCGCAAAAGCCAAAGCCACATAGCCGCCCATGGAATGTCCAATTAAAATGGCTTTTCTAATATTTAAATCCATCAAAACATGATGAACCATGTCGGCTTGGTCTTCCATAGAATGAACATATCCGAGACATTCCGTTGCGCCATGACCTAATAGATCAATGGTAATAACACGATTTCTTTTGGACAATTCAGGAATAAAGTCATTCCACATCGACTGGTTTTCCAAAAAGCCATGCAACAAAACAACAGCGGCTCCTTTGCCGTTGTCAGCATAAGTGACCGCTGTGTTTTTATAGAATAGTACTTTCAATAATTAATTTTTATTTGAAACAAGTCAATGACCTTTTTTTAAAATTGATAATTTCTATTACGAATTCATCAAGTTTTCTATTTCTTCTACTTCTATTGGGATGTTTTTCATCAAATTCAATGGTTCTCCTTTTTCTTGAACAACAACATTGTCTTCTAAGCGGATTCCGAATCCTTCTGCCGGAATATAAATTCCGGGCTCAACGGTAAACACCATATTGGCTTTCATTGGTTCATGCAATAAGCCGTAATCATGAGTATCTAAACCCAAATGATGGGATGTTCCATGCATAAAATATTTTTTGTATGCTGGCCAATCTGGATTTTCATTTTGTACGTCTGCTTTATCAATTAAGCCAAGTTCAAGTAATTCGGACGTCATTAATTTCCCGACTTCCAAATGATATTGTTTCCAAAGTGTTCCAGGCGTCAGCATTTTTGTTGCTTCATTCTTAACACGAAGCACCGCATTATAAACTGCTTTTTGACGTGCCGTATATTTCCCAGAAACAGGAATCGTTCGGGATAAATCGCTTGAGTAGTTGGCGTATTCTGCGGCAACGTCAAGCAATATTAAATCGCCTGCTTTACATTGCTGATTGTTTTCAATATAGTGAAGCACATTCGCGTTGTCGCCAGAAGCGATAATTGGCGTGTATGCAAAACCTTTTGACCGATTTCGAACAAACTCATGGATCAACTCCGCTTCAATTTCATATTCCGTAACATTTGGTTTTACGAATGGCAATAATCGACGGAAACCTAATTCTGTAATGTTACAGGCTTGTTGAATCAAATCTAATTCCTCACTTTCTTTTACGGAACGCAAACGTTGCAATATGGGGTTGCTTTTCGCGACTTGATGCGCCGGATATTTTGATTTCCACCATTTCACAAAACGATCCTCTCTGGTTTCGGTCTCAACGGCGGCACGATAATGCTCGTTGGTGTTGATATACATCGTGTCAGAATAAGTCATCATCTCATTCAATATCTTATGGAAATCTTGTAACCAATAAACGGTTCTAATGCCCGACACTTCAAAAGCACGTTCTTTCGTTAATTTTTCACCTTCCCAAATAGCAATATGCTCGCTCGTTTCTTTAAGGAACAACATTTCACGTTGATGCTCATAAGGTGCGTCTGGGAAAAGCAATAAAACGCTTTCTTCCTGATCTACGCCAGATAAGTAAAAGATGTCACGGTGTTGCGCGAATGGCAAGGTACTATCAGCAGAAACCGGGTAAATGTCATTCGAGTTAAAAACCGCTACACTATTCGGTTTCATTTGTGCAATAAATTTTGCACGGTTTTTTATAAATAAGTTGCGATCAATTTGATGGTATTTCATAATATTAGGTTTGCGGTTGAATAAGGTTCAAAATTAAGGAAAGTATTTTCTTATCGACCAGCCAAATGGCATTAATTTATGTTCTTTCGAATGCGGCTCATATGCCTGGAAGAAATCCCTAAGAAAGAGGCCAAATAGTGCAAAGGCACTTGTTTGATTAAGTGAGGTTCTGTCAAAATGAGTTTGTTATAACGTTCTTCGGGAGTTAGTGTAAGCAAATCAATCCGGTAATCATCAATAAGACAAATTTGCTTTTCTATTAAGTTGTAGTAGAATTGTCGAAACACCTCGTTTTTTTCTTTTAGTTCTTGAAAAGTTTTCAAATCTAAAACCCACAATTTACAATCGAAAATAGCCTTTATGCTTTTTCTAGATGGAGTTTGAAATAGGAAACTAAATAAAGAAGAGGTAAAAGTGTTTCTCAAAGCTAAGTAGGTTGTCTTCTCTTGCTCGTCAACGTTGATACTATGCTGCAGAATGCCACTTTCTAAATAGCAGAAATACGGACAGATTTGACCTTCTTTGACCAGAAATTGATTCTTCTTCAGTTCAAGTAATGCAAAGCTTGATTCAAATTGTTTCCGCGCTTCAACGTCTATTGCACTTACTGTGATAGATTGTACATAATTTGAAAAGTCGCTCTGAAGCTTTTTTGATTGCATAAAGCATAAAGTTTCGACAAAAGTAAGAGAATTGAAATGTCCTTGAATTAATCACAAGACAGTTTTGGCGGATTTAAGTAACTTAGGTCAAAAATGTGTTTAAGTGGAAATCATTAGAGTGCCCATAAATCCTAATGTTGACAAGAATTCAAGTTGATTTCAGATAAACATTTTAAAATCATTATAAATTACATCGAAAAGGTTGTAGTTAAATGCAATTAGCCTTATTTTTGTGTGCTTTTTATAATAAATTACACATACTTATGGCAAAATCTGCATTAATGAAGTCGTCGCTGGCAAAGAAGTACTGGATGGCTCTAACAGGTTTATTTTTATGCTTGTTTTTGAGCGGTCACTTAGCAGGAAATCTTCAATTATTGGTTCCTAACAATGCGTTGAATTTTAATAAATACGCATTATTTATGACCTCTAATCCAGCAGTCAAAATTCTTTCTTATCTAACTTACATCTCCATTCTTTTTCATGCAATCGATGGAATTATGTTGGCTTTTCAAAACAAAGCGGCTAGACCTATTGGTTATGCAAAAAACAATGCAGCTGCTAACAGTCCATGGGCATCAAGAAACATGGCGGTTTTGGGAACTATTATCTTAGTTTTTATCGTAACGCACATGGTTAGTTTCTGGGCTAGAATGCATTTTGATGAAAAAATGCCGTTGCAAACCATGATTATTACCGCACAAGGTCAATCGCAAGAATTCTATTTGACTACTGACGGAAGTTATTTGCCCAAAGCACAGATTGATCAAAAAATGATCGTGATTAAAGATCGTACAGATTTTTATGATGCTGGCGCCAATGTAAAAATTAAAGAAGGATACAAAGATTTGTACAAAATTACCATTGAGTTCTTTAAACAGCCGCAATATGGTTTGTTATATACGCTATTGTATGTTTTGTCGATGATTGTGTTGTCATTTCATTTACTACATGGTTTTAGCAGTGCCTTCCAATCAATGGGACTTAACAATCCAAAATATACCCCAATTATCAAGGCATTCGGAAAAGGTTTCGCTATAGTGGTTCCTTTGTTGTTTGCAATTATTCCAATTTACATTCATTTTTTTCTAAAAGCTTAACAATATGGCATTAGATTCAAAAATACCTGAAGGTTTCATTTCAGACAAATGGACCAATCACAAAAATCATTTAAAATTAGTTGCTCCGAATAACAGACCAAAAATCGACATTATTGTTGTTGGAACTGGTTTGGCTGGAGCGTCCGCAGCGGCATCTTTTGCTGAAATGGGCTATAATGTCAAAGCTTTTTGCTATCAAGATTCACCTAGAAGAGCACACTCGATTGCAGCTCAAGGCGGAATCAATGCAGCCAAGAATTATCAAAACGACGGCGATAGTATTTACCGATTGTTCTACGATACGATAAAAGGTGGAGATTACAGAGCGCGTGAAGCAAACGTTCACCGATTGGCGGAAGTGTCAGGAAATATCATAGACCAATGTGTGGCTCAAGGAGTTCCATTTGCTCGTGAATACGGAGGTTTATTAGACAATCGTTCTTTTGGAGGAACACAAGTACAAAGAACCTTTTATGCAGCAGGTCAAACAGGACAGCAGCTTTTGTTAGGGGCTTATTCTGCAATATCACGACAAATAGGTTTAGGTCGCGTTCAAATGTTTAACCGTCATGAAATGCTTGATTTAGTTAAAGTTGACGGAAAGGCACGTGGAATTATCGCTCGTAATTTAGTAACAGGTGAATTAGAAAGACATTCGGCACATGCCGTTGTAATCGCTTCAGGAGGTTATGGAAATGTTTATTTCCTTTCTACTAATGCAATGGGAAGCAACGTAACGGCTGGTTGGAAAGTGCATAAAAAAGGAGCTTTGTTCGCAAATCCGTGTTTTGTACAAATTCATCCAACTTGTATTCCTGTTCATGGTGTCAATCAATCAAAATTAACGTTGATGTCAGAATCTTTGAGAAACTCTGGAAGAATCTGGGTGCCGAAGAAAAAAGAAGATGCTGAAGCGATTAGAGCAGGTCAATTGAAACCTACGCAAATTGCAGAGGACGATAGAGATTATTTCTTAGAGAGAAGGTATCCTGCTTTTGGTAATTTAGTACCAAGAGATGTGGCCTCTAGAGCTGCAAAAGAGCGTTGTGATGAAGGTCACGGTATTGAAGCCAACGCAACGAATGAGGGTGTTTATCTAGATTTCTCAACTGAAATTCAGAGTAAAGGAAAGCAAGCGGCTTATGCCAAAGGAAATCACAATCCGTCTTCCGAAGAAATTACAGCTCTAGGAAAGCAATGGTTGGAAGAAAAGTATGGTAACTTATTTACCATGTATCAAAAAATTACAGACGAAAACCCATATGAAACGCCAATGAAAATTTATCCAGCAGTGCATTACACTATGGGAGGCGTTTGGGTTGATTATAATCTACAATCTACAATTCCAGGATGCTTCGTTGCCGGAGAAGCGAATTTCTCTGACCACGGAGCAAATCGTTTGGGAGCATCTGCGTTGATGCAAGGTTTGGCAGATGGTTATTTTGTATTGCCTTATACGGTATCTAATTATTTGGCGGATGAAATTCGTACAGGGAAAATTTCTACAGAAAGCCCTGAATTTGTCGAAGCAGAAAATAGTGTTCGAGCATCGATAGAAAAGTTCCTCAACAATAATGGGACAAAATCTGTTGATCATTTCCATAAAAGATTAGGTTTGATTATGTGGAACAAAGTTGGAATGGCGAGAAACGAAAGTGGATTGAAGCAAGCAATCGAAGAAATTGCAGCTTTGAAAGAAGAATTTTATAAAGAGGTAAAAGTCCCTGGCTCGGCCGACGAGTTAAATCCAGAGTTGGAAAAAGCACTTAGAGTCGCAGATTTCATTGATCTAGGTCAATTGATGGCAATGGATGCTTTGCAGCGTAACGAATCCTGCGGAGGACATTTCCGTGAAGAATATCAAGATGCTGAAGGTGAAACTTTGCGCGATGATACTAACTTCTCTTTTGTAGGTGCCTGGGAATATCAAGGTGATGATATTAGCAAAGAAAAGCTAAACAAAGAAGAATTGAAATACGAGTTTATCAAAATTGCAGCTAGAAATTATAAATAAGATACAGTATGTCTACAGCAAAAAACATCAATATATCCCTTAAAATTTGGCGCCAAAAAAACGCTCAAGCTAAAGGAAGCATGGAAACGTATCAATTAGATAATGTTTCTACCGCTAGTTCATTTTTAGAAATGCTAGATCAATTGAACGAGCAATTAATTAATGATCAAAAAGAGCCTGTTGCATTCGATCATGATTGTCGTGAGGGAATTTGCGGCATGTGCTCACTTTATATCAATGGTCGAGCTCATGGACCAGACACTGGGACAACTACTTGTCAGTTGCACATGCGTAAGTTTAAAGATGGAGACACAATCTATATTGAGCCATGGAGATCAAAAGCATTTCCCGTTGTAAAAGATTTGGTAGTGGATAGAAGCGCATTCGACCGCATTCAACAAGCTGGAGGATTTGTTTCCGTAAACACCTCTGGTAATACGATTGATGCCAATGCGACACCAATTCCAAAGGCGGATGCTGATAAGGCTTTTGAAGCCGCGGCATGTATAGGTTGCGGTGCCTGTGTTGCAACTTGCAAGAATGGTTCCGCCATGCTATTTGTAGGAGCTAAAGTTTCTCAATATGCTTTGTTGCCACAAGGAAAAGTAGAAGCTTCTCAGCGCGTTTTAAATATGGTTCGTCAAATGGACGAAGAAGGATTCGGAAATTGTACCAATACCGGGGCTTGCGAAGTAGAATGTCCGAAAGGAATTTCGTTGGAAAATATTGCTCGTATGAATAGAGAATATTTGAAAGCAAGTATCATTTAGCCTTAAATATAGAATTTAGAAAAAAACGCGTCCAAATTTTTGGACGCGTTTTTTTGTTATTGCACCTTTTCTTCTCTAATTTATTCAATTTGATTATTGAAGTTTATTTTTTGGAAGGAATTGTATATATTTGAAATGGTTAGCAAAGACCGCTAAAGTTCTTCAAGGACCAACGTTAATTTTTTTAATATCTTATCAACAAAAATTCACTTATGAAAGTTCAAAAAACAATGTTATTAATTTTGTTGATTCAGCTGTTTCAAATCAATGTTTATGCACAAGAAAAGAAAGGTCCAACTTTTATTAAAAGAGCTACTAAAATGACTGTTGTGCCTAGTCTTGCGTCACGAATGTCTTTGATTTCAGCGCAAGAAAATTTAGGAGAAGCAAAAGATGAAAAATCAAGAACGAACGTAGTTGTTTTTGGAAAGGGTTTGCCCGTTGGAGATGACCCTTTGATTGGGAGAAATAGTTCCGCTAATAAAGTAATGGGAAGAGCTCCTTCTATCGTTTTTGATGGCGCTGCATCTACGTCTCAGCCGACGGACCCAGCAGGTGCAGTAGGGCCAAATCACTATGTAATCGTTTTTAATACAGGGTTTAGAATTTTTGATAAACTGGGTCATCCACTAACTGAACAATTAGAC
The DNA here is from genome assembly GCA_016721735.1 of Flavobacterium sp. GTDB lineage: Bacteria > Bacteroidota > Bacteroidia > Flavobacteriales > Flavobacteriaceae > Flavobacterium. The sequence continues at coordinate 429,033 of JADKHM010000019.1, read as the reverse complement.
ACGAGTAATATTTTTCCTTCTTCGGGATGTTGTGATCTAACATGTTCTTATGATATGGAAGCGCAACGATTTGTAATGACTTTCTTGGGTAGCAGTGTTCAAGTTGCGGTAAGTCAAACTTCAGACCCTTTAAATGATGGGTGGAACGTGTATGATTTTCCAATGAATACCGACTATCAAAAACTATCTATTTGGAGTGACGGCTACTATCTGACTGCTAATAAAGATTCTGGACAAGCGGACACGGCGGAAGTTGTTTATGCTTTGGAACGATCAAAAATGATTCTAGGGGATCCATCAGCACAAATCATCGGCTTTCCGTTACCTGGAATAGTTACTAGTGGTTTTTATAGTCCGCAAGCGTTTAATGTTACAAGTTCAAATTATCCAGCGCCGGGAAATGTGCCTGTTGTTTATTTACAAGATGATGCTTGGGCAGGAGTGTCACAAGATCATTTGAAAATGTGGACAATAAATGTGAATTGGGACGTGCCAGCAAATTCAAATATTACTGTGGGACAAACTTTGGTTACAACACCTTTTACATCCGTTTTTGACGGCGGTAGTTTCGTAAACCTAGCGCAACCGACAGGAGGAGCTTCTATAGATGCTTTGCAAGCGATTATAATGAATCAGGTTCAGTTTCGAAAATTTCCTTCTCACAATTCTGCAGTATTGAATTTTGTAGTTGACGCTGATGGGACTTCAGATAAACTAGCTGCGGTAAGATGGTATGAACTACGTCAAGCGGGTGATGGTTTGCCATGGTCAATTTATCAAGAGGGAACGTATAATGCACCAAATCAAATGCATGCATGGAATGCCAGTATGGGAATAGATGTTCAAGGAAATATAGCAATGGGTTATACCGGAATGGGAGGCACAAACAATCAAGTTGTAAGCTCTTATTACACAGGAAGATATGTTAATGATCCGATTGGAACAATGACCATAGCGGAAAATGTAATTGCAACAGGAAACGCTAACATCCCCGGTACTCGATATGGAGACTACAGCCAGATGTCTATTGACCCATCTGACGACAAGTCATTTTGGTTCATCAATGAATATATGAATTCAGGGCGGAAAGATGTTGTAGGTGTTCTAAAAATCGCACCTAATTTTAGCAACGATATTGGGGTTGTGAATATAATCAACCCATCTAATGGAAGTTTGTCTAATAGCGAATCTATTACGGTTAGAATCTTTAATTACGGACAAAATACCGTCACTAACTTTCCAATTTCCTATCAAATTGATGGAGGAAGCTTGATTACTGAATTGTTTCTAGGAAGTGTCGCATCTGGGGCCTATGCGCAGTATACATTTATCGCGACAGCTAATCTATCTGTAGTCGGACAAACCTATGTTATTACAGCATTAACTGGACTTTCTTTAGATGAAGATACGTCTAATGATTCATTTTCAAAAGATGTAATTCATCTCTATCCGAAAGATCTTGGTGTAAGTTCGGTTGTTGCTCCAATTTCTGGTACGGGTTTGACTGGAAATGAAAGTATAACTGTAACTGTAAATAATTACGGGGGAGAATCGCAGTCAAATTTTTCTATTTCTTATAACCTTAATGGTACTATAGTTACGGAAATTTATCCCGGAACATTAGACCCAAACACTTCTGCGAATTATACCTTTAATCAAACGGGAGATTTTACTGCAATTGGCAACTATGTCTTACTTTGTTATACAAGCTTAAATGAAGATAGCGATGCTTCAAACGACAGTGTAACCGTAAACATATTGAAAAGTAATTGTCAGCCAAATTTGAATTGTACTTTTGGAGATGGCTTTAGGCTATTTCAATTGGGAACAATTAATAATGTTTCTGGTTGCGGCGCAAGTGGATATAGTGATTTTACTAATTTGTCTACAGAATTAACGCAAGGGACCACAAATAATTTGACAGTGACTACTGATTACGGAAGTCAATTTGTTTCGGTGTGGATTGATTTTAATGATGATTTTGTGTTTACAAATGACGAAAAGATGGTAAACAACTACGAAATAGCTTCTGGACAAGGTGCAGGTAGTTATACAGAAACAACCACTATGGCTATCCCACTACCTGCTACGTTGGGAGAACATCTCATGAGAGCGAAGACCAATTGGAACGAAGTAGTTTCTGATGATTCCTGCGCGGAATCACAATACGGAGAAACTGAAGACTACAAAGTTACCATTGTTAGTCCTGCTTTAGGCAATGAGGAAATATTATTGAACAATGCGCAATTGAATGTAAGTTATCAAAAAAACAATTTGTTTGAGATTTCGCTTGTACAATCTGAATACAATGAGCCACTTACTTTTACTGTTTATAGTATAACTGGACAAAGGTTGGTGTATCATGAAATAGAAAGCAGAAATGGAACATATAAATATGATTTAGACCTCAGCTACGCTTCTGCTGGAGTTTATCTGATTAGATTGGGAAATAGTCAATTTGGAAAAGTAAAGAAAATAATTGTTAAATAGCCTAAACTACAAGAGGTCGCGGGACATTTTTGTTTAACTTATTTAGTATACTTCAATCAAACGCAAATGAAGATCGCCATTGTTCAATCAAATCTATCGTGGGAAGAGCCAGAAACAAATAGAGCTACTTTTTTAAAGAAAATTAATGAAATAGAAGAAGAAGTCGATTTGATAATTCTCCCCGAAATGTTTACTTCAGGCTTTACCATGAATCCAATTTCTGTAGCTGAATCAATGGATGGAGAAACAGTTTTTTGGCTTAAATCTATTGCGAAAAAGAGAAATTGTGCCATCGTTGGAAGTGTTGTAATTACAGAAAATGAAAATTACTTCAACAGGTGTCTTTTTGTTTTTCCTTCCGGTGAAGTCAACACCTATAACAAAAGGCATTTGTTTACATTGGCGGGTGAAGACCGAAAATATAAGGCCGGTAAGTCCAAAACCATTGTCTATTTTCGTGGTTTTAAAATCTGTCCTCTAATATGTTACGATTTGCGTTTCCCTGTATTTTCAAGAAATGCTGAAGAGTACGATTTGCTTCTTTATGTTGCTAATTGGCCAGAAATTAGAATCAATGCGTGGGATATTCTACTTAGGGCAAGGTCGGTCGAGAATCAATGCTTTACTATTGGGGTAAATAGAGTAGGGACAGATCAGAATCAACTAACGTATAATGGACATTCGCAAGCAGTCGATTATTTGGGTAATTATCTACTAGAGCCGCAGGAAGAAGAAGGTATATTTATTATTACTTTAGATAAAAACGAAATGCTCCAAGCGCGAGAAAAGCTTGATTTTCTATCAGATAGAGACAGTTTTACTCTTTCAGAATAAAGGTTTGTTGCACGTCCCAGTTTGCTCTAACATCGATGTCTTTTGGAAAATAAATGACGTTTTCAGGTTGTTTTTTGTCCAAGTAATTTCCTGAATCCCAGATTTTATTTTTGTTTTCATCATAAATTAGACGCAAAGCGTATAGCGCTGGTTCTATTAGATTAAAGTCAATTTGTGTACTGCTTTCGGAGTAGTCGAAATACTTGACTTCTCCATTCTTGTCAGTCAATTCAATAATAACCGGGAACTGCTTCACATTTTCCAAATTCAAGCGCAAATTCCCGTAGTCAGATATATTCTTGGTTTCTAAATCAAATTTTAGTAATTTTTTTGTTGATTGCCCTGTAAAATCCACAACGGATTCCGGCAAAAATTTAAGACTGTACTTCTCTAAAGGGTCTTTTTGAAAATTTACTTTGAGAGTGAGATTTAACTCATCATATTCTACTTTGAAAGGAACTGATGTTGAATCTTTTTTAATTAAACTTATTTTGGATTCATCTATTCTTGAAATCGGCAAATTCGTTCGTAAAAGAAATTTCTCATTGAGGGGTAGTATTTTACTAGAAATAGCAGAAATAGTTAAACTATCTTGTTTTTGAGCTTTAATTTTGAATGTAAAATCTTTAGTATAACTGTCTTTTACAATTGAAAGCTGCAGTGAATCGACGGCAGATTTTTCAAGTTTGAACGGTTTAAACCAAATTTGCAGGGAGTCTTTCTTTGGAACTTTCGTAATTATTGATGAAAGCATTTCTTCCCCTCGTTTTAAAGTCAATTTAGCATCTTTAGCATCGCCTTCAAATCCAATTACTGCTGAGCAACCAGACGATTGTGACGGTTTGAACGTTTTTAATTTTGGAACTTCTTTGAATAATTTAATTTCAAATAAGGAATCATTAGGAATGGTAATAGCAGTCTTTCGAAATCCAATTTTTTCCGTTTTTGGCTCGAAACGATAGTTAGATGATTTGTCGTCTACAGCGACCAGAAAATATTTTCCGGCTTTGATATTGTCTATTTTGAAAGAAGCGTCTTGTTCTAGAGAAAACGCAATATAGGATGGGTTTTGGTTGTATACTGCTGAGTCTTTGCGTGTCTCAGTCATTTCGTATAGCATAACGGTCGTAATGGAACTAGGCTTTTTATCTAGCGCATCTTTTACCGTTCCTTTAATAGAAAGAGAGTCGATGTACTTACCAGTCGAAAACACATATTTGAATTGTGGATATGGATTCCCTTCGTTATTGTCTTCTATAGATTTTCCAAAATTGAGGCTATATGTCGTATTGGTTCGAAGTGAATCTAGGAAATTGATAGTGATAGATTTACTGGCCGTTGTTGGTAATATCTGAGGGGTTTTTGATAATGGCGGAGAAATTATGAGTTGCTTGTTAACATTTTTTAGTTTTACAAATTCGTCGAAAGTTAGTTTTATAGATTTACTAGAGAATTCCGTGCTAAAATTTTTGGGAAAACTCATTGTAAGAACTGGTGGAATAGTATCCTTTAATCCGCCAGAGATTGAACCTCTTTTGGCGCAGCCAACGAAAGACATAATAAGTAGGGAATAAATGATGATTTGTGCTTTTTTCAACTTTATTATTTTTTAGAAGACAAAATAACAATTATATTTTATGGAATTGAAATAAATAGCATAATAAATCAACAGATCGTTTTGATAAATGATGCTTTTTGTTTGATGTTTTTTTATGAAAGTCGGAAATAGCGAACGCTCCTGTAGTTTTTAGTAGATAATTACACATAAGCATCTAATGTGACATAGCCATACACAGTACACTTAGCTTGGCGCCTGGAATCTTTAGGAGTTCTTTTCCACACGCCTCTAGCGTCGATCCAGTTGTCAGTACATCATCAATCAAAAGAAAGTGTTTATCATGGTCATTTGAGGTAAATTTTGCCGTAAAAATGGACGCATTATTAACGTCAATTCGATTTAGCAGGTTTTTCTTAGTTTGTGTCTTGGAGTATATTGTTCGAACTAGTATTTGCTCATTATATTTTAGATTTAGAGTCGTGGCCAGTGATTTTCCAAAAGAAGTTACTTGATTATAGCCTCGTTCCTTCAGTTTTCTAGTATGTAAAGGAACTGGTATAATTTCAGTAATGTTCCTTAGGAAATCCAACCCTGCTATTTCCGACGCGCACCATTCACCTACAAGTTCGCCAATTTCTTCGTGTCCTTTGTATTTTAGATTGTGAATTAGCTCTTGTACAATTCCTTTTTATGAAAATAGACAAAGGCCATAGCAAATTCGACAGGAATTTTCCCGTAGAATTTTTTGAATGCTTCGTTTTCTGGATTAAAGTGATGCAGCGTTAAAGGAATTTCATGCCGGCATTGGGTGCAAATCACGTTTTCGTTTGTTAGTAGTAAAGTTTTACAGCCTAAGCAAACCTTTGGATAGAAGAGGTTTAGTACATTTTTGAACATCTGAATGGCGTTTATTGTATAAAAATATAAAAATCTTTTATTCCATTGTGTTTTATGTTACATTTTAATTTCACTTTTTATATTTTTGCAGCACTATGGCAAAACAAGAAGATTTATTTAAGAACGTAGTTTCACACGCGAAAGAATATGGATTCATATTTCCTTCAAGTGAAATATACGATGGTTTGAGCGCAGTGTATGACTATGCTCAAAATGGTGTTGAATTAAAGAAAAATATCAGAGAATATTGGTGGAAAGCAATGGTTCAGATGCATGAAAACATTGTTGGTTTAGATGCCGCGATTTTGATGCATCCAACCACTTGGAAAGCTTCTGGACATGTAGATGCTTTCAATGACCCATTGATTGACAATAAGGACTCTAAGAAAAGATATAGAGCTGATGTTCTAATTGAAGATTATGCAGAGAAGTTAAATCAAAAAGCTGAAAAAGAAATTGAAAAAGCAAGTATTCGTTTTGGAGATGCTTTTAATAGAGATGAATTTGTATCAACAAATCCGCGGGTAGTTGAGTATCTTGCTCGAAAAAAAGAAATTTTGGAGCGAATGGCCAAATCTCTAGGAGATGAGAATCTGGAAGACGTAAAGGCTTTAATTGAAGAATTGGAGATTGCTGACCCAGAAACTGGCTCGAGAAATTGGACAGATGTGAAGCAGTTTAATTTGATGTTTGGTACTAAATTGGGCGCTTCAGCAGAGAATGCAATGGATTTGTACTTGCGCCCAGAAACCGCTCAAGGAATTTTTGTAAATTTTCTTAATGTGCAAAAATCAGGTCGAATGAAAATCCCATTTGGTATTGCACAAACAGGAAAAGCATTTAGAAATGAAATTGTTGCTCGACAATTTATTTTCAGAATGCGTGAATTTGAGCAAATGGAAATGCAGTTTTTCGTAAAACCTGGTGAGGAAATGAAGTGGTATGAATACTGGAAGGAAACCCGTCTAAATTGGCATTTATCGCTCGGTTTAGGGAAAGAAAACTATCGTTTCCATGATCATGAGAAATTAGCTCATTACGCGAATGCTGCGGCTGATATCGAGTTTAATTTCCCATTTGGATTTAAGGAATTAGAAGGAATTCATTCTAGAACTGATTTTGATTTGAAGGCACACGAGCAATATTCTGGTAAGAAGATGCAGTATTTTGATGCGGAAACAAATGCTAATTACACGCCTTACGTAGTTGAAACTTCAGTAGGATTAGATCGAATGTTTTTAGCAGTCTTTTCGAATTCATTGAAAGAAGAGACGTTAGAAGATGGTTCAACCAGAACGGTTTTGCAATTACCTGCTGTATTATCGCCAACGAAGGCGGCAGTCTTGCCTCTTGTTAAGAAAGATGGGTTGCCTGAAGTAGCTAAAAGGATTATTGAAGATTTGAAATGGGATTTTAACGTGGCCTACGACGAAAAGGACGCTGTTGGTAGACGTTACCGACGACAAGATGCCTTAGGAACGCCATTTTGTATAACAGTAGATCACCAAACATTGGAAGATAATACCGTTACAATTAGACACAGAGATTCTATGAAACAGGATCGTGTGGTGATTTCAGATTTAAAGTCAATTATAGAAAACGAAGTGTCAATCAAGAATTGGCTTATGAAAGCCAATTAGACTCGTCAATAGATAATAATAAGCCCGCTTTTTGCGGGTTTTTTTACACTATTTTTAAAATCTTGATTAGAAAGATATTTATTTTTTAAGTAATTGAAGCCACTGGAGAAGAGGTAATTTTTCTTTTTCTTCTAATTCTGAAATATTGATTTTGGACACAATGTTACTTACTGATGTTGCGTAATTTTTCTTTTCAAAGGTATCGTCTTTACGATTCAAGTACAACTGAATTCTTTTGATCATATACCACGCTGTTTTTTGTGTAATTCCTAATTCTTTGCTCAAGGCAACAGAATTAATTCTCTTATTTTGAAGTGAAACAATCCAAATGGCGACAAACCACTTTTGTAAATCGACCTTAGTATTATGCAACAGCGTTCCAGTTTTTACATTAAAGTACTTTCCTGAATTTTTACATTTGTAAGTGTTGGTTGTGCAAGAATAGACTACTGAAGTATTGTCAAATGGACTTATGACTCTTCCGTTCCAACGCAAGGCTTCTAGATGCGCGATGCATTTTTGCTCTGTGGAAAAGGTTTGCAACAACGATTCTTTGTTTTTAAAATCAATATCAAGCATGATCGTAGTTTTAGAAGGCAAAATTACACATTTTGGTGTAAATAAATATATAAAAATCTATTTTAGCAAAATTAATTTAACGGAATAATCCAGCGTGAGTGCAGTTCAACGGCAATTTTTTACCATTCAACAAATAATGTTAACAATCTGAGAAAATCTATTAACAAATCGTTTTTGAATTGACCAAAAACAGTAAATTAGCAACGGTTTTGTGCATTAGAATTTCTTTTAAACGAAACTTCCCCAACCTGCTCAAGATTTTCAGATTAAACCTACGTATGCTTGCTAAACCCAATTTAGTATAAGCTTACATGAGACATTCTTTCATCATTATTGACGATGAAACGGAAAGTATTCTAAAAACGTTGTCGATTGCGGCTCGTTTTCAGAACCTACATTTCGTTGCGTCTGCTAGCACCTATGAAGAGGGATTGAATTTAATATTAGAACACCAACCATCGTTGGTCTTTCTTGAAATTACTCCAATAAATAAAGAAAGCAACTTGTCATTGAGACTTATCAATGAGTTATACCGATATCTAAATGTTATTCCGAAAATTATTGTTACCTCAAGCGATAAGGAATTAGCATACGAGGCGATAAAACACGGTGCTTTTGATTATCTTTCTAAGCCCATCAATAGTAACGATGTAAGAAAGATGATTTTATTGCATGAGAAATCACAGTGCAAATCGCCAGATGAAGTTAAGGAAGAAAGTGCTGAGTTTTCGATTCAAAAACAGCCTATTATTCCTAGTTTGAATCGTACGCCGAAAGCTGAAGAAATAGCTGTAATCGACGAGAGTCAAGCAGCTTCTTCGGAATACAATCAAGTACAAGAATCGTCTGCAATGAACGAGGATTCTCTAGCAAATGCTGAATCTCAGGACATACAAGAAGCAGTATCGGATGAACCAGTAAAAGTACTTGAGTTTCAATCAGGAGCATCAAAAGAAGATAAACCATTAATTATATGTGTAAAATCTTATGGTGATTATCGATTTATTGAGGCGAAGGACATTTGTTATTTGCAGGCCGATAACAATTCTACGGACATTCATCTCTTTAATGGCGAAATGATTACTGCATTTAAGACATTAAAGCATTTCGAGAATGTGCTTTCTTTCCCGTTTATCAGGATTCATAATAGTTACATTGTCAACATCGACTATGTTTCGAGAATTCACACCGGGAATTCAGTATGTTACATTAAGAACACTACGACCAAACTGCCGTTTTCTAAATCCTACAAAGAAAACGTAGATGCTATCATCAATAGCATTACAAAAGGCAATTATTTAGAGATTTAGCCAAAATCGTCAAATCCATCCACATGAATTTGACCGTCGTTCACTATCAAACAAATACCATCCACCACAAACGCCTTTAACCACTAGGTGTAACGAGACATGCTATATACTTTTACATCGTGAACTGTGAATAAGGTTCTCGAACAAACGAATTAAACAAATAACATATAAAGTCTCAAATTATGAAAAAAACAGTATTAACATTCGGATTATTTTCGTTGATGATGGTATTAACGTCATTTACGAGCCCAGAAATTGGAGGAAATGGAGCGGGAAATACAGCGCCAAGAGGTATTTCTGAGATTGGAGGAAATGGAGCAGGAAATACAGCGCCAAGAGGTATTTCTGAGATTGGAGGAAATGGAGCAGGAAATACAGCGCCAAGAGGTATTTCTGAGATTGGAGGAAATGGAGCAGGAAATACAGCGCCAAGAGGTATTTCTGAGATTGGAGGAAATGGAGCAGGAAATACAGCACCACGAGGATAGTTAAACACTTAATTATTAAGAATAATATAGCCCCAACAACGTTGGGGTTTTTTTTGTTTAAAAAATTAGTATTTTAGCGTAAATAAAATCTTTTAAATTGAAAATTGTAATTCTATCTTTATTATTAACGTTATTCTTATTTATAAGCTGCGATAGAAAGAGCCCAAAAGTAGGTTCTGAGAGAAAGCTTGATAGTTTGTCAAGTTTTTTCTCAAAGTCGGAAAAGGAAAGTCTACATAAGGGAGTTAGGTTGAAATATAATCAGAAGGCGTTAGAAATTCTGGAATCCAATAAGTCTTTAGCAGAATATAATAGTAGTCTATTTAGAATCGCAAATAATTTTTATAAATTAAACAGTGAAACTCAGTCAAAATTCGCTCTTAAAGACTTATTAGGTAAAGCTACCAAAGAAAAGGACTCTGTGAATATTGCGAAATCATTCAACCTTTTAGGTAATTTATATATTAATAGTAGACAAAACGATAGTGCATATATTTATTTACTAAAGTCTGAAAAGTTATTCTTATTGTTGCAAGATAGTGTTAATCTTGGTAAGAATTTCGTTGACAAAGCTTTTGTATTATTATATGAAAATGACTTTTCTGGCTGTGAACAGTCCGCAGCAAAAGCACTGAATTACTTAAAAGGTGGCGATGAAAAGCAGAAGGAGTATGATGCTTATAATTTGATTGGAATATGTTCGAATGAAAATAAAAATTATCAAAATGCATTAGAATATCATAGGAAGGCACTTGAATTAGTTGATAGATATGAGTATATTAGTAAGTCCAAGGTTCATTATAAGTCAAGTACGTTGAACAATATTGGTTATGTTTATCAAAACCTAAATAGATTTAAGGAGGCAATAAGTAATTATAAATTAGCGTTACTGGACAAAAATCTTTTAGAAGACAGTCCTTATATTTATTCTACAATCATTGACAACTTAGCATATTCAAAGTTTAAGTTAAATGAAAAAGAAAATCTACCTGATTTGTTTTACGAGTCTTTGAAAATTCGAAAGAAATACAACATGAGTTCTGGAGAAATATTAAGTAAGATCCACTTATCTGAGTATTATGCAAATCTAAATGACACTATAAATTCGCAGGAGAATGCTCTTGCCGCACTTGACAAAGCTAAGCAAACTGGGGTTTCTGGCGACATGTTATTATCCTTGAAACAACTTTCACTTGTCCAACACAAGTACGCGGCTAAGTACTCCAAAGAGTATATAAAAATAAGCGATAGTCTTCAACAAGAAGAGCGAAAATCCAAAGATAAATTCGCGCGTATCGCCTTCGAAACTGACGAAATTATCCAAGAAAAAGATAAACTCGCCGAGCAAAATCGCAGTTTACTCTATTTCTTCATAGGAACTTTATTTGTGGGATTGTTGCTTTTTGTTATTAGAACGCAAAGAGCCAAGAACCGCGAATTATTGCTTAAACAACAACAACAAAAAGTAAACGAGGAGATTTATAATCTGATGATTTCTCAGCAGGCTACAATTGAAGAAAACAGAGTGAAAGAAAAAAAGCGAATCGCACAAGAATTGCATGACGGGGTTTTAGGAAGATTGTTTGGAGCACGACTTAATCTCGATAGTTTGAACCGTTTTAACGACGAAGAATCTGTCAATAGTCGATTTAATTATCTAGCCGAACTGAAAAATATTGAACAGGATATTCGTGAGATTTCACACGACTTGAATAGAGAAAAGTATGTGTTGATTAATAATTTTGTCGCCATCGTCAGCAATTTGTTAGAAGAACAAACCAATTCTTTTGAAGCAGCATTAAGTTATTCATTAGACGAAAGTATCCAATGGGACAAGGTGGCGAATGCGGTGAAGATTAATTTATATCGAATTCTTCAAGAATCTTTGCAAAATATCAACAAATATGCAAATGCCAAGCATATTTCGGTCGAGTTTAAGAAGGATAAGGAGCTGATTGTTTTTAAAATATCTGATGACGGAATTGGCTTTGACGTAAATACTAAGAAGAGAGGCATTGGGCTCCAAAATATGCAGTCCAGGGTGCAAGAATGTGAAGGAACATTTGAAATTAGATCGAAAAAAGGAAAAGGAACCACGACAATAGTAACCGTTCCAGAAGAAAAGAAAAGTATTGAAGTATAAACCATGAAGCCTCTTCTTAATATACTAATTGTAGATGATCATCCTACTATGATTGAAGGATATAAAAGCATATTCTCTTCGCAGTACGACATGAACGATGAAATTAGAATAACTAGTGTATACAATTGTGAATTCGCTTACAAAGCAATCACTTCATCTAAAGTGAATTTTGACCTTGCAATTGTGGACATGATTTTGCCTCCGTATAATTCTGCAAGTCTTTTCTCAGGTGAGGACATTGCAATATTGATTCAAAAAGCACAGCCCTCATGTAAGATCATGATGTCAACATCTCATACCGAGGTCTATGTGCTCTACAATTTGATAAAGAAGATAAGTCCTCAAGGCGTAATAGTAAAGAGCGACTATACTTCCGACGAGTTTTTAGTGGCAATCCAAGAAGTTCTAAACGGAAATATCTACTATAGCAACACTGCAAAACAAAGTATCAAGGAAATTAATCTCGAAGTCAATTATTTAGATTCCTATAACCGTCGTATTATTTCTTTACTAGCTAAAGGCATCAAAACCAAAAACCTTCCATTGCATCTAAACCTTTCGCTTAGTGCCATCGACAAAAGAAAGGCACATATCAGAGACGTATTTGATATTCAAAAAGGAACGGATGAGGATATTATTAGAGAAGCCAAAAACAGAGGTCTTATCTAATTAACAATTGCTGCAGAAAATCTGGATCTACAGATTCTAAATTGTATATTATTTTTAAAGTAGACTAAATTAGTAGAGATGACTTTAAAATATTTGTCCAAATTATTATTAATAACCGTGATGTGCGTTTTGAGTTGCACAAAACGTGATCAAGCCAATCATCCCAATGTTAGAAATGATAGTATTGGTTTTTACATTACGAAGGCTTCAGATATAGAAGTACCTATTAAGACTAGGTTAACCTACAATTTAAAAGCACAAGAGCTGTTGCTTAGAGAAGATAATGATTCTTTAATTAGAGAACAATTAAAACTAGTAGGACTAAATTTCCAAAAACTAAATAGTTTAGAAAAATTTAAGAAAGCATTAATTACTGGCCTTCAAAAGAGCGAAGAACATGGAAATCTTTGTCAGATTGCAAGCTTTAATTTTTATTTGGGGAACTACTATAAAGAAATTAGGTTAAATGATAGTGCATTTTACTTTTATCTAAAAGCCGAAAAGCAATTTTTAAGATCAAAAAGTATTGGGCAAATAGGGCAGTTATATCTAAATATGTCAACTGTTCAAATTGATGTTTTCGATATATTCGGGGGAGAAAAATCTGCGATTAAATCGTTGAAGTATTTCAAAATAAACAATGATAAGTTGGGGGAGTATGATGCATTGGTTAACTTGGGAATTGCTTCAAATTCTGCTGAGGATTATGTAAAATCAAATTATTACTATGATAAGGCTTTACAATTAGTAAAGAATAACTCTTTTGCTGAACAGTATTTTCTGAAAGAAATTTTATTAAATAACAAGGGGAATAATTATTTATACAATGGAGAATTTAAAAAGGCCATCGAATTTTTTCAAAAAGCTTTAATTAATAGAAGCATATGTAAAGAACATCCAAGATTATACTCAACTATCATTGATAATTTAGGTAGATGTAAATTTGAAATAGACCCTAGCAATGCCGAATCACTCGCGTTGTTCTTAGAATCTCTAAGGATAAAAGAGAGTTTAAAACTTTACTCTGGAACTGTTTTCATTAAAAATCATTTGTCAAATTATTATTGGTATAAAAAAGATAAAGTAAAATCACTAGTTTACGCAAAGGAAGCGTTATTATTATCCAGAAGAACGCAAAGTATTCATGATGTTTTACAGTCATTGAAACAAATGTCTGTTGTTGATAGAGAAAATTACCAGTTGTATACGGAAGAATATATTACTCTTTCTGACAGTTTATATAAAAAGCTCAGAACTGCTAGAAATAAGTTTGCAACGATCGCCTACGAAACAGAAGAAATTACCACAGAAAAGAACCAAGCCATCCAGCAAAAATGGATCTTCTTCGGACTAGCGGTTCTAATTTTTATTATTGGATCACTGGTTGTCCTGTTACTCATACAAAGGTCGAAACAAAAAGAGTTACAGTTCCTTCAAGAACAACAAAGAACCAACGAAGAGATTTATCAACTCATCCAAAATCAACAAAGCAAGATTGACGAGGCTCGCCACGTCGAGAAGAAGAGGATCGCGCAAGATTTGCACGACAGCATCATGAATCGGCTGTCGTCAACGCGCCTAAATCTGCATATACTCAATGAAAATGCAACTCCGGAAATCATCAAGAAATGTTTACCTTTTATTGCAGGTATTCAAGATATCGAGAAAGAAATCCGAAATGTGTCACATGATCTAAACAAAGATGCCCTTTTCAATAAAGTGAGCTTTGTGGCAGTGATTGAGGCGTTCATAGAAAAACAAAAAGATCTATTCACCGGAAAATGCCATTTAGAAATAGATGCTACAATAAATTGGAACTGGCTCACTAGTTTTCAGAAAATTCATATTTTTAGAATAATACAGGAAGCCTTTCAAAACACCATCAAGCACGCGTATGCGAACAACATAATTATTAGTATTCTGAGAAATGAAAATCAACTTTTATTGGAAATTTTTGATGATGGTAATGGATTTTCTTTAAAACAAAAGAAAAAAGGTATAGGTTTGCAAAATATATTTTCAAGAGTAAAGCAATGTAATGGTACGATGGAAATCAAATCCGAAATAGGCACTGGAACAACCATTAGAATTACTATACCGTTGAATCCCAAATTGTAAACACAACAAACAATGGCAATACCAGTAAATATCCTAATTGTAGATGATCATCCGTTTATCATCGAAGCATACAAAAACGCCATAAAAGGCTACAATTCAAAAGGCGAATATGAGTTTTCAATAACCCAAGCAAAGGATTGCAAAACAGGTTATGAAGCGATTACAGAGGCTCCAGCGTCATTCGGCATTGCTTTTTTCGATTTGAGTATGCCAACCTATGAAGAAAAAGGAATTTTTTCCGGAGAAGACCTTGCGCAACTTATCAAAAAAGAAATGCCAGATTGCAAAATTATTTTGCTTACCATGCATACCGAATTGTTAAAAATCAATACGCTGATCAAAAATATCAACCCAAATGGTTTGGTCATCAAAAATGACTTAACGTTTGATGAACTCCTATTAGCTTTTGATAAAATTTTGAAAGAAGAGAACTATTACAGTCAAACCGTTGTAAAATTGGTGAGCCAAATTCAATATGACAATATTGAAATCGACGCTTTCGACAAACAAATCTTGTTTCATTTGTCAAAAGGAACAAAAACGAAAGACATTCCACAGTATGTTCCGTTGTCCTTGAGTGCGGTCGAAAAGCGAAAACTAAACCTAAAAGAAATACTTGATATCAAAGGCGGTAGTGATATCGACTTGATTCGAGAAGCCAAAAATAAGGGAATGATATAGGAATTACGGGAAACCGTAATAAAAAATGAGGGAAACCACATTGGGATTTGAGGGAAACCTCAGACATCGATTAGAACTTTCAATGTAATTTAGCACTATGTTAATGAGGTAGTAGTCATAACATAAAAAAAATAAATTACAAAGTAGTTAGTATCGAATTTAAAATCCTTTTTGTCCCAATCAAAAAACACTTATTAACTTACTACTAGTATAAAAAAAAGCGACAAATTAGGGAGTGTCGCTTTTTTTTATTCCATCATGTGACTACAAATTATTCCTCGGCAATAGCATTCCAACCTCTAGCTTTCAATTGGATTTTTGTATCGGCACGAGTAATCAAATGAATTCCTTCGTTTTCCCCAACCATATGCCCAATAATCGTAAAATTAGGATTGCCTTTTATTTTGTCAAAGTCACCCATGTCTACAGTAAACAGCAATTCGTAATCTTCGCCACCGTTGATCGCCACGGTAGTACTATCTATATTAAATTCTTCACAAGTCGATATAAATTGAGGATCGATAGGCAATTTGTCTTCATACAAATTACATCCGACCCCCGATTGCTTACATAAATGAATAATCTCAGAAGACAATCCATCCGAGATGTCAATCATCGAGGTAGGTTTTATTTCTAATGCATGTAACAACGTTCGAACGTCTTTACGTGCTTCTGGTTTCAATTGTCGTTCTATCAAATAAGTATAAGCATCCAAATCGGGTTGCGCGTTAGGGTTGACTTGAAACACTTGTTTCTCGCGTTCCAAAACTTGCAATCCCATATATGCAGCGCCAAGATCGCCCGTCACTACCAACAAATCGTTTGCTTTCGCTCCGTTTCGATAAACAAGCTCGTTCTCATCAGCTTCTCCAATTGCAGTAATACTGATGATTAATCCTTTTTGCGAAGAAGTCGTATCGCCACCAATCACATCAACTTTATATTCTTGAGCCGCTAATGTTATTCCTGCAAACAATTCTTCTAAAGCTTCTAAGGGAAATCGGTTCGAAACCGCCACAGAAACGGTAATCTGCGTTGCTTTAGCATTCATCGCACAAATGTCAGATACATTGACTACCACCGCTTTGTATCCTAAGTGTTTCAGGGGCATATACGCTAAATCAAAGTGAATGCCTTCAATCAACAAATCGGTCGAAATTACTACTTTCTTGTCTTTAAAATCTAACACGGCAGCGTCATCGCCAATTCCTTTCAAAGTCGAAGGCTGGCTGATTTCAAAGTTTTTAGTCAAGTGATCAATCAATCCAAATTCGCCCAATTGCGCAATACTTGTTCGTTGTGGAGTTTTGTCTTCTATCATTTTTTTATTTTCTAAGGCGCAAAGGTACAAAGATGCAAAGGTTTTTAAAGGCTAAAGTTTTGCAGAATTGTGAATTGGACTGCTGGTTCTTACAAATTTTTTCCGACCTTTCAATGAAATTATGAGCTATGAAAACCTGCGATATCGTTACTTTAACTGTAAATCCAGCACTTGACAAAAGTGCTTCGTTTTCTGGTTTAATCGCCGAACAAAAAATTCGCTGTGAAGAACCACGGTATGACGCTGGTGGCGGCGGAATTAATGTTTCTAAGTCCATTCATCGATTAGGAGGAGAAGCTTTAAGTATTTTTACTTCTGGTGGACCTATTGGAAAAATGCTAGAAGAATGTCTTGAAAAAGAAAGCATTCCAACTCAAGTGATTCCTGTCCAAAATTGGACAAGAGAGAACTTCGTTGCCTTTGATACGCATACCAAATCGCAATTCCGATTCGGCTTTCCCGGAGCAACGCTTTCTCCAGAGGAACAGCAACAAATACTATCCGCAATAACAAAAAAAACTGCGAAATACATAGTGCTTAGCGGAAGTTTAAACCAAGGGATGCCATCCAATTTTTATCAAAGAATAGTACAATTGACGAAAGAATCAAACACTAAAATAATCGTAGATACTTCAGGACCAGCGCTTGAAAAAGCATTGGAATCAGGAGTCTATTTAGTAAAACCAAATGTCGGTGAACTGGCAAAACTCATCGGAGTCGAAAAACTAGAAATGGACGAAGTCGCCCATGCAGCCAAAAAACTCATCGCAAAAGGCAGTGCCGAAATTGTTGTGGTTTCCCTCGGACCTCAAGGCGCAGTCTTGGTCACTAAAGATCAAACAGAATTTGTTCCAGCTCCCAACGTAGTTCGAAAAAGTACTGTCGGTGCTGGAGACAGCATGGTCGGCGCCATGGTTTGGGCGTTGTCGCAAAACAAATCTTTAAAAGAAGTAGTGCAATGGGGCGTCGCTTGCGGATCGGCAGCCACCATGAACGAAGGCACGCAACTCTTCAAAATAGAAGATGCCCAACGCTTGTTTCAATGGCTGCAAACCAAATAAAAACCCGACCACTTTCGCAATCGGGCTATCTTTCTATCTTGATTTTTCTCAGCAACTTAGTCACTCAGCAACTCAGTCACTTCTAGTCGTTCAACTTCAAAACTGCCATAAACGCTTCTTGCGGAATTTCTACATTCCCCACTTGACGCATTCTTTTCTTTCCTTTTTTCTGTTTTTCCAACAGTTTTCGTTTACGAGAAATATCTCCACCATAACATTTGGCAGTAACGTCTTTACGCAATGCTTTGATGGTTTCTCTCGAAATGACTTTCACCCCAATTGCCGCTTGAATTGGAATGTCGAACTGCTGACGTGGAATCAATTCTTTCAATTTTTCACACATCTTTTTTCCAATACTGTAGGCGTTATCAACGTGAATTAGGGAAGATAAAGCATCCACAATCGTTCCGTTCAATAAAATATCGACCTTCACCAAATTAGAAGTCCGCATTCCAATCGGAGAATAATCAAACGAAGCATAACCTTTGGAAACTGTTTTCAAACGATCGTAAAAATCAAATACAATTTCCGCCAAAGGCATGTCGAAAGTCAATTCAACGCGCTCTGTGGTCAAATAGGTTTGGTTTGTTATCAAGCCTCGTTTTTCGATACACAAACTCATCACATTCCCCACAAAATCAGATTTTGTAATGATGGTCGCTTTAATATATGGTTCTTCGACGCGCTCTAATTTCGAAGGTTCAGGTAAATCACTCGGATTGTTTACTACTTGCCCTTTTTCTGGATCTTTCTTAGTATAAGCCAAGTACGAAACGTTCGGAACCGTTGTAATCACGGTCATGTTGAACTCGCGTTCTAAACGTTCCTGAATAATTTCCATGTGCAACATTCCCAAGAATCCACAACGGAAACCAAATCCTAATGCCGCCGAACTTTCAGGTAAAAACACCAACGAAGCATCGTTCAATTGCAGTTTTTCCATCGAGTTGCGCAACTCTTCGTAATCTTCGGTGTCTACAGGATAAATTCCGGCGAAAACCATCGGTTTTACATCCTCAAATCCGGTAATCATATTGGTTGTTGGTGTTTTCGCGTCAGTAAGCGTATCACCCACCTTGACTTCTTTCGCTTCTTTAATTCCAGAAATCAAATACCCAACATCGCCAGCAGAAATCACTTGTTTCGGAACTTGGTTCAATTTCAAGGTGCCAATTTCATCTGCAAAATATTCATTGCCCGTCGCCATGAATTTGATTTTTTGTCCTTTTCTGATTTCTCCATTTTTCACTCGGAAAATAACTTCAATACCGCGAAACGGATTGTAAACACTATCAAAAATCAAAGCTTGCAATGGTTCGTCTGGGTCGCCTTTTGGTGGCGGAATGCGTTCGATGATTGCCGCTAATATATTTTCAACGCCAAAACCGGTTTTGCCCGAGGCGTGAATAATTTCGTCTAACTTACAACCCAACAAATCCACAATATCATCGCTTACTTCTTCAGGATTGGCGCTAGGTAAATCTACTTTGTTCAAAACCGGTATAATTTCCAAGTCATTTTCCAAAGCCAAATACAAATTCGAAATGGTTTGTGCTTGAATACTTTGTGCCGCATCTACAATCAAAAGCGCGCCTTCGCAAGCAGCAATCGATCGCGAAACTTCATAGGAAAAGTCAACATGTCCTGGCGTGTCAATCAAATTCAAAATATATTCTTCGCCTTTATAGGTATATTCCATCTGAATCGCGTGACTCTTTATCGTAATCCCACGCTCGCGTTCCAAGTCCATATTGTCAAGCAATTGCGCCTTTTCCTCTCGAGCTGTAACGGTTTGCGTCGCGCCCAGAAGACGATCTGCTAACGTACTTTTCCCGTGGTCAATATGGGCAATTATGCAAAAATTTCGAATATGTTTCATTTTTTCTGTCATCTCTTTTATCTTGTCTCTTTTGTCTTGTCTCTTTCATTTGGGCGTTCCCCTGCGGGTCAGGCTTTCGCACTCGCTTTTTTTCTCCGTTGCACTGCGAAAAAAGAGCTCAGACAATTGCTCTATCCTTAACGCACATCCACAATAGTGCTGCAAATATAATCCAAACTTCGTCAGCCTCAAAGCACTAATCAAACAAAAGAACCGAATTACAATATAAACGAACGACTTCTTGCTTCTTGTCTCTTGTTTCTTTTTACCAATGCCTTTTCCTTCAAATTACTTACTTTTGTCGCATGATTAAAATCGGCAACATCGAATTACCAGATTTCCCCTTGCTTCTCGCCCCGATGGAAGACGTGAGTGACCCGCCATTTCGCCGCTTGTGCAAACTGCATGGCGCTGATTTGATGTTTAGCGAATTTATTTCTTCCGAAGGATTGATTCGTGACGCGATTAAAAGCCGTCAGAAGCTGGATATTTTCGATTACGAAAGACCAGTTGGTATTCAGATTTTTGGTGGAGACGAAGAAGCGATGGCGATGTCTTCTAAAATTGTATCTACCGTAAACCCCGATTTGATTGATATTAATTTTGGCTGTCCAGTTAAAAAAGTAGTTTGCAAAGGTGCAGGCGCTGCGGTTTTGAAAGACGTCGATTTGATGGTGCGCTTGACCAAAGCCGTAATCCGAAGCACAGATTTGCCGGTAACTGTAAAAACGCGTTTGGGTTGGGACGAGAATTCGATTAACATTGATGAGGTTGCGGAACGATTGCAAGATATTGGAGTGCAAGCGCTATCGATTCACGGTAGAACGCGCGCGCAATTGTATAAAGGCGATGCCGATTGGTCACACATTGCAAGGGTAAAAAACAATCCAAGAATTACCATTCCTATTTTTGGAAATGGAGATATCACTTCGGTTGAAAAAGCACTGGAATACAAAAACAGATTTGGCGTAGACGGCATTATGATTGGTCGCGCTGCGATTGGTTATCCTTGGTTTTTTAATGAAGTAAAACATTATTTTGCTACTGGTGAGCATTTGCCAAAACCCACCATTGAAGATCGAGTGGAAGCCGCCAAGAATCATCTGCAGTGGGCGATGGACTGGAAAGGACAGCATTTGGGAATTGTAGAAACCCGCAGACATTACACCAATTACTTTAAAGGATTGCCAAACTTTAAAGAGTTTAGAACTCGCATGGTGACCAGTGAAGATCCAAATGTTATTTTCGAAACTTTTGATGATGTGTTGGAGAAATTCAGCGGAATGGAAATACTTTGATTTAAGTCGAAAACTTTAACACGAATGCCACGAATTTGCACTAATAAATTGGTGGTAATGGGTGCAATTTGTGATTAGAATTTATAGACGTCAAAGTATACGCGAGTTTGCGTTAGGGATAGAGCAATTGTATGAGCTCTTTTTTGTTTTTGATAATTCCCCTCGACAGCGCTCAGAGTGACAAAACAAAAAAAGCGAGTGCGAAAGCCCGGTCTGAAAGGAACGCCCAACAATTAAATATCTTCCAACAACTTTTTGGTTACACGACTCGAAGCAATCCACGAGGCTACGACGCCTAGGGAAATAATGGTTGCCAAAACAATAATTACATTTAAGAAAGAAAAAATTACGGGATAGGCTAACGTTGGTGTGATCATAATCAGTTGAAATTGTTGCTGTAACAGTACAATTCCGATTCCCAATATCAGACCGAAAATGCCGCCGAAAACGCTAAGTAATGTGCCTTGGAGGAAAAATATTCTTCTCAAATCTTTTACTTCAGTGCCGAGATTAAAAAGTGTTTTTAGATTTTTTTTCTTGTCGAGAATCATCATAATGAGTGCGCCAATTAAGTTGAAAAGCGCAATGATAATCACTAAAGTAAAGATGAGGTAAACGGCAATATTTTCGGTGTTGAGCATTTTATATAGACTGTCATTAAGTTGCGCTCTGTTTTTGACGGTCACGTTGTTGTTGAAGATGGTTTGAATTTGAGAGATGATCTCTTTTTCATTGGATTCAGGTTTTACTTTAATTTCAATCGCGGAGATTTGATTGGGTTGAAACTCAAGTAAAGATTGCGTTAAGGTCAAGTCAGCGAATACAAATTTGGAGTCCAGATCTTCGCTAATAGCATAAATTCCCACAGGCGCTAATTTGCATTTATTGAAAGCGCTTTCTGGATTTTCTATGGTGCCTTTTCCCTGCTTTGGGAACAAATACTTCAAAAGGGTGATTGAAGTCGAATAATCCGAGTGATAATTTTTGACAAATTCCGTAACCTACAACTACTTGGTTGGTATTGGGTTCGAACCATTCGCCTTGGTAAATGTTTTTCTTTACAGGATTTACTTTTGAGAAAAGCGAATCGACTCCTTTAATATAAGTAACTTGTTCTTTGCCATCGAAAAGGAACAAAACACGTTCTTCAATGATTCTGCTTGCAGCGGAAACACCATTGATATTGGAAATTTTGGAGAATTGTTGCGGAGTTGCACGCAATGTTTTTCCAGCAGTATTGAATACTTTTAAATCAGGATCAAAATCATTACTAAAGGAAAGGCTGAAATCTTTGAGACCGGTAAAGACAGAAAGCACGACAAATAGCGACATGGCTCCAACGACAATTCCCACTGAGGCAATGCCATTAATGATATTTATCGCATTGTTTTTACTAGCGCTTCTTAGGTAACGTTTGGCTATGTATAGAGGAAAATTCAAGTTATGATTTTCTACGTCGTTCTAGTAAGTCGCGATTTTCAATCGGATTTTCTTTAGATGCTAAGGCATTGTCTATTTTTTCGATATAATCGAGAGAATCGTCGATAAAAAAAGTAAGATTGGGAACTTTGCGCAATTGCAGTCGCACGCGCTGAGATAAGTCATGTTTAATTAAGACAGCATTTGTCTTGATAGCTGCAAGCGTTTCTTTTGCTTTGTCTTGCGGGAAAATACTCAAATGTACAGTTGCTACAGACAAATCGGTAGTTACGCTCACTTTGGAAACAGAAATAATCAAATTAGAAATGCCGTTTTTACGCACTTCACCTTGTAGGATGTCTACTAAATCTTTTTGAATAACGCCACCAATCTTTTTCTGTCTATTTGTTTCCATGGGGCAAAAGTACAACAAGCAATTGATTGCTTCGCCAATTAACAATTGATAATTGATAATTTTCAGGAGCTTATTCCTGCTCTCCGCTCTATCTTTTGCGCCACTCGAGCAAAAGCGAACGGACGATGTAACCGCCAGCGCAAAAGGATGCCGCTACTATCAGGGCTATGACCTCAGATTTCTCATCAACTTCGCGGTCTTTGTGAAAAACTTTCCGAACTTTGTAATAAAATACACGCGATGAGAAAAATAGAACACATAGGGATTGCCGTGAAAGACTTAGAGGTTTCAAATCTTATTTTTGAAAAACTTTTCGGTGCGCCACCCTACAAATTTGAAGAAGTAGCCAGTGAAGGCGTAAAGACGTCCTTTTTTCAGAGCGGACCTAACAAGATCGAGTTATTAGAAGCGACGAATGCTGATAGTCCAATTGCAAAGTTTATTGAGAAAAAGGGAGAAGGTATTCATCATATCGCTTTTGATGTAGCGGATATTGTTTCAGAAACAAAACGATTGCAGGAAGAAGGTTTTGTGGTCTTAAATGAAATTCCAAAGAAAGGAGCAGATAATAAACTAGTGGTTTTTTTACATCCTAAAACTACAAACGGTGTTTTGATTGAACTTTGTCAAGAAATTCAATAAGATTTTTTAGAATGTCGTCTAAAATGTTAAAAGTGATTATTTCCGCCTATTTTTTTGAAATACAAATGCGATAAACATTTGGAATGAAGTAAAATTAGTAGTATTATTGCAACCGCACAAATGGTCCTATAGCTCATTCGGTTAGAGCAACTGACTCATAATCAGTAGGTGCTTGGTTCGATTCCAAGTGGGACCACAAAATAGGCTTTCCGTTGGGAGTCTTTTTTTAATGAGTAGTTAAACTAAAGAAGTATATTTTACGTTAATATAACGTGTTTTTAAGACCGTTGTATGAATCAAAGTTGTACTTTTGCAGCTCTTGTCAAATTATAATTCAAAAAATATTTTGCCAAAAGGATTTTTTATTTACTTTTACGAACTATGAAATTTTTGCCCAGTAAAATCCTCATTTTAGCGTTCCTTTTTGGGACAACAGCTTACGCAGGTCCAAATGGACCGCCTCCTCCCGGGGTTCCGCCTCCAGGCCTACCTATAGATGGTGGAGTATGGTTGTTGGCTACTGCGGCAATAATTTTTGCAATCTTTAAAATATACAAACTACAATTCAATAAAAAAACTCCAATTTAAGTTGGAGTTTTTTGTTTTTATATCACTTTCTTTAGTGTCGGGAGGCGTATAATCGTGAAACATATTTCCCGATTACATCAAATTCTAGATTTACAATAGTTCCAGTTTCAAAATTTTTGAAATTGGTATTTGCAAATGTATAGGGTATAATAGCGACACTAAATTTACTGTCTTCAGAATTGACTACCGTAAGACTCACCCCGTTGATGGTAATTGAACCTTTTTCAATAGTTAGATTGTTGAAATTTTTATCATAACCAAATGTAAATTGCCAACTTCCATCACGAGATTCAATTTTTTCGCAAATTCCAATTTGATCCACATGCCCCTGAACAATGTGGCCGTCAAGGCGATCGCCTAATTTCATCGCTCTTTCTAGATTTACCATGTCACCCACTTTCCAAGAAGCAATATTTGTTTTTCGAATAGTTTCATCAATGGCTGTCACAGTATAGGAATTTCCTGAGATGGCAATAACCGTCAAGCAAATGCCATTGTGGGCAACACTTTGATCAATCTTAAGTTCAGGAGTGATAAGCGTTTCGATTGTTATTTGCAGATTGGTGTCTGATTTTTCTATATTTTTTATAGATCCTAGCGTTTCGATAATTCCTGTGAACATTCTTGTTTTAATTTACTAAATTTGCACTTCAAAATTAGCAATTAATAACGTGTAGCATAATGAAAAAAGCAGAAAATATAATCGTAGGAATTTCAATTGGAGATTTGAACGGTATTGGAAGCGAAGTGGTATTAAAAACATTTGAAGATGCTAGAATCTTGGAATTGTGTACGCCCGTTATTTTTGCGAACGTTAAGATTTTGTCGTTTGTAAAGAAGACATTTGAGTCGATGTCTACGCTGCACGGAATTGATCATTTAAATCAAGTGGTGCTGGGGAAAATCAATGTGTTAAACGTCTGGAAAGAAAGCATAGATTTGAAGTTTGGCGAGAATGACAATATCATTGGCAAATATGCAATAGATTCCTTTGTCGCGGCCACGAAAGCACTTAAGGAAGGACAGATAGATGTATTAGTTACAGCTCCTATTAATAAATATAATATTCAGTCCGAGGATTTTAAGTTCCCAGGACATACTGATTATTTGAACAAGGAATTGCAAGGAAATGCACTAATGTTGATGGTGCAAGATAAATTACGAGTAGGCTTGTTGACAGACCATGTGCCAATAAATGAAGTTGCAAAGAAGTTGACCCCATCGCTAATTATTGAAAAGGTAGAGACGATAAGAAATACATTGATTCAAGATTTCGGTATTCGACGACCTAAAATTGCTGTTTTAGGTTTTAATCCTCATAGCGGCGATAATGGTGTTATTGGTAAAGAAGAGCTTGAAATCATGATTCCAACTATCAAAAGTTTGTATGAAAAAGGGACTATGGTTTTTGGGCCTTTCCCTGCAGATGGATTTTTTGGCAGTAATCAATATGAAATGTATGACGCAATTGTTGCCGTATATCATGATCAAGGATTAATTCCGTTTAAGACACTTTCGTTTGGAAAAGGAGTAAATTTTACTGCGGGATTAAGTAAAATTAGAACATCGCCTGATCACGGAACTGCTTTTGACATTGCAGGAAAAGGAATAGCAGACCATAACTCATTTAAGGAAGCGGTTTACCTTGCTATAGACATCTATAATTCTAGAATTCAACATGAGGAAATCACCAAAAACCCCATGAAAATCAAGGAAAAACAGCTCGAAAAAAATAATCGGTAAAAAAAAACAATCAAGAGTTTTGATTGTGCAATAATTTTATATCTTTGCGCTCCCGAATCATTCGGACAAATTGTTGTTGAAATGAAGCAGTTAAATGAATTTTTAATTCCATTTGTTGGGTTAAAGTTAGGAAAACATCAGTTTGAATATAAAATAGATAAGGCGTTCTTTGAGGATTTTGATTTTGATGAATTTGAAGATTCTGATGTAAAAGTCAATGTGGTTTTGGAAAAGAAAAGCACCTTTATGGAGCTTACTTTTAAGCATAAAGGCACTGTAAATGTTCCTTGTGATTTAACGGGTGAGTATTTTGATTTGCCAATTAAAGGAAAAATCAATGTTGTTGTTCAGTTTGGCGAACAGTTCAATAATGACAACGAAGAACTTTTGATTTTGCCACACGGAGAGCATCAAATAGATATTAAACAATACGTTTACGAAATGATTGTTTTGTCGGTTCCGTTAAAGAAGGTGCATCCAGGAGTGAAAGACGGAACATTAAAAACCCCCGTACTTGATAAATTAAATGAATTAAGTCAAAAAGATCAAAAACAAAGTACAGAAGAAGAAATTGACCCGCGTTGGGACAAATTAAAGAAACTATTAACGGATAAATAATATAGTAAAATGGCACATCCTAAGAGAAAAGTCTCGAAAACCAGAAGAGATAAAAGAAGAACACATTATAAAGCGACTGTAGCGCAAATTGCTACATGTCCAATTACAGGCGAAGCTCACTTGTATCATAGAGCATATTGGCATGAAGGCAAAATGTACTATAGAGGACAAGTTGTGATTGACAAATCGCCGATAGCACTTGCGTAATTTATACTGCTAAATAATACCGAAACTCTCACTGTTGTGGGAGTTTTTTGTTGTTATAATTATTATACAAATAAGTACTTTTAAAATAAATTTGTCTTATATTTTTTTGTAATTTCCAACACTTTATTAGCGTCGCAAGCCTAGTAAAATCTTAATAGAAAAACATGAATAAAATTACAGCCGCAATAACTGCTGTCGGAGCTTATGTTCCAGATTATATACTCAGCAACAAGATTCTAGAAACAATGGTTGATACCAATGATGAATGGATCACGACTAGAACTGGAATTAAAGAGCGAAGAATTCTTAAAGGCGAAAAATTAGGAACCTCTTTTCTTTGCATAAAGGCAGCCGAAGATCTTCTAAAGAAAAGTGGTGTTAATCCTGTGGATATAGACTTAGTTCTAGTTGCAACAACTACACCAGATATGCCTGTTGCCGCGACGTCGGTTTTTGTCGCTACGCAGATTGGGGCAGTCAATGCTTTCGCTTTTGATATTCAAGCTGCATGTTCTGGATTTTTATACGGAATGTCCTCTGCCTCCGCTTACATTGAGTCCGGAAGATATAAAAAAGTACTGTTGATTGGTGCTGATAAAATGTCTTCAATAATAGATTACACAGATAGAGCTACTTGCATTATCTTCGGGGATGGCGCAGGAGCCGTTTTGTTTGAACCAAACCACGAAGGACTTGGTTTTCAAGATGAATTTCTGAAAAGTGATGGCATTGGTAGAGAATACTTAAAGATTGATGCAGGTGGATCAATTCTTCCTGCCTCCAAAGAAACGGTTGAAAACAGACAGCATTATGTATTTCAAGACGGAAAAACAGTTTTTAAATATGCGGTAACGGGAATGGCAGATGTGAGTGCAAAAATCATGGAAAGAAATAATTTGACCAAAGACTCCGTAAATTGGTTGGTTGCTCATCAAGCAAATCGAAGAATTATTGATGCAACCGCCAGCAGAATGGAGTTGGATGAAAGTAAAGTTTTGGTCAATATTGAAAAATATGGCAATACAACATCCGCGACATTGCCACTATTGCTGAACGATTTCGAACATTTATTTAAAAAAGGAGATAATATTATTTTTGCCGCTTTCGGAGGTGGATTCACTTGGGGATCTATTTATTTGAAATGGGCTTATAACAAACAATAACTAAAAACAAATAATTATGGATTTAAAAGAAATTCAAAACCTAATCAAATTTGTATCAAACTCAGGTGTTGCTGAAGTAAAATTAGAAACAGGAGACGTTAAGATTACAATACGAACGACTTTAGAAGGTCACAATCCTGAAATCACTTACGTTCAGCAGGCTCCTATGCAACAAGCCTTGCCTCAAGCGGCTCCTACAGTTGCGGCACCAGCTGCAGCACCAGCAGCAGCAGTTGATGAAAGTTCAAAATATGTTACAATTAAGTCTCCAATTATTGGAACTTTTTATAGAAAACCAGCACCAGATAAACCAATGTTTACAGAAGTTGGAAACACAATCTCAAAAGGAGATGTGTTATGTGTAATTGAAGCGATGAAATTATTCAATGAAATTGAATCAGAGGTTTCTGGTAAAATAGTAAAAATTCTGGTTGATGATATGTCACCAGTGGAGTTTGATCAACCTTTATTTCTAGTAGATCCATCTTAATTTAGATTCTTAGATTATTATTTTATTTGAAGTTTAACTTTTATGATAATCTAATAATCCAACAATCAATTTGTCTAACTATCTAATTTTACAAGATGTTTAAAAAAATATTAATTGCAAATAGAGGCGAAATAGCACTTCGTGTCATTCGTACTTGCAGAGAGATGGGGATTAAAACGGTTGCAGTCTATTCAACAGCTGACGCCGAAAGTTTGCATGTTAAGTTTGCAGATGAGGCTGTTTGTATTGGGCCTCCACCAAGTAATCTCTCGTATTTAAAAATGTCAAACATAATAGCCGCCGCTGAAATTACCAATGCGGACGCTATTCATCCAGGATATGGTTTTCTTTCGGAAAATGCTAAGTTTTCAAAAATTTGCCAAGAACACGGAATAAAGTTTATCGGTGCTTCACCAGAAATGATTGACCGAATGGGAGATAAAGCTTCTGCGAAAGCAACGATGAAGGCGGCTGGCGTACCATGTGTTCCAGGATCTGAAGGAATACTTGAGTCCTACGAGCAAGCTGCGTCTATTGCCAAAGAATTTGGCTACCCAGTGATGTTAAAAGCTACTGCAGGTGGTGGCGGAAAAGGAATGAGAGCGGTAATGCAAGAGGAGGATTTACTGAAGGCATGGGAAAGTGCTCGTCAAGAATCGGCAGCAGCCTTCGGAAACGACGGTATGTATCTCGAAAAATTAATTGAAGAACCCCGTCATATCGAGATTCAAGTTGTGGGTGACTCTTATGGGAAAGCATGCCATCTTTCAGAAAGAGATTGTTCTGTTCAGCGTCGTCATCAAAAATTGACAGAAGAAACACCATCTCCTTTTATGACTGATGAGTTGCGAAATAAAATGGGAGAAGCAGCTGTGAAAGCAGCAGAGTATATTAAATATGAAGGAGCGGGAACGGTTGAGTTCTTAGTAGATAAGCACCGTAACTTTTACTTTATGGAGATGAATACCAGAATTCAGGTTGAACATCCAATCACAGAACAAGTCATTGATTATGACTTAATTCGTGAGCAGATAATGGTTGCAGCAGGAATTCCAATTTCTGGCAAGAACTATTTTCCAAATTTGCATGCCATTGAATGCCGAATCAATGCGGAAGATCCTTATAACGATTTCCGTCCATCTCCAGGAAAAATTACAACACTTCATGCGCCAGGCGGACACGGAGTGCGTTTAGATACGCATGTTTATGCGGGCTATACAATACCACCAAATTATGACTCTATGATTGCAAAGTTGATTACAACTGCGCAAACTAGAGAAGAGGCTATAAATAAAATGAAACGTGCTTTAGACGAATTCGTTATAGAAGGGATTAAGACTACAATTCCATTTCACAGACAATTAATGGATGAGCCAAATTACGTTGCAGGAAACTATACCACTGCTTTTATGGAATCATTTAAAATGAATGATCCAGAATAAGATAATATAGTTATTAAATTATAGGAATAAAAAAAGCCATCTCATTGAGATGGCTTTTTTATGTTAATTGAATTCTTATTGTTTGATAAAACGCTTAATCACTGATTTTTGATTAGACGTAACTTCTAGCAAATAAGATCCAGTACTGATGTTGGCAACTGGGATTTCATTATTAATGATGTTTCCTTTTGCAATTTCTTGTCCAACCATATTTAATACTCTATAAGAGGCATTTTCAATTGGAGAAACATATAAAACAGTTCCGTTTACTGGATTTGGATATACGCTTATTGATAAGTTTTCAGACGCTGAATCCACTTCTCTTGCTACCGAAGTAATATTTACAGTATAATCTTCTACTTGTCCATAAGTGAATGAACCACAAGATGTTGGAATCGCATTATACTTCATCGAAACTCTCATTCTTTTTGAACCTAAAGAAGTTCCGGCAGGAATAGTAACCGTACCTGTCGCTGGAGTCACTTTAGAGGTTGCTTTTGAGAAAACAAGTTCTCCAGCATCTGTAAATACGCCATTGTTGTTGTAATCAATCCAAACAGCATATCCTTCTGTCCAAACTGTACTTGGCCAGAAAGGTGTAACAGTTATTGTATAGGCTGTTCCTGGAACTGCATTTGTTGAAATTGCTGTAAAATTTTCGTATCCAGCCGTTCCCGTAGAAGCATTGTTTATAGTTCCAAATTGAACTCTTCCAATTCTCTCATCCGTCGTTGTTGTTGCAGAAGAAGTACAATAAGTAACAGTTGTAGCCAAGGTTGTGACACTAACTGTATTGCTTGCAAGAGAAACATTTCCTGCAGCATCTCTAGCTTGAACGTAGAAAGTGTATGCAGTAGAAGCAGTTAATCCAGTTACAGCATAAGTTGTTGCGGTAGTGGTTGAACCTAATAACGTTGTTCCTCTGTAAACATTATATCCCGTAACTGCAACATTATCTGTAGCTGCTGTCCAAGATAAAGTTGTTCCAGAAGAAGTTGTTCCAGAAGCTGATAATGTTGGAGCAGAAGGTGCAGTTGTATCAGGCGTTAGAGTAGTTACATTAACTGAATTACTCGCAAGTGAACTATTTCCAGCAGCATCTTTAGCTTTCACTGTAAAAGCAAATGTTGTTGAAGAAGCTAATCCTGTAACCGCAAATGTTGTTGCAGTAGTAGTCGATCCTAATAAAACCCCATTTCTAAATACATCATAACCTGTAACAGCGACATTGTCTGTTGCACCTGACCAAGATAAATTAGTTGAAGTAGTTGTAGTTCCAGAAGCTGCCAATGTTGGTGCTGTCGGAGCAGTTGTGTCTGGAGCAGGAGCTAAAGTTGTTACACTTACGACGTTGCTAGCTATTGAAGTATTTCCAGCAGCATCTTTAGCTCTAACTGTAAATGTATAACTTGTAGACGCAACTAAACCAGTTACAGCGTATGTTGTTGAAGCAGTTGAAGCGATTAAAGTAGCTCCTCTATAAACGTCATAACCTGTTACCGCAACATTGTCAGTAGCACCTGACCACGATAAGTTGGTTGTCGTTTGTGTTGTTCCAGAAGCTGCCAAAGTTGGCGCTGTTGGTGCAACAGTATCCGTAGATCCAGCGGTAATAGTAAAGTTAGTGTTAGAAACATCAAAGAATATATGATTGTTTCCTTTTACCATAATTCTATTTGTTGTTCCCGGCGTATTAGGAATTGTTACTGCTTGAGTTCCGTCATTTGGAGTAGCTGCAAGTAATGTCGACCAAGTAGTTCCACCGTTTGTAGAAATTAAGATATCTACATTCGCACAATTAACGCCGTTAGCAGTAGTTCCTGCCACAGCCCAAGTAATTGTTTGTGAAGACCCTCCAGCGTAAGAGACTGCAGTGTTCGGTGAGGTAACTGAAAAAGGTCCTGCAGTTGCATTTACAGTTACAATCATATCATCACTGTTGTTTGCAGGTCCGCCAGCTCTATTGTCTCTAACAGTCATTCTGAAATTTAATGTTCTTGCTACAGAAGGCAATGCTTCTACCGTCAATTCAGTTCCAGCAGTAGTTGTTGCTCCAGTTAAAACAGAAGCCATTCTTGGGAAATATCTTGTAGGAGAAGTTGATGAACTGTATGATCTAAAGTTTACTCCTGAAGTTTTTGTTGCACTTGGTACAGTTGCATTTGTTTGAGAATCCATTTGCTCCCAATTGTAAGTCAATGCATCACCATTCGCGTCTGTTGCCGTACCAGAAAGCATAAAAGGAGTGCTTTTTGGAACGGTGTAATCTAATCCTGCATTCGCTGTTGGAACAGCATTTCCCGTAGCAGTGTTAGTTTGACAAGTTTTTGCTTTAATATTATTCGTTACTTGCTGAATACTAACAGCATGAAAGTAAGCGTCAGAGTGCGGTTGTACGTCTAATGAAGTGATTCCTGCATAACCCATAATTGTTGATCCTGAACCTGGCTCCATTTGAACACCAGCTCCTTCGTTTCCTCCATGTGTCCATGTATGATTAGCTCCAAATTGGTGACCTAACTCATGTGCTACATAATCAATATCGAAATTATCTCCTTGAGGAATGTTGTCAGCAGGAGAAGTAATTCCACTGCCTTTTGAACCATTGACACAAACGCAACCTATACAACCGGCGTTCCCGCCACCGCCAGAAGCACCAAATAAATGACCCACATCATAATTTGCTTCGCCAATTACTGAGGTTAATGTGGATTGCAACTGAGAATTCCAACTAGACATACCAGAAGCAGCCGAATATGGGTCTGCTGACGCGCTTGTGTAAATTACTAAATCTGTGTTTGCTATTAGACTCATACGAACACCAAAGTCTTTCTCAAAAACACCATTAACGCGTGTCATTGTATTATTGATTGCTGCCAATGCCAACGCTTTTGTACCACCGAAGTAGGCAGTATATTCTCCTGTGCAAGACATTGCTAAACGGAAAGTACGTAAGATAGCGTCGTCCGCATTAGGTCTTGCTGCGGAAATGGTTACAGCGTCAATGTTGTCAGAAATGACTTTGCATTCAAAACGATTTAGATTTGCCGTTTTGTCTGATTTTCTATAAACAGCATACGAGCTCAAGTCTGTAGTATAAGGCTCAATGAACTCGGCAGATTGATCCGCTCTAATTACCATGGTTTGCAAACCTAATGGAGATAAACTGAAGTAAATTGTAGAGGAAGGATTTTCTACCCCTTGGCCAATGTATGATTTAATTTCCGGATAGCGCGCCGCCAATTGAGGATCCATGTTAGAAGACTCTTGAACTCTAAATTGTTCCATTTGTCCACTTGCATTTGGGAATTTTACAACGATATTAGAAGTACCGTTAGAAGCAAAACGCTGAGGAGCATTTGTTAATTCCTGCTTTAATTGAGTAGCATCTAATTCGAATAATCGTGGACTTAATAAGGTTTGTTTGTTTGCAAAAGTAACCGCATCAGATCTTTTTGCAGTTGCTTTCCATAAAGCTTTTCCTGATTGGGCAACGGAAAAACTTGTGATTGCAATCATCGCAATCGAAAGTAATTTGTTTTTCATAATCGAAAATGTAGTTTTGGTTAAAAAAAGAAAACAAATGTAGAGTTATTTTCTAATTCATTGTTAACAAAAGAGGTAAATTAATCAACAATTAGATAAAAATATTCAACTTCTTTTGAGAAATGCGTAATTATTTAATTATAAACATGTGTTTTATGTAAATTTAGCGTGAGGTTTTCTTACATTTAGATTTCGAATGAAAGTAGATTCATAAAAAATGTAGTATTATGAACTTGAGTTATTGGGAGCTTAAGAACTGGTTTTCTAACATAGATTATACCGTCGTTGGAAGTGGTATTGTCGGATTGCATGCAGCGTTACGACTACGTGAACGTTTTCCCAGCAGCAAGATTTTAATCCTAGAAAAAGGAATGCTTCCCCAAGGAGCAAGCACAAAAAACGCTGGATTTGCATGTTTTGGAAGTTTGTCGGAAATTATAGACGATTTGAAATCACATTCTGAGGAAGAAGTGATTCAACTTATTCAAAAAAGATGGAATGGCTTGCAATTACTTCGCAAGAATCTGACCGATGAGAGCATAGACTTTAAGCCATTTGGCGGATACGAATTATTTCTAAAAGAAGATGACAGCTCCTATAGTGATTGTTTGTCAAGGATGTCTTTCATCAATGAAATTCTCAAACCTTTTTTCAAAGCAGATGTGTTTTGCAAAGAAATCGATCGGTTCAGTTTTAATGGAAT
Source organism: Flavobacterium sp. (assembly GCA_016721735.1). Taxonomy (GTDB): domain Bacteria; phylum Bacteroidota; class Bacteroidia; order Flavobacteriales; family Flavobacteriaceae; genus Flavobacterium. Next base: position 395,091 of record JADKHM010000019.1, on the reverse strand, counting down.
TCACGAGTATCTCATTTTTAATCCGTTTGAAGCGCAAATTGACACAGGCAACATGATGCAGGCTTTGCTTAAGAAAGCAATTGCAAATGATATATTGATATTAAATCAACAAACTGTGACTGCTTACGAGGAAAAAGTAGAAGGTGTAAAAGTGGCACTAGATGATTTTGGCTTTATGACAAAAAAATTGCTCTTCGCGACCAACGGGTTTGCAAATACTTTAACGAAAAATCAAGTAGTTCCTGCGCGAGCTCAAGTCTTAATTACTGAGCCTATTCCGAATCTAGATATAAGGGGGACTTTTCATATTGATAAAGGATACTACTATTTTAGAAATTTTGAGGATAGAATTCTATTAGGAGGAGGCAGGAATCTTGACTTCAAGGGCGAAACAACTGCAGAATTTGGACAAAGTGAAATAATCCAAAATAGATTGGAGCAACTACTAAAAGAAGTAATTTTGCCAAACCAAGAGGTCAAGATTGAACATCGTTGGAGCGGTATCATGGGATTAGGTTCTTCAAAAAATCCGATCGTATCCCAATTGTCAGAGCACGTATATTGCGGCGTTCGATTGGGTGGAATGGGAGTGGCTATTGGAAGTATTATTGGCAATGAATTAGCAGATTTAATATAGAGTTTATGATTAAAAGGATTATTCGTTTTTTGTGGAAATTATTTTTGTGGTTCGTTGGACTTTCAATCCTATCGGTCATTGTCTTTAAATGGTTGCCGGTTCCGATAACTCCACTCATGATAACTCGAGCCATTGAGCATAAACTAGATGGAAAAGAAATGGTATGCAGCCATGACTGGGAACCGCTTGAGAGGATCTCAACAAATATGCAAAAAGCTGTTATAGCTAGTGAAGACGGCAACTTTTTGACCCATCACGGATTTGATTTTGATGCCATACAAAAAGCAATGAAGGACAACGAAAAAGGGAAAAAACTTAAAGGCGGAAGCACCATTTCACAGCAAACGGCAAAAAATGTTTTTCTTTGGCAAGGCAGAAGTTATCTCAGAAAAGGTTTAGAAGCTTACTTCACCGTCCTTATCGAATTAATTTGGGGTAAAGAACGCATCATGGAAGTTTATCTTAATAGCATCGAAATGGGCAATGGCGTATATGGTGCCGAAGCAGCCGCGCATTATTGGTATCGGAAAAACGCCGCTGACTTATCTCGGAAAGAAGCCGCTGGAATTGCCGCTATACTGCCAAATCCGAGAAGATTTTCTGCGACAAATTCTTCGTCTTATATCAACAGAAAGAAAGGTCGCATTGTAAAGCTGATGAATTACGTTGGTAAATTAGATTATTAAAACAAGAAAGAACTCAAGTAGAGCTCTTTCTTATTTTTTAAACCATAGCTATTTTCAAAAATCAAATTGAAAAAGACACGCCAACAACTATATTTCTTCCAATATTTGGAATGCCGTCGGTTTTCAAGCGCGATAAATGGGCAATATATTTCTTGTCAAGTAGGTTATTCCCGTTGAGGTTGACGTCAAATTTGGATTTCCCAACAGTGACTTTACCACCTAATCCAATTCCCAATAGCGTATAGTCATTAGTTTGTGTTTCAAAACCGCTCACATTTCTTTGGTCAAAAGTGTGCGATATATCAAAACTAGCATATCCTTCGCTGAGCCATTTGGCCTGTTTGAAATCTACTCTAATCGCATTGTTCCAATTGTTCGCTAGGATAAACGGAAGGTAGTCGCCATTGGCTTTTTTTCCTGTAACCGATTCAAAGCTGCTATTAAAATGCAACCAATCTAAAGGATGCGGGTGAAAATGAAGTCCAATTTCGCCACCGAATAAGTACGCGTTATTTTGTACATAATCAAAAACTACATTGTCATCTCGAATGTCACCGGTTGGGGAAGTATAAATATAATTGTTGATCTTGTTATAAAATCCATTTACAAAAAACTCGAAGTGGCTGGCATTATATTCGAGATTAATATCCGTTTGTAGGTTTTGCTCGGTTTTCAAATTTGGATTTCCAACTTCATAGCGATTGGAACCTTCATGAACGCCATTTGAAGTTAATTCTGCTAAATTAGGTGCCCGAAATCCAGAAGCTAGATTCAATCGGAAGGTCAATTGCTCTCCAAAATTTGTCTTGACTCCCGCAGAAGCATTAAAGCTTTCGTAGTTTTTAGTAATTGCCGTAAACGAACCTTCTTCTCCTAAAGCACCGTAGTTCTGCGTCGTGATGTTTCTCGTATCATAGCGAAACCCAGTTTGTATGACACTCGAATTCCATTGATAATTAAATGTGCCAAAAACACCAATGTCAGAAGTAGTTGCATCTGGAATCAAGTACTCGCTACCGTAGTTAGCATTGTTTTGAATCATTCCTTGCACACCAACAATAGACTCCAACTTTCCCATGCTAGGCAAATGGTACTTTACATCGTAATTAAAGGTCTTCAAGATCATGTAAAGACTCGCGCTTTCGCTATCTTCAAATTCTTTTCTGTCGTTTTCAATAAAACCCAAATTGACATCCAACTTTGAGTTTTCTAGAAAGAAAATCGAATTGAGACTCAACAAATGGTTTTCAATTCCTTGTTTAGGGAAGTCTGTTTTTTTTGAACTTGTTTGCTCGCTCACTCCAGTTTCAGGAATTCCAATGTCTAAACTATTGTAATTGTATCGAAATACAGTCGAAAATTTGCCATCACTATAGCCAATTCCGGTCTTAAAGTCGGTTTCGTTGAATCTCGTATTAGTTACTCTTTTTCCGTCTGGAATTTGATAGTCGGAGTGCGTCGTGTAGCTGCCTCTCCCCAAAAATTTCCAATTTTCTGTAGAGGTCTTAAATCCTAAATTAGTGCTGCTTCCAATGGTATTCGAAAAAACACGTTGACTGAAATTTGTAGAGCTGGTGTGAGCGTTGGCAAATTTTTCGGGATTAAAATACAAGACGCCACCAAGTGCGTCAGAGCCGTATAATAATGATGCAGGTCCTTTGATAACCTCGACACTCTCGATTCCTGAATCATTCAATCCTAGGCCGTGTTCCTCTCCAAATTGTTGGTTTTCAATTCGAACACCTTGCGAATATACTAGAACACGATTTCCGCTAAGTCCACGAATAACAGGTTTTCCAATGGATGTTCCTGTCGATATTTGTGAAACGCCAGGCATGGTGGCAATACCTTCAACGAGTGTTGCGTTTCCATTTTCTTGCAAAGATCGGATACTGGCATGATCGACTTTCATCACATTTTGCGATTGCAATTTATTGAAAGCAGTAGAAACAATTACTTCGTCCATTTGGAAGATCATTTCTTCCAAGATTACATTTAAAGTGTTCTCAGATTCCTTGATTACGAGTGTATTGTTTTGTGTAGCATAACCGACCATAACAAAAGTCAATTTAAACGTTCCAGATGGAATTCGGTTCAAGTTGTATTTTCCGTTTTCGTCAGTGGTTGTTCCTTTATGCAATTCTGGTGCATAAACAGAAACGTTTTTTAAGGGTTGGTTTTTGTTGTCAACGACGATTCCAGTAATCGAATTTTGTGCAGCGACAACAGCAGAAAGGCCTATAAAAAAGGCTAGAAATATATTTTTCACAGTAGAAAAGTTTATTGTTAAAAAATCACTTTCTTCTCTTTGAAAGAAGAATCAATAAAATAATTTAAGCAATAAATTGTGGTGGTCCGCGAAGAAAATTTTGGTTGTTAAACAGTACAATTACAAGATCGAACTTGCCAAACAGTTGCAAGGTTGGGGTAAAATCTGGATGTAATTGTAGTTGATAATACTTCGGAGAGAGAAATGTTCCAAACGTAAATTCACAAACAAAACAATGATCAAAAGGATGGTGTTGGTGCGAAATTTCCGTTTGTCCAGTGTACTTATGATGACATTCCTTTTCGATCAAAAGCTGATGAAGATGACCAAATGAGTGTATAGACTGTCCAAGCATTGTAAATAACAATACAGACAGTAGACTCAAATTGATAAAAATGTACTTTTTCTTCATCAAGAACAAATGTAGCTAAGAAAAAAGTAAATCCGCTTGATTTAACAAAAATTAAAATTTGTCAAAGCAAGCGGATTAATTTGTTTTAGCGTGATTTATGCCAAGTGATTCGCTACTAAATATTCTGCAATTTGAATGGTATTTGTAGCCGCTCCTTTACGTAAATTATCCGCTACAATCCACATATTTAAAGTATTTGGTTGACTTTCATCACGGCGAATTCTTCCTACGAAAACTTCATCCTTTCCATGCGCATACATCGGCATTGGATAAGTATAAGTATCGGTATTATCTTGGACAACAACGCCAGAAGTATGGTGTAAAATATTTCGAACCTCATTGATGTCAAAATCATTGGAGAACTCGATATTCACCGCTTCGCTATGACCACCAACTAGAGGAACTCGCACAGCAGTTGCCGTTACAGCGATGGAAGAATCTCCGATAATTTTTTGGGTTTCACGAACCAATTTCATTTCTTCTTTTGTGTATCCGTTTTCTTCAAAAACATCACATTGTGGAATGGCATTTCTGTGGATTGGATATTTATAAGCCATTTCGCCTTGAATCCCAGCGTATTCATTTTCTAATTGTTTCACAGCTTTCACTCCTGTACCAGTAATAGATTGGTAAGTCGAAACGATGACGCGTTTGATGTTGTACTTCTTATGCAATGGCGCCAAAACCAAAACCATCTGAATGGTGGAGCAATTTGGGTTGGCGATGATTTTATCCTCTTTGGTCAACAATGAAGCGTTGATTTCAGGAACTACTAATTTTTTCGTAGGATCCATTCTCCAAGCAGAGGAATTGTCGATTACCGTTGTTCCTGCTGCGGCAAATTTTGGAGCCCAATCTAATGATGTTTGACCACCTGCAGAAAATAAAGCAATGTCCGCCTTCATATCAACGGCGGTTTGCATGCCTACCACTTTATATTTTTTCCCGTTATATTCAATTTCTTTACCTATAGATTTTTCTGAGGCAACAGGGATTAATTCTGTAACCGGGAAATTTCTTTCCGCTAAAACCTTAAGCATCACTTCTCCAACCATTCCGGTTGCGCCAACAACAGCAACTTTCATATCTTATTAATTTAAGTTTAAATTTTGAAGCACAAAAATAGATAGAAATTCATTTGAAATCATCTTTTTATAAAAAGAAAAACCATCCGAATTAACGAATGGTTTAGTTAGAATACGTAATGTAGCGGTATTATTTTTTCAATAAATCTCTAATTTGAGTAAGCAATTCCTCTTGAGTTGGTCCAGAAGGAGCAGGAGCAGGAGCAGGTTTTTTCATTTTTCCGTACGCTTTGATGATCATAAACATCACAAAACCTACCACAAGTAAACTAACGATGGTGTTGATCCACGCACCGTAACGCACCGCATTTTCTGGACTAGTAACAACTCCAGCTGCGTCTTTAACTTCAGGTGACAAGACGTACTTTAGAGCCGCAAAGTCCATTCCGCCAGTTAACATTCCTACGATTGGCATCGCAATATCGGCTACAAAACCATTTACTACAGCGCCAACAGCACCAGCCATAATTACAGCAACGGCAAATTCGATCACATTGCCTGTCATAATAAAACTCTTGAATTCTTTTAACATAATTAATTGAGATTGGTTAATATTTGATTTGTTTATGCTGCTAATTTATATAATAAATTAACAATTACGACATGATTCTAGCAAGTTTTACTATTCTCTGTAAAAAACTCTTTTTACTCTTTGTGAAATGCCAGTAAGAATTTCATAAGGAATGGTTTGTAGTTTCTCCGCCAAATAAATGACTGTTGGACTTTCTCCAAATATTACGACGGAATCGCCCTCGATGCAGCTAATTTCAGTAACATCTACCATGAGCATGTCCATACAAATACTTCCTATTATTGGTGCTTTTTGATCATGAATGGTCACAAATCCAACGCCATTGCCCCAATGTCTTGAGATTCCATCGGCATATCCGATCGGAATTGTGGCCACTTTTGTTGTTTTGGTTGCTATAAATCGTCTGCCATAACCAACGCTTTCTCCCGCGTCGATCGTGCGGATTTGAGAGATAATAGACTTTAAAGTGCCGACATTTTCTAAATTGGGTTGTTCTTCAGGATCATTAGAAATACCGTATAATCCGATGCCAAGGCGAACCATGTCGTATTGCGCTTTGGGAAAATTACTAATGCCTGAAGTGTTCAAAATATGACGTATCGGTTTTATTTTGAGCTCATTCATTATTAGCGAAGACATCTTTTCAAATAGCGCAATTTGATACAATGCAAATTCATGATGTTCTAAGTCATCGCTAGTTGCCATATGAGATAAGATACTCTTCACGACAACCGATTGGTTTTCTTTCAAAGTGGCGATGAGCTCCTGCAGTTGCTCTTCTTCAAATCCCAAACGATGCATGCCCGTGTCTAATTTGATATGAATGGGATATTTCTTCAGTTTCTTTTGTTCGGCAATTTTCAAAAATGCTCTCAATCCTTTGAGGCTATATATTTCTGGCTCCAATTGATGTTGGATTATAGCAGAAAAGCTTGTCGTTTCAGGGTTTAAAACCATAATCGGCAAATGAATGCCGTCATTTTTTAGTGAAATTCCTTCATCAGCAAACGCAACTCCTAAATAATCTACCTTATGGTGTTCTAGCAATTTGGCGATTTCAAATCCACCATTGCCATAACCAAAGGCTTTTACCATCACCATCAGTTTGGTCTTGGGTTTTAGTTTTGATTTGTAGAAACTCAAATTGTGACTCAACGCATTGAGGTTGATTTCAAGAACAGTTTCATGCGTTTTCTCTTCAAGTGCGTTGACTATTTTTTCAAAGTGGAACGATCTCGCGCCTTTTACCAGAATGGTTTCGTTGTTGAAATTCAATCGGTCAATTTCAGCGATAAAAGTTTCGGTGTCTTGGAAACAGATACAGTTCAAAAATTTGTTCTTGAACTTTGAAATGGTTTCTCCAATCCCAATGACGCGATTGATCTTATTGGAAATGGTCATTTGCGAGACAATCGAATACAATTCGTCATTCGACAATCCGCTTTGGAAAATATCCGACAAAATCAGTGTTTTCTTCTTGTACTGTTTTTGGCTTTCTAGGAAATCTAGAGCAATCTTTAGCGATTGAAAATCGGAGCTATAACTATCGTCGATGATGGTGGTATTGTTGATGCCATTTTTGACTTTTAGCCGCATTTCGACAGGATACAGCAACTCAACTCTGCTTTCTATGACATCGTGTTTATAGCCAAAATACAACATGGTCATGATGCATTGAATCGCGTTTTCAATCGCAGCGTCATCTTGAAACGGAATTTTTATTTCAAAAACCGTCGGTACATAGCGAATTCTAAGAATGGTTTTATCTAAAATGAATTTCTTCGTGATAAAAACATCGGCATTTTCATCTTTAAAACTCCACGAAAAAGTTTTTAGATTGGGATTAATAAAGGCGTCAATCGATTTGTTTTTATTGTAAATCAAAACTTTCACACGAGCGAAAAGTTTTAATTTCTCTTTCATTTTCTGACCAATATTGTCAAATCCTTCGTCGTGAGCGGATCCAATATTCGTCAAAATTCCAATGGTTGGCTTGAGAATTCGTTCTAGCTTTTCCATCTCATTGATGGTGGAAATTCCAGCTTCAAAAATGCCAAGGTTGTGTTTTTCATTAATTGCAATCACCGAAAGCGGCACGCCAACTTGCGAATTATAACTTTTGGGGCTTCTAATAATATTGAAATCTGGACTCAATAAAAAATTCAACCATTCCTTTACAATTGTTTTTCCATTGCTTCCAGTAACGCCAATAATGGGGAAGTCAAATAAACTGCGGTGATAAGCAGCAAATGCCTGAAGTGCATCGAGCGTGTTTTCGACCACAAGAAAATTGGCTTGATCCGAAAGCGATTCTGGAATATGTGTAACCACAAAGTTTCGCACTCCTTTTTCAAGCAATTCTGCTATATAAATGTGGGCGTCATGATTGGGTCCAGCGATAGCAAAAAATAAAGTTTGCGCTCCGTTTTGTAACGAACGACTATCTATTGCAATGTTTTCAACTAAAGTATTGGGGTGATTCCCAACCCATTGGGCATGAAGGATGGGGACAATATTTTTGATGGATAAAATCAAAATTAATCTTGATTTTTGGGTGTTTTTTCTGAATCTACCTCTTGCCCTTTTCGCATCGCTTGATAATAGGCAGCACGACTGAGTGGCTCGTATTCTTCGGTTTCTCCGAGGAAAACTAGATTGTCATTATTGGTTTTTCGAAAACTGTAATTGGCTAGATTTCCGGTTCTTGTGCAAACGGCATGTACTTTTGTCACGTATTCCGCTGTAGCCATTAATGCCGGCATTGGTCCAAACGGATTTCCTTTAAAATCCATATCCAAACCAGCAACAATAACACGAATTCCGGAGTTCGCCAAATCATTGCAAATTTTTACAATTTCGTCATCAAAAAACTGCGCTTCGTCGATGCCCACTACGTCGCAACCTTGCGCTAAAATAGCGATGTTTGCGGCGGCTGGAACTGGAGTAGATCGAATTTCATTACTGTCGTGCGAAACTACCATTTCGTCGTGGTAGCGTGTGTCAATAGCAGGTTTGAAGATTTCGACTTTTTGTTTGGCAAATTGAGCCCGTTTCAATCGTCGAATTAATTCCTCTGTTTTTCCCGAAAACATAGAGCCACAGATTACTTCTATCCATCCAAATTGTTCTTTATGATTGACTGTATTTTCGAGAAACATTTTGTACTTTTCTTGTGCTAAAGATGAATAGATTTTATTACTTTGTAGGGTAAATAAACCGATATAAAAATTACTATATTTACGCCGTTGTCAAAAGTAGAAAAATTTTACTTAAGGTTACTTCTTCCTTTGATGAAATAAACTGTAAAGAAGATAATTATTAAAAACTAACCCACCCAAGGTAATTTTAAAAGTTATGAAGAAAAAATTGGAAGCCGAATTAATTAGTATCGCTCATCGAATTTTAAAACTCAAAAATAAATCAGACATCATTCAACTGCATCAAGAAACGCAAAAACTCTATGAAAAACTGTCTGTTTTGCGTTTTGTAGAAGAAAATTTTGCCGATGCAAAACCTACGATTGGCCTTTCCGAAATAGAAGAAAAAATCGAAATCGCTTTTGAAGCAGAACCAGAAATTGCTGCAGTTGAGGAAAACGAACCATTTGTAGCAAAAGAAGAAGAAAATGCAGCGACAGTTGAAGTTGTTGAAGATACTGAAGAAGAAATTGCTGTAGAAGAAGAACCCCAAACAGTAAATGAAGAAATAGTTGAAGAAGAATCTGTAGTAACTACAGAAGACGAAGTTGAAGAAGAACAAGTTACCGAAGAAGAAATAACCTTTAAACCAGCCTTCGAATTGTCTTTCGATTCTAAAGAAGAGGAAGAGGAGGAAGAAGAAGTAAAAAGTGAAACAAAACCCGCCTCATCACAAATTACTTTCGATGATTTGTTAGGGCCAGATTATGTCGATCCTGTTTTTGTGAAGCCAGAAGACTTGGCTAACGAAAAGCAAGTACAAGATCCGAACGATGTTATTCCAATTGGGCGAAGTTACAACGATGATGCTCCGGTGATTTCAATGAAAAATGATTTTGGATCGAATACAATTTCTTTAAATGACAGAATGGCCAAAGGTATAATCATCGGACTTAACGATAGAATTGCTTTTATGAATCATTTGTTTGCCAATAGCAGCGAAGATTACAATCGCGTTTTATCGCAATTGATGACTTTCGATACTTTTAAAGAAGCCGAAGATTTTATAGAAAACATGGTCAAACCAGATTATAACAATTGGGAAGGCAAGGATGAATATGCCTTGCGTTTCATGGAAATAGTAGAGAAAAAGTTCTTGTAGAACAATAGAAAAAGCAAACACGAATTCCACGAATTGACACAAAAAAATGAGTGTAAATTAGTGGAATTCGTGTTTAATAAAGACACCACCTATGTCAAAACTATACATCGTTCCAACCCCAATCGGCAATCTAGAAGACATGACGATTCGAGCCATTCGAGTCTTGAAAGAAGTCGACTTAATCTTGGCTGAAGATACTAGAACCAGCGGGAAACTGCTCAAGCATTTTGATATTTCAACGCATATGCACAGTCATCACATGCACAATGAACACAAAACGGTTGAGAATCTAATTTCCAGATTAAAAGCCGGTGAAACAATCGCGTTAATCTCTGATGCAGGAACACCAGCGATTTCCGATCCGGGTTTTTTACTCACACGCGCTTGTGTCGAAAATAATATTACTGTAGAATGCCTTCCAGGTGCCACTGCTTTTGTTCCAGCATTGGTCAATAGTGGTTTGCCCAACGACAGATTTGTTTTTGAAGGCTTCTTGCCAGAAAAAAAAGGAAGACAAACACGCTATTTAGCCTTGGCAGACGAAACTAGAACCATGATTTTGTATGTGTCTCCACATAAGTTGGTTAAGACTTTAGCTGAATTTGTCACCTATTTTGGGGAAGATCGTCAAGTTTGTGTTTCTCGTGAACTTTCTAAACTTCATGAAGAAAACGTTCGTGGCACGACCAAAGAAGTATTGACGCATTTTGAAAACAAACCGCCAAAGGGAGAAATCGTCGTGGTAGTTGCCGGAAAAAATCCAGACCATAAGAAACAGCAGGCAAAGGAGTAACAGAAGCGTTTTTTTTTGGGCGTTACCTTGCCGAAAATGGCAGGTCGGGCTTTTCGCTATTATCTTTTGTTCGTGCCTCACAAAAGGATAACCGCTGCAATCCCTAACGCGGTCGGTGCAATATAACACCTTGCGATAAGCCACATAAAACAGCTATAATTTTTCTTATTTTTGTCAAGGAACTTGCATTTTAAATCAAATGCTAAGTCTATTTTGTTAAATATAAATTAGATTGTTTTGAAAAATTTACTACTCTTTCTTTTATTAGCAATTGGACCGATTGCTTTATCGCAAACGAAAACAAAAGCAAAATCTAAGATTGCAGATACCAAGTTCAACATCCAAATTCAGGGAATTGTGCTGGACAATTGCTCGAAGAAGTCTGATATCGCTTTTGGTGAATTTCATGGCTCAGATGCCGAAGTACAGAAAATGAATCCCAATACTAAAGGAGAATTTACAGCTAGTTATTGGCTTAAAGAGCCAGGTTTGTTTTTCTATAGAATTGGAAGTGTTACCCAGTATTTTTTGGTCAGTCCGAGGGAAAAAATCTATAAAATAGGCTTAAGTTGTAATAGTAAAGCCTTAGAACCATTGCAGATTTTTAACTCGACTGAAAATAAGGCATATCAAGAGTTTGTAAACTTAAATACATTGCTAACTGCCGACTTTGAGAATTACCGTGCTAAGAACCTCAATGACACGCTTATTTTTAAGGAGTTCAGCAGTAAGTTGCGTGATTATCAAAAGAAATCTTCGGCATTAGCGAAGAAGTACGCAAATTCTTATGTCGCCAATCGACTTGTTCCTGCGGACCGTGTGAATGAGGTCGATTTATCTTCTATTCAAAAACTTCGAGAAAGTTATCTGAAAAGACAGGTTTTTGCAGACCAAAAATTCTACAATACCATGCTTCCATCATACCTATTAGAGAATTATGTCAATTTTGTTATCGACAAGAATGACAATTCGTTTGCTGCTTTTGAATGGGTACTCAACGTGGCGTCAAAAAATCCTACATCCGCAAAACGGCTGCAAGATCTTTTGTTTGAAGCCATCAAGAAGAGCAAACGACAAGATTTGATGCGGAGTTATAGCAATTGGGAAAAGGCGCATCCGGATAAGATGGTCAACGAAATCACAAAATTTAAGTTAGATGGACTTTCCAAAAGTATGGTCGATGCTCAATTTATCAACATTGCGCTTAAAGACACACTTGGGAATACCCGCGAATTGAAGGACGCCGTAACCACTTCAAAATATACGTTGTTAACCATTTACAACCCTGACTGTTCACATTGTATCGAAACACTCCCAAAGTTGATTCCTATTTGGGATAAATATCAATCTAAAGGATTAAAAATCTACACCGTTGCGGCGAAAAATGACAATACCCTATGGCTCAATTTTATCAAGAAACACACTGCGCCTGGCTGGATAAACGTCATGGAAGATCAAACAAATAGCAACTTTGGTAAATACTCAATTACTTCGCTACCTTCTTTTGTCCTGATTGACTCGCAAGGAAAAATAGTTTCTAGAATGGTGGCGAATGAAGTTGTGGCTGAGTTACAAAAATGGTTGGCACCGCTTTAAACTTCTAAATCAACAAACGAAAAAGATTTTCCACTAAACAAACCTTTGTCCGATAATTTCAAATCGGGGATGACCAAAAGTGCCATGAAAGAAAGCGTCATAAAAGGCGCATTTAGTGTGCTCCCAAGTTCTTTGGCCATGGCATCAATTTCTTGGTAGGATTTTCCGGTGTCCCAGCCATTAGTGTCGCTCATAATGCCAGCAACTGGTAAAGCGAGCGATTTTCTATTGTCACCATCAACGGCGCAAATGCCACCGGTGTTTTCGATGATGAGGTTGACCGCTTTGCAAATTTCTTCATCCGATGTTCCGACCACCACAATATTATGACAATCGTGTGCCACTGAACTGGCAATAGCCCCTTTTTTCAAACCAAAATTTTTGATAAAGGCAATCGCTGGTTTTGTATCTTGATATCGATTGACAACAGCCATTTTTAAAACATCATTTGATGTGTCAACTAAAATTTTACCCTCTGATAACAATGCGTGGCAGTGAATTTCGTTTGTAATCAACTGTCCTTCTAAAGCTTCAATTACTCTAATTTTTGGAGCGGTTCCTGTAACTTCAAAGTCTGAAATTTCCTTTTTAGATGTATTGAAATTGTTAGGTGTTTCAAAGGGCACATGTGCAACAAAAGATTGACCGTTTTCCGCGACCAATTCCCCATCGATATAGGTTTGAATCACTTTAAAATCAACCAAATCTTCTACCACGATAAAATCTGCAGCATCATTTGGTTGCAGTAAACCCACATCCATTTTATAATGATGAATAGGATTAACACAAGCCACTTGTAAGACTTTAAAAACATCCATTCCTCTTGCAATAGCTCGAGCACAAAGCGCATTGATATGATTGATAATCAAATCGTCAGGATGCTTGTCGTCGGAGCAGAACATCATATTTTCAAAATGTTCTGGCAGCAAATCAATCAAAGCTTCGAAGTTTTTGGCGGCACTTCCTTCACGAATGAGGACTTTCATACCCAGCGACAATTTTTCTTGCGCCTCTTCAAACGTAAAACACTCATGATCGGTGGTAATGCCAGCGGCGATGTATTTTTTTATAGGTTCACCGCGCAGCCCAGGCGCATGGCCATCGACAGGTTTGCCGAAGTGTTTTGCCCATTCAATTTTCTTTAAAACTTCGGGATCATCGAAAAGAACGCCCGGATAATTCATCATTTCTGACAAATAAAAAATATCAGGATGGGCCATCAATTCTTTGATATCTTCAGCATCTATGACGGCGCCAGCAGTTTCAAAAGCAGTAGCAGGAACACAAGAAGGCGCGCCAAAATGAAACTTCAACGGCACTTTCTTACTGTTTTCAATCATATAGTAAACGCCTTCTTTTCCGAGTACATTCGCAATTTCATGCGGGTCGGAAATAGTAGCGACGGTTCCGTGAAGCACCGCCAATTTAGCAAATTCTGAAGGCACTAGCATCGAGCTTTCAATATGAATATGTGCATCTATAAAGCCAGGCAAAATATACGTTTTTACGTTGTGTTCTTTTGCTGCAATAGCGGTAATTTTTCCGTTTTCGACAGTAATTTCACCAGAATAAATACGTCTGTTTTTGATATCTACTATTTGACCTTGGATTTGCATGAGATTTTAATTTTAAACAAATAACGAAATTTTTTTGAAATGAATTTTCATGTCGATGCTAAAGTTAGTTCTATTTGTTTTTTTTCTAAATTTGAAAAACAATTCATTGAGTATACACCAAACAAATTTTATCTTATGCGCTGGACAATCAAACCACAACCCGAACCCGACCAATTGAAACATCTGATGGATGTTTTGAATATTGACGCTGTAACAGCGACACTTTTAATTAACAGAGGCATCACGACCTTTGAGCAAGCAAAAGCTTTTTTTCGACCCAATTTAGATGATTTGCACAATCCGTATTTGATGAAAGATATGGATGCGGCTGTTGACCGTATCGAAAAGGCAATTCTAAATCAAGAAAATATCTTAGTTTTCGGAGATTACGATGTAGACGGAACTACAGCAGTATCATTAGTTTCTTCTTATCTAAAAACCATTTATCCCAACATAGCGACTTACATTCCGGATAGATATGACGAAGGTTACGGCATTTCTTATAAAGGAATTGACTTTGCTGATGATAACGGTTTTTCGTTGATTATTGCACTTGATTGCGGCATCAAATCGATAGACCACATCAATTACGCGCGAGAAAAAAACATCGATTTTATTATTTGTGACCACCATCGTCCCGGAGATGTTTTACCGAAAGCGATCGCGATTTTAGACCCAAAACGAGAAGATTGCACTTATCCTTATGATGAACTTTGTGGCTGTGGCGTTGGATTCAAGTTAATTCAAGCGCTGGGCCAAAACAGAAATCAAACAATTGATGATTTTGTTCCCTACTTAGATTTAGTTGCGACGGCCATTGCTGCTGACATTGTTCCCATAACGGGCGAAAATAGGATCTTAGCTTATTTTGGATTGCAGGTAATCAATAGCGAACCTCGTCCAGGAATTCAGGCTTTAATTCAACAAGTAAAAAAGAAAGAACTCACGATTACAGATGTCGTTTTTATTGTTGCTCCACGGATAAACGCGGCGGGTCGCATCAAACACGGAAATCATGCTGTAGAATTACTTACCGAATTCAATTTAGCTCAAGCACAACAGTTTGCGTCTGAGATCGAGCAGTATAATACAGACCGAAGAGATCTAGACCAGCAAATCACGAAAATGGCCTTGAGTCAAATAGAAGAACATCATGAAAAGGAGCGGTTTACGACCGTCGTTTTTCAAGAAGATTGGCATAAAGGGGTAATCGGAATTGTAGCGTCTCGATTGATAGAAGTCTACTATAGACCCACCATCGTATTTACCAAAAGTGGCGACAAATATGCGGCGTCGGCACGCTCTGTTGTTGGATTTGATGTTTATAATGCGCTGGAAGCTTGTGCCGAACATCTGGAGCAGTTCGGAGGCCATATGTATGCTGCAGGGATGACTTTAAAACCTGAAAACTATCAAAAATTTAAAGACGCATTCGAAAAAGTAGTGCAAGAAACCATAGCGCCCGACATGTTGACTCCTGAAATTGAAGTGGATGCCGAAATCGATTTTGTTGAAATCACGCCAAAATTGACACGTATTCTGAAGCAGTTTGAACCCTTTGGTCCGCAAAATCGGACGCCTGTGTTTTGGAGTAAAAATGTGATTGATACTGGCTACGGAAAAACGATAGGATCTGATAATACCCATTTGAAACTCACGCTGAAGCAAATCAATTCACCAAGTTTTTCAGCAGTTGGATTTGGTCTCGCGAATAGGTTAGATTTAATTCAAAACAAAAAACCTTTTGAAGCAGTTTATTGTATCGAAGAAAACGAGTGGAATGGGATGGTTTCAGTGCAATTGCGATTGAAAGACATCAAATAGTGTCACTCGAATTTTTTCAATTCAAACGTTGTTCCGTCGAAAACACCGTAAGTAAAATAGCCAATCCAGTCACCTAAATTTACGTACTCAGAGTTTTCGCCCACCTTAATAATCATGGGTAAATGCCGGTGTCCGAAAATGAGGTAATCGTAATGCTGTGTTTCTAATTTTCGTTTCGAATATTGAACCAACCATTCGTTGTCTTCACCGAGAAATTTTACATCAGCATCACCTGAAATCAGTTTGTTCTTAACCGAGAGATAATGACCAAGAGATACTCCAATGTCAGGATGCAACCAGCGGAAGATCCATTTTGAAAGTGGATGCACAAACACTTTTTTCATTCGTTTGTAGCCTTTGTCTCCAGGGCCCTTACCGTCGCCGTGACCAATCAGGAAGGTTTTGTTTCCAAAAGTGTATGCTTGATTGTCGTGATAAACTGGAATATTCAATTCTTTTTCGAAATAGTTGTTCATCCATAAATCGTGGTTGCCGACAAAGAAATAAATAGGAATGCCACTATCTCTTATTTCCGCAAGTTTTCCTAAAACCCGGATAAATCCTTTCGGGACCACTTTTTTATATTCAAACCAAAAATCAAAAAGATCACCTAATAAAAAAATGGCTTCCGCGTCTTTCTTAATTTCGTCTAGCCAAGCCACGAATTTTTGTTCACGTGGGAAACTCAATTCCGCAGTTGGCGCGCCAAAATGTTGGTCGGAGGCGAAGTATATTTTTTTGTTTGGAGTCATAATTGAATTGCTCTTTTTGGATTCAAATTACAAATTGTCGCTGGCAAACCATTGCGCGAAAGAAGTGTCTGTTTCTTGTAATTTTAGTGAATGTAATTCGATAGTTTTTGGCAATCGGCTTTTTATTTTTTGTGCAAAATCAATCACCATGTTTTCGCTTGTGGGTTGGTAATCGACTAAAATAACGCGATGGCCGCGATCTATTAGTTCGTTCGCCAGTTCTATGTGTGGTGTAGTTTGATTAAATACCGTTGCGTGATCAAAATGATCGACTATTTCTTCTTTGACAATTTTCTTTAAATCTGAAAAATCAATCACCATCCCGAATTTGCCGTTGTTGCGGTCCGAAATAGGGACACCTATAACGGTTACGGATAATTTATAACTATGTCCATGCACATTCTTGCACTTTCCGTCATAGCCATATAGCGCGTGACCCGTTTCGAAACTAAATTCTTTGGTAATTCTAATGTTGCTCATTTCGTAAAATTTGAAGCAAAGGTAATTACTTTTCAAATAAACTGCCCAGATTTTAATATGGACAGTAATCATAAAAAAAGTCGCATTGAAGCGACTTGATGCGGGTTCGATTAGGAACTACGGATTTTCCTGAAAAGTTTGATTTTCGTTCGTTTCAGCCGCTCTAACATTGAGGACATTGTTATTCTCTTCAACGACAAAAGCTACAAAACTAATATTCTCCGCATTGCTCACATTTGACGGTATCGGAATAGAAAAATTAGTAGTTACAGTTTGATTGTAGTTGGTGTTTTGAAGCGCATCACCTAACAAATTTGTTAATGAAGCTCTGAGAACATGATTATGCTCAAAAGCAGGTATGGGGTTGACGCCGCCATAAAAATTAGAATAGTTGGTTTGTCTGTATATCAAATGGTTTTCTAACACGTAAACAACCAATCTTAGATTTGAATAATTTTGAGCAAATTTCACATTCACATTAAGATTGATATTGCTCGCCGATACCTCGGAGTCTAAAGCCAGTCCAAGACCGCAATTATTACTCGTCAAATTAAGTACTTGTTGCACATTGTTGACTTCAGGAAATGTCCAAGTTGTGGTTCTGTTTAAACGAGATTGTGGCAATGCCAATTCGCTGTTCGGTGAAATTAAATTTTGAAGCGGTCCAATGTCTTCAAAATTATAGGGATCGTTCCCATTATGAATAGCAACTGATACGACACGGTCCGATTGTTCCTTTGTTTTTTCGATTGCGTAGGCAACTCGGGCGCAATTTCCGCACCAGGTGCCAGTATAATCTTCTATTAATACTTGTTTCTTAAACAGACCAGAAATAGGATCAGCATCTACGCTATCATCTACTGCGATTGGGCTGTAAACCACGACTGCATCGCTGCAGGATAATACGGTAAGACTTAAAAATAAGACTACGATATAGTGATAATTTTTCATAGCAAAAAAAATAGGATTCTAAAATACAAATAAAACAAATAATATTTTATTTTAATGATTATAATTTATTTATTTGCAGTTAAATCAATACAATTATGAAGAAAGTTTGCCTCCTTTTGTTTTTTGTCAACCTTAGTGTTTTTGCACAAAAACAACTTCCAAATTTAAGTTTAAGTAATCTGGAAGGCCAATCAATTTCTTTGAAAAACGATTTTAGCGAAAAGGACAAATTGTATGTTTTTTCTTTTTGGGCGACTTGGTGTACGCCTTGCATTAGTGAATTAGACGAGATGAACGATGTACAAGAAGAGTGGAAAAAAAGCGTCAATTTTGAAATAATAGCGGTATCTACTGACGATTCCAGAACCCAAAAAAGAGTTAAACCTCTTGTTAATGGAAAAGGCTGGGATTATAAAGTTCTGTTGGACACCAATCAAGATTTTAAGAGAGCGTTGTCTATTGTAAATATTCCTTATACAATTGTTGTCAAGAATGGAGAAATTGTGCATATCCAAAATGGCTATGTGCCTGGAAATGAAAAAGAACTAGTTGAAAAAATGAAAACGCTTTAAGCTATGAAAATCAGACTGTTTTTTTTCGTAGCACTCACCGCCTTTTGTGCGAACGCACAGGAATCAGGCAAGCCAGAGAAGATAAATTTCTATGGCGGTTTTGAATCCAATTCGCAATGGTATTTGAACGATAAAGGACTTAACGTCGTTCATCCTGAAACGCCACTAAGAGCCAATAGTTATTTGTTCGCAAATCTAAAATACAAAAATTGGATAGCAGGTATTCAAGGCGAGTCTTATGAAGATCAAGCGCTATTGAATTTCAATCCACGATACGACAAATCCGATGTTGCCACCTACTTTCTTCAGTTTAAGAATGATAAAATAGATCTTACTGCGGGTTATTTCTACGAGCAATTTGGAAGCGGATTATTGTATAGAAGTTGGGAAGACAGAGCACTTGGCATCAATAATTCCCTACGCGGTGGACGTGTAATTTTTAAACCCAACAGCTATTTCACTCTAAAAAGTATATACGGTCGACAACGTACGGGTTTTGATATTTCAAAAGGCGAAATTTACGGAGTTGACACTGAGATTGTCCTTTCAAATTTGCTTCAAATGAAAACTTCTGAGCTTTCTCTGGGTTTAACTTATGTGGGGCGAGAAGAAATAGTGGAATCAATTCCGAATCCGAATTTCAATAGTTTGACTAATGGTTATGCTGCAAGGATAGATTTTTCGCATAACGGTTTTTATTTCTCGACAGAATATAATATCAAATCGAAGGACGCTATCATTGAAGTGCGCGAGCAAATTGAAAATAATTTTATCAAGCCAGGAAATGCCTTGTTAATGAATTTGGGGTATTCGAAAAAAGGATTTGGAATTGATGGTTCTTTTAGGAGATTAGAAAACATGGGCTTTTTCTCTGAAAGAATTGCGAAAGGAAATGCGTTCAATGATCGAATTTTGAATTTTATTCCAAGTCTGACCAAGCAACATCACTATAACTTAGCGAACATATACGTTTATCAGTCTCAACCCAATGTTTTCTTAGGAGATGAAACCCTTTTAAAAACAGGAGAGATAGGCGGTCAAGTAGATTTTTTCTACAACATCAAAAAGAATTCGCTGTTAGGAGGAAAATATGGGGCAAAATTAGCAATCAACATGTCTAATTGGAATGCTTTGGGCGGAACTTTCTATTTACCTAAGAAAGATTATGCAACAGATTATTTTGCCTTTGGCAAAAAATATTTTTCTGATTACAATATAGAATTTACCAAAAAATGGAATGCAAAATGGCAATCTGTTTTTTCCTACATCAACCAGTATTACAATAAGAAACTAATAGAAGAAACTTATGGCTTGGTTCAAACTAATATTCTTGGAGCGGAGGGAACTTATAAATTTACAGATTCAAAATCTATCCGAGTAGTTGGGGAACATATGTGGGCAGATTCAGACAAGAAAAATTGGGCGGCCTCTACCGTAGAATTTAACTTGAATTCAAAGTTGTCCTTTTTCACATCGGATATGTACAATTATGGCAATGACGATCCAGAAGCACGAAATCATTATTATAATTTAGGCGGGGCATTTCGACAAAAATCAACTAGAATTGCATTGAGTTACGGACGCCAAAGAGGAGGTTTAGTTTGTGTTGGTGGTGTTTGTCGTTTTGTTCCTGAAAGTTCAGGCGTATCATTGTCTTTGAATACAACTTTTTAATTTATATTTGCGACAGATTGGGGGATTAGCTCATTTGGCTAGAGCGCTTGCCTGGCAGGCAAGAGGTGGTCGGTTCGAATCCGATATTCTCCACAAAAAAACGCGACAACTTCAAAAGTGTCGCGTTTTTTTATTTAGTGAATCTTATTTATCATCGGAAATATACGTCTTATTCCCATTTGAATTGATGTAATATCTTCCGCCTCTTGGCCCCGTATATACTTTCTTTCCGTTGTACATGCCAGTTACTTTGTCAGCAACTTTTGGTGCTTTTTCTGAAGTTTCTCTAACTTTCGTAGCGGCTTTTTTGGTTTCCTTTTTTGTCTTTTCCGTTGCTTCTTTAATTTCTTTTTTGGCAGCTCCTGAAGACTTGGTCGCTTTCTTTTCGACTTTTTTAGCAGCGGCTTTCTCTTTTTTGTCAGAAGCGGTTTCTTTTTTAGCACTAGCCTTTTCTTTCTTTTCAGCGGCAGCTTCTTTCTTTGCGGCAGCTTTTTCTTTCTTCTCAGCAGCAGCTTCTTTCTTTGCGGCGGCTTTCTCTTTTTTCTCAGCGGCGGCTTCTTTTGCTTTCGCTACTTTTTCTGTTTTTGCTTTTGACGTCTTTTTCGCCTTAGTTTCTTGCGCATAGAAGGTTGTTGAGAAAACAAACAAAAAGCACACTAAAAGAATTTTTTTCATGAGATTGTGATTTAGTTAAACATAGATTAAAGTTACAAATAAAAATGACGCAAATCCAAAAATCTAAAAATAGGCTCTCAATTGAATATTACCATTGTGAATGGTTTGGCTTGTTTCGCTTTTGCGAGCTTGATAGTTGATATTGATATCTAAATACTGGGTGAGGTTTTTTTGCAATAACAGCCGCCAAGTCATATTTTTCCCAGGCTGCAATCCTTCAAGCATTTGGAATGCAATGGGCGAATTGGGGTCGCCAGTATAATTGTTTTCATAAAGTGAAAACTCGCCATTTAAGGTTAGTTTCTTTTCGCTTGCATAGGAGAATGACGTGCCAACTCTTGATTGCTTTAGAAGTTCTGCTTGTCCAATTTGGTTTTCCTTTTGGTAAAATTCATAGAAAATATCCCAACTAGCGTTTTGAGAAAATAAATACGAGATTTTTGGTGCAATTTGGTAACCGTCAATTTTGAAATTTCTAGATTCGAAGTTCTCTACTTCGGAATTCGTATTTACCGTTTTGCCTGAAAAAGCAAACAACCAGTATTTTTGAAGAAGATAGTCATATTGCAACTGATTGGAACTGCTAGTACTTTTCTGAGCGCCAAACGACAACAGACTTTTCGCTTCATTTTGTATATAAGTATAAGTAACCGAATGTTTTTGTTTTCCTCGATTGTAAAAGAAACTATTGCGAAAACTGGTGTTCAAGCCCAGTAGGTTTTCCGAGGAAGTTGAAAATGGATTTAGATCAAAATTGCCGCCATTGCGTCCTATTTTTCGATCAATCAAAAAAGAAGTTTGATTATAAAAGTAGGATAGTAATTTCTTGAGTCCTTTCTCATTTTGCCATTGATTTGGATTTAAGGTAATCGATTCTGAAAATTTGTTTTGATGGGTTTTGATAAAAATCTGATTGGGAAGGAATACACGGATGTACTTGGCTTGATCTGGAAATGGAGCAATTTCAAATTCCTGTAGTTCTTGAGTACCATTGCCATTGTAATCATTCCACGCATAAACGCCTTGTCCAGCCTCAACTTCTAAATAGGTAAATTCTTGTTGTGGAATAGTCCCTGAAGCAGTTTCATAGGCTGTTGTGCTTTGAATTAGTTGATTGAAAAAGCGGTCATTATATAAGATTCTTGAGTTTAATGAAGGTTCGTTTGCTCTTGTTTTGTCTTCATATTTTAGATTGCGATAGTTCACATATACAGATAGATCGCTTTTGTCATTTTGAATCAATTTTGATTTCAAATAATAGGATTGAGAAGTGTTTACGCGTTTCAAAACGCTGTTTTGTAAACTATCGTTAGCGCGATGCAAGTAGCCGAGCTCAAAATAGACCTTCGTGCTGTCGCCACGTCCTACCAGAGCACCATATTCGACAAATCTTTGGCTTAGTGAGGAGAGCAGTTGCGTGGGTTTTATTTTCTCCTGATTATCTTCCAATCGAAGTGAAGAGCCCACCCAATTTTTTTTAAAATGATATTTAACTTGCGATTGATTTCTCAGAAACTTTGAACTCGAAGTTGCACCATTACTGCTCAAGTAGCTTCCTTTATTTTGAAAATTCCACTGGCTTAACTGAAACGTTGTGTTGATGCTGTGCCGATTTCCATTAAAATTCTTTGAAAATTCCAGGTTTTCAAATTGATAGGTAGCCATTCCCTTTTTTGGCAATTTAAATTCTAAACCTGTTGTAATAAAGCTCTGATTTCCTACGGGAGCATTTAAATTCCAATCGCGGTCAAATTCTATAGTGTACAGTCGCTCAATGGTTCTAAATTCTTTTTGAACAAATTGATAGTTGGCAAACGCATCTACTTGCCAGTTTCCGGTAAATAGTCGCTGTTTAGCATTGATTTTACCGGCGGCGCCTTGATTGTCTTTATCGTCTATGCTCGAAAATAGGTTCAAGTCATTGTTGCTAAAAGCCCCTTCAAAATCAATATTGGTTTTCTCAGATGGATTTATTTTTCCGAATAGTGTTGCGATTTGAATTTTCGTTGGTGGAATTAATCGAATAATAGGTTCGTAGTTTCCTTGTTTTATCCCGTCAATGGGTTCAACATATTCGTAGATCCTACCAATCGCCGCGGCATTCGACAAGATATAATTTCCTTGATTGTTGCCGACCAAACTAAATCTAACATTATATAAAACGTCGGTTGAATTCGTAGAGTATTCAAATACTTCAACCGAATTGACGGTGGTTTTTTTATAGAGAATTTTGTTAGGGGAGAATTCATCAATATAAGCAGACTGTGCAGTCATTAAACTGGTGTTGTCGCCTGCTTCAACCAATATTTGTGCTTGTTCTGGCGATAAGTTTTGCTGCAAAGATTGATTTTTGATGTCACTTTCAGAGTAGATATTCGTGCCAATACTCCACGTTTCTCTTTCGTGTGACGCGCCAAAATAGGTTACAAATCGACTGTAATTTCGATCAGAAAACTGATATTCAATATTGATTCGCATCTCCGACGTAATTGGGAATAATGAAGTGAAGATAATCTCCCCGGCATTATAGTCGATGATATAATCATTGTTTTCGCCTCGCTTGAGCAGAATTCCGTTTACGTAAACTCTTTCAGAACCGGAGACGACAAGGATAAATAGCTCGCCGTTGGAGCCAAGTAACTTATACGGACCTTGATTGCCTTCTTGTCCTACAAAACTACTTTTTGCATATTGTCCCCGAACTAAAGCGGCCGAGGCAAACACATTCGTGGCTTTTCCGGGTTTCCCAAAGTTAAAATTGGTTGACAGTCCTTGCACTTTCTTATTGAAATTTAGAAATCTTGATTTTCGATTTTCTAAAAAGAGATCACCGGCACGAATACTCCATTTCTCGCTAAATAACTCAATAAATATTTGGTCAAATTCATCCAATTTCTGAGAGTATCCGCTACTTTGTAAAGGAATATTGCTGTCTTGAATGGAAGCACGAAGACTTACTTTGTCGGATATCTTTCCTGTAATTTGCAGGTCTAGATTTGAATTGACAACCGCATTTTGATTGTTACCAATACTAATGCCACGGGTAATGCTGCCGGAAGTGTTGAGCCCTTCAAAGGGAACGAATTTTTTGAAAGGATCTCGCGATACTTTATATAAATCGTACAGCCCGTTGTCGCTTTTTACGACACGACTCGAATCATAAATGCTGTATTCTTTGGTTAGAAACTTGGGGAATTTTAAAAAGCGAACGGTTAAAGTATCTGAGTTGAAATCGTAATTTTCTTTAAAGACAAGCGTTCCTTTTTGGAAATTTATGTGATAGGAAGCAGAATCTATTTCTTCGTTTTTAGCGTTTAAGAGTTTAAAAAAACTCGAATTGACGCTCGTTGAATCAATGTGAATGGTGTCGCGCGTGGCAATAATTTTCTTCGATTTATAAGGCGTTTCGACTTGCTGGGCTTGTAGACCAAGACAACTAAGTGCGAGACTAAAAAGAAGAATTCTAAACATAAAATGTAAAACGTATGGACCTCAAAAGTAGTGTGTTTTATTGTAATTATTAATTTACAAAAATAGTACGGAGAGATCTTGTTGCTGCAAAGGCAGTTTGAAGTCAAAAAAAAACCGCCTAAAATGTTAGGCGGTTTTGGTATCATGAAAAGGCGGTTACCGCACTATTTCTTAATTATTCTAATGGATCCGTTTTGTCCTTCTTTGTTTTGATACGAAAGAATATAGATTCCAGCACTAAAGTTTGAAAAATCAATCGCATGATTTCCAATTTCTAGATTTTGAGTTAGCACTGATTTACCATTGGCATCAAATAGCGAATATTGTAGTTCTTTGGTCGTTGTCATTTCTAATTCGTTCGAAACAACATTAGACTTCAAAACTACACCTGACTGCTCCAATTGATTAAAGCTGGAAACACCCAACGGCGATACATAACGGTAAGAAAAGGAAACAGAATTTCCAACTTCAGCTCCGCTGCCATCCACTTGATAGAACTTGAATGAATAAGACACAGGAAGATTTGGATTAATACCTGAATTTAAATTCAAGAAGTGGTCAAAATCGCCATTTTCACTATTTGCATCAATAAAAGCTGGAAAGTTTGGCGGATATGAGTTTCCGGCTGTAACCGTAGCTAAGCAAACATCACCCAAACAAAATTGAACATTGGTTCCGTCTGAATTGGTAACGCTTTCTACTTTTGCTTTTACGTTAATGGGACTACCAGAACTATTATATATCTTAATTCCCATATAAGAACCTGGCTCTACAGCCACATCATAGGTAAAGACATCACCATTATTGATAGGCGTACCGTCTAATTTTTTCAAGGACATTTGTGCCGAAGCGACAAGTGAAAAAAGAGCAACAGTAGCTATGAAAATCTTTTTCATTTTGTTTTTAGTTTAGGATAATTTTTTCAGTTGTTGTTGCGTTTTCGCTAGAAATTTTCGCAAGATAAACGCCTTTTTGTAACCCAGATAAATCGATGTTTTTGTCTTTTGTAACGTTAGTTGCAACAAAAACCACTTTCCCTGTAACATCAACGATGCTCACATTTACTGCAGATTCTGTGTTGATAGAAATCAAACCAGTTGAAGGATTAGGGAACAATTTAACTGTGTTCGCTTCAAAAGAACTTACAGCAAGTTGCGCAGTAGTCAATGAATTTGGTTTTGCCAATGCTGTACCAAAAGCACCAACAGGAATGTCTAAAATTGAGTTGCTGGTGTTGTCAAAAATTTCCATCCCGTGTGGTGTGCTTCCAAGACCCCATCCATCACCATAGGAATCCAAAAGATTGATAGAATAACAATCGTCTGCCAACAAAGTAACATTGTGCGTTTTAGTAGTATTTGCATCTGCACCACCGCCATTTGCACTTCCAACATAAGGACCGCCGTTTGCTACAATAGTCCCAGCGCTATTCTTGATATTCCAAGTGATTTCAGTTGGATAGTTATCAGTATAAACTTTAACAACGATATCAGTTGTTGCTTGTTTAGCCAAAGCAACTCCCATTTCCGCAGAAGTTATAGCAGAGTTGAAAAGCCCATTTGAATTAACAGAAGCAATTTCAACCGTATAATCTGCAGTTGGATCAAAAACATAACTATCAAAGGTTAAAGATCTAGTAGTAAATCGTGGCATCGAACCTGCGTAGTTTTTTGTAGCTACAACATTGCCATTTTCTTTAAGGTTTAAAGTAGCAGAAGTAATGGTGTTTTCACCATAATTTCTCATTTTCGCAATAGCAGCGCCGCTTGTTGTACAAAAAGAATTTGAATTATCTAATGCACCTACATTATTTTGAGTACCGATTAGAGGAACGCAATTGGTGTTAAGATCTGTTCTAATTGCACTAGCAGTACGACCGCCCATTTCAGTCACTAATCCGTTTGGACAAATTCTAAAAACAGTTGGGAAATAAGTGATTTGATAAAGCGAACCGATATTGCTTCCATCAATAATTGGGTAATGCGTGTCTGCAACCCAGTTTCCTTGTGTATTAGTTCCAGTTCCGTTCAAATCAGCACTTGTAGTTTGAGCATCTCCTTCAACGAACAAGATAACAACTTCATCTGATCCTTCTGGTCCGTATGCTGTATATAAATCATCTAGTGCTTTTGAGTTATGAAAATTCCAACAAGGTCCACACCAAGTGGCTGAAACATCAATAATAACGGTTTTTCCAGCCGCTAAATAATCGGCTAAATGATGTGAAACACCATTGATGTCCGTCGCGGTAAAATCTGGCGCTACGCTCCCAGCGGCAATTTGCGCATTGCTTTGAAGAGAAAGCATAACAAGGGCAAAAAATAAAGTAATTTTCTTCATAAAATTGGGTTTTAAAAGTTTGGTTGTTAGTTCATTGTATAGCCAACAAGGTTAAGAATATTTCTTCACAAAAAAAAGGAAAAATGAATATTTATGATTTGTTTTTTTTGAATGTTCTTACCAGGGTTATTCTTTAGTCACAATTTGCATGGTTTCTCGGCTAATTTGTTTCAACAAAACCACTTTGTTTGTGGCGACCATTTCTGCAGCTTTGTCATCAAAATGGCGTATTGTATACAACGACACATTCTCATTATAAGCCACTTTAAACTTCTTGGATAAAATGTTTTTCAACTCTTGAAAGTTGCCAAACTTATCGTCAATGCATACAGAAAAACTAATGGCAGAGTTTTGAATCAAGCTTACTTTCATCTTGTATTCATGCAATAGCGCAAAGATTTCACTGATATTTTCTTCCATGATAAAAGAAAAATCGATCGAAGAAAGCGACATCAACAATTGGTTTTTCTTCACAATAAAACAAGGCAAATACGGCTCTAAATCGGCGCCTTTAGCAACACTGGTTCCGGGCAATAACGGCTCGACAAAAGACTTAACATACAGCGGAATTTCCTTTTTTTGCAAAGGCTGCAAGGTCTTAGGGTGAATTACACTCGCGCCATAAAACGCCAACTCAATCGCCTCGCGGTAGGAGATTTGGTTCAACAAAGTGGCATTCTCAAAATAACGCGGATCGGCATTCATCACGCCAGGGACATCTTTCCAAATGGTGACGCTTGCCGCATTCAAGCAATACGCAAAAATCGCAGCGGTATAATCTGAACCTTCACGGCCTAAGGTCGTGGTAAATCCATGCTCATCCGAACCCAAAAATCCTTGGGTAATATGCAACACTTTCTTTTTGGCAATTTTCGAAATATTCTTTTGCGTCATGTCCCAATCTACTTCAGCGTCGCGGTACGTCGCATCGGTTTTGATATAGTTTCGAACGTCAATCCACGTGGTCTTTAAATCACGGAAATTCATATAATGCGAAAGAATGGTCGTCGACAAAAGTTCGCCATAACTGACGATTTGGTCATACACGAAATTATAATTAGGCGATTTGTTGTGTTTCAAAAAGTAATCTAACTCAGTAAATAAATCTGAAACCGCCTGAAATACAGGATGCTTATCATCTTCAAATAAATCCAATAGAATTTGATTGTGGTATTTTTTAACTTCTTGAATAGAAGATTGCAACGACGGCGACTTCTCAAAATAGTCTTTGACCACAACTTCTAAAGCATTCGTGGTTTTTCCCATGGCCGAAACCACCAACAGCACATCGTCAAAACCGACTTGCTGCAATACGCCGTATACATTTTTGATTCCCGCAGCGTCCTTGACTGAGGCGCCACCAAATTTGAATATTCTCATAAAAGATTTATTAAAGAGTCAAGAATCAAGAGTCAAGAATGTCTTTATCGTCTTGGTTCTTTGCTCTTGGTCCTATTTTCCAAAATTTTCAATTCCCTGTTCATCCATCTGCGCCACGCGCCAATCTTCTAGAACTTTGGCGCCCGACTTAACATAAAAGTCAATCGCTGGCGTATTCCAATCTAAAACTGCCCATTCTATTCTGCGCACCTGGTCTTTTTTGCCTTGTGCAATGACCGCCGCGTAAAGTTGATATCCCAAACCAGAACCGCGCACCTTTTCTTTGACAATCAAATCTTCTAAGTGAATGGTTTTGCCTTTCCAAGTAGAATAGCGATAATAATAAAGCGCCATGCCTACAATTTGACCGTCGATTTCCGCAACAAATGTATAAAACAAGGGGTTTTCACCAAAGCCATCTCGCTCAAGGTCGGCGACTGTTACGACAACAGCGTCGGGTTCTTTTTCAAAAGTAGCGAGTTCTTGAATCAAACTCAAAACGGCTGGCATGTCTTCTTTTTGGCCTTTTCTAATCTTCATTTTTAGGAGCTTGATCCCGCTATTCGTTCCAATCTTTTGCTTTTTAAAGGAAAAAGAAAAAGGATTTCCACTACTATCAGGGCTAGGGTTTTCGGTTTCAAAAACAAATATACAAATCCAAAACATAAAATTCCAGTCAAGAAATTCCAAATTCCAATAATAAGTGGGAAATCTTGGGATTTTGAATATTGGAATTTCCAACTATATTTGCACCACTAACTACAACGATTTCGCAATGGAAGAACGCAACAAAACACTGGGTGAATTTATTATTGAAAATCAAAACGCTTTTCAGTATTCTTCAGGGGAATTATCACGAATAATCAACTCTATTCGTTTGGCCGCCAAAGTAGTCAACTACAAAGTAAACAAAGCAGGTTTGGTTGACATTGTGGGAGCTGCGGGCGAACAAAACATACAAGGCGAAGACCAGCAAAAACTAGATGTATATGCCAATGAGGTTTTTATTCAAACCTTAATCAATCGTGAAATTGTGTGCGGAATCGCGTCCGAAGAAAACGATGATTTCATCACTGTGTCGGGATCAGATAAAAGTCACAATAACAAATATGTCGTCTTGATGGATCCGCTCGACGGTTCCTCCAATATCGATGTCAATGTTTCAGTGGGAACTATTTTTTCAGTTTTCCGTCGTATTACGCCAGTCGGAACGCCGGTTACCTTGGAAGATTTCTTGCAACCAGGGATTAATCAAGTAGCCGCTGGATATGTGATATATGGCACTTCGACGATGTTGGTATATACTACAGGTCATGGCGTCAATGGATTTACATTAAACCCGGCAATTGGTACTTTCTACTTGTCACATCCCAACATGCAATTTTCGGAAGATGGATCTATTTATTCTATCAACGAAGGAAATTATGTGCATTTCCCACAAGGCGTAAAAGATTATATCAAATATTGCCAATTAGAAGAAGGTGATCGTCCATATACGTCCAGATATATCGGAAGCTTGGTGTCTGATATTCACAGAAACATGATCAAAGGTGGAATTTATATTTATCCAACCAGTTCAAAGGCGCCCAAAGGAAAGTTGCGACTGTTGTACGAATGCAATCCGATGGCTTTTATCACGGAACAAGCGGGAGGAAAAGCATCAGACGGTTTTGGAAGAATCATGGAAATTCAACCCACCGAACTTCACCAACGTGTGCCTTTTTTCTGCGGAAGTTTCAACATGGTGCAAAAGGCAGAAGAGTTTATGCATTTGGCGAAGTTGAGTAAATATTAGAAAAATGCAATAAAAAAATTCCAAATTCCAAGGTTCGATAACGTTTGGAATTTGGAATTTTATTTTTTGGAATTTCTTATTTATTCATGTGTTGCATTTCGTAAATAAAAGTGTCTAAGTCGACGTTAGCACCAATCAACACCATCGCTTTATCTACAATATAATTGTTGTTCGCTGGCGTAAATCCTAATGCGATTCCGAATTTGCGCAACAACTTTATTTGCGCTTCTCCTAAATGGTGATCTACGTATACCATGCGTGCCAAATCGTAAAGTCGCTCGAGTCGCTGCGTGTATAAATATGGCGGATTAATCGAGTATTTGAGTGGATTCTCAAGGATTTCTTCGTACTCTGCAGGCGTAATTTCTAGATGTAGCGCCAATTTGTCTAGGAATTTTTTTTCTTCGGGAGAAAATTCTCCATCGTGCACAGCGACACGTACAATAGATGAAAAATGACCTTTATTACGGTTCTTAAATTCGCTATCAAATAAATCGGAAAATGACATATGTTAGGGTTTAGATTCTGCTGCAAAGATATATTTATTTCGTTTTTATTTGAAACTATTTTGTCATGATTTTATTTAAATTTTTGTCTTAGAGTTTTATGATTTTAAATGGATTTGCATTTTAAAATTAATTGTAAGTTTACACTCCCGAATCAGTAATATAGAGGTAATGTCAGATTTTTGGATTTATGTTGAAGTCGGATTGCGACACCTATTGAATGTCAAAGCGTATGACCACGTCTTGTTTCTGATGGCTTTGACAGCATCCAATTCGTTTCAAGAATGGAAAAGGCTGTTATTTTTAATAACTGGATTTACCGTTGGACACACGTTGGCGCTTATCCTATCCTTATTTGATTTAGTGCACATCAATGAGATTTTGGTAGAGTTTCTTATTCTAATGACCATTTTATCTGCCGCGATTTTTAATTTTGTCGCGCTGAAGAAATCATTCAAAAAGAGGACAATAACAAGTGTCACGTTGATTACATTGTTTTTTGGGGTAATCCATGGTTTGGGTTTCGCCAACTATTTTAAAACAATATTAGTAGGAACCGTGTCAGACAAGATTGTGCCTTTGTTTGCCTTTTCAGTTGGCGTTGAGATAGCGCAATTGCTCGTGGTCTTGACAATTTTGGCAATATCTTATGTTGCACAATCGGCCTTTAAGATATCAAAAAGAGATTTTACGATAGTATTTTCGGCTTTTATAATAGGTGTTGTGGCACCAATGCTTATTGAAAACGAATTTTGGAATACACCAATATGGAATTAAAAAAACGTAACAAATACGACAAAGCTTATCTTCGGATTGCAAAAGAATGGAGCCAATTGTCTTACTGCAAAAGAAAGCAAGTTGGAGCCATCATAGTGAGAGACCGCATGATTATTTCAGACGGTTATAACGGAACACCAACTGGATTTGAAAATTGTTGTGAAGACGAAGCGGGTCTAACGAATTGGTATGTATTGCATGCTGAAGCAAATGCCATCTTAAAAGTGGCTCGTTCTACCCAAACTTGTGATGGAGCAACGCTTTATATCACGCTTTCTCCTTGCCAAGAATGCAGCAAATTGATTCATCAATCTGGGATTAAGCGCGTTGTATATCAACATGGATATCGCGATACGACTGGCGTAGATTTCCTAGTGCAAGCAGGCGTAATGGTTGAACAAATTGAAGATTTAGCATAAGTGAAAAGGAACAAAATATACCTGCCGATCCTCATTTCCTGTGTACTTGCATTAGGCGTGGTGCTTGGTAGTGTCTTGAATTTTCCGATTCATCGTCCTTTTTCTTCCAAGAATAATTCTAAGAACAAACTCAATAGACTGCTGGAGTTTATTGACAGTGAATATGTTGATAAAGTCAATGCCGATTCAATCGTAGACCTCACAGTTACTAACATATTGGCACAACTCGACCCGCATTCTGTATATCTACCGCCGAGTTTGCAATCGGATGAAGCCGAAAGCATGAAAGGCGACTTTGTTGGAATTGGGATTAACTTTTATATGTACAAAGATTCGGTTGCCGTAATCAAATCGTTAGAAAACGGTCCGTCTGAAAAAGCCGGAATCAAGTCGGGTGATCGAATTTTGTATGCAGATAAAGTCAAGCTTTTCGGCAGGAAATTACCGTCTGACAGTTTGTTTTCTAAATTAAGAGGAGAACAAGGTTCAGTAGTTGAACTTACGGTCTTTAGAAGGAGTGAAAACAAAAAATTCAAAATCAAACTGCGGCGCGATGTCGTTCCGATTGTTAGCGTAGATGCGGCACT
Source organism: Flavobacterium sp. (assembly GCA_016721735.1). Classification (GTDB taxonomy): domain Bacteria; phylum Bacteroidota; class Bacteroidia; order Flavobacteriales; family Flavobacteriaceae; genus Flavobacterium. Next base: position 362,963 of record JADKHM010000019.1, on the reverse strand, counting down.
AATGCTAAACCAAACGACGGGTTATCTCAAAATCAATCGTTTTGCTGAATCAACCTACGACGAATTTCAAAATGGAATGACCAAATTGCGGAATGCCGGCATGAAGAACTTTATTATTGATTTACGAGACAATGGCGGTGGCTACGTCGAAACCGCAGTAAAAATTGCCGATGAGCTGCTAGTCAATAAAAAACTTATCGTTTTTACCAAAAACAAAAGAAATGAAATTCAAAAATCAATCGCCACAGATGTCGGTGATTTTGAAGAAGGCAAAGTTTTTATTTTAATCAACGAAAACAGCGCGTCGGCAAGCGAAATATTGGCAGGTGCAATTCAGGATAATGATCGTGGAATTATCGTAGGACGACGTTCTTTCGGGAAAGGCTTGGTTCAACAAGAAATGGACTTTGAAGATGGATCTGCGGTTCGATTAACAATAGCTAGATACTATACGCCTACCGGAAGATCAATTCAGAAACCTTATGTCAAAGGCAATGATAAAGTCTATGCAAATGATTTTTACCAACGATTTCAAAATGGCGAATTGTACGAAAAGGACAGTATCAAAATAGCGGATTCTTTGCAATTTAAAACGTCGAAAGGCAAAACGGTATATGGCGGAGGCGGAATTGTTCCAGATATTTTCGTTCCGTTGGAAGGGAAAAAAGGAGAAGGAAGTCTTACTTTTGTGATGGAACAAACTGGATTTGTTGGACAGTTTGTGTTTGAACAACTAGACCAGTATCGCTCGAATTTTAAAGGTTTGTCTTTTGAAAAATTTCTAGAAGAAATGAATCGAAACGAGAAGTATTATACCAATTTTCAAAATTATATTTTGCAGAATGGAATCGAAATTAATTTGTCTAAAAACAAACCTCTGGTAAAACGATATTTGTCAGCAGAATTTGCACGTCAGCTTTTTGATGAACAAAAGTACTATGAAATTGTTTTGAAGCAAGACCCGATGATTCAAGCCGTTTTAAATTCAAAACCCTAAACCTTCTTGATGCTATCGTGACTTTGGGAGTCGATGCCATGATTCCACAAGGTGAGAATATCGGTTGCTACCGCAGCACCACTTCCTGCCGCGATTGACAATTGACTGCGCCAACCGGCTAAAGTACCAGCGACGTAAATTCCTTCAGTTACTTTATGATCCTCGTTGACTAAGGAAATGCGCTGCTTTTCAGCAACAGCTTTCGGATGAGGTTGAACAAATTGCATTAAACCCTCAATGGCGAAAGTGTTGGAATAACCAATGGCAACTACAATTGCTTTGGTTTCGTAGCGATTCTTATTGGTTTCAACAATGAAGTATGGAGAAGTGCCTTCAATAAGAAGAACCTTTTCTCCCGCGATTTGTTGCACATGTGGATACAATTGTGATAAATTTTCAAGACTTGATTCTAATAAATCCGAACCTAAAGTTCCTGGTGGAATTCCGTAAGCATTATTGAACAACGCTTCTTGTAGAGAGGAAGTTTTTTGATGGGTAATAATTCCGATTTTTTTGTCAGAAACAAAAGGCTTTTTGTGAGCAGAACCTAGAACCAAAGCGCAGGAAACCCCTGAAACGCCACCACCAATGATTAAAACATCAAACATCAATTATTGGTCTTTGGTTTTTTCAATAATGATTTTTGACATTCTGAAAATTAAAAGAATACAAACAGCGCAAAAAGCGGCTGCAATGCCTATTAAAGCGACAATGCTGTTGCCTTCAAACAAGTGATCAAAATCGAGAAGTGTAATGTTGAAAATGATGAGCGCTAATGCTATCACAACCAAAACAGTAGTAAAAATCTTCATGTGAATACTATAATTTGAGGTGAAAGTAATACAATTGAATTAAACGAACAAACCTTTAACATTCGAAGCAAATAATTTAACAGCGATGGCTAATAGCACAACGCCAAAGGTTTTTCGTACGACGCCAAGTCCCGTTTTTCCTAACATTTTTTCAATTTTTGATGACGATTTTAGCACGCCATAAACAACAAAAATGTTTAGGATGATAGCCACTACAATGTTTTCAACGTAATACTGCGACCGCAAAGAAAGCAAAGTGGTCATCGTTCCCGCACCAGCAATTAGAGGAAAGGCAAGCGGAACAATTGATGCGGAACTGGCTTCTGCATCTCGATAAATTCGAATGCCGAGAATCATTTCTAAAGCAATAAAAAACAACACGAAGGAACCGGCTACTGCGAATGAATGTACATCAATTCCGATTAGTTTCAGAAACTCTTCTCCTATAAATAGAAAAACAATCATAATTATCGCAGCAACTAGTGACGCTTTTTCCGATTCGATGTGACCGTGTTTGTTTCGTAAGTCGACAATAATGGGAATAGAACCCACAATATCAATGACGGCGAAAAGTACCATGCCTATTGTTGCTATTTCTTTGAAGTCGAAGTTCATGATAGTTAAATTTGAGTACAAAAGTATTCAATTTAATATGGATATTGGACTAAGAATGCTTCTAATTAATTCGTCTTTTTTTAATGGTTTAAAGTTTAGTTTGCTAATTGTCTTATATTTACTAAAATTAAACAATATGAAAAAAATATTACTTTTCTTGTTTTTGATTTGTTCAATTTTGGCTAATGCGCAATTTGAATTGGATCACGCCTATAATAACGCCAATGTTACGAGAATCAATCTCGAATATTCAGGCGAAAAGTACTATGAATGTAGAAGCGCCACAAACGAATTAGTGCTCTATAATGCAGATCACAGTTTTTGGAAAATGATTGTCTTACCTGCACCATTTCCGACGGAATATATTGGACAAAGCATCGTTCATCTATCTGAATCTAAGATAAATGTTGATGCAAATTTGGAAATTATCTATACCAGCGGCACATCGCCATTTGAAGGAATGGTTGTCTCAGAAGACGGAACAGTACTTCTGAATGTGCCAAATTGCCAAAGTCTATATTTGGATGAAATTCCTGGGCTTGATAATAAACTAGTTGCAAATTTGCGAGACGGCTCTAGTAATGTTTATTCTGTACCTTCTTTGGTCCTTGAGCATAATTATACCGAAGGATTCGTAAGGAGAAAACAATTGGAAAATTCTGGTGAGAAGTATTATCTTTTAGATAAAGTTGGTCATGCCGCAAAAGTCTACAATCCCAATCATACGCTTTGGAAGTCGATCGACCTATTGGGACCTCCCGATTGGGACAAAGTTTTGGACTATTTGATGCTGACAGAAACAGAGCTCAATGGTGATTCCTTGCTGAAAATTGGTTTCATTTATTACTACTTTACTCCACTAGCGACGATCTATACCGGAAAGATTGTCAATGAAAACGGTGTAGTTATCATTTCTATTCCAGAGTGTAACTACATGTACCTTAGCGTTATTGACGGGCTTGCTACTAAATTGATAGCGTCTACGTACTATATCGGCTGGGACGGTTCTAGTACTACGACCAAGATTTACTCGACTCCATCGCTGACACTAGAGCATACTTACTATGGTACTGCAAATAGAACCGTTTTAGAGAATTCCGGAGAGAAATACTACCAATGGCAGTCTTATGGAGATAAATTTCCAATTGACGGGAATGTAAAATTTTACAATTCTAATCACACACTTTGGAAAGATATTCCTTTACCAGTTAATCCTGGAACATGGAGTATTGGTATTAATTTCGTTTCTGAGACGAAAATCGCTTCAGACCCGTTACTTGAAATTGGTTATTGCGCAATGTCGAGGAGCGGTGAATACGATGAATATGAGGGTTGGGTAATAAATGAGAACGGTCAAGTGTATTTGAACACAGTCGGAGCACAAGAATATACGCTAAGTGAGTTCCCTAATTTGGGAACTAAACTAGTCGAAAATTTGGCAAATCAGGTCGACCCGAGTACAGTAAATGTTGCGACAAATGTCTACATAGTTGATCCAACAATGGTGGTTAATGAATTTCAAAAGAGCGGAAGTACTATTGCACCTAATCCTGCAAAAAACATAGTTAACATTCAGTCAACATCGGCGATTATTGAAGCAAATCTATTTGATATCCGAGGTGTTGCCATTAAGCATGCAAGCGGTTTAGACATCAAATCGGTACCTGTCGAAAATCTTCCGCCTGGAATATATCTGTTGGATTTAGTGAATGCGAACAATCAGAAATCTACTCATAAGATTATTGTCTCACATTAAGTTTTGAAGGCGTTGTTAATTTTACATTTCCTACTTTAATTTATTGAAAGTTAAAGTATCTTTGCCCCATGTTTCAACTCGGCAAAACCATCGTTTCAGAAGATATTTTAGAAAAAGAATTTGTGTGCAATCTTTCCGCATGCAAAGGCGCTTGTTGTGTTGATGGAGATGCGGGAGCGCCTTTATCTGAGGCAGAAACCAAAATTTTAGAAGACATCTACACCAAAGTAAAGCCGTTTTTACGGCCGGAAGGTATCGCTGCCATAGAAGCGCAAGGCACCTGGCGGAAAGGAACCGATGGCGATTTAGAAACTCCATTGGTAGACGAAAAAGATTGTGCTTACGTCATTTACGATGGCAAAACCGCGCTTTGCGGTATTGAACAAGCTTACAATCAAGGCGCAGTCGATTGGAAGAAACCTGTTTCCTGTCATTTGTATCCTATTCGTGTGAAGGATTTTACAGAATTTGCAGCCGTCAATTACGATCGATGGGAAATTTGCGACGATGCCTGTTCACTTGGAAAGGAACTTGAAGTTCCAGTTTATAAATTTGTAAAAGAAGCCCTCATCCGACGTTTTGGCGAAGATTGGTATGCTGAATTGGAAAAAGTTGCTAAAGAACTAAGAGGGGAAAAATAATATTGCGTTTCTTGCAATTTTCATAAGTGAAGAAATGGTTATGAGGTTGTTAAAATAATACAATAAATAAGGTTTCGAAACGCTTGTAAATAGGCGTTTTTTTATTTTTACCTAATTCTAGTTGTTTGATTTGTAGGTTTTTACAATAAATCAAAAAATCTCTTACCAAAAAACAATTTGTTAAAAACTATCTTCGATTGTGAATAAGTTTGGCTTTCATTTTCCGTTACAAAAGGTAATCTTTGTACCAGTCAAAAAGCACTCTCTTTTTGATACAAATTCACTCAATTCACATACAAAAGATGTCAGCGATAGAACCTATTCTACAAGAAAACAAAAACCGTTTTGTTATTTTCCCGATTAAACACCACGATATTTGGGAATGGTATAAGAAGATGGAAGCTAGTTTTTGGACTGCTGAAGAAATAGATTTACACCAAGATTTGTCAGATTGGGAAAACAAACTCAGTGCTGATGAAAAATATTTTATCAAACATATTCTCGCCTTTTTTGCCGCGTCAGATTGTATCGTCAATGAGAATTTAGCTGAAAATTTTGTCAATGAAGTGCAATATGCAGAAGCTAAATTTTTCTATGGTTTTCAAATCATGATGGAGAACATCCACAGCGAAACCTACTCGCTGTTGATTGATACCTACGTAAAAGATGAGGTCGAGAAAAATCAATTATTTACCGCGCTTGAAGTTTTTCCAGCCATCAAAAAGAAAGCGGACTGGGCTTTAAAATGGATTGAGTCAGATTCTTTTGCAGAAAGACTTATTGCGTTTGCTGCCGTAGAAGGCATTTTCTTTTCGGGTGCATTTTGTGCGATTTTTTGGTTGAAAAAACGTGGATTGATGCCAGGGTTGACATTCTCTAACGAATTGATTTCTCGTGATGAAGGCGTGCATTGTGATTTCGCCGTGCATTTGCACAATCATCACTTGATTCATAAAGTTCCGAAGAAAAGAATCAAAGAAATTATAGTAGACGCGCTTAATATTGAAAGAGAATTTATTACCGAGTCGCTTCCGGTGAGTTTGATTGGAATGAATGCGGTTTTAATGACACAATATCTAGAATTTGTAGCTGATCGTTTGCTAGTAGAATTAGGTTGCACCAGAGAATACAATTCGTCGAATCCGTTTGATTTTATGGATATGATTTCATTGCAAGGGAAAACCAATTTCTTTGAGAAACGTGTAGCAGAATATCAAAAAGCAGGAGTAATGAGTACAGACTCTGAATCTCAAAAAATATCTTTCGACGCAGATTTTTAGAATGCCACGAAGTCGCTAAGACCAAGTTCAAAATAATACCTCTCTAAGCCTTTTTTTATACTACACGCCAAATACGAACGGATTGCCTAGCCCCGATAGTAGCAAGTATCCTCGAAGAGATACTGCGAATAGCGGGATTAGCTTCCAAAAACACACACAAATAACCAGAAGTAGAGAAGGGATTTTCTAGTTCGCAAAACAAACAAACCTATGTATGTAGTTAAGAGAGATGGCCACAAAGAGCCTGTAATGTTCGACAAGATTACCGACAGAATTAAGAAATTATGCTACGGACTCAACGATTTAGTTGACGCCGTAAAAGTGGCGATGCGCGTTATTGAGGGATTGTATGACGGCGTGACCACTTCTGAATTAGACAATCTAGCAGCTGAAACCGCCGCTTCGATGACCATTGCGCACCCAGATTACGCGCAGTTGGCAGCGAGAATAGCGATTTCGAATTTGCATAAAAATACAACCAAATCGTTTTCGGAGACCATGAATGAAATGTATCATTACGTGAATCCGAGAACCAATCAGAAAGCGCCTTTGCTTTCGGAAGAAGTGCATGATGTGATTCAAAAGAACTCGGAGTTTTTAGATTCACATGTGATTTACAACCGCGATTTTAATTACGATTACTTTGGATTTAAAACATTAGAGCGTTCGTACTTGCTAAAAATCAACGGTAAAATCGTAGAGCGTCCGCAACATATGTTGATGCGTGTTGCTGTTGGAATTCACTTAAATGATTTAGATGCTGTAATTGAAACTTATGACTTGATGTCGAAGAAGTTCTTTACACACGCTACACCAACTTTGTTCAATGCAGGAACGCCGAAACCACAAATGTCTTCATGCTTCCTATTGTCGATGCGTGATGATAGCATTGATGGGATTTACGACACGTTGAAAAACACGGCGAAGATTTCACAATCAGCGGGTGGAATTGGTTTGTCTATCCACAATGTTAGAGCGACAGGTTCCTACATTAGAGGAACAAACGGAACATCGAACGGAATTGTGCCAATGTTGCGCGTATTCAACGACACTGCAAGATATGTAGATCAAGGAGGCGGAAAAAGAAAAGGAAGTTTTGCGATTTATTTAGAAACTTGGCATGCGGATATTTTCGAATTCCTCGATTTGAAAAAGAACACTGGAAAAGAAGAAATGCGTGCGAGAGATTTGTTCTTCGCCATGTGGACGTCAGATTTATTCATGAAACGTGTACAAGAAGACAGCACTTGGACGTTGATGTGTCCAAATGAATGTCCAGGTTTGTACGATGTTTATGGTGATGAGTTCGAAGCATTATATACTTCTTACGAAGAAAAAGGGAAAGGAAGAAAAACAATAAAAGCGCGTGAATTGTGGGAGAAAATTCTAGAATCTCAAATTGAGACTGGAACGCCATACATGCTATATAAAGACGCAGCCAATCGCAAATCAAATCAGAAAAATCTTGGAACGATTCGTTCATCGAATTTGTGTACCGAGATCATGGAGTATACTTCGGAAGATGAAATTGCAGTTTGTAATCTAGCATCGATTTCGTTGCCGATGTTTGTCGAAAATGGTGCGTTCAATCACGAATTGCTATTTAATGTTACCAAAAGAGTAACTAGAAACTTGAACAAAGTCATCGATAGAAATTACTATCCAGTAAAAGAAGCAGAAAACTCAAATATGCGCCACCGTCCGGTTGGATTGGGCGTACAAGGTTTGGCAGATGCTTTTATCTTATTGAGAATGCCTTTCACTAGCGACGAAGCCAAAAAATTAAACCAAGATATTTTTGAAACTTTATATTTTGCAGCCGTAACCGCTTCAATGGAAATGGCTGTAGAAGAAGGACCGTATTCGTCTTTCAAAGGTTCACCAATTTCACAAGGAGAATTCCAACACAATCTTTGGGGAATGAAAGACGAGGAATTATCCGGACGTTGGGATTGGGCAGCATTGAGAAAAGAAGTGATGAAAAATGGCGTGAGAAATTCACTATTGGTAGCGCCAATGCCAACGGCTTCTACATCACAAATCTTAGGAAACAACGAAGCTTTCGAACCATATACTTCTAACATTTATACGCGTCGTGTATTATCTGGAGAGTTTATCGTAGTCAACAAACATCTTTTAGAAGATCTAGTAAAAAGAGGTTTGTGGAACGAAGATCTCAAACAAGAAATCATGCGACACAACGGCTCGGTGCAAAACATCGATGCCATTCCAGAAGATTTGAAAGAATTGTATAAAACCGTTTGGGAAATGTCGATGAAAGATATTATCGATATGTCGCGTCACAGAGGCTATTTTATCGATCAGTCGCAATCGCTCAACTTGTTTATGCAAGATGCGAATTATGCGAAATTGACTTCGATGCATTTCTATGCATGGCAATCTGGACTAAAAACCGGAATGTATTATTTAAGAACAAAATCAGCCGTAGACGCCATCAAGTTTACGTTGAACAATGATAAAAAAGCAGAACCAACTCAAGAAGTGGCAGCCGCAGTAGAAGTGGCTGAACCAAATGAAACGGGCGAAATGTCTGCAGAAGATTTTAAAGCTATGATCGAACTGGCACGAAATGCCGGACCCGATGATTGCGAAATGTGTGGATCGTAATTTTTGAGACGGTTACTATCCCATCAAAAAACAGCTATCTTTGGGTAGCTGTTTTGTTTTTTAGAAGCTATTCCTGCTGTCCGCTGTATCTTTTTAACCTGAACTCGTTTCAGGATCTCGACGAAACGGTTTAAGTAATCTAAAGATCCTGAAACGAGTTCAGGATAAAAAGGATGCCGCTACCATCAGGGCTAAAATCGTAAATCAACAAGTCATGCCGCTACTTAGAACCACTTCCGAAAATCCCGATTACCAAAAATTGGTTGTCCTGCTCGATGCGACGCTAAAGATCTTAGACGGAGATGATCATGATTTTTATGATCAATACAATAAATCGGACGCTATAAAGAACGTTGTTGTCTTTTATAATGGCAATCAGCCTTTGGGTTGCGGAGCTTTTAAATTCTATGAAAACAAAACCGTAGAAATCAAAAGAATGTATGTTTTGCCAGAATATAGAGGCAAGGGAATCGCGCATCAGATTTTGACTGAACTAGAAAAATGGGCGAAAGAACTAGCATATAATACTTGTGTTTTAGAAACAGGAATAAAACAAGTGGAAGCCATTGGTCTGTATCAAAAAGCAGGATATGCAGTGATTCCAAATTATGGACAATATCAAGGTGTCGAGAACAGCGTTTGTATGCAGAAATCGATCTAATAATCCAAAAATCTAACAATTTAAAAATGAACTGGGAACAACTTTTATCACTCAAACGCCAAGGCGATACAAGCAAACGTCTGCGTAAAGAACAAGATGACACCCGATTGGGTTTTGAAGTAGATTATGATCGTATCATTTTTTCGGCCGCTTTTCGGAGTTTGCAAGACAAAACGCAAGTTATTCCATTATCCAAAACAGATTTTGTTCACACCAGACTCACCCACAGTTTGGAAGTGTCGGTGGTAGGAAGGTCTATCGGAAGATTGGTTGGAAAAAAAATCATTGAAATATATCCGTATTTGCAGGAAGTGCATGGTTTTCAAATGAATGATTTTGGTGCCATTGTCGCGGCGGCTTCTTTGGCGCATGATATCGGAAATCCACCTTTTGGACATTCGGGAGAAAAAGCCATTGGAGAATATTTCTCTATTGGAAACGGGAAACAATACAAAGAACATTTGACCGATAAGCAATGGCAAGATCTCATCGATTTTGAAGGGAATGCCAATGGTTTTTCAGTATTGACTGCTAGCCGACCAGGAATAGAAGGCGGGCTAAGAATTTCATTTGCTACTTTGGGTGCGTTTATGAAGTATCCGAAAGAAAGTTTGCCCAAGAAACCCACTAAGAATATTGCCGATAAGAAATACGGTTTCTTCCAAACGGATAAAGATTTCTTTCAAGAAGTGGCTGCGGAATTGGGATTAATATCAAATAAATCTGGGAATGATATTGGGTTTGAGCGTCATCCGTTAGCTTATTTGGTTGAGGCAGCCGATGATATTTGCTACACCATTATTGACTTTGAAGACGGAATCAATTTGGGACTCGTTTCGGAAGATTATGCTTTAGAATATCTCATCAAATTAGTAAAGGACACCATTGATACAGCCAAATATAAAACCTTAACGACGCGAGAAGACCGCATCAGTTATTTGCGAGCGTTGGCTATTGGAAATCTCATCAATGATGCGGTTCGGGTTTTTATTGAAAATGAAGAAGCGATTCTACAGGGTAATTTCCCCTTTGCCTTGACGGATAAAAGCAAGTATAAAGCGCAAATGGACGACATCATCAAGTTGAGTGTAAAGAACATTTATCAAAGCCGCGAAGTCATTGATAAAGAAGTCAAAGGATATCAAATTATCAATACCCTTTTAGATAAGTTTATTACGGCATACAATAACCAAGCAGAAGGAAAGGCAACCAGTTATGACAAGCTACTTTTGCAAATTCTGCCTGAAAAACATCACATCGAAAAAGAGCACTTATACGATAGACTTTTGCACATCTGTCATTTCATTTCTTTGCTTACTGATGGCAATGCATTGCTGTATTATCAGAATATTGTAGGATTCAAACATTAGATTGTTAATGTTTTATTGGATTGTTTGAAAAATCAAAAAAAATAATTTAAGTTTGTTTTCTCTTAAAATAAAAACTATGAAAAAATTACATTATTAATCGCATTGCTTGTTTCGTTTGTTGGATTTTCCCAAGCGAACAAGGCAATTATCCAATCTTATTTGGAAACAAATCGTGCTCAATACGGTCTTTCAAACCAAGACCTTTCGGATTTGAGTATTCAAAATGAATTCTATGGTAAAGGAACTAAAATAACAAGTTGTTATGTGGTTCAAAGACACCAAGGAATCGAAATTTTCAACGGACAATCTACTATTGCCATCAAAGACGGAAGCGTTTTAAAAGTTGGAAGTAATTTCCAAGCTAATATCGCTCAAAAAGTAAACACCGCAACACCTTCTTTGTCGGTTATGGATGCGTTGAACAAAGCATACACTTCATTAGGTTATGCCACTGCCAATTTTTCTATCACGGAGTCTACAGACGGAAAGAAATTTACCATTTCTGACGAAAAAATGAAGATCCAATTTTAGCGAAATTAGCTTACCTTCCTACTGCTGACGCTAAATTAAAATTAGCTTGGGGTTATCAATTTTATGCTCCAGATGCAAAACACTATTGGGATATTAAGATTGACGCGGTAACTGGTAACGTGTTAGACAAGAGAGATTTGACAATCGGCTGTTCTTTTGGAGACAATCGCCATGGACATGTACACAACGAAACCAAAGTCAACACTAAACCTAGATTTAGTTTTCAAGATGCTGTGTTTTCAGCTCCAAAGTTGACTTCGTCTCCAATGGAGGTTCCTGGATCTTATAAAGTAATTCCTTTTAACTTTGAAAGTCCACTTCATAGCCCATTCCAATTAGTGACTCCATATGCAGATGCAACTGCTTCTCCAAGAGGTTGGCACAATGCTAATTCTTTAACAGGAACTACTGCTGGTTTGATCTTTCAATATACCAGAGGAAATAATATTTGGGCACAAGAAGATGCTAACGGAGACAACGGAACAGGACTTCGTCCTGACGGAGGTGCATCGTTAGTTTTTGACTTTCCTTATGTGAATGGGGTTTCTCAAACACAACAACCAACAGCTTATACTTCTGCTGCGACTACCAACTTGTTTTATATGACCAATATTATGCATGACATTTGGTATAATTATGGTTTTGATGAAGCAAATGGTAATTATCAACAAAACAACTACGGAAGAGGTGGAGTAGCTTCTGGTACGGGAGATGTTGTACAAGCAGACTCGCAAGATGGTTATTCTCAAACAACACCGACTTTAAACAATGCCAACTTTAGCCCAACTAATGACGGGGCTCGTCCTAGAATTCAAATGTTTATGTGGACACTTGGTGCGCCTCCAACAGATTATATTCAAATCAACGCTCCTGCGTCGATTGCTGGACCGATGTCAGCAACAACCAATGTATTTGAAGGAACAGATAGAATTCCTGTACCTGCAGCTCCAAACGGAATTACAAGCGACTTAGTTCTATTTCAAAACGAGCCTTTAGCTCCAGGGAACAATCCAAACTCTGCATGTAACCCAGCTACAAATGCATTCGATATTTCTGGAAAAATAGCCTTGATTAAAAGAGGGGGTTGTTTCTTTAGTAATAAAGTTAAGGCCGCACAAGATGCAGGCGCAACTGCCGTGATTGTTACAGATACAGTTCCTAGCAATCCAGTTCAATTGTCTATGAGTTCAACAGGTTTACTTGGAATTACAATTCCAGCGATTTTTATTTCTAAGGAAAAAGGAGATATTTTGCTAGGAGAATTGGCAAATGGACCAGTAAATGTTAAGATTGAAGTACCAAGTAATTTATACTTATATGCAGATGGTGATTTTGACAACGTCATTATTGGTCACGAATACGGACATGGAATTTCAAACCGTCTAGTAGGTGGAGGATTAGCTGGAGCTATGAACAACTACGAGCAAATGGGAGAAGGTTGGTCGGATTTCTTTGGTTTAATCAACCAAATCAAACCAACTGATACTGGAGATGAAAGAAAGGAAATTGGGACGTATGCTGTAAATCAACCTTTAGATGGATTTGGATTTAGAGATTTTGGCTACTCAACAAATATGGATGTAAATCCTAGAACATTTGCGGATTCAAATATTGCAATTCCAGCAGACCCAGCAGATACGGCATATCGTTATAAAATCGGAGAGTTTTGGACTTCTTGCTTGTGGGATTTGACTTGGAAATATATTGAAAAATATGGTTTTGATCCAGATCTTTACAATGGTACTGGAGGAAACAATAAAGTAATGCAATTAGTCATTGATGCTCTAAAATTGGAGACCTCAGGACAAACAAATATTGTGACTGGTAGAGATAATTTATTTGCTGCTGACCAAGCAACTACTGGAGGTGCGGATTATTGTATGATTATGCAAGTGTTTGCTAGAAGAGGAGTTGGTCTAAATGCTTCATCTGGAAGTTCAGATGATTGTAGTGATCAAGTTGAGGATTTTACATTATTCCCAGCTGGACCAAACTGCCTGTTAGCTGTTAATGATTTCACCAGAGAGGATTTAGTGAGAGTATATCCTAACCCAGCCAACAGCCAAGTTAATGTTAGAGTTAACAAATTTAATGGTAAATTGAAAGTGCAAATTGTTGATATTAACGGACGTGTAGTACTAGATCAAGTTGATGATAACTTTAATGTAGAGAAATCAATCAACATAAATAATTTACAATCGGGAATTTATATCGTAAAAGTTACAGGTGATAATATCAACTATTCTCAGAAATTGATCAAGAACTAGTTAGTATTTGTGCCACATAAGAACAAAAAATCCAAATCGAAAGATTTGGATTTTTTTTATTTTGTATTCAAAAGTGAAACAATCGATTCGACATCAATACCGCAGATTTTTTGCAGTTCGGCAATTGATCCGTGTTCCATAAATTGATCTGGAATACCCAAGGTTTTGATTGGAATTTTATAGTTGTTTTCAGCAGCGAATTCAACGATAGCGCTTCCGAAACCACCTTTTATAATACCGTCTTCTATTGTGATTGCCTTTTCGAATGTTGAAAAAACAGCATGCAATAATGAAGTGTCGAGTGGTTTTACAAAACCAAAACTGTAGTGTGCTATGTTTTCAGATTGGTCAATCTTATCAATAGCTTCAATCACATTATTGCCAATGCTTCCTGTTGATAATATGGCGATTTTGTTTCCTTCTTTAAGGCATTGTGCTTTGCCAAGTTCAATCTCTTCGAAAGGTTGCTGCCAATCAACGGTAACGCCACGCCCTCGCGGATAGCGAATCGCAATAGGGTGCTTTAATCCCAATTGAGCGGTATATAGGATGTTTCGCAATGTTATTTCGTTTAACGGCGCATAAACTATAAGATTTGGAATGCATCGCAAATAAGCCAAATCAAAAACACCATGATGCGTCGCGCCATCTTCACCAACTAATCCGGCTCTATCTAAACAAAAAATAACCGGTAAATTTTGGATGGCCACATCGTGAATAATTTGATCATACGCACGCTGCAAAAAAGTGGAATAGATATTACAAAAGACGACCATACCTTGCGTCGCCATTCCTGCGGATAGCGTCACCGCGTGTTGTTCTGCAATGCCAACGTCAAGTGCACGCATTGGGAATTCGTCCATCATATATTTTAAGGAGCTTCCAGTTGGCATGGCAGGCGTTATCCCAATAATTTTCTCGTTTTTACGAGCTAATTCTACTAAAGTGAGTCCAAAAACATCTTGGTATTTTGGAGGCAAATGGGCTTCAGATTTAGGTAGAATATTCCCAGTCAGTGCATCAAATTTTCCTGGCGCATGATACACCACTTGATTGTCTTCTGCCTGCTGTAATCCTTTTCCTTTGGTGGTGATTATATGTAAAAACTTGGGGCCTTTTATTTTTTGCAAACGCTTCAATTCTCTGACTAACGCAAAAACATCATGGCCGTCGATGGGGCCAGAATAATCAAAGTTGAGCGACTTGATCATGTTGTTTTCCTTCGGGTTCTTTCCTTCTTTGACTGAGGTGAAATAGTTTTTTAAGGCGCCAACACTCGGATCAATCCCGATCGCATTGTCGTTGAGAATAACCAACAGATTGGCGTCGGTAACACCTGCGTGATTCAATCCTTCGAAAGCCATTCCTGAAGCAATCGAAGCATCTCCGACAACAGCAATGTGTTGTTTTTCAAAATCGCCTTTTAAATTGGATGCTAAGGCCATTCCGAGCGCTGCTGATATGGAAGTTGACGAATGGCCAACGCCAAAAGTATCATAAACACTCTCGCTTCGTTTTGGGAAACCTGAAATGCCACCAAGCTGACGATTGGTGTGAAAGCGATCTTTTCTTTCGGTGAGGATTTTGTGTCCGTATGCCTGGTGTCCGACATCCCAAACCAATAAATCATCTGGCGTGTTAAAGACAAAATGTAAAGCGATGGTGAGTTCGATCACTCCGAGACTTGCGCCCAAATGGCCTTCTTTTACAGAAACAATATCAATGATAAAATCGCGGAGTTCCTGCGCCAGTTGTGGAAGCTGTTGTTCGCTTAGATGGCGTAAATCGATTGGTTTTGAATTTGTGAAAGCAGCTGCGACATACGAAATTATTGATGTGCTAATTTACAACAAACGGTTTAGTTTCTTATGGAATTGTATCAATATGTATTTTTACTTTGCCTTTGATAGATTCTTCTTTACATTGAGGTGGTGGCGGTTGCTGACTCGATGGTGAAAGTACAACATCTCCTGTTGTTACCAAAGGTATTGATTGTACTTTCTGAGTTTGTAGCGCTTTCGCTTTTTTTGAAATTGCAGTTTCATTTTGCGGTCGAACGGGCGCTCCCATGATTACATTATCGCTTGGATCTTCTTCGACGATTTCTACCTTTTCGATGCTTTGTTTATTGCCATTGGTATTAGAGCAGCTTAAAAGCGTTGTGCCCATAGAGACGAACAATGCAAGTAAAAACATTTTGTGAAATTGGGTCTGCGAATACAATACGCGCATTGGAATGCTGATTCTGATTGATTCGAGTTGTTCGTTATTGAACCTTCCGCAGATTTTTTTGCCATGGTTTCGAGTGAAATATTCCTGAATTTCAGGAGTTTTCATTTGGGTAAAATCGACTACGTTTTTGGTGCAGCTGTCGCAGAATCGGCCTTGTTGGTTTGGCGTCATCGCGTTCCAATCCTCGTGACATGGTTTTGGAATCCTTATTTTGATTGGTGCTTCCATAATTTGTTTGTTTTTAGCATAACGCAAATGTGGACTAAAACCGTATTTTTGATGCATGGAAAATATTTTTACCGACGCGTATTTCATGAAAAAAGCTTTGCAGGAAGCCGAATTTGCTTTTGAAAAAGGCGAGATTCCTGTAGGAGCGGTGATTGTAATTGATAATCGTGTAATTGCTTCTTCTCATAATCTGACAGAGATGCTGCACGATGTTACTGCACATGCAGAAATGCAATCGATAACGGCGGCGGCTAATTTTTTGGGAGGTAAATATTTAAAAGGATGCACACTTTATGTGACTTTGGAGCCCTGTCAGATGTGTGCTGGCGCTTTATATTGGAGTCAGATTTCGAAAATTGTTTACGGTGCTTCTGATGAAAATCGAGGTTTCATAACCATGGGAACGCAATTGCATCCGAAGACTGAAGTTGTTTCGGGCGTGTTGGCGGAGGAATCGCGAGATTTGATGTTGCGGTTTTTTGCGGAGAGAAGAAAAAATTAGCTCGCACCCGAGCGATTAGCGAATTGACGAAGTAAAGGGCGCGAAGTTTAGTAGAGGATTAAAATATATGAAATTGCCCTAGCCCAGATTGAAGCGGAAATCCTTTATTGTTTTTGTTTAAAACAATAAAGATTGGAGCGTAAAGCTGGATTAGCTTCTAATAAAAAAAACCGCCAATCTCACGAAAGGCGGTTTTTGTTTTGAATTTATTCTACGATTTCTTTTCCAGATTTGTCATAGAAATGATATTCTAAGTACGTGTAAGCGTCACGTGGTATGATTTTCACCCATTTCTTATGCTCGAAAAACCATTTCGAACGTAATGATGGAAAACCTTTACTGAGGTAGGCAGCCACAAAAGGATGCACATTGAGTACTACTTTTTTGTGGGTTTTTAGTATTCTTTCTAGATCGGAAGCAATTTTATCAATGATTAAGATTGGCGCTTCTATTTCGCCGTTTTCATTGTTTGGATCTTCTTCTCTAGTTTTGATATTGACTTCTGGTCTTACGCGTTGTCTGGTAATCTGGACTAGCCCAAATTTACTCGGTGGTAAGATCTTGTGTTTGGCTTTATCGTCGTTCATTTCTTCTCTTAGGAAGTCGAACAGCACTTTTCTGTTTTCGGGATCTTGCATATCGATAAAATCAACTACGATGATTCCGCCCATATCTCTCAAACGCAATTGTCTGGCGATTTCGGCTGCGGCTATCATGTTGACTTCCATGGCGGTATCTTCTTGGTTTGATGCTTTGTTCGAACGATTTCCGCTGTTGACGTCGATGACGTGTAAGGCTTCAGTATGTTCGATGATAAGGTAAGCACCTTTACTCATAGATACGGTTTTTCCGAAGGAAGTTTTGATTTGTCTCTCTATGTTATATTTCTCGAAAATGGGTGTGTCTTTAGATTGATAAAACTTTACAATTGATTGTTTGGATGGTGCAATTTCTTCCACGTAATCCTTTGTTTCTTGGAACAACTCTTCATCATCTATATAGATACCGCTAAAGGTATCGTTGAATACGTCTCTTAATATCGAAGAAGCTCTGTTGAGCTCTCCTAATACTTTTGACGGATGATGAGCAGTTGGTAATTTTTTACACATTGCAATCCATCTGCTGAGCAGGTTCTGCAAGTCTTTTTCTATTTCGGCTGTTTTTTTGCCTTCGGCTACTGTACGAACAATAACACCGAATCCTTTTGGTCTGATAGCTTGCACTAGTTTCTTGAGTCTGTCTTTCTCGCCTCGTTCTTCTATTTTTTGAGAAACAGAAACGCGATCTGAGAATGGGACAAGAACGATAAAACGTCCGGCTAGAGAAAGCTCTGAGCTTATTCTTGGGCCTTTGGTAGATATCGGTTCTTTGACGACTTGTACTAATACAGATTGATTGGATCCAAGCACTTCGGCAATGGTTCCGTCTTTATCAATCTCTTTTTCAAACTGAAAGTTTTTTAGGGAGAAATCTTTTATTTTACCTGCGCTTACAAGTTTTATGAATTTCAGTTGGGAAGCAAGATTTGGACCTAAATCGTGATAATGTAAGAAGGCATCTTTATCGTGGCCTACGTTTACAAAAGCAGCGTTGAGTCCGGCAACAGGTTTTCTGATTTTAGCGATAAAAATATCGCCTACTTGAAAGTTGCTTGCTTCTTGTTCCTTGTGTAATTCAATTAGTTTTCCATCTTTTAATAAGGCAAAATCTACGGCTTCAGAACTAGATCGGATGATTAATTCTTTATTCACTCTGTAAATTTTTATCCGAACAAATGGGTTGTCGGTTGTTGGTTGTTGGTTGTCGGATAAAATCCATCAACTATCAACTATCAACCATCAACTTTTCAGTAAGGATGGATTAAACAATATTTTAACAGGTATTGGTACCCGATGGATGAAATCAAATTTCAATTTTGAAATTCCAAATTTCAAAAACAACGTTTGGGATTTGGATTTTTGATTTGAAATTTTTTGGATTTCAATCCGATTTCAATGAACGTTTAAAAAGAAAAAAGTAGTATTAAACTACTTTTTCTTCTTGTGACGGTTAGCTCTTGCTCTTTTTTTACGTTTGTGCGTCGCTACCTTATGTCTTTTTCTTTTTACCACTTGGCATAGTTGGTGATTTTGTGATTAATAAATATTTTTATTTTGCTTCGTTATTTGTTTTTACTCCTTCAACAAAAACTTTAGCAGGTTTGAATGCGGGAATATTGTGTGCTGGAATTTTGATAGTAGTGTTCTTAGAAATGTTTCTTCCTGTTTTCTCAGCTCTAGTTTTGATGATAAAACTACCAAAACCTCTTAAGTAAACATTATCTCCAGTTTCTAATGAAGTTTTTACTTCTTCCATAAAAGATTCTACTGTGGCTTGAACGTCTCCTTTTTCAAGACCTAACTTTTCTGAAATTTTTGCTACGATATCTGCTTTCGTCATTTTCTTTCTTAATTTAAAATTTGTGATTTTTTTTGAGGTTGCAAATATATGAATTTAAAAAACAATTAATCAACCTAATTCATTAAAATTTAATTACATAAACTTTTACTTTTGTGAACCTAAATTTTACAATGGATTTTGCTAACTCGTTAACCCAATGGTATCTAAAAAACAAACGCGATTTGCCTTGGCGAAACACGAAGGATCCTTATTTGATTTGGTTGTCTGAAATTATGCTCCAACAAACCAGAGTTGCGCAAGGAATGCCTTATTATTATGCATTTACTGAAGCATTTCCCAACGTCTTTGACTTGGCAAATGCTTCTGAACAAGAGGTTTTGAAATTGTGGCAGGGATTAGGATACTATTCTAGAGCTAGGAATTTACATAAAACAGCGCAACAAATCGCTCAATCTAGGAATGGTGTGTTTCCCGCTGCTTTCAAAGAACTAATGGAGCTGAAAGGCGTAGGAGAATATACCGCCGCTGCTATTGCCTCTTTTGCTTTTGACGAGGTTGTTCCAGTTGTTGACGGGAACGTTTTTCGGGTATTGTCTAGGTATTTCGATATTCAAACTGACATACAATCCAATATTGCAAAAAAGGAGTTTTTTGAATTGGCACTTGAATTAATGCCGAGAAATAGCCCCGCTTTGTTTAATCAAGCCATTATGGAATTTGGCGCACTGCAATGTGTCCCGAAGAATCCCAATTGTGACGAATGCCCGCTTAGTCATGGATGTCTAGCGCTACAAAAAAAGAGCGTGCATTTGCTGCCGGTTAAGTTAAAGAAGTTGAAAGTTAGACATCGGTATTTTAATTATCTTATTTTCATAGATGTCGATGGGAACACGCAAATTCAACAACGATCTGACAAAGGAATTTGGCACAATCTCTATGAGTTTCCGTTAATTGAATCCGAGCAAATAGTTGAAATCAAAGATTTTGAGGTACAAATTGTGAATCAGAAATTCGTCGACAACGCGATTCTTTCCTTCGAAGAATTGAATGCAAAAAGTCAAGTTCATAAATTAACGCATCAACATTTACATATTAAATTTTGGAGGATTGCTGTTGACGGAACGTTAGCTGACGGAATAGATTATGCCACTTTATTGAGTTTTCCTTTTCCAATTGTACTTTATAATTTTATAGAAAAGGATTGGATATAGTTTTTAAAATTTTACTACATTTGGATAAAATACAATACCACACAAAATGAGCGGAACGTTAAACAAAGTCATGTTAATTGGTCACTTAGGAGAAGATGTAAAAATGCATTATTTCGAAGGTGGCAACTGCATCGGAAGATTTCCTTTAGCAACCAACGAAACCTATATCAACAAATCTACCAACGAAAAGATTACTTCTACCGAATGGCATAATTTGGTTGTTCGAAATAAAGCAGCTGAAATTTGTGAGAAATATTTATCTAAAGGAGACAAGATTTTTGTTGAAGGCAGAATCAAATCCAGACAATGGCAAACAGAAGAAGGAGTGACCAAGTACACGACAGAGATTCAAGTGACCGAGTTTACGTTTCTTACTGTAAAGAAAGAAATAGAATCGAGCAAAGGAATGCCAGATGCTAAAAGCCCAAATTTCGATTCGCATGATAGTCCAATGTCGGAGAACGACATGCCGTTTTAATATTGTGTAACTAACGTATTTCAATTTGGACCCAGAGCCCAGTTATAGCTTACTTTCCACCATCGATACCGATTTGCTTTTTGGTTTTATCGGTATTTTTATTTTGCTCTTTTGCTCGGCATTCGTTTCTGCCGCTGAAGTAGCCTATTTTTCGCTAACGCCCAAGGACATCGATCAATGTGCTCAAGAAAATCCAGCGAAGTCCAAAATCATATCGAAACTTCTTGGAAAACCTAAGAAACTTTTGGCGACGTTGCTAGTAGCCAATAACTTTATCAATATAGGTGTCGTTATATTATTTTCGATAATGGGGAAAAATCTTTTTGAAGCCATCGAGTCCCCATTGCTAAAATTTGTCGTCGAGGTCATTCTTGTCACTTTTCTAATTTTACTATTTGGAGAAGTATTGCCCAAAGTTTATGCTAATAGGAATAACGTAAAATTCGCCAAGTTCGTGGCCTATCCTTTGTCGATTCTCGATATGTTGTTGTCGCCAATTAGCATGCCCATGCGTTCCTTAACCATATTCTTACACGAAAAATTAGGTAGGCAAAAAAGTAATTTTTCAGTAGACCAGTTGTCGCAAGCGCTTGAGTTGACTTCTTCTGAAGAAACCACCCACGAAGAACAAAAGATTCTAGAAGGAATAGTTTCGTTTGGGAATACCGATACGAAGCAAGTTATGAGTCCACGAATAGACATATTTGCACTAGAGATTTCCGAAACTTTTGCAGAAATATTACCTAAAATTTCGGAAAAAGGATATTCAAGAATTCCGGTCTATCGAGACAATATAGATCATGTCGAAGGCGTTTTGTTTGTCAAAGATTTAATTCCACATATCAACAAGAAAGAACTCGATTGGATTGCGTTAACGCGTGAGCCTTTCTTCGTTCCTGAAAACAAAAAGTTAGATAATTTGCTCAAAGATTTTCAAAGCATGAAAAGCCATTTGGCCATTGTAGTTGATGAATACGGCGGAACGTCGGGTTTAGTTTCTTTGGAAGATATTATTGAAGAAATTGTTGGTGATATTAGCGATGAGTTTGATGACGAAAACCTCAATTATTCTCAAATTGATGAACGGAATTTTCTTTTTGAAGGCAAAATCAATCTAAAAGATTTCTATAGAATCATCGAAGTGGATGAAGATCTATTTGAAGAACGCAAAGGCGAGGCCGAAACCTTAGCAGGATTTATTCTCGAAATTATTGGAAACTTTCCCAGAAAAGGTCAAAAAATCTCTTTTGATAACTGCAGGTTTACAATTGAAACACTAGATAAAAAAAGGATTAAGCAAATAAAGGTAACCATTGAATAAACGACACATGATTTTGAAGAAAATAAGTATTCTTTTTATGCTTTCCGTTTTCTTGCTTTTAACGGGTTGCAAGGATGATGTGATTCCAAAGCCTACTAGTCAATTGCGACTAGATTATAAAATGGCGCAATACGCTCATTTTGAAAACACTTGTCCTTTTGTGTTTGACATCAATGATAAGGCAATTATCAAAGAAAAATCAGATTGTAATTTCACTATCGATTATCCGAAAATGAAAGCCACCATTTATGTGAGCTACAAACCAGTTAAGAATAATATCAACGCATTGCTAAAAGATGCCCAAAAGCTTACGTATGAACACGTCATCAAAGCAGACGATATTCTAGAGCAACCATTTATCAATTCCGACCATAAAGTATATGGGATGTTTTATCATGTCAACGGGAATGCGGCTACCAATGCGCAATTTTACGTAACGGATAGTGTCAAACACTTTATTGACTGTTCAGTTTATTTCTATGCAAAACCAAACTTCGACTCGATTATGCCCGCTGCTAGTTATGTCAAAAATGACATGCAACGGTTGATGGAAAGTTTGCGCTGGAAGTAATTTTGAAAAAAAAGCCAAGAATCAAGATTTAGTTGTCTTGGTTCTTGGCTTTTTGCTTTAGGTAAAGTTAATCTTCTATTTTGCGGCTACCATATTTGAAACTTTATAAGTTTCTCCATCAGCAGTAGCTTCAACTATTTTTGTCAAAGATTCAGGGTTTTGAAGCGCACTGTCAAATGAAACAGTCGCTTCCTTTTTGTCAAAGTCGACAGTTGCGCTTTGAACACCATTTGTTTCGGCTAGTTCTTTTTCAATGGTTTTAGCACAACCGATAGCGCACGTCATTCCATCTATGGTGAACGTTGCTTTTTGCAAATTTTCAGGATTGATAGTTGCCTTTGCTTCAGTAGCAGGTTTTTCGCCAGGGGCACTTGCGGTTTGCTTGCAGTTTGCGAAGAACATTCCAGAGACAGATGCAACAAGGAAAAGTTTTGTAAGAGTCATGATTAGTAATTTAATTGGGACGATCTATATTAATAATGCGCTTACAAAAATATATAAAAAAAGCAGGTACAATTCATAAAATTATTACAAATTTGATGAAGCTAAAGTCGATATATGAAATCACAACAACTAAAGTGGTTATACCTGACCATCTTGGCCTTAATATGGGGAAGTTCCTTTATTTTGATCAAACGCGGATTGGTTGGACTCAATCCATTGCAAGTGGGTTCATTACGGATGGTTTTTGCCGCTGTTTTTCTTCTTGTTATTGGTTTTAGAAATTTGCCTAAAATTCCATTGCATCAGTGGAAATACTTGGCATTGACTGCATTATTCGGGACCTTTATTCCAGCATTTTTGTTTGCCATTGCGCAAACGCAAATCGATAGTTCTGTAAGTTCCATTTTGAACTCATTAACACCGTTGAATACATTGATGATTGGCGCACTTATTTTTGGATTGCAATTCAAAAGAATTCAAATAATCGGCGTCTTCATTGGATTTATTGGGACTTCATTGCTGATTCTTAACGGCGCTTTGCATCATCCCGAACAAAATTATTATTTCGCGATTTTAGTATTGATCGCAACGCTTTGTTATGCCTTAAATGTCAATCTAATTAAAAGATACTTGTCTGATTTGTCACCTTTAAGCATTAGTGTTGGCAATTTTACTGTAATGTTGATTCCCGCATTAGTTATTTTGATTAGTACTGGATTTCTGGAAATAATGTCTAAAATAGAAGTACAACACGCCATTTTTTATATCATGATTTTAGGCGTAGTTGGAACAGGAATTGCCAATATTATCTTCTTTAAATTGATTCAGATGGCGACACCAGTATTTGCTACTTCAGTAACCTATTTGATTCCAATTGTTGCTTTCTTTTGGGGAATGTTAGATCACGAAGCGTTGACTTTGGTTCAGTTGATGGGAGCAGCAATTATTTTGATTGGGGTTTATCTCACAAGTAAAAAATAAAAAGGCCATCAACAATGACAGCCTTTCTAATATGCTTGATTCTATTTATTGAAAATCAGCATCCGAGACGCCTTCGTTTATTTTCACATCTGTGGTGGTGAGCAAGATTTCCATTCCGATATTAATGGAGTTGACAAATGGAATTTTGATGCCGTTTACCTCTCGATAGTCACTAAAATTACTTGTTTGCGAAATCAGTTGTCCGCCCACATCCATTGATTTGGTTTCTGCCACTTTTAGTCCAGATTTTACATCAAAAAAATATTTAGAATTTCCATCTTTAATAATATAAGTATCGGCATCGTTAAAGACTTCAATTCCCTCTAAAACGATTGTTGACTTATTGACTAAAGTTAATTCATCAAAAGGAACAGCGCTCGCTTTCGCCTTTGCCAAGTCCTCTCCAGTAAGTTCTTTTCTTTCACCTTGCTGAATGATATACGCACCTTTATCATTCACAACTTGTTTCATCATTGACATTCCCATCAATTTGATTTCGCGAAGTTGTTTGTTGGAGGCTGCTGTTTTAGAAGTCAACTCGATCGGAGCTCCTTGCACAGTTCCCGACGAAATGGTATACAATGATTTTACCTCGCGCAACGCCTTTTCACCGCCAATAGTCGCAATATACTTTTCAAGTACCTTTTTTGCTGTGACTTCTTTTGGGATCGCGATTTTGTAATTGGGTTTTTCGACAGAAGATCCGTACTTATCGAAGTAGAAAATCGGGATTTTTAGCTTTTCTAATGAAGGTAATATTTCTGCTCCTTTTCCAACAACCACAATTCGTTCTTGATCAGGTAAAATATATTTATTAACAACGCGTATGACGTCCTCAGCGGTTACTGCGTTTATTTTCTCAATATATTTTTCATAGAAATCTTCGGGCAGACCTTGTGTTTTAATATCTAATGCGTATCCTGCAACGGTTTCTGGCTTTTCAATTTCCATTACAAATTGACCTATATAACTTGCTTTCACATTTTGCAAGACATTTGGCGCTACTTTTTCTATGCGAATGCGTTTGATTTCTTTCAGCATTTCGACAATCGCACTGTCAGTTACTGTATTTCTAACTGCAGTATAGGCAATGAATCTGGAAATATATCTGCTGTTACCAATGCGAGATCCGGCGTCGTAAGTCCATGTGTTTTTCTCCCGCAAATTCGACATGAGATAGCTATTATAGTCGCCTCCCAAGATTTGATTGGCAAGAATAGCAGCAAAATAGTCAGGATCTTTCATTTTTAAGGTGCAAAGATTCATGATTGCAATTTCGGACTGCACGGCATTCGGCATGTCTACAAAATTAATTTGTGTATACTGAACATTCTTAGCATAGGAATAAGTCAAATCTGGCGCAATTGCTTTTTGCCAAGGTTCAAACAAAGTCTCTATTTGCGTTTTCACATTTTCAAAAGTGACGTCGCCCATGACCACCAAATAGGCATTTTCTGGAACGAAGTACGTATTGTAATTTAATAAAATATCGTCTAGCGTAATCGTATTGATCGAAGCTTCTGAAATATATTCCCCAAAAGGATGGTTCTTGCCGTAGGTCAAAACATTTTCGACTCTTCGAGCGACTGTAGCGACGCTTTTCTCAGTGGCTTTTAGGCTTTCGATGAGTTTTGTTTTTTCTTTGTCTAATTCTGCATTGGTGAAAACAGTATTCAAAGTGCCTTCTGCCATTAATTCGAGAATTCGTTGCGCATATTTTGACAAGCCGCTGGCATAAGCACCGCTGTTGCTAAAACGAATCGAAGCACCCAAGTAATCGATTTCTTCGTTAAAGGCACTTTTTGATATCTTTTCAGAGCCGCTTCCAATTAGCGCGCTGGTAATTGCGGAAACACCTTTTTTGGAACCTTCTAAATAAGGTGCATTGTCAATCGAAAGACTAAAGGAAACTCGTGGCAGTTTATGGTTTTCGACCACCATGACTTTTAATCCATTTTTTAAGACAAATGTTTGCGGTTTTCCAATATTTATTTGGGGTGCCGGGCCTGGTTTAGGTTGGGTATTGTCTTGCGCGTTTATTGAGTATGCTAGAAAAAAACTCGCTAGAATAAAGAATATGTTTTTCATGGCTGATGGATTAGTTTTGTTTTTTGTCTTTAGTTGGAATATAATCTAAAAGTAGTCGTTGGCTTGAATTCAAATACGTTCTTGCCGCGGTTCTGATGTCTTCTCGAGTAATCGAACGATAAAAGTCCATATCGCTGTTGATTAAATTCACATCTCCATAAAGCAAATAATACTTCGACAAATTTTCTGCAATTCCCTCGACTGTTGCGTTGTTGTTTACAAAGTCATTTTCAATTTTGTTTTGAAGTTTTTGAAAATCTCGTTCGGAAATGAGGTCTGTTTGGAGTTTTAGGATTTCGTCATCAACTTCTTTCAAAATAGAACTCGTACTGTTTTCTCCCAGTGGCAATCCGTAAAGAATATACATGCCATAATCTTCTTGTTGCATGGTAAACGCACCGATTTGTAATGCCATTTTCTTGTCATCGACAATTTTCTTG
Source organism: Flavobacterium sp. (assembly GCA_016721735.1). Lineage (GTDB taxonomy): Bacteria > Bacteroidota > Bacteroidia > Flavobacteriales > Flavobacteriaceae > Flavobacterium. The sequence continues at coordinate 336,509 of JADKHM010000019.1, read as the reverse complement.
TATAAAATGGAGCTTTTGCCGTCGCTCAGTAAAGTCGATATCAATTCTAAAATTCTGGCGTCTTTTGTTTTCATAGATGGAATTCGGTAAGCCGCTACAATTCCAGGAATTTGAATGTTGGCATCTTCAAAAGTGGCGTGAATTGTTTTTGTAATTGGTTCTTCATCAATTGTAATTTTTTCAACGGTAGCTGCTTTTTTAACTGGGTTGAAATATTTATTAATCCATTTTGTGGCTTCTGAAGTTTCGAAATTTCCAGCAACAACCAAAACTGCATTGTTCGGGACATAGAATTTTTTGTTGAATGCTTTGAATTCTTCTAAAGTAGCGGCATCAATATGTTCCGTTGATCCGTCAATATCCCAGCGATAGGGATGTTTTACAAAGAGATTTTCTTTGACTACTTTGATGACATTGCCGTAAGGTTGGTTGTCGACTTTAAGTCGTTTTTCTTCTTTGACTACTTCTTTTTGAGTATCTACGCCAATTTGATTAATCACGGGATGCAACATGCGTTCCGCTTCCATCCAAATGGCTAATTCGAGGTTGTTTGACGGGAAGACTTCATAGTAATAAGTTCTGTCTACAGAAGTATTGGCGTTATTGGCGCCGCCATTTCCAGAAACAATTTTCATCCATTCGCCTCGACCGATGTTTTCTGTTCCTTCGAATAAAAGATGCTCGAAGAAATGTGCAAAACCAGTTCTTTTAGGATCTTCGTTTTTGGTGCCAACGTGATACATCACTGAAGTAATAATGACTGGAGCCGATTTGTCTTGGTGCAATATCACATGAAGGCCATTGTCGAGAGTGAATTCTTCAAAAGCTACTTTTTGCGCGGATGCGAGATGGGCACAGGCTAAGGTAAATAAAGTGAATAGCGTATTTTTCATACAAATGAAATTAGAATGCTTTTAGGTAGCGGTTTCATAAATTGTGTTACGTCAAAAGTAAGTTTTTTTGATAAGGACTGAAAGTTCAAAGTAAATTAATTGACCGATGGAAACGCAGGTTTGCGTGAGCGATGGAAGCGGCATCCTTTTTATCCTGAACTCGTTTCAGGATAAAAAGATATAGCGGACAGCGCGACGGCGTGCGATTTTTGTTGTATTGGGCATCAATTTTCCTAACGCCGGCACGCCCCGAAATTTAAATTAAAAACTTTTTTCACAACTAGTTGCGAGAATGGGATTTAGTTGTATATTTGCATCCATTTTATAAACAAATAAACATCATTGTTATGTACGCAATCGTAGAGATAGCAGGGCAACAATTTAAAGTAAGCAAAGACTTAAAGGTTTATGTTCACCGTTTGGCTAACGAAGAAGGTTCAAAAGTTTCTTTTGACAAAGTTCTTTTATTAGACGATAACGGAAACGTAACTTTAGGCGCCCCAGCTATAGAAGGTGCTTCAGTAGAAGCCAAAGTGTTACAACACTTAAAAGGAGACAAAGTAATCGTTTTCAAAAAGAAAAGAAGAAAAGGATTCAAAAAGAGAAACGGTCACAGACAGTATCTTACTCAAATTGTAATTGAAGGAATCAGCGCGACTGGTACTAAAAAGAAAGCAACTGCTAAGAAAGCAGAAGCAACTGAAACAACAACTGAAGAATAATTAACATTTAAAACTAATACGTCATGGCTCACAAGAAAGGTGTCGGTAGTTCCAAGAATGGTAGAGAATCAGAATCGAAACGTTTAGGTGTTAAGATTTATGGAGGTCAAGCTGCTATTGCTGGGAACATCATCGTAAGACAAAGAGGTTCTAAACACAATCCAGGAGAAAACGTTTACATTAGTAAAGATCATACTTTACATGCAAGAGTTGATGGAGTGGTTCAGTTCCAAAAGAAAAAAGATAACAAATCATACGTTTCTATTCTTCCATTCGAAGCATAATCACTAAGATTTATCTATAATAAAAAACCCGATTCATTTGAGTCGGGTTTTTTGTTTTTTGTTTGATACGAATTACTCGAATTAATTAGTGTTAATTCGAGTAATTCGTGTTTCATTATTTGATGATGATTTTCTGAACTTCGCTTTTGTTGCTTTCGTCAGTAAACTTGACGATATACGTTCCTTCGGCGAGACCGTTCGTTGGAAAGGAATAAGTAGTTGTATTGTTGAGGGCGATGTTGTTTTCAGCAATAATTTTTCCTTGCAAGTCCGTCACTGTATATTTTAGTTGGTTTGAATTTGGCCAATTAATATTATAAAGAATTACTTCATCGGTATCTGCAGGATAACTAATAGTTACAAAAGATTTGTTGAGATTTGGTTCTGTAGTTCCAAGAAGACCAGGTAAAACCCAAATTTCTCCAATATTGATGTAATTTTGGAATGTCAGTTTTGGATTCAAATCGCAAACCAATTTTGGCAATTTCTCTTGCAGGAAATTCCTTGAGAGACTGAACCAAGCCCAAGCCATCCGTTAACCGGAATGCCTCCAATATGGAATTCATATTTCTGATTGGTTCATCCGCGAAGACCAATAGCAATTTAGGGTACATGTCAGGAGTTTGACTTTTATACCTGTAGCTACATTGAAAGTACTTTTGATCAGTAGTAAGCTTGGTTTTATATAACATTAAATCTACTGGAGTGTTTGCGGGTAAATTTCCTGAAATTTTTAGAGAGTTTCCTTTTGCAAAAGCATCATCGAAATCCCATTCTGCTGTCAAAATTCCATTTGGTGAAAAAGCAAATTGCCAAGTAGGCAAAATGTCCTGCCAATTCATATTGTGCCAACTATCAGAACTTGTTTGAACACCGTTTGTAAATTTTTGGTTCCATGACCCAGTACAAAAATTTGTTCTAAAATTGGCAACCTAGAAATTAGGAAGTTCTTCAGGAATCCAGTTCGACAAACCTTTAAATCCAGTCGCGTCAACCGTCGCTGGATTGTTATCATCTCCAGAGAACAGGTGATTTTCGGCATTGTAAAAAGTAGCGTAATCAGTTGGATCGTTATTGAAATTGGTATAAGTCGAATTGTTGAAAACACAGTTCGGCGCAAAAATCCCCAAAGAAGTAAAAGGTGTTGTGACATTTTCATGTAAATTCGTCATAAAAGTGTTGCCACTAAGTTCGAAATCGCCTTGGTTTCTGTTGGGCCAAATATCAACGCCGGTAAAAACATCGTAAGAAGAACGACCAATTAAGTTGGAACGCGTTCGGGATTGCGTTGGATAAGCCGTGCCGCTCCAGAAAAAATTAATAAAGATGCTACTGCTGACTCTGGTTTCAAAGGTGCCGTTGGCGTCTTGATCGTCTTGCACGAATGGACTGTTGTTCAGCGTAAGTCTATTTTGCCAACCTACCGCACCATTGAGTCGCATCGCATCATACCACATCACTTCTTTGCCTAAAGCTTCCGCCTGTGTGGTTAAGTCTCGAACAAAATCTTGCATTAATGCTGCAGTTGTGGCATTGGTCGCCGTTTCCTCATTGATAAACCAACCGTCAAAATTGTAGTATTGCATCATTGCAATCATCTTGGGAACTGCAACAAAATTGCCACCGCCATCCTGTTCCAAGAAATTCGTTAAAGTGGCAGTCGATCCTCCAAAAGCTGCCGGAGCAAAAAACACATTACCGAAAGCCTTTACACCATTTTTGTGCGCTGCATTGACCCATGGCGACGATGGTAATTGAATGGTTTGTGAAGCAGTGCCGCCAAACCAAACCAATTTATCGATATAAGCCCAATGCGTAAAATTGAATAAATTGAATTGACTTTGTTCTCCAAAATAATTTCCAAAATTGTTCATTCCATCTGGCAAATAAGCAATTTTCATATCGTTTGACAAGGCAGGATTAAATTGCGTTGCCGTATTGGTAAATCGTGGTGCTAGATTAACGGTAGCAATCAAATCTGTTGAAGCGGTTGGCCCAGTGGATGTCCATTGTTTCAATTCATCGACAGTTAAGATATAAGGTTCGGTGTTGATGATTTGTGAAAATAAAGGAAGTCTGAACAGCAATAAGGCTAAAAGTATAATTTTTCTCAAAATGTTATTGTTTTAAAATTAGTTGAGCATCGTAAAAGTAAAAAGAAAAACCGCTTCTTTCGAAACGGTTTTCACATTATTTTGCTTTCGCTTTTTCTAAAGCCTCGTTGTATTCTTCTTTTGCTTTTTCTTTCACATCATTTAAATCTTGTTTTGCTTCTGCGGTATTTTCTTTCAAGTCGGCCTTGATTTTGTTCCAGGCAGTTTCAGCTTCGTCTGCTGTTTTCTGTGCAGCTTCCTGCGCTTTTTTATCGCCATTGGCTATGGCTGCTTTGAGATCTTCTTTTGCTTTTTCCCATTTGGCTTTCGCTTCGTTTGCTTCTATATCAACAGTGCTCTCAACCGACGTCGCGGTTGTCGTCGTCGTAATTGTAGTATCGCCGACAATCTGATCAGTTGTCGTCGTTTCTACGGTTTCTTTTTTGCATGACGCCAGTGCGAGTGCCCCGAAAAATGCAAGTGCTAAGGTTTTACTTGTTTTCATAGTCGTTTGAATTTAGAACCTAAAGATAAACAAAATCCAACAAAAAGCCCCTGCTTTTCAGCAAGGGCTTCTAAATTATCAATTATCAATTGTCAATTATAAATTAACTAGTATCTATAATATTCTGGTTTAAATGGACCTTTAACATCAACACCAATATAAGCTGCTTGGTCATCTCTTAAAGTTTCCAATTCAACACCTAATTTAGCCAAATGCAAAGCTGCTACTTTTTCATCTAAGTGTTTCGGTAACATATAGACTTCGTTGTTGTAGTTAGCACCGTTTTTCCACAATTCGATTTGCGCCAAAGTTTGGTTGGTAAACGAGTTACTCATTACAAAACTTGGGTGTCCAGTGGCACAACCTAAGTTCACCAAACGACCTTCAGCCAAGATCAAGATGTCTTTTCCAGCAATCGTATATTTATCTACTTGTGGTTTGATTTCCACTTTAGACGCACCGTGGTTTTTATTCAACCAAGCCATGTCTATTTCGTTATCGAAGTGACCAATATTACAAACGATAGTTTTGTCTTTCATTTGCTCGAAGTGGCTTCCCAAAACGATGTCTTTGTTTCCAGTTGTTGTGATGATGATATCAGCATTGGCAACAACGGTATTTAATTTTTTCACTTCAAATCCATCCATCGCTGCTTGCAACGCACAAATTGGGTCGATTTCAGTCACTGTTACGATAGAACCAGCACCTCTAAAAGAAGCAGCTGTTCCTTTACCCACATCACCGTATCCGCATACAACCACTCTTTTTCCTGCCAACATAATATCAGTAGCACGACGAACCGCATCTACCGCTGATTCTTTACAACCGTATTTGTTGTCAAATTTAGATTTGGTCACCGAGTCATTCACGTTGATCGCCGGCATCACCAAAGTGCCATTTTTCATTCTTTCATACAATCTGTGAACACCAGTAGTGGTTTCTTCAGACAATCCTTTGATTCCAGGAACCAATTCTGGGAAACGGTCAAATACCATATTAGTCAAATCACCACCATCATCCAAAATCATATTCAAAGGTTTTCTGTCTTCGCCAAAGAACAAAGTTTGTTCGATACACCAGTCAAAATCCACTTCGTTCAAACCTTTCCAAGCGTAAACTTGAATTCCAGCAGCAGCAATTGCAGCAGCAGCTTGATCTTGAGTAGAGAAAATGTTACATGAACTCCAAGTAACTTCAGCGCCCAAAGCGATTAAAGTTTCAATCAAAACCGCAGTTTGAATTGTCATGTGTAAACATCCAGCAATACGCGCACCCTTCAAAGGTTGTTCGTTTTTATATTCCGCACGAAGCGCCATCAATCCTGGCATTTCAGCTTCTGCTAGTTCAATTTCTTTTCTTCCCCAAGCTGCAAGAGAAATGTCTTTTACTTTGTAAGCCACATAAGGCATAGTAGTCGTACTCATTTATAGTATATTTGTATTGATAAATTTTGCGCAAAAGTAAACAATAACTTAGTATTTGAAAAGCAATTCTAAATATTTATGAGTTGTTTATTTTGGTAAAGTTTTAAAAATCAATAAAATAAAATTTATTAGGAGCTAATCCCGCTATTCGTTGCAATCTTTTTTGTCACCTCGAGCGCAGTTAAGAGGATGTTTTTCTTGAACAAAAAAGGATTTTCACTACTATCGGGGCTAAAAATCAGTAGTCTATTCATGTCGCTACATCAAACAATTCTTCACGATTCTAAAACAGAAATTTTAGTTTGGAAAATTTCCGAAACGCTCGATCAGTTGCTGACAGAAGTAAAATTGAATGAAAGCAGCAATGCGCGTCTTGGCGGAATGAAGTCAGTGGCCCATCAAAAAGGATTTTTAAGTGTGCGGAAATTACTGCAAGAAAGAGGTTACACCGATTTTGATTTGTATTACGATCAATTCGGGAAACCACACTTATATGACGGTAGACATATTTCAATCTCACACTCGCACGATTTTTCCGCCATTATCTTAAGCGACAAAAACTGCGGCATCGATTTGGAAATGCAAAGAGAAAAGATCATGACCATTGCGCATAAATTTGCAGATGAAGAATCTAAATTTTTGCATGAGCAAAATCAGGACGACTATATTCGTCAACTTACCATCATTTGGGGCGCAAAAGAAGCGGTTTTCAAAATCCGAAATGAAGTCGGTATTAGCTTCAAAGACCACATTCATCTAAATCGATTTACGCTGGAAGGCAAAGTGGCTTCAGCAATACTCAAGTTTGCTTCACTAGAAGTAAATTACAACATATTTTTTGAAGAAGTCGAAAATTTCACCTTAGTTTACGCCTTCGAAAAACAATGAAAAAGTTATACCAAGAGATAGTAGATGCAAAAGCAAATAACAAAAAGTTATTGGCAATTCTGATCGACCCAGATAAAGTAGCATTGTCAGAAGTTGCAATCATTACTGCTAAAATCAATCGTTCACCTGCAACGCATATTTTTCTTGGCGGCAGCACGGTTGAAACAACTTCGCTAGACGCATTAGTTGAACTGCTAAAGCAACAAACTGCACTTCCAATTATTCTCTTTCCTGGGAATCCTTCGCAAATAGCACCAGCTGCGGATGGGATCTTATTTTTGTCTTTGATATCTGGGCGAAATGCCGACTATCTCATAGAGCATCAAGTAAATGCCGTCCCATTACTTAGAGCAACCAATTTAGAGATCATACCAACGGGTTACATCTTGATCGAAAGCGGGAGCGAAACGGCAGTGGCAAGAGTGAGCAAAACCACACCACTGAGCCGAAGTAATCATGAATATGTTTTGCAAACGGCACAAGCGGGCGTCATGTTGGGCAAGAAACTAATTTATCTGGAAGCCGGAAGCGGTGCAAAAATACCTGTTCCCCTCGAAATGATTTCATTGGTCTCTAATAGCATTGCCATTCCGCTTATTGTTGGCGGAGGAATCAAAGGGCTTAATGAAATTCAAAACGCATACAAGGCGGGAGCTGATTTAGTGGTTATTGGAAATGCATTCGAAGAAAATCTTGATTTTTTCAATTAAGATGGAGATACTAAACTTTTTCCTAGATTCATACAAAGATACTTCTACGATATTGATTTTATTGGAGTTTCTGGCATTTGTGCTAGGCATTTGGAGCGTGTGGTTGGCGAAGAAAGTTAACATTTTGGTGTATCCAACAGGATTGCTAGCCACGATTATTACAACTTATTTGCTATACCGAGCTAACTATTTGGGCGACATGATATTAAATGGATATTTCTCGATTATGAGTATTTATGGATGGTATCAATGGTCGAGACGAATGGGACATATAGAAGACCGGGTTATTTCGAGAACAAATTTCCGCGAAAAAATAATTGGGATTGTATTGTTTTTTGTTACAATTTTTGTAGTTTTCGCAGTCTATAAGGCTTGCAATTACAATATAAAGTCAGACAATTATGTAGATATCTTAGCGTCAGGAATTTTCTTTTCAGCCATGTGGTATATGGCAATCAAGAAAATCGAAAACTGGACACTTTGGATTATCGGAGACATTATTGTAGTGCCATTATATGCCTATAGAGGATTGGGAATGTTAGCGTTACAATATTTAATTTTTACAATTTTAGCTGTTTTGGCTTATATAGAATGGAAGAAAAACTTAGACAACAACATTCGCAAGTAATAAAAATAGCGCTGTTTGGACCAGAATCTACTGGCAAAACAACATTAGCGCGACAACTAGCTGAACATTTTCAAACCAATTGGGCGCCAGAGTTTGCGCGCGAATATTTGCAAGATAAGATGGAGAAAACAGGGCAAATTTGTGAACCTGAAGATCTTTTGCCCATTGCTATTGGCCAGACTAAATTAGAAAACGATGCGCTTCTGACCGCAAATCAATATTTGTTTTGTGATACTTGCTTATTGGTAACGAAAGTGTTTTCTGAAATTTACTATCAATTTTGTGATCCTGAGATAGAAAATGCAGCACTTGAACACAATTACGACCTGTTTTTTCTCACTGATATTGATGTGCCTTGGGAAAGTGATGCGCTTCGTGACCGACCAGAAGGTAGAGAAGAAATCTTTCAAGTTTTCAGAAACGAATTGGTAGATTATCACAAGCCTTTTATCACTTTGTCTGGAAATTCCGAAATTAGATTGAAAAAGGCGATTGCCGTGATAGACGAATTTGTTAAGTCAAAAGCAATGGGATTTGACTCGCATGACTTCATTGCTATTCATAAAAAAAGAATTCAGCTAGAAACAATTCAAGAACATTTGGGGATATTTTCTAATGGCATATCAAAAATAAATGTTGTTAGAGCAGCGGTTATCGATGATGGAATTACCAAGTTATCTGAAGATCAATTTTCAGACTGTATCCAGTACTTTGAAAATAATATCGGAAAATTAAAGCTTTTGAAGTTTGTCCCAGCCTCTGGAGCAGCGAGTCGAATGTTCAAATTCTTAAATGAGTTTTTGAACGAATTTGATATAGAAAACGACACGATTAATAGTTATATCAACAGGAGGAACATACCTAATCTTTCTTTGTTCCTCGCAGGAATCGACAAGTTTCCGTTTTTTGAAACCATCAAAACAATTCTAAAGGAATTGCATACAGATTATCCGACTTGGAGTAGTGATAAAAAGTACTACTATTTCATCAAATTGCTTTTAGATCCAGAATATTTTAATTTTAGCAACAAGCCTAAAGCGATTTTGCCATTTCACAAATATGCAACGCACACGGCCACACCAATAGAGGAGCATTTAAATGAAGCTGCATTATACAGTTCGTCAAACGGCGTGGCAAATTTGCACTTTACGATTTCAGAAATTCATAAATCTCAGTTTGATAAGATTATTGAAAATGAAGTGAAAAAGGTGGAGCAAAAATTCAACACAAAAATTAATATTGAGTTCTCATTTCAAAACGCATCGACCGACACACTCGCGGTGACACTTGATAATGTACCGTATAGAAACGAAGCAGGTAGTTTGGTTTTTCGACCTGCGGGTCACGGCGCTTTGCTGAAAAATCTCAATAATATAGATGCGGATATTATCTTTATTAAGAATATCGATAATGTTATTCAAAACCACATTGATTTGATTGCACGACACAAGAAAGCCTTAGCGGGTTATTTACTCGAAAAGCAAAAACGAGTATTTGAGATCTTGCATCAAATCGAAAATAAAACACTAGAAGAAGATGAGATTGGCATTTTAGTAAACTTCCTTCAAAAAGAACTAAACATTGTCATCTTAGAGGATTTTAACAAATTTACTTTTGAATACAAAATCGAGCAAATTCAGAAGTTGCTCGACCGTCCGATAAGAGTATGTGGAATGGTTAAAAACGAAGGCGAACCTGGAGGAGGACCATTTTGGACCATCGACAATAAAGGTCGTTTTTCACTTCAAATTGTTGAGAGTTCGCAGATTGATATGCAAAATCCTTCTCAAGCAAACATTTTTTCTGGAGCAGCCTATTTTAATCCAGTCGATATTGTCTGTTCCATTAAGGATTTTAAAGGGAATAAGTTTAATTTGGAGGACTTTGTAGATCATCAAAGTGGCTTTATCGTATATAAGAACAAAAACGGGAAAGACATTAAGGCATACGAACTTCCGGGCTTATGGAATGGCTCTATGGCCAATTGGATTACCATTTTTGTTGAAGTTCCATTAATCACTTTTAATCCAGTCAAAACGGTAAACGATTTGCTGGAACCCGCGCACCAACCTCAATAATGGATGTAGAAAAAATAAAATCAGAATTGAATTTTAAAGCAGTTCGTAGTTCTGGTGCTGGCGGACAAAATGTAAATAAGGTGTCTTCAAAAGTAATTTTGACTTTTGACATTCCTAATTCTACTGGTTTGTCATTTGACGAAAAAAATCAACTAAAATCGAAACTAGGGCCGCGATTGACTACGGATTTTATTTTGATCTTGAATGGGGATCAAGACCGAAGTCAATTAAGAAATAAGACATTGGTTACGAAGCGGTTTTTTGAAATACTCGAAATAGCACTAAAGGTTCAAAAGCAGCGAAAGGCTACTAAAATACCAAGATCGGTAATTGAAAAGAGAATCAAAGCCAAACGAAATACTTCGGTAATCAAGCAAAATAGGAAACGCCCAGAGTTCTAACAACAAAATTTTTTCTTCTTGAGTTTGCAGCTTCAATTTAATGACATACATTTGCCTCGTCTCAAAGGGGTGCTCTAAATGACGAGCTGAGATCATACCCAACGAACCTGAACAGGTAATGCTGTTAAGGGAAGACCAAGTGTAAAAATATATCAATCGAGTGTTTTAGGCGAAGAAGCAAGTAGATTTGGTATTTTCATTACACAAAGTCGCGAACAATCAATTTTAAAATAAAAAAGAATAATTCCCCCTTTTATTCGTAATCAATTGCGAATGAAAACTCTAAAAAACACATGCACGAAGCAACAAAACTTAATTGTTGCATTTCTTTTTTTATCCATTGCCGCTTTTTCTCAAACACAAATTAGTGATTCCACTAAAGTAAATACTTTAAGCGAGGTCATGGTTTCAGCAATTCGAAGTACCGTGAAGACACCAATGAGCTATAGTAATATAGTAAAGTCTGATTTTACTCCAAGAAATCTTGGTCAAGACATCCCAATCTTACTCAATTTTATGCCGTCTGTAGTCACGACTTCGGATGCCGGAAACGGTGTGGGTTATACTGGAATTCGAGTACGAGGAAGTGACGCGACTAGAGTCAATGTTACCATCAACGGCATACCGTATAATGATTCGGAAAGCCACGGTACATTCTGGGTGAATATGCCAGATTTCGGATCTTCCGTGGAAAGTGTTCAACTGCAACGTGGTGTCGGAACATCAACCAACGGGGCTGGAGCGTTCGGTGCCAGTTTGAATTTAGTAACCGATAATTTTTCAAAGGAAAGCACCGGTGAAATTTCTAATTCCTACGGAAGTTTTAATACGCATAAACATACAATAAAGTTTAGCACAGGTTTGTTAAACAACAATTTTGAAATGGCTGGACGCGTTTCGAGCATTAATTCACAAGGATATATTGATCGTGCCGCCTCAGATTTGAAATCATACTTTATTCAAAGTACCTACATAGGAAAAACAACGCTAATCAAAGGATTGATTTTTGGAGGCAAGGAAAAAACGTATCAGTCTTGGTACGGCTTAGATGCACAAACACTTGCTAATGACAGGACCTTTAATTATGCGGGGTTTTACACAGATGAATTGGGGAATACACAATTCTATGATAATCAAACGGATAATTATCAGCAACATCATTTTCAACTGCATTGGAACGAAAAAATCGACGCCAATTGGTCAAGTAACCTCGCATTGCACTATACAAAAGGGAGTGGCTATTATGAGGAATATGTTGAAGACCAGTCCTTTTTTGACTACAATTTGACGGCTCCGCAAGAATCAGCGGTTACCGATTTGGTGCGGCAACAATGGCTTGATAATGATTTCTTCGGCACAACGTTCTCATTAGCGTACAAAAAAAATAAAACAGAGATTCTTCTTGGAGGAAGCTGGAATAAGTATTTTGGAGATCATTTCGGACAAGTTATTTGGACAAAAATTCCAACACCATCGGAGTTACGAAATAAATATTATGAAAATGCAGCAACTAAAACTGACGGGACAGTATTTCTAAAAGTGAATTATCAATTGCATCAAAAATGGAACTTATTTGCCGATCTCCAATATCGAAGCGTAAACTATATCGCTGATGGCGTGCAATCTAATCTTGTAGACGATGTGTTTGCATTCCTTAATCCAAAAGCCGGAGTGACTTTCACATTAAACAAACCTAATTCTTTCTATTTTTCCTATGCCAAAGCCAATCGTGAACCCAATAGAACGGATTACGAAAACGGAACTCCAAATTCAGAAAGCTTGGATGATTACGAACTGGGTTGGCGTCATGAAAAACAAAAAATAAAATGGAATGCCAACATCTATTTTATGAATTACAAAAATCAGCTGGTTCTCACCGGAGAATTAGATGATGTTGGAAATCCCATTCGTGCCAATGCCAGCAAAAGTTATCGCTTGGGTTGCGAAATGGAGTTGGGTATTCAAATAACTAAGATGTTGAGTTATCAGGGAAATGCGACGCTAAGTAAGAATGCAATTGCTGGAGAAAGTGGCACTGGAGATTTTCAAATTGCGTTTTCTCCCGCTGTAATTTCGAGCAATAGGTTGCGATTTCAACCAACGAAAAGGATTGCTGTAAGTTGGCTCCAAAAATATGTAGGCGAGCAATATTTGAATAATGCCGAATCTGCCGACGCCAAACTAGGAAGTTATGCAACGCATGATCTTAATGTTTCGGTTGAATTGGTTCCGAAGCGATTTTTTAAATCGATTCTTTTTAGCGGTTTAGTCAACAATATATTTGATAAGGAATATGTTTCAAATGGTGCTGATTATGGTGGAGGTGCAGTTTACTATTATCCTCAAGCTGGAATTAATTTCTTGACAGGAATTACTTTAGTATTTTAATTGTAAACGCGAATGGTATTGTTTCCTAAGGACTCTACACGGTAATTAATCATCGGATAAGAGGCATTTTGTGCAGTTCCAGTGAATAAACTGTATAGCAATCCATCGTCGCAGCCGCATTTTCCGTTCAACCCAGAAATAGTAAGTCTGGAGCAAGAAGTAGGCGACTGGTTTGGACAGTTGCCGTTCCAAGCGTAGAATTGACCGTCCGAAACTTTCATGATGAGTAGGTATATGTCTCCTTCAACAGTTATCGCAATAGGATTTGCAGGAGTAAGAAGTCCGCTATAGCTTGGTAAATTCAAATTAAGGACGGCGGAGAATCCGTAATTTGGAATGTACGGATTATTCGTTCTTGTGTTGCTGTCTTTTTCACAACTAACCAATAAAGCCAGCAAAACGAATGCAATAAGAAATTTCTTCATGAGTAAAAAAGAATGAATTAATTGTGGAAACAAATATAAATTATTTAAATTTGGCTTTGTATTGGTTAACATATAATTATTAAGTAATAAGAAATATATTATCTTTGCCAACAAGGAATCCCGTCGAGATGGGATTTTTTCTATTTATATAAATGACGGAAATTATGAGCGCAGTATCCTATTACACAGCAGAAGGATTAAAAAAATTGAGAGAAGAGTTAGATTATTTGAAAAGTGTGGCGAGACCTAAAGCCTCACAAGATATAGCTGATGCACGAGATAAAGGAGATTTATCTGAAAACGCCGAATACGACGCTGCGAAAGAAGCGCAAGGTTTGCTTGAAATGCGAATTTCGAAATTAGAAGAGGTTCATTCGAATGCTCGTCTGATTGATGAATCTCAACTAGACGTTTCAAAGGCATTGGTACTTTCTAATGTGAAGATTAAGAATCAATCCAATGGTTTGGAAATGAAGTATACTTTGGTTGCAGAAAGTGAAGCGGATTTAAAATCAGGTAAAATTTCTGTTACTTCTCCAATTGGAAAAGGATTACTTGGAAAATCGGTCGGAGATGTCGCTGAAATTACAGTTCCGAATGGCGTTTTGAAATTCGAAGTTTTAGAAATTTCTAGAGACTAAGTACGATGTCTACTATTTTTACAAAGATCGTAAACGGAGAAATTCCTTGCTACAAAGTGGCTGAAGACGAGCATTTCTTAGCTTTTTTGGATGTTAATCCAAATGCGAAAGGACACACCTTATGTATTCCTAAGAAAGAAACCAACAAGATTTTTGATATTGAGGATTCCCAGTATTTGGACTTGATGCTTTTTTCGAAAAAAGTTGCTATTGCGTTAGAGCATACTATTCCATGCAAAAGAATTGGAATGGCAGTTATCGGCTTAGAAGTGCCGCACGCTCATGTGCATTTGATTCCACTAAACGAAATGGACGAAATGCGTTTTCAAAACAAAGTGAAAATGACTCCTGAGGAATTCGAATTATTATCGAAAAGCATCCAATCAAATTTGTAAGAAAAGAAAATTAATTTGCCGTCAATCATTGAATTGGCGGCATTTTTTTATGTCTTCTTTTCAAAGCTCACCTGCATTGTTGTACCTTTATTCAATTCTGAACTTAAGACTCTTATTTTGCCTTTATGATATTCTTCGACGATTCGTCTTGTAAGAGACAGCCCGAGTCCCCAACCGCGTTTCTTTGTTGTAAAACCAGGTTCAAAGACGCTCTTAAATTGATTTTTCGGAATTCCTTTTCCAGTATCGGAAACTTTTATTTTGACAAATTTTCCGTCGTCTTCAATCACGACAGATAATTTTCCTTTCCCTTTCATCGCATCGATGGCATTTTTGACTAGATTTTCAATAGTCCAACTATGTAACGCTGGGTTTAATGAAACAAAAATTTTGTTTTTAGGAGCGTTAAAGGAGAATGAAATCTGCTTCGAAAATCGAGATTGCAGATAATCATAAGAGTCTAACGTTTCTTGAACAATATCTTTAGTCTCGAGGATTGGCTCAGATCCAATTTTAGAAAATCGGTCGGTGATGGTTTGTAAACGAGTAATGTCTTTTTCGATTTCGGAAATGGTGGTTGGATCTACATTGTCTGCTTTCATAATTTCAAGCCAACCTATCAAAGAGGATAGCGGCGTGCCAATTTGATGCGCAGTTTCTTTTGCCATTCCAGCCCAAAGCTTATTTTGAGCTGCCATTTTGGTGCTTTTATAGAAATTGTATACTAGAGCTCCGAAAAGCACTATGATCAGCACCAAGGCTATCGGATAGTATTTTAGTTTGTTCAATAGCGAGGAATCACCATAATATAGATATTGGTATTTTCCAGCAACATATTCAATTGCAATTGGATCGTTTTCGTTTTTTAGCTTAGCCAAAAGGGCGGCGACCTTCACTTTGTCTTTTACAATTTCATCATCAATGTTTTTTGTGCTAAGAATCACATTGTTTTCCGTTAAGATAATTGGAATCCTTGCGTTTTGGATGATTTTTAGCGGCAGCTCGATATCGGTATTGATATCCGCGTTATTCAAGGTTTTTTGCGCCTCGGCCCAATGTTGCATCTTTACACGCTCTTCATTCTTGAATATTTGAAAAAAGGTATAAGTATTCCAAAGGATTAAAGATATGATTACAAACGAGGCTGCAATCAATACCCAACGCATTAGATTTTTATGATTTGAAAACTGCATCTAAATTAATTTGTGGGAATAAATATAAAGAATTAATTGTCGTCACAGCGGAAAATAAAATGCTGAGTTTTAGATTCAAAAAAAAGGCCTAAACAGCAATATGTTTAGGCCTGATTCTATTTTACTTTGAATGTTATTTTTTGATTATTCTTTGTGTTTCTTCGTCGCCGTTCTTGAATTTTAGTTGAATAAAATAGACTCCAGAAGTAAGATTACTCATGTCAATTCCACTTTCTGTAGCTTTTCCTTCTTGCAAAACGGTTCCTTGTATCGACATTATTCTATAGTCCTGAATGGCAAAATCTGAACTTATTTGAAGTATGTCAGCAACGGGGATTGGAAATAAAATCGCACTAAAGGAAGTGTCGTTATTCTCTCTTATTCGAGGCGTTGCTCCCCAAGTATAAGAATAGCCATTGGTCTTATTTAATAAATCGGCAGTTTGATTTCCGGTGCCGCTAGATCCATTGTTAAATACAATATTGACAGACGTGGCTCCGTTGATGGTGTACTTGTAAAATCCATTAACGTCTGCTGTCATAGTCATGCCTGGCCACGTTGTGTTCGCAACGCTTCCAGCTGGAACGGCATTCCAATAATGAATTTTCGGAGCAGTTGTCCATGTCGTCGGCGGTTTAAAATACACTGTCATTGCAGTTGGACATCGATTCGCAGGAGCTGCAGCCAGCCAGCCAGCATCATAATATCGTGTCCCCGCTGTTGCATTTAAGTCGGCGGTTTGTAAGCTGCCGTCGTTAAAAATTAAATTCGTAGCAGTTACCGTTGAAGGAAATGTAAATTTATACCAACTTCCACAATCTACAGTCATGGCAACGCCAGGCCAAGTTACCGCAGGAGCAGCTCCTGTTGTTCCCCAATAGTATATTTTAACTGCTGAACTCCAATTGGATGGTTTTTTGAAATAAACCGTAAATGCCGGTGGACTTGAAAAGTTATACGCTTCGGTTCGTACGGCTGAACTTACACCAGCGGTATTTCTCACAAACGCTTTTAATGTCGTAGTTGCTGTTATGGTTAGTGATTTTGTTCCTATCGACGAAAGGGAAGAGGTTGTTGGTGTTGAACCGTTTAATGTATAATAGATAGTTGACGTGCTATTGTTTGCAGTTAAAACTACATTTACCGAAGTTCCAGTAACAAAAGCACCTCCAGTTGGCGTAATTGCTAAACTTGGAACATCAGCTATTACTTGTCTTTCCCAAATTGCGTAGTCAGTGCCTGATGTTTTTAATATCCAACCTGTTCCAGGATTCCATAATCCGGGGCCAATTTTTACAACGACTTTATTATCAATGGTTGCAGAATAGAACGTAGTTGAATTGGTAACTACAACAGAACTGTATGCATTGAGGCCATTATTTCTGCGAATCGCCATTATTTTATCGATGGCCAACTGATTTCCAGCGTAATTTACAGTAACGCCGTCTTTGCTGTAACTTCCGCCATAATAATGAGGAAAGAAAACACATGGAATTCCAGGATGGGTGAGGATATAAGCATATCCTTTCATGATATTTGTACTTGTTACAAAACTTCCTGGTTTCACAAAGGTGTCGTGATTGTCAATGAAAGTAACAGCCTTGTCCGCATATCCGTATTGTCCAGCTAATCCTGGGTATCCTGCCAGAGCAGCGTAATTCCCATTGTTGATTGCGGGTTGTAAAGCATTATAGTATAAAGAGAAATCAAAGGCTGCGGACCTGTTTCCAGTGCCATTGATCCACGTTTTTAAATTAGCCGTGTTGCCGTCCCAATATTCACCTACCGATGCATAAGGCGAAGATGAATTGATATAATCTCCAAAGTAACTAGCTGAAAATCCTTTCGCAACGTCCCATCGCCAACTGTCAAAACCTAGTGCTTTCAATCGCGTTAGATATTCTTTTACGCCATTTTGAACTTGCAAGTTGGTGTGGTCTAAATCTCTTCCGCCATTAAAATCTTCACCTGTATCAGGAGTTCCGCATGGTCGAACACCTGTAATAGTTCCAAAATTAGCTTCGTCATTACTGGTTATTGAGTGACAATCCCAAGTTGGATTTGTAAAATCTGTCCAATTTGTAGTTCCTCCTCTATGATTTACAACAATATCTGCCATGGGATGAATCCGCGGAGAACTGGTATTGAAAGCGGTCAATAGTGCTCTCAGTTGCGCTTCTGAACCATAACTTGTTTGAGAAAAATTAAAAAGTTCAGTTGGAATATATCCTACTCCTCCAGTTGATTTGCTTGGTGGCGGTAACCAAATAACATTGAATCCTGCAGCAGCATAACTAGCGGTACGGTTTTTTAAATAATTATAAAGACCTCCCTCACTAGAAACAGAGGATTGCGTGTGAACGTCCCAGCCAAATGCTTGCAGCATAATGTCGTTTACATTTGCAGCCGATTGCGCGTAGATTGGGATCATTGAAAAAACCGTAAAAACAAAAGCGAGAACTAATTTATTCTTTAGAGATAATAATGTTTTCATAGTGGTTACTGCTATTTATTAATGTTGGAAATGTTTTGTTGTTGTGAAATTAATAATTTTTTATTAAAATAATTGCGATGTTTTAATCAAGACCCTTTGATTGCTTTAAAATAATTCTACTAAATCGTTGTAGTAGCGCAATATGTTAATAATTTAATTGTAGAATTAACGAGCGCCATCTGCATTTTTTTGTAAATTCATCGCTGAGATAGTTGAATCATATTCTAAATGGATCACTTGATTTTGCCTATTTTTGCGTAAAAAGCAATTTATGTTAAGCATCGAACCGAAAGACATTTCTCCTGCCAAACTGCAAGGTTATTTACAAAGTGCTGTTGCGCCTAGACCTATTGCATTTGCAAGTACAATAAGCGCAACTGGAAAGCCAAATTTGTCTCCTTTTAGCTTTTTCAATGTTTTTAGTTCTAATCCTCCAATACTGATTTTTTCTCCGGCAAGACGTGTTCGAGACAATACTATTAAACACACACTAATCAATGCGGAAGCCACGAAGGAAGTGGTAATTAATGTGGTTAATTTTGATATAGTACAACAAGTTTCACTTTCAAGTACAGAGTATGGAGACGGAGTTAATGAATTTATAAAGGCGGGATTCACACAAATCCCATCAGACATTGTAAAGCCATATCGGGTGAAGGAGTCACCCGTGCAATTTGAATGTAAAGTGAATCAAATTATTGCATTGGGAACGGAAGGCGGCGCTGGTAATCTGATTATTTGTGAAGTGCTAAAAATTCACATAGATGAAAATGTATTGGACGAAAATGGCGCCATTGATCAACATAAAATCGATTTGGTTTCTCGATTGGGAAACAATTGGTATTCGCGTTCCAATCAAGGAATGTTTGAAGTGCCTAAACCTATTGCAAGTCTCGGGATTGGAGTAGATGCCATTCCTAATTTTATTCGTGAAAGTGCGGTTTTTAACGGTAATGATTTGGGCATGTTAGGAAATGTAGAAGCCTTGCCTACAAGAGAAGAAGTTACTATATTTGTTGAGAATAATTTTTCCGTGAAAGGTGTTTTAAGCGCCGATGACGAAATGAAGATTCACAAAAAAGCAAAGGAATATTTAGAACAAAACGATGTGAAATCAGCGTGGAAGGTGCTTTTGGCCAATTCGATTTCAAAAAAATAATAAACACTAAAAATTTAGAAGATGGAAGTTACAGGGAAAATTAAGATGGTCGACACCACTAAAGAAGTGGGTTCGTCTGGATTCAAAAAGAGAGATGTCGTAGTTACTACAGACGAACAATATCCACAACACATATTAGTGCAATTTGTTCAAGACAAATGCGACTTGCTGAATAGTTTTAATGTCGGAGATGCGGTAAAGATTGATATTAATCTAAGAGGTAGAGAATGGGTTAATCCACAAGGAGAGACGGTTTATTTTAATACAATTCAAGGATGGAGAATTGCGAAATTGCAAGCAGAAGCACCAGTTAGTGCTGCGCCACCAATGCCTGCTGCGGAAGCTTTTGAACCTGCGACAACTTTTACTGAGGAAGAACATGACGACTTACCCTTCTAAAAAAAAGTATAAGGAATCAAAGAAATATAATGAAATTGAAATCAGAAATTAGTATGCTAGTCTCTGATTTTTTGTTTAGTACTTTATCATCAATTAGATTCAGTTATGTATCGCTTAACTAATGAGTTGTATTTCCCTCCTGTTGATACTGCTTCGCCGGAAGGAATACTTGCTTTCGGTGGCGACTTATCTCCCGAGCGTTTGCTGCTGGCCTATAAGAGCGGTATTTTTCCTTGGTTTAACATTGACGAGCCTATCATTTGGTGGTCACCTGACCCGAGAATGGTATTGTTTTTAGACGAATTTAAAGTCTCTAAAAGCATGAGAAACATTTTAAATCGGAATGTTTTCAAGGTAACTTTTAACCAAGATTTTTCTGCCGTTATTAGAAATTGTCAGAAGATTGTTCGGCCAGGACAAGACGGCACATGGATTTCCGAACAAATGATAAGTGCCTACGAAAAACTCCACGAGCTTGGTCATGCGAAGTCAATTGAAGTTTGGCAAGAGGAAGTGCTGGTTGGCGGTTTGTACGGCGTCGATTTAGGACACGTCTTTTGCGGTGAAAGCATGTTTTCTAAAGTTTCTAATGCGTCAAAAGTGTCGTTTATTTCGCTTGTGAATCAATTAAAATTACAACACTATCAATTATTGGATTGTCAAGTTTATAATGAACACCTAGCCAGTTTAGGATGTCGTGAAATAAACAGAGGCGATTTTATCAAACTCATAAAAATGACCGTTTAATTAATAATTTTTTATTTTCAACCCTATTTTTTAGACCGTGTAGAAGTATATTTGATTAAAATTAATAACTTTTACGTCATGAAAATAGGGGTTCCTAAGGAAATTAAAAATAATGAAAGCAGGGTTGGTTTAACACCAGCAGGCGTTTTCGAATTGGTTAAAAACCATCACACGGTATATATTCAACAGGGCGCTGGAATTGGAAGCGGTTTTTCCGATGAAGATTATGCGAGTGCTGGAGCGGAATTGTTTTCGACGAATATAGAAATCTATGCCACTTGCGATATGATTGTTAAAGTTAAAGAGCCAATCGCTGAGGAATACGCTTTAATTCGACCCAATCAAATTCTTTTTACTTATTTCCATTTTGCCTCAAGTAAAGAACTAACTAAAGCAATGATTGATTCAAAGGCAATCTGCATTGCATACGAAACCGTCGAAGAGGAGGATGGTTCATTACCCTTATTGACCCCAATGTCAGAAGTTGCAGGAAGAATGGCTATTCAACAAGGAGCCAAATATTTGGAAAAACCAATCAAAGGGCGAGGCATATTGCTCGGCGGAGTTCCAGGTGTGCCTCCAGGGAAAGTACTTGTTTTGGGTGCTGGAGTCGTTGGAATACAAGCCGCCAAGATGGCTGCTGGTCTTGGTGCTCATGTGACCATCTTAGATATCAATATGAAAAGGCTTCGCTATGTGAATGATGTGATGCCAAGTCATGTCGTGACAGAATTCTCCAGCGAGTACAATATTCGCCGACACATTAAAGATCACGATTTGATCGTTGGTGCGGTACTAGTAACAGGAGGGAAAGCACCCAAGTTAATTACCAAGGACATGTTAAAGCTAATGAATCCAGGCACTGTTATGGTAGATGTTGCTGTAGATCAAGGAGGTTGTTTTGAAACAACGCAACCAACCACACACGAAAATCCGACTTACATTATTGACGATGTGGTTCATTATTGCGTGACAAATATGCCTGGCGCGGTACCTTATACCTCAACGTTGGCGCTAACGAATGTTACTTTGCCCTATGTGCTAAAGCTAGCTAATTTGGGATGGGAAAAGGCTACAGAAACCCATAAAGATTTGTACAAAGGGTTGAATATTGTAAAGGGAGTAATAGTATATAAGGGGATTTCAATCTAAGTTATTCAGACGCTCTTTTCCAGCAATCTGCGACGTGGTCATTAACCATGCCAGTCGCTTGCATATGTGCGTAAACGACTGTGGAACCCACAAATTTAAAGCCTCTTTTCTTGAGATCTTTGCTAATAATATCTGAAATTGAAGTAGTTGCTTGAATATCCTTTAAAGATCTGAGTTGATTAATGATGGGTTTGTGGTCAACAAAAGCCCAAATGTATTTAGAGAAACTTCCAAACTCTTCTTGTACTTTCTTAAAAGCAATAGCATTAGCAATCGTCCCTCGGATTTTTAGTTGATTCCGAATAATTCCAGCATCGAGTAACAATTGCTGCACTTTATTTTCGTCATATTTCGCTATTTTTTGATAGTCAAAATGGTCAAATGCACTGCGGAAGTTTTCTCTTTTGCGCAAAATGGTGTACCAACTTAGTCCAGCTTGGAACGTTTCTAAGACCAAAAATTCAAATAACGTCGCATCGTCATATACCGGATTTCCCCACTCGTTATCGTGGTAATCTCTGTATAAATCATCTTTTTCGCACCAAGCGCATCTATTTTTTGTTTCCATTTTTAGGTACTGTGAATATATTTTTCAATGACATAATGTCCAAGATAAATTAATGGTGTGAGCAAAATAGCGATAATCAATTTTACGAAATAGCCAGTAAAGGCGGAGATAATAAAGACGTCCGTTGTCATTTTTCCAGTCATCCAAAAAGCAATTCCGAGCACAATGAAACTATCAAACAACTGTGATATAACCGTCGATCCGGTGCTTCTTAGCCAAATCATTTTATTGCCAGTTCTGTTCTTGACAAAATGAAAAATAGTAACATCAATTAATTGTGAAACCAAAAAAGCGGTAATACTACCAACGATAATCCACATGCTTTGTCCAAAAACGCCGTTAAACTGTGCGTCTGTAATTAGATTTTCTCCTTGGACAGCAGGAATTTGCAAGGCAAAATACAAAAGGATAAAGCAATAAGCAATCAAACAGGCTGTGAAGAGCGATAGTTTTCTGACGCCTTTTTCACCAAAGTATTCGTTGATTAAATCGGTTGTGATAAAAACAATAGGCCAAGGCAAAATTCCAATACTCATCACGGCGGAACCAACATGAATGAGCTTCCCACCAATTAATTCCGCTACGATTGCGTTGGTTATGAAAATACCAGCAAGCACTACATATACGGTGTCCTTCTTTGATTTAAACATAGAAAATGAAAAGTGATGGAATGAATCAAATATAATGAATTAAAAAAAATAAGACCTCAATTCATGAAGAAATTGAGGTCTTATATAATATTGAAATTTGACTCTAATTACCAAATACTTTTGTAGACAACCGTTTTTGGCTGACCTTTTCCGTAAGCCACGCCAACATCTCGCCATGCCTTAATGGCATCTCTTTTCAAATTAATATCTCGCTCCATTACATAGTTCCATTCGCGTTTGTCGATCTCAATAACACGTTTACCAATCCTGTCGTTAAGTGCTTTTGCATCTTTATAACAAGAGGCTTCTGGATCTATTGAACCCAAAATACCTGCTACTTCATTGGCGGTTTCAAAAGATTGATTAGCGCTCCATTTGCTATTAGCATCGGCCATTTTTAGTTTACAATCTCTTTCAATAAATTTCTTGAACATAGGGCCAGCTGCTGCTTGTGCTTTGTTGAAACACTCTGTGCATTCTTCTGGAATCGAATTCAATTTATTTAGCGCTGCACCGAAATCTGATTGTCCCGCTAGAGCATTGGCTTCGTTAATGATTTGTGTACATCTTGCGTTGTAATAATCAATAATCTTGGTTTTGCCTTTTGCGATAAAACTTTGAATTGAAGCGTCATTTGGTTTAATGTTCTTAATAGCATCCATATATGCTTTAGTCTCATTTACACCAACGCCTTTTACTGTAAGGGTTTGACTAGCGAACTGCTTTCCTTCAAAACCATCTCCGATATACAAATTCACATTCAAAGTAAGCGCGGTCATTGGTGGCGCTGTTGCTAAAATATCTTTGGTAGCCACATCAATGTTTGGAGTAATAATAAATCTGGTATTGTCGGTAGCTCCAGCCATTCCATTTGCAGAAACAATTTGAGTTAATTTATTGCGCAACATATTGTCAGCACCTGCAGGTAAACCTTCAATTTGTTCAGGAATATAAGCGGCAATGGCGATTCTGCCTAATGCTTCAGCGCTTGTAGATGATCCTTGCGCCATTGTTAAAGCCGAAAATCCAAAAGCTGCTATACAACAGTAAGTGATTTTTGTGATTAAATTTTTCATAGTCTTAAGTTTTTATTTTTCACCTAGAACAATAACTGCCTGTCCTAAACCTTTCATCATTAATTTATTCGGAATACTGTAAGGTGCATTTTTTAGGAAAGTTTGAAGTCCTTTTAAGAAACCTCTAGCGTCTGTAGCTTTTCCAGAAGCATCATAAAGTGGAATTCTAACTTGCTCATATAATTGCATTCCTTCGGTAGAATCGCTTAGACTGTATCTTCCTTTTACGGTGTTTGCAGTCATCCAATCTTCGATAACGCTTCCTAGTTCTTTACCATCGAATTCTTTTTCTAAATCGTCCGCCCAAGAATCGAATTTCTTGATTCTAACAATAATTTCTCTTCCATTTTCAAACATATCGTTGAAATGATTTTGAAGTTGTCCGTTAAAGTTATCGATGTGTGCTAACACAGCTTCTTCTAAAAGTACTGGTAGTTCAGCAGAAAAAGATGGAGCTCCAGTTCCTGTTGCACTAGCAACCTGCTTATCAGTATAAGCATCAAGACCTTTCATAGTAAATGTTACCGATTTTTTTGGACCTGTAGTGTTGACAGTCCATGTCAAATCGATAATAATGTCTGCTTTCGCAACTTTTTTCAATTTGTCAATTGGCGTTTCAGAAATCCCTGCACCTGATTTAGAATTCAACATTGCATTTTCCGCACTTTCAGATTCTAATGTTTTGATAGCAGCAGCCATATCTTTTAGTGGAAAACCACGGTCTGCCATTAATCCATTTATTTTTGTAATCACCTGCACTAGGTCGGCATTTTCTTGAAAAGCCTTTTTATAATTGGGATACTTAGTTTCGGTACCTTGATTATTTGCCTTGTCCATATAGCCATTAGTATTGCACCAAACATCGCTAGGTACAACCATAATTGTTGGTTTTTTTGCTTGCCCAAATGCAAGGCTTACGAAAAGAATCGCCAATAAAACGATACTATTTTTAGAATTTACTTTTTTCATCATACTTATTTATTGATTATTTTGGGATAATGCCATCGGCGATTAATTTTTGTTTTAATTCAGAGCGAAGAACGCGTACGATAAAACCATTGGTTACACTGCCTCGACCTCGTTTTCTGTCACGGCTTAGTTTGTCGCCAATACGCTCGTCTTTAAGGGAAATAAAGTTTCTAAATTCACCTCCGTCAGCAAAGAACTTATTAAAGTAATCTTCGTATTTTTCTTGCGCATTTACTTCGAAGATTAAAGGTCTTTGTTGGCATTCTTGCTTTCCTTCAATTAAACCAAAAAACAGAATGTCTCTGATTGCATTCTTTTTGGCTTGTTCAACTGCATCGGAACGATTTCTTCCGTTGCCCCAAGCTTTTACTGTTTGCGAGCCATCACCTTCGACGCCCATGCATTCCGTTTTGTAACCGTAATTTCCAGCAATTTTTTTCTGTGCAGAAAGCAAAGAAATAGAGGCTAGAAAAAGCAGTATTGTTATTTTAAGTTTCATAAAAATAATGTTTTTAAATTAAAATCCTGAAGACAATCCTTTGATGATTCCCGCTGCTTCCAAATCTTTACGTAAAGCGTCTTTTGAAACAGATACGAGAACACCAATTTTATATTCTTTACCAACTTTTACTCGGTCGCCAGCATCTACATTTCCATCTCCAGATTCAGAAACATATTTCATATATTTCCCTCCTTCTTCGAAAAATGGATCAAAGAAATCTGCTTTTTCTTCTTCTATATTAGGATTTGAAGCTAAAGCCTTTTGAGAAGTACATCCTTGTCCTCCGCCAGAGAAGCCTTTGAAAATTATGCCATGAATTGCGTTTTTCTTCGCTTGCGTAGTTGCCACTTTTGGATTTTTTGAGTAAGACCAAACCTTTATCAAGTACATCCCATCTTTTCCAATGCCAGCACATTCTATTTCGTAGCGCCATTCTCTTGTTGCCTTATCAGCTTTTCTTTGTCTTCC
This sequence comes from Flavobacterium sp., assembly GCA_016721735.1. Classification (GTDB taxonomy): domain Bacteria; phylum Bacteroidota; class Bacteroidia; order Flavobacteriales; family Flavobacteriaceae; genus Flavobacterium. The sequence goes on along the minus strand of JADKHM010000019.1, from coordinate 310,657 downwards.
AGCTGATTGTGCGAAAGTCATTGTGCTTACTAACATAAACACCATTACAATTATATTCCTTGTTTTCATTTTTATTAAAAATTAAATGTTATTTTCCTTTCTTTTGAACTATCAACATACCGGCAAAAAACTCTTTGCCACTTGTTTTCTTAAAATAGGTCTTGCCGTCTGCGTTTGCAGGGTTTTCCTCATCAGCTCCGTAACGATTATCCCAAATAGGTTGACTGTCATCTACTTTTAATGATCCAACTACTACGTATTGTGTCTTACCATTTTTGTCCTGTTGTTGCTCTAACACATCAAATTTAGATTTCTCAGACAATCCTTCTTTCAATCCGATTTTTGCCGTGATTGGCTCTCCGCTAAATAAAGGTGTTTTGGTTTTGAATTCGTCGTGGTTTTTCTGAAGTTTTACAATTACGGCATCAACAGCTTTTACCGTTGCTTTTTCAATTAGTTCTTCTTCAGTTTTCTTTGTCGCAGTTGTAGCTTGAACATCCGCCCACGAATTATCAGTTCCAATTAATTCTAGTTTGAAAATTTTAGATTCATCAAACGCTTTCTTTTTTTCAGGAGTAATTGTTGCGTCATCGGCCCAGTAATCATTATAGAAGATTGCGGCAGTTTCTTCATCCCACTTCAAACGGAATAAGAAAGCGGTCGTTTTTACGACGTAACCTTTTCCTAGAAAAGCTACTCCATCTTGCGCAGATACTAGGTCTGAACTTCCAGTTGCAGAAGCAACAACGTCAAGCCATTTGTTGACTTTTTTTGCTACTTCTTCTTTGGAAATATAGTTGAAATCATTGACCAAAACAAAGGTATTCTTGATCAATTCTTCGCCAGCATCAGCTAGTGCTTCTAAACCTCTTTGTGTTGCTTTTGCCTTTGCGATATCAAGAGCAGAAGCATCGTACGTTCCTCTTTTTGCAATTAAATCCATGTTAAAACCACCTTTTTCAGAGCGATTGAACCACTTAGCTACGATTTCTCTAGCAATATTGTTGGCTTCTATAAATGTTGTAATGTTTTCTGTTTCGTCTTTAACGTTGGCTGCCGGCATGGTTCGCGCACCTAAATTATGGTCATTAAATTTTTCTGGAATTGGACCTTTTTCAAAAGAAGCTTTGATAACATTAGCATAGGGTCTGGATGGATCATCAAGCATTAATGTGTATAACGAACTTCTTCTGTATTTAACTGTTGGAGCAATGGCTGTTTGCGCTGCAATAGAAAAGGTAGCAGCTACTAATGCCACTAGGCAAATTTTGTATTTTGTCATTTTTAATATTATTAGAATAATTTTCCGATTGAAAACTGAATTACTGCATTGCTTGCTCTTTTGTTATCGCCCGCAATTCCAACATCAGTTAGCCCCAAGTTATATCTAGCTTGAAAAAATACGCCGTTGTTTAACTCGTAGTTTAGACCTGCATTTAAACCAAAATCAATAGTCTTAAGATCTTCTATTTTATCATTTGATTCATTGGTTTTGTTTTTGGCTGAAATCAAAAATCCCACTTGTGGTCCAGTTTCAAGGCTTAAGTTATTAGCAATCGGAAATTTTGCTAAAACGGGAAGTGTAATGTAATCTAGCTTGATTCGACTAAAACCAGGAACTGAACCAGTATAAGTTGCTCCTTGTCCAGAATACAATAGTTCTGGTTGAATTGAAAACTTGTCACTAACAATAATTTCTGCAACCAAACCAGCATGAATACTTGTTCTGATGCCTAAGTCCTCCACATCGCCCATAAGGTTAGAAATGTTCAAACCTCCTTTGATACCCAATTTAATTCCTTCGTCTTGTTTGGTTTTTTGTGCGTTAACAAAAGTGCAAACTAAAATGGCACTTAAGAGAATAATCGTTTTTTTCATAAGTATGAATTTAAAATTAATATTAAAGAGGAAAAGTGACTTTAGATTGGAAGGGTGTACAAGTTTAGGATTTTTTTATTACATATACAAAAAAAAGAGAGATGTTGAAAACATCTCTCTTTGATATATAAGTTACTAGCTATTATCCTAGTGCAACTCTTCTAAAACCTGTAACAGTTAAATTTGCGTCAACAGATTTGATATAGGCTGCAACGCTCATTGCGCCGTCTTTGATATAATCTTGGTTTACCAATGTGTTGTCTTTGAAGAAACGACCTAATTTACCTTTAGCGATATTTTCGATCATGGCTTCTGGTTTTCCTTCTTGACGTAACATGTCTTTAGCAATTTCGATTTCTTTTGCAATCGTATCTGCATCAACTCCAGCTTCATCTAAAGCAATTGGATTCATTGCAGCTGCTTGCATTGCCACGTTTCTAGCAGCTTCTTCAGCACCAGCAACATTAGCAGAAAGTGCTACCAAAGTAGCGATTTTGTTTCCAGCGTGAATGTAAGAACCAACGAAAGCACCTGACAATCTTTCGAAAGAAGCGATTTCGATTTTCTCTCCAATTACGCCAGTTTGCTCAATTAGTTTTTCAGCAACAGTGATTCCGTTGAAATCAGCTGCTAAGAAAGCATCTTTGTCAGTAAAATTCAACGCCAAAGCAGCTAAGTCTTGCGCTAATTTTACGAAACCTTCGTTTTTACCAACGAAATCAGTTTCACAATTTAATGTAATTACAACACCTTCAGTTTTGTCTGCGTTAACAACAGCAATAGCAGCGCCTTCGGTTGACTCGCGGTCAGAACGGTTTGCAGCTACTTTTTGTCCTTTTTTACGTAGGTTTTCGATGGCTAAATCGAAATCTCCGTCTGATTCTACTAATGCTTTTTTGCAATCCATCATTCCAGCACCAGTGATAGTTCTTAATTTATTTACATCTGCAGCAGTAATTGTTGCCATTTTTTCCATGATTTAAAGTTTAAAAAATAAGTCGCTTTGTTGAGAATGGCTACAAAAGTAAACATGCATCTTCAAAACGACTTTATCTGAATGTTATTTATTCTTCTGTTTTTTCAGCTTCTTCTGTTTCAGCAGCAACTTCTGCAACTACTTCAACAGCTGGAGCTTCAGCAACTACTTCTTCAGTAGCTACTTCTTCAGCAGACTCTTCTGGCATTGCATCGGCAGTTCTGTTAGAAAGACCGTCAATAACAGCAGCAGTTACTAAAGATAAAATTTTATCGATTGATTTAGAAGCATCGTCATTGGCAGGAATTACGTAATCTACTTCACGTGGATCTGAATTCGTGTCAACCATTGCGAAAACTGGAATGTTTAATTTTTGTGCTTCTTTTATGGCGATATGCTCCGCTTTTATATCTACTACGAACAATGCAGCTGGTAGTCTAGACATATCAGCGATTGAACCTAGGTTTTTCTCTAATTTAGCACGAAGACGATCTACTTGCAAACGCTCTTTTTTAGACAACGTCATGAATGTTCCGTCTTTCTTCATTTTATCAATAGAAGCCATTTTCTTAACGGCTTTACGAATAGTTACGAAGTTGGTCAACATTCCGCCTGGCCATCTTTCAGTGATGTAAGGCATGTTTGCAGCTTTTGCTTTTTCAGCAACGATATCTTTTGCTTGTTTTTTGGTAGCAACGAATAAGATTTTTCTACCTGATGCAGCGATTTTCTTTAAAGCTTCATTTGCTTCTTCAATTTTTGCTGCAGTTTTATATAGGTTAATGATGTGAATACCATTACGCTCCATATAAATGTAAGGAGCCATATTTGGGTCCCATTTTCTAGTCATGTGTCCAAAGTGAACACCTGCTTCTAGTAATTCTTTTACTTCTACTTTATTTGACATTTTTTTCTTAGTTTACGTTCTGTTGAATTAGCAATGTTTGTTTTAGATTTTAAGATTTTAAGATTTTAGGATTTTAAGATTTTGAATTCTTATAATCTTACGGTCTTATAGTCTTGCAGTCACTCAAATCATTTAGATGCTAAACTAATTTCCTGACGAATCAGGACAACAACAACATTGTTTTTAATTTTATTAATCTGAAGTCTTGCCCAATAAAGACAAGACAGGTAATATTAACGTTTAGAGAATTGGAATCTTTTACGCGCTTTTTTCTGACCGAATTTTTTACGCTCTACCATTCTTGGATCTCTTGTCAATAAACCTTCTGGTTTCAAGATAGCTCTGTTTCCTTCGCCAACTTCACACATTACTCTCGCCAAAGCCATACGTACAGCTTCTGCTTGACCTGTTGAACCTCCTCCGTATACATTTACTTTTACATCAAAGTTGTTTACGTTTTCTGTCATAGACATTGGTTGTAAAACTTTGTACTGTAAAGTAGCTGTCGGGAAATAAGTTGCAAATGGTTTTTTGTTTACTGTAATTGCTCCTGTTCCTTCAGAAACATACACACGTGCCACAGCACATTTTCTTCTACCAATTTTGTGAATCACTCCCATTACTTAAGATCGTTAAGGTTAACTGTTTTTGGTTTTTGAGCGCCTTGTTTGTGCTCTGAACCTACAACAACATTTAAATTTCTAAAAAGCTCTGCTCCTAATTTGTTTTTAGGTAACATCCCTTTTACGGCTTTTTCTACTAATAATGCAGGATTTTTTGATTGCAATACCTTAGCAGTTAAAGTTCTTTGTCCTCCTGGATATCCTGTATGACGCATATAAATTTTGTCATCCATTTTTGTACCCGTAAGGTTAATTTTTTCTGAGTTGATAACAATTACGTTATCTCCACAGTCCACGTGTGGTGTATAACTTGGCTTGTACTTACCTCTTAAAATCATAGCGACTTTTGAAGCAAGACGACCTAAGTTATGCCCATCAGCATCTACAACAATCCACTCTTTTGTAACAGTGGCTTTGCTTGCAGACATTGTCTTGTAGCTTAATGCGTCCATAATATTTTTTTAATTAAACATTCCATCCCCAATAAAGGGGTTGCAAAAGTACATTATTTTATTTTAAATACAAATACCTTTTAATCATTATTTTAAGGATTTTTTATTGGGCTTTATTTTTATGAAAATGAGCGATATAGTTGCCAATACAGTTGTTAATAATATGTAACCTTTAATTTTTATTGGAGGTTTATATGGATTGTTTTGTTATTTTTACGTTTCAAAATTCATTCTATGAAATCAAAAGCCACTCTAAAACAAATTGCAAAGGAACTTAATGTATCAGTTTCAACTGTTTCTAAAGCTTTGAATGACAGCCCAGAAATTAGCGAACAGACCAAAACAAAAATTCAAGAATACGCGAAACTGAAAAACTATAAGCCTAATGTCATTGGATTGAATCTCAAGAACAGAAAAACGAAGACTATTGGAGTTATTATTCCCAATATACTCAATCCGTTTTTTGCCAAGGTATTTACTGGGATTGAGAAAGTGGCGGAAGAAAATGGCTATAATGTGATTACTTGTATTTCTAATGAATCGCTCGAAAAAGAAGTGAGCACATTAGAAGTATTAAGCAACGGAACAATTGATGGATTTATCTTGTCTGTTTCTGAAGAAGCGCAAAAACTGCACGAATACAATCATTTTAATGTAATCATCAATGAGGGAACTCCCATCGTAATGTTCGATCGTATTTCTGACGAAGTTGCTTGTGATAAAGTGATTGTAGATGATTTCGATTCCGCTCACAACGCAACTCAGCATCTTATTCGAACAGGCTGCAAAAAAATCGCTCTGTTTTCAACCATCGATAATTTAAGCGTTGGAAAATTAAGAGCGCAAGGATTCCTACAAGCACTAAAAGACCACAAAATTGAGGTCAATAAAAATTTAGTTGTCCTAACAGATTCAGAAACAGATTTCGACAAGAGCGCCAAAGCACTTTTTGACGATCATAAAATTGACGGTGTTTTTGCGTTAGACGAACATGCGTCTGTAGCAGCTATTAAGATGGGACTCAAAAGCGGTTATAAAATTCCTGAAGAACTATCAATTATCGGATTTGCCGATGGAGTTTGGTCTAGAAGATTAACGCCAAGTTTGTCAACCGTCAGTCAACACGGACCTGAAATCGGTGAAGCTGCAGCCAAATTACTGATTAAAAGATTGGAACATAAAGAAGAGGAAGAACCTGAATTTCAAACAACAATCATCAAAACTGAATTGAGACAACGCGAATCAACTAGAAAACTATAACAGTTCTAGTATAAATATGAAATTGGTTTCGCCCATGACTTTACTTTCCTGAACGACACGGAAAGTTATTTTATTTTGAAGCGCAATAGCCTTTATTTTTTCTAATTCACAATCTACTGAAAGTATCATCAAGGTCGAATTACTCGGAGTCAAGAACCGTGGCAACTGACGGAATAATGATTCAAAATACTCGAAATTTTCACCGCAAAACCACGCATTTTCAGCCATCGAACTCGGATTCTTTGGATAATATGGCGGATTGATGATTATAAAGTCGAATGACTTGACCTCAATATTTTCAAACAAATCGGAGGCGATAATATCAATTGTCACGTTGTTTTCTTTTGCGTTTTCAACCAAAGCACGCAATGCAATCGGATTGATATCGGTTGACGTCACTATCGCATCTTTCTTTGCCGCCAAAATCGAAATTATACCACAACCACAACCCAATTCCAAAAAGGTCTTTTCCTTTAAAGATAGTTGATCAATAAACTCCAAAAGTAGTTTGGTGCTTATAGTAATAAATGGTGGAAAAACACTGGGTTCTACCCAAACACTCATGTCTCTATAATTGTACTTCCGCCTCTTTTTGAGGTAGATTTTGCTAGCTTTTTGCAAAAATGGACTCGCGATTTTCTTCAGAATTTTTCTCATAGCTTCATCGAATTACTCAGAATAGAACCCCTCAATTTCTGGTTGGCGGTATTTCCACAATTTGTGCAACGCTTTGATTTCGTAGGGATAATGATAAAAGTTAGTTGCATATCTCACCTTCGAAATCGCTCGTAAAACATGTCTTTTGTAACCCGTAATTCTGAAATCTGAAACCGTTGGATAATACCCATTCAAAACAGTTTCAAAATTTTTGATTGTGTCAATCATATAAGGTTTTAGCCAAGGTGTCAACGGATTTTTCCGTAAGTCAAAATTTTCCCATGACGGGGAAATCCAATCTTCTAAAGCCGTTGGGAAAGAAAATCCGGCATCAAGAATCTGTTGATACAATTCCGAACCTTCAGTAGGCACTGGACTAAACAAATAGATGATGATTTCCGCATTCGGATTGATGCGTTTGATTTCTTTAATAAAATTAATATCCCATAAAATTTGCTCGTAGACTTCTTTTTCTGTCTTGGCAGGCATTCCCAAAACAAATGATAGTTCCGGGATAATATCCGCGTTTTTCATCCGCAATACAAAATCCTTAATCATTTGACCGGTCTGTGTGCCGCCTTTATTCATTTGTTTTAAAACGGCGTCGTTTCCTGTTTCGGCTCCCAAGAAAATCATCTTGCAACCGGCTTTTCGCATGAGTTTTAGATCTTCGTCAGTATACATATTTATTGTATCAATTCGCCCTTCGCCCCAATAACTGATGTTGTCATTCATGATGAGTTCGGAAAATTCTAAAACTCTTTTTTTGGCGGTAAAGAAATTATTGTCATGAAATTCAATCGCGTCAATATTGTATTTTTCTTTGAAATACTTGACATCTTCATAAATTCTTGCCGCCGACATTCCTTTCCATTTGGCGTTATAGATGGGAACAACCGCACAAAATGAACACGAAAAAGGACAGCCCATACTCGAATGATAGGACAAAGTTTGGTTTCCCATAAACGTCTTCGCGAGGTAATTTCTGACAGGATAAAACGTATTCAAGTACTCATAAGGAAATTTGGGCAAAGTATCTTGGTCTAATAAAGCTTCGACCGCAGTTTTGACAATGGCGCCTTTTTCATTTTTGTAAATTAGATTCTTAATTAGAAAAACACTTGATTGATCATTCGACTCCAAGGCATTGAGGAGCGCTGGAAATGTATTGTCTCCAGGGCCATTGATGACATAATCTACATAACCCGATGCTAATGAAACGCGATACTGATTTGATGCGAAATAGCCTCCCCAAACTGTAATGATTTCTGGAAATTGTTCTTTAATTTTTTTAGTGAATGGAATAGCTTGGCGCAATTGCGGGCCTGGCATCACTGTTGAACCAAAGTATTTAAACTCCCCAGTTTTTAGATAATTCTCGATGGTTTGCCAAGGATCTTTTCGAGATTACCATCTACAAAAACATACTCATATTTTCCGTGAATAGCTGCGCCAACCTGCAAAATAGAATTGGGAATGCGGTGCTTTCCATTGGCACTTTTGGGATTAAATAATATGATTTTATGTGTTTTCACTTAATTGCTTTCGGTTTTAACGTAAATATTGCCATGAAGTCTGTTTTTTGGAAGCGACAGAATAATGTCAATCATTTCTTCTCCAGAAACCCACGTCTTTAATTTGAATTTTAAATTCTCATTCCTAATATAGTTAAACATGGCATCTTTTCTGTTTAAAGCGGCAATAATCTTAACCGTGTTTTCGACAAAGCCTCCTGTAAATTCAAATTCAATTACGGGTATAGTGTGTGAAAGTTGCGACAAGACCTGCCATTCAAAGCCTTCAACATCAAGTTTACAAAAATAGGGAAAACCATAAGTTTCAATCAATGCATCGAGTGTTTTACAGTGACGATTTCACTTTTGTCCCACTGAAGTTCCTCGCACTGAAAATAATTGATAAATGCGCTAGAAAGCGTGGCAACTTCAATATGATTGGCTAAGTATAACGGTTGTTCTTCGTTTTTCTCTCCAGCCGCAAACGGATAGAATTTGAAATTGGGATGTTTGGCACTGAGTTCTTGCAGCGCTGGATGACATGCATTTTGCGGTTCAAATGCAATGACGCTGGCGCCCAAAGAAAGAAATAGTTTGCTTTTTGCGCCTAAATTCGCACCAATGTCAAAGCACAAATCTCCTTTTCGAATGAGTTTCGAATAGAATCTTTTATTGCGATAATGGTGCACAAACGATAATACCATCGGTTAGTCTTTTTTATAGAGAAGCGCTTTGTAGCACGGTTTGTATGGATGTAATTTTGAAATAAAATTCTGAATCCGCATCTTCGGATAATTCAATATTTGAAATCCATTTTTTTCTAAGTTTGAAAGATCAACCCAATCCATATATCCCTTTACTGGCTGGATATACAACTGTCGATCATAAGTTTCAACATAGTTTTGGTTTGCTTTTGCATTCCGACGTATTTTTGTTTTCGGATTCTTATAAAATGTATTGCCTAAGGATAAAATTACACCATCCTCTTTAAGGAGTGGAATCAAATTTAAAATATACTCGGTAGGATTTTGCGTGTAAGTTAAGCAATGATTTAAGACAATCAAATCAAAAGATTGCAGGAGAAAATCTGTCTTAATAGTTTCCACATCGCATTGGATCGGATAAATGTTTTCGGCCAAATCTCGCAAATTTCCAATGCCATCAAAGGAACAAACGAAATAATCGGCAGCAACCACCACATTCGATTTCTTTGCGAGATATTTCGTAAGCCAGCCATTCCATGCTCCAATTTCGAGCACGGTGTCGGGCTTTGTTTTTTCTAAATGATTTTCAAGGATTTCGAGACTTTGTCTTCTCCATGACCACGAAGAATCATCCGCAAAAGAACCAAATGGCAATGCTTTCCAATCGGCACTTTTGCTTGGAGCAATTCCGAGGGTCGACCGATATTTTTCAAAAACGATGAGGTAATCTGAAAGATGTGCTTCAAAATCGCGGCGCAAATATTTCCAATAGGAACCCATGTCCTGAAGTAAGTTTTGGTCAACTAGCAGTTCCGTCCATTTCCCATTTCTCATGACTTGATCTTATTGGCTACAAACGCAATAGCAGTTATAAATAATTGATGTACGGTCACGATCCAAAGCATGTTTCCTAAAGTCAATCCAATTAAGTTGTTTATGAGTAAAATAAAACTTACCAATAGTAGCATTCCTAGGAAATTGAGAATTAAAACACGAGATTCTAGCTTTCGTTGGTTGAGTTGTAAAATCCACGGCAAATAAATAAAACTCATCATACTAAACAACAATGAAGCGAGAAAAATGGGAATACTTAATTGAAAATGAAGTACAAAATACAAAATACCGCTCATGAGCATCACGCCTAAAGGAACAATCCAGTAGGATAATCGGCGTAAGAAATGGGCGTAATTATTTTGAGAAAATGCATTGAGGCGATAGAAGTTGTGCACATAGGGTCCCGAGACATACATCGAAACCGACTGAATGTTCCATAGAAAAGCCATGATAATTTGGTATTTGCCCAGCGATGACGGATCAAGTAGTTTGGAAATAAGTAGTAAATCAATTTTACTATGAACGAGTCCGCTGAAACTAAGCAGACCGAAAAAAAATGATTTTCTTAAGTAGGTTCCAGGCGTCAGTTTTCTTTCCAAATAATTCCTAAAAACGACTAATAGAATGATGCTCTTTACTAGTGATGGAAGCCAAAAGATAACAAACAGCGTACTTGGACTTTTAATGCCAATTTGATACAAGTAGAAAAGTAATGCTAGCTGCAAAATCAGAAATACGACTTCTAAAACTGTTACCAGAACGAACCGTTTTTCCCGGAGCACCAGTATATCAAAACTCTGCTGCATAAACTTGGCAAACACGAGCATGCAAAAGCCGAAAAAGTAAGCATACGAAATCCAGTTAAACAAATAGCAGCAACCGATTGCAAGCAAAAAGACTATAAATCGCTCCTGCAAAAAAGCGGAAAAGCTATAGTTAAATTCACTGGGATTGAGCGCCAATTCACGTTGCAGAAAATCTTTATTTCCCCACGAAATAATACTATTGAGGACTTGCTGTATGACGATTATGCCAACCATTGTTCCCCAAACAGCAGAGTCAAACAATCGCACAATAAGTAGCGAAAGCAGCATGGTTCCCATTGATGGGAGTAATTGCCAAATTCCGTTACCGACAGCAGTTTTTAGTTTATTCATCGTCCGCCGTATTTAGCATTACTTTTCGGATCGTATAAAAACCAATTCCGCGATCATAATCTGATAAATATAGTATGAATTTACCATCAACAAGTAGTGGCTTTTTTTTATGACCTGAATCTGAAATCAATCGAATTCCGTTGTAGTAAATTTGATTTTCCTTTAGCTGCAGCGGCTTTTCATTGGAATGTTCAAACGGAATCGCCACCGTATTTTCTCCATTTTCATTCCAATAACAATAGGTGAGTCGTTGTCCTTTGACTTGAAAATCATAAATCAAAATAGGGCTTTCTTTCTGTAGAAAATATTTCGAATACGAAGTTTCTCTTTTTGCAAAAGTGATGGATAAAACCGATAGAGTTACCAGTAGAATTGCAGTAATCGTATAATTGATATGCTTATGACAGTAGTACAAAATCAGCGTTAATAATAACAGTAAGACAAATAATCTCAAATAGGAAAATGGGAACGGATATTTGAGGAAAATGGTTGTTGGGAGGTTATTCGCCAAAAAAATAAGTATGACACCACCGATTTTTTTTCGTTTTGAACAATCACTTTGAATCAAACCGAAATAGGGGAATAGCAGTAAAATAAGCGTGTATGTGCTTCCGTATGGAGAAATAAGTAACATCACGAGGATCCAATACGAAAGTGCCAGAAAAAAATCAGTGGCTTTTTTAGTAATAAAGAATCCAAAGACCAGCAGTGTACTTTTGAATAGTAATAGTAATGCAAGAAATATCGCTGGGCTATTGTAGAAAGTCGTGCGATTTAAAGTTGGTTCATAAATCAAAAGTTCTTTCAAAAACATCAACATCGACTGATAATTCGAAACGTAAGCTTCCGAGATTTCGCCATTGGAAGCTTTCGATAAAACTGTTGTCAAGAAGTATTGCCAAATTTCGAATCCTGAAAAACAGACCGAAATGCCTAAGAAAACAAATCCAAATCCAGCAATGTAAAGCAAATATTTAAATTGGTTTTTGAACAGCGGAATGAGTAGGAGCAATGCTGGAAATATTTTTAAAAGTATGGCAATTGCTAAATAACATGCGCTTGTTTTTAGTTGATTTTTTTGATACGCCATCCAGCTTTCACTGAGAAAAAAGAACAGTAAAAAATAGATCTGACCAAATAGAATTTCATTTCTAATTGGGATAAAGAAAATAATTGGAATTAGTAGCAGATAGATGGGCTTTATTTGATAAAAACTGCTGAGTTTTTGGATGCTATACAGAAAAGCAAAAATGCTTAAGCTATTAAAAATGATCTTCGAAATAGCGATTGGAAGTACCGAAAACGGCGCGAAAATCAGCGCAAGGAATGGCGTGTTTGGGGCATAACTGACGAAAATACCGGAATAGCCTGCGTCAGCAATCGCTTTGTTGAATTCGAACGGAAAATAGCATAAAGAAGTAAAATGTCCTTCGACTAAGAACTTACCGCCAAAGTAGTAATTGGCGAAGTCGTGAATGGGAAAAGAAATCGATTGGTATCCAACAAAAGAAAGCAGCATAAGCAGCGGAATCAATCCATAATATTTTGAAAAGATTGATTTCATTCTGTAAGATGATTTACTTCTCTTGTGGAGAGTTCTCGTACTGAACTAGACACGGGCAATCCAGTAAACGGTGCCAAATTTGCCACGTCGTCGCGATAGTATAAATTGCCCAAAAAAGGAAATTCGTCATAAACATGCGTGCTCAAATTGGCCAATCTGCTTTGCACTTCTGTTAAAGGCAAATTCCACTCGACGCTCAGCCGTTCCGCCGATGGTTCCATAAATGAAATGTACAGCAGTTCGGTCAAAGTGTGTTGTTGTGTTTGAGAAAAATCGACGCCATCGGTAAGTGCTAATTTTTGTGCTCGATTGGATTCACGATAGCCGATCAAAATGTTTTGAAAATTTGTTGCTGTCAAATAACCTGTAAAATCAAGTTGTGGCGTAAACATTTGATTGATAGTCGATTCATGACACCACATGCATTTTGCGGGTTTTCCTGCGGCAGAATGCGAAGGATCTGCCGAGTTAATACGGTCGCCATTCTTATCAAATATACCAAAGCGTAATTGTCCGTTAGGGAGCAATTCTATCGTCTCATATTCGTAAACTTCTTGTGTTATTGGATTGATTTCTTCGGATAGGAAAACTTGGTTAAACCCGATCTGCTCCGAAAATTGAAAGATGCGATGTTCAAAAGAAACATTCGAATTATTGACGTAGCCTTTTTCAGGTTTCAACGAGTAATTGCTTAATAGATCTTCTAGCCGCTTTGGCGTTCCGATGATTTCATAATAATGTTCTGATGCGCCAAGTAACAATGCTACATAGCGTCCTAAGTCGATGTAGTTATTGACTTGATATTCTTGGGAAACTTTGATTTTTGTATGTAATTTGGTCAACTGCGCAATGGCCGACGGTGAAAAGCCTAAACGGTCAATAGAAATGGCAATTGTATTTTCAGAAGTAGCAATCCCGTTTAAAGAAACGGGCAATTTTGCGCCGACATAAGACAATGCCCATTTTAGTCCGATGAGCGATTTGTCGATATTATCTTCAGGATATGCTTTATTCCATTTGAGATTCAAGTAGTTGCTGTTCGTAGGAATATCCACTAAATCCGTCGTTGAATTGTTTTCACAAGACAAAAAACAAAACACAAAAAGGAGAACAACAATCTTCTTCATTATCGACTAATTTTCATCAAACCACTTGCTAAAATAGATTTTGCTTTAAGCTTCAGCAGTTGGATATTGTTTTTGTTTTTATGCGTCAAACCGCGATGAAATTCTACTTCATTCACCACTTTCTTCACCGCATAGTCGTAGTATTTTCTGGAATAAGTTCGCTTGAATTCGATTTGTCTATCTGTCGAGGTTTTCCAATCGGGCTGAACGGTAATGTCTTTTTCAATTTCATTAAAGAGTGACGTTCCTTTAATTGGATAAGCAATGGTAATGGTGTATTGCGTTGGATTGGCCTCTTTCAAATACTGAATAGTTTCTGCAATATCTTCTTCGGTTTCACCAGGATAACCCACCATAATAAAGGTTCCTGTCTCTATTCCCAAAGCATTTGTGTTTTGAATCATTTTTTTGACATGATTCACATCTACTCTGCGATCCATCAAATCTATAATTTTTTGCGAACCGCTTTCGGCGCCGATCCAGATTCGGAAACATCCTGCTTCTTTGAGCAGTCGCAGTATTTCGTCATTGAGCCGTTCCGCTCTGGTAATGCATTCAAATCGAATTTGTGCCTTTTGTTTTACCACTTCTTCGTGAAAAGCAGTCAACCATTTGTGACTAATAGTAAAGACATCATCTACAAACCAAATGGCGTCTGGGTTGTATTGGTCTTTGAGCATTTTCATTTCTTGAGCCACCAGATGCGCCGGTCTTCTTCGATAACTTTGACCATAAACTGCGGTGCTACACCATTTACACGTATAAGGACAGCCGCGTTGGGTGGAAATGGTCATCGAACTTTCTCCGTGATTTCGTTTCCAGGTTTCGAGGTATTTTTCGTTGGGAATGGCAGCACGATTGGGTAACGGCAATTCGTCTAATTCTCTAAATTTAGTGCGAGCTGGCGTTTGAATGACGGTTTTGTTTTCGAGAAACGCAATGCCATTTATTTGATTAAAATCGCCTTGATGCATGATGGCTTGATATAACTCAAAAGTTGTTTCTTCTCCTTCCCCAATTACTAGGAAGTCCGCTCCAGCATTTAAATAGTTTTCTACATTATAAGTAACATCTGGACCGCCCAGAATTATTTTCGGGAAATTGAAGTCGATTGTTTTTAAAATTTGAATCAATTTGACTACTTCTATTTTAGTCATCAAATTGGTATAAATGCAGATGACTTTGGGTTGCTTCTCTTTGATATAAGCCAGTTGATCAGTCCGTGCGTAGAAAGGTGCTGTCATATACATCATTCGGAATATTTTTACTTAGTAAGTACGCAGACACATACAACAAACCCAGTGGCGGATAGGGTTTCATAATCCGTTGTTCTTTGGGATCGTCGGACAGATAGTAAGCATGTGTGAAAAGTATACTCATTTTTTTTGCAAGACAATTAAATAATGATCGGCATATTTAGCAAGCCAAGGCGCATTTTTGATGTTTTGTTCTAATACATTTAGAAAAGAAATTAGCTTCGGTTTATTTTTGAAAAAAGATTCTAAATAGGAAGGCGGAATAAAAAAGCCAACAGGTTTCCATTCTCGCACGGCAAATTTTGCGTTGGCTAAATTTACGATATCTTTTGGATTGTAATAATACGTCTTTACTTTTTCATCATCTACGTTGGCCATAGCAAATGCTCCTTTTCTGCGAAAGACTTTTTGGAATTCCATTTTCAGCATAAAGTAGCATTGTTCCCAAAGCGTATTTTTGGGCATAATCACCAAAATCATCTTCCCATTTTGCGTTAGTAATGAAGTGATATTTTCAAAAAAAGCAGCTAATTCGTCGGGAGCTAAGCAATTCAAGCCACCGAAATTAGAAAAAATCAGGTCGAAACTATTCGGACCAAACTCCTTGTGAATGCAATTCATATCAGATTTTACAAAACGTACGTTCTCTAGGTTGGTTTTGCTTTGCGCCACTTCAATCATCTTTTCTGAAATATCTGTTGCCACCACTTCAAAGCGTTGTTTTCCCAACCAAATGGCGTCTTCGCCCGTGCCACAATTAATTTCAAGAATCTTTTTGGGCGGGCTAGTTTTTAGATGAACGGATAATTGTTCGTGTACTAATTTTCGTTGCATGCTGCCAATTACCGTATGGGTAAAAGTCGCGTCGTAATTACGGGCTGCATTGTCGAAATCAGCTTTCATCTTGATGTAGTTTTAATTGCCAACGATCCATCGACGCACTCGGAACATAATAGCCCAGTTTTAGAATTGATTTCGCTTTCGCAAAAGTGAATTGCAATGGGTTTTTCCCTAAGGATTTTAAATGGGCAAAACCTTGACTTTTTCGAAATTCTTTGTGTACAAACCGTTGCAATTTTCTATAAAATGCCGAAGAATAGGTGCCTTGAAACATCATTTCAAAATCGTCAGAATCTGTCCAATTGGCTTTGAGTTGCAAATCGTCTTTTACTTTTTCGTAGAACAAGGTTCCAGGAAGCGGATAGGAAACGGAAATTCCAATATTGTCTGGCTGCAATTCCTTAACCATGGCGATGGTTTTCTTAATGTCGCTTTTGTTTTCAGTCAAATAGCCAAATTGCAAGAAAAAAGCAACTCGAATTTTCTTGTTTTTAAGAAGTCTTGTGGCTTCGTATATTTCCTCTACTTTCGTGCCTTTGTCCATCGCGTCAAGAATTTTCTGAGAAGCACTTTCTGCGCCTACCCATACTTCTTCCAGGCCAGATTCGGCAAGAACATCAATCGTATCTTCTTTTAAGAGTAAATCGACACGACTTTGAATAAAGTACTTGATTTTGAGTTTTCTATTCTTAAGTTCGGCGTTGAATTCTTGGACCCAATTGGGTTTCAATCCAAAAATGTCATCGCACATCCAAAATCTGGACACA
Source organism: Flavobacterium sp. (assembly GCA_016721735.1). Lineage (GTDB taxonomy): Bacteria > Bacteroidota > Bacteroidia > Flavobacteriales > Flavobacteriaceae > Flavobacterium. The sequence continues at coordinate 294,141 of JADKHM010000019.1, read as the reverse complement.
CCGTATTTATCATGTAGATACGCGATTTCTTCGACAATGTATTGGGGTGAATGCGCATTGTATCGATTGCCGTAGATTGGTTTCGCGCACCAGTTGCATTTATAGGGACAGCCTCTGGTGGTAGCGATATTTAAGGTAAACTCTGTTCCGCTTTGTTTCCATATTGCTTTGTATTTGTCCATGTCCACTAAATCCCAAGCAGCAAGAGGTAATTCATCTAGATTTTGAAGCACTTTCCGGCCTGGAGTAACTATTGTCGTAGTATCTTTTTTATAGACGATTCCTTCAATAGCATCGGTCGGTTGCTTTTGCTCGAGGTTGTTGATTAACGCCAATAACGTCAGTTCTCCTTCTCCTTTAATAATAAAGTCTGCACCAGCCTCTAAGTATTTTTCGTAATGATCGGAAGCGTCTGAGCTGCAAACAACGACAGTACAGTCTTGATTCTTACCCAATTTTATCATATCAAAACACGCATCACGCATATTGGTAAGGCACATTTTGGTGAGATAATTAAAGCCGTCGTCGTAAATCACGAGGTAAGTTGGTTCTGTTTTCTCAAGAATTGGAATAATTGAATGCGGTGAATCTAAAAGATTGGTGTCGAATAAGGCCACATCAAAACCGTTTTTTCTCAGTAGGGCAGCGGCGTATAAAGTTCCCAACGGCGGAAAAGGCATTTTGTTTTTCCACTGCTTTGGGTCGAGTTGATAATAGTAAGAATGCGAAAAAAGAATATTAGACATGTTCCTTTGCGATGACGACATTAAATTTGTGTTGCACTTCCTCCAGTTTGGAGTTCAAAGATAGGATAACTTTTTTTTGAAAATTGGACGGATGGTGTTTCGAGATATTCTTCGTTGATTTGAGTGCAATTCTAAAGTCTTCTTCGGAAAGGTAATCGAATTTGGCTTTCCATTTTCGCAACGTAATGCTTCTAAAAAAGTAATCTAGTGCGTCGCCCAATCTGTTGTTGAGGACCACTTCGATATTTCTTATAGCCCAAGATTTGTTGATTTCGGGAATGAAATCAGCGTTGACCTTAAATTTACTGAAATAGCTATTTATCCAAGAATTATCTTCGTAGAAGTGCATAAAGGCTTTTTTCCCTTGCATCGGAATTAATGTTTTCAACTCTGTAGCAGTAAATCTATTCTGTTCGATGATTTCAAGTTGCTCGGACGAAATAAAATAATTTGGGCAAAAATACTTGCGGGAATTGAGCAAAAATATTTTCTTGTAAAGTATTAAGAACGTTCTGCAAATCCATAGTCTATTGGGTTTTGTGATAATAAAAAAATCGATGTCACTATTCGAATCGTAGTAGCCTTTAGACAATGAACCGGACACGCCAACGGCAGCCACAAAGGGAAATTTTGAAATAAAACGTGATCTTGATTGGGCTTTTTCGAATATTCTTGTTGCCAAGACATTTCCCTTGATTCGTTTAGGAACACTTTCTAAATCATTGCCATAAACATAAAAATCATCCACCTTACTCAAGATTTTTAGGCCAATTAAAGTGTCCAACTCTTTTATCGTGTCTGTCACTTCAGCGTGATTCGTATAACTGTGAATTTCTTCGAGCTTTAACGGATATCTAAAAATAGAAAAGTACAATATGGTCTTCAGTGAATCCATGGATGTTAGTTTTTGAGCACTAAAAGTAACAATTGTTTTTGATAAAAAATGGGAGACATTGCCAATGTCCACTATTTGTCTACCATTAATCTTCCTGTTACAGTAATTTAGTTGACTAATTTGGAGTGTACTGAGCACGAGTTTCGGTCTTGCATCAAGAATTTTGATTTAAGTGTAACAATACGCAATTGTTGTGGTCTATTAGACTTTATAAAATCAAAGCTATGGGATTGCAAAGAACAACACTATTACTATACTCCATTTTGGCATTTCAAGTTGGTAAAGCCCAAGAAAAGCCGCTAATCTCAAAAAGAGTATACGACACCAAACCCATTTCGGCTATTGATTCTCCAACCATTGATGGTATTATAGATGAAAAAGGCTGGGACATCGTTGATTGGTCAAGTGACTTTCTCGAAAGAGAACCAGACGAAAATACAGCGCCAACTGAACAAACCAAATTTAAAATTATTTACGACAAGAAATTTCTTTATATAGCGTTTCGCTGCTACGACAATGATCCAAGTAAAATTGTAAAAAGGATGTCTCGTCGCGATGGCTTTGAAGGCGATTGGGTTGAAATTAATATCGATAGTTACCACGACAAACGTACAGGTTTCTCTTTCACTTCGTCGGTTTCGAGTGTCAAAGGCGATGAGTTTATTTCTAACAATGGTAATAATTGGGACGGAAGTTGGAATCCGATTTGGTATTTAAAGACCAATATTGATGAGGAAGGTTGGACTGCAGAGTTAAAAATTCCGTTTAGTCAACTAAAATTTGGAAATGATAAAGAACAAGTATGGGGAATTCAAGTGCAACGTCGATTTTTCCGAGCGGAAGAGCGATCAACTTGGCAAAGAATTCCGTTAGATTCTCCGGGTTGGGTAAGCGAATTTGGCGAATTACATGGCTTGAAGGATATAGAACCACAAAAGCAAATCGAAATTCAACCGTATTCCGCTTCTCAGCTTAACTCGTATCCTGAAGAAAAAGGAAATCCATTTCGAGATGGCAATGACACCAAAGTGAGCGCTGGATTAGATGCAAAAATCGGAATCACTAACGATTTGACGTTAGACTTAACCGTAAATCCTGATTTTGGGCAAGTCGATGCTGATCCAGCGGCAATTGCACTCGATGGTTTTCAGATATTTTTTGAAGAACGACGTCCTTTTTTCGTAGAAAACAAGAACATTTTTGATTTTCGGTTTGCGGATAATCCCGATAATTTGTTTTATTCACGGCGCATCGGACGGAATCCGCAAGGTAGTGCTTCACTGTCTGAAAATGAATTTGTTAAACAGCCCAAGTACTCTACCATTATAGGAGCCGCAAAGTTTAGCGGCAAGACAAAAACAGGTTGGTCACTCGGAATTTTGGAAAGTGTAACTGACAATGAATATGCGGAAATTGATAACAACGGAAGCAGAAGAGAACAAAAAGTAGAGCCGCTTACCAATTATTTTGTGGGAAGAGCGCAAAAGGATTTTAATCATCGAAATAGTTTTATCGGCGGCATTTTTACGGCAACCAACAGAAATTTGGTTGGCGATGACTTGAGTTACCTCCGCAAATCAGCGTATACGGCCGGAATCGACTTTCAACACAATTGGAAAAATCGAAAATACTATGCCATTGGAAATGTTGTTTCCAGTCATGTTTTAGGAAGTCGAGAAGCAATCGCGAGAACGCAGAATAGTTTGACGCATTTGTTTCAGCGTGTCGATGCGAGTCATGTTGAGGTGGATACCATGCGGACTTCACTAACGGGAACAGGCGGTCGATTTGAAATTGGTAAATCTAGTGTTGGAAATTGGCGCTATTATACCGCGGTCCTTTGGCGTTCCCCAGAGTTAGAACTGAATGATGTCGGGTTTTTGCGTCAAGCTGATGAAGTGAGACAATATGCCTCTATTTCGCATCAAACATTGAAACCTTTTGGGTATTTTAGAAGAATCAATACGCGATTTGAACAGTTTTCGAGTTATGATTTTGAGGGCAATTACAATAGAATGCAGTATTCGATTAACGCCAATGCCAATTTAAAAAGCAACTGGAATTTCAATTCGCAAGTGGTTTATAAACCTAGAATTTATACCAATACTATTTTGCAAGGTGGACCACGATTTCGTTATTCTGAGGAAGTGTTTAAGTACATCAACTTCAATTCAGACGGGCGCAAGAAGTTTAGTTTTTACGGAGGAATCTACCATTCGCAAGGCAAAGATGATTCATTCTCTTATTTAGAATACGATGGTGGTGTTGCGTATCAACCCATTAATTCTTTGACGATTTCCTTGAGTCCAAATTATGCAATTAATAAAAGTAAAACCCAATATGTAACTGAGACAGATTTCAATGGCGAGCCGCGATATATTACGGCAGAACTGTCGCAACATACACTCAATGCTACAATTCGTGTAGATTATAGCATCAATCCAAATTTGACCATTCAATATTACGGTCAACCATTTATTTCAACAGGAATATACAAATCATTCAACAAAGTAACGGATCCGATTGCCCATTTTTATGGTGATAGAATTGCTTTGTTTCAGCCAAATCAGATCAATTTTGCTGAAAGCGATAACACTTACCAAATAGATGAAAACATGGATGGAACTACAGATTATACTTTTGAAAATCCGAACTTTTCCCAAGTTTCATTCAATTCAAATTTAGTAATCCGTTGGGAATATATACCAGGATCGGAACTCTTCTTGGTTTGGTCACAGGGTATATTTGCAAACGGTAGTGCCAGAGAAAACTTATTTTCCGGCATTAACGACCAGTTATTTCATCGCCAACCAGAAAATATATTTTTGATTAAGGCAACTTATCGATTTGCTTTGTAGGTCTAATGCGCCTCTAACCAATTTTTTCCGATGCCCATTTCAACTTCTAAAGGAACATCAAGTTGGAAAGCATTTTCCATTTCGTGTTTGATTATGGGTTGAATTTTTTCCAGTTCACTATGATGAACATCAAAAACCAATTCATCATGAACTTGCAACAACATTTTTGATTTCCAGTTTTCAGAGGTCAATTTTTTGTGAATGTTGATCATCGCGATTTTGATGATATCGGCAGCACTTCCCTGAATTGGGGCGTTAACAGCATTTCGTTCGGCACCACTTTTCACCATCATGTTGGCGGAATTAATGTCTTTGAGATAGCGACGTCTTCCCAAAACCGTTTGCACATAGCCGTTTTCTCGAGCAAAATCAACTTGATTCGACATATACGACTTGAGTTTCGGATACGTAGCATAATACGCATCAATGAGTTCTGCACTTTCTTTTCTAGATAATGAAGTTTGGTTACTCAATCCGAAAGCTGAAACGCCATAAATGATTCCGAAGTTTACCGTTTTGGCATTACTTCGTTGTTCTTTAGTGACTTCTTCTAATGGCACATTGAACACTTTCGCAGCGGTACTTTTGTGAATGTCTTCGTTATTTTGAAAAGCTTTAATCATGTTTTCTTCACCCGACAAAGCAGCGATGATTCGCAATTCAATTTGAGAATAATCGGCAGATAACAGAGAATAATTCTCATCGCGAGCAATAAATGCTTTTCTGATGAGTCGGCCTCTTTCCGTGCGTATAGGAATATTTTGCAAATTCGGATTGTTGGAACTCAATCTGCCTGTTGCCGCAACGGTTTGCATATAATCAGTATGTACTCTTCCGGTTTTTTGATCCACTTGATTTGGCAAGGCATCGATGTAAGTGCTTTGCAGTTTTACCATTTGGCGCCATTCAAGAATGTCCTTCACAATTTGATGTTCGTTAGCTAAATAGCTCAACACTTCCTCACCAGTGGCATATTGACCAGTTTTGGTTTTTTTCTGTTTCGCGCCACCAATTTTGAGTTTATCGAATAAGATGTCACCTAGTTGCTTAGGAGAAGCGAGATTGAATTTCTCTCCAGCCGTTTCGTAGATTTTCTGTTCGAATAGGTCGATGTCTTTTTGCATATCAACAGACATCGATTTGAGAAAATCTACATCTAAATTGATGCCTTCCATTTCCATGGCTGCCAAAACGGGAATTAGTGGAATCTCAATTTCATCAAACAATTTCTTAGTTTCTGCTTTGTCTAGGATGGGACTAAAAATTTCTTTTAGTTGTAAAGTAATATCGGCATCTTCAGCGGCATATTCTTTTATTTCTTCTAAGGCAACGTCACGCATCGATTGTTGGTTTTTACCTTTTTTACCAATAAGATCTTCGATAGACTTTGGCGAATATTTCAAATAGGTTTCCGACAACACATCCATATTATGGCGCATATCTGGATTGATAAGGTAATGCGCAATCATCGTGTCGAACAATTTTCCTTTGATGGTTACACCATAATTGGCTAGTATTTTCAAATCATATTTGATGTTTTGCCCGATTTTTTCAATGTCTTCGTTTTCAAAAAACGGTTTGAATTTGTCGATGAGAGTTTGTGCTTCTTCTTGATTTTCAGTAAAAGGAACGTAGAAGGCTTTTCCTTTTTCGTAGGAAAATGACATGCCAACTAATTCGGCGTGAAGCGTATCTATACCTGTGGTTTCGGTATCAAAACAGACAGATGTTTGACGCATCAAATTTTGCAAAAGCAATTTTGTTGACATTTCACCTTGCACAATTTGATAGAAATGTTCCGTAGAAGCTAAAGTGGCATAGTGTGAACTTGGTGTGGTGTCAGTATCGGTTTCGTCTGAAAAACCAAACAAGTCAAACTGTTCCTCATTTGTTTTTTTTGTAGGTGTTTTTTTTGCGGTTTGTTCGGTGTGGTTTCCGTTGGTGTCAATTTCGTCGTATTCCTTACCTGTACCGAAAAATTTGTCGAACTGCGCTTTCATTTGACGAAACTCTAGTTCTTGAAATAAGACGTCCGTTTTCTCGACATCTGGTTTAGATAATTCGTAGTCCGTTGCATTAAAAGTGACGGGACAATCTAAAAGAATCCGAGCTAATTTTTTGGACAAAATTCCTTTGTCGGCATTGGCTTCTATTTTTTCTTTCATCGCGCCTTTCAGTTTGTCTGTATTGGCTAGTAGATTTTCCATCGAACCGAATTCTTTCAGCAGTTTTTTTGCGGTAACTTCACCTACTCCAGGCAATCCTGGAATGTTGTCGGCCGCGTCTCCCATCATCCCGAGAAAGTCAATTACTTGTTCTGGCCGTTCAATTTCGAATTTGGCAAGTACTTCTGGAACACCCCAAATTTCGATGTCATTGCCCATTCGTGCTGGTTTGTACATAAAAATATTTTCCGAAACCAATTGCGCAAAGTCTTTGTCGGGCGTCACCATAAAAACCTGATAGTTTTCTTTTTCGGCTTGTTTGGCAAGCGTTCCGATGAGGTCGTCAGCTTCGTATCCTGCGACTTCTATAATGGGAATATGCATGGCTTTTAGTAATTCTTGAATATACGGTACAGCAATTTTGATGGCTTCGGGAGTTTCGTCTCGATGCGCTTTGTACTCTTGATACATTTCGTAACGATAGTCACTTCCTCCTTTATCAAAAGCAACAGCCAAATGATCTGGTTTTTCACGTTTGATGACATCCATTAAGGCATTCATGAAACCCATGATGGCTGAAGTATCCATTCCTTTGGAGTTAATACGAGGGTTTTTGATAAAGGCAAAGTAACCACGAAAAATGAGGGCGTAGGCGTCGAGGAGGTAGAGCCGTTTTTGTGCTGACATATTCAATTATTTTAAATTCATTTGATGGGTAAAAATAAGTATTTCGATGCTAAGGTTGGACCATTGCGTTAAATTTAAACTAATAAAATTTCTAGCATTTGTTTAATTTGTTATTTTGGCAAAAAATATTGCATGTTATTTCGATTTTTAATCATTGCCTTCTTGTTTCTGCTCATTGAAATCTATTCTTTCCAAGCAATCAAGACACTTCTTAAGTCCAAATGGATTGTGAATGCTTACTTAATAATAAGTGTCTTTTTATTTCTCTTCATCGTTTATTCTTTTACTCAATTTGATCGGTCGGTGGGGCAAACCAAGCGAACCTTATTTACAATGGGTTTAATGTTATTGATTTATATACCAAAAATTGTTGTCACTTTGGTTTTGTGCGGGGAAGATATGTATAGAGTTATAGTTGGCTCGGTCAACTACTTTATCGAAAACGACAATGGAGATTTTTTGAAGTCTCGAAGAAAGTTCGTCAGTCAAATGGGATTGGGATTGGCGGCCGTTCCTTTTCTTTCTTTGATATACGGAATGACATTCGGCAAATACAATTACAAAGTTATTAAGCAAAGAATCTTTTTTCCGGATTTGCCGGACGCCTTCGATGGATTTACCATTACGCAAATTTCGGATGTTCATAGCGGTAGTTTTGACAATCCGGAGAAAATCAATTACGCCATTGATTTGATAAATGAACAAGAAGCCGACATGATCCTTTTTACCGGAGATATTGTGAATACCCATGCCAAAGAAATGCATCCTTGGATTGATGCGTTTAAGCGAATAAAAGACTATCCGTTTGGCAAATATTCAGTTTTAGGAAACCACGATTATGGCGAATACGTAACTTGGCCATCAGATCAGGAGAAAGAAAAGAATTTCCAAGACATCAAAGATTTGTATGGCGCAATTGATTTCAAATTACTGTTAAACGAACACACCTATATACAAAAAGGAGCTGATCGAATAGCCTTGGTTGGCGTCGAAAATTGGGGACATAATTTTAAGCAAGCTGGAGATTTAAAAAAAGCGTCAAATCAATTGAGTCGTGATGATTTTAAAATTTTGATGAGTCATGATCCAAGTCATTGGGAATATGAAGTTAAAGAGAACGATAAGCATTTCCAGTTGACTTTGTCTGGGCACACCCATGGGATGCAATTCGGTATTGAAATACCAGGTTATTTTAAGTGGAGTTTGGCGCAGTACGTTTACAAACAATGGGCAGGATTATATGAAGAATTTGGGCGATATATCTATGTCAATAGAGGCTTCGGATTTCACGCTTATCCGGGAAGAGTTGGTATTATGCCCGAAATAACGGTTATTCAACTAAAAAAAGGCGAAAAATTAGCATAATTCGTTTAAAACGCTACTTTTGTAGTGTAATTGCTTAATTACAAGAGTTTAGAAATTAAATATTTTGGTTTTATGTCAAAATTTGGAGAACTAATCAATGCTCAAGTTCCGGTATTAATTGATTTTTATACCGAGTGGAACGAATCTTCTGTATCGATGCATCCTGTAATCAGAGATGTGGCCGCTGCACTTGGCGATAAAGCGAAGGTTATAAAAATTGATGTAGATAAGAATCAAGAATTAGCAGATGCTTTACGTATAAAAGGATTGCCAACCTTGATGATCTACAAAGAAGGGCAAATGATTTGGAGACAATCCGGAGAGCTAGATGCCAACACCATTATCGGTTTAGTGCAAGAACAAATCTAGACAATCACTTCACAAACATAGTTGTTTTGTTTCAAGAAAGTTAAATACTTAGGTAGTGTAAACTCCAGGTTTTTATAGCTTTTGACGCTGTCATGGAAAACGATTATACTACCAGGTTGCGTATGTCTAACGACATTTTGAATACACTTTTCAGGTGAAATACTAGTGTCGAAATCGCCGCTCAAAACATCCCACATTATAATCTTGTAGCCTTCTTTACGTAGCATATTTGCTTGCGATTTTCTAATTTTTCCATACGGTGGGCGGAATAGTTGTTGGTTGTCGGTTGTCAGTTGTTGGATCGATTCTTTGCAGCATTGAACGTTTTCGATGTAATCTAACGTTTTTGTTTTCCAGCCGTTGAGGTGATTGAAAGTGTGGTTTCCGATGATGTGTCCATTTTGAAGGACAGATTGGAAGATTTCAGGATGTTTTTGAATGTTGTCCCCGATACAAAAGAAGGTTGCTTTAGCATTAAATTCTTTTAATTGATTTAAAACCCAAGGAGTAATTTTAGGTGTTGGACCATCGTCAAAAGTCAAATAGACTTTTTTCTCCACGGTAGGAATATCCCAAACATAATTTGAGAAAATGCGCTTGATGAGTCGATTTGTTTTAATCCAATACCACATACTTTTCTAAAACAAAAAAGCAGCGCTTCAACCGCTACTTTTTCATTATTAATTATTCCTCACTAATTGTTATTTGCATTATTCATTATCTCTTCCAAATCGTTCGAACATCTTATTGTAGGAGTTAAAGATCGGTTTATTCTTATTGTAGAACTCCATGTCTCCTCGGTCTTTCATTACCTCAAGCAATCCTCTGTAGCGTTCAATGTCGGTGATAATATCGATAACTATATTGCTTTGCTCAGAAGGTCGCAGTCCATGATAGAAAGTGAGGTTTTCTTTGTATTTTGTCATTAATTTATCTAGAAGTTGTCTCGCTTTTTCTTTTTCACCCACTTCATAATAACCGCCGGCAAACGGATCAAGTAGCGAATAATAACCGTAATAATCAACTGGCATTTTTGTCATCGCCAAATCAATTATCTTCTTTGCTTTGTCTAGTTTACGTTCGTTAACCAACTGCTCCATCAGACGGGCAAGATTGGTTCTGTAGGAAATGCTGTTTTTTCTAGTTTCAGGATCGTGATAGATGGTTGTTAATTCTCCATTGCCCCAATCCCATTTCATGACGATATCGTACATCTTATCGCTATCAATTTGACCCATATCTAATGGACTTCCATCTTTCGGAATAGCCGTTCTAATTGGAACGAGTTTGTAAACCATTCCGTCCAATTGGAGATAGTCTTTCATCCATAGATAATCATCGTCGCCAAAACTTCCGCCGGTGAAGTAAATAGGGCGTTTCCAATTGTTATTGGCTAAAACGTCCAACATCATCAGGCGGTTTTTGTATAATGCTTGGCCTTTAATTTCAATATCGATAAAAGGAACAATAGAATCGTTTTGAGCCGGGTTAACGACTTTGTTTTCGATAATGACATTCTTATCGATTGGAATTCGAATTTTATTGGTTGGATAAAAATGAATCTTCTGTCCATTTTCCATTTCTATAATGGTTCGAGCGTCATCACTTGCAATAAAATTAAGAAAATCTTTGAGGTTCCAGCGATTCTCAGTCTTTGGATTGTGAATGGCGTAATCTAATTTATCTCCAACGTATTGATCATGTGTAAATGAAATCGGCAATCCTTCAGCTTTATTGCTTTTCATTTTCATCTGATCGATATACCAGTCCGTCATAAATAGACTTGTATTGACAATTTTTATGTCTGTTCTAATGTTTTCAATTTCTTGTGCATACCAAAGTGGAAAGGTGTCATTGTCTCCAATGGTGTATAGAATGGCATTTGGTTCACAAGAATTCAAGTAAGCTTTCGCCATGGCAATTGCCGTATATTTATTAGATCTGTCGTGATCGTTCCAGTTTTGACTCGCCATAAGAACTGGCGCAACCAAGATACTTAAACCAATAATAATTGGGCCTGCGATTTTAGGTGAGAGGTAGTTTTTGACCGTATCGTAAATGGCATAAACACCAAAACCAATCCAAAGTGCAAAAACGTAGAAAGATCCCACCAAAGCGTAATCTCGTTCTCTTGGTTCAAATGGTCTTTCGTTGAGGTAGATTTTTAGCGCGATACCAGTAAATAAGAAAAGCGCCAACAACACATAGAAGCTTTTTAGATCTTTGTTCGCGTGGTATATCAATCCGATTAGGCCCAATAGAAGTGGAAGAAAGAAGTACACATTTCTCCCTTTATTTTTCATTACGTCGGTAGGTAGATTTTCTTGCGAGCCCAAGTGCAGTTCGTCTATAAAAGTGATACCGCTAAGCCAATTGCCATCGAGATTGTCATATTTTCCCTGGATGTCATTTTGTCGACCGGTAAAATTCCACATCAGATAGCGCCAATACATATAACCGAATTGGTATTCAAACATGAAACTTAGGTTGTCAAGCGTTGACGGTTTCTCGATAATCAGATAGTCGCCATAGCTTTTCAAAAAGGAAATGTATCCTTCGTTATCAATGTCTTTTTTAGCGTACGCAGCACGGAATTCGGCAATGACATCAACTAATTCCTTTTCTTCTGAATATTCAGGCTTGATTTTAAATTCTGGGACGTGACTAAAATTTATATAGTTTTCTACATGTTCAGTGCTCCACATTCTTGGAAGAATTGCTTTCTGATTGTCATCACTATTTTGCTCTGCATTTTTAAAGTTATTGGTAATGACATATTTCCCAGTTTTGTAATCGCGTTCGTAATTCGGGGCCTTGTCTAGATAAGGATTGTTTTCATCCAAACCAACAAAAGTGTCGGTGTATTGCGGTCCGTAGAACAATGGATTAATTCCATATTGTTCCCTATTGTAGTAAGCTAATACTTCAGCAGCATCTGAGGGTTTATTCTCGTTGATTACAGTGTTTGCATTGGCCCGAATTGGCAACATCATCCAAGTTGAGAATCCAATTAAGATAAAAAGAATACACAATATAATGGTATTGTAAAAAACAAGTCCCTTTTGTCTCGTGTATCGTAAACCAAAGAAAAAGAAGGCAACAAATAAGAGTGCAACGATGACAGTTCCTGAGTTAAAAGGTAAGCCTAAGTTGTTTACCATAAATATTTCAGACTTTCCAAAGAATGCCATAGTCCATGGCAAAAGAGATTTATAGATAAAAAGAAAAATCGCAACAACAACGACATTAGCGATGATAAAATTCTTAATAGTTATGGTTTTGTAATGCTTAAAGTAATACAATAATCCAATGGAAGGAATTGTTAAAAGCGCCATAAAGTGAACGCCAAAAGACAAACCAATCACTAGGCTAATAATTAGCAACCATTTGTTTCCTCTTGCAGTATGCATGTCTTGTTCCCAACGAAGCCCCAACCAAAATAGCAATGAAATGAGCAAGGTCGCCATAGCATATACTTCAGCTTCCACGGCATTATACCAAAAGCTATCTGAAAAAGTGAAAGCTAATGCGCCAACAAGTGAACTTCCTAAGATCACCATCGAATTAGACGCATTTATTTCAGAAAATTGAGAAATTAATTTCTTAAGAACGATAGTAGACGACCAAAAAAGAAACAAGATTGTAAAAGCGCTAGAAAAAACAGACATCATATTGACCATCAATGCAACGTTTTTTGCATCAGTGGCAAACATCGCAAAGAAAGCGCCTATCATTTGAAACAATGGAGCTCCTGGTGGATGTCCAACTTCTAGTTTTGCAGCGGTTGCAATATATTCGCCGCAATCCCAGAAACTCATCGTGGGCTCGACGGTTAGCGTATAAGTAACCAATGCGACGGCAAAAGCTAGCCAGCCTAATAGATTATTCCATTTATTGTAATTAAATGTCATCATGTATATTGGAGTATTTTAAGTGGTACAAAGAAACTATTTTTTTGCATAAAGCGATAGGTATTAACAAAAAATTCTGCGGGTTATTGCGTTGTCTAAAACTCACTTAACGGAAACTTATTTCGAGTCAAAAAAGAGAAAAATAAATTCAGAATATTTTTTTTAATAAAAAAACAATAAATAGTTGCGAAAAATAAAATTTATATTAAATTTGCACTCGCTTTACAGCAATGGAATTGGTCTATGGTGTAATGGTAACACAACTGTTTTTGGTGCAGTCTTTCAAGGTTCGAGTCCTTGTAGACCAACAAAAAACTCCTCAAGGATTTGAGGAGTTTTTTTATTTTTAACGCTTTTTGTTTTTATATTTTGAAAGTGATAACAGGTCTTACCGCATGGTTAACGAGGTCTTCGCTGATACTACCATTAAAGAAGTGTGCAAATCCTGTTCTTCCGTGCGTACACATCCCAATTACGTCAGCGTTCACACTGTTGGCAAAGTTTAAGATGCCTTTTTCAACATTGACATCGTTATAAATATTCAATGTATACTTAGGATAGTTAAATTCTTTCATGAAATCATTCATGATTTTTTCGGCAACGTGCGTTGGTTTGAAACTATTAGGAGTATTCACCATAACGAGACTTAAGTTTGCGTCAAACGATTTAGCGAAGTCAACTAACTGTGCAAATGGCTTTTTAATTTCGTTAGAGAAATCAGAGGCAAAAACAAAATTACTAGCTCTAAAATCGGCTACTTTGTTCTTAATGACTAAAACAGGAGATTCTGAAAAGCGGACCACTTTTTCTGTATTTGAACCGATAAACATTTCTTGAAACCCGCTAGTTCCATGAGATCCCATTACAACAAGGTCTACGTTGTTTTTTTTGCTTACTGTCAAAATACCGTCAAAAGCTTTTTCGAATTGAATAATTTCTGACACATTAATTCCTTCTAAAAAGTCCACGTCCATCAAGTCCTCTAGGTTGCTAATTGCCTTGTCCTTATAAAACATGATTTCCGGTATTTGATGTCCACTTCCCATAGCATCACCAGCTTGATGTGGCAACTCTAACATATGTAACAATATGATTTCACTATTATTCTGCTTGGCAATTTGTGCGGCAACTCTCAAGGCGTATTCTGCATGTTCGGAAAAGTCGGTAGGAACTAAGATTCTTTTCATAATTTAGAGGTAAGAAATTTTTAAAATGGTTGTTAAAAAATGATGCAATAAAAGTAATATTTTTTTTTACAACTAACAATGATTTTTGATTTATAAAAAAACACTATATTTGCACGGTTATTTATTAAAAACTAAATAATGAGGGAAGCAATGCTTCCCTCTTTTTATAAAAAACATGACATTTAAAGAAAAAGTACATCAATTACTAGTAGAGGGTCTTGAAGAAAAGCCATCAATATTTCTAATTGATTTGACCATTACGGAAGCTTTTAAGATTATTGTAACTTTAGATGGGGACGCAGGTGTTCAATTGCAAGATTGCATCGATATTAGCAGGGCAATAGAGCAAAATTTAGATCGTGAAGAACAAGATTTTTCACTTGAAGTTGCCTCAGTTGGGGTGGGTTCTCCCTTGAAATTAGTCAGACAATATTTCAAAAACATAGGAAGAATATTAATAGTAAAATTAGCTACTGAAACAATCGAGGCCCAATTGATTGAAGCTAATGAGAATTTTATAACTTTAGCGTGGGAAGCTAGAGAACCGAAAAAGATCGGAAAAGGAAAAGAAACAGTTCAAAAAAGGCAGGAAATTCCTTATTCGGACATTAAAGAAGCAATTGTTACAGTAACATTTTAATTAAAAAGTTGGCATGGAAAATTTAGCATTAATCGATTCATTTTCAGAGTTTAAAGATGATAAACTTATTGATCGTGTAACGCTTATGGCGATTTTAGAAGATGTGTTTAGAAATGCATTGAAGAAAAAATTTGGATCAGATGATAATTTCGATATTATTATTAATCCAGATAAAGGAGATATGGAAATCTGGAGAAGACGAGTTATCGTTGCTGATGATGATTTGGATCTTGAAAACGAAGAAATAACATTGACTGAAGCTAGAAAAATTGAACCGGATTTCGAAATCGGAGAAGAAGTTTCTGAGGAAGTTAAATTAATTGACTTAGGAAGAAGAGCTATTCTTGCCTTACGTCAGAATTTGATTTCTAAAATTCATGAGCATGATAACACCAATCTATACAAACAGTTCAAAGATTTAATAGGAGAAATTTATACTGCTGAAGTACACCATGTTCGACCAAGAGTCGTAATTTTGATTGACGACGAAGGCAATGAGATTGTACTTCCAAAAGAGAAACAAATTCCTTCTGATTTTTTCAGAAAAGGGGACAATGTTCGCGGAATCATTGAGAATGTTGAATTGAAAGGAAACAAACCTCAAATTATTATGTCTAGAACTTCTGAGAAGTTTTTGGAGAAATTATTTGAACAAGAAATTCCAGAAGTGTTCGACGGATTGATTATGGTTAAAAAAGTGGTTCGTATACCTGGAGAAAAGGCAAAAGTGGCAGTAGATTCCTATGATGACAGAATCGATCCTGTTGGAGCTTGTGTGGGTATGAAAGGTTCTAGAATTCATGGCATTGTTCGTGAACTTGGAAATGAGAATATCGACGTAATAAACTATACCAGCAATATCCAATTGTTTATCACAAGAGCTTTGAGTCCAGCAAAAGTTTCTTCAATAAAAATCAATGAAGAAACCAAAAGAGCAGAAGTGTTCTTGAAATTGGAGGAGGTTTCTAAGGCAATTGGTCGTGGTGGTCATAATATCAAATTGGCTGGACTTTTAACAGGTTATGAATTAGATGTTATTCGTGAAGGGAACATAGCAGAAGAGGAGGATGATGTTGAATTAACAGAGTTTTCTGATGAAATTGATGGGTGGATTATTGACGAATTTGCCAAAATTGGTCTTGACACAGCAAGAAGTATTTTAAAACAAGATGTGGAGGATTTAGTGCGGAGAACCGATCTTGAAGAAGAAACGATATTGGATGTAATGCGTATTCTAAAGGAAGAATTCAACACTTAAATAGCGCACGAACACAACTTAAAAGCACAAATAAAAAGGTTTTATGTCTGAAGAAAGAGTAATAAGAATTAATAAGGTTTTAAGGGAATTTAATATTTCGTTAGAAAGAGCAGTAGATTATCTTAAAGATAAGGGAATTGTTATTGATGCAAATCCAAATGCTAAAATTTCTGACAAGGAATATGGTATCCTACAAGATCAATTTGCAGGCGATAAAGGTAATAAAGAAGCTTCTAAGGAGGTTGGAGAAGAAAAAAGAAAAGAGAAAGAAGCCTTGCGTTTAGAAAGAGAGAAGGAAGTTGAGGATAAACGCAAAATGGACGAAGAACGCCATCGACTTGAAGTTATCAAGGCTAAAGCAGTGGTTTCAGGACCAAAGCAGGTTGGGACTATCGATTTAAATCCGACCAAGCCAGTAGCAAAGAAACCAGAAGTTGAATTGCCAAAAGCAGACATTTCCGAACCAGCTAAACCAAAAGAGACAGCCGTAAGTGCCGAAGAAACAAAAGTTGCTGCTGTCGTTTCAAATGAAGAAAACGTAGCGCCTGTTGATGAATCTATTACAACGCAATACCAGAAATTGTCTGGTGCAACGCTTACAGGTCAAACTATCGACTTGTCGCAGTTTGAAAAACCTAAGAAGAAAAAAGAAGATCCAAAAATAACTCCAAATAAACCGGGAACTGCAGCTAATTCTAATAACAACAAGAATAAGAGAAAACGCATCCCGACTAAACCAGGAGAAACAAGACCTCCAGGTGACGGTCCAAACCCAAATAAAATCTCCCCTAATGTTGGTGGTAACGCCGCAAATAGAAGTGCTAGGCCAGGTTTTGTAAAGGGTAATCGACCAGCAATTATTGCAAAGGTAGAGCCGACAGAAGAAGAGGTTAAGAACCAAATTAGAGAAACTTTAGAAAAACTTCAAGGTAAAGGAGGAAAATCTAAAGCAGCTAAATATAGACGTGACAAACGTGAAACGCACCGTCAGAAATCGGACGATGAACAAAGATCGATTGAAGAAGGTAGCAAAATCATTAAAGTTACTGAATTTGTAACAGTTGGTGAGATTGCCATTATGATGGATGTGCCTATTACAAAAGTAATTGGAACTTGTATGTCTCTTGGTATCATGGTGACGATGAATCAGCGACTTGATGCAGAAACATTGACAATCGTTGCTGATGAATTTGGGTATGAAGTAGAGTTCATTACCACAGAACTAGAAGATGCGCTTCATGTGGAGGAAGATGCTGAAGAGGACTTATTGACTCGCGCTCCTATTGTGACTGTTATGGGTCACGTAGATCACGGTAAAACATCTTTATTGGATTATATCCGTAAAGAAAATGTAATCGCTGGTGAATCAGGAGGAATTACGCAACACATCGGGGCTTATGGAGTTACACTTGATAACGGCCAGAAAATTGCATTTTTAGATACACCTGGTCACGAAGCATTTACTGCGATGCGTGCCCGTGGAGCTCAAGTTACAGATATTGCGATCATTGTGATTGCTGCCGATGATGACATTATGCCGCAAACCAAAGAAGCAATCAGTCACGCACAAGCGGCTGGCGTTCCTATTATTTTTGCAATTAATAAGATTGATAAACCGAACGCAAATCCTGAGAAAATTAAGGAGCGATTGGCGGGAATGAATTTACTAGTTGAAGATTGGGGAGGAAAAATTCAATCCCATGATATTTCTGCTAAATCAGGGCTTGGAGTCAAAGAATTATTGGAAAAAGTACTTTTAGAGGCGGAAATTTTAGATTTAAAATCAAATCCAAATAAACTAGCATCAGGTACTGTTGTTGAAGCATTCTTGGATAAAGGTAAAGGATATGTTTCTACGATTTTGGTTCAAAACGGAACTCTAAAAGTAGGAGATTATATGCTAGCGGGTAAGCATCATGGAAAGATAAAAGCCATGCATGATGAACGTGGGCATGTGGTGAAAGAAGCTGGCCCTTCAACACCTGTTTCTGTTTTAGGTTTAGATGGGGCAGCTACGGCTGGAGATAAATTTAATGTTTTTGAAGATGAAAGAGAAGCGAAAGCAATTGCAGCAAAACGCACACAATTAATGCGTGAGCAATCTGTTCGTACTCAGCGACATATTACCTTGGCGGAAATCGGAAGACGTATCGCTTTGGGTCAATTTAAAGAGTTGAATATAATTCTGAAAGGGGACGTTGATGGTTCAGTAGAAGCATTGTCAGATTCCTTCTCAAAATTATCTACGGAAGAAATTCAAATTAATATTATTCATAAGGGTGTAGGAGCAATTACAGAAACTGACGTCATGTTAGCGTCAGCTTCAGATGCAATTATTATTGGATTTAATGTGCGTCCAGCTGGTAATGCAAGACAATTGGCGGATAAGGAAGAAATTGATATCCGAAATTATTCAATTATCTACGACGCCATTGATGATTTGAGAGATGCAATGGAAGGAATGTTGTCACCAGAAATGAAAGAAGAAATTACTGGTACGGCAGAAATTCGTGAGATTTTCAAGATTTCTAAAGTGGGTTCAATTGCAGGTTGTATGGTAATTGACGGTAAAATTAATAGAAATTCTAGAATTCGAATTATTCGTGAAGGCGTAGTTGTTTTTACAGGCGAATTGATTGCTTTAAAGCGATTTAAAGACGATGTAAAAGAAGTTTCAAAAGGATATGATTGTGGTATGCAAATTAAAAACTACAATGATATTGAACAATATGATATAATTGAAGCGTTCCAAGAAGTAGCCGTTAAGAAAAAATTGAAATAGTAGAATGAACTAGGTAATATCCCTAGGTTAAATACACAAAAAAGCGTCCTAATTAGGACGCTTTTTTTATCTTGATTTCTTCTTTCAAACGCTAAATCTGTAGCGAATTGCAGAGCTTTATTTATTTGGTTTAATCAGTAAAGCAGCGGGATATTTTTTCTTGAGTTCCACTAGATTTCTTTCGGCTTCAATTCTCGATTTAAAATTTCCAATCCATACCTTATAGGTCGGTGTGCTAAAAACAATAGTGCCATCGTAATTCTTAAATTCTTTTCGAAAATCAGTCAAAATCTTTTTTGCACTTTCGCTTTCACCGTTATAAATTTGAATTTTATAGCGATCATTGACAGTAATTGAAGAATTTATTTTTCTTTTTTCATTTAAAAGTTGTTCAAATTTCGGGTCTTGACTAAGCGCAACAGAAACTTCTTGCGCATGCAACTTGAGACAACATATTCCTAGTAGTGAAGCAGTTAATAAACTGTTTCGTAATGTTAAAATTCTCATAATGAATTGATTTTTATACAAATGTACTATTTCTAATTTTATACAAAAGTTCCAACATTATTTAGAATTAATATAAATTGATATTTAAGAGTATTTTAAGGTTTTGAGAATAGTTCATAAATCGTATTTTTGTCCAAGTTTTCAAACAAGGTGTCCGTAAATACTGGTTTTTCAGTAAAACTTGACGCCATTTTTAGTCGATAATCATTACAAAATATGAAAAAAGTGGGTAACCATAATTCGATTTCAAGAATTTTTATTTTAAGCGCAGCATTCTTGCTAACATTCTCCTTAAGTTCTATTGCTCAAACTGCCACGCCAGCTGCTGCTCCAGTTGCTGCTGCAACAGATGTGGCTACTGCAGCCGCTCCAGCTTCTGGAGGTGATGCTATAAAGGGGAAAGAATTGTTTAATACAAATTGCGCTGCCTGTCACAAGTTAGACGCGAAAATGACTGGTCCTGCCTTAAGAGGAGTTGCGCAAAAGTATGACATGGCCTGGATTTATAAATGGGTTCATAATAGTACGGCCTTAATTAAATCAGGGGACGCCGCTGCTGTAAAAATTAGCACAGAATATAATGGGGCTGTAATGACGCCATTTCCGCAATTGTCAGAAGCTGACATTGATAATATTATTGCTTATACTTCTGAACCTAAAGCAGAGCCTGCTGCGGCTGCCGCTTCGACAACGCTTCCTGGAGCAGAAAAAAGCGACAATGGAATTTCAAATGATGTAATATTAGGAGCACTATCATTGGTTATGTTAATGTTGGTAATTATGTTGTTTTTAGTGAACAATGTTTTGACGAAAGTTGCCAAATCCAATGGAATTTCAATTGAAGAATCAGAAAAAACAATTCCAATTTGGAAGGCATTTGCAAAGAATCAGTTCTTAGTTCTTATTACTTCGATTTTCCTTATTCTTGCCAGCGGTTATTTTGTTTATGGTTTCCTAATGCAAGTTGGCGTTGATCAAGACTACGAGCCAATTCAACCAATTCACTATTCGCACAGAATTCACGCAGGAAGCAATGGAATCAACTGTAAATATTGCCATTCTGCTGCCAGAGTAAGTAAGAATGCTGGGATTCCTTCTCTAAATGTTTGTATGAATTGTCATAAGAATATTTCTGAGGTGTCAGATACCACAGCGACTCCAGATCATTCTAAAGCATTCTACGATGGTGAAATTCAAAAACTATACAAAGCAGTAGGTTGGGATCAAGCTGGCCAGAAATATACAGGTAAAACTGAACCAGTAAAGTGGGTTCGTATTCATAACTTGCCTGACTTTGTATATTTCAACCACTCTCAACACGTTACTGTTGCTGGAATTGAATGTCAGACTTGTCACGGACCTGTTCAAACCTATGAGATTCAAAAGCAATTCGCTCCATTGACCATGGGTTGGTGTATTGATTGCCACAGAAAAACAGACGTTAAGATGGAAGGTAACGAGTATTATGCAAAAATTCATGAAGAACTTTCTAAGAAGTACGGTGTTGATAAGTTGACTGCGGCTCAAATGGGAGGTCTTGAGTGCGGTAAATGCCACTATTAATCTATTTATTAAGAAGCTAACTATTTATATATTATATGTCATCAAACAAAAAATACTGGAAAAGTGTTGAAGAACTAAACGAAAATAGTTCTATTGTTGAGGCACTTAGAAATAACGAATTTGTTGAAGAAATTCCAACGAATGAGTTTTTGAGTGATGCAGAATCGCTTACGAATTCTTCAACTACAAGACGTGATTTCCTTAAGTACGTTGGATTTAGTACTGCTGCTGCAACATTGGCGGCGTGCGAAGGTCCTGTCTATAAATCAATTCCTTATGTTCTCCAACCAGAGCAAATCGTCCCAGGTGTCGCTGATTATTACGCGACCTCTGTTTTTGACGGATTTGATTTTGCTAATTTATTAGTTAAAACTCGAGAAGGAAGACCAATTAAGATTGATAATAATACCATGCCAGGTGCTAAGTTTGCGGCTAACGCAAGAATTCACGCATCGGTATTGTCAATGTATGATAGTATGCGATTGAAGCAACCAAAGATTGCAGGTAAAACTGCAACTTGGGCCGATGTTGATGCAAAAATCAAATCAAGTATAGCGACTTCTAAATCTAGCGGAAAGCAAGTGGTATTTTTAACTAGTACCTTAGCAAGCCCTTCAACTGAAAAACTGATTGGTGAATTTGTTAGTAAGAATCCAAATTCGAAACACGTTATTTATGATGCGGTTTCATCCTCTGAGACGCTAGACGCTTTTGAAATGGTATATGGAGAGCGAGCTTTAGTAGACTATGATTTCTCAAAAGCTTCTTTAATTGTGTCTGTTGGGGCTGATTTCTTAGGTGATTGGCAAGGTGGAAGCTATGATTCAGGATATGCAAAAGGAAGAATTCCTAAAAACGGTAAAATGTCACGTCATTTCCAAATGGAAGCGAATATGACTTTGACCGGAGCAGCAGCTGATAAACGTATGCCAATGAGTGTTGCTGATCAGAAGCAGGCTTTGGTAAAGATTTATAATGTCGTTACTAATTCTTCAATTGCCACAAGCAAGATTGAAAATGAAGATGCAGTTTTGAAAGCGGCACAGCAATTAAAAGCTGCTGGAGCTAAAGGTGTTTTAGTATCCGGAATTGAAGATAAAAATGCGCAACTTTTGGTGTTAGCAATTAATCAAGTATTGGCAAGCGAGTCATTTTCAACTGCAGCAACTAGACAAATTAGAAAAGGATCTAATGCTAAAGTAGCACAATTGATTGCTGATATGAAGGCAGGTTCAGTTGGAACGCTAATCATGAGTGGTGTTAATCCAGTTTATACTTTAGCAAATAGTTCTGAATTTGCAGAAGCCCTTAAGAAAGTTAGTTTGTCTGTTTCTTGTACTTTAAAAGAAGACGAGACTGCTTCATTAACTACAATTGCCGCCGCTGCGCCACATTATTTAGAATCATGGAATGATGTTTCGATTGTGAAGGGTTCTTATGGAATTACACAGCCAACTATCCGTCCATTGTTTGATACGAAACAATTTCAAGACATCTTGATGTCTGTGAATGGAATCGCAGGTTCATATTATGATTATCTTAGAGTGAACGCTGCTTCAAATATTGGAGGAGCTTCGTGGAATCAAGTTTTGCATGATGGTATTTATGTTGGTGTTTCTGCTCCAGCATCTGCAGGTTCTGTAGATTATGCATCAGCTGCAAATAATTTAGCAAAATCGAAAAGTGCCAATGGATTTGAATTGGTCTTATATACGAAAACTGGTTTAGGAGACGGACAACAAGCAAACAATCCATGGTTGCAAGAGTTCCCAGATCCGATAACTCGTGTTTCTTGGGATAATTACGTTACCATTTCTAGAATCGATGCGGAAAAGTTAGGTCTAGAAAATCACAATGTGGCAGATGGAGGTTTGAATGGTAGTTATGCTACAATTTCTGCTGGCGGTGCAACACTTGAAAATGTACCGGTAATTATCCAACCTGGACAAGCCCTCGGAACCTTAGGGTTGGCTTTTGGATACGGTAAGAAAGCTGCTTTGAAAGAAGCAATGCAAGTAGGAGTTAGTGCTTATACATTATATAGCAACTTTAATAATGTTCAGTCTGCAACAATTAAGAAAGCAGGCGGAGAACACGAATTTGCTTGTGTTCAGTCCCAAAAGACTTTGATGGGTCGTGGCGATATTATTAAAGAAACTACCTTAGAAATATTCAATACTAAAGATGCAGCGGAGTGGAATGAAGTTCCAAAAGTATCTTTAGATCATGAAGAAGTCGCGGCTACAACTGTAGATTTGTGGACTCCTTTTGATCGTTCTGTTGGTCACCATTTCAATTTATCTATAGATTTAAATGCATGTACGGGTTGTGGAGCTTGCGTAATAGCATGTCACGCTGAAAATAATGTGCCTGTTGTAGGAAAAGAAGAGGTTAGAAGAAGTCGTGATATGCACTGGTTGCGTATTGACAGATATTATTCTTCTGAAGATACTTTTGCTCATGACAACGAAAAGAAGGAAAACTTCAAAGGCTTATTTGGAGATAAAGGTTCCTTGGGAGGATTCGGTGAAATGGAAAAAGCTGCTGACAATCCACAGGTAGCATTTCAACCTGTAATGTGTCAACATTGTAACCATGCACCATGTGAAACAGTTTGTCCTGTTGCTGCAACTTCGCACAGTCGTCAAGGTCAAAACCACATGGCATATAATAGATGTGTTGGAACAAGATATTGTGCAAACAACTGTCCTTATAAAGTACGTCGATTCAACTGGTTCTTATACAATAAGAATAGCGAATTCGATTTCCATATGAATGATGATTTAGGACGTATGGTTTTAAATCCAGATGTTAATGTACGTTCTCGTGGAGTTATGGAGAAATGTTCAATGTGTATTCAAATGACACAAGCAACAATTCTAAGTGCAAAACGTGATGGTAGAGCAATAGTTGATGGAGAATTCCAAACGGCATGTTCTAATGCTTGTTCTTCAGGCGCCATGATCTTTGGGGATGTCAATGACAAAGAGAGCAAAGTTGCAACTTTAGCGGAAGAAGATAGAATGTACCATTTGTTGGAGCATGTTGGCACAAAACCAAATGTGTTTTATCACGTGAAAGTTAGAAATACATAATAGAAATTAAAAATCAATTTAAAGGATTATGTCTCATATATACGATTCAAGCATTAGAAAACCTTTAGTTATAGGCGACAAGACTTATCACGACGTTACAGTTGATGTCGCTGCTCCTGTAGAAGGGAAAGCCAATAAACATTGGTGGATTGTATTTTCCATTGCTTTAGCAGCGTTCCTTTGGGGATTAAGTTGCATTATTTACACCGTGTCTACCGGAATTGGTACATGGGGATTGAATAAAACTGTAGGTTGGGCTTGGGATATCACGAACTTCGTTTGGTGGGTTGGTATTGGTCACGCTGGAACCTTAATCTCGGCAGTACTTTTGTTGTTCCGTCAAAGATGGAGAATGGCAATTAACCGTTCTGCTGAAGCAATGACAATTTTCTCGGTTATTCAAGCAGGTTTGTTTCCAATTATCCACATGGGTCGACCATGGTTAGCGTATTGGGTATTACCTATTCCAAATCAATTTGGTTCATTGTGGGTTAACTTTAACTCGCCATTACTTTGGGACGTATTTGCAATTTCAACGTATCTTTCTGTTTCATTGGTTTTCTGGTGGACAGGTCTTTTGCCAGATTTTGCAATGATTAGAGATAGAGCTGTGAATCCTTTTCAAAAAAGAATTTATACCATACTAAGTTTCGGATGGAGCGGTAGAGCGAAAGATTGGCAACGTTTTGAAGAAGTATCATTGGTATTGGCTGGTTTAGCAACACCACTTGTACTTTCTGTACATACAATTGTATCCATGGACTTTGCTACCTCGGTAATTCCAGGTTGGCATACAACAATTTTCCCGCCTTATTTCGTTGCTGGAGCAGTTTTCTCTGGATTTGCAATGGTAAATACATTGCTGATTATTATGAGAAAAGTGTCTAATCTAGAGGCTTACATCACCATTCAACATATCGAATTGATGAATATCATCATCATGATCACAGGTTCTATTGTGGGTGTTGCCTATATCACGGAGCTTTTCATCGCTTGGTATTCTGGAGTAGAGTATGAGCAATATGCGTTCTTAAATAGAGCTACCGGACCTTACTGGTGGGCCTATTGGTCGATGATGACTTGCAACGTGTTTTCACCGCAGTTTATGTGGTTCAAAAAATTAAGAACAAGTATCATGTTCTCCTTTATCATATCAATTGTGGTAAATATCGGAATGTGGTTCGAGCGATTTGTAATCATCGTAACTTCATTGCATAGAGATTACTTGCCGTCTTCATGGACAATGTTCTCTCCGACATTTGTAGATATTGGAATTTTCATCGGAACTATTGGTTTCTTTTTCGTATTGTTCTTATTATATGCTAGAACATTCCCTGTAATTGCGCAAGCGGAAGTGAAAACGATTTTGAAAGCGACCGGAGAAAATTATATTAAAGAAAGAGAAGCAAATAAACATTCACATCATGAGTAGTAATAAAGTTATTTACGCCATTTATAATGACGATGACACTTTGATGGATGCCGTGAAAAAGACACGTGCAGCGCATCACCATATTGAAGAAGTTTTTACTCCTTTTCCAGTTCACGGTTTAGATAAAGCCATGGGAATCGCTCCAACAAGAATCGCAATTTGTGCATTCATTTATGGACTTTGTGGACTTTCTTTTGGAACTTGGATGATGAATTATGTAATGATTATGGATTGGCCGCAAGATATTGGTGGTAAACCAAGTTTCAGTTACATTCAAAACATGCCTTCTTTCGTTCCTATTATGTTTGAAGAAACCGTATTCTTCGCTGCGCATTTAATGGTTATTACTTTTTATATGAGAAGTAGATTATGGCCGTTCAAGAAAGCAGAGAATCCTGATGTAAGAACAACAGATGATCACTTCTTAATGGAAGTGGCTGTTAACAATAACGAAAAAGAGTTAGTTACTTTTTTTCGAAAGTACAGGTGCCGTAGAAGTTAAAGTAATAGATAAGCATTAATATATCAATATGAAAAGTCTATATAAATTAGCATTTATAGTTTGTGTATCCATTTTGGCTGCTTCATGTCATGACAAATTGAATCCAAATTATCAATACATGCCGAATATGTACGAGTCAATAAGTTATGAGACTTATTCAGAGTCGAAAGCATTCAAAAACGGCAAAGAAGGTCAACTTCCAGTAGAAGGAACCATTAATAGAGGATTTGAAGTATATGATTATCCTAATTCGCCTGCAGGCTATGAGGCAGCTAAAGCTTCTTTAAGATCGCCGTTAGATTCTACTGCAGTAGATATGGAAAAGGCTAAAGGTCTTTTTGAAATCTACTGCGCCATTTGCCACGGAAATTCTGGAGATGGTAAAGGGAAATTAGTTACTCAAGGAAAGTATTTAGGGGTACCAAATTATAAGGACAGACCTATTACGGAAGGAAGTGTATTTCACGTACAGCAATACGGAATTAATGCCATGGGATCTTATGCTAATCAAATGAGCAAGAAAGAACGTTGGATGGTTTCAGCTTATGTGATGAAACTTAAGAGTGAATTATAATTGTAAAATAACTGATCTATTTAGATATGTATACATTTTCAAGTAAATTAAAAACGTTCTCTTTCATCCTAATTATTCTAGGAGTTCTCGGAATTGGATATGGTTTTTTAACTGCACCTAAAAATATTGAAGAAGTTGAAAAAATATTAGCCGCTAGCGAGCATGGTGGGCATCATGCAGCTACGTCAAATACTGCGGTTGCGGCTGAGGGTCATAGTGAAGTTGCTGCTCACGCTACTTCTGATGTAGTTGAAAGCAAACCTGTTACAGCTGAAGTAACTAAAGATACTGCTGCTGTAGATACGACTAAAGTAATTGAAGCCGTTGCGCCTGTGGTAGTTGAAAAAGAAGCTGCCAAATCAAAGGAAGTGAGCGAGGAGGAAGCGCATAAAGAGCATCAAGCACATTTGGAACATGTTTTACATCAGTTACAAAATAAGCCTTGGTCTGCTTTATATGTTGCCTGCATCTTTTTTATGCTGATAACAATGGGAGTTCTTGCTTTCTACGCGATTCAACAAGTTGCTCAAGCAGGTTGGTCTCCAGTTCTTTTCAGAGTAATGCAAGGAATAACTGCTTATTTGCCGATTGGTTCTCTACTATTTTTTATTTTACTATTGATGGCAGGATTTCATTTTAACCATTTATTTCCTTGGTTAGATCCTGAAGTTGTCGCTCACGATAAGTTGATTCAAAACAAGTCTGGTTATTTGAACTTTCCATTTTGGATTGTTAGAGCTATGGTTTTCCTAGGTGGTTGGAATTTATATCGTTACTTTTCAAGAAAAAACTGTTTGGCACAGGATGAGGCAAATGATAACAGTTTCTATAAAAAGAACTTTAATATCTCAGCGATGTTCTTGGTATTCTTTATCGTAACAGAATCAATTATGTCTTGGGATTGGATTATGTCACTTGACCCACATTGGTTTAGTACTTTGTTTGGTTGGTATGTATTTGCTAGTTTCTTCGTAAGTGGAATTACGACTATTTGTATGATTACATTGTACCTAAAATCTGTTGGATATTTGGAACATGTAAACACAAGTCATATTCATGATTTAGCTAAATTTATGTTTGGTATCAGTGTATTCTGGACTTACTTATGGTTCTCTCAATTTATGTTGATTTGGTATGCCAATATTCCAGAAGAGGTGACTTACTTCGTGCAAAGAATCGAAGACTATAATCTTCCATTTTTTGGAGCTGTTGTGATGAACTTTGTCTTCCCAATTTTGATCCTCATCAATACCGATTTCAAGAGAATAACTTGGGTCTTAGTGATGGCAGGAACTGTTATCTTATTAGGACATTACGTAGATTTCTTTAATATGATTATGCCAGCAACTGTTGGAGATCAGTGGTTTATTGGCGCGTCTGAATTGGGATCTATTTCTTTCTTCCTTGGGTTATTTATTTTTGTGGTTTTTACCGCTTTAACCAAAGCACCGTTACTTCCTAAAAGAAATCCTTATATCGAAGAAAGTAAACATTTTCATTATTAATATTTAAAGTAAAAAACAGATGACAAGTTTGTTGGTAATTATAGTTTTATTGTTATTATCGGTTGCGCTTTGGCAATTGACAAAGATATTTGATTTATCTCAAGTCGGCTCAGCAAAAAATAGTACAGGAGTAGCAGATGATAATGATAATAATGTGCAAGGTTATTTGATGTTTGGCTTCCTAGCGTTTATTTATATTTTTACTATCTATGGTCTTATAAAATGGGGTGGGTT
This sequence comes from Flavobacterium sp., assembly GCA_016721735.1. Classification (GTDB taxonomy): domain Bacteria; phylum Bacteroidota; class Bacteroidia; order Flavobacteriales; family Flavobacteriaceae; genus Flavobacterium. Next base: position 265,866 of record JADKHM010000019.1, on the reverse strand, counting down.
GGTCTTGCATACTCCTGCGTCTGCTCACGGTGGAGAGGTCGATAGCTTAATGAATATTACGTGGGTTGTAATTTTCTTAGTTCAGTCAATAACCCAAGCACTCTTACACTATTTTGGATTTAAGTATAGAGGTAGAAAAGATCAGAAAGCGCTTTACTTTTCAGACAACAATAAATTAGAAGTAATCTGGAGTGTTATTCCTGCAATTGTTCTAGCAGGATTGATTCTTTATGGATTGTACGCTTGGTCTGACATTATGTTTATTGATAAAGATGAAGAGGTAGTCGAGATTGAACTTTATGCACAACAATTTAAGTGGACCGCTAGATATTCAGGTGAAGATAATGTGTTAGGGAAAGCAAATGTACGTCACATCGAGGGAGTTAATTCATTAGGAGTTGATCCATCTGACCCGAACGCTCAAGATGATAAAGTTGTTTCAGAGTTGCATTTACCCAAAGGCAAAAAAATACACTTTAAGATTCGTTCACAAGATGTATTGCACTCGGCATATATGCCACACTTTAGAGCGCAAATGAATTGTGTTCCTGGGATGGTGACTGAGTTTTCTTTTACTCCGATTTATACTACGGACGAGTATCGCAATTTACCATATATGATTGAAAAAGTTGCAAGAATCAACGACCTGCGAACAAAGAAAAGTACCGAACTAGTAGCAAGCGGACAAACTGCATTAGATCCTTACACTTTTGATTTCCTTTTATTATGTAATAAAATTTGTGGAGCATCTCACTATAACATGCAAATGAAAATTGTTGTAGATACTCCTGAAGAGTACCAAAAGTGGTTAAAAGAAAAGCCAACTTTTGCAGAAGAACTTAAAGCAGCTACAGCTACCCCAGCCACTGATGCAAATGCTAAAGGTAAAGATACTACTGCTAGTGTTCCGTCAGATAAAATGATGGCTCAAGTCGAAAAAAAATAAATATACAATTTAATAAAGTACACATATTATGTCAGCAGAAGCTCTAGATCACGGACACGATCATGAACATGAACATCATCATAAAGACACCTTCATAACCAAGTACATTTTCAGTATTGATCACAAAATGATTGCGAGACAATACTTGATTACTGGTATTATTATGGGTGTTATTGGAGTTGTGATTTCTATTTTATTTAGATTGCAGTTGGCGTGGCCAGAAGAATCTTTTAAAATTCTTAATGCATTACTAGGAGATTCATATGCTCCAAATGGTGTTCTTTTGAACGATAGATACCTGGCTTTGGTTACAATTCACGGAACTATTATGGTTTTCTTTGTATTGACCGCCGCGTTAAGTGGTACGTTTAGTAATCTACTAATTCCGCTTCAAATTGGCGCGCGAGATATGGCATCAGGTTTCCTTAACATGGTCTCCTATTGGTTGTTTTTCTTGTCAAGCGTCTTAATGGTTTCTTCGCTTTTTGTTGAGTCAGGACCGGCGTCTGCAGGATGGACAATATATCCGCCTTTGAGTGCATTGCCGCAAGCTATTGCAGGGTCTGGTGCAGGTATGACACTTTGGTTGGTATCTATGGCTGTCTTCATTGCTTCATCACTGATGGGTTCACTAAATTACATTGTAACTGTAATTAATTTAAGAACTAAAGGGATGTCATTCACAAGACTTCCACTTACTATTTGGGCATTTTTTATTACAGCGGTTATCGGTGTTATTTCTTTCCCTGTGCTTTTGTCTGCAGCCTTGTTGTTAATTATGGACAGAAGTTTTGGAACGTCATTCTTCCTTTCAGATATTTATATAGCAGGTGAAGTATTGCATTATCAAGGTGGTTCGCCAGTTTTGTTTGAACACTTGTTCTGGTTCCTTGGACACCCTGAGGTTTATATCATTCTATTGCCAGCTTTAGGTATTACATCTGAAGTAATTGCAACCAATTCTCGTAAGCCAATCTTTGGTTACAGAGCGATGATTATGTCTATTATTGCAATTGCGTTCCTATCAACGATTGTATGGGGTCACCACATGTTTATGTCAGGAATGAATCCGTTTTTGGGATCAGTATTTACATTTACTACCTTGTTAATTGCAATTCCTTCAGCAGTAAAAGCCTTTAATTATATTACCACACTTTGGAAAGGGAACCTTCAAATGAATCCTGCGATGTTGTTCTCAATCGGTTTGGTTTCTACATTCATTACAGGTGGTTTGACAGGAATTATTCTTGGAGATAGTACACTAGATATCAACGTGCATGATACCTACTTCGTTGTTGCGCATTTCCACTTGGTAATGGGTATCTCGGCGTTGTACGGTATGTTCGCAGGAATCTACCATTGGTATCCAAAAATGTGGAAGAGAATGATGAACAAAAATCTTGGTTATATCCACTTTTGGGTAACTGCAGTATGTGCCTACGGTGTTTTCTTCCCAATGCACTTTATTGGTTTGGCGGGATTACCAAGACGTTATTACACAAACACAAATTTCCCATTGTTTGACGACTTAGCAAATGTCAACGTAATCATAACTATGTTTGCGATTATTGGTGGAGCATTCCAATTAGTATTCTTGTGGAACTTCTTCTATAGCATTTTCTACGGTAAGAAAACAGTTCAAAATCCATGGAAGTCAAATACATTAGAATGGACTGCTCCAATTGAGCACATTCACGGTAACTGGCATGGAGAAATTCCTCACGTATACAGATGGCCTTATGATTACAGCAAACCTGGACATGAGGATGATTTTGTACCGCAAAACGTACCAATGAAAGAAGGTGAAGAACAACTACACCACTAAACAAAATTATATTCCAAAAAATGCCTTTCCTCATCGAAAGGCATTTTTATTTTAGGCAAACAATTTCCCTATATTTGTAACATGAATGAGAATTTAGACCCAACCAATTTCAATTACAATTCCGAAGAACTAGATCTCGAAAAGAAATTGAGACCACTCTCCTTTGAAGATTTCTCAGGCCAAGACCAAGTGCTAGACAACCTCAAAGTATTTGTGGAAGCCGCCAATCAAAGGAACGAAGCCTTAGATCATACCTTGTTTCACGGACCTCCTGGTTTAGGGAAAACAACTTTGGCGAATATATTGGCAAATGAACTTGGCGTTGGAATCAAAATCACCTCTGGACCAGTTCTTGACAAGCCTGGTGACTTAGCAGGACTGCTCACCAACCTCGAAGACAGAGACGTGCTTTTTATAGACGAAATCCACCGCTTAAGCCCAATTGTAGAAGAATATCTTTACTCTGCCATGGAGGACTTTAAAATCGATATTATGATCGAATCTGGACCGAACGCGAGAACAGTCCAAATCAATCTCAATCCATTTACACTAGTTGGCGCAACAACACGCTCAGGCTTACTGACCGCTCCAATGCGCGCACGATTTGGAATCCAAAGCCGCTTACAATATTACACCACCGAACTGCTAACAACCATCGTCCAACGAAGTTCATCAATTCTGAAAATGCCGATCACCATGGAGGCCGCCATCGAAATTGCCGGTAGAAGCAGAGGGACGCCTAGAATTGCCAATGCACTTTTACGTCGTGTTCGTGATTTCGCGCAAATCAAAGGCAACGGAAAAATCGATATCGAAATCGCACGCTATGCGCTAAAAGCATTGCATGTCGATGCACACGGACTAGATGAAATGGACAACAAAATACTCACAACCATCATCGATAAATTCAAAGGCGGACCAGTCGGATTGTCAACATTAGCCACTGCGGTTTCCGAAAGCAGCGAAACCATCGAGGAAGTCTACGAGCCGTTTTTAATCCAAGAAGGTTTCATCATGCGAACACCTCGCGGACGGGAAGTGACAGAGAAAGCATACAAACATCTTGGTAAGATAAAAACCAATATTCAAGGCGGATTGTTTTAGGGCATTACCACGCCGAAAAAGGCGCGGTCGGGCTTTCCGCTCTATCTTTTTTTCGTGCCTCAAAAAAGGATGCCGCTGCAATCCCTAATGCGAACCAGAATGTAACGACGTGATTGATAACAAATCCAAATACACTGCCTTCATCAAATCCGAAGCAAAACGACTCGGATTCCTGTCATGTGGCATTTCTAAATCTGGATTTCTTGAAGAAGAAGCGCCGCGACTAGAGAAATGGCTCAACCAGAACCAACATGGGCAAATGACGTATATGGAGAACCACTTCGACAAGCGACTCAATCCGAATCTTCTCGTCGAAGATGCCAAAAGCGTAGTGTCGTTGTTACTCAATTATTATCCTACAGAAACCCAAAGCGACGATACCTATAAAATCTCGAAATACGCTTACGGACAGGACTATCATTTCGTCATCAAAGAGAAATTAAAGGAACTGTTATTTTCCATTCAAGAAAATATCGGCGAAGTGTCGGGTCGCGCATTTGTTGATTCTGCTCCGGTGCTCGATAAAGCTTGGGCGTCAAAAAGTGGGCTAGGTTGGATTGGTAAAAACAGCAATTTGATTACAAAAACGATTGGTTCCTATTATTTCATAGCCGAACTCATCATCGATTTAGATTTAGATTACGACATTGCAACTACAGACCATTGCGGGACGTGCACGGCTTGCCTCGACGCTTGCCCAACGCAAGCCATTGTTGCGCCCTATGTCGTTGACGGGAGCAAATGCATTTCTTATTTCACCATCGAACTCAAAGACAATATTCCAGCTGAAATGAAAGGAAAGTTCAACGACTGGGCTTTCGGATGCGACATCTGCCAAGACGTTTGTCCGTGGAATAAGTTTTCAAAACCACACAACGAACCACTTTTTGCCGCCAATGCAGAATTGCTGTCTTATACCAAAAAGGATTGGGAGGAAATTACCGCCGAAACGTTTCAAAAAGTCTTCAGAAACTCAGCCGTCAAGCGAACAAAATTAGAAGGATTGAAAAGGAATATTGACTTTCTGAAAGCCTAATTAGAAGAATGATGAAACCAGTACGTATATTTTTGTTACTAACGATTTTGATTCCCTTTTCGCAAGCGAGTGCCCAGCCTTTTGTGGATATTGCTAACTTCAATTATCAAAATTTCTCAGGAACAAACAAAAGCAATTCTGCCTTTACGAATAACACCGAGATTTATTCATTAAGTATTTTCCTACCCAAAGAATTGAAAAGTGGCAATACCTTGTTATTTCGAATCAACGGTGAATCAATACAGTCTTCTACTTCACCAAGAATCACTCAAGCGAGCAGTGTCTCCAGTATTTCAATAGCATTAGGTTATCAATGGCTTTCTGAAGACAAGAAATGGAAATCAGTTTTGATGGGAATTCCAAAAGTGGCGTCTGATTTCAAATCTTCGATGGGCAACAACGATTTTCAATACGGGATGCTATTGATACAAAATTATAAATGGAGCTCGACCTTACAACTCAAAGCTGGACTTTATTATAACAAAGAAGCATTCGGCAATTTTTTCGTTCCTTTAGTTGGACTAGATTGGAAGGCTTCAGACCGATGGCAATTGTTCGGAATACTGCCTACCAACTATAAAATTGAATACGCAATTGCAAAGAAGAAATGGTATACGGGCCTAAATTTTAAAGCCTTTACAAGATCCTTTCAACTTTCGCCAGAACAAAACAACGACTATATCCGATTTGATGAAGTGGTATTAAAAGGATTTCTGGAGTACTATTGCGCCGCAAATATCGTGGTGTACGCCGAAGTAGGTCAGTCGTTTGGCAAGTCTTTATTGCAATACAAAGGCGATTTTCAGAACTTATCTTATTCAAACCCAAATTATACTCCAATTGGCAATTACGTTCCATTCTCAATTGGTCTGGCTTATCGAATTCGAACGGAATGAGCTACTCCGAATTGATTCTGTTCCAAAGGAAACAGCTTCGCTACTATATAACTATGGAGATAGTTTGAAAATAGATTTCTACCAAACATATGCATCACTTTTACTCATATCGCTAGTTGTGCATAAAATCGATGTCAAAATTCATAAAAAAACCCGACTATTTCTAATCGGGTTTTTTCGTGGTACCTCCAGGGATCGAACCAGGGACACACGGATTTTCAGTCCGTTGCTCTACCATCTGAGCTAAGGTACCTCTCGCTTAAAGCGGTTGCAAATATAGAATGATTTTTAATTTATCCAAAACAATTAATAAAAAAAATCTATTCGTAACTTCGTCGCTTCAAACATGACGCTATGCTATTAGTAATCGATATTGGGAATACTAGAATTAAAGGTGCTGTCTTTGAACACAATACCATCGTAGAACAATTTTCTTTTTTGGCTGACCAACTTGAAATAAAGTTAAATGCAATTGTAAATAAGTATCCCAATTGCAAAGATATGGTCATTGCAAACGTTGGAAATACAAAGAAAGAAACCATTCAGCAAATGGTTCCTACGTTAAAAAGTCATTTTATAACAAGAGCATGGTCTTTTCCATTTGAGAATAAATATGCGACTCCTGAAACCCTAGGAATAGACCGAATGGTTCTTGCTTCAGGTGCCGTTTTGTCTTACCCAAATCAAAACAGATTAGTCATCGATGCAGGCACTTGTATTACCTACGATTTTATTGACAGCAAAAATAATTATTTAGGTGGAGCCATTTCTCCCGGTATTCGATTGCGCTATGAAGCGTTGCACCGTCAAACTGCAAAGTTGCCCCTGCTAGAACGTAAATATCCCGAAGATTTTGTTGGAAACTCAACCCATGAGTCCATTCATGTTGGCGTGATCCACGGAGTGATTCACGAAATAGAAGGATTTATGTCGCAGTACCAAACAGAGAACGCAAACATTATCATAATTTTAACGGGTGGCGACGCAGATTTTTTGGCTAAACGATTAAAAAATACCATATTTGCCAATTCAAATTTTCTGTTAGAAAGTTTGCATAGAACTTTTCAATATCAAATCAACAATGATTAAGAACATATCGGTTAGCTTTTTCCTGCTCTTTTCAATCATAACTTCAGCTCAACAAGGTACGTCGTCTCCCTATTCATTTTACGGAATTGGGGAAGTTCGATTTAGAGGAACGGTCGAAAATCGACTGATGGGTGGTGTTTCCATGTTTCCGGATAGCCTTCACGTGAATATTATTAATCCAGCAACTTATTCGACATTAAAGATGTCCACTTATACAGTAGGTGCAACCACAAGCTATACGAAACTTAATTCCTTTCAAAAGAACGAAAAGGCGCAAAGATCAACACTAGATTATATGGCGGTCGGTATTCCGTTGAAAAATGCTGGATTCGGATTTGGATTGATTCCGTACTCTTCCGTGGGCTATCGAATTCGGAATGAAGATTCGGACGGAATAGTAAAAAGATATGAAGGAACTGGCGGTGTGAACAAAGTGTTTTTTGGCTATGGTCATAAAATAAATTCAAATTTAAGTGTTGGTTTAGATTTCAATTATAATTTTGGAAGAATAGAAACCAAGAATATTCAAAAGATTCCAGAGGTGCAATTCGGAACGCAAGAATTAAATACTTCAGATTTGTCTGGATTCAATGTAAATGTAAGCGCCATTTATCAGAGAAAGTTCAATGAGAAATTAAATGTCTTTGGAAGTGTTATTTATACTCCAGAAAGTAAACTACAGTCAAGAAATTCAAGAATTATTTCATCTGTTTTGTATTCTGATTTTTACGACCCACAAGATGTTGACCAATTAGACGAAATCAGAAATACGTACACTATTAAACTTCCTTCAAAGATCACCTTTGGTCTTGGAATTGGACAAAACAAAAAATGGATGCTAGGCTCAGAAGTTACTTTTCAGCAAAGCAGCCGATTTGGCAACCGAACCGATGATATTTCAAACGTAATCTATAGAGATGCCGTAAAATACAGTTTAGGAGGTTACTTCATTCCAGACGCCTCCGCATTTTCTAATTATTTAAAGAAAATTACTTATCGCGGTGGATTTAGATACGAGAAAACTGGAATGACAATTAATAATCAGGACCTCAAGGATTATGCATTGTCAGCAGGACTAGGATTGCCTTTGGGTGGTGCTTTCTCCAACTTGAATATCGGTGTTGAATACGGCAGACGAGGAACCGCAAAAGCCTTATTGGTTGAAGAGAATTATACCAATCTTTTGTTGAGTTTGTCCTTAAATGACCGCTGGTTTATTAAAAGAAAGTATGATTAATTTTCCATGTAACTTTGCTTTCAAAGCTTAATACTATTTTGATTTGAAAATCTTAAAACACACTTTAACGCTGCAATTGTTTTTCGGAATTGGTTTGTTCCTGATGGTTGGTTGTGAAAGTAATTTTAAAGAAGTTCAAAAAATCAATTACTCAGAATTTGTTCCAAGCGGTGAGGCGGACGACTTCAACTTGAAGTATACCGATTCGGGACGCATTAAGTCTATTTTGGTAAGTCCAAAAATGCTTGATTATTCCAATGTCGAATTCCCATTTACGGAGTTTCCAAAAGGCGTGCATGTCACCATGTATGATTCAAAAGGCAAACGCACATTTATTTCCTCAGATTATGCCGTGATGTTTAAAGGAACTGATTTGATTGACCTTCAAAAGAACGTCCTAATTACAAATGAAACCAATCAAATGCTCGAAACGAGTCAACTTTATTACGACCAAAAGAACGAATGGTTTTTTACGGAGAAAAAGTTTAAATTTACGGATCCAAAAGGGATTTCTTACGGAGAAGGCATCGACTTTAGTAAAGATTTTAAGATTGTCAATTCACAACGTATCAATGGCGAGATTGACGAAGCTGAATAAGAATAAAATTTCACCTATATGAATTATCTAAAATACACACAGTACGTTTACCTAGTTTTTAGCGGGTTTTTTGTTTATGATGCTTTTTCAAAATTCAGCGCCGGAGATTCTCCATGGTTGTCTGCTATCATTGCCGCGGTTTCTCTATTTATGTTTTTTTTCAGGAGAAGTTTTGCCAAGAAATTTGAGAATAGAAACAACAACTCCTAAGCCATGGAAATTAGTATTATCATTATATGTCTAATACTAGCGGCACTTTTTTCCGGAATGGAGATTGCTTTTGTTTCGTCTAACAAAATCTATCTTGAAATTGAAAAAAAACAACAGAATTTCCTCTCCAAAATCCTAACAAAACTTACCGAAAAACCGTCTCAGTTTATTGCGTCTATGCTCATTGGGAACACGATAGTTCTCGTGATTTACGGTTTCTTTATGGGAGAATTGTTGATGAATTGGATCACCAGTATGGGATTTAATTTCACCAATTTATCCAACGTATTAATTCAAACATCGCTTTCAACGCTCATCGTTTTAATCACTAGCGAGTTTATTCCAAAAGTGTTTTTTCAAATCTATGCGAATTCCTTTATCAAGTTTTTTGCGCTTCCTGCTTATTTCTTTTACCTGCTTTTTTACTTTATTTCGAGTTTTATTCTTTGGATTTCCGATTTTATCTTGAAACGATTCTTCAAAACAGAAGGCGATTATGTGCCTTTATTTTTCAGTAAAGTCGAACTGGGGAATTACATTACGGAACAAATGAGTACAATAGAAGATCACGAAAATATGGATTCTGAAATTCAGATTTTTCAAAACGCCTTAGAGTTTTCGGGTGTTAAGGCTCGAGATATTATGACGCCACGAACCGAAATCTCAGCCGTTGAAATTCACGATTCTGTTACAACGCTAAAGAATAAATTTATTGAAACTGGCTATTCTAAAATACTAGTGTATCAAAATTCGTTGGACGATATCTTAGGTTACGTTCATTCGTTTGAGCTTTTCAAAAAACCACGCAGCATCAAGTCGGTTTTGATTCCAATTGAGTTTATACCCGAAACCATTTTTATCAAAGATGTTTTAGAAATCCTCACCAAGAAAAGAAAAAGCATCGCGATTGTTTTGGATGAATATGGCGGGACGTCAGGCATGATTACGGTTGAAGATATTGTGGAGGAACTTTTTGGTGAAATTGAAGATGAGCATGATTCCATAGAAGAATTGATGGAGAAAAAACTCGAAGATGACGTTTACCTATTTTCCGCTCGATTGGATGTTGAATATCTGAATCAAACCTATAAGTTACAAATTCCTGAAAGTGATTCGTATGGAACTTTGGGCGGATATATTGTAAATCACACCACAGAAATCCCATCTCAAGGGGACCAAATTACCATCGAAAAAATTCGTTTTACGATTGAAGAAGCCACAAATAAGAAGATCGAAGTGGTAAAAATGAATATCCTCGAATAGAAAATTCAAAAAAAAGAAAAAATCTTGCAAAATATAACCATACAGCTATGGTTATTAAATAGATAATTGTATTTTCGCAAACTGAATTAAAAATTAACACTATACAAAATGGCAGTTTTACAAAAAATTAGACAACGATCATTACTATTAATACTCGTTATTGGGTTCTCATTATTAGCATTTATCGTTCAAGATTTATATAGAAAAGGTGGTTTTAATGAAACTTCAAAATACGTTGGAACCGTCAACGGTAAAGACATAGTATTCGAAGACTTTAGAATAAAAGTGAGCAACCTAGAAAAAAGTGGTCAACAAGGAATGACTTCTACACAAGCGGTAAACCGTGTTTGGGATCAGGAAGTTTCTATTGCTTTAGTAACTGCTGAATTTGAGAAATTGGGAATTCATGCAAGTGAAAAACATATTCTTGAAATATTTAAAAATGACCAAAGTATTGGGCAAAATCAAATGTTTCAAACAAACGGAACTTTTGACTTAGCAAAATTTAAAGAATACTTCAAATCGAATCCTGAGCAAGCGCAGTTTGTAAAGGACAAAGAAAAAGATGCCGAATTGAACGCGAAGTATCAAATCTATAACTCCTTAGTAAAAGGTGGAATGTACACTACAGATGCCGAAGGAAAATTAAAATATGAAATGGAGGCCAATAAGGTAAACATGGATTATGTTGCAGTATTGTATACCTCTATTAAGGATGAAGATGTCAAAATTACTGACGCGGAGATCACGGAGTATATGAAGAAAAACGAGAAAAAGTATAAAGCAGAAGAAAGTCGTGAAGTAGAATATGTGATGCTTGAAGACAAAGCTTCTCCAGAAGATGAAAATGAAGTGAAAACTACTGTGAACGCATTGTTAGACCAACGTGTGGTTTACAATCAAGCGACAGGAGTAAACGATACTTTGCCAGGTTTCAGAGGAGCCGCAAACCCGGTTGAATTTGTAAATGAGAATTCAGACGTTCCTTATGATTCAACTTATGTTGCTAAAAAAGATTTGCCTGCGCAGTTTGCTGATCAATTGTTTGCCTTGCCTGCAGGGGAAGTTTTCGGTCCATATATGAATGGAAATTTATATTGTATTTCGAAAGTAATTGGAAGAAAAGCTGGTGCAAATGCAAAGGCAAGCCACATTCTAATTAGCTACGAAGGAACACAAGTTCCGAACAAGAAAGAAAAAAGAACAAAAGAACAAGCTAAAGCCAAAGCAGAACAATTATTGGCTCAAGCTTTAGCTAATCCATCTTCTTTCTTCATTTTGGCAATGACCAACTCGGATGATTCTTCTGCACAACAAGGTGGAGATTTAGGATACTTCGGACCTAATCAAATGGTGAAACCATTCAATGATTTCGTTTTTAATAGTCCAGTGGGTAAAATTGGTTTGGTAGAAACAGATTTCGGATTCCATATTATTAATGTAACTGATAAGCAAGACGCTATTCGTTTGGCAACTATTGCTCAAAAAATTGAGCCATCTGAAGCAACAACGGATAAATTGTATACGAAAGCGGTTAAGTTTGAAATGGACGCTAATGAAAAAGACTTTGAAAAAGTAGCAAAAGCTGCGAATCTTACAGTAAATCCATCAGTGAAAGTAAAAATGATGGACGAGCAATTTGGAGCCGCTGGAAATCAAAGACAAATCGTTCGTTGGGCTTTTGATTCAAAAACTAATGTTGGTGACGTAAAACGTTTTGAAGTAGTAAATGTTGGAAACGTGATCGCAAAATTGAAAAAAGTTAATGAAAAAGGATTAATGACTGTGGAAGATGCAAAACCAATGGTGGAGCCAATCTTGAAAAATAAGAAAAAAGCGGAGAAAATTATGGCGAAGATGAAAGGTTCGTCGATGCAAGCAATTGCTGCTGCTTCAGGTGTAGCCGTGCAACAAGCCATAGATTTGACTGTTGAAAACGCAAACATTCCAAATGCAGGTTTTGAAAGAAAAGTAGTTGGAGCTGCATTTGCAATTGGCTTGAACAAAGTTTCTGCTCCAATTGAAGGAAACGCTGGAGTTTACGTAATAAAACCAACGGTGATCACAAAAGCACCTGCTTTGAAAGATCACAAAGATTATGTTGCAAAAGTTAAAGGACAAGTGCAAGGTTACTCAGGAAGGGTAATTCCAGCTTTGAAAGAAGAAGCAGAAATTGAAGACAATAGAGGTAAATTCAATTACTAATATTCAACATAAATAAAGAAAAACCCGATTTGAAAGAATCGGGTTTTTTTATAATATCATTTCTGAATAAGGAAGTATAGTTTCGAAACCTTTTTCTTTGAAGTAGGCCGTTGGATTTTCAGCGGCAATAACCAAAACAAAATCGCCTCCCCAAGCCCCAAGGCTTTTTATGGTTCCATTGAAATCAGAAAATAGTTGCTCTTGAATTGTGGTCAATGACAATACTTCACTCATTTTGGTCTCGTGTTTCTTTAGCAGCAGACTAAAATTGATAAAATCATTTTCTTGAAGTAGGTCATCGGTAATTGAATCAAAATAAGGAATGAGTTCTTCGACGCGATTTGACTTGGCATAATAAGAGGCAATGGCTGATTTACTACTTTGTTTTTGATTGAGATAGACAAAATATAAATTGGAAACACATTGTGGCTCAAAGGAGATCTTTTCTACAGTTGGTTGTCCATCAAGAAGTCGATATACTATTGCAGTGTCATTTTGAGCGCACGCAATATCATAACCGCTGCCGCCAAAGCTGTTTTTAAGCAGCGTAAAAGCATCAATTTGCAACCATTGTGCAATATTGTTAATTAGCGTAGATGATGTTCCTAAGCCCCATTTTCTTGGAAATCCGAGTTGCGTTTCGATGTGATATCCGTCAAATTGGTTTAGGTAATCTGGATGCAACAAGAAAGCTTCGTGTAGCATGCTAATGAGTGTGTTTTTCTCGGGTTGGTTTTCGAAGTAAACTTTTTCTTTTATGTCTTGAAAGGAAAAGGTAGAGGCAAACCAAATGTCGTGGTCATAGTCGAAACTGGTCCATACAATTTCTTGATTAGCACCAGGTTCAACCGTTAAGTCTTGTCCAAATTTGGTAGGCAACGCCAACGCTTTCGCGCCATCCAAAACGAGATATTCGCCGGTGAGGAGTAATTTTCCGTTGCTGTAGAAGTTTTTTTTCAATTTGTTTTAATAATGCAAATGCGCCAAATTTGCTGTTGTCATATTTTAGAACTAGACGAATGACATTGATTGTCTTACCTGAGCTTTCAATTACTAACTTCTTATGAGGTTCTAACTTTTTAATTTGTTCATGTAAAATGTAATCCAGTGAAATAGCAATTTAACGCTTTAAAGTAAATGGCCTCCTCTTTTTAGACCGAAGAAGAGGAGCCGTTATTTAAAGCCCCCCCTACCTTAACTTCACCACACACCCTCTGAGTCCATTAAGCACAAGCTACCGCGAACAACTAGTTTGGACGACAAGAAACTTGACAAGGTAATAAGGGGCAATGGATTCGTACTAAGACGCATGATTTGAATGAAAATGCAACAGTATTAATGGATCAACGTTAAGAAACATGCTGATTTCTAGTGCAACTTCGCTATAAATTTGATTTGAATTAGTGCAAGAAACTAGTGCATTCGGTTGTGTAAACGTGGGACTTTGCTTAACCATAATCTCAAAAGTAAAATAGCTAGAACACCCCGTAACTGTGAAACCGACACCTCCCCCTTCCAACTAATGTGTACTGATTGGGCAATGGGTTACTATTGTTTTGTGCGTCAATCATCGTAATATGATACGAAACCACAAGATTTGGCTGATTTCCAATGATTAAGTTTTCGGTTGATCTTAAATCAAAAAGTGCTGCGTTAGTTTCATTAGAACAATGAATTACTGGCTGTGGAATAACATAAGTAGGAGGAAGATTTACAATCAAATCAACAGGTATTATTTGTGTTTGGTTCGTAGTCAGGTTTTTAATAACAACATATATCGTTTGGCCTCCTGGAACTGTGTTGCTCCATGGACTTGATAGTGGGTTTAGATCGTTTTGGGCATTTGAAAGCGTTTCGAAAGCTGAAACAGAGAAAAGTACACCTTCATTTTTCCCCGCTGAACCGTACCAATCTTCAGAACTTGTATTTTGTAATACGGTACTAAAAGTTAAGGGGTCTAAGCTAATTTCATAGAGGTAATACGGATTGACGCCATAAAGTTTTCCTAACTCACTTGCCAGTCCATATGTTGGATTTGGTAATCCGCCTAAATCGACATGTGAAACATAATTATTATTTGAATCTATTGTCACTTCATACAATCTACAATTACTATTAATGTTAAGGTTCCATGCAATATACATTTTCCCACGACAAATCACAAAATCACCAGCGGCGTAACCAGAACAAAGCCAAATTGGCACAGAATAATCACCGCTTGAACGATGTACGGCTGAGTCATATCCTCCAAAATACATATTATTACTGGTGTCGAAAGACAAAGAAGTAATATTTCCGGAAAGAATGCTATAATTATATGTTGCAAGTGTTTGGCAAGTTGAGTTATTTACTTTACGGATCCAAGTTCCAGCTGTAACAAATATGTCGTTGTTTAAATCAGTAGCGATATCTGTTATTGCACCAAAATTTGCCTGGCAAACAAAATTAATTTGAGGGGAAGTATCTACGTTATCCACTAAATAAATATTACCGTAACTGGTACAAATATAAATGCCGCTTTGAGAGCCTATTTGAGAGGAATTTTCGGTCAAAATATCCTGTTTAATTTGGGCGATGTCAAAAGGCAATAATCCATCTAAATCATCATCACAAAAAGTATAATTCCTATTCGGATTTGTCAATTGATTACGCATTCTAATCGAGTTGGAAGATCTCAAACCAATAGAGTCATTAATAGTCTGTCCATGAACAATCAATGAAAAAAAAGGAATAGTATGATTGTTCTCATAAGTTATTGATGCAAAAAACGAAATAGCTTGATGCTTTTGAATGGATGAAATTAATAAAAAAATGGGTCAAAATTCAATATGTGGCGGCAAACTAATTACCGCGCCTCAAATGCGCAATAAAATCAACTACTGCCGAATGTGATACGACCTGATCCTTAAATTGATTCTTAATAATTTGTCGTTCTTCGACGGTTGCATGAAACTGATTTAAGATGTTATTCAAATGCATTTTCATGTGACCTTCTTGAATTCCTGTAGTCGTTAACGATCTCAAAGCAGCAAAATTCTGCGCCAAACCTGCAACTGCTACAATTTGCATAAGTTCTTTCGCTGACGGATTTTCTAGCATCGTTAGCGAGAATTTCACCAGCGGATGCAAAGAGGTTAATCCGCCAACGGTACCTAATGCTAACGGGATTTCTATCCAAAAACTGAAAATACCGTTTTCGATTTTGGCCGAGGAAAGACTTCGGTATTGTCCGTCTCTAGCGGCATATGCGTGAATTCCCGCTTCTACGGCGCGAAAGTCGTTTCCTGTGGCAAGTACAACCGCGTCAATGCCGTTCATAATGCCTTTGTTATGAGTGACTGCTCGAAAAGGTTCTACTTGTGCAATTTGAATGGCACGAACAAATTTTTCTGCAAATTCTTGTGGATTTTCGATTTTTTTCTCCGCTAATTCCTCGACTTTGCAAGAAACTTCGGCTCTGACAACGCAATTCGGAACGTAATTCGACAAGATGCTCATGACGATTTCGATATTTTTTTCGGTATCGGAAAAGGTGTCAAATTGAAGTGCTTCTTGCTTGAAGGTTTTTGCAAATTGCTCTAAACAGGAATTGATAAAATTGGCGCCCATCGAATCTTGGGTATCAAAAGTAGTGTGCAATTGGAAATAGCCGGGCAACTTATCGGTTAGATTTCTGAGTTCAATGTTGAGAATGCCGCCACCGCGTTGCCGCATATTTTTAGTAATAGTTTCGGTATCGGAAAATAATTGTGGTTTTACATGAGCAAAGAATTGCTCTAATTTGTTTGAATCGCCAGTATATATAAAATGAACTTGACCAATTTTTTCGGTGTTGAGAACAGTGGCTTTAAATCCGCCTCGCGTAGACCAGAACTTAGCCGATTTAGCAGCGGCAGCGACTACAGAACTTTCTTCGATGGCCATAGGAATCGTCACTTCTTTGCCGTTGATGATAAAGTTTGGCGCAACTCCTAAAGGCAAATAGAAATTGGTGATGGTGTTTTCAATGAAATCGTCATGCAGTTTTTGAACATTGGCGTCTGCATTCCAATAGTTTTTTAGCAAAGTGATTGCCGCTGATGGTGTCGAAAAATAGCGATTGGCAATCCAATTGATTTTTTCTTCCTTAGATAATTTGGAGAAACCCGAAACGGCGTTTTGCATACATTGGTTATTTGGTTCTGTCGGTTGTAAAGATACAGTTTCATTAAATTATTTACTAGAAATTTATCGACTTTGACGGTGCTTGTTTGGTATGGTATTTTGCATTTAACAGAAAAAAATGCCGTTAATTGTAATTTTTTCACTAAAATTGACAGTTCTAATTTGCTATTTTATTTATGAAATCAAACCAACTTCTTGCCTTTTTCCTTTTCATCTGCGTTGCTGCAGTAGCTCAACAAAAAATTATCGTCGAAGATATTTATACTGGCGCATTCCGTGCCAAAGGAATGGATGAATTACAATCGTTAAAGAATACCAATCAATATACAGTTCTGAATTTTGATCGTGCCTCTCGAACGATGCAAATTGATTTATATGATTTTGCGACTTTAAACAAAGTAGCCACGTTGATTGACACGAAAAATCATAAGGAGTTGGCGGATGGAATAGATAGCTACAGTTTCAGCTCCGATGAGAAGATGATTTTAATTGCTTCAAATTCGAATCAGATTTTTCGCCATTCTTTTACGGCAGATTATTTTTTATACAATACTGTATCGAAAGAATTGACTAAACTTTTCGAATTTCAAGTGCAAGAACCTGCTTTTTCTCCAGATGGAAAAAAGATCGCTTATGCGAAAGAAAACAATCTTTTTGTTTATGATATCTCGGCCAAGAAATCAACTGCAATAACCACTGACGGAAAGAAAAATTCCATTATCAACGGAATTACGGACTGGGTTTACGAAGAAGAATTTGCCTTTGTAAGAGCGTTTGATTGGAGTAAAGACAGCAAAAAAATTGCGTATATACGATTTGATGAAAGTCAAGTGCCAGAGTTTTCGATGTCGGTTTTTCACAAAGATTTATATCCAACGATAGAAACTTTCAAATATCCGAAGGCTGGAGAAAAAAATTCTGAGGTTTCGTTGCACATTTATGATGTAGCTACAGCTTCCAAAAAGGATGTCAACCTAAGCAATTACTCTGATTTTTATATCGCTAGAATGAAATGGACGAATGATGCCAATGTTTTGTGTGCCCAGGTGTTGAATCGCCACCAAGACAATTTAGATTTGTTGTTTATTGACGGAACAACGGCGGCAAGCAAAGTGGCATTAAACGAAAAAGACAAAGCGTATATTGATGTGACGGACAACCTTACCTTCTTGAAAGACAATAGTTTTATTTGGACCAGCGAAAGGGACGGATTCAACCATATTTATCTTTATGACAACACTGGAAAGTTGAAAAACCAAGTGACCAAAGGCAATTGGGAAGTGACCAATTATTATGGTTTTGATGAAAAGAACAAGACGGTTTATTACGAATCTGTTGAAAATGGCTCGATTAATAGAGATGTCTATCGCATTCAATTGGATGGAAAAAACAAAGTGAGACTAAGTTCGCAAACGGGAACAAATTCCGCTACTTTCAGTCCAAATTTCCAATTTTATATCAACAAATATTCTAGCGCAACGCAAGCGACGATTCATACTTTGAACGAATCGAAATCTGGTAAAGTGGTGAAAGTTATTGAAAACAACGAAGCTTTGATGACCAAATTGAAAGCATATAATCTGCCTTCCAAAGAGTTTTTTGTATTGAAAACTGAAAAAGGACATAACCTTAATGCTTGGATGATCAAGCCGAAGGACTTTGATCCAACAAAAAAGTACCCAGTTTTTATGTATCAGTATTCCGGTCCAGGTTCACAGCAAGTAAACAATGATTGGAATGGTTACGATGATTATTGGTTTATGATGTTAACGCAACAAGGTTATATTGTGGCTTGTGTTGATGGCAGAGGAACGGGTTTCAAAGGCGCCGAATTTAAAAAATGTACGCAGAAAGATTTAGGGAAGTTCGAAGTAGAAGATCAAATTGATGCTGCGAAAGTATTCGGAAGTTATGCTTATGTTGACAAGGCTAGAATCGGAATCTTCGGTTGGAGTTATGGCGGATTTATGTCCTCGAATTGTTTGTTTAAAGGCAATGATGTATTCAAAATGGCAATTGCTGTCGCACCAGTTACGAATTGGCGATTTTACGACAGTATTTATACAGAAAGATATTTACAGACGCCACAGGAAAATGCGAGTGGCTACGATTTGAATTCACCGATTAATTACGTTGATAAATTGAAAGGGAAATTCCTTTTGATTCACGGATCTGCTGATGATAATGTGCATGTGCAAAATTCGATGCAAATGATAGAAGCTTTGATTCAAGCAAATAAACAATTCGATTCTCAGATTTATCCAGACAAAAATCACGGAATTTATGGTGGAAAGACGCGTATTCAGTTGTATAACAAAATGACGAATTTCATTAAAGATAATTTATAAAACCAAACTAAAACTCTAAATACAATGACAGAAACTCAAGTAAAAACAGGACATCCAAAGGGACTCTATTTCTTATTCTTTACAGAAATGTGGGAACGATTTAGTTATTATGGAATGAGAGCGATTTTCATTCTTTTTATGACCGACAAAATAGTTGGATTAGCGATGAATGATGCTGATGCGTCTCAAATATACGGGAGTTACACCGGATTGGTCTATTTGACTCCATTGTTAGGAGGATATCTTTGTGATAAGTATTTAGGAAATCGAAGAAGTATTATCATCGGCGGATTGTTGATGGCTTTGGGTCAGTTTTGCATGTTCTTGAGTGCTTCGGCAGGAGCTGACGGCGGAATTTCTATCATGTGGGCTGGACTTACAGCCATTATTATTGGAAATGGTTTTTTTAAACCGAATATTTCGACCATGGTGGGGCAATTGTACCCAGCGAATGACAGACGAATTGATAGCGCTTTTACCATCTTTTATATGGGAATTAACTTAGGTGCCTTCTTCTCTCCTTTGGTTTGTGGATCGATGGATTTCAAATGGGGATTCTTGGCAGCATGCGTTGGGATGTTATTAGGTTTAGTAACTTTTATCATGTACCAAAAGAAATATTTGATTTCTGAGGAAGGTAAAGAAATCGGTTTGATGGTAAAGAAATTAGATGCAAAAAGTATTGGAACTATTGTAGGATCTATTGCTATTATTTTCTTTATGTTGAATTTTAAGCAAATGTTCAAAAGTGATGTAGATATCATTAGTTACTTCATTTATGGCGCTATGATCTTGATGCCAATTATTATTTTTAGTGATAAAAGCTTGACAAAAATTGAAATTCAAAGGATTTCTGTTATTTTTATTTTGGTGTTTTTTGTAATTTTCTTCTGGGGTGCTTTTGAGCAAGCGGGAGCTTCATTAACTTTATTTGCAGAGAGACAGACGGAAAGAACCATTTTTGGTTGGGAAATGCCGGCTTCTTATTTTCAATCTGTAAACCCGCTAGCGGTTATTGCTCTGGCACCGATATTTACTATCATCTGGGGATTCTTGTACATCAGGAAATTAGAGCCATCATCACCTAAGAAAATGGCGATTGGTTTGGCATTGGTTGCTTTAGGATATGTTGTAATTGCGATTGCTGTAAAAGGGCTTGGTGTTGAAGATAAAGTATCTATGTGGTGGTTAATTGCCTTGTATATTATTCACACAATGGGTGAATTATGTTTGTCTCCAATCGGATTGTCGATGGTTTCGAAATTAGCGCCTCTGCGTTTATCCTCTTTGATGATGGGGACTTGGTTCCTAGGAAATGCGGCTGCCAATAAGTTTGCAGGAACATTAAGTGCCTTGATTCCACCTACAGCAGGTGCAGACGTTGCGGCTGGGCCGTTGGTTTATCCATCTTTTTTAGGATTTGAAATTACAAATTTATATGAGTTTTTTATGTTGTTCATTATCATGACTGGAGTAGCAGCTGCAATATTGTTTGTTTTGAGTTCCTGGTTGCAAAAAATGATGCACAACGATCACGTAGAAGGAATTGATTTGTCTGTAGAAAATAGATAATTAATCTTACTACCTATGTGGAATAAACATCCAAAAGCATTACCTTACTTATTTTTATCCGAAATGTGGGAGCGTTTCGGATATTACTTAATGATCGGAATTTTTACGCTTTATCTCAAAGATGTAGAAGCTGGTTTTGCCATGACCGAAAAGGAAGCTGCTGATTTATATGGAACTTTCATAGCGTTGGTTTTCTTGACTCCATTTATTGGAGGTTTGGTGGCTGATCGTTATTTGGGCTATCGAACATCTATCATTATCGGTGGATTGTTAATGGGTATTGGATATTTTATGATGGGAATTCATAATATCACCATTTTGTATATCGCCATGACTTTTGTAATTGTCGGAAACGGTTTTTTTAAACCGAACATTTCAACTTTACTGGGTAATTTCTACTCCAAAGAAGAGTTTAAGGAGAAGAAGGATGAAGGCTACAATATTTTCTATATGGGAATCAATATTGGTGCATTTATCTGCAATTTCTTTGGTGCTGCACTGCAAATTCTCTTAGGATGGCAATATGCTTTTATGGCCGCTGGTGTCGGGATGTTTGTAGGTGTTTTGGTTTTTATTCTTGGAACCAAACATTATGTCGGGTATGATCAGAAAAAAGGAACTCAAGAAGGAGATATGCCTTTCTATAAAATTGTACTCTTTATATTGCTGCCATCTGTAGTTTTTGGAATTATTGGTTGGATGCTAAAAGGCGTCACTTCTGAAGCAAATCCGGATAGTTATATTTTCGGATCAGATAGTACAGATGCTTTTATTTTTGCTTGTATTCCAGTGATTTTCTTTTACGCTAGTTTATATTTTAAAGCTAAACCCGACGACAAAAGACCTATTGGTGCTTTATTGTCGATTTTCGCGGTAGTGATTTTGTTTTGGGCAGTGTTCAAATTGAATGGCTCGGCACTCAATACTTGGGCGGATCGTTACACCGATAGAGAAATTACAGGAACTACTAAAGCTGTCTTTAACGGGCTGAAATTATCAAAGGAAACTGAATATAAAAAAGACTCTGTCGAGTTGTACGATGCTAGTTTTCGACTTCAGAAAGAAAATGGCGTTGTTAAAAAAGTGATCGATTATCCTGTCTATTTCCGAAATGTTGCCAAAGACAAATTGCCCGAAGAAAATTCGAAAGTGAGTTTATGGGCAACAAACTTAAGTCAATCCATCAATCCTGGTTGGGTGATCATTTTAACACCATTAGTAGTTGCCTTTTTCACTTTCTTAAGAGGACGAAAAAAAGAACCTTCTACACCAACCAAAATCGCTTTCGGATTATTAATCTCTGCGTTGTCAGTATTGGTGATGGTGGCTGCGGTAAAAATGGGTGGCAATGGTTCTGAAAAAGTAAGCGTTTGGTGGCTCGTTGCCAATTATGGAATTATTACTATTGGAGAACTATTTCTGAGTCCAATGGGATTGTCCGTGGTTTCAAAGTTAAGTCCTACCAATATTACTTCTTTGATGATGGGCGGGTGGTTTTTGTCCACTTCCATCGGAAATAAACTAAGCGGTGTATTGGCTAGTTTGTGGGATACTTATGAAGATAAAACCGATTTCTTTTGGATTAATTTTTCCTTATTAATATTTGCAACGTCGTTGATGTTTATTTTGCTAAAGCAACTCAATAAAGTAATGCAAGAAAAAGGAATCAAATAAAACTTACTATGGAACAAAATGTAACGCTAGATCAGATTCAGAATTTTGAAGGAAAATATCCTAAACAACTTTGGTATTTATTCTTGGTCGAGATGTGGGAACGTTTTTGTTTCTATGGAATGCGTGGTGTTTTGACCATTTTTATGGCGGATCAGGTTTTGGGATTGTCACTTTCTGATAAAGAAGCAAATCTAAAGTATGGCGCTATTCAAGCATTTGTTTATGCTTTTACGTTTATTGGAGGAATTTTCGCTGATAAGATTTTGGGCTTCAAAAAGTCGCTTGTATTTGGTGGAATTGTAATGATTGCTGGAAACTTATTAATTGCTTTTTCACCGCAAGAGATGTTCTATTTGGGAATCACTTTGTCGATAATTGGAACAGGTTTCTTTAAACCAAATATTTCATCAATGGTTGGTGAATTATATAAAGAAGGAGACAGTAGAAGAGATGCTGGATTTGGCTTGTTTTATTCCGGAATTAATATCGGAGCTTTGCTAGGAGGCGCAGTCTGCGTTTATTTCGGAACAAGTAAAGATTATGGTTGGAGCTATTCGTTTTTATCCGCTGCCGTTGTCATGCTAATTGGATTGGTTACATTTATGTTGACCAAAAAATCTCTTGGTCCAATTGGCGATTCTCCTTTATTGGAATTGCCAAAGTCGAAAAGGACTACAAAGGAAATAGCGGTTTATGTTGGTTCAATTATTAGTATTCCGCTCATTTTTATGATGATCAAGAATACAGATTACACGGATTATTTTATGTATACCATCGGTCCAGTGGCCATTTTCTATTTCTTATATGAAACTTATAAGGAAAAGGAACTAAAGTCGCAAAAGAAGCTTATTGCAGCGTTTATCTTCATTATTTTTTCCATCATTTTTTGGGCGTTTTTTGAACAAAGTGGAGGTTCATTGGCGCTTTTTGCCCAAAACAACTTGCATCAAAATCTGTTGTTCTTCGAAATCAATCCAAATATTGTAAATAACACCTCGAATTCCTTATTTGTAATCATTTTCAGTCCAATTTTAGGGTTACTTTGGTTGGCAATGGCAAAAAGAAAATTAGAGCCTAATACGGTCATTAAATTTGGATTGGGATTTTTGTTTCTAGCGGCCGCTTTTTATGTTTTTTATTATACAAAGTTCTTTGCAGATGCTGAAGGCTTAACGTCATTGAATATATTTACTTTGGCCTATTTAGTAATTACATTTGGAGAACTTTGTTTGTCACCAATCGGATTATCAATCATGACCAAATTGTCACCAAAAAGACTGTCCGGGATGATGATGGGAATGTGGTTTTTAGCCAGTGCTTACGGACAATATGCGGCAGGTTTATTGGGGGCAGGAATGTCGTCTCCAGACGAAAATGCTTCTTTGGTTACCAAGCTGCAAGGATACACTGATGGTTATTACCAGTTAGCAATTTATGCCTTAATTTCTGGAGCAGTTTTGATAATCTTCACACCATTAATCAAAAAATTGATGCAAGAAGTAAAATAAATTTAGTACTTTCGGCATTGTTTTTGTCAAAAGAGAGAACCTTAAATAAAAAAATATTATGAAAAAGATACTTATTGTAGCGCTACTAATTCTTGGTTCAGCAACTGTTGGAGCTCAAGAATTAAAGTGGGAAACCAACATGGAGCAAGCTTCACAAATTGCAATAAAAACTAAAAAGCCCTTATTGATGTTTTTTACGGGAAGTGACTGGTGCGGTTGGTGTATACGTTTGCAAAACGAGGTTTTAAAGAAGCCAGAATTTGTGGCTTGGGCCAAAGAAAATGTGGTTTTGTTAGAGCTAGATTATCCAAGAAGAACACCGCAATTGCCAGAAATTCAAAAGCAAAACATGGAATTGCAACAAATCTTTGAAGTACGAGGTTACCCTACGATTTGGTTTGCAAATCCATCTAAAAAAGATGGTAAGACCAACTTAGAGAAATTAGGAAGTACAGGTTACGTTGCTGGTGGTCCAGAGAAATGGTTAGAAACTGCCAATCAAATATTAAAGAAAAATAATTTATTTTTCCAATTTATAGAATCCCTTTTCATACGTGTTGTGAAAAGGGATTTTTTCTTTTAAACAAGTGGCTTTCCAGAGTAAAACATAAGATTTGAAGTTACTGGCATCAGCAATCACTAATCGAGGCTTGCAGGTTTGAAAAACCCGATTTAGATTGATCTTGGGCGACTGTCGCAGTAAAAGAATATCTGGCTTCGTATTTCTAGGATACGCTGCAGAACTGTCAATTAGTACTATCTTTTTATCGAGTGCATACATCAACTTCGGAACCGCTTTTTTCTTAACAACCTTTGCAAAATTGGCGGTGACGTATGGTTGAATTGGATTGTTTTCGCCCAGTGTTGTATTGGTAAAAATAACAACATGGTGCCCGTTTCTTTCGGCAATTAACGTTTCTTTCTTGACATTAAAAACAAGGAGTTCATTTTCGTTTTGGATATTCCATCGCGTATAGAAAGAACTTACTTGAATAAGAATTATTGAAAGACAAAGAAAGCCCAGCTTTTGGTACGATGGTTTCTTAAGATATACTATAGCTGCAATTAAAAGCGCATATAGGTTCAGAACTAACAGGATGTTAATAGGAATCTCCTTAAATACCAACTGGTCGAACGATGCGATTCTATTGATGATGTAGTTCAATAAAGAGATTAAGTTTTCTACGATGCGAACTAGAAAAAATGGTGTCATACCAATAAGCACAAGAATCATAAGCCCTAATCCCAAAGCCATGATGGCGCTTAAGAACGGAATTACAATTACGTTTGTGACAAAAAACAGTCCAGGAAATTGATGAAAGTAATAGATGCTTATTGGCAAAGTTCCCATCTGTGCAGCAAAGGATACGGTGAGTATGTCCCAAAAATACTTCGTGATTTTGTTTTCAGGTTGCCAAATAGAACCTAGTAATGGTTGTAACCAAAGAATGAAAAATAGCGCCAAGTAGCTAAGCTGAAAGCCTACGTCAAAAAGAAAAGAGGGCTCAAATAGCAAAATCATCAAGAGAGAAACCAACAAGGTATGGAACATATTGGTTTTTCGTTTCAAGTGTAAACCGATGGCGACAAAGGAAAACATAGTAACCGATCGGATTACAGAAGGGGAAAGACCGGCAATAAATGCAAATCCCCAAAGTGAAGCTAAAATAAAAGTCAACTTAAAATAGCTAACCCATTTTATTTTCGGGAGCCATTTCAAAATAAATCCCAGAAAAATCACAATAAAACCAACATGTAAACCCGAAACGGAAAGAATATGTATAGCGCCCGCCATTTGATAATCACAAACAATTTCTTGAGAAATGTCTTGTTGTTGTCCCAAAATTAAGGCAGCTAGTACGTTTAATTCGACCGAACTAAAATGTGCTTTTTGCAGTTCATGAAGTATTTTTGACCGAAACACATCGGAGTAGTAAAAGAGGTCTTTCACCAATTGATGTTGAAATTGGAATTGCGATTCTTCAACGTATGCTTGTGCCAAAATTGACTTGGTTGCTAAGTATTTCCCATAGTCAAATTGATGTGGATTTAATGGTGGTTTGTGCGGAATAATAGTAGTAAATAATAGGAGTCTTGTCCCAATTTTAACGTCAGTGCCGAGACAATTGTCCTTAAAATTGAGCATGATTTTGCCTGAACAGCTTTTGTTGTCAATCCGATTTACAAGGGCAATATACCTTTGACCATATCGTGTGTTCTTAAGTTTTTCTCGAAGTACAATTTCAGTTTGATGTGGAAGTTCAAACGATTGAATTTGATGGAGGTAATTGTCTTTTTGATTCCAACTAGAATGAATCGTCAGAGCATAAATTCCAATACAAAAAGAAAAGAAATATGTCGCAATCCCGAAAAAACTGTTTTGGATAAATTGCCGTTGCGTCCAAAAAAAAACGCCGCAAAAAGTAGCAAAGGAAATAGCAATAAGAATGTTGGCCCATATAAAATCTAAATTGCTAAAGTGGGCAACTAAGATTCCGAAAATAAAGGCAATAGTAATTCGGCTTAAAGGAAATTGAATGGCGTTCACGCCTCTAAAGTATTCAATTATAATGAATAAGCCAAATAAATTATTCTAAAATTCGATTGGCTTGTGCAAAGTTTTTTCCGTAGTAAGGTTCTTTGGTCGAAGAAATAATAACGCCTTTTTGCGTGGAGGAATGAACGAATTTGATTTCATCATCGGTCACTTCCGTAACCATGCCGACGTGATTAATCACACTTTTTCCGTTGGTTCTAAAGAAAATCAAGTCGCCTTTTCGAATGTCATCTTCATTCAATATTCTTCCAATCTTCGCCATATCTACAGAAGATCGAGGCAACGTAATGTCAAATTTCTTAAAGGTACTAAACATCAAACCAGAACAATCGAAACCATCCGATGTTGTACCACCGGCTTTATATTTGGCGCCCAAGTTTTCCGAAGCGCTATTAATCAGCTGTTTCACAAGATAACTAGAATCGTCGATGCTAATGACGTAATCATCATCATTCTTATCGTTGATTCGACTGCCGACAGCTGCCTTTTTAACCTCTTGTTTCTTCTGCTGTGCCCGCGCTTTATCCGCTATTTTTTTGTTTTCGGGAAAGGTATAAATGCCGCGTTTCATGGCTTCAGATTTAGAAGTAATAATACTTGAAGTTGGCTTACAACTTACAAAAAAGACGGCAATCAAGAGCAGTGATAATATAGATTTCAATGGATTTTTTTTTAAATGAATAGTAGAAAATAACGTTATTTTGATAAACTTCGTACAATGAGTTGTGCTGTTTTTTCGCTTGCACCGCCACCGCCTAATTTCTCTTCTAGCCGCGCGTATTTTGCTAAGAGTCCTTTTCTGTACTCTGTACTCAGAATTTTTTGTAGTTCAGTCTTAATATTTTTCGTGTTGCAATCCTCTTGAATCAACTCAGTAACTACTTCTTGATCCATAATCAAATTGACTAAAGAAATATATTTTAGGGTGATGATTCGCTTGGCTATTTGATACGACGCCCAACTGCCTTTATAGCATACAACTTCAGGTACTTTAAACAAAGCAGTTTCTAAAGTTGCGGTGCCCGAAGTAACCAAGGCAGCCGTGGCATGACTTAATAAGTCATAGGTTTTATTTGAAATAAAATGCACGTTTTTAGATTTCAAAAAAGGCAGATAAAACGAATGCTCTTGACTCGGCGCTCCAGCAATGACAAATTGATAGTCCTGAAAATCATCCACAACGCTCAGCATTACAGCAAGCATCTTGCTTATTTCTTGTTTGCGACTTCCAGGCAAAAGTGCAATGATGGGTTTGTCTTCTAATTGGTTTTCTTTGATAAAATCTTCCAGTGAATTCACAGTTTGGTTGTGAATCGCATCGATTAAGGGATGCCCAACAAATTCAACAGGAAACTGATGTTTGACTTCAAAAAATTCCTTTTCGAATGGAAGAATCACATACAAATGATCAAAATCTCTTTTGACGGCGCTAATACGGTTCTCTTTCCACGCCCAAATTTGAGGTGAAATATAATAGTGCGTTGGAATTCCACGTTCCTTAGCCCACTTCGCAATACGCATATTAAATCCAGGATAGTCAATAAAAATAATTGCATCAGGTTGAAATGCGGCGATGTCTTTTTTGCAAAATTTGATGTTATTGAGAATAGTTTTCAAATTAAAAACTACTTCAATAAATCCCATAAAAGCCAATTCGCGGTAGTGTTTTACCAAAGTGCCTCCCACGTTTTTCATCAAGTCGCCGCCCCAAAATCGGATGTCCGCTTGCGGATCTTCTTTTAAAAGTGCCTTCATCAAATTCGAGCCGTGCAAGTCGCCTGAAGCCTCGCCGGCAATAATATAGTATTTCATTGAAATGAATTCGTATTTAATTTATACAAAAAGCGTCACGATTGTCAGTAAAATCATCCCCAATATGACGCCTCGCGCTATGAAATCTTTGTTTTTCTTCAGTAAAACAAAAAATACAATTAGATTTAAAATTGCACCCAATGTGATTATTTTTCCCAACAATCCATGGGTTTTATAGAATTCCAATCCACGGTAGAAATCCATGCCAGTGAAAAATTCAATAAAAACAAAACTGCCTATGCCACAGGTCAATATCGCTAACAACACACCAATAATCAAATCTCTACTTTTCATCTTTACTATTTTAATTGTAATCAATTATCAATTATCAATTATCAATTATCAATTATCAATTATCAATTATTTTTCATTCAAATTCCATGAATTCAAGTGCTGAATTGCATGATGTGCTGTCATATCAAATTGAATCGGAACCACCGAAACAAATCCTTGCTCTAACGCCCATTCATCGGTATCTTCGCCTTTGTCTTCATTGACAAATTCTCCCGTCAGCCAATAGTAATCTTTGCCTTGTGGCGTTTTTCTTTTGTCGAATTTTTCCATCCACAATGCTTTGGCTTGTCGGCAAATCTTAATTCCTTTAATGTCTTTTTCAGGCAATTTCGGAAAATTAACATTCAAAACAGTACCAGTCGGCAATCCGTTTTCTATCGTTTGTAGCGCAATCTTCTTTACGAAAGACCTGATCGGATTGAAGTCGGCGTTCCAGTCATAATCCAAAAGCGAAAATCCAATCGCGGGAATTCCTTCAATACCAGCTTCAACAGCAGCGCTCATGGTCCCCGAATAAATCACATTAATAGACGAATTCGAACCGTGATTAATCCCAGAAACACACAAATCTGGCTTCCGTTTCAGGATTTCATTAACCGCCAATTTCACACAATCTACAGGAGTTCCGGAACAATTGTATTCGGTCACTACTGCATTTTCTAGAGAAACCTTATTCAAATATAAAGTGCTATTAATCGTAATCGCATGCCCCATCGCGCTTTGTGGTTTGTCGGGAGCCACAACCACTACTTCTCCGATTTCCGACATGACTTCTATCAAAGTTCGTATGCCTGGAGCCGTAATTCCGTCGTCATTGGTCACTAAAATCAGTGGTTTTTTTATCATCAATTCTCTATTTTTTGGGAGCTATTTCCTGCTGTCCATTCTATCTTTTGTGCCACTCGAGTGCGGTAAAATAGAACATTAAGTTGGGCACAAAAGGATGCCATTTCCATCAGGGCTAGGCACCATCTTTAAATCCATTTTCAGCCAATTATTGCCGAATCCGGGTTTAATAATTCCCCGCAAAAATAAGCATTTTTAATAGGAAGTTCTTATTTTAGCATCTTTAACAAAAAATTAGCCTCAGAATAAAAGCGTCGCTTTACTTTTTGTTTAATTTAGACCTAAAAAATTAATGAATCTTTTAATTCAATATATGAAAAGGAATTACAAATTAATACTGGTAGTTGTCGCCGTTTCTATGGGATTGTTTGCTTTCAAAGGGGTGCTAGAGCCCAAAGGCGATCCCGAAAAAGACAAAATGTTATTGGAGTTGTTGACGTTTGTAATCGAAAGAGGGCATTACGACCCAGCGGTAATCGACGATAATTTTTCTAAAGGAATCTACAAAGATTATGTTGAAGCACTCGATCCTTCGAAACGCTTTTTTATCCAATCTGATATCGACGAGTTTGCTGCTTACGAAACGCAAATTGATGATCAAATCAAAAATAAAGATTTGACGTTCTTTAATTTGACGTATGATCGATTGATAAAAAGGCTGTCTGAAAGCAAAGGATTCTATAAAGAAATTCTTGCAAAGCCATTTGATTATAATGTGAAAGAGGATTTCAATACGGACTACGAGAAGTTGCCATACGCCAAAAATGTGACGGAACTAAAGGAAAAATGGCGCAAGCAAATCAAATTGTCTACTCTTTCTTCTTTGACGGATAAGTTAAAGATGCAAGAAGATAAGAAAAACGGTGTTACTCAGGAGAAAAAGGAGGGCGGAGAAGACAAAAAAACAGCAGATGTTGCTGCTAATGAACCTCCAAAATCATTCGAACAATTAGAAAAAGAAACGAGAGAAAGTTCTTTAAAGTCGTTAAATGAGTATTTCGATTTTATAAGTGATTTAGACCAAAATGATTGGTTTTCCGTTTTTGTAAATGCCATTGCGACACGATTTGATCCGCATACGAACTATTTTCCACCAGATGAAAAAGAGCGTTTCGACGTGAGTATGAGTGGGAAATTGGAAGGAATTGGTGCTCGACTTCAAAAGAAAAATGACTACACCGAAATTTCAGAATTGATTTCTGGAGGTCCAGCGTGGAGAGGTAAAGAATTAGAATCAGGAGATATTATTTTAAAAGTTGCACAAGGAAATGCCGAGCCTGTTGAGGTTGTGGGCATGCACCTAGACGATGTGGTAAAGAAAATTAAAGGACCAAAAGGAACGGAAGTTCGTCTGACGGTTAAAAAAGTAGACGGAACGCTTAAAATAATTTCAATTATTAGAGATATTGTCGAGATAGAAGAGACGTACGCTAAATCAAGTATTGTCGAGAAAAATGGTTTGAAATACGGCATCATCTACTTGCCAAAGTTCTACATTGATTTTGAAAATAACGACAGTCGTGATGCCGGAAAAGACATCGCCGTTGAAGTCGATAGATTGAAAAATGCGGGAGTACAAGGAATTGTCATGGATTTGCGTGACAATGGTGGTGGTTCTTTGAAAACAGTGGTTGATATCGCTGGATTATTTATCGAAGATGGTCCAGTAGTTCAAATAAAGTCTGCCGGAAAGAAGCAAGAAGTTTTGTATGACAAGGACAAGAAAATTCAATGGGATGGTCCGTTGGTAGTGATGCAGAACAGCTTTTCAGCTTCCGCTTCGGAGATTTTTGCTGCTGCAATACAAGACTACCGACGCGGAATTGTCATTGGAAGCAAACAATCTTATGGTAAGGGAACAGTTCAAAACGTAATTGATTTGAATCAATTTGTTCGCGGAAGTAGCGTGGGAGATTTGGGCGCTTTGAAAACAACCACACAAAAATTCTACAGAATTACGGGTGGTTCGACACAGTTAGAAGGTGTTAGCAGTGATGTGGCTATTCCGGATCGTTACGCGTATTTGAAAATGGGAGAGCGAGATATTGACAATGCGATGCCTTGGGATAAGATTGAGCCTGCACAATTTAATTTTTGGGACAAACAAAACAACTTTGATGCTGCGATTGATAATAGCAAGAAACGTATTGCAAACAATGAGAAATTTAAGTTAATCGAAGAAAATGCAAAATGGATTGACCAACGCAACAAAGAAAATGTTTATAGCTTAAACATCGATCAGTTCAAAGCAGAACAGAAAGCGATTGAAGAAAAAGCCAAGAAGTACAAATCTATTGCAGACTACAAAAATTCCTTACAGTTTTCGTCTTTACCGTATGAAGAAGAAGCTATGAAAACCGATGTTTCCTTGAAAGAGAAGCGAGAAAGATGGCATGAAAGTCTTTCAAAAGACATCTACGTAGAAGAAGCCATTAATGTTCTTGATGACTTGCAACCAAAAGAAATCGTCAAAAAAGGTGTTGATAGCAAACTAAAGAAAGACAAAGTAGTAAAGTCTTAAATAGTAATACAGAAATGAAAAAAGCCTCAAGAATCATGACTCTTGAGGCTTTTTTTTATGTTAAGTTGGAAGAAGTAATCTTACCATTCATTGACCTTATTGGCATCCATTTTTAAGAAAATGAAAAGCAAAATGGTAAAGCCCCAAAGCCCCGATCCGCCGTATGAAAAGAAAGGTAGTGGTACTCCAATGGTAGGAAAGATACCAGCCACCATTGCAATATTGACAAAGAAGTGTATGAACAAGATGCACGCAACACAATAGCCGTAAACCCTGCTAAATTTAGTCTTTTGCCTTTCTGCGAGATAGATTGTTCTAAATATTAAACCAACAAACAGCGCAATTACAATTAATGATCCTAAAAAGCCCCATTCTTCACCCACTGTGGTAAATATATAGTCGGTGTGTTGCTCTGGAACGAAACCTCCTTTGGTTTGCGTGCCTTCGAGAAATCCTTTACCGAACCAGCCACCTGAACCAATCGCAATTTCGGATTGATTGGTGTTGTATCCAATTCCTTTCATGTCAACCTCTTTTCCAAGCAGAATATTAAAGCGATCTCTATGATGTTGTTTAAATACTGATTCGAAGACATAATCTACAGAAAAGACAAAACCAGAAATAAGTACCATTGCGATAGCGCTGGCTATGATGTTACGATCGATAATTCGGCTTCTAAAGTAAATTAGAACGGTAATAACAAAGGCTATTAATATGACGGCCCATGGTTCGAAAACCAGCGCCATAACAAATAGTAAAATTGCAATTAATCCTGTCCACAAATACCAAGGCGGTAGTCCTTCTCGATACAAAACGAAGAAAAAAACCATAAAGATTAAGGCGCTTCCAGGGTCATGAATGACAATTAAAAGAACAGGTAGAAAGATAATTCCTAATGCTTGAATTTGCCGATTGACATCCTTTAGATTAACTTGAACATCACTGAGGTATTTAGCCAATGCCAGCGCAGTGGCGGCCTTAACAAATTCAGACGGCTGTAAACCAAAGGCTCCAAATGAGTACCAGTTAGCTTGCCCTTTGATGGTTTTACCAAAAACAAATAAACCTGCCAAGGAAAGCAGTCCAATAATGTAAATGATACTCGAGAATTTTTCATAAAATTTTCCATCAACAGACAACACCACAAATATTAATGGAATCGCTAAGGCGATACTTAAGAGTTGTTTGCCGTAAAACTGTGTTAGATCTAAAGTAAATGGTTCATCTGATAATGACAACGACGAAGAATAAATATTCAACCAACCCATAATGACCAGTACAATGTAGATAATTACACTGATCCAATCAAGATTATTAGTTACACTTTGGTTTTTCATTGTTATTAGTTTTCAGTTGCCTCTTCAGGATTTACAGCTTTGGGTTTCAGCAGCAAACTATCGACTTCTTTCTTCCCTGTATATTTGGCATATTCTCCTTGCAGACTACCTTCTAACATTCGTTTTTCTAAATCGGTACGCGTTATTTTCTTTTTAATGTATTTTTCAATCATTAAACTGGTAATCGGGCCTGCCCATCTAGCACCCCAGTAGCCGTTTTCTACTAAAACTGCAATGGCAATTTTTGGATTATCTTTTGGAGCAAATGCCACAAATATTGAGTGATCTTGCAGTTTTACGCGCTTACCATTTATCTTAGCAAAGTTTTCTGCCGTTCCGGTTTTACCACAGATTTCAATTCCTTCTACTTGCAGAGCATGCGCTGTCCCTAAGTTGTAAACATCAAACAATCCTTCAATCATTGGTTGGAAATACTTCCTGTCTACTGTCGTTACGTGCTTGGTTCTATATTTCTTATCAATAGGTTGGCCTTTAATCGATCTGATGATATGAGGAGTATAATAGAAACCGTGATTGGCAACCGCAGCCATCATATTGGCCAACTGTATTGGTGTCATCAAGACTTCTCCTTGACCAATCGCATTCGATACAATCGCAGTACTTCTCCAACCGCCATTCGGATAGATTTTTTTGTAGGTCTTAGATGTTGGTGCTTTTCCTCTACGTCCAGTAGGTAAATCGTAACCCATAAATTCACCTAGGCCAAAACTCTTTAGGTGACTACTCCAAACATCAACGCCATCTGCTGGGCGTAGATATTTGTTGATAGTTTTCATATAAACAGTTCCAAAATAAGCATTGCAGGACTCATAAATTCCGCGGTGCAATTGCTGCGCTCCACCATGACAGTGACATTTCATAAAACGGCCTCGAGCATAACTAAATCCATGATTACAAACTACCGTGGTTTGTTCATCAATTACCTGTTCCTGCAGTGCAATAAGTCCTGTGAGAATCTTAAATGGAGAACCTGGCGGATATTCTGCAAGCAGTCCTCTGTCATATAGCGGTTTTGCAATAGAATCGCGGTACAACTTTGTATAATTTCTAGATCTTTGTCGACCTACTAAAATTGCGGGGTCATAGGATGGAGCAGTTACCAAAGCGAGTATTTCGCCAGTTTTTGGTTCAATGGCAACAATACCACCTCTTTTGTTTACCATCAATTCTTCACCATATTTTTGAAGCTCAGCGTCGATCGAAAGATGAATGTCTTTTCCTTGAACAGCGATAGTGTCGTATTTGCCTTCTTTGTAGGAACCAATTTCGCGGTTGTATTTGTCTTTTTGAATGTATTTTACACCTTTGATTCCGCGTAAAGTAGTTTCATAACTTTCTTCAACTCCTTGTTTCCCTAATAAGTCGCCACTGTTGTAATATGGATTTTTTAGAACGGTTTTTTCGTTTGCTTGGGTAATAAATCCGAAAACGTTAGCGCCAAATTTGACTTGATAATCGCGCAAAGATCTTTTCTGAATATAAAACCCTGGAAATTTTCGAATCTTTTCCTGAAAAGCGGCGTACTCTAATTTATTTAATTGAGGTAGGAAAACAGACGGTAACCGTGGGCTATAAACCTTAGCTTTTGCGATTATTTTTATGAAATCCTCTTTGGTGACATTCAATAAGTGGCAAAATTCCAAGGTGTCAATATTCTTCATATCCTTTGGAATGACCATGATATCATACGAAGGTTGATTGGCCACAAGTAACGCGCCATGTCGATCGTAAATATAGCCTCTCTCAGGATAATCGTACTGAATTTTGATCGCGTTATTGTCTGATTTTAATTTGAAAGAGTCATCAACAATTTGCAAGTAAAAGAGCCTTAGTACCAGCAATATTGTTGCGATGATAATGACCGTAGGCAGTAATACTTTTCTCATCTTTTGTTGGGCTTGATTAAGTAGATGATTAGAATGCAGACTATCAAGGTGAAAATCGTACTTGCGACGGTTTTCATAAGGATTTCAAGTAGAAAGCTCATTCGGAAAACTTCCAAAATAAATAACACAAAATGGTGTAAGACAACCGCGATGGCAAGAAATGAAAACCGTTCTGGTGTTAAGACATCGTTTAGTTTAACTGTTTGATATTCGTAACTTAAACCGAATGAAAACTTAAAAATGTAAGGACGATAATACGCTAATAATAATGAGGCCGCAGCATGAACACCGCCTGAATTGCAAAACATATCTAAAATTAATCCCAGGAAAAAACTAGCCAACAGCAACCCTGTCTTGTTGCCGTTTACAGGATATAAAATAATAAATAATATATACGGATAGGGATTAATGTATCCCAAGAAATCTAAATTATTGAAAATGAGAATTTGAGCCGCTAAAAGCAGTAGAAATCGCGCGATATTTACAAAAATGGCGCTATTCATTATCTTTCTTTTCTAGAGTCAATATTTCCTCACGGTCTTTACTTTTGATGATATACACATGACCTAAATTGGTCATATCATTAAAAAGTTTGATATTCAAAGTATAATAATTCGTCTTGTTATCGATGTAGATGTTATTAATTGTCCCGATTCCAATATTCTCAGGAAAAATGACTGACTGTCCACCTGTAACAATAGTGTCACCTTTTCTCACTGAAGCCAGTCGAGGAACGTCAATCAACTGAACGAATCCAGTGCTTTTACCGTTCCATACAAGTGAACCAAAGTGATTTGATTTTTTGATTTTCGCGTTAATTTGACTCTTAACATTCAAAATACTGATGACCGTAGCGTAATTTTTGGAAGTTCGATCGACAATACCAATAATTCCCGCACTATTAATGACGCCCATATCTGACTTGACGCCTGCGGCACTTCCGCTATTGATAGTTAGGTAATTTTCGTAGACGTTATACGAATTGTGGATGACTTTTGATACAATAATGTCGGCATTTCTTACGCCCCTAATGGAGTCAATTTTCGGAAAAGTTGTCGTGTCTTTCGCATTGAAAATGATACTT
This sequence comes from Flavobacterium sp., assembly GCA_016721735.1. Taxonomy (GTDB): domain Bacteria; phylum Bacteroidota; class Bacteroidia; order Flavobacteriales; family Flavobacteriaceae; genus Flavobacterium. The sequence goes on along the minus strand of JADKHM010000019.1, from coordinate 229,833 downwards.
TTTAGTCGTGCATTTTCAATCGCTAATTCCTCGTTTTGATTTTTTAGACTTAAATATTCGCTAATGTTATTGATGCGCTCGTACACACCTCCGCTTAAGAAATTAGCCGAACTAATCACTTTACTTCTATGATACGAATGCGATTGAATTGTGAACACTAACGACACCACCAAAAGCAGCAAAAACAGCAATCGATAGCTGTTTTTAAATATAAAAATAAATATTTGCTGCATCTGGTTCTAAATATTTAAAATATCAAATTCCAAATTCCATCGCAACGGCTAAACTGATGTTTTGGAATTTGGAATTTCATTATTGGAATATTATTTTATAAGGATACTTCTGAATTTTGGAATATTTTTCAACGCCATTCCAGTGCCACGAACTACCGCTCGCAATGGATCTTCGGCAATATAAACTGGCAAATCTGTTTTTTGAGAAATACGCTTGTCTAAACCTCTTAACATAGAACCTCCACCTGCTAAATAAATTCCGGTGTTGTAGATGTCCGCAGCCAATTCTGGAGGCGTTTGAGATAAAGTTTCCATAACAGCGTCTTCAATTCGTTGAATGGACTTGTCTAAGGCTTTTGCAATTTCTCTATAAGAAACCTCTACTTGCTTTGGCTTACCAGTGAGCAAATCTCGTCCTTGTACTGACATATCTTCTGGCGCAGTTTCTAATTCTTCGAGTGCAGCTCCGACAGTAATTTTGATTTTTTCCGCAGTACTTTCTCCAACAAATAAATTGTGCTGTGTACGCATGTAGTAAACAATATCATTGGTGAATACATCACCCGCAATTTTCACAGATTTATCACATACGATTCCACCCAACGCAATAACCGCAATTTCAGTAGTTCCGCCACCAATATCAACAATCATATTTCCTTTTGGTTGCATAATATCGATGCCAATACCGATAGCGGCTGCCATTGGCTCATGAATCAAATAAACTTCTTTTCCGTTAACGCGTTCACAAGATTCTTTTACGGCTCGCATCTCTACTTCTGTAATTCCGGATGGTATACAAACAACCATTCGCAACGCAGGAGTAAACATTCTTTTCTTTAAGGCTGGAATGCTTTTAATAAACATGCTGATCATCTTCTCTGAAGCATCAAAATCTGCGATGACCCCATCTTTAAGTGGACGAATGGTTTTTATGTTTTCATGGGTCTTACCTTGCATCATATTCGCCTCTTTTCCTACGGCAATTATTTTACCTGATATGCGATCACGAGCTACGATCGATGGACTATCAATGACTACTTTGTCATTGTGAATAATAAGCGTATTAGCGGTACCAAGATCTATCGCAATATCCTCGGTCATGAAATCAAAAAATCCCATAAGTCTTTTAAGGGTTTATTATGTTTATATAAAATTTAGTGCACAAAGTTAAACAAATTAATGTTTAAAATGACGCGTTCCCGTAAATACCATTGCAACTTTATTTTCGTTGCAATAATCGATACTTAACCCATCTTTTATCGAGCCGCCAGGTTGAATTACTGCAGTAATACCAGCCTCTTTTGCAATCTCAACACAATCTGGAAATGGGAAAAAAGCATCACTCGCCATGACTGAACCGTTCAAATCAAATCCAAAAGTGTGTGCTTTTTCAATGGCTTGTCGTAAGGCATCTACTCTCGAAGTTTGTCCAGTTCCAGAAGCAATCAAAGTGTTGTTTTTTGCCAAAACAATGGTGTTCGATTTGGTGTTCTTACATATTTTAGAAGCAAAGATCAAATCTTCAATTTCTTCTGAACTTGGCGTTGTTATGGTAACGGTTTTTAGATGCTCTTTATTGTCGGTTATATTATTTTTATCTTGTACTAAAAGTCCGTTTAAGCAAGTTCTCACTTGTCTTTGCGGTAAGGTCACTTCGTTTTGCACAAGGATAATTCGGTTCTTCTTTTCGGATAAAATTGAAATGGCGTCAGCATCATAACTCGGCGCAATAACAACTTCGCAAAACAGGGCGTTAATTTCATTGGCAGTTTCGGCATCAATCTTCTGATTGGCTATGAGAACTCCACCAAAAGCTGAGGTAGGATCGCCCGCCAATGCAGCCAAATACGCCTCTTTCATCGATTTTCTCGTTGCTAATCCACAGGCGTTATTGTGTTTCAAAATAGCAAAAGTCGGCGCTTCATTTTTAAATTCCAGAATCAAATTGACGGCTGCATCAACATCTAGCAAATTGTTATAGGATAATTCTTTGCCGTGTATTTTTTGGAACATGGCATCAAAGTCGCCAAAGAAAAAGCCCTTTTGATGCGGATTTTCGCCATATCGCAAAATTTGTCCGTGAGCAATACTCTCTTTGTATATCGTTTCGTCATGATTAAAATAATTGAAAATAGCCGTATCATAGTGAGAAGAGACGTGAAAAGCTTTTGTGGCTAATAGTTTTCTGTCTTCTATTGATGTTGCTCCGTTTTGAGACGTTATCAAATCAAGTAGCATCGCATACTCATCTACCGAAGCCACAATTACGGTGTCTTTAAAATTTTTAGCAGCAGCTCTAATTAATGAAATGCCACCAATGTCAATTTTTTCAATGATGTCAATTTCTGACGCACCGGAAGCAACTGTTTTTTCAAACGGATACAAATCAACAATCACCAAGTCAATTTGTGGAATTTGAAATTCTTCCATTTGTTGCACATCACTGGCGTTGTCCTGGCGATTTAGAATCCCGCCGAAAATTTTCGGATGCAAAGTCTTAACGCGGCCACCTAAAATGGATGGATAGGAAGTAATATCTTCCACGGCAATAACTGGGATGCCGAGGTTCTTAATAAATTCTTCAGTGCCGCCAGTGGAATAAAGTGTTACATTTTGTTCGTGTAGTTTGCGAACAATAGGCTCTAATCCATCTTTTGAAAATACAGAAATTAAGGCCGATTTGATTGTTTTTGAAGTGCTCATATAGTAGTTGTGTTTATAGCCGCAAAAGTAGTTTTTTTGAATCTAAAATTCAACTGATTACTGTAACAATATTGCAGAAAGTCCTACAAATCGGCAAGTCCATTTTTATTAGGATGCTGATGAAAAAATGCGGATTTTTACTTTTCCAAAATTCAAGTCTATGATTGTTTATTTCCGGTTGCTATCTGAGAGTTTTAGTTTTGCGTTGAATGCGCTACGCAATAATAAATTGCGAACTTTATTGTCACTTTTAGGCGTAACGATTGGTATTTTTTCAATTATCGCAGTTCTTGCCGCAGTCGATTCGTTGGATAGAAAGATCAAAAGCGATTTGAGCACATTAGATAAAAATACAATTTATTTGACAAGTGTATCCTTTGGTCCCACCGATATTCCAGAATGGAAAAGAGAACAATTTCCGAAAGTAAATTATGAAGAATACCAATATTTAAAGGAAAACCTTAGTCATACAGAACATGTTTGTTATCAGTTTTTCACCAATCGGGAAAGTGTGAAGTTTGAGAAAAAGGTGATGACTGATGTCAATATTGTTCCCGTGACCCACGAGTTTGTAGATATTCAGCGACTAGAGTTTTCTGAAGGTCGTTTTTTTAATGAATCCGAGTCAAATTCTGGTCGACCAGTAGTTGTTTTAGGTTACGAAATAGCAAAAGGCCTCTTTGAAGATGCAGATCCAATTGGAAAAACTGTTCGACTTTACGGCCAACGTTTTTTGGTAATTGGAATGACCAAAAAGAAAGGTGAATCTGGCCTTGATATGGGAGGTGGAGATGATACTTCAGTTTTCTTGCCAACTAATTTCTTGAGGCAATTGTATGGTGACAACAACGAAATGATGCTTCCAGTCATTATTATCAAACCCGAAAAAGGTGCTGACATTCCAGAATTAAGAGGGGAAATAGCACAAAAATTGAGAAACATGCGTGGTGTAAAAACAGATGATATCGACAACTTTTTCGTCAATATACTGTCTGGATTTACGGACTTAATAGACGGTATTGTGTCTCAAATGAATATGATTGGCTGGATTATTAGTGGATTCTCGTTGTTGGTTGGTGGATTTGGAATTGCGAATATCATGTTTGTATCCGTGAAGGAACGAACGAATTTGATTGGTATTCAAAAATCGCTAGGCGCCAAAAACAAATTTATCTTGTTTCAATTCCTATTCGAATCGATAATATTGTCCTTAATCGGCGGCGTTTTTGGATTACTTTTGGTTTGGATTATCTCGATTGTTTTGACTAAAACCCTCGAATTTGAATTCATTTTGAGCTTTTGGAATATCGTTTTGGGAACAGGATTGTCCGCATTTATAGGTTTACTTTCTGGAATTCTTCCTGCAATATCGGCGTCGCGTTTGGATCCAGTTGAAGCAATCCGAACAGGAATGTAAAGAACAAAAAAAATCCCGAATGTTATCGGGATTTTGATTTATCGTATTTCGTTATTTTCAATTAAGTCAATAAACAAATTGATTTTGTCTTTCAATTCCTTTCTCGGAGTAATAAAATCTAAGAAGCCGTGTTCTAGTACAAATTCTGCAGTTTGAAATCCTTCTGGCAAGTCTTTTCCGGTAGTGTCTTTTACTACACGTGGACCAGCAAATCCAATCAAAGCTCCAGGTTCTGAAATGTTGACATCTCCTAACATGGCATAAGAAGCTGTAGTTCCACCCGTCGTTGGATCAGTACACAAGGAAATATAAGGAATTCCTGCTTCGGCCAATTGCGCCAATTTTGCGGAGGTTTTTGCCAATTGCATTAAGGAATAAGCTGCTTCCATCATACGTGCACCACCAGATTTAGAAATCATCACAAATGGTATTTTGTTCTTGATAGAATGATCGATTCCTCTTGCAATCTTTTCGCCAACAACAGCGCCCATTGAACCGCCAATGAATGCAAAATCCATACAACAAATCACTAGGTCTTTTCCTTTCGATTTTCCAACAGCAGTTCGAACCGCATCTTTCAGGTTTGTTTTCTCCATCACTTCCTTTAAACGGTCAGAATATTTCTTCGTGTCTTCGAAATGCAACGGATCTTTTGAGGTCATCTTAGCATCAAGTTCTTTGAACTCATTGTTGTCGAACAGTATTTTAAAATACTCAGCGCTCCCGATTCTAACATGAAATCCATCTTCAGGGCTAACCCATAAATTGCGTTCTAACTCATCTGCATCGACAATTTTACCAGTTGGGGATTTATACCATAATCCTTTAGGAACATCTTTTTTATCTTCAGTCGCGGTGGTAATTCCTTTTTCTGTTCTTTTAAACCAAGCCATATCTTTCTAATTGATAATTGATAATTGACAATTAATAATTATCAATTATCAATTGTTAATTGTTAATTATAAAGTGTTTACGTTGTTCAAATCAGCAAATGCTTGTTCCAATCTCTTGTTGAATGTCATTTCACCTTCACGAACCCATTTTCTAGGATCGTAATGTTTTTTGTTTGGTGACTCTGGACCATCTGGACTTCCGATTTGGGTTCTTAAATAGTCAATATTATTAACCATATAATCACGGATTCCTTCTGTAAAAGCAAATTGCAAGTCCGTGTCTATATTCATTTTGATCACACCATAGCCAATCGCTTCTCTGATTTCTTCTAAGGTAGATCCTGAACCGCCATGGAAAACAAAGTCAACAGGATTGTGTCCAGTGTTAAATTTGTTTTGAACATATTCTTGAGAATTTCTAAGAATTTTAGGTGTCAGTTTTACATTCCCAGGTTTGTAAACGCCATGAACGTTTCCGAAGGCTGCAGCAATTGTAAAACGTGGACTAACCTTAAGCAATTCTTCGTAAGCATAAGCAACTTCTTCCGGTTGCGTGTATAATTTTGAGCTATCGACATCTGAATTATCAACACCATCTTCTTCACCACCTGTAATTCCAAGCTCAATTTCAAGTGTCATACCCATTTTGCTCATGCGTTTTAAGTATTGTGAGCAGATTTCGATGTTTTCGTGTAACGGTTCTTCAGACAAATCAATCATGTGCGAGCTATATAGCGGTTTACCTGTTTCAGCGAAGTGTTTTTCACTTGCGTCTAGCAAACCGTCTAACCAAGGCAACAATTTTTTAGCGCAGTGATCTGTATGTAAAATTACTGTTGCACCGTACGCCTCAGCAAGGGTATGAATGTGTTTAGCGCCTGCAATACCACCAGCGATAGCCGCTTTCTCATTGACATTTGGCAATCCTTTCCCTGCATTAAAAACGGCACCTCCGTTAGAAAATTGAATAATAACTGGAGCTTTAAGCTTTGCGGCAGTTTCTAAAACGCCATTAATGGTACTAGAACCTGTTACATTTACAGCAGGTAAAGCAAAACCTTTTTCTTTTGCGTACTGGAATATTTCTTGAACTTGATCGCCTGTGGCAACGCCAGGTTTAATGCTATGAGCCATGTGAGTTATTTTAGGGTTAAGGACTACAAAAATAATAATTAATAAATTTAGAAAGGATAATTTATTCCAATATTTACAACTGAGTTGGCAAAATTATAATCTCTAAACCATTTCTTATTTGAGGTGTCCGACGGATTGTAAGTCTTAAACCCAAAGTCCATACGCAAAACGAAGAAACTTAAATCATATCGGAGTCCGAAGCCCGAACCAACCGCGGTATCTTGTAATGATTTTAACCCTTGAAAGACGGCTTCTTCAGATTTTATATTATCAAATACATTCCAAATATTACCCGTGTCCACAAATAATCCACCATTGAATTTTTCAAAAAAGTTAAATCTAAATTCAGCACTTACTGCAATCTTAAAATTCGCTTCGTTGAAATCTCGTTTTGCGGAGGTTCGTCCAGGACCAAGTGAGTAGGACTGCCATGCTCTATTGTCGTTCGAGCCACCGGCAAAATAACTTCGAGAAAACGGGACGCTTTCCGAATTACCGTAAGGAACAGCAAGCCCAACAAAACTTCTAAAAGCAAGTACTTTTTTGTAGTTTAAGTCCCAATGCTTAATATATTCAAGTTCTATTTTATAGTACTGTGAGTAAGCAACCTCAAATATCTTTTTGCTTTCGTTCTGATTTCCAGTTTCCTTTGAAAGGTTAGCTAAAAGTGATAATACAGTACCTGCAGATTCTAGTTTTGATCTAAAAATGTGAAAACTTTCGTCGTTCAAATCTTTTTTTGTTGATTTTGAAATGGAAAAGCTAGAAGCAAAAATTAAGTTGTTTTCAGCAAGACGTATGGCTCGTTCAGCAACACTTCGTATCGCGTCATAGTCGTCTGAACTAAGCGTAATTACATTATTGGCGACGTCGCTAATAAAGCTATTAATACCAGTAGGAACGATTAGGTTGTTGCTGGTATCAAAATAACTAGGATCTGCACTGTACGATTTCGCTAAATTATTTAGAACATCATAGGAAGATTTGTAGACATTAAAATAATTATCCGGATTTAGATTCTTAACATACTGAATATTGAACAAGTCAAAACGTAGCGAGGTGTTACGATTTAGCGTCCAATTATAAGTCATCGCGCCAGTAAAATTTTCTTTATCTAACCCGATATTTTTCTGTTTTGAAAAACCCATGGTAATCTGTGTTGACGGGATCATCCGTTTTGGAATGATTCCGTCGGTATTGAAAAACATAAATATCCGTGGAAAATTTAACTTCAAATCAACTCCATAATCACTTACATTAAAAAATCGATTATCAGGATTGGCCAAGTCTCTAGAGGAACCAACGTTGCCGCGAGTAATAATTTCAAAAGTTTCAGCTCCGTTAAATACGTTTCTAATCAAAAAAGATAGATTCCCAGAAATACCAAAATCTTGAATATTTGAATGGGTGAAATCAATGCCGTAACCGAAACTGTATTTTTCTCTTTGAATCAAATAGATGTCCGCAATGAGCGACTGATGAATCGAATCGTTTGGATTAATTTTATACTTAATCGTGGGATAATTAAAAACCCTCAAATTACTCAGATATCTAGTACTCAAGTTGGTTTTGGTATCAGAATATAAACTCCCTTTTGTAATAAAAACAGCGTCGGTAATCGCTTTAGGTTTATATTTCAGCTTGCCTTTACTAAACAAATTAAAATTAGAAAAAGTAGTCTTTTTTTCTACAACTTTCGCCGTGTCTTTTGGGTTAAAGTCAGTATAAATATTGACTTCACTAATAGGATATAAATTGAAAGGCTTTGTTTTGATAGAGTCGCCCTCGCTATAACTGAAATTCTCAATCTTCAAATTGACATTGGTTTTGTAATTGCCATTAAGTGTGTCAATATCAAAATTGATAAAGGTCGGCTGAAAATCATAGGCGCCATTATTTCGAAAGTGTGTTGTAATTCGACTTCTTTCCTCTTCAAAATCGGAAGTCTTATACTGTTTTCCTGATTTCAATAAAGACGCACTTTTGTTAGTATTGTATAAAGAATCGAGGGCTGGCGTGAGAATCGATGTTTTGATGGTGTCAAGCATAAACGGTTTTCCGGTTGTCAACGTGTATTTTACTTTTGCTTTTTTAGGAGCAATTGAATCTATTTTGAAGGTAGATTTAACATTAAAATAGCCTTGATTAAAGTAATGTGATTTGATACGAAGATTAGATTTTTCGATGCTTTTTTGCTCTGCAAGGGCAGGTGGTTCACCGGTTTTTTTCAAAAACTCATGGATTCCAGAATACCAAAAAGACTTGCCCAATCGATTAACTTGTTTCGCCGATAGCAATCTAGACATGCGTTTGTACTTTTCAGGATTCTTTGTAAACTTCGCCTGATATAAAGAATCATGCTTAAGATTGGCTAGATTATACAAGTTTAGCCTAAACCGATAACCCAAAATGGATGAGTTGGGTTTTTGATAAATCAATCCAGTAATACTCTCTGAATTTACTTTTTTATCATTAACAAAAATCTCGTTTTTCGTCAGCAACTTTTTATTGGGTGGAACCCTCTTTAAGGTATTACAAGCTGTAATAATAATCCCTATTAGAATAAATAATGATATTTTTGTTGCAGCGTTTCTCAAGGGTTGTGAAATATTTGAATCAAAAGTACATTTTTTCTATGGTTAGTAAAAACCAAATAAAATTAATAACGAGTTTACAACAAAAAAAATACCGTGCAATTCACGGCTTGTTTGTGGCAGAAGGCGTTAAGGTGATTCAAGAATTACTGCAAGCTAACTTTGAATTGCATTCACTATATCAGACAGAATCGCTTTTTGAGTCCGTTCCAAATGAATTAAAGTCTTTAATTTCAAGCGCCGAATTGAGCAAAATATCCGCGCTGACAACAGCAAACAATTGTTTGGCACTTTTCAAAATTCCGGCAACAGTACCCTTAAAAGAGCAAGGTCTGATTGTGGCGCTAGACGATATTAGAGATCCAGGTAATTTAGGGACTATTTTGAGATTATGCGATTGGTTTGGTGTGACGCAGTTGGTGTGTTCGAAGGAAACGGTTGATTTATATAATCCAAAAGTGGTTCAAGCTACGATGGGTTCTATTTCGAGAGTAAAGGTCAGTTATGTTGATTTGTTGGAATGGATTGTTTGCGCCAAATTGCCTGTTTACGGTGCGCTTATGGATGGCGAAAACATATACAAAGGAGACTTTCCTAAAGAAGCAATCATTGTTTTGGGTAATGAAGCCAACGGAATAAATAAAGAACTGGAAAAAAGCATTAAGAATCGCATTACAATTCCGCGATTTGGGAAACTACAACAAACCGAAAGTTTAAATGTTGCTACTGCTACAGCCATCATTTTAAGTGAATTCTGCAGAAATCAAGCGCTCTAGCAAGAAGTTTCTAGTGAAAGGTAAAGTTAACCAAAATAGCACGCGTCGACATTGAGTTGATGTTGCCTGTCCATGGGCTGTTCGGGTCTTTATCTCTAATTAATTCATCTCCAGTACCAAATACACCACGTATCGATGGAGAAAATTTGAAGTATTCTAAATACAAATCAATCCCAAATCCTAATTCAAAATTGCTCGTCCAAGGTTTTACCCTAAATTTCTGTTGGGCATTGTCATCTTCTGATTTGGAATTACTGGCGAGATTGAGCGTTCTAGATAGTCCTGCCAATAAATAGGGTCTAATGTTACCTGTTCGCAGCGATGAGAATTTTAACAACAAAGGGAAGTGAATATAAGTGGCGGGGACTTCTCTTTTGGCGTCTAATTCTCTGGTGAAATTGGAGTAAGTAAGATTTCTTTGCGTATAAAATAGTCCTGGTTCAAATCTCAAGTTGATGAAATTGGTAAGCCTTAAATCGCCCACAAGTCCAACACTAAAGCCCATCGTTCGATCTACATTAATGTCCGGACCATTTACTTTATAATCGAATTTGTAATCAAAGCTATTGAATCCCAGAAAATAACCCCAATATACTCTTTGCTTGTCAAAATTCTCCAAATTAATAAGAGGGTCTTTTCCAAAAACTCTCCGTCCGTGTTGCGCATTCGCAAGCAGGACAAAAAACAAAAGGGCAAAAGTAATTCTCTGTTTCATTTCTAAATTTTATTTTTTGGACGCTTTATAAATTGTCGCGACACCAAAAGTTTGAGGTTCTGCAAGCACATCTATAAACCCGTTTTTTCTCAAAATATTGTTTAGCGCTTCTCCGAATGGGAAAACAGCAGCGGATTCTGATAAATAACGATAGGCTACTTTGTCTTTCGAAAAAAGTCGGCCAATGACTGGCAAAATATATTTTGTATACAAGACATAACCTTGCTTAAAAGGAAATTTAGTCGGATTAGAAGTTTCCAATATGACGAAGATTCCATTTGGCTTCAATACTCTATTTATCTCAGAAAGTCCTTTGTCTAGATGCTCAAAATTTCGAATTCCAAAGGCTACGGTTATGGCGTCAAAAGTGTTGTCTTCAAAAGGCATCGCTTCAGAATCGGCTAGCATCATTTCGATTTTATCAGACAAATTTGCGCTTGCAATTTTTTTCTTACCAACATCAAGCATCCCTGGAGAAATATCTAATCCAATGATCTTATCAGCTGATGTGTCAGCTAGTAATATCGCGAGGTCTCCCGTTCCTGTTGCAATATCTAAAACGGTTTTCGGATTTTTTGCCGCAACGAGTTGGATTACTTTTTTTCGCCATTTGACATCAATACCAAATGAAATGACACGATTTAGACCGTCATAATTGTTGGAAATCGCATCGAACATTTGAGAGACTTGCTCTTTTTTGCTCAGTTTTGATGATTTGTATGGATTGATATTGCTGGACATCTTAATTTTCGACAAATATACTATAAACAATATAATCTGAGAATGCCGCTCCTCATAATAAGTTTGATTTGGTAAATAAGACGGTGAATTAGGCAGATTTTCAACTAACTACCCTTTTCTTACATAGGTTTCAAACGTAAAATCGTAGTCGTGTTTTTCGTCTTTCGGGTGATATTCTTCTGCGACTAGTTGCCAATGTGGACTTTCTATTTCGGGAAAGAAAGTATCGGCGGTAAAATCGGCATGAACTCGGGTCAATTCAATTTTATCCACGAAAGGAAGTGCTAGTACGTAGATTTCTCCGCCTCCAATGATAAATGAGTCTTCATTCTGAGGTACTTTTTTTAAGGCTTCACTCAAATCTCCAACAATAATAACGCCGTCAGGGTGGTAATTTGCTTGACGTGTTATTACAATATGTGTTCGATTCGGTAATGGTTTAGGGAAACTTTCGAAGGTTTTCCGGCCCATAATGATAAAATGGTTGGTCGTTAGTTGCTTGAACCTTTTGAAGTCATCAGGAAGATGCCAAAGCAAGTCATTGTCTTTTCCTAGTTCATTGTTTTTACCTGCTGCGGCAATCATTATTGTCATTTCGATTCAGATTTACGAAGGATTTTCACTGTGTTTTTCGGACAATTCCGAAATCTTGTTTTTTTGTTTTTGAATAAGCCGATCAATTTGTTCGCGTTCCCAATCTTTATTCATAAAGCGGTCGGTGATAAAAACCTTAATGAAGTGAAGAATAAAAATAAAAACCCAAACGGTACAAACCCAAATATACCAAACATTAGGTGCTCCGTATTTGAGGAAAACGTTGGCAATAAAGAGGAACAAACTTCCGACGACCAGAAAAACAAAGTGATAGTACAAAACCTTTTTTTGTTTTAATCTTCGACGGGCATTCTCATATAATTCGTGTTGTTGTTGATCCATATTTTAATGTAGTGTTCTTGAACGGTTACTTCCATTTTGATAGACCCACAAATTTACATTTTAATATTCAAACTTTATGACTGTTTTTTTTTACCTTTAAGCCACAAAAAAAATAGGATGCGCAGATTTACTATTGGCTTTCTTTTCTTTCATATTGCACTTGTTTTTTCTCAGGAAACAAAACTTCCTTATCCGATGATTGAGGTTGACTCGCTTTATCGGGAAGATCAGTTTTATTTTGCGTTCACCTATAACACGCTGGCAAATGTGCCAACAGGAATTAGAACAAATAAATTTTCCGCTGGTTTCAAAGCAGGTGTTTTGCGAGACATGCCATTAAATAAGGAAAGAAATGTGTCTATCGCTACGGGACTTGGTTTGTCGTACTCAAACTATTTTCAAAAGTTGTTTATATTTCGAGAAAATGGGGAGGCTATTTATAGTACAAATACAATAGGAACAAGTTACAGTAAAAACAAATTTGAACAGGTTTTTATTGATGTTCCAATAGAATTTAGATGGAGAACATCTGTGCCAGAAACCCACAAATTTTGGAGAATTTACACGGGCTTACAGTTAAGTTATTTGGCTTATTCGAAATCTAGCTATGTTGACGAAATAGCTGAAATCTCGGTATCAAATAATAAAGATTTTAATAAATTTCAAGCAGGTGTTTATCTCGTCGTGGGCTATAACACTTGGAATTTCTACTCTTATTATGGTTTAGTTCCAATTTTTTCCTCTGCTGCTCGTGTTAATGATGAGCGGATTACGATGAATGCCCTTCATTTTGGAATGATGTTTTATATCCTATAACCAAAATCGCAACAATACCACTTGCGGAAATGTTCCCAACGCAAAACCCAATAGCAGTTCTTTTGAGGTGTGTGCTTTCAAATAAAGTCGAGAAGAAGCGACGACACCATTGAGTACAATTAGGATTGCAATTCCGAAAATCCAATTGGTGGTGTTGTGGATACTCAATGCTGCGCAGAACACGGTTAATGAACTGATTCCTAAGGTATGAATGCTCGCTTTTACATAAAAAAACAAAAAGACAAAAGCCATCAGCGCACTCAACATACCACCAAGATAGAAAAAGAACAGTGGCGGAACAGTTGCAAAAGTCACGCTTTTACTGAGCAAGAGTACCATCAAAAATAGCTGAATCATGAGCGGAATTTTACGCTGTGATGTTTCTGAAACCATAATAGAATCGACTTTTCCTATGACTTTCAAGAAGTAAATCATACTCAATGGAATCAAAATCGTAATGATACTGATTTGGATTAATAGTAAGAATTTTGGTAAAGTGTCGAGATAATTGTCGGTGTAAAACAAGTACACTAAAGCTCCAAAAAGCGGGATAAAGATAGGGTGTAAGAGATAGGAAAAAAGAACTAATATCTTTTTCAAGGGTCGCAGGGTTTAGAAATAATTACATTTTTTTTCGCAGCCTCGCAACAGGAATATCGAGTTGTTCTCGGTATTTTGCGATTGTTCTTCGAGCAATTGGATAACCTTTTTCTTTCAAAAGTTCCGCCAATTGGTCATCTGGCAAAGGTTTGTGTTTGTCTTCTTCTTCTAAAATGTTCTTTAAAATCTTCTTGATCTCTAAGGTCGATACATCTTCCCCTTGGTCATTTTTCATGGCTTCTGAGAAAAATTCCTTGATCAATTTGGTGCCGTATGGTGTTTCTACATATTTGCTATTTGCGACACGAGAAATAGTTGAAATATCCATGCCGACCATTTCAGAAATGTCTTTCAAAATCATCGGACGCAGTTTCGTTTCATCACCGTCTAAGAAGTATTCTTGCTGGTAATGCATGATCGCATTCATGGTCACCCATAATGTTTCCTGGCGTTGTCTAATCGCATCAATAAACCATTTTGCCGCATCCAATTTTTGTTTGATAAACTGAACGGCATCTTTTTGAGCATTCGATTTGTCTTTAGAAACTTTGTACGTCTGCAACATTTCCTGATAATCTTTGGAAACGTGCAATGTTGGGGCATTTCTGCCATTCAGGCTCAATTCAAGTTCACCATCAACAATCCTAATGGCAAAATCAGGCACTACATTTTCTGTGATTTTATTCGCTCCAGTAAAAGCGCCGCCTGGCTTTGGATTTAGTTTTTCGATTTCATGAACCGCTTTCTTGAGTTGTTCATTAGAAACGTTGAATTTATGTTGAAGCTTGTCATAATGTTTCTTACTAAAAGCGTCAAATTGCGTCTCAATAATAGACGTTGCTAGCGCCACATATTCTGAAGGTGTCTTGTGTTTTAATTGCAATAACAAACATTCCTGTAAATCGCGAGCGCCAACTCCTGAAGGCTCGAGTTCGTGAATGATATGCAAAATTCGTTCAACGGTTTTCTCATCCGTATAGATTCCTTGGGTAAATGCCATATCATCTACAATGTCTGCAATACTTCGGCGGATATAACCCATGTCGTCGATACTGCCAACTAAAAATTCGGCAATTTCCCGTTCTTCATCGCTTAAGATAAATGTATTTAGTTGATTGATCAAGTCTTGGTGAAAACTAACCGGAGAAGCCAACGGAGACTCGCGATGTTCATCGTCATCGCTATAGTTGTTCGCTTGTGTTTTATATTCTGGCGTTTCGTCGTTGCTTAAGTATTCATCGATATTGATGTCATCGGTCTCGATAGTTTCGTTGTCATCAAAATCGTCAAATTCTTCATTGTCGAATTCGTCTTTTTCGTATTCTTCCTCTTCTTTCCCAGCTTCTAGTGCTGGATTTTCGTTCATTTCTTCCTTCAATCGTTGCTCAAAGGCTTGCGTCGGCAGCTGAATTAACTTCATCAACTGAATTTGTTGTGGAGATAACTTTTGAGTTAATTTGAGATTTAGAAATTGTTTTAGCATAATTCTTTGCCACAAAGGCGCTAAGGCGCTAAGTTGTTTTTAGTATTGATAAATCTTTTTATTCCATTCTTAATTAGAGGCACATTAAAATTAATTAGAAATCCTAAGGAGTTCTTTGTTAATTTTAAGTGGCTAATTATTTGCGCGTCCCACACTGGATTAATTTGCTCTACGGCTTTAACTTCGACTATTACAGTGTCTTCAATTAGTAGATCAAGTCTCAAACATTCATTAAAAGTAATTCCATCATAGACAATCGGTAAATCAATTTGTCTTTTAACTTGAAATCCTGATTTTGTAATTTCATGTGCTAAGCAAACTTCATATACTCTTTCTAATAACCCTGGACCTAGTTCTTTGTGCACTTTGTATGCTGAATTTACTACAATTCTAGCAATTTCTTCTGTTCTTCCTGATAACATTTTGCATGGCGAATAAAGTTATTTTTCATTTATGGCTTGTATATAAAAACTTTGCGTCTTAGTGCCTTAGCGGCAAAAACTAAAACTCTGCATTCATCGGCGTTCTAGGAAACGGAATTACATCGCGAATATTACTCATTCCAGTAACAAACAGTACTAGTCTTTCAAATCCTAATCCAAATCCCGAGTGAACAGCGGTTCCGAATCGACGTGTATCCAAATACCACCACAATTCTTCTTCATCGATGCCTAATGCCTTCATCTTTTCGATTAAAACATCATGACGTTCTTCTCTTTGTGAACCGCCAACAATTTCACCAATTCCTGGAAACAAGATATCCATCGCGCGAACGGTTTTGCCATCTTCATTCAATCGCATATAGAAAGCTTTGATGTTGGCTGGATAATCGAACAAAATCACTGGACATTTGAAGTGCTTTTCCACCAAGAATCTTTCGTGCTCACTTTGTAAGTCAGCGCCCCATTCGTTGATGATATAATTGAATTTTTTCTTTTTATTGGGTGTCGAATCTCGTAAAATATCAATTGCTTCGGTGTAGGAAACGCGTTTAAAATCATTTTCTAAAACAAAATTCAATTTCTCCAACAGACTCATTTCACTGCGTTCTGCTTGCGGTTTCGATTTTTCTTCCTCCATTAATCTTCCGTCCAAAAACTTCAAATCTTCGGCACATTTGTCAACGGTATATTTTACGACATATTTGATAAAATCTTCCGCCAAATCCATATTGTCGTTGAGGTCGTTAAAAGCCACTTCCGGCTCAATCATCCAAAACTCTGCTAAGTGACGAGATGTATTGGAGTTTTCCGCTCTAAATGTTGGTCCAAAAGTATAAACCTGACCCAACGCCATCGCGAATGTTTCTGCTTCTAATTGACCTGAAACGGTAAGGTTGGTTTCTTTTCCGAAAAAATCTTCTTTAAAATTGACTTTTCCTTCTTCCGTTCTTGGAGTTCCATCAAAAGGTAGCGCGGTTACTCTAAACATTTCACCTGCACCTTCCGCATCTGAACCCGTAATTATCGGCGTATTCACATACACAAAACCTCTTTCCTGAAAATACTGATGCACCGCAAAAGACAACACCGAACGCACACGCATAATGGCTCCAAAGGCATTGGTGCGCACTCGAAGATGGGCATTTTCACGCAAAAATTCGAGCGAATGTTTCTTGGGTTGCATTGGAAATTTCTCTGCATCCGAATCGCCTAATATTTCCAATTTTGAAACTTGAATCTCATATTTCTGTCCAGCGCCTTGACTTTCAACCAATGCTCCAGTTACTGAAATGGCGGCTCCTGTTGTAATTCGTTTAAGCGTTTCTTCTGGCGTATTTTCAAAGTCAACAACGCATTGAATATTATGAAGCGTTGAACCGTCATTCAAGGCAATAAATTGATTGTTTCTAAAAGTTCTTACCCAACCTTTGGCATTTACTTCGGCAATAGTGGCAGAACTTTGTAGTAAGTCTTTTACTTTGGTATGTTTCATCTTGAAGATTTCAGATTTGTGATTTATGATTTCAGATTGCAAATATAATCGAATTGTTAGTTCTTTTCTTCTTCTACTTCTTGTAGTGCTTTCTTCTTTTCGAAGGTGAGTACAAGTGCAGGTAATACTAATAAATTAGCAAACATGGCGAAGAGTAAAGTACACGATATTAATCCGCCCAGCGCTATAGTTCCCACAAAACTAGATAAGGTAAAAATGGCAAAACCAAAAATAAGCACCACAGAAGTATAAAAAGTGCTGATGCCTGTTTCGCGCAATGAACTAATGACAGATTTATGAACTAGACCATTGTTCGCGATTAAATCGTGTCGGTATTTTGCCATAAATTGAATGGCATTGTCTACGGAAATTCCAAAGGCAATACTAAAAACCAAAATTGTCGATGGTTTCAATGGAATCCCGAAATAGCCCATCAATCCTGACGTAATACACAATGGCAATACATTGGTAATCACCGAAGCCATCACCATTTTTACTGATCGGAACAAATAAGCCATCAGTCCAGCAATCACCAAAATCGCAAAAATGAGCGAAATAATCAAGTTGTCGATCAAATAAGAAGTTCCTTTTTGAAAGACCAATGCTTTTCCAGTAAGGGTTACCGTAAATCGATCTTTCGGAAATAACTCGTCAATTTTTGTTTGCAATTGGCGCTCGACTTTCGCCATTTCTTCGGTGCCGATATCTTTCATAAATGTCGTAATTCGGGCGTATTGACCAGTCTTATCGACATAACTTTTCATTAAATTGTCTTTGCTGTTTTTGGTGGCGTTCTTCGCGTACGAAAGAATAAATGCTTGCTCTTGCGAGTTTGGCAATTCATAAAAATCTGGATTGCCGTTGTAGAACGCTTGTTTAGAATACTTAACTAAATTGACCACTGAAACCGCAGGAGAAAGTTCAGGAATCTCCTTGATCGTCTCCTGAAGTTCATCCATTTTTTTCATCATCGATAGTTTCATTACGCCTTTTTTGCGGTGCGTATCTATCATAATTTCTAAAGGCATTACACCGTGAAACTCCTTTTCGTAAAAAAGAATGTCCTTAAAAAAGGAGGCGCTTTTGGGCATTTCGCCAATCAAACTTCCAGACACTTTCATTTGAGTTACTCCAATCACGCTAAAAATCATAAGCAATCCGTAGATAACATAGATTCTGGTTCGTTTGTATCGAACAAGATGCTCTACCCAGCTCAACAAAGCGGAAATATAGTTTTTACTCAAATGATACAAGTGCTTTTCTTTCGGCAATGGCATAAAACTATAGACGATAGGAACAATGCACAAGGTCAGAAGGTAAACCGTCATGACATTAATGGCGGTTACCAAACCAAATTCATAAAGCAAGTCATTATTGGTAATCATAAATGTCGCAAACCCAACCGCTGTAGTCAGATTGGTCATCAATGTTGAAACGCCGATTTTCGAAATAACGCGCTGTAAAGCTTTTGCTTGATTTTTATGAATCTTAATTTCTTGTTGGTATTTATTGATCAAGAAAATACAATTGCAAATTCCAATAACAATAATCAACGGTGGAATAATTGCCGTCAGAATGGTAATCTTATAGTGGAAAAGTCCCAAGGTTCCAAAAGACCAAACCACGCCCAGCAAGAGAATACTAATTGAAATAAACGTGGCGCGGAAGGAACGGAAGAATAGGAAGAAAATAAAGGACGTCATAAACAAAGCGGCGCCGATGAAAAGACCTATTTCACCTTTCATATTTTCCGCATTGATTGTTCGGATATAAGGCATTCCGGAAACACGCAAATCAATGCCAGTTGTTTTTTCAAACTTTTCGACTTTCGGAACTAGATTTTCAAGAATGAAGGTTTTTCTCGCTTCGGTATTGACAATGCTTTTTCTTAAGTAAACAGCAGAGCGAATACTTCCGGATTCTTTATTGAACAACAATCCTTCATAGAAAGGCAGTCTTTCAAATAACTCCGTTTTTACTTTTTTGAGATAATCTAGTCTATTGGTTTGCGTAGAATCAATTAAGGAAACCAATTGAAATTTCTGAGCAATGGTGTCTTTTTCTAATTTTTTCAAATCATTTAAGGACACAACCAAATCAACTTCCTTTGCTTTTTTGAGTCCAGTCATCAATTCGTTCCAGGCAGCAAAAGCTTTTGGTGTGAAGAAAGTCTTGTCGTTAAATCCGATCACGATGAGGTTGCCTTCCTCGCCAAATTTATCTAAGAAATCCTGATATTGCTGATTAACAATGTGTTTTTTGGGCAGTAGATTGGCTTCAGTATATGTCATGCTCAAATTTCTCCATTGAAATCCTAGAAAAATTGTGAGCGCTACAATAGCGACGATAATGGCGTTTCTGTTTTTAAGTATAATTCTGGCTAATCCTTCCCAGAATCCTACTTGATGTGTGTTTTTCATATGAGTTTAAAAACAAGTCGCAAAGGTATATAAAACAAGAGAAATTCAAGTCATATGAATGCTTGTTTTCACAAAAAAGTTACCTTTTCTTAAACCTGAAGAAATTTTTATTCGCTATTTTTTTTGCTAATTTAATTTCTATATTTGGGTTCAAATCAATCCGACGGCAAAACAAAGTCAATAAGAAACGAAAACGCTATGAGGAATTTCAAGAATTCTATTTTTTACGTCATTGTTACCGGAGGTTTTTCCGCTTTGATTTATTGGATTCTTTCGCAAGGGAAGTTTTTGGAAATCGGAAGAAATGTAGTTGCTGTCAGTTCAAGAAAAACACAATGGACCGAATTTTTGGCTTCTCTAGTGCATAATGTCAAGCATCCTCTTGCCATTCTTCTAGCCCAAATAATTACCATCATCATTGTCGCTCGGTTTTTTGGTTGGATGTTTCGAAAAATAGGGCAACCGACAGTGATAGGTGAAATCATCGCTGGAATTGTACTTGGACCTTCTTTACTCGGAATGTATTTTCCTGAGTTTTCACACGCATTATTTCCGGTAGCATCATTAGGCAATTTGCAATTTCTAAGTCAAATTGGTTTGATACTTTTTATGTTTGTCATCGGGATGGAACTCGATCTAAAAGTGCTAAAAAACAAAGCCAATGAAGCGCTTGTGATCAGTCACGCAAGTATCATCATTCCTTTTTCGCTTGGCGTTGGATTGGCTTATTTTATCTACCATCGGTTTGCACCTATTGGTGTAGAGTTTTTGTCTTTTAGTCTATTTATGGGAATTGCGATGAGTATCACTGCCTTTCCTGTTTTGGCTCGAATCGTTCAGGAAAGAGGCATTCACAAAACCAAAATTGGAACCATCGTCATCACTTGCGCCGCAACAGACGACATTACTGCGTGGTGCATTTTAGCCGCAGTTATTGCCATTGTAAAAGCGGGGTCATTTGTGAGTTCATTATATATCATTGGACTTGCATTCGCCTATGTCATGGCAATGATCTTTGTGGTCAAACCATTTTTGAAAAGAATTGGGGATTTATACAGCACAAAGAACAAATTAAATAAACCAGTCGTTGCGATTTTCTTTTTAACTTTAATTTTATCTTCTTACGTAACTGAAATTATCGGCATTCATGCCCTTTTCGGCGCTTTTATGACAGGTGCTATTATGCCAGATATCGCAAAATTCAGAGCTATTTTTATAGGAAAAGTTGAAGATGTTTCTGTTATTTTATTGTTGCCACTGTTTTTTGTATTCACAGGTTTACGAACGGAAATTGGCTTGATCAATGATTCCTATTTATGGGAGATTACGGGCTGGATTGTCCTAGTTGCGGTTGCCGGAAAGTTTCTCGGAAGTGCATTGGCAGCCAAATTTGTGGGTCAAAACTGGGAAGAAAGCTTCACCATTGGCGCCTTGATGAATACGAGAGGTTTGATGGAATTGGTCGTATTGAATATCGGTTATGATTTGGGTGTTTTGACTTCGGAAATTTTTACCATGATGGTCATTATGGCATTGGTAACTACCTTTATGACTGGCCCGGCACTCGACTTAATCAATTACGTTTTTAAAACCAAAGACATATTTATACCGGATGAAATTGAACATGATGGAAATAAATACAAGATTCTTATTTCCTTTGGAAACAACGAAAAGGGCAGGTCGTTATTGCGATTGGCAAACAGCTTTGTGTCCAAACAGCAAGATACTTCTAGCATCACCGCGATGCATTTGTCTTTAAGCGACGAAATGCATTCCTACAATTTAGAAGAGCAAGAGAAGAAGCGTTTTACGCCTATCCTGGAAGAATCTAAAATGCTAAAGCAAGAAATCACGACCATTTTTAAAGCGACAGTAGACATCGAAACGGACATTTCAGATATCGCCAATCAAGGAGATTACGACTTGCTATTGGTTGGATTAGGGAAGTCTATTTTTGAAGGGACTTTATTAGGAAAAGTTCTTGGTTTTACCACGCGAATCATCAATCCGGATCGTTTGATTGACAAATTTACTGGTAAAGAAGGGCTCTTTGAAAACTCTCCTTTTGATGAAAGAACCCGTCAAATCATTTCTAAGAGTAAGATGCCATTGGGTGTTTTGATTGATAAAGATTTGCACGAAGTTAAGAATGTGTTTGTGCCTATTTTTTCCTCAGAAGACGCATTCTTAATCGATTATTTTCAAAAGTTGATTTACAACAGTGATTCCAACATTTCGCTTTTAGATAGCAATAACTTGGTTAAGAATAATTTCGTGATGGGAAGTGCCATTCATTCTTTGGAAGACAAGTATCCTGATAACATCACCGTATTGCAAGAACGCATCATGAAAAAGGAATTCCTTTCGAAACAAGATTTGATGATCATCAGTTTAGAAAGTTGGAAGAAACTAGTTGACTCTCAAAGTTTGTGGTTGAGTCACGTGCCTTCGGTGCTGATCTTAAAACCCTAGATTTAAAATAAAAGATAGCTTAATCGCGAGATTGTCCTCTATTTTTGCCAATTGATATGGTCCATAGCGGTAAAAGGCAGTTAACCCAAATCCGCTATAAATCTGATTCAATTCAAATCCAGATTCGTAATAACCTTTTTCTAAGGTGTTAAAATCCAGTCCAACGTGCCGTTCACGATTTTTCATGTTTCCCCAAGCCGCTCGCGTCACTAGAACGAACGCTGGTTTTACTTTTCTAAAAATTTCAACTCTTTTGAATCCGTGTTTGATGTGAATCATCGCAAATTCACTCGAGAAAAATTCGTTAAAAAACATAGTTTCAAAACTGTTTTTCCCTGCTATCGTAATACGTTCAATCAGTTTTTCATTGGTCAAGTTGTTAGGAGAAGTGTTGTATAAATGAGTTAATGGAATGTCTCCAATAGCACTACCGCTCTCCAATAAAACTGCAGTTTTTTGACCGTTTAGATAGTTTTTTTCGTACTCTACTCGGAAGTCGATTTTTCTAAAACTGAAATCATTTTCAAGAAATTGCGGAATGGTCTGCGTATATTGAAATGTAAATTTCGGAAAGCGCTTTTTAACTTCAAATCGACCATCTTCGGTTTGTAAATAATCACTAAATGGGTTCCATTGCAGAGAAAACTGCCCCGTTGTCATGGTATATTTTTCATATGATTTAGCTCCAAGATTGTAGCGATAATCAAACAACGGGTCTACTTTGGTCTGCATTATTTGCCAAATGCTCTCTGTTTTTGGAAGTAGTTTGGTTTCAAAATACAAACGCCAACTTTGGTAATCGTAGAAGGTTTTTAAATTGATAGGTCGCGGATCATACAATTTGAAGTTTCTCTTGTCAATGGCAAAAGTGCTACTTGCAATTTCGCGAATGTCGTCGGTGTAGGAGGCGCCAATCCACGAATTTGAATGCGCGTCAATTCGTGTCGATAAACCAAGGTTGTATTTGTATTGTGCGTCTTTTAGCCCATATGCGGTGTAGCCGTCAATTCGGAAAACCTTTGAAAAAAGATCGCTTGTTTTTCCTCCTAGTCCGAAGCGAAATCCTTCATAATTGTTGAAACTAATCAAATACCTTAAGTCCATGTCGAAATATCCAAATGGCACATAACCATTAAGTATCTTTCGACCTTGAAAAAGTCTCTTTTCGATTTTGTTTTTCGTCGCAACACTATCTAAAGCAAAATAGGTTCTTTGGCTGCGCAAATCTAAGGTGTCGCTTCGATAACGATTCCAGAATGCTTCGTCTTGACGCTCCGCACCTTTTTGCACTTCCATATATTGGAAAGGGTTTTTGATGTCGACCGGATTGTTGTATTTCACATCAAACAAGCGCGTTTCAGAAATCAAATAGGTAAAGTCAGAAGCACCTTTCTTTCTTGAATTGCTATCGCTTTCACCAGAATCAAATGCTAAGGTTTCTCCTAGGATTCGTATGTCGTAGTTGTTTTTTCCTTTTGCAATCTTGAACATTTTTTGGGTAGGAAACCACAAATGCTCTTCTGGGGAAAAACTAAATTCGTGCGTCCCGCTGACGTCTAAAAGTCCCTTGATCCGCATGATTGCTTTGCAGATGGCAAAATTATCGGCATCAACGTAAAGCACGCCTTCTAATCCTGCGGCATTACTTTTCTTTTTATTTTTAAAATAAATCAAGTAGGATTTTCTGTCCTGAATGGATGTGCTATCCAAGAGCTTGAATCGATATTCTTGGAAAGAAGAGTTTGAAATTGGACTTTTATACCGCGTTTCAAATAATTCGTATTGATTGTCGTAAACGGAAAACGACTGTAAATTGACAGACAAAATCTCATAAATAGGCTGCTTGAATCCAGCCATTTTTGTTCCTATGATGGTTTCCTTCAATTCTTTTCCTCTATACTGAAATTGCGAAACGCGTTCGGTTTGAAACAAATGTTGTTTGGAGATGATTTTTTTGAATTTATATTCCGAAGAATCGATTTTAACGTGTTTCCCTTTAATGGCTTTTTTGACAAAAATGCTATCAATGCTGCCATCAATAGAATCGGGACTGGCAGTAATAATTAGTCTGTTATAGGCTTTGAATTCGAAAGTTTGTAGTTTTTTCTGCGGGTCATTTTGTGGCTTTCGTGCGATGACTTTTCGAATGATATCTAGCCCTTTGGTATTGCTTGACAACATAACTTCCTTCAGTTCACCCGTCTGTAGATTGAGTCCAATAGTATAGAACTTTGCATTATTTTCTAACAAGATTTCTGTAGAAGTATAGCCGATATAGGAGACTGCTAACGATAAGGAAGGTGTTGTGGCAGCGAGTGTGAATTTGCCATCTAAATCACTGATTGTTTGGATTCCAGAATTCGTTTTGATTGTAGCAAATGGTAACGAATTTTTCGAATTGTTATCTCTAATAATTCCCGTAAATTGATACTGTGCTTGCGACACAAGTGAGCAAAACAAGAGGAGAAGATAACATTTTTTCATTCGTTTGAATTACAAAATTCATTAGAAGGCTAAAGGTAAGTAAAATAAAAATCCGCCTTGTTACGAAAACGAGACGGATTCTTTATTATTATTTCATCGAATTACACTTTCATAATTTCAGCTTCTTTGTGAGCTAAAATATCATCAATTTTTTTGATGAAAGCATTCGTCAGATTTTGAACTTCGTCTTCTGCTGTTTTACAAATATCCTCCGATGTTCCTTCTTTTTCTAATTTTTTGATGTCTGTATTGGCATCTTTTCTTGCATTTCTAACACCAATTTTGGCGTCTTCTGCTTCCGCTTTAGCTTGTTTGGTCAAATCTCGGCGGCGCTCTTCGGTCAGTGGCGGTACAGAAATAATGATCACATCACCATTATTCATGGGGTTGAAACCAATGTTAGCCACCATGATTGCTTTTTCAATCGGTTGCAACATGCTTTTTTCATAAGGCTGAATGGTGATTGTTCTCGCGTCTGGAACATTCAAGTTGGCAATTTGCGCTAATGGGGTTTGTGATCCGTAATAATCTACAAACACACTTCCTAACATGGCTGGTGAAGCTTTCCCAGCACGAATATTCAAAAACGATTTTTCTAAATGTGCTATCGAACCATTCATAGATTCTTTGGTGCTGTCTATAATAAATTCAATTTCTTCAGTCATATTTTGGATTTTGAGACTGTGAGACTTTAAGATTTTGAGACTTTAAGATTTTCGTAAAGTATCTTATCGTCTTGTAATCTTACCGTCTTACGATCTATTACACATTAACTACAGTTCCAACGGTTTCTCCTTCACAAATCTTCAATAGATTACCTCTTTTATTCATATCAAAAACAAGGATTGGTAATTGGTTTTCTTGACTTAAGGTAAAAGCCGTCGTGTCCATTACATTCAATCCTTTTTTGATTACATCATCAAATGAAATAAAATCAAACTTGGTCGCATTCGGATCTTTTTCCGGATCGGAAGTATAAATCCCGTCCACTCTTGTTCCTTTCAAAATAACATCAGCATGAATTTCAACACCTCTTAAAACAGCAGCTGTATCAGTGGTGAAATAAGGATTTCCCGTTCCTGCTCCGAAAATAACAATCCGCCCTTTTTCTAAGTGACGAACCGCTCTTCTCTTGATATAAGGTTCTGCAATCGCTTCAATTTTTAATGCGGTTTGCAAACGTGTCAACATGCCGTGATCTTCTAAAGCGCCTTGAAGTGCCATCCCATTGATGACAGTTGCCAACATTCCCATATAATCACCTTGAACACGATCCATGCCGTTGCTCGCACCAGAAACTCCTCTAAAAATATTACCGCCTCCAATCACAATGGCAATTTCAACACCTTTGTCATGAATTTGTTTTATTTCTTCAGCATATTCAGCTAAACGTGCTGGGTCAATTCCATATTGTCGGTTGCCCATCAATGCTTCACCGCTTAATTTTAGAAGAATTCTTTTGTATTTCATTACTTTGTTTTTATTGAGTTGTGCAAATATAGTTATATTCTCTTTTTGTGAAATAGTCTAAATGAAAAAAAGGATGGAAATTCAGTTGCTAATTTATTTGATTTTGGTGATGAATGTCACCAATTTATCCCACAGTAAGCCTTAAATTTGTGTATTAAATAAAATTATTATGAAAGTTGCCGTTGCTCAAGGACTTCTAAATAGTCATTCTTACCTTCAATATCGATCTATCGTCACCAATGCGCTCGCACAGGGAAAAGTTACGGGAAATGAACAATCTCCAGCGTTGCTTCATTATTCCGAACTAAATGAAGTTCGCATGAATCGGTTAGATAAAAAAATGGAAATCACCGAAGAAAATATTCGCAAGTTATTGGGTTTGAAGAGAAAGTACGTTTGGTTGGTACTATCTGAAGGTTGGTGCGGAGATGCTGCTCAAATAGTACCAATTCTCAACAAAATGGATTCTTATTCACAACATATTGAACTTCGAATCGCATTCCGCGACGAAAACGAAGCTTTGATGAATCTATTCCTAACTAACGGAACCAAAAGTGTTCCCAAAGTCATTGTTTTGGATAAGGAGTCAGAAGATGTCTTAGGAAGTTGGGGTCCACGACCCAAAGGTGCCACAGATCTCATTAAAAGCTACAAAGAACAATATGGTGTGGTAGATGAAACTGCCAAAACGGAATTGCAATTATGGTATTTGCACGACAAGGGTGTCAGCACCCAAAACGAAATCCTTGAACTTACGTTGCAGTGCGAACAATTGAATCATCAAAAGATGTAATATTGACCGCATTTTCTACATTGTAGTTGCCAATCTTAGTGCGCCGTAATGCAATTAAATGCGCTCCCGAATTCATCGCTTTTCCAAAATCAAAAGCCAAGGAACGAATGTAAGTTCCTTTGCTGCAAACCACTCTAAAATCGACTTCCGGTAGGGCAATTCGTGTGATTTTAAATTCATGAATGGTCGTTTTTCGAAAAGCAATTTCTACCGTTTCTCCGGCTCGCGCATGATCATACAGTCGAACGCCATCTTTTTTGATGGCGGAAAAAATGGGTGGTTTTTGATCGATTTCGCCAAGAAACTGATTTATGGTTTCGTGAATTAATCCGTCGTTTATATGTGAAGTGGGAAAGGTCGCATCAATCTCGGTTTCTAAGTCATATGAAGGCGTCGTAGCACCAATATAAAAGTACCTGTATATTCTTTGGCTTGTCCTTGTAATTCTTCAATTCTTTTGGTGAATTTTCCAGTGCAAACGAAGTAAAAGTCCAGTAGCTAAAGGATCGAGTGTGCCGGCATGACCAATTTTGATTTTTTTTAAACCCAATTTACTTTTCAAAATCCATTTCATCTTATTAACCGCTTGAAAGGACGTCCAATGTAAAGGCTTGTCGATTAATAAAATTTGTCCGTTTTGAAAATCTTCTGCTGTCATTAAATTACGCTCAAAGGATGGATGAAGAAATGAATCAAAAGCAAAGCAGCACCAACAATAATGCGATAATAACCAAAAGCCTTAAAGCCGTGTTTGGTCAAGAATCCAATAAAACTTTTGATGGCTAAAAGCGCAACAATAAAAGCCACAACATTACCAATCACCAACAAATTGATTTGATCACTGGTCAAGACATAACCATCTTTATAAAAATCATAACATTTCTTAACGGTCGCACCCAACATCGTCGGAACAGCCAAAAAGAAAGAGAATTCTGCAGCCGCAGTTCGCGATAGATTTTGTGACATACCGCCAACAATGCTCGCGCCACTTCTCGAAATTCCGGGAATCATCGCTAAACATTGAAAAAATCCAATCTTAATTCCTTTTGCATAAGTGATTTCTGTATTTTCAGAATTGCCAAACCAATCATCAACTTTGAGCAAGACAATCCCACCTAATAATAACGAAACCGCAACGGTAACTGGATTCTCTAACAAGGCGTCAATTTTTTTACTAAAAAGTAATCCCAAAACTACCGCTGGAATAAAGGCAGCGAGCAATTTGAAATAGAATTCTATAGTTTGAAAAAAACGTTTGAAATACAAAACGACCACCGACAAAATGGCGCCAAGTTGAATTACAATCGTAAATAATTTAGTAAACTCATCATGCTCGATGCCGAAAAACGTACTGCCAAGAATCAAATGGCCTGTTGAAGAAACTGGCAAAAATTCAGTAATGCCTTCAATGATGGCGAGAATAATAGATTGAATTGTATTCATGGATGAGATTTTGGGATTATAAGACTGTAAGATTTTAAGACCAGCATTCGATAAACGAATCTAACAATCTAACAATCTTAAAGTCTTACCGTCTAATTAGCTTTCTTAGGGTTTTTCAAAATGGAGTAAATCGTAATCCCAAATCCAATCAAAACTAGGGTCGGGGCCAAACGAATTCTTTGAAAATTAAAGACGGATTCATTAAATACTTTGGGATCATCGCTACCGCCACCAGACATCAAAATAAAGCCAAGTACAATCACCGCAATTCCAATCAAAAAATTTTATAATTGATTTTCTCAAAAAGGAACTCCTGTTTTTCTTGTTCGTTGTCTTTCATAATCTTAAAATCTTACAGTCTTGCTGTCTTAAAGTCTAATACAAATCGTCTGTTCTTAAATTCAAGTATTTCTGAGTAGCAAAAAAAGTGCTTACCCAAGTAATCAAAATCCCAACAGCAAGAACGCCTACCAATACGATAGCGACCATCAATTGATCGTCTAAAATATTCAAACTCGGGAAACTAGTATCAATATAAATCAGCGTTCCAATCAAAGCAATAATCGCCAACACAGCGCCAATCACGCCCAATCGAATGCTTCTCCAAATAAACGGTTTTCGTATAAACGATTTCGTCGCGCCCACCATTTGCATCGTCTTGATGATAAAACGATTCGAATAAATAGCCAAACGCATCGAGCTGTTAATCAACAACACCGCAATTAAAGCCAAAATGCCACTGATAATCAAAATCCACATGCTCACTTTCTTAATATTGTCATTCACCAAACTCACCAATTGTTTGTCGTAGACAACGTCGGCAATCATGTCGTTGGCTAAAAATCGACTTTCAATTTTGCGAATATTCTCGGTGTCGATATAGTCTGCTTTCAAATGAATATCATAGGAATTCTGCAACGGATTCGCGCCCAAAAAGGTCATAAAATCTTCGCCAATAATGTCCGTGTGCATTTTTGCCGCTTGTTCTTTCGTGATATAATCACTCGATTTGACGAATTTTGCGACTTTCAATTCCTGTCCAAACGCCGTCATCGTGCTATCTGTCGCTTCGTTCTTAAAGAAAACAGTCATCACAATTTCTTCTTTAAAATCGTCCGATAATTTTTTAGAATTAATCACGAAAAAACCTAAAATACCCAACAGAAAAAGTACCAAAAACATACTCAGTACCACAGAAAAATAAGAAGAAATAAGCCGACGCTTTTGAAATTTTTCGAAAGAAGAACTCATAAATGTTAGTAATTATGGCGTAAAAATAATAAAGAAATTCTTTAATCATAGTTTATAACGACCAAAGTTTTGACTTTCGTACAATAAACGTAAATTTGCCCTCAGTTTTTAGGAGCACAACAATTGTTTTCCTCAGAACAGTCGTCCCGCTTTTCGCTGCAATCTTTTGTGCCGAACGCCGCCACAAAAGGATTTCCGCTACAATCGGGGCTAATTTTTGAACGTATTTTGCTACCATCAAGTATCCAAGATTCGCCAACAAAACAACATCACTTTCGCTTTGCGCCTCCGCGACTTTGCGAGCAAAAAGTATAAACAAAAACTCAGCAACTCAGTTTCTCAGCAACTCAGTCACTTTAATATGAAATACAATCCAAACCAAATAGAAGCCAAATGGCAAAAATACTGGGCCGATAACCAAACCTTCGCCGCCAGCAACGCTTCGGATAAGCCTAAATATTACGTGTTAGACATGTTTCCTTATCCATCCGGAGCGGGTTTGCACGTCGGACATCCGCTAGGTTATATCGCATCCGATATTTATGCACGCTTCAAACGCCACCAAGGTTTCAACGTATTACATCCGCAAGGCTACGACAGTTTTGGTTTGCCAGCAGAACAATATGCCATCCAAACAGGACAACATCCGGATAAAACCACCAAAGAAAATATCGCGCGTTACCGTGAACAACTGGATAAAATTGGTTTTTCCTTCGATTGGAGTAGAGAAGTGCGAACGTCCAACGCCGACTATTACAAACACACCCAATGGATTTTCATTCAATTGTTCAATTCCTGGTATAACAAAACGTCCGATAAAGCCGAAGATATTTCGACACTAATCACCGAATTCGAACAAAACGGAAACGCCAACGTCAATGCAGTTTGCGACGACAACATCGAAGCATTTTCAGCAGCAACATGGAACGCGTTTTCATCAGAACAGCAACAAAAAATATTATTACAATACCGTTTGACTTATTTGGCTGAAACCGAAGTCAATTGGTGTCCAGCGCTAGGAACTGTCCTCGCCAACGACGAAATTGTCAATGGCGTGTCAGAACGCGGCGGGCATCCCGTTATTCGTAAAAAAATGACCCAATGGAGCATGCGCATTTCCGCTTATGCAGAACGTTTGTTGCAAGGTCTAGACACCATCGATTGGAGCGAAAGCATCAAAGAAAGCCAACGCAACTGGATAGGAAAATCAGTGGGAGCCATGGTAACTTTCAACCTACAACCTACAACCTACAACCCACAACCTGGAGCTATCGAAGTTTTCACCACGCGACCTGATACCATATTTGGAGTTACCTTTATGACGTTAGCGCCCGAGCATGAATTGGTCGCCCAAATCACAACAGCCGAACAAAAAGATGCTGTTGCCGCTTATATAGAAAAAACAGCCAAACGTTCCGAACGTGAACGAATGGCAGATGTCAAAACAATTTCTGGGGTTTTCACCGGAGCGTATGCCGAACATCCGTTTACCAAAGAGCCCATTCCAGTTTGGATTGGTGATTACGTATTAGCAGGTTACGGAACTGGTGCAGTGATGGCGGTTCCTTGTGGCGACGAGCGCGATTATGCTTTTGCCAATTTCTTCAAAGGAGAAAATGGGATGCCAGCTATCAAAAATATCTTCGTGTTAGATTCCGACCTTTTTCCTCAGGAAGCTTTTGGTTCGAAAGACAGGATTCACTCTAACTAATTCCGATTTCTTAAATGGACTCAATTACAAAGAAGCAACCAAAAAAGTCATCATTGAACTCGAAAAAATAAACCAAGGCAAAGGCAAAACCAATTACCGTTTGCGCGACGCCGTGTTCTCGAGACAGCGCTATTGGGGCGAACCTTTCCCAGTATATTACGTCAATGGTTTGCCACAAATGATCGATGCGAAACACTTGCCAATCGTATTGCCAGAAGTTGAAAAATATTTACCAACCGAAGACGGGCAACCGCCTTTAGGAAATGCAACGACTTGGGCTTGGGATGTAGAGCAGTTGTCGGTTGTTAGTTGTGAGTTGATTGACAATATAAAAGTTTTTCCACTTGAACTCAATACGATGCCAGGTTGGGCAGGAAGTTCCTGGTACTGGATGCGTTATATGGATGCACACAATGAAACCGAATTTGCGAGCAAAGAAGCTTTGGATTATTGGCAGAATGTAGATTTGTATATCGGCGGAAGCGAACATGCGACAGGGCATTTGTTGTATTCACGTTTCTGGAATAAATTTCTCAAAGACAAAGGATTTGCGCCAACGGAGGAACCGTTTAAGAAGTTAATCAATCAGGGAATGATTTTGGGGATGAGTGCGTTTGTATATCGCAGCGAAGATTCCAAAAAGTTATATTCAAAAGGAATGGTTCAAAATGAGGTTGTTCACCCAATCCACGTTGATTTAACCGTGATCAATGATATGACTAATGAATTAGATATCGAAAAATTCAAATCACATCCTCTTTATTCTGACTACAAAGACGCCGAGTTTGTTTTAGAAAATGGCAAATATATCGTCGGGCGTGAAGTCGAAAAAATGTCCAAATCGAAATACAACGTGGTCAATCCCGATGACATTTGCAACGAATACGGCGCCGATACTTTAAGATTATACGAAATGTTCCTCGGTCCACTAGAGCAAGCTAAGCCTTGGAATACCGCCGGAATTACAGGCGTTTTCGGATTCCTCAAAAAATTGTGGCGTTTGTATTTTGATGACAATGGTTTGATTGTGACTAACAGCGAACCTTCTAAAGACAGTTTGAAAACACTGCATAAAACGATTAAAAAAGTAGGAGAGGACATCACCAACTTTTCGTTCAATACCTCGGTGAGTCAGTTTATGATTTGCGTCAATGAATTGTCGACGCAAAATTGTCATGAGCGTGCGATACTCGAACCATTAGCGGTTTTGATTTCACCTTATGCACCGCATATCGCGGAAGAATTGTGGAGTCAATTAGGAAATTCAGGTTCGGTTTCAACTGTGGCTTTTCCAGAATTTGATGCCAAACATTTGGTAGAAAGCAGCAAAGAATATCCAGTTTCTTTTAATGGAAAAATGCGATTTACCTTGGAGTTACCACTCGATTTGACCGCAGCACAAATTGAAGAAATTGTCATGAAAGACGAGCGTACCATCAAACAATTGGAAGGACGAACACCAAATAAAGTAATCATCGTTCCCGGAAAGATTATCAACCTCGTTGGATAATATGCTTTGCGCCTCTGCGCCTTTGCGAGCCAATCTTGATCTCTCGCAAAGACGCAAAGACGCCAAGGTTTCATGACAAAATTGCACGAATGTTAACGCAAAGCAAATTGGCTTGTAAATTGACAGGCAATTTGTACTTTTAAATTTTAAAACTAAAAAACAAAAATTATGTATTTGATTTTAGCAGGTTTACTGATGTTGGTGAGTTGGTTGGTGAGCAATCGACTGAAAAACAAATTCGAATTATACTCGAAATTGCAATTGCAAAACGGCATGTCAGGTAAAGAAATCGCCGAAAGAATGTTGGCTGATCATGGCATTACAGATGTTCAAGTTATCTCTGTTGAAGGTCAATTGACAGACCATTACAATCCCGCAGACAAAACAGTCAATTTGAGTGAAGCAGTATATAACCAAAGAAATGCTGCCGCTGCTGCGGTTGCTGCTCACGAATGTGGCCACGCGGTGCAACATGCTACGGCGTATAGTTGGTTGGAAATGCGTTCGAAATTGGTTCCGGTGGTGAGTGTGGCGTCAAGTTATATTCAATGGGTATTGATTGCTGGGATCTTGATGGTTCGTACTTTTCCTCAGTTATTGTTAGTGGGAATTGTATTGTTTGCCGCAACAACTTTATTTTCGATTATCACTTTGCCAGTAGAGTATGACGCAAGCAACAGAGCTTTAGCATGGTTAGAAAACAAACAAATGTTGAATCGCGAAGAACATGATGGCGCGAAAGATGCCTTGAAATGGGCGGCTAGAACATATGTCGTTGCTGCCATTGGTTCGATTGCGACTTTGTTGTATTATGTAATGATTTATATGAATAGAAGGTAAGTTCGAAACACCTATGTTTAAAATCCCAAATTCCATTTGTTTGTCATTGGAGTTTGGGATTTTTTTCTTCAAACAATAAACATATTGTAATTTTTGACAATTTGGAAATACAATTCGGGAGGCAAGCTCTAATTTTAGCTTCAAAATAGAATGATGGATGGACTTTAAAAATATGGAACCGAAAACAAAGCAACATAAAGTCGTAAGAAACTTGGATTCCTTGGCAAAATTGATGGATTCTCAATTTCAAATTCCGAGTACTAAGATCCGATTCGGGTTAGATGCTTTGATTGGACTTGTGCCCGGCGTTGGGGATTTTGTAGGGTTCTTGGTTTCTGGTTACATAATTCTGGTCTTAGCAAGCAATGGCGCTAGTGGATTTGTGATTGCCAGAATTTCGTTCAATATTTTGATTGATGCCATCATTGGATCGATTCCGATTCTCGGAGATATTTTTGACTTGGCTTTTAAAGCGAACGAGCGCAATATGAAACTCGTACATGAACATTATTTAGAGGGCAGGCATCAAGGTGGCGCTTGGAAAGTAGTCATGCCTGTGTTACTTATACTTTTTATCTTAATTGTTGGAATTGCGTGGAGCGCTTACAGCATGGTCATGTGGCTGATTCACTTTATTTTTTAAACTACAAATGGATTTGTCTATCGGTCTACTGATCCAACTATAAAGGATTAATAATCAATATTTAAAAATCCAAATTCTAATGTCATTAATTGGAATTTGGAATTTTTTTATTGGAATTTTAAAGCTGTATTGCCGATCAATCTGCTGATCTAAAGAAATAAACGTTTCCGTTCTCGAAACGCCTTCAATTGCTTGGATTTTGGTATTGAGCAATTGCATCAAATGTTCGTTGTCACGGCAAATAATTTTGATGAGTATCGACCAATTCCCTGTGGTATAATGGCATTCTAGAACTTCTGGAATTTTTTTTAGTTCACGCACCGCTTCAGAATTTCGAGCGGCTTTATCTAAATAAACGCCGACAAAAGCCATGGTGCTATATCCCAAAACTTTTGTGTTGATGGTGAATTTAGAGCCTGAAATCACGCCGGCCTGTTCTAATTTTCGAAGTCTTTGGTGAATGGCAGCGCCAGAAATTCCGATTTTATTGGCGATTTGCAGAATGGGTTTACGCGCATCGTTCATCAGGTCACGAAGTATTTCTTTGTCTATGCCGTCTATCTCTATTTGTAGCTGGTTTATCTTCATGGCATTTCGTTGTTTAAAAAACTGTAAAACAAGCTAAAGCTTGTGTACCTCAAGCCCACTGGGCTTGCACCTTTTAATTTCAAATCATCGATTTCGATTTGAAGCGAATTGATTTTCATGGCTAGAGATTTAAAACCAAAAATACGATTTTGATTTTAGAATGAAAGTGAAAGTGTGTAAAATAAACACGAATTGCACAAATTGGCACGAATTTGTTTTGATTAGTCAGAAACCGTAGCCCTGATGGAAGCGACATCCTTTTGCGACGTTTTTTCGGCGCAAAAGATATAGCGAACAGCAGGTTCCCGGCTCCTAAAAATCTTAATGCTTTACGCGATCGGGATTATAGCCGAGATAATCCATTTGTTTTTCGTTGAATATAACGCCGTATTGTTCGAGTTCCTCCAGAATAGGCAAGTAAACTTCCTTATTGATCGGCAATTGTACGCCAGGGGTTTTGATTTTGCCGTTTAGGATTTGAAGTGTTGCCATCGCGACCGGAAGTCCAACGGTTTTTGCCATCGCGGTATAAGTTTGGTCGTCGCCGATGCAGACCATTTTTGAATCGATTTGTTTTTGGATGCCGTTGATTTCGTAGCCGAATTTATGGTACATCACAATCATGTCTTTGTCGTGTTCCTCGAGCGTCCATTTGTCGCTTAGGATTTTCTCTAGGATTTGTGCGGGTGACGCATTTTTGAGTCCAACGATTTTGTTCGGATTAAACAAATCGAGCTCCAATAGCTTGTCCCACATGATATCATCTTGTTCGATGCCCAGTTGCAAACGCAATTTGATTTCGACAGAATCGGTCGGATGATAGGGCAAGAACAGGTTGATAAACTCGCGATAACTAATCGTTTCAGAATTGTCGATTTGGTAACTGTCGTCGGTCATACCCAATTGCACGAACATATTCCATGCTTTTGAAAAACCAACGCGACGAATGGTTCCTCTATATAAAGTTAGCGCATCGTCTAAACCGTATACGCTGCGGTATTTTAAGGAATCGCGGTTGGCATAGGCTTCAAATCGGCCGTAACCTTCCACTTCCAGAAATTCGGTTCTCCGAAATAATTTGTGATAGGGAATATATTTGTAGGTGCCTTCTTGGATGAATTTCGCGGCGCCACCTTGACCTGCCAACACTACATTTCTCGGAGCCCAAGTAAATTTGTAGTTCCACAGATTATTATCGGATTCTGGCGCAACTAAGCCTCCGCAAAACGATTCGAACAGGATCATTTTTCCGCCTTGGTCTCTGATTTCATCGATGACTTTCATCGCGCTCATGTGATCGATACCAGGATCCAGCCCGATTTCATTCATAAAGATGAGGTTGTTGGCTTTGGCTTGAGCGTCGAGTGCTTGCATCGCATCGCTGACATAAGAAGCTGTGACCATGTGTTTTTTATAGGTAATGCAGTCTTTGGCGACTTCTATATGCAAATGAGCGGGCAACATGGAGATCACAATATCTGCTTTTTGAATTTCGGTTTGGCGTTGCGTTGCGTCAAAAATATCCAAAGCAATGGCTGTGGCATTCTTATGATTATTGGTTTTTCGTTGTGCGAGTTCCTTTGATAAATCGCCGATGGTGAGATGTAATTGTTCTACTTCGGATTTGTTCAAAAGATATTGAATTAACGAAGAAGCCGAGCGTCCGGCGCCAATAATTAGTATATTTCTCATGGTTTTTTGCAAATAGGTTCCAAAGGTATGAATTTGTTGATATAAAAAAGCCACAATGCGCTGACTAAAATTTAATCACAAATTGATTCGAATTACATTTAAATTTGTGGCAATTTTTGAAATTAGTGTTAAACTAAACTATTCCAAACCTTCTAGATCTTTTAAATCTTCTTGTTTAGATTCGATTTTCTTTTGTTCAAATTGAACATCTTTTTCCACTTCATCTGGAATCAGACTACGAACAATGATGATTACCAAGGTTAAACCAGCTACAATCAGTAACCACTTAGGCACATTTCTGTTGGCAGCCTCTGATTTCATATAGGCAATTCCTCCAAATACTAAAGACAATCCAACAGGCAAAACACCTAAAGTTCCCATGGGTAAAATGGCGAATACAATTCCAAGAATTGCGAAAATAAAAGCTAAAACAATCAATACTTTTCTCATATTAAATTCCAGTTGCGTTAGTTAATGTTAATTGTCCTGTTCCTACAGGAATGCTAAATTGAATTAATGCAGGTACTTTTGCAGCATCTGCTGTTAAGTAGATGATATTTTTATCAGTTCCTCTTAATTTATTGGTTTTGGCTCCGATAGAGATTTTGTAGCATAATTTTTTTCCAAGGTTTCCGGCGTTTACCGTTTCTGTTCCTAGGAATTTTGCAGAAACACCCATTTCTTTTTCGTCAAAAACCACGACAAAACTTTTGATTTGACCTTTTTTGAACTTGCTAAAATCGATGGTTCTCATTTTATACAAAATTGATATTACATCTTGTGTTCCAGCATTAATTTGAAACTTATTCTTAATTTCAGGAGTGTTTTTTTTGTTGACAGTACTTTCAATTGTTCGCCCGTCGCCTTTAAAAATGTACTTTTCTCTTTTGGTATATTTTCCTTCAAAAATGTCCCGTTTGTACAAACTTGGTTTTAAAGTGATAGGATCAACATACGATTCGTATCGGTCACGAATTTTGAAGAAAGTGTCCCATTTGCTATAAGTTGTGGCTTCACTTACTAAATGTAAAAGTGTTTTTTTAGACGTTTTTACCGTTTCCGTTTCCATCGTAACTTGCGCTAATTGCGTCATCAATCCACTCATGTTATAGGACGCAGCGTAGATAAATTTCTCTCCAGACTTTACCGCTGTATTGCCTTGAGCGCTAATACTTAAGCTGACAATTGCTGTTAGAATTAAAAAGATTTTTTTCATTTTTTTTCTGTTTTTTTAAGGTGCAAATGTACTATTTTTTTGTTAGGAGCTTCATCCCGTTTTTCGCTCTATCTTTTTATGCTGAACTTGTTTCAGTATCTTTAAAATAATTACGGTCACGCCGATAGATAGTGAAACAAGTTCAGCATAAAAAGGATGCCGCTGCAACCGGGGCTAAAAACAGTCCGATTTCTTTGACGTCTGATAGATAACAAATACTTTTACCATTTATTATAAAAAACAAACTCATGGAAAGAAAAATAGTTCGAATCGCGGCTATTCTCGGTATGTTGGCAATTATTCTCGGTGCGTTTGGCGCACATGCTCTAAAAAAGGTGTTGACAGTTGAACAATTGGTTACGTTCGAAACTGGTGTCAAGTATCAAATGTACCATGCTTTATTATTGCTTTTCGTTGGATTATCTGCACAAGTTAGTGAAATTGCCAAAAAACGCATTTTCTATTTTGTTGTCACTGGGGTTTTATTCTTTTCAGGCTCGATCTATCTGTTGGCGACCAATGACTTAACTACATTCGACTTCAAAAAGATTGGATTTATTACCCCAATTGGCGGTCTGTTATTGATTGTCGGTTGGATGTGTCTGTTCATCGATTTTTTGAAGAAAAAATCATAATATTTCAAGTTTCTAAATCTAGGTAAAATATTATTTTTACTTTTGTGCTTTAATTCAAACACAACACATTTACATTTCTATGGAGAATTACGCCCAAATTACGAAATCGATTTCGTTGGAAAAGTACGGTATCAAAGACGCAGCGGAAGTTATCTACAATCCATCTTTTGACTTTCTATATCAAGAAGAATTGAAACCGTCGTTAGAAGGTTTTGAAAAAGGACAGCTGACAGAATTAGGAGCGGTAAATGTAATGACAGGTGTTTTTACCGGTCGCTCTCCAAAAGATAAGTATATTGTTGACGATAGCATTACAAAAGATACAATTTGGTGGAATTCTGAAAAAGCGGTTAATGACAATAAACCTATTTCCCAAGATACTTGGAATGCACTCAAAGAAACAACAGTCGGGCAATTATCTGGCAAAAGATTGTTTGTTATCGACGCGTTTTGTGGTGCCAATGAGAACACACGTTTAAAAGTTCGTTTTGTCATGGAAGTGGCTTGGCAAGCACATTTCGTTAAGAATATGTTTATTCGCCCAACGGAATTAGAATTAGAAAATTTTGGCGAACCTGACTTTATTGTGATGAACGCGTCAAAAACTAGTTTTAAAGACTATGCTGCACACGGACTGAATTCAGAGGTTTATGTTGCCTTCAATCTAACCGAAAAAATCCAATTGATCGGAGGAACTTGGTATGGTGGTGAAATGAAAAAAGGTTTGTTCTCAATGATGAACTATTATTTGCCACTACAAGGAATCGCTTCTATGCATTGTTCAGCCAACAAAGGAAAAGATGGCGATGTGGCGGTTTTCTTCGGATTGTCAGGAACCGGCAAAACAACGTTGTCAACCGATCCAAAACGGGAATTAATTGGTGATGACGAACATGGTTGGGATAATGATGGCGTTTTCAATTTTGAAGGCGGTTGCTATGCTAAAACCATCGATTTGAGCCGCGAAAACGAACCAGATATTTTTGAAGCTATTAAGAAAGATGCTTTGTTAGAAAATGTTACTATTGATGCTAATGGTAAAATCGATTTTAAAGATGGATCAGTGACGCAGAACACGCGTGTTTCTTATCCAATTAATCATATCCATAATATCGTAAAACCTATTTCTAAAGCAGGTCATGCAACCAAAGTAATTTTCTTGACAGCAGATGCTTTTGGTGTAATGCCGCCGGTTTCTAAACTGACGCCAGAACAAACAAAATATTATTTCCTTTCCGGATTTACAGCTAAGTTAGCAGGTACAGAAAGAGGAGTAACAGAACCTCAGCCCACTTTTTCTGCTTGTTTTGGAAAAGCTTTCTTGTCGTTACATCCAACCAAGTACGGAGAAGAATTGGTAAAGAAAATGGAGCAACACAATGCAAAAGCTTACATGGTCAATACTGGTTGGAACGGGACAGGAAAACGAATTTCGATAAAAGATACGCGTGCTATTATCGACGCGATCTTAGATGGCTCTATTGAAAAGGCAGAAACCAAAGTAATTCCAATTTTTGATTTTGAGGTGCCAACAGCGCTTCACGACGTAGATGCTTCGATTCTTGATCCTAGAGATACCTATGCTAATGTTTCTGAATGGAATACCAAAGCAGAAGACTTAGCGTCAAGATTTATTGCGAATTTCAAACAATATGCGGACAACGCCGAGGGACAAAATCTAGTTAAAGCGGGTCCTAAAAATTAGCAAATTAATTGTCCAATTGCCATTTACAAGTCGATTTTTGAATTAAATGCAGTCATTTTATTCAAAAATCGACTTTTTCTTTAATAGAGATTGTTCAGAACTAAAACGTTTTCTGGTTTCAGATTAGGAAAATTATACCTTAATAATTAAGAATACGAGTATATTTAAAGCTAGATTTTGTCATTTCGTCAAATCGTCTTTATTGCGGTACATTGTAGCACAGAATTTATTTACTTTGTGCCATAACATTAAAAATGAAATAGTTATGTCAGTAAAGAAACAATTTATAAAAACGAAACCTGTTTGCAAAGTAACTTTTACAGTAGAAGCGAAAGAGGCAAATAATGCTGCAGTTGTTGGTGATTTTAACAACTGGAACCCAAAAGAAGGTGAATTGAGTAAACTTAAAAACGGTACTTTTAAAGGTGTTTTCGATGTTGTTAAAGATTCTTCTTATGAGTTCAAATATGTAATTGATGGTGCTTTTGTAAATGAAGTAGAAGCAGACTCATACAGATACAACGAATTTGCAGGTGCTGAAAACAGCGTATTGGAAGTTTAGTTTTATCAATAAATAAAAAAAAGTCGCTCTCGTAGCGACTTTTTTTATGCCTAATTTTTTTTCCATTTTATAGATTGGATAAGAAACTCAAATTGCTATTGCTGTCGAGTTCAATCGGTTCTTTGTTTTGCTGAAACAATCTTGCCCGTAAATCTCCTTTGAGCAATATTTCTTCGCCTTTTACCTCCAACCAACTGCCTTCTCGTAAGCCCAAAACAGGAACTGAATTGAATGCATGAAATTCTTTGATGCGCGTTTCTCTAGATTCACCCATATGGGTAGATTGCAGATCTGCATCAAGATAATGCGGATTCAAATTAAATGGAATCATGCCCAACGTCTGAAAACTTGGCGGATAAATTATAGGCATATCGTTGGTCGTTTGCATCGTTAATCCAGTAATATTACTGCCTGCACTAGTTCCGAGATAGGGTGTTCCGTTTTTTAAGGTTGCTGCAAGAACGTCCATTATTTTGTTTTTGTACAATTGAAAAACCAAAAGAAAGGTATTTCCTCCTCCTGTGAAAATGCCTTGTGCTTCTTTAATTGCTACTATGGGATCGTCAAATTCGTGAATGCCTTTTACTCCAATGTTGATTGCTGCAAATGCACTTCGAACTTTTGCGGTGTATTCTTCGTGAGAAATTCCACCTGGTCTTGCATATGGAATGAAAACGATGGATTGGCAGTTTCCAAAATGGGATTTTAAATGGGGCAAAATATACTCGAGATAGCCTCCGCCATGCAATGTCGATGTGCTTGCAATAATTAGATTTTTCATACTGTTTTCATTAATGGTGCTAAAGATAAAAACCTTTTGCCTTCAATGTGAAACTATGTTTTGATAAAATTAACATAGACTTACAAGTATGTTGGCAAATAATTAGGATTGCCGATGCTTATTTTTGTTTTCTCTGATAAAATTGTTTGAGATCTAATAGAATAAATGGTTGTAATTGCCGAGAAAACGGGGATAAATCACTAGCTTTGTTAGTAGTTGAAAATTGAATTTCTAGTTCGATTTCCAACTTTTAATTAACAGATATTCTAACTTAAATTGCTGCATTATGAAAAGAACTTTCGGAATTTTTGCCTTACTTATTTTGAGTCATATGGCTTATGCACAGGAATTGTCGAGAAGAATAGTACATGGTCAGGCAGTTAACGATTCTATAAAAGTAGAGAATGTCATTGTTTTTAACGTAAGTGCCAAGGTTGGCGCCGTGGTTGAAAAAAGGGGATATTTCGATATTAAAGCAAGAGAGAATGATACTTTGGTTTTTTCGAGTTTGATTTTTAAGTCGAAAAGAATAGTGCTTTCTGAAGACGATATTAAAGCTGCAGAAATCAAAATTAGATTGCAAACATTCACCAATCAATTGGCAGAGGTGATTATTGAATCTAACAAAAATCTCAAGCCCATCAAGGGTAATAAGCAAGATATCGTTGATAAGAAGTATGTTGATGACGCACAATCTTCCCCAAAAAACACGGTAATGCCGACGAATGTGACAGAAAACGGAATGGACTTCGTTCGCATGTATAAAGACGTTATGAGATTAATCAGAAAAAACAATCCCAATAAGAGCGACGTAACTTCCACTACAACATTTACTGAATTGGTGATGAAAAAAATAAAGTATTCCTTTTTTAACAGCACTTTGAAACTTCAAGACGATGAGATCAAACTTTTTTTGCTCTACTGTGAAAATGATTCAAAAGTGGAAAAGGTCATGAAATCGAAATCAGAATTTGAATTGATGGATTTCTTAATCGAGGAGAACATTGATTTTAAGAAATTAACAGCGGTAGAAAAAAAATAGAGATTCATTGACATTGCGAACCCTTTTCATCTTCCTCTTCTTGTTGTGTATTCAAGTAGTACTTCCGCAGAAATTACTGTCGGGAAAGGTAATAGTTGAGGGTGCCACGACTGAGAATGTGAATATCACTAATGTTGCCAACAATACATCTGCGTCTACCAATCAAGAGGGAGCGTTTAGCATTCTTGCAAGTATTGGTGACGCCCTTGTTTTTTCCGCCGTAAATCTCGAAACAAAGCGAAAAGTGATTACAGCCGAAGACCTAAATGAGGCGTTGATAATTGTCAAGATGAGCGCTAGCATCATTCCATTAAAGGAAGTAAAAGTCAATGAAAATAGTACTATCACAGCCGAAAACTTAGGCATCATTCCACAAGGGCAGAAAAAATATACGCCAGCTGAAAGGCGGGTTCATGAAGCCACAACTGGCAGTGGATTGGTTCCGCTCAACCCAATTCTTAATGCCATTTCTGGGAGAACGACCATGCTCAAAAAGGAAGTTGTCGCAGAAAAAAAAGAACGATTGTTGTTGCGACTAGATGGATGGTTCGAAGAAAAATTTTACACAAAATCTCTTAAAATACCGCAGGAATATGTCAAAGGGTTTCATTATTTTTTGATTGAGGACAACGATTTTGTTCGCGCTTTGAAAGCAAAAAACAAGACACTTACAAAGTTCCTCATGAGTAAGCTAGCGTTGAATTATAGGGAAACAATTTCGATACCATAGAAATCACTATTTTTGGACTATGAGAAAAATCGGTATCGTCTATTTTTTGTTATTTATTACGCTTAGTTCTTTCACTATTCACAAGTTTTATATTGCGATTTACCAAATGAATTTTGTTCCTGAAAAGAAGCGAATTGAAATTACATCTAGAATTTTTGTAGATGATTTGAACGCTGCATTAGAAAAACGATTCAAAGTTAAAACGCACATTGGAGATGCCGCAGAAACTACGGATGACGTTTCTAAAATGAACCAATATCTTCTGGAACAATTCAAAGTCAAAGTAAACGGCACTCCAAAAAACATCATTTTTATGAGCAAAGAAATGGAAAGCAACGTCGTAGTTGGATATTTTAAAATTGTCGAAGTATCAAACATCAAATCAATCTACATTGAAAACAAATCACTAATGGAGGTTTTCTCTGAACAGCAGAATATAATACAAACCAACGTCAATGGAAAAAAACAAAGTTTGTTACTAACTGCGGATAATTGGAGCGGGGTGTTAAAATAGGTTCAAATCGAAAGTGCTCTAAAAAA
Organism: Flavobacterium sp.; assembly: GCA_016721735.1. GTDB lineage: Bacteria > Bacteroidota > Bacteroidia > Flavobacteriales > Flavobacteriaceae > Flavobacterium. The sequence goes on along the minus strand of JADKHM010000019.1, from coordinate 186,329 downwards.
AAACTTTATTTTTAGCGCTTTAATAGTAAAATTTATGAATAAAACGACGTTTTTTAGTCTAGTGATTTTGGCATTTTTTGTTTCGATAAACGCGCAAGAGGTCGCAAAGCCCAAGCAAAAAGGACATGTTGATGAAAACAAATTCAGACAAATGTATGATTTGTTAGCGACACCCAATACTTACAGAACAGCATCAGGAGCGCCAGGTCCAGATTATTACCAGCAGCAAGCCGACTACAAAATTGACGTTGAACTCGATGATAAAAACACCAAACTATACGGTGTCGAAACGGTCACTTACACCAATAATGCCAAGGAATCCTTAGAGTACTTATGGATGCAGTTGGATCAAAATATAGCAGCGCGTACTTCTAAAACCCCATTAGTAGATAGCAATACGACCGATCCCGCGATGAGCACGCAAGCATTTTCTAGAAAGTATTTGGAAGAAAAGTACGATGGTGGGTTTAAGATTGACTATGTAAAAGACGCCAAAGGAAATCCTATTTCGTACTCAATCAACGAAACCATGATGCGAATCAATTTGGCAAAGCCATTGGCTCATGGCGAGAAAATGGTTTTGAATATTAAATGGAATTATATCATCAACAATTATATGCTAGACGGAGGTCGCTCTGGATACGAACATTTTGACGACGGTAATAATTTGTATGTATTGGCGCAATTTTACCCAAGAATGGCAGTCTATAATGATGTCGAAGGATGGCAAAACATGCAGTTCTGGGGAAGCGGCGAATTTGCGTTGCCGTTTGGAAATTTTGAAGTGAATATCACAGTTCCCGCAGACCACATTATGGAAGCGACGGGAGTACTTCAAAACAGAGCTGAGGTGTTTACTGCTGAACAGGTAAAAAGATATGCGTTGGCAGAAAAAAGTTATGATAAACCAGTAATTATTGTGACGCAAGCAGAAGCACAAGTGGCGGAAAAGGGATTTTCAACCCAGAAAAAAACATGGAAATTTAAGGCTGAAAATGTACGTGATTTCGGAATCTCTACTTCTAGAAAGTTTATTTTAGATGCTATGGCGGTGAAGTTTGGAGAAAGAAACGTTATGGCGGTTTCCATCTATCCGAAAGAAGGGAATCCGCTTTGGGAACAGTATTCTACGAGAGCGGTGGCGCATACATTAAAAAGTTATTCGAGTTACACGTTTGATTATCCTTACCCAAAAGCAGTGTCAGTAAATGCTCGCGATCAAGGAATGGAATATCCAATGATTTGCTGGAATTTCGGTCGACCAGATGCGGATGGTAAATATTCTGACCGCGTAAAATACGGAATGTTAGGCGTCATTATTCACGAAGTAGGTCACAACTTTTTCCCGATGATTGTCAATTCTGATGAGCGTCAATGGACTTGGATGGACGAGGGTTTAAATACGTTTATGGAATATTTGGCTGAAATCACATTTGACCCTAATTTCCCAGCAGATAGAGGTCCAGCGAAAACAATCGTGCCTTATATGAGTGGCGATCAATCGAAGATCGAGCCCATTATGACTAACTCAGAAAGCATTAAGCAATTCGGGAATAATGCCTACGGAAACCAGCGGCGGGGTTAAATATACTGCGTGAAACCATTATGGGTCATGACCTGTTTGATTATGCGTTTAAGACTTATGCGAATCGATGGAAATTCAAACATCCCACGCCTGAAGATTTCTTTAGAACAATGGAAGACGCTTCGGCAGTCGACTTAGATTGGTTCTTCCGAGGTTGGTTTTACACTACAGATTATAATGATATTGGTATAAAAGAAGTCAAAAAGTACTTTGTTTCTAATACGCCGTCAAAAGAAGTAACTGATTTTCTGGCAAAACGTAAAAGAAGAAGATCTGGTGTTGATGGACCTATGGTTTATATGATTGCAGAAGGCACTGAAGATTACAAACCAGAAATGAATAAACCTTTTGAGATCAAAGAAATAAAAAACTTAGACGAATATGTTCAGGCTACATTTAGCAAAGAAGAACAAGCCAAATTGAATAGTCCAAAGTATTTTTTCCAAGTTACATTCGACAAACCAGGCGGATTGGTCATGCCGATTATCGTTGAAGTTACTTTTGAAGATGGAACTGTAGAAAATTATAAATTCCCCGCTCAAATCTGGCGGATGAATGATAATGAAGTTTCAAGAACTTTTGCCACTCAAAAGGCGATCACCAAAATTGTTGTTGATCCTAAATTGGAAACGGCAGACATTGATACGTCTAACAATACGTGGCCAAAACAAGAAGTGAAGTCGAAATTTGATTAGGAAGAATTTAAGAATTTAGTTAAAGGTACTTCTATTTTACTTGTTAACTTTGCAAAAAAAAAAACGTAGTATGTTTGGAATCGGCGGCGGTGAATTGGTCTTGATACTTTTTATCATGTTGATGCTTTTTGGGGCAGAGAAAATCCCTGAAATTGCAAGAACATTGGGAAAGATTATGGCGCAATTAAAAAACGCAACGAATGATATCAAAAGCGAAATTCAAAAAAGTTCAGAAAGTAATGGTTTAGACAAAACGTTTCAAGAAATGCATGGGAATTTCAATGATCTTTCTCAAAATATCACTTCAGAAATCAATAAGGCAAAAACGAAATTACTAGAAGAAACGCCAAAAGTAGAAGTAGCCGAAGATATCGAATTAATAGAAGGACCAGTAAAACGTCAAAAATAAATGCTAGATAAGATAGTAGCATTCGACAAACAATTGTTCGTTTTTCTAAACGGATTAGGATCTGAAACCTTCGATGGTTACTGGCTTTTGATTACTAAACAAATATACTGGACACCGCTTTTTCTCCTCGTTTTGTTTGTTCTGCAAAAAAGAATAGGCTGGAAGCAAACTGGAATTGTGCTATTGTTTTTGGCATTCCTAATTCTTGTGTCAGATCAAGTGGCCAATCTTTTAAAAATGGCGTGCAACGATTGCGACCTTGCAATGATCCTGAGATTAAAGATGTTATTAGAATTGTGAAAGATAGTGTGTCTTTTAGTTTTTTCTCCGGCCACGCAGTCAATTCGATGGGATGTACTGTTTTTGTATTTCTACTTTTCAAAAAACATTTCAAATATCCTTACTTACTCTTCTTATTTCCGTTGATTTTTGCATACAGTAGAATCTATCTCGGATTGCATTTTCCCCTTGATATTTTGACAGGCTATGTTTTTGGAGTGTTATTCGGAAGCTTATTTTACAAACTTCATCAGTATTTGCAACCCAAGTACTTTGCCATTTCGTAATCGAATGTTTGTAGAAAATGGGTGTCCAAAAGCTCATTTTTTATCATAGCTGGTTTCTATTAATGTATTGGTATTCATTCTTTTTTCATAGGTTTGTGGGAAATCCAAAAAAATGAATACAGATAAACCTTTGCTATTAATCACTTTGCTCCACCAACTTCTGTCGGAAACAGACAAAATGAAAGTGGGTCAAGCATATATCGCAGTCATCGAGGAAATGAAGCGCGTTTCTTTTGTAGAAGGAGGAAACAATCCTTATCCAAACATGGTCTACAAGCATCTGATTCAACTTTCGATTAAAGATTTTATTCATGCAGGTCGTTCTGAAGCCAGCGCGAAAGTGGTCAATGATGTAATTGAAGTTATATCTAATGCAGATATAGTTTCGTAGTTTTTGCTAAAGTACGCGACTTACTGTTAGTCCATCTCTTATCGGAAGCAAGACCGTTTCAACTCGCGGGTCGTTTTTTAGATGCGCATTATATTCTACCAATACTTTTGTGCTCAGATCGTTAGGCTCCAAAGGTTCTACAACTTTACCACTCCACAGCACATTGTCCGACAAGATGATGCCGCCACGATTCATTTTCGGAACAATCAATTCGTAATAATTGAGGTAATTTTCTTTATCTGCGTCAATAAATACCAAATCAAATTTTAAATCCAAAGTTGGAATTATATCGATTGCTTCTCCCAAGTGCTGAACTATTTGCGCTCCCCAAGGCGATTTGTCGAAGTATTTTCGCTGAAAATCAACCAATTCTTCTTTGATATCAATGGTGTGTAAAGATCCATGCTCTTGCATTCCTTCGCACAAACACAAAGCCGAGTAACCCGTGTAGGTACCAATTTCCAGAATGTTTGTTGGACGAATCAATTTGGAAAGCATACTCAAAACTCTTCCCTGAAAATGTCCGCTCAACATTCGAGGCAACAGCACTTTTTGATACGTTTCTTTATTCAGAGCTGCTAACAATTCAGGTTCTTTTTCGGAATGGCGCTCGATATAGTCTTCTAATTCTTCGGAAATAAAGTGCATGATCGCTGTTTTTGGCAAAGTTATCAAAATATCAAAACGGCGCACGAGCATTTATGCTAACGGATGAAATAATTCGACAAATAGTCGTTAAATTTGCCCCATGCAAATCGAGAAAAAAGACATACGCGCTTTATCAAAAGAACAACTTCGGGACTTTTTTGTTTCGAATGGCGATCAATCTTTTCGCGGCAATCAAGTCTACGAATGGCTTTGGAGCAAAGGCGCCCACCGATTCGAAGACATGACCAATGTCTCAAAGGCAACCCGATCAATGCTTGAAGAACATTTTGTAATTAACCACATTAAAGTGGATCAAATGCAACGAAGCGAAGACGGAACAGTTAAGAATGCAGTTCGTTTGCACGATGGTCTAGTTGTTGAATCGGTATTGATTCCAACAAACACGAGGACTACAGCCTGTGTTTCTAGCCAAGTGGGTTGCAGCTTGGATTGTAATTTTTGCGCTACAGCTCGTTTAAAAAGAATGCGGAATTTAGAGCCTGCTGAAATTTACGATCAAGTCATTGCGATTGATAAAGAAAGTCGCTTATATTATAATCATCCTTTGTCGAATATTGTATTTATGGGGATGGGTGAACCATTGATGAATTACAACAATGTTCTAAAAGCCATCGAAATGATTACTTCTGACGAAGGTTTAGGCATGTCACCAAAGAGAATTACAGTGTCTACTTCTGGTGTGCCGAAAATGATTAAGAAGTTAGCAGATGATGAGGTGAAATTTAAGTTGGCGGTTTCTTTGCATTCCGCGATTGACGACATTCGATCTCGAATTATGCCATTTAGCACTAATTTTCCCTTAGCAGATTTGCGGGAATCTTTAGAATATTGGTATCAAAAAACCAAGAGCAAGATTACCTACGAATACGTCGTATGGAAAGATATCAATGACAATAAAGCTTCCGTAGATGCGTTGGTAAAATTCTGTAAATACGTTCCCTGTAAAGTGAACCTAATCGAATACAATCCAATTGATGACGGAGAATTCCAACAAGCTTCCGACGAATCGATTGATGCCTATATTCACGCACTAGAGGCAAACGGAATTGTCGCTAAGGTTAGAAGAAGTCGTGGAAAAGACATTGATGCGGCCTGCGGTCAATTGGCAAATAAAGAGGCATAAAAAAAGGCTCCATTTTGGAACCTTTTTTTGGGATTTTCTATTACTTAATTTCTCAAAGTGAACGTTATCGGTGAACCTCCATTTATGGTAATTGTGCCAGTATTGTCGCATTCTCCATCTCCATAATCAATTACAGCTGTATTGTTGCTATTACTTTTTGTAATGGTAATTATGCCACTTACAATCTCATAACGATTTTGTCCTTGTTCTTGTTGACAACTATAAACGATTCTCAATGGTGATGCGTCACTAATTGTATTTGTATGCGTTACTCCGTTTGATTGGTTTGTTGTCATCCAACTTCCTGTCACCGAAAATTCGTTGGATTCAGGATTGTATTCTCTAATTCTATGCCCAGTTCTCGTAAAAACTCTTCCATCTGGATTGGTGATTGTCATGTTTAGATCAATGTCTGCTTTGATATGACCATTTTCTAATCTGGTTTTTACCACAGTTCTATTTCCTTCAACATGTCGGTCGTTATGATAAAAATTTTCAAAGGAAAAATTCAAAGTTCTTGTTGCTGCATCAAAATCATCTTGAAATGTAATAATGATTTTCCCTCTTACATAATTACCATTGTCTAAGAGACAATTTGTGGTTCCGTAATCTAACGTTCTTGTCCACGTGCTGCCGTTTTGAGAGGTACTTACGGTTAGACAACCAGAAGTTAGACTGCTGTATCTTCCTGCTTCGGTGGCGTTTGATTGACTGTCTACGATTTGCGCAACATCGTCACCAATATTGTCAATTTTTGCATTGGCGACTATGTCACTTGAATTCATCGAAGAGGATGTTTCTTTTTCATTCTTGCTGCAACTTGCCATTAATAAGATGGCGATAAAACCAAGGGCTAAAATTTTTGTTTTCATATTTCCAATTTTTAAAAGTTTGGGTTTTGGACTTACTCGTTTAGAGATGGTTTAATTCCTTTAGTAAAAATATTAAATTTTAACTTTTAAATCTCTACAACTTAATACTATCTTTGAATTTCAATGAATATCATCTCGCAAATAAAACAGCCCATCCATCAAGAAATGGAACTTTTTGAGAAAAAGTTCTACGATTCGATGACTTCAAAGGTGGCGCTGCTCAATAGAATTACTTATTATATCGTAAATCGAAAGGGAAAACAAATGCGGCCCATGTTTGTTTTTCTTACCGCTAAAATGTTGAATAATGGTTTGGTCAACGAACGAACCTACCGCGGTGCTTCCGTCATTGAACTAATTCACACAGCCACTTTAGTGCATGATGACGTTGTTGATGATAGCAACAGAAGAAGAGGATTCTTTTCTATTAATGCACTTTGGAAAAACAAGATTGCTGTTTTAGTCGGCGATTATTTACTTTCAAAAGGATTGTTACTTTCTATTGATAATGGCGATTTTGATTTGCTTAAAATTATTTCAGTCGCCGTTCGAGAAATGAGCGAAGGGGAATTGCTTCAAATAGAAAAAGCCCGTCGATTAGACATCATCGAAGATATTTATTACGAAATTATTCGAAAGAAAACAGCTACGCTAATTGCGTCTTGTTGTGCACTTGGCGCCAAATCTGTCAATGAGGATGAAGCACAGGTAGAAACCATGAGAAAGTTTGGCGAATTGATTGGTATGGCTTTTCAAATCAAAGATGATTTATTTGATTATACGGAAGACGCGATTGGAAAACCAACGGGTATTGATATCAAGGAACAAAAAATGACTTTGCCGTTAATTTATGTAATCAATAATTGTAGTGTCAAAGAGAAATCATGGTTGATCAATTCCATCAAAAACCACAATAAAGATAAAAAGCGCGTTAAAGAAGTTATTGCCTTCGTTAAAAGCAAAAATGGACTCGCGTACGCGGAACAAAAAATGATCGAATTTCAGCAAGAAGCCATTCAATTACTACAAAAATTCCCCGATTCCGAATACAAATCTTCCCTGTTATTGATGGTTAACTATGTGATTGAAAGAAAAATCTAATTTTTTTCATTTATAAATCGCTGTAAAAGAGTAAATTAAAAAATTTTTTTACTTTTTTTCAAGAAACGTGCAACCATTTTCTACACTTGTGCGTCTATGCTAACAGTAACACTTTACAAAAAGTTTTGAAAATAATCGATTTACATCAAGAAGAGAAAAACAGAATTCAACTGGCAGTCGAAAACAATCGGCAAGCACAACAGTTGATTTATTCTAAATATGCTCCGAAAATGTTAAGTGTTTGCCGTCAATATGTAAAAGATATTCATCACGCAGAAGACGTTATGATTTCCGCCTTTATGAAGGTGTTTACCAGCCTAAAGAATTTTGAACATAAAGGCAGTTTTGAAGGTTGGATTCGCCGCATCATGGTCAACGAATGTATTTCTTATATCAGAGCCAACAAGAAAGTTAGCTTTTTAGAAGAAGAAAGTTATAAAGAAGAAAGCGCCAATGGAACCGAGAGTCAATTCAATGTCGAGGAAATTCAGTTTCTAATAGATACTTTGCCAGACGGATACAAGATGGTTTTCAATTTGTACGCTATAGAAGGTTACAAACACCAAGAAATAGCTGAATTACTTTCCATTAATGAAGGAACATCCAAATCACAATTGTCGCACGCAAGAAGAATCTTGCAAAACGAAATCAGTAAGTTAAAATCACACCAAAATGGGACTAAATAAATTGGAAAAAGAATTTAAAAGTCAACTTGACCAACGAGAAATCAATCCGTCGTCAGCTGCTTGGGATCGTTTAGATGCTATGTTAACGGTTGGAGAAGAGAAAAAAGTAAAGCCAATCTATAACTGGATTTACATCGCAGCAAGCATCGTCGGATTTTTAGCTATTGGATACGTCTTTTTTAGCAATCCAGCAGAATTAGTAGATGTGAAAAGAACGGAAGTTGTAGAAAATAATGTGGCTAAACCTACAAACGATTCCATAAATGGTGAGACACAAACTCGAGCTCAAATTCAAAAAGAAATCGAAGTAGTAGCTGAAAATCAAGTGGCAACGCCAAAAAAGAACACGTCGATTTCACCTTCTCAAAAAATCAATAAGCAAATTAACGTTCCCCAAAATCAAATCGCTCAATCTTCAAACACAAATAAAAATTCTGTAGAACAACAGATCGAAAAATCAATCAATAATCAAAAAACGAATGAAATCAACCAAACTTCACCAAATCCAATCACCAACGGATCACAAATTGCCGAAGTCACAACCAAAGCAAATAATCCGACCATCAAAGTAAATGCTTCCAATTTGCTTTCCGAAGTCGACAACGAACTAGAGCTTTCTTTTCGCGAGAAAGTAATCCGAAAAATCGACAAAAATTATAAAACCGTAAAAGTGGCACTCGCCAATCGAAATCAACAATAAAACAATCATCAATCAAAAAACGTAACAATCATGAGAAATTTTACCTTTTATTTAGCCGGAATTTTAATCCTATTCTTAACGCAAGTTTATGGACAAGAAACCTTCGAATCTCGAGCCAGAAACATCGCTTTTAAAATCGAAAGCATCACCAAAGAAGAAAAACTAGCACTCAAAGACGAAGTCGAAGCAGTCAACATCGAACTAGAAAAAAACCAAATAACCAAAGAACAAGCCGACGAAAAGAAAGCAAAATTGGCTGAGGTTCGTGCAAAAAATATCGAGACGCGTGTCGCCGAAATGCAAGTTCAGCTCAATGATTTAGTGCAAGAAAAAGTAGATGGAAAAATCAAAGAAGAAGATTCAACCAGAAGATACACTTTTACTTTTCCAAACATGAAAGTTAAAGATAAATTTAGAAATGGCGAAAGCAGAACCACCTCACAGTTCGTATTCGCTTTCGGTCTCAACAATCTCGCGACCAACAAAGCCGTAGCCAATTCCGATTATCGCTATTGGGGATCGCATTTCTACGAATGGGGCGTTACTTGGAATACGCGTATTCTCAAAAACACCAATCTTCTGCACGCCAAATACGGAATGTCCTTAATGTACAACAACTTACGCCCAACGGAAAACCGCTATTTTGTTGAAAATGGCAACCAAACCAATCTCGAAGTTAGCGCAACGCATCTCAGCGATTCCCGTTTTAGAAACGTCTATTTGGTTGTTCCAATGCACTTAGAATTCGATTTTTCAGGTAAAACACAAAAAGATGATAGAACCATTTTCAGAACGCATCAATCGTTTCGTGTTGGACTCGGTGGTTACATCGGCGGTAACATCAAATCAAAACAAATTTTGTGTTATGAAGACGAAAACGGCAACGATGTCAGACAAAAATCAAAAGGAGATTACAATGTCAATGATTTGATTTACGGCGCCAGCGCTTATATTGGTTATAAAGAGTTGAGTTTGTATGCTAAATACGATTTAAGTCCATTGTTCAGAAACAATGTGGTCGATCAAAACAACGTCTCACTTGGACTCCGATTCGATTTCAACTAAAATGTTCAACCTTGTTTATATGTCAAAGAAGCACTTCGAAAGAGGTGCTTTTTTTATGAGGAGCCGGGAACCTGCTATCCGCTAAATTTTTCACGCCACACGAGCGGAGCGAACTGACGAAGTAAACAACGGCGCAAAAAGATACCGCTGCTATCAGGGCTAGAGACATCAACTACTATCAACATTTATCTCAACCAACAACCAACAACCAACAACCGACAACTCACAACCAACATCCACAAAAAATTCCTAACTTTGACGCTTTCCTGAATTTCAAATTGCAACATACTTTGATCTCAAAATCATCCATAGATACCGTTTTCGAAACCGCTCGCGTTGAAGAGGTCATTGGCGATTTTGTACAACTCAAACGTGCCGGAAGCAACTTCAAAGGATTGAGTCCATTTTCGGATGAACGTTCGCCCTCATTCATGGTGTCGCCAGTCAAACAAATCTGGAAAGATTTTAGTTCCGGAAAAGGCGGAAATGCAGTAGCTTTCTTGATGGAGCACGAACATTTTACTTATCCAGAAGCAATTCGTTATTTGGCCAGAAAATACAACATCGAGCTGGAAGAAACCGAGCAAACGCAAGAAGAGAAAGCCAATACAGATATAAAGGAAAGTATGTTTTTGGTGTCTGAATTTGCTAAGAATTATTTTCAAGACACACTCTTAAATTCTGATGAAGGCAAAGCCATCGGTTATACCTATTTTAAAGAAAGAGGTTTTACCAACGAAACCATCAAGAAGTTCGCTTTAGGATATTCTCCGGAACAATGGGACGCTTTATCAAAAGAAGCTCTGGGCAAAGGATTTAAACTAGAATTCCTTGAAAGCGTTGGACTGACGATTGTCAAAGAAGAACGTTTGATAGACCGTTTTAGAGGTCGCGTAATGTTTCCCATTCACAGTATGTCGGGCAGAATCTTAGGCTTCGGCGGTCGAATTTTAACCAACGATAAAAAAGCCGCCAAATATGTCAATTCTCCTGAAAGCGAAATTTACCATAAAAGCAAAGTGTTGTATGGCATTTATTACGCCAAACAAGCGATTGCCAAGCAAAACAACTGCTTTTTAGTGGAAGGTTACACCGACGTCATTCAATTTCACCAAGCCGGAATTGAAAACGTTGTTGCATCCTCAGGAACGGCGCTGACTCCAGATCAAATCCGTTTGATCAATCGACTTACAAAAAACATAACCGTTCTATACGACGGCGACGCGGCAGGATTGCGCGCTTCCATCCGAGGAATCGATTTGATTTTGGAAGAAGGCATGAATGTTCGCGTTTGTACTTTCCCAGAAGGAGAAGATCCTGACAGTTTTGCCAAGAAAACTTCGTATGATGATTTGGTGTTGTATTTAGAAGAAAATGCTAGGGATTTTATCCAATTTAAAGCTTCATTACTCATGAATGAAGCCCAAAATGATCCCATCAAAAAAGCTGATCTGATTCGAGATATGGTGACAAGTATTTCTAAAATACCAGACCGAATCAAAAGAGAAATCTATATTCAAGAGTGTTCCCGCATCATGGATATTTCGGAACAAGTGCTGCTCAATACGTTGGCGCAATTGGTTCAAAAAGATCTGACTGAAGCGGGTAAAAAAGTCAAACAAGAACAGAAAGCATTTGAGGTTGTCAAGAACGAAAATCCAATTGCAGTTCAAAAGGTAGATGTGCTCTACGAATTGGAACGAAAAATTATTGAAATCCTTTTGCTTTACGGTGATAAAACCGAAGAATTTGAAGATGTCATTCTAAAGGCAAATGAAGAAGGCGAACTAGACGAAGTTTCTGAAAGAAAAGAATATAAAGTTTTTCAGCGAATTTACTTGAGTTTGCAAGAAGACGAAATTGAATTGGCAAACCCAATGTTTTTGGGAATCTACAATCAATTAATACAGTATTTTCTACAAAATGAAGTATTCAATTTAGAAGATTACCTGATGCATCTTTCTCCAGAATTTGCCCAAGAAGTGACCAACATCATTATGGAAAATGAACTCAATGAACTCAGCAATTGGGAAGGTAGAAATGTGTTTGTAAAGATGAAAGATGTGACAACTGCCCAATATGTTTCGGAAACAATCTTAAGTATTCGTTGGTTTTTGGTTTGTCAATTGGTCGAAGAATTAAAGCATACCTTATCAAAAGAAATCGAGGCAGACAATTCAGAACAATTACGAATGACCATGGATTATAATGGATTGATCAATTCGTTTTCAAAAAAACTAGGAAGAGTTTTGTCTCGTTATAGTTAGACGATTTCTAACGTTTTTGCTTTATTCACCAAGTCAACCAAATTGGTAACGTTTAATTTAGTGAGTAACCGTAGTTTATAAGTACTGATAGTTTTTTCATTCAAACCTAAAATAGAAGAAATTTCATTGTTTTTCTTACCACTGCTCAAATAACGCAACACCTCAATTTCGCGGTTAGAAAGTTTTCGATACAATCTTTCGCTCTTGTTTTGCTTAGCAATCAATGCAAGATTTTTCTTGATGGTGTCATTCAATATGGTTTGACCTTGAAAAACACGTATGATAGCAATTCCGAGAGTTTCAATTTTAGCGGTTTTGTGAACATATCCAGCAACACCAGCTTTAATTGCGTTTGGCGCATAAATTTGCTCCGAATAACTACTAAAAACAATCACTTTGGTCTTCGTATAATTTCTAATAATGGCCTTCAATTCGTAGATGCTCGACAGTCCATCTAAATCCAAGTCTAAAACCAATACATCAATTTCTTTCGTATAAAGTACGTCTTTCACCATCGAAAAATTACCAACGTTAGAAACAATCGCAATTTCAGAGTGATCTTTAAAATAGGATTTGATCCCGAAATGTACAACCGGATAGTTATCTGCCAAACAAACTTTAATCATAGTGGTATTTATTTATGAATTAAATTTTTTAAGAACGGATAAATTTAGTTAAAAAAAACTTAATAGTTCAAAACTTTTAGACAAAATGCCGTTATTAACGTTGAAGTAAACAAACTGGTATTGGATTCATTTTGTGTTGGTTAATAGCGTGCAAACGTTTATAGATCCCAAACACTTCCTTTTCTCTGCCCTCAAAATCATCTGCCGACTTTCCATTTTCAGCGGCTATCATCGCCCATTCTAATTCATCATAGGTTGCACCCAATTGATCTTCATCTGTGCGATCATCACCAAACAAACCATCAGTTGGTGCCGCATTCAAGATAGACGCTGGCACGTTCAAATAGTGGCCTAACGCAAATACATCGGATTTCATCAAATCTGCAATTGGACTCAAATCAACGCCGCCGTCGCCGTATTTAGTGTAAAATCCCACGCCAAAATCTTCAACTTTATTGCCTGTTCCAGCAACTAAAAGTCCGTGAATTCCAGCAAAATAATACAAAGTAGTCATTCGCAATCTCGCTCGAGAATTGGCCAATGCTAAATGCAATTTAGATTCATCAGAACTCGTCGGAACTTGCTTCTTGAAATCCTCAAAAACCGACGATAAATCAGCTTCAACACTACTCACATTAGGAAATCGTTCCTTCAATTGTGAAATGTGTTCCCTTCCGCGATAGACCTGATGTTGCACCTGATGAATTGGCATTTCCACACAAAGTACTTTCAATCCAGTTTGTGCGCATAAGGTTGATGTTACGGCAGAATCGATACCGCCAGAAACGCCCACAACAAATCCGTTCACTTTTGCGTTTTCAGCATAATTTCTTAACCAGTTTACGATGTGCAAGTTGACTTTTTCAACATCAATGGTGCTTTTTTTCGCCATAATTTTCAAGATTTTTATAAACCAAAAGGTATCTTTGCAAAAATAATAATTATTAGGAGCTATTTCCTGCTGTTCGCTATATCTTTTTTGCTTGACAACTGTAGCGTAGACCACGGGATTTTTTCTAAGCAAAAAAGGATGCCGCTGCCATCAGGGCTAAATTACGTACACGCTATGAAATCAGTCGTTGTTTTACCATTAATTTTAAGTTTTTTCTTATTTTTTTCTTGTGACAAGAAAACTAAAATCGAGAAAGCGGTTGAGGAAATTCCAGTTCAAATCAAGGTTAATCGTTTTGATAAGGCTTTTTTTGAAACTGCGCCGCAAGATTTGCCTAAGCTCAAACAAGATTATCCATTCTTTTTTCCGGCAGGCAACGACGACAGCGTTTGGTTAGAGAAGATGCAACATCCACAGTGGAGAGAGTTGTACACCGAAGTTGAGAAATTATATGCCAACTTTGATGGAAAAACAGCCGAAATAGAAGACCTTTTCAAACACATCAAATACTATTTCCCAGAAACAAAAACACCCAAGGTTTATACTGTCATTTCCGAAATGGATTACCAAAACAAGGTAATTTACACCAAAGAAATGCTCATTATTTCTCTTGAATTATATCTTGGAAAAAAGCATCGTTTTTATGAATTTCCTTCCTATATCACACAGAACTTCGAGTCAAGTCAAATGATACCGGATATCGCTGCTAGTTTTGCCAAAACAAAAGTGACGCCACCCAACAATCTTTCTTTTCTGGCTCAGATGATATACGTTGGCAAGGAGTTGTATCTAAAAGACCAATTGCTTCCTGAAACTTCGGATGCGGATAAAATTGGTTATACCAAAGAGCAACTGCTGTGGTGCCAAGAAAATGAAGGCTACATTTGGCGCTATTTCATCGAGAACAAGATGCTGTATGATACCGACCAAAAATTGATTCCACGTTTTATCAATCCTGCTCCCTTCTCTAAATTCTATCTCGAAATTGACAATGAAACACCAGGTAGAATTGGTACTTGGATAGGCTGGCAAATCGCACGTTCATTCATGGAAAACAATAAAGTTTCACTCAATGACTTTCTAAAGATGGATGCCACAGAAATCTTCGAAAAATCAAAATACAAACCCAAGAAATAATGTCAAAAACAATCACCTCTGAAATAAAATTCTTTGTCGAATTAGACGAAAATAGAGTTCCTGAAAAACTCACCTGGACTGCCCAAGATGGTGGCGTCGACGCAGAAGAAGCCAAAGCAATGATGCTGTCTATTTGGGATAGTAAAGCTAAAGAAACCTTGCGTATCGATCTCTGGACAAAAGATATGCCTGTAGATGAAATGAAATTGTTTTTTCACCAGACGCTAGTAGCGATGTCTGAAACCTTCCAACGTGCTACTGGAGATGAGAAAATGACCGCAACTATGAAAGATTTTTGTGATTATTTTGCCGAAAAACTGGAATTAACGCAATAGTTGTTTGATGAAGTGAAAAGTTATGCTATTTTTGGCACTAACTTTAAAACCAAAATAATGAAAAACCTATACAGAACTGCGCTAGTCATATTGACATTTAGTTTATTCAGTTGCAGTAGTGACTCAGATAGTAATGATAATCCTAATCCATCAGGAACCTGTACTTCTAACATTGCTTTTTTTCAAACCGGCAAATACCAAAAATATAAATTGACACAATTTGGTTCTGATGCGGGAACGATGAAACTCACCTATGGAGCTTGTAACGGCACCGGTTTGATTTCAACTATGGAATTCAGAAATACAGCGAATGTGGTGACAGGAACTGTTCAAAACAAATTTTGGCAAGACGGTGTTTGGATGATTAACGATGCCAACAACGACGGCATTGATCCTCGTAAGTTGTATAAGACAAACGCAGCATTGAATGATACTTGGAGCGAAACTGATGCAGATGGTGCAGTTGTTTTACATACTGTTGTCGACATAGATTCATTGATTACGGTACCTGCGGGCTCCTTTCATTGTAAAGTGTATCACTATGAAAAGTCGGATATCATCAATGATTCCTATATATTCTGGAATGATGAATTTGGACAGATTATGGAAGATGCCGGATTTTTCAAGATAGAATTAATGGAATATAATTAAGAATAAAAAAAGCGACTTTAAGTCGCTTTTTTTATGAATTAGAATTAAAAACTTCCTCGTTGATTTCTCCGATGTAGGAAAGCAATTCTTCTTTCCCGGTTGATTCTGTGGATGAGGTTACAAAAAAAGGCGGCATTTCTGCCCAATTGTTCATCAACATTTGTTTTTTGTATGCTGCAATATGCGAATCAATTTTGACTTTACTAATCTTATCAGCTTTCGTAAAAATAATGCAAAAGGGAATTTCGCTTTCGCCCATAAATTCCATAAATTCTAAGTCGATTTTCTGTGCTTCATGTCTGATGTCAATCAACACAAAAGCACAAACCAATTGCTCTCTTTTTTCAAAATAATCTGTAATAAATTGCTGAAATACCGATTTTGTTTTTTTAGATACTTTAGCATAACCATAACCCGGTAAATCCACTAAAAACCAATTGTTATTGATCTTGAAATGATTAATCAACTGTGTTTTTCCAGGCCGTCCAGATGTTTTTGCTAAATTCTTATGGTTGGTCAGCATATTAATCAAGGATGATTTCCCAACGTTAGAACGACCAATAAAAGCATATTCCGGCAAGAGATCTTTCGGACATTTTGCAACTTCGGAATTGCTAATGATAAATTCGGCTGTAGTAATCTTCATCGTAAATTTTGATTTCGCCAAAGGTAGTCAAATCAGGCGAATTCTGTAGCTTGGGTTTCTTATTGGAAGGTATTATCGACTGATTACAACTTTTGTTCTTTCAACCACTGATGCATCAAAGTATTGAATTCGTTTGGATGTTCCATCATGGCAGCATGACCACATTTGTCAATCCAATAGAGTGAAGAATGAGGTAAGAGTTTGTGGAATTCTTCTGCGACTTCTGGAGGAGTTACATTGTCGTTCTTTCCCCAAATAATGCAAGTAGGCACATGCATTTTAGGTAAATCTTTAGCCATATTATGTCTAATGGCGCTTTTCGCAATGGTCAAAGTTTTGATGAGCTTGATGCGATCATTCGCCATCGAATAAACTTCGTCAACGATTTCCTTCGTCGCTATTTTAGGGTCATAAAAAACTGCTTCTGCTTTTTTCTGAATATAATCGTAATCGCCTCTTCTTGGATAACTATCTCCCATGGCGCTTTCATACAGACCTGAACTGCCTGTAATGACAAGTCCTAACATTTTTTCAGGATACATTTTGGTATGATACAAAGCAATGTGACCGCCAAGCGAATTGCCTAAAAGAATTACTCGGTCAAATTTCTTATACGTGATAAAATCTTTGACATATTTCGCAAAAGCCTTCACATTCGTCTTTAGAATGTTTTGAGTATAAATAGGAAGCTCCGGAATCACTACTTTGTATCCTTGCTCTGGAAAATAATTTGCCACACCATCAAAGTTACTCAATCCTCCCATCAAACCATGAAGAATCACGATTGGAGTTCCTTCGCCAGCTTCAAAATAAGTGTATTTACCGTCTTTCTTTAAGATAGAATTCATAGTGTTTTATCACATTTCTTAAGGACACAAATATAGGATTTTAAAGATGAAATGAAAGTGTTGTCCTGTTTTTTAAAATTGGGGTTTTTCCAATCTCGTAAAATGTCGGTTTTTTCATTTTTTCGAAGTTGAAGTGGTTTTATGCTGCGACTGATTCTTGGGAACTTCATCTTTCTTGTCATGATTTCGTTAACGATTTGCTAGAGAAGTGTTTGAGAAATCGAAGCGTTTACTGTGGCAAAAAGTAAAAAAGTGGTAAAACTTATCAACAAAGTGGTAGTTTGTGGTAAATTGTGGTAATTATTTTTATATTTTTGCTCCTAAACATTTTAAAGCCACTTTTTTTGAATTCAATTGTCGGAACATACGAATGCAAAGTCGATGCTAAAGGGAGGTTGCTGATTCCAGCGCCTTTGAAAAAGCAGTTGTCGATTGCTCTTCAAGACGGATTTGTCTTGAAGCGTTCTGTATTTCAGCCTTGTCTCGAATTGTATCCAATGAACGAATGGAACTTGATGATGGAAAAAATCAACAAACTCAATCGTTTTGTAAAAAAGAACAACGACTTCATTCGGCGATTCACCGCAGGAGTAAAAGTGGTAGAAATCGACGCCCTTGGTCGATTATTAATTCCAAAAGATTTAGTGGTATTCTCTCAAATATCCAAAGATGTGGTGCTGTCTTCTGCAGTGAATATCGTAGAGATTTGGGATAAAGATTTATATGAAAAAGCAATAGATGATTCTGTAATTGATTTTGCCGATTTGGCAGAAGACGTAATGGGAAATGTAAATGATGATGCTAATGGAATATCATAATCCTGTTCTGCTTCATCCGACCCTTGATGGATTAAATATCAAGCCAGACGGTGTTTATGTTGATGTGACTTTTGGCGGCGGCGGACATTCTAGGGAAATTCTAAATCGATTGGGTCCACACGGAAAATTGTTTGCTTTTGATCAAGACGAAGATGCGATTGCCAATGCGATAGATGACGACCGATTCGTATTGATTACCGAGAATTTCAGATACATAAAACGTTTTTTGCGATTTCATGGAATTCAAAAAGTGGATGGTATTCTGGCTGATTTGGGCGTTTCGTCGCATCAATTTGATGTTGCCGAAAGAGGGTTTTCAACCCGATTTGACGCTGAGTTAGACATGAGAATGAGTCAGAAGAATGACCTAAATGCTTTTAGAGTAGTCAATGAATACGATGCTGAGAATCTAAAACGAGTATTTCTTGACTATGGTGAACTAAAAAATGCGCCAGCAATTGCCAGAGTGATTATCGAAGCTAGAGAAAATACGCCGATAAGAAACACAGAACAGTTAAAAATTGTCTTGGGTCGATTTTTACCAGCGCACAAAAGCCACAAGATTCTAGCGCAAATGTATCAAGCGATAAGAATCGAAGTAAATCAAGAAATGGAAGTTTTGAAGGAATTCCTCGAACAGTCATTGGAAATATTGAATGTTAAAGGACGATTGAGTGTGATTTCCTACCATTCTCTAGAAGACCGATTGGTTAAAAGATATATCAAGAACGGCATGTTCGAAGGAGAACCAGAGCGAGATTTTTTCGGAAACTTTTCTGTTCCGTTCAAAACCATTGGAAAGCTAATCGTTCCAGATGCGAATGAAATTAAGGTCAATAATAGAGCTAGAAGCGCCAAGTTGCGAATTGCAGAAAAATTGTAAGGATGAAAAACGGTGTTTATAGCATATTAAAAGCGCGGTTCTTAATTAATGAAGAGGCCAATGCCGCCAAGAATTGGAGGTTCATCGTTTTTTTGATTTTGCTAGCGATAATCATGATTGCGAATACACAACGCTATGAGCAAAAGGTATTTAAAATTATTGCCTTAACCAATGAAGTAAAGGAATTACGGTCAGAATTTGTAGATCGTCGTTCTGAATTAATGCAACTTAGAATGGAATCGACTGTGTCGGAAAAAATGGAAGCAAAACAAATTTATCCGTCGTCAGTTCCGCCAACCAAAATAAAAGTAAAAAAAGAAGAAGAGAAGAATTTCTTTAAGAAAATATGGCAGTAGAAGATAAATATATCTCTTATCGTATGTATCTGGTTGCTTTTGCGATGTTTCTCATGGCAATTGCAATTACTGTCAAACTGACCAATATTCAGTGGGTCGAAGGCGACTATTATAGAAAGTTAGCTAAAGAAAGAACGGTTCGTAATTTTGTGATCCCAGCCAATAAAGGGAATGTGTATTCAGCTGATGGCAGTTTGTTAGCAACCTCTATCCCAAAATACACCATCCGTTTTGATGCTATTGCTCCAAAGGGCGAAGCGTTTGAAAAAAACGTAAAAGCACTTGCGGATTCTTTAGGTGTCTTACTCAACAAATCTAGCAGTACATTTCAATCTGACTTGAGAAAAGCAAGAGCGAATAAGAATCGATACTTTCTGGTGGCTCGTGACTTAAGCTACACGGAATATATGAAAATCAAGAGTTTTCCATTATTCAATCTTGGCGCATACAAAGGTGGCATCATCACAGAACAAAAAACGGTGCGTGAACATCCTATTGGCAAAATTGCTGAGAGAACGATTGGTTACGAGAGACTTACGCCGAGTGGAGTGAAAGATGGTAAAGGAATCGAATGGGCTTTCAGAAAATATCTCAATGGCAAAGACGGAAAAATCTTAAAACAAAAAATTGCTAAAGGTCAATGGAAACCAATTCGTGATGTCAACGAAGTGGATCCTCAAGACGGCTACGATGTGATTTCAACCATTGATGTGTATATCCAAGATATTGCGCATCATGCTTTGCTAAAGCAACTCCGCGCGTTCAATGCTGATCATGGTTGCGTCGTAGTAATGGAAACCAAAACTGGCAATATCAAAGCCATTTCTAATCTTGGAAAAAATCCGGAAAGCGCTAACAAAGCTGCAGACAGTACCTACTTTGAAACTACTAATTACGCGATTGCCGAATCTCACGAACCTGGTTCTACCTATAAATTGGCGGATTTGATGACTTTGTTAGATGATAAAAAAGTCGATACCAGCGCAGTCTTCGATAGTCAAGGCGGAACTATCATGTATTCGGGAAAGAAAGTGCGGGATTCGCATGAAGGTGGATATGGAAAAATTTCACTGGCAAGAGGATTTGAAGTTTCTTCTAATACGGTTATGGTGCAAGCGGTCTACAATAACTACAAAAATGACCCAGCCCAATTTGTTAATCATCTCAATAGTTATGGCTTAAATAAGCCGTTAGGGCTTCCTATCAAAGGAGAGGGAATTCCATATATTCCGCAACCTGGAGACAAAAATTGGAGCGCGATTTCTTTACCGTGGATGGCATTTGGCTATGGCGTTTCAATCACGCCTTTGCAAACGTTGACTTTCTATAATTCAGTTGCCAACAATGGAGTGATGGTAAAACCACAGTTTGTATCTGAAATTAAAGAGTGGAGTAAAACCATCAAAAAATTCAACACAGAAGTAATCAATCCTAAGGTTTGTTCAAATGAGACTTTGCTCAAATTACAAGCTGTTTTAAAAAACGTGGTTAAAAAAGGAACTGGTTCTAAACTGTATTCGAAAGACTTCTCTATGGCCGGAAAAACAGGAACGGCACAAGCCAATTACGCCAAAAAAGGAGGCGTTGAGAAACATTATATTTCTTCGTTTGTAGGCTATTTTCCAGCAGAAGAACCAAAATATTCCTGCATCGTAGTGGTTCACGAACCGAATACCTCCAACAACAATTATTATGGAGCAGATGTCGCTGGTCCCGTGTTCAAAAGAATCGCACAAAAAATATTTACCGATGCGCCTTCTACCAACGAAATCAAAAACTTGAATAAGAAAAGCGCAACGCAAGAAAAAAGCTATGCGGCTTACTATACAAAAACACAAAAGAAGCAAAGTTTTATACCAAATGTGAAAGGAATGTCTGGGATGGATGCAATTGCGTTGCTTGGAAATTTAGGGTTAAATATAAAAGTTAAAGGTGCTGGGAAAGTCAAATCTCAGTCAATCCAACCCGGACAAACTTTCAATAAAAAAACGACCATAATACTAGAATTATCGTGATTGCCTTAAGAGAAATAGTATACAAAGTAAGCATCGAGGCCGTAAAAGGATCGACGGATATCACCATCAATGCCATCGATTTTGATTCCAGAAAAATTGGGACAAACGATTTGTTTATTGCTATTAAAGGAACACAATCTAATGGTCATGATTTTATTAACAAAGCCATTCAGCAAGGAGCAACAGCAATAGTTTGTGATACTTTTCCAGCGGAAATTGCTGAAGGAATCACCTATATTCAAGTAAAAGACACCAATAAAGCACTTGCATTTATTGCTGCCAATTACTACGGAAATCCATCGCATTCGCTAAAATTAGTGGGCATTACCGGTACCAATGGCAAAACAACCATCGCTTCATTATTATACCAATTATTTCAAAAAGCGGGACACAAAGTAGGATTGCTTTCTACTGTAAAAATTATGGTAGATGAGGTCGAATATAAAGCGACTCACACCACGCCGGATTCTATTACCATCAATAAATATTTGAGAGAAATGGTTGATAACGATGTGACGCATTGCTTTATGGAAGTGAGCTCACACGGTATTCACCAACAACGAACCGAAGCACTGCAATTTGAAGGCGGTGTTTTTACCAACCTTTCGCATGATCATCTTGATTATCATCCGACTTTCTCGGAATATCGTGATGTGAAGAAGTCTTTTTTCGATCACTTACCTAAGGCTGCTTTTGCCTTGGTCAACATTGATGACAAAAACGGAACGGTGATGTTGCAAAATACAACAGCACGAAAACTGACTTACGCTTTAAAATCGTATGCTAATTATCGAGCGCAGATTCTCGAAAGTCAAATGTCTGGATTGTTGATGAAGATCAACGAGAATGAAGTTTGGGTCAGACTAATCGGCACTTTCAATGCGTATAATTTGCTCGCGATCTACGGAACTGCGGTTGAATTGGGACTTGATTCTTTCGACGTACTTCGACTGTTGTCTGAATTAGAAAGTGTTTCGGGACGATTTCAATATATCGTATCCAACGAAAAGATTACGGCGATTGTAGATTATGCGCATACGCCAGACGCACTTGAAAATGTACTGAAAACCATCAACGATATTCGAACCAAAAACGAACAACTCATTACCATTGTGGGTTGCGGTGGCGACAGAGATAAAACGAAGCGTCCGATCATGGCTAATATTGCAACGACATTAAGCGACAAAGTCATCATCACGTCGGATAATCCGAGAACAGAAAATCCAGAGACCATTATCGCTGAAATGGAAAAAGGTGTTGAACCGCAAAATTTCAAAAAAGCAGTTTCCATTACCGATAGAAAACAGGCAATCAAAACGGCTTGCCAATTAGCACAACCAAACGATATCATTCTGATAGCTGGAAAGGGACACGAAACGTATCAAGAAATTAATGGCGTTCGCTACGATTTTGACGATATGCAAATTGTAAAGGAATTATTAATACAACTGGGGAAATAATCAAAAAACCAAATCCCAAATCCCAACGATGGGAATTTGGAATTTTAAAAATTGGAATTTATGTTATACTACTTATTTGAATACCTCGACAAAACACTCAATATTCCAGGAACTGGGGTGTTTCAATATATCACGTTTCGTTCAGCCTTGGCGGTCATTCTTTCCTTGATGATATCCACCATTTTCGGAAAGCGAATTATTGGTTTCCTTCGAAATCAACAAGTAGGTGAAACAGTTCGTGAGTTGGGTCTAGCAGGTCAAAATGAAAAAGCAGGAACACCAACGATGGGTGGATTGATTATCATTATCGCGACGCTTATTCCCGTGTTTCTTTTTACAAAATTGAATAATATTTATATCATCTTGTTGATAGTTACAACTTTATGGATGGGAACAATCGGATTTGTCGACGATTACATCAAGATTTTTAAGAAAGACAAACAAGGATTGAAAGGTATTTTTAAAGTGATTGGCCAGATTGGTTTGGGATTGATTGTAGGATCGGTTTTGTACTTGCATCCCGGCGTAACCTTAAGAAACGAAACCAACAAAACCATCACTATCAACCAAAAGGAAAATGTGATTGCACCAATGGCAGCCGAAGAAAAATCGACAGCGACAACCATTCCGTTCTTCAAAAACAATGAGTTCGACTATGCAGAACTATTAGCTTGGACAGGCGAAGGCTACGAAAATTGGGCATGGTTGGTTTTTATTCCAATCGTCATTTTTATTATTACTGCGGTCTCAAACGGTGCAAATCTAACCGACGGAATTGATGGGCTCGCGGCTGGAACTTCCGCCATATCGGTAGTCGCACTGGGAATTTTCACTTTCGTATCGGGTAATATCATTTTCTCAAGCTATCTCAACATTATGTATATCCCCAACTCTGGAGAAATGACCGTATTTATTGCCGCATTCGCCGGAGCATTGGTTGGTTTTCTTTGGTATAATTCGTATCCCGCAACAGTATTTATGGGTGATACGGGAAGTTTAACCATCGGTGGTGTCATTGCGGTTCTAGCGATTTCAGTACGTAAAGAATTATTGATTCCATTGTTGTGCGGAATTTTCTTAGTCGAGAATTTCTCTGTGGTGTTGCAAGTCAGCTATTTCAAATACACGAAGAAACGATTTGGCGAAGGAAGACGAATTTTCCTCATGTCGCCTTTACATCATCACTATCAAAAGAAAGGCTATCACGAAAGTAAAATTGTAACTCGATTTTGGATTGTGGGAATTATACTCGCAATTCTATCCATTGTGACTCTAAAATTAAGATAAATGCAACGATTGGTCGTACTCGGTGGCGGGGAAAGTGGAGTAGGTACAGCCATCCTCGGAAAGAAAGAAGGCTACGAGGTTTTCGTGTCTGATTTCGGGAAAATAAAGCAAGATTACAAAGACGTTCTTATCAATAATGACATCGAATGGGAAGAAGAAACCCATACCGAAGCGAAGATTCTAAATGCCGATGTGGTCATGAAAAGCCCCGGAATTCCAGATAAATCGCCGATAGTAAAAAAGCTGCACGAAAAGCAAATTCCCGTAATCTCTGAAATAGAATTTGCGGCGCCTTTCACCAAAGCAATCACCATCGGAATCACAGGAAGTAACGGAAAGACCACCACAACAATGCTCACGTATCATCTACTGAAAGCAGGCGGACTAAATGTAGGATTGGGTGGAAACATCGGAAAGAGCTTTGCGTGGCAAGTGGCAGAAAACAACTTCGATTATTATGTACTCGAATTAAGTAGTTTCCAATTAGACGGAATTATCAACTATAAGCCACACATCGCCATACTCGCCAACATTAGCCCCGATCATTTAGATCGATATGAATATAAGTACGAAAATTATATCGCTTCAAAATTTAGAATTACAATGAATCAAACCGCAGATGATTATTTCATCTACGACGCCGATGACGAAGCCATCGCAAACTGGTTAAAACAAAACAAAACGAATGCTCAATTAATTCCTTTTTCAATCACCAAAACGTTTCAAAAAGGAGCCTATCTAAAAGACAATAAAATGGAAGTAATTATCAACGAAGAAGAATTCATCATGGAGACAGAATATATTGCGCTCGAAGGAAAGCACAATATGAAAAATGCAATGGCCGCAACCTCCGTCGCCAAATTGATGCAGATTCGCAAAGAAACCATTAGAGAAAGTCTATCTAATTTTCAAGGCGTTGAACACCGTCTCGAAAAAGTACTAAAAATTCAAAATGTGCAGTACATCAACGACTCCAAAGCGACCAATGTCAACGCAACTTTCTTTGCGCTCGATAGCATGACTGGCCCAACCGTGTGGATTGTCGGTGGTGTCGACAAAGGAAACGATTATTCCGAACTGATGTCGCTAGTGCACGAAAAAGTAAAAGCCATTGTTTGCCTGGGTGTCGATAACAAAAAAATCATCGATGCTTTCGGAAACGTGGTCGATGTGATGATCGAAGTCGACTCGATGAACAACGCCGTAAAAATGGCGCAACGTCTGGCAGAAAAAGGCGATACGGTTTTGTTGTCACCAGCCTGCGCGAGTTTCGATTTGTTCGAAAACTACGAAGACCGAGGAAAACAATTCAAAAACGCCGTGCAGAATTTATAGAAGCCGGGAACCTGCTTTCGCCTTTATCTCTCCACTGCGTTGCGAGGATATCGGCTCTATCAGGGCTAGGGCTTACGGTAAATAAAAACATTACAGTTAAAAATAGAAAAGAGAAAAGAAGCAAGACCGCTTCGCTGCAAGAGACAAGACCAATAACTGACAACCGATAACCGACAACTGATAAAATGCTACAATTAATTAAAAACCTAAAAGGAGACAAAGTAATCTGGACATTCGTGGCCTTACTAGCTTTGTTTTCGTTTATGCCAGTTTTTAGTGCCAGTAGCAACTTGGCTTATATGGGTCACGGTACCGGAAATACTTTGGGTTATCTGGTCAAACATTTCGCCCACATTTGCATCGGCTTTATGATTATTTACTGGATTCATAAAGTGCCCTATCATTATTTTAGAGCGATTTCAATCGTGGCTTTGCCGGTCGTTTGGTTGCTTTTGGGATATACTCTTGTAAAAGGAACAGTCATCGCCGGAGCCAATGCCAGCCGATGGATTCAAGTGCCTTTCATCGGAATCACTTTCCAAACCTCGACACTTGCCTTTATCGTTTTGATGATTTTCGTCGCAAGATATTTATCCAAAAAAAGAGAGACGCCAATTACTTTCAAAAGTTCCTTGTGGGAATTGTGGCTGCCGGTTTTTACAACTTTAATGTTTATTTTACCTGCCAATTTCTCTACCGCAGCTTTAATGTTTTCTATGGTGTTGATGCTGGCTTTTATTGGGCAATATCCACTAAAATATATTGGACTCATTATCGGCGCCGGAATTCTAGCATTGACCTTTTTTGTGCTTGTCAGTAAAGCTTTTCCCGACGCCGCTTTCTTCAGCCGTGTAAAAACATGGGAAAGTCGATTAGAGAATTTCACTACCGACAAACCCGACGAAGATGATTATCAAATAGAAAAAGCCAAAATAGCCATCGCATCAGGAGGAATTCAAGGATTAGGTCCTGGGAAAAGTGTGCAGAAAAACTTCTTGCCGCAATCTTCCTCCGATTTTATCTACGCCATTATCGTAGAAGAATACGGCTTAATAGGCGGATTGACCATCTTGGGATTGTATATGTTGCTTTTCTTCCGATTTATAGTAGCGGCACACAAAGCCAATTCGCTGTTCGGAAAATTAGTCGTCGTTGGTCTTGGATTTCCAATTGTCTTTCAGGCATTAATTAACATGGCGGTTGCAGTCGAATTGTTACCCGTAACAGGACAAACTTTACCACTAATCAGTAGCGGAGGAAGCTCCATCTGGATGACCTGCATCGCACTCGGAATTATTATCGGCGTCACCAAAAAAGAAGAAGAAATTGCCGCCGAACTGAGCGAAAAAGAACAACGAGAAGCCACGCTCAAACGCATGATCGACGCGCAAATAGAACGCGAAGAAAAAGCAGAAGCAGCACTAAAAGAAATAGAAGCTGCCGAGAAAACGGAAAGTTATTCCATCGAAGATAAAACCAACCCGATGAACGCAGTTCTCGGCAAAAAATAAACTCAGAAACTCAGGCACTCAGCGCCTCAGCAACTATAGAAAATGGCAAAACTAAAATTCATATTAAGCGGCGGCGGAACCGGTGGACATATCTACCCAGCCATCGCTATTGCCAATGAATTGAAGTCGCGTTTTCCCGACGCAGAATTCCTTTTCGTCGGTGCGCAAGATAAAATGGAAATGCAGAAAGTCCCTCAAGCGGGTTATAGTATTCAAGGATTGTGGATTGCTGGTTTGCAAAGAAAACTGACCATCGACAATGCCATGTTTCCCTTCAAATTGGTGAGTAGTTTGGCAAAATCACGGGCTATCATCAAACAATTCAAACCGAATGTAGTGATTGGAACTGGCGGTTTTGCTAGCGGTCCGTTGTTACAAATGGCGAATATTGCAGGTATCCCAACGGTGATTCAAGAACAAAATTCCTATCCAGGAATCACCAATAAATTACTAAGCAAAAAGGCCAATTCGATTTGTGTGGCTTATGAAAACCTAGAGCGTTTTTTTCCAATAGACAAAATCAAAATTACTGGCAATCCGGTTCGCGAAGATTTAATCGACATCGATAGTAAGCGAATTGATGCCCTATCGTATTTTAAATTAAACCCAGAAAAGAAAACACTTTTGGTTCTTGGCGGAAGCCTTGGTGCCAGAAGAATCAACCAACTCATTGCAAAAGAACTCGATTTCTTGGCATCAAAAGAGGTTCAAGTTATCTGGCAATGTGGCAAGTTTTATATCGAAGAATACCAACAATACAATAACCGAGAAAACGTTCAAGTGGTAGCGTTTATTGACAAAATGGATTTGGTGTACGCCGCCGCAGATTTTGTGATTTCACGTGCTGGCGCCTCCTCTGTGTCTGAATTGTGTTTGGTTGGAAAGCCGGTGATTTTTATTCCGTCGCCCAATGTTGCCGAAGATCATCAAACTAAGAATGCGCAAGCAATCGTCGATAAGAATGGCGCAATCCTTTTGAAGGAAAATGAACTTGACGAAAGATTTGAACCGGTTTTCAATAATTTGTTGATGGATGAAAACTTGCAAAAAGAACTTTCAATCAACATCAAAACATTGGCAAAACCCAATGCAACAAAGGATATTGTCGAAGAAATAATAAAATTAATCAAAGTATAAAACGAGCAAAACTCAGTATCTCAGTTACTCAGTCGCTCAGCAACTCAAAAATGAATCTAAACCAAATACATAACGTCTATTTTATAGGTATCGGAGGCATCGGAATGAGCGCCTTAGCGAGATATTTCAAAACGTTAGGCAAAAATGTGTCTGGCTATGATAAAACCGAAACCGAACTGACCAAAGAGTTGGCGGTTAGTGGTATTGAGATTCATTTTGAAGATGCTATCGAAAAAATACCAACCGATTTTTACCAAGAAAATACCTTGGTCATCATCACGCCAGCAATTCCGAGTCATCATTCTGAATGGAATTACTTTATAGAACGCGATTATCAAATTAAGAAAAGAGCTGAAGTTCTCGGAATTATTACCAAAGATACCTTCTGTTTCGCAGTTGCGGGAACTCATGGAAAGACGACAACCTCCAGCATTCTTGGTCATATTTTGTTTCAGAGTGGTGTTGATGTTACTTCATTTATCGGTGGAATTGTCGAGAACTATGATTCTAATTTAATCGGAAACGGCAAAACAGTAACTGTTGTTGAAGCAGATGAATTCGATCGTTCGTTTTTACACCTGCATCCTAATATTGCTTGCGTCACTTCGACGGATGCGGATCATCTAGATATTTATGGTGATAAAGCATCTATTGAAGCGTCTTTCAAAGAATTTGCCGATAAAGTCGAAGACAAAAGCAAATTGTTTGTCGCAAAAGGGCTTCACCTTCAAGGAGTGGAAGTTGCGGTAAACGAAGACGCCACTTTCAAAGCACTTAATGTGAACATCGAAAATAGTGAGTACCGATTTGATGTTCAAACGCCAAATGAAGTCATAAAAGACCTTCGATTTAGTTTGCCAGGAAAGCATAATTTGACCAATGCGTTAATGGCGCTTGCGATGGCGAAAACGTACGGAATTGCTAACGAGGATATACGAAATGCATTAGCGTCTTTTAGAGGAATTCGACGTCGTTTTTCGTTTCAAATCAAAACAGACGAATTGGTTTTTATAGATGATTACGCGCATCATCCAACTGAAATTAATGCAGTGCATCAAGCGGTTCGTGAACTCTATCCTAACCGAAAAGTATTGGCGATTTTTCAACCACATTTGTTTAGCAGAACCAAAGATTTTGCAGATGGTTTTGCGGAAAGTTTATCTGCTTTTGATGAAATTCTCCTGCTTGATATTTATCCTGCACGAGAATTGCCAATAGAAGGCATTACATCGCAATGGTTACTGTCTAAAATGACCAATTCAAATGCCAAATTGGTGTCCAAGAATGAGTTAATAACTGCGATAAAATCAAGCGATGCAAAAGTGATTGTAACAATCGGAGCGGGAGATATTGGAGAATTAGTAAAACCTATCAAGAAAGCACTGTCATGAGTTGGTTCAAATGGTCAAATATCCGATTAATACTGATGTTCGCGTTGATGGCGTTTTTGTATTCTTTCACTTCAATGCGAAATGAAAAGCGAAAATTGGTCAAATCTGAAGTTGTTTTTGTTGACGATTCGAGTCCGTTTATTAAACAGGAATCGGTTAATAAATTGTTAATAGAAAATAAAACCAATGCGCAAAGCATACGTAAAGATAAATTAGATTTGAACCAATTGGAGAAGTCTATCAATTCGAATCCGATGATTGAAAAATCTGAGGTTTTTGTCAGCATAGATGGGGTATTAAAAGCGGTGGTTAAACAAAAAACACCAATCGCGAGAGTGTTCAACGATGAAAGCTCTTTTTATATTGACTATCAAGGAAATATAATGCCTTTGTCGGATGAATTTACAGCAAGGGTTCCAATAATTTCGGGGGATATTAACAACATAAATAAAGACGATTTCAGCAAATTGCTGCGATATATTTGGCAAGATGATTTTTTGAAAAAAAATATCATCGGCATGCAAATCTCGCCTGTTGGAAGCATAATAATGCAGAATAGAAATTTCAATTACGAAATTCTATTCGGCAAATCAATCAACATAGAACGCAAGTTTCAAAACTATAAAGCGTTCTATCAAAAGACAATTGTCGATAGTACATTGTTACGTTACAAAAGGATTAATCTGACATTTACGCAACAAGTTGTTTGCACTAAATAATAGAAAATGGAAAAAGAGAATATTGCAGTAGGTCTTGACATTGGAACCACCAAAATCGTGGCAATGATTGGCAAGAAAAACGAATACGGTAAGTTGGAGATTTTGGGTGTTGGAAAATCTAAAAGTCTTGGCGTTGCTCGTGGTGTAGTCAACAATATTACACAAACAATCCATTCTATTCAACAAGCAATTCTTGAAGCAGAAAACAATTCAGGATACAAAATTAAAGATGTGGTCGTTGGTATTGCGGGTCAACATATCCGCAGTATTCAGCACAGCGACTATATCAGCCGAAGCAATGCGGAAGAAGTAATTGGCGGAAAAGACATCGATTTGTTGATCAATCAAGTTCACAAATTGGCCATGCTTCCTGGAGAAGAAATCATCCACGTTTTGCCACAAGAATTTAAGATCGACGGTCAATCGGACATCAAAGAACCAATCGGAATGTACGGCGGTCGACTAGAAAGCAGTTTTCACGTAGTTGTTGGTCAAGCGTCTTCTATCCGCAACGTGGGAAGATGTATTCAAAGCTCTGGCATTGAATTATCTGGTTTAACACTTGAACCATTGGCTTCTGCAGATGCTGTTTTAAGTCAAGAAGAAAAAGAAGCCGGTGTGGCATTGATTGATATCGGCGGAGGAACTACGGACTTAGCCATCTTCAAAGATGGAATCATTCGTCATACTGCGGTTATTCCTTTTGGAGGAAATGTGATTACAGAAGATATCAAAGAAGGTTGCTCGATTATCGAGAAACAAGCAGAGTTGTTGAAAATTAAATTCGGGTCAGCTTGGCCAGGAGAAAATAAAGACAACGAAATTGTTTCAATTCCTGGATTAAGAGGACGTGAGCCAAAAGAAATTTCATTGAAGAATTTGTCGAAAATAATTCACGCTCGCGTTGTTGAAATTATTGAACAGGTTTTTGCAGAAATCAAAGCATACGGACATGAAGATCCGCGTAAGAAGTTAATAGCCGGAATAGTGCTGACAGGCGGTGGCGCTAATTTGAAACACATCAAACAGTTGGTAGAATATATCACTGGCATGGATACTAGAATTGGTTATCCGAACGAGCACTTAGCAGGTAATTCAGATGAAGAAATCTCTAGTCCACTATACGCAACGGCAGTTGGATTGGTGATGAACAGTATCGAAAACAAAACGCAAAGTGCGGTGAAGTTCGAAACTACAGTTGTACCAGAGAAAGTGACTTTTAAACAAGAAAGAACTTTTGAACCATTCGATATTCCAAAGCCAGCGGAAGAGCCAGTTTTTGAAAAAGTGGTTGAAAAAGAAGTTGAAGAAGAAAAGGTGGAAGTTGAAAATGTGGTGTACAAGTCGGAGTCAACGGAAACAAAAATCAGACGTTCGTTTTTTGACAAATACGTCGACAAGATTAAAGAATTTTTAGATAACGCAGAATAAGGTTTACGCCTCAAAATAATAGAATAAGAATATCAAAAACCAAAAATTATGACAAGCAACTCAGATTTTGGAAACATTTCGTTTGATTTACCTAAAAATCAATCCAATGTGATTAAAGTAATTGGAGTAGGTGGCGGAGGAAGTAATGCCATCAATCACATGTTTAAACAAGGCATTAAAGGCGTAGATTTTATCGTTTGTAATACCGATGCACAAGCTTTGCAAAATAGCGCAGTTCCAAATAAAATTCAGTTGGGAATGCACCTTACTGAAGGATTAGGCGCTGGTGCCAATCCAGAAGTAGGACAACAATCTGCTATTGAAAGCATTGCCGAGATCGAAAAAATGCTAGATAGCAATACCAAAATGGTCTTCATTACAGCAGGAATGGGCGGAGGAACAGGAACAGGAGCTGCTCCCGTTATCGCACAATTGGCTAAAGAAAGAGACATTTTGACTGTCGGGATTGTGACTATTCCTTTTCAATTTGAAGGAAAAGTTCGTTCAGATCAAGCATTGTTGGGTGTAGAAAAATTACGCAAGCAAGTCGATTCTTTGATTGTTATCAATAACAACAAACTGCGTGAAGTATACGGTAACCTAGGTTTCAAAGCGGGTTTCTCCAAAGCAGATGAAGTTTTAGCAACTGCGTCTAGAGGAATTGCAGAAGTAATCACGCACCACTACACACAAAACATCGATTTAAAAGATGCGAAAACGGTATTGTCAAACAGCGGCACAGCCATCATGGGTTCTGCGACTGCAATTGGTGACAATAGAGCTAAGGAAGCGATTATCGCAGCTTTAGATTCGCCGCTTTTAAATGACAATAAAATTTCAGGAGCTAAAAACGTATTGTTGCTTATCGTTTCTGGTTCTAATGAAATTACAATTGATGAAATCGGAGAAATCAACGATCACATTCAAACAGAAGCTGGCTTTAATGCCAACATCATTATGGGAGTTGGTGAAGATGATACGCTAGGCGATTCGATTGCAGTAACTATTATTGCTACTGGTTTTAATGTTGAACAACAAAACGAAATTGTCAATACAGAACCTAAAAAAATCATTCATTCGTTAGATGGTGAACATAAATTAGAGCATGACTTATCGAATAAAACAATTCCAGCTTTCAAAATCGATTTAGAAATTGAGAAACCTGCAGAAGACGAGAAAATTGTTTTCGAATTAATCGATGATGAAGTTCTAGAAATGGGAGTGAAAGAACCAGTTCTAGACGAAAACGAATTGATTGTAATTTCAGAATTCATCAAGAATCTAGACGTTACTTTCGAAATTGTTTCTCCAGAAAAACCTTTAGAATTTGAAGTTTCTAAACCAGTTGTTTCAGAGGTTAATGAAATCAAAGTAATTGAAGCCACAGAAGTAATAGAAGAACAAGTGACTTTCTCCTTTGATTTGCCAATATCTGCGCCAGTTGCGGAAGTGGATGAAAATAAAATCCTTTTCGAACTAAGCAATGAGACCAAGAATATCGAAGTAAATCAAGCCGTGCAAGTGGTTCCTATGACAGAATTGAATGAGAATGGAATCATCAAATATTCTTTGGAAGAATATATGGAAATAGAAAACGAACTACTCAATTCTAAGCCAGTCGAGAATATCGCAGCAGAACCAGTAGAGGAAGCGCTAAATATCACCATGAAGCAAGTTGATGAAGTGTCTAATTTTTCTTCCGTATTCGAAGATGTTTCCCCAATGGAAATGTCTATCGAAGAAACGCTTAAGTTAAGAGCCGATGAAAGAAGAAGAAAATTAAAAGACTTCAATTATAAATTTCACAACAATCCATCTCGTATGGATGAATTTGAAAAAGAACCAGCATACAAACGATTAGGGATTGACATAACAACCAATCCTCAAAATAATAATACATCGCGCACGTCTTTAGGAACAGATAGCAATGACGACATTCAGTTGCGTTCAAACAATTCGTTTCTACACGACAACGTCGATTAACTAATCCCCAATTGGTTGCGATTAACCCGAAAATTCCCTCAAGTTTTCGGGTTTTTTGTTTTATAAAAAATCATTATATTAGTCGACTTTTAATATTAAAAATTAAACAATGAAAAACACTAAAAAAATTGGATTGCTAGTCATGGCATTGGCAATCAATTCAGTATCTCACGCCCAATTAGGTGGGATGTTAAAGAAAGCTGCTAAAAATGTAGCAACTGATCAAGCTACAAAAGCAGTGACTGGATCAAATTCGACTTCTTCTTCATCTTCTTCAAGTTCAAATTCAGGTTCTGGTGTAGGATCAGCGGCATCAAGTGTGACTTTAGACTGGAAACAGTATCCGATGACGCCTGCTATCACGATGAAATCTTTATTGGAAGGTACAGAAGTGTCCGATAACGGAAATTTAAGAATGAACTTCTACAGAGCGACATTCATTCCTAACAAAAAGGCATCAGGAGAGCCTGTAGATATGATTAGAGACGATAATGTTCTGACTACTAAAGTTTACTTGAACGACCAATTGATAAAATCTCCAGCATACAATGATGGTAGTTATTTCAATGACGGAAAACAAAATACGTATCAAGATAACGGGAATCAACAGTCAGACATCATGTTGACACAAGAAGGAAAATACAAAATCGATTTCTTAGCGGGTGGTGTTCAGTTTTATAGTTTCGACTTCGATGTGCATAAAAAAGTAAACACCGATCCTTATGCTACAAGTGCTGCTTTATGGTATTCAACAGGACCGTGGGAAAAATGGGCTTACATTACACCTCAAACGTCAGGAAATTTCATTTTAGGATTCTACTTGATGCATACTGACCTTAAACCAAATCCTAACGATGCAAGAAAAACATCGAAAAGTGTAAACTGGTACCCAGAGTTATTGCAAAACGGAAAAGTAATCTCTGTGCCAAACAAGCAAGTTGCTATTGTTCCTCAAGGAGAATGGAAAGACATGTCTTGTTCTATGAAATTAATTGGAGCAAAAGATTACTTGAAAATAGCAGATTTAAAAGACGGAAGCTATACTTTGAAAATTACTGTAGATGGTGAACCAGCGCCAAGAATGTATGATTTCAAAGCAGCCGGTGGCAACATCGTTCAAAGCGACAAACAAGACAGAGCAAAAAACAAAGACCCAAAAACATTAGTTGAAGGTTGGAATAATTTCTTCTGGTTAGAGCGCAAATAAGCTAATAAACAAATTCTTTATAACCCGAAAGCATCATATTGTTTTCGGGTTATTTTGTTTAAAAAAGTAGCAGATCATCTAACATTTTTTTGTAGTTTTGTCGGGCCTTAATCCGGCTGTACGCTCTATCTTTCTCGCCACCCGAGCCTTTTGGCGAACTGACGAAGTAAACAACGGCAAGAAAGGATGCCGCTACCATCCGGGGCAAGCACAGCACTAGCATGTCAAAATCGTTTATCTAAAATCAAAAATAAAATGAGTCTATCTGCAAACATCATGGAAGAAATTAAAGTCGCCATGAGAGCAAAAGATACTGTCGCTCTAGAAGCACTAAGAGCTATCAAATCTGAATTGTTATTGGCGCAAACTGCCTCTGGTAACAAAGAGGAAATTTCGGAAGAAGAGGAGATCAAATTGTTGCAGAGATTGGTAAAAACTCGAAAAGATAGTGCCAACATATTTACACAACAAAATCGCATGGACTTGGCGGAACCAGAATTGGCGCAAATTGCCGTAATCGAAAAATTCTTACCAGCTCAATTAAGCGAAGCTGAAGTAGAAGCCGTAATTGCAAAAATTATTGCAGAAACAGGCGCCTCTGGAATAGCGTCTATGGGAAAAGTAATGGGAATCGCTTCCGCCCAATTAGGAGGAACTGCTGAAGGCAAAACTATTTCTACGATTGTAAAAAAATTATTAGTTTAAATAGGACTATAAGACTATAAGACTGTAAGACTTTAAGACCGTATGATCTTATAGTCTTGAAATCTTAAAGTCTTACAATCCAAAAAAAATGGCTGCGTAGTTCAACTGGATAGAATATCAGATTTCGGCTCTGATGGTTGCAGGTTCGAACCCTGCCGCGGTCACAACAAAAACCAGATAGAAGCTCTAAGAGCAATTTTATCTGGTTTTTTATTTTTTGTTGAAAGTTTGAATTCAAATTAATTTGTATAGATTTGGTTTGGACTAAAAATCAGTTTTTTTATGAAAGCAAAATTACGTTTCAGTTTTATTTTGATTATGGTATTCTTTTTGGCGAATGCGGCAACTCCACCAAACGCTACGGTTTCCTATACCTCTCCAGTTTGCACCGGCACCGGATTAGTCACTCCAATTATAACAGGCACTACAGGAGGAACTTTTAGCGCGAGTCCTGCAGGCATATCAATAAATTCCTTAACTGGTACTATCGACCCTTCGACAAGTATACCAGGGACTTATGCGATTTCTTACACTATTCCTCCGGATCAAAACTATCCTGCGTTTGTATATACTGGACAGTTTATCATTGTTGCAGAACTCTATTCAGGAGCAAATGGGGAGATGACAGTTTGTGAAGACCCTGGAAATACCATCGATTTATACAGCGTAATTTCAGGCGAGGATGCTGGTGGCACGTGGACAAGGTTATCTGGAACAGGCGGTACTTTCGACGCTGCCACAGGGACTTTTACACCTAGTAACGGAGCCACGACGAGCCAATTTAGTTATTCTGTTCAAACTGGAGGGCCCTGTGCGTCATTTCCAAGTACGGCTACAATAACAATCATTCCTGAAATAGTGCCGATTTTTGGGCAGGTTTCCGCGCTTTGTCAAGGTGTCACACCTCCCACATTGTATACATTTTCTGCAAATGGAATCTCAGGCACGTGGGATCCGTCGGAAATTAACACTCAGATTGCGGGTACTTATACCTATACTTTCACGCCAGATGCAGGTTTGTGCGCTTCTTCACAGAGCCTTACGGTTACAATAATGCCGACGATTGTACCAACATTCGCATTTCCAACGGCTATTCTATGTGGGGGAAATGAACCACTTTTACCAATAATATCGGATAACGGAATCGCTGGAATTTGGACTCCTTCTACAATAACTGAATCAGGGGCTTATATTTTTACACCTAATCTAAGCCAATGTGCCACTTATACAGTCGTAAATGTGTCCGTTCTAGCGCCATACGCAACTATAAGCGGGAATACAACGGTATGCACAGGAAGCTCAGCTACAGTGGTTTTCACAGGTACGCCAAATTCTATAGTTAGTTATACAATGGATGCAGGTCCAATGCAGACTATCGCTTTAAATGCATCTGGAACAGCAACAATCACAACTCCGATATTGAACACTAATGCTACAGTTTGTTTGGTAAGTGTGACTTCTGGCAACTATGTAACTCCATTGTCGGGTTGTGCAATTATTACTGTGGCGCTGAATGTTGTTATACCTCCGATGCCAGATGTAGTGGAATGCGGACAGTACATTTTGCCACCAGTTCAAATAGGAAATTATTATACGGAACCCAATGGAGGAGGAATGATGCTACAGGATGGAGATGTTGTTACAAATACGCAACTTATTTATGTGTATTTGTCTGGTTCGTGCAGTTCCAATGAGGAATCTTTTGTTGTGACTGTTATTCCAATCGTAAATCCAACGATTTCAACTGTAGACAACATCAACTATATTATTGTAGAAGGCAATCAAATTGTTCAGCCATTAGAGCTCAATACCGAGGTTCAAACAGGCAATTATTCTTACCAATGGATGGAATTTCAAAATGATATTATTGGAGCTAATGGTCCATCTTATACGGTAAATAATCTAGTGACTGGCGGAGTACATTACTATTGGGTTCGTATTACCAATAACGACACAAACTGTGTTACGCAATCTCCGGCATTTCAGGTGCTTGAAATTCCAGTTCCAGCGCCAGTTGGAGATCCAAATCAAACATTTGTTCTTGGTCAGACTTTGGCTGATATTATTGTTTCAGGTCAAAATATCCAATGGTATAATGTATTCAATAGAAATGTCAATTCGAATCCGTTGCCGTTGAACACTCCTTTAGCGGAAGGAGTTACTTACTATGCGACACAAACCATAAATGGATATGAAAGTGCATCGGCTTTTGAAATCACAATTCAATTTTTGGCAAACTGCACTTTTGCTTTTAAAGAACTAAGGTTCAACCCAAATCCTGTTCAAGATGTGTTACATATTCAATCTAAAGATTTGATTGAGGATGTGACCGTATTCAATATGATGGGTCAGAAAATATTCCAGCAAAATTTTGAAAGCGTTGATTTGAGATTGCAGTTAAGTCAACTCAAAGCGGGTAACTATTTTGTCAAATTAGAATCGGACAATAAATCACAAGTCATTAAGGTGATTAAGAAGTAAACTAGTTGGTGGTTAACCTTTTCAAATCTGCAATGGTTTGAGTTGGGTTTGAAGCTTTAAAAACAAAATTTCCAGCAACCAATACATCAGCGCCGGCAGCCACGAGTTGTGCGGCGTTTTTGTTGGTGACACCCCCATCAATTTCTATTAGAGCAGTTGCATTTCTTTTCGATATCAAAGATTTTAGTTTGCTTACTTTGTTGTAGGTGTTTTCAATAAACGATTGTCCACCAAAACCAGGATTGACACTCATTACACAAACCAAATCAATATCATTGATCACATCTTCTAACAAATCGATGTTTGTATGTGGATTGATTGCTACGCCTGCTTTCATCCCAGCAGCTTTAATGGCTTGTAAAGTTCTATGAAGGTGATTACAGGCTTCATAATGAACTGTCAGCACATTGGCGCCGAGATCAGCAAAAGTTTGAATATAACGATCAGGATCGATAATCATCAAATGCACGTCGATGGTTTTCTTAGCATGTTTGGAAATGGCTTCTAAAACGGGCATTCCGAAGGAAATATTTGGAACGAAAACGCCGTCCATGATGTCGATGTGAAACCAATCTGCTTCGCTGTTATTAATCATTTCGATGTCGCGTTGTAAGTTGGCGAAATCGGCAGCTAGTATTGATGGAGCTATGATGGTGTTTTTCATTGGTGTAGTTGTGTTTGTAGTGCAAAAATAGGTTTTTTTACCGCAAAGTGCGCAAAGTTTTTTCGCAAAGGGACGCAATGTAAGACAGGGTTGCGTGAGGGATTACTTCACTTTACTCTTATTTTTTATAGGTGTTCAGTGAATGCTATGCATTTGCAGCATTGTCTGAGCTCTTTTTTGTTTTAAGAAAATGCTCGTCGGCTGTGTTTGGGTTAAATAAACAAAAAAAGCGAGTGCGGAAAGCCCGACCCTTGTGGTCACGCCCTAATCATTAATTAAAATCATTATTGTTACTTTGCTTTGCTCCTTTGGGTCTTTGCGAGAGATTCTTTTTTTTGCTCGCAAAGACGCAAAGGCGCAAAGTTTGAAAAAGCAATTGGACTAGAGAAAGAAACAAAACTCCGTGAACCCGAGCGAAGCGAACAGACCGGAAGTTTTGTTTGACCTAAAAAAACAAAACTCCGGAAACTCGAGCAAAGCGAACAGACCGGAAGTTTTGTTTGACCTAAAAAAACAAAACTCCGGAAACTCGAGCAAAGCGAACAGACCGGAAGTTTTGTTTGACCTAAAAAAACAAAACTCCGGTAATCAGCCGGAGTTTCAATCATCAATCAAAAAACGAACAGTTAATCAGACTGTTGTTATCGTTAGACTTGGTTTTAACCCAAGTATGTTTTTAATATTTTACTTCTAGAAGTGTGTTTTAATCTGCGAATTGCTTTTTCTTTTATTTGACGAACTCTTTCACGAGTTAGGTCGAAGGTTTCTCCGATTTCTTCTAATGTCATTGGATGTTGATCGCCCAATCCGAAATATAAACGAACAACATCTGCTTCTCTTGGCGTAAGTGTTTCCAAAGATCTTTCGATTTCGGTACGCAATGATTCGTGAATTAATTCTCTATCTGGATTTGGAGATTCTCCAGAACGCAAAACGTCGTATAAGTTAGAATCTTCTCCTTCTACCAATGGTGCATCCATGGATAGGTGACGTCCAGAATTTTTCATGCTTTCTTTCACGTCATTGACGGTCATATCTAATTCTTTGGCAATTTCTTCAGCAGAAGGTGGGCGTTCGTTAGATTGTTCTAACAAAGCATACATTTTGTTGATTTTGTTGATAGAGCCAATTTTGTTCAAAGGCAAACGAACGATACGAGATTGTTCTGCCAATGCTTGTAGGATCGATTGACGAATCCACCAAACGGCATAAGAAATAAATTTGAATCCACGGGTTTCATCAAATCGTTGTGCCGCTTTGATCAAACCTAAATTTCCTTCATTAATTAAATCCGGTAAGGTTAATCCTTGATTTTGGTATTGTTTTGCCACAGATACTACGAAACGTAGGTTGGCTTTGGTTAATTTTTCTAGAGCTCTTTGGTCACCAGCTTTGATGCGTTGTGCTAATTCTACTTCTTCATCAGCGGTAATCAAATCTACTTTTCCGATTTCTTGTAAATACTTGTCTAACGACGCAGTTTCACGATTGGTTACCTGCTTGGTGATTTTTAGTTGTCTCATAGTGTAGTCTCCTTTTTTTAAAGTGTACGAGGCTTGTACGGTATGAGTTGAAATAAAGTTACAAAAGCATTGAAGTTTTATTTTTTTATAGTACATTTCCCTTTGGGCCGGGCTATACGCACTCGCTTTTTTACGCTGAACGCCAGCGCAAAAAGAGCTCAAACAATGCTGCTATCCCTAATGCGAACGTTCGGTACAAAGTAAAAACCCACTTCTGTTGGAGAAATGGGTTTTGATTCAAGTTTAAAAATATTTTATAAAGTTCTTTGTCCTGTCCAAGTTCCGGTTTCTTGACTTGCATTTTGCCAAGTACCACTGATGTTGTTTGCAGAAGTTGTTCCGCTAAAACTTCCGCCATCAAAAGTTCCTGAAATAGTATTTTCAATAAATGCACCATTCAAAAATAAGGTATCGCTTTCTTGAATTTGGTTTGAACGAGACAAACCATAAAGGTCTTGGTCTATTATAATAATATTAAATACACCATTGTCATTAGTTCCTGTATAAGTGCCTTGGTAACATTTAACGAGATCTGTAGAATATTCTTTCACTAGATTAAAAGTGGCGCCAAGGTGGTTTTCTATGTTAGAATCAGCAACTACAATGTCATTTCCGTTTGCAGAAACATTGATATCGATAGTGTTGCTGCCATTGGTAAATCTTAAATTATTGATGGGTTGGTTTAACGCCACTTCGCCAGTACTAGTATAAGTAGATGTGACACCATCAATCACTAAAGTGGCTTTTAGTTCTCCGTCGTTTTTAATGTTGATGGTAATCACGCCAGTCGATCCGATAATTACACCTTTGTAAATCCCGAAATTGCTGGTGTCAAATTCCGCTTTAGCTTGTGGTGTGTTGCTTAAAGTAGGACCGCTGCTTTCCGAAGAACTATCGCTTGAGCAGGAAATTAAAAAAGTGGAGACAAGTAGTAGAAGTAATAATTTTTTCATAAGTTGTTTTTGTTAGAGTTATTGTAAATATAGCAAATTTATTGATTTCAAATATTTTTTTCTAGAAATAAAAATCCCCTAATCAGAAGTTGAATAGGGGATTGAAAATCTATTTTTTATCTTCTCTCGGAGGTCTGTTTTCGTCTCTTGGTGGACGATTCTCATCTCTCGGAGGTCTAGGTAATAACGCTTTTCTAGAAACTTTTTCCTTTCTAGTTTTAGGGTCAACACCAAGGTATTTCACCATAAACACATCACCCATATTCACCACGTCAGTAACGTTTTCGGTGCGTTCCCAAGCCAATTCTGATACGTGCAATAACACTTCGTTTCCAGGAGCTTGTGTATATTCTACTACGGCTCCAAAGTCAAGCATTTTGATTACTTTCACTTCATATGATTCGCCCATGGTTGGTTTGAAAATAATCGAGTCGATTTTTGCTAATACTGCTGCAATTCCGTCTGGATCCGTTCCTAAGATTTCAACGACACCTTGTTCATCTACTTCGTTAATTACGATTGTAGTTCCAGTAGCTTTTTGCAATTCTTGAATTACTTTTCCACCAGGACCAATCAAGGCACCAATGAAAGCACCAGGAATTGTTCTCATGATGATTTTTGGAGCGTGTACTTTAACCTCTGCTCTAGGTTGTGCCAAGGTTTCAGTTAATTTACCTAAAATATGTAAACGTCCATCACGGGCTTGAGCCAAAGCTTGCTCCATGATTTCATATTTCAATCCGTCGATTTTGATGTCCATTTGACAAGCTGTAATTCCTTCAGAAGTTCCAGTTACTTTAAAATCCATATCACCTAAGTGATCTTCATCCCCCAAAATATCAGACAATACAGCGAAACGATCGCCATCTGTAATCAATCCCATGGCGATTCCAGAAACCGGACGAATCATTTGAACTCCCGCATCCATTAAAGATAATGTTCCCGCACAAACGGTTGCCATCGAAGACGAACCATTTGATTCTAATACTTCAGAAACCACACGAATAGTATAAGGACAATCTGCAGGAATCATGTTTTTTAACGCACGTTGCGCTAAGTTTCCGTGACCAACTTCTCTTCTTGAAGTTCCTCTCAAAGGACGTGCTTCTCCTGTTGAAAATGGCGGGAAGTTATAATGTAGGTAGAATTTTTCTTCTCCTTGTTCTGATGGAGAGTCAATTTGGTTAGCTTCTCTAGAAGTTCCTAAAGTGGCTGTTGCCAAAGCTTGTGTTTCTCCACGAGTAAACAATGCTGAACCGTGTACTGATGGTAAATAATCTACTTCACACCAAATCGGGCGAATTTCTGTAGTTTTTCTTCCGTCTAAACGTGTTCCTAAATCTAAAGTGACGTTACGAACGGCTTCTTTATTGGTTTTGTAGAAATATTTTCCAACTAAATCACCGTTTTCTGTCAATTCTTCTTCAGTAAATAAGGCTTTTACTTCTTCTTTTACAGCATCAAATGCAGCGGAACGTTCGTGTTTAGCTGAACCTTTGCTAGCAATTGCATAAATTTTATCATAAGCTGCTGCTCTTACTTTAGCGTAAATAGCATCATCAGATTTTTCGGTTTCATACGTACGCACTTCTTTCTTTCCAAAGGCATTTGCCAATCTTTCTTGAGCTGCAATTTGTACTTTAATATGTTCGTGAGCAAACTTGATTGCTTCTACCATTTCTTTTTCTGAAATTTCTTTCATTTCACCTTCTACCATAGCGATAGAATCCATTGAAGCTCCAATCATCATGTCGATATCTGACAATTCTAATTGAGCACGAGATGGATTGATGATGAATTTTCCATCAATACGACCCACTCTAGCTTCAGAAATTAAGGTTTCAAACGGAATGTCAGACAAAGCCAAAGCTGCCGAAGCCGCTAATCCTGCTAAAGCATCTGGCATTACGTTGTCGTCATGTGACATCAACTGAATCATCACTTGCACTTCAGCGTGATAATCACTTGGGAAAAGCGGACGCAATACACGGTCTACTAATCTCATGGTGAGCACTTCGTTGTCACTTGGACGCGCTTCTCTTTTGAAGAAACCACCAGGGAAACGACCTGCTGCAGCAAATTTTTCACGATAGTCTACCGTCAATGGTAGAAAGTCGATACCTGGAC
The DNA here is from genome assembly GCA_016721735.1 of Flavobacterium sp. Classification (GTDB taxonomy): domain Bacteria; phylum Bacteroidota; class Bacteroidia; order Flavobacteriales; family Flavobacteriaceae; genus Flavobacterium. The sequence continues at coordinate 143,079 of JADKHM010000019.1, read as the reverse complement.
TTGCTTTTCTTGCGGATACTACTGTTCCTAAAATAACAGTATTTCCAATTCTAACTACTACAGAGCCGTCAGCTTGTTTGGCTAAACGTCCTGTCTCGATTGTGATGCTTCTGCCATCACCCAAATCGATTTTTTCTACAAATAATTGTGGAATCATAAATTTTCCTTTTTTAATTTTACATTGGTTCTCTGCCTGTCGACAGAATAGTTGTGTTGTTGTAGTTGTTGTTTACCCAATGAAAAACCAAACTTTTTTTCTGCAATATAATGGTAAAAAAAAGAGGCGCGTGAGCACCTCTTTTTCGTATTGATTATTTTCTAATATTCAATTCTTTGATAATCTCACGGTATCTGTTGATTTCTGTTTTCTTCAAGTAATCTAACAAAGATCTTCTTTTACCTACTAATTTCACTAGTGAACGCTCTGTGTTGTAATCGTGACGATTCTTTTTCAAGTGTTCTGTTAAGTGATTGATTCTAAATGTGAACAAAGCAATCTGGCTTTCTGATTTTCCAGTGTTTGTTGCGCTTCCTCCGTGTTTAGCGAAGATTTCAGCTTTTACTTCTGATGTTAAGTACATGCTAATATTGTTTAAATGATTATTATGTATGAATTTGGATTTTCCTAATTCGTGCGCAAAGGTAAAATTAATTATCAATTATGAGTTATGCACATGGAATTATTTTCAAAATAATTTGGCAACTTCTTGATTTACAAATTCTAAAAACCGCTCATCTTCTTCCGTAAAAGGATTTAACACATTAGAATCGATATCTATCTGACCAATATTTTCCCCATTGACGAACAGCGGAACTACGATTTCAGATTTTACGGTAAAACTACAAGCAATATAATTGTCTTGCGCCGCAACATCAGGTACAACAAAGTTTTCGTTAGAAACCGCAACCTGTCCACAGATGCCTTTTCCAAAAGGAATCACCGTGTGATCTGTCGGAGCGCCGACATAAGGTCCCAAATGCAAGGTTTGTGTCTCGTGGTTGGCGAAGTAAAAACCAACCCATGTATAATAGGAAATGTTGGTTTCGAGCAATGCGCAAAGGTGAAGCAGTTTTTCATCTCGACTCTGATTTTCTCCTGCGAGAATATTTTGGACTTGTGGTATTAATTGATCGAATGTCATATTGATGCGGATTTGCGTTAGGGATGGAGGCGATATCCTCGGAACGCAGTGGAGAGATAAAGCCGAGAGCCCGACCCGGAGGGTAACGCCATTATTTTGTGCAAAAGTAATCCTTGCGAGCGAGTTTAAATTATATAAATTTGTTAAAAATAAATTTTTGAAAACGTACTTCCAGCGATATCGTCCCTTTTTGGTTTTTCTCTTGAAATTTTTCTCAGTCTATGCCGGACTTACTTTCGTGTATCAATCCTATTTGAATCGGTTTGACCATACTTTGGCTTTTGAGGTGGACGGTTTTACCAAAAGTGTGGCGGGGCAAGTGCAGCGTATGTTGGCGTTTTTTAATTACAATTGTCAATTGCAGTTGCACGAAAGTCAAGCCTCGATCAAATTAATTTTGAATGGTGTATACGTTTCGCGAGTGGTCGAGGGCTGCAATGCGCTGAGTGTAATCATTCTTTTTGCGGCTTTTGTGGTCGCTTTTTCTGGAAAGTGGGTGAAAACGATTGCGTTTTTGGTCATTGGTAGCGTGCTGATACATCTGATGAATGTTGCGCGTATTGCGATTTTGTCAGTCGCATTGCTGCATTATCCTAAACAAGAATCTTGGCTTCACGGGGTAGTATTTCCTCTGATTATTTACGGTTTTGTATTTGGGTTGTGGGTAATTTGGGTCAATCAATTTTCGAATTATGCTAGAAAAGATTAAGTTCAATCGGAATAAAGTAGTTGCTATTGCCATCTTGGTTTTTTGCCTTGTGTCGATTCGTGCTTTAGAGGATTGGCTCTTTTACGATCCGTTTTCACGGTATTTTAAGAATGATTATTTGAGTTCGGCATTTCCAAAGTTTGACGCTTTGTCTTTATTTTTGAGTATGGGATTGCGTTTTGGATTGAACTCTGTATTTTCTTTGGCGATTATCTGGTGTCTTTTTAAAGATTGGGGATTGACAAAATTTGCCACGGTTTTGTATGCCTTCTTTTTCGTTTTGCTGATTTCGGCCTTTTTTGTTTTGGTACTTTTTAGCGACCAGAATAACAATTTTATGGTGTTTTATGTGAGACGATTTTTGATTCAACCTATCTTGCTATTGCTTTTCATTCCAGCCATTTTTATCAAAAGAAAATGAAGTAGGCGCTTTATTTCGTATCTTTATTTGTGCTTAATGATGAAAGCATAACTTAATGAAGGAATCATGAAAATAGTAAAGCATTCGGGTGATGTGGTTGACTATGACCCGCAAAAACTTCGTAATTCTTTAGTCCGTTCGGGCGCTGGCCCAACCGTAGTTCAAGATATTTTGGATCGTATTGAAAAGGAAATCTTTGAAGGAATGCCGACTAAACAAATCTACAAATTGGCATTTGCGTATCTAAAGAAAGCTTCCAATTCGCATGCGGCGCGATATAACTTACGACAAGCACTGCAACTTCTTGGCCCTGCTGGGTTTTTCTTTGAGAAATATATTGCTAGACTTTTTGAAGCGGAGCAATACGAAACCCAAACCAATTTGACTTTACCGGGGAAATGTGTTACTCATGAACTCGACGTTGTGATTCGAAAGAATGGCGTGATTGCGATGGTGGAATGTAAATTTCACACTGGCCGTGAAGCAACAACCGATGTCAAAGTACCAATGTATATCTTGTCTCGCTTTAATGATTTGAAAGAGAATTTACACGTGCTATTTTCTGGGAAAGAACGCATTTCGAAGTGTTGGATCATTACCAACAATCGTTTTACGTCTGATGCGGTTTCATTTGCGACTTGTTCGGGAATTCAGTTGCTCAGCTGGGATTATCCTAAAGAACTTAACTTAAGAACAAAAATCGATTCCCATCACTTATATCCAATTACTTGTTTGACCACATTGTCAATCGCAGAGAAAGATAAATTGTTGATTTTGGATGTGCTAATGGTAAAGGAAATTATTAACAATCATCAATGTCTAGAAAAGATAGGTTTAGCTCCCAATAGGATCAAGAACGTTTTGAAAGAAGCGACAGCATTGTGTGCCTATTATTAAGGATATCTTTTCAATAATTTAAATGGAATTCAAATGAAAATTAAATTTCTTGGCGGCGCAGGTACAGTAACAGGTTCTAAAACTTTGGTTGAAAGCAATGGTGTTAGTATTTTAATTGATTGCGGTCAGTTTCAAGGCATCAAGCCTTTGCGTGAACTGAATTGGGAACCTTTGTCCGTGCTGCCATCAACGATTGATTTTGTGCTTTTAACTCACGGACATTTAGACCATTGTGGTTGGCTGCCGCGATTGGTGGCCCAAGGTTTTAGTGGAAAAATTTATTGTACAAGTCCAACCGCTGCCATTGCAAAATTAATTTTATTAGATAGTGCCAAAATTCAAGAAGAAGAAGCCAATATGGCGAATAAGGGAAAATATTCGAAACACGAAAAAGCTGAACCTTTATATACCGTACAACAAGCCGAAGAAGTGTTTCCACTTTTTAGAGTTATCAAAACCAATGAATCGATTAGTTTGGATGCTGAAATTTCTGCGACGTATACCAATGCGGGTCATATTATTGGTGCTTGTAGTATTCAACTTAATGTAGAGGGAAAAACATTAATTTTTTCAGGAGATATTGGACGAGATGACGATGTGTTGCTTTTTGCGCCGACCAAACCAAAGCATGCGGATTATGTTTTTTTAGAAAGTACTTATGGCAATCGACTTCATCCGGATTCAGATGTGAAATTGGAATTAGAATCCTACATTAACAATACAGTTGCAAAAGGCGGAACAGTTATTATTCCGAGTTTTGCTGTCGAACGTGCGCAAACCATCATGTACTTGCTATGGCAGCTCAAAGAAGAAGGGCGGATTCCAGAAATACCCTACGTTATCGATACGCCTATGGGAATCAGTGTGCTGCAAGTTTTTGAAAACAGCAAAAAATGGCACAAAATTCCAGAACATGAATATGTTGCTATGTGCAAAATGTTTTCGATGAATTCGGACTATCAGGAAACCATTGCAACGATTTTTGACGATCAACCGAAAGTGATTATTGCGGCAAGCGGAATGATTACGGGTGGTCGCGTTTTAAGTTATCTGGAACGCTATATAGAGTTGCCGGAAACCACAGTCATTATTATTGGCTATCAAGCCGAAGGTACGCGTGGCCGAAAATTATTAGAAGGAGCAAAAGACATCAAAATCCGAGGGAAATATTATCCAGTTCATGCTAAAATTCTCGAAATTCAAAGTTTGTCAGCTCATGGCGATCAAAATGATCTACTGAATTGGTTGAGCGCGCTAGAAAATAAGCCGACCAAAGTTTTCTTGGTGCACGGCGAGAACCAACCAGCAGATGAACTTCGTATTAAGATTCAAGAAAAATACGGATTTGACTGTGTCGTTCCTTTGATGGGTCAAGAAGTTGAATTGTAAATATTTAACAAGATTTTGGTTTTCGACTTCTGTTTAATTCTTACTTTTGCGACATGAAATTTCAAAAACCCATAAGCCTTTTCTTAGCTTTTTTCCTGTTCCTTTCGAACATGGGACTAGCGATGAATGTGCATTATTGTGGTGATGAAATTGCTTCTGTATCACTTAATACGAAATTTGATTCTGCAGCTGCGGAGGAAAATTGTTGCGGTAGCGTTGAAAAACAATCCCATTGTTGTTCAGACAAAGTCGTTCATTTTGAAAAGAAAACCGACCAAGCTACTGTTTTTACAATCCACATGGATGCTATTAATGCAGCGGTATTTGAAGCTTGGCATCCAATTGTTTTTGCGCCGTTTTCGATTAATGAAAATGAGAATTGCGCCGAATATTCATTCCAATCTCACGCACCTCCACTTTTTAAGTTGTATTCGCAGTATATTTTTTATGATCAATTATAGTGTTTTTTGAAAGGAAAATAATTCCATTATAAAAACATTAGAATATTATTATGAAAAATCAACTTCCATTACTTATGGTAATGATGTTCTACTCGTTTCAGCTATTGGCTCAGGATACGTTGAAAACAGTAAAGGTAGAATCTGCAAGAAAAAGTATATTAAAATCACTCACTATTACGAGCAACTCATCTATTATGACAAGCAAGGAATTGCTCAAAGCTGCGTGTTGTAATTTGGCGGAAAGCTTTGAAACCAATCCGTCTATTGATGTCAATTTTTCCGATGCGCTAACGGGAACCAAGCAAATCAAAATGCTGGGTTTGACAAGTCCATATTTGATGATTACGGAAGAAAATATTCCTTCAGTTCGTGGCGCTTCTCAAGCCTACGGACTGTCCTTTACGCCAGGAACTTGGGTCGAAAGCATTCAAATTACCAAAGGTGCAGGTTCGGTCGTAAACGGTTACGAAAGCATCTCTGGACAAATCAATACCGAATTGCTCAAACCGTTAAATGACATTCCGTTTTTCTTGAATGCGTATGGTTCGACGGATTCTCGTTATGAATTGAATACTCATTTCAACAAAAAAATATCACCTAAATGGGCAACAAGTCTGTTCGTACATGGTAATACTCGCGTGGCAAAAAACGATCAAAATGGAGATGGGTTCTTGGACAATCCGCTGGGAAAGCAAGTCAATTTGATCAATAGATGGCAGTATGCCAATCAAGACTTGGGACTGGTTTCCTTTTTTAGTGTCAAGTATATGAATGATGAAAAGCAGACTGGCGAAGTTGGCTTCAACAAAGACCGAGATAAATTGACAACCAATTTTTGGGGTTCTGAAATCAATACCGAGCGTTTCGATTTTACTTCAAAAGTCGGTTATGTTTTCAAAGACATTCCTGGCCAGAGTATTGGTTTTCAAAATGCGTACAGTAGTCATCGTCAAAGTTCCTATTTCGGTTTAAACACCTACGACATTAAACAAAGTAGTTATTACTCCAATTTGATATTTAACTCCATTATCGGCAATATCAAAAATAAATTTGCGGCTGGTTTCAACTTTACCTCCGATCAGTATCAGGAATTTGTAAATACTGGTGACTACAGTAGAATAGACAATTCCGCGGGCAGTTTTTTCGAATACACTTATGACAATCAAGATAATTTCAGTGTGATTTTAGGTGGGCGAGTAGACTATCACAATCGACTTGGCGTCTTTGCGACACCGCGCTTGCATTTGCGATACAATCCATGGGAAAACGGGGTAATTCGGTTTTCTGCAGGACGAGGAAAAAGGGCGGCCAATATTTTTGCCGAGAATCAACAACTTTTTGCAAGTTCAAGACAATTCGAAATTCTGGATACGAAAGGAAAAATCTATGGGTTAGATCCTGAAATCGCATGGAACTATGGAGTTAGTTTTGGACAAAAATTTGTTCTTTTCGGCAGAAAAGCTGATGTTGGATTGGATTTTTATCGAACTGATTTTCAAAATCAAGCCGTGGTTGACTTGTTTGAAAGTCCACAGAAAGCGGTCTTTTACAATCTAAAAGGAAAATCATTTGCCAACAGTTTGCAAGTAGATTTTAATATCGAATTGGTTGAACATTTAGATTTAAGAACAGCATACAAGTTTTATGACATTGCAACAGACTATCTTTCTGGAACGTATCAGCGCCCATTGCAAGCCAAACATCGATTTTTTGCAAACGTGGAATATGCAACACATATTTCTGATGAAGGTCAACAATGGCGCATGGATGCAACGGTCAATTGGTTTGGAAGACAACAACTTCCGAACACGGCAACCAATATTGAAGCAGATAGGTTACCGGAATTCTCGCCTTCTTTTTCGACCTTAAATATGCAGGTTACCTTGCAGCAATCGCGTACTTTTGAGATGTATTTTGGAGGAGAAAATATTGGGAATTACCGTCAAAGGAAAGCAATCTTAGGCGCATCGAATCCGTTCGGATCTAACTTTGACACCTCTGTGATTTATGCGCCAGTTTTTGGGCAGATGTTTTATGCAGGGCTACGATTTAAAATTAGATAAACTAAAAATTAAAAATAAAAAAATGAAAAATATTGTTTTGATATTGTGTATGGTTTTCGTGGGACTATCAGCACAGGCGCAGGAAAAGAAGAATAAAAACGCAAAGCATTCTATTGAAGTTAATGGCAATTGTGAGCAATGCAAAAAGCGAATTGAGAAAGCGGCTTACAGTGTTTCTGGGGTAAAATCGGCGGTGTGGTCAGTTGAAACGCATCAGCTGAGTTTGATTGTTAATGAGGAAAAAACGTCGATTTCAGTAGTAAAGAAAGCAATTGCTAAAGTGGGTCATGATACTGATGAGGAAAAAGCTACTGATGAAGTTTACGACAACTTGCACCATTGTTGTCGGTATGAAAGAAAAAAGTAGTTGCGTTAAGATTACTTTAAAATAAACCAATTCATTGTTGTTAAGGTAAATTATTCTTACTTTCACAACCTTTAATTAATAATGATAGTCTAAGTATATGAATCAATTCGAATGGACCCAATTACTAAATCCAGAGTTTTATATCACATTTGAGATTGCTGGAATCCAACTCGGGTTGTACATTGTTTTGTTTATTGTTTTCGCCGAGACTGGTTTGTTTGCAGGATTTTTTCTGCCCGGAGATAGTTTACTTTTTTTATCTGGTATTTACAGCCGAGACTTGGTTCAGAATGTCGCTTTTTTGGACAGTGATTTTATCAACGTAACGCTCTTATCTACCGCAGTTGCAGTTGCGGGAATTTTCGGTAACATGACAGGCTATTGGTTTGGAGCTAAAAGTGGCTATTATTTATTTAAGAAAGAAGATACGTTCTGGTTTAAGAAAAAGTACTTATTGCAGTCGAAAGATTTCTTTGAAAAGTATGGTGGTAAAGCGATTGTTTTTGCCCGATTCCTTCCAATTTTCCGAACATTTGCACCGATTGTTGCTGGAATCGTTTCGATGGATAAAAAGAAGTTTATGTTCTTTAATATATTAAGTTCGTTCTTATGGTCGTTCGTTCTTATATTCGCTGGCCACTATTTGTACGGCGTTTTTCTCAAACAAGGCATCGATCTCAAACATCATATTGAGTGGATTGTTATTGGAATTATTTTAATATCGACCTTTCCTGTTTTGATGAAGTTGCTCAAAAAAAGAACTGCAAAACCATCCGATCAAGATCATTTATAAAAAAAATCCGAAGCTTAAGAACTTCGGATTTTTTTATTTTATAAAAATTGATTTTACATCATTCCCGGCATTCCGCCACCCATTGGCATTCCACCGGCGTTTTCTTCTTTAATTTCCACCAAAGCACATTCTGTCGTTAGGATCATTCCTGCAACCGAAGCCGCATTTTCTAAGGCCACACGGGTAACTTTTTTCGGATCGATGATTCCAGCTTTGAGCATGTCTACATATTCATCCGTTTTGGCGTTGTACCCGAAATCGCCTTTGCCTTCGGCCACTTTTGCAACAACCACAGAACCTTCAAGGCCAGCATTTTCAACAATAGTTCTTAGCGGCGATTCTACAGCACGAGAAATAATTTGAATTCCTGTTGCTTCATCAGCGTTATCTGCTTTAACGTTTTTCAAAGCACTTTTTGCGCGTAGTAACGCCACGCCACCTCCAGCAACAATGCCTTCTTCGACAGCGGCACGAGTGGCATGTAAGGCATCGTCAACGCGGTCTTTTTTCTCTTTCATTTCTACTTCAGACGCAGCACCTACATAAAGAACAGCAACGCCTCCAGCTAATTTAGCCAAACGCTCTTGCAATTTTTCTCTATCGTAATCAGAGGTGGTCGCTTCCATTTGACCTTTGATTTGATTCACGCGATTCTTGATCATATCCGCATCTCCAGCTCCGCTAACCACTGTGGTATTGTCTTTATCGATAGTAACTCTTTTTGCTGTACCAAGCATGTCGATTGTTGTGTTTTCTAGAGTATAACCTCTTTCCTCAGAAATCACGGTTCCGCCTGTTAGTATGGCAATATCTTCCAACATCGCTTTTCTTCTGTCACCAAAACCTGGTGCTTTTACAGCAGCGATTTTTAGTGCGCCTCGTAATTTATTTACCACCAAAGTTGATAGTGCTTCACCATCTACATCTTCAGCGATAATCAATAAAGGCTTCCCTGATTGTGCCACTGGCTCAAGTACAGGTAGTAGTTCTTTTAAGGAAGATACTTTTTTATCGTAAAGCAGAATATATGGATTTTCTAATTCTGCTTCCATTTTCTCGGGATTTGTTACGAAATAAGGAGATAAATAACCTCTGTCGAATTGCATTCCCTCAACTACATCAACGTAAGTTTCAGTTCCTTTGGCTTCTTCAACAGTAATTACACCTTCTTTACCTACTTTTGCAAAAGCATTGGCAATTAATTCACCAATAACTTCGTCATTGTTTGCTGAAATTGACGCAATTTGTTTGATTTTCTCAGAGCTGCTTCCAACTACTTTGGCTTGTTTTCCAAGGTCGGCAACAATGGCTTCAACTGCTTTGTCAATTCCACGTTTTAGATCCATTGGATTGGCACCTGCAGCAACGTTTTTCAAGCCTTCTTTTACAATAGCTTGTGCAAGTACGGTTGCAGTTGTAGTTCCGTCTCCTGCCAAGTCGTTCGTTTTCGAAGCCACTTCTTTTACCATTTGCGCTCCCATGTTTTCTAGCGGGTCTTGCAATTCAATTTCTTTGGCTACAGTTACACCGTCTTTGGTTACGTTTGGTCCACCGAAAGATTTTCCGATAATTACGTTACGTCCTTTTGGACCCAATGTTACTTTAACAGCGTTTGCTAATGCGTCTACACCACGTTTTAGTCCGTCACGTGCTTCAATATCAAATTTTATATCTTTTGCCATTTTATTTTGCTTTTATTTTTATTTAAATTATCGAATTAGATTATCGCTAGAATATCGTCTTCGCGCATCATCAAATAGTCTTTACCGTCTAATTTTAGCTCCGTTCCTGCGTACTTTCCGTACAAGACGGTATCGCCGATTTTTACAGTCATTGCGTGATCTTTAGTCCCATTTCCAACTGCTACAACCGTTCCTTTTTGTGGTTTTTCTTTCGCTGTGTCTGGTATGAAAATTCCAGACGCTGTTTTGGTTTCTGCAGCGACAGGTTCGATAAGAACTCGATCTGAAAGTGGTTTAATTTTTAATGCCATAATGTTCTTGTTTTATTTTTAATTGTATCAAATTTCGATGTTGCCTAGCCTTTCAGAAAATATGCCATCCGTTAAAAACTGACAATTTTGCTTAAAAAAAATGCCAGCATTGTCAAGCTGGCATTTCATATATTTTGAATAGAATTTATTTTTTCGCTGGTTCAGCAGTCGCTGGCGTTGCAGGAGCAGGTGCTTCAGTTTGTGGAGCAGCTTCTTTTGCTGGAGTTGCAGCAGCTGGTTCCGCTTTTTTAGCAGCTCCGGCTTCCGTTTGATCAATGATTTTAGAATCGGTATCGCTTAAAGTTCCTGTGAAACTTAAACTTGACAGCATGATTAATACAATCAAAATGGTTGCTAAATACCAAGTACTTTTATCTAAGAAATCGGTTGTTTTTTGTACGCCACCAATCATTTGAGATCCGCCTAAAGCAGAAGATAGACCGCCACCTTTAGGATTTTGAACCATGATAACGATGATCAATAGAAAACATACTATTGTGATTAAAACTAAAAAAATTGAAAATGTGCTCATTGTTAGTTATTATTTTGTTGTAAATTTTTGATATCTAAAATTCGGTCTGCAAAGAAACTACTTTTTTCTGGATATTTCAAAATTAATATTTCATAAGCTTGAATTGCTTTCTGATATTTTTTTTGTTCCAAGTAAACCCGTGCTAATGTCTCGGTCATTAAGGATGAATTATCCGCATTACTAGGCTCGTAGAAAATAGTGGGAATGTCGGTATCTTTTTTTACTGGTGAAATTTTCGGATTGGCCTCAATAAACTTGTCAATTAAGACGTTTTTTTTTTGCTTCTCGAAATTGACTTCGGAAGAATTTTCTTGGTTGGCTGGAATTTCAGTCTTTTCTCGTTCTATGGGCTGGAATTTTGACAATTGCAACCATTCTTGAAACGAGTGTCTTTCTGTTAAGGAGAATGCTAATGGTTTGCCAATTTCTAATTTCTCTTGTGCTTCTACTACTATGCTCTCGTCTGTCGATGAAACTTCCGTTATGATTTTATCCTCTTCTTTGTTTTCAACTACCGTGTTTGAAGCTTCTTTGATTGAAGTCAAAATAGATTGCTCAACAGTGTTTTCTCGAACAGCCAATTTGGGATCATCAGAAACTACTTCGCTTTCAGCTACTGAGATATCCAAAATTTCAGCTGCTTTTTGCTCATAAAGCTCTTTTTGAATCGTCGTGAAAGTGTCTGAAGTAATAAAGTCGAATAAAACGCTGCGATCCGTGGTATGTGCCGCTGCGATCTTGAGGGCGTAATTGTATTTGAAACTATTTTGGTTGTATAAACCTTTTAAATACAGCGCTCGAGCACTCTGAAAGTAGGGAAATTCCTGAATAATTTTTCCCAAAGCCTCGGTTTGCTTGTCATTGACAGCATCAGGTTTGTTAATCAGGTTGGTATATTCGGCTACGTTCATTGTGTGTTTGGTCGTTTAACGGTTTAATCGTTTAATTATTTAATCGGTTGTATTTTGGTTTAACAAATAAACGACTAAACGGTTAAACAAAAAAACATTTTTTTACCATTTAGCAAGCGATTCATTGAAAATATCTTGGGTAATTCTCTCAAAAATTTCCTCAAGCGCTGCACTAAGTTTAGCGCCTACTAACTGCTCCGTTCCCGGATAATTATAAAAGAAATTGAATTTTTTCTCGAAGGAATCGGCTTCCTTATTTTTATTAGAAAATCGAACATTTACGGTAATCGACAAGCGGCTTTCTGCGGCACGTTGGTCTGCGGTTGCGGTAGTTGGACTAATATTATAATCGATGATTTCACCTTCGTAGGTAATGTCTCCACCTGAACTAACCAAATTTAAATTGGTTTGATTCTGAATCAAATTCTGCAGTTTTTGGGTAAATGTGCGTTCAATTCCAGGCTCGATTAAGGGCGCATTGTTTTGAAAATAATTGACTTGAAAAGTCTTTGCATCGATCTTTCCTGTTCCAGTAAAGTTATAAACTGAACAACTGTTGAAACTCATCGCAATGAGGCAGAGAAGAAGATAATTTAGGTGTTTCATTTCTATTCTAAAAGACTGCGAATGTAACGGTTTATTTTGAATTACGGAATAGGGTCGCCTTGGTAGTAGTATAAAGCAAATGTTCTCGTCGATTCTAAAGTTTGGAAATAATAGCCCTTTTGAGTTGTTCTAAATGGTAGATTATTTGCATTGTACTCGATAATATATTCTTCACTTTCTGGGTCGCTTATTCCATAACCGTTAAATATAACGTTGTTGGTTGAATTATTTTCGCCAGTGGCGAACCGATCGTAGTAATTTAAACCTTTGGCTACGGACAACGCTCGACAAATTGGTGATAGCGCAAATTTCAGTGGATTAGTCTTATTGTCATAAGAATAAGATGGCCCGGAAGGATCTGTTGCACCACTGACATAAGACATATTTCCATTATCATAACCTGCAAACATTCCGCCATAGAAATAGCTACCATCACTTGAAAGGTAAAAAGTTTTTTCGTCAATAATCAGCATTTCATTATTTAAAGTTATCTCAGTTCTGTCAGCATAGTCGTAACATGTTGGACATTCAGGATCATTATAGAAAACTGGCGCATAATGAAAAATGTATTGATTTGCTATGGGATCATAAGTCACCGCATCACCGTTTACAGTAGTTATATGGTTGTTGTCGTCGTAAGTAAAAGTATAAGTATAACTTTGGGAACTATTGCTTCTTTGCGTGTAAATCAGATTATTATTCGAATCATACATAAATGCCTGGAATAAGGTTCCATTAGCATTTGTGATTTTTCTAAGAAGACCATTTGGATAGAAATAGTAATTTTTTTCAAAGGTGCTTTCGGGATAAAAAACCACCTTTGCCAACTTCGTGGGATCTAAAACATTGATAACCCGTCCTGGTTTTCGTAGTTGTGGATTGTCTTTTGAAATAATGTCATCAGCATCGCTACATGAAAACGATAACAAAACAAGAAATAGTAATGAGTAAATCTTTTTCATAGCGAATGAGTTTGATGCAGGATAAAAGTAAACATAAAACCTTACAAATCAAACTGTTTTATTTTTCGATATAAGGTTCTTTCCGAAATGCCCAATTCATCCGCAGCTGCTTTTCGTTTGCCTTTGTTTTTTTCGAGTGACTTCTTAATGAGTTCAATTTCTTTTTGCTCTAATTTGAGAACTTCTTCTTCCTCGACGGTTTCCGCAAATTGAAATTGCTCATCATTGTCTACGAAGACAGTTGGGTTGTTAGGTGTTGTCATTACAGAGGTTCTAGGTGTTTCTTCGAAGGTAATTTCGCTTTCATTTCCGTTTGAGCCATAGATCTTCTGAATCAAATTCGGATTGATTTCTTGCACTTTTCCGCTGCCGTTTTTCATCAATTCTAGGGTGAGTTTTTTCAAATCATACAAATCACTTTTCATATCAAAAAGCACTTTATATAAGATGTCCCGTTCGGTGCTGAAATCGCTGTCGGATTTTTTGTCCTTGATCACCGAAGGCAAATTACTTCCTTCTACAGGGAGATAGGATTGTAAAGTAGCCGCGCTCACTTCGCGATTGGTTTCTAAAACTGATATTTGTTCGGCGACATTTCGCAATTGACGAATGTTTCCGCTCCATCTAAATTTTTGTAAAACTTGCACCGCTTGGTCGTCTAATCTTAAAGGAGGCATTTTGTATTTATGTGCAAAATCGGCGGCGAACTTTCTAAACAATAAATGAATGTCGTCTTTACGTTCACGAAGTGGTGGCAACATAATATCAACCGTGCTCAAACGATAGTATAAATCTTCTCTAAATTTACCTTTTTCAATGGCGTCAAACAAATTGACGTTGGTTGCTGCTACGATGCGTACGTTGGTTTTTTGAACTTGAGATGATCCGACTTTGATAAATTCACCATTTTCCAAAACACGTAGCAATCGCACTTGTGTTGTTAAGGGCAATTCGCCGACTTCATCTAAGAATATAGTCCCGCCATCAGCCACTTCAAAATAACCTTCGCGTGTACTTGTCGCTCCTGTAAACGCGCCTTTTTCGTGACCGAATAGTTCACTGTCGATGGTTCCTTCTGGAATGGCGCCACAGTTGACGGCAATATACTTCCCGTGTTTTCTGTGCGAAAGCGAATGTATGATTCGAGGAATATTTTCTTTTCCAACGCCACTTTCACCTGCCACCAAAACAGAAATGTCTGTCGGCGCCACTTGAATCGCTTTTTCTATGGCGCGATTGAGCTTCGGGTCGTTCCCGATAATTTCGAATCGTTGTTTTATTGCTTGTACACTTTCCATTTTTAATTGATAATTGACAATTAATAATTGATAATTATTTTTAATTCATCTCCGAATAACCAACTGCTTCTCCAATCAAAGTTCCGCTAGTGCAATTGGTGATTTTTACATTGACGAATTCACCTATTTTGTAGTTTTCTTTTGGAAAAACAACTGTAAGACTTTGTGAATTGCGCCCGGACCAATCCTGATTTGACTTTTTAGATTCTTTTTCAATTAATACTTCTACCGTTTTTCCAACAAATTGTTTCGTTCGAAAAGCACTGTGTTGTCTTTGCAAATCGACAATTTCTTGCAAGCGTCGCAATTTGGTTGTTTCAGGAACATCGTCCTCCATTTTTCTACCAGCCAAAGTTCCGGGTCGTTCAGAATACGCATACATATAGCCGAAATCGTATTTTACATACGCCATCAAACTCAAAGTGTCTTGGTGATCTTCTTCTGTTTCGGTAGGAAAACCGGCTATCATGTCTTGCGTAATGCCGCAGTCTGGAATGGTTTTTCGAATGTTGTCAATCAGTTGCATGTATTCTGAACGCGTATGAAGTCTATTCATTTCCTTTAGAATTCTATCACTTCCAGATTGCACCGGTAAATGAATATGGTTGCAAATATTGTCGTGTTTTGCGATCACCTGAAGCACACTTAAATGCATATCTTGCGGATTGGAAGTCGAAAACCGAATACGCATTTTGGGAAATCCAACTGCGACCATTTCTAATAATTGATCAAAATCGACTGCTGTCGCTTTTTCCATGTCAGTCGCTTTGTCGAAATCTTTTTTGAGTCCACCACCATACCATAAGTAGCTATCCACATTTTGACCCAAAAGCGTAATTTCTTTATAGCCAGCATCTGATAGATCTTGAATTTCCTTCATAATGCTCTGCGGCTCTCGGCTGCGTTCGCGACCGCGGGTAAAAGGCACGACGCAAAACGTGCACATATTATCGCAACCGCGGGTTATCGAAACTAGGGCAGAAACACCATTGGTCATCAATCGAACTGGCGCAATATCGCCATAGGTTTCGTCTTTAGAAAGAATGACATTAATAGCGTCACGGCCTTCTTCTACTTCTTGCAGCAAATTGGGCAAGTCTTTGTAGGCATCTGGTCCGACTACCAAATCGACAATTTTTTCTTCTTCGAGGAATTTATCTTTCAACCGTTCCGCCATGCAGCCCAAAACGCCAACTTTCATTTTTGGATTCACGTCGCGTTTGACTGCATTGTATTTTTGTAATCTTTTGCGAATGGTTTGTTCTGCTTTATCCCGTATCGAACAGGTATTCACCAAGACCAAATCGGCTTCTTCTAATATTGTTGTGGTATTAAAACCGTTTTCTGACAATATCGACGCTACGATTTCGCTGTCTGAAAAGTTCATTGCGCAACCATAACTTTCGATATAGAGTTTTTTTGTATTTTCTTGTTTATGCTGTAAAGTGAGACTTTCGCCTTGTTTGGTCTCTTCAATAATCTTTTCCATAGTCCTTTTTAAAACGCTTCAGATTGACGACAAAGATAATGCAATTGAATGAAAATATGACAAGATGTCAGATGAACTTTGTGGATTGGCTCTGATTTTATTCAGAAGCTATTCCCGCTGTCCGCTCTATCTTTTTCGCATCGCAATTTGGGAGAACATAAACGGAAAATGGTGCGAAAAAGGATGCCGCTTCCATCGGGGCTATGGCATTCCGCAGCATAGTAGATTATCGACCAAGAACCCAAAATTTCGTTCAAAAGCACAATATTTAAAAAAAATAGATACTTTTGCCCCGAGTGTAAAACCAATGTTAATTCAACTGAGGTAGTAAACAAAAGCAATATGGCAAAGAATTTAGTGATCGTGGAGTCGCCTGCGAAGGCAAAGACTATCGAAAAATTTTTGGGTAGCGATTATCAAGTGGAGTCCAGTTATGGTCACATTGCCGATCTGCCTTCCAAAGAAATTGGAGTGGATGTTGCCAATGGTTTTAAACCCAAATATGAAGTCTCCGCCGACAAGAAAGCGTTGGTTTCCAAGTTGAAAACTTTAGCAAAAAACTCAGAAATGGTATGGTTGGCTTCCGATGAAGACCGAGAGGGAGAAGCTATTTCTTGGCATTTAGCGGAGGAATTGAAACTTGATAAGAGTAAAACCAAGCGAATCGTTTTTCATGAAATTACGAAAACAGCTATCCTTAAAGCGATTGAAAATCCGAGAGAGATTGATTATAATTTAGTCAATGCGCAACAAGCGCGACGTGTCTTAGATCGATTGGTTGGTTACGAATTGTCGCCAGTATTGTGGAGAAAAGTAAAAGGAGGTTTATCGGCAGGAAGAGTCCAATCGGTTGCCGTTCGATTGATTGTGGAGCGTGAACGCGAAATTCAAAACTTCAAATCAGTGGCTTCCTATTCTGTTGCTGCTGAATTCACTAATGAAATTGGCAAAGCTTTCAAAGCAAAACTTCCGAAAAATTTTGCTACAAAGAAGGAAGCAGAAGCATTTTTGACTAATAATATTAATGCTTCGTTCTCCGTCGCTGAGATTGATACCAAACCAGCTAAAAAGTCTCCAGCGGCACCGTTTACAACTTCTACATTGCAACAAGAAGCAGCTAGAAAATTATATTTACCAGTTGGAATTACGATGCAATTGGCTCAAAGATTATATGAAGCTGGTTTAATTACCTATATGAGAACTGATAGTGTCAACCTATCGAAAGACGCAATGAATGCTGCCGAAGCGGAAATTGTCAAATCGTATGGAAAAGAGTTTTCAAAACCACGAGTTTTCGCCACGAAAAGCAAAGGTGCTCAAGAAGCGCACGAAGCCATTCGCCCTACTGATATGTCTCGACATTCAGTGAACATCGATAGAGATCAAGCCAGATTATATGACTTGATTTGGAAAAGAACTTTAGCGTCCCAAATGAGCGATGCGGAGTTAGAGCGAACCGCTGTTAAGATTGAAGCTAATAAGCATAATGAATTGTTTCTTGCTTCAGGTGAAGTGCTACTTTTTGAAGGCTTTTTGAAAGTGTATTTGGAAGGGAATGACGATGACGAAGAAGAGCAAGAAGGAATGCTTCCAGCGATGAAGATTAAAGAGAAATTAAATAACAATTATATTACCGCTACGGAGCGATATTCTAGACCAGCCGCTAGATACACAGAAGCTGCGTTGGTTAAGAAATTAGAAGAATTGGGTATTGGTCGTCCGTCTACTTATGCACCAACAATTTCAACAATTATCAATAGAACATATATTGAAAAAGGAAATTTAGAGGGACAAGAAAGAAACTATACGCAATTAACGTTACAACTAGGAACTGTTAAAGAGCAAGTCTTAAAAGAGAATACCGGCTCTGACAAAGGAAAGTTGGTGCCAACTGATATAGGAACAATAGTAACGGACTTCTTGGTCAAGAACTTTGGAAATATACTCGATTATAATTTTACAGCTAAAGTTGAACAAGATTTTGATGAGATTGCCGAAGGAAATGTGAATTGGGAGAAGATGATGCAAGATTTCTATAACAAATTTCATCCGAATGTAGTTGAAGTTGAGGCAAATGCAGAAAGAGAAAGCGGCGAAAGAATTTTAGGTGTCGACCCGAAATCTGGTAAACCAATAAGTGTTCGTTTAGGAAAATTTGGCCCCATGGCTCAAATTGGAGAGGCGGACGATGAGGAAAAGAAGTTTGCAAGTTTGATGTCAGATCAAAACATTGGCAATATTACTTTAGAAGAAGCTTTAAACTTATTTCTATTGCCCAAGAGTCTTGGTGAATATAATGGTGAAGAGGTAGAAGTAAATAATGGGAGATTTGGACCTTATGTTCGATTCGGCAGCGCGTTTATTTCGTTGGCAAAGGGAGAGAACCCACTCGATATTACGATGGAGCGTGCCCAAGAACTCATTAATGAAAAAGTTAAAGCTGATGCGCCAATTGCGGTATACAAGAGTCATCCTGTTCAAAAAGGAGTGGGTCGTTTTGGTCCATTCATCAAGTGGAATGGATTGTATATTAATGTAAGCAAAAAGTACAATTTTGATGCTTTGTCACAGTCAGATGTGGAGTCATTAATTGAGGAAAAATTGCAAAAAGATATAGACAAGGTTATTCATTACTGGGAGGCAGAAGGTATAACTATTGAAAAAGCACGGTGGGGAAGGTCAGTAATAACGAAAGGCAAATTGAAAATTGAGTTGAGTAAAGATGTTGATGCTACAAAACTCACGCTGGCACAAGTGCAAGAGCTAATTGAAAAGAAATCGCCTGCCAAGAAAACTAGTACTAAAAAAAGTTCGGTGAAAAAAGTAAGTACTGTTAAAAAAAATAAGTAATGGAGTTTAATTTCTTGGAGCCTATCGACATCGAGATTCAGTCTTTCTTAGAGCAATTGTCATCCCAGCAATTAGGGAGTAAAGTAGTTTTTCACAATTCTGAAGATCTACCGGATTTAAGCAAGATTCGCGTGGCCATCGTTGGGGTTTTAGAATCAAGACAAGATGGAACGGTCACAAATCTGAAAAATATTAGGAAAGATTTATATTCATTGTATCCGGGAAATTGGGAAACATCAATTGCAGATTTAGGCAATATATTGCCAGGGCATTCTCAAAAGGACACATATTTTGCTGTTCAGACGGTCGCTTCGGCATTAATAAAAAGAAAAATAATTCCGGTAATAATTGGTGGCTCACAAGATTTGACTTATGCGCTTTATAGAGCTTACGATGATTTGGAACAAATGGTTAATTTGGTTGCAATTGACAGCAAGTTTGATTTTGGCAAAGAATCCGACACGATTTCTGCGACTTCGTACTTAACCAAAATAATTTTAGATGAGCCCAACAATCTCTTTAACTTTTGTAACATTGGTTATCAAACCTATTATAATTCGCAAGAAGAAATTGATTTAGTAGAAAAATTATTTTTTGACGGTTACCGTTTGGGAGACGTTTGTAGTAATATTTCTATTGCGGAGCCTGTTTTTAGAGATGCTGATGTGGTTAGTCTTGATTTAACTTCAATTAAGACTTCTGATTCAGGAAATTTTAGTAACTTTATACCAAATGGATTTTCCGGGAAGGAAATTTGCGCCCTAGCTCGGTATGCTGGCTTAAGTGATAAAGTTTCACTGTTTGGAATATTTAATCATAATGATAATTTTCAAGAGTCAAAATTAATAACACAGATAATTTGGTATTTTATTGAAGGTTTTCATTATCGGTCAAATGAATATCCTTTTGGAAGTAGAGACAATTATCTAAAGTATATTATTCCCTTGGATGATCAAGAATTAGTTTTCTATAAAAGCCATAAAACGGAGAGGTGGTGGATTGAAATTCCATTTTTATCAACTGCGAATACTAAACTTAAGAAAAACACGTTGTTACCATGTTCACATGAGGAATATCTTGCTGCTTGCAATCACGAGATTCCAGAGAGATGGTGGAAAGCGCAACGAAAGAATATAATTTAGGCAAATTTGAAAGGATTTATCATGAAAGATTTGCCTTACATTTTTTTTAAAAAAGTGCATTTCGTCGATGTTTTATGCTTTTTATCGACAAAAAGTTTTTTTAGTTCTATTTTAAATTCTAAATTTGGGATGGTAATTGAACAGATTAGTTTTTTCAATCTAAAATTTAATAATATTTAATTGCTTTTTTAAAAAATAATAAATAGGTTTACGCCCTTAAAATATTAACACATACATAACCCCAATATATATGAAGAAATTCATTTCATTTTCAGTAATAGTAGCTATGTTGGTAGGCTGTGGAGGCTCGAGCGACAAAGGTGAATTGGTAGGAGTTAAAGGTAAGAAATGGCATCCTGAAAAGCCTTACGGAATGACTTTGGTTCCTGGAGGCTCATTCATTATGGGAAAATCAGACGATGATTTAGCAAATGTGCAAGATGCTCCGACAAAAACAGTTACAGTGCGGTCGTTTTACATGGATGAAACAGAAATTACCAATAGCGAGTATCGTGAGTTTGTTGAATGGGTTAAAGATTCAACAATCAGGGTTCGATTAGCTATTTTGGCGGATGAAGTTGGTGGAGGTGGTACTGCAGGAGCTGCCAAAGGCGGGAAGGCAGGAAAAAACTCAGGTAGTATTGGTGATTTTGCATTTAATGATGCGGATCCGGCTAAAATGACGGCATACGACAAGTATATGTATGAAAATTACTATAGTGTAGGAACGGATGATGATCCATACGCAGGACGAAAATTAAATAGAAAAGTTAAACTGATTAAAGATACTTCGAAATATCCTGATGAATATTATACTGAAGTGATGGATACGATGTATCTGCCTGTTGCAGAGTCTTTTAATGGGCTTAGAACTGTTGATGTAAATAAATTAAAATTCCGTTATTCTTACATGGATATTCAGGCGGCCGCAAAGGCTAAGACGGGAAAGAGAAAGGATTTTATTAAAACCGAACAAACAAAGGTTTATCCAGATACAACGGTTTGGATTAAAGATTTTGCGTATTCATACAACGAACCAATGCATAATGATTACTTATGGCATCAAGCTTATTCTGAATACCCGGTTGTTGGGGTAAATTGGAAACAAGCAAAAGCATTTTGCGCATGGAGAACATTAAAGAAAAATACTTATATCAAATCTAAGAAGAAAGGTAGGGATTTGACTAATTCATTTAGATTACCTACGGAGGCAGAATGGGAATACTCTGCAAGAGGTGGTCTACAATCAGGGGCTTATCCATGGGGTGGGCCATATACAAAGAATGATCGAGGTTGTTTCTTAGCAAATTTCAAGCCTAATCGTGGAGACTATGCCGCTGATCAATCGCTTTATACTGTTGAAGCAAAATCATTTGAGCCAAATGGTTACAATTTATATAATATGGCTGGGAACGTTGCTGAATGGACTGATTCTTCTTATGATGCGGGAGCTTATGAATATGTTTCATCGATGAATCCAAATGTTCCAGATTCGAAGAATATGCGTAAAGTAGTTCGTGGTGGTTCTTGGAAAGATGTAGCGTATTTTCTTCAGGTTAGTACTCGTGATTTTGAGTATGCGGATACGGCAAGAAGTTATATTGGTTTTAGAACTGTTCAGGATTATATGGGAACGGTAACGACTGGTAAAGCACCAAAGAGATAAATAATTAACCAACTAAATATACAATAACTTAACTAAAATTTTTATTATGGCAATTTTAAGCAAAAAAGCAATGAATTTCGCTTACGGTATGGGAGCGGCAATTGTAATCATCGGAGCATTATTCAAAATTACTCACATAGAGTTTGGCTTTATTACTGGTAACTTGATGTTAACAATTGGTCTTGTAACAGAAGCACTTATTTTTGGATTATCAGCTTTTGAACCTGTAGATGACGAATTGGATTGGACATTAGTTTATCCAGAGCTTGCCAATGGTGAGGCTAGAAAAAAGGAAGCTAAAAAAGAAGATCCGAAAGATGCTCAAGGAATGTTGTCTCAAAAGTTAGATGCAATGCTTAAAGAAGCTAAAGTTGACGGTGAATTGATGGCTAGCTTAGGTAATAGTATCAAAAATTTTGAATCTGCAGCAAAAGGAATTGCCCCTGCAGTTGACGGCATTGCTGCAACAAAAAAATATAGTGAAGAGTTGACATTGGCGGCTGCTCAAATGGAATCATTGAATAGTTTATACAAAATTCAATTAGATAGCGCTTCTAGAAATGCTCAAATCAATAATGAAGTTGCAGAAAATAATCTAAAATTAAAAGATCAAATGCAGTCATTAACTTCTAATTTGTCTTCATTGAACAATGTTTATGGAGGAATGCTTTCTGCAATGAGTAATAAAGGGAATTAGTATCTCACTACATTTTTAATATAAACAAAACAAACTTAATTAGAAAAAAATGGCAGGAGGAAAATTAACCCCTAGACAGAAGATGATTAACCTGATGTATTTGGTTTTCATCGCGATGTTAGCATTAAATATGTCCAAAGAAGTGTTATCTGCATTTGGAATTTTAAATAATAAAATTGAAGGATCGAATGCGATTACTGATAATCGTAACTCAAGCTCATTTCAACAATTAGCACAAAAAGCTTCTGAACAACCGGGTATTTACGGTGACAAGAAAGCTAAAGCTGAGAAGGTTAGAGCGGCAGCAAAGGAGTTTAGTGACTTTATTGAAGATATGAAGACAACGATTACGAAAGGATTTCCAAAAGATAAGGAAGGAAATTATCCATGTGAACAAATGGATAAGAGTGATGCGGTAGATAATATGTTTTATATTGGAGATAAAGAATCGCCAAAGGCTAAAGAGTTTATGGCAAAGATTCAAGGATTTCCGGGTCGAATTAAGGCTATTTGTGGTAGTTCAGTGGCCGATGTTGAAATGAAAAAAATTGAAAAAAGATTTGCAACTGATGCCGTTTATTCTGAAAAGGCGGAAGCCAAGTTACCGTGGTTAGATTATAATTATCATCATTTTCCATTAATTGCATCAGTTACAAAGTTGACACAATTACAAGCTGATATTAAAACGACCGAAAGTGACGTAATGACTGGGATGTTCCAATCTGACCTTGTCGCTGCTGCGTCTCTAACGAAATATCAACCGATTGTGGTGCCTGAGAAAACAGCGTTCTTTCAAGGTGAGGCAGTAAAGGGGAAGATAATCTTAGGAAAATTTGATCCTGATTTGGTTGCAAAGTCTGTAATTGTCAATGGTCAATCTGTTAGAGCTACAGCCGGGCAAGCCGATTTCTCATTTGGTGCAGGTGCGGTTGGAGAGCATGATATTACAGGTACGTTTAATTTTGATGAGAATGGTAAAGTAGTTAGTTTACCAATTAAAGGGAATTATGTAGTTGTGCCAAGACCGAACTCTGCGACAATTTCTGCAGATAAGATGAATGTTGTTTATCGTGGTGTTGTGAATCCTATGACAATTTCATTCGCGGGTGTTTCTGATAATAATGTATCTGCTAATGCTCCTGGGATGACTAAGACTAGCAAGCCTGGTAAATACGAAATTCGTCCTGGTCAAGGTACTGAATTGACAATTAATGTTACTGCTAAATTACCTGATGGTAAACCTGTTTCAGACAAGAAAACATTTAGAATTAAAGGAATTCCTGGTCCAACGGGAACGATTAGAGGAGAAATGGGTGTTGTTAAAGGCCCTAAATCTAGTTTGCAAGTATCTACAGTTGGTGCCAAATTGGTTGACTTCGATTTTGAAGTAGGCTTAGATGTAGTAGGATTTAACCTTAAGGTAGCTGGTCAGCCAACTGTGGTAGTTCAAGGAAACAAAATGACTCCGCAATGTGTAGCCGTGCTTTCAAAAGCTGGAAGAGGTGATCAAGTAACTATTTCGGAAATTAAAACGAAGTTATCAGGTGCTGGTAGTTATATGTTACCTAGAACTGCTCCTGTTATTTTTGAAATACAATAGTAATTTAAGTGCGACTCTAACGTTAGTTACTTAAACACTAATAATATTATAAAGATGAAGTATAAAATTTTTTTAATCGTTGTGGCATTTGCTCTTGGTGGTCTCAGTACTAATGCGCAGTCGAATTTGCTTAATGCAAAAGTTCCGTCTGAAATTGGGAAGAAAACTGCTGCTCAATTAATTTCTGATAATGATAAACCATTAGCCTATGGTTATGTTCACGACAGAGATGTATTGATGGGAAAGACAACTTGGGAGACTATCGACTTAGATGAAAGAATTAACTTCCCTTTATACTACCCAATCGATACTGCTAATATTGGTAAAGATAGAAGATCATTATATGATGTCTTGACAAAAGCAATGAAAGAAGGTAAGATAACTGAGGTATATACTGATAGTTATTTTAACACCAAAAAGACGTTGAAGGATATAGAGGCATCTTTGACTAGAATCGATACAACAGATCCAGGTCGAGAGCAGTTTAATGCTGGTATTCCAATTGATCCTCAGTATATCGTTCGTACAGATCTAGCCGCAATTGACGTGGCTGATTATAAGATTAAAGGATATTGGTATTTTGATAAGAGACAAAGTGAATTGAAGTATCGATTACTTGGCTTATGTCCAATTGTTCCAGACGTTTACACTGTAGGTAAAGAAGAACAAGATTATATTGAGATTTTCTGGATTTATTTTCCTGCGGCGAGAGAAGTTCTTCATGAAGCCAAAGCTTTTAATGATAGAAATTCGGCGATGCCAATTACATTTGATCACTTGTTGAATTCACGGCGATTTAATGGCGTGATTTACAAAGAGGAAAATGTCTATGGCGATAGAGAAATTGCTGAATATTTGAAAGAAAATTCTCAAATGCAATTATTAGAGTCGGAGCGAGTTAAAGATAAGATCCGAGATTTTGAACAAGATATGTGGAATTATTAATTTAATTTCCATTGTAATAGGAAACTCCTGTCATTTTGATACGAGTTTTTTTATTTTTACAAGATGATTGACTACCTAATTATCGGTGCTGGATTGGCTGGAGTATCTTTCGCAGAGACCGCATTACTTAACAACAAGAGTTTTTACGTAATTGATATTAATATTAATTCGTCTTCGATGGTCGCTGCGGGTCTATACAATCCCGTTGTGTTAAAAAGATTTACCGCGGTGTGGGAGGCGCAAAGTCAACTTGAACTTCTCAATGAGTTTTATCGTACTATTGAATTCAAGTTGCAGCGCAAAGTGATGTATAAACAGTCACTTCTACGCAGGTTTTTCTCAATTGAAGAACAAAATAATTGGTTCCTAGCAAGTGATAAACTAGGATTAGCGCCGTTCTTATCTACTGAGTTACGGTTGGAAAAGTTTCCTGGAATTGACTCTCCTTACGACTTTGGTGAAGTTAGATCTTCAGGTTACATTGATGTGGCCTTGCTGTTGAAATCTTATCGCATTTTTTTGAAGGGTGCAGGGTTGTATACGGTAGATGATTTTAATCATAATGCTCTCGTGTTGCACAAAAACCAAATTCAGTATAATGACATCAAAGCAAAACATATCATATTCGCAGAAGGCTTTGGAATGCATCAGAATCCATTTTTTAATGATTTACCGCTAGATGGTGTGAAAGGCGAATTATTGATCATTAAAGCGCCTCATTTAGATTTAGATGTAATTGTTAATACAAGCATCTTCATTTTGCCAATGGGAAACCAATTGTTTAAAGTGGGCGCTACCTATAATTGGACTGACAAGACAGATACGCCCACCGAAGAGGGACGACAAGAACTAATAGACAGAATAAGAGAAGTGCTAACCTGCGATTTTGAGATCATCTCTCATTATGCGGGTGTAAGGCCGACAGTAAAAGACCGGAAACCATTAGTAGGAACGCATCCCGAGTTTAGGAATGTTCATATCCTAAACGGATTAGGTACCCGGGGAGTTATGCTTGGGCCATCTATGGCAAAGGCACTTTACGACTCCATAGAGAATGGTACTTCTTTGCCTCCTGAAATAAACATAAATAGGTTTAGAATAAAGTAGCTACTTGATTGACTTAGCGTCGTAAGAGATAAACATATTAATATATATGTTTCTAGCCCATCTTAAGACCAAAGGATAGAGTACAATTATCGAACCCACAATCAATCCGAAAGAGATCTTTAAATTGAGCTTAAAAAACACGTGTGAGATTACAAAAGCAGCAATTCCAATCGCCACATTCAAAGCATAACTTACATACATCGCCCCATAAAAAAAGGAAGGCTCTAGTTGATATCGTAATCCACAATGACTGCAAGTTTCGTGCATTTTCAATACTGTCAACATATTAAATGGATTAGGATTTACATACATGCTCTCATTCTGGCATCTCGGACAACTTCCTGTTAAAATACTATTTAGTTTGGATCCTTTTTTTAACATTTGCAAAATATTTTTACAAAGGTATTCTTTTGTAGATGTTTCTAATGTAACAATAGTCACAATTATATGCTAAACATACACAATCTCTCAGTTTCATTCGGTGGAACGTACTTATTCGAAGAAGTTACTTTTAGAATGGGTGCCGGCGATAGAGTAGGTCTAGTCGGGAAAAATGGTGCTGGAAAATCAACAATGCTAAAAATACTAGCAAAAGATTTGATTCCAGATTCAGGAAGTATTGCTACAGAAAAAGAGGTGAAAATTGGTTTTCTTCGTCAGGATATCGATTTTGAACAAGGTAGAACTGTTTTAGAAGAAGCCTATCAAGCGTTCACCGAAATTAAAGAAGTCGAAAAACGACTAGCGGATATCAATCACCAATTAGTCACTAGAACAGATTACGAAAGTGAAGAATACTCGCAAATTATCGAAGACTTATCCGATTACACCCATCGATTCGAATTACTAGGTGGCTACAATTACGTTGGCGACACCGAGAAAATCCTCCTTGGATTAGGATTCAAACGTGAAGTATTCAACAACCTCACCGAAACCTTTTCAGGCGGTTGGAGAATGCGTATCGAATTGGCCAAACTACTATTACAGTCTAACGACATTCTATTATTAGATGAGCCCACCAACCACCTCGATATCGAAAGTATCATCTGGTTAGAAAGTTTTCTTCGCAACTATCCTGGAGTCGTCGTAATCGTCTCTCACGATAAAATGTTTCTAGATAATGTAACCAATAGAACCATAGAAATTTCACTAGGAAAAGCTTACGATTTCAACAAACCGTATTCTCAATATTTAGAACTACGCCACGAAATCCGTGAAAAGCAATTGGCCACGCAAAAAAATCAAGCCAAGAAAATAGAAGAAACAGAAAAACTTATCGAAAAGTTCCGCGCCAAAGCGTCTAAAGCATCCATGGCGCAATCACTCATCAAAAAACTCGATAAGGTAGAACGCATCGAAGTAGACGAAGACGACAATTCTGTCATGAATATCTCCTTCCCAGTTTCAAAAGTGCCCGGAAAAGTAGTAATCGAAGCGGAACATGTCACCAAAAAATACGGAGATAAGACCATTCTAAAGGACATCGAATTATTAGTAGAACGCGGTAGCAAAATCGCCTTCGTGGGTCAAAAAGGTCAAGGTAAATCTACGTTTATCAAAGCAATTGTACATGAATTCGAATTCGAAGGCTCGATCAAACTCGGTCACAACGTGCAAGTGGGTTATTTTGCCCAAAATCAAGCAGAATACCTCGACGGGGAAATAACCTTGCTTCAAACCATGGAAGACGCGGCTACCGACACCAATCGTTCCAAAGTACGCGATATGCTAGGCTCGTTTCTTTTCCGAGGCGACGATGTAGAGAAAAAAGTAAAAGTCCTTTCCGGTGGCGAACGAAATCGACTGGCGCTCTGCAAATTGTTATTGCAACCAATCAATGTACTGTTGATGGATGAGCCAACGAATCACCTCGACATCAAATCGAAAAACGTCCTTAAAGCTGCACTGCAAAAATTCGAAGGAACGCTGCTCTTGGTTTCTCACGACCGTGATTTTCTACAAGGTATGTCGAACATCGTCTACGAATTCAAAGACCAAAAAATCAAAGAATATCTGGGCGATATCAACTATTTCTTAGAACAACGCAATCTCGAAAACATGCGTGAAGTCGAGAAAAAAGACGTGATCAAAAAAGAAGTTGCCGCCAACAATACCAAAGTGTCCTACGAAGATCAGAAGAAAAACAAAACGCTTCAAAACCGACTGAGTAAAGTAGAAAGCAATATCAAACAACTCGAAATTGATATTCAAAACGACGACAAAGCGCTGGCTTCCAACTACGATAAGCATATCGAAGACGCTTCGTTTTTTATCGCCTATAATAAGAAAAAGGCTGAGTTGGATAAATTACTAGAAGAATGGGAGCAAGTGCAGTTGGAAATCGATAACGCTTAATTTTCGGAGCTAATTCCCGCTGTTCGTTGCAATCTTTTGTGAGATTGCATCGTGCCTCGCAATGACTCACAAAAGGATTTTCACTACCATCGGGGCTAGGGCAGTGGTTTGTATTTCGACGCTTAGTTGTGGATTATATATCCTTAAATGGATTCCGTTCTTGCCAATTCATTTCTGGTTCTAAATAAGGAAAAATCATCGGCATATTAGCATTGATAAATCCATTACGGTGTTCCATCAAACCATACATTTTAATGGGTTTGGCACCTACGGAACTTTTGATTTCTAATGCTGTTCTACCAAAAACGATCGACTTAAATTGCTTCTCTACAGCATATCCAATCATATCGTACAGCATATTGAGATAGAGCATTTTTTCTTTTTGAACCGTATCATCATAACCCAGAAAATAGGTGTCCAAGGTTTCTCCGTTTTTGATTAAAGTATTAAAGCCGATGAGTTTTCCATTTTCAAAATAGCCATAGAAAAGGAAATCGTCTTTAAGCTTTTCTTTAAAAATACGGAAATGATTTTTAGCCAAAAAAAAAGTATTGAATGGCGCATTCTTAGCAACATGAAAATACAAATCATAAATGACATCTTCAAAGGCAATAATATCTTCCAACGTCATTTTCTTTTTTTCTAAGCCCACTATTTTTTTTCGCGCTCGTTTGTATTGATCGCGGTATTTTTTGTTCAAAGCGTTAACATATTCTTGTTCCGAATGCCATTGCTCCTGAATCAAAAAAAACATATTGGGTTGGGTAGTAAAAACATAGTGTTTTTCGTATTCAGGAAGCGCAAAACACTTTATTTCTGTTTCGCTGAAGTCCTTAAACGAAATCAGATGAATTTTTTTTCCGTGAGAATCAATAAGTTCTTGCAACGATTTGGTGGCTTCTGCAATTGTTTTTAGCGCTGTTTTGATGGGAAGATTTTTCGAAAATGCATAAGCGTTCTGACCCGTAAGCATATTGTTACCGACAAATAGCACCTGAGAAGAGAACCTTTTGAATATAAAGTTTCGAATACTGGTCTTCATACATTGATCGCGATCACCAAAAGAAGCTAGTTGTGTCAAATCGATAAATTGAGACAAGGCTATTCCTGTTAAGCGATTGTTTTCAAAAAGTCCAATATAATAGCACGTCATATTTTCTGGTGCGGAAGTTTCCAGGACTGATAAATATGCTTTTGAAAGAAAAATATTGTCTACAGACAAATAATCCCATTCTTCGGGTAATTGCGAAGTTGCGCTATAGATTTGAAAAGAGTACAAAGTTTCCAATAAAATTCTTCTTGCAGTAATGTGGTGTAATTTAGCGAAAGTACTAGTATCACTCCTAAATTTAACCTAACTTTATAAAAAAGTAATGAGTATCATGAATGAATTCGCCATCCAAAAAGAGCTAGCGTCCTTGACTAATTGGATTTATGTCAACAATAGTATTGAAAAGGACTTTATCTTTGAGAATTTCACCGAAGCATTAGACTTTATTAATAAAGTTGGAGCGCTTGCTGAAAAAATGAACCATCATCCAGAAATAAACAATGTGTATAATAAAGTAAAACTGCGATTAACGACACATGATGCAAAGGGCATTACACAAAAAGACTTTGATTTGGCGCTTGCCGTTTATTTGATTTCATAAAAAAATCGCGTCTTTTTAAAGACGCGATTCAAATTTATTTGTAATCTAAATTATACCCAAGCGCAGATGATGCCGCCCATAACCATGAAGCAAACAATCCAAAATCCGCCGGTAACTAAAGTATATTTAAAACTTCTTCTTTCGTAAAGCGCATTTGTACCGATGAGCGGTAACGCTAGAAACAATCCTGTCATGAAGCCATGTAAAGCCCCATGCTTAAATGAACGGAAAGCATTGCCATAATCTGCTACAAACTCCGCGTAGGAAGGTTTCGCAATTGTAGGATCTCCTCCAACCATGCCTAAGGCACCAAATTGGTGGATGACAAGCATCTGTAAAATAAAACTAATCAAGAAAGCGTACAAAAACGATAATCCGAAGATCATTGCCATATTGGCTCCTTTCATTTTTTCTTCAGTCATTCCGGATTCTTTCATCCAAATGGTTCCGAAAACTTTAGGATTGTACCAGATAAATCCGACCACTAAAGTCGAAAGCGCTGCCACTAATAATGCTAAAAAATTAATTTCCATTATGATTTGTTTAATTGGTTAGGTAATCAAATGTACTTATTTTTTTATACGAATCTGACAAATTTTAGCTTTTTTGTCATGATGTAGTTCATCGATTTTGTATAAATCAACATTAATTATTGTAAGAAAAATATAGTAAAAAAAATGAAAAAGATGCATTTCATCGATTTTATTTGCTCATTATCGATAATCGGCATAAGTTTACACCATCAATAAACGTAAAAACATTCATTATGAAAACGATTACTACCTTATTCTTGTCTTTTGTTGCGACAGCATCGATGATGGCAAATATCTCTACTTCAGAAAAAGAGGCATTAGTAAAATTGTATAAGGCGACTAATGGAAGTCAATGGACAAACAAATGGGACTTAAAAGCGTCAGAAACCACGTGGTATGGTGTAAAAATTCAAAATGATCAAGTAATTGCTTTGAATCTTTCAAATAATCATTTGGTTGGACAATTGCCAAACGAAATAGGTAATCTTGTTTACTTACAACAATTGAATTTATTCAAAAATGATATATCAGGTTTGATTCCTCATACTATTGGAAATTTGAAACAAATGAAAAATTTGAACCTAGCGTTCAATAAATTGTCTGGGAAAATTCCTGCATCTCTTGGTCAAGCTACTGCACTGATCTCGGTTGAAATTTTTATGAACCAACTTTCTGGTGAACTTCCAAATGAACTAGGAAACTTGAAAAATCTAAAAACCTTATCATTATTCAACAATGAATTGACTGGAAACATTCCATCTACAATCTATGACATGAAGTCGTTGAAAGTACTTTTGTTAAACAGTAACAAGCTGACAGGAAGATTGGGTAGAGAAGTAGCAAACATGGCATCTTTAGAGAACTTAAGTTTATTCGAAAACAACATGGAAGGTCAAGTGCCATTCGATTTAGAAAAATTGAACAACTTGAAAGAAATGAATATCTCCTACAATATGTTTAGCGGATTGGTTTCTAAAAACCTAGCGAAACTAGACACACTCAATATGACCATGATCAACGACAAAGGATTGGCGGTTAATTTACCAGTGGTAGATAAGAATTCAGCATATGCTAATGAAGATTAAAAAATAAAGTCAAAACAAACTCAACACATAGTTATTTTTAAAACTCCAAATCATGAGAAAAACTACACTACTCATCCTGACAATTCTATTGTCAACGCCAATCTTGGCAAGTGTTTCCTTACCTGAGAAAGATGCGTTAGTCAAACTTTATATCGCTACAAACGGTAGCCAATGGAAAAACAAATGGAATCTTGACGAACCAGTTTCAAAATGGTTTGGCGTAAAAGTTAGCGAAGACAAAGTAATTTCAGTAGACCTTACCAACAACAATTTGGTTGGTGAATTGCCAAAAGAACTGGGAAATCTAGTTTACCTACAAAAACTAAAATTGACAAGAAATGCAATTTCTGGAACAATTCCTGAAACAATCGGGAACATGAAAATGCTAAAGATTTTGAACATTTCTTTCAATAAATTAACTGGAAATATTCCAACGTCAATCGGTGATGTAAACGAATTGATATTGCTAGAATTGTATATGAACAAGCTATCAGGCCAATTGCCAAGTGAAATTGGAAAACTTGGAAAACTAAAAAAATTGTCGGTTTACAACAATGAACTGCAAGGAAGTCTTCCAATGTCATTATATCAAATGAGATCTTTAAAGGTTTTACTTCTAAACAGCAATAAATTTACAGGTAAACTTGAAAGCGAAATTGCCAACTTAACGCAATTAGAAGTCTTTAGTTTATTTGATAACAATATGGAGGGACAAATTCCATTGAATCTAGAAAAGCTAAATAGACTCAGAGAAATGAACATCTCCTACAATATGTTCAACGGACCAGTTACTAAGAATTTATCAAAACTAGATTCGCTAAACATGACAATGCTAAATCAAGAAGGATTGGCAGTCAATTTGCAGGTGGTTGACAAAAACACCGCACTAACCAACGAAGAATAAAGAAGTTTTTTTTATAGTTAATAATTGTTTTGTAATTAAATTAATGGGTTAAAAACCACCAATGGGAATTGGTGGTTTTTTGTTTTTATAATTTATTTTTTTAGACTTTAATAATTTTTATAATTTTCACCTCGTTTCCAGAAGTAGCTTTAACAAAATAACTTCCGGTAGGTAACGAAGTTAAATTTAGTTGACTTGAAGTATTGTTTGGATTATTTCGAAGTACTATTTGCCCTAAAGTATTGATAATAGATACAGATTCAATAATATTTGTATTGGAAATATTTAAAATGTCTTTAACAGGATTTGGATAAATTTTAAAGTTGGTTAAAGAAAAACCTGTCGTGGCTAATCCGTTGTCTACAATTAATTTATAATCTTCTGCTTGACCAAAAGAGCTGTCAATAGAACAGGGATTGTTAGTATAATGATCATAGTTTTTAATGACTCTTAAAGTTGTAGTTCCCAAAATTGCATCTGTGGGAACTGTCATTGTTCCTGTAGTTTGAATTCCATCTATTCCTGTTGAATTGGTAATACTTCCCATATCATAAGCTTCTGTAGCACCATCAAAAGAACCGTCTTGATTCCAATCGACAAAAATTCTGAAATAGTCCGTATAATCTCCACCGGTATATCCTTCGAAAATACCAGTATAACTGGCTCCTAAAGAAACGGCGCCTACAATACTTGTAAAATCTTCATAATCAACAGTTGCAGTTTCTGAAGAAGTGTTATTGATATTTGCAATAGATACTAAAGTAATAGGTTCTACGAAAGTGTTTATATCACTTGGATTACAATATTGATCTGTAATCGTTACATCAAAACTGCATGTATTTAAAACAGTGGTACCATCAATATCAACAAGATTGTGCGTGACTGTTGTTGTTCCTAACGGGAAAACAGATCCAGATTCTAATCCTGAAACTAAGACTATAGTCGAACCGGGATGTGTATCACAAGAAATTGACAAGTTATAATCAATAACTTGCGATCCTGAAAGGTTAGTCACCGCAATATCTTGAGGACAAGTAACATAACAGTCACTGATAAGTAAATCTTTTAAATTAACTGCCCACCCGTGTGCAAATATAAATTGTACATTTTCCCAACCACAAATATAATTCCCATCAGGAGAAATTGCTATCGCAGTTCCTAAATTACCATCGACTGTATTAATAGTTAAACCATTGGCAATTAAAATGTCTTTTAAAAATACAGGCTGACTTCCTAAAGAAGGATGATAAACAAGTGCTTCTCTTGTTAAGCCATTAAAATCAAAAATTTGACAATATCCTACAGCAATACCAGTATCTGAAATGCTCGTAAAAGTGGCTGTTTGAAACCCAGCTGGAATAGCAAATTCGCTGAAAGTATTTGTGTTTTGATCAAAAATAAAAGGTTTTCCATCACGGTCTCCTACCATTATATTTGAATTTGTAATTGCTCCAACTTGACCTCCAGATGCTGGTAGTTCAGTGGGTACGGAGGTAATTACGGAACCAGTTGTCATGTAAGCAGGAACTCTCAAGGTTCCCGATGGCTGAGGGTCATACCAACCACCTAATATTCCGGAATCATTTACCGTATATCCAGCACTGTATTCATTGGCTGGGTCCGCAATTTGTTCTAAAGTAGCAGTAGATACATTATATAAAAAGGCTTGTGCATTACAACAATCAGGTGACATTTGTCCCACAATATAATTTCCGTTTTCTGAGATTTGATAAGCAGTAAAAGAAGACTCTGTACCAGACGATCCAGGGAATAACCCTATTGGATACCAAACGCCGCCTGTTTTATAAGCTGGTTGGGTTGTCGTATCAGCACCAATAATTAAAGGCATAACGCCTATTAAATCACCATTGTTGTTGATGCCATTTAATTGTTGTACTTCTGGATCTAATGGGGTAAGAGTATTAGTTCCGAAATCATAGGTTCCGCCGCTAACAACTCCTTGACCAGAATCATTGATGTCCAATAGCGAGGTTCCAAAACCATTAGCATCCAAAACATGTATTTCCATTTGAGCAGAAGCCAAATTGAAATATAATAATGCCGCCAATAAGGAAACTCCTTTAAGGGCGTTTGAAAAATAATTTTTTTCATGATGTGTGTTTTTAATAATGAAATTGCAATATAGTTAATAAAAAAATAAGTTGTTATTTTAAATTTCTTTAAATGATTTCGCTAATTTTTTGTAGTTAATAATTAAATTAATGGGTTAAAAAACCACGAATGTAAATTGGTAGTTTTTTGTTTTTTGTCATTTCCTTTCCGATGTTGTTTCTAATCAAGTACTTGAGCGATTGACATTTTTTGACAAATTAACTTGCGTTTAAGTTTTTAGGTTGTATATTTGCACTCGAACAGCGCGGGATAGAGCAGTAGGCAGCTCGTCGGGCTCATAACCCGAAGGTCACAGGTTCGAGTCCTGTTCCCGCTACTAAGTAAGCCATTCAGCAATGAGTGGCTTTTTTTATATAATCTTTGTTGGATTAAATTTATGGAACATAAAGCAGGCTTCGTCAACATTATTGGTAACCCAAACGTAGGAAAATCAACCCTCATGAACGCATTTGTGGGCGAGCGACTATCCATCATCACCTCCAAAGCGCAAACCACACGTCATCGAATCCTAGGAATCGTCAACGGCGATGATTTTCAATTGATTCTTTCTGACACGCCTGGAATAATCAAACCAGCCTACGAAATGCAAGAGTCGATGATGAACTTCGTCAAATCGGCATTCGAAGATGCAGATATTCTAATTTATATGGTCGAGATTGGCGAACAAGATCTCAAAGATGAAGCGTTTTTCAATAAGATTATCCATGCAAAAATCCCTGTACTTTTATTACTCAACAAAATAGATAATTCTAATCAAGAACAGCTAGAAGAACAAGTTGCCTTTTGGTCCGCCAAAGTCCCCAATGCCGAAATCTTCCCGATATCGGCGCTGAAAAACTTCAATGTTCCTGAAGTTTTTGCGAGAATTATTTCGCTCTTGCCTGTTTCGCCAGCCTATTATCCGAAAGATCAACTGACAGACAAACCAGAACGTTTTTTCGTCAACGAAACGATTCGCGAGAAAATCCTACTGCACTACAACAAAGAAATTCCTTACGCCGTCGAAATAGAAACCGAAGAGTTTTTTGAAGATGAAAAGATCATCCGAATTCGCGCCCTAATTATGGTTGAACGCGACACGCAAAAAGGCATCATCATCGGACACAAAGGCGAAGCACTCAAAAGAGTTGGCGTAGAAGCCCGCGCCGATCTAGAAAAATTCTTCGGCAAGCAAATCCACATCGAAATGTATGTCAAAGTCAATAAAAATTGGAGAAGCAACGTCAATCAACTCAAACGTTTCGGATATAATAATTGATTCTTCTAACAGTCTAAAAGCGCAGCGGTCTAATATCTAAAGGCGCAGCCGTGTCTTTTCTGGGCGTGACCACAAGGGTCGGGCTATCCGCACTCGCTTTTTTGCGCTGAACGCCATCGCAAAAAGAGCTCAAACAATGCTACTATCCCTCACGCAGGGAATCAACGTACTATTTCAAAATCTTTTGAAACAAGGCTTCCAATTCATCCATCTGTCCGTAGCCATTAGATCGTATTTGTCTGGCAATAAAATAAAGCAGAAACCAAACGATGACCATCAAGCCCATGACCAACAAATCGTTAGCGTACGACTGTTTCAAACTAATATTTGAATACAACATCATTCCGAAAATGATAAATACACCAGCAACGACAAAATGCAAAAACATAAAGAAAGTCCACAAGGTTTGATCAGGTCCAAATAGCGCGCGAATGTGTGTTTGATTTTTAATTGGCTCCAACTCGATATGCAAATGAGGTGACCAATACTTCTTTTTCTCACCAACTATATTCATCCAAATGTGATTTTCACAAACGGAAATCTTGAAATCACTTGTCGATTCTTGAGCAAAATTTTCAAATTTTTGCCGCACCTGATCAATAGACTCATTAACATCTTCGTAAAAACGCAAGCGGAGTCGGACTGTTTTTGATGTTTCCATAACGATCCTTTTAGCAGTGAGTTGTTTGTATGGTCTAGCTAATTTACTAAATATTATTGTATTAAACGCTTAAAAAATGGCTAATTCAATGTCCGCACGCTGTCCAACAATCAATCTGCAATCTTGAAGTCATTCGAAATAATATAATATGGCTTAGTCTATAATGATAGGTCTCTACCGTTTTAGAAATTGCTTGCAAGTTGCTAAAAAATTGAACTTAAAACACAAAATGCACCCCCCTTAAAGTCATTTCGAATTTCATAACTGCTCTCAAAGTTTTCTGAAGCTGTCAATTGGTTTTATTTGTATGTTTGCGAGAATTAACATGAAGTGTAGATAATCTGTAACAAAATTTGTTTCATTTGTCTATCGCAAAACCAATCCTTATGCAAAAATTGACCAGAATGCTGCTATTGGTAATCCTTTCGGGTTTCAGTGTTAACTTAGTGACCGCTCAAACCAACATCCTCGATCAGAGTTTGCTTACCCAACAAAGTTTCGACACGTTTACTACTTTTAGCGTGACAGGTGCCCAAACTTGGAATCATAGCTTTACCTATGGCGCCGTCTGCAGTGGTTATGTTGGAGGTCAAAATTATGAAAATGAGGATTGGCTCGTCAGCCCAATAATGAACCTTACCCAAACCGACAATGTCAAACTAACGTTCAATCACACGCGAGGAAGCGCGGCTGTATTCAATGTTGGAGTGGCTGAAGGTTGGTATAAAGTGTATGCCACCGCTGATTATACAGGTGATCCCTCAAGCACACAATGGGTTGAACTAACAGGATTCAATCAAAATGTTCCAGTAGCATGGCAATATATTGCGTCAGGGGAACTTATTATTCCTGACGAGGTCAAGTCAGAAAATTCAAGGATTGCGTTTCGCTACAATAGCATTGCTGGCCAAAGTGCCACTTGGGAGATTAAAAACGTAAAAGTAACAGGCGAACCACAAGCAACCAATCCGAATGCAGGTATTTTCAAAATCACCAATTGGAATACGGAATGGCTGGGTTGCGGCCAATTCGGACCCACTGACGAACCGCTCCAGATCAACAATATTGCAGCTGCAATGCTTCAAATGAATTCAGATATCTATTGCATTCAAGAAGTTTCCAATACGGTTGTCACTCCAACGATTGCAACGCTGGTCTCGCTTTTAGGGAGCGATGTTTGGGACGGAACTATTGCACCGGCAAATTCGGGCGATTGCAACCAGCGACAAGGAATCATTTTTAAGAAATCTAGAGTGCAATTGGTGAGTTCAGAAGAATTAAGCAATGGCGTTCCTGCTCAAGGTAACTCTTACTACTATAATTGGTCTAGCGGACGCTATCCATCGCTTTACAATGTCAATTTGTTGGCTGGAAGTACTTTGGTTCCAATGTCATTGGTCAATATTCATGCGAAAGCAGAAGATGGTAATGCCATGAGTTACACCCGAAGATTGGGTGCAGCTCAAGCCTTAAAAACCGTACTAGACGGAGCCACTTACAATGCAAAAAACCTGATGATCATTGGAGATTTCAATGATTACTTGACCGGAACAACAAGTACAGCTTGCAACTGCATCGATTCTCCCTACAAAAATTTTATGGATGATCAAACCGACTACAACGGCATCACGCAATCGCTAACCAATACTTTGGGAAATAGTCCCATTATTGAGCATATGATTATATCCAACGAATTGTTTGGAAGCTATGTCTCCAGCAGTGCGAACAGAGAAACAAGTGTCGCTAGTTCAATTGCCGATTATTATTATACGACTTCCAATCATTTACCCGTGAGTGCTACGTTTCAATTTTCGGTGTTGAGCAATGAGCAATTCTCCCCGTCGTCTAGTAGTTCTTTGATTGTTCATCCGAATCCTGTTAAAGACGAATTGCAATTTGAACTTTCCTCATCCGAAAAAAACGAGACTGTTGCCATCTATGACCAAACTGGCCGACAAATAAGAAGTGAAAAATCGAATCACAATGCCATTAACGTGGCCGCTTTACCCGCTAGTGTTTATCTCATAAAAGTTGGTAACCGCTGGGCAAAATTTGTAAAAGAATAAATAAACTTACAAGAGTCTTATAAAAGAAGGATAGCATAAATTAAGAAAAAGAGTCTCAATTAAGGCTCTTTTTTATTTGGGCGTGTCGCTGCGTCGTTCCTCCTTGCGTCGCGCTGTTCGCAGTACGCGGTACTTGCTGCCATCGCTCACGCAGCATCTCCGAGACGATAATGACTAGCCCAGATAGCAGCAATATCCTTTTTTGCCGTTGTTTACTTCCTCAGTTCGCTTCGCTCGGGTGGCAAAAAAGATTTAGCGGATAGCTGGATTAGCTCCTAAAAAAACAGCCAAAAACTCAGCGACTCAGTTACTTGCAACTCTCTCGCTTTTTTACCTACCTTTGCGCAATATTTCAAAAAGCATTATGAATAACATTGTAGCCATAGTCGGAAGACCCAACGTAGGAAAATCAACCCTTTTTAATCGGTTGATTCAGAGAAGAGAAGCCATCGTAGATTCGGTATCAGGCGTGACGCGCGACCGAAATTACGGGAAAAGCGAATGGAATGGAAAAGAGTTTTCTGTCATTGATACTGGCGGTTATATTCGCGGTTCTGATGACGTTTTTGAAGCGGAAATCCGCAAGCAAGTAGAACTCGCCATCGACGAAGCCGACGTAATCATTTTCGTAACCGACGTAGAAGAAGGCATCACACCCATGGACGAAGCGGTCGCAAAATTGTTGCGAAAAGTAACCAAACCCGTTTTGTTGGCGGTTAATAAAGTAGATAATGCGATGCGTGAAAAAGACGCGATCGAATTTTATAATTTAGGATTGGGTGATTATTACACCTTTGCTAGTATTTCTGGAAGCGGAACTGGAGATTTGCTAGACGCTCTTATCGAAGCTTTCCCAATCAAGCCAGAACCTACACAAGAAGAAATTGAATTGCCTCGTTTTGCAGTGGTAGGTCGCCCTAACGCAGGAAAATCGAGTTTCATCAATGCTTTAATTGGCAAAGAACGTTTTATGGTAACGGACATTGCGGGAACAACTCGTGATGCCATCGATACCAAATTTGACCGTTTTGGATTTGAATTCAATCTAGTCGATACGGCTGGAATCCGCCGAAAAGCGAAAGTAAAAGAAGATCTTGAGTTTTATTCGGTAATGCGCTCGGTTCGTGCGATTGAACATGCCGACGTTTGTATCTTAATTATCGATGCGACACGCGGATTTGAAGGACAAGATCAAAGTATATTTTGGTTGGCAGAGAAAAACCGAAAAGGCGTTGTGATCTTAGTCAACAAATGGGACTTGGTCGAAAAAGACACCATGTCGACGCGAGATTACGAAGAAAAAATTCGCAAAGAACTCATGCCATTTACCGATGTGCCAATTCTTTTTGTTTCCGCTTTAACCAAACAAAGACTTTTGAAAG
The DNA here is from genome assembly GCA_016721735.1 of Flavobacterium sp. Taxonomy (GTDB): domain Bacteria; phylum Bacteroidota; class Bacteroidia; order Flavobacteriales; family Flavobacteriaceae; genus Flavobacterium. The sequence continues at coordinate 103,010 of JADKHM010000019.1, read as the reverse complement.
CACTCGAAACAACGGTTCAAGTTTTTGAAAACAGAAAGCAACATATAGCGACGTCAAAATTTAATGACTACATGTTAAAAGTCATCGAAGGTTATCCGCCGCCAGCATTGAAAGGGAAATATGTAAAAATAAAATATTGCATGCAATTGCCAACGCCGACACCTCAGTTTGTATTTTTTGCCAATTTGCCGCAGTATGTCAAAGAAGCTTACAAACGTTTCTTAGAAAATAAGATTCGCGAAAACTGGGATTTTTCTGGTGTTCCGATTGATATTTATATTAGAGAGAAATAAACAAAACATAAAATTTTGTAAGAATTTTTTTCTCTCGTACTAAATGCCGAATTTCGTTGTTATTATAGCAATAGCAACGAAATTTTTTTCTGCCTAAATATTACCTGATCCTCTTGTTTCTTACCACGTTTGTGTTTTCTCAAAATACAATTTCTATTAAAGGAAAAATACTCGAGAAGAACACGCAAGTTCCGCTAGAGTCCGCGACCGTTTACCTCACGTCTGTCAAAGATTCGACCGTCATTGATTATACGATTACTGACAAAAACGGCTCGTTTAAAATGGAAACCAGAAAAATCAACAAACCTGTTTTTTTGAAAGTGTCTTACATCGGTTATCAATCCTTCAAGCAAGAATTGGAATCGATGGTAGAGTCAAAAGATTTTGGAATTCTACGCTTGGAAGAAAACGCCAATAATCTGAATGAAGTCATCGTCAAAAGCGAGGCGCCACCGATTCGGATCAAGAAAGATACGTTAGAGTTTAATGCGTCTTCGTTTAAAGTTCGTCCAGATTCGAATGTAGAAACGTTGCTAAAACAATTGCCTGGAGTTGAAATTGATTCTGATGGCAAAATTACCGTCAACGGTAAAGAGGTGAATCAAGTTTTGGTCAATGGCAAGCCCTTTTTTGACAAAGACGGAAAGATTGCGCTACAAAGCTTGCCTTCGGACATTATCAACAAAGTGCAAATTTCGGACACCAAAACAAAAAAAGAAGAACTCACCAAACAAGCTGCAACTTCAAATAATGCCAGCATCAACCTAACAATTGATGAAGACAAGAACAAGGGTTTGTTTGGGAAATTTATGGGCGGTTATGGTTCGGACAAACGATACGAAAGTAGTGCCTTGCTCAATTATTTTAAGAACAAGCGAAAGGTGAGCGTGCTGGCTTCTGCAAACAACATCAACTCGACAGGTTTTTCTATGGATGAGGTTTTTGACAATATGGGCGGCGGCAGGAATGTGGCTTATTTTTACAATAGTGACGGCAGTTACGGAATCGGGAATATGCGTTTTGGTGGAAATAAAGGCATTACAAGATCGAGTATGGTAGGCGTGAATTATGCGGATGAATGGGTGAAAAATTTAGATTCAAATGGCAGTTATTTTTACACCAATGCCAATTCAAGCAATACAAACAAAACTAGTCAAATCAATTTCTTGCCCACGGGAAATTTTACAACCTCGTCCATTTCTAGAACGAACGAAGATCGTTACGGACATAATCTCAATACCATTTTTGAACGCAAAATCGATTCGACGGGCGTGATTGAATTTACATCGAAATTTCAAAAATCGAATAGCAAGTACGGCTCAAGCTCCACCCAATCTTCTGTAGGCGAGAACGAAGATTTGCTCAATGAGGCGTCGTCAGAAACTTTTGATGAAAACGATCGAACCAACTTTAGCAACAATATCAATTTTAATAAAGCATTTAGAAGAAAAGGACGCAACATCAACATTTATGTATCGAATGACAATACGAACGAAAAGGTCAATTCGCTCAATCGATCGACCTCTATTTTTTATCAAAACGCTGCGCCGGCAGATATTCGAGATCAGAAAATTAATAATAGAAACATCAGAGATGTCTATGATGGAGAAGTTCAATTTATGGAACCCATTATCGATTCGTTGCAAGTCAGTGTTGGCGTTTATATCAAACGCGACACTAGCATCGAAGAAAGACAGTCGTTTGATTATGATGGAACCACACAAGCCTATACTAGTTTCAATTCAGAACTATCCAATTTTACCAAGTCGACTGTCAAAATGATTTGCCCAAAATCTGGGTTTTCCATTCAGAAGAAAAAGTACTCTTTGTCGATGACTGGTGGAACCAACATAGTTCAATTTGAGAATACCTCGAACTATCTGGGTAACGAATTCTTGCTGAATAAAGAGTACTTCTTTCCCTATGCACAAGCTAATTTTAATTATGAATTGGCGAAGTCGAAGCACATTTGGTTTAATTACGATTATCAAGTCAACATGCCACGAGCCAATCAGTTGCTTCCGGTTGAAAACATCGCTAATCCGTTGAATACTTTTGTCGGAAATCCGGATATTGATTTGATTAAGAATCATTCCATTTATCTCAATTTCAACAATTTTGATTATGCTACAAGAACAGGTTATACGATTTATGGTGGAGGCGATTTCTATGACAGTCAAGTAGTCTCTTCGACGGTTTTCGATGCGAACGGAAAACGGACAACCACCTACGAAAATGTCGCGGGCACAGTAGAATCATGGTTTGGCGGACATTGGAATAAGACTTTTAAAAAAGAAACGCATACGTATAAAGTAAATTTCGGTATTCAAAATAACTACACAAAGTCGAAAGGATTTACCAACGGCGAACCATTTGAAGCAGATGCTATTCAATTTACACCTAGAGTCGGCTTTACCTATGAATATGGGGAATTGCTGACGATTAATCCGACGTATAATGTGTCATTCAATAATACGACATACAAGAATTATATTATTGAATCTACTTCCAATGTTTTGCATCGATTCAATTTGCAAACCACGACCTATTGGCCGAAGAAATGGGTGTTCGGTAATGATTTTGGTTATACTTACAATTCCAATATCGCCGACGGATTTAAAAAAGATTTCTATTTATGGAATACTAGTTTAGCCTATAGTTTCTATAATAAAAAGTTTACGGCTAAAGTGAAAGTTTACGATCTGTTAGATCAAAATCAGAGCAATTCCAGAACGATTACGCCCACAACGATTCGTGATGAAGAGAACATTGTTTTGAAGCGTTACGTGATGTTTTCATTGACTTATAAAATTGAAAAGTTTGCAGGAAAAGAGAAACCTTCACGCGGCGGCCGATTTATGATGCATTAACTTGTCGATTAGTTTACTTTTAAATAGTTATATCAGTTTCAAATCGACTAATTTTGTTCTTTAAAATTAATTGGTATGAAACACGCTGTAGTCCTTCTGTTTTTCTGCGTCTCAGGTCTTTTCGCTCAAGTCACATTGAAAATTACTTCACTTCCATCGAATACTCCTGCAAATGCGACTATATATTTGGCAGGTTCGGTCAATACATGGAACGCTGGAGATCCAAATTATACAATGCAATCCGATGGCTTAGGGAATTGGCAAATCATGATTCCACAAGGAACCGGAACGGTTGAATATAAATTCACAAGAGGAAGTTGGGCAACCGTTGAAGGCAATGCGATAGGGAGTTATTTGCCTAATCGCAGTTTTACCTTTACTAATTTACCTCAAACCATCAACCTGACGATTCAATCTTGGGAAGATTTGGGAAGTGGTGCAACAAGTACAGCAGCATCCAACGTTCAAATTTTAAGCAATTCTTTCGGGATTCCACAATTGAGTACAACTAGAAGGATATGGTTGTATTTGCCTCCTGATTATGCGACATCTACTAAGAATTATCCAGTTTTGTATATGCAGGATGGACAGAATTTGTTTGACAATAACACTTCGTTTTCTGGAGAATGGCAAGTAGATGAAACCTTAAATACGTTGTTTAATGAAGGCGATTACGGAGCGATTGTCGTCGGAATTGATAATGGTGGCAGCGAACGACTTAATGAGTATTCTCCATGGGTCAATACGCAATATGGTGGAGGAAATGGCGCTGAATATGCTTCATTTATGGCGAACACCTTAAAACCGTATATCGACGCAAATTACCGAACGCGTCCGGAACCAGCGATGAATGCGTTAATCGGAAGTTCAATGGGTGGATTGATTGCTACTTATGGTGTTTGTGAATATCCTAATGCTTTTCGAAAAGCAGGAAATTTGAGTCCTGCATATTGGTTTGCTTTGACCGATTTGAATAACTATATCAACACTACAGTAAGCGGTTTGCAGGACCACCGTATGTATTTTGTGGCAGAAACTACTGAGTCGATTACGATGGTCCCAAACATCACTACAATTCGAAATAACTTGATCCAAAAAGGACTGACAGCTGCCAATGCCTTCACAAAGTTTGACACTTACGGAACACATTCGGAGAATTATTGGAAAGGAGAGTTTGGAGCGCTTTATCAATGGTTATTTCAAAATGAAAATTTAGCCGTTGCAACTTCAAACTATCAATCACCAAAGATAATTCAAACACTTTCTGGGAAACTATTTGTCGAAGGAATTCCAATACCAATCAATTTTGACATTTTTGATGTACTTGGGAATCAAGTTCAAACAATTGCTTTATCTAACGGAATTTTTCAATTGCCTGAAGAACTGTCAAGAGGGATTTATATTTTGAAAAGCAATACTGGTGAAATTCTACCAATCAAGTTAGTTCGAAACTAAAAAAAAGCTACAGAAATTGTAGCTTTTTTGTTTTGTTTATATCTCTCGCAAAGGCGCGAAGACGCAATATTATTTATCAAAATCCTTTGCGGCTCTGCGTCTTTGCGAGCATTTTATAACTACCAACTTCCGCCGCTTCCACCACCGCTAAAGCCTCCTCCACCGAAGCCACCACCAAATCCGCCTCCACCAGAAGTACCACCACCGAATCCTCCTCCGCCAAATCCGCCACCACTGCGGTTGAGACTACTTAAGATGATGACATCAAGTAAACTTGGTCCACCGCTTGAGTTGCCGGAATTTCCGCCGTTTTTGCGTCCACGTGAAATGAGAAAAAGGATAACAACAACGATAATGATAAAAGGTAATGCTGGGAATTTGTCTTTTTTATTGTTCTTTCTTTCGCCTTTATATTTGCCTTTGAAGACATCAATAATGGCGTCGGTGCCTTTGTCTAAGCCGTTGTAGTAGCTGCCTGCTTTAAATTCAGGAATGATAATATTTCGTGTTATTTCACCACCAATACCAGCAGTCAATCTATCTTCGAGGCCATATCCGGCAGAAATCCAAATTTTTCGTTCTGCTTTGGCAAGTAGGATAATCACGCCATTGTCGTTTTGCTCACTACCTCCAATGCCCCATGTTTGTCCCCATTTTGGAGTCAGAATTCCGATGTCTTCGCCTTTTAGACTTTCGATGGTAATCACCACAATTTGGGTGGATGTCGAATCAGAATAACGAATCAGTTTTTCTTCGAGTTGCTTCTTTTCCGTTGCACTCAATACATTGGCATAGTCATAAACACTCGTCTGAAAGTCAGGTTTCTTGGGAATGTCAAATTGTGCAAATCCAAAATTCGAAACCAATAATAGGAATATCAAACCAAAGAAATGGAACTTAATTATAGGTGTTTTCATTATCCTTTTGAGATTTCGTTTGATAATTCGTTGGTGTCGCCTTCCTGAAATGGGAAGTACTTTTTGAGTTGTTCGCCGGCTTTTGAAATACCGTCAATCAGTCCTTGCTTGAAGTTTCCACTTTTGAATTGAGAAGCCATAATCTCTTTCGTACTATCCCAAAAATTATCCGGAACCAAGTCATCAATGCCTTTATCGCCACAAATGACGAAAGCTTTGTTTTTGACCGCAATATAAATCAGGACACCATTTTTCAATTCAGTGACATCCATTCTTAATTCATGAAAAATTTCTTTCGCTCGGTCAAATGTTTCCAAAGAAGTTTCTTTTTCGATATGCACGCGAATCTCGCCTGAAGTTTCCAATTCAGCCTTACGAATGGCTTCTACGACGGCTTGTTCTTCTTCTTGTGTGAGGAAATTTTCAACTTTCGACATGGATTGTGATTTTATAAACACGAATTCCACGAATTAACACTAATCCGAAGTGTAGTTAATTCGTGAAATTCGTGTTAGATTTTTTTTAGAATTTAACTTCAACCGGCTTGTCAGCACCTTCAACAGACTTAAAGAAAGGTTTTTCTTTGTAGCCACCTAACACAAAACTTTGCGGCATTGCCAATACATAACCGTTGTATTTTTCAACTGATTCGTTAAAACGAGTTCGTGACGTCAAAATTTGATTTTCTGTACTCGCCAATTCATCTTGAAGTTTCAAGAAATTCGCATTCGCTTTCAATTCAGGATATCTTTCCACAGAAACTAATAATCTGGATAAGGAAGACGAAACGCCCGATTGTGCTTGTTGAAATTGTGCGAACTGTTCTGGTGTGATGTTCGTCGGATCAATAGACACTGCTGTTGCTTTTGCGCGGGCTTCAATTACAGCCGTTAATGTACTTTTTTCAAAGTCAGCGGCACCTTTTACCGTATTCACTAAATTACCAATCAAATCATTTCTTCTTTGATACGCTGTTTCCACATTTCCCCATTCTTTACCCACTGCTTGATTGTATCGCAAGGCAGTGTTTTTGGCTCCTATTACCCAAAAAATAATGATTAATACGATTCCAATTCCGATAATCCAAGGCAAAAATCTTCTCATGTTTGTTTAATTTTAAAGTTTATTATTTATTTTAATTTATTATTATCAATTATCAATTATCAATTATCAATTATCAATTATCAATTATCAATTATTTATTTCATCCTTACAAATCACCTTTAATAGCCAACAATTGGTTCTTAATTCCCTCCAATTTACTAATGATTTCGTATTTGTCTAACGTTTTTTTCTGTCCTTCTTTCAAATGAATTTTAGCGCCTTCCAAGGTAAATCCTCTTTCTTTCACCAAATGATAAATCAATTGAATGTTCTTGACATCTTCGGGCGTAAACATCCGATTGCCTTTTGCATTTTTTCTCGGTTTGAGGATGTCAAATTCTTTGTCCCAAAAACGAAGTAAGGAAGCGTTGACATCAAAAGCCTTGGCCAATTCGCCAATGCTGTAATACCGTTTGTCTGGAGATAAATTTAATTGCATTAGTCTAAAGATTGATTTTCTTGATTTGCTAACTTGGTTATGACAACGTATTCCGCTGCCGAGATATTGCCGTAATAAAAATTGAGCGGATTAACGACCTCACCGCCTTTGTGCACTTCATAATGCAAATGTGGCGCTTCCGATCTTCCTGTGCTTCCAACATAACCTATGACATCACCTCTTTTTACGCTTTGTCCTGCTCTACAATTGTATTTGCTCAAATGGCCGTAGAGCGTTTCGTATCCAAAACCGTGTCGAATCACAATATGATTTCCGTAACCCGAAGCGGTATTGTCTGCGCGCTCAATCACACCGTCGCCCGTGGCGTAAATAGGCGTTCCACTGCGAGCTGAAAAGTCCATGCCTTCATGAAATTTTCGCACCTTGGTAAACGGATCTGACCGATATCCAAAACCCGAAGCAATTTGTTTCAATTTTGCGTGTCGAACGGGTTGAATCGCCGGAATCGCTGCCAATAATTTGTTTTTTTCTTTGGCTAATTTAAGGATTTCATCCAATGATTTCGACTGAATCGCCAATTGTTTTGAAATCACATCCACGCGTTTCGAGGTATTTATCACCAAATACGAATTGTTATAACCCTCCAATTCCACATATCTATTCACGCCGCCAAATCCTGCTTTTCGTTGTTCATCTGGAATCCCAGCGGTATTAAAATAAATACGATATACATTGTTGTCACGATCTTGAATGTTCTCCAAAACTTCATCAATTTGATCCATTTTCTTATTCAAAATGGCGTATTGCAGTTTGAAGTTTTCTATTTCACGCGTCAACAATCGGTCTTTAGGCGTTTCAAAAAATGGGGTGTTCAACAAAGCAATAAAACTTAAAAATCCGAAAAGCGCCGAAGCCACGAGAAACAAAGCAGCATACGCAAATTTTGTTCTCTTCTTGGTCTTAATTTTTCGGTAGGCTAAATTTTCGGAATCGTAATAATATTTTACCTTCGCCATGTTTTAAAAAATCCTATTTTTGCACCTCAGAAAAGGGTTAGTCGAACAAATTTAAGAAATGTTTCTTGGTTTGACTCTTTTTTTAAATAATAAAAATAATTAGGGCCTAATCCGGCTGTGCGCTATATCTTTTCCGCCGAACTAGTCGCAAAGGAATCTCGAAATTCTAAAAAAGATCAGAATAAAGAAGCGACCGCTTCCATCCGGGGCAAAATACATTTCGTTCACAATGACATCACAAGACATTAGAAAACAGTTTCTCGATTTCTTCCAAAGCAACGGACATTTGATTGTTCCTTCAGCGCCAATTGTACTCAAAGACGATCCGACCTTAATGTTCAACAATTCAGGAATGGCGCAGTTTAAGGAATTTTTCTTAGGTAACGGAACGCCAAAAAGTCAACGTATTGCGGATACACAAAAATGTCTTCGCGTTTCCGGAAAACACAATGATTTGGAAGATGTTGGTTTCGATACTTATCACCACACTATGTTCGAAATGCTAGGCAATTGGTCTTTCGGAGATTATTTCAAAAAAGAAGCCATCAATTGGGCTTGGCAATTATTGACAGAAGTTTATAAAATACCAAAGGAAAATCTTTACGTTTCTGTTTTCGAAGGCAGCAAAGAAGACAATGTTCCTTTCGATCAAGAAGCTTGGGATATTTGGAAAGGCTTGATTGATGAAGACCGAATCATTCTCGGGAATAAAAAAGATAATTTTTGGGAAATGGGAGATCAAGGACCATGTGGACCTTGCTCCGAAATCCACGTCGATTTGCGTTCTGCCGAAGAAAAAGCCTTAGTTTCCGGAAAAAGTTTGGTCAATAATGATCATCCGCAAGTGGTAGAAATCTGGAACAATGTGTTTATGGAATTCAATCGCAAAGCCGATGGCTCTCTAGAAAAATTACCAGCGCAACACGTCGATACCGGAATGGGATTCGAACGTTTGTGCATGGCGTTGCAAGGCGTAACTTCCAATTACGACACCGATGTTTTTACGCCGCTTATTCAAAAAGTAGAGCAAATCACGGGATTAAAATATACTTCAAACGAAATTCAAAATATTAGCGAAGAACAAAATAAAACGAACATCGCTATTCGTGTGGTTGTCGATCACGTTCGTGCCGTTGCTTTTGCGATTGCCGACGGACAATTGCCATCAAACACAGGCGCTGGTTATGTGATTCGTAGAATTTTGCGTCGCGCCATTCGCTATGGATTTACCTTCTTGAATACCAAAGAACCTTTCATCAACAAACTGGTGGCGGTTTTGGCAGATCAAATGGGAGAATTTTTCCCTGAAATTAAATCGCAGCAAAATTTGGTAACCAACGTCATCAAAGAAGAAGAAGCTTCGTTTCTACGAACGTTAGACCAAGGTTTGCAGTTGCTAGACAATGTGGTGGCTCAAACCAAAGGCAACGAAGTGTCTGGAGTGAAAGCCTTTGAATTGTACGATACTTTCGGATTTCCAAAAGATTTGACCGCTTTGATTTTGAAGGAAAAAGGCATGTCGTTCAACGAAGCCGAATTCGACAAATCGATGTTGGAACAAAAAACTAGATCTCGCGCTGCTTCTGAAGTTTCTACCGAAGATTGGTCTGTCTTGATTCCAGGAAATGTAGAAACATTCGTAGGCTACGATCAGTTGGAAAACGAAGTAAAAATTACGCGCATCCGAAAAATTGACAGTAAGAAAGACGGTATTTTATATCAAATTGTTTTAGATGCCACGCCATTTTACCCAGAAGGCGGTGGTCAAGTAGGAGATCGTGGCGTTTTGACTTCTGCCAATGAAATTATAGATATCATAGATACCAAAAAAGAAAACAACTTAATCCTGCACTTTGCCAAACAACTTCCAGAAAATGTATCTGGTGGTTTTATTGCTAAAGTCAATCAAGAATTGCGTGATCATTCACAAAGTAATCATACGGCAACACACTTATTGCATCAAGCATTGCGTTCGATTTTAGGAACTCATGTCGAGCAAAAAGGTTCACTAGTTTCACCGAATTATTTGCGTTTCGACTTCTCGCATTTTGCCAAGGTTAGTGATGCCGAATTGCAGCAAGTAGAAGATTTTGTTAATGCTCGAATTCAAGAACAATTGCCTTTAATAGAACGCAGAAATATTCCGTTTCAACAAGCGCTTCAAGAAGGAGCAATGGCTTTGTTTGGCGAGAAATATGGAGATTCAGTTCGTGCCATCAAATTTGGTGAAAGCATGGAGCTTTGTGGCGGAACGCATGTGAAAAACACGGCAGAGATTTGGCATTTCAAAATCAAAAGTGAAGGAGCTGTTGCAGCGGGAATTCGCAGAATTGAAGCTATCACCAATCAAGGAGTTAAAGATTTTTATAAAGACCAAGAAAACACGTTGCAGGAGTTATCGGAAGTACTAAAAAATCCGCAAGACACAATTAAGGCTGTGTTGGCTTTACAAGAAGATAATGCGAAGTTAAGCAAGCAAATAGAAGCCTTGATGAAAGACAAAGTCAGGAACTTAACGACAGAACTGGTTCCGCAATTACAAATGATTAATGGCGTTCAGTTTCTAGCAAAATTGGTTGATGTTGACGCCAATAATGCGAAAGATTTGGCTTATGAAATTGGAAACATCGCAAAAAATATTTTTCTTGTTTTAGCCACGGCGGAAGAAGGAAAACCAATGTTGACTTGTTATATTTCAAAAGAACTCGTTGCGGAGAAAAATCTCAATGCAGGAAATGTAGTGCGAGAATTAGGGAAGTACATTCAAGGTGGTGGTGGTGGTCAGCCTTTCTTCGCGACTGCTGGCGGGAAAAATGTTGCGGGAATTACGGATGCTTTGAACAAGGCTAGTGAATTTGTAAATTAAGTCTCGTTTTTTTTTTAATTGACATTTTTTTTAAGTTTATTTGTTACAAAATAATTCAAAATCAAAAAGATACCCATGAAAAGATTATTATTTATATTTTTTATTGCGATAGGCTTGTCAACTTCTTGTGTCAAACCACCTGTTGAAGACCCGGATCCGGTGCCGACACCAGGGAATGTTACTGCAAATTTTGATGACCAAGTTTTTTCATCTATTACATCTGAAGTTGTCATTGATGATATTTCGCTGTCTTTGGATGCTGCGCAAGAAGATGGTAGTTTTTTTAGAATCACGTTGCCTGAAGCGCCACTTATCGGCACGTACACATGGAGTGTTTATGAAGCAAGTTCACCAGGATTTTATTTGGCATACTTCGAAAATCCAGATGCGGTTCCTTTTGTCGCTGCAAGAGATAACATCGGAGATTTTGCAAATTTTCCAAATTATACCGACACCGCTGAACTTGTAATTTATAATATAGATAAAGTAAATAAAAGAATTTCTGGATCGTTTAAGTTTACTGGTGTTCGATTTACAGATGATACGCAAACTGATGTAGAAACTAGGGTTTTTACCAATGGTTCATTTGTTAGTCTTCCTTACACCTCTGCTCCAATCATTGATCCAAATGCGACCGTTTTGGTAAAGAAAATCACGTTTACAGATGCTGATAATACTGTTGGATCCATCACTTATTTTTATTCTGGAGATAAACTAAATTATCTTATAGACGAAGACGGAAATAAAACAAATTTTATATATCAAGGCAACTTGTTAATTGAAGAAGACACCTATTTTGGCACTTCATCGACTTTAATAGAAAAAACAACATATGACTATAATAATAGTTCAAAACTTATTACCTACGTAAATGTCGATTTGTTGTCTGATACAGGTTCAAGAATTACCTATTCCCATAATTCTAACGGAACCATTGATTATCAAGAGTATATTGGTAGCCAAGATGTACAAGACGAATTGTATAGCAGTGGTACACTTACTAGTACAAGCCGTATTGAAAACTCCACTAATCCTATTACACAGGAACCACAAATATTTACAGGAGGATTTACTTATGATAACAAAAACAATCCTTTTAAAAATGTTATTGGTTATGACAAAATCTATTTTAGTGATTCGGATATGGCGTTGAATTATGTTAACAATGTACTGGAACGTACTGATCAAATCGATTCAGATCCTCCCTATATTCTAGAAACGTTGACTTATACTTATAACACTGCCAATTATCCAACGAAAATTGTGCATCGAGGACAATCGGGGGAAATCGAATATACTGAAGATATTATCTATTATTAATAGTAAGACATAAGATAAAATTAGACCCAAGCAGATTTTTTGTTTGGGTTTTTGTTTTGAAGAAAAAATCAGTCACATGAAAAAGATACTTATTCTTTTATTTTTTACAATTGCTCTAGCTTCCTGTTCATCCGGTTCTGACTCGGATTCCTCTTCGTCTACGGGTGTTTTGTTGACTAAAATTGTCCTTGAAAGTGAAAGCGGTACTAGGACGACAACCTACGTTTACAATGGGAATAAAATGAATACAATCAGCAACGGAAGTACTGTTTCTTATTTTTATTATTCGGGAAATTTAGTGAGCAATATAGAAAGTTTTTATAACAATCAATTGATGTCGGTTTTTACATTTGATTATAATAATGCAGGGAAATTAGTGCAATCTAAGTTAGAATCTTTCTCTAATGATCTGGTCATAAGAGATACGTTTATCTATAATGACGACAATACAATTTCAGTTAATGAGTATGGCACCTTTGAAGGTGGTCCTGAAACGCTACAAACTCAGAAATATTTTTTGGATTCCGAAGGTGAAATCATCAGAATCGAAAAGAACGATGGTTCGGGCACCGCTGTTAGTTTGTATACTTATGATACCAAAAACAATCCTTTTAAAAATGTTTTGGGGTTTGATAAATTATTTAACATCATGAGTTTGGGAATCAAACATAACACAGTAACAACATTGGAAACTGATTTTGATGGCAGCACCATAAGTAGTACTGAAAAAAAAATAATTTATAATGCCCAGGATTATCCTGTAACAATGCAGTATGAAGGCGCTTCTAGTATCGAACATTATTACTACTAAGGAGATTTGTGATGCAATTTACCACCAAAATTCCCATTCCAAAAAGCAATCATCTAATCGATTATGATTCGAAGATAATAACCTTAGGTTCTTGTTTCGCTGTGAATATTGCCGAAAAATTTAACTATTTCAAATTTCAAAACACGGTCAATCCGTTTGGTATTTTGTTTCATCCATTGGCAATTCACGAAGTCCTTCGAAGAGCGGTTGAAGAAGATTTTTATCAAGAAAATGAACTCTTTTTTCACAACGAACGTTGGCATTGTATCGATGTTCATTCGGATTTGAGCGATAGTAATAAAGAAGATCTGTTGCAAAACTTAAATCAAAATCTTTCCCATTTAAAAACGCAAATCAAAGCAGCAACTCATGTCCTCATTACTTATGGGACAGCTTGGGTTTATAAAGAAAAAAACTCGCAAAAGATCGTCGCCAATTGCCACAAAGTTCCCCAAATTCAGTTTGATAAGGAATTGCTGTCAGCCGCTCAAATTGAAGCCGCTATTACAGAAACCGTCAGTTTACTTCTCACGGTAAATCGAAACTTAAATGTCGTTTTGACGGTGTCGCCAGTTCGTCATCTTAAGGATGGATTCGTCCAAAACCAACAAAGCAAAGCCAATCTAATTATTGGTATTCATCAAGCGATTCAACAACCAACAACCAACAACCAACAGCCGACAACGTATTTCCCTTCCTACGAAATCATGATGGATGAATTGCGTGATTATCGTTTTTATGCGGCAGATATGATTCACCCGAGTCAAACAGCTATCGACTATATTTGGGAACGGTTTGTGGAAACCAATATTACTGGCGATAGCATACAGATTATGAATGAAGTCGATAGTATTCAAAAAGGATTGGCGCACAAACCTTTTAATCCCGAATCAGACGGACATCATAATTTCTTGGATCAGCTTAATATTCGAATTAAAGTACTTAACGAAAAATGGAAAAGGACGTTTTTTGAATAGTAACTTTTTTTTTGCTAATGTTAGTTGTAATTTCGCTAACCTAAAAATAGATGCTGTCTATCAAATAAAAATTTATGAAAAAATTTATGTCGTTCTCTTGCATTGTTTTCTTGCTTTTTTCATGTTCAAGTAGCGATGGTAATAGCAGCAACAGTCCAACGGTGGGCATTAAGCCAACAAGAATTCTTACTACTATCGATTATAATTCCCCACTTGAATTCGATGTTAGTTATACATACGATGGGAATCGTATTACTGAAACGGTTACAATCGAACGAAGAGTTGGCGTTACAATCAAAACTACGACTGCAACCTATAGTTATGTTGGAGACTTGTTGGATAAGATTGTCCAGTTGAATGACGTAGACGATAATATCGAAACATTTACATACCAATTTGATAGTTCTGAACGAGTAACTAAACAAACTGTTGTAAATAGTATTGAAGTTCAAAGAAATCAAATTACAGTTGTTGCATATCCGAGTAGCACAACTGCCAATGTAAAGGTGTACTCACAGACAATTTCCAATGAAAATTTGACTAAGGATATTGCTCTGAATTTTGAAAATGGTGAGGTAATAGCTGCAGTTTGGAATACTAGAGAGAATGTGACATGGTTTGAATCAATTTACAATAACACCTTTGATAGTAGGAATGGAGCCTTAAAAAATATCAGTAATATAAGAAATTTTGTTATACTAGCTGGTGGCGCAGGTCGTGGTATTAATCATAATATCTCTACGTATAACGTATCCACGACTGGAAGTGGCTTTGAGAATACTACTATCTATATGACAGAATATAACGAAGAAGATTATCCCACCAGAGAATCAATTAGTAGTGATGGCCCTTTTCGTACAGTAGAATATTTCTATTAGAATCTTTTACATTAAGAGTTTCGTCAACCGAGTACTAATGTGTGATTTGAGAATTGCAACTTAGTACTTTTTTTGCGGAAATAAATTAGCAGCTCTTCATTGTAGCAACTGCAAATCACTTTCTAAAATATACGTATTTCTTCGTATTGAAACGCTTTCTTAATAACCGCAGATTTGTAAAGTAAATTTTAACTAACAAATCTCAATTTTATGAAAACTTTCAAATCAATTTCAAAATTAGTCTTAATCGCTTTTACCATTGTACTATCATCATGTAGTAAAGACAACGATAGTTCATCTTCAACACCAATAACTCCTTCAGGATCTTACATTACAGCAACTGTTGACGGAGCAAGTTTCTCAACATCAATTGCGGGTATCTCTACTGCTAGTGGCTCAAGATCAGGTTCAGGAGAATTTACTTTAATACAAGTAGTTGGTGCGGATATTAATAGTAATAGCATCGCTATAAACTTATTAGGGATCACTACCACCGGAACGTATACATTAAATGCAGATTCAGATTCTGTGCTTGCATATACTCCTCCAACAGGTGGATTATCATATAGTACAGGCGGCTGTTCAGATGTTTCTGGTACAATGAACGTTACTTTTATAGATAATACAAAAATTGAAGGAACCTTTTCTTTTACAGGAAAAGATGTCGACAATTGTGCTACTAGTGCTACCAAAACGGTTACAAACGGTTCGTTTAGATGCGTATTTGTAAACTAGTTTAAACTTAAAACACCAACACAAATAGTCATGAAAACAACAATCATTTTAGGAAAATCAATCGTACTTTCATTAATCTTCATTAGTCTTTCTTGCAGCAGCGATTCGAAAGATTCCAATTCAGGAACGCCATCAGCAACTGACAAAACAACATTCAAACTCGACGGTGTTTTGATAACAGCGGACGAAACAACAGCTACACTATATACTAATCCTGTTGCGGGTGGACAATATTTAGATGTCTACGCAACGAAAGATGGTGTTGAAGTATTAGAATTGCACATGCCTGCCTCTGTTGGAAATTACCCTGCACAGCGCAGCGGATTTACAATGACAGAGTCGTGGTTGACCTACGAAACAGGCGGAACAGACCCAATGCTTGACAACTTTCACTCTGATTCAGGAACTATGGATCTTACAACTTGCGATTTAACAACAGATGAATTGAGAGGGACTTTCAATTTTATAGGAAACAATGGAACAACCACCAAGAATATTACAGAGGGAAAAATCGTGGTTTCTGAAATAACCCGATTATAATATCATCATTATGAACCAAATCAAACATTATTTTTTTCTCCTAGTAATAGCAGCATTTTCTTCCACTGTTCAAGCACAAAGACCTGTCCTCACAGACGAGGAACAAATCACAGAAGTGGTGACAAAGGAAGTAAATGAACTTTTTCAATCGGAAGAATTTCTAAAGAAGAAGAACAAGAAATATGCAGAGGTAAAAGGTGCTATGACCATTGATATTGGTGTCGTTCAAAACGGAAAAGTATCATCTTTCTTTAAAGTAGATAGCGAAATCAAAAACATCGACTTTATCAATTTTATGTCGGATTATATTCTCAATCACAAGTTTCAATTCAAATTACAAAAACAACAGCGATATAAAATTCGCTACTCGATTACATTTTAAAGTTCAACAAAAAAACAGTCAACATGAAAACAACATCAATTGCATTGCTTTCCCTCTGTATGATGGGAACATTTACAGCCTCAGCGCAATTAGGAGGTCTTTTGGGTAAAAAATCTGCAGGTAAAAAATCAGGAAGTTTCTCTACGGTTTGGGAATCGGAATTCGACAACAAAGCGTCACGTTTAGCACTTTGTGATGGAGATGGCCAGTATATTATCGGAACAGATGACAACTCGGCTTCCGTATTGAATGCAGACGGAAAAGCAGTTTGGAGCGGCGATTATAAAAAACTCACCACCAACAAAACCAATAATTCCGAATACCAATACACTATCTGGAAAGAAAAAGGGGGTTACTTATTTTTGTTTGATGCAAGAAAAATGGGAACAGATAGAGTTGCTGTACTCGATTTAGCCACTGGTAAAGAACTGTGGAACTCGGAACTGTATCAAAATCTAATTCCAAAAGGAACTAAAGCTGAGGAAGGAACGGATCAAGGCGAATTGGAAACGGTAAAGTATATAGACGAGTTGGATTCGTTTCTAATTTCACAAAAAAATTCAGTCATCTTAGTCAAAGCCAATACAGGAGAGAAAATTTGGGAAACCAATCGATTTAAAGGTGGCGTTGGAAAATACGTGTATGATGCCAAGAGAAACGAAATCATCATGGTCAATTTTAAACCAACAGCGTTAGGAGCTTTATTCTCTGGCTTCAAGAACCAATTGGTACGTATCAATGCTGCTAATGGCGATATTCTTTGGGATGCGACTTTTGTGGGAACGATTGAAAAAGAATTGGTGACACGTCGCGCTATCATCGACTTGTGGATTAAAGGTGACAAGATATTCATGTACCTAGACGGAATGAACGTATATGACTATAATACAGGTCAAAAATTATGGAATGCTAATTACGAAAATGACATGCAAGGTTCCAACGGTGGATTATTTAGCGGTGGTAAACGTTCTAAAATCTACAGAACATTAGCAGATCCTTTGTTTACTGATAACGCGGTCTATTTAGTAATGCTTGGCGGAAGAGATCGAACTAAATATGTTGAAAAACACGATTTGGCGTCTGGAAAATTGCTTTGGGCTTCCGAAAAAATCACAGGTGCTTTTTGTATGCCGAACATTTACTTAGCTGGAGATAAATTACTTATTCAAGTAGGTGGAAAAGTGCAGGTACAAGAGTTTAGATTAGAAGAAACTTCAGGAAGCGCTGGTTTTGGAGCAGCTATGGCACTTGGCGGATTCGGCGGTGGTGGAACCGTAAAACAATGGGTTCCTTATATTTATTGGGATTATAAAAACCAAAAGAATTCCGTTTTATGTATAGACGATAAAACAGGTCAAGTGGCTTGGCGTTCAGAACGATTTGACAAGCGAATTACAGACTTCATTTTAGAAGAAAACAAAACGCTTTTCGTTGGGGATGGAGATGAGTTTTACGGATATGACATCGCTTCTGGTAAACAATTATTTGATGTCAAACACAACGATGCCAGAGTCGGAAAAGCTACTGATGTAATCGATTTTGGAGAAAAAGTGGTGGTGCTTTCTGAAAAAGGATTGGCTGCTTATAACAAAAAAGACGGAACGCGAGCGTATGCTTCAGATAAAATAAAAGGCGTTGACTATTTCTATCATATCGGAGATAACTATTTCTTAAGAGATCAAAGAAACAGCAAGAATATTATCTACGGTATCGATATGAGCAACGGTGAAACCAAAGGTTCTGTGCAATCGAAAGGAAAAGGCGGAAGCCCTAAATATGGTAACGGTATCGATATTACAACAGATGGAGAATACATTTTTGCTTTCAAAGGCAAAAAAGTAGAGAAGATAAAAGTAAACAATTAAATAGGTTGAACGTTTGGTTGTTTCAGGCTGCTAATTCGTTTTGGCAGCCTTTTTTTTAAAGCCTTTTTGACAATGAAAAAAATAGTTTTAATTTTATTTTTGGTACTTTCGTTTTCCCTCTATGGACAGCAAATTCAGTGGGCGAGTAAGCTCATCAAGTACTCGTCTGACTTGGGTGGAAAGCAATACGGTATCAAACGAATTCTAGGCAAGCCAGATGTTTTTCCGCAAGCCGGAAATTCACCCAACGCCTGGAATCCGAAAAATGCACTCGACGGTTATGAAATCGTTGAAGTTGGATTTGAAAAACCCCAAAGTGTAAAGCAAATTGCCATATTCGAAAACCTTAATGCAGGTTGTGTCGTAAAAATCAGCGTCGATACTGGCGATGGGAAATACAAAACAGTTTGGGCAAGAAAGAGAGACTATCGCACACCCACATTTAAAGCAACAATTCCTGCCGATCACGCCTATTATTTTAAACGAAAAAGACGCAAGATTCAGGAAGCTCCAGACGTATTTAATCCAGGTGTGGAGCACGCTATTTTAGAATCGGTCGTGAGTAATGTAGTCGCTGTTAAAGTCGAGTTTAATTTTGCTTTACTACCAGGTCAAAAGCAAGTTGACGCCATTGGAATCTCAGACTCAGAACAGCCTATTGATGCAGAGATTAATGTTGGTGCCCAATTCAAAAATATATCGGCAGAAAAATTCCCAATCTTAGATTCGTTCCAAGTCTTAAGTCTTGTGGTGGCTCCTGGTGGCGAAAAAATGCTATTTACACAACAATCGGAGGAAAAGGAATTGGTCTATTCTTGTCAGAAGGAATCAGGTGCGTTATGGTCAATTCCCAAATTAGAACCCGCACTGAGCGAAAATGGCACTAATAACTATGTTGATTTTATCAAAAATGATCTGATCCTAAAAGGAGGAAGTGTCTACAAAAAAGCTTCTGGGGAAACAGGGTATCAGTTTTTTAACCATGATAATGGCAATTACCAACCCAAAGGCCAACTGATAATAACTGCGTATGCCAATTATGGTGATTCGGCTTTTTTGACCGCAACAACAGATTTAAAAACAGTCCTGTTGGCCGTGGAGTCAGATTTTACGCAAGGCGGCACCGATTTTTATTTTACGAATAGAAAAGAAGATGGTACTTATGGCTTGCTCCAAAACATGGGGAAAATGATCAATTCTGCGGATGATGACATTTCTCCTCAATTGTTGTCGGACGGCAAAACTCTTTTGTTCAGCTCCAACGGATTTAGTAGTTTTGGAGGTTATGATATTTATGTGAGTTATCGTCTGGATGATAGTTGGAAAAATTGGTCGGAACCCGTCAACGTAGGAAGTAGCATTAATTCTTCGGGATATGACGGTGCACCGTACTATGACGAAACCAATGAAATGCTCTATTTTGTGACTGACGTCGATGGAAAATCAGCAGTTCATTTGGCTAGAATTCCAAAACAAACATTGATGAATAGAAAGTAAGTTTAATGTAAAGTCGAGTGCTATGGTAGTAAGTCTCTGTTTTTGTATTCTTGTCTTGCTCGCAATTGTTGTGCGATTGCTGATGAAGTTCCGTCGACAACAAAAAGTCTTTCAAAACAAAATCAAATCAATGCAAGATACCATCGTCGAAATATCGCGGAAGCATATTGAATATCAAGAAAGATTGCAACTTGCAGATGAACTTGATCAAAATCTCAAATCGATAAAAGCCAATCTAAGCACTTCTATCTTTGATCTTAATTTTGAACTCATGGAAACGCTTTCTAAAAACAACTTGCTCAAATGACACTATTCATCCTTAGCTATTTTGAGGTGTTCCCTTTTTTTGTATTTTTAGAAAGTAATTCTTAGATATGAAAAAATTTGTGCTCTTGTTTGGTGTTACTTTACTTCTTTTTGCTTGTCATTCAAAGCAAGAGAAGCCCGCAAATAACAAAACGGCAAACCAAATCAAGATTATCAAATGGTATAAAAACATCAGCTATATATCGAATACACATCCTGATTCTATTGCGTTCTTTGCCGACCAAATAGAAAAATTGGCTGCACACGAATCGAATATTTATCAATCGATGGCGTATACTGTGCGCGGAGTTTATTACCAAAACAGCTCGTCCTACGAATTGTCCAAAAGAGCATTCGAAAAATCTATTGCGTTAATAGCCGATACTAAATATGACACCATTCAAGCCAAGGCTTACATTGGTTTGGGAAATTACTACAAAAACACAGGTGATTATCCCAAAGGTTTTGATTGCTTGTATAAGGCACTAAAGATATACGAGAAGAGAAAAAGCAAGCATGGTATTTCAAGTGCTGAAGGTTGCATAGCTCAAATTTATCTTCAAAAGAATGATCTTGAGGCTGCAAAAGAAAGTCTAAAAGTGGCCTTGGCGGTTTTGGGAGAAGAAAAAGACAATCATATCTATCTCATTTCATCACATACTTTGGCCAATGTATACGGCATGTCTGGAAATTTTGAACGTGCTTTAGCTATTGATGAGGAATGTCTCGCCATTTCCGACAAAATAAAATCGCCACGAAATAAAGTGATGTTCCTCGACAATAAAGCCAATTGCTTTATGTATTCAAACAGACTAGACAGCGCGGCCTATTATTTTCAGGAGTGTCTCAAAATTGATCAGCAAGTCGGAGAAAGAAAACAAATTGCAGATACTTACACCAATTTAGGAAATCTAGCCATCTTTCAAAAAGACTATGCTGCGGCTGAAAAACATTTGAACGCTAGCATTTCTTTGTTAAAAGAATTAAATCAAAAGCCTAATCTTATTAACGCCTACGAAATTCTAGTCGACTTGTACCAGAAAGAAGGTAAATTGAAAGAAGCGCTTGCTGCCGAATTTGAAAAAGAAAAAACCTATCAAGCGGTCATATCGGAAAAGAAAGAAGCAGCTTTGGCAGAATTCAAAATCCTGTACGAAACCCAAAAGAAAGAACAACAATTGGCAGAAAGCAAAGTCATGTTGTTGCAAAATGAAGCGAAATCAAGACGCAATAATTACTTGCTCATCGCACTATCTATTGTCGTGTTTTTCGTTGCGTTGGTTGGTTATTTGTTGTATCGTCAGCAAAAAGCAAAGATCCATCAGCAAGAAAAGGAATTCGAGTTGAAATCGGCGATTGCATTAATTGAAAAACAAAACGAATTACAAGAACAGCGATTGAGGATTTCCAGAGATTTGCATGACAATATTGGATCGCAACTCACTTTTATTATTTCTTCGGTTGATAATATCAAATATGCTTTTGATATCCAAAATCAGAAGTTAGACAACAAACTTCAAAACATCAGCAACTTCACAAAATCAACCATAATTGAACTTCGTGATACGATTTGGGCAATGAATTCGGATGAGATTACATTTGAAGATTTGCGTTCTAGAATCCTAAACTTTATTGAAAAGGCAAAAACGGCCAAGGAAGACGTCGATTTTCAATTTACTATTGACGACAAATTAAATCAACTGAGACTAAATTCGGTTTTCGGAATGAATATTTACCGAGTGATTCAGGAAGCGGTAAACAATGCCCTAAAATACAGTAACGCTAAACAAATAGAAATTGTAGTCTACAAAGTTGAAAACAATTTGGCGGTTAAAATTTCCGATAATGGCGTTGGTTTCGATCTCGAAAATACTGTAAAAGGAAACGGCATTATGAATATGGAGAAACGAATAGAAAGTATCGGTGGAATCATAAACATCGATTCTAAAGTCAATGAAGGGACAATTGTATCTTTCTTAATTCCTGATAATACCGTGGAAAAATGATCAAGAGTCTAGTTAAAGCGCTACTTTTTTCTTTCGCTTTGTTATCAAATGCGCAACAAAAAGCATCGATAGATTCGTTGAACAAATTGCCATTTGCAACAAAAATCGAAAATGCCGCGCATCTAGATGACGATTTCCTAAAGAATGCTGAAGACGCGCACAAATTAAAATACATTTTGGGCGAAGCGGAAAGCTACAGTAACTTAAGTCTCGTTTATTATTTTCAGGGCAAATATGAAAAGGATTTGCAATATGCGCTCAAGGCGATTGAATTATACTCAAAAATAAATGCTCAAGAAAAAATTGCGCTAGAGTTTGGTGAAGTTGGCTATCGAATGAAAACCCGCAATATCAAAAAGGCGCAAGAATTTATGCGAAAAGGGAAATCTATCGCTGAACAAAATCGATTTCAAAAACCACTGTTAAGCATTTACAATAATTATGGAGTTTTAAAAGAAATGCAGCAAGAATACGATTCTGCATTGTATTTCTACAGTAAAGGACTTCGAATGAAGGAACAAATAAATGACAGCGTGGGAATTCCGTATAGTCTGAACAATATTGCAGGACTGTATGTTATTTTGAAGAAATTTGAAGAAGCAAAAGTGCTTTATGACAAGGCAATTGCAATTAGAATTCAGCGGCATGACCAAAGTGGAATAGCGGAAAATTATGCGTACTACGGCGACTTATATGCGGCACAAAATCAAAATCAAAATGCAATTTTGTGGTATCAGAAGGCATTGAAAAATGCAATTAAATTTAGATATACCGACTTAATTCAGTTTAGCTACAAAAAAATTGCCGAGAATTATGAGGTCTTAAATAATTCCGGTGAAGCACTAAAAAATTATAAATTATACTTGCAGTATCGGGATAGCTTGTTGAATAAAGAAACCAATGCAAAAATCTCCGAATTAGAAGTCAAATACGAAACTAAAGAAAAAGAAAAGCTTTTGCTTCAAAAGGAAGTTGAATCGCAAAAACAAAAGTACTTAATAATTGCGCTTGCTGTTTTTGCATTTTTCATCTCCTTAGTTGGGTACTTGATTTACCGCCAACAAAAACTAAAAAACAGACAACAAGTACAAGAGTTTCAATTGAAATCCGCCATTGTACAAATAGAAAATCAAAACCAATTGCAAGAACAACGTTTGAGTATTTCTCGGGATTTGCACGATAATATTGGCGCACAGCTTACTTTTATTATTTCCTCAGTTGATAATATTAAATACGCTTTTGATATTCAAAATGAAAAATTAGACCACAAACTTCAAAACATTAGCAACTTCGCAAAAGCAACAATTATAGAATTGCGCGATACGATTTGGGCAATGAATTCGAATGAAATTACATTTGAAGACTTGCAAATCCGAATCTTAAACTTCCTCGAAAAGGCAAAAGCAGCAAAGGAAGAAATCGACTTTAAATTTACCATCGATAAGAATCTTTATGATTTGAAACTCAATGCCGTATTTGGAATGAATGTTTATCGTGTCATGCAGGAAGCCATTAACAACGCACTGAAATACGCCAATCCGACGCAAATTGCAATTGATGTCACTAAAATTGAAGGTAAGGTAAGTGTAAAAATCAGTGACAATGGCGTTGGTTTCGATTTGAAAACTGTAGAAAAAGGCAACGGATTAAATAACATGCAAAAACGTATCGAGGGTATTGGCGGTCTTTTCTCAATGCAATCTGAAGTGGGAAGCGGTACAACAATTTCGATACTTTTATCAATTTAATAAAAGCAACTATGATCAGAATAGCCATCGTCGACGATAACTCTTTTTTAATCAAAACGGTAGAAGAAAAACTGTCCTTTTTCGACGATTTTAGTGTAAAGATCTCTGCGGACAACGGACAAAGTCTCCTCGATAAACTAGAGAAAAATCATAACGTCGATTTGATTTTGATGGATATCGAAATGCCAGTCATGAATGGAATTGAAGCGACGCAAATCGTAAAACAACGCTATCCGCAAATCAAGATTATCATGTTGACCGTGTTCGACAATGACGAGAATATTTTCAAATCAATCAAGGCTGGAGCCGATGGTTATTTGCTGAAGGAAGTCAATGCCAAAGATCTACATCAAGGCATACTTGAAACACTCAACGGCGGCGCGACGATGACACCATCAATTGCGCTGAAGACCCTGAAACTCTTTCGAAATCCAATCGATTTTGAGAATGTGAACAATGAAGACGAAATTCAATTGACTGCCAGAGAAGTCGAAGTTCTAGAACAATTGAGCAAAGGATTGAAATACCAACACATCGCCGAAAATTTGTTCCTTTCGGTCGGCACCATTCGCAAACATGTAGAAAACATTTACACCAAATTGCAGGTACACAATAAATTAGAAGCTATTCAAAAAGCTAAAAACAACAAATTAATTTAATTGATTAGTTATCAATGTTTTAAATAAATCAAAATACGCTATTCAGCGTATTTTTTTGTGGTCGCAATGAAAGTACATTCACCACTAAATTTAAAACAAATCAAAATGAAAATTAATTTTACTCTCTTATGCCTAAGCCTATTTTTTGTAATTACGAATTCAGGAAATGTTACGGCGCAATGCACGATTCAAAATGCGCCTACCAATACAACAACAGCTTATGGGGCTGGCTTTGGGCAAAAGTTTATTCCTACATGTACCGATGTATTAAAAACGATTTCGGTTACATTTTTGCCAGGGACTTTTGTATCGGATGATGCCGATTTCAAAGTAATGAACGCCTCAAATATGGTCTTGGCGACTATTACAGGTCAGCACGTAGAGTCAGGGGAAATGACCTATGACTTTTCGTCTTTTAACCTTACGTTGACTCAAGGAATTACTTACACTTTCGACATGAACCGTTCGTCATTAAGTGGACAATTGAGTACTACGATATCCGTCGGAACGTATGCTGATGGTGCTTTTTATGTCTACGATACGCAAAATAATTACTCGAATTTTAATGATATGTTTGATGTGCTTTTTAAAGTGAATATGGGTACAGCACTTAAAAACAACGAATTTGAAACTACCCAAAAAAGCAGCATATTTCCTAATCCAACGAATGGGATTTTAAATATTAATTCGGCTCAAAAAATCAATAGCATTGCCGTTTATGATTTGTTAGGAAAGCTGATCTCAATTCAAAAATCGAGTTCAAATACAATTGATTTAACAGCCTTTAATTCTGGAGTTTATTGTAGCAGAATTTATCTCGATAATGGAGCTGTTGAAACAGTAAGAGTGATAAAGAAATAGATTTTAGAATATAACCGGCACTTTCTTCCGATCAAAATACGAAAATAAGCGTATTTTTTGAAGGTTAGGCAATCCTACATTTGTCCTAATAACTTTTAAAGAAGATCAACATGAAAAAAACAATACTATTATTTGGATTATTAATTTCAGTAATTTTTGCAAATGCGCAATGCTGGTCTAAATTGTCTGTAAATACACATTCCGTCGCAATAAAATCTGACGGCACACTTTGGACCTGGGGGCATAACAGTCAGGGGCAAATAGGAGATGGTACGACCTTAAATAAATTGACTCCGATTCAAATAGGTACCAGTACAAATTGGGCTCAAGTTGCCGCAGGAGATGAATTTACAATGGCAATAAAGACAGACGGTACACTCTGGGGTTGGGGTTTGAATATTAATGGAGCATTAGGTGACGGTACAAATATAAACAAAACAGTACCTACCCAAATTGGCACAGCGAACAATTGGGCTAAAGTTTCAGGTGGAGCATGGTATACAATTGCTATAAAAACGGACGGAACACTTTGGTCGTGGGGATATAATTTTCACGGACAATTGGGCAACGGAACGACAATCGACTCTAATGTCCCTGGGCAAGTTGGTACCGCAAACAATTGGTCGCAAATAGCTGCAAGAGAACATGCATTAGCAATAAAAACAGATGGAACACTTTGGGGTTGGGGAAATAATCTTTATGGTCAATTAGGCGATGGCACTACAGTAGATAAGTTTGTTCCAATTCAAATGGGTTCTGATTCAAATTGGGTTGAGGTCGCTGGAGGCAATGGTCATACAATCGGATTAAAAAGCAATGGAACGCTGTGGGCTTGTGGTTTTAATACTTGGGGTGAACTTGGAGATGGTACTACAATTAATAGCAGTACACTTCAACAAGTAGGAACAGCTGAAGATTGGCTTCACATCGCAGCTCGCGCACAACATTCACTAGGCATAAAAACCGACGGAAGTCTTTGGGCATGGGGATATAATGTTTTCGGACAATTAGGAGATGGATCGACAGTAGATAGATTAATACCGACGCAAATAAGTGTAGGGAATACTTTTTCAAGGGTTTTAGCTGGAATTTTTAATAGTTCCGCTATCAAAACAGATGGCACTTTAATGAATTGGGGTTGGAATATTCATGGCGAATTAGGCGATGGCACCACAGTAGATAAAGTAGTTCCTACGGCAATAACGACATGCACAGAGTTAGCAACAACTCAATACCAAACGTCAGATAACTTTAAAATCTATCCAAATCCCGTAACTAATTTCTTAAATATTTCCTTCACGGAAGTGATTTCAAAAATTGAAGTGTATAACATGTTAGGACAAATGGTTCAAGCTCAGAATGTCAATGCAAATGAAAGCAGTATCGACATGTCTTCGTTAATTTCTGGTACTTATATGTTTAAAGTTACAAATGATAGCGCACAGAAAACGTTCAAAGTGATAAAAGAATAAGTTTTAGTAAATAGTTGGTTTGTCAAACCACGTCCTCGGGCGTGGTTTTTTGCATCATTCAATATCGAAATAAATTCTATATTTGAAATCGATGAAACCCACCGACCGTAAATCCGAAATCATCGCCATCGCAGCGCAACTTTTCAAAGAAAAAGGCTATAGCGCCGTGACCATGCGGGATATTGCGCAAGCCATGAATATCAAAGCGGCGAGTCTCTACAATCACATCAAATCGAAACAGGAAATTCTGGTCTTAATTATCATCGAAATCGCTGAAGAATTTACCCAGACCATGGAAAACATTGTCCATTCCGAAGAAACGACGATTCAGAAACTTGAAAAAGTCATTCAGCTCCACATCGATATTACACTCAGAAATGCCGATGCGTTGGCCTGTCTCAACAACGATTGGATGCATCTTGCCGACGCGGAACTCGCTTATTTCATCAAAATGCGCGAAGATTATGAAGATAATTTCCGCACGATCATCAAAAACGGAATCGCCAATCAAGAGATCAAAAATCTTAATGTTGAGGTCATCATTTTCTCGACACTTTCTACACTGCGAACGCTCTATTTGTGGTATGGGAAGAAAAAAAGTCCCAATCCAAGTGTACTCAAATCAAATATGATTCAAGTGTTGCTCAACGGAATTGTCTAGATTTCTCGGAGCTATTTCCCGCTATCCATTACAATCTTTTGTGCGCGTCACCGCAAGCGGAAGAAAGGGGCATTTTCTTAGCACAAAAGGATTTCCATTCCTATCGGGGCTAGGGCTCAACGGCCTAATTGACAACCATTTGTAATTTTTCAAACGTTTTCGTAAGCCATAATAAAATAATCCTTAAATTTGCATAGCAAACTAACAACTGTTAGTTTTAATTAATGAAGTTACCCTATGGCCAAATTTCATCCTCTAAAAGTGCTCGATATCCGCAAGGAAACCAAGGATTGCGCCGTCATTTCTTTTGATGTTCCAGCAGATTTGCAATCCGAATTTCAGTACAAACAAGGACAACATCTCACCTTAAGAACTACCATAGATGGGCAAGAAGTGAGAAGATCATATTCGTTATGTTCTAGCCCAATCGAAAATCAATGGAAAGTCGCGGTCAAAAAAATAAGCGGTGGTTTGTTTTCCACTTTCGTAAACGAGTCGCTTAAAAAAGGCCAATCGATAGATGTCATGGCACCAAACGGTGTCTTTTTTAAAGACATACAACCAGAGAAAGCGAGAAATTATATTGCCTTTGCAGCAGGAAGTGGCATCACGCCAATTCTTTCTATCATCAAAACACATTTGGCGTTAGAACCCAATAGCACTTTTAAATTATTTTACCTCAATCGAAGTGTAAAATCAATTATCTTTAAAGAAGAAATAGAATTGCTCAAAAACCGCTATTTCGGTCGCTTTGAGATTTTTCATTTTTTAACCAAAGAACATCGCTCAGTAGAGCTATTCAACGGTCGATTCACTAAAGAGAAATTGAAAGTGCTCACTGACAAAATTATCGATGTTCCAGAAGTCAGCGATTGTTTTATTTGTGGTCCGGAAGAAATGATATTTCTCATTCGTGACGAATTGGTTGCTGCCGGATTGCCAAAAGAAAAAATTCATTACGAATTGTTTACCAGCGGAAATTCTGAGGCCGATAAACAACGTATCAATAAAATACTAGAGCACAAAGTTCAAGGAACAGAAGTAACCATTATCGATGGTGGGAAAGAATTCCATTTTACGATGGGAGAAGATTTCGATAACATCCTCGACGGTGCTTTGGCCGCGGGCGCTGATTTGCCGTATGCTTGTAAAGGCGGTGTTTGCAGCACTTGTCGCTGTCAAGTTGTTGAAGGAACAGTTGCCATGAAGTTAAACTACGCTTTAGACGAAAGTGAAGTCAAAAGAAATTACATCTTGAGTTGTCAAGCAGTGCCTACGTCCTCAAAAGTGGTAGTCGATTTTGACGCCTAAAAAATAAATTGCAATAACTAAAACACAAGTTATGTCAGAAAACGAAGTAAAAAATTTAGAAGCCATTTTCGAAGCTCGAATTGCAAATGATGAAAAAATAGAGCCAAAAGATTGGATGCCGGAGAAATACAGAAAGACGCACATTCGTCAAATTTCTCAACACGCGCATTCCGAAATTGTAGGAATGTTACCTGAAGGCAATTGGATTACACGTGCTCCATCGCTAAGAAGAAAAGTGGCGTTATTAGCCAAAGTTCAAGACGAAGGCGGTCATGGATTATATCTCTACAGTGCCGCCGAAACATTGGGAATTTCTCGTGATGAATTGATTCAACAATTGCATTCTGGTGAAGCCAAATATTCTAGTATTTTCAATTATCCGGCAATTACTTGGGCAGATATGGGAGCTGTTGGCTGGTTGGTTGATGGGGCAGCAATTATCAATCAAGTTGCTTTAATTTCTACCTCATACGGACCTTATGCTCGCGCCATGGTGCGCATTTGCAAAGAAGAAAGTTTTCACCAACGTCAAGGATTTGAAATCATGATGACCTTGGCGAATGGCACGCCGGAACAAAAAGCAATGGCGCAAGATGCACTAAATCGCTGGTGGTTACCGTCGCTGATGATGTTCGGACCAACAGACGATCAATCTCCAAATACAGAACAATCCGTAAAATGGAAATTGAAACGCAAAACCAACGACGAATTGCGGCAAGCGTTCGTAGATCAAACGGTTCCTCAAGCCAATTTGATTGGTTTGACTTTTCCAGACCCAGATTTAAAGTGGAACGAGGAGCGTAAACACTACGATTTCGGCAAACTAGATTGGGATGAATTCTGGCAAGTGGTCAAAGGTCACGGCCCTTGCAATAAAGAAAGAATTTCAGCGAGAATTAAAGCGCACGAAGACGGACAATGGGTTCGTGATGCTGCGATGGCGTACGCTGAAAAACAAGAAAGTAAAGAAGTAAAAGAAGCAATATAATAAGGGTTGTAGGTTATAGGTTGTATGTTATGAACGCACAACCTATAACCTACAACCTACAACCTCAAGATTATGAAAAACTGGCCACTTTGGGAAGTATTTATCAGAAGTAAAAATGGGTTAGAACACCGCCACTGCGGAAGTCTTCACGCGAGTGATGCGACTATGGCGCTCGAAAACGCCCGCGATGTTTACACCAGACGAATGGAAGGTGTGAGTATTTGGGTGGTGCCTTCTAGTCAGATTACCGCGTCAAATCCGGATAATAACGGAGAAACCTTTGAACCAGCCATGGACAAAGCCTATCGCCATCCCACTTTTTACGTGCTTCCAGACGAATTAAAACATATGTAAGATGAAAGAACTTTTAGCTTCCTATATCATCGGAATTGCAGACAACTCGTTAATCTTAGGACAGCGTTTGGGAGAATTATGTGGTCATGGCCCAAGTATCGAAACCGATATTGCTTTGACAAATATTTCACTCGATTTGCTAGGTCAAACGAGAAGTTATTGTCAATACGTGGCAAAACTACAGGGTAATAATGCCACCGAAGATAGCGTCGCCTTTCTCAGAATCGAACGAGAATACAGAAATGTACTCCTTGTAGAACAACCCAATACCGATTTTGGATATACACTCGCGAGACAATTTCTTTTTGATCATTTCCATCTTTTGTTATTACAAGAGTTGCAAAATAGCAAGGACCAAACGCTAGCGGCAATTGCCAAAAAAAGCATCAAAGAAGTAAGTTACCATACAAGGTTTTCTTCCGATTGGATCAAACGTTTGGGCGATGGAACAGCAGAAAGTCACGATCGAATTCAAAAAGCAATCCATCATTTATGGGCTTTCACCGATGAATTGTTTCACCAAACCGAAGCCGATAAAGCGATGGTTTCAGAAGGAATTGGCGTAGATGTTACGCTTCTAAAAGCAACTTATTATAAAAATGTAAATGCCATTTTAGAAGAAGCAACGGTAGCGATTCCGCAGTTGGAGTATTTTCAAAAAGGCGGCAAACAAGGAATTCACAGCGAACACATGGGTTATATTTTAGCCGAAATGCAATACATGCAACGCGCTTATCCAAATATGAATTGGTAAAATTTTGACTCCCCCCCCCCCCCGCCCCCCTTGGCCCGCCACCCCCCCCAAGGCCCCCCCCCCCCGGGGGGCGGCCCTAAACCAAAAACAATTGCTTTGCGCCCTTGCCCCTGCAGAAAAAATGACAGAGCAACTCCAACATATCGACAATAAACTAATCGAAATTCTAGATTCAGTTTCGGATCCAGAAATTCCTGTCTTGTCGATTATGGAAATGGGCGTTGTTCGTTCTGCTGCAATTGTAAATGGAATTGTAGAAGTTGTCATAACACCAACATATAGCGGTTGTCCAGCGATGGATGTTATTGGCGACGATATTAAAAGTGCATTTAAAAAAGCGGGATTAGAAGCCAAGGTGGAATTGGTTTTAGCTCCAGCTTGGACTACCGATTGGATAACACCTAAAGGAAGACAAGCCCTAGAAAAATACGGAATTGCCGCTCCTTTAGACGCAGAAGCGGACAAAGAGGCTTTGTTGGGAAATAAGAAATTAGTCAAATGTCCACAATGTGGGTCAACCCAGACCAAGTTAATTAGTCAATTTGGATCAACAGCCTGCAAAGCTTTTTTTCAATGCGAAGACTGTCACGAGCCATTTGACTATTTCAAATGTTTAAAATAAAACTGCACGAGCAGTACGAAATAAAATAGGTATGAGCAATAATTCAATTTTATTCAAGATTGAAAACCAAGTCGCGTTTATTACGCTCAACAGACCAGAGGTTTTCAATAGTTTCAATCGAGAAATGGCCTTGGCATTGCAAGATATTTTAGATTCTTGTACCGCGGATGCCGCAGTTCGTGCCATTGTGATTACCGGAAGCGGAAAAGCTTTTTGCGCCGGCCAAGACCTGAAAGAAGTAACAGATCCTGAACTCAATCCTGGTTTTAGAAAAATTCTCGAGGAACATTACAATCCCATTATTCAAAAAATACGAACGATAGAAAAACCAATTATTGCCGCGGTCAATGGTGTGGCAGCAGGTGCCGGTGCGAATATCGCGTTAGCATGCGATATTGTTGTAGCAACCGAGCACACGTCGTTCATTCAAGCGTTCAGTAAAATTGGCTTGATTCCCGATAGTGGCGGAACTTTTTTCTTACCGCGAATTGTTGGTCTGCAAAAAGCAACTGCCTTAATGATGTTAGGCGATAAAGTGACCTCTGAGGAAGCACTGGTAATGGGGCTTGTCTATAAAATTTTCCCAACGGCTTTTTTTATGGATGATGTCAAAATACTGGCAACCACTCTGGCAGCAATGCCAACCAAAGCATTAGGCTTGACCAAAAGATTACTAAATCAATCGATGACGAATTCTTTAGAGCTGCAATTGGCATTAGAAAGCGATTTGCAAATTGAAGCCAGCGCATCCAACGATTATAAAGAAGGCGTAGCCGCTTTTATTGAAAAAAGAACACCAGAATTTAAAGGGAACTAATATGACAGTAGGCGTTATCGGTTCCGGAACCATGGGCAGCGGCATCGCACAAGTAGCAGCAACTTCAGGTTGTCAAGTCAACTTATATGATACCAACCAAGAAGCGCTTTCTAAAAGTAAATCCTCTCTCGAATCCACTTTATCGAAATTGGTCGAAAAAGGCAAAATCGATACCGCTGAAAAAAACAGAATTAGTGCTAACATTTCTTATGTTAATGCGCTAAAGGATTTGTCTGATGCAGATTTAGTCATTGAAGCCATCGTAGAAAATATAGAGATTAAACGTAAGCTTTTCTCAGATTTAGAAAGCTATGTTGCCGCTGATACTATTTTGGCATCCAATACATCCTCACTTTCTATTGCTTCTATTGCAGCATCTTGTCAAAAACCGGAGCGTGTTATTGGAATTCATTTTTTCAATCCAGCGCCATTAATGCAACTGGTAGAAGTGATTCCAGCCGTTCAAACCAGTGCTGAAGTCTTAGAAAAAACAACTCAAATAATTTCCGATTGGAAGAAAACAGTGGCCGTAGCGAAAGATACGCCAGGGTTTATTGTCAATCGTGTGGCTAGGCCTTTTTACAGCGAAGCACTTCGACTGTATGAAGAAGGAATGGCTGATTTTACAACCATAGATTCGGCAATGAAAGCGCTAGGTGGATTCAGAATGGGCCCATTCGAGTTGATGGATTTTATCGGCAATGATGTGAATTACGCGGTGACGGAATCGGTATTTACAGCGTTTTATTTCGACCCAAGATACAAGCCGTCTTTTACACAAAAACGTCTAACAGAAGCAGGATATTTGGGAAGAAAATCAGGAAAAGGATTTTATGATTATCAAAATACAGCAACAGCGGAACCAATCAATGATGCTAATTTATCGCAATCCATTTTCGAAAGAATCTTGGTCATGCTCATCAATGAAGCTGCCGAAGCGTTGTTCTTAAATGTAGCGTCCGCTCCAGACATCGATAATGCCATGACTAAAGGAGTCAATTATCCGAAAGGTTTGTTGGCATGGGCAGATGAAAAAGGAATCGATTGGTGCGTTCAAAAACTAGACGATTTGTATAACGAGTACCATGAAGATCGCTACAGATGCAGTGCTATTTTGCGCAGAATGAATCGAGAAAATAAAACATTTTATTAATGGAAGGAACAAAAATCCCATACAAAATGCTTTCTCTCGACCCATTCAGTCAATGGCTCGGAATCGAAATACTCGAATGCGAAATCGGGCGCTGCAAACTCGGTATGACCATTCGCAAAGACATGCTCAACAGCATGGCAAAAGCGCACGGTGGAATAACTTATTCATTAGCGGATACGGCCTTTGGTTTTTCAGTAAATACCAACGGAAGATATGCGGTTTCAATCGATACTTCCATCAATCATATCGAAGCGTTAGAAGAAGGCGATTACATTACGGCCGACGCGACGCTAGAAAGCATTAAAAACAAAGTCGGATTTTATATCATTGAAGTTAAAAAAGAAAACACACTAGTAGCACTTTTCAAAGGTGTTGCGTACAGAACGAGTAAAGACTGGGAAGAATAAATAACAATTCACCAGGCGCAGGACAATGAATTATCAAATTATCAATTATCCATTATCAATTAAAATAAAATGGAAGCATACATCATAGACGGAGCGCGAACTCCAATCGGAAGTTACCAAGGAACCCTAGCCGCTGTCAGACCAGACGATTTAGGGGCATTGGTAATCAAAACCGTGGTAGAAAATAATCCAAACATTCCCAAAGATGCCTACGATGATGTCATCATGGGTTGCGCCAATCAAGCGGGTGAAGATAACAGAAATGTGGCCCGTATGTCGCTATTATTGGCGGGATTGCCTTATACTGTTCCTGGAGAAACTGTCAACCGTTTGTGCAGTTCGGGTTTGTCGGCGGTAATTCACGCTAATCGTGCGATTAAAGCTGGCGATGGACATCTATTCATTGCCGGAGGCGTTGAAAACATGACCCGTGGACCTTTAGTTGTATCCAAACCTTCCGCAGCCTACGGAACCGATTCAAAAATGTACGATTCTAGTTTCGGATGGCGTTTCATCAATCCGAAATTGCATGAGATATACGGAACGGACGCCATGGGAGAAACCGCCGAAAATTTAGTAGATAAGTACAACATTTCACGCGAAGATCAAGATGCTTTTGCTTTGCATAGTCAACAAAAAGCAACCGCTTCCCAACAATCCGGACGTTTATCAAAAGAAATAGTGCCTGTTGCTATTCCACAACGAAAAGGAGACGCAGTTCTATTTGCGCAAGATGAATTCATCAAACCAAATACTTCTATCGAAGGATTATCCAAATTGCGATCTGCCTTCAGAAAAGACGGAAGTGTCACAGCCGGAAATGCGTCTGGCTTAAATGATGGTGCAGCAGCAATCATCATCGCCTCCGAAGAAGCGGTTTCAAAATACAATCTCAAACCACTCGCACGAATCGTAAGTTCTGCAGTAGTAGGAGTAGAGCCACGAATCATGGGAATCGGACCTGTAGAAGCCACAAACAAAGCATTAGACAAAGCCGGTTTGACTCTAGATCAAATCGACATCATCGAACTCAACGAAGCATTCGCAGCGCAAAGCATCGCCTGCATTCGTGCCTTAGGTTTAAAAGACAATGATTCGAGAATTAATCCCAACGGTGGCGCCATCGCAATCGGACATCCATTAGGAATGACTGGTGCCAGAATTGCCTATTCGGCCGCTTTAGAATTACAATTAACAGGAAAAAGATACGCCCTAATTACCATGTGTATTGGCGTTGGTCAAGGTTACGCAGCGATTATAGAACGAGTTTAATTGAAAAAGAGAAAAGAAAATAGAAACAAGAGCCAAGAACAGTGCAAATAAGTGAAAACTTTGCGACTCTGCGACTTTGCGAGAACATAGATTAGAAGCCGGGAACCTGCTGTACACTCTTATTTTTCACGGCGAACGCCGCCGCAAAAAGATAACCGCTACCATCAGGGCTAGGGCTAAGGGTAAATTAGAAACAAAGGATAAAAGTTGAAATATATCGGAGAAAACCGACAACCATCAACCGACAACTAACAACTATGAATAAAACACAACATTACGTACTAGGAAAATGGACTTCAGCAACAGGAGAAGGAAAACCTTCTTATGACGCAGTTACCGGAGAATTCATCGCTGAAACATCTGTTGAAGGATTAGATATTCCAGCCATTTTGCATTACGGAAGAACAACAGGCGGACAGCAATTACGCAAAATGACCTTCCAAGAAAGAGGTAATATGATCAAAAGTTTGGCGATGTATTTGACCAAACGCAAAGAGCAATTCTACGAATTGAGTTACCGAACTGGCGCTACCCGCGTAGATAGCTGGATCGACATCGAAGGTGGATTCGGAAATTTATTCGCCAATGCTTCCCTTCGTAAATTATTCCCCAATCAACCTTACCACGTAGAAGGAGATCCCATCGACTTATCCAAAGGTGGTCGCTTTATTGCGCATCATATTTTAGTTCCCAAGAAAGGCGTAGCAATTCATATAAATGCATTCAATTTTCCAATTTGGGGAATGCTCGAAAAGTGCGCCGTCAATTGGATGGCAGGCATGCCTGCGGTTGTTTTGCCAGCACCAACTACTGCTTATCTAACCGAAGCTGTAGTGAAAGAAATTATCGCATCAAACCTATTACCTGAAGGCGCATTGCAACTAATTTGCGGTACCGCCAAAAATATATTCGACACGGTTGAAAGCCAAGACGTCATTACGTTTACAGGCTCAGCATCCACAGGACGTTTGCTAAAATCGCATCCTAGAATTATTCAGGAAGCGGTGCCATTTACGATGGAAGCAGATTCTTTAAATGCGTCTATTTTAGGAGCCGATGCCGTTCCAGGAACACCAGAATTCGACTTGTTCATCAATCAAGCGAGAAGCGAAATCACGGTTAAATGTGGTCAAAAATGTACCGCCATCAGACGTATGATTGTTCCAGAAAATCTCATGGATGACGTTCAAATAGCACTCGGAAAAGCATTAGATAAAGTCACCATCGGCGATCCAAGATTGAAAGAAGTCCGCATGGGCGCTCTAGTCAGCAAAGATCAAGTCGAAGTTTTAAAAAACAGAATTAGCGAATTGTCAAAATCAGCAAAATTGGTCTACGGTGATTTGGAAAAGATCAACCTGATCGGCGCTACTGAAAAAGGCGCTTTCGTAAGTCCAATTGTACTTCGAGAAGACCAACCTTTCCAAAATACTGCCGTTCACGAAATTGAAGCATTTGGACCAGTTTCAACCCTAATGCCATACAAAACCATAGACGAAGCAGTAGAACTTGCCCAAATGGGAAAAGGTTCCCTAGTGTCGTCTATCGTAACCAATGATGATGAAATGGCGAAGGATTATGCGATCAACGCTGCCTCACACCACGGAAGAATTTTAGTCCTCAATCGCGAAAACGCCAAACAAAGCACAGGACACGGTTCACCATTGCCATTATTGGTTCACGGCGGTCCAGGTCGCGCGGGCGGTGGAGAAGAAATGGGCGGTGTTCGTGGTATCAAACATTATATGCAACGTTGCGCCGTGCAAGGTTCACCAACCACATTAACAGAAATCACGGGAATCTATCAACCCAACTCCAAATACAAAGAAATTACGCAACATCCTTTCCAATACCATTGGGAAGATATCCAACCAGGGATGTCGTTGCGAACACACAACAGAACGGTTACCGACACCGATATAATCAATTTTGCGAACCTGACTTGGGATCATTTCTACGCCCATACCGATATCACATCCTTAGACGGAAGCATTTTCAAAAAACGAACAGCGCACGGTTACTTTATTTTAGCCGCCGCTGCAGGTTTGTTTGTCTATCCAAATAAAGGTCCAGTGGCCGCAAATTACGGTTTAGAAGAATGTCGATTCTTACGCCCGATTTACCACAATGATACGGTTTACGTGCGTTTGACATGCAAACAAAAAGTAGATCGTGATGTCGCCTCAGCTGAACATCCAAGCGGAATTGTCAAATGGTTTGTGGAAGTTTTCGATGTCGAAGACGAATTGGTAGCTGTGGCAACAATCCTAACAATGGTGCAGAAAAAACAAGAAGTTTTTGTCGAAATGACCGAAGCGAAAATTGAAGAATGTTTGCACAAACTCACAGAAAATTCCCAACCAAAATGGGGGAATTTGTCTCCTCAAGGTATGGTTGAACATTTAGAATATGGCTATCGAATTGCTTCGGGAGAGATTCAAGATTTCGAGATCTCAACGCCTGAAAAGATTCTAGATAAAGTGCACAACACGCTTTATGATTATACAAAAATGCCGCAGAATTTTGATTTTCCTTTAGCAGAAAAAGCGAAAATAAATGAACTAAAACATGCCGATCTCAACACCGCCAAACAAAAAATGCTCGAAGCCAGATGGGCCTATGTTGCCCATCACAAAGAAAATCCTGAAAGCCTATTGAAAAATGCAGTTTTCGGAGAAATGAATCGCTACGAGTGGTATTTGTTAGAACGAAAACATTTGAACCATCATTTTGAGCAATTTGGAATTTTAGATTAGGAGCTATTTCCCGCTATCCGTTGCAATCTTTTATTTTTTTAAAGAAAAAAAACAAAAGGATTTCCACTACTATCGGGGCTAGGGCATCCACCAATAAAGAAACATACAACCAAGCTTTGCGCCTTAGCGTCTTTGCGAGCAAAATAAATAGAAACAAGAAACAAAAGTCAAGAATGGCAACAGAAGCATACGTCAATCAAAAAATACAAAACAACATCGCCACCATTGAGTTTTTTCATCCCGAACAAAACTCCCTACCAAGCGATGTATTAAAAAAATTAGCCGATACCATCACCGAAGCTGGCAATAACGACGACATCAAAGTCATTATTCTTCAAAGCGGCGGCGACCGAACTTTTTGCGCTGGAGCAAGTTTCAAAGAGCTCATCGCCATCAACGATGCGGCAACTGGGAAAGTATTCTTCTCTGGTTTTGCCAACGTCATCAACGCGATGCGCAAATGCCCGAAGTTTATCATCGGGCGTATTCAAGGAAAAACAGTCGGCGGCGGAGTCGGAATCGCGGCTTCCACAGATTATTGCATGGCGACGCAATTCGCTTCGATTAAACTGAGTGAACTCAATGTCGGGATCGGTCCGTTTGTCGTTTCACCAGCCATCGAAAGAAAAATGGGTGTTTCCGCCATGTCACAAATTGCCATCGACGCCAATACATTTTACGATGCGGAATGGGCGAGAAGCAAAGGATTATTCGCCAATGTTTATCCAGATATCGACGAACTAGATGAGGCAGTTTTGAAGTTTGCCCAACATCTGTGCACCTACAATCCAGAAGCCATGGTCGAAATGAAAAAAATCTTTTGGAGAGGCACCGACGATTGGGATAACCTATTAGCTGAAAGAGCGGCGATTAGTGGGCGATTGGTGTTATCGGATTTTACGAAAGAAACATTGAAAAAGTTTAAAGTTTAAAAGTTGTAGGTTCTACGTCAAAAACTTACAACATACAACATACAACAACCATGATCTACGAATTCAAAGGGTTTATTCCCGTCATCCACGAAAGTAGTTTTATCCACCCACAAGCGGCGGTGACTGGCAACGTGATTATCGGAAAAGACGTTTATGTCGGTCCAGGTGCTGCGATTCGCGGCGATTGGGGAGAAATCATTATTGAAGACGGTTGCAATGTGCAAGAGAATTGTACGATTCATATGTTTCCAGGAAAGTCGATGGTGTTGAAAACTGGAGCGCACATTGGTCACGGTGCGATTATTCACGGCGCCAATATCGGTGCTAATAGTCTCGTCGGGATTAATGCTGTTATTATGGACGATGCAGAGGTTGGTGATGAATGTATTATCGGTGCGTTGAGTTTTGTCAAAGCAGGAATGAAAATTCCCAATCGCAAAATGGTAGTCGGTAATCCAGCAGTAATCGTAAAAGATATTTCTGATGAGATGATCGACTGGAAGACCAAAGGAACCGCCTTATACCAGCAGTTGCCGAAAGAATGTTACGAATCTTTAAGAGTCGTTGAACCATTAAGAGAAATTCCAGCCAATAGACCAACACAAGAAGCGTTTTATAAAACACTAGAAGAATTCAGAAAAAAATAAGAAACAATGCCAATAGTAGAATTCAAAATGCCTAAAATGGGCGAAAGTATTTCAGAAGCGACCATCATCAACTGGACTAAGAAAGTCGGTGATTTTGTGGAAGCAGAGGAAAC
The DNA here is from genome assembly GCA_016721735.1 of Flavobacterium sp. Lineage (GTDB taxonomy): Bacteria > Bacteroidota > Bacteroidia > Flavobacteriales > Flavobacteriaceae > Flavobacterium. The sequence continues at coordinate 63,245 of JADKHM010000019.1, read as the reverse complement.
TTTGGTGGAAGTTGCTACAGATAAAGTAGACAGCGAAATTCCGTCGCCATTTTCAGGAACGATTACCGAAATTCGTTTTGGGAAAGATGCGATTGTGGCTGTTGGTGAAGTTTTGGCATTAATAGAAACAGATGGTAGAGCGGCTGGAAAGAAAATAACGATCGGAAAAACGGAAGAAGCGAGTGAGAAGATAGAGCCAAGAGCCAAGACTGAAAACGCACAACCAACAACCGACAACTCACAACCGATAACCAAGAACAGACAACTGTCAAGCGACAACTTCCTAAGTCCACTGATCATCAGCATTGCTCAGAAAGAGAACTTGTCGATTGAAGAACTGCAAACTATTCCGGGTTCGGGAACCGATGGTAGAATTCAAAAAAGCGATGTTTTCAATTATCTAAAAAATAGAAAATACCCAATTCAGAGCAAACCAACAACCAACAACCAACAACCGACAACCAATTACCCAAAACCAAAAATCAGTTTCGTCGAAGGCAAAGACCGCATCATCGAAATGGATCGCATGCGCAAAATGATTGCCGATCACATGGTTTATTCGAAACAAACGTCGCCGCATGTGACTTCTTATATTGAAGTTGATGTGACGAATTTGGTAGATTGGAGAAACAAATACAAAGACGATTTTCAACATAAACACAACGAGAAACTCACCTTTACGCCCATTTTCGTGCACGCAGTTGCCAAGGGAATTCAGGATTTTCCCTTGATTAATGTTTCTGTTGATGACAAAAATATCATCGTTCATCGCGATATCAATATCGGAATGGCAACCGCTTTACCATCCGGAAACTTAATCGTTCCCGTGGTGAAAAACGCCAACGAGAAAAGCTTGTTTGAATTGGCTAAAACCGTCAACCATTTAGCACAAAGTTCTCGAAACAACAAACTTAAACCCGAAGAAATTCAAGGAAGTACGTTTACGATTTCGAATGTTGGCACGTTCGGAAGCTTGATGGGAACACCGATTATCAATCAACCAGAAGTAGCGATTTTGGCCTTTGGGATTATCAAAAAAAGACCAGAAGTCATCACTACCGAAAAAGGCGATGAGATTGCGATTCGCAGTATGATGTATCTTTCGCTATCCTTCGACCATCGTGTCGTAGACGGTTTTTTAGGAGGCTCATTCCTGCGAAAAGTCGGCGATTATTTAGAACAATTTGACCACAATACCACATTATAAAATTTTAGCGTATGTCTTACAATATAAAAGTAACTCCAGCCTTAGTATCTAAAGTAGCTCAAGTCGATATCAACAATGTTCCGATGGGGATTGCGTTTACCGATCACATGTTTATTTGCGAATACGAGAACGGCGCGTGGGTCAACCCAAGAATTGAACCTTTAGAAATGATACCAACACATCCAGCTGCGATGGCATTGCATTATGGACAGGCTATTTTTGAAGGATTAAAAGCAACGATGGGCAAAAACAATACGCCTTTGTTGTTCCGTCCGGATGAAAATGCGAAGCGAATGAATGTGAGTGCCTATCGTATGGGCATGCCGAATTTCCCCGAAGACTTGTTCGTAGAAGGATTGAAGCAATTGGTGGCTTTAGAGAAAAATTGGGTGCCAACACAAGAAGGAAGTTCCTTGTATTTAAGACCGTTTATGTATGCCGATGAAGCTTTTATCGGAATGCGTGCGGCAACGAGCTTTAAGTTTATTATCATGGCATCTCCAGCTGGACCTTTCTTCAACAGAAGAATTAAGTTGTATGCGGAAACCAAATACGTTCGTGCCGTTAATGGCGGAACTGGTGAAGCGAAAGCAGCCGGGAATTATGCTGGTGCGATTCGCCCAACCGAATATGCCAAAGCGAAAGGATACGATCAAGTTTTGTGGTTGGACGCTCAAGATTTTGAATACATTCAGGAAGTGGGAACGATGAACATTTTCTTCAAGATTGGAGGGAAATTTATCACGCCTGATTTGAGTGGATCGATTCTCTCTGGAATCACTAGATTGAGTGTCATTGATATGTTACGAGCCAAAGGATTTGAAGTTACCGAACGTCCGATTACGATGACCGAAATCAAAGAAGCGTCTAAAAACAATTTGTTAGAAGAAGCCTTTGGTGTTGGAACAGCTGTAGGAATTGCTTTGGTGGAAGAAATTGGTAATGGCGATTTTGCCATTGCATTGCCAGAAGGGAATCCGATTGGAGAAGAGATTAAAAACACGTTTAACGACATGAAAACACAACGCATAGCAGATACTTTCGGATGGATTGTTCCTGTGGAAAGCTTTGCGACGCAGCAACAGTAATTTGAATCGAATTCAAGTTGTTTTTTGCCACTGATTTGGCGGATTTAACTTATTTTTTATCTGTGTTAATCCGCATCATCAGTAAAATCTGTGGTCAAATAGAATCAGTCACTTTTTTAAGAAAAATTTGAATAGGAATTGAATGCGCAGCCGCGATAGAGCCGATATCCTTTGTGAGGCGACGAACAAAGATAAAGGCGAAAGCGGGATGAGCTGCCCAAAAACAACAATATGGAATTGGTAGAAAAGACATTGAATAAGATCATTTTAGAGCAAGCATTCGCCACCATGGCAACCGCGAAGGCGATGACGGAGTTGTATGAGGAGAATTTTAAAATCGTCTCCAAGTATGTGCATGCGACGTCACGTGGACACGAAGCGATTCAAATAGCCGTAGCGATGCAATTGTTGCCGCAGGATTTTGCCTTTCCGTATTATCGAGACGATTCGATGTTGTTGGGCATTGGTATGCGGCCGTACGATTTGATGTTGCAACTCATGGCGAAACGCGACGATCCGTTTTCGGGCGGCAGAACGTACTATTGCCATCCGAGTTTGCGCGATGCTGATAAACCTAAGATTCCACATCAATCATCCGCAACGGGAATGCAAGCGATTCCAGCAACTGGCGCGGCGATGGGATTTTGGTATCAGGAAAATATTGGCATTGAAGATAAAAATCAACAGAAACCGATTGTTGTTTGTTCCTTAGGCGATGCCTCTGTGACAGAAGGCGAAGTAGCGGAAGCGTTCCAAATGGCAGCTTTAAAACAATTGCCAATTTTGTATTTGGTACAAGACAACGGCTGGGATATTTCCGCAAATGCTAAAGAAACGAGAGCCCAAAATGCGTTTGAATATGCGAAGGGATTTCACGGCATTGAAGCCATTTCGATCGACGGGGCTAACTTCACCGAAAGCTATTTGGCGATTCAAAATGTGTTGGAAACCATGCGGAAAGAGCGTCGTCCGTTTTTAGTGCATGCAAAAGTTCCGTTGTTAAACCACCATACATCTGGGGTGCGAATGGAATGGTATCGCGATGATTTAGACGAAGCGAAGTCGAGAGATCCGTATCCCGTTTTGCAACAACAATTGTTAGACGCTGGATTTACTTCAGCAGCTATTTCAAAAATAGAACAAGACGCCATTATAAAAGTCAAAGCTGATTTTGAGGAAGCGCAATTAGCGGAAGATCCAAAACCAGAAGATTTATTCACGCATGATTTTGCTCCAACACCGATTACGGAAGAAGTTGGAGAACGCAGTCCACAACGGGAAGACAAAGTCGTGATGGTCGATTGTGCTTTATTTGCCGTAGAAGAACTGATGAAGAAACACCCAGAGTGTTTGCTCTACGGACAAGACGTAGGTGGCCGATTGGGCGGAGTGTTTAGAGAAGCAGCGACTTTGGCGCAGAAGTTTGGCGATGAGCGCGTTTTTAATACACCGATTCAAGAAGCTTTTATCGTGGGATCGACAGTCGGCATGTCCGCCGTCGGATTGAAACCGATTGTTGAGGTTCAATTTGCCGATTACATTTGGCCGGGATTGAACCAGTTGTTTACGGAGGTGAGTCGATCTTGTTATCTCACCAATGGCAAATGGCCCGTGAGCATGATTTTGCGTGTTCCGATTGGCGCTTATGGCAGCGGTGGCCCATATCATTCGTCTTCAGTAGAAAGCGTATTGACCAATATTCGAGGTATCAAAATCGCCTATCCGAGCAATGGTGCCGATTTGAAAGGTTTGCTAAAAGCGGCCTATTACGATCCGAATCCAGTGGTGATTTTAGAACACAAAGGTTTGTATTGGAGCAAAGTGAAAGGTACCGACGAAGCCCGTGTTTTTGAACCCAGCGAAGATTATATCTTGCCTTTCGGTCAAGCCAATATCGTTCAGGAAATTTGGGGTCAAGAAACCGAAGAAACCATTTCTGTGATTACCTACGGAATGGGCGTACATTGGGCGTTGAATGCGTCCGCAGGGATGAAAAATCAAGTGGAAATCATCGATTTAAGAACCTTATTTCCGTTGGATGAGGAAGCGATCATGAAGTCTGTACAAAAAACCAAAAAGTGCTTAATTGTTACTGAAGAACCAGTCAATAATACGTTTTCGCGCAGCTTGGCTGGACTGATACAAGAAAAGTGTTTTAGATATTTAGATGCGCCAGCAATGACCATCGGATCTGAAAATTTACCTGCGATTCCTTTAAATAGTACTTTAGAGCAAACCATGATTCCGAATGTGGATAAGGTAAAAGCGAAGATGGAGGAATTGTTGGGGTATTAATGGTTGTAAGTTGCAGGTTGTAAGTTGTAGGTTGGGAGCTTATCCGGCTGTACATTACAAGTTTTCACCAAATCGGTTGGTTTTGCTATAGTTCCCGAAAGCGCTTCCGTTGGTCGCGTTTCGGCAACAAGAAAAACAAAACCGCTTTTGCAAAAAGCTTTCCATTGCCATCCGGGCTAGAACCACCCCGCCCTTTGGGCACCCCTCCAAAGGAGGGGAAACCACAAAACGATATCACGGTTCAACTTTTTTTAACGTACAACTTACAACCAACAACGGTCAACTACTTCTTCACCGGTGGATACTGCGCCAAAATCTGCGTCACAAATTCTTTTACATTTTCATCTTTCTTATCCACGTTTTTGGTGAGATAACCGGTTCCTTCGCCTTGCCAGATGAGTTCTTTTAGTTTGGCGTCGATGAGGTCGATGGTGAGAATACCATCTGTTGAAGTAGAAACCATCGTATTTCCGCCCCAAAACGGTCCCCAGCCCCAGCCAAATCCCCAACCAGAATTATATTGATTGACGTTTACGTTTTGTTCTGCCTTGGCGTTGATAGATATCAGCATATCCGGAGATTCGCTTTTTGTGAAGCCTTTTGTTGCCATCACTTCATCAATAGCGCGGAGGATTCTTTTCTTGTCTAAGTCAGAAACTTCCGCTTTGTCGATACCATTTTTGTAGTAAGCGTAGGTTTTGTATTGGGTAAAATCGACTTTCTTATCATAATCAGAATAAACTCTAATGGAGCTGCAGGAAGCAACAGCAAAGAGTAGGAGTAAGGGTAGGATTTTTATCGCTTTCATCATCTAAATTTTTAAAACTTGAACTGAAGTTAGAATCTCTTTTTTACCACATAGAAACATAGTTTCTACGAAAGTTTTAAAGGCATTTCATTTTTGCATAGCAAATCATAACTATGTTAACCAATGATTGGTCTAAAAAACCCTTTTTATTCTATGTTTCTATGTGGTTTCGAATGAAATTATACATTTTGTTATTTGTAACCAACGAAAATAAAATTTGGTATAAATCACTCAAAATTAAGCAACATCAACCAAAGAAAATCTGCTTTTCTAAAATGTTTAACAGTTAAAAATCAAAAAAGTAAAACGATGAAAGTTTCTTAATCTAGTAGACTAGAATCAACTTCGTTTGGCAGGGTCACTTTCAACAAAGGTTGACTTTCCATCGCTCTTTTAATAGCGAAAATAGCACCTTCATTTCGCGCCCAACTTCTTCTAGAAATGCCGTTATTCACATCCCAAAACAACATCGATTCTAAACGTCTTGAAGCATCAGCAGAGCCGTCAAGAACCATTCCGAACCCACCGTTGATGACCTCGCCCCAACCGACACCGCCGCCATTGTGAATAGAAACCCAAGTGGCACCGCGGAAACTATCGCCAATTACATTTTGAATAGCCATATCTGCCGTAAATCGAGAGCCGTCATAAATATTCGACGTTTCTCGGTAAGGCGAATCAGTTCCAGAAACATCGTGATGATCACGACCTAAAATTACATAGCCAATTTCGCCTTTGGCAATGGCTTTGTTGAATGCTTCAGCAATTTTAATTCTACCTTCGGAATCAGCATATAAGATTCTTGCTTGTGAGCCTACGACCAACTTGTTTTCTTGTGCGCCTTTTATCCATTGGATGTTGTCGGCCATTTGTTGTTGAATTTCTTCTGGTGCTGTTTTCATCATTTCCTCAAGAACTTCGCAAGCAATGGCATCTGTTTTGGCTAAATCTTCTGGTTTTCCGGAAGCGCACACCCAACGAAATGGACCGAATCCGTAGTCGAAGCACATCGGTCCCATGATATCTTGCACGTAACTTGGGTAACGGAAATCGATGTGGTTTTCTGCCATAATATCTGCGCCAGCACGAGAAGCTTCTAAGAGAAAGGCGTTGCCGTAATCAAAGAAATACGTTCCTCTTGCCGTGTGTTTGTTGATGGCTGTGGTATGTCGACGGAGTGTTTTTTGCACTTCTTCTTTAAATTTATCGGGGTTATTCGCCATCATATCGTTGGCTTCTTCGAAGGAATACCCAATTGGATAATAGCCACCCGCCCAAGGATTGTGTAAGGATGTTTGATCTGAACCCAAATCGATGTGGAGGTTTTCCTGATCGAATCGTTCCCAAACATCCACCACATTTCCGAGGTATGCGATAGAAACAATTTCTTGATTGGCTAATGCTTTTTGCACGCGAGGCACTAATTCGTTAATGTCTTCAATCACTTCGTTGATCCAGCCTTGTGAATGTCGGATGTGGGTAATTTTTGGATTGACTTCAGCGCAAACAGTAATGCAACCTGCAATATTTCCTGCTTTGGGTTGTGCACCCGACATGCCGCCTAAGCCAGATGTAAGGAACAATCCGCCCTTAGGAGATTTTTTTATTTTTCTAAATCCGTTGAGCACGGTGATGGTCGTTCCGTGTACAATGCCTTGTGGGCCGATATACATATAACTTCCCGCTGTCATTTGGCCGTATTGCGAAACGCCTAGTGCATTGAATTTTTCCCAGTCGTCTGGTTTGGAGTAATTCGGGATCACCATTCCGTTGGTTACGACCACTCTTGGCGCGTCTTTATGAGATGGAAATAATCCCATTGGATGACCAGAATACATGGCTAACGTTTGCTCTTCGGTCATTTCCGACAAGTATTGCATCGTGAGCAGATACTGCGCCCAATTGGAAAACACGGCACCGTTTCCGCCGTAGGTTATGAGTTCATGTGGATGTTGCGCCACTGCATAATCCAAATTATTTTGAATCATGAGCATGATGGCTTTGGCTTGTTCGCATTTTCCTGGATATTCAGAAATCGGTCGTGCGTACATGGTATAATCAGGACGGAAGCGATACATATAAATACGTCCGTATGTTTCTAATTCGTCAGCGAATTCTTTGATAAGAACCGCATGATGTTCTGGCTCAAAATAGCGTAAGGCATTGCGTAGGGCTAATTTTTTTTCGTCGGCAGAAAGAATTTCTTTTCTTTTTGGCGCGTGATTGATGGCCGGGTCGTAAGGTTTTGGTTGCGGTAGAATTGCTGGAATTCCTTGTTGTATTTGTTCTTTGAATGTCATTTTCTTGAGTTGCTGAGTAACTGAGTTTCTGAGTCGCTAAGTTAAGGAGATTTTTCTGGTTTATGCAAGACTGCGTTAGGGATTGAGCGATTGTCTGAGCTCTTTTTTGTGGTGTGTTAACGGCACAAAAAAAGCGAGTGCGAAAGCCCGACCCGCAGGGGAACGCCCCATTATTTTTTGATATCGCCTGTTTTTTTGTCGAAACCGTACGGACAATGTCGGCAACCACTTTTGCAGCAATAGCCGCGTTTGAGATGGAATTTTTCGGTAAAACATTTGTAGCCTTCGGGGGTAAAGTAGAAATCTTCGCCTTCGATTGGTATATTTTCTTTATTTTGGTCGAACATAGGGCAAATTTAGAAATTTTGAAGGAATGATTTTGATCGTTAGCAAATATTTAGTACCGAAGGGTTTTCGTGGGATGACGGTGTTTCCGTTTGTGTTTGTTAGTGATGGAAATGCGTCTCAAGATTTGGTATTGATGAATCATGAACTGATTCATTTACGGCAGCAATTGGAGTTATTAGTGTTGCCGTTTTTTGTGATTTATGGATTGGATTATTTGGTGAAATTGATTCGCTACCGCAATAAAGATGTGGCGTATCGAAATGTTGTCTTTGAGCGAGAAGCGTATCAAAACGAAAACGACCTTGAGTATTTGAAGTCAAGGTCGTTTTGGAAGTTTATGCAATATGGTTGATTTATTTTTTCGCTTCTTTTGGACGTGCTAGTTTTGCAGTTTCGGTGTCGATCTTGTCGTTCGTAGGTCTATCCCAACGAATTTTTGAGCCATCCCACCATAAACTTTGAGCAGCGTCGATTTTGTTATTGTCGTTGAACATCACACCGTCCATTTTGGAATCAAAATCTTTTTCTAGAAGGTCTGTCGGGACTTCTGGGTTTTCTGCACCTTTTATTTTGGTAATAGCAATCCAAGAAATTTTAGCGTTAGAAATACCGTCATTGTTTTCAATAATCCAGAAGCCGTTTTTGGCAATTTCATCAATATACACACCGTTTGATTTACCTTGGGGAGATGCCGTAATGATCACATCGTCGATATTGGAAATAATTTGTTGAAAAGCATTGTCGAAAGGAACAAAGGCTCTTCCATTGATTAAGTTGACTTTGCCATTCACTGTAACTTCAGGTTTTAAAGAGGTTGTCATAAAACTGGCTACTTTATTCTGATTTTCGGACCCGATGAGATAGGCTAGTGGTTTGTTGGTATAACCATTTCCATCAACGTACAAACTATAGGTTTCTCCTTTGGTGTGGAATCCGTATTTCATTCCGCGAACCCAGCCACCCATGACGCCACCATAAATTCCTAATCCGACGTGGGTGTTTTTTTCTGATATGTTGTTGGACATCCTTCCTGTACCTACACCAGTTGCGTACCCTATTCCAAATCCATATACAGAATAATCCAAAAGACCTGAAGAGTAATATCCTAAGCCTCCGAATGCTACTCCAAAATCGTTTCCTAGTACAGCGCCAGAGCGAATTGATGCTCCTCCGCTGCCAAAAGTTCCAAATTTGTAACTTCCAGAAGTAGTTGCGCCTCCTGAAACACCAGTGTGAGGTGCTGTGAAGGAGGTTCCTGCAGTGGCGGTTAAAGCAAGACCACGCACACCAGTACCTGTTGCGCCGGTGCCATTGTATTCGCCTTGAACTCCACCAAAAGTGGTAGTTCCACCTGTAATTTGTCCGTACACACCACCGCCATTAAAAGCGGTGTAGCCATTTGTAGCCCAAGGGAAAGTAACATTGCCAACGGCATTCATTAAGTCGCCAGTCAGTACGGTATTAAGGGTACCTACAAAAAATTCTCCTAAGCTACTAAAGCGTCCTCGATACGTATTGTTTGTTCTAAAATCGATGTTTTGATTGTCGGTGGTGCCTATGAAGTTAGTTCCAACTGCTACTGTTGTTCCTCCATTTGTGCCAGCGTTTCCAATAATATTCCAAGAGTTAGCATTTGCCATGCCCGTGTGTGATTGTACAATCCAACGTGCTAAAGAAGCATTATAAATTAAAGTAACGCTATTGTTTCCTGTACTCGTTGCTACCAAATTGGTTCCGTTGCCCGTTAAAATTCCGTTGACAACATTATTATTTAAAACACTCATGTTTTGATTGGTTGCATTAACTAAAGTAAGTACTTGACCGTCGTTTCCATTAGTAATGGTACTAATTGAAAAAGCACCTGCTGCACCTGTTAAACGATAATGACTGTATTCACCTGTTAAGGCAACTGCATTTGCACCTGCTAAAACTGAAATTGCAGTTCCTTCTCTTAAGGCCAAATCCCCATTTACATCTAAAACAGAACTTGGAAGGATTACATTTTTAATACCCATACGATTATTTAAGCCATCGATGGTAGTAAGCGTATTGTTGACTGAATTTCCTAAAAAGATTCGATTTGTTCCTCCTTGTGCAGTAATCCTTATGTCACCTGCGCCTCCACCACTTGTCGCTACGCCAATTTTAAGACGATATGTTGGATCTCCAATACGGACATCGCCTTCTGTTGCGGCAGTATTCCAATTATTGATACCTCTGACATCGAACAATGTGCCTGGGCTTGATGTGTTGATACCAACATTGCCTCCTGGAATGATAGACATATCAGCTGCATCTATAAATGAGGCACCGAATAATAATTTTCCGGTATTGTAGTTTTTTATGGCCATGTCTCCTGCCAAGGCATCGGTAAAAAACGTCCCGGGAGTACATGCACCAATTTGTGCATATTCATTGGTTCTTCCTAAAGAAAGCCAAGCTATATCGCTGTTGTTTCCACTGAGCAAACGCAATCCAATGACATTGCCAGGTGCTACAATATCTAATTTGTGAGCAGGAGTTGTTGTGCCAATACCTACATTTCCTGTATGAAACATATTGTCGGTTATGGCATTTGGAGCAGTTGTCGTTCCTTGTTCGTACCAATCATGATCACCATTGGCAGCAGATGAAATGCCGATCCAGTCGGAAATACCATCCCAGTAATAAAATCCAGGTTGTCTAGTGGTTGCCAGAAAAATCGCTGGTGTCGTTAGGTATACTAGCATACTTTGTTGCGCAGCCGTTGGATTGATTGCCGGAAACACATCTACTTTTGGAATTAAGATTCCATCGTTATTAGCTGGTGTTGCTTGATTGCTAGAGCGAACATCAAGTTGTGCGTTGGGAGTAGTAGTGCCGATTCCGATTTGTGCTTTTGCAAACTGTGCGAGACATAATGCGACAATGATTAATGTGATTCTCTTTTTCATAACCTTTTTCTTTAATTGTTTGGTATTCAATAAATTCGTGTGAATATATTAAAATCAAAAAAGCAAACCTCATTTCCTCTTTATAAACATAATTAAAGCCGATAAACGACTAGTTTTTATAATTTGCAGCTGTTTAAAATGTTGTTTTTAAGCAAGAAGCGTATCAAAATAAAAACGACCTTGAGTATTTGAGGTCAAGGTCGTTTTGGAGGTTTTTGAAGTATTTTTGAGTTTTTTATATAAATCTATTTTTGTTTTCTAAGTTTTTGATTTGGTTTGGTTTTTATATTTGGTAACGATGCTTGTTTGTCATCACTAGCCAAGTTTCTAGCAGCAGTATTTTCTTCTAGTGTTTCCAATTTTTTAGTGATTTGTGGTCCGGGAGCTGCTGCGAAACGTTCCTCGGAATATCTTGCCATGGTTCCATCAGGATTCATTTCGTCTGCTCTGTTTGCTACGATTGAGAAACTAAAAGCAACGTTTGAATTTCCGTTTTTTAATTCGGTTACGTCAAAACCATTTTGGGATTTATTACTAATGAAAACCCCTTCGCAATCACCTTCTAGCTGCACAAAAACACGAAGAGGATGTTTTTCGTTTACTACGATATTTTTAGCAAATATTGGATCAATTTCGATATGTGCTTTTCCATTAATAAGTTGACCTTGTCCGTAATCTTGAAATAGATTTTCTGGTGTTTCAGGACAGGAAAGAGCAACTCTTTTTCCGTTGGTATCATTTACAATTGTATTTACTGTTCCCGGACCAATAATTTTTCTCAGTACACCACCATTATCTCGAACGCCAACATATGTCCAAGTTTGGGCGACACCGGCATTTTGTACTTCGAAATAGCCACCAGCAGATGCGGCAGCACCATTTGCAGCATTATTATTTCCTGGATTTGTATTAACTGTCGTCGTTGCAAATCCCATAACACCATATTGGGTTCCAACGCCAACCGTGCCGGCACCACTAGCCGGGCTGAAAATGCTTCCAGTTAGATTATTTCCGACACCAATTAGACCTACGCCACTTGCTGGTGTTCTTGCTAAACTTAATGTTCCTAGAGTAGTTCCGAATATTGTGGCACCTGCACCAGATGCTAAAATTGTAGCAGCTGCATTATTACCAGTCGCCACTAAACCAGTTCCATTGGCGTTTGTATTGAGAGCATACATACCAAATCCTGTAGCGGATGCAACTTGACCATAAACGCCATAAGTACTTCCTGTTGCTCCATTAGAATCACCGCGTACAGCCATTACAAATCCTGTTCCTGTGGGAGCTATATTAGCTGTGCCTCTGACGCCAAAACCGTTTTGTCCTGCGCCAATTGCTGCTGCGGTATTGAATCCTCTAACTCCAGCAGCGCTTCCCACAGCTCCAGTTTGTCCTTGTATTCCATGAGCGGGTGCCGCAGAAACATCAAGATTAACACCAAATACACCCATTGATGCCGGTGAGGATGTTTGTCCGTAAACACCAAAAGCAGAACCAGCTGTGGCAGAATTTGTTCCAAGTACACCCATTGTAAATGCTGTGCCTGCAGCGCCGGAAGATTCGCCCCTAACTCCAGTCGCAACCGCTGCTGTTACTCCAGTTCCAGCTGGTGCGGTCGAATTTGTTCCCCAAACAGCTTCGCTAGTGGATGATGCAGTAGTGGTTGTACCATATAGATTCCCCCAAATAGCCGAACCTGCCGTAGTTGCCCCTCCATTGACTTCGCCATAGACTCCTGTTCCGTTGCCAGAAGAATAACCATTTACAGCAAATGTTCCGATAGTATTATTGATAGAAGCCGTTGTCCCGTTAGTAGTATTACTTGCATAGGCGGAAAATGCATCACCTGGAAAAATACCTGTATTATTAACAACCACTTGCCCAGCTGTTTTTACTCTTAATCGTTCATTAGCAGCAGCACTTCCTCCGGTTTTGGTGACAAAATCGTTAGCGTCAGTGGTTCCAATAAAATTAGTGCCAGCGGTAGTGACAGAATTTCCTACTGTAGTCCAAGCAAAACCATTTGGATTCGCCCATGAAACTACGCCGGTCCCATTCGTTTGCATGACTTGACCGTTTGTTCCTCTTGATGCGGGAAAAGTATACATGTTTGCCCCAGTAGTTCCAATACCTACGTTGCCTAAAAAGTAACCTGCAAAGTTTGTTGCGCCAGCTTTTAGCACTTCTGAGTAGATACCATAATGTGTCCCGCCAGCGGCACTATTTAAAAGATTGTATGTTCCGTATTTTATGCCAGTTCCTGTTCCTGCAAGCAAATTATAATTGCCATAGTGATCTCCATTTCCTGAAACTCCAATTGTTGAATTGTATCCTTTAATTGTTCCTGCAGACGTTCCAGCTAAATTATTTGAATAGGCATGCACTGTTGAAAGAGTTGAAGTACTATTGTTTGTAATATTATTATTACTTTCAAACGTGCTTGAATTACTATTGATTGCATTATTAAAACCATAAATAAAAGAAGAATTTGGACTCGATATCTCGTTATTTACTCCATAATGAATACCGGTACCACTATTCGTGATTAAATTTGCTTGACCTGTCATAACATCATTAGAGTTACCTTGTATACTGTTGCTAATTCCAAGCTTAATTGTAGTGCCACCAGCAGTTACAGTGCTATTTAATACGTTAGAAATTCCAGATATTGCCGCTGCACTTGAAAATACATCAAGAGCGCTGTTGGCAGTATTTTTACCAATTGCCACGTTTCCATTGTGAAACATATTGTCTGTTATGGCGTTGGGTGCTGTTGTCGTTCCTTCTTCATACCAATCATGATCACCATTGGCAGTAGATGAAATGCCAATCCAGTCGCTAGAATTGTCGTCCCAATAGTAAAAACCGATTGCTTTTGGATTTCCTCCGAAAGTTGTTGGTGCCGCCAGATAAACCAACATTCCTTGTTGGTCTACTCCAGGATTTGAGGCAGGAAAGGTATCGACTTTAGGAATCAGAATTCCATCAGTATTTGTTGGAGTCGCTTGATTGCTCGAACGAATGTCTAATTGTGAGTAGGGAACTGTAGTGCCAATTCCAATTTGCGCTTTTAGAGATGTAATGGTCAAAAAAAATGCAGCTAGTAGTATCTTCGAAGTAATGTTTTTCATAGTCATGAATCTTTATTCGGATAAAAGTAGCTCAAAGTCAATTTTATAGCACAATTAAATCGATAAGTAACCGATAATCTCGACGAGGGTTCGATTTGTTCATTTTTCTGCCAAAACGTTTTTTCGGGTTAATTTTTATTTCTACTTTTATCACGTAAATAAAAGTAAATGAGAAAGTTTGTAATTAATTCAGTCGTAATATTAATTTATTTGTTGGGTCATTTTTGTTCAGCGCAATTGTATGTAAGCAATAATTATGTATACGTTGCCGACAAATATTTATATGTAAAGCAAGATGTTAACATTCAAAATTCCGGGAATCTATATCTCAGAAACGAATCGCAACTGTTGCAAGCTAAAACAGGAAGTTCGGCCAATTCTGGTGCAGGAACGTTGTCTGTTTTTCAAGAAGGAACGGTAAATAGCTTTGCCTATAATTATTGGTGTTCCCCAGTCGGGAACTCGATAACTGCTTCAGGGAATGAGCCTTTTGGTATTACGATGCTTAACCAACCCACATCCGCAATTGCCAGTACCCCAGCAACAATGCTTTCGATGAGCACTTATGATGGCATCGCAAATCCACTAAGTATTTCTCAAGGTTGGATTTTTAAGTTTTTATCATCTTCTCTCTATTCACAATGGTTTGGTGTTTATTCTGCTTCAACGTTAAATCCGGGCGAAGGTTTTACTATGAAAGGAACCGGGGGAACAGATGCATCCTATACAGATGCCGGAGTAACAAATAACCCAGGGAGTAAACAGAGATATGATTTTAGAGGGCGGCCAAATGATGGAGATATTACAATCAGTCTTGCCACAGGAATGCGAACTTTAACTGGAAATCCTTATCCGTCTGCTATTGACTTAAGAGCTTTTTTACTTGGAGCCACCAACTCTACAGGTATCGCATATTTTTGGGAACAAGATAAGACTGTAAATTCACATTTCATTGCAGCCTATAAGGGAGGATATGGAACTTATTCGACTGCAGGTCCAATGGGAACTTATGTTCCAGCAGTTTTCTATGCCTATGATGCGGCAGGAACACAACTTGGATCAGTGGGACTTGGATCTAACTATGAAAGACGATTTTGCCCGATTGGACAAGGTTTTATGCTTGAAAGTTCTAGTACAGGAAACGTAACCATGGAAAATAGTTATAGAGTTTATCAAAAAGAAGGTGCTGCCAATTTTTCTCAATTTGAGAGAACTAACGCTGAAAATGCTGCAGTCAAAAACAGATTGACAGAGGAAGGTAGTTTCTTGCCAGAAATCCCATCTGTTTCAGGATTTGACTACACTACCGTAAGTACAAGACCAGCGCCACAAATTAGAATTAACACATTATTGAACAATGAGGCAGTTAGGCAATCCGTGGTGGTGTTTCAAGAAGGAGCAACTGATGGTGTTGATTTTGCCTTGGATGCCAAATCACCGGACGTTGTTGATATGGATATGTATTTTGTAATTAACGATGCAGAATATATCATTGATGTTTTAGAATTTGATATAAACAAAGGAATTCCAATCGGATTTAAAAACCCAGTTCCTGCCACTTTTAAATTGCGAGTTGGAGAAATATTAAATCTTGATGTTGTGGAGCACGTTTATCTTCATAATAAAATCTCAGAATCGTTTTACGAAATTACAAATGAAGATTATGAAATTTCATTACCGGCGGGCGTCAATAATTCCCAATACGAATTGACGTTTGTAAACTCTCTAATGGGAGTTGAAGCCTTAACATCTGATAGTTTTCAAGTGTTGCAAAATAATACTTCAAAATCGTTTTCAGTGTTGAATCCAGTTTTGAAAACTGTGAAGTCAATTCAGTTGTATGATATTGCAGGTAAGTTGATTATGAATGCAACGAATTTAGGTGCAACTGAGCAATATCAATATTCAACATTAAGCTATAGTGATGCTATTTATATTGTCAAAATAACTACTTCTGACAATCAGGTTTTCAATAAAAAAATCACAGTCTATAATGGACAGTAATGTGCAAAAATATCAGGATAAGCAGCTTTGTAAAGCTGCTTTTTTTGTGACCTTTTCTCACGTAATATGCGTATTTTGAAAACACTCAATCAACCTGTATTTTCTTCTTTTTATGGTATTTCTTTGGAAATAAAAAGAGAAGATTTAATCCATCCTTTTGTTTCGGGAAATAAATTTAGAAAACTGAAATACAATTTACTGCAGACAAAATCGGAAGATAAGGATACTTTGTTGACCTTCGGAGGTGCGTTTTCCAATCATATTGCAGCAGTGGCGGCAGCTGGGAAAGAAAACGGTTTTAGGACCATCGGAGTTATTCGTGGTGAGGAATTGCGTAATGGATTTGGTGACAATCCAACCCTGAACTTTGCCTCTAATTGTGGAATGGAATTCGATTTTATTTCACGAGAAGAATATCGCAAGAAAACAACGCAAGACTTTATTTTGCAATTGAAAAAAAATTGGGGCGATTTTTATCTAATTCCTGAAGGAGGAACAAATGATTTGGCGGTTCTCGGTTGTCAAGAAATTTTAGAAGAAAGCGATGCCGATTTTGATTTTATTTGTTGCAGCGTCGGCACTGGCGGAACAATTTCGGGATTGATAAATAGTTCTAAATCGCATCAAAAAATTATTGGATTTCCAGCCCTTAATGGCGATTTTTTAAAGGAAGAAATTCGTAAATTTGCCACGAATGAAAGATGGGAATTGATAGATGATTATGTTTTTGGCGGATATGCCAAGCATTCAACGGAATTGATAACATTCATTAATCGTTTTTTTTCGGAAACAAGCATACCTTTAGATCCGGTTTATACTGGAAAAATGGTTTTTGGCGTTATAGATATGATTCGTAATAATTATTTTCCAAAAGACGCGAAAATACTGATGATTCACACTGGTGGACTTCAAGGAATTGATGGGATGAATATGAAATTACAAAAACAACACTCACCTTTACTACTAAAAGATGTTTAAGAAAACTCTCTTTTTTCTAGTTGCAATACTACTAATAGGATGTTCGACTTCACAACCTATTGTTAGGACTACCAAGCCAGTATATAAAAAGCCGGCGTCAAAAGTTGCAACTCTGCCTAAAAAGAAACCTGCCGCGAAGCCAATTGCAGTTTCTTCGCCGAACAAAAAGCCAGTGCCTACAGCTGTAACAGTAGTTAAAAAACCACTGGTGCCGCAACTTCCGTTGAATTGAAAGCAATTGAGGAAAATTACGAATCTGCAAAAGAAAATGACAAATCAAACAGAAACCAAACAGTCTATTCAAAAACAGAAATATTGGAGGCGACTACTCGTGTAAAAGTAACAACTGCAATGGTTCTGGATTATATTGCTACTTATAAGGAAGTCGCAAAAAGCAATATGCGACAATACGGAATTCCGTCTAGCATTATTTTGGGGCAGGGAATATTAGAGTCTGGAGCTGGCACAGGACCTTTAAGTGTTTTGGCAAATAATCATTTTGGTATCAAATGCCATAAGGATTGGTCTGGTCCAAGTGTAAATTATGATGATGATGCAGAGCAGGAATGTTTTAGAAAGTATGATAAATCGATGGAATCGTATCAAGATCATGCTATTTTCTTGCTTAACAGACCATGGTATCGACCGTTATTTGAATTGGAAAAAGACGATTACAAACTTTGGGCAAAAGGTCTTAAAAATGCCGGCTACGCCACTGACCCGAAGTATCCTGACAAATTGATTGCAATCATTGAGAGATATCAACTTAATCAATATGATGCAGAAGTTTTAGGAAAAGACTTTGTAGTGCAAGTTTCTAATGAAAAGCCAGTTTCGTTTAATTCAGATCTATATCAAGTAGCTCCTGGCGATACACTATATTCGATTTCGAAGAAATTCAATATTTCCATTGACGACTTGAAACGATACAATGATATTCAAGACAATTCTTTGTCGATTGGTCAAAATCTAAAAGTAAAATAATTCATGTTATATCAAAGAAGTAGTCAGCTTTTTGCCGAAGCTGAGAAAGTAATTCCAGGAGGTGTTAACTCGCCAGTGCGGGCGTTTAAATCAGTAGGAGGAACCCCAATTTTTGTCAAAAGTGCGAAAGGAGCATATTTATTCGATGAGGATGGTAATCGACTAATTGATTATATCAATTCTTGGGGAC
The DNA here is from genome assembly GCA_016721735.1 of Flavobacterium sp. Lineage (GTDB taxonomy): Bacteria > Bacteroidota > Bacteroidia > Flavobacteriales > Flavobacteriaceae > Flavobacterium. Next base: position 44,976 of record JADKHM010000019.1, on the reverse strand, counting down.
CGATGATTCTAGGACATGCCTATGAACCAGTAGTTTCAGCCGTTATTGAAAGAACGAAACTTGGCACTTCTTTCGGCATGCCAACTGCGTTAGAAACGGAGATTGCTACACTAGCCATTTCGATGGTACCAAATATTGAAAAGATAAGATTTGTTAATTCAGGAACCGAAGCTTGTATGAGCGCCATTCGATTGGCAAGAGGATTTACAAAAAGAGATAAGATTATCAAATTTGCAGGCTGTTATCATGGGCATTCCGATTCGTTTTTGATTCAAGCGGGAAGTGGAGCAAGTACATTTGGAACGCCAAATAGTCCAGGTGTCACCGCTGGAACAGCAAAAGATACTTTGTTGGCACGTTATAATGATTTAGAAAATGTTGGACAATTAATCGCTGCCAATCCAAATGAAATTGCAGCAATTATTGTAGAACCTGTTGCAGGGAATATGGGATGTATTCCGCCAAGAGAAGGCTTTTTGGAAGGTTTGCGTCAACTTTGTACCGCTAATAGTATCTTGTTGATTTTTGATGAAGTAATGACCGGATTTCGACTGGCAAAAGGCGGTGTACAAGAATTATATGGCGTTGATGCCGATATTGTGACTTTTGGAAAAGTCATTGGCGGAGGTTTGCCGGTTGGAGCTTTTGCTGCCAGAGCAGAAATTATGGACTACTTAGCGCCAATAGGTCCAGTTTATCAAGCAGGGACTTTATCAGGGAATCCACTAGCTATGGCAGCTGGATTGGCGATGTTGCAAGCTATAAATGAAGATGATCAATTATTTCAAAGACTTGAGGCAAAAACTGCGTATTTAGAAAAAGGTATTCAAAATGCCTTTTCCGATACAGATCTTTCGTTTACAATTAATAGAGTAGGTTCGATGATTTCCGTTCATTTTGATGCTTCCCCAGTTGTTGATTTTCAAACTGCTGCAAAAGGCGACAATCAAACTTTTAAGAAGTTCTTTCATGGTTTGTTGCAAGAAGGCGTCTATATTGCGCCATCAGCGTATGAAACTTGGTTTATTACAGATGCACTAACCTATGAAGACTTAGATTTTACAATAGAAGCAATTAGGAACGTTTCTAAAACTTTATAACAAAAAAAAAACTCACTAGAAATAGTGAGTTTTTTTTTGGTTGTTCTTTATTAGTGCGTTAATTTTTTCAGTAATTCAGGATATTTTGCTAATTGATTTCTTTGCTCTGGACTTAACCCGCTCATCAATTTGTGTTCGTAAGCTTGTAGAGCACTTGCTTTTTTCTCAGCTGATAACGAAGCATCAGACATTGTTTCGTACTTCATTGTCATTAAAGTAATCAAGTCTTGCTGCAAAGTTTCTGACATTTTTACTTTAGCTGCTAAAGCAGTAATATCGTTTTTTGCCGACTCTTGAGGAGACATTTTCTTTTCTTGTGCACTTACATTAATTGTAAAAGCTAACAAGAGCGTAGCTAGAGCAATAAGTTTTTTCATCTTTTAATTTTTTAATAATTGAAACCAAATCTAATTTAATTATTTGATATCACAAAATTTTATTCCTTAATCTTCTTTTCGCATCGCAGCTTTTTTTTCCATCATTCGCTCTTTATTGCGTTCTTTCATGTCTTCCCATTTTTTCATTTGCTCGGGAGTAAGGATTTTTTGAAGTTTGTCCGTCATCGCTTTTTGATCATCTTCTCGCTGTTTTGCTCTCGCTGCACGTTCTTCTGCCGATGGTTTTGTTCCTTTTTCTTTTGTTGCTTTGAAGTCTGCAACTGCTTTTTCTCTCTTTTGTTGTTGCTCAGCTAAAATCGGAGCAATCTCTTTTTGTTGCTTTTCAGTCAAGTTTAACATTGCTGACACTCTTTTCAATCGAAGTTCACCTCTTTGTTCAGGTGACATTTTTTCCATTTCGGCTCTTTTTGAACCTGTTTTTCTTTCTTCTTGTGCGAAAGTTGTAAAACTTACAATTAATAATACGACTACAATTACTTTTTTCATTTTGATTTGTTTTTAAATTATTCGAGCTTTTGACCAAATCAAATATAAATAGTTTAAACACATAGTAACATTATCTTAAAATAAATTTATAAGTATGATTTGAGTCATAAAACACAAGAGGGTTCTATACTGACCTTTATGGTATTATTCTAAACTTATATAATTATGAACAAATTACTATTATTAATTACCGCTTTGACTTTGTTTTTCTCTTGTGGTAAAAAAGAAAATTCAGAAAACAATTTCTCTAAACCTGTTACTGAAGAGGCCACAACGGAATCATCTGGTTCAAGCGACCCTTCTACATACGATCCTAAAAGAGGTGAGGGAAAATTTGACACAGTCGAATTAGAGACAACACTAAATCAATCCATGGCAACAGAAGGTCAAAAAGTAGCCGAAGTTAAATGTACATCTTGCCATAAAACAACTGAAGAAAAATTAGTAGGACCAGGATGGAAAGGTGTAACAGAAAGAAGAACTCCACAATGGATTATGAATTTTGCAACTAATCCAGACCCAATGATTGACAAAGATCCAGAAGTGCAAGCACAATTAGAAATCTGTCTTGTTCGTATGCCAAACCAAGGCTTAAAAGATGAAGAAGCTCGAAGTATTTTAGAGTACATGCGAAAAATTGACGGAGTAAAATAGAAACCAACAACTTTCTTATTGTGTGAAATCAATAGGAACATCTTAATTATAATATTATGAAAAATAAATTTGTAAAACTATTTTTTACGGTCGTTTTAGGAAGTGCTTTATTCACTTCATGTAAACCAAAAAATTCAGGCGATGCTGTGAGTGGCGATGCTGCTCAAAAAGCTTATGTAGCACCAGGAAAATATGATGAATTTTACAATTTTGTTTCAGGAGGATTTAGCGGACAAATGAGTGTTTATGGACTCCCAAGCGGAAGATTATTCCGTGTAATTCCTGTTTTTTCTGTCGACCCGGAAAAAGGATATGGCTATAATGAAGAAACTAAACCGATGTTGAACACATCACACGGATTTGTGCCTTGGGATGATTTACATCACACTGAAATGTCGCAAACTAATGGTGAAGTTGATGGTCGTTGGGTTTTTGGAAATGCTAATAATACACCTCGTATTGCTCGTATCAATTTAAAAACATTTACCACACAAGAGATTATTGAATTACCTAACAGTGCTGGGAATCACTCTTCTCCATTTATCACTGAAAACACAGAGTATGTTGTTGCAGGTACTCGTTTTAGTGTTCCAGCAGATAATTCAAATGGTGATGTGCCAATTAATACCTACAAACAAAATTTTAAAGGACATTTGAGTTTTGTAAAAGTAGGCAAAGAAGGACAAATGGATATAGCTTTTCAAATTCAATGTCCAGGTGTAAATTTTGACCTTTCGCATGCATGAAAAGGAAAATCACATGGATGGATGTTTTTCTCTTGTTATAATACAGAACAAGCCAATACATTATTGGAAGTGAATGCTTCTCAAAAAGATAAAGATTTTATTATGGCAGTAAATTGGAAAAAAGCAGAAGAGTATATTAAAGCTGGAAAAGGAAAACTTACTCCAACTAAATATGCGCACAATGTATATAACGAAAGTACACATTCTGCTACTTCAGAAATGAAAACGCAAGTACTAATTCTTGACTCAAAAGAATTAAAAGATATTTGCTATATGATTCCTTGCCCAAAATCGCCTCATGGTTGCGATGTTGATCCAACAGGTGAATACATTGTAGGGTCAGGAAAATTGGCAGCCCTGATTCCTGTTTTTAGTTTTGATAAAATGCAAAATGCTATCAAAAACAAACAATTTGAAGGGGAATATGATGGAATTCCTGTTATAAAATACGAGGCGGCTCTTCATGGTGAAGTTCAAAAACCAGGTTTAGGCCCATTGCATACAGAGTTTGACGGAAAAGGAAATGCATACACCACGTTTTTCGTTTCTTCTGAAGTTGTAAAATGGGATATCAAATCACTTAAAGTCTTAGACAGAGTTCCAACTTATTATTCTGTAGGTCACTTATGTATTCCAGGTGGGGATAGCAAAAAGCCTTTCGGAAAATACTTGGTAGCCTATAACAAAATTACCAAAGATCGTTATTTGCCAACTGGTCCGGAGTTGGCACAATCAGCCCAGATATTTGATATTAGCGGCGATAAAATGCAATTGATTTTAGATTTCCCAACTATTGGTGAACCTCACTATGCTCAAGCTGCGCCAGCTGATTTGATTAGAAACAACGGGCAATTGAAATTCCATAAATTAGAAGAAAACAAACATCCTTACGTAACAAAAGGAGAAAAAGAAGCAAAGGTAACACGTCAAGGAAATCAAGTACATGTATATATGACCTCTATTCGTTCTCACTTTGCTCCGGATAATATTGAAGGTGTAAAAATGGGAGATGTGGTTTATTTCCACGTAACTAACTTAGAGCAAGATTGGGATGTACCTCATGGATTTGCTGTAAAAGGAGCAAGTAATGCGGAACTTTTAATTATGCCAGGGGAAACGGCTACTTTAAAATGGGTTCCAGATAGAGTGGGAATGTTTCCTATGTATTGTACCGATTTTTGTAGCGCGTTGCATCAAGAAATGCAAGGTTATGTTAGAGTTTCTCCAGCAGGAAGTTCCGTCCCACTAACTTGGAGTTTAGGAACGAATTTACCCGCCGCAACCAAATAAAATTTTAATCAAAAAGGGAGCAGATTTTATTTGTTCCCTTTTTTTCTCAAATCAAATGAAAAATTTAAAAATATCTATGCTGTCAAGAGTTTTACTTTTGATAGTTGCTTCTCTGTTTGTTGGTTCTTTATTTTTCCCCATGTGGAGAATAGAGTTAGAGGCACCTCAGTATCCTGAAGGATTAGTGTTACAACTTTTTGCCAACAAAATTGGCGGAGATGTTGAGATCATCAATGGACTAAATCACTATATCGGTATGGCTACATTACACACCGAAAACTTTTTTGAGTTTACTATCTTGCCCTATGTTTTTGGTGGTTTTGCTTTAATTTCATTAGTACTTATTTTTATTGCCAAAAGAAAAGCTGTTTTAGCATTTTTTACAAGCTATATTGTTTTTGTGGTATTGGCAGCGATTGATTTTTACCGTTGGAATTATGAGTATGGTCATAATTTGGATCCAAATGCAGCAATCAAAGTACCAGGAATGGCCTATCAACCACCGCTTATAGGTTATAAACAATTACTTAATTTTGGTGCTTACTCGATTCCAGATGTTGGTGGTTGGATGTTAACAGCTGCCGGACTATTCCTCTTTTTTATTGTCTTCAAAGAATATAATTTTTTAAGAAAAAACTATGAAAAAAGTAGTGATTAGCTTCATTTTCCTTGTTGCATTAGTTTCTTGTGGTTCAGATAAACCAGAGCCTATTAAATTAAATTCGGATAGTTGTGATTTTTGTAAAATGACCATTTCTAATGGAAAATTTGCCTGTGAATTAATCACATCAAAAGGAAGATGTTACAAATTTGATGACCTATTTTGTATGATACAATATGCCAAATCGAATACAAAAGTGGTATTTAAGAGGTATTATGTTTCAAATTATTTGGGAGAAAACCAATTGATTCTTGCTGAAAAAGGTTTTTATCTTAATGGTGACACTATTAATTCCCCAATGGGAGGAAAAACAGCTGTTTTCATTAATGAAAAGGAATTATTGGAATACCAAACTAAATTGTCAGCTCGAGAAATTACTTGGGAAGAAGTATATGATATTTTTAAATGAAAAACGCTAGTTACATCTTGTTTTTCTTTTTTTTGTTTCAATTAATTTGTGCAAATACTATCCAAGTTGGGGCGGCCTTCCCAATAAAAAAGATTAAACATGCAATTGCGATAGCAAGAAATGGTGATACTATCATAGTACATAAAGGAATTTATAGAGAAGGAAATATCATCATTGACAAGAGAATAGTTTTTCTTGGAAAAAATTTTCCAGTACTTGACGGACAAGATAAAAATGAAGTACTATCTGTAAAGGCAGATAGCGTTTATGTTACAGGATTTAAAATGATTAATTCTGGCTTTGCTGCTTTAGATGATCCATGTGGAATTAAAGTATACAATCGAACTTTTGTCAGGGTTATAAATAATATTTTAGACAATAATTTTTTTGGAATATATCTTCAAAATTGCACTAAGTGCGTCGTTAAAGGAAACACTATAAGCGCTTATGGAAAAGAAGAACAATTAATCGGTAATGGAATTCATTGTTGGAAAAGCGATTCACTGCAAATAATTGGCAATAGAATCAAAGGTCATAGAGATGGAATTTATTTCGAGTTTGTTACCAATTCTATTATTTGGAGAAACATTTCAACCCAAAATATTCGCTATGGTTTGCATTTTATGTTCTCTAATGATGATGCCTATATATCTAATGTATTTAAGAAAAATGGTGCTGGTGTTGCCGTCATGTTTACCAAAAAAGTCAAAATGTTTCATAATTATTTTGAGGAAAATTGGGGCGATGCCGCTTATGGTTTATTACTCAAAGAAATTTCGGATAGTTATATCATCGGAAACCATTTTTCAAAAATACATCGGGAATTTACATGGAAGGAACTAGCAGAATATTAGTCGAAAAAAATACGTTGGAGTACAATGGATGGGGCATGAAAATTCAAGCGAGTTGCATGGAAAATGAGATTAAAAACAACAATTTTGTAGGGAATACATTTGATATCAGCACGAACGGAAGTTTAGTGCTCAATACCTTCAATAGCAATTATTGGGACAAATATGAAGGCTACGATTTAGATAAAAATGGTGTGGGTGATGTGCCTTTTCATCCATTGAATTTGTTCGCGGTGTTGACTGAAAATAATCCATCAGCCATGTTGCTTTTTAGAAGTTTTATGATCACACTTCTAGATAAGTCAGAAAAGGTTTTGCCGAGTATTACTCCGGATAATTTTGTAGATAAAACGCCATTAATGCATTCGTTACGATTATGATCGAAATACACAATATTAGCAAAAAATTTGGGAAGCAAGAAGTTTTCCAAGACATTAATTTGACTTTTTGCAAAGGCGAATGTATTGCTTTAATTGGCCCGAATGGTTGTGGGAAAACGACCTTGATAAAAAGTATTTTAGGAATGGTTATCCCAACGAAAGGAACTATTTTATACAATCAAAAATCAATAATTGGAGAATTTAAATACCGAGATGAAATCGGCTATATGCCACAAATAGGGCGATACCCAGATTCTTTGACCATTGGGCAAATCATCGAAATGATAAAGACAATTCGTAACGCTAAGGAAGAATTAGATATGGATTTATTCAATGCTTTTGAAATCGAAAAAATACTCGATAAACCCATGCGCACACTGTCGGGCGGAACAACTCAAAAAGTAAGTGCCATTTTAGCTTTTTTGTTCAATCCGAAAGTGTTGATTTTAGACGAACCAACCGCTGGTTTAGATCCTTTAGCTTCAGAAATATTGAAAGAAAAAATCATCAAAGAGAAAGAGAAAGGGAAACTTATTTTGATTACCTCTCATCTTTTGAGTGAATTGGATGATATGATTACTCAAATTATATTTATGCAAGAGGGGAAAGTGCATTTTCATCAAACAATCGATGCGTTAATGCAAACTACCAACGAACAAAAAATATCGAAAGCCATTGCCAAAATCCTTAAAAGTAAAAGCCATGAACCGAATTATTAAAATCATATTTTTCGATATTTTAAAGAACAAAACGTTGCTCGTTTATACTTTAATTTTAGGATTACTTTCATGGAGTTCATTTGGTTTGGAAGATAATTCATCCAAAGGATTGCTTACGATTTTAAATGTTATTTTATTTACAGTTCCTCTAGTTTCGATACTTTTTGCCACAATTTATTTGTATAATAGTTCAGAATTTATTGAGCTGCTTCTTAGCCAACCGTTAAAAAGAACAAAGATTTGGATTAGTTTATTTATCGGACTGACTTCAGCCATGGTTCTTGCTTTTATCGTTGGCGCTGGAATTCCTTTGTTATTGTTTTCGCCAGATAGTATCGGAATTATGATGCTAATTGTAGGTTGTTTGATTTCGATCATTTTTGTGGCTTTGGCCTTTTTGAGTTCTATCATTACGAGAGATAAATCAAAAGGGATTGGTATTGCAATTATGTCTTGGCTCTATTTCGCCTTGCTTTTCGACGGGATGGTATTGTTCTTATTGTTTCAATTATCAGAATATCCTATAGAAAAAGCGATGGTTGGAATAACCGCTTTTAGTCCAATCGATTTAGCTAGAATCCAAATTCTATTGCAACTAGATCAATCGGCTATGATGGGTTATTCTGGAGCTATTTTTAAAGACTTTTTCGGTACTTCTTTAGGATTGGTTATTTCATTCGGATTGCTTTGCTTGTGGGCAATTGTGCCATTTTTTATTTCATTATTAAAATTTAAAAACAAAGATTTGTAATGTTTAAAGAACTATTTATAAAACTAGAAACGGCTGAAGATCCAGTTGCAATAGCCATACAGAAAACAGTAACGACCAAAGTACTAGCTATTGCTTTCAAAAAAGGAATGATTCTCAAAGAACATAAGACAGAAGTGCCCGCTTTGTTGCTCGTTGTAAAAGGAAGTGTACTCTATAAAGAACATAATTTGGAAGAGCAAATATTGATTTATAATGAAAGAAACATACCTACTGATATACCGCATTCGTTAGAAGCATTAGAGGATAGTTTGTGTATTTTATTTAAAGGATAGAAAAATGAAACCAGATATAAAAAATAGGGAAGACATCATAAAATTAGTTGACGCGTTTTATCTTAAAATTAAGACGGATAAAAAAATAGGTTACTTTTTTAATGATGTAGCACATGTTAATTGGGAGAAACATCTGCCAATCATGTACGATTTTTGGGAAAATATCTTATTTTCAACAGGAAATTTTAGTGGAAATCCGATGGAGAAACACCAACAATTACATCAAAAAAGTACCATGACTCAAAGTCATTTTACGCAGTGGATAAAAGTATTTCACGAAACTGTGGATGATTTATTTCAAGGAGCGAAAGCGGAGGAAATTAAGTTACGAGCGGTTAATATTGCGACCGCTATGATGTATAAAACATTAGGATAATGAAGCATCATTTGCTGTTAATAGTACACTTGTTAGCCGCAACCATTTGGGTGGGAGGTCATTTAATTTTGTCAATTCGTTTTCTGCCACAAGCATTAAAAGAAAAAGATGCTTCGATAATAAGAAATTTCAAGAATAAATTTGAACCTGTAGGATTGCCATCATTATTAATCCTACTCCTAACAGGTATTTTAATGGCCTATGATTATAACGTAACGTATACTCAATGGTTTTCATTTGAAGATAGCATAGAAAAAGTTGTTTCTTTAAAATTACTTTTACTTTTTATTACAGTTGCTTTAGCTATAAATGCACAACTTTTTGTTTTTCCAAAATTGTCTTCTGAAAAATTAGTGCCCGTTGCTATACAAATTATAGCTGTCACAATACTAGGTGTCGCGATGTTAGTTTTTGGGAGTTTAGTACGAGTTGGTGGTTTATAGCAATTATTTTTTTACAAATCCACCGCAATTATGTTCTCTAGAAATGGATTCGTTGACTATCAATATACTCACGTCAATCATGTTTTTCAATTCATACATTTCTTTTTTGATTGCATAATCTATACTTATTTTAGAAAGCTGTTTTTGCCAAATTAATAATTGTTTTTTTGATGATTTTAAATCGATATTGTTTCGAATAATCCCTGCGTTTTGTTGCATTAAAGTTTGTAAAAGCATCCTAATATTGGCTATATAATGTTCCTCTAAAATAGGTTTCCCTAATTCACTCCAGCTTGAAAAATCATCATTATTCGTTTCGGTTTTAAAAGATATTTGAGATAAATGCATGAAGATTCTTTCAGAATACACCAAAGCTTCTAATAAGGAATTCGAAGCTAGTCTGTTTGCACCGTGCAATCCTGTTCGAGAACATTCACCACAAGCATATAAATTGGATATAGTTGTTTGTCCATTCATATCTACAGAAATTCCTCCACAGAGATAATGTTGTGCTGGGATAACTGGAATCCAATTGAAAGATATTTCAATTCCAACTTCTTTGCACCGTCTATAAATCATAGGAAAATGCTTTTTGAATGCAGTCATGTCTAAATGAGTGCAATCTAAATAAACACAAGTATCGTTTGATTTTTTCAATTCCTTCACAATACTTTGAGATACAATATCTCTTGAAGCCAATTCAGCACGGTTGTCATAATCAAGCATAAAGCGTCTGCCTTTTTTGGTTCTCAAATAAGCACCAAACCCACGAACAGCTTCTGAAATTAAAAAAGTGGTGTTTAATTCCTTAGTGTATAAAGCTGTTGGATGAAACTGTATGAATTCCATATCCTTGATTTTAGCTTTGGCTCGATGTGCCAAGGCAATTCCGTCACCAGTAGCAATAATTGGATTGGTAGTATGTCCATAAATTTGACCAATTCCTCCAGTTGCTAAAATGGTATAATCAGCTTTTAGAGTTAAAATTTCATTTGTTTTTTCATTTAAAACATACGCTCCAAAGCAACGATTGTTTTTTGTTATTAATTCTAATGCAAAATGAAAATCGAGAAGTTTAATATTTTTTTTCCGATGAGTTTCTTCTAAAATAGTTCTTTCAATTTCAATTCCTGTTTGGTCTTTATGATGCACCACTCGGTTTTTGGTATGACCACCTTCTCTTCCTAAGTCTAGAGTTCCTGCATTGTTTTTGTCGAAATCAGCTCCCCAATCAATTAATTCTTGCAAGCGTTTTGGGCCTTCCTTTACAACCATTTCAACTACTTCGTCATTGCATAAACCATCACCACAAATGAGGGTGTCTTTGATATGTTTATTGAAATGATCATCTTCTAAATTTTGAACAACCGCAATACCACCTTGAGCATATTTTGTGTTGCTTTCTTCTTCTGTAGATTTGGTTACTATTGTTATTGTTTTCTCAGGAAATTGTGTCGCGATTTTTATTGCAAATGTCAATCCTGCTATACCAGAACCAACAATAAGATAATTCGTTGTTGTTATCATTTTGATAAATCTAACATGCGTTTAATAGGCACTAATGCTATTTTTTGAGTCGTTTTTGAAACAACAATTTCTGGAGTTTCATTCAATAAACAGTCGTAAACTTTTTGCATTGTATTCATTTTCATAAAGCCACATTCACTACAAGCACAAGTGTTATTTTCGTTTGATGGAGCAGGGATTAGTGTTTTTTCAGGAACAGCCTGTTGCATTTTATGTAGAATTCCGGCTTCAGTAGCTACGATATATTTGGTACTCGAATCATTCTTCACGAAATTTATCATACCCGAAGTAGATCCAATATAACTTGCAGTTTCTAGAATAGGTGTTTCTGATTCTGGATGTGCAATGATTTTAGCATCAGGATGTTTTTTATAAAGTTCAATTAATTTATTCAGTGAAAAGGCTTCGTGAACAACACATGAACCATCCCAAAGAACCATTTTTCTTCCTGTTTTTTGAATAATATAATTCCCTAGATTTTTATCAGGCGCAAAAATAATAGGAATGTTTTCAGGAACAGATTCAACTATTTTAATTGCATTAGAGGAAGTACAAACAATATGACTCATTGCTTTAATTTCAGCGGAACAATTGACGTAGGTAATCACAATATGATTAGGATGAGCTTGAATAAACTTTTCGAATATGTGAGGTGGGCAAGAATCGGCCAACGAACAACCAGCATTTAAATCAGGAAGAATTACTTTCTTTTTTGGGTTTAAAATTTTAGCTGTTTCGGCCATAAAATGAACTCCAGCAAATAGAATAATGTCAGCATTTGTCTCAGCCGCCACTTGCGACAAACCTAAGCTATCACCAACATAATCGGCAATTTCCTGGATGCAAGGCTCTTGATAATAATGCGCTAAAATTACAGCATTTTTCTCTTTTTTAAGTTTTAGTATTTTCTCTTTTAGCGATTTCATTTAATAATTGTTTTAGGTAATAAATCAACTGAAAATCAATTGAGAAATTCAATTTTTATCCATAACAAAATAAGGTCTGAAATTTATGTTTTACTATGATTTAACTCATAAGAATAGGGTACTTATTATAGTAATATTGTTGTATTAAATAAAAATATAAATGAAAACACTTGAAAAAATGTCAATTGGAGAATATGTTGCAAACGATTATAGAACTGCCGCATTATTCTCAAAATACGGAATCGATTTTTGTTGCAAAGGGAACAGAACTTTAGAGGAAGTTTGTGATAAAAAAGGCCTTAATCTATCGGTTTTAGAGAATGAAATCAATTCTATTTTAGAATCAAGTAATGATGCAACTATTGATTTTAAATCATGGCCATTAGATTTATTAATTGATTATATCGTAAAAACCCATCACCATTATATTGAGGAAAAAACACCGACACTAATTCTGTTTTTAGATAAACTATGTAAAGTGCACGGAGAAAGACATCCTGAACTTTTTGAAATAAATAAATTATTCAAAATTAGTGCTTCTGATTTATCACATCATTTAAAGAAAGAGGAGCTAATTTTATTTCCATTTATTAAAAATATGGCAATCTCAATTAAGGAAAACCAGAATATGGAGCAACCTCATTTTGGATCTGTAAATAATCCGATAGCAATGCTGAAAGAGGAACACGAAACGGAAGGTAATTTGTTTTCTAAAATTGCTGAGTTAACGGACAATTACAATCCTCCAAAAGATGCCTGTGAAACTTATAAAGTTACTTTCTCTATGTTGAGAGACTTTGAACAAGATTTGCACAAACACATCCATTTAGAAAATAACATTCTTTTTCCTAGTGCAATAATTATGGAAGAACGGTTTTCAATTATAGAATAATACTTCAATTAGCTACAAACAAATAAACACTTTGGTTATGGAAAAATATGTTATTAAAAGAAATGGTGGATACAAACTTTTTGAAAGTTATAAAATTAAAGATGCCATCGAAAAGAGCTTTAATAGTGTAACTATTCCCTATGACCAAAGTGTTTTTGAAAGTGTTATTTCAAGTATTGAAAGCAAAGATACTTGGGCAGTTGAGGAAATTCAAGATGTTATTGAGAAAGTACTATTTCAAAAAGATTATTTTACGGTTATGCGTTCTTTTATGTTGTTTCGACATACGCGAAAGCTATTGCGGGAGCATATTTATGGATTGAATGACGACACTACATATATCGACAGTACACAAACTATCGAAGAATATATTTCTCAAACCGATTGGCGTATTAATGCCAATGCAAACACTTCATATTCTAACGCAGGATTGGTCAACAATGTTGCTGGAAAAATTATTGCTAATTATTGGCTAGATAAGGTGTATACAAAAGAAGAAGGTTATGCCCATAGAAATGGAGATCTTCATATTCATGATTTAGATTGCCTTACTGGATATTGTGCTGGTTGGAGTTTGCGAGTACTACTCAATGATGGTTTTAATGGAGTTCGGGGTCGAGTAGAGAGTAAAGCACCGTCGCATTTTAGAGAAGCACTAGGGCAAATGGCTAATTTCTTAGGAATTTTGCAAAGTGAATGGGCAGGAGCACAGGCATTTAGTTCGTTTGATACGTATTTAGCCCCCTATGTTTTTAAAGATAATTTGAGTTATGACGATGTATTAAAAGCGATTAGAAGTTTTGTTTACAATTTAAATGTACCGGCTCGATGGGGACAATCTCCTTTTACAAACATTACACTTGATTGGGTTGTACCTAGTGATTTAAAAGATCAAATTCCGACAAAAAATAATTTACATTTTTTTGAAGGAAATTTTAATTATGATCTATTAGTCAAAACAAATCAACGTGGTGTTGATAAACCAACAGACTTACGTTACGAGCATTTTCAAGCCGAAATGAATTTAATTAACAAAGCCTACTATACCGTAATGACAGAAGGAGATGCACATGGTCAGCCATTTACTTTTCCAATTCCTACAGTAAATATTACAGAAGATTTTGATTGGGATGGAGAAAATACTGACTTGCTTTTTGAAAACACGGCTAAAATTGGATCATCTTATTTTCAAAATTTCATAGGAAGTCAATATGTTTTAGATAAAGAGGGCAATCAGGTTGAAAACCCGAATGCCTACAAGCCCAATGCAGTTCGGAGTATGTGCTGTCGATTACAACTTGATTTAAGAGAATTATTAAAACGCGGAAATGGACTATTTGGAAGCGCGGAAATGACAGGAAGTATAGGTGTGGTTACTATCAATATGGCTCGACTAGGTTATTTGTATGCGGGCAATAAAAACGAGCTTTATACGCAATTAGACAAATTAATGGAAATTGCTAAAACGACTTTAGAAAAAAAACGTGTCTTTATTCAAGAAATGTATGATAGAGGTTTGTATCCCTATACCAAAAGGTACTTACCCCATTTCCGAAATCATTTTTCTACTATTGGGGTGAATGGAATGAATGAAATGGTTCGCAATTTTACCAACGATAAATTTGACATTACGTCTTCTTACGGAAATGACATTTGTATAGAAATATTAAATTATATCCGAAATCGAATGAAAATATTTCAAGAAGAAACGGGCAACCTTTACAATCTTGAAGCAACTCCAGCAGAAGGAACTACTTATCGGTTTGCTAAAGAAGACAAGAAACGGTATTCCAACATTCTTCAAGCAGGAATAGGGGAGAACATATATTATACGAATAGTTCTCAAATCCCAGTAGATTTTACTCAAGACCCATTCGAAGCCTTACTCATGCAAGACGAATTGCAATGTAAATATACTGGAGGAACCGTTTTGCATTTGTATATGAACGAACGTATTAGTTCACCTGAAGCCTGTAAAAATTTCGTAAAAACTGTACTTACAAAATTTAAATTACCATACATTACAGTAACTCCTGTATTCAGTGTTTGCCCTATACATGGGTATTTAAATGGGGAACATGACTATTGTCCCAAATGCGATGAAACTATTATTAAAAATCAAAACAACACTTATTATGAAAAACACAATTGAAATTTTAGAGCAAAATCAACATTTACGGAATAAATGTTTGGTGTATACCCGAGTAATGGGCTATCATCGACCAGTTGAAAGTTTTAATATTGGTAAAAAAGGAGAACACAGACAGCGAACTTATTTCAAAGAAGTTTTGTGTTAACGAAACCAATTTACAACATTACGCCATTTACTTTATTGGATTACCCAAACCATTCAGCTTGTATCTTTTGGTATGCAGGCTGTAACATGCGATGCTTGTATTGTTATAATCCAGAAATTGTTTTAGGAAAAGGAATGTTTTCTATTGACGAAGCGTTTTCCTTTTTAAATTCAAGAAA
Organism: Flavobacterium sp.; assembly: GCA_016721735.1. Lineage (GTDB taxonomy): Bacteria > Bacteroidota > Bacteroidia > Flavobacteriales > Flavobacteriaceae > Flavobacterium. The sequence goes on along the minus strand of JADKHM010000019.1, from coordinate 29,599 downwards.
AGGACTACTTGATGCCGTTGTTTTTAGTGGCGGTGAATGTACGTTGCATAAGAATTTCTTCGAACAAGTTGAAGCTATAAAAAAACTTGGGTTTTTAGTAAAAATTGATACTAACGGTTCCAATCCAGAAGTGTTAGAGCAATTAATAAATGAAAAAGCTATAGATTATGTAGCCTTAGATTTTAAAGCTCCTAAAGCAAAATTTGAAAGGATTACACAATCAAAAGTATACGCTTCATTTGAAAAAACGCTTGAAATGTTATTAAAACACTCCATTTCTTTTGAAATTAGAACCACTTTACATTCCGAATTGTTGACGATTCTTGATATTAATGAAATGATTACTTATTTAAGTCAATTAGGATTTCAAGGAAATTATTATGTGCAAAATTTTAAAAATAATGTTCCAACATTAGGGAATTTAGTTTCTTCATTTAAGATAAATGAAAAACAAATCACAACTACTTCAAACATTAATGTGGTTTTTAGGAATTAGAATTTGTCAATCGATTTACATATTTTAATAGCTCTAAAATAATTCGATACAATCCTATTAATATCCCTAATCCAAAAAAGACAAACAGGATGTTTATCCAGTGTTGAGAATCTTGAAATTGACTAAAAGAGAGATTGTTTTTCCAATACATCCAATAACTTTTCCTAATTCCCATCCCTAATAAACACATCCAAAAACATAAGAATGAGAGGCTAAAAATTCGGATGCCTTTATTTATTCTTATAAAGGTTTGTATGGTAAAAGGACTTTCGAGTTCTAAAATATAGGTAATAGAAGACAACAAAATTAAGGTGTTGATTCCGATTGTTGTTCCCATTGAATGGGCAACGGTAATATGTGTACCGTGAGTAAATATATTAATGGAAGGAATCGAAATTAACAATGCCAAAATAATATTCAAAAACACCCAAAAATCTGCTAAAAGCATCAATTTGTAGGCGACAGCAAATTCTATTTTCTTTTCTTTTGAAAGTCCATTTTTCCAATCATAAATAATTGAAAATAGAATAATCCATTCTGTCATACTTATTGCATAGGCGAAATATCGAATCCAAGGAGCAGTAGGAATTATATAGATGTGATGCGCCCAGCCAAACATTAAGTTTGTTAATCCAAGAAAGTAAAAGAAAAATGCTTTTTTAGAACTTGCATAGTTTTCTACATTGCTAATTTTCGACATTACATATAAAGCTGTACCATAAACCAACATATTCCAGGAGCCAACATAAGAGCCGCCGGATTTCCATTGGATTGCAATATTTTGAATAAAATGTGTCCTGAAATAGGGTAACATCCACAAATGGGCTTCTGTAAAATGATAGATCATAAAAGCAATTCCAGTGGCCCACATCCAATAATAAACAGGCCAACTCCTGAAAGTTGGAATCATTGTTTTGAAGAAATTGATTCCAAATAATATCCATCCTATTACAATTGGAAAATAAAAATAACTTGGAAATTCTAAATATTCTTTTCCTTCGAAATTCTTGGTTAAATAAGAAACAATAATCCCAATTCCAGTGATAATAAATAACCAAAAGTGCACTTTTACAAACTGTATATTTTTAGGTTTTATGTAATAATAGATGCCTCCAATTGCCGAAAGTAATATCCATGAAACCACAAAAAGTGTATGCAAAGGACGAACAGCATTGAATGGCAAAACTTCTTTAATAAAACTCGGGATTACATATTGAAAACCAGCTAATAATCCACAAATAAGCCCAAGCAGTAATGAAATTAATCCAACAGTAATAAAGTAAAAAGGATATTTATTATTTGCCATGGTTTTCATTTTTATATTTTATAGAAACCCAACCGTTAGTTTCTAATACCGAATTTGCGTTTGGATAATAACCAGTTTGATCCACTTCTTTTAAAAATTGAATCAAAACTTCTTTTTCGAACTTGTTAAAATGAAATTTAGGCATAGATTTAACACCGCTATTCAGCATTGCTTTAATGTAATATTCATTTTTGTTTCTAATAGAATAAACATTGGTTAAGTCAGGTCCAAGATAACCGCCAAGGCCATATAATTGGTGACAAGAATTGCAATTGTTTTGTAACCAAATCGATTCTCCATTCAACGCTTTTTCTGACAATTGAATAGAACCGTAATCAGTTTTTGATTTATAAATAGTGAAATTATAGAGTAAAAAAAAAGCAAGTAATACAACTATGATAATAAAATATTTACTTGATTGTCTCATGTAGGGATTGAAATTTAATTATACAAAAGGAAGTAAATAGTTTATATTTTAGTATGATTTTAATCACAAGAAATAACTATTGCTGTTTTATTTTTTCATACAACTTAACCATCGATTGTAATAACTCCGTTGGGGTTGTTAGAATTTGATAATGATTTTGTCCAAACATTTGCGGTAAATAGTATTTTGCTTGGGCTTCAATAGCCAATGCATAGGAATTAATATCTCTTTGATTTAACTCTCGCAAAGCTTGTTTTACGTCGTTAATTCCGTATTTCCCTTCATATTTATCATAGTCATTTGGTTTCCCGTCAGAGATTAGAATAATCCATTTGTTTTTGGTGCTGCGAGTATCTAATCGTGCTCCAGCGTGACGTAAGGCAACTCCGATTCTTGTGTATCCTGAGGGTTCGATTGCGCCAATTTTATTTTTAGCTATTGACCAATTTTCATCAAAATCTTTAATAGTCAAATAGGTAGAAAAATTCCGTGTTTTAGAATAAAAACTATCAATTGAAAAATCGATATTGAATTCGTTTAATATTTCTCCAAATAAAATCGAAACTTCTTTTTCTACATCAATGACTCTATTGCCAGCAGCATAACTATCGCTGGATAAGCTAATATCTAGCAACAATAATATGGATAAATCTTTCTCTTTTTTTCTATTGGAAAGGTAAATTTTATCGGTCGGTGTTTTTTGAGAATGCACATCTACATACAAATCGGTAATGGCATCAATATCAAATTCCTCTCCTTGAGTTTGACGCTTTTGTTGTTGCATTTTATTGTTCAAATTGGTCAGAATTTTTCGTAATCCAATTAATGTTGAATTGTTTTTTAAAATGGTTTTTTTGTAGTAATCGCTATCCGTTTTTAGTTGTGTTTTTGGGTAAACCTTGCAGAAATTTTCCTTGTATTTTCGTTTGTCATAATCCCATTCGTTGTAGGTTATATGAAAACCATTCGCGTCTATTTCGGCACTTTCAGAGATAGAAGTGTTTTCCGTAAAGTCTGCTTGATAAACAGAATGAGCGGTGTCATCCACTCGAACTGTAAATTTCATGTTAAGTTCCTCTATAGCATTTTCGTGATTTTCAAGATCATCCGTTCCATCAAAATCGCGCCAATTCCCATTGAATTCTTCAGCAGTTTCTACTTTTTCAAAACTATGCATCAAGACATAATCCTCTTGTTGTTTTTTATCAATTTCGACTGTAATTATTTCTTCTACAGCTTTTGCTTGCAAAGTTGTTACAGATTGATTAGGATTGGGATTTTTTACTAAATCAGAAATAAATTCAAGTTTGTTTTCTGTACCTTCTTCTTTTTCATTTAGCATCAATTTGCCATAAATCCAAGAGAAAACCTCAGGTATTTTTGGTGTTGATTTCAATTTAAAATGAGATTTTAATTCATTATAAATTTCTTTTGAATTTGGATATTTATGAAACAATACCGCTAAAATTTTTTCTTTTTTTTCTTGTGTAAATACTACATCAACATTCAAATTTATATTCAATTCGGATTGAACACTTAAAAACAAAATTCTGAAAAAATAATATTGTAAGTTTTTCTCTTTTGATGACAACTCATTAAAATAGATGGGAAGAAAAAAGTTGTTGTTTTTAAAGCCACCTTCGCGTTCAGCAGGAAAAATTTCGATAGGATTTCCTGTTATTGCTCTTGCTAAAATGGTTAGTCGAGGTTTTATATCCTTTAAAAAAACAGCATTGTTATCCAGAAGGATTTTTTGTTTTCTTTTTTTCTTAAAATATTTAGAAACCGTTCCAAAAAGTAGTTCGTCTAAATCCATTTTTTTTTACTTTATATCATCAAATCGCACAAATCTTTCAGCGATTGTACCGTCTGTAAATCATCTGTAAGCGGTTCTACGATTGCGACATGTGTTGAAAGTCTTTTAGGTAATCCGCTATTTATTAATGTTGCTGCATTAACTAAAAGACGTGTTGAAACGGTTTCTGCTAAACCAAGCTCGGTTAGGTTTCTAATTTTGGTTCCAATTGCCACTAGTTTTTTGGCATTATCAGCGTCTACTTTAGTTTCATTTATAAGGATTTCGATTTCTTGTTTGGTTTCAGGATAATCAAACGAAAGTGCAGAGAATCGTTGTTTTGTTGAGGGTTTTAATTCTTTAAAACCACGTTGATATCCGGGATTAAACGAAGCAACAAGCATAAAATCTTCGTGTGCTTTTATTACAATTCCTAATTTGTCGATAAACAGTTCTCTTCGGTGGTCGGTCAGGGAATGGATGGCTACAATAACATCTGGTCTTGCTTCGGCTATTTCGTCGAGATAGATAATTGCTCCTTCTTTAACCGCAGTGGTCAAGGGTCCGTCAATCCAAATTGTTTCTGCACCTTTAATAATATATCTCCCAATTAAATCTGTTGATGAAGTTTCTTCATGGCAGCTAATTGTAATCAATTTTTTGTCAAGTTTATGAGCCATATATTCAACAAATCGAGACTTTCCAGTTCCTGTTGGTCCTTTCAATAGCAATGGAATTTTATTGAAATAGGCATGAGTAAAAATTTCTTCTTCTTTACCTATAACGTGATAATATGGTGTCGTTTCAGTCATTGTAAGAATGATTTAGAGTTTTGTTTCTACATTATTTGTAAAAATATTCGGGTTGATTTTTATAGATAAAAAGGCCCAATTATTTCCCGCGTTTTTGTTTCCTGTTTTTAATATTTCCATAGATGAAGAGGCAAACATTTGTGAAAATCCGGCATCAACTGATACATAATCATACATTTTATAACCAAATGTTAGATCTAACTCTGTACCTAAGTAATTGTCTTGTTTTTCTCCTGCACTATATAAAGAAGATGCAGAAGCAAAATAATGTGGTGTTAATTTTAGCGAATACTTGTTTTTTTCAAAACTTAAATTTGCATAAACATCAGTCAATCCAACTGAATTATTGTGGTTTCCTACATAAAAATAGTCCATATAGCCGTTGAATTTATGATTGGTTCCATACAATGGATTGAAAGATTTTATATCCGTTGAAGTGTCGTTTTGATCTTTTCCTGAAAGTAATTCAAATCCTAAACCAGCATTAAAATTTGATTTCGTTTTGTAATTTATATTTGCAGAAAAATAGTTTGCACTTACAGAATTTGTAGCGATAGTCCCAGTTTGCAAATAGGCAGCACCATCTATAGAAAGATTCTCTTTTTTGTAAACCAATCTTGAACCAATGGTTTGACTATAATCTAATTTTTCTTCTGTTCCGTCTAAATAAGGCATGCCATTATTTAATAATAAAACGCTAAAATTTAAGTTCTTGAAATCAGTATGATACCAAATATATTGTAGCGATCTGTATTGTAAAACGGCGTAATTTTCATAAAAATTAGTTTCTTTATTGGCATTCAAAGCCAACCCTAAATGGATTTGATTTTTAGAATTTGGATTGAATTTTAATAGAAACGCATCATGACTTCTTGCTTGCATTGCCCAGTCTACATTTCCAAAAATTCTAGCATCATCATAATTAATTTCTTGTCTTCCTAATTTGAAAGAAAATTGTTCGTCCATTTTGATTTCACCATATGCTTCATGAAAAGCGCCATTCGCATCGCTTTTTGAAGTTGTAATCACATCTCCCCATGTTCTTACATTTTGTGGGGAAAATCTTAGTTTGATGTTTTTGAAAGAGTAATCAAAGACAATTCGGGTTCGTTGCGAAATAAATGAAGCAGCTTTTTCTGTGTCTGGTTTTAAAGTTCCATATCCATTTCTGTTTTCAAATCTAGCACGTAAATCGGCATTGATGTCAAACTGTTGCGCTAGTGTTGAATAGCATGAAATTAAAGTAATAATCGCTATATAAATATTATTTTTCATGATGTTATTTGTTTATAGTTTCAATTATTTTTTCGATGGTCTCTTTGTTGTTTACTCCCAAACCTTCCTGTTGATGTATTAATTCTCCTTCTTTATTGAATATGCTAATAATATTAGAATGAGAAAAATCCAAAGGAGCAATTTGTTTGTATTTTACAGCGAGAACATTAGCGAATTCTTGAACTGTTGTTTTTGTTCCTTGTAGAAATGTCCAATGTGGAGCATCCATAAGGTTGTCTTTAGCGAAAGTTTTTAGTCTTTCTGGTGTGTCAACTTCTGGGTCAATGCTTACCAAAACAAAATTTAAATCAGTTAGTTTGTCTTTTGGCATTTTAGATTCTATATCTCTCATATCCGCAACTAATCTTGGGCATGCTGCTTTGCAACTAGTGTAAATCATTACCATTACGGTTACTTTTCCTCTTAAGTCTTTAATTTCAATTGTTTTATTGTCTTGAGTTTTCCATTTACTCGTTAAGTTGAATATTGATTCTTGTGAAATGGAATTAGTAGGTGTAGTTGTTGTTTTTTTACAGCCAAAAAGGGTGATTGCTATAAAAATGAGGATTGTATTTTTCATTGTTTTAATGTTTTTAAAGTGTCTTTAACACATCTAAAGCCTAAATTTTTAACAGCATAATTTGCTTTGACACTTCCTCTAAAAGCATATCTAATAAAGGCTGCGTAATTCATCAAATCAGAAGCGTTCAGTGAGCCACTTCCGCAGAATAAATTTTTATCAGTAGTTACGTCGCTTCGGGATTCGCCTGTTAAAAGAATTGAGTTAAAATCGGAAGTCCATTCCCATACTAAACCATGAAGATCATAAACTCCATAATAGTTTTTGAAGGTTTTTCCAATTTCATTATTGAAAGTCTTAGGTTTTTCATACCAATCTAAAATATATTGATTGTATGCTTTTATTTTTCGAGCATCAGGGATATCTTGATTTGCCATAGCTACATATTCCCATTCATCCACTGTTGCAAGTCGTTTGCCTTGACATTCGCAATATGCGTTGGCAGCATACCATGAAACATTTGTAACAGGGCTGTTTTGTTTCATGTCTGTTGCTAAAAGTGTATCGTTTTTCCAATGATTTAAATAATTGTCATCCGCAAAAAGTTTTTTCACTTGTGACTTTTTCCACCTTTTATTTTGTTTAACAAAGGCTAAAAAATTGGCGTTTGAAACTGGATAAACATCGATAAGTAAATCGTTGACTGAAACAGCTTTATTTTTTTTACCATAAAGTGGAATATAATTTCCTCCTTTGGCAAAAACCATCGGCGTTTCTATTCCAAAAGAAACGTCTTTTGGAATAGAAACTGATGGAAGAGTTATGTTTTCTAGAGTAGTATTTGATTCCTTGTCTTTTGAACAAGAAGCAAACATAATTGCAACAAATAGAAAATATAACTTTTTCATGGAATTAATAATTTACTTTTTACTTCTTACTGCTTTAACCATTGCAGGTGTAACGTCTTTTTTAGAGTTGCCCCATGAATTGTATACATACGTTAGTACATTAGCAATTTCATCATCGGTAAGTGTTTGGGCTGTCATTACACTATTGTATTTTTTACCATTTACAACAATTTCACCTGTTTTCCCTTTAAGTACAAATTCAATGGCTCTATTTACATCAGCATTCAAATAATCTGATTTAGCCAAAGGAGGAAAAGCATTTGGTAAACCAGCTCCAGTTGGTTGATGACAAGCAAAACAAGTTTTAGCATAAATAGATTTTCCATCCGCTATTCTTTCAACAAGAGTTACCGCTTTTGGAGCTTTAGCACTTACTTCGTTTGGCATGGTTTGAATAGTTCCTCCTTCAGGATGATAAACTTGATCAGATTGTGTTCCAGAGTATACTTTTTTATTATCTTCTCCAGTTACGTTTAGTAACCCTAAACTTCCTTTGTTGAATGTTCTAAATATAGAGTGATCCACTATAACAAGCGTTCCAGGAGCTTCGAGTTTAAAATCAACAATTGCAGCTCCACCGGCGGGAACTAGTGTGGTTTGGACATCGTGGTTGATTAAAGTTCCACCTTCAACATGTACATTGTCGAAAATTTCTCCAATAACGTGGAATGAAGAAACCAAGTTTGGCCCACCATTTCCAACAAACAAACGAACCGTTTCGCCCACTTTTGCAGTAAGCGCATTATCACCAGTTAAAGAACCTGTTTTACCATTGAATACTACATAATCTGCTTCTTCTTTAATTGCTTTAGCCATATCAAAAGGTTGTAATCCTCTTTCACCATTGGCTCCTTTAATATAGAAATCGCCTTGCATGATGTAGTACTCTTTGTCAACTGGCGGCAAACCACCTTCTGGTTCAACCAAAATAAGTCCGTACATACCGTTTGCAATGTGCATTCCAACAGGAGCTGTGGCACAGTGGTAAACAAAAAGACCTTGGTTTAACACCTTGAAAGAGAATGTTACTTCATGTCCTGGAGCTACAAAAGACGATTTTGCACCACCACCTGGACCAGTTACAGCATGTAAATCGATGTTGTGAGGTAACTTATTGTCTGGATGGTTTTTTAGATGAAATTCAACTTCATCTCCAATTCTAGTTCTGATGAAACTTCCCGGAACTGACCCTCCAAATGTCCAATAAACATATTTCACACCATCGGCCATTTCGCCTTCTTTTTCAATTATTTCAAGATTGACGATTAGCTTTTTAGCAGGTCTATCTCCAACTGGTTTTGGCACAAATGGTGGTGCTGTTAGTTCAGCATTTATTGCTGGACCTTCAGTTTCTATAAGTGTCGCATCGACTTTTTTGTATTCATCGTTTTGCTTGCAACTTGCAAATGCTACAAGAGCAAAAACTGTTAAAATTATTTTTCTCATGATATTAATTTATTTATTTTCTATTTCTAAAGCTTCATCAGTTGGGGTTCCATATTTTATGAAATCATAAATAAATAGTCCGATTCCAACTGTAAACATTGTTGCGCACACTAGTAATACTACAAAGTGTACAGCAATTTCGTTTTGAACTTCCATAAATTCCATTTTCTGTTTTCTTTCTAAATACACTTGAACTACTCCAGCTACTCCAAAAGCGACTGTCATGCCTAATATCCCTATATTAGGAATCCAGAACGCTGCATTCCCTTGGGTACTATTATAACGTTTACGTCCTGTTAAGTTTGGTAAGGCATAACTTATAATTGCTAATACAATCATTGCGTAAGCACCCCAAAAAGCATAATGACCATGCATTGCAGTAACTAAAGTTCCATGAGTATAAAGATTTGTTTGTGGTATTGTATGTGCAAAGCCTAATAAACCTGCACCGACGAATGATACAATAGCAGAACCAATAGTCCAGAATAAAGCAATTTTGTTTGGATGACTTTTTTCTCCTTTTCTATACATATTAACAGCAAATAATGCCATGGCAAGGAAAGCTAAAGGTTCAAGAGCAGAGAATATACCACCAACAACTAACCAAATTTTATTTACACCGATGTAATAATAGTGGTGGCCAGTTCCTAAAACTCCAGAAAGGAATGTTAAACCAATAATTACGTATAACCATTTTTCGATAACTTCTCTATCAACACCGGTTAATTTAATTAATAAGTAAGATAAAATACCTCCCATAATTAACTCCCAAACACCTTCAACCCATAGGTGAACAACCCACCAACGGAAAAAGGAATCCATCACTTGGCTATCAAACCATATCATTCCAGGTATGTAGAGTAATGCGGCAAACAATAGCCCCATAGAAAGTACTAAAGCAGTAGTTGTTTTGCGTTTTCCAGTAAATAATGTTCCTAAAATAAGTCCTAAAAAAAGTAAAACATTTATAACGACAAGAAAATCTAATTCTCTAGGAATTTCAAGAAATTTTCTTCCTTCCCAGTGGTTAAAATGGAATCCAACAACTGCGACAACACCTACTACAGCTAATGATATCAGTTGAATATAAGCCCATTTTACACTTATAAGTTCTCGTTGTGCTTCTTCTGGGATAATGTAATAGGCAGCTCCCATGAAACCTGTTAATAACCAAACAACTAATAAGTTAGTATGTACAGCTCTTGCAGTATTAAACGGAATAATTTCATGAAGACCTTGCAATCCAATTCGATCAAAGCCCATTATGAAGCCATATATAATTTGTAATGAGAACAATAACATGCATAATGCAAAAAACCAATAGGCAACTTTTTGTGATTTATATTTCATGATTTTCTAATTTAATTTTTTGTTTTAGCTAGCGGAGAAACTATTCTGTCAAATCCATTCAAATCGATTTTTCCGATCCATTTAAAATACGCAACTACGGCTTCAGCTTCAGTTTCAGTCATTGCGTAAGCAACCATTTTTCTTCCTCTAGGTTGCCATGGTTCTTTAGTCATTAAGACGGCTTTTACATAAGCTTCGCCTCTTCGGTCAATTACTTTTGTTAATTCAGGGGCGTAGTAAGCACCTTCTCCAAGAATAGTATGGCAACCCATACAATTGTTGGCTTCCCAAATTTCCTTTCCTTTTACAACTTGAGCATCTATTTTGCCAAAGTTGGTTTGGTCATTTTGTGGCATAAACGAGTAAATTGTTAGTCCGATAAAGACTAAAAATGTGACTAATGTTCCACCTAGAAAAAATGCCCTAGCTTGTGATTTTGATAGCATAAGTTTAAGTTTTAGTTGTTTATTGAATTAATAAAGGATAAAAGTGTCTTTTATTATTTTAGTGTAAATTTCCTAAACCAAATTGTCTTAAAACATGATAAAAATCATAAATGTTAAATAAAAGATAAAATTATCTTTTATTGAGTTAAATTTTTATTTTTACAAATAAAAACTATGTTTTCGAAGAGTTGTGAATACGCAATCAGAGCCACAATTTTTATAGCTACTCAATGTTGTAATGAAGAGAAAGTTGGGTTAAAAGAGATCGCAAAAGAGATTGATTCGCCAATTGCTTTTACTGCAAAAATCCTACAAGAATTAGTGAGAAATAGTATTATTAAATCCAGAAAAGGTGTAGGCGGAGGGTTTATGGTATTAAGAGAAGATATGAAGTTAATTACTCTTTCCAAAATTGTAAAAGCCATAGATGGTGACTCAGTTTTTTTAAGATGTGGATTAGGTTTAAGTAATTGTTCTGAGGATCATCCATGCCCTGTTCATGAAAAATTTAAATTTGTAAAAAAGGATTTAATATTTATGCTTGAAAACACCTCACTTGAAGAATTAGCATTAGGAATTAAAAAAGGGATAACTTTTTTAAAATACTAAAAAAAGCGTGAACTTTAAGAATTCACGCTTTTCTTCTTTAACTTAAAAAGGATAACATTATTTGAATTAATAATTAGGTTTTATTTCGGTAACAGTACATCTCCAATTACGTGAATAATTCCGTTTGAAGTCGGTATAGAAGCTACAATTTCAGAACCGTTTACAAAAGTTTTATCTCCTTTTTTGGTTATTTTTACTTTACCGCCATAGACCATGTCAAACTCTTGTCCGTCTTGCATATACTCCGTTTTTAAGGTTCCTACATACGTATGATATCCTAAAACATTTTGTAAATCCCCTTTTTTGTCAGGTTCTAATAATCCTTCAACGGTACCTGCTGGAAGTTTATCAAAAGCTGCATTCGTAGGAGCGAAAACTGTAAATGGGCCGGCATTACTTAATGAAGTCACAAGCTCAGCTGCCTTCACCGCAGCAACTAAAGTTGTGTGGTCTTTGCTTCCAATAGCAGTTTGAACAATGTTTCTTGCTGATGTATCGTCAACAACACCTTCTTGTCCTGCGGCTTTTGTTTCGGTGTTTTCTGTAGTAGCCTCAGGTGCTGATTCAGTCGTGTTTTTGCATCCTAAAGCAACAAACAAAGTCGCTACTAATAAAGTTTTAATTGATTTTTTCATAATAGAAAGATTTATTTCCTTTTAGTTTATGGTACAAAGTACTTAATTACCAAATCTTTATTTTATGAGTTCAATCATAACGGAGGATTATTTTTAACTTTTAGTATTGATTGCACGGCTGTATACCCGAGTCCAATAAATATAAGAAGTGCAACCCCAAATAGAATTTCATTAACATAAGGAATTACAGTATAACTAAAAGATGCAATTCCTTGAATCGCTAAAATCCCTTCATTTAGAACTACACCAAGGGAGAATAAAAAGACACCAATTTTTATTTTTTTTGTCATGATTATCAAGTGATTACTCAGGATATAAAAAATTAAAAATAAGGAGATAATTGCTAAAAACACTAAATGTAAATAAGCAATAACAATCGGTCTAAAACCAAAAGCCAATTGACTAATGGCAGGAATTGTGGAGCCCAATTGCAGTAGCAACTTAACACTCAAAGCAAATACAATAAACATTAGAATATTGCGAAATAACATTGGATAATTTTCAAAAGTATTTTTACGAGATTTTAGGACAATAAAAAGAAATTTAAACCAAGCATATACTTGTAACATAGCCGCAAGTGCAGTCAAAACATATAACCATATCGGAAGATCTAACCAAAGTGTCGACAAAAAATAAGCTGGAATGCAAGCTATTGCAAACAATTTGTAGGTAATGTTATAAAACGTATGCTCTGACTTTTTGAGATTCAAATAACCAAATAACAACCCCATCGAAGCAAAGAAAAACCATCCATTATATTGGAAATGCAAGTAATAATATACCGAACTCAAATAATACGCTTCGACGATATTTTTGCTAGCCATCATATAAGCCAAATAAAATGTTCCAAAAGACGAAATGACATTAAAAAACAAAGCAGCCTTAAACCAATTAATTGCTATAAAATTACAATCAATTCGTTTTAAATCTTTTAAAAAATGGTAGGTAAAAATATAAGAGAAAACAATTGAAAATGTTGAGAGTAAAATGGAAACGAGTCCATAACCTTGAATGGTAAAGGAGAATAGCATTCCAAAAGAAAAAATCAAATTTGCAAGGATAATTTTTCGGTAGTGGAGCGTATTAAAATCTAAAATTTTAGTTTGCAAATAATACACCATTAAGGTCATTAGAGTATGGCTTATCCATCCCGAAAAGGCAAAATGAGAATGGGCGTGTTGTAGGTTTTTTTGATTGAGATAGGGAAATTCAAATCCAATTTTATACCGCATAATGACGCCAAGTAACGCCACGATGCAAAGATTTAAAAATGAAATTTTCAACCAAAATTTTACATTCAATTTCATTTAATAATAAATTTTATGATGGATGATTTCCACTTTGTTGCAAGCATTCATTTTGGTAAAAACACGAATCACAGTTTCAACACGTAAACCCGTAAAATTGGCAATTTCTTGACGTGTGTAGGGTATGAGTACTTTTTCTGTGCATCCCGATTTTTTTTTAAATGTATTTAAAAAGGCAAGTACTCTATATTCGGGTTTTTGATTGATAATTTCTTTGGAAGTGTTTGCTTTTGTGTGGATTCTTTGTGCCATCAAGTTCAAAAAAGATTTTTGAATTAAAGGATATTCTTCCAAGATATTCAAAAACTTCTCCTTCGATAATTTGATAATAGTACAATCGTTGAACGCTACAGCGGTGGCGGGGTATTTTTCATCAATAAATAATGGTGGCTCACCAAAACTATCGCCATTGCAAAAAAGACCTTGTGTGAATTCTTTTCCTTCGTCATTGGAGTTAAACATTCTCACACTACCTTCCATAATTTGATAATAAAACAACGCCAATTCATTTTCATTAAAAAGCACTTCGTTTCTTTTGTATTTCTTAGCAATTGCTCCCCAAGAAAAAAGTAAATCGACATCAATTTGCATAAGAATTCGAGTTTTACAGTTGTATTTTTTTTGTACGATACGTGGCAAATACTTGTAAAGACCACAAAAGTAATTTTTATAAAGATAAAAATAGTATGATTAAAATCATAGATTTTCTTTTTATTGTGAACTTATCTTTGCCGAAGAAATTTATGAAAATCCATTTGATTTGCATACATCCAAGAGTAAAATTTACTATTTATCGTCTGACAAGTAGTAAAATTTAAACTAAATTTGCCCAGTGAAAAAAACCGTATTTATAATTGTACTCGTTCTACTTCTAAAACCAATCCTTCCGGTTTTAGAGTATGCAATTAATTACGACTACATTACCAAAACACTCTGCGTCAACAAAGCCAAACCCAAAATGCAGTGTAACGGAAAGTGTCATTTGATGAAAGAATTGGCGAAAGCTTCCGAAAGCGAAAAACCCATTTCTTCAGATAAAAAACAACTGGTTCAAGAATCTGAAGTTTTATTTCTTGAAACCATCGCATCTTTTGTTTGTGCCGATTTTTTTACCAATCTAACTCAAAAAATAAATGCCAACTATTCCAATATGTATTCTTACATGGATAGCGGCGTCGTTGAGCATCCACCCGCTTTTATTTCCTAATGTTTTATTTTAGAAACGAAAACCAACTAGTTTCAACTCGTTCGTTCAGCTAAAACATAAAGTTGAATGAGCCGGATTATTACATCCAATCGGTTTGAAAATAATTTTTTCAAGCCCAATATTCTTATAAACATTAATAAATAAAAAATACAAAAATGAAATTTCAATTCAAAACCATAATTGCTGCTTTAGCAATCACTTTCGCATTCACTTCTTGTTCAAACGACGACGACGATGCCACAAACACCATTACCGGTGAAGGTGCTATCGGCCTCGAATTTGACAACGTTTTTGGAAGTGCCAACCTTATTTTAAATACACAAATAAACACTACTTCACAAGGTGAGAACTTAAAAGTTTCCGATGTTAAGTACATCGTAAGCAATATCGTATTGACCAAAGAAGATGGGTCAACTTACACTGTGCCTAAAAGCGAAAGTTATTTTATTGTTGACGAATCTGATGAAGCCAGCCAAACCATTGAATTAAGCAATGTTCCAGCAGGTAACTACACTAAAGTTAAATTTGGAATTGGCGTAGATCAAGAGCAATTTAATCTTGGCGCTGACGGACAAGGCGATTTCTTAACTTTAGCGGATAGCAAAGGAATGATGTGGTCTTGGAGCGCGGGATACAAATTCGTGAAATTCGAAGGGTTGTTTACTTCGGCATCTGTTGCTACTGATACCGAGTTCATGGTACACACTGGGCAAACCGGCACCGATTACAACTACACTGAAATTACGCTCAATTTGCCCGAACAAGCAACCGTGAGAACAACCATTACACCAGATGTACACATTTTTGCAGATGTTGCAAAAATCATCGATGGTACCAACAAAATCAATCTCTCGGACAACAATATGGGCGGTATGGGCGCGATGATTATGGGTGGTGCTAATTTGCCACTGATCACGGCTAACTTATCAGGCATGTTCACCGTAAACCATGTTCACAACGATTAATTTTATTAAAAGCTAATCCAGCTATACATTACAAGTCCTCACACTTACGCCAACCCTTGAAAAGCAAAAGCCAGCTTCCTTTGGTCGCTGCCTTTCGCCCACAAGGGTAAGGCGTATGTGTTCCGGGCTTTTCATTGCTATCTGGGCTAAAATTTCAGTCATGAAAAAACTACTCTGTTTTATAGCGACACTTTCCTTGCTTTGGAGCTGCACCAAAGACAATTCCGAAGACTATCAAAACCTGCCGATTGATTATCGCGTACCCAGCAACTTTCCGCCTTTGGCATATGATTTATCCAACAATCCACTAACCGAAAAAGGATTTGAACTCGGGAAAAAACTCTTTTACGATGGCCGTCTGGCGTCGGATGGAATCGTTTCCTGCGGTTTTTGCCATATCCAGCAAGATGCTTTCACCCATCACGGTCATTCGGTGAGTCATGGTGTTGGAGATGCAATCGGAACGCGAAATACCCCGCCAATTCAAAACCTGGCATACCAAACTGCTTTCATGTGGGATGGTGCCACGACCCATCTCGATTTGCAGCCGATTATCCCATTCACAAGTCCAATCGAAATGAACGGTAATTTTAGCAACGCCATCAACATGATGAAAAACGATGTCGCATACCAAAAGTTGTACAAATTGGCTTTTGCCGATGGTCAAATCAATTCTGAGAACATGCTAAAAGCACTTGGTCAATTTATGGTCATGGCAACTTCGAGTAATTCGCGCTTTGATAAATACCGCCGAAATGAATCTGGAGGTGACTTATCAACGGACGAATTGGATGGTTACGATATTTTCAAAGTAAAGTGCGCTTCCTGTCATGCAACAGATATATTTACTGATAATTCTTTTCGCAATAATGGATTGCCAATCAATCCTGCAGTGAATGATATCGGTCGCTACCGGGTTACCAATCAGGAGCAAGACCGATATAAATTTAAAGTACCAAGTCTACGCAACATCGAGAAAACGGCGCCTTATATGCATGACGGCCGCTTTTACGCACTAGATGCCGTGCTAAATCATTATAGTTCTGGGGTAGCAAAAACACAAAATTTAGATGCAAGTTTGAATACCAATGGTACACTCGGAATTCCGTTGACCGGTACTGAAAAAAGCAAGCTGCTTGCATTTCTAAAAACATTAACTGATACTGAGTTCTTGACAAATCCAAAACTCGCAGAATATTAAAAGATGAAAAAATATATCATTTACTTTCTTGTTGCATTTCAATTCAGTTATGCAATCGAAAAAGATTCCATTTCACAGTTTCATTTTCAAAGAATGGCCTTGTTGGATGACGATTGCGATGCCTGTGGATGCTCGGCAAGCGGAGGCAGCATGGGGTTTGCTTCGATGCTAAATTCTAATTTTGTAGGCGTTCGGTATTTCAGTCAGCAATACAAAAGCACTGATGGGTTGTATTCGAATTCGCTTTGGTACCAAGAAAATTTCAATACGGTTCAAGTGTGGGCTCGTATCCCGGTTTTGAAAAGATTACAAGTTTCGGTTTTGCTTCCGTATCATTTCCACAGTCGAGATACTAAAACCGGAAATCAAAATATTAGTGGTTTGGGAGATATGACTGTTTTGGCCATGTATCAATTGTATCAGACGCATCGCGACAGTACTTTTTTTGCGCACACTTGGCAAGTTGGTGGCGGATTTAAGGCTCCAACAGGAAAATTTGACGACACGAATTCAGGAAGCGTCAATCCGAGTTTTCAAGTTGGCACGGGAAGTTGGGATTATTTAATCGCTTCGGAATACACCATTCGAAGAAAGAAATTTGGACTTAATTCGATGTTGAATTATGTTGTAAAGACCGCGAACACTAAGTTCTATCGATTCGGAAATCAATTTAATTATGCCGCTACGGTTTTCTATTTGTATGAAAAGAATCGGTACTCTTTTGCGCCGCAGGTCGGTTTTGCAGGAGAGGTTTATGCAAGTAATTATCAAAGAAACCAAATCGTACGTGACACTTCCGGAGATGTCTTGTTTTCTCGTTTTGGGTTTGAGTTGGGTAAGGAAAAATTCTCAATAGGGGCGAACGCGATGATTCCAATCAATCAAAATTTAGCAGGAGGCAATGTGGAAGCGCAGTTTCGATGGAGTGTCAATTTGAATTATAGTTTGTAAATTTTACTATATTAGCTTCATAACTAATCAAATAAAATTATGGAAACTATCGAAAGTTCGAATCAAAAACCAATGTCAGTCAAAGATTGGCTTATTACTTTATTACTCATGGCAATTCCTGTTGTAGGAATTGTTTTGCTTTTCGTTTATGCCTTTGGCAACAATGAAAATGTAAACAAACAAAACTGGGCCAAAGCACAATTGATTATGATTGGCATTGTATTGGCTTTGGTCATTTTCTGTTTGTTGTTATTCGGCTCTATTTTCGCTGCAACGATGGCCGCAAATAGTTAGTAGGTAACAGATATTAGACAAAAAGGGAACTCGATGGAGTTCCCTTTTGTTTTTCAACACTAATTACACTAATTATCACGAAACAAATTTGTGAACATTCCTGAGATTCGTGTTTGTATTTATCCTATTAATTCAACTGTTTTGAATTCGCCATTCACAACAACTTTGACCAAGCCATGTTTTGACAAGCCCTTCATGGCTGCGTCCCATTTTTTTCCGCTCAGTTCAGATTTGACTTTCAATGCAGATAAGTCCATGCTGTTGTCATTGGTTTTTAATAATGCAATCACCAGTTTCTCTTCGTCTTCCAATTCAATTTGAACTTGTTTTTTCTCCGGACGCATTTGTGGAAAGAACAATACTTCTTGAATCGAACTGTTGTTGGTGAGGTACATCATTAGACGATCCATTCCGATTCCGAGTCCAGAAGTAGGTGGCATTCCGTATTCCAGTGCGCGCAGGAAATCTTCGTCAATCAAACCGTTGGCTTCATCGTCGCCTTTTTCAGACAGCATAATTTGATGTTCAAAACGTTCTCGTTGATCAATTGGGTCATTCAATTCCGAATACGCATTGGCTACTTCTTTGCCGCAAACCATCAATTCGAAACGTTCGGTCAGTTCAGGATTATCGCGATGTTGTTTGCACAAAGGCGACATTTCTTTTGGGTAATCGGTGATGAAAGTAGGTTGGATGTAATTGCCTTCGCATTTCGCTCCAAAAATTTCATCGATGAGTTTTCCTTTGCCCATGGTGGCATCGACCTCGATTCCCATCGATTTGGCGGCATCGAAAAGTTCTGCTTCCGATTTGCCAGAAATATCAAAACCTGTAAAATGTTTGATGGCGTCGGTCATGGTAACTCTCGCATATGGCGCTTTAAAATCGACTTGATGTTCACCGAAAGTCACTTGCGTTGTGCCGTTAACCGCCAACGAACAATGTTCAAGGAGGTTTTCCGTAAAAGTCATCATCCAGTTGTAGTCTTTGTAGGCTACGTATATTTCCATCGCAGTGAATTCTGGATTGTGCGTTCGGTCCATGCCTTCGTTTCGGAAGTTTTTGGAAAATTCATAGACACCTTCAAATCCACCAACGATAAGTCTTTTCAAATATAACTCATTTGCAATTCTCATATATAAAGGAATGTCAAGCGAATTGTGATGCGTTATAAATGGACGTGCCGCGGCGCCACCAGGAATCGGTTGCAAAACTGGCGTTTCTACTTCAAGATAACCTTTATCGTTAAAGAAAGATCGCATTGCATTGAACAACTTGGTTCGTTTGATAAAAGTTTCTTTGACGTGATCGTTTACGGTTAAGTCGACATAGCGGCGGCGGTATCTTTGTTCGGCATCAGCAAAGGCATCGTGAGCGTGACCATCGGCATCAATTTTTACTACGGGAAGTGGTTTTAGGGCTTTTGCTAAAACCGTTAAACCGTAGATGTGAACCGAGATTTCTCCGACTTGTGTTTTGAAAACAGTTCCGCGAACACCGATGAAATCACCAATGTCTAGCAGTTTTTTGAAAACTACATTGTACATGGTTTTTTCTTCGTCATCAGAAATATCATCGCGAGAAACGTATACTTGAATGCGACCTTCGGAATCTTTAAGTTCAGCAAAAGAAGCTTTTCCCATGATTCGTTTTCCCATCAAACGGCCAGCAAGGACGACTTCTTTGCCTTCGAATTTTTCAAAATTTTCGAGGATTTCTTTGGAGTAAGCGGTAGTTACAAATTCGTTTGCTGGATAAGGTTCGATGCCCAAATTTCGCAATTCGGTTAGTGCTTCGCGGCGCAATATTTCTTGTTCGGATAATGCCATTGGAGTTCTTATTTTAAGAGTGCAAATGTAGGTATTAGTTGTAAAGATACAAAGTTTTAGTTGTAGGTTGTGCGTTGTAAGTTGTTGGTTGGTTGTATGGACAGTTTGAAGAATTTGTATGTTACCTAAAAGCTCAAAAATTAGCCCCGATAGCAGCGGTATCCTTTTGCGCCGGCTTTCGGCGTGAAAGATTTAGCGAATAGCGGGACAACTGCGGTAATGAAAACCCCTTTTGTGCTCCTTGAAATAAAAATCGAATCCGCTCTTAATAAGTTTGTAAATTTGCGTTTCACAATTTTGGCATGAACAAAGTCATTCAACTAGAAGATTTAGGCGTAAAAGATTATCAGGAAACTTGGTCGTATCAGGAAGCGATATTCAAGACTATTGTTGATTTGAAGATTCGCAATAGGAGAGAGGAAGCGCAAGTGGAAACTCCCAATTATTTTTTGTTTGTTGAACATCCACATGTGTATACTTTGGGTAAGAGCGGAGATATGTCGAATTTGCTACTGTCGGAGCAGCAATTGGAAGCGAAAGGCGCCACTTTTTACAAAATCAATCGCGGGGGTGACATTACGTATCACGGACCTGGGCAAATTGTGGGTTATCCGATTTTGGATTTGGAGAACTTCTTTACAGATATTCACAAATATTTGCGTTTTTTGGAAGAAGTCATCATTTTGACGCTCCGAGAATACGGACTTGAAGGCGTTAGAAGTGGAGGAGAGACTGGAGTTTGGTTGGATGTAGGAACACCGTTTGCGCGGAAGATTTGTGCCATGGGCGTTCGTGCTTCGCGCTGGGTGACCATGCACGGCTTGGCTTTGAATGTGAATGTAGATTTGGGTTATTTTGATCATATTATTCCATGTGGGATTAAAGGGAAAGCGGTTACTTCACTTAATGTTGAGTTGGGTGTTTCTAGCGTTGATGAATCGGAAGTTAAAGCTAAGATTTTGAAACATTTTCAAGTTTTGTTTGCAGCGCAATTCGTAGATTCCAAATCCTAAATCCCAATTCGGAGATTCCAAATTCCAAATTTTTCAGTCTAATTTACAAATTCAATTTTAGTTGTTCTGGGAGTAACCTAAAGCTCAGACGATGGTATTTTGTCGTGCCGTATTTTCGAATGGCTTCACGGTGTTCTAATGTTGGGTAGCCTTTATTTTGTTTCCAGTTATACATGGGGAATTCTTCGTGAATTTGATTCATATATTCATCCCGATAGGTTTTGGCCAATACAGATGCGGCGGCAATACTGAGGTATTTGCTGTCGCCTTTAATGATGCAAGTGTGCGGAATGTTTTTGATTGGCTTGAAACGATTTCCGTCGACAATTACGTAAGAGGGCGTTGGGTCAAGTTTCAGTATAGATTCTTGCATGGCTTTTATCGATGCGTTAAGAATATTTATTTCATCGATAATATTTGGGCCTAAATGAGTAATCGCATAAGAGGTGGCTTCTAATTCAATGATTGGTTTAAGGAGCATTCTTTTGTGCTCTGAAAGTTGTTTGGAGTCATTGAGCACTTCGTTTTCGAAATTACTAGGTAAGATTACAGCTGCTGCGGTTACGGGACCGGCAAGACAGCCGCGACCAGCTTCGTCGGTTCCAGCTTCATGGAGAAATTCAGAGTAGTTTTTGAAAAGCATTTGCAGATCAGAAATTAAGTTTTGTGCTAAATTATGAGAATATCTGTCTAAAGTTTAAATTATTTCTAGGAAGGGCAAATAATTTTAACATCATATAACAAATTATATTAAGAATTTATATTTGTTTATTTAAGAAATTATTAAGAAGTTTGCAAGATATCTAACTCAAACAAAATTTATATGAGATCGAAGTTTAAATGGATTTTTACGCTATGTATAGCGTTATCAATGCAGTTTGCTTTTGCACAAGAGAAAACTGTTACCGGTATTGTTTCTGACGAATCAGGACCGTTACCTGGTGCCAATGTTATTATTAAGAGTACCAAAAAAGGAACACAAACTGATGTTGATGGAAAATATGCCATTAAAGTTAAGACAGGAGATGTCTTGATTTTTTCTTTTATTGGTATGAAAGATGCTTCTGCAACAGTGGGTGCGTCGAATACGGTCAACATGGTTATGAAATCAGGAGGTGAAGAGTTAAGTGAAGTGGTTGTGACCAGTCAAGGTATCAAGAAAGAGAAAAAAGCTTTGGGATATGCCGTGACGACGATTAAGGCGGAAGAGTTTGCCTCGAAGCCGTCAACCGATATCGCAAGAGCACTTACGGGAAAAGCCCCTGGGGTAAATATTCAGCAAACAAGTGGGTTGTCGGGATCAGGTACGAATATTATTATTCGTGGATATTCTTCGATTACAGGAAGTAACCAGCCATTATTTGTTGTAGATGGAATTCCATTTAATGCAGATACTAATTCTGACGGAAACTTTTTAGAAGGAGCTACCAATGCTTCGAGTCGTTTCTTGGATTTAGATCCAAATACTATTGAGAGCGTCAACATCTTAAAAGGATTAAGTGCTACAACTTTATATGGTTCTGCTGGTAGAAATGGAGTAATCTTAGTAACTACTAAGTCAGGAAATACCAAAGATATCAACAAAAAAATGGAAATATCTTTTTCTCAATCATTATATATGACAGAGATTGCTTCCTTGCCAGATTATCAAGATTCTTACGGTAATGGATTTAATCAAACTTTTACACAAGCATTCTCTAACTGGGGACCTGCTTTTGGTACGGCTGGTACACAAGGGATTAATGATGACGGAACAGTAAATCATCCTTTGGCTTATTATGGTGCAGGAGTTTTTCCACAATTTTTAGAGGCAGACGGAGTGACGCCGAAGAGAGTGGCGTATGCGGCGCAAAACAATGTTAAGCCATTTTTTAGAACTGGTGCGGTGAGTACGACTTCGTTGAGTATCAGTGGTCGTTCTGACAATACTTCTTATAATATGAGTGTGGGACATACTCGTGATGAGGGTTTTATTGAAAATAATACTTACCAACGTTTGAATTTAAGTACGGGTGGTACTACTAAATTGTCTAATGGATTTACATTTAGTTCTATTATGAACTATGTGAAGACAGACAAGACTGCTCCGCCTACAGCTGCTGGATTTGGATCTAATGCCTTAGCGCCATCAGTTTTCGCGAACATCTTGTATACGCCAAGAAATTTGGATTTGTTTGGGATACCTTACGAAAACCCATTGGATAAGTCTTCAGTAAACTATAGAACAGATATTCCTAACCCACGTTGGACATTAAAGAATTCGAGTGACGATGAATCGGTAAGACGTTTCTTTGGTAATTTCACGACTAGTTACGAGTTGAATTCATGGTCTAGTGTTTCTTACAGACTTTCTGTGGATAACTACACGCAAACAAAGAAATATTATATTAATAAAGGTAATGGGCAACCATTCGATACAGAAGGTTTCTTGAGAACTACAGTAAACGAGAATTCGATCTATGATCACACTTTTAGTTATAATTTTGACACTAAAATTGATAAGAATGAGAATTGGAATCTTGAAGGTACTTTAGGTTTTAACCCACGTCAAGAATCAAACAAGTATAACTATTTGGCTAGTACAGTACAGTTCGTTTACGGATTCATTGAGCATCAAAATTTCGAAAATCATGATGGGTATTCTGAGAAACAAAACTTCAATATTATTGGAGCTTATGCAAGTACTACATTAGGGTTTAAAAAATATTTATATTTGAATTTACAAGGTAGAAATGATACTTATTCTTCTTTGCAAAAAGATACAAGATCTTTGTTTTACCCGTCAGCATCATTGTCATTTGTTCCTACTGATGCGTTTGCTGGATTGAAAAAGAATGATTATGTGAACTTCCTAAAATTGCGTTTAGGTTACGGTTCTTCGGCAGGTTTTCCTGATCCATACAAAACGAAGATTGGTTTGAATACTAGAACGAAAGTGTTCTTGCAAAATGACGGAACTGTAATTAATACGATTTCACAAAGTAATGAATTGGGTAATCCAAATCTAAAGCCTGAGTTAGTGAAAGAGTTGGAATTTGGTTTAGAAGGAAAGTTTTTTCACAATAGATTGGGAATTGATTTGTCTTTATATAATAAGACCTCGACTGATTTGATTATCGATCGTGATTTAGATCCTGCTACAGGTTATGATGTAACTGCAGATAATATTGCAGAGGTTAGCAACAAAGGATTCGAATTAGGGGTTAATTTGTCAGTGATTCGTACTAAAACTAATGGGTTTACTTGGGATATTTCTGGTCAATTTACTAAAAACAGAAATATAGTTGAGTCTTTAGGTTTAGGGGATTTGGCTGCATTACCGATTGCAGGATTTACCAACTTGGGTAATTTTGCTGTTCCAGGAAGACCTTATGGGGTAATTTATGGTAGTTCAATTCTAAGAGACGGAAATGGTAATTATGTGGTTGGAGCAGATGGTAATTATATAGAAAACACAGAGTTGAAAGAGATTGGGGATCCAAACGCAGATTGGAGATCAACTGTTATAAATGAGATTTCGTACAAGAATGTTACGCTAGGTTTTCAGTTGGAATATCAAAAAGGTGGAGATATTTACTCTACAACTGCTGCAGCCTTGCTTTCAAGAGGTTTAACGGAAGATACAAATGTTGATCGTTCAGGAACAATAGTTTTGCCAGGTGTTACTACAACTGGTAATATCAATACTACGCAAATTGGTTGGACACAATACGGATTTAATAATTCAGGATTTTTTATCAATGAGCAAGCTATTTATGATGCTACCAATCTAAGGCTTAGAGAAGTTTCTCTATCGTATTCTTTGCCTAAAAAATTGTTGGAAAAAACACCTTTCGGTAAAATATCCATTTCAGTTGTTGGACAAAATTTATGGTTTGAAGCATTTAATTTTCCTAAACACTTAAATTTTGATCCAGAGGTAATGAGTCTTGGAGTTGGAAATGGTCAAGGTTTTGATTATTTGACTGGTCCAACTGCTAAACGTTATGGTTTCAACTTTAACTTAACATTCTAAAAAATGAAAAAATATAATAATTTATTTAAATGGTCTTTGCTGGCAATCGTTTTGACTTTCGCAAATTGTGAGACGATTGATTTGGACCAAACTGAAAACCCTTCTCAGATTTCGGAGGATTTGTTGGATCCTGTGTATACTTTCAACTATGTACAAATTCAGTTAGCAGATTTTGTTGACTCGGCGAATAGTTTTACGCAACGCGTAACCAGACAAATGGCTATGACTGGTGGTAATACTTATAACAATGCTTTTGCGCCAGTTAATTTCAATACAAATTGGAATACTGGCTATAACATTTTGAATGCTGTAAAAATTATGGAGCCAAAGGCAATAGCTAATCGAGAGTACTATGCATTGGGTGCGTCAAAAGTAATACGCGTTTACGTGTTGATGACAATGGTAGACATGTATGGAAACATTCCATACTCTGAAGCTTTGCAAGGCAGTGGGAACTTAAATCCAAAGTTTGATAATAGTGCCGATATTTACAGAGGTTTGCTAGCTGAACTTGATGCAGCTATTACTGCATTAAGTCAGACGAATGCTGATGGAAGTAAAGTTCAAGATTTGTATTATGAAACGCAAGGGCAGTGGATTACGCTTGCGAACACCTTGAAATTAAAAATGTATTGTAACGCGCGCTTGCCAGATGCAGCAGCAGAACTTGGGATTGATGTAGGAGCTAAAATTGCTGAAATAGTAACCGCCGATAATTTTATTGACGAAGCTTCTGAAGATTTTGCTTTTAAGTATGGTAATTCTAGATTTAATCCGAATACGAGACATCCTCTATATAATGATCAGTATGAAGTTGGAGGAGGTGCGTATATTGCCAATTATATGATGTGGGCAATGACAACAGAAAAGAACTTTGGAACTGAGATTGTGACAACAGGGACGCTAACTGATCCTAGAACTCCGTTTTATTTCTTTAGACAAGATCTAAATCCAAGTGATGAAGATACTTTTACGCTTCCTGTAGTCGCAAGGCCAGACCATTATGATGATGATCCGTACAAGTCATTTTTTAATGAGAATTTAACTCCTTTCATTGTTTCTAATTGGTATACTGGGACTTCGGTTCCTGATAATGGGTTTTGGGGTAGAGATCATGGCGATAATTCAGGTATTCCACCAGATTCGCAAAAGAGAACTGTTGCGGGAATGTATCCAATTGGAGGAGCTTATGGAAAGAATGGTAATGTGCAAACAAATGGAGACAAAGGAGCTTTGGGTGCTGGGATAATGCCAATTGTATTATCATCGTATGTTCATTTCATGCTTGCTGAAGCAATCCAATCTGGAATTGCTATAGGTGGTAGAACTGCTGTTGCGGAATTAGAAGCTGGAATTAGAGCGTCAATTAAGAAGACGGTTAATTTCATTCCTGAATATAATTATACTGGTGGAGTTACAAAACCTGATCCTGCAGTATTGGCGCAACAAGAATCAGCTTATGTTGATTTCATAAAGACGAAATTTAATGCTGGGGCAACTAACAAATTAGAGTTAATCATAAAAGAGTATTTTCTTGCTGCATGGGGGAATGGTATAGAACCATACAATGCCTATAGAAGAACTGGTTATCCAAGCAATTTTCAACCAACTAGAGAGCCAGCTTAGGTGATTTTTACAGTACTGCATTGTACCCAGGGAATAGCGTTGTAAACAATCCAAATGCGCCTGCTAATGTTAGAACAAAAAAGGTCTTTTGGGATAAAGCAGGATTAACCTTACACTAAATAATATTATATAGATATGAAAAAAATATTTTTTTTACCAGTTGTCTTTGCAGTCATTTTGTCTTTTGCAGGATGTGAGAAAGATGAAAGTTTAGATCCATTACCGCTTTTAGTTCAAGGGCAGTTTATGAGATTGGACATCACTAGAGACAGAATTGATGCTAATAATCTTGAGACGTCTTCATTTGGCGGAATGCTTACAAATCCATCTAATGATGTAGTTCGATATGAGTTACTAGTTAGACTAGTTCGCGCTGATAGAGGAATTTCTGAATATATACCACTTGAAACTTTGACTAGTTTTCCTCAGGATTTGTCTATAACTGCTCAGAAAGTAGAGGATGCTTATGAAAGAGTTGGTACTTCTGTAACAGTGCAGCAAGGTGATGTATTTAGGTTTATTGCCTATTCTTATAATAGTCAAGGGGTACGAGCAGCTTATCGAGATTTATCCGCCACTGTTCGTAGTGAACCAGGTTACAAACAAGCATACAAGTTTAACACTTCTGTTGAGGCAGATTTAGAGCAAGATGTTAATAATTATCAAACTGCGCCTTAAATGGTGTAAGATGATTAATGTATAAACTTTAATAAATTAAATAATGAAAAAATACACATACATATTTCTTTCCGCGCTTTTTGCATTGACTGTAATAAGCTGTTCAACGGAGGATAAATTTAGCGGTTCTCCTGTTGGAAATGTTGAAATAGTAACACTCACAGGCACAATCACGACTACAGTCGAGAATGCATTGACAGATCAGGAAGTTGAATTTACAGCTAGTTTGCCTGATGGTAAAGTTTTTAACGATACAGTAACAGTAGAAGTAACGACATTGCGAAGTGATGGTGGAAGAGTTCGTGGTTATTATGATATAATGCCGGGACAAACCAGCATTACAGATAAGATTGCAGCAGTTGGTGGGTTGGTGTATGATACTACATTTGAACTCTCAATGACAGCAATTAACTTGCAAACTGTGGAGCCTGGGATTCACTACTTGTTGACGTCAAATAAAATTTCCATCAATACTGGAAATAATTCAATTCCAGAAGCAGAGTCTGATCGTCTTAAAATTAGATTTGTTTGGGAAAATCCTAGTTCATCTAATAAATTTAAGTGTTGGATAAAAAAGCCAGGGGTCGCTGCCGATATTGAAGGTAATAATTTTACTGGAAGTGCTATTGATCACGTTATAAAAACTGTCTCTACAACTAGCAATGGAAATGGTAGTTTGTCGTCAAAAGAGGGAGAGTATATTTTTAAATTGGCTTCTGATCTACAGCCCGTGTCACCTGAAAATAAGAAGTATAGAATTATTCTTGTTTTTCCGAATGGAGATGTAACTGTATATAACGGAAGATTCGATAATCTGACACAAGGTAATCCTGAAAAGAAAGATGTGTTAAAAATAACGAAAGTGGGTTCTGGTGATGATGCAGTTTTCAATCTTGAAAACCTTAATCCTTTGTAGCTATTAACAACATAGCGGGTTGAATAATTTTCAATCTGCTATGTTAATTTTTTTTCTTTTGGGATTTTATAATTATATTTGTTCCTCTTTAACTTTAACTTTAAATTATTTATTATGAAAAAACTATTACTATTATCTTTAGTGTTGTGTGGTTTTGTTTCGAAAGCACAACAATTGTATTGGGAAGAAAAAGCAACAACTTTTCTTACAACGTCTACTAGTACGCCTCAAATTTCGTACGCAGGGCCAGATGTTGTTTGGACTTATGGTGCTGCTGGAGACGGAAGTGGAGACTTTTACCAAGTGTGGGGTCGTTCTACTGATGGAGGAGAAACTTGGACTTCAGGTAATATTGACTTAGGAACTGCAGATTTGGCAATTGGGGATATAATGGCTGTTTCAGCTACAACTGCATATATTGCAGTATTTCCTAATGCAGCTGGAGTTTTCGGAGGTATTTATAGAACAGTTGACTCTGGTGCAACTTGGCAAAAACAAGCTTCTGCTTCTTTTAATTCTGGTTCAGATTCATTTACTGACTGGGTTCATTTTTGGGATGCTAATAAAGGTTTAGCAGTAGGTGATCCAGCGCCAGCAGGTTCAACAGGTTACTATGAAATCTATACTACTACTGATGGTGGAGATAACTGGACTAGAGTTCCTAGTGCAAGTATCCCAGCTCCTTTAGATGGTGAGTATGCTTATACGCACAATTACGAAACTAATGGTGATATTATTTGGTTTGGTACAAACAAAGGTAGAATTTACAGATCTAGTGATTTTGGAGCTACTTGGACAGTTGGTCAATCTCCAGTAGGTGACTTTGGTTCTGCTACAGAAAGTGCTTCTTATTCAATGGTAGATGCTAACAACGGTATCTTGATCAACAATACACACGGTTTTTATAGAACAACTGACGGTGCAGCGACTTGGACTGAAGACGTTACTCCTGTTGGATACTACAGAAATTTTGATATTTCTTACGTTCCTGGTGTAGACAATGTTTATTTCACTACAGGTGAGGATATTGATGGTATTGGTAGAGGATCTTCTGTTAGTACAGATAATGGTGCTACTTGGATTGACCTTAATGACTTCGATTTATTAGACGTTGATGGCGGTGGAACTTTGGTTTTTTACGATGCAACTCACGGACTTGCTAGTGGTTTTACTGCTTCTTCAGTGGAAGGTGGAATTTGGAAATGGATTGCTGATGCATCAAATTTAGCTACATCTACTTTTTCTGCTGATAAAGCTTTTAGCGCTGCACTAGACCAAACTTCTGGAATACTAACAGTGAATGGTAAAGAAATAGCTAATGTTACTATTTATGATATGCTTGGAAAACAAGTAGCTTCACAAAACAGTACTGCTGCTAGTTTAGTAGAAATGAATATTGCTTCTTTGAATACAGGTCTATACTTGGTGAATGTTACAAACACTCAAGGTAACACTTCAACTATCAAAGTTGTAAAACAATAAGAATTATTCTTTATAGAAATAGAAAAGCCATCCAATTTAGGATGGCTTTTTTTATTTAGTTACTTTCTTCTTCATAAGTTCTTCTCAAAT
>JADKHM010000018.1 GCA_016721735.1 Flavobacterium sp. | reverse complement strand
AGTGTATCCGGTGGAGAGAACGGTGCTTTTCTTCCATTCTTAGCTACGTGCAGATAGATCATCTGTAGTCTCTATACGTTCACTGACGAGTGAGTTCCTTTATCAAACGATATCCAGTCCATCTTCGAGTAATGAGTAGCATACATGCCGAAGTGTCTGCACCGATGACTCCTCACCTCACTCAGCTGCTTTACAGGCCTCAGAGAAAGGAAAAGCGCCACCATTGCACTCCGCGTTGGAGAACAACGACTGTCGAAATCGCCCTCAGCCTGTCCGTCTGGTTTACCGTTAAACAGATAGGTTGTCGGGTTCTCCGCTTCGATATGGGCCTTTAAGCCGCGGCACAGCATCTCACTCAATGGCACGTAACGATCCTTCCTCCCTTTACTGGACGGATGTGCAACTGACGGCGATCAAAATCGATATCAGAAAGTTTAATACTTCGCACTTCCATACAGCGCAATCCGCAGCCGGCAGGGCAGTCCGATCGGGCATCGGTCTTCAACAGTACCGGAAACGCGTAGCAACCTGCGCATCTGGTACGGCTTAGATAACCGGCAATTTCTTCTCGTGTTTAATCGCCGCAGGAAATGCGCTTATAGTCCAGACCCTCTGCTTTAAACGCAAACCGAAGACTATACACCACAAACCTTAAAGTACGACTCGAGGGTTATCGTGCTGCTCCAGCATCAGTTCCAGATACTCTCAATTTGCTCCATGGTCCAGTTCCAGTAGGCATACATTCGAAATGCAGAGCCATCGCCGCGAAATGACGAGTGTAGCAATTAAGCGTGCTATCGCTCTTACCAGCCCACGAATTTTCTGCTCAGACGCTTGCAAAAATCCTCAAATCCTGCTTTTACGTGCTTGTTTAACCAGGTCATGGATCCCTGTTCTCTTGTTGATGTTTTCATATTAGAATTGTTAGCACATCTTCTACGATGAAACATCCGGAAACCTATTCAGTCCTGGTTATTACAAGTTACCCCGTGAATACGGGGTTTAGTGCAACAACGGCTTAGCCAAAATTGGGGGCATTTAGGAAGGTTGAGAATTTCGGTTTCTTTGTAACTTCGTTTTCAAGTGAAGGATCTCGTCAACCAATCCCACTTCGGCTAAGCCGCAAAACGTCAGACTGTGCAAAAACGGTTGATAAATTAGCTGAATACAATTTCACATTCGCGCTTTCTCATTTTAACTTTCTGCTGTATAAAAAATGTAATCACATGGCTTATGTTTCCGGATTTGATCGCACACAGACTGCACTTTTCCCTGTGACAGTGGATGAAATGATTGACGAGAACAATGTGGTGCGTTTGGTAGAGATTTTTATCAATGGACTTGACTTAAAGAAATTGGGGTTTGAGAAAGCAGTGTCTAATGAAGAAGGAAGACCATGTTATGATCCGGCTGATTTACTGAAACTATACTTGTATGGTTATTTAAATCGCATTCGCACATCCCGGTTACTTGAACGGGAATGCAAAAGAAATGTAGAACTGATCTGGTTGTTGAAGGGATTACAACCTTGCTTCCGAACCATTGCCGGCTTTAGAAGTGAAAATCCGGAAGCCTTTAGAAATCTGTTCCGCCATTTTGTTCAATGTTGCAGAAGCTGGAGTTTAATTGACGGTGATACCATCGGCATTGACTCTTCTAAATTCAGAGCCGTTAACTCTAAAAAGAATAATTATAATCAGGCGAAGATCGACCGCCAGATTGACCATGTAAACGATGAGATCAAAACGTACTTAGTGAGATGGATATTCTGATGTTGAAGAAAAGGAAACGTTGGCTAAGGAAAGATTTTGGCAACAAACAGAGCGTGATTAAAGTATGATCATTTACAGGAACTGCTCATCAGCACAGATACCGATCAAAATATCTACCACCGATCCGGATTCCCGATCAATGATTTTGTATGGCAGCGACGTAAGTAGCTCAATGTACAGACAGCAGTAGATGAATCCAACAAGCTCATCGTACACTACCAGACAACCAACACCAACGATCGTAAGGCGTTGTTTCCGATGGCGTATGAAGTCAAGCAAATCTGCCAAAAGAACGAAGTAAAAGCCTTACAGATAAAGGATATCACAATGGAGAACAGTTGAAGCAATGTATGGACAATGACATCATCACCTTCGTAGCTTTCCAGGAAGTTAACCGAAGTAAAATTGTACCTACACCCACCTACTACGGAGAGCGCTTTACTTATAACGAGAAGAAAGATCAATATACTTGTCCGGAAGGTCATATTATGACAACCACCGGAACCTGGTACACCAAGAAGTACCGGAAGACCAGTTCCACACAGGTAAAGCACTACAAAACGAACGCCTGCAAAACTTGTCCGGTGCGAAGCGAATGCACCACCAACCCCAATGGAAGAATCATAGACAGGAGTGAAAACGCAGAAGCGGTAGAGGCCAACAACAGGCGGCTATTGGCACAAAAAGAGCTCTATCAACAACGACAGCAACTTTGTGAACACCCCTTCGGCACCATCAAACGACAATGGGGCTACGACCACATCCTGTTAAAGGGTCTGAAAAAGAACAACGGCGAGTTTGGAATCATATTCCTGGTGTACAACTTTGTCCGGGCTACAGGCATTTTAGGCTTTTCAGGGCTAAAAACACGCCTGGAGAGGTGTTTTTTATCGTTTTCAGAAATCAGGCGCGCTATTGAGCGGATTACAACTCTCGAAATATTTTCATCCTATAAGCCATTATGGAGCGTAATAAGATAAAAGCGAATTCTTATATTTGTTTTTGCACGAACTGACGTTATAAGCAAGCCTAAAGACGACCGTGCAACAATCAAACGGACACCAAAACGACCAGACTTTTGACTACCAAATAAATTCTCGGGCGACAAAACTCGTTGACAATTTCGCTGTAACCTGACACCGACCAGACCATTTTGCCGACACTAAAGCCAACGCAAGGTTTTAAAAATTTTCCCACCGCACATTTTAAAAATAATTTTATTAGGCTCGCATTGGCACATTTGGGGTTTGCCCCTTCCGCATAAGCCGACACAAAGGCAAACCCCAAAAAGAGCCAATTTTCCACGCCTTTAAACAATATTGGACAAATATATCCACTATTAAAATAAAATACTTATCTTTGCAGCGATAAAAAGTAAAAGATGTTTTCAAAAGCTTGTGAATACGGTATTAGGGGCGCAATTTTCATTGCAGAGCAATCTTGCTTGACAGAAAAGTGAGCTTAAAGGATGTGGCAGAAGCTATTGAATCACCTTCGGCATATACTTCAAAATATTACAGCGATTGTCAAAAGCAACATTATCAATTCTGACAAAGGACCAACTGGTGGCTTTTCAAATGGACAAAAGTGAATTGGAAAAGGTAAATTAAGTTCAATTGTTTATAATTGATGGCGATAAGGTTTATAAGGGTTGTGGCTTGGGATTAAAAAAATGCAATGCTGATAAACCTTGTCCTGTGCACAATCAATTTAAAGTGATACGAGATGAACTTAAGAAAATGCTTGAAACTACTACCGAAAAAACTTTAGCAATGGATTATGAAAAAGAGTTGACCTTTTAAAACGTTAAAAAATTTGAATAAATAGTGACAATTATATCCAATACAAATAAGGAAATGGAAACAAAAATATATTCAGCGAATCAGGCATCATCATCACACTATTGCTAATTGCCATACCAGTAATTGTTGTTCGATATTAGTAATCATAAAAGCCAAAATATTCTAAATAATTTCTTGAAGAAAAAGAACTCGAAAAATTTAATGAATACTTGAAAGGTCTGAGTGTCGAAGAAGTGCAAAAATTAGAGCAACGTAAAAGGAACTTGAATATTCTTTATCTATAATGAACTAGCTGGCGATACGACACCTATAGACGAAAAGGTTTGATTGATAATGAGCGAAGCAAGTTCGTTGCGATTTATTGAACAAAGAAAAAAAGTCAGGTAAGACCTTATATTGAACCTGATTTAACCAAACTCATTCTATGGTATTTAGGTTGTGCCACTTTTTGGTTGTTGTTTGAAACTACGGTTGGGAATATGTAGGGATTAAATTTGTTTGCTCCAGATGTTGACCATTACAGTTGGTTGAGCTTTGGAAGATTACGACCTGTACACACAAACGCTGTATTTTGGGGGTTGGGCATCATTGGCAATGTTGGGCCTAAGCGTATTATGTAATTCGAGAGTTAGCAATGTACCAATCGTGCGTGTAAAAACAGGTTACCGTACCTAATACTTATAAACGCCCCGTTATCCTTGGTAGTTTATTTTAATGGCTGGTATCAACAA
This sequence comes from Flavobacterium sp., assembly GCA_016721735.1. Taxonomy (GTDB): domain Bacteria; phylum Bacteroidota; class Bacteroidia; order Flavobacteriales; family Flavobacteriaceae; genus Flavobacterium. The sequence continues at coordinate 1,557 of JADKHM010000018.1, read as the reverse complement.
TGGTGGTGGCGAATACAGAGAATACATCTGGCCAGTGATGGCGTTGTTTGGTATTGGCGTTATCATTTCACTTAAAAACTTTTACAAAACCATAGCCAAAAGAACGACCAAAGAAATTTACGTATCTAATTGGTATATCATTTCTGCAATGATGTTTCTATTGGTGATTGCCGTAATTGCGTATTGGCCAAGTTGGCAAAAATGGATTGGGCGAAACTATTGTTCAAGGCTACTATATGCATCAGGGCGTTGGAATGTGGTTTATGCTTTTCAATCTCGGATTGATGTATTATTTTCTCCTCAACAATTAAATAAACCTATATACTCTTATAGTTTAGGATTTTGGCGTTTGGGTTCAAATCCTTTTTTATACTTTAATTGGAACACATCATTTCATTTTAGTGCGATTCTCTTGGTGGTTGCAAACTGTTGCCATTGTGGAAGCGCGGTATGATAATTCCCGTTGTTGCTGGTACTACAAATTTCTTTGATGACTTTCAAAGGATCTTGGCACAAGCTTGCAGTTAGCGTCTTCCGTTTTACTTAATTGGCATCATATTTTATTTTTTACAGTCTAATTGTGAGAACTTCGAAGCTTAAGTTTACCAATTTGGTGTGTCATTTACTGATTTTACCGTAGCTCATTCGTATCTCACAATGTATGGACATCTGCTTTATGCTTTGGGGTTCATTTATACTGTCGTACCAAGATTGACAGGAAAGAACTAATTCTCAAATTACTATTAGTTCTCATTTTTGGTTGGAATCATCGATTGTTATTCTACACGGGATTCCCTTTAATCGTACGGCTTGCCACCTGTGGATTGATGTGATGGAAGGTGCCAAATCATTTGTTGAAAGTGTAGACTGATGGCTCCGTATTGGCTTTGGCGTGCCATCGGTGGCTCATTGATGTGTATGCTTTCTGTTTGTGTTTGCCCACAACTTTTATGTGTAGCGGTAAAGAGGCAGAGATAGAAATACCCACTTCACTCAAAAAAGACATTCTAAATGCAAAGGTGGTAATAGGTCAATCAAGAAGTAACAAATTAATATATACGAAATGAATTTTTCGATAATCATAAAAACTATTCAGAGAACGGCACTGGGACTATTTGTTGGTCTTACAATATAATGCAATAATGCCCGCCATCAATCAAGATAATAATGAACCATTGCCTGGCTATGAGCCATTCAGTCAAGAAGCCTATCTCGGTAAAAGTCCCATCCGTCTAAGTTGTGTGGTGCCAGCACCCAACAAGTTAGGAAATGTAGATATGGACAATGTTTGGGTCAGCAACCCGAATAATTTCCGCTGATTATGCTGATTTCGAGAACAGATTTGGACAAACACAGCTACCTTAATGGGCAACAGAAAGAACTGCTCCGATTTGCAGACGAATATAGGAACTCTACAAACTCCAGTTTGGGTCGGAATTTATTACACCTCTATCAACCCAGAACAGTAGTAGAGAAATCAATAATGCCTGCTTACCCTTGGCTATTTGAAATAAAAATGAATTGGGAGAAAAAGATGTTGAAGTGGTTGTGCCAGAC
>JADKHM010000017.1 GCA_016721735.1 Flavobacterium sp. | reverse complement strand
ATCGTTAGAGATAGAATTGATGCTGAGAATCTGGAAACATCTTCCTTTGGAGGGATGTTGACGAATCCTTCGAATGACGTTGTTAAATATGAGTTATTTGTTAGATTAGTTAGAGGAGATGTGGGTATTTCCGAGTATATTCCCCTAAACACAATAACTAGTTTTCCTCAAGAGTTAGCAATTAGTGCACAAGACGTTGAGGATGCGTATGCAGCGATAGGTACTACTGTCGTAGTACAGGAAGGTGATGTGTTTAGATTCATCGCTTATTCGTACAATAGTCAAGGCGTTAGGGTAGCTTATAGAGATTTGTCAACGACAGTTCGCAGTGAACCTGGTTATAAGCAAGCATACAAGTTTAATACTTCTGTTCAAGCTGGAAATAATTTGTTAACTGAGTATAAAGTATTGTGAACCAGCTCCTTAAGTTTCGTTTGTAATATTTAGTGTTTAACTATAAAAACCTTAAAATAATGAAAAATACACAAACATATTTCTTTTCTTCTTTTGTCTCTTGCAATAGTAAGCTGTACAACAGAGGACAAGTATAATGCTTCGCCCGTTGGGAAACAGCAAATTGTGACTCTTACGGGTACAATAACTACCCCAGTTGTGAATGCCCTCACCGATCAAGATATTGAATTTACCGCTACTTTGCCAGACGGTAAAACCTTTACTGATACGGTTTCTGTGGAGATTACAACATTAAGACCAGATGGTGGTCGAACAAGAGGATATTATGAAATTATGCCAGGTCAAACGTCTGTTACTGACAAAATTGCGGCAGTAGGTGGATTAGTTTATAATACTACATTCGAGCTATCTATGACTGCAATCAATTTGCAGACCGTTGAGCCAGGTATTCACTACTTGATGAATTCCAATAAAGTTTCTGTAAATACTGGTAGTACAAGAATACCTGAGGCAGAGAGCGGGAACGTGATTGTTAGGTTCGCGTGGGAGAATATGAAGACTGTAAATAGATTTAAATGTTGGATAAAGATGCCTGCATCTGCTAATGATATCGAAGCAGCAACATTTGCAGAAAACGTTGGAATAACTCACAAAATGAAGTTGTCTGGAACTAGTAATAATGGCAACATTTCAACAAGCGAAGGTGAGTATTTTTTAAGTTACAGTCCTTTAGACAATTGGTTCCTTCTGAAGACAAGAAGTATAGAATTATAATTGTATTTCCTAATGGAGATGTCACTGTTTACAATGGAGTTTTTGAAAATTGTACTTTAGGTGATCCCCTAAAGAATGATGTTTTGAAAATAACTAAGGTAGGTATGGGTGATAATGCTGTCTATACTACGGAGCAACTATAGAAAGACCAAAAGATATCATAGCGGATTGTTTATATTATAATCTGCTATGTTTTTTTTTGTTTTAGAATTTTATGATTACATTTGTATCTCTTTAACTTTAACTTTAAATTATTTATTATGAAAAAACTATTACTGTTATCTTTAGTGTTGTGTGGTTTTGTTTCGAAAGCACAGCAAATTTATTGGGAAGAAAAATCAACGACTTTTGTTACGACTTCTACAAGTACGCCACAGATTTCTTATGCTGGGCCAGACGTTGTATGGACTTATGGTGCTGCTGGAGACGGAAGTGGAGACTTTTACCAAATATGGGGTCGTTCTACTGATGGAGGAGAAACTTGGACGTCAGGTAATATTGACTTAGGAACTGCGGATTTGGCTATTGGAGATATTATGGCGATTAATGCTACAACTGCATATATCGCAGTTTTCCCAAATGCAGCTGGAGTTTTTGGTGGTGTCTACAGAACAGTTGACTCTGGTGCAACTTGGCAAAAACAAACTTCTGCATCATTTAATTCTGGTTCAGATTCGTTTACTGACTGGGTTCATTTTTGGGATGCTAACAAAGGTCTAGCTGTAGGAGATCCTGCACCAGCAGGTTCAACAGGTTACTATGAGATTTATACTACTACTAATGGTGGAGATAATGGACTAGAGTTCCTAGTGCTAATATCCCAGCACCTTTAGATGGTGAGTACGCTTATACGCACAATTACGAAACCAATGGTGATATTATTTGGTTTGGTACAAACAAAGGTAGAATCTACAGATCTAGTGATTTTGGAGCTACTTGGACAGTGGGTCAATCTCCAGTAGGTGACTTCGGTTCTGCGACTGAAAGTGCTTCTTATTCTATGAAAGATGCGAATAATGGTATCTTAATTAACAATACACACGGTTTCTTCAGAACTACGGATGGTGCTGCAACTTGGACCGAAGATGTTTCTCCAGTTGGATACTTCAGAAATTTTGATATTTCTTATGTTCCAGGTGTTGATAACAATATTTTACTACAGGTGAAGATATCGACGGAATTGGAAGAGGATCTTCTTTCTCTACAGATAATGGTGCAACTTGGATTGACATTAATGAGTTAGATGAATTAGATGTTGACGGTGGTGGTTGTTTGGTTTTTTACGATGCAACTCACGGTCTTGCTAGTGGTTTTACTGCTTCTTCTGTTGAAGGCGGAATTTGGAAATGGATTGCTGATGCATCGAATTTAGCTACGTCTACTTTTTCTGCTGATAAAGCTTTTAGCGCTGCACTAAACCAAACTTCTGGGGTACTAACAGTTAATGGTAAAGAAATTGCAAACGTTACTATCTACGATATGCTTGGAAAACAAGTAGCTTCACAAAACAGTACTGATTCTAGTTCAGTAGAAGTGAATGTTTCTTCGTTGAATTCTGGTCTTTACATGGTGAATGTTACAAATGCACAAGGTAACACTTCAACTATTAAAGTTGTAAAACAATAAGAATTGTAAATTTTTGAAATAGAAAAGCCATCCAGTTTAGGGTGGCTTTTTTTATTTCTTTTCTTTGTTCCTCGTTCCTGGCACTTAACCTTAAATTGTTAATGATGAAAAAACTATTACTATTACCTTTGGTTTTGTGCGGTCTTGCTTCCAAAGCACAACAATCATATTGGGAAGAGAAAGCAACGACCTTTCCTACTACAAGTACTACTACACCGCAAATTTCCTATGCAGGACCTAACGTAATTTGGGCGTATGGTGCGCCTGGAGATGGGAGTACAGATCAGTATCAGGTTTTTACTCGTTCTACTGACGGGGGTGAAACATGGACATCTGGTAATATCGACTTGGGAAATGCTGGTTTAGGAATTGGAGATATCATGGCAATTTCGGAAACTACAGCATATGTGGCTGCATGGCCTAATGCCACTGGTGTTTTTGGCGGAATATACAGAACAGTTGATTCTGGTGCTACTTGGGTGAAACAACCTTCCGCTTCTTTTAACTCTGGGACAGATTCTTTTGCTGACTGGGTTCATTTTTGGGATGCCAGTAAAGGATTAGCTGTAGGTGATCCTGCACCGCAAGGTTCAAATGGTTACTTTGAGATTTATACTACTACTGATGGAGGAGAGAACTGGACTAGAGTCGCTAGTACAAATATCCCGGCACCACTTGATGGGGAATATCCTTATGAACATAATTATGAAACCAATAGTGATATTATTTGGTTTGGTACAAACAAAGGTAGAATTTTTAAATCTACTGATTTTGGGGCAAGTTGGTCAGTTGGTCAATCTCCAGTAAGTGACTTTGGTTCTGTGACTGAAAGCGCTTCTTACTCTATGAAAGACGCCAATAATGGGATTCTAATTACCAATGAATTTGGTTTCTATAGAACTACCGATGGTGCTGCAACGTGGACTGAAGATGTTACTACTCTTGGATACTATCGCAATTTTGATATTTCTTATATTCCGGGTGTAAATAATACTTATGTTACAACTGGTTTAGATATCGACGCTATTGGTATAGGCTCTTCGATCTCTATTGACGATGGTGCTACCTGGATTGACATTAACGACCTAGATTTGTTAGATGTTGATGGTGGTGGTTGTTTGGTTTTTTACGATGTGGCTCATGGGCTCGCTAGTGGTTTTACAGCTTCCTCTGTAGAAGGAGGGATTTGGAAATGGATTGAGCCACTTTTTGCCACAGCTACTTTCTCTAACGATAAAGCATTCACTGCATCTCCAAACCCGACATCTGGAGTCTTAATCATAGTCGGAAAAGACATAACTAACATCACTGTTTATGACGTTCTTGGGAAACAAGTTACAACTAATAATTACAGCACGTTAAGTTCAGTAGAAATGAATATATCTTCTTTGAAAAATGGTGTTTACATGGTGAAAGTTACAAATGCAAATGGTAACGCTTCGACTATCAAATTTGTAAAACAATAAGAATTATTCTTTTTTGAAATAGAAAAGCCATCCATTTTTAGGATGGCATTTTTTATTTATGTACTTTCTTCTTCATAAGTTCCTGCCAAATCAATTCTAATTCCCAACAAATAGTTATTTTTGCCTCATTATATTCACCCTATGAGAATTGTACTTTCGGTTTTGCTGCTATTAATAACAGGTCTTGGATTTTCACAAGAGCCTGTACAAGAAAAGCCAAGAAAAAGCCTTTTAAAATCAAGCGAACAAAAAGCAAAAGAAAAAGCCAGAAAGGCTCCGATTACTTCCTACAAAATATTCACGCTCGCCAAAGACACAACCTATGTTGATACCTCTCTTACAATCAAAAAAGAGTATGAATACAATTACTTAAGAAGAGATATTTTCGGTTTAATGCCTTTTCTCAACGAAGGGCAAACATATACAACGCTTCATTTCGGACTAAACAAGTTTTCTCCTTACCCTGAAATTGGTTACAAAGGCAAACACTTTAATTATGACGAAGCCAATCAAATAAAATATTATGACGTGGCAACTCCGTTGACGGACTTGTATTTTAAGACCGTGATGGAGCAAGGTCAGTCACTAGACGCATTTCTAACATTAAATACCTCGGAACGATTTAATTTTTCACTTTCCTACAAAGGTGTTCGTTCAGTTGGGAAGTATATTAATCAGTTGTCTAGTAACGGAAACTTTAGATTTACAACGAGCTACCGCACGAAAAGCAGAAGATACGTCATCAATGGTCATTTTACTGGACAGGATTTTTTGAATGCTGAAAACGGAGGTATTACAACGCCGGAAGATTTCGAAGGGAAAAATGCGGACTTCAAGCAACGACAACGACTCGAAGTCTACCTGAAAGACGCTAAGTCTTTCCTTAAAGGGAAGCGCTATTTTGTTAATCACACATTCCGAATCAATCCGACAAGTGGGGATAACAATCTCTACATTACGCATCAATTTAATTACGAAAATAAATTCTTCGAATACCTACAACCCACCATTAGTTCAACTATTGGCGAAACAACTGTCAATCACTTTGGTGATGCCTACAGCACGTCTCAGGTGAAAGACCAACTTCGTTACAACAAAATGTACAATAAAGTCGGCGCAATCTATGAAAATAAAACCTTAGGTAGTTTTCACTTTTTTCTCGATGACTTCAGGTATAACTATTATTACAGTACAATTATATTCCTAGAAAATCAACCAATACCAAGTGCCATAAATGATAAGATAAATGATTTTGGTGCCGAATACCAATATCGTAAAAATAAGTGGAAAGCAAATCTCTCGTATACCAATTCCATTACAAAGCAATCGCTAACCAATATCGAGGGAAAACTCTCCTATACTTTCAATCCAAAAAACGAAATCGATTTTAGTTATCAAAACACCAACAAATTACCAGATCACGTATATAACTTGCACCAAAGCGCTTTCGTTGCTTACAATTGGTATAATAGCTTTAAGAACGAGAAAATTAATACCATTCTGGCAAATGCAAACACACAGTGGGCAACTGCTTCCCTGCAAATCTCTAACTTCGATAGTCACCTTTATTTCAGCGATGACAGTTCCGACAAAGACATTCAACTAATTTCCCCGAAACAATACGAAAAGTCAATTCAATACTTGTCTCTAAAAGTCGGAAAAGAAATCAAGTACTGGAAGATTGCACTTGATAACACCATATTGTATCAGCAGGTTTCTCAAGATGACGAAATCATCAATGTACCTAAAATTGTAACTAGAAACACATTGTATTTTTCTGACTATTTCTTCACAAGAGCGCTTTATTTGCAAACCGGCGTGACGTTCAACTATTTCACAAAACACTATGCCAATGGGTATAATCCGATACTCACCGATTTCTTCGTCCAAAACCAACAAAAGATAGGCGATTTTGCTAACCTAGATTTTTTCATCAATGCGCGAATTAGACAAACTCGAATTTTCCTCAAGGCAGAACATTTCAATTCGTCTATGGCAGCCCAAAACACCTTTTATTCTGCGCCCAACTATCCGTACCGTGATTTCATAGTGCGCTTTGGCTTGGTGTGGAATTTCTTTCAATAATGTCCTACTGATCTAGCATAGAGAGTAGGGCGTGACCACAAGGGTCGGGCTTTCCGCTACTATCTTTTGTGCCGAAAACCGGCACAAAAGGATAACCGCTGCAATCCCTCACGCACAACCGTGTTCGAATTAACATCCGTCAAACTTGGAAACTTTCATATTATCAATATATTTGCATCCTCAATTATACTCAGTCACTCAGTGACTAAGCAACTCAGTGACTCAAAATGACACGAGCTTTTGCGAGCTGCATGAGACCATTAAAAAACAATAAAAAATTCGAATGAAATACTCAGAAAACATATTAGGAACCATTGGTAACACACCATTAGTGCGCCTAAACAAAATAACCGCCGAAGTTGATGCTTTGGTCTTAGCCAAAGTCGAAACATTCAATCCAGGAAATTCTGTAAAAGATCGAATGGCTGTTAAAATGGTCGAAGATGCAGAAGCAGACGGCAGACTCAAACCTGGCGGAACCATCATCGAAGGAACTTCCGGAAATACCGGAATGGGCTTGGCTTTAGCCGCTATTGTCAAAGGATACAAATTGATTTGTGTGATCACAGACAAACAATCGAAAGAAAAAATGGATATCCTTCGTGCTGTCGGAGCCAAAGTGGTCGTTTGTCCAACCGATGTGGAACCAACTGATCCTCGTTCTTATTACTCCGTTTCTAAACGTTTGGGTGAAGACACTCCAAATTCATGGTATGTCAATCAATACGACAATCCGTCAAACGCAATCGCACACTACGAACAAACCGGTCCGGAAATTTGGGAACAAACCGACGGAAAAATCACCCATTTCGTTGTGGGCGTTGGAACTGGAGGAACAATTTCAGGCGTCGCAAAATATTTGAAAGAAAAAAATCCAAACATCAAGATTTGGGGTGTAGATACCTACGGTTCAGTGTTCAAAAAATACCATGAAACCGGAATCTTCGACGAGAATGAAATCTATTCCTACATTACAGAAGGAATAGGCGAAGATATTCTTCCAAAAAACGTCGACTTTTCACTCATCGACGGATTTACCAAAGTAACCGATAAAGACGCTGCGGTTTACACGCGTAAGATTGCGTTAGAAGAAGGTATTTTCGTAGGAAATTCTGCTGGTTCTGCCATCAAGGGGTTGTTGCAACTCAAAGAACACTTCAAACCAGAAGATGTAGTTGTAGTTTTATTTCACGATTCAGGAAGTCGCTATGTTGGTAAAATGTTCAATGACGATTGGATGCGCGAAAGAGGTTTCCTCGATGAAGAAATTACAAAAGCAGAAGATGTCATCAAAGACCACATTGATAAACCTCTCATTATCGTTCGTACTGAAGAATTAGTTTCTCATGCGATAGAGCGAATGCGTAAATTCAAAATCTCGCAAATTCCAGTGATAGATATTTCCGGCTTTGTCGGATCTGTTGATGAATCGGATTTGTTCGAAATCTATGTGTCTGATAAAAATGCCGCTGATAAACCCATTCGCGAAGTAATGGGCAAGCCTTATCCTATTGTAAGACTTGGAACTGCGATAGAAGAAGTTTCCAAATTATTTACGAAAGAAAATCAAGCAGTTTTGATTGACTTAGGTAATGGCAAACACCATATCATTACCAAATACGATATGATCGGGACGATAAAATAGTCTAAACACGAATTCCACGAATTCCACGAATTATTTTTTAGTGGTAATTCGTGGAATTCGTGTTTTATAAATAATCGAGTATGAACTTTGTCGCAATTGATTTCGAAACCGCAACAGGCTACCATCATAGTGCTTGCGCCGTAGGCATCGTAACGGTCGAAGACGGAATCATTACCGAAGAATACTACACATTGATTCAGCCACCAAATAATGAGTACTGGTACCAAAATATTATGGTGCATGGCATCAAACCAATAGAAACAATTAACGGAAAGACCTTTGATGATTTGTTTCCTGAAATTCAAAAAAGACTACAAGGCAGAACAATCGTAGCGCACAACGAACAATTTGATCGCAACGTTTTGGCAAAGACAATGAAGTATTATGGTCTGTATTACGATGAATTGGATATTGCAGATCGCTGGGAATGTACCTGCAAAATCTATCGTGCAAAAGGTTATAAGCCTGCGAATTTGAAATACTGTGCGGAGCGAAACAATATTGCCTTGAATCACCACGAAGCCTTGTCTGATGCCAGAGCTTGCGCACAACTCTACCTGTTGAAATAGTCTTTCTTAAAATTAATTCGAAAAAAACCTTGCGTCTTTGCGACATTGCGAGCACTTTTTTCTTATCTTAGATTTTCAATTACACGCCATTCAAAATTAATATCATGAAAGAAGACTTTCTCCATTACCTATGGAAATTTAAGAAGTTCCCAACTTCGAACTTACAAACTACCAACCATCAATCTATCACGATTATTTATTCTGGGGATTATTTGCAATTGGCAGGTCCAGATTTTTTTAATGCCCAATTGAATATCGGTGGACAAAAATGGGCGGGCAACGTCGAAATTCATCTCAACGCTTCAGATTGGTATTTGCATCATCACGAAAAGGATGATTCCTACGACAATGTGATTCTTCATGTGGTTTGGCACCACAATGTCGATGTTTACAGAAAAGACAATACGGCAATTCCAACACTAGAACTCAAGAATATTGTTGGTCAAGAAACAATTTCAAAATACGAGTCGCTTATACTACCCAAAACATGGATTTATTGCGAAAATCAAATAACTCAAGTGTCTGGTTTTGTTGTTCGTAACTGGAAAGAGCGTTTGTTTTTTGAAAGGTTAGAGCGCAAAGCTGAGTTGATTCAAGTCGTCTTGCATCAAACACAAAATGATTGGGAAGCGACATTGTTTTGTTTATTGGCGAAAAACTTTGGACTAAACACAAATGGGCCTGTTTTTTACCAAATAGCGTCTGCGATTCCGTTTTCAATTTTGAGAAAAGAAAGTAACGCCATAGAAAGCATTGAGGCATTACTACTAGGAATGGCAGGCTTGCTAAGGGACGAAAAAGAAGATGTATATTTCAATAATTTACAAACTAGGTTTCACTACTTGGTCACCAAGTATCAATTAGAAATACCTTTGATTGCTCCAGTGCAATTTTTTCGATTGCGCCCTGATAATTTTCCTACGATTCGATTGTCGCAATTGGCCAATCTATATGGAACGCATCTTAATCTATTCTCTCAAATTATTGAGGCAAATGCAGTAAAACAATTATATCGAATTTTTCAAGTGCCTGCATCACCATACTGGCAAAGTCATTACCTATTTGACCATACCAGCAAGGCAAAAGCAAAATCAACAACGCAATCCTTTATCGATCTTCTAATTATCAATACTATCATTCCAGTTCAGTTTGCTTATGCGAAAAACCGCGGAAAAGAAAATATCGACGGTATCATTACATTGTTAGAAAGTATCAAGTCAGAACAAAATAGTACCGTCGAAAAGTTTCGAACTATTGGAATTGATGCCGAAAACGCCTTTGAAAGTCAATCATTATTGCAACTAAAAAACGAGTACTGCAACAAAGGCAGATGTTTGGAATGCGCAATCGGAATCGATTTGCTAAAAGAAAACAAATAATAGTATAATTTTGTAACTCAAAATGCAATCTACCATGTCAGTCATCATTCAATTGAAGTACTTTTTCGAAAAACACGGTTTCCATGTTTCGTCACGATTGGCGGATCGCTTGGGGATGCGTGCGAATAGCGTACGGTTATTTTTTATTTATATTTCTTTTGTGACCGCTGGACTTTGGTTCGGCGTTTATCTGACCTTAGCATTTTGGATTAAACTTAAGGATCTCATTCGCGCCAAGAGAAGTTCAGTTTTCGATTTATAACTTACAACTTACAACTTACAACGCCATTAACTAATTTAAACGCCAAACAAATGAAATCTTCTTTTCACTTCTCTTATTTTCAATTTTCTAAATCACAACGTTCTGGTATTTTCGTGTTCCTGTCGTTGGTAGTGGTTTTTCAACTACTTTATTTTTGGATAGATTTTAGTCCCAGAAAGCGCAGCAATTCTAATCAGAAAAATCAATGGTTGTCGACATCGGTTTCTACTGATAGTTCTGCGATCAATCTGAAGAAAAGGCAGTTTGTATTGAGACCTTTTAATCCCAACTTTATTAGTGATTTTAAAGGCTATCAATTAGGGATGTCTGTCGCAGAAATAGATCGATTGCTTGCTTTTCGCAAAACCAATCAATATGTCAATTCAACCCAAGAGTTTCAAGCAGTAACAAAAGTTTCTGATTCGTTATTACGTCATATAGCGCCATACTTTAAATTCCCAGATTGGATTTCGAAAAGGCGACCCGCTAGGTCGAAATTTTTCATTAGTAAGAAAGGAGCTCTAAAAGTACCAATAGACATCAACGAGGCAACTGCTGAAGATCTCAAGAAAATTTATGGTATTGGAGATGGATTATCCGAAAGAATATTAAAGGAAAGAAAAAAATTCGGTGGTTTTGTTTCCATGGAGCAGCTAAAAGATGTATGGGGCTTATCGCCAGAGGTTATAGAGCGTTTGAACGAAGGGTTTGTTGTAAGTACGGTGCCGACTTTTAAACTAATTAATATCAATACTGCGACAATTAAGGATTTAATGCAATTGCCTTATTTTAAGTATCCACTAGCCAAAAATATTATTACATATCGAAGCATGAATGGTGACTTCAAAAGTTTTGAGGATTTAACAAAGATTTCGGGTTTTCCTGTTGATAGGATAAAAATTATTGCCTTATATTTGGAATTCTAAAAAAAGCTTAGTTTTATGAATTCAATTTACTTTACGGAAGAACACGAATTATTTAGGAAAAGTTTGCAAGATTTTTTGCGGATAGAGGTGGTGCCACACATTGAAAAATGGGAAAAAACAGGTACGATTGAGCGCTTTATCTGGAAAAAATTTGGAGAAATGGGCTTTTTCGGAATAGCGTATCCTGAAGCTTATGGTGGATTGAATTTGGATTTGTTTTATACTGTAGTTTTTTTAGAAGAACTTCAAAAAATTAGATCTTCTGGTTTTGCTGCTGCGATGTGGGCACATGCTTATTTGGCCATGACACATTTAAATGCAGAAGGCGATGAGAGAATAAAGCAAGAGTATTTGGCGCCAAGTATTGCAGGTGATAAGATAGGTGGGTTATGTATTACGGAGCCTTTCGGAGGAAGTGATGTAGCAGGGATGAGAACAACTGCTGTGAAAAAAGAAGATAAATATGTGATCAATGGGTCGAAAACATTTATAACAAATGGTGTCTATGCAGATTATTATGTTGTTGCCGCTAAGACAAGTCCGGAATTAGGAAATAAAGGAATCAGCATATTTCTGATGGATACCAATCTAAAAGGAATTGCAGCAACAAAACTGGATAAGTTGGGTTGGAGAGCTTCTGATACCGCTGAAATCTCATTTGATAATGTTGAGATTCCACTAGAGAACTTAATGGGTGAAGAAGGGAAAGGATTTCCATATATCATGCAGCATTTCGCTTTAGAGCGACTCATTATGGCTGTGAATGCCCACGCCCGTGCGGAATATGCGATTGAATATACCATTGATTATATGAGTCAGCGTGAGGCTTTTGGAAAGACCATCAACAAGTTCCAAGCATTAAGACATACTATGGTTGATCATGCTACAGAAGTGGAACATTGCAAAATATTTAATTATGCTGCTGTAGCACGACTAAACCAAGGAGAATACGTAGTCAAAGAAGCTACGATGGCGAAGTTAAAATCTACCAAAGTGGCGGACGAGACTATTTATAGTTGTTTACAAATGCTGGGTGGTTACGGATATATGGAGGAGTATCCACTTGCGCGATTATTGAGAGACAGTCGTTTGGGACCTATTGGCGGTGGAACGTCGGAAATACTTAGAGAGATTTTGTCTAAGATGATTATTGATAAACAAAATTATCAGCCGGCAGTGAAATAGTTCTAGATAAAAGAAATAAGATGTAAGAGTCAAGAAGTGAGATAGGAATATCTTGTTTCTTGGCTCTTTTTTCTTTTATCTGTTTGCGTGAAGGATAGCAGCGGAAATCCTTTTGTGCCGTTGTTTACTTCGTCAGTTCGCTGTACTAGTGTGGCACAAAAGATTGGGAGCGTATAGCCTGACGGCGGTCGTGAAGTTCCTTTGGAGTGGGATGTGGATCCGCCGGCACGCCCCAGATAAAGAACGCTTCGTTGTAAGATTTCAGACCACTTCGCTGCAAGACAAAAAAATTAAATCATTCTTTTTTGTCTTTGTTCTTGCATCTTGTTTCTTTTATCTTATCTTTGCGCCCTTAACGAGAGGAGGTGTCTATATTATGTTAATTATACCAATTAAAGACGGAGAAAATATCGATAGAGCATTAAAGCGCTATAAGAGAAAATTTGATAAAACTGGAACTGTTCGTCAGTTGCGTGCACGTCAAGCTTTCATCAAACCTTCTGTTACAAATAGAATGAAAATCCAGAAAGCGGCTTACATTCAGAACATGAAAGACAGCTTAGAAAGTTAGAAGTTAACTTTTTCAAAATAGAAACCGTTAGTCATTAAAGTTTAATATCTTTGATACTAACGGTTTTTTTATGGACAATAGCAAGCAGGCGTTCCGAGATTATTTGTTGTTGGAGAAGCATTATTCGCTACATACGGTGAATGGTTACGGCAAGGATTTGCTTTTTTTTGAGACTTATATTAAGAACGAGTTTGAGCAAGAAGATTTGGTAGCTGTTAATTACGCTCAAGTAAGAAGTTGGATTGTAACGTTGGTGGATGCTGGTATTTCGAATTCGTCAGTCAATAGAAAGATTGCTTCTTTAAAATCCTATTATAAATTTTTGTTGAAGACCAAGCAAATTGATATTAGTCCATTGCTCAAACACAAAGCCTTAAAATCGCCAAAGAAAATTCAAATTCCTTTTTCGGAGAAGGAAGTTGATTTGGTTTTGAATCAGATTCAGTATAAAGATGGGTTTGAAGGCATTCGTGACAAGTTGATCATAGATTTGTTTTATACGACTGGAATTCGTAGGTCGGAGTTGATTAATCTTTTATTGAGCAATGTTAATATTTCAAGTGGAGCCATTAAGGTTGTTGGAAAAAGAAATAAAGAACGAATCATTCCGCTGTTACCAATTTTGGAAAATCAGATTCGATTGTATCTTTCTGAAAGAGCTAATATTGAGCAAATTAAAGACAAGGAGTTCTTTTTCTTAACTGCAAAAGGTATTAAATTGAATGATTCTTTTGTATATAGAATAATTAATCACTACTTTAGTCATGTCTCCGAGAAGGTAAAAAAAAGTCCGCATATATTAAGGCATACCTTTGCAACTCACTTACTTAACAATGGGGCAGACATTAATTCAGTTAAAGAATTATTAGGACATTCCAGTTTGGCTTCGACTCAAGTCTATACGCACAGCAGTTTGGCGGAGCTAAAAAAAGTGTATGAAAAGGCGCATCCGAGGAATCAGAAATAATTCGATTATGTTTAATATTTAAAAAATGTATTATGAAGGTAAATGTTCATGCAGTTAATTTTGCGATTGATAGAAAGCTTGTTGATTTTATCCAAGAGCGGATGGAAAAGTTGGAAAAGTACTATGATAAAATCGTTTCTTTTGATGTTTTTTTGAAAGTTGAGAAGACCAGTGATAAAGAAAATAAGATTGTCGAGGTAAAAGTTCATGTGCCTGGAGACGATTTAATGGTAAAAAAACAATGCAAAACTTTTGAGGAAGCAGTTGAGTTGAGTGCAGAATCTTTAGAGCGATTATTGGTAAAAAGAAAAGAAAAAATTAGAACGCATATTTAATCAAAATTTTTTCATAAAAATGTTTTGATTAAAAAACAAAATGATATACATTTGCAGTCCGTTAGAAATAGCGGACTTTTTTTATTGAATATGCCAGCGTAGCTCAGTTGGCTAGAGCAGCTGATTTGTAATCAGCAGGTCGTGGGTTCGAGTCCCTCCGCCGGCTCAAAATAGTGCTATAAATAAAGAAAGTTGGGGAGATACTCAAGCGGCCAACGAGGGCAGACTGTAAATCTGCTGTGTGAACTTCGCAGGTTCGAATCCTGCTCTCCCCACAAAATTTTGAAGAGTGCGTTTGTCGAAAGTTAACTTTCGTAAAAATGTGAACTTCAAAATTTTAGTAAGGGTCCACCCTTACGGATCATAAGCTTGCTTGTAATCCTTCTTCTGTCCGAATGAATTCGTGATTGGGTAGGATGAAACGTCAAGTTGAACGATTAAAAAATCAAGGAAAACTGCCGACTTAGCTCAGGGGTAGAGTGCTTCCTTGGTAAGGAAGAGGTCACGGGTTCAATTCCCGTAGTTGGCTCAAATTAGAATAGAGAATTTTGAACACTAATATATAACTAAGATTAAAAATTAAGTAAAATGGCAAAAGAAAATTTTAACCGTAATAAGCCCCACTTAAACATTGGAACAATTGGGCACGTTGACCACGGAAAAACAACTTTAACTGCAGCAATCACAAAAGTATTATCTGATGCAGGTTACTGTCAAGCGAAATCATTTGATCAAATTGATAACGCTCCAGAAGAAAAAGAAAGAGGTATTACTATCAATACTTCACACGTTGAGTATGAAACTGCTAACCGTCACTACGCGCACGTTGACTGTCCAGGTCACGCGGATTACGTAAAGAACATGGTTACTGGTGCTGCTCAAATGGATGGAGCTATCTTAGTTGTAGCTGCAACTGATGGACCAATGCCACAAACTCGTGAGCACATCCTTTTAGGACGTCAGGTAGGTATTCCTAGAATCGTTGTATTCATGAACAAAGTGGATATGGTTGACGATGCTGAGTTATTAGAGTTGGTTGAAATGGAAATCAGAGATTTATTGTCTTTCTACGAATATGATGGAGATAATGGTCCAGTAATTCAAGGTTCTGCTTTAGGAGGATTGAATAATGATCCTGCTTGGGTTCCTAAAATTATTGAATTGATGGCAGCTGTTGACATGTGGATCGAAGAGCCAGTACGTGACGTTGCAAAACCATTCTTGATGCCAGTTGAGGACGTATTTACAATTACAGGACGTGGAACTGTTGCTACAGGTCGTATCGAAACTGGAGTTGCTAATACTGGAGATCCAGTTGAAATCATTGGTATGGGAGCTGATAAATTGACTTCTACAATTACTGGAGTTGAGATGTTCCGTAAAATCCTTGACAGAGGAGAAGCTGGAGATAACGTAGGATTACTTTTAAGAGGTATCGACAAAGCTGATATCAAAAGAGGTATGGTTATCATTAAGCCAGGTTCAGTAAAACCACACGCTAAATTCAAAGCTGAGGTTTATATCTTGAAAAAAGAAGAAGGTGGTCGTCACACGCCATTCCACAATAACTACCGTCCACAGTTCTACGTACGTACAACTGACGTAACAGGAGTTATTTCTTTACCAGCAGGTGTAGAGATGGTAATGCCAGGTGATAACTTAACTATTGATGTAGCTTTATTAAGCCCAATTGCAATGAGCGTAGGTTTACGTTTCGCTATCCGTGAAGGTGGTAGAACAGTTGGTGCTGGTCAGGTTACTGAAATTGTTGAATAAGTAATAAACATAATCATAAAGCCAGCAGATAGCCATAAGGTGATCTGCTGGCTTTTACTACGGGCGTAGTTCAAGGGTAGAATAGCGGTCTCCAAAACCGTTGATGGGAGTTCGAATCTCTCCGCCCGTGCAAAAAAACATAATGATAATGAAAGTTTTAAATTATATATCAGAAGCGTTTGAAGAATTAAAAACAAACACTACTTGGCCGGAATGGGCAGAAGTACAAAGACTTACTATAGTAGTTGCGGTTTTTTCTATTCTATTTGCTATGGCAACTTGGGGTGTTGATGAACTGTTCGCAAAATCCATAGCTGGTTTCTTTAGCTGGTTAAAAGCTTAATTTTATTGTGATGACAGACAGCAATGTGAAAAAGTGGTATGTAGTCAGAGCGGTAAGCGGACAAGAGAATAAAGTTAAAGCTTATATCGAAACTGAAATCAACAGATTAGGGATGGGCGATTATATCTCTCAAGTTCTTGTTCCAACTGAAAAAGTTGTTCAAGTTCGTGATGGCAAAAAAATCACCAAAGATAAAGTTTACTTTCCTGGTTATGTGATGATCGAGGCCAATTTGGCTGGTGAAATTCCACACATTATTAAATCTATTACTAGTGTAATTGGTTTTCTAGGTGAAGTAAAAGGAGGAGATCCTGTGCCTTTAAGAATGTCTGAAGTCAATAGAATGTTAGGTAAAGTAGATGAGTTAGCTGTCAAAACTGATACACATGCAATACCTTTTAATATAGGAGAAACAATTAAGGTTGTTGATGGACCTTTCAACGGGTTTAATGGAACTGTTGAGAAAAATCAATGAAGAAAAGCGTAAGCTCGAAGTAATGGTGAAAATTTTCGGAAGAAAAACACCTTTAGAATTGAGCTTTATGCAAGTTGAAAAAGTATAATTCGTTACACTATTATAAACCGCAAACGTCTGCTTCCACAGACCGCTGCAAATTTTTTTAAAAACAATGGCTAAAGAGATTAGTAAAGTAGTTAAACTACAAGTTAAGGGAGGCGCAGCGAATCCATCGCCGCCGGTTGGACCTGCTCTTGGAGCTGCTGGTGTGAACATCATGGAATTCTGTAAGCAATTTAATGCTAGAACCCAAGATAAAGCCGGCAAAGTATGCCCTGTGCAAATCACGGTATACAAAGACAAATCATTTGATTTTGTCGTAAAAACTCCTCCTGCTGCCGTTCAATTATTGGACGCTGCAAAGCTAAAGTCCGGTTCAGGTGAACCAAACAGAAAAAAAGTAGCATCTGTTACTTGGGACCAAATCAAAGCAATCGCTGAAGATAAAATGGTCGATTTGAATGCATTCACAATGGAGTCTGCAATGAGCATGATCGCTGGAACAGCTAGATCTATGGGTATAACTGTAAGTGGAGAATCTCCATTAAAAAAAGCGTAAGACATGGCAAAATTGACTAAAAAACAAAAAGAGGCTGCCTCTAAAATCGAAAAGAACAAACTATATTCTTTGAAAGATGCTTCGGCATTAATCAAAGTGGTTGCTTCTGCAAAATTTGACGAGTCAGTAGATATCGCTGTGAAATTGGGAGTTGATCCTAGAAAAGCGAATCAAATGGTAAGAGGGGTTGTTACCTTGCCTCACGGTACTGGTAAAGATGTAAGAGTTCTTGCATTGGTTACTCCAGATAAAGAAGCGGAAGCTAAAGCTGCTGGTGCAGACCACGTAGGTTTAGACGATTACTTGCAAAAAATTAAAGACGGTTGGACAGATATTGATGTAATCATCACTATGCCTGCGGTTATGGGTAAATTAGGTCCATTAGGTCGTGTTTTAGGACCTAGAGGTTTAATGCCAAACCCTAAGACTGGTACTGTTACTATGGATGTAGCGAAAGCTGTAGCTGAAGTAAAAGCTGGTAAAATCGACTTTAAAGTAGATAAAACAGGTATTGTTCATGCTGGTATTGGAAGAATTTCTTTCGACGCTGACAAGATTAATGACAATGCTCACGAAATCATTCAAACCTTATTAAAACTTAAACCAACTGCGGCGAAAGGAACTTACATCAAAAGCATTCACTTGTCTAGTACAATGAGTCCTGCGATTGCCTTAGATCCTAAAGCGGTATAAATTTAAAATCATGACTAGAGAAGAAAAATCAAGAGTTATTGAAGATTTAACTGCACAGTTAGCGGGAACGAATGTTGTTTATTTAGCAGACATTTCTGGTTTAAATGCAGAGACTACTTCAAACCTAAGAAGAGCTTGCTTTAAAGCGGGTATCGAATTGGCAGTAGTTAAAAATACGTTGCTTGGAAAAGCAATGGAAGCTTCAGACAACGACTATGGCGATTTAGCTACAGTTTTGGCTGGAAACACTTCAATCCTAATTGCAGAGAACGGAAACGCTCCTGCGAAAATCATCAAAGAATTCCGTAAGAAATCTGATAAGCCTCTTTTAAAAGGTGCTTTCATTCATCATGCGGTTTTTATTGGAGACAACCAATTGGATGCTTTAATCGCACTGAAATCGAAAGAAGAAGTGATTGGAGAAATCATCGGATTGTTACAATCTCCTGCTAAAAATGTTGTTTCTGCCCTTAAATCAGGTGGTGGAAAAATTGCAGGAATTGTTAAAACGTTATCGGAAAGATAACATTAGCCCACGCGCGCACTTAATAAATTATATTTTACAAACTATTTAAAAACGATAGAAAAAATGGCAGATTTGAAACAATTCGCAGAACAATTAGTTAACTTAACAGTTAAAGAAGTTAATGAATTAGCTACAATTTTAAAAGATGAATACGGAATCGAGCCTGCAGCTGCTGCTGTAGTTGCTGGTCCTGCAGCTGGTGGTTCAGGAGATGCTCCTGCTGCTGAAGAGCAAACTGAATTTACAGTTGTATTGAAAGACGCTGGTGCTTCTAAATTAGCAGTAGTAAAAGCAGTTAAAGAATTAACTGGTTTAGGTCTTAAAGAAGCTAAAGATTTAGTAGATGCTTCTCCATCTAACATCAAAGAAGGTGTTACTAAAGATGAGGCTGAAGGTCTTAAAAAATCATTAGAAGAAGCTGGAGCTGTAGTTGAGCTAAAATAAGCTAAACTCGGTTTTGAAAACTAGGTTTAGGCCTTGGACAGAGACGTCCAATGGCCTAAACCATTTTTCGTATAATAAAATTATATTCTTAATCTTATTATAAAATTACCCAAAAAGTTTTTAATCAATACGAAGACAGAAGTTTACTGAAGATACGCCGGTTCGCTTTTAAAGAGGTATTGATTATAAAAAGAAAGTATCAACTAAATAATGTGTTTACACAAAAAATTACTTTTTTTTAATCAAAATTTTGTCCATTGATGATAACAAATCAGACTGAAAGATTGAATTTTGCCTCCACAAAAAATATTCCTGACTATCCCGATTTTCTCGATGTTCAGGTAAAGTCTTTTAAAGATTTCTTCCAATTGGAAACCAAATCTGACGAAAGAGGCAACGAAGGTTTATACAACACCTTCATGGAAAACTTTCCAATCACAGATACCAGAAATAACTTTGTACTGGAGTTTCTCGATTATTTTGTAGATCCACCGCGTTACACGATTCAAGAGTGTATCGAAAGAGGTCTTACTTATAGCGTGCCCTTAAAAGCGAGATTGAAACTGTACTGTACCGACCCAGAACATGAAGATTTTGAAACTATTGTTCAGGATGTGTATCTTGGAACAATTCATACATGACTCCAAGTGGTACTTTTGTAATCAACGGCGCTGAACGCGTAGTTGTATCGCAATTGCACCGTTCACCTGGTGTTTTCTTTGGACAATCCTTCCACGCCAATGGAACCAAATTATATTCTGCCCGTGTTATCCCATTCAAAGGATCATGGATAGAATTTGCTACCGATATCAATAGCGTGATGTACGCGTATATCGATAGAAAGAAAAATTACCTGTAACGACTTTATTCCGTGCCATCGGTTTCGAAAGAGACAAGGATATCCTTGAAATTTTTGACCTTGCAGAGGAAATAAAAGTGTCTAAAACAGGACTTAAAAAATATATCGGTAGAAGACTTGCTGCGCGTGTTTTAAATACATGGCATGAGGATTTCGTAGATGAAGATACTGGTGAAGTAGTATCTATCGAACGTAACGAGATTATCCTTGATAGAGATACCATTATCGACAAAGATAACGTAGAAGAAATCATCGACTCGAACGTAAAATCTATTTTGTTGCACAAAGAAAGTACGAGTCAAGCTGACTATAGTATTATTCACAACACGCTTCAAAAAGATCCAACCAATTCTGAAAAAGAAGCCGTTGAGCATATCTACAGACAATTGCGTAATGCAGAACCGCCTGATGAAGAAACTGCTCGTGGTATTATAGATAAATTGTTCTTCTCTGACCAACGTTACAACTTAGGTGAAGTAGGTCGTTACAGAATGAACAAAAAACTAAACCTTAGATATCCCAATGGAAAAGCAAGTCTTGACCAAAGAAGATATCATCACCATCGTGAAATACTTGATCGAATTGATCAACTCTAAAGCAGAGATTGATGATATCGATCACTTGTCTAACCGTCGTGTTAGAACTGTAGGCGAGCAATTGTCTCAACAGTTCGGCGTTGGTTTAGCACGTATGGCTAGAACAATCCGCGAAAGAATGAACGTTAGAGATAACGAGGTGTTTACACCAATCGATTTGATTAATGCGAAAACATTGTCATCGGTAATCAACTCTTTCTTTGGAACCAATCAGTTGTCTCAGTTTATGGATCAAACGAATCCACTAGCAGAGATTACGCACAAAAGAAGATTATCAGCACTAGGACCAGGTGGACTTTCACGTGAAAGAGCCGGATTTGAGGTGCGTGACGTTCACTATACACACTACGGACGTTTATGTCCAATTGAAACACCTGAGGGTCCAAACATTGGTTTGATTTCTTCTCTTGGAGTGTATGCGAAAGTGAATGGCATGGGATTCATCGAAACACCTTATCGTAAAGTGACGAATGGTAAAGTTGATTTGGATTCAACCCTATCTATTTAAGCGCTGAAGAAGAAGAAGGTAAAATGATTGCACAAGCAAACATTGCCATGACAATTCAGGAAAATTACTGCTGATAAAGTTATTGCCCGTGAAGAAGGCGATTTCCCAGTAGTGATCCAGGACAAGTTCATTATACTGACGTGGCACCAAATCAAATTGCTTCGATTTCAGCTTCGTTGATTCCGTTCTTGGAACATGATGATGCGAACCGTGCGTTGATGGGATCAAACATGATGCGTCAGGCCGTACCATTATTACGTCCTGAAGCGCCAATTGTTGGAACTGGTTTAGAGCGTCAAGTGGCTTCGGATTCTAGAGTTTGATTACACGCTGAAGGACCTGGGAGTAGTTGAATACGTAGATGCTAATATCATCACCATCAAATACGATCGTTCTGAAGAAGAGCGTATGGTAAGCTTTGAAGCGATGAGAAAACATACAATTTAATTAAATTTAGAAAACCAATCAAAGTGCAAGTATCAACTTGAAACCTATCGTAAGAAAAGGGGATAGAGTAGTTGTAGGTCAAGTATTGTCGAAGGATATGCCACACAAAATGGAGAATTAGCTTTGGGTAGAAACCTAAAAGTAGCGTTCATGCCATGGAAAGGTTATAACTTCGAGGATGCGATTGTGATTTCTGAAAAAGTAGTTCGCGATGATATCTTTACCTCAATACACGTTGATGATTACTCACTTGAAGTAAGAGACACGAAATTGGGTAACGAAGAGTTGACGAATGATATTCCTAACGTTTTTGAAGAGGCCACTGAAGACTTAGATGAAAACGGTATGATTAGAATTGGCGCTGAAGTAAAACCTGGCGACATTTTGATCGGAAAAATTACACCAAAAGGTGAGTCAGATCCAACGCCAGAAGAGAAATTACTTCGTGCGATCTTTGGAGACAAGGCAGGTGATGTGAAAGATGCTTCATTGAAAGCTTCTCCATCATTACACGGTGTTGTTTTAGACAAAAAATTATTCGCGAGAGCGGTAAAAGATAAACGCAAGCGTACCCAAGATAAAGATGCTTTAGGCACTTTAGAAATGGAATTTGAAACGAAACTTGCTGAATTAAAAGACAAATTAGTAGAGAAATTATTCTTGATTGTAAACGGTAAAACATCGCAAGGTGTTATGAATGATTTGGGTGAAGAAGCATTGCCAAAAGGTAAGAAATACACGCAAAAATGT
The DNA here is from genome assembly GCA_016721735.1 of Flavobacterium sp. Taxonomy (GTDB): domain Bacteria; phylum Bacteroidota; class Bacteroidia; order Flavobacteriales; family Flavobacteriaceae; genus Flavobacterium. Next base: position 871 of record JADKHM010000017.1, on the reverse strand, counting down.
TGTATGCTGTTGAAGATTTCGCACACTTAAGCACTGGTCAATGGGTTGCAGATGACGCTACCAATAAAATGGTAAACGACTTAATCCACAACTATAAAATTAAGTTGAATGACCTTTCAAGGAGCATTGCGTAGAGAGAACCCATTCACAATTACTGTCGGTGATGAGTTACCAGCAGGAATTTTGAAATTGGCTAAAGTTTACATCGCTAAAAAAACGTAAGTTGAAAGTGGGTGATAAAATGGCGGGACGTCACGGAAACAGTTGTACTGTTGCTCGTATCGTTCGTCATGAAGATATGCCTTTCCCGAAGACGGAACCCAGTAGATAGTCGTATTGAATCCACTTGGTGTGCCTTCTCGTATGAACATCGGTCAGATTTACGAAACGGTTTAGGTTGGGCTGAATGAATTTAGGGACGCAAATTCGCGACTCCAATTTTGACGGTGCTACTTTTTAGATCAAATCAACGAATTAACAGACGAAGCTGGAATTTTAATGTTCCTGGACATACTTATCTTTATGATGGTGGAACTGGAGCGCTTTCCATCAGGCTGCGCCAGTTGTAGTATCTATATGTTGAAACTTGGACATACGGCTGACGATAAGATGCACGCGCGTTCTATCGGACCTTACTTGATTACGCAACAACCCTGGAGGAAAAGCGCACTGGAGGTCAACGTTTCGGAGAGATGGAGGTTTGGGCATTAGAAGCTTACGGTATCAAGCACTTAAGAGAAATCTTGACCGTAAAATCGATGACGTAATTGGTAGAGCTAAAAACTTACGAAGCTAGTTTGTAAAAGGAGAAACCATGCTAGAACCAGGATTGCCTGAATCATTCAACGTATTGATGCACGAATTAAAAGGT
>JADKHM010000016.1 GCA_016721735.1 Flavobacterium sp. | reverse complement strand
GACTTAGCTCCAGGGTGAAATTGCTTCCTTGGTGAGGAAGAGGTCACGGTTCAATTCCATGGTTGAAACAATTAGAATGAAATTTTAAAACACTAATATATAGCTAAGATTAAAAATTAAGTAAAATGGCAAAGAAAATTTTATTAATAATAAATGACTTAAACATTGGAACAATTGGGCATTTGACCACGGAAAAACAACTTTAACTGCGGCAATCACAAAAGTATTATCTGATAGTTTTTATCAAAAACGAAATCATTTGATCAAATTGATAACGCTCCAGAAGAAAAAGAAAGAGGCGTATTACTATCAATACTTCACACGTTGAGTATGAAACTGCTAACCGTCCACTACGCACACGTTGACTGTCCAGGTCACGCGGATTACGTAAAGAACATGGTTACTGAATTAACAACTCAAATGGATGGGACTATCTTAGTTAGCCAAGTACAGCCTTTGATGGACCAATGCCACAAACGCGTGAGAGCACATCCTTTTGGGGACGCAATCTGGGTAGGTATTCCAGAATCGTTGTATTCATGAACAAAGTGGATATGGTTGACGATGCTGAAGGTTATTAGAGTTGGTTGAAATGGAAATCAGAGATTTGTGTCTTTCTACGAATATGATGGAGACATGGTCCAGTAATTCAAAGGTTCTGCTTTAGGAGGATTGAAATAATGATCCTGCCCGGGTTCCTAAAATTATTGAGATTGATGGCAGCTGTTGACATGGATTGAAGAGCCAGTGCGTGACGTTGCAAAACCATTCTTGATGCCAGTTGAGGACGTATTTACAATTACAGGACGTGGAACTGTTGCTAGGTCGTATCGAAACTGGAGTTGCTAATACTGGAGATCCAGTTGAAATCATTGGTATGGGAGCTGATAAATTAACTTCTACAATTACTGGAGTTGAGATGTTCCGTAAAATCCTTGACAGAGGAGAAGCTGGAGATAACGTAGGATTACTTTTAAGAGGTATCGACAAAGCTGATATCAAAAGAGGTATGGTTATCATTAAGCCAGGTTCAGTAAAACCACACGCTAAATTTAAAGCTGAGGTTTATATCTTGAAAAAAGAAGAAGGTGGTCGTCACACGCCATTCCACAATAACTACCGTCCACAGTTCTACGTACGTACAACTGACGTAACAGGAGTTATTTCTTTACCAGCAGTGTAGAGATGGTAATGCCAGGTGATAACTTAACTATTGATGTAGCTTTATTAAGTCCAATTGCAATGAGCGTAGGTTTACGTTTCGCTATCCGTGAAGGTGGTAGAACAGTTGGTGCTGGTCAGATTACTAAAATTCTTGAATAAGTAATAAACATAATCGTAAAGCCAGCAGATAGCCATAGGATCTGCTGGCTTTTACTACGGGCGTAGTTCAAGGGTAGAATAGCGGTCTCCAAAACCGTTGATGGGAGTTCGAATCTCTCCGCCGTGCAAAAACATAATGATAATGAAAGTTTTAAATTATATATCAGAAGCGTTTGAAGAATTAAAAACAAACACTACTTGGCCTGAATGGGCAGAAGTTCAAAGACTTACGATAGTAGTAGCAGTTTTTTCTATTTTATTTGCTATGGCAACTTGGGGTGTTGATGAACTGTTCGCAAAATCCATAGCTGGTTTCTTTAGCTGGTTAAAAGCTTAATTTTATTGTGATGACAGACAGCAATGTGAAAAGTGGTATGTAGTCAGAGCGGTAAGCGGACAAAGAGAATAAAGTTAAAACATATCGAAACCGAAATCAACAGATTAGGGATGGGCGATTATATCTCTCAAGTTCTTGTTCCAACTGAAAAAGTTGTTCAAGTTCGTGATGGCAAAAAAATCACCAAAGATAAAGTTTACTTTCCTGGTTATGTGATGATCGAGGCCAATTTGGCTGGTGAAATTCCACACATTTAATCTATACTAGTGTAATTGGTTTTCTAGGTGAAGTAAAAGGAGATCCTGTACCTTTAAGAATGTCTGAAGTCAATAGAATGTTAGGTAAAGTAGATGAGTTAGCTGTACAAACTGATACACATGCAATACCTTTTAACATAGGAGAAACCATTAAGGTTGTTGATGGGCCTTTCAACGGGTTCAATGGAACTGTTGAAAAAATCAATGAAGAAAAGCGTAAACTCGAAGTAATGGTGACAATTTTCGGACGAAAAACACCTTTAGAGTTGAGCTATGCAAGTTGAAAAAGTATAATTCATTACTATTATAAACCGCAAACGTCTGCTTCCACAGACCGCTGCAAATTTTTTAAAAACAATGGCTAAAGAGATTAGTAAAGTAGTTAAACTAAAGTTAAGGGAGGCATAGCGAATCCATCGCCGCCGGTTGGACCTGCTCTTGGAGCTGCTGGTGTGAACATCATGGAATTCTGTAAGCAATTTAATGCTAGAACCCAAGATAAAGCTGGCAAAGTATGCCTGTGCAAATCACGGTATACAAAGACAAATCATTTTGATTTTGTCGTAAAACTCCTCCTGCTGCCGTTCAATTATTGGACGCGCAAGCTAAAATCAGTTCAAGGGAACCAAACAGAAAAAAAGTAGCATCTGTTACTTGGGACCAAATCAAAGCAATCGCTGAAGATAAAATGGTCGATTTGAATGCATTCACAATTGAGTCTGCTACGGGTATGATCGCTGGAACAGCTAGATCTATGGGCATAACTGTAAGTGGAGAATCTCCATTAAAAAAAAAGCGAAGACATGGCAAAATTGACTAAAAAGCAAAAAGAGGCTGCCTCTAAAATCGAAAAGAACAAACTGTATTCTTTGAAAGATGCTTCGGCATTAATCAAAGTGGTTGCTTCTGCTAAATTTGATGAGTCGGTAGATATCGCTGTGAAACTTGGAGTTGATCCAAGAAAAGCGAATCAAATGGTACGTGGAGTTGTAACCTTGCCACACGGTACAGGTAAAGATGTAAGAGTTCTTGCATTGGTTACTCCAGATAAAGAAGCGGAAGCTAAAGCTGCTGGTGCAGACCACGTAGGTTTAGACGATTACTTGCAAAAATTAAAGACGGTTGGACAGATATTGATGTAATCATCACTATGCCTGCGGTTATGGGTAAATTAGGTCCATTAGGGTCGTGTTTTAGGACCTAGAGGTTTAATGCCAAACCCTAAGACTGGTACTGTTACTATGGATGTGCGAAAGCTGTTGCTGAAGTAAAAGCTGGTAAAATCGACTTTAAAGTAGATAAAACAGGTATTGTTCATGCTGGTATCGGAAGAATCTCTTTCGACGCTGACAAGATTAATGACAATGCTCACGAAATCATTCAAACCTTATTAAAACTTAAACCAACTGCGGCGAAAGGAACTTACATCAAAAGCATTCACTTGTCTAGTACAATGAGTCCTGCGATTGCCTTAGATCCTAAAGCGGTATAAATTTAAAATCATGACTAGAGAAGAAAAATCAAGAGTTATTGAAGATTTAACTGCACAGTTAGCGGGAACGAATGTTGTTTATTTAGCAGACATTTCTGGTTTAAATGCAGAAACTACTTCAAACCTAAGAAGAGCTTGCTTTAAAGCAGGTATCGAATTGGCAGTAGTTAAAAATACGTTGCTTGGAAAAAGCAATGGAAGCTTCAGACAACGACTATGGCGATTTAGCTACAGTTTTGGCTGGAAACACTTCAATCCTAATCGCTGAGAACGGAAACGCTCCTGCGAAGATCATCAAAGAATTCCGTAAAAAATCTGACAAGCCTCTTTTAAAGGAGCTTTCATTCATCAAGCGGTTTTATTGGAGACAACCAATTGGATGCTTTAATCGCACTGAAATCGAAAGAAGAAGTGATTGGAGAAATCATCGGATTGTTACAATCTCCTGCTAAAAATGTTGTTTCTGCCTTAAATCAGGTTGTGGAAAAATCGCTGGAATTGTTAAAACGTTATCGGAAAGATAACATTAGCCCACGCGCGCACTTAATAAATTATATTTTACAAACTATTTAAAAACGATAGAAAAAATGGCAGATTTGAAACAATTCGCAGAACAATTAGTTAACTTAACAGTTAAAGAAGTTAATGAATTAGCTACAATTTTAAAAGATGAGTATGGTATTGAGCCTGCAGCTGCTGCTGTAGTTGCTGGTCCTGCAGCTGGTGGTTCAGGAGATGCTCCTGCTGCTGAAGAGCAAACTGAATTTACAATTGTATTGAAAGACGCTAATGCTTCTAAATTAGCAGTAGTAAAAGCAGTTAAAGAATTAACTGGTTTAGGTCTTAAAGAAGCTAAAGATTTAGTAGATGCTGCTCCATCTAACATCAAAGAAGGTGTTACTAAAGATGAGGCTGAAGGTCTTAAAAATCATTAGAAGAAGCTGGAGCTGTAGTTGAGCTAAAATAAGCTAAACTCGGTTTTGAAAACTAGGTTTAGGCCTTGGACAGAGACGTCCAATGGCCTAAACCATTTTTCGTATAATAAAATTATATTCTTAATCTTATTATAAAATACCCAAAAAGTTTTTAGTCAATACGAAGACAGAAGTTTACTGAAGATACTCCGGTTTACTTTTAAAGAGGTATTGATTATAAAAAGAAAGTATCAATCAAGCAGTGTTTTACACAAAAAAATTACTTTTTTTTAATCAAAATTTTGTCCATTGATGATAACAAATCAGACTGAAAGATTGAATTTTGCCTCAACCAAAAATATTCCTGACTACCCAGATTTTCTGGACGTACAGGTAAAGTCTTTTAAAGATTTCTTCCAATTGGAAACCAAATCTGACGAAAGAGGCAACGAAGGTTTATACAACACCTTCATGGAAAACTTTCCAATCACAGATACCAGAAATAACTTTGTACTGGAGTTTCTCGATTATTTTGTAGATCCACCGCGTTACACGATTCAAGAGTGTATCGAAAGAGGTCTTACTTATAGCGTGCCCTTAAAAGCGAGATTGAAACTGTACTGTACCGACCCAGAACACGAAGATTTTGAAACTATTGTTCAGGATGTGTATCTTGGAACAATTCCTTACATGACTCCAAGTGGTACTTTTGTAATCAACGGCGCCGAACGCGTAGTTGTATCGCAATTGCACCGTTCGCCTGGTGTTTTCTTTGGACAATCCTTCCACGCCAATGGAACCAAATTATATTCTGCTCGTGTTATCCCATTCAAAGGATCATGGATAGAATTTGCTACCGATATCAATAGCGTGATGTACGCGTATATCGATAGAAAGAAAAAATTACCTGTAACGACTTTATTCCGTGCCATCGGTTTCGAAAGAGATAAGGATATCCTTGAAATTTTCGACCTTGCAGAGGAAATAAAAGTGTCTAAAACAGGACTTAAAAAATATATCGGTAGAAGACTTGCTGCGCGTGTTTTAAATACATGGCATGAGGATTTCGTAGATGAAGATACTGGTGAAGTAGTTTCTATCGAACGTAACGAGATTATCCTTGATAGAGATACCGTTATCGACAAAGATAATGTGGAAGAAATCATCGACTCGAACGTAAAATCTATTTTGTTGCACAAAGAAAGTACTAGTCAAGCTGACTACAGTATTATTCATAACACGCTTCAAAAAGATCCAACCAACTCAGAAAAAGAAGCCGTTGAGCATATCTACAGACAATTGCGTAATGCAGAACCGCCTGATGAAGAAACTGCTCGTGGTATTATAGATAAATTATTCTTCTCTGACCAACGTTACAACTTAGGTGAAGTAGGTCGTTATAGAATGAACAAAAAATTGAACCTTGATATCCCAATGGAAAAGCAAGTCTTGACCAAAGAAGATATCATCACCATCGTGAAATACTTAATCGAATTGATCAACTCTAAAGCAGAGATTGATGATATCGATCCTTGTCTAACCGTCGTGTTAGAACTGTAGGCGAGCAATTGTCTCAACAGTTCGGCGTTGGTTTAGCACGTATGGCTAGAACCATCCGCGAAAGAATGAACGTTAGAGATAACGAGGTGTTTACACCAATCGATTTGATTAATGCGAAAACATTGTCATCGGTAATCAACTCTTTCTTTGGAACCAATCAGTTGTCTCAGTTTATGGATCAAACGAATCCACTAGCAGAGATTACGCACAAAAGAAGATTATCAGCACTAGGACCAGGTGGACTTTCACGTGAAAGAGCCGGATTTGAGGTGCGTGACGTTCACTATACACACTACGGACGTTTATGTCCAATTGAAACACCAGAGGGTCCAAACATTGGTTTGATTTCTTCTCTTGGAGTTTACGCGAAAGTAAACGGAATGGGATTCATCGAAACACCTTATCGTAAAGTGACGAATGGTAAAGTCGATTTAGATTCAACTCCTATCTATTTAAGCGCTGAAGAAGAAGAAGGTAAAATGATTGCACAAGCAAACATTGCCATGGACAATTCAGGAAAAATTACTGCTGATAAAGTTATTGCCCGTGAAGAAGGCGATTTCCCAGTGGTAGATCCAGGACAAGTTCATTATACTGACGTGGCACCAAATCAAATTGCTTCGATTTCAGCTTCGTTGATTCCGTTCTTGGAACATGATGATGCGAACCGTGCGTTGATGGGATCAAACATGATGCGTCAGGCCGTACCATTATTACGTCCTGAAGCGCCAATTGTTGGAACTGGTTTAGAGCGTCAAGTGGCTTCGGATTCTAGAGTATTGATTAATGCTGAAGGACCTGGAGTAGTTGAATACGTAGATGCTAATATCATCACCATCAAATACGATCGTTCTGAAGAAGAGCGTATGGTAAGTTTTGAAGCTGATGAGAAAACATACAATTTAATTAAATTTAGAAAAACCAATCAAAGTACAAGTATCAACTTGAAACCTATCGTAAGAAAAGGTGATCGTGTTGTTACAGGTCAAGTATTGTCTGAAGGATATGCCACACAAAATGGAGAATTAGCTTTGGGTAGAAACCTAAAAGTAGCGTTCATGCCATGGAAAGGTTATAACTTCGAGGATGCGATTGTGATTTCTGAAAAAGTAGTTCGCGATGATATCTTTACCTCAATACACGTTGATGATTACTCACTTGAAGTAAGAGACACGAAATTGGGTAACGAAGAGTTGACGAATGATATTCCTAACGTTTCTGAAGAGGCTACTAAAGACCTAGATGAAAACGGTATGATTAGAATTGGAGCTGAAGTAAAACCTGGCGACATTCTAATTGGAAAAATTACACCAAAAGGAGAATCAGATCCAACGCCAGAAGAGAAATTACTTCGTGCGATCTTTGGAGACAAAGCTGGTGATGTAAAAGATGCTTCATTAAAAGCTTCTCCATCATTACATGGTGTAGTCTTAGACAAAAAATTATTCGCGAGAGCGGTAAAAGATAAACGCAAGCGTACCCAAGATAAAGATGCTTTAGGCACTTTAGAAATGGAATTTGAAACGAAATTTGTTGAATTAAAAGACAAATTAGTAGAGAAATTATTCTTGATTGTAAACGGTAAAACATCGCAAGGTGTTATGAATGATTTGGGTGAAGAAGTATTGCCAAAAGGTAAGAAATACACGCAAAAAATGTTGTATGCTGTTGAAGATTTCGCACACTTAAGCACTGGTCAATGGGTTGCAGATGACGCTACCAATAAAATGGTAAACGACTTAATCCACAACTATAAAATTAAGTTGAATGACCTTCAAGGAGCATTGCGTAGAGAGAAATTTACAATTACTGTTGGTGATGAATTACCAGCAGGAATTTTGAAATTGGCTAAAGTTTACATCGCTAAAAAACGTAAGTTGAAAGTGGGTGATAAAATGGCAGGACGTCACGGAAACAAAGGTATTGTGGCTCGTATCGTTCGTCATGAAGATATGCCTTTCCTTGAAGATGGAACTCCAGTAGATATCGTATTGAATCCACTTGGTGTACCTTCTCGTATGAACATCGGTCAGATTTACGAAACGGTTTTAGGTTGGGCTGGAATGAATTTAGGACGCAAATTCGCGACTCCAATTTTTGACGGTGCTACTTTAGATCAAATCAACGAATTGACTGACGAAGCTGGAATTCCACGTTTCGGACATACTTACCTTTATGATGGTGGAACTGGAGAGCGTTTCCATCAGGCTGCAACAGTAGGTGTAATCTATATGTTGAAACTAGGGCACATGGTTGATGATAAGATGCACGCGCGTTCTATCGGACCATACTCTTTGATTACGCAACAACCTCTTGGAGGAAAAGCGCAATTCGGAGGTCAACGTTTCGGAGAGATGGAGGTTTGGGCATTAGAAGCTTACGGTGCTTCAAGTACCTTAAGAGAAATCTTAACCGTAAAATCGGATGACGTAATTGGTAGAGCCAAAACTTACGAAGCTATCGTAAAAGGAGAAACCATGCCAGAACCAGGATTGCCGGAATCATTCAATGTATTGATGCACGAATTGAAAGGTCTTGGTCTTGATATCCGTTTAGAAGAATAAAATAGTTGATGGTTGGCGGTTGATAGTTGTTGGGACAAAATCCAAGGCTATCAACCAACAACTAACAACCAACAACTTAAAATTTTACGACTATGATGAATACTAGAAATAACAATAAAGATAAAAATCCAATCAAAAGATTTGACAAAATTTCGATTGGATTGGCTTCACCAGAATCTATCTTGGCTGAGTCAAGAGGAGAAGTTTTGAAGCCAGAAACTATCAATTATAGAACCCACAAACCAGAACGTGATGGTCTTTTCTGCGAACGTATTTTCGGTCCAGTAAAAGATTTTGAATGTGCTTGTGGTAAATACAAAAGAATCCGTTACAAAGGAATCATTTGCGACCGTTGTGGTGTTGAAGTTACGGAGAAAAAAGTACGTCGTGATAGAGTAGGACACATCAATTTGGTGGTGCCAATCGCTCATATCTGGTATTTCCGTTCACTTCCAAACAAAATCGGATATATTCTTGGTTTGCCTTCTAAGAAATTAGATATGATTATCTACTACGAAAGATATGTAGTTATTCAGCCAGGTATCGCTAAAAATGCAGAAGGAGATTCAATTCAAAGATTAGATTTCTTAACCGAAGAAGAATACTTGAATATCTTAGATTCTCTTCCACAAGAAAACCAATATTTAGATGATTTTGATCCTAATAAATTTGTTGCCAAAATGGGAGCAGAATGTATTATGGATTTGCTAGCGCGTATCGACTTAGATGCTTTGTCATATGAATTGCGTCACTCAGCAAACAACGAAACGTCTAAACAACGTAAAACAGAAGCATTAAAAAGACTTCAAGTAGTTGAATCTTTCCGTGAATCAAACTTGAACCGCGAAAATCGTCCAGAATGGATGATCATGAAAGTAGTTCCAGTAATCCCGCCAGAATTGCGTCCGTTAGTGCCGCTTGATGGAGGTCGTTTTGCCACTTCAGATTTGAATGATTTATACCGAAGAGTAATCATCCGTAACAATCGTTTGAAACGTTTGATGGAAATCAAAGCGCCAGAAGTAATCTTGCGTAACGAAAAACGTATGTTGCAAGAATCAGTAGATTCATTGTTTGACAATACACGTAAAGCTTCTGCTGTTAAAACAGAATCTAACCGTCCGTTGAAATCACTTTCGGATTCCCTAAAAGGAAAACAAGGTCGTTTCCGTCAAAACTTACTAGGAAAACGTGTCGATTATTCTGCGCGTTCGGTAATTGTCGTTGGACCTGAACTAAAATTATTCGAATGCGGTATCCCAAAAGATATGGCAGCTGAATTGTATAAGCCATTTGTAATCCGTAAATTAATCGAAAGAGGAATTGTAAAAACGGTTAAATCGGCTAAGAAAATTATCGATAAAAAAGAACCAGTTGTTTGGGATATTTTAGAGAATGTAATCAAAGGACATCCAGTATTACTGAATCGTGCTCCTACATTGCACCGTTTGGGTATCCAAGCATTTCAACCTAAATTGATTGAAGGAAAAGCAATCCAATTGCACCCATTAGTTTGTACCGCTTTCAACGCGGATTTTGATGGGGATCAAATGGCGGTGCATTTACCTTTAGGACCAGAAGCTATTCTTGAGGCACAACTATTAATGTTGGCTTCACACAATATCTTGAATCCAGCCAATGGAGCGCCAATTACCGTACCTTCTCAAGACATGGTTTTGGGTCTATATTATATGACCAAAGAAAGAGTATCGACACCAGAATTACAGATTCTTGGACAAGACTTGACGTTTTATTCTGCTGAAGAAGTAAATATTGCTTTGAACGAAGGAAGATTAGAATTGAATGCTCGAGTAAAAATTAGAGCGAAAGATTTTAATGAAGAAGGAGAATTAGTATATAAAATTCTTCAAACAACTGCTGGACGTGTATTGTTTAACGAAGTAGTTCCAGAAGCTGCCGGTTATATCAATGACGTTTTGACTAAAAAGAATTTACGTGATATCATCGGACGAATCTTAAGTGTTACAGATGTTCCTACAACGGCAGCATTCTTAGATAGCATGAAAGATATGGGTTACAAATTCGCTTTCAAAGGTGGATTGTCATTCTCTTTAGGTGATATTATTATTCCAGAAAGAAAAGGGGAATTAATCGCAGATGCACGTGAACAAGTAGAAGGTATCTCAATGAACTATAACATGGGATTGATCACCAACAATGAGCGTTACAACCAAGTAATCGACGTTTGGACATCAACCAACGCCATGCTTACTGAATTAGCGATGAAAAATATCCGTGAAGACCAACAAGGTTTCAACTCGGTATATATGATGCTTGATTCTGGAGCGCGTGGATCGAAAGAGCAAATTCGTCAGTTGACTGGTATGCGTGGATTGATGGCGAAACCGAAAAAATCAACCGCTGGAGGTGGTGAGATTATCGAAAACCCGATTCTTTCTAACTTTAAAGAAGGATTATCGATCTTAGAATATTTTATCTCTACGCACGGTGCTCGTAAAGGTCTTGCCGATACCGCATTGAAAACGGCGGATGCGGGTTACTTGACCAGAAGATTGCATGATGTATCTCAAGACGTTATCGTAAATGTTGATGATTGTGGTACTTTACGTGGTATTGAAGTTTCAGCGTTGAAGAAAAATGAAGAAATCGTAGAAACTTTCGGAGAGCGTATTTTAGGACGTGTGGCTTTACATGATACCTTAAATCCGTTGACTTCTGAAGTAATGGTTTATTCAGGACAACAAATTACTGAAGCAATTGTAAAAGAAATCGAAGCATCTCCTATTGAAAAACTGGAAGTTCGTTCTCCATTGACTTGCGAAGCGCTTAAAGGAATTTGTGCTAAGTGTTACGGAAGAAACCTTGCTACAGGAAGAATGACGCAAAGAGGTGAAACCGTTGGCGTAATTGCTGCTCAATCTATTGGTGAGCCTGGAACTCAGTTAACGCTACGTACATTCCACGTTGGTGGAGTTGCCGGAGGTATTTCAGAAGAATCTAGTATTGTAACAAGATTTAATGGTAAACTTGAAATCGAAGATCTTAAAACTGTTAAAGGAGAAGATGCCGATGGAAACGCTGTTGATATTGTTGTTTCTCGTTCTACGGAATTGAAATTAATTGACGAAAAAACAGGTATCTTATTAAGTACCAATAACATTCCTTACGGTTCAAGTATCTTCGTTAAAGATGGTCAGTCTATTGTTAAAGGAGATGTGATTTGTAAATGGGATCCATATAATGGAGTAATTGTTTCTGAATTTACAGGAAAAATTGCTTACGAAGATTTAGAGCAAGGACAATCATTCATGGTTGAAATTGATGAGCAAACAGGTTTCCAAGAAAAAGTAATTTCTGAATCTAGAAATAAAAAATTAATTCCAACTTTATTGGTTTATGGTAAAGACAACGAATTAATTCGTTCGTATAACTTGCCAGTTGGAGCTCACTTAATGGTTGAGAATGGCGAGAAAATTAAAGCCGGTAAAGTATTGGTTAAGATTCCACGTCGTTCTTCTAAATCTGGAGATATCACTGGAGGTTTGCCAAGAATTACCGAGTTGTTAGAAGCTCGTAATCCATCCAATCCAGCAGTGGTTTCAGAAATTGATGGTGTAGTTACTTTTGGTAAAATCAAGCGTGGAAATCGTGAAATTATCATCGAGTCTAAATTTGGAGAAGTGAAGAAATACTTGGTTAAATTATCAAGTCAAATCTTAGTTCAAGAAAATGACTTCGTTAGAGCCGGTGTTCCTTTGTCTGATGGTGCTATTACGCCAGAAGATATCTTGAGAATTCAAGGGCCTGCTGCTGTTCAACAGTATTTGGTAAATGAAATCCAAGAGGTGTATCGATTACAAGGGGTTAAAATCAACGATAAACACTTCGAAGTTGTCATCCGTCAGATGATGCGTAAAGTTCGCGTAGAAGATCCAGGAGATACTTTATTCTTAGAAGAGCAGCTCATTCACACCAAAGATTTTATTGTTGAAAACGATAATCTTTACGGTATGAAAGTGGTAGAAGATGCTGGAGATTCGGAAACAATCAAACCAGGTCAAATCATTTCTCCACGTCAGTTGAGAGATGAGAACTCGTTGTTGAAACGTACGGATAAAAACTTAGTGACTGCTCGTGATGTTATTACAGCTACAGCAACTCCAGTTTTACAAGGTATTACAAGAGCGTCTTTACAAACCAAATCTTTCATTTCTGCGGCATCGTTCCAGGAAACTACTAAAGTATTAAACGAAGCAGCAGTTGCTGGTAAAGTTGATTACTTAGAAGGATTGAAAGAGAATGTTATCGTAGGACACCGTATTCCAGCAGGAACTGGAATGAGAGATTACGATAACACTATTGTAGGTTCTAAAGATGATTACAACGAAATGATGGCTAATAAAGAAGAATATATTTACTAAGATATGAGCGATTCTAAACAGCCACAACAAGGGCAAATCAATATTGAGTTGGATGAAGCTACGGCAGAAGGAATTTATTCTAATCTGGCCATAATAAATCATTCAGCCTCTGAATTTGTCTTAGATTTTGTGTGTATCATGCCTGGTACACCAAAAGCGAAAGTAAAATCAAGAATAGTCTTGACACCGCAACATGCCAAACGATTGGTGAAAGCGTTGGCGGAAAACGTTCATCGTTTTGAGGTTTCTCATGGAGAAATCAAGGATACAGAGCAACCGCCGATACCACTTAATTTTGGTCCCGCTGGTCAAGCATAATACTAAAAACCTCTTCAGAAATGAAGGGGTTTTTTTATTTAAATGTTTGATTTGAAGTTAATTGTATTCAAATTTACCTGTCAAAAAACCTATACGTCTCAAAACTAGTACTAGATTAACGGCATTTTCGTCCCGATGAACAACATTTGTGTCGTATTTTAACGAGTTTATGCCCTTTTTGTCGGATTCTTTTTTTTTGTTTAAGCTTCCAACGTTACTTTGTCTGTATAATTGAAACAATAAAGTTTTTCCGTTCAACAAGTTCATTCTGGATAAACTTTTTTTTAGAAATAACAAATCATAAAAAAGAGCACATGGAACAAAAATTACTTTATCAAATGAACCCATTTTCATAGTTCATTTTCTCTAAGCGACAAATAGCTTACATCCTAAATAAACCTAGCGAATTTCGCCGATTTCCCCTTATGTAATAAAGTGGAACAGGCATTCTTATACAAATTTTTAACCCCCACAATAAATCTAATTAAGCATGAAAAAGTTTACTAAATTATTCAATCAAATTAGGGAAACCCATCTCGGTGTTTTGACCCTATTGTTGTGTTTTACTAGTATGTTGTTTACTACAACTAGTTCGGCACAAACAACAGCGACATTTAATGCTTCCGGAAATTTCATCACTCCAGCTGGAGTTACTACTGCTACAGTAGAAGCTTGGGGAGCAGGTGGTGCCGGAGGAGGAAGTACATCAAACTCAGACGGCGGCGGTGGCGGCGGTGGCGGTGCATATAGCAAGTCTACTGGCGTAAGCGTTTCGGGAACTGTGCCGGTTGTTATCGGTGCTGGAGGTGCTGGTGATACTGGCGCTGGAAATAATGGAGGCGATTCTACATTCAACACAACAACTGTGATTGCCAAAGGTGGAACAGGAGGATCAATTACTTCTGGAACAGGAGGCCCTGGAGGTACGGGAGGTTTGTCTACCGCCAGTACTGGAGCAACTAAATTCTCTGGTGGAACCGGAGGAAGAGGACGAGATAATAGTACTGGACAAGGTGGTCCTGGTGGCTCGTCTGCAGGTACCGCTGCCAATGGAACTTCTGGTGCTGGTTCTTGGAGTACCGTAACGGCCGCAGCTGCTCCAACTGGAGGTGGCAAAGGAGGAGACGGGGGAACTGCAGGAAACGATGGCGCTAACGGAACTGCTCCAGGCGGAGGAGGCGGAGGTGCCGGTGACGGAACCAACACTGGTGGAAGTGGTGCTAATGGACGCGTGTTGATTACCTATACTTGCCCTACTTATGCACTTACTGCTGCTACGACTGCAACTGGACCTTTCTGTGCCGCGTCGGCTTCAGTGGTGACACTAACTTCATCGTCAATGCCAAACGGAACTTATACCGTTACTTATAATCTTAGTGGTGGAAATACCGCTACAGGAAGTACAGCTTCAATGACTTTTGCTTCTGGTAGTGGAACTTTTACTACATCAACCCTAAATTCAAGTGCAACAGCAACAACCATTACCGTTACGGGAATTTCTTCAGGTGTGGTTGGGCAAGGTGCTTGTGTGAGTACGATTAGTACTAATAATACGGCGACGGTTACAGTGACAGTAGTAGTGGCAAATGCAGGTACGGCTTTTAGCAAAACTTGTACAGCCAATCCTTCAGGCGCAACTATCGGTGAAGCCTCTGCGGCTGGATTTACCTATTCTTGGTCACCGGCAACTGGATTGAGTTCGTCTTCTATAAGTAATCCAACAGCCAACCCTGCAACAACTACAATTTATACTGTAACCAAAACACATACTGCTTCAGGCTGTTCAGCAACAGCAACTGTGACCGTTACAGTAAACAATACGCTTCCAACAGCAGTTGCTGGAGCTGACTTCACTAAAACCTGTGTTCTAAATCCAACTGGAAAAGTAATTGGAGAAACGGCCGTTGCAGGTAATACTTATTCATGGTCACCATCAACAGGATTGAGTTCGGCATCAGCAGCCAATCCTACTGCCAATCCAACGTCTACAACAACTTATACGGTAACGAAAACGACTACCGCTAGCGGTTGTGTTAGTACAGACTCGGTAATTGTAACCGTTGATATTACAGCGCCGACTGTGGCTGCTCTAACAGGGATACAAACGGTTTGTGCTGGTTCGACGACAGTATTTTCAAGCACTACAGCAGATGGTACTTGGGGAACTTCAAATTCTGGTATTGCTACAGTAACTGATGGAACAGTAACAGGTATTGCGTCAGGAACGACCAACATCAATTATGCCGTGACCGGAGCTAATGGTTGCACGACAACCGTTTCAAGATCGGTAACTGTCAACCCATTGCCTACAACGGTTGTGGCTTCTGGAGCAACTAGCATCTGCGACGGTGCGAGCACGAATCTTACTGGATCGGCAACAATACTTTCTGTTTCGACAACAACACCGATTAATGAAAATTTCAACGGTGCGCCTACCTTTACTGCTGCAGGAACAGGTACGATATTCGTTCAGAGAAACAGTGGACAAGCAGTTGGTTTGACTACCATCACCAATAACGTTGATGCTAGCCAATACATGATTACATCTGCGTCAGCATTCGGATCAGCCACTACAACTTCTACTTTGACTTCGCCAGCGATCAATACAAATGGAATGAGTACGCTTAGTTTTACCTACAATCATTCGTATACGAAAGGAAACAGCGGAACGAATACTGCAGTTGTACAGGTATCGACAGACAATACAAACTGGACAACAGTTAAGACTTATACGACTAACCAAGGAGCCAATAACAATTTCGTCGCAGATAACGTCAACTTGAACGCTTATGTTAATAATGCGGCGTTACGCATCCGTTTCAACACTACAATTACAGTGAATTTTGGTACAGGATGGTGGGCAGTTGAAAATCCTAAGCTTACCGCTACAGCACCAATCGCTGCACAATATTCATGGATTGCAGATACGGCTCCAGGAGTAAATGGATTACCTTCTGGATCAGGAACGCCTGCGACCGGAAATGCTTCAATCAGCGTGAACCCTTCAGCAACGACAAACTATACTTTGGTAGCAACAGATTCTTTAACTGGATGTAATGTTTCATCTTCATCTACTGTTACGGTGATTGTGAATCCATTAACAACTAATGGAGACGTAACCACTTCAATTTGTTCTGGAGACACTTATGTTTGGCCTGCAAATGGTCAATCGTATACTACAGAACAAATCGGAACTACTTTCGTTTCGGGATGTAACACAGCTACTTTGAATTTGACCATTATTCCAAGTACTACGGTGGGAAGTTTAACTACTACTGCATGTGATTCGTACACATGGGCCTTAAATAGCCAAAGTTATTCAACAACAGGAATTTATACTCATGTGGTTGGTTGTAATACCGCTACTTTAGATTTGACAATTGTTCCGAGTACAACAACTGGTAGCTTAACAACTTCCGCTTGTGATACATATACATGGGCAGAAAATAGCCAAACTTATACGACTAGTGGAATATATACAAACGTAGTTGGTTGTAATACAGCTACGTTAGATTTAACCATTATTCCAAGTACAACAATAGGAAGCGAAACAGTTAGTGCTTGTATTTCTTATACTTGGGCAGAGAACGGACAAACGTATAATTCAAGCGGCGTTTATACTAATGTGGTAGGTTGTAATACTGCGACATTAACCTTAACTGTAAACACTACTCCAGACACGTTCTATGCCGATACAGACGGCGATGGATTTGGTTCTGGCGCAGCGATATTATCTTGTACAGGTCAACCAGCCAATACTTCTGTAAACAATACAGATTGTGCTCCTGGAGATTCATCAAAATGGAGAACCGCTAATTTCTACATTGATGTAGATGGTGATTCATTCAACAATGGTTTTCCAGCAGTTTCACTTTGCTACGGAGCAACAGTTCCTAGTGGATATGTTTCAGCGAATAATGGTGTAGATTGCGATGATAATTCAGCTACTGCAAATCCGAATGCTTCTGAAGTATTAGGAAACGGAATTGACGACAATTGCGATGGTGTTATTGATGAGGTAACACAAACTTCGAACTTGGTTGCGACTCAATGTGGAATTACCTTAACGAACTTGGTGAATACTTTATTTGCCTACGATTTGGCAACATACGTTCCGCAATTAGGTCCAATTCAAGGATATCGATTTAGAGTTACCAACGGTGCGACGGTGAGAACATTTGATTCGCCAACCGTTGGGTTTAATTTGATGAACTTGGCAGGTGGGGTTACCTACGGAACTGCTTACACTGTAGAAGTATCCGTGAAATCAGGTGGTTTCTACAGAGCTTATGGATCACCTTGTATTGTTAATACGCCAGCGGTTCCTAATGCAACATTTGTAGTTAATCCAATTAGTGGTTCAACTTTGAGCGATATCTCCAATTCGATATTTTGTCAACGTGTACCAACCGCAACTGGTTACCGCTTTAGAGTAAAAGATGGAGATACCATTGTGGGAACTTATTCAAGTACAACGAATAGATTCAGTTTAATAAATCTAGGAATTGCTAATGTAAATTTCGCAACAACATATACAATTGATGTGTTACTAAAATTTGCAGATGACTGGAGACCAGACACAGAATACGGACCAACAGCCTTGATTACAACGCCAGCTACTCCAGGAACTTCCCGAGTGATTAGACCAATTTGCGGAACAACAATCAATGCACTATGGACAACTATTTTTGCGCAACAAATAGTGGGAGCTCAAGGCTATAAATTTGTCGTGACGAATGGCGCTCAAACAAGAGAATTCGCAACTGCAAATCCAAGATTCCAATTACCATTGTTATCAGGAGGTGCTGCCGCAAATACCGTGTATACAATTCGTGTAGACGTATTATACAATAGTAGCTATGTTGAAGGTACAGTATTGTGTACTTTAACAACATCGCCAGCAGCTACGAGACAAACCAATTCAATGGTTAATATCTACGAGGTAAATGCCTATCCAAACCCATATGCCGAAACATTCAAATTGAATGTTAACACATCAAGTGAAGATTTAGTAAAAATTAGCGTTTATGATATGTTAGGTCGTGAGATTGAATCACGTCAAGCAAATGTTGCCGCTATTACTAATGTAGAAATTGGATCTCAATATCCTTCAGGTGTTTACAACATTATTGTAACACAAGGAGAAAATGTGAAAACGCTAAGAGTTATCAAAAGATAACGATTAAAAGTAGATTATGAAACGCCTCAAATTGAGGCGTTTTGTTTTTTAGATTCGTGAGATATTAACCAAATGGTAGAGATAGCTATGCGGAAAGTCAAAATGAAATGTTTTTTTTGGACTTATTGGCATTGTGATTTCTGCCCATTAGGCGATTTATTATTGCCGTTTTGTACAAGTGTTCCAATTGTTAACAAAATACGAATAAATATAAAATTTGAAGTATTTTGAGATGAATTTTAGGTTAATTTTGTTCTGATACTTCGATTTTTTCGTAAATAAGTATTAATTTTAATCGCTTGAAAATTAAAACTATGAAGTTAGTTAAGACCTACTATTTTGGTAGAGTGAATGCCCACAGTTCAACCATGAATTTTTTTTCACGTACTTCACTGAAGAGTAATTTTATTTTTCTCTTTTTTCAGGTGTGCTTAATCCCATCCTATTCGCAAATAAACCTTTCTAAAGTCAATGCGGATTCAACTAATCCTACAAACGGAAATCGTTCAGCAACCTTAGCCTGTGTGCCGCCAACTTCTTTGAATTACACGGCCAACGCAGCGTTCTACTGCACAGGCATTCCAATTGCAGCTAACCTAATGAGTTATTCTGGAAGTACTGCCACTTCGATCGTGATCGGGCCAGACTTGCCAACGGGTTTGAGTTTCAACACCACTACCGGTGCCATTACGGGAACACCACTGGATGATGTTGCAGGTAATTACACAATCATTGTCAATAATGCTTGCGGTTTTACTTCTAGGACAATTTATATCGCAGTGAGTTCTGGAACCAACTACTATGCGGATACCGATGGTGACGGATACGGAACGGGTACGGCGACCGTATCATGTTCTGGACAACCTGCAAATACGGCCACGAATGATACCGATTGCGCACCCACTGATCCAACAAAATGGCGAATTTCAAATCTTTATATAGATCAGGATGGTGATAGATATAGCAACGGATTTCCAACTGTGCCAACTTGTTATGGAACTAATATCCCAACCGGTTACACCGCTCAGTATATTGGGACAGATTGTTTAGACACCGATATATTGGTGAATCCGAACGCCACAGAGGTTCCAGGAAATAATATTGATGATAATTGCGACGGTGTTATTGATGAAATTACAACGACGTCTTATCTACTTGCTTCAAGTTGTGGAATAACAGTGCCAAGTCTAAGTACTACACTTTTTGCGCAACCAATTGCCGGAGCGCAAGGTTACCGATTTGAAGTGACCAACGGAAGTGACATTGGTGTTTTCGAAACAAATGTCAATCGTTTTAACTTGTTGAATTTGACGCCAGGAGTAACTTTTTCATCTACCAGCATCACTAATTCCGTCAGAGTTGCCGTAAAGGTGGGAGGGTTTTGGAGACCTTATGGAGTAGCGTGTATTGTAAATACACCTCCTGTTCCTAATGCAACTTCGATTAATAGTCCGACTTGTGGTTCTTTCTTACGAGATATTTGGGATACTATTTTTTGCAATCAAATTCCAGGAGCATCTGCTTATAGATTTAGAGTAAGAAAAGCCGGTGTCTTAATTGGAACCGTCGACAGTCCGGTAAACAGTTTCAGAATGGTCGATCTGGGTATCAACAACATTACTTTCGCAACTTCTTATACGGTTGATGTATTATTGAAGCTTAATGGCGCATGGTTGCCTGATACAGAATATGGTAATACTTGCGTTATTGTAACGCCACCAACGCCTGGGGTTTCGAGAATTTCTATTCCGAGTTGTGGTAGTTCAACCAACAGTTTATGGCAAAGTATTTTTGCTGTGCCAATCACAGGTGCGCAAGGGTACAAGTTCGTATTTGATAACGGAGTCCGACATAGAGAATATATCACTGCGGCAAGTTCAATGAGTATAAGCAATATTCCAGGTGGCCCGATGGCGGGAACCACTTATTCTATTCGTGTCGATGTTCTATTCAATAGTAGCTACGTGACCGGACGCGAATCTTGCACGCTAACCATCTTGCCAACGGCAACGCGATTGGCAAGTGAACCTTTAAATATTTTTGAGGTAAAGTCAAGTCCCAATCCATTTACCAACAATTTTACTTTGCATGTGAATACATCAAGTGAAGACATTATAGAAGTAAGAGTCTATGACATGTTTGGAAGATCTATTGTGACCTATAAAGATACGGTCTACAATATTGCCAACCTCGAGCTAGGAGAATCCTTTTCTTCAGGAGTATATAACCTCGTGGTTAGCCAAGGAGAAAATACCAAAACGGTAAAAGTAATCAAACGATAACCAAGTTTATTGAGCTTCTATTCATGCCGATTCTTCAGTCGGCATTTGCGTTGTTTTTCTTCAATACTAACTTTCTTGCTGCTTTTATGCATTTAAAAGGTTTAATCCTTGTTTTTTATCGAAAGCTTTTGGAAAAACTATCCATAAAATGCATGTTTTTTAGCTGAAATACACCGAATTTTCATTTTTGGTTAGTTTAACGAGTTTTGGGGTTAGTTACCGAAACTATTTCATCAGGCTGTGGTGTTGCCATAGATTTGTCATGTACAAACAAAGTAACACACACCAATATGAACACAACAGCAAACACTACTTCAAACACAATCAAAATGATGATCGTTTTAGTAATGATGTTGTTATCAACTGCTGGGTTTGCACAAAACACGATTGAAGTTCCTGCTGTTGCTGCTGCAACTACTACAGTAGAGTCTAATGCTTCAATCAATATGGTTTCTTGGTTTATGGGAACAAAACAAACTACTAACGAAAACATCACTAAAGAATCAAATTCAAAAAAACAAATGATGACAAACGGAATTGCCCCAAACCGTTTGTTAATCAAAACGTTTTTGAAAAAAGCGTCTCAATACGCTTCTAATATCGCATAGTTTTTTATAAGCATGGTTAATTACTCAACAGAAAGCCTCCTTCGTCAAGGGAGGTTTTTTTATGCCTTTTTCATACACTATCTATACTTTATCTATACACTATCTAGGCATGAACTTTGGGAGAATTCTTGATTCGTTGTTGGCAAGAAAAGCATACTACTTCGTGATTGTCAAAAATGACTGCGTTTTTTCGTTATAATATTAACTAATCTTTAAATTTGATTAAGACTTGATATTTTTGCTCTTTGCGCTTTGAGGAGTGCATTATTTGTTTAACTTTGTAGGTTCCTAACAGAATAAAGATAAACGCTTTAAACGCTGTTTACAGTTCAATATTAAATGCTTAATTATGAAAAATTCATTACTTAGAAGAGTCGTTTTGTTACAACCATTGCCTACACTTTCTGTGTTGTTGTTGCTTTTTATGACCTTTATTTCAGAGAACTCTTATGCGCAACCAACGGTTTTAGGAACTCAGGTTGCAAACGGTGGTTACGTAACTTATGATTTGGTGACTCGTGGTGGCGGTGTTCGTTTTGTGCGAATTAATGCAACTTCAGCTGCAGGAGCAGGAGCACGTAACTGGGAATTTGCGACAGGAACTGCAGCAGCCACAAATTACACGACCAACTGGAGACCCTATACAAGCGGTCAACAATTGTCGGGGTTTAATACCTACATAGACCCTGCATCGGCGGCTTCATCGGCTAGATATAATACTAGTTCTGGGGGGCAAAGTGGAACTTTACCAGCAATAGTTTCAGGTTCGTATTATACTTTCTCAGTAGGAGGGAATAGTGCTGCTAACAACTTTATGTCGGTATTGTCTACAACTTACAATCCTAAAGATATTACAGGTGCTTCTCAAAGTCCTGTAGCTGCTTCGGTAGGAGTAGGTCAGCCTGTTGTAGTTACCACTACAATTTCTGCTACTTTGAGTACCAATGAAACCGTTTACTTACGCTACTCAAAAGATGGTTTTACTACTTCTACAATTATCCCATTTAGTACATCGGGAACAACCTTGACGGCTACCATTCCTGGAGCAGTTAACACGCCAAGTGCTACTATCTCTTATTATATCTTCTCTTCTAATACAGCAACTGCTCCTTCGGTGGCACAAGCTGATTATTTTACTTTGAACTTATACAATTCCTCTGGACAAAACGTCAGCGGAGGTGGAACCAACTATTCGTATACTGTAGGTGCAACCACACCAAGCTATACTTGGAACCAAACCGGAACAGCTTCTTGGGCTACCGGTACAAACTGGACGCCAACCAGATCGGTTATCGGAGCTTACGACAATATGATTTTTAATAATGGCGCTACAACTACTGTAACCAACATTCCGGTTGAAACGGTTGGTGGAATATTAGTGTCTGGAAACACAACGGTAAACTTGCAACCTGCTGGTGCCGGTGCCTTGACGATAAGTAATGGTGTTACAGGTGCTGATTTGTCTGTAGCTTCGGGTAGTGCTTTAAATGCGAATGGAGCGAGTGCTCTAGCATTGACTTTGGCAACAGGGGCAACAGGAAGCGTGAGCGGGAATATGACTTTTTCTGGTTCTGCAAATACTTTTATTGTAACTGATGCGAGTGCTTTGACTTTTAATAGTGGATCAGTAATAACACAAGGTACAAGTAATACGGGAAATTTATTCGGTTCTGCAGGAACTGCTAATGTGGTTATTTTCGCAAGTGGTTCAACGTTTAATCAGATTGCTGGATCAAACCCATTTGGGTTGACACAGCCTGCTTCTAAAATTACATTTCAGACAGGTAGTTTGTTTAAGCTGTCGGTTGCAAATGCACCTGGTCTTGCAGGAAGAACATATGCTAACTTTCAATACGACGCTGCAGGAACCGCAACTGGTTCAGGAGGAACAGCTGTAAGCATAGATAATTTAACAGTTAGCCAAGGTACTTTAGGTATCAATATGACCGTTGCTTCAAGTATTAAGGGAAATATTTCAGTAGCCAGTGGTGCTACTTTGAGTTTTGCACCTAGTTCGGCAGCTGCAGTTAATTTAAATAGTGGAGGAGTTCAAACTATTTCTAATGCAGGAACTATAACAGTTGCAGCAAATGCTAACTTAACTGTAGTATCTGGTACGACAGTAGATTTTGGAACTTCAGTTATTACTGGAGCGGGAACATTTACAGCGGCTAGTGGTTCAACATTGAGAACAGGAAATACTGGAGGTATTGCTTCTTCGGGAGCAACTGGTTCTGTACAAACTACGACAAGATCATTTAATGCAGGAGCCAATTATGTTTATAATGGTACTGCCAATCAAAATACAGGAACAGGATTGCCTGCAACTGTCAATACCTTAACTATTAATAATACGGGGACTTCTCCAAATAATATAGTAACCTTATCTGCAATTACAGCGATCACAGCAACTACTAGCTCGTTGACATTAACCGCAGGTAAATTAGATCTTAATACCAAACAATTGACGATTCCAACCGGTGGATCTATCGCGGCTACGGCTGGTGATTTTACCGCTACTGCAGGACCTGTATTTTTTGTAGGTTCAGGTTCGGTTTCTGGAACGGTTAATTTTCCAACAGTGACGATGGCGGGTGGTGTTGATTTTGGTGCCGCTTCTAACATTGTGACTTCGTTGCAATTAAACTCAGGTGCTTTTATCAGTACGAATGCGCCAACTTACGGAAGTGCATCTACTTTAATATATAATACGACTGGAACGTATGGTCGTTACTTAGAGTGGAGCGCAACTACTGGAAAAGGATATCCAAACCACGTATTGGTTCAAAACGGAACAACAGTAGATTTGTCTGCGAATGGTTTTGCTGATAGAGCGATTGCTGGAGATTTGAACTTGGGTGTTGTGGGTGCTGCGAGTGCAGGTTCTTTATCTATGGGAGCTACAACTAACAAATTGACAGTTGGTGGCAACGTAGTGATCGGAGGAAATACTTCTGGAACTAGTGTACTTACTTTATCGAGTGCGATTGGTGGTGACATTTACTTGAGTGGCAACTGGGATACGAAGACTAATGGTTCTTATGCTTCTAATTCGAGAACGGTTTTCTTTCAAGGAACTGGAACTTCTACGGTAACTACGATTGGTGCTGCTACTTTTGATTATTTGTTTGTTAATAAAACAAGTGGAGGAACGGTAAGTTTGGCCAATGATATGACCGTAAACAATAACTTAACTTTGAATGCACAATTGGTAACCAACGCCTTTAAAGTGATTATTCCAACCGGAAATAATGTTACGGCAAATCCTAATGGTTGGGTTCGTGGTAACTTGCAAAAAAATATTCCAACAGGTACTAATTCTAGAACTTTTGAAATCGGAAATAGTACTGTTTACACTCCTGTGACTACTGCTTATAGCGGAGTAACAGGCGCAGGTAATTTGGTGGTATTTACAACAGATAATGATCATCCACAAATTAGTACCTCGACTTTATTAGCTACTAAAACAGTAAATCGTTACTATAACATTGCGAATAGTGGTGTTACTGGAGGAAGTTATGATGCGACGTTTACTTTTGTTGCAGGTGATTTAGATTCTGGAGTGAGTACATCGGCTTTAGGAATTGCCAATTATGTAAATCCAACTTGGACCAACTTGACTATCGGAGCTAGAACGAGTACGACTACACAAGCGACAGGGGTAACTGTTTATGGTGACTTCCAATTGGGAGAAGGTCAAACTACGTGGACTGCAGGAGCAAGCACTACAGCTTGGGCGACCTCTGGAAACTGGTCTAATGGAGTTCCAACTGCATTGTCGAATGTGATTATTTCTAGTGCTAGTTTTTATCCAGAAATCACGACGACCGTATCGGCTAATAGCTTGGATGTTGCAGCTTCTACGTCATTGACCGTGAAGTCAGGAGGTAATCTTACACTTACCGATAAAATTAATAATGCAGGAACGATTACGGTTGAAAATAATGCGAACTTGAAACAAGTGAATACAACAGCTAACACCGGAAGTGGTTCTACTGTAGTGAAGCGAAATACTGCAGCCTTAATGCGTCAGGATTATGTGATGTGGTCTTCTCCAGTGAGTGGGCAACAATTGCAAGCATTTTCTCCAAACACGTTATCGACACGTTTTTACACGTTTGATGGTTCTCTAGGTTCGGCAGGACAGTACGTTGCTACTTCTGCTACGGGGAGTTTTAATGCAGGAATTGGATATTTGATTCGTCTTCCTAACAATCATCCTGTTACTCCAACGAGTTGGAGTGGTACGTTTACAGGAGGAAATGCGCATAATGGACCACAAGGGCAATCTAGTTTGACTGCAGGAAGATACTACGCTGTTGGAAATCCTTACCCAAGTACCATTGATGCAGATGCTTTTATTAATGACAATAGTTTGACTGAGGCCATTTATTTTTGGAGAAAGACCAATAACGCCGCTACGTCATCTTATGCAACCTATACTTTAGCAGGTGGAGTTTCTAATTCTGGAGGTGATCCTTTAACATTGCAGCCAAATGGTTTTATACAAGTTGGACAAGGTTTTATTGCCAGAGTTCCAGCGGGTGAATCTACTTTGGAATTTACCAACACTATGCGTGTTATCAATAATGCTGACCAATTTTTAAGAAGGAGTGAAAATAGAAGTCGTTATTGGTTAAATCTAACCAACAATCAAGGTTACTTTGGTCAAATGATGGTGGCGTATATGCCGAATGCGACGAATGGTTATGATCCTGCTATTGATGGACTTTATTTTAATGATAGTGAAACTGCATTAACTTCGACTATCGCGGGTCAAGACTACATTATTCAAGGTAGAGCATTGCCTTTCGAAGCGACAGATGTGGTTGCTTTAGGATTTAAATCGGAGTTAGCAGGGAACTTTAACATTGCCATAAACAACTTTGATGGGGCCATATTCGACACCAACAATCAAGCGATTTATTTGAAAGATAATTTGACTAACACGGTTCATGATTTACGAGCAGGTTCTTATAATTTTACGACTGAGGCTGGTGTGTTCAATAACCGATTTGAAGTTCGATATGATAACTTCTTGTCTGCAGATAACCCATCTTTAACCGCAAATACAGTAGCGGTTTACAAACAAAGTCAAGAAATTGTTGTGAATGCTGGAAGCATCAAATTGTCGAAAGTTCAGATTTATGATATCCGTGGGCGCTTGTTGGTTGAGAAAAACAATATCGATGGCAGTGAAGTTCGCTTGAATGCAGGAACAACCAATCAAGTTGTTTTGGTTAAAGTAACTTCAGTGAATAATGAGGTAGTTACGAAAAAGGTAGTTAATTAATTCAATTCAAAATTCGTATTGTTGTAACTAAGATTATAGCGATACCTTCCAATAAAAAAAACCTGTCTATGGATGTAGACAGGTTTTTTTTGTTGGAAGGTATTTCATTTTTTGATACTCATCAACTGTCGGGAAGTTCGGGTGACGCTTTTTAGCTATTTAGAGCGCTTTAGAACGATTTATTATTTAAAGCAGAGAACTTCGTAGAGAAATTGATTTTAGTGACCGAGAAGTTATATTTACCGCCTTTTTGGGTGATTGGTTTTGCAGTAATGGTTTTCGGAGCGATCACGATTACTTCGTTCGATCGGTAGACTCAGGTGCAAAAAGTGCTGAATCAGGTGTTTTTACGGTGACTTTTATCTGGGATTTAGAACAATGTGACGATTTAATCTTGTAGGATTTAGTTTATAAAATAAATTAAATAGCACAGTTTATCGATTAAATTGGTATTTTGTCGATGTTTTTTTAATATTTTTTTAATTTTGAACCGGAGTAATTGAAATACAAGACCAATAATAAGCGAAGTGGTTGATAACTTGAGGATAAGTAGAGATTCCTTCAGAAAAAAAGTCGCCAGCAACGTATTAATTTTGTCCGTAGAATTGCAATTATTCTTTTGAAACAAAACATATGACTCAAAAATGACAAAGATGAAAACAAATTTAAACGCAATTAAATTATTAACGACGGTTTTTTTATTCTGTTGTTTCTTATTTACAGAGCAATCTTTTGGACAACGAACGGCTTCCGTATCTGGCAATTGGAATAGTACAACTACATGGGGTGGTGCTTCAGTGCCTTCAGTTTCCGATGCAGTTACGATTAATGTTGGTGTTACAGTGACGGTAAACGTCACCAATGCTACCTGCGCCTCCATGGTTATTGGTTCAGGTAACGGAGTAGCGACACTTACATTTGCTGCAACTGGCAGTCCAGTACTAACCGTTGCAGGAAATGTTGATGTCGGAAATCCAGGAAATCAAAATAGAGATGGAACTATCACATTTACGAATGGTTCTACGCTTATTACCAATAGTCTTAGACTTGGTACTACTGGAAATCAGGTAGGAAGAATCACCATGACCGCGGGTGGATTGTTGCGTGTTAATGGGGCAATTACTGTGGCTGGAACAAGTTCTGTATGGACACCAGGGACAGGGACGTTAGAGTTGACCGCTAATAACACTTTACCAAGTACGATTCTTACTTCATTCAATAATCTTACGATTAGTAATAATACAACAACCGCAGGGAGAGCGTTTTCTGTTGGGGGTACCCTAACAATAGGGTCTGCTGCCACTCTAAATATGAATACTTTTGCTATGACTGGAGCTTCGCTAACCAATAGTGGTACTGGAACTTTGAGAACTCAAAATACTTCTGCTACGCCTTTACCTACTGGTAGAACGTGGACAGGAACAGTCGAATACTATGGAACCAGCGCTCAAACGGTGGTTGTTGGTCCTTACACTAATTTAACTGTTACTGGTGCAAGAGGAAATAATGATGTCACTTTTGCAGGCGCGACCAATATCACTGGAAATATGACAGTTAGTGCCACAGGTAATTCAGGAGCGCAATTAATTATGAATAATTCAGGAACAGTAAGAACTTTCGCTATTGGAAATTATTCACAGACAGGATACGAAGTAGAATTAGGTTCGGGCACTGCGGCATCAACAATAAATTTAACAGGAAATTTTTCTAAGACTGGTGGTTATATGGTAACTACAACAGCAGCCTTAAATTCAATAGTTAATTTTTCCGGAACCTCACAAAATATTCAATCCAACGGAGGAACTATTGCAAAATGGATTAATTTTAATGTATTGAACGGCAGTACATGTACCTTGAACGGACAATTCAATTATGATGGTTCAAGCCCTGCAGGAACTTTTACTGTAAATTCGGGAGGAACTCTAAACTGTGGGAATTTTAATATTGTTGCTGAGCCAGCTGCGACCGCAGTTACATTCATCTTATCGAGTGGCGGAATTCTTAATATGGGTTCTGCTGATGGTATCACCACAACTGGTTCTACGGGAAATATTCAAACAGATATTAGAACTTTTAACGTGGCGGGTAATTACCGTTATACCAGAGGAGGAGCTCAAGCGGCTGGAAATGCGCTTCCTGCAACCATAGGAAGTTTAACAATAGATAACAATACAATTCTAACCATCCCAAGTGCGAAAGTTGTAACGAATAATTTTTCAATTACGGCTGGTTCTTCGGCTAACCTAGGAACCGGACTTTCTCACACTGCTGGTACACTTACCATGGGTGGTTTTGGAACTCCATCAGGTTCGCACGGAAGTACCACATCGGCGGCAACAAATAAGAACAACACTTTCTTTGCAGCGACAACTGGTATTGTTACCGTAGGAACGGGAACTTGTGCTGCTATTTCAGCTGTACTTTCAGGTTCTAATACGATATGTAATGGCGGAAGTACAAACCTTGCGGTAGCAATTACAGGAGGTTTATCTGCTTATACCGTTGTTTATTCTGGGGGAACTGTAAATACCTACACTTCTGGTAGTAATATCTCTGTAAGCCCTGTTACAACAACAGCGTATTCCCTAACTTCTGTTAGAGACACCAATGGTTGTGCTGCAACCGTTTCTGGAACACCAACAGTTACGGTTACACCTGCCACGGTCGCAGGCGCTGTTTCGGGCGGAACAACTATTTGTTCTGGCTCAACGAGTGGACTTTTGACTTTATCTGGACAAACAGGTTCTGTAATTCGATGGGAAAGTGCAGTTAGTCCATTTAGTTCATGGACTACGATTGTCAATACCAATTCAACCTATACTTCAGGAGCTTTAACACAAACGACTCAATTTAGAGCTGTAGTGCAGAGTGGTAGTTGCGCCACACTTGATTCGACTCCTACAACGGTAACGATCGGTGGAAGCACAACTTGGAATGGAAGTGCCTGGAATAATGGCGCACCAACGAGTACCACTGCTGCAATTATAGCAGGGAATTATACTTCGGCAACTAATGGTGGTGGATTTAGTGCTTGTACTTTAACCGTTTCAAGCGGTACAGTTGTCATTTCCTCTGGTGATAATATAACTCTTGAAGGTGCTTTGACTGTGTCGTCAGGAAGTTTTACACTAGAAAACAATGCCAATTTGATTCAAAATACTGATGTTGCCAATTCTGGAAACATTATTGTTAACAGAAATACTGCAGCGCTCATGCGTCAGGATTATGTCATGTGGAGTGCTCCTGTTGCTGGACAACAATTGCAAGCTTTTTCTCCTCAAACTTTATCGAATCGTTTTTACGCTTTTGATGGATCGCTGGGCTCGGCTGGGCAATATGTTGCGACTGCCGCTACAGGCAGTTTTAGCTCGGGAACGGGTTATTTGATTCGAATGCCAAATAATCACCCCGCCACTCCTACGATATGGTCGGGCACTTTTACAGGTGTGCCAAATAATGGACCAGTTACTTTTAATTCCTTAAATGCAAATCAGTATTATAGTATTGGAAATCCGTATCCTTCGACCATTGACGCAGATGAATTTATTAATGATAATTCATTGACCGATCCGCTTTACTTTTGGAGAAAGACCAACAATGCAGCAACTTCATCTTACGCTACGTATACCTTAGCAGGCGGAGTATCTAATTCGGGCGGAGATCCGTTAGGATTGATTCCAAATGGATTTATACAGGTAGGACAAGGGTTTATTGCCCGAGTACCGACAGGTGGTTCTAGCTTGGCGTTTACCAATACCATGCGACTTGGTAACAACGGTGACCAATTCTTGCGTATGCAGTTTGAAAGACATAGATATTGGTTGAATTTGACCGATGATACTGGCTACTTTGGTCAAATGATGGTTGCTTATATGACTGGTGCAACGAATGGTTACGACCCTGCGATTGACGGACTGTTTTTTGGAGATAGCCAAACCGCTTTGACTACGATTGTCGACAATCAGGAGTACGTAATTCAAGGTCGTGCACTTCCATTTGAAACCACAGATACCGTTATCCTTGGCTTTAAGTCGGAATTGGGTGGCAATTATACTATCGCTTTGAACAATTTTGATGGTCTATTTGACACACAGAGCCAAGATATTTATTTGAAAGATAATTTGACCAACACGCGCACCAATCTGAAAGTAGCTCCATATCTTTTTACAACGGAAGCTGGTGTTTTCAATGATCGATTTGAAGTGGTTTATGAGAATTTCTTAGGAGTGGAACAGCCTGATTCTGGTAACAATATCGTTGTTTACAAACAAAACCAAGAGGTTGTTATTAATTCTGGCGCGATTAATATGTCGACCGTACAATTGTATGACATTCGTGGTCGCCTATTGGTAGAGAAAAACAACTTATCTGGAAGTGAAGTTCGAATGAATGTAGGTAACATCAATCAAGTTTTGATTGTTAAGATTACGACGAGTACAGGTGAAATTGTAACTAAGAAGATAGTGAATTAGATGGTGAGATATAGTGTTTAATAGAAACAAAGCCCTTTTGGAAACGAAAGGGCTTTTTGTTTGTAAACTATTGATACCCCCATTAGCGTGGTGACTAAGCGAAAAGCCCTCGACTGCGCTCGGGTGCAGATTCATGCTATCGGGTTGTAAATCCGTAATTATGATTTATTTTCTAACTATTTTTGTTTTGATACCATGCCATTTTGGTCTGTTACTGTTAACAGATACAGACCACTTTCAATTTTTAAATCATCGATATTTTCCGTTTCTCCCCAAAAAGTACTTTCATATACTTTTGTGCCAGTAATTGAAAATATAATGACTTTTTCTCTCCGTGATTCTCTTGCATTTTAATTGGAAAATAATTCTCGAAAGGGTTTGGGTTTACTATAAAATTGGTTTTGAAGGTGTGTTTATTTCCAGGCAGTTTCTGCTAGTTTTGCCGTGGTAGTTCCAATAAGGTAAGCCGCGTTATTGGCATCCAGCGCAAAGGATTTGGCAGAATTACTCCCGGAAACTAGTCCAACCCAGCCATAACTGCCGTCCCCATTTATCTTGCAAACCGCCATATTAAAGAGATTGCCCGCCGACAAATACGCATTGTTTTGATTGTCTAGTATTAATTGACTGTGAAGCAATAATACTTCGGCACCATCAGCATTCAAATTTTGCCATACTACCGAACCGCTAGAGTCATATTTCATGAAAGCTGCTCCTGCGGTTCCTGCATTGGGGAAGCCGCTAATTATTGGGTTATCGTCAGAACCTATTTCCACTTTACTGCCCGCCATTGCGTTGGTATTTGTCCAAATAAGAATGCCACTTGGATCATATTTTTCGAGAATACTTCCAGCATTAGAAACTGTATTTTCGCCATTGATGATGTAGGTATTTCCTAATGAATCTCCCGCAGCATCACCAATGGTTGGACTCGATATTCCTGGTTTATTCCAAATTAGATTTCCCGCTGCACTAATTTTTAGATAGCCATTCACAATCCCTGTAATTCCTCTTCCCACAACCAATAAGGCGTTGTCTGGGGTCAACTTACATTTATAGGCGCACCTATGCCATTGCTATCATAAAACGTCCAGATAGGAACACCACTTGTGTCAAACTTTTTTACTCGTGTCACCAAACCATTACTTCCCATTCCTAAGCCTAGGACATAGATGTTGTCGGTGTTATCTACCAGAATTTTTCTTGTGTAACTGCCCTCAAAAGTCGATTCAAATACATTACGCCAGATTAGAATACCATTTGTGAAAATCAATACCATTGCTGTTCGTTTTGTTTGCGTTAGTTTTTTTCATGATCTTATTTTTTTTCTTTTATAGGACAGGAGGTAATCCCAAAAAGCACGTAGAGTGGACAAATGCCCAAGGTACTGGTTAATGCAAATACAACTGCAAGTAAAAGCAGTACGACGCCTAAGGTACCTGTAATTGCTCCTTTATAATAAAGACCACAATAATTGCGGCGATTACTACTCTAATAATCCTGTCTACTGAACCCATATTACTTTTCATCTTAAAAACTTTTATAATGATGCACTATTACCTCATAAAGGTAGGTGGTATATAGTTGCTGTGATATGACAATAATCATTAATCTTGAAATTTTATTATAGCTGGGATTCGGATTACGCTCTACTCAGGCGCTAGTTTGAAGAGTTCTTGAGCGCACGTCGCGTTCTGTCTTCATTGGTTCAGTATCTGCCTTTTCCTTTTAATTGCATTGCCAACAGTCAATTCTGATTTTTTGTCAAAGATTAAAGTAGGCAACTTTGCGCGCTAGGCATACTGTAGCCACGTATTATAAATCCTTGCCATCGTGGGTTGCCTTTGCTTGTCGTGTTGCATTGCACAAAGGCGGTATATTTTACTGAGCTGTGACTATTATTTATACCTTATTATATATAGGTAAGAATTGAATGAGGATTTTTCCTTTTGATTTTGTTTTTGGCAGAAAAGATTGCAATTCAGTGTTATTTCTTTGCGTGTCTATTTTTTTTCCATTTTGACCTTTGAAGTTGCCCGTTAAATGCATCTTTTTTAGCTGAAATGCATCGAATTTTGCTTTTTGGTAAGTTGAACGAGTTTTGAGGTTAGTTACCGAAATTATTTCAGTTGGCTGTGAGGTTGCCATAGATTTGTCATGTACAAACAAAGTAACACATCATATGAACACAACAGCAAACACTACTTCAAACACAATCAAAATGATGATCGTTTTAGTAATGATGTTGTTGTCTACTGCTGGGTTTGCACAAAACACAATCGAAGTTCCTGCTACTGTTGCTGCTTCAACTACTACAGTAGAATCTAATTCTTCAATGAATATGGTTTCTTGGTTTATGGGAACAAAACAAACAACAAACGAAAACATCACTAAAGAATCAAATACGAGAAAACAAATGATGACAAACGGAATTGCCCTAACCGTTTGTTGATCAAAACGTTTTTGAAAAAAAGCGTCTCAATACGCTTCAAATATCGCTTAGTTTTTATTGAGTATTATTGGTTAACTCGAGAGAGGCCTCCTAATTTATTAGGAGGTTTTTTCTGTATATAGGAGTGGGTTGTTTTAGTTTTGCCACGCGAATGTTTTGCTTTCGCCAATCGCTGCGCTCTAGTCGGGCAGCAGCTTTGGGCGCGATCTGAATCCTTGCAAAGACGCAGAGGCGCAAAGCTATATGTAAAACTCAGGATTTTTTTGATTAAGCTTTTAATAAGAATATTAAACATAATTATTGTAAAAGGAAGTTTGTTTTGCGAATTTCTTTCTTTTGCCTTAGGTAGTGCAGATTTTACCAATAATTTACCCTTGTGCAATTGCTACCTATAAATAGGTATAACTTTTGACTTTTTTGGTTGGTAGTCGTAAGCTGTTATTGTCGAGTAGTTTATTGATTGCTGCTACTTATTTATACACTCAAATCATAGTTCATGGTTTGCTGGTGTTTTTCGTTTTTCGCGAGCTATTGGTGGTGTTTGTTTGTGACGCGGACGGTATTGATTTTCAGCGCATTTTATCATGCGTGTTGTGGTAATATACAGGTGATATGGATTG
This sequence comes from Flavobacterium sp., assembly GCA_016721735.1. Classification (GTDB taxonomy): domain Bacteria; phylum Bacteroidota; class Bacteroidia; order Flavobacteriales; family Flavobacteriaceae; genus Flavobacterium. Next base: position 183,083 of record JADKHM010000016.1, on the reverse strand, counting down.
TGTTTTTTTGCTTATTTATTTGTAATAATGCCTAAACAGTTTGTTGTGTAGAATTTTAATTGAATCAACACTTTTTTGCATCAATCAGTGACGGAAACAAGATTTGATTGATGGGTTGAGTCTGAAATTTAGTAGTGACGGTTTATAAACCAGTCGATCTTGGACTTTGCAGTCGATGCACTTTCCTTTCTGATTTTCTCACCGTCGTTATTTTTAAACAGCAAAAATTCAAAATGATTTTTTAGTAAATCTGCTTGATTTTCTTTTTTTTAGTGTAAATCTGTTAGGATTTAGCAAAATATAGTGAGAAATGCTCCTGATTCTTCCATTTTTTTTGCAAAATAGTAGAAATTTGTAAGTATATTTAGTCTGTTTTTGTCGATAGAATGTATTTCGTCGATTTTTTATAGCATTTTGACGTTGGATCGACAATTTTAAGATTTTTAATTTTGAGAAGCAGTCAATTTCTTCTAAATTTATTTCCAAAAACTTAACCTAAATTTAAACCTGCAAGTCTAGTTCATTGGAAAAGAAAAAATAATAACCGCTCCAACTTAAAAAAATGATTATGAAAAGAAATTTACTTTTAAACTGTGCTTCAAACAAAATGCCAAAAACGAAAAACAATTATTTTAGATTTTTGTTTTTTGTTTCATTTTTGATTTTTAGCAATGGTTCTCTTCACGCACAGGGTTCGTTAACGCTTGATTATTAAATTTTGTTTCACAAACTATCGGAGCAGCTTATGTTGATATGGTCGGTGGGACTTCGATGCCATTTGCTGCGGCCTATGGCTTTAGCGCCTGTGGCGAGTTTTGGGGCTCTTCAGCTTTAATCTGCCTAACGTTCCGATTGGTTTTAATTTTGCTTTCAACAATGCGCTTTATAGCACGGTTAATATCAGGGATAATGGTTATATTTCTTTTGGGGCTACTTTTCCAGGAGTTACGACCCTATTAGGCAGCTGCCGCTTATAATGGTGCTATTTCTGGATTTGGCTTTAATTTGGTAGGAAACGCCTCAAATGGTTTGAGCTGGTGCCTATTTCGCACGATGGTGCAGATATTAAATATTTGACCGACAGGTCTCTTGGTGCAGTCAAGTTTTTACAGTGGAGTATAAAAATATGAAACGTAGAAATCTTGGGACTACCAATTTAGATGGTTTTATTAATTTTCAAATTAGATTGTATGAATCCAATATGAGAATTGAAATTCAATATAAATCATGGGCTACCGCTTCGGCAACTTCCACATCAGGTCAAGTAGGTTTAAGAGGATTGACCAATGCTGATTTTAGCAATAGGATTGCTCCGTGGAGCGGTGCTAGTGCTGGTGTTACCTAACAGTGCAAATATTGCGCTTAACAACATAGTAGGCGGTGGTCCCGCAGCAAATACTCAGTTACGTGGACACCTCTTGTTTTAATCCGACTGCTTTAGTCACCAATTTGCAGGTAGATAATACGACGGTTAATTTTAGTTGGACCGCTCCCCGCTTTCTTACTGCTGGTTTTGTGAATTATATGTGGGAGGTTCGTAGTAGTGGTTTGCCAGGAAGTGGGGCAGCAGGATTGTTTGCCTCGGGAAGCACAGCGCTAACTAATGATAGCGTTACTGGTTTGTTGCCAGGGATACCTTATACTTTTTATGTGAAATCGAGTTGTCATGCGTGGACCCGAAATATTAACGGTGTACTTACGCCACTTTGTTCTACTCCAGTTTTTCCTTACGTTGAAAACTTTGAAGGTGTGGTCGGCACCTCTCATACCCAATTGCACTACTGTTGTTGCTACGACCGGTGCAATATGAGAACTAGAGATGCAGCGTGCCGTCATCCGTTTTCCAGCAGGAACTCCGGTTAATTATCGGTGGTTTTGCCAATAAAAATCTAATTACTGGTAGTTCTGCAGCTGCGGATACGTATTTCTTTTCGCGTCTCATTTCACTCACGGCTGGAACGACCTATCGTGTGTCTTATAAATATGGTGGTTCTCGTGAAGCGGCTTCTTATAGTCAGCGATTGCGCGTATCTACTAGTTTGACTGCCGACGCCGCAGGGGTGGCTGCCGGCACACTGTTAGCAGATCATCAGAATATCAAGACGACGCCGAACACCTTTACCTTTCACTTTGTTGCCGCCGCAACGGGTTCCTTTTATCTAGGGTTTAGAGGTACTGCAGCTTTTCTGAATGGCTATTTGCAGATTGATGATATTTCTTTGAATACGCCGACTTGTTCTCCGCCAACGGGTTTAACTAGTGGTTCGATTACATATAATTCTGCCGTTGTCAGTTGGACTGCTCCGGCTTCGGCGCCTTCTGCAGGCTATGAATATATTATTTCAACTAGTGCTACGCCGCCTATTTCGACTTCCGCCATTGCTGGTGCAAATTTAGGAACTGTAACAACCTTTACCGGATTATTGGCTTCTACTACCTATAGAGTATGGGTACGCTCTAATTGTGGTGGAGAGTATAGTGCATGGTCTACTCTTACTTCATTTTTAACATTGCCGCCGCCGCCAGCGCCTTGTACGCCAGCGCCAACTAGTACCGACGGTCAAGGAATTACTAATGTAACTTTCGGATCTATCAATAATACCACAGGGTCGGAGCCCGGTTTTTTTGGAAATTATACAGCCTTTAGTACTAATATTGCTCAAACCCAAAATGTTCCTATTGCGATTACTTACCGAACAGGTTTTACCTATAATACCAGAATTTGGATTGATTGGAATAATGATGGTGTGTTTGATAATAATATAGGTAGCGCCGAATTGGTCGCCAGTGGTGTTTCATTGAGCGCCAATCCTACTACTTTAAACTTGAACTTTATAGTTCCGGTTAGTGTGCCTGGCGTGGCCAATACGGCTGGTCCGCACCGTATGCGTATAGGAGGAGCTGATATCAATGATTTGTCCGGTACTGGGGCAAACCAAGGTCCGTGTTATGCTGCGGGACCATTTGGGACATTTGAAGATTACACGGTTTTCGTGACGGCACCGCCACCACCACTGACGCTTTCTTCCAGTTCGACTTCGTTCTGTAATGGAGGAACGTCGCCATTGGTAACTTTAAATTTTGATGCACACAGCGGGGTTCCTGCTTTGCGCTATGATAATTTTGTGTGGAATCCTGCAACTGGTGTGTCGGGTACACCGACCGGAGGTTATACTTTTAGTCCGACCAATCCGGGAATTAATGTGTTTACCTTAACCGCTACGCAAGCTTTTGCACCTTTTTACAGCAACACGGTAACTTACACCGTTACAGTAAATGATGTGCCATCGCCAATTGTATTCACGCCTACGACTCTTACTGTTTGTGAAAATATACCTCAAGCCTTAACTTCAACCGGAGGGATTGTGAGTGGTGCTGTCATATTTGAAGAAAATTTTAACAGTTCGGATATTTTTACGCGCGTCCAAAATCTAATTCCACCGGGAGTAGTTCCTTATGGTCCTTGGACTGCTTTTAATAATTCGACGGGAGGAACTGTTACAGGAGGGTTTTTAGGAGTTCCAGGTGCAGACTGGACACTGCGTACAAGTCCGCATCTTGTTCCTAACCGCAGTTTCATCGTAACGAGTAATGATGCCAGTCAATTTATTATGTCGAATAGTGATTTGCAAGGATCTGGAGGGACAACCAATACCGAGTTGGTGACTCCTGCTTTTTCACTGGTGGGATATACCAATATTAGCTTAAGTTTTTGGCAACGTTATCTTGATTTAGGAGGAACTGCAGAAGTTCAGATCACAGACGATTCAGATGCCGTGATTAATAACGGTGAAGTCTGGACAACCGTAATAAGTTATGATTCTAGTCGTGGACTTGATAGTGCCTTTATTAACGAAATTATTGATTTATCTACTTATGCAGCTGGTTATGCACTAACAACAGGAGGAAGCAATGTCCGCATCAAGTTCAAATATATCAATGCACCTTTTGCTTGGTATTGGTGTGTGGATAACATTAAGATTACTGGAACCGCGCCTGCCAATTTAACTTGGGCGCCCACTACAGGTTTATTTTTAGATGCTGGGGGAACCATAGCTTATACTGGAACGGCAGAGCCTGTCGTTTACGCTAAGTTGAACAATGATGCCTCCTACACGGCCACTGCTACTGCTTTGTCAGCGCCGTTTTGTGATACCTCAAGTGTATTAAATCTTATTGTGACCAAAGCTGGAACAGCTACTGGAGATCAAGTAATCTCTTGTGGCGATACGACGCTGTCTAGCAATATTACCTTGACGGGTTATGTACCTGCTGTTTTGGGTACTATCTCGGGTTGGCAAATGGCAGATAACCCAGCCTTTACTTTGGCGACGACTGTTCCAGGGTCTGCAGGGAAAGCTGTTTTGACTCCAGCCGATGTTACCGGTTTATCAGTAACTACTTATTTTAGAGCGATGATTGTGGGTTGTCCAACCTTATATTCTAATGCGGTTGTAGTTTCCTATCCGACGGTTACTTGGAATGGTGTTTGGAATCCTGGGCCTCCAGGACCGAGTGATAACGTGACGGTGACTTCGGGTACTTTGACGATTGCCGCCGACTTAAATATATGTTCACTAAAGATAAATAATACTGCTACAGTAACTGTAAATCCGGGTGTCACGCTTACTGTTAATGGAGCAGTCCTTGTTGCGGGAGGAGCTCCAGGTGGAACTTTTAGGATGTTGGATGACGTTACTTTTCCTTTAGGTCTGGGTGCAGCTAGCTTGATGCAAAATTCTGCTACTACAGTGAACGCCAATACGGGTGTGGCAACTTATGAACGATGGATTAGGACGCGTAAGTTTGATTATACCTATTGGTCTTCTCCCTTAAATCCTAATACTCTGCAAACAGTATCTCCGCTCACTTTGTCAGATAAATATCTGAAGTTTGATTCTAATACCTACACATGGACGTTTCCCGTTAACACGACAACGATGATTCAGGGTGTAGGGTATGCCATAAGAGGTCCTCAGACGGGTTCAGGTTCTAGTGAAACTGTTTTGCAAGACTTTAAAGGTAATTTTACTGGGACACCTAATAATGGAGATTATACTGTTGCTATGTTCCGTCCTAGTGCAGCCAACGACCTTAATTTCTTAGGGAATCCTTATCCAAGTGCTATTGATGCAGATTTGGTGATGGACGGAAATCCTGGAGTTATGGGAGCGCCTGGCGTAGGAACTACCTTTTATTTCTGGACGCACAACACCCAATATGTTGGAGGCTCGTATCTGTTATCTGATTATGCAGCATACAATAGAACGGGAGGCGCTGGTACTGCTCCGGGAACATTTGTTGCCGGTGGAAACAATGCCCCTCCTAACGGCTTTATTTCTGCTGGACAAGGATTTATGGTAAAGGCTACTGCTGCTGGCAATATGACTTTTAGAAACAATATGCGTGTGGCGGGAAATAATTTGCAGTTCTTCAGACTCAATCCTTCTAATGAGAAAAGTAGAATTTGGTTAGACTACACTAACGTCAATAATGTAGAAGAATTCAAACAATTATTGGTGGGTTATATTCCGAATGCGACCCATGGTTATGAAGACGGATTTGACGGGGAAGTGATTGAAGCGGGTAGCACAATTGGCTTTTACTCGCTTGCTGAGCAAGACAATAAGCATTTAATGATTCAAGGTCGTGCGACTCCTTTTGACAGTACTGATCAAGTGCCGTTGGGTTACAGAGCAACTGCTGCCTCTACCTATCAAATTGCGCTTTCCAACCAAGATGGTTTGTTTGAAGACAGCTTAGTAGGCATCTATTTAGAAGATACTTTGTTGGGTGTGATTCATGATTTGAGACAAGCGCCTTATCAATTTGTTACCGAAGCAGGTACTTTTGACACGCGTTTTGTGCTTCGTTACAACAACGGATTCTTGGCTGTCAACCCAACGAATTTCAACGAGAACAGTGTGGTTGTATTTAAGCAAAATGAGCAAATTCATGTGGAAACATCCCTAGTAAAAATGAAATCAGTTCAGATTTTTGATTTACAAGGACGTTTGGTGATGGCCAAAAATGATATCAATAGTCAGTCCGCGATTTTACAAAAAGTGGGCTTGGCTAATCAGGTTTTGATGGTTCAAATTACTTCCGTTGATGGTGCTATCGTCAATAAGAAAATAATTTTCTAGACCTATTTTGATGATAACAATATAACATATTGAAGAAGTACGCTTTGTGATTTTGAAGCGTACTTCTTTATGTATTTGGTCGTATTTTAGTGCATTTTAACGATTAAAGGGTTTTTTGTATTAACCTTTTATTAACTATTTTATATATTAACAGCTTTATTTTATTTAACCCAATTTTTTAATTATGAATGTAAACTACAATTCTTTAAGTACGGGTAGGGATACCTTGCTTAAAAATGGGATTGGAGATACGGTCGGTTCACCGCCTATTTCTAGTTCGAAAGCCATGAGAAAATCATGGCTAGTGATGTTTGTGCTTCTTTTGTCGATGACCTTTGGTCAGCTGGCAAGCGCACAGAGCATCGTAAACTATGCGTTTTCATCTTCAACCACTGGAAGCTTAGATGATTTGTCATCTGGTGCAACTACGATGTTGACAGGTGCGAATGATGACGTTGCCACTGCCGTTTTTCCAATCGGCTTTGATTTTTGGTTTATGGGAGTGAAGTACACTCATTTTAGTGCCAACTCAAATGGACAGTTTAGGTTTCACGCCTCAGCTGCTGGCCCGGCTATTGGATCTAACGTTAGTACCTTAGGTGCTAATGCTGTTACTTTGGCTCCGATGTCCGGCGATAACGAAGTTAACAACGGTATGCGCTTTAGAGTTGATGGTACCGCTCCTAATCGTAAATTGATTATTGAGTGGAATCAATTTTATGTGAATTTCGTCAACTTGACCAATGCGGGTAATATGCAAGCATGGTTGAGTGAAACCACAGGAAAAATTGATTTTGTGTATGGTGAGATTTTTAACTCATCTACGTCTTCACAAACACGTTCTATTTTTATATCGTCTAGTAACACTGCTACGACAGCTGGAAGTATTACTATAGGAGCTGTACCGGTTTGGACACCGAGTGCCACTCTTACAGTGAATACTATTGCTGCTGGCGCTAACCCTGTTGGAGCTCCTTTGGTTGCCAACTTGGGTTCTGCTGCACAAGGCAGTAGAGTGGTTTACTCGTGGACGCCAAATTCTGTGGCTCCTACAGATCCTACAACTTTGACGTTTACTGCAGTTACCGTTTCTACAACTACGCCTAACTGGGTAGATAATTCTACTGATGAAGCAGGATTCTTAGTAACAAGAGCATTAGATGCCGGTTTTACTACTGGTGTGGTAACCACTTTTGTTCCTTCAACAACTGTTGGAACGACTGGTACTGCTTATACTTCAGCACAAACTGGTTTGACTGCTGGTAATACTTATTTTTACAGAGTACAGCTATTGTTGAGGCTGCTGGAAGTGCCGGAATTACAGGTTCTCAAGCAACTACTGCTGGTACTACTTACTATTGGGTAGGTGTTTCCGGAAGTACTTGGGGAACTGCTGGTAACTGGAATACGAATCCTTTGGGAGGTGGTTCAGTAAGAACTACGCCAGCAACTACTGACATTTTGATTGTTGATGGTGCTGGCACCTCTCCTGGTGGTAGCATGATTATCAGTCACAACGTGGCAGGTCAGACCATCGGGCAACTTTTAGTAACATCTAGTACGACTTTATCGTTACAATCTGATACAACTACAACACGTACTACGACCATTTCTGGTGGTGGAGGTGATGATTTAGTAGTTGAGGCTGGAAGTACATTACAGTTGATCAATGCTGCTAATGCTTGTGCTATTGCATTTAGTGGAACAGCTAATACAGGTCTTATTGCTGGTACGTATAATGCAGCAGGAAGTACTTCAAACTTAATTACTACCACAGGTGGTACAGGAACTTTGGTTACTGTTACCGGTTCTGTAAACAACAATATTGTTGGTTCTTCAGGATGTATGACAGGTTCTGCGGCTACTTTAGCTTTTGCTGCTGGTTCTAACTATTTACACGGTTCGTTTACAACTTCTAATGGATTGATTCCTTTGGCGACTTGGGATACGACTTCTACAGTAACGATTACTGGAGGAACAACTTCAACAGCAATCACAAACAATAACCAAAGTTTTGGTAACTTCGTGTACAATTCTACGACTTCTACTGGAACAATGAGTGTGTGGACTACTAGTACAACTGCGGTTATCAAAGGAGATCTTACGATTTCTGCTACTGGTTCAGGTGCAGCTTTGTTTAGAGCATGTACTTCTGGACTTGTTACAGTTAATGGTAATTTGAATATTAACGGGACTTCTGTTTTCCAATGTGGAAATGGAACTTCTTCATCTAATGGGGTTAGAGTTTTAGGAAATACGACGATTGCTGCTTTAGCGCGATTAGATTTAAACTCTGCAACACTTCAACAAAGAGGTCTAACGTTTACTAACAATGGTACTTTGACAGGAACCGCTTCGGCTTCTGCGTTACTTTTCTTTTCTCCAACAAATGCCGCTCAAACCTTTACTGGTACTGGAACGGTATTGACTAATATTGGTACATTAGGTTGTGAAAACACAGGTGGTTTGACTATTTCGACTACGAATCCTGTGACTTTGTTAAGAGTAAACCTTTTCAACGGTACAATTACGGGAAGTAACTTGATTACTTTCGGAACAGGTGCTGCTTTAAACACTACTGTTCAAATTGGATATGCTGGTAACGTACTTGCTGGTGGATCATTTGATGTGGCTCCTACTTTTAACTTAGGTACAGGAACACATGGTTTGATTTACGCTGCGGAACTTGCTGCTAGAACAACTGGTCTTGAAATTCCACCTTCTAGAATATTAGGTGCTTTGACTTCAACTAACGCTAATGGTGTTGTTGTTGCAGGTGGTAACCTATCTACAGGTACTTTAACTTTTGGTACAGGAACAGGTAATATTACTACCGATGCTTCTAATGTATTAACCGTTACAGGAACTACTGTTGGAAGTGTGGTAAGAACTTCAGCGACTGCTTATGTAAACGGTCCTTTAGCACTTACTTTACCAGCTAGTTTATTGACTGGTACTACTTATACTTTCCCAATCGGAAAATCAGCATTGAACACTTTTGCTTTAGTAAACCCAACTACCAACGCTGGCGGAACGGTTACTGTTCAAGCAGAAGCTTTTGATGGTGCTACCGGTGGAACTCCAGGATTGAATATTAGTGCGATCAGTTCTACGAAGTACTGGGCTGCTAGTATTACTGGTGGTGCTGCTAACTTTACCGATTCATTGATTCAGTTGGGAGATGTTCCTACAGGTAGAGATGCTATTGCTGCAAGTGCTACTCAAACAGGTGCTTATGATTTGCAAGGTGGTGTTACTGTAACTACTACGGGTACTACTATGACGACTACTGCGCCTGCGAATACTACTTTGCCAGGATTCTTCTTGATGGGTAATAAAGCTGCGGCTGACATTACTAATGTTCAGATAAGTCCTGCTGGGAATCAGTGTACTAATGTAGCTAGAACAGTTACTGCTGACGTTACTCCAGGTGGAGGAGCAGTTACAGGTGTAGTTATTAATTATACTGTAAATGGTGTTGCACAGACTGCCATCACGATGACGAATACCACTAGTAATGGTTTCCCATTAATGGATTCTTGGTCTGGTGTTATCCCAACAGTTACTCCAGCGAATGCTACTGTAGCTTGGTCTATTACTGCGACAGATGCTAATACTTTAGTGAAAACTGTTAGTGGTACTTCTTATAACGATGAACCGTTATTTACGATTCCTGCTACAGCAACTGCTAGTGTTACTCAGATATGTGGATCAGGAAGTAGCGTATTGAACGCCACTTTTACTGCTTCTGCTAGTGCAACGATCGGAACTGGTGTAACACTAACAAGTGCTACAGCTCAGCCAACTGCATTTTGCAACAGATGGCCATCTTATCGTATGCAAACTGTATACACTGCTGCTGAATTGTCTTCAGCTGGATTAAGTGCTGGTAACATTACGTCTATGGCGTTTAATATTACTACTCCTGGAGATGGTTTATCCAACTCTGGTTTTGAAGTAAAAATTGGTACAACTGCTTTATCTGTATTATCAGGTGCAACGTTCCAATCGACTACAGGATATACTACAGTATTCCCTTCAGCTACTTATACACATACTGCTTCTGGGCAGCAAGTGATTCCGTTTTCAACTCCATTCGTATGGGATGGTGTTTCAAACATTATTGTTGATATGGTTCATAATGGTGCTGATGCTACTAATAACTCAATCACATTCTTTACGGCTACAGCAGGTAACACTGTTGCATTTACAGCTACAGACGCATCTAATGCACCAAGCTATAGCCCGAATCGTTTGAATGTTGTTTTTGCTGGTAGTACAAGTGCTCCTATTGATTCTATTTTATGGTCTAATGGAGATACTACAGTTAGTACTACAGTATCACCAGCAGTAACGACTGGTTATAGTGCAGTAATTACTTCTGGGGGTTGTACAAAAACAACCAATACAGTAACTGTTAATGTCACTGCAACGCCAAGCACTCCCGTGCAAGTTAGTTTTGATCCTACGTGCGGTGAAGGTATTCCTTTGGTTTCTGTTTCAGATCCTAATGCGTTTACGACACCATTATTCAAATGGTATGCTGCCGATGGAACTACTTTGCTACAATCTAATGTGGCTACAACTTACTTAGCTTCTATAAGTGAAACTACTACTTTTAAAGTATCTGTTGTAGATCCTACTTCAGGTTGTGAAAGCGGACAATTGACTGTTGCTGCTGTTGTTGTAGCTCCAACTGCTATTGATCCTATTGCCAACCAAACGGTTTGTGTTAATACTGCTTTCAGTGTGACTGCTGCGGCTTCTAATGATCCGGTGTATGTTTATACTTGGACTGCAGTTCCAGCAGTTGGTAGCGGTGTTGAAACTCCGTTAACAGGAGCGTCACAAACAATTACGCCAACAGTTGCTGGTACTTATACCTATACGGTTTCTGCTGTAGGAGGTGGATGTTCAACAACTACTACTTTTACTGCAACGGTTAATGCTTATCCAGTACTTAATAGTGCTTCGGCATCTCCGGCAGCAGTTTGTACTGATGGTATTAGTACCTTAACCGCTACGGTTCCTGGTGCGTTAATTTTTACCGCTAGTACTGGTGCGACTTTAGATCCAATGACAGGTGCTGCTACCGTTTTAGGTTCATCAAATGATGACACGGTAACTGCTGCTGCAGTGAATATTGGTTTCTCTTTCACATTTAATGGTGTAGCGTATACCCAATATAATGCTTCTCCTGATGGATGGATGTCATTAGGTTCAGGGACAGCTTCCAATTCGTTTAGTAATGATATGGCCCTTGCGACCAACCTACCTAAACTTGCTCCAATGTGGGATGATTTAGCTACAGGTACGACAGGTAATGTAACTGCGGTTACAACAGGTACTGCTCCGAACAGAATCTTGAAAGTTCAGTGGTTTGTTACAAGCCCGAGAGCTACAGGAGGAGCAGCTAACTCTACATTCCAAGCTTGGTTGTATGAAGGTAGCAACACGATAGAATACCGTTACGGAAGTGTCGGGAATTCTGCTAGTGCTTCTGGAGGTTATACTATCGGTGCTACGAATTTTAGTAGTATTACTTTCTCTAGCAATACCGCTAGTACAGTAACTGCTGATAACGCGAATGCAGTTGCTCCTGTTTCAGGAACGATGTATACTTATACTTTGCCAGTTCCAGGAAATATTACTTGGGCTCCATTGGATGATTTGTATACTGATGCCTTAGCTACTACTGCTTATACAGGTACTAATGCTGCTGTAGTTTATTCTAAACCAACGGTTACTAGAATTTATACTGCTACTTTAAGTGAAAATGGTTGTGATACTGTTTCGTCACCAATTACCGTTACTCAAAACGGAGAGTTAGTAGCTGATCCGACAGGTCCAACAGCAATTTGTTTGGGTAGTCCAACGATACCTGCAGGTCCAATTACATACACTAATGGTGAGGTAACTACTTCTTATTTCTCTTCTAACCCTGCTGTAGCTACTATAGATCAAGCTACTGGAGTATTAACTCCGCTTACTGCAGGTACTACTAATATTACAGCTCAGAATATCAATTTGACTACTGGTTGTACAAGCAATGCTGCAAATGCATTGGCTGTAACTGTATCTGCTCCTATAGCAATTACGACCAACCCAGTTTCTCAAACTGTGTTAGAGTATGATGGTATCACGCCAACGACTACTACCTTTACAGCAGCCGCTTCAGGTTCTGTAGCTAGTTACCAATGGCAAGTGTCACCAACTGGTGCTTCAGGAACATATGTTGATATTGCAGCACTTGATCCTTTGTATAGTGGACAACAAACAAATACTTTATCGATAGCAAATGCTACGTTTGCTGTTTATAGTGGCCTGTATTACCTTTGTGTAGTTACGCCAGTAGGTCCTTGTACTCCTGCTCTTGAAACGACGGGTGCATTGTTGACTGTGTCTAATTTGACTACAACAGACCCTACGTTTACTACTCCAATTTGTGGAACAGGAAACCATACGTTTACCACAGTTTCTACACCTCCAACAGGTGTGAGTTACGAATGGTACTACGCTACAGTTCCTTCTTTAAATGATGCTCAGGCAATTTCCGGAGATTTCGGTGGATTGACTTTCCCATTAGGAGTTACTGGTGCGTCATTAGAAGTTAACGGACTTTCTGTAACTGAAAATGGTTGGTACTTTTTCGTAGTAGCTAATGACGGAGCTTCATTTGTTCAAACGAATGCTGCTCAAGTGGTAGTTAATCCAGCTCAAACTGTTGGACCGACTCCAGTTGCAGATCAAACAATTTGTTTTAATGCTGTAAACTCTTCTACCTTTACTGTAGATTCTGCAGGAGGTACTGGTTTCCAATGGCAATATTCTGCTACTAATAATGGTATTGACTGGGTAAATGTTGCGGATGCTACTCCAGCTGGTGCTACTTATTTAACTCCAACAGGAGCTACTTTAACAGTAAATAGTACTGCAGTATTAGCTGTAGGAACTTATTACTATAGATGTTTGGTTGCAGGTCCTAGTGGATGTCCAGCTATTGCTTCTAACGTAGCTACTTTAACGGTTACTACACCTACAATCAACGTTAGTGCAGATGTTTCAACTATTTGTGGTACAGGAACAAGCATCTTAACAGCTACTGGTGCTGCTACTTATGCATGGACAGCTTCTGCTAGTTTGTCAGGACCACTTAACTTAGATTTTGTTACTGCTAATCCTACTGCAACCACTACGTATACTGTTACAGGTACTGATGGTGCAGGTTGTATTGCTACAGGTACTATTACAATTACAGTTAACCCAGCGATTACTGCTACCGCTACTGCTACTCCTAATGTAGTTTGTACAGGAACAGATAGTCAATTGTTGGCTACTTATACTCCTGTTGCTACTGCAGCGCCATCAACCTATTCTTTTGTGGGTTCAACTGGAACTTACACTCCAATAACAGGAGGTAATGCTACTACAGCAGCTGGTGATGATGGAACACAATTCCCTATTTCAATTGGATTCCCATTCACCTATAATGGTACAGCTTTTACAGATTTCGGTTTGACTACTAATGGTCATATTCGTTTGGGTGCTGGTGCAGCTAGCTTTACCAATGGTATCGGAACGAACGCTAATATCCTTGCCCCAATGTGGGATGACAACAATTTGTCAGCTGGTAATATTACTTACAAATTACAAGGACCTCCAGGAAGTCAAGTACTTACTGTTCAATGGGAAAATGTTTCTATTGGTGGAGGTGGTTCTACTGGAAATTCAGTAAATAATTACCAAGTTCAATTGTTTGAAGGAACGAACGTAGTTAAATTCAATTACGGAGCTTTAAGTAGTGCAAACGGATTGTCTGCCTCTATTGGTATCAGTGGAGCAAGTGGAAACTTCTTGAGCGTTACCCCTGGTTCGCCAGCGAGCGCTTCTGCTGTAAGTTCTGTAACTGCGAATAATTCAATTTCGTCAGTAGCGAATATTCCAACAGGAACTTCGTATACATTTACTCCGCCAGTATTGCCAACGATTACTTATTCTTGGTCGCCAAGTACTTTCTTGAGTGATCCGAATATTGCGAATCCTATTGCTCAGGCAGTTACTGCAGATACTACTTATACGCTTACAGTAACTAGTTCAACAGGTTGTTCAGATACTGAAACAGTAACTGTTAGTGTTGCTTCTGCTATTGCCATTACTGGTCAACCACAACCTGCTACTTTCTGTCAAGGACAGACTGCTTCTCTTTCTATTGGAGCAACTGGTGCAAGTTTGATTTACCAATGGCGTTTAAATGGTGTGGATTTGTTTGGAGAAATTAACTCTAGCATTACTATCCCAGCAGCTACTCCTGCAAATTCAGGAAACTATGATGTAGTAATTAATGATGTTTGTGGTGGTACTCCAGTAACCAGTGATGTTGCTGTGTTGACTATTGTACCTACACCTACAGTAAATGCTCCTGCTGCATGGCCATCAACGGTTTGTGCAGGAACAACTACGACTGCAGTTCCTTTGACAGGTTCAGTAGGTGCTATATTTAATATCACGGGTGGTACTGCTATTGGATTAGTTGACCAAACGGGTGTTACTGAAATACCTTCGTTTACGGGTATCGCTGGTACTGCATCTATTTCAATTACCCCAGTTGTTGGTACTTGTACTGGAACAGCAATCAGCTATTCTATTACTATTCAAGCCTTGCCAACTACCGTTACAGTAAGTCCTGCAACAGCTACGATTTGTTCGTCAGATGTTAATGCGATTTTATTGACTGGTGCTGGTGGAGCTGTTGCTCCGGTTCCTTATTGTACGCCTACAGTTGGTAGTACAGGAGAAACGGATGACAATATTACCAACTTTACATTTGCTGGTATTAATAATACTACTGGTGATGGTCCTGGAGATTACAATACTTATCTTTCTCCAAGTGGAGCTGTTACTGCAGGTGTAGCTACACCATTCTCGATTACTCCTAATTCAGCTTTCGGGCAACAATTTAGAGTTTGGGTCGATATGGACCAAAATGGTATTTTTGAAGCTTCAGAGAGTGTATTTGCTACAACTGCTTCATCTACCGTTACTGTATCAGGAAACATTACGATTCCTACTACTGCATTCAACGGTACTACTCGTATGCGTGTTGGTGATAAGTTTAGTAGCGCAATTCTTGCTACGGAAGCTTGTGGTCATACAGGTTTTGGAGAGTGGGAAGATTATACTGTAGTAATTTCAGGTGGAACTCCGGTACCTTCTAATGATTATGTATGGAGCTCTACAGGAGGTGGATTGTTTACTGATTTAGCAGGAACTATTCCTTATACAGGAGCTCCTTCAGCTACAGTTTATGCTAAACCAAGTGCTACTGTTACAATTACTGCAACTTATACGAATGCAGCAGGTTGTGTAGCATCAGGTAATTCAGTTGTTACATTTGAAACTGCAACTACATGGTATGCAGATGCAGATGGAGATACGTTTGGTAACCTTGCAGTTTCGCAATTGGCATGTACACAACCAGTAGGTTATGTAGCTAATAGCACTGATTGTGATGATACTAACATTGCTATTTATCAATTTGCTACGTTCTATGTAGATGCTGATTTAGATACTTACGGTAGCACAGCAACAGCTTCAGTTTGTTCAGGATTGACTACTCCGGTAGGATATTCTACAACAAATGATGACTGTGATGATACGAATGCGTTGTTTAATCCAACGAATCCATGTCCTCCGACTAACTCAATAGTAAACTTGACTTTGTTTGTTCAAGGATATTATTTAGGAGGAAGTACAATGAATTCTGTGAAGTTGAATCAATGGGATGGTGTTACTCCAGCTACTGCTCCTGCAGGAACAGAAGTTGAAGATTTGACTATTGAATTACATGAAACGACTGCTCCATATGCAGCACTTCATACCACTACTGCTACTCTGAATACTGATGGTACACTTTCAGCTTCTTTTGCTGGGGCACCAAGTGGTTCATTCTATGTTGTAGTAAGAGGAAGTAACTTAGTTCAAACATGGAGTGCTACCGCGCAAACTGTTGGTAATACACCATTGAGCTATGATTTTAGTTCTAGTTCTAGTCAAGCGTTAGGAGATAATATGATTGAGGTTGAATCAGGAGTTTGGGCTTTCTACTCAGGAGATATGAATCAAGATCTTGTTGTTGATGGTACTGATTCTGATGTTTTAGTAGATGATATTGCTAATTCTAATTTTGGTGCATTAGCAACCGATCTTAATGGAGACGGATCTGTAGATGGTTCGGATTCTGATATCTTCTTCCCGAACCTTGAGAATTCAGTATTTGCAAACATTTTAGAATAATTTAGTAACCAATTAATTTTTTATACATGAAAATAATGATTAACACTTTAAGCCAGAGGTTTTTACTTCTTTGCTTATTCCTGGTCTCCCTCTCGGGGTATTCGCAGGCGACATTGTCGGTAACACTTGCCAATGGTAGTTCTACCAGTAACACGCTTGAATTTGATTTAATGCTCGTTGTAACCGCACCTACTGCAGGTGTGGTTATCAACGCCGTTACAGCTGGTGTTGAATACAATACGGCTATTCTTAATGGTGGTACACCTTGTACTACAAATGGTTGTGGTGCTGTGACTTTAATTCCAGGCACAGCTGCACCTGAATTAACAGGTGTTGGTTTGTCTGCGTATAATCTTACCAACAGAGCTACTCCTGCAGGGCATTTGCGATTGGTACAAGCTCCTAACTCTGCCAGTACGGCTTCAGTTCTTCCAGGAACTTACCGTGTAGGTCGTTTTAGATTTACCAATACAGTTCCTTGGACAACAAATAGCAATGCTAATTTGTGGTTGAAACCAACCAATACCAACCCAGTTGGTTCTACAAACACCCTTGTTTCGGCAGAACCAGCGGGTCAAGGAACTCAAGTATCCTTTTCTACGACAGTTGGTACACCACCGCTTACTTTAGGATTTACCTCAGCATCAACGTTTTCAATTCCTTTGAACACTGCTGCTGTTTGTCCATCTGCCGCTACAGCTAGTGGTTTGGTAGCAGAATCACCATGTGTTGGTGCTGGAAACGGAAGTGCTGTGATTACGTTGACTGGTGCGCCAAACAACAGTTCACCAGTAACTTATACTGTTGACGGAGGTGCTACACAAAGCGCTACTTTATCAGCAGGTGCTTTTACAGTTAATGGATTATCGGCTGGTTCACACGTTGTGGCAGTTACTTATCCAGCATGTGAGGCTGTTTCAACTTCATCGTTCACGATTGGAGCAGGAGCGCCACTTACCACTAATGGTAGTATAACTACTTCTATTTGTGATGGTGATACTTATGTGTGGCCAGCTAATGGAGTTTCTTATACTACAGAGCAAGTTGGAACTACATTCGTTTCAGGATGTAACACTGCTACTTTGAACTTGAGTATTACTCCAGCAACAACAACAGGTAGCGAGTCGGTATCAGTTTGTGGTAGTTCATACACATGGGCAACAAGCGGACAAACGTATAATGCTTCAGGATCTTATGATTTTGTTGTAGGATGTAACACTGCTACTTTGACCTTGACCTTGACACCAAACACTACTACAGGTAGTGAGACAGTGTCAGCTTGTGGAACTTCATACACATGGGCATTAAACGGACAAACGTATAATGCTTCAGGATCTTATGATTTTGTTGATGGATGTAACACCGCTACATTAACCTTGACTTTGACACCAAACACTACAAATGGTGATGAGTCAGTAACAGCTTGCGGTACTTCATACACATGGGCAACTAGTGGTTTGTCTTATAACGCTTCTGGAGTTTATCCATTCGTTTCAGGATGTAACACGGCTACTTTAACTTTGACTTTGAACACTTCAGCTCAGACTTATTATGCTGATACAGACGGTGACGGATTTGGAGCAGGTGCTGCTATTGAGTCTTGTACAGGTCAACCAGAAGGAACATCAACTAACAACACAGATTGTGCTCCAACAGATCCATTAGCTTGGAGAACAGGAACTTTCTTTGTTGATGCTGATAATGATGGTTACAACAATGGTTTTCCAGCATCTTCAGTTTGTTACGGAGCAACAACTCCTTCAGGATTTGTAGCAGTAAACAACGGAGTTGATTGTAATGATAACAGCGCATCAGTGAATCCTAATGCTTCTGAAGTAGCAGGAAACTCAATTGATGACAACTGTGATGGAACAGTAGATGAGGTTACGGCTTTATCTTATTTAGTTGCTGCTAGTTGTGGAGCTACTCTAACAAGATTAGAGTCTGCAATCTTTGCTTACCCATTGACTTCATTCCCAGAAGTTGGAACAATTCAAGGGTACAGATTCAGAGTAACAAACGGATCTACTGTAAGAACTATCGATAGACCATCTAACAATTTCGCTTTATCTCAATTGCCAGGAGGAGCTACTTATGCTACTACTTATACAGTTGAGGTTTCAGTTAAATCAAATGGATTCTACAGAGGATACGGACCAGCTTGTAGCGTAACTACACCAGCGGTTCCAAACTCTACATTTATTGCTAATCCATCTTGTGGATCTACATTAACTGATATTTCTCAATCTATCTTCTGTGTTCAAGTACCAAGTGTTTCAGGATACAGATTTAGAGTTATGAACGGAGCTACTTTAGTTGGAACTGTAGACAAAACTGTAAGCAGATTCAGCCTAGTTGATTTAGGAATTTCGAATGTTGCATTCGGAACTACTTATACTGTTGATGTATTGTTGTCATTTGGAGGTCAATTCCGTCCAGATACAGAGTACGGAAGTGCTTGTTCTATCTCTACACCAGCTACTCCTGGAACATCAAGAGTGATTGCACCTTCTTGTGGAAGTACAATCAATAACTTGTGGACAACTATCTTTGCGCAACAAGTATTGGGAGCGCAAGGATATAAATTTGTGGTAACTAACGGAGCTCAAACAAGAGAATATCCAACAGCTAACCCAAGATTCCAATTGCCATTATTGTCAGGAGGAGCTGCTGCAAGTACAGCTTACACAATCCGTGTAGACGTATTGTATAACTTGAGCTATGTTCAAGGAACAGTATTATGTACAATCACTACTTCACCTACAGCTACAAGACAAGCAAATACAGCTTTAGCTATCTATGAAGTGAATGCTTATCCAAACCCTTATGCTGAAACATTCAAATTGAATGTAAACACTACAAGTGAGGATCAAGTAGGAGTAAGAGTATATGATATGTTAGGCCGTGAGGTTGAAGCACGTCAAGCATCTGTTGCTGCTATCACTAACTTAGAAATCGGTTCACAATATCCTTCTGGAGTTTACAACATTATTGTAACTCAAGGAGCTAACGTGAAAACGGTAAGAGTGATCAAAAGATAATTAGATTGTCTTTATAAAAGAGAAACCGCTTCGGAAACGAAGCGGTTTTTTTTTGGTATAATGTGACGTGAGATTGACTTACTGGTTTACTCTTTTGGACAAGGAAGTCGGTTTGTAGTTTTATGCAGATGTTGGAGATTGAAGATTCTGGGTGATTAGGAAGCGAAGAGCGGGACACAAATTGTAATTGTTTTTCTGCATCGGATTGCACAGATTTTACGGATTTTTATTGAACAAGACTTTCCGCCACTGTGTTGTTAAAATTGTATATTTTGAGATGTTGTGATTTTTACTGCAAGCTAATGTGATATTCTCGCAAAGGCGCAAAGCTAAATTGCATTTACATGTCGCTAGTATTAGACAACATAATTTAGTATTGGCAGTTCGGGTAATTCTAATTGATAGTTATCTATTGTACGTCTTCGGAAATGGAGTACGGTTTGTCATAAAAAAAGTCCGGTTTCAATTTGAAACCGGACTTTTTAATATATCAAATAGCTTCTTACGCTACTTTTCTGTATTTGCGAAAACTATAAAATGCAAAGAGAACAGCTGCAATTCCTAGCCAAAGTAATTTTCCGTTTATTGGCGCTGGAGGTGGATCATTTCCCTCTAATCCGCCACTTCCGTCATCATCGCCGGGCTGTGCAAATGCAACAAAATCAACCAACAAAAATAAGCTGACCAAGGAGATATGTAATATTCTGTTTTTCATGTTCGAATGCAATTAGGTTGCAAATATAAGAATAATAATTTAAAAAAAGGACATTGATTCTAAAAAATATTACACGGAATTCGAGAATTTTGTATCACAATCGTACTATTACGTTTGAAATCTAATCTAGTCAAATTCCGAAGTGAAGAATAATTTTACATTCGGATATTTACTAACGGTCATTTGAATGGTAAAATCAGAATCGGCTAAGAAAACCATCTGATTGTATTTGTCTTTTGCTAAGAACTTTTGTTTGATTCTTTTGAACTCTTTAAATTCTTCACTTTTTGGATCAACAGGCTTTACCCAGCAAGCTTTGTGTACCGGAAAATTCTCGTAGTTGCATTTTGCGCCGTATTCGTGTTCTAATCGGTATTGAATTACCTCATATTGCAGTGCTCCCACGGTTCCGATTACTTTTCTATTGTTCATCTCAAGTGTAAATAATTGCGCTACTCCCTCGTCCATTAACTGATCTACCCCTTTGTCTAGCTGTTTTGCCTTCAGAGGGTCGGCGTTGTTGATGTATCGGAAGTGCTCAGGTGAGAAACTTGGAATTCCTTTGAAGTTCATTATTTCTCCTTCTGTCAACGTGTCTCCAATCTTGAAATTTCCGGTGTCATGAAGACCCACAATATCTCCCGCATAAGAGATATCTACAATTTCCTTTTTTTCTGCGAAGAAGGCATTGGGGCTAGAGAACTTAAAGTTCTTTTTCTGACGGACATGAAAATACGGTTTGTTACGTTCGAATGTGCCTGAAACAATCTTAATAAATGCCAGTCGATCTCGGTGCTTTGGGTCCATATTCGCATGAATCTTAAAAACAAAGCCAGTCATTTTTTCTTCTGTTGGATTCACCAAGCGTGTTTCCGATTCCTTAGGGGTTGGCGATGGCGCTATTTCGATAAAACAATCTAGTAATTCACGGACACCAAAATTGTTTAATGCCGAACCAAAAAAAACGGGTTGGAGTTTTCCTTTTAGATATAAGTCATTGTCGAATTTCGGATAGACTTCTTCTATTAATTCTAATTCTTCTCGCAATTTATTCGCAGGTTGCGCACCTATAATCTTTTCGAGTTCAGGATTTTGCACATCAGAAAAGGCGATGGTTTCTTCGATATTTTTTCGGCTATCGCCACTAAACAAATTGATATTCTTTTCCCAAAGGTTATAGATACCTTGAAAATCATATCCCATTCCGATGGGGAAGCTCAGTGGTGTCACGTGCAAACCTAACTTTTGTTCGACTTCGTCCATGAGATCGAATGCGTCTTTACCTTCACGGTCGAGTTTATTGATAAAAACAATGATTGGGATGTTTCTTAGTCGACAAACGGCGACCAATTTTTCGGTTTGTTCCTCAACTCCTTTTGCTACATCGATAACAACAATTACGCTATCGACTGCTGTTAATGTTCTGAACGTGTCTTCAGCAAAATCTTTATGTCCAGGCGTGTCAAGGATGTTTATTTTCTTATTCTTATAATTGAAGGCCAAGACAGAGGTTGAAACCGAAATTCCTCTTTGGCGTTCAATTTCCATAAAGTCGGAGGTAGCTCCTTTTTTTATTTTATTGTTTTTTACTGCTCCCGCTTCCTGAATAGCGCCCCCAAAAAGCAATAATTTTTCAGTTAATGTAGTCTTACCAGCATCGGGATGCGAAATGATTCCGAATGTTCTGCGTCGTTGTATTTCTTTTAAAAAACTCATATAGTCGATAAATGGATTGCAAAAATAGTATTAATTCGACAATAATATTCAATAAGAATTTGTAGTGTTACTTAAGCCGCAATTTTTACTCCCATAACATCGAATTTTGGCCGTTAATAATTTTTTGTTAATACTATCCGCTATACTTGTTTAATGCAATTGAATTGTTATTTTTGTTCCTCGAAATTAACATAAATTTTGATTTTGAATTTTTCTATTAACTTAATTAATAAACTGATAATCTAATAATAATGAGAATTAAACAATTGTTTTTTGGGGTGCTACTTTCCTTAAGTTTTGTTAGTTATGCGCAAAGTGTAAAAAAGGAAGTTTTATTTACAATTGACGACAAACCCTACTATACTGATGAGTTTTCTCGAGTTTATAATAAGAATTTAGATTTGGTTAAAGACGAATCGCAAAAAGACCTAACACAGTATCTCGAATTATTTATTGGATACAAGCTAAAAATTGCCAAAGCCAATAAATTGGGGCTACAAAACGGCGATTCATACAAAACGGAACTGGCTTCCTATAGAGCTCAACTTTCTAAAAATTATCTAAGTGATTCTAAAGTAACGAAGGAATTGGTTGAAGAAGGCTATAAGCGTTCGTTGAAAGAAGTAAAAGCTTCTCATATTCTTATTACCTGTGATGAAAATGCTGCGTCTGAAGATACTTTGAAAGCATACAATAAAATTGTAGATATCAGAAACCGCGTACTAAAAGGCGAAGATTTTGGTAAACTCGCAACTGAGTTTTCTCAGGATCCATCTGCAAAAGAAAATAAAGGTGATTTGGGTTATTTTAGTGCTTTTAGAATGGTTTATGCTTTTGAATCAGCGGCTTTTAATACGGCAGTTGGAAAAGTATCTAATCCTATTCGTACTCGTTTCGGATATCATATTATCAAAGTAGATGATGTTCGTGATAATAGAGGAGAAGTCACTGTTGCTCATATTATGATTGTTAATCCTAAAGAGGATAAACCAGAGGAAAAAGAGGCAAACAAAAAGAAAATTGATGATATATATCAAAAATTGTTGCAAGGTGAAAGTTTCGAAAGTCTAGCAAAACAATTTTCTGACGATAAGTCCTCTTCTTCTAAAGGAGGTGTGCTTGCACGATTTGGTTCTGGTCAATTGAGTTCTGAGGAATTTGAGAATACTGCTTTTTCACTTACAAAGGAAAAACCACTTTCAGCACCATTTCAAACCAAATTTGGTTGGCACATTGCTAAGTTGATTGAGAAACATCCCGTTCGTACGCTTGATGAAATGAAAGTGGAGTTGGAGAACAAAGTTTCAAAAGACGACCGTTCGCGATTGATTACCAATTCTTTGAATGAAAAGTTAAGAAAGAAATATGCCATCAAACGCGATGATAAATTGTACGCAGCGGCTGCCAAAACCGTGACCAATGATTACTACGAAAATAAATGGGAAGTTCCTGCAGATACTAAAGCATTCGACAAAAAATTATTCTCTGTAAATGAAAAAAATATCACTGGAACAAGCTTTTTGATTTATCTAAAAACACAACAAAAAGCAGGATTGACGTTAAAACCAATTGGTAAATTGGTTGATAAATCTTATGAAAAATTTGTTGATGACCAGTTGACTTCTTACTACACGGATAATTTAGAAAAAGAGTTTCCTGATTTTTCTAATGTCATGGATGAATATAGAGATGGTTTACTGTTGTTTGATTTGATGGAAAAAGAAATTTGGGATCGATCAAAAACAGATACGATTGGATTGAAGAACTACTATGAAAGCCAAAAAAATCTTTACCAATGGAAAACACGTTTGGACGTTATCATTGCTTCCTCTACCAATATGGATGTTATTAAGAAAGCACAAAAATTATTGAAGCAAAAGGTAGCTCCGGAGAAAATTAAGGAGCAATTGAATACGAAAGATAAAGTAACAGTAATGACCAATGCAGGCGTATTTGAGGAAGGAAATGATGCTTTGCCAAAAAATTTAAAACAAGTAGAAGGTCTTTCAGAAATAATAAAAGATGGCGATTATTACTTTGTGACTATGGTCAACAAAGTGATGCCAGCTGGCCCAAAAACATTAGATGAATGCAAGGGCAAAGTCATCAATGATTATCAGCAATATCTTGAACAAAACTGGGTTGCTGAATTGAAAAAGGAATTTACCATCAAGACTTTTCCTGACGTTTTTGAAAAAGTAAAATTGGAACTTAAGAAATAATGTTGAAGTATGTTGCGGCAGTTGGAATTTGTGTGATTTTTACTGCGTGCACACTTTTTGGTTCTGGTAAAAAATCTGAGGCCATTGCGCGAGTCAATTCAGAGTACTTATATCAAGACGATATCGCTAACTTAGTTCCACGCGGGATTTCAAAAGAAGACAGTATTGCCATTGTTAGGAGTTTTATCGACCGCTGGGCCTCTAAGAAGCTCTTGATAAAAGTAGCTGAAGTTAATTTGAACGCCAACAAGAAAGCGGAGTTTGATACTTTGATTCAACAGTATAAGATTGATCTCTATACCAAGGCGTATCTCGAAGAAATTGTAAAAAGAACTACGGATACCATCATTTCTGAATCGGAATTAAGAAGTTACTATAACGAGAATAAGGAGAATTTTAGGAGCAACGGAACATTAGTTCGCTTGCGATATGTGAGCCTGGAAAAGGAAAATCCAAAGTACGAATTAATCAAAAGTAAGTTTTTTGATTTTAGAAAGTCGGACAAAAAATTTTGGGATACCTATTCTCTGCAACTCAATAGTTTTGCATTTAATGATTCGATTTGGACGGAGTTAAGTCAGGTGTACGGGAAATTGCGATTTATTACGCCAGAAAATAGAGAGACTTATATCATTCCGGGTAAGACCATACAGAAAACCGAAGGTAAAAGTGCCTACTTTGTCAAGATTTCTAATGTAATAGACAAGAATCAAGTGGCTCCGTTTCAGTACTTAAAGCCAACCTTACGAGAAGTCATATTGAACAAAAGAAAATTAGAGTTAATAAAAAAATTTGAAAAGGAAATTACGGATGATGCCATTAAAGACAAGAAGTATGAAGTTTATAAATAAGAATGCAGTGCTTTCCTTATGCCTTTTCCTACTTACTACAGGTTTTGTCTTGGGTCAGGAGATCATACAAGATACGGTTAAGACCAAGAAAACTGTTGTAGATACTAGAAGACAAAAAATAGACGGCGTTATTGCAACGGTGGGTGATTTCAATATATTGGATTCGGACATTGACAAGACCTTTCTAGAATTGTCGAGTCAAGGAAATTCTGTGAAGGATATTACGCGATGTCAAATGTTGGGAAAATTATTGGAAGATAAGTTGTATGCCCATCAAGCCATTCAAGACAGTATTATCGTCACTGATGATGAAGTTAAAAGTAAGATGGAAGAGTAACTGACTTATATGGTGGAACAACTCGGCTCTATGGATAAGGTCGTGAAGTACTTTAAGAAAACGAGTGAGGAAGATTTTAGAACGGAACTTTCGGAAATTATCAAAATGAATAAGTTGGCAGCGTCAATGCAAAAAAAAATTATTGATGCCGTAGAGATTACGCCAGAAGAGGTTCGTAATTTCTTTAAAAAGATACCGGTCGCGGACTTGCCTGTTTTTGGAGCTGAAATGGAAGTCTCTCAAATTATTGTCGCACCTAAAGTGTCTGCAGAGGAACGGCAAAAGGTTATTGATAAGTTGAAGGAGTTTAAGAAGGAAGTACAAGAAGGTTCAAGTTTTTCGACAAAAGCAGTTTTGTATTCGCAAGATCCTGGGTCAAGTTCAAATGGCGGTTATTATAAGATGAATAAGAAAACGCCTTTCGTAAAAGAGTTTAAAGATGTTGCTTTTAGCTTATCCGAAGGAGAAATTTCAGAACCTTTTGAAACTGATTTTGGATGGCATATTATTTATATTGAGAAAATTAAGGGACAAGATGTAGATTTGCGTCACATTCTTTTGGTTCCAAAAACGGATGACCAATCTCTAAAAGACGCTAAGGAACGGGTGCTTCAAATTAAGAAGAAAATCGATGACAAATCTATTTCCTTTGCAGATGCAGCAAGAGCAGAATCTGACGAAAAAGAAACACGTTCTAACGGAGGTGTTTTGATTAATCCAAAGACACAAGACACGCATTTTGAATTGACTAAAATGGATCCGAGTTTGTATTCGCAGGTTTCCAATTTGAAGGAAGGCGAAGTTTCTGTGCCACTTATTGATACGGACCAATCCGGAAAGAAAAAATATAAATTGGTGATGGTGACCAATAGAATAGAAGAACATACAGCGGATTATGGCAAGGATTATATCAAAATTAAGAACTTGGCGCTAAAAGAAAAGCAAATCGCGGCCATCGCAAAATGGTCTGAAGAGAAAATAAAGGAAACCTATGTTAAAGTAAATGGGGATTATCGCAATTGTGAATTCACAAACAATTGGTTAAAAAAATAAATTAGGATTCGTCTTATCCATACAATATCAGTACTATTATGTCAGACGTTACAGCAATTCAAAATTTAGTTCAAAAGAGAATTGAGTTAAAAAAGGAAATTTCCAAAATCATCGTGGGTCAAGATGAAGTAGTCGATCAAATTCTTTTGAGTATTTTTTCTGGAGGACACGCGCTTTTGGTTGGAGTGCCAGGTTTGGCAAAGACCTTAATGGTCAATACGATTGCTCAGGCTTTAGGTCTCGATTTTAAGAGAATTCAGTTTACGCCAGATTTGATGCCTTCAGATATTTTGGGGAGTGAAATTTTGGATGAAAATCGTCAGTTCAAGTTTCTAAAAGGACCGATATTTTCCAATATTATTTTGGCAGATGAGATCAATCGAACACCTCCAAAAACCCAAGCTGCCTTACTCGAGGCGATGCAAGAACGTGCAGTCACTATTGCAGGGCACAATTATAAGTTGTCCTTGCCCTACTTTGTTTTAGCGACCCAAAATCCGATTGAGCAAGAAGGTACTTATCCGTTGCCTGAAGCGCAATTAGATCGTTTTATGTTCTCGATCAAGCTTGATTATCCTTCATTTGCAGAGGAAGTAGAGGTGGTTCGCAGTACTACTACAGATAAGCAATCTACGATAAATCCGTTATTTACCGCGCAGGAAATTATCGACTTTCAACATTTGTTGCGTCGTATTCCTGTTCCAGATAATGTGATTGAATACGCCGTTACTTTGGTGAGTAAAACCCGTCCTGACAATGCGTTGTCTAATGATTTTATCAAGAATTATATAGATTGGGGAGCAGGACCAAGAGCGTCACAAAACCTTATTTTGGCTGCCAAAGCGCATGCGGCTTTCAACGGGAAATTCTCGCCAGATAGCGAAGATGTGAAGGCGGTCGCGATTGGAATATTGAGACATCGTGTGGTGAAGAATTATAAAGCCGATGCAGAAGGAATTACGATAGAAAAAATAATAGCTTCATTGTTTTAGAAATTTTACAGCTTTCGATAAAAAAATCGATTTATTAAATAAAAATTTAAAAACATTTAAAAAAAAATTATAAATTTTGTTTTTTTTTTTTTTTTTTTTTTTAAAAACCTCAAAAAAAAAATATTTTTAAAATTTTTTTTTTTTTTTAAGTCAACCAAACCAATTGTGCAACAAAAAAGGAATTTTTATTTTTAAAATTTTTTTTTTTTTTTTCCCTGTGGTTTTTTTCTAAAACCTTTATTTTCAAATCCTTTCGGGCCACAGGTAAGTATGGAATATGGTAGGTCTTAACGCAAATCTATGCTTCGAAAAGTGGTTTATTTTTGATGTACTATTCGATCCAATTCTTCATCGTAGAAAAACAAGAACATGCTGCCCATCATATCTTGAGTGACATTAGTCGTATTGTCGACCTCCAAAACCAATTCGTATTCATGATCTTTCAACATCCAAGTTCCGGTCTCCGAGCAAAATGCGTCGATTTTTGACAAGCCAATTTTGTTGGTGTGATTGACCATGTTGCTGGTAAATATTGATTTTTTGGCTGTTTTGTCCCATAAGGTCAATGACGTCGCAAATGGATGCACATGCACAGCCGCCGCATGCAAACGAAGACTGTCTGTGGTGATTTGTAACTGATTGTCGATGCTGCTTCGATAGGTGTGTTTGCCAATAGGAATTACCCAATGACCAGACAATTTATTTCCTTGACCATCTTCGTAACTGTGATTCTTGGTTTCGACGGGAATGCAATAGTCTTTTCCTGGATCGACCGGACATTTGTAGGGATCGTATTTGTCGTAAGGCAACATGATATAGACCGTTCTGCTCATGAGTGGTTTGTAAGCCGAACTGTTCTTCAGATAATCAATCTTGACTTCGTGTTTGATGAGAAAGTTGGCGTCTGGAATATTGTGATTCAGCGATTCCGTTGTCACATAGAGCAGGTCATTGCCCTTCATTGGAATGCCATACCCATTTGGAAATTTGAAATGTTCTAACCCGTGGGATAAGGAAGTCATTCGAGGATATTGTTTGCCAATTCGGTCGTCTAGATGAAAGTTGCTAAAGTACTTTACATCATTAAAATCGATGTTGGTGTGGCAAATAAAATCATTGGAGATTTGTTTCTTATTGTCATCATTGACGGCTTTCACGTGAAATCCTGTAATCCAAAGCAAGGTCGTGTCCTGCGATAATTGAACATAGTTGGACGATTTCGGTCCTTCCATCGATTTGTAAATTCCGTCGATATAGAATGCTGGCGAAATCATGGTGTAGTGTTGCATTTTGTTACTAATTTCCCATTGATTGTCGACCAAACCGCTATGCTGTAGCAGGTAGGTTTTGACAATTGCCTTGTGTCTGTTGGGAAGTCTATAATATACAATTCCCGCTGTCAGCATTCCGAGTATTGCAAAAACGGCAGTAAATTTATATATCTTTGGATTGAGCTTCATGGCAAATCATTTAATCAAAAATACACAATTCTAGTGAACAATAACCGCGACGAAAACAACGATGACGATTTTGGATTGAATCTTTTGCGTTTCGGTTCGGTGTTGCTGGTGCTATTTGGGCACTTGATGTTATTTAGGCCAAGCGTGTCTATCATTTCGAGTCAATTGGCACCACTTTTTGGTTTTCTTGGCGTTGAAGTGCTACTTGTTCTTTGTGGATTTCTGATTGGGAAACAAGTGTATACACTTTTGATAGCAGGTAATTCTTCGCCGAATTCAGCCATTTTTAGTTTTTTTAAAAGGTGCGCATGGCGTGTATTGCCGCTTTATTATTTGGTTTTGCTTCTTGTGGTTCTAACTTCTAGGATTATTGGTTATACTGATGCTTCGACATGGAAATATTTCTTTTTTATCCAGAATTTTGGAAGTGCAATGCCCATATTTTTTCCAGAAAGCTGGTCCATTCCAATTGTTTTTTTTGGATGTGTTATTTTGGTTTTTTCGGTTAGACTTCTTGTCAAGATGTTGCCTTCAATATCTAAATCTACGCTATTTTTTATTACTACTGTTGGTGTTTTGTTGCTTTCATTTCTTTGCAAATATCTGTATTACCTTCATTATGGAGCAATTAGTTTGATGGAATGGGACCAAAATATCAAGTCGGTCGTAATCTTTCGTTTGGATTCGTTTTTTGTAGGCGTTTTGTGTGTCTGGGTTTACTATACTTGTTCGTCATTCTGGATTAATTTTAGAAAGCCGCTGTCTTTCGTAGGCATTTTACTCATGGTGCTCCTTTTCATTGGAGTGGGCTATTTTCGCTTTTTTATTGATTCTCAAGCATTTTTCTGGGAAGTGTTGTATTTGCCATTGACCTCGATTTCGATTGCTTTGACGTTTCCTTTGGTTTATCAATTAAGAAGTAACAGTATCGTCATTAAGAAGCTGTTGTCTTTCTTGGGTAAGTTTTCGTTGGGGATGTTTTTGATACATTATTCGATTGTGTTATTAGTCTTAGATTACTTTATGTTGATTTCCCAGCTGTCTGCGCCGATATTCTTTGGCTTTGTCGTCATTTATTTGACTATAGTAATCGTGAGTAGTTTTATTTTGCATCGTTTTTTTGAAATGCCGATAT
This sequence comes from Flavobacterium sp., assembly GCA_016721735.1. Lineage (GTDB taxonomy): Bacteria > Bacteroidota > Bacteroidia > Flavobacteriales > Flavobacteriaceae > Flavobacterium. Next base: position 153,122 of record JADKHM010000016.1, on the reverse strand, counting down.
TTCGCTGGGGGACAAAAAATTAATAATTAACAGTTTGCCCTAGTTATTTTTTTGATTTAACAATAAATAACATTCTAAATTTACATTTTCGCAAATCACAGCGTACAACCAACATATTTGGTTAAAAACTTTTTACTAGTATAACGATTTCGTAATTTTGCACTGCAAACAAATAAACCCAATATATTATGGCTTTTGATATTGAAATGATTAAAAAAGTATATGCTAATATGACGAGCCGTGTTGATGCAGCACGGGACATAGTGGGTCGTCCGTTAACATTGACAGAAAAGATATTATATACGCATTTGTGGGATGGAACTCCTTCAATTGTATTTTCTAGAGGTAAGGATTATGTGGACTTTGCACCAGATCGCGTGGCTTGCCAGGATGCAACTGCGCAGATGGCTTTGTTGCAATTTATGCATGCAGGAAAAAGTAAAGTTGCTGTTCCGACCACCGTTCATTGTGACCACTTGATTCAAGCCAAAGATGGTGCTGCTACAGATTTAGCATTTGCAAACTCTCAGTCGAAAGAGGTTTTTGATTTTCTATCGTCTGTGTCAAATAAATATGGAATCGGATTTTGGAAGCCAGGATCTGGAATTATACATCAAATTGTTTTAGAGAATTACGCTTTTCCTGGAGGAATGATGATTGGCACGGATTCGCATACGGTTAACGCTGGTGGATTGGGGATGTTGGCAATTGGCGTTGGTGGTGCAGATGCCGTTGATGTAATGTCTGGAATGTCGTGGGAATTGAAATTTCCGAAACTAATAGGCGTAAAATTGACTGGTAAACTGAATGGCTGGTCTTCGCCTAAAGATGTCATCTTGAAGGTGGCAGATATTTTAACCGTTAAAGGAGGTACTGGTGCTGTAGTAGAATATTTTGGAGAAGGAGCCCTCAATATGTCGTGCACTGGAAAAGGTACTATCTGCAACATGGGAGCAGAAATTGGAGCGACAACGTCAACTTTTGGTTATGATGATTCAATGCGAAGATATTTGGCTGCGACCGGTCGTCAGGATGTGGTTGACGCAGCGGATAAAGTTGCCAATTATTTGACTGGTGACCCAGAAGTTTACGCTAACCCAGAGCAGTATTTTGACCATTTAATAGAAATTAATTTATCTGAATTGGAGCCGCACATTAACGGTCCATTTACTCCAGATAGAGGTACTCCAGTGTCTCAAATGAAAACGGAAGCTGCGGCAAACGGATGGCCTATTAAGGTAGAATGGGGACTTATCGGTTCATGTACGAATTCGTCCTACGAAGATATGTCACGTGCAGCTTCTATAGTAGAGCAGGCTGTGGCACTTGGTATTACACCTAAAGCAGAGTTTGGAATTAATCCGGGATCGGAGCAAATTAGATATACTATAGAGCGCGACGGTATTATCGCTACTTTCGAAAAGATGGGTACCAAGGTATTTACCAATGCTTGCGGACCTTGTATCGGTCAATGGGATCGAGCAGGAGCAGATAAACAGGAAAAAAATACGATTGTACATTCGTTTAATCGAAATTTTTCTAAGCGCGCAGATGGCAATCCCAATACGCATGCTTTTGTAACTTCACCAGAAATGGTAGCTGCTTTGGCTATTTCGGGACGTTTGGATTTTAACCCGATTACAGATACGCTTTTGAATGATAATGGAGAAGAAGTCAAGTTAAACCCGCCGAAAGGTGACGAGTTGCCATCGAGAGGTTTTGATGTTAAAGATGCAGGATTTCAAGCACCTGCAGAAGATGGAAGTAACGTACAGGTTGCGGTTTCTGAAACGTCTGATCGTTTGCAGTTATTGGCACCGTTCGCTGCTTGGGATGGAAAAAATATTATGGGTGCTAGATTATTAATCAAAGCGTTTGGAAAATGTACGACAGACCATATTTCGATGGCTGGGCCATGGTTGCGATTTAGAGGACATTTAGATAACATTTCGAATAATATGTTGATTGGTGCTGAAAATGCATTCAATCAAAAAGCTAATTCCGTTAAGAATCAGATCACGGGTTCTTATGATACCGTACCTGCCGTACAGCGAGCTTATAAAGCTGCTGGTGTTTCAACTATAGTAGTTGGCGATCATAACTATGGCGAAGGTTCATCTAGAGAGCACGCAGCTATGGAGCCAAGATTTTTAGGAGTAAAGGCGGTGCTTGTAAAATCGTTTGCTCGAATTCATGAGACCAATTTGAAGAAACAAGGGATGTTGGCTTTGACGTTTGCCAATGAAGCAGACTATGATAAAGTGCAAGAAAATGACACTATTAATTTTGTAGATCTAGTTGATTTTGCACCAGGAAAGCCACTTGCTTTGGAGTTTGTCCATGATAATGGATCGAAGGATATTATTTTAGCCAACCATACCTACAATGACAGTCAAATTGGCTGGTTTGTAGCTGGTTCTGCGTTGAATCTGATTGCGGCTGCAGGGAAAATGTAAATTTTATTCTTGTTTTTTAGTATAATCCCCGATGTGTCCATCGGGGATTTTTTTTGTGCCCTATTTTTCTTTTCGTTGATAAAACATCGATGAACTACACCGAACGTGTTTTTCAATATTGTATTAATATTCATACAAAATAAAATATTAAATGTGTTTTATCGAAAAAAAATATCACTTCATCGATTTTTTGTTTTTACTATTTTTTTTATCCCATTAATTTGTGGTGTGTTATTATTGTCCCCAAATGATAGTAATGCTTCTCCCTAAAAAAAAAGAAGTATAAAAATCTTAACCTACTATTATGAAAAAATTTTTACTTATGCTACTCTTGGCAGTAGCAGCCCACGGACAAAATCAGAGCTACACTGTTAGCACAGAGAGTTTTCCAAATCCAGAAAGAGGATTTTATCGCTATTCATCAAGCGGATCAACAACTAGTTATTCGTTTATATCCGCTAGTACTTTAAGTTCTTATCGTGCTCAGAATATTTCCGTAGTTCAGCGGCTTTTTTACTTAACTCAGTTTACTTCGACGCCGATTTCGAGCGCATTCCTAGCAAACATGCAAACTGATTTCAATACCATCCGAAATGCAGGGATGAAAGTAATGATTCGTTTTGCCTATTCGCAAAGTGAGTCTGCAGCTGTTTTAGACGCTACAAAAGCGCAAATTCTGGCGCATATCCAACAAGTGGCACCCATCATTCAGGCGAACAAAGATGTCATTTCAACTTACCAATACGGTTGGATTGGCTGCTGGGGTGAAAATTATTACACCAGTCAAGTCGCAGATTTTGGTACTGGCGATTATACCCAATATACTACTACACAATGGGCGAATCGTAAAGAAGTTTTGGATGCTATGATTAATGCTACTCCGATTGAAATACCAATTCAAGTGCGGTATTTACACTACAAACAAAGACTTTATCCAAATGGTCAAAGCAGAGTGGGCTTTTATAACGACGCTTTTCTTGGAGAGTGGGGAGATTCAGGTATGTTCTTAGTAAATAGTGTGCAAAGTGCACCAAGTACCACGGATAGCAACTACTTAACTGCTCAAACAGATAATTTGCCCATGACAGGTGAAACCAATCAGATTAATGCTCCTCGAACTAATTGCACCAATGCTGTTTCTGAAATGAACAAATACAACTGGAGTTTGATCAATAGAGATTATTTGACTGCGAATATTACCAATTGGACTTCCAATGGTTGCTTTGCTGAAATGGAACGACGCTTAGGTTATCGATTTGAGATGGTTAGTTCTGCGTTTGCTAATAATACCATTACGATCAATATGACGAATTCTGGTTTCGCCAATGTCTATAAACTAAGAAAAGCTTATGTGATTTTGAAAAATACAACGACCAATACTGAGTATTCCGTTGAGGTAAGTAGTGATATTCGCACATGGAAAAAAGGGCTTTCAATTCAGTTGACAAAAGACGTTACTGGCTTGGTACCCGCAGGAAATTATCAATTGTTTTTGAATTTGCCAGACCCAACCTTGACCAGTCCGCTATTTGCTATTAGATGTGGTAATGTCGGCACTTGGGATGCAACTAAAGGGTACAATAATCTAAATCAAACGGTTGCTATTTCTGGTTCTACTACAACGACCACAACCACTGGAACTACTGCTAGTACGGGGACAACAGGTACGACAACTACTACAGGTACAACAACGACAGGAACGACAACTACTACAGGTACAGTCGTAGTAGTTCCAGTATTGCCAGTCGAAATTTTATTTGTTGGTAACGCTACGTTAGTGATTAATAATTTGCCTAGTCAGAATTATACCATCAAAGTATATAATTTAAATGGAAGAATTAAAGCAAGATCAACCGATCTTTCCGGATTGAGAAGCGGATACTATGTTGTTAAAGTGGAATGTAACGGCGTGGTCACTTCAAAAAATATTTATAAGCAATAACTTGAGATTTGGAATATAAGTTAATTTTAGTTTTTTAGTTTTTTTTTCGTTATTACAACAGGAAACCCGCTTGATTAAGGCGGGTTTCCTATTTTACTTAAATTGCGTGCATTCATTAATCCATATTGTCTAGTTGTTTGCCATATACTGATTCAAATATCTTTTTATATCTTTAGCCACAAGCATGACGGAAACTAAACCAAATAATAGTATCAAAATAGGCATTATGGAAAACCAAAATCACGAAGAATTTAAGAGAGAACTCGGTCTTTTAGACGGAACAATGCTGGTCGTTGGTTCCATGATCGGTTCAGGAATATTTATCGTAAGTTCAGATATTGCACGTCAAGTGGGCTCGGCAGGTTGGCTGACTTTAATCTGGATTATCTCTGGAATTATCACCATGATTGCGGCGGTAAGCTACGGTGAATTGAGTTCGATGTTTCCAAAAGCCGGTGGCCAGTACGTTTATCTCCGAGAATCCTATAACAAATTGATTGCCTTTCTTTATGGATGGAGCTTCTTTGCAGTAATTCAAACCGGAACGATTGCAGCAGTTGGCGTTGGTTTTTCTAAGTTTGCGGCTTACCTTTTTCCGGTGATGAGTGAGGAAAATATTCTCATCCAGTCGGGCGGTTTTACTTTACACGCTGCACAAATTGTCTCAATTATTACCATTGTTTTTCTAACTTATTTAAACAGTAAAGGGGTAAAAAATAGCAAAACGTTGCAAACAGTCTTAACCGTTATCAAAATACTTTCCTTGGTTGGATTGATTGTATTTGGATTCCTACTCGGCGCCAAATCTGAAATTTGGAATGCCAACTGGGCAGACATGTGGGCAACAAAATCATATGTATCGGAATCGGCTTCTTGGCTGCCCATCAGTGGTGTTGCATTAATATCGGGCATCGCCGCTGCCATGGTAGGTTCGCTATTTTCTAGCGATGCTTGGAATGGCGTTACTTTTATTGCTGGAGAAATTAAAAACCCAAAACGCAATGTTGGTTTGAGTTTGTTTTTAGGAACTTTTATCGTTACTATTATTTATATCGTAGCCAACCTAATGTATTTGGCAGTAATTCCATTTCAAGAAATTGCAACTGCCAAGTCAGACCGAGTGGCAGTGGTTGCCTCACAATATATTTTTGGGGATATAGGAACTTTGATTATTGCGGTCATGATTATGATATCCACTTTTGCTTGTAATAATGGTTTGATTATGGCTGGTGCTAGAGTCTACTATACCATGGCGAAAGACGGTTTGTTTTTCGAAAAAGCGTCGCATCTCAATTCGGCAAGCGTTCCCGCCTGGGCATTGTGGGCTCAATGTATTTGGGCGTCTGCGCTTTGTTTAACCGGAAAATATGGCGACTTACTAGATTTTGTAATCATCATTGTACTCATATTTTACATCCTGACCATTTACGGAATATTCATCCTGCGTCGCAAGTTACCGGATGCAGAAAGACCTTATAAAGCATTTGGCTATCCAGTTTTGCCAGCCATCTATATTGTGGTGGCAAGTGCCGTTTCTGTTGCCTTGTTGATCACCAAAACCAGTACATGTGGTTGGGGCGTGTTGATTATGTTGATAGGAATTCCGGTATATTATCTGACGAAGCAAAAAGAGTAGTTCTTGGTTGGTTGTTTTTGGGCGTGACCACAAGGGTCGGGCTATCGGCTTTATCTCTTGCTGCGCTGCGAGGATATCGCCTTTATCCCTCACGCAATTACATGACATAGTAACCTCTAATTGTTTTGATAAAATAGAAAATACCTGACAGCCACTGGCTGTCCTCCTCTTAATATCACCCGAGGCACAGCCGAATCGAGCGAAGCTAAACCTCACGCGGACGTCTAGGTACGATGATACCCTAGCCCTGATGGCAGTGGCATCCTTTTGTGAAGTATAACGGAACAAAAGATATAACGGACAGCAGGATTAGCTTCTAAAAATAAAAAATCCGCCTCATCATGAAGCGGATTTTCTTGTCTCTGTTTCTTTATTCTATCTACTAGTAATAAGTGTAGCGTCTTACTTTCGCGATATATTTTGCCAAACGAATTACTTGGTGGCTGTAACCATATTCGTTGTCATACCAAATATAAAGTACGATATTCTTCCCGTCGCCAGAAACGATGGTCGCATTGCTATCATAAATAGAAGGTGCTGAGGTGCCAATAATGTCGGAAGACACCAATTCGTTATTCAACGAATATTTGATTTGCTCCACCAATTCGCCTTCTAACGCATATTTTTTCATAATCGCATTGATTTCTGCAATCGATGTTTCTTTGCCGACTTCTAAATTCAAAACGACCAAAGATCCGTTTGGTACTGGAACTCGAATGGCATTGGAGGTTAATTTTCCAGCCAACGATGGAATCGCTTTAGATACTGCCGTTCCTGCTCCAGTTTCAGTAATTACCATGTTTAATCCAGCTGCTCTACCACGACGGTATTTTTTGTGCATATTGTCTACCAAATTTTGGTCATTGGTATAAGCATGAATGGTTTCTAAATGTCCTTTTACCACGCCCAAAGTGTCTTCAAGAGCTTTTAGAATCGGTGTAATGGCGTTGGTTGTGCAGGATGCCGCTGAGAAAATATTGACTTCATCCGGATTGTATTCATTGTGGTTCACGCCATGCACGATATTAGGAATACCTTTTCCAGGAGCTGTCAATAGTACTTTTTGAGCTCCTTTTGAAGTAAGGTGTCTGGCTAAGGCTTCTTGGGTTGTAAATGCCCCAGTATTGTCTATCACCAAAGCGTCTTCGATTCCGAATTTAGTATAATCAATTTCTTCTGGACCGTTTGCCGTGATGATATGCACGGTCGTTCCATTAATTATTAAAGCATTGTTTTCTGCATCTGCCACGACAGATCCTTGAAAATCACCATGAATAGAATCATAACGCAACAAAGAAGCTCTTTTTTCTAAAGAAACCGCGTCGTTTTTGTCGCGGGTTACTATGGCACGCAAACGCAATTGATTCCCTTTGCCCATTTTTGACATGAGTTCACGTGCTAATAATCGACCTATCCTACCAAATCCGTATAGTACAACATCTTTGGGTTGGATATCTTGACTGTCTTTGGCGTTTTTTAGTTTGTCTACAACAAATGCTCGGGCGTTGTTGTATTTGTTGTTTTCTAGATTGTATTCGTACGTTAGTTTACCAATATCTAATTTGGACGGCGGTAAATCCAAAGACAGTATCGCTTTGGCAATGTCGACGGTGTCGAAAATAGAAATCGGTTTGCCCACGAATTCACCCGCATATTCATGTAGGTTGATGATATCGCTCACATTGCGATTGATTAATTGGTTTCTAAATAAAACCATTTCGATGGATTTGTCATACCATAAATCGCTGATGATTTTGATAAATTCTACGCCAGCTCTTCTTCTGTCGACTTGAAAAGAAACTTCCTTTTCGTATACATTGGTGTTGCTCATTGTGTGTAATTATAAAATAGTTAGTGTTGTCTTCTTCTAAAATCGTACTCGTTTTTGATTAGTCTTTCGACTTAGAATGGTGCAAAAGTATAGATTTCAATCGTTTTCGTAAAGCATTTTGTAAAAAATATTCATAAAAAAAACCACCTCAATTAGAAGTGGTTTTTTCAGAATTAATTATTAACCTAATAAGTTGGGTCCAATTAAAATAAATTAAAAATTTTAGTTAATAACCACATAGAAACATAGGGAAAAAGTTTTAGAGACCAATTATTGGTTAACATAGTTATGATTTACTATGTTAAAAATGAAATGTCTAGATAATTTTCATAAAGACTATGCTTCTATGTGGTTAAGAAAATAAATGAATTATACCCAACGGGTTAACCCAATTTTAAATGATGATTCGAATACGTTGTCCCATTTTGTTAATCATTTCGATACTGACACTTTGGTTTTCGTCTTTCTTTTCGATGATTCTGGAAACTGTTTCGACATCGTTTGCTTTCATGTTATCGATACTTAGGATAATGGTGCCTTTTAGTTCATCATAATAAGGCTTTAGATTGTCGTTGTTTATTTCTTTGATACGAACGCCAGCATCTATTTTGTATTTCTTTTTGTCGGCAGCATCAATGTTTTCAAATTCAATGCCTTTAAACTCGGTGGTATAGAATTCGTTTTTGGTTAACACAACCGGAACAGTGTAGGTTTTTCCATCTCTGATATAAGAAACTTGCACTTTGTCGTTTGGTCTTTTCGTATTGATAAATCCAGACAATTCCGCGTAAGTATTGATGTTTTGATTGTCTAATTTTACGATGATATCGCCTTTGGTTAATCCTGATTTTTCAGCGCCTGAATTTTTAGTTACTTTTTTCACATAGAAACCTTGCGTTTCTTTTACGCCTAATTCTTTAGAAGCAGCACTATTTAGCTCGCCACCTTCAACACCTAGGATTCCGCGTTGTACGTTTCCAAACTCCATGATGTCTTCAATGATTTTTCGAGCAATGTTTGAAGGAACCGCAAAAGAATATCCTACATAAGAACCTGTTTGGGAGGAAATCATCGTATTGATTCCGATGAGTTCACCTCTAGTATTTACTAATGCGCCACCGCTATTTCCCGGATTGACAGCAGCATCGGTTTGAATGAAAGATTGGATTCCGTTGGTGTCTAAATTTCTCGCTTTGGCGGAGATAATTCCAGCGGTTACGGTTGAGGTTAGATTGTATGGGTTTCCTACGGCTAATACCCATTCTCCAATTTTAGAGTTGTCGGAATCGGCAAAAACGGAATAAGGCAATTTTTCGTCGGCGTTGATTTTTAATAAAGCAATATCCATTTTAGAATCGGTTCCGATGAGCTTTGCTTTATAAGTCCTTTTGTTATTTAAGGTGATTTCGATATCAGACGCATCTTTGACCACGTGATTGTTGGTCACGATATAACCGTCTTCAGAAATAATGACACCAGAACCCGTTCCGACTTGTTCTTGCTGTTGACCGCCGTTGTATCCGTAGAAAAATTCCAGCATTGGATTTGAGATGGTTCTGTATGATACATTCTTTACGTGCACTACAGTATGAACGGTTTTGTCGGCAGCTTCGGTAAAGTCTAAGCCTTCAGGAACAAAGCTGGCATTCTTCGCATAATTGCTTGGTGCAAGAGTAACTACGCTTTTGGGTTTTGAAAAGAATCCGTCATTGTCTATCAATAATTTGTAACCTCCAAGTGTCATAGCACCGCTTAACACTGATACTAAAAATAAACTAGAAAATTTTTTCATGGTTGTTTGATCATTTTAATGAAACGAAATAATTTTATTTAAAGTGAACGTAAAATTAATAAAGTATTGTTTTTTGAAAAAGAGTTTAACGGTCGTTTAACAAGACTTAACGTTCTCTTGGGATAGTTTTTTAATAACATTAAGAAACCCACGTCGCCAAATAAAATTGTCCATTCTTTTTGGATAGAATTTGTACCTTTACTTCCTTTCAAACCCATTATGGAGATTTTATTTTATAAATACGAAGGCACTGGAAATGATTTTGTCATGATTGATAATCGTGGGTTGATTTTTCCAAAAGAAGATTATGCTTTGGTGAAACATTTGTGTGATCGTCGCTTTGGAATTGGTGGCGACGGCCTCATATTGCTAGAAAATGACGTTGACACTAATTTCAAGATGGTTTATTATAACTCCGATGGCAATCCGAGTTCGATGTGTGGCAATGGTGGAAGATGCATCGTCGCTTTTGCAAAACAACTTGGACTAATTACTGATCATGCCGTATTTTCCGCAGTAGATGGGTTACACCACGCTACGATATTTGACCATAATATTGTTTCGCTTCAAATGAGCGATGTCTCTCATATCGATATTCAACCTGATTACGTTTTTCTAAATACCGGTTCTCCACATCATGTTACTATAGTTGAAGATTTGCGACGCACCGATGTAAAAACGATAGGAAGTCAAATTAGATACGGTCAACTTTACGGCGACGCTGGAAGTAACGTAAATTTTGTAAAGCAAATGGATAAAGATCTTTTGCAATAAGAACCTACGAACGTGGCGTTGAGGATGAAACTCTTTCTTGCGGCACAGGCGCGACTGCTGTAGCTATTGCTATGCACGCGACTGGAAGATCTCTGGCCAATACTATTGATATTGCGGTAGAAGGTGGGAAGCTTGAAGTTTCTTTTGAAAAAAAGGCAAGTTACACAAACGTGTTTTTGAAAGGACCAGCTACTTTTGTCTTTAAAGGAACTATTCAATGGTAACACTTAAAGGAAATTCTATTTATTTGAGAGCACTCGAACCTAGTGATTTAGAGTATTTGTATGCTATTGAAAATAACGAATCGATTTGGGAAGTGAGCAATACGCAAACTCCTTACAGCCGATTTCTAATCCGTCAGTATTTAGAAAATGCCCATCAAGATATTTATGAAGCCAAGCAATTGCGTTTGGTAATTTGTCGCAATCAGGATACTGAAGCCATTGGATTAATTGATTTATTTGATTTTGATCCTAGAAATAATAGGGCAGGAGTGGGTATACTAATTCAAAATTCAAGAAGATAGAAATTCGGGAATTGGAGCTGAAGCATTAGAATTATTGATTCAATATTCTTTTACTAAATTAAATTTACATCAATTGTACGCTAATATTGATTTAGATAATAAGGCTAGTTTAGCTCTTTTTGCTAATTTTGGGTTTCAAAACATTGGTATCAAAAAACAATGGAATTTGATTGATGGAAAATACAAAGACGAAGTCCTATTTCAATTAATTAATCATCTTAAATATATCTATTTTGAATTTTAAAAAAATTGCCGCCATCGTGTCTGTTATTGTCATTACTGTACTAATAATTTACGGCTATATGATGTACAGAGATATATTTTCTGATAATACTCGCTTTTCGGAAAATGAAGTATATGTTTATGTTCCGACAGAAGCTACTTATGATCAGGTGAAAGCTATCGTCAGTCCTTATATTGAGGATATGGATCGTTTTGAAATGGTGGCCAATAAAAAAAATCATATCCAGAGCGACAGGATAAGTCAGGAAGTTTCTTATTGAAAAAGGAATGAATAGTAATGATATTATCAATTCGTTGCGTCAGAATGTACCCGTAAATTTGGCGTTCAACAATCAAGAACGACTGGAAAATTTCGCTGGCAGAATAGGTTCTCAAATAGAAGCAGATAGTTTGAGTTTGATGAATGCTTTTACGGATGAGTCATTTTTGAGGAAAATGGATTTACGAGGGAAAATGTTTTGAGTATGTTTGTTCCGAATTCATATGAGTTTTTCTGGAATACTTGTGCTACGAAATTCCGAGATAAAATGGCTAAGGAATATCGCAAATTTTGGAATGAAGAGCGCTTGGAAAAAGCAAAGCAACTGAATTTAACTCCGATTCAAGTTTCCATTTTGGCTTCTATTGTACACAAGGAAACCGTTAAGAAAGACGAACGACCAATTGTTGCAGGGGTTTATCTTAACCGTTTACAAAAAGGGATGAAGTTAGAAGCAGACCCAACCGTGATTTATGCGGTGAAATTGCAATCTAATGATTTTAATCAGGTAATTAAAAGAGTTTTGAATAAAGATTTGGTTACGGATTCCCCTTACAATACCTATATGTACCAAGGATTACCACCCGGGCCCATAGCTATGCCCGACATTACTGCATTGGATGCTGTTTTGAATCCTGAAAAACACAATTATATTTATTTTTGTGCTAGTGTAACTAATTTTGGCTATCATGAATTTGCCGTTACTCCAGCGCAGCATGAAGCCAATCGTCAGAAATATGTTGCTTGGGTCAATCAACAAGGCATTAAAGATAGAGTTGAGATTTCAATTTTATTTTTTCCAGTTTATTTGTATTTTTCTTTTTTGTTTGCTCAAAGATAAATTTTCTTTTTTAAAACCAGCTGATTCTCTTAATCATGCCAGAAGAAATGCGGTCGTTATATCAGAGGCAGTATTGACAGCAGGTGTTTTGGTGAGTTTAAATGAGTTATGGTATGCTGATTATCCTAGATCTGATTTTCAATTCGTAAATGATAATGCGGAGTGGCTTCAAATGGATAAAGCAGGCCATGTTTTTTCTGCTTATCATCTGGGGAATTTTGGTAAAGAACTTTTGGCATGGAGCGGTGTTAGCAACAAAAACCAGTTGATTTATGGTGCCACTTTAGGATTCGGCTTTCTCACCGCTGTTGAGGTGATGGATGGTTATTCTTCGAATTGGGGAGCATCCTTGGGCGATGTTGCTGCCAATGCAACAGGAACCGCGCTTCTGGTTTCACAGCAATTACTGTGGAAAGCACAACGTATCGTCCCAAAATTCTCGTTTCATACCACGCCTTATGCCTCCAGTTCGTCCTAATGTGTTGGGAAGTTCGCTAAATGAACAAATTCTTAAAGATTATAATGGTCAAACGTATTGGTTATCTGCCAATTTACATTCTTTTTTAAAGAATCAAAAATGCCTAATTGGTTGAATTTAGCTTTTGGTTATGGAGCAGAAGGCATGATTACTGGAAATGAGGAATTGGTCAACACCGTTTTTCTTCCAGAATCGAAAAGATTCCGACAATTTTATTTCAGTTTTGATGCCGATTTGACTAAAATTGAGACAAAATCACCTCTTTTGAAAACTTTTTTTTCAATTTTTAATACCATCAAAATCCCTGCTCCAACGTTTGAAATCAATGGTAAAGGAAAGTCAAAATTTTACTACTTGTACTTTTAGAAAACTTTAACTGATTGATTTTCAGTTTTCTATTTTTTATTGTATATTTGCACCGTAGAAATTTCTTGATGTGACAGGTCATGAAGAAAAATAAAATATGATAAAAAAATGGTCTTTTATACTAGTTTATTTTAGTAATCGGGTATTTAACCAAAATGATGAATTATCTTATTCATTCCCTTCTCTAGAACAAAAAGATTACACTAATTTAAATGTCCCTTTTACCGGAAAATTCTTTATTGGATTCAAAGAAGCCATCGCTTTTAAAGAATCTCAAGGGAAATACCATAAAATCAATTCGTTGGGATATATGGGAAAATACCAATTTGGTTCAGAAACCTTGAAAACAATTGGCATAAATGACAGTTTATCTTTTTTGAATAGTCCAAAGTTGCAAGAAAAAGCGTTTGTTACACTTTTGTCTAAAAACAAATGGGAATTGAAAGACGAAATCGAAAAATTTTCTGGAAAAATTATTGGAGGAGTTAAAGTTACCGAATCAGGAATTTTAGCAGCTGCCCATTTAGGTGGTGTAGGTTCAGTAAAAAGGTTTTTAAACAGTAACGGTTCTAGAAAATGTAAAGATGAATACGGGACCTCAGTTAAGACTTATATGCGAGATTTTGGTGGTTATGAAACTACCGGAATTATTGCTGAAAATGATCCAATTGTAAAATAAAAAATAAAGAAAAACCTCTCAAAGCGGCTTTTTTTTTTATGTATGATGAAAATGGTGGTCTGTTGTGTAAATCTATTTTTGTTTTTTTCCAATCTTGAACACGTAAAGTTTTGATGTATTCAGTTTCAAGGGTGATATCGGCGGCAACGCAAAGATGGGTGTTGGGTTGCAAAATCTGCAGCATATCTTCAAGTAGTTTGTTGTTCCGATAAGGTGTCTCTATAAAGATTTGCGTTTGGTTTTTATCGTCAGATAGTTTCTCTAGGTTTTTCAAAGCCGACTTTTTTTCTGACTTATCTATGGGTAGATAGCCATTGAAAGCAAAACTTTGTCCGTTCATTCCAGAAGCCATCAAGGCGAGTAAAATAGAAGAAGGTCCAACCAAAGGAATCACTTGAATGCCCATTTCATGAGCTATTTTTACAATTACTGCGCCAGGATCGGCAACACCTGGACAGCCAGATTCACTCATAATACCCGTGTTTCTTCCTTCTAGACAGGCTTGTAACATTTTCTTATGTTCCTCGATTTGGGTATGTTTATTCAAAGTAGACAATCGGAGTGTTGCCTGCACTTTTTCAGGACATATACTTTTGATGAATTTCCTGGCGGTCTTTTCATTTTCGACAATGTAGTCGTCTATTGCTGCAATAGTATTTTTGACGGTAATGGGTAAAACTTCTAAAGGTTCGTTTTCTCCAAGTGTTATGGGGATTAAATACAGTTTTCCACGAGGTATTGTATTCATGAATTAGGAGGTGTGTTTTGCCATTAGCTTTTCTGCAATATTGTCACAAGTTTCATCTAACATCTTAAAAACGGTTTCGAAACCAAATTGTGAACCGTAATAAGGATCGGGTACATCTACGTTTTCTCCAGGAAAAATTTCATTGAGAATCAGTTGCACTTTTGCCTTTTGTTCTTGATTTTGGGCTAAACTAATAACATCATCGTAATTGGAAGAGTCCATTACGTAAATATAATCATAGTCGTCAAAATCAGCTGGCGTAAAGTGTTTTCCGCGTTGTTGCGAAATGTCGATGCCATTTTTTTTTGCAATTGCAATAGAACGCTCGTCGGGTTGTTTGCCTATGTGCCATTTACCTTTGCCGGCGGAATCAACATAAAATTGATCTTTAGGAAGTTTGGACATTAAAAGTCCTTCTGCCAAAGGAGATCGGCAGATGTTACCAAGGCAAACCATTAAAATCTTAACCGACATTTTTACAAGGATAATTTTTTGTGAATGTCTTCCACAAATTTTTTGAATTGCTTGTCAGTAGCTACTAAATTATCAACCGTTTTGCAAGCATGTAATACGGTAGCGTGATCACGGTCTCCAATCTGCGAGCCAATATTGGCTAAAGATGCTTTTGTAAATTTCTTTGCAAAAAACATCGCCAGTTGTCTCGCTTGAACCACATGTCTTTTTCTGGTTTTAGATTGTAAAATTTCTAAATCCAATTGGAAGTAGTCTGAAACTGTTTTCTGAATGTATTCGATAGAAATTTCTCTTTTGACGTTTTTCACGAATTTTTCAACAACGTGTTTCGCCAAATCGATAGTCACTTCTTTTTTATTGAATGAAGATTGGGCAATCAAAGAAATAATTGCACCTTCTAATTCTCTAACATTAGATTTGATATTGCGAGCCACGTACTCGATGATTTCGTCTGGCATATCTACGCCGTCACGGTATAGAATGTTTTTTAAGATAGAAATTCTGGTTTCGTAATCGGGTTGATGCAATTCTGCTGAAAGTCCCCATTTGAAACGAGAAAGCAATCTTTGTTCGATATCTTGCATGTCAACAGGTGCTTTGTCCGAAGTCAAAATTACCTGTTTGCCATTTTGGTGCAAATAGTTGAAAATATGAAAGAAAACGTCTTGAGTTCCTGATTTTCCTGATAAGAATTGAACGTCATCTATAATCAAGACATCAATTAATGCATAGAAGTGAATAAAATCGTTTCTGTTATTTTTCGTTACAGAATCAATATATTGCTGAGTGAAAATTTCGGCTGAAATATATAAGACTGTTTTTTCAGGATATTTATCTTTAATTTCAACACCAATTGCGTGAGCCAAGTGTGTTTTTCCTAAACCAACGCCACCAAAAATCAGCAGCGGATTAAAAGAGGTTCCGCCAGGTTTGTTGGCAACAGCCATACCTGCAGAACGGGCTAATCGGTTAGAATCTCCTTCAAGAAAATTCTCAAAGCTATAATTGGCATTTAACTGCGATTCAATCTTAAGGTTTCGAATTCCAGGAATCACGAAAGGATTTTTCAGTTCCGGGCTTAAATTTTTAAAGGGAGCATCTACTTCTTGAGGTTTCATAGAACTTCTATGCGCACTAGGTAACTGTTCCATAAAAGGTTGTTTGTTACCGTAGGTGTTTTCCATTTTAATTTTATAGAGTAACTTGGCATTTTTCCCAAGCTCTTTAGTAAGTGCAACTTTTAACAATTTTACGTAATGTTCTTCCAACCATTCGTAGAAAAATTTACTAGGAACTTGTATGTAAAGAGCATTATCGGTAAGCTCAACAGACTTAATCGGTTCAAACCAAGTTTTGTAAGCTTGATCTTGGATATTGTCTTTTATGAAAAGCAGACAATTTTCCCATACTGATTGCGCAGTTTTGCTCATAATTAGTTGTAAATTTGTATTTTTATTAAAGGTTATCCTACAAAGAAAAACAGTTGTTTTTTTCTCTCATTTTGGGGTAACAAATATGTGAACAAAAATCGTTAAAAAAAAATAAAATAGAGGTTGATTTATAAAAAATATTATTGTAAGACTTCCTTTTTATTTGGCTCTATAAACCGAGAAATATAAGAAAATTTGTATGGAAGTCATCAAATTCAAGTTCGTGTTCGTTATTCAGAAACAGACCAAATGGGGGTTGTTTATCATGGTAATTATATACCCTATTTTGAAATAGGAAGAGTGGAATGGCTTAGAGACAAAGGGATTTCTTACAAAAGCCTTGAAGAAAACGGAATTGCCTTGCCCATTGTTTCAATGACGCTAAATTATAAGAAGCCAGCACGATATGACGATTTACTCACCATCAAAACCAAATTCAAAAAATACAGTTCCGTTAAGATAGAATTTGATTGTGAAATTTGGGGTGAAGAAAACGACTTATTAACAACTGCACATTTTATTTTGGTCTTTGTCAATATGAAAACAGGTAGGCCGATGGTTCCTCCAGCCGAAATTTTAGAAGTAATTCATTCGTAGTTTAGTCCTTAATTTTGATGTCAATTTCAAATAAATTGAATAAAGGTGTAGGATATTGATTCATTACTTTTTTGTCGAGTTGCAATTTCAATTTCGCATTTCTCATCCATCTGTTGACTGATTATGGTCAGATTTTTTTCCTTTACGACGCGCATTACTTTGTTGATGTTCTTATAATCGAAACTTACCAGAAAATGTACATCAATTGTTTTCAAAATGATTTCCGCGTTTTCTAAAGCCATTTGTGCAGCTGTTTTATAGGCTGAAATCAAACCTCCAACCCCTAATTTAATGCCTCCAAAAAAACGAACAACGACAATCAAAACATTGGTCAAATCGAAGGATTGTATCTGTCCGTAGATGGGCATACCAGCACTGTTACTGGGTTCTCCGTCGTCATTGGCTCGGTAGGTTACTTTTGAAGTTCCCAACTGATAGGCATAACAAAAATGAACCGCATTGTGATGTTTTTTCTGTAAACTATCGATAATGGGTTTGATGTCACCCTCTGAAGTGATAGGGTAAGCGTAGCCGTAAAATTTACTGTTTTTTTCTTTGAAAAGAATTTCTTCAGAAGCGGTCGAAAGGGTTCTAAAGGTGTCGGTCGATTTCAAGAATGGACTATAAAAGTTGTTTGTCAAATAGATCTACAACATCTTCCTCTCCGACTTTGAGATTCCAAACCTGAATTCCAAGCGCTGCTGCGGCATCGGTATTTTCCTTTTTGTCATCAATAAATAAAGTTCGTTTCGGGGACAAATCGTGTTTCTTGAGTAGATGATTGAATATTTCCGCATCGGGTTTCCTCATGCCCATTTCGAAAGAGTAATAAATCTTTTCAAAGCATTGGTAAAAGTCTTTAAAAAGAAATTCCCGCCATATGTTCGAATCTACTAATATGAATGGAATCTGTATTTGTCAATAAAAACAAGCGGTATTTGCTAGAAAGCATTTGTAGAAATTCTAGACGATATAATGGAAATTCACCAATGACGGCATTCCAAGCTTTTCGGATTTGATGTACATCGGCTTCTGGAATAAACTTTTTAAAACCATCGATAAATTGTTGTTCGGTGATTCTTCCTCTTTCGAACATGTCATTCATAATCAACAACTCCTCATTAGGTCCGTTCAGCCCTAATTTTTTAAATTCTGCAATAGTAGCTTCTTTTTCTAAATTGATAAAGATATCTCCAAAATCGAATATAATTGTGTTAATCATGGTTTGTAAATATTAATAGTTCGTCATCAATTATAGCTTTGGTAGCCGTTAATTTCGCGCTAAATTCTGGTGCTGTTATACCTTCATTCAAGATCATTGAGCCCCGAAAAACGCGTGCTTCGTCCCAAAGATTTTCATCAATAAAAGTTTGAAGCATTTGTCTTCCACCTTCAATAATCACTGAAGCAATATTTCGTTCATAAATAATATGTGCGATTTGTGCCGCAATTTTATTTGTGAAATCTAAATCTACTGCCGAAAGAACGATGGTGTTTGATCGATTATCAAAGATATAATTTTCTTTTGGAATTCGATTATTTTGGTCTAAAACAATTTTAACAGGACTTTTTCCCGACCAATCTCTAACATTTAATCTTGGGTTATCGTCAATTGCTGTTTGCGTTCCTACTAGAATGGCTTGTTCTTCGCTTCTCCACTTGTGCGTTAACTGTCGTGAATAGCTATTTGAAATCCAAAAGGGTTTTCTACTTAATTGATTGTCACTTTTCCTACTTAATGAAGTCGGCGCAATAAAACCATCTTTACTTTCTGCCCATTTCAGAATGATATACGGTCTTTTTTTGGTGTGAAAGGTGAAAAATCGTCGGTTTGAATCTTGGCATTCTTTTTCTAAAACGCCAACCACGACTTCTTTTCCCGTAGCATTGAGTTTTTGGATGCTTTTTCCTGCAACCAAGACGTTGGGATCTTGGCAACCAATGACGATGATTGGAATATTATGCTTCAAAATCAAATCGCAACACGGAGGTGTTTTCCCAAAGTGGCTGCAAGGTTCTAAACTGACGTAGATGGTCGATTTTGCGAGGAGTGATTTGTCTTTGACGGAGTTGATGGCATTCACTTCTGCATGCGGTCCGCCATAAGCTGAGGTAAATCCTTCGCCGATGATGCGATTGTCATAAACAATTACGGCGCCAACAGCTGGGTTGGGTAATGCTGCAGCCGTTCCGTTTTGGGCTATTTGTAAGCAGCGTCGCATGTATTTTTCATGAATCTTCACCTTACAAAAATAGGATTTTACTTTTAGAATTAGAACCGTTGCGATTTACTTATATTTGTTTACTGGCAAAGCGCTATTGCATATTTATTTTGATGATGAGAATAAAAGATTACCGATCGATTTTTATAGAAAAGTTGCAACCTATATATGATGCGGTTGAAGCGGAGAGTTTTTTTTATTTGATTTTGGAATTCAAAATGAAGATGAAAAGAATAGATTTGGCGTTGCAACCTGACAGTATTTTGACGCAAGATCAACTTGCCGAATGGGATTTTCTCTTGCGGCAGTTGCTTCAGGAAGTTCCAATCCAATACTTATTAGGAAGGACTCATTTTTATGGATTGGAGTTTGAAGTTGATCATAATGTATTAATTCCACGACCTGAAACGGAAGAACTCGTCGATTGGATTGTTTCAGATTCAAAGATTCAAAGATCCAAAGATTTCAAAATTATCGATATTGGAACGGGTAGTGGCTGTATTGCAATATCCTTGTCTAAAAATATTTCTCAAGCCCAAGTTGCTGCTATTGATGTTTCTGAAAAAGCCATTGAACTCGCGAAAAAAAATGCTTTGTTGAACGGCGTTGAAGTGACTTTTATACTCCAGAATATTTTGGAAACAGAAGACTTAAATATGCAATTTGATATTATGGTATCCAATCCGCCGTATGTTAGAAACCTTGAAAAAGCGGAAATCAAAAGGAATGTTTTGGAGCACGAACCGCATTTGGCTTTGTTTGTTGAGGATCACGATGCGTTACTTTTCTATAGAAAAATTGCGGCATTAGCTCAAAAAAACCTGAAAGACAATGGGAAATTGTATTTTGAAATCAATCAATATTTGGGAAAGGAAACGGTTGCCTTACTTGAAGATTTAGGTTTCGAAGACATTACTTTGCGGAAAGATATTTATGGTAATGATCGGATGGTATGTGGAAGAAAGTGCTAGTGGGAATTAGTGATTAGTAATTAGTAATTAGTGATTAGTAATTAGTAATTAGTGCTTAGTAGTAATTAGGACTAAGGTTTTTAACAAGGTAAAGTTATTCGTAGCGCAGCGCTTCAATCGGATCAAGTTTTGAAGCCTTCACTGCTGGATAAGATCCCGAAACTACTGCTACAACAAAAGTGGTGATGAAAGCCGAAAATATCGCCGCCCATGGCGTGACAAAATCAAATGTGAGCAAAGAGGCGATGCCGTATCCTGCTGAAATTCCGAGTATTATTCCGAAAACACCTCCCATTTGACCAATCACTAAAGTTTCAATAAAAAACTGCATCGCAATCGTACTTCGTTTAGCGCCTAATGCTTTACGAACTCCGATTTCTCGCGTTCTTTCCGTTACAGAAACCAGCATGATGTTCATCAGCGCAATCGAGGAGCCAAAAATGGTAATGATACCAATGACCCAAGCCGAGATGCCCAAATATTGGGTGATGCTAAGAATCTTATTGATCAAATCATCTGAGCGAGAAATCCCAAAATTAGAGTCTTTTACGGGACTCAATTTTCGAATTCTGCGCATTGTTCCTGTAGCATTATCGATGGCTTGTTCAAGGACTTCTTTCTTGTCAACCATCACACTAATACTATAATCAATATTTGGTTGATTAAACAGTGATCGTGCAATTTGAATGGGAATGAGGACGCGTAAGTCTTGGCTGTTCCCAAATGTGGAACCTTTTTCTTTTAAGACGCCGATGACTTTGAATTTGGCACCACGAATCGAAATTACTTTGTCGATTGGATTCGTGTCTTTGAACAAATCTTTTTCAAAATCGGAACCGAGAATGCAGGAATAAGTATTATTGGAAACATCGAATCCGGTAAAATTTCTGCCTTTTGTGGTTTCTAATCCAGAGTTGACAACGTAATGTTCATCAATGCCAACGACGGTTATTTGCGGGTCTGTTTTCTTGTTTTCAAATTTCACTTCAGCATTCGAAACTGCTGTAAAGGATAAAGAGGTTTGTGTAAAAGGGAAGTGGTATTTTTCTTTGAATGCGGTGGCTTCTGGGTAGGAAATGATTGGGTTTATGATTTCTCGTTCTCCGCCACGTCTTCGGATGCTGGAAAACGCATACTGATTGATGTTGAAAGTGTTAGAGCCCATCGAGGCAAAATCGGTTGATAAGGTGTTTTCTAATGCTGCAACGACGGTTAAGATGCAAACTAATGCTGTGATTCCGATGGCTATTATTAGTACCGTCAAAATGGTCCGAAGTAGTTGTGTTCGGATGGAACTCAAGGCAATTCTAACATTTTCTTTGAATAGTTGTAGCATGATGCGTGTTTGTCACGAATTTACAATTTTTGTTACAAGTTTCTTTTTGAGTCGGATTATTTATTTTAAAAATAGGATATTTGCAGAGAATAGGTTGTTAGTTATCAGTTGTCGGTTATCGGTTATCGGTTCGACAATCAAAGGTCAAACTGTCAAACCATCAAACAATCCAATAATCTAAGAAATGGCTCAAAAACCTAGCATTCCTAAAGGAACCAGAGATTTTTCACCTGCAGAGGTGTCTAAAAGAAATTATATTTTTTCGATTATCAAACGCAATTTTGAGCATTACGGATTTCAGCCTATTGAAACTCCGTCGTTCGAAAATTCGGAGACTTTGATGGGTAAATATGGCGAAGAAGGTGATCGATTGATTTTTAAAATTTTGAATTCTGGCGACTATCTCAGTAAAGCCGATGAAAAAGCCTTGGTCAACAAAGAAAGTAACAAACTAACTTCAAGTATTTCTGAAAAAGCGTTGCGTTACGACTTGACTGTTCCTTTTGCTCGTTACGTTGTTCAGCACCAAAATGACATCGAATTTCCGTTTAAGCGCTATCAAATGCAACCCGTTTGGCGTGCAGATCGACCACAAAAAGGGCGTTTTCGCGAGTTTTATCAGTGCGATGCTGATGTTGTGGGTTCAAAATCGTTGTGGCAGGAAGTCGAATTAGTACAATTGTATGATGCCGTTTTCTCCGATTTAGGTTTGGCTGGTGTTACAATTAAAATAAATAATCGAAAAGTTTTGTCTGGAATTGCTGAGGTTATTGGCGCACAAGACAAATTAATTGACTTTACGGTTGCGTTAGATAAACTTGACAAAATTGGAGCAGATGGTGTCAAGAAAGAAATGTTGGAAAAAGGAATTTCAGAAGCTGCCATTTCAAAAGTGGAAGCGCTATTTTCTTTTTCGGGAACCATAGCGGAGAAATTGCCGAAATTGAGCCAATTGCTCGCTACTTCCGAAGAAGGAATGAAAGGTATTGAAGAGTTGCAATTTATTTGTCAGAAAGTTTCGCAGTTGGGACTAAAAGGTGCGGAATTGGATTTGGATGTCACCTTGGCTCGTGGATTGAATTATTATACAGGTTCTATTTTTGAAGTGGCGGCACCTAAATCCGTATCGATGGGTTCTATTGGTGGCGGTGGAAGATATGATGACTTAACGGGTATTTTTGGATTGGATAATATGAGTGGCGTAGGAATTTCATTTGGTTTGGATAGAATCTATTTGGTTTTAGAAGAATTGAATTTATTTCCGAAAGCAATAGAAATTACGACCAAAGCGCTGTTTATTAATTATGGTGAGGCGGAGGCTTTTTACGCCATGCAAGCGATGCAAAAACTTCGCCAAGTTGGTATCACAGTAGAACTGTATCCTGACGCTATTAAAGTTGGGAAACAATTTGGCTATGCCGACAAGAGAAGTATTCCTTATGCCGTTATCGTTGGTGAATCAGAGATGAAGGACAATCAGTTTGGATTTAAGAATTTGCAAACTGGGGAGCAACAGCTGGTAGATTTTGAAACATTAAAGACTTTGCTTTTAGCATAATACAAAAAAGGAGCTTCTCATTACAAGAAGCTCCTTTACCTTATTTGGGGAAAAAAGGGGGGGATTATTCGATGATTATTTTTCTACTTAAATCACCTTTTGTTGTATGTACTTTTACAATGTAAGTTCCTGTACTTACATTTGTTACTGGTATTTGAATTTTCTTTTGATCAGCGTTTTTCACATCCCAAGAACGAATTTCTTGTCCTAGCATATTGAATAGATGTACTGTTTGAACAGTTGCTTCTAAAGTGCCATTGTTGATCGTAATAGTGTCATTACTATTGGTGAATTTCACAGTCACTTCTTCGTCTAAATCAAAATCATTTACGCCAAGGGCTGGGTTGTTAAATCGCAATGAAAAACGTGTGTCAAATGTCCCGATTGGCAAGTTGACTTGGAAGTTTCCATTTTTGATGTTATGGTACTCATCCGTTACATTGTCATGGATATAAACATTTTGATTTTCATCAAAGTTTTCTGTTGCATCTAAGACAAATTCTACATTACCTTCAGTAGCATTTTTAACAGACAATGGTAGAATTTTGCTTGCATTAAATGCATCTACACCTTGGATTACTAGGTTTGATCCAGAATTGACAAAGTAAAGATCATTTGGTTGACTATCGAGTTGCGTCGCATCATAACCAGGGTCAAATCCTTCTGTTGCTAGGTTATCCATAAATCCTAATAGAATTTGACGGTGGTATCCGTTTACAGAATTGAAACCAAGTCTGATTTTTGAGAATGAATTGTTATCCACAATCTCATCTTCGCTGTTATCAAAATTTCTATCTACTACCGAAACCGATTGGTTTAGGTTTCTAAACAATACGTTAGAACTAGCGTTGGTTTCTTTTATAAATCCACGTTGGTTATTGTTAAAAGTAATGTTTCCGCCAGTAGTGCTTGCATAAACTAAGAACCCTTGTCCAACTGGCACATATCTACTAGGAATTCTAGAGCTTGATCCTTGACCGCTTATTCCTGCTGGAGAAACTGGAGGCGTTCCGCCTACTAAATTTCTTGCCGCATATCCACCTTGATAATCTAACAAATTGTGTGAATTATTGGTGCTATAATGTTCCCAGAAATAGAGTGCTCCCGTCATTACTGCACTATTTGCTGCAATGAATGCATCGGCATCAAGCGCAGATGGATAAGGATTTCCGCACAGATTCAAATTACCTGCTGCAATTGGAGTTGTAATGGTTCCGTTATTAGGCTTACCTACAAAAGTATAGTTTTGTGTTGGTGTTGCTGCACTGGTACCTTTTAGCGTATATCCTTGAGCTGCTTGTAAAGACCCGTTTTCTCCTACTGCTGCCCAGTTGGCATATTGAGGTGATAAGTTTTGGAACTTGAAAATCCAGTAATTGCTCAAAGTGACAGGTGAAGTGGCTTCTCCGTCATATCCGCTTGTCCAAGTTATGGGTTGAATGCTATTTGGATTTGTACCATCACGCATTACGCCTGCAACAGTATAAGCTGTATTATTTGCCGTTGTACTTAGCGCTCCTACAGGAGAACACCAGTAGTTATAGTTGAATGCATTAGATTGTCCTTGTTGGTCTCTTTCGATAGATCCAGCACTCGTTACATCTAGTTCACTATTAGCAGTTTGTACCAATTGTGATTTTCCTTGTAAGTCGATTTTACCATCTAATTTTAAATACCAATCATTTTGGATTTTTGTGTCGTTGTTCATCGTAATGGTCATACCTGGATCTACAAACATGGCTAAGTCGATTGAATTGGCAGTTTCTGTAATGTTATGTCTCACTTGAATGATTGAATAGTCAAAGTCAGTAACGTCCATTCCTCGGATGTCTTTTGTAGCGTCGTTTACTGCCGTTGCAAAAGTTCCCGTTGTTCTTGTTACGAAAGGCATTGGCGCTTCTTGTACTTTAATGATTTTGTGGTTATAGATTTTCATTCCAGTTCCAGTATCAATAGATGCTGTTGTAATATTATCTACAATATCATCTTTATAGGCATCCATTCTATAATTTCTTAACATATTAGCATATGGAAGTGTTTGGATGTCTTTAGGGACAATTGTACCACGAACTTGCGAAGCGGTATTTTGTACTTCTTGATACACCATTCTTTGTAATTGTGCGTCAGTTAAAGCGACATTGAATACACGTACTTCGTCAATTTTTCCTTTAAAGTAGTTGGATGCAGCACTTGGATTTTTACCCAAGGTTAATACCGCGGAAGCAATACTTCCAGCAGCGGCACCGCTGGCAACCATTACACCATTTAGGTATAATCTAACTGTTGATCCATTATAAACAGCGCCCACATGATACCATTGAGAAGTACTCAATGCCGCACTAGTATATGGCGCTACAGGAGTCGAAGCAGTAATAGTCGATCCGTTCACGACAGCTTCTAGATTTCTGCTGCTGTTGATTCTCAATTGGAATCCAGGTTGTCCAGCAACTACTCCAGTTGCAGAGAAAGTGCTATTCAAATCAACCCAAGCCATAAGCGTTTCGTTTGCTAATACGCCTAAAGCTGTTGCATCTTGACCGTAGTCATTACGTCCGTCGAAGTCTAAGTACAGTTTTCTGTTGAGGTCTCTAGGAGAACCTCTTTGGGCGTCATTCGTGTCAAAAATATCTAAGATTCCATCACCATCTGTATCGCCAGTACCATCAATTTTACCATCACCATTCGTGTCAAAACTAGCATATAGTCCGGTTTGTATATCATTGGAACCATCATCGTTTGCATCTAATTGCAAGAAATCTGGAATACCATTTGAGTCGCTATCCTGAGCGTAAGCTCTTGTTGTTGTTCCGAATAAAGCGGAATTATCAAATAGATCTAATAATCCGTCGCCTTCTGAATCAGCGCCATCACCTCTACCGTCACCATTGATATCACCATCACCATTTAAGGTATTTGATTCGTCAACATCGAACAATGAATCGTTATCGCTATCAAGATCTAAGTGGTTTTTTATACCATCACCATCCGTGTCTGGCACGTTATAAGTTCCAGCAGTAACCATCGCGTCAACATAGTCGTTGATCCCATTGCCATTAGCGTCTGCCCAAGTAGCAGGACTTGTTTTGTCCATAGTTGATTTACCATTGCTATACACTTTCAAACCAACTTCTTCAATACTTGGAATACCGTCATTATCGTCATCAACATCTCGTATGTCTGCTACAGTATCGCCGTCAGAGTCTAAACAGTTTTGGTTGATGATAATCTGTACGTCATCAATAAAATTACCCACTGAGGCACTTCCTGAAGCTGTTGGCCCCGCTTGGAAAGTTAATACAATATTTGTTTGCCCAATAGGAATGGTATACGTACCAGAGTAAGAGCCCCATGAAGTATTTCCATCTACCATCGTTACGATAGGAACAGAAGCAATTGCATTGGCTAAGTTATCACCAAATTTAACATAGGCTGTATCGGTTCCTGCTCTTCCTCGGTGTTTAATGGCCCAGTTGATTGTACCTCCAGCACCATTCAAGCAAAATGTTTGATATAAAATACCAGGAACGTTCGCATTTAATTCAGCAAATTGATTTCCTGCAGCAGCTGGTACAGGACCGCCACTTCCGCTACTAAATCCAGTACTCCAAATTTCGATAAAAGGTTCTGCACTTGTTTGCCATCCTGTTACCAATGGTGTAGAAAGTATTCTATAGGATGCAGCAGGAATTGCTGGCATTTCAAAACTTCCGTTTACGAATGGGTCACTAATACATGTACCACATTCAATTGTATCAACAATTCCATCATTGTCGTCATCTTGGTCGACATTGTTATCAATTCCGTCACTATCATTATCTAGCAAACCTGCTCCTTGAATAGCAAAAGTATAAGGGTTTTCGTCACTATCATTGTTTACGATGTTGATCGTTGCAACTCTTGTAAATACGGCACTAGGGTTAAAAGTAACTGAGAAAGTAGTACTAGAACCTGCACCAATTGAAAGCGTACCAGGGTTAGCAGATATGCTAAACTCAGCAGCGTTGAATCCGGTTATGGTTGGATTAGATATCGTTAAAGGAAGTGATCCAGTATTTAGAATGGTGAAAACACGTGTGATTGTTGCAAGATTTATATCTGCAGGACCAAAATCTGTATGGTCAGAAATGGAAGTAACTGCATCTCCATTTACAATAGAAAGGCCATTACCCATCACATCAATTTCTCTCGTAACACCAGTCCCCTGAATGTTGAAGTTGTATGGATTTTCGTTGCTATCGTTATTACTAAACGTAAGGGTAGCTGTTCTAAGCCCTAATGCTGATGGTACGAAGGTAACAACAAAAGTTGTACTACTAAATGCAGCAACGGAAGCACTTGGTTGCGTTGTTACAGTAAAATCTCCCGCATTAGCACCTGAAACTGCTACTGAACCTAGTGTTAAGGTAATATTTCCGTTGTTGTAAACAGTAAATGTTCTTGTGCTAGCTGTTGAACTGAAATCTGTCCAATCAGTTGTTGTTGGTGTTAGGTCATTATCAGCAATAGAAGTTGCGTTTCCTTGTACATCTATTTCCGGAATAATACCAAATCCTTGAATATCAAAACTGTATGGGTTTTCGTCTGTGTCGTCATTTGCGATTGTAATAGTCGCTGTTCTTGAGTTAATAGCACTCGGAGAGAATGTTACTGTGAAGGTAGTTGAACCGAAGGCGGCTACTGATGCAGCAGGAGGTGTGGTCACTGTAAAGTCGGCCGCATTTGTTCCTGAAATTGTTATTGCTCCGATAGCTAAGGCGATGTTACCGGTATTTCGAATTGTAAACGTTCTGGTTCCTGCAACAGATCCGAAATCTGTCCAGTCGGCAGTTGTTGGCGTTGTATCACCATTTACAATCGACGTTGCATTTCCTTGAAGGTCTATTTCTTGAGAAAGACTTGATCCTTGAATATCAAAAGTGTATGGATTTTCGTCTAAGTCATTGTTTGCGATCGAAATATTTGCAGTTCTAACTCCTAAGGCAGTTGGCGCAAAAGTTATCGTGAACGTTGTGGTAGCACCGATTGCCACAGTAGCGCTTGGTGGTGTTGTAACCGTAAATTCACTAGCGTTTAGTCCGCTAATTGTAATGGCTCCAACAGTTAAAAGCGATCCACCAATATTTCGAATGGTAAAAGTTCGTGTTGAATTTGTAGAGTCAAAGTCGGTCCAATCTGCAAGTGAAGGTGTAGTGTCTCCACTTACAATTGACGTTGCATTTCCTTGAATATCAATCT
The DNA here is from genome assembly GCA_016721735.1 of Flavobacterium sp. Taxonomy (GTDB): domain Bacteria; phylum Bacteroidota; class Bacteroidia; order Flavobacteriales; family Flavobacteriaceae; genus Flavobacterium. The sequence continues at coordinate 124,728 of JADKHM010000016.1, read as the reverse complement.
CATTATAGTTTACTGTTGCAATTACTGCAACTCTAGGAGATGAAATACAAGTTCCATTGACAGCTTCTGCATAATAGGTTGTAGTTGTTGAAATAACTGGAGTAGTAAAACTTGTTCCAGAACCTATTGACGAACCACCAGTTAGAGCAGCATACCAATTTATTGTGCCTGCAGATGTTGTAGCACCTAACAATACCGTTCCTGTTCCAGTTCTAGAACCAGGAGTTGTTCCTGTAACTGTTGGTGCAGCGTAGAAAGTTAATGTTTTTGTTGCAGTTGCATTTGAACAAGGTGAGTTTCCAACGGCTGTTAACGTAAAGGTTCTGCTTCCTGCTGCAATATCGGCAGCACTTGGCGTGTAGGTGCAAAGTGTTAATGAAGTAGCGTTGGCAAAAGTTCCCGTACCGTTTGAGGTCCAAGTTACGCTTGTATAATTTGTTGCACTCGATCCCGTAGTGATGTTTACAGCTCCTGAAGTATAGCAAAATGTAGCGTTAGATCCAGCTACTGCGGTTGCAGCTCCTCTTATTGTTAGTGTTTTGGTTGATGTCACATTAGGACAACCTGCGTTACTAGCCGTTAATGTTAATGTAACACTTCCTGCTGTTATGTCTGCAGCACTAGGAGAATAGGTACAAGTTGTTAAGGAATTAGGATTAGCAAATGTCCCTGTTCCACTTGACGTCCAAGTTACTGTTGTGTGATTTGTTGCCGTTGACCCTGTTGTAATACTAACACTAGCAACAGACGAACAGATTATAATTGGTGTTCCAGCTGCAGCAGTCATTGCTCTACTGATGGTTAATGTTTTTGTAGATGTTGCGTTAGCGCACGGTGCAGTACCAAATGCAGTTAGTGTAAAAGTAACTGTGCCTGTAGCAATATCTCCTACACTAGGAGTGTAGGTACATAATGTTAGGGAATTGGCATTTGCAAAAGTACCAGATCCAGTAGACGTCCAAGTTACACTCGTATGGTTAGTTGCACTAGATCCCGCAGTAATATTAATTGCTCCTGATGTTGAACAAGTATTAAAAGCAGCTCCTGCAACTGCGGTAGGTAGCGGAAGAATTGTCATTACTTTCGTAGATGTAACATTGGCACAGCCACCATTAGATGCAGTCAATGTTAATGTAACACTTCCAGCTAATATATCTGCTGCGCTTGGTGCGTATGTACAAGTCGTCAATGAATTAGGATTAGCAAAAGTTCCAGATCCACTTGAAGTCCAAGTAATTGTAGTTTGATTTGTTGCACTAGAACCGGCTGTAATATTAACAGCGCCTCCCGAAGAGCAAACAGAAACCGCTGTTCCTGCTACTGCAGTCATTGCTCTGTGAATCGTAAGCGTTTTTGTTGAAACGATAGGATTACACGGAGGATTTCCGTAAGCCGTTAATGTTAAAGTTGCAAATCCAGCAGTGATTTCAGCTGCACTTGGATTGTAAGTACATAGTGTCAACGAAGTAGGATTGGTAAATGTTCCAGAGCCGCTTGAAGACCAGGCGATACTTGAATGTCCAGTTGAACTCGATCCCGAAGTTATATTGATTGCACCTGATGTGGAGCAAGTAGATAAATTGGGTCCTGCGACAGGTGTCGGAGATGAAAATATTGATATTATTTTAGTTGCTGTGGCAGTTCCGCAATATAAACTATTAGCGGTTAATGTTAACGTCACAACTCCTGCTGCGCTATCTGCTGCACTAGGAGTGTAAGTACAAGTTGTTAGAGAATTTGGATTTGCAAATGTACCAGAACCGCTTGACGTCCATGTAACGCCAGAAGCATTAGATGCACTCGAACCGAAAGTAACGTTTACTGCACCATTTCCAGAGCAGGTTACGACATTTGAGCCAGCCACTGCAGTTGGATTTTCATAAACTGTTAAGAATTTAGATGAAGTTACAACGCCACATGGAGAATTCCCAGTTGCGGTTAATGTAATTATAACCGTTCCACCTGCTATATCAGCAACACTAGGCGTATAAGTACAAAGTGTTAATGAATTTGCGTTTGCGAAAGTACCAGTACCACTTGATGTCCATAATACTGATGCATAATTTGATGCGCTTGCACCCGCTGTAACATTAAAAGTTGGAGTAGTAGAACAACCAGCGACATTTGTTCCTGCTACTGCTGTTGCGGCGGCGGTAATGCTAACGGTTGTCGTATTAAAAGTACTAATTACGGTACTACAACCAGAGCCCGAAGACAAGTTGGTTATAGTAACTGTCGTTGATCCAATATTTAAGGATGGAGTTGAAAAAGTTCCAGTACCAGGGCTACCTGCTGTAAATGTCATGGTCGCTGTATTCCCTGTTGCAGTTGTTGCACCGCTTAAATTATAAGTTACATTGTATGTACCTGAAGGCAAAGATGAAGATCTTAGTGTAATTGTAGAGGCAGATGCATTACAAAAAGGGCCGTTATTTGAAGCCGCTGCTGTTAAGGCATAGGTTGGACAAACCCAAGTAATGATCACTTGTCCGTTTGCACCATCTCCTCCAATTGTGCTTGGAGAACCTCCACCGCTTTTGTCACCAGCACCTCCACCACCTCCACCTGGAGAGGAAGTATTTGAAAAACCATTGTTGGTTGCTGAACCACCTGCGGCACCTGCACCTGCACCTGTTGGTACTGGCGTTGGCGCATTTGAAGTAATCCAACTAGCGCCTCCTGAAAGACCGTTTCCTGTGGTTCCCGCTGAAGTTGCACCTGGCCCGCCATGGCCTGTACCGGCATCTCTCCCTCTTCCTCCAGTACCACCAGCGTATTTTGTTGTGCCTCCAACAACTGGTGTGGCAGCACCACCGGCACCACCAATTCCACCTAGGCCGCTTACGGGAGGATTTCCACCAGCACCACCTTTGGCGAGTACTGTGGAACTATTCATAAACCAAGAATCTGTACCTGGGTTTCCTGTGGCGCCAGCATTTGCTGTTCCACCTATACCAACAGTTACAGTATGTGTTCCTGCCGGAACGGCAAGTGCAGGTGCGATACTATAAGCACCACCACCACCACCACCGGCACCATCGCTAGTAGTTGTGTTTCCACCACCAGCGCCACCAGCGCCCCATGATTGCACGGAGACTGTGGTAACACCTGCTGGTACAGTAAAGGTACCATCTGAGGTGTATGTTTGCGTTGTTTGCGAGTAGCCAATTCCTGTTAAAAGTAGCAGGCTAAATAGTAGATAATTTTTCTTTTTTAAGAATAATGTTGTTTTCATAACTTCCTTTCCCCCGAAAAGTGTATTTGGTTAATTGTAATCATTTAACGAGTCAAAAGTAGTAGGGTGATTTTAATTTACAAAATTTTTTATCGATAAAAAGCATAAAAAATCGATGAAATGCACTTTTTTAGATAATTTGAAGTTTAATTCTTACAATATTAATAAAAAATAAAGCTTCTTACATGAAGAAGCTTTATTCATAATTGTCTATTGCATAGGTATTTATTGGATAATGACTTTCTTAGCCGCATTACCAGTGCTAGTCTTTACTTTTAGGATGTAAGTTCCTTGACTAATGTCATTTACAGGAATTTGAACAACTTCGGCTTGGTTGCTGTTATTTAACTTCCATTCAGCAATAAATTGTCCTAAAATATTGTATAAAGTAGCTGATTGAAATGTGGCGTCGGAGTCATTTTAGATATAATAATGGTTCGTTCACTATTCACTAAAGACACGTCGACAGAAGAATCATTTTCTATTTTGTTGTTTGTATTTGTACTTCGCTTGAAGCACAATTTGAATCGATTGTCATGATTTCCAGCTTGCAAATTGACCGTGAACGGCTCATTCTTAATGTTGTAGAATTGGTGTACGACGGCGTCATAAATGTAAATTTTTTGATTGTCTTCTAAGTTTTCCACGCCATCGAGCGTAAATTTCACTAACCCATCACTATCTGTTTTTACTGAAAGGGGAAAGGCTCTTGATCGGTTAAAATAGCCATCTCCCTGAATACTTAGTTTCACGTTATTATTTACAAAGCACATATCATTTGATAAGTTATCTAACTGCGGCGCGTCGTAACCTTTCTCAATTCCGGCCGAGGCTAGTTCATTCATGAAACCCAGAAGAATTTGTTTGTGATACCCGTTAGGACTTGTAAACCCTAAGCGAATTTTACCGCAGGAGCGTCGTCTTCGTTCATGTATTTCACTTTTCGTGCTATTGGCAATCGTTTCCGTATTTTGGCGAAAGAGAATATTAGAATTAACATCTGTTTCTTTCACGAAATTTCTTTGGTTGTTATTAAATTCAATATCGCCACCAATGGAGCTTCCGTACATCAAAAAACCTTGTCCAACCGGAATGTATCTGCTGGGAATTCTGGTGCTAGTACCTAATCCGCTTATTCCTGCGGGAGAAACAGGAGGAATGCCACCAATTAGATTTCGAACCGCATATCCGCCTTGATATTCCAACAAAATGTGGGATGGATTCGTATTATAATGCTCCCAAAAATAGATTGCACCCGTAGTTGCCGTTAGATTGTCCGCTATGAAATCATCTGCGTCTAGCGCGGAAGCATAAGGATTTCCACATAAGTTTAAATTATTGGCTGCGATCGGAATCGAAATGTTTCCGTTGTTAGGTTTGCCAACGAAAGTATAGTTTTGGCTTTCTTGGCCATTATCAATTCCTTTCATTGTAAATCCTTGGCCCGCGGATAACGCTCCGTTCTGCCCTACCGCTTCCCAGTTGGCATAGACTGGGGATAAATTCTGAAATTTGAATATCCAGTAGCTGCTCAATGTAATTGGAGTAGTGGGTGCACTGTCATAACCAGGTGTCCATGTGATGTTATTGATATTGTTCGGATCTGTTCCGTCTCGTAATACTTGATCAACCGAATACGAACCATTATTGCTGCTACTATTGATGGCGCCTACCGGTGATGACCAATAGTTATAATTGAATTTATTCGCTTGTCCTTGTTGATCTCGTTCAATCAAACCCGAACTACTTACTTCCAAATCGCTATTAGTGGTTTGAACCAATTGAGATTTACCTTGTAAATCGATTTTACCATCCAATTGTAAATACCAATCGTTTTGAATTTTTGTATCGTTATTCATCGTTACTATAATTGCTGGATCGACAATCATTCCTAGATCTGTATTATCCGCAGTTTCGGAGATGTTGTGTTTTACTTGAACAATAGACCAATCTTGATCCATGATGTCCATGCCTCGGATTTCGTTTGTTGGACTATTTACCGCAGTTGCGAAATCGCCGGTTCGTTCTGTTACAAATGGCAATGGCGCTTGTTGCACATTTATCGTTTTGTTATTATAGATTTTCATGCCGGTTCCTGCATCAATAGTAGGTGTAGTTAGGTCATCGATAATGTCATTTTTATATACATCCATTCGATAGTAGCGAAGTAAATTTGCAAAAGGAAGCGAACCAATATCTTTTGGGATAATGGCTCCTCTAACTTGCGAGGATGTATTTTGTATTTCTTGATACACCATTCTTTGAAACTGTTCGTCCGTCAGTGCGACATCAAAAACGCGCAATTCATCTATTTTTCCTTTAAAGTAATTTGTTGAAGCATTGGGATCTTTCCCAATGGTTAATGCCGTTGCATCTGCAGCGATAGATCCTGAAGCAGTCGTGCTAGCAACCATTTCGCCATTTAAGAATAATTTTAGTGAACCGTCGCCGAATACAGCACCTACATGGTACCATTGTGCTGTATTTAGAATATTGGTCTCGCAAGTCAACGTTGTTCCATTAACAATCGCTTCTAATTTTCTTGCATTGGTAATGTGGATATTAAACTTATTTTGGCCAATGACCATTCCGTCAGATGAAAAAGCATTATTCAAATTGATCCAGCACATAAGACTTGCATCAGATAATCCCCCTAAAATTGCCGAACCTTGACCGTGATCATTTCTTCCGTCAAAATCCAAATAGAGTTTTCGGTTTAAATCTCTTGGTGAACCAAAATAATTGGTGTCAGTGTCAAAAGCATCAATGATTCCGTCTCGATCAACATCTGAGGTGCCGTCGATAACACCATCACTATTCGAATCAAGAGACGCAAATAGGGTCGCACTGATGTCGTAAACACCAGGGTTTGATTGCACATTTAGAAAATCTGGATTGCCCGATGAAAGTGTATCCAGTGGTAGGTCTTTGCCGAAATTTCCGAAACCAGAGAAAGTATCAAACATAGAGAGAATTCCGTCTTGGTCGCTATCCGTTCCTTCTCCTTCTCCATCACAATTGATATCGCCATCTCCGTAGTAGATTCCAGCTTCATCTACATCAAAAAGGGCATCGTTATCGGAGTCTAAATCGAGATAATTTGGTACACCATCACCATCAAAATCTGCTGATGAATTTACTGCATACCAAGTTTCAGCAGTATCGTGCCAGCCATTTCCATTTGCATCTAACCAAATAGCAGAAGTAAGATCCATTCGGTCATATCCAGAACTCACTGCATTCCAACGATCTTCGATAATGTCGCCTATGCCATCATTGTCGGAATCTAAATCGTAAACATCGGCCACATTATCTTGGTCGCTATCTACCAATGATTGTGTAATCGTGATATCATCTAAAGCCAAGTCGTTTCCACCGCCACCTACTTGGTTGTTTTTGAATATGATTGATACGCTACCAGTGGTTGGTGTGAATGTTGCCGAAAATTGATACCAGTCTCCGCTTAGATTTCCTGCAGTAGTTGGTGCAATATTTCCAGTTGTAATGGTATTCAAAAGATTGTTATTTAAATCCCGGAATTCAACGGTAAGGTTTGGTCTAATTCGACTTCCAATACCTGGAGCATCGGATCGGTCGAGGTTGAGAACCCAAAAGCTATAGGTTAGCGGTGCATTAGCAATGACACCTTCAACAATAGTTCTGTAAAATTCATCTGTAATTACGGGAGTTGCATTAAAAAGTGCCATTTTACCATCAGTGTCTGCTATAGTATGATCTACGCCTTGATACCAATAGGTAGGCGCCCAAGATGCAACGGTAGTTGTTCCAGCTTTATCATTAATGGTATATTGACCGTCGTTTAGATCTTTATTGGTGTCACACTCGTCTGCGGCTTGCGCCGTCGTGCCATCCTCATAGCAATATGTTGTACTCGCCGTTGGGACATTGTCATAAATTCTGCCTCTTGTCGTGCCAACACCAAAAGTTTCATTTAATAAAGTAACGGCAACTTGTCCGCTTAAAACAGAACTTGATGCATTGCTTTGTTCAATGTCGTCGGGAATGCCGTCGTTGTCGTCATCAATGTCTACATAGTTGAAAATGCCATCTCCATCGCTATCAAGAAATGTAGGACTTGCTGCTGTTGTTAGTTTAGTATCAGAAGGAAGGTTTGGTTCTGCCACATGTTGCTTTGAAAAACTTCCTACATGATTTTCAATAGTTGTCTCCTGAAAATAATCTTTGACTTTTTGAGACTGGGAGAAGAGTAATAGGGTTATTAGAGATAGACCTATTGACCCGATTGCATTTTTTGGGTTTTGGGTAATTGCATTCATACACATTTTATTAGTAGGTTAATAGAATGTTGAGTTGAATTCGAGAAGTTTTGTTTGGGGAATGTAAATTTCAAAGATTTTTGCAATTACATCGACAATAAACTCATTTATTCGATTAAATACATTAAAATTAAAAATATATACGTAAAAGATTACATTTTATATAGTATTGACTTCGTTCTGCTAGGAGGAAAATGGAAGAAATGATTTACATAGTTATTGTGCAGTAATAATAAATAACGAATCGTCAGTGAACGAAATCGTCTAGTCATTATTATTGAATTAAGGAACGACATTAACCAAGATGGTTAATAAATTCGAAATGGTAGGTCTTGCAACTATTACTTTAGAGGAATTGTAAAAAAAAATCCCCAAACATTTCTGTTTAGAGATTCTGGTTTTCTGTAGCGAGGACGGGAGTTGAACCCGTGACCTCAGGGTTATGAATCCTGCGCTCTAACCAACTGAGCTACCTCGCCAATTTTATTGTAATTGCATTACTGCAATGCGGGTGCAAATATAAAACTTAAATGATAGGTTGCAAATTTATAGGAAGAAAAAAATTTATTTTAAAATTCCTTTTTTATTGCGGTATTATTATATATATTTCCCAAAAATTAGTGCATTATAATGGAAGTAAAATCAAGATACGAACTAGAATTTCCAATTAATTCTTCTCCACAGTTGTTATATCAATATATATCAACACCTTCTGGATTGTCTGAGTGGTTTGCTGACAATGTCAATTCACGAGGGGAATATTTTACCTTTATTTGGGATGACTCGCAAGAAAATGCAAGATTGTCCTCGAAGAAAACAGGTGAAAAGATTAAGTTTCGCTGGATTGATGAGAACAAGAAAGATACTGACTATTTTTTCGAGTTGCGAATTTTAGAGGACGAAATTACAAAAGATGTTTCATTGATGATCATTGACTTTGCGTATGAAAATGAATTAGACGAAGCAAAGTTACTGTGGGAGAATCAGATTTCTGACTTGAAACATGTGATAGGTTCTGTATAAAACTTGTCGATATAAACTTATATTTGCCCTAATCTAAATTAGGGTTTTTTTATGGTCAATAGTAATGGTTTTTTGGTTGATAATACAGAAATTTTGGGCACTTCTAATCGAGGTTTCTTGTATGGTGATGCTGTGTTTGAAACAATGCGAATTCGGAACGGCACAGTACTTTTCTTAGAAGACCACTATTTCCGATTGATGGCAACCATGCGCATTGTTCGTATGGAAATTCCAATGAACTTTACCATGAAGTATTTGGAAGCGCAGATTCTATCGACCATCCAAGCAAATCATTGCGAAAATGGGGCTAGAGTAAGAATTACAGTTTATAGAAACAACGGCGGATTTTATTTGCCAGACACAAATACTGTTGGTTTTGTTATTCAAGCAATTCCTTTAGAACAAGATGAGTATGTAATTCAAGCTTTGCCTTATGAAGTCGACTTATATAAAGATTTTCATATTGCGAAACACTTACTGTCAACACTCAAGACGACCAATAAAATGATTCATATTACCGGTAGTGTTTTTGCTAAAGAAAATGACTTGCAAAATTGTTTGATTTTGAATGAAGAAAAGAATGTCGTTGAAGCGTTACAGGGGAATATTTTTATGCTCATGGGAAAAACGCTTATCACGCCGCCCATTTCAGATGGTTGTTTGAATGGTGTCATGAGAAAAAATCTACTAGAAATTGCAAAAGGAATGGAGCAGTTAGAAGTACTTGAAAATTCCATTTCGCCTTTTGATTTGCAAAAAGCGGATGAACTTTTTATCACGAATGTCATTCAAGGCATTCAACCCATAACTAAATATAGGAAAAAGGAATACAAAACTGAACTTGCCAAACTGCTTGTTCAGAAAATTAACGACAAATTTTTAGGTAATTAATTTAAAAGAGGATTTTCAGGAGCGTTTGACCAAATGATATATTCACCTCCTAGCTCTAATATTTTTTCTTTCCAGAAATCGGTGGTGGATTTTCCGATGATTTTATTCTTGTATAAGTTTTCAGTCAAGATCCAAGAATTAGAACGCATTTCGTTTTCTAATTGTTGTGCTTCCCAACCAGTATAGCCAAGGAAGAAACGAATATTGTCTTTTTTGATTTCGCCATTGTTGATGAGGTTTTTGGTTAATTCAAAATCACCTCCCCAAAAAATACCACTCGAAATCTCAACACTATTTGGAATTAGCTCTGGAATATTGTGAATAAAGTATAGATTGTCTTGCTCGACGGGACCGCCGTTATATATTTTGAAATTGGCTTCGACGTCGGGAACCAAATCGTTAATAGTGTACTTTAAAGGCTTGTTGATAATAAACCCGACAGATCCTTCTTGATTGTGGTCCGCTAATAAAATGACAGAACGATTGAAAGATAAATCTCCAATTATAGAAGGCTCAGCAATAAGCAATTGACCTTTTTTTAATTTTTCTGATATCATTTACGTCACAATTTTTAATAAATTTAGCAATAAAATTTTGAAATAAACAAATAATTTTCATATTAAATAAAAAAAAAGTCCCCAATTTGGAGACTTTTAATTTATATTGTTGCAATTTTGATTAGTTCACAGAACCTTCTAAATCTGCACCAGCTTTGAATTTTACAACATTCTTAGCAGCGATTTTGATTGTTTTTCCAGTTTGTGGATTTCTTCCATCTCTAGCAGCTCTTTTAGAAACTGACCAAGATCCGAAACCTACTAAAGATACTCTTCCACCTTTTTTCAAAGTACCACCTACATTACCTAAAAATGATTCTAAAGCTAATTTAGCAGCCGCTTTTGTAATTCCTGCATCTGCAGCAATAGCATCGATTAATTCTGATTTGTTCATAATAAAAGTTATTAATTGTTGGTTAAACATTATTTTAATTGAAACAAATTTAAAAGGAATTCCTTACCACACAAGAGATTTAGCGTGTTTTTCGCTATTTTGTTGATAAATCGACCGTTTTGTTGATAAAGGAAGTTGTTTTGTCGGTTTTTTCTAGCTATAACGTGTCGTTAAGCTAATAAGCACAAGCATTTTCAGTAAAATGTACACCATTTAAAAACTCAGAAACCGTCATTTTTTTCTTTCCTGGGAATTGCAAAATAAGTATGGTGATAAATCCATCCGAAACCGCAATTTTTAGTACTTTTTTGGTGGCTATTAATTGGCCAATTGCTAATGTATGTTCCTCCCTTTGGAATTTGGCCTCATAAATTTTTACGTTCCATTCTTCTGCACCATCTTTGATAAAACACCAAGCGGTCGGATAGGGTGAAAGCCCTCGAATTAGATTATAAATTTCAATTCCGGGCTTCGACCAATCAATCTTGCAATTGTCTTTATCTAATTTGAAAGCGGTTTTTAAGTCATGCTGGTCCGATTGAGTGGTAGTAGTGACTTTTCCATTTGCTATTAATGCCAAAGTCGCTATGACAGTTTCGCATCCTAAATTCATCAAACGGTCGTGCAATTGCCCCGCGTTCTCTTCATTAGAAATGGTAAGTTCATTACTTAAAATCATGGCGCCAGTATCTATTTTATCATCAATAAAAAAAGTCGTTACTCCAGTTTTGGTTTCACCATTAATGATTGCCCAATTGATCGGTGCCGCACCACGATAATTTGGAAGAAGTGAAGCATGCAGATTGAACGTTCCTAACTTTGGCATTTCCCAAACCACTTTAGGAAGCATACGAAATGCAACGACGATCTGTAGATTGGCGTTTAGGCTTTTTAGTTCTGCTATAAAATTTTCGTCCTTCAAATTAGTAGGTTGCAGTAGCGATAACTTGTTTTCGAGTGCGTACTCTTTTACAGCGGAGTATTTTATTTTTTGTCCTCTACCAGCTGGTTTGTCTGGCGCTGTAATGACAGCAACAACTTCATAATTGTTTTTTAGAATAGTGTCCAAAATTCCAACTGCAAATTCGGGCGTACCCATAAATATTATTCGTAGTTTATCCATCATTTAGTTAAAGTATAGGCGTTGTTAGCATTCAATTGAATAATGTCGTTTTCTAATAGCATTTGAAGCGCAAAGATAACATCCTTCTTAGCAATTGAAGTATTGCTTTCAATTTCTCTTGAGGTAAAGTCCCCCATTTTTAATTGTTCTAAGACTTGCTGTGTAATGAAACTAACGTCTCTTTTATTTTTTCGAAGAAAGACAGTAGGAACAAACACCGCAAGGAGCAGACCTTAATTCCCCAAAATAAGTTAGAATCAATGCTCTTTTGCAATGCGTGGTATCGCTTACATACTGCAATACTGACTCTAATTGCGTTGTTTTCAACTGATTTTGATGTTCTAAATATTTGGCAACTCGGTTGATGGTTTTCTCATCTTCTCGGATTTCGTTAAAAACCAAAACTGCATCATTATTTTTTGCAGTGTAGGAGATGATCTCCTTGTCTCTAAGATGTTGTAATATTTGGCTCACCTCATTTTCAGCATGATTCGATTTTTTAGCAATCAAAGAGAGGTTGAAAGGAATTGCCATATCATAAATTCCTGGGTAGGTTCTCAAAATCGTGACGATGACTTCTTCCTCTCTCGGGTTTAAACTCATATAACGCATGATCTCTTTGGACGAAATAATGAATTGTAAGGTAATTTTTTCGCTAAATTCTTGCGACAAAGTCAATATGCCTTGACGGTCTAAAAACTGCAAGGCATTGTAAGTTTTCAAAATCGGAAAACCATATCGGACGCAAAATGCATTCAAATTGAAACTAAACTTTTCATCTATTCCTTCGCCGTAGGCTATTTGAAAATAATTGCACAATTTGACATACACTTCTAGTAAAAACTTTTTGTCTGGAATGGTATGAATAGACTGGTCTTTCGCCTGAAAAATGTCGGAAGGACTGGTCAGTATCACCGCAAAAGCTTTTTCCTCATTGCGTCCTGCACGTCCAGATTCTTGATAGTAATTTTCTATGTTTTCAGGAAGTTGAATGTGAATTACTGTTTTTACATTGGCTTTGTCGATACCCATTCCGAAGGCATTCGTAGCCACCATAATTTGCACTTCTTCTCTCATCCACAATTGCATGTTCTTGTCTTTTTCTTTAGATGAAAGGCCGCCGTGGTAGTACGTGGCGGTAAATCCCAATTGTTGTAACTGTAATTGCGTATCTAAGCAAGATTTTCGATTTCGAACATATATAATAGAAGGCTCCGGATTTTTCTTCAGAATTTGAGCCATTCGGAACAGTTTATCTTCAACCTCAAAAACCATATAAGCAATATTTTCTCTAGCGAAAGACTTTTGAAAAATGGCTGGTTTCTCCAATCCCAATTGCGAAATGATATCTTCTTGTACTCTAGGCGTGGCGGAAGCGGTCAAAGCGATAAAGGGAACTTTTGGAAAATGTGTTTTTAGCTGCGAAATTTTCAAGTATGATGGGCGAAAGTCGTGACCCCATTGGGAAACACAATGCGCTTCATCAATAGCAATTAGATTGATGGGCAGCGATTTGATGCGCTCCAAAATCCACTCGGATTGCAGTCGCTCCGGTGACAAATACAAGAATTTATAATTACCGAATTGGCAGTTGTCTAGTAAGTCAATCATCTCTTCGGTACTAATTCCACCAGTTAAGGCAATTGCTTTGATGTCGAGCTTTTGTAGATTAGCAACTTGATCTTTCATCAAAGCTACTAATGGTGAAATAACAAGAGCAATTCCTTTGTTGATTAGGGCTGGAACCTGAAAGCAAATCGATTTTCCGCCTCCGGTTGGCAGTAAAGCAAAGGTGTCATTGCCGCTTAGAACTGCGTTAATGATCTCTTCTTGGGGTTCTCTAAAAGTGTTGTGTTTCCAATATTTTTGGAGTATTTGTATGGCTTCGGACATGACTTAAGGATTAGATATTAAACACGTATACAAATTTATACAAATTTAAAGTACACACGTCGCACAGCGTTAGAAAATCCTAATTTGAAATGGCTCCTAGAATAAATTTGATGCGGTTCTCTACGCTATCTTTTGGTACCTCAATGAGTGAATAGCCGTAATTTTGATAAGTTTCTGTCAAGTGATTGTAGATGAGTTTGGCCTGTTCGTAGTTCTCATAACGTTCGTCATCACTGACATAGATTTCTTCCCAAGGTGGAAGAATAAATATTTTGGTGTATTGGTGTTCTTTGCAAGCCACATCAAAAAAAGCAGGATAACTGTCGCCTATATAGTGCATATAAGCTAATACGTCTGGAATGCCTCGGTCTAGAAAAACAACATCGTGAGATTCGAGAATAGCGTTTTGATATTGCTTCTTGCGGCCTTCCAAAAGTAGTTCACTAAAAAGCAGCGGATTTTCTAAAAACAATTGTTCGATACCTTGTTTTTTTGCTTCCATGGTCACTTCTCGAGAAATTTCAGGATAGCAACAGTAGCCCATCGATAGTAAGCCATCAATAATGGTGGTTTTTCCAGTTCCTGGACCGCCGATAATAACTACGATTTCTTTTTGCACTTTTTTCGCAATAAGGCGCAAACTTACTCAATCTTATTGGGATTTGAAAAAAATGTCAGAAGTTAAAAATGCTAAATAATAAAATCCCAATTCAATACTGTATATTTGCGTTAATTTTTAAGAATTAGAATGGATAAGAAGACAGAAGAGTTCTACGAGAGATTGAAAGCAGAGTTGGATTTAAGCAATACTTGGCCAGCAGAATATTTATTCAAATTTATCGTTCCGACCGACAAAGAAAAAATACTAAAAGTAGAAGAAGCTTTTGATTGTATGGGAGCGGTTATCAAAACGACAAAATCTAAGACGGGTAAGTTTACAAGTATTTCGGTTGATGTACAGATGAAAGATGCGCAGGAGATTATTGATAAATATATAGAAGTTTCAACAGTAGAAGGTATAATTTCCCTTTAAAATATGAATTCAAAATACATCAAAGAAAATGCGAACGATGTAGTGCATCATTTGGAATATAATTCTGAAAGACGGCACTTAATTATTCCAGAATACGGTCGTCATTTGCAAAAATTGATTGATCAAGCCACAGAGATTCCTGATCGCGACGAACGAAATAAAATTGCGAAATATATTATTCAAGTGATGGGAAGCTTAAACCCTCATCTGCGCGATGTGCCTGATTTTCAGCACAAATTGTGGGATCAGATTTTTATCATGTCCGATTTTAGATTGGATGTTGATTCACCTTATCCGATTCCGTCACGTGAAGTATTGCAACTGAAACCAGATGCCTTACAATACCCACAGAATTTTCCAAAATACCGTTTTTATGGAAATAACATCAAATATATGATTGATGTGGCAAACCAATGGGAAGAAGGAGAACTCAAAAGTGCCTTGATTAAAGTGATTGCCAACCACATGAAAAAATCGTATTTGAGTTGGAATAAAGATACCGTGAAAGATGATGTCATTTTTGAGCATCTTTTTGAATTGTCTGATGGTAAAATCAACTTGATTCAAAGCTCAGAAGAATTGCTCAATACGACAGATTTGATGCGAACCAATAAACGCATGTCTAATAAGATTTTGCCAGCAGGTCAGCCGAAAATTCAAAATAACAAGAATAAAAACGGGAAGGCCAAGCCTTTTCAAAAGAAGAATAATAATCCTAAATGAGTTACTGAGATACGGAGCGCCTGAGTTACTGAGCCTTGTTGCTCGGATAGATTTACTCAGCCACTCAGTCACTCAGCTACTCAGCAACTAAGCAGAAAAAATGGGAACTTTTAAAATTGAAGGAGGCATTCGCCTTAAAGGAGAAATCACACCACAAGGAGCCAAGAATGAAGCACTGCAGATCTTGTGTGCAGTATTGTTGACTCCAGAGAAAGTAACAATCAACAATATTCCAGATATCATTGATGTCAATAAATTAATCACGCTACTCGGGAATTTGGGTGTAAAAATTCAAAAGAATGGTGCAGGTTCTATAACCTTCCAGTCTGATGAAGTGAATGTTGGTTACCTCGAGACCGAAGCTTTCAAAAAAGAAGGTGGATCGTTGAGAGGTTCAATAATGATTGTTGGACCATTATTAGCGCGCTTTGGCAAAGGATATATTCCAAAACCAGGTGGAGACAAAATTGGTCGTCGTCGTTTGGATACGCATTTTGAAGGATTTATTAATTTGGGTGCCAAATTCAGATACAATAGAGAAGACCATTTCTATGGTGTAGAAGCACCCGATGGTCTGACTGGAACCGATATGCTTTTGGATGAAGCTTCTGTAACAGGAACGGCGAATATCGTGATGGCTGCCGTATTAGCAAAAGGTACAACAACAGTATATAATGCGGCGTGTGAACCCTATTTACAGCAGTTGTGCAAAATGTTGAATTCGATGGGGGCAAAAATTTCCGGAGTAGGATCTAATTTATTAACTATTGAAGGAGTTGAAAAATTGGGCGGTTGCACACATCGAATCCTTCCGGATATGATCGAAATTGGAAGCTGGATTGGTTTGGCTGCCATGACGAGAAGTGAAATTACCATCAAAAATGTAAGTTGGGACAATTTGGGTATTATTCCGAATACTTTCCGCAAGCTCGGTATTACTTTAGAACGAAGAGGTGATGATATTTATATTCCGACACATGAACATTACCAAATAAAAACAGATATTGATGGTTCGATATTGACCATTGCAGATGCACCGTGGCCTGGATTTACTCCGGACTTATTGAGTATCGTTTTGGTAGTGGCGACCCAAGCCAATGGCGATGTATTGATTCACCAAAAAATGTTTGAATCTCGCCTTTTCTTTGTGGATAAACTGATCGATATGGGCGCGAAAATTATGTTGTGTGATCCGCATCGCGCGGTTGTTATGGGACACGATTTTAATTCCCAACTGAAAGCAACAACAATGTCTTCGCCAGATATTAGAGCTGGAATCTCCTTGTTAATTGCTGCTTTGTCTGCAAAAGGCACGAGTACTATTCAAAATATTGAGCAAATTGACCGCGGCTACGAGCGCATCGACGAAAGATTGCGTGCTTTGGGTGCTAATATTGTTCGGGTATAGTTTTGAAAAAATCGCTCGCAGAGACGCACAGGCGCAAAGCGAATCTTTTATCTTGAAGCGCCTTATTTTCATTCTTAGAAATCAAAAATATGGAATCTAAAGCCAAATCAATTAGGCCTTTTATTGGAGCGAAAGATTACAAGACTTCTAGAGCATTTTATAGCGATTTAGGGTTTAATGAAATTGTAATCGCTCCAAATATGTCCTTATTTCAATATGGAGAGATGGGTTTCTATCTGCAAGATGCTTATGTGAAAGAATGGATTGACAATACAATGGTCTTTTTGGAGGTTGACAATGTGACTGATTTTTGGAAACAGTTGTTAATTTTAGATTTGCCATCGAAATATGAACAGGTGCGCATCATTCCCATCAAAGAATACGATTGGGGAAAAGAGTGTTTTATTCATGATCCTTCTGGCGTACTTTGGCATATAGGAGAATTTTATAATTAACTTTTCGGCTTTACTTTAAATGCAAAAAACACCAATGACCAACGAACAAACAGCAGTAAAGGCAACTTACTTTAGTATCATTGGGAATACGTGTCTGGCCATTGTCAAATTATTGGCTGGAATTTTCGGACATTCTTTTGCATTGATTGCCGACGCAATCGAGTCGACTACCGATATTTTTTCTTCTTTTCTGGTGCTGTTTGGCATCAAATATTCGAACAAACCAGCAGACGACAATCATCCATACGGACACGGTAGGGCGGAACCATTAATTACTTTTTTGGTCGTCGGATTTTTGATGACTTCTGCGACGATTATTGCTTACGAAAGCATACAGAATATTCAAATACCGCATCAGCTTCCGAAGCCATGGACACTCGTAGTATTAGGCCTAATTATCGTTTGGAAAGAATATTCTTTTCGAATAGTGATGAAAAGAAGTAAAGAGTCAAATAGTTCGTCGTTGCGAGCAGACGCATGGCACCATCGCAGTGACGCCATTACTTCTGTCGCTGCATTCGCTGGAATTTCAATCGCATTGTTTCTGGGTAAAGGATACGAATCGGCAGATGATTGGGCTGCCTTGTTTGCCGCCGGTTTTATCATGTATAACAGTTATCTCATATTTCGTCCTGCATTGGGTGAAATTATGGACGAGCATTTGTACGACGATTTAATTGAAGATATCCGAAAAATCTCCTACCAAGTTCCCGGAATTATCGATACTGAAAAATGTTTCATTCGAAAAGCAGGCATGAAATACCACGTCGATTTGCACGCCATTGTAGAGGCAAATATTTCTGTCAAGGAAGGTCACGATATTGCCCATCTTTTGAAAGACACGTTAAGAAAAGAAATTCCTGAATTAGGCCATGTTTTGATTCATATTGAACCGAACGAATAGGAAATTACTGGAGAAAATCTAAAATCTTCAATCCAAAGACAAAGCCATCTGCTTGCCATCCGCTTTGATAGGCATGCACATAATCTAATCGAAATACTTTAAATTTTCCGAATCCAAGGTTATTCAAGCCCACGGAATATTCGTGATAAGGTGATCTCTTTGGAACAGAAAGATTATGGTAGCCGAGCACTAGTGTTGATTTTAACTTTTTTAGTAGCGGTATCTTGTTCATAATATAACCGCTATCATCGTGTTCTGCATGTATTTCTACATACGAATCGTTTGTACTGCTACTATAATACGGTAACAGATTGAATACATTGAGATAACGATCTTCGGTACCAACGTGTGTTTGATTACCGTCGAAATGTTTGTAATCAATAAAAGCGATATTCTCAGCGTGATAGAATTTTCCCGCTTTCATGTTTGTCGCTACATTTCCTTTATTCCCAAGAGTAAGGTCATAGGTCACTCTGGCGTTGATGTGATCAAAGTCATAATTCGACTCATTCCCTGCAAAGCCTTTTTCATAATTGAAATAAAGCACTGGATATTTATCATTCGGCACATTGAATTTGCCGTCGGGACGCGATAAATATTCTTGAGCAAAATTGATTCTGGTTCCTAAATTTACTTTCGCCAGATTGTGTTTGATTATTGCCGGCGTTACATTATCATTCGGCAATAATGGGTTATTGGAGGTGTATTCTTGGTCCTTTTTAAGAATGACAAAATCGGTAGTGTTAAACAACGGTTTTCGTTCGGCATAAGATAGTTCGGCATTTAGATTTAATCCGTTGATAATTTCACGTCCGTAGCTGGCGTTTACAAAATTGCGTTCGTATAGCTTGATGTAATTGTCTTTAAAGAATAGTGTGCTGACGCTATTTACAATTCTACCAATCGGATTTGCACCGTTAAATTGATAGACTTTGCTTCCGGCGCCAAATCTCAATTCACTTTGGCTAATATTGCTGAATTTTTTGATGAAGGTAACATAAGATCTAAATTTTTCTTCTGACAATCCATAGTCAAAATAGGTTTTTATTTGGGTATAAGTTCGCGTGTCTTCATCTCGTTTCATGAAAGTAAAGTCGGTGTTGATGTCCCAACCTTGAACTGTATTAAAATTGATGCCTTTAATCAGTCCGTCATAGCTCAGCTCCCATTTTTTGAAGGAGTTCTTGTAGGAATAACCCATAATGGGATCGCTAAAACCAAATTTATTTCTTTTGGCATCGATAGAATCTAAGTATTGTTTTGATTTCTTTTTAGTTTGTAATAGATCTTTCTTGAGGTAGTCATTACTTTCTTCGGAAGTTAGAGGAACAAGACGAAATTTACTCCAGTAGAGGTCATCCTTTTTATTGGCATTCTCTTCAAAAGACAGTACTTCTCGGCTGAACGTTTTGTTGTCAAACTTAGGTTCAAAGACATAGTTAGAATACACATAAGAAAAACGGCCAGAGATCTTAATGCCAAGCATTCCAGCGACAAAATCGAGCGTTTGCGTATTCTTTGCCCATATTTTGTTGTTTCGATTGTAGCTAAAATTCTGCTTCAATTGCAAAGAATTGACCGCAGGCATTTGGACTTGGTCTCCTTTTATTGATAAGTCAACAGCATAAATTGCCCAGCTATCTTCTACTATATATAGGTAGCCTTCCATGGCTGGTTCATTATTCCGCTTTGGTGTGACTTTGATTTTGTTAATTTGAATATTGTTTTCATTAAAAAAGGTGCCTTCCATTTTGTACTTATAATAATTAAAGGCATTATCGGCAATTGGCGACACCGCATTGATTTGAAAAGGAAGATAGTTTTCGTAGAAATCGAAGTTGGCAGAATCTGCCGTGTTGAAGCTAAAGCCATTATCGTTTCCACTCACTTTTGATGCCACGATAACTTCTTTCATCTTATCTGGCTTTTTATAGGTAATTTTCGAAACAGTTTCCGAAAGGTATAAGATGCCGCTTCGGGTTGAGTCTAACATCTCATCAAACGAATCAAACTTTTGCCCCATTATTTTCTTAGGAGCTTCTTTTATTTTGAAAATACCTCGGGAGTAGAAATAGGCTTGGTATTTGTCCGTTGGCTCGGAGTTCTCTTTTTTGTGAGCAATCGCATTTCGGATTACTTCATTGGCAGGATTGTTTTTTTTGTCGATGACGACGGTTTGTAGTTCGATGTTCTCTTCCTCTAGTTTTATATCGAAAGTTTTTAGTCTTTTTTCGTGAACGTACTTGATTTTTTGACTTTTATAGCCAAGATATTGGTACACGATTACGTATTTGCCTTTACCAGGCACATTCAGAAAGTACTCTCCTTCGTCATTAGTAGTAGTTCCTAAGTAGGTATCTTCTATATGTATAGATACGGAAGCCAATGGTTTTCCATTGCTATCAGTTACAGTTCCGTTGATTTGTGCAATCGATTTACTTGAAATCAGAACGAGGATAAAGAATAATAGATTTTTCATGGTGGAGATCAATTGATTGTTGAATTACTATAGGAAAGACTGTAGTGCCAATTCGTAGCTTTTTAATCCAAAGCCAATCACGATTCCTTTAGCATGTGATGCAATATAAGAGTGGTGTCTGAATTCCTCACGTGCAAATGTATTGGAAATATGTACTTCAATTACGGGAGTCGAAATGGCCTTTACAGCATCTCCAATGCCAACGGAGGTATGCGTATAGGCAGCTGCATTTAGAATAATGCCATCATATTTGAAACCAACTTCTTGAATCTTATCAATCAGCTCGCCTTCAATATTGCTTTGGAAATAGGACAACTCAATCTTCGGAAAGTCCTTTTGCAATTGAACGAAGTAGGATTCAAAGGTTTCGTTTCCGTATACCTCAGGTTCTCTTTTTCCAAGAAGGTTAAGATTCGGGCCGTTTATTATAATAATTTTCATGTCCATATTTTTAGTAAAAATAGATAAAATGTGAATCTATTATAAGGTTGAAGCCAAATTTAAAAAGAAATGAATGAAGCTACTGCCATCAACTTAATGAATTTCATATTCTATTTTAAATGAAGCAATTAGCTTTAAAAATCAAAAACAAGGCAGAAAAATAACAGTTATTAACAATTTTACATCAATTGTTAATAAAAAGTTAATAAAAGTAATAGTGTTGCTATTGGTTTCAGCAACAGCCGAAAAAGGCGACTTGGTGATCGATTTTTTGCTAGTTTGTAGCTTTCCATTTCTTTCTGTAAAATCTCTATTTCGTAGTATTTGCAAGGCTTTTAACGATTTTTTGCTCGGTATCAAAAGTGAATTTGTTAACCTGTTTCTATTTATTAAGTAGCCGATGGAGTTGATATCATTTTTAATTGAGCCACAGCACGCACTAGCATGAAGATGAAAAAAATCAGCAAATATTTTTTTATTAACAAAATATCCTATATTTGCGTCATTAATTTTAAACAAAACATAAACATGAAAAAAATTATTTTATCTGCTGTAGCAATTTTTACATTTGGAGTTGCAAGCGCACAAGACAAGAAAGACGGTTCTTTCGGATTTGCTAAAGGAGATATCTACTTAGGTGGTAGAATTTCTTACAATAGCAGTACTGATGATGATGGTACTAATAGTGTTAAAACTACAAGTACTACATTAGCACCAGAAGTTGGTTACTTTATTTCTGACAACTTCGCTTTGACTTTAGGATTAAACTCTACAACTTCAGATAATGGAGCTACAGAAGTTAAAAATTCTGCTTTCGAAGTAAATGTTGGTGGTAGATACTACTTCTTAAACATGGGAGAGAGATTCAAAACTTTTACAAATTTCGGTATCGGTTTTGGTTCTAATGACAATGGTGGTGGTGATGCTGAAAAGACATCAACATTAGGTATTGGTGGTGGTTTAGGAATTAACTACTTCGTTACTCCTCGTTTGGCAATCGATTTTGGGTTGACAAACTTGTTGCGTTATTCTAGTGCAAAAACTGGAGATGTTTCAAATTCATCTATTGATTTATCAATCAATGAGTACAACAACTTTTTTGCAGCTGCATCATTTGGTTTGATCTACAAACTATAATAAGATACAAGCATATGAAAAACCACGCTTTGGCGTGGTTTTTTTTTTGTTTAAAAATTAATCATATAATAACCTCGTGCGTACAATTTATTCTATATTTGCGTAACTAATTTTAAAAACAAAATAACATGAAAAAAATTATTTTATCTAGTATTGCTCTTCTTGCATTTGGTTTTGCTAATGCGCAAGATGGAGCGTCTTTTGGTGTAAAGGGTGGTATTGACATGGTGTCAGCTAAAACTGAATACACTGGTTATGATATTGATTTTACAACCGGTGCAGTAGAAACATATACTGAGACGGCAACCGTATCAACTACAGGTTTCTATGTTGGAGGTTTTGCAGAGTTTGGCATCGCTGATAAATTTAAGGTGCAGCCAGGAATTAACTACCACACAGCGTCAAAAGATGGCTATAAATTGGATTTCTTGAGCATTCCAGTTTTAGTAGAATACGAAATTGCTGAAAAATTTAATTTAGAAGCTGGTCCTTCATTGTATTACAGTTTGAATTCTGACGATAGTGATAAAACCAGATTCAACTTAGGAGTTGGTGCTTCTTATAACTTCACAGAAAACTTCTTCGTTGAGCCAAGATATGACATTGGATTAACAGGTGACACAAAAGTAAGTCACTTCTTAATCGGAGTAGGTTATAAATTCTAAGAATCACTTTATTTTATACTAAAACCTCTCAGTTGAGAGGTTTTTTTTATTTTTAACGTTACTTTGTTTTATGAATTGGCAAGTACATATCAAAAGTTATCAGTCTTATCTTAAAATTGAACGTGGGTTATCAAAGAATTCTATTGACAATTATTCTTTCGATATTCAGCGGCTTTGTGGTTATCTTGCGCAGAATAATATAAGTGTATCTCCATTAGATATTGACGAGGAAGTGCTACAAGGATTTATATATGATGTGGCAAAGCAGGTAAATGCGCGTTCACAAGCTAGAATCATTTCGGGCTTGAAAAGTTTTTCTCTTATTTGATATTTGAAGATTTGCGAAAAAACAACCCGTTAGAGCTAATCGAAAGTCCAAGGATTGGCAGAAAATTGCCTGATACACTTTCTACCACGGAAATTGATGAC
Organism: Flavobacterium sp.; assembly: GCA_016721735.1. GTDB lineage: Bacteria > Bacteroidota > Bacteroidia > Flavobacteriales > Flavobacteriaceae > Flavobacterium. Next base: position 101,640 of record JADKHM010000016.1, on the reverse strand, counting down.
TTGATTGCTGCTGTTGATTTATCAACTGCTGAAGGCGAGCGAAACAGAACCATTTTAGAGACTTTGTATAGTTGTGGTTTGCGTGTTTCAGAATTAGTTGGTCTTAAGATTTCGGATCTTTTTTTGGAGGAGGGTTTTATAAAGATTACTGGGAAGGGGAACAAACAGCGATTTGTGCCCATCAGTAGTCATACGCAAAGGTATATTAATCTTTATCGGAGCACAATTCGAAATCATTTATCCATTCAAAAAGGTTTTGAGGATACCTTGTTTTTAAATAGGAGAGGTCGTCAATTGACTAGAGCTATGATATTTACTATAATCAAAGATTTGGCCGTGAAAATCAATTTGAATAAAAGTATTAGTCCACATACTTTTCGCCATTCCTACGCTACTCATTTGTTAGAAAATGGTGCTGATTTGCGATCAATCCAATTACTGTTGGGACATGAGTCGATTACAACTACAGAGATTTATGTTCATTTGGATCGATCCCATTTGACTCATATTATGAATGCATTTCATCCTAGGAAATAGATAATAAAAAATAAGCATAATCTTACATTGTGTGTTAAAAAAATGTTAAAAAGTGCATTTTAGCGAATAAATATGCTTTTTATCGATTTTTTATTACTATGTTTGACACGCTAATTTATCAATTGGCATATTATGTATTTCAAATTTTGCCCCAACTTATTTGTTTTATACTATGGAAACCTACAATTACTCGGATTTAAGATTACTAGAAGAAAGAAATAGTTTTTATAAGAAACTATTATTTCAGTCGCCAGATTTGATATTTCAATTTTCTGTGACAAAGGAAGGACATCTTACATTTCCTTTTCTAAGTAAATCTGTATTAACTCACTTTGATCTCAGTCCAGAAGAAAAGAGTATCGATGCGTATACAATTCTTAAAAGTAGAATCTATTCAGAAGACTTTGACTCCTTTCTAAAATCTATCCAAAAAGCACAACATAATTTGCAAGAATGGGATCATGAGTTTAGAGCTATGTTGCCAAATAAAGGACTGAAGTGGTACAAAGGTTTTGCAATGGTGGAGGAAGATGAGATGGGCACCGTTCATTTTTTTGGAAAAATTACAGATATCAGTTCATTTAAATTACAAGAACTACAGTTGAAGCTGTCGGAGCAGCGATTCTTATTTGCATTGGAAGCGTCTTCAGAAGGTATTTGGGATCTTGATGTGGCTTCTAATAAAGTCTTTTACTCGTCTCAATCTATGAAAATGCTAGAATTTGAAGCGAAGACACCATAGAATCTATTAATCTTTGGGACGATCGTGTTCATCCTAATGATAAAAAAAGGTACCTAGATGATATACAGCTGCACATAAATAATAAAGCGCCTTATTACGAGAATGCGCAAAGAGTTATGACTTTATCTGGCGAATATAAATGGATATTAAGTCGAGGTAAAATAATTGAACGTGATGAAAATAATAAGCCTTTACGAATTATTGGTACGCACACCGATATTTCAAGTCAAAAAGAGAAGGAGCAAAACTTGTTGAAGACACTGGAAATTGTATCTGAACAAAACAGTAGGTTGCTAAATTTTGCTCATATTGTTTCTCATAACTTGCGATCACATTCAGGTAATATAGAAATGCTTTTGAACATCATTGCGGAGGAAACCGATGAAGATTTTGTCAGAGAAAGTTATAATCATTTGAGAACATCTTCAAAAGCACTATCTCAGACAATTGTGCATTTGAAAGAATTGGTTGAAATTCAGTCAGAATTAGTTCAGAAAAAAGAGAACCTAAATTTGAATTCCTACTTAGGCAAAACGCTTGATATTCTGGGAGAAGAAATCAAGAAAAATAAAGTGGTTATCAAAAATAAGGTGTGCAAAAATCAAACAATTATCTTTAATCCTGCTTATTTAGAAAGTATTCTTCTTAACTTTACGTCAAATGCAATTCGATATTCGCACCCAGATCGAACTCCAGTCATTAGTTATTCGTTGAAAGCTAATAGCAAACACAAAGTTCTGGAGATACAAGATAATGGACTAGGAATCAACCTAGAAAAGCATGGGAAGAAAATATTTGGAATGTATAAGACTTTTCACAAACACAAAGACTCAAGAGGTATTGGTTTGTTTATTACCAAAAATCAGATTGAAGCGATGGGCGGAAAAGTAGATGTTATAAGTCAAGTAGGAGTAGGTACAACTTTTAAAATATATTTCTATGAATAAGTTTAAGGATGTATTTGTAATTGATGATGATAAAGTGTTCCATTTTATCATTAAGAAGCTATTTTCTAAAAATAATATTGATATCAATCCGTCTTTTTATTTAAATGGATTGGAAGCAATTGAAGAAATAAAGGAAAAAATCAGCAATGGTGTTACGATGCCGGACTTGATTTTGTTAGACATTAATATGCCCATCATGGATGGTTGGCAATTTCTGGATGAGTTTAGAAAGACAAGGAAAACCAACGAAAGTGGCAAGACCATTATTTATTTGGTGAGCTCGTCAGATAGTATTTCGGACATTAATAAAGCTAAGGAATACCAAGATCAAGTAAAGGACTATTTTTTCAAGCCAATGACACTTGATGATTTAAGAAAGATATTCTAAAAGAAAAAGCCCTCATTTGAGGGCTTTTTCTTTACTTAATTGGAGCGTGCATTTATTTCGCAATGTTTACCGCTCTAGTTTCTCGTATAACGGTGACTTTTACTTGTCCTGGATACGTCATTTCAGTTTGTATTTTCTGTGAAATTTCGAAAGACAATTGCGCCGCATTATCATCTGACACTTTTTCGCTTTCAACAATGACACGTAATTCTCTTCCGGCTTGTATGGCATATGCATTCTTAACACCGCTAAAGCCAAACGCAACCTCTTCTAGGTCTTTCAATCTTTGGATATAAGAATCCAAGACTTGTCTTCTTGCTCCCGGTCGCGCACCAGAAATGGCATCACAAACTTGAATAATCGGAGACAATAACGATTTCATTTCAATTTCATCATGGTGTGCTCCAATTGCATTGCAAACTTCTTCTTTTTCACCGTATTTTTCAGCCCATTGCATTCCTAATAAGGCGTGAGGTAAATCACTTTCTGTATCAGGAACTTTACCAATATCGTGAAGTAAACCAGCTCTTTTCGCTAGTTTAACGTTTAGACCTAATTCCGCTGCCATGATTCCGCAAAGTTTGGAAACTTCACGAGAGTGTTGCAATAAATTCTGTCCGTATGAAGAACGATATTTCATTCGCCCTACCACCTTGATTAATTCAGGATGTAAAGCATGAATTCCTAAATCGATTACCGTACGTTTCCCAACTTCTATAATTTCATCGTCAATTTGTTTGGCGGTCTTAGCAACAACTTCTTCAATACGGGCCGGATGTATACGACCATCAGTGACTAACTTGTGCAATGATAAACGTGCAATTTCTCTTCGGACAGGATCAAAACAAGATAGGATAATAGCTTCTGGCGTGTCATCTACAATAATTTCAACTCCAGTTGCTGCTTCTAAAGCGCGGATATTTCTTCCTTCTCGACCAATAATTCGACCTTTTACGTCGTCTGATTCAATATTAAAAACTGATACGCAATTTTCTACAGCTTCTTCTGTTCCAACTCGTTGAATTGTATTGATGATGATCTTTTTTGCTTCTTGTTGTGCGGTCAATTTTGCTTCTTCAATCGTATCTTGAATATGCGCCATCGCCTTTGTTTTAGCTTCGCCTTTCAAGCCTTCCATCAATTGTTCTCTTGCATCATCAGCGGATAATCCTGAAATTACTTCTAATTGGTTGAGTTGGCTTTTATGCATTCTATCAACCTCTTGTTGTTTCTTTTCTAGGATGTCAATTTTCGATTGGTATTCGCTGGTTTTCGTTTCGAAATCGTCATTGATTTTCTTCGCTTTTGCCAATTCATTTGAAACTAAAGACTCCTTATCGCGAACTCTTTTTTCTACTTCGGCCATTTTTTTATCTCTGGAGAGAATCACTTGCTCGTGTTCTGCTTTTAGTTCGATAAATTTTTCTTTGGCTTGAAGCATCTTGTCTTTCTTGATGTTTTCTGCTTCTAAGTTGGCATCCTTCAAAATAGAGGCGGCTTCTTTCTTAGCATTTTTAATCAAGTTCGAGACGTTTGACCTCTCCATCATCTTCGATATTCCGAAGCCTCCTGCGATTCCGACGATGCCGGAAATTAGTATTGTTACAATGTCCATGTTTGTTAAATTAATTATATAAAAAAAGCCTACATTAGGTGAAATGAATAAACTCGATAAGACAAGTTTTGAGCTAACTCACTGTTCAAGTTTCCTCGCATAAAGCGTGGCATGCTTTAGTAGTGATGATTTGCTCATTCTAATTTGTTAGTGTTGAGTTTACCAAAATGTAACTAATGTAGGCAGTATTTTAGTCTATGTTTAAGAACGTATTACTTATCGAGATAGCTGTCTAATAAACTATTAAGCTTCTTGATTCGCTCCATGGTTTCTTTGCCATCGATTGAATTGCTGATTTGTTTTTGTTCTACTTGTGAGGCAAATTGCAAGGCGCACATGGCCAATACATCTTGCTTATCGCGAACAGCATAATTTTCTTCAAATTGCTTAATCATTAAATCAATTTTTTTAGAAGCACTTCGCAGTCCTTCTTCCTGAGATAATTCTACCGTTAAAGGATAGATTCTATCTGCAATTGATAATTTGATTTTAAGCTTATCGTCCATATTTTTACTAATCAGATAGCTGTGCTATACAGTAATCAATTTCACGAATTAATGAATTTATTTTCAGCTTGGTATCTCTCTTATTTTCTTCACTGCCCAATAATGAATTGGTAATTTTTAATGATTCATACTGTTTTTTCAATCCGTCGATTTCTTGAGATTGATGCTGTATAATGGTTGTAGATTTTTCTAACTCTTGCTTCAATGCTGAAGAAGTCTGCTCTAAATGGTCTATTTTCTTTAATAGTTTTTGGAGCTTACTTTCAAGATTATCAATAATTTCTACAATTTCACTCATTCTAATTATTGGTTCATTACTAATCCGAACAAAGTTAACATTCCAAATGAATTAAACCAATACTTTTCCTAAAATTTTACTTTTCCTCGCTATTGGATAATTAAACATTTGAAAAATAACAACTTATAAATTTTAGAAAAAATAATTGATTTTAAACTGTTTTTTTTACCTTAGCGAAAAGCTTTACACCATGAAATTTTTACACGCACTTTTAATTTTTTGCACGCCTGTTTTTTCTCAATCTCCCTTTCCTCAGGATTTTTTTGGCCCGCCATTGAATATACCCATACAATTGGCTGGAAATTTTGGAGAATTACGTCCCAATCATTTTCATGCTGGTTTTGATTTTAAGACCCAGCAAAAGGAAGGTTTACCAGTTTTCGCAGCTGGAGATGGCTATGTTTCTAGAATCAAGATTTCTACTTACGGCTACGGAAAGGCGATTTACATTACCCATCCAAACGGTTACACCACGGTATATGGTCACATTAAAAAGGCACATGGTGCTATTGAGGATTTTATTAGGAAGGAACACTATCAACAGCAATCCTATGAAATCGAGCTGTTTCCAAATCCAAGCGATTTGCAAATCAAGAAAGGAGATACAATTGCTGTTTCAGGAAATACGGGAGGCTCTGAGGGACCACATTTGCATTTTGAGATCCGAGATACGCAGTCTGAAAAAACCATAAATCCGCTGTTTTTTGGTTTCGATAAACTGATATCTGATTCCAAGAAACCAAATCTTTCCAGTATTTTGGTATACCCAATTGATAGTATGAGTATCGCGAATCAATCAAAACGTCCCATAGTTTTGAATTTGTCTTTACAAAAAGACGGCAGTTACATTGCCGAAAAGGTCTTTGCCATGGGGAAAATTGGATTTGGCGTAATTTGTTCTGACTTTGACAATGTTTCCTACAACACCAACGGCGTTTTTAAAGTGGAAACCTTTGCGAATGGGGCTTCCTCTTTTCGCTATCAATTCGACTCCTTGGTTTTTGATGAAGGGCGTTATATCAATGCATTAATAGATTTTCCGCGATACCGACAAACGAAGCAAAGGGTCCAGAAATTATTTATGAAAGCACCCTTCGGTTTAAGTAATATTAGTACAAACGATGCGCGCGGAATACTTGACGTATTGCCCAATTTCTCCCAATTATATCGGATTCGCTTGTCCGATTTTAACGGAAATGCTGTTGATATATCCATTCCAATTGAGTACGCTCCTCAAACTGCAGTGGTTGCTGAGGAGACGCCGAAAACCCCTTATTTCTTAAAAGTCGCAACAGACAATATTTATGAGAAAGACGGCATGGAAGTGTTTTTTCCAGCGCACACTTTTTATAATGATTTTTTTCTGAAATTTGGCGTTACCAATAAGGTCATGACCGTGCATGATGATAATGTTCCTGTTCATTCTAATTTTAAGATTTCTATTACGGACTCTACAATTGTGAATAAGGAAAAAACGTTTGTTGCTTCGTTGGAAGGTGGTCGAAAAAAATACAATAGTACTAAGTGCAACAAAAACACGTTTACTGCTTTTACAAAAAATCTCGGGCAATTTACCTTGGCATTGGACACGATTGCTCCTAAAATTATTAGTGTACGACCCATTGAAGGCAAGGTTTTGAAAGATAAAAATTTGCTTTTTAGAATTACTGATGATATGTCAGGCATTAAATCTTATAACGGTTTTATTAACGAAAAATGGGTTTTGTTTGAATACGATGCAAAAACAAATCGAATTATTTATGACCTTAATGACAACGAATTATTAGAAGGAAAAAACGATTTAAAGTTGATAGTTTCAGATAATCTTGGAAATTCTGCTATCTTTGAAACATCTTTTTTTAGAAGTAAACCAAAATTAAATTGAAACTATTGAAACCAAAAATAATTCAACTCTCTCTACTTTTTTTCTTATTTTCATTGATGAGTTTTGCGCAAACGGCAAGGGTTAAAGGAATAATTCTCGATGAAAGTAATCGCCCTGTAGAAGAAGTAAATGTCTCCTTTGAAGGAAAGAGCACCAAATCAAATGAAAACGGATATTACGAGTTGACAGTTCCGGCAAATCAGAAAATTCAATTGGTGTTCACGCACATTTCTTTAAAGAAGAATACGGTAAGTATTCAATTAAAACCCAATGAAGATTACGAATTCAATTTGGTGTTAAACGATCGGGCAGAAGGTCTTGGTGAAGTCATCGTTATCGCTAATAACAAGAAACGAATTCAAGGTGTGGTGACTATCGAACCTGCAGTTATTCGGAGAATTCCTGGTGCTAATGCTGGCGTTGAAAACATTCTAAAGTCGTTGCCTGGAGTGAGTTCAAACAATGAATTGAGTACACAGTATTCGGTTCGTGGCGGTAACTACGATGAGAATTTGGTTTACGTAAATGAAATAGAAGTATATCGTCCGTTTCTGATCCGATCAGGGCAACAAGAAGGATTGAGTTTTACCAATTCCGATTTGGTTCAGAATATTGATTTTTCCGCCGGTGGATTTCAAGCGAAATTTGGAGATAAATTGTCTTCAGTTTTAGACATCACCTATCGCCGACCAACTAAATTCGGTGCTTCATTAGATGCGAGTTATTTGGGAGGTTCCGTATCTGTTGAGGCGGCGTCAAAGAATCAAAAGTGGTCCGCAATCACAGGAGTTCGATATAGAGATAACAGTCTTTTGGTGAAAAGCCAAGAAACGCAAACGAATTTCAGACCTACTTTTGTCGATGTACAAACCAACGTAAATTTTACGCCTTCAACCAGATGGCAATTTAGTTTCTTGGGTAATATTTCTCAAAACAAATACAACTATCAACCACTGACGCGTCAGACCAATTTCGGTACGATTTCGGAGCCAATTGCTTTATTGGTATTTTATCAAGGGCAAGAAAAAGACCGCTATGATACCTATTTTGGAGCGTTGAAATCGACGTTTAAAGTGAATGATAATTTTACTTTAAAACTAATTGGCTCTGCTTATCAAACTTTGGAGCAGGAATATTTTGACATATTTGCGGAATATGCACTGGGCGAAGTTGACGGGAATATTGGTTCAGAATCCTTTGGAGACGTGACCTATAGTCGCGCTATCGGCACACAACTGAATCATGCCAGAAATGATTTGGATGCTTTCATCGTCAATACGGAAGTAAAAGGGGTTCATGAAATTAAGAAACACCAAGTAGAATGGGGATTCAAATATACTCGTGAAGATATTAGGGACCGAATTGTAGAATGGGAAGTCATTGACTCGGCTGGATTTTCTTTGAATCCACCGATTTTGCCGCCAGAATAGAGTTTCCAAACGCAGGAGATCCGGAAGATGTTTATGTCGGACCTCTTGTACCTTATAAAAATGTTCGTGCGAAGAATTTTGTAACGATTGATCGATTTTCAGGCTACGCACAATGGAGTTTGAAGGACAAACTAGGTAGTAGTGACGTGTGGTACAACGCTGGTGTTAGAGCACATGAATGGCAGATTTCAGGCGATAATATTGCAAGCAAAAGTCAAATTGTTTTTAGTCCACGAGCGCAATTTGCCATCAAGCCAGATTGGGAAAGGGACATTGTTTTTAGAGTTTCTGGTGGTTATTATTACCAACCGCCTTTCTATCGGGAACTTAGAGACAGTTTGGGAACCGTGCGACCTAGCGTGAAGGCGCAATCTTCCATTCATTTCGTCGTGGGCGGTGATTACAGTTTCAAGATGTGGGGAAGGCCATTTAAAATGGTGACTGAAGCCTATTACAAATCGCTTTCTGATGTGAATCCTTACACGATTGAAAATGTTCGCATTCGATATGCCGCCAATAATAATGCAGCAGCATTTGCACAGGGATTGGATTTTCGCTTAAACGGCGAATTTGTTCCAGGAACAGAATCTTGGTTTAGTTTCAGCTACTTAAAAACGAAGGAAAACATTGATAACAAAGGCGACATTGCAAGGCCCACCGACCAAAGATTGAAGTTTGCCATCTTGTTTCAAGATTATATGCCAAACATTCCAAGCTTAAAAATTTACTTGAATTTGGTGTATAATACAGGAGTTCCTGGTGGCTCGCCGTCTTATGCCGATCCATATATTTATCAATCACGGTTACGAGATTACCGACGTGTTGATGTTGGTTTTAATTATGTTTTTACAGAGAAAAATGCGCAACGTCGTGACGGTCATTGGTTGAAGAAGTTTCAAGATATTTCCCTTGGGTTTGAAATCTTTAATATGTTTAATAATCAAAATGCGATTACCAATACGTGGGTTCGTGATGTGTATACCAAAAACCAGTACGGAATTCCAAACTATTTGACGACACGAGTGTTCAATTTGAAACTCTCTATTAGGTTATAAATTTAATTTGTACTTTTGACTATCAATTCCGTCGCAATGAAATGTTTCCTAAAAATAGTATGCTTGAGTGTTGCTTTGTCTTTTTTCAGTTGTAAGAAAGAGGTAGAGAAACCGAAAGTGATCTACGAAAATCCATCCAAAGTCGTTGCAGTGACTAAAATAGATACTACAAAAATCGAATTAGCAGATTTGCCGATTCAAATGGAGGGAACCAACTACTTGCTTTTCCCTATTGGTGAATTGAGAGGGTCGGATAAAAGTTATGATTCGTCCTCTAGAGGAAATCAGCTCAGCTATAAAGTTTCGAATTATAGTGAATATCAAATCACTGGATTTATCAAAAATTTAAAGTTTCAACAAATAGGCAAAGATTCCATTACGTCTTTGACCGATAAGAACATGTATATTCAATCTATTACTTATCTAAAGACCATTGCGGATAAAACCAAGCAACAAATTTTATTGTACGTTCTAGAAGATATGGATACCAACAAAGATGTCAAGTTGGATGACAACGACATCAAATCTTTATATCTGAGTGATATTTCAGGAAATCGATTTGGCAAAATATCATTGGATTTTCACGAATTAATTGATTGGAAAGTAGTCGAGTCAACCAATAGATTGTATTATAGAACGATTGAAGATACCAACAAAAATGGGGAATTCGACAAAAATGATCAAGTACACTACTATTTTATTGAATTGTCTAATAAAGAATGGAAATCTATAGCCTACAACCCAGTCTAGATTTCTAAATCAAAATATCGCTTTCAAGATCAGATTTTTCGATTTCAAAATCGAAGTCCAAGCGCTTCACCAATTCAATCACCAAATTTTTATACCAGTTTTCTGATTTCGGATGAATGTAGATTTTTTCAATCAATTGATTGATATCGATGTCTATTTTCAATCCGTTATCGATGGTTAGATTATGGTTGCTAACATCAGAGATGATCCGAATTTCTCTTTCATATTGAAAACTTTTTCTTTTGAAAAGAAACGGAAAAAACGTATTGTCAAAAGGAATATACTCTTTCTTATAATCGATATAATTGACTTCGCCTATGTGCTGTTGGTAATTGCGTTCTGGAAGCAATGCTTTCTGTAATCTTCCTAATGTCGATTGGATCGCCAAGCCTTCACTTTTCTGCGTAAATATTTGCCACATGGCAAAAGACTCATACTCGTTGATGTGCCAACTGCTAATGACCACATTTTTGCGATGTGTTTTATAATAATCTAAGAAATCTGGATTGTCAATAGAAAGCTTGCGAATTTCTTCAAAAGTGGGCTCGCTAAAAGTGCCTTCGTATTGGTCTTCGAATTTGTCGGAGCGCGACATAAATAGCTTTCTATTGAGTAACAAATCGACGAATTTCGACAAGTCTAAGTATTTCCATACAACGGTATTGGAATCGACGGGTAACTTGATATTATGGTCGACACTATACATGAAAAATGGATTTAGTTTTCGAAAGACTGCATGTTTACGAGTTTGTTGTACGTGCCATTCATTGCCATCAATTGCTCATGATTACCTTGTTCTACGATAAGTCCTTTTTGCATCACAACAATAACGTCTGCTTTTTGTATGGTTGATAATCGGTGGGCGATGACTATAGAAGTTCGATTTTGCATCATATTTTCCAGCGCCACTTGCACCAATTTTTCGCTTTCGGTATCTAAAGCAGAAGTGGCTTCGTCGAGAATCATGATTGGCGGATTTTTCAAAACAGCTCGAGCGATGCTCAATCGTTGTTTTTGTCCGCCGGAAAGTTTGTTTCCACTATCGCCAATGTTGGTATAAATTCCGTTCGGTAAATCTTTAACAAATTCATAGGCATTCGCAATTTTCAGCGCGTCGATGATTTCGTCGTCAGTAGCGTCTAATTTTCCTAGCGAAATATTGGCTTTAATAGAATCATTAAATAAGATACTATCTTGCGTCACCAATCCCATTAGCGACCGTAAGGCATGCAAATCGATATCTCTAACGTCCGTTCCGTCAATCGCAATGCCGCCAGAATTGACGTCGTAAAAACGAGTTAATAAATTGGCGATGGTACTTTTTCCGCTTCCGGACTGACCGACTAAAGCGACCGTTTGGCCTTTTTTAATATCTAAAGAAAAATCTTTCAGTACCAGTTCTTTTTCATATTTGAATTGAACGTTTTTTATGGAAATATTCTCGCTAAATCCTGTTGGTTTTGCTGCATTTTCTTTACTTGTAATCGGATTGTCATGCTCTAATATTTCGAGCACACGTTCTGCTGCGGCATTTCCTCTTCTGACGCCATACGACGCTTTGGAAATTGCCTTCGCTGGCGTTAGGATATTATAAGCCAATCCCATATAAGTAATAAACGCGGCGCCTTTCAATGTTTTTTCAATCAAAACCATATGACCTCCGTACCAAAGCAGGATTGCAATCACCATGATTCCCAAAAATTCACTGACTGGTGACGCCATATTTTGTCTATTGCCAATTCTATTAGAGAGTTTAAAAAAACGATCTGTCGATTCCTGAAAAATTCGATTGAAGTAACTTTCCGAGTTATAGCCTTTTACGACTTTTAATCCACCCAAAGTTTCCTCAATAGTCGAAAGGAAAACACCTTGTTCTTGCTGCGCTTTGATTGAATTTTTCTTTAGCTGTTTTCCAATTAGCGAAATAATATAACCTGAAACTGGAATAAAAATAAACACAAAAATGGTCAGTTTTACACTAATCGAAAACATCGCGATAATCGTAAACAATATCGTTAAAGGCTCTTTTACAATCAATTCCAAGATAGAGAGCATCGAGTTTTGTACTTCGCCTACGTCACTTGCAATTCGCGAAATGGTGTCGCCTTTCCTTTTTTCCGAGAAGAAAGCAATGGGCAATTCGATGGTTTTTTTATACATCGCATTTCGCATATCACGTAGGATTCCGTTTCGTAAAAAGGTGATAAAAAACATCGCCAAATAATCGCAGAGGTTTTTTAAAAGGAAGATAGAAATTATGCCTGCTACCAATATCGAAAGCGTGGTGCCAATTCCGTATTGCTCGGTAGTCATGGTCAAATAATAGTTCAGATAATCTCCCAAGTATTTTTTCAAGCTAAAAACACCTTCATACGTTGGCATCGTATAATTTTTGTTTGCTTGACCAAAAAGCACATCCATCATGGGCATCAAAGCCAAAAAGGACAGCGTTCCGAAAAAAGCATACAAAACATTGAACAAGATATTCAAATACGCATACTTTTTATATGGCAGAATAAAAGGGAGTATTTTCCTGAAATTATTCATTAAATAATGTTTAGGTCTATGAGGATGTTTTTGATTTTCTCATCTAAAATAGCTTCCACTTTCGCTGCATTTTGAACCGAATCCAATTCCGCATTAACACTCACATAGAATTTAATTTTAGGTTCTGTACCGCTTGGTCTGGCTGCGATTTTTGCACCGTCTTCCGTATAATAAATCAACACATCTGATTTAGGGACTTTTAGCGCTTCTTCTTCACCCGTCAATAAATTCTTTGCGATCGATTTTTTGTAATCTTCTAACATGACAACACGTTGACCGTTGATTTCTTTCACTGGATTTTCACGCATGTCTACCATCATCTGGTTGATTTCTCGCAAACCATCGATTCCTTTTTTGGTTAAGGAAACTAAATATTCTTTATAAAATCCGTGGTCTACATACAGATTTAGTAATTCTTGATAGACAGAACTTCCGCTAGCTTTTGCCTGCGCCGCAACTTCGCATATCAACAAAGTAGCTGCAACGGCATCTTTATCGCGAACAGCATCGCCCACCATATACCCAAAACTTTCTTCACCGCCGCCTATAAATTCTAATTCAGGAAAATCTTTGATAAATTTTGCAATCCATTTAAATCCGGTCAATCCCACTTTACACTCCACTTCATAAGCATCGGCTAAAGTCAACATCATCGGCGTTGACACAATCGTCGATCCAATAAATTGTTTTCCGGTAATCTTTCCTTGTCGTTTCCACTGCTCCAGCAAGAACGCGGTCATCAAAACCATCGTTTGATTCCCATTCAACAAAGTCATTTTGCCTTCTGTATTTCTTACCGCAACCCCCAATCGATCACAATCAGGGTCAGTTCCGACCACAATATCAGCGTTTAATTTTTCCGCCAAAGCCATCGCCATGGTCAATGCTTCTGGTTCTTCTGGGTTTGGAGATTTTACTGTTGGGAAATCGCCATTCGGCTCCGCTTGTTCAGGAACAATATTGACGTTGGTGTAACCCGCTTTTGCCAAAGTCTGCGGAACTGCTTTAATAGACGTTCCGTGCAATGACGTGAAAACAATATTCAAATTGTCTTTGGCTGCTTGCGGTGTATTGAAGCTTGCGTTCGCTACCGATGAATTGAAAAAGGCTTCATCAACAGCAGAGTCGATGTATTCAATCAAATCTGGATTCGATGCAAATTTGATTTGATCATAACGAAGCGCTTCTATACGTTTGATAATTTCGCCATCTTGCGGCGGCACCAATTGTCCGCCATCTTCCCAATACACTTTATATCCGTTGTATTCTGGCGGATTGTGAGAAGCAGTCAGTACGATTCCAGCTTGACATCCCAAGTGTTTTAAAGCAAAACTCAACTCTGGCGTTGGGCGCATATCCGAAAACAAATATACTTTAATGCCGTTTGCTGAAAACACATCGGCTACGACTTTCGCTAAAGTGTTACTGTTATGTCGACAGTCAAATGCAATAACAACTTTCAAGGATTTACCTGGAAAAACTTCATGCATATAATCCGATAAACCTTGAGTGTTTTTACCTAACGTATATTTGTTGATACGGTTCGTTCCAACACCCATGACGCCCCGCATTCCGCCGGTTCCGAATTCTAGATTTTTATAAAAACTCTCCTCTAATTCTTTGGGAGAGGTCGTCATCATTTCTTTTATCGCCTCTTGCGTTGCTGCATCAAAGGTAGGTGTGAGCCATTCGTTGACTGCTGCAAGGATATTTTGTGGAATTTCCATATTGTATTCTTCTTTTTTCTTAATTCTATTTTCTCTGTTCTATTTTTTTAGGAGCTTAATCCTGCTGTTCGCTCCTATCTTTTGCGCTAAACAATAGCCCAAAAGGATAACCGCTTCCATCAGGGCTAGGGCATCAGTTTCAAATTCACTTTTTGTAACCAATTTTAGTTCTTTCTTTAGTATTGCTACCTAATTTGTCTTTGTCTACCAAATAATTCAACGCTTTGTAAATATCGGGAAATTGATTTTCTATTTCTTCAATTCTGGTTTTTAATTCACTATAACTTAAAGTAAATTGCCGCATCGTCACAAAAGCTCTTATAATCGAGATATTAATTTCAATGGCCTTTTCACTATTCAACACGCTCGATAGCATAGCGATTCCCTGTTCGGTAAAAGCGAATGGCATGTAACGGACACCTCCACGGTTTGAGGTCACAATTTGTGACCTCAAACTTTCAAACTCAAATTCAGTAAGTTCGAACATGAAATCACTCGGAAATCTATTAATATTTCGTCTAATGGACTGTTTAAGAGCTTTGTTTTCAACATTATAAAGCAATGCCAAATCAAAATCTAGCATGACTTTGCATCCACGTATCTCAAATATTTTGTTTTGGATAACTTCCAGTTCCATCTATTTTTAAAAGTTTGAGGTCACAAATTGTGACCTTAAAGAATTAAATTATTTCGAAAAATTAACTTCATCGGAAACTTTATAGCGCTCTTCATTGTTCTTTGTTCTCAAAATAATCTCGCCTAAAAAACCTGCTAAAAACAATTGCGTTCCGATAATCATCGTGGTTAATGCAATATAAAATAACGGATTGTCAGTAACCAAGATGGTTTCTAAACCCGCGTACAATTTGACCAATTTCAAGGTAATGATTAACGTCGTCGAAAGGAAACCAATAACAAACATCAAAACGCCTAGTGCGCCGAATAAGTGCATCGGTCTTTTTCCAAAGCGCGATAAAAACCAAATGGTGATCAAATCTAAAAACCCATTGATAAAGCGTTCCATTCCAAATTTGGTTTCGCCATATTTTCGTGCTTGGTGTTTGACCACCTTTTCTCCAATTTTAGAAAACCCAGCGTTCTTCGCCAATACAGGAATATAGCGATGCATTTCTCCCGAAACTTCGATGTTTTTTACCACCGCTTTTTTGTAGGCCTTGAGTCCACAATTGAAATCATTCAACTGCACACCCGAAGTTTGTCTCGCAGCCCAATTAAATAATTTCGACGGCAAGTTTTTCGTAACTACCGAATCGTATCGTTTTTTCTTCCAACCTGATACTAGGTCAAATCCGCCTTCCACAATCATCTCATTCAACTCTGGAATTTCTTCAGGATTGTCTTGCAAGTCTGCGTCCATAGTGATGATGACGTCGCCCTGTGCTTTGGCAAAACCAGCGTGCAATGCCTGCGATTTTCCGTAGTTTTTTTGAAAGCGAATTCCTTTGATATTTGGATTTTCTAGGGATAATTTTTCAATTATCGACCAAGAATTGTCGGTGCTACCGTCATCAATAAACAACACTTCATAAGTGTAATTATTTGATTTCATAACATTTACAATCCAGTTATGGAGTTCTTGCAGGGATTCTTCTTCGTTGAGAAGCGGAATAACGATAGATAAATTCATTAATTTAGATACTTTGTGGGCGCTCTCGACGAATGATTAATGCGGTAATTAAGCCGATGATACTGTATATGACAATATTGAATACGAATCCTTTTAATTGCCCAAAAACGCCAAAAGAATCTGTTTTTTGCATTTCTTTAATAACATTATTGATGTCTGCTGGTTTTGCGCCAAATTTCTCCATCATGCCTGATGTCATTTTTATGACATTGTCTGAGATGATTTGTTTAGCTTCAGGATCAATTACATTAAATAGCAAAATAGAAAATAAGGTCGAGATAAATAATCCGACCAAAACAGCCACTAAAAAACTAGTAAAGGTTTCTTTAAAAGTAAGGAATCCGCCTTGGTTTTTCTTCGATTGCACAGCTGCAAAAGCGCCAAAAGCTATGACGATTGCCATATTAAGCATGCCGAACCACGAAGCAGTAAATAGCGAAATGTCTATCGCATATAAGCGTTGTTGTTACTATAATAAATATGCCTAGGAATAGTCCGTATCTCGCTGCGTTTTTTCTTAATTCTTCCATTTGTTTTTGAATTAGCGTTTAAGCTACAAATATAACAATTCCCAATTTACACACGGTAAAATTTGTTTTAGATCTGCATTTAAAAAAAGTAAATAAACATTTGATTTTTAAAAAATAAGTGTAAATTTGCACACTCAAAAATAATATAGTAAAAAGTTATAAGGCGTTTATACCTTTTCAAAAGAGAAGCCGCAAAACTAGCTTATAACCATTAAGAAAAATAAAATTTATCATGAAAAAAGGAATTCACCCAGAAAATTACAGATTAGTTGCATTCAAAGACATGTCGAACGAAGATGTTTTTATCACTAAATCTACTGCTGATACTAGAGAAACAATCACACACGAAGGAGTTGAATATCCTGTAGTAAAAATGGAGATTTCTAGAACTTCTCACCCTTTTTATACTGGTAAATCTAAACTTATTGATACTGCAGGTCGTATCGATAAATTCAAAACTAAATACGCTAAACACGGTAAATAAGAAATACAGTGTTCAAAATACAAGAAAGCCTTTCCATTTGGAAAGGTTTTTTTATTTGGTAGAACTTTGTACTTTTGAATCACTATTTTTGAAAAGACAAACAACCTAACTACTGAACCTTCTAACCTCATATCATGAACTATATTCTTTTTGACGGAACTGTCCGAAATGCACTGCTTCCTTTTACTTTCACACGTCCAGTAGCTGATATTCGTATCGGAATTCTGACTATTAGAGAAAAATGGGAAAAACATCTAGGAACCACCACCACGACACTCACCGAAGAATATCTTTCGGAAAAATATCCGATGGTGGAAATGGAGGAGAATGTCATGATCAATGCGTCTTTCTTGCCCAACGATATTTTGTCGGAGATGGTCAAAAACCTCGAGCCCAATCAAGCGATTTTTAAAGGTGAAGAAGTCATTGCTTTTTATACGCAAGACACGCAAGAGGAAGTTGATTTCGATAACTATGAGATAATCGACTACCAAAACGATTGTCTTTTTGTCGCCCATCCTTGGGATATTTTCGCCAAGAATGATGCGGCACTACGGGAAGATTTCGAACTGTTAACTGAAGATCGCAAATCGCAACCGATTCCGAAAAGCGTGAATGTTATTTCGCCAGAAAATATTTTCATCGAAGAAGGCGCAAAGTTAGAATTTGTGACCTTAAATGCTTCGGCTGGTCCAATATATATCGGAAAGAATTCCGAGATTATGGAAGGTTCCGTAATCCGTGGTCCATTTGCCTTATGTGAAGAAGCGCAAGTCAAATTAGCAACCAAAGTTTATGGTGCCACCACTGTTGGTCCACATTGTCGCATTGGTGGTGAAGTGAGTAACTCCGTTTTGTTCGGCTATTCCAACAAAGGGCACGACGGCTTTTTAGGCAACTCCGTCTTGGGCGAGTGGTGCAATATTGGCGCCGACAGCAATAATTCCAATCTTAAAAACAACTACGAAGAAGTCAAATTGTGGAGCTACGAAACCGAGAGTTTCGCCAAAACCGGCTTGCAGTTTTGCGGTTTGATGATGGGCGATCACAGCAAATGTGGCATCAACACGATGTTTAATACCGGAACGGTGGTGGGCGTGAGTACCAATATTTTTGGCGCTGGGTTTCCTCGCAATTTCGTTCCGAGTTTCTCTTGGGGCGGTGCGGCAGGATTTTCGACATACATCACGAAGAAAGCTTTTGAAACCGCAAGAATTGTAATGTCACGCCGTCACGTTGAATTTGATGAAAAAGAAGCACGCATTTTGGAGCACGTTTTTGAACTCACTAAAAAATATAGAAACGAATAATTGACAATTAATAATTGATAATTGATAATGGCCACAATTGTAATGCAGTTGTGGTTTTTTATTGGAAGCTATTTCCCGCTATCCACTTTATCTTTTGTGCCGAACGCCGGCACAAAAGGATGCCGCTACTATCAGGGCTAGGGCAGTTGAGTTGTAATGAAATTATAATCTATTGATAGCGAGTTCTTAAAAAACAAGAATGCTGTTTTTTCTAATCGATTTTTGTGTGTACTTTTGCAGTCCGTTTTTGAAGATTAATTTCTTTCTCTACGGGATCCGCGATAGGGGTTGGAGCAAAGTGCCGTGCACTGCGGAAAACCCGACCCGCCTTTTTCGGCGGGGATCGCCCAAAAAATCAAACTATGAATACCAAAAAGAAAGTTGCTTTTTATACGCTCGGTTGCAAACTGAATTTTTCGGAAACATCTACTATTGCTAGGAATTTTCAGGATGAAGGTTTTGATCGCGTTGATTTTGAGGAAGTGGCGGATATTTATGTCATCAACACTTGTTCGGTGACGGACAATGCTGACAAGCAGTTTAAACAAGTGGTCAAGAAAGCCATGAAACTCAACGATAAGGCTTTTGTAGCAGCGGTGGGTTGTTATGCGCAATTGAAGCCAGAAGAATTGGCAGCTGTAGATGGCGTCGATTTGGTGTTGGGTGCAACAGAGAAATTTAAGATCACAGATTATATCAACGACTTATCTAAAAATGATTTTGGTGAAGTGCATTCGTGTGAGATTGCCGAAGCTGATTTTTATGTAGGAAGTTACTCCATCGGCGACCGAACCCGTGCTTTTTTGAAAGTGCAAGATGGTTGCGATTATAAATGTACGTATTGTACCATTCCATTAGCGCGTGGGATTTCTAGAAGTGATGCTTTAGATAACGTGTTGAAAAATGCGCATGAAATTTCACAGCAGAACATCAAGGAAATTGTGTTGACTGGCGTGAATATTGGGGACTATGGCAAAGGGGAATTTGGCAACAAAAAACATGAACACACTTTTTTAGAACTCGTTCAAGCGCTAGACAAAGTGGAAGGCATTGAGCGTTTGCGCATTTCTTCTATCGAGCCGAATTTGTTGAAGAACGAAACCATTGAATTCGTATCCAAAAGTAGAACTTTTGTACCGCATTTTCATATTCCGCTACAGTCGGGCAGCAACGACATTTTGAAATTGATGAAACGTCGTTATCTGCGTGAAGTTTATACGGAACGCGTGAGCAAAATTCGTGAAGTCATGCCGCACGCTTGTATTGGCGTTGATGTGATCGTTGGATTTCCCGGCGAAACCGATGAGCATTTTTTAGAAACCTATCATTTTTTGAATGATTTGGATATTTCGTATTTGCATGTGTTTACGTATTCGGAGCGCGATAATACTGAAGCGGCATTGATGTCTGATATTGTTCCTGCAAACGTTCGGGCGAAAAGAAGTAAAATGTTGCGCGGATTATCAGTGAAGAAACGTCGGGCTTTTTATGAAAGTCAATTGGGAACGAACCGAACCGTTTTGTTTGAAAGTGAAAATAAAGAAGGTTACATTCACGGATTTACCGAAAACTACGTTAAAGTCAAAACACCGTGGAATCCGGAATTGGTGAATACTTTGCACGATATTGAACTCACAAGAATTGATGATGACGGCTCTGTGAGAATGATATTCCTAAATGTTGAAGTTTAGTATTTTGAATGAAAACGAATTTTGGTCGTCTGGAAAACACTTTCGCTATATTGTTCAATAAATTCGTAAGTGTGCCGTTTGGGTTGCTTAAAATCGATGATGCGAGTTGCTGAAATTTCATAGTACATTTTTCTTTTTTGACCAAAACTATTTATTAATTTGAGCGATTTATCTTGTGAAAAACTATAGCCAAAACACCATTTCCTAAGTTTTTCAAATTGCTGCCAAATGATTTATTGGTTCCGGTACTAAAATCATAATTTAATGCCGTTGAACTCAAAGATTGAGGTGTAGCACTCCATGTTTCAATTCCGTTTTGTGGCTTAACAACGATATAATAAGAGCCATTTGTCGCCGGTAAACCGGGCTACCGTGATTTTACTGCGTGCATGTTGTTCAAACCACTATAATATCCTTCGATAAATAATTTTACATTTAGGTTTAAACGTCCTTTTACTAAAGCGTCCAAATAATCTTTTATACCGTTGTTATTAATATCGTCATCCAATACGCTTCCATTTTCATTGTAATCTTCATTTCTAGTTAAAACACCATCGCCATCATCGTCGGAGTCATTAAAATTAGCATTTGAGTCGCCATCCGTGTTATCGTCGTATGGATTTGTGTTGTTGTTCAAATTTTCCAAGCCAGTAACTACGCCATCATTATCTGGGTCACCATTATAAGCAATCGTTTCTAGTACATGGCAATATCCGGGATAAATAAGCGATAAATCTTGTTGTGAATACTCTGGACCGCTTCCACTATAAATAAATTTTAGATAACAAAATTGACTGTTAATAACAATATTGGTGTACGAGAGACCAATCGGATTCGTATTATTGAGAAGGTCAAATTCAGAAGGGTATAAAATCAGTTGATAGCCCGACAAGTTGTAACCTACCTGTTGAAGTGATTGGTTTCTGAGTTCTTGTAAGTAGTTGGCAATGTCAAAATTAGCATAACCATCGTTGTTTGTGTCAATTATGGAATAAACCTTACATGCAGGAGGTGGTGGCGGTGTACTAAATTGACCATAGTTAATGAAGGAAATGAAAAGCACAAGCACACATAAGTAATTTCTCATATTTTTTTATGAAACGTTAGATCTTAATTCCCGGTGGCAATAAATCTCTGTAAATAGTATTTTTTCTAAAGAAGAGTGCAATTTTAGGAAGAATAGGAACGACTTTAAGTTTCCGCTCGTACGCAATATTCATGATGTTTTTTAATAATTCGGTAATAAATTCTTCATCATTGAATCCGTCTGGAGTATTTATTTTTGTCAAGAAGATTTTTTTCTCTTGAAATGAATACTCTACAGAAATCAAACCTTCAGCTACGACAGTTTCAAATTGTCTAGCAAAAGTATTGTCTTTGATTTCTATTGTAATTGCTGCTTCCATAATCAAATTGTAGTATAAATAATAATTAAATTCTTATGTCAATATTGCATCTGCAAGCAAAGTCTAAAGTAACCGTTGCTTGTTGTCATTAATTCGATGAGATTTCGATTTGGGAAGTAAATCTTTTGAAGAATGAGACCACAAATTTAGGTAAATTAAATGAGAAATTCTTGCATTCAAACAGAATAATGCGATTCAATACGCTATATGGGAAGAATTTAACTAACTTAGTGCATTGGCTTTATTTCATTTTGTCTGAAAGCAATTCTAGAGTGATTATTATTCAAAAAGTTGAAGCTTCAGATAATTGTTTGTACAAAAATACGTTACGCTATCATGACTAAGATTCCTATTTATTTTATGCCCGGTCTGGCGGCAAGTTCTGCCATATTTGAGCGCATTCAATTGGATGAAACTGTTTTTGAAATACACTTACTAGAATGGGAAATTCCGCGCAAACGGGAGACTTTGTATTCCTACGCCAAGCGAATGGCGAGCACAATCGAAAAGGAAAATGTCGTGTTAGTTGGCGTTTCATTTGGCGGCGTATTAGTCCAAGAAATGGCAGCGTTTCTTAAAGTTAGAAAATTAATCATTATATCTAGCGTAAAGACCAATCTAGAAGTGCCGCTGCGCATGAAGATTATTAAATCAACCAAAGCTTATAAGTTGGTGCCCACTACTTTGTTGCAAAATATTGAAATCTTGAACAACTTTTCTTTTGGTTCGGCGATTCAACATCGACTCAAATTATATGAGAAATATTTGTCCGTTAGGAACAAGAACTATTTGGAATGGGCGATAGAGCAAATGCTATTGTGGAATAGAACGAAGCCAGACAAAACGGTAATTCATATCCATGGTGATGCAGATGAAGTTTTTCCCATCAAGAATATTAAAGATTGTATTGTAGTAAAAGGAGGGACGCACATTATGATTTTGAGCAAGTTCAGATGGATGAACGAAAATTTGCCTAAAATTATTCTTAACGAATAGCTGCGAACCTCATAAGTTTTGTAAGTTTACCATACCAAAAAAAAATATCATGAACTGGACTAAGAGAATTGGAATAATGGCTGCTGTTATTTTTATTAGCGGCGCCTTTGTTTACGGGATTTCAACTGAAGGAAAAAATAAAGTAACCAAGGAGGGAACATCGCAGTTTTTCCCTATTAGTATTGATTTTGCTGGCGAAGTTGCGCCACTTCAGATTGCAGATGTTCGGGAGCGATTAGATCGGGAGCTTTTGATCAATGCAAATTTAGATGCTACGACTTTATTGATTATTAAAAGAGCCAATCGGGTTTTTCCTATTATTGAACCTATTTTAGCAAAATATGGTGTGCCAGATGATTTCAAATATTTGGCGGTAATAGAAAGCGGATTAGTTAATGCGGTTTCTCCTGCTGGTGCTCGTGGCGTATGGCAGTTTATGCCGATAACGGCGAAAGAAAAAGGAATGGAAGTGAATGATATGGTAGACGAAAGATATCATTTAGAAAAATCGACGGAAGCCGCGTGTAAGTATCTCCTTGAAGCCAAAGCAAAATTTGGAAATTGGACCTTAGCAGCTGCGTCCTACAACGGCGGAATGACTGGAGTTACCAAACAAATTGAAATGCAGCAAGTAGAAAGTTATTATGATTTATTGCTCAATGATGAAACCTCACGGTATGTTTTCAGAATCTTGGCTTTAAAAGAAATCATGAAAAGTCCAGAGAAATTTGGTTTCAACGTAGATGCGAATGAAATGTATGTTAACCTGCCTTCGAAAGTAATTACCGTGGACAGTACCATTACAGATTTGGCTGCTTTTGCAAAATCGCAAGGCATCAATTACAAAATTTTGAAAATACACAATCCATGGTTGCGCGATAAGAAGTTGATTAATCAAGGAAAGAAACGATACGAAATACAAATTCCATTGTCTGGATATTAAAAAAGAAAAACGCTGATAAAGCGCTTTTTTTTATTCTGTCACCGAAGCTAACTGTCCTTGATTCTGATCGAGATCTTTCTTACTTAAAAAACTCACCATTCTTTGGTCAAATATTTCAAAATTGAAGTCAAGTGCTTTCTTTACGGATGTTCTCGGTGGAATGGGAATGCCGCCTCTTTTGATATCAACTACTTCTAAATCAGCATTCAAAAAGAAGGAAGTTGGGAATCCAAGCGAGTGTTTTAGCGTTGCCACTACAGATTGATCGTTGCTGTACGATTCGTTGGCATAGCATACCTTGATTTGATTGCTAAATTGATGTGCCATTTTCTTCGCATCGCTTTTCACGTCCCAAAAAACGACAATAAACTGAATGTCGTCTTCGTACTTGCGCGCTAACTTATTGATTGCGGGAATTTCACCTTTATTAATAACGCACCAAGAAGCGTACGTAATAATAAAAACAGGTTTGTTTATTTTGCTGAGTTTAACTTTGCGGCTGTTGATACTTTTAAAAGCATAATCTTCAAAGTGTGTTCCGACAAGGTGATATTGAACTAAGGAATCAAATAAAGCATTACCTTTTAGGATATCGCCCTTTTCAAACTCTTTGTCAGATTGAACATTATATTTTTTGATATTGCGTTTAATGGCGTCAGCAAAAGAGACTTCCTTATAAGAGGTTTCTTTCACTTGACTTTGAGAAGTCTGCAAACAAAATAGGCATAATAGTGTAGGTATAATTAATCTCATATTTGGGAATTTTTGATTAATACTGAGTCAAATGAACAATAAAAAAAATCAAAAAAAAAGTTTTCAACAAATTATTTTTAATAACTTGTTGAAAACTTTCGGAAAATTTCGACTGCTTTTCTTGGGCTTACATCTTCTTCATCTGCTCTTTCATCATCGTGATTTGTTCTTTCAACATATTTTGTTTGTCTAACTTTTTAGCTTCGTTAAGCAAATTGGTAGCTTCTAATTTTCTTCTTCTCGTCAGCGCTACGCCGGCTAAGTTTAGTTTAGCAACCGCTAAATCCATATCCATATTCAAGCCTAATTCGATCGCTTTCTTGAAATACTTCTCCGCCTGAATCAAATTGGTTTGCGACAACATAATGCCGTGCAAATAATTAAAATAACCTTGTTGCTTTCTTACTAAGGCTGTTTCCGGATTTTTGATATAAGCCAACCATTTTTGTGCACCCGGAAAATCTTGTTTTCGCAATCTTAAAAAAGCCAATAAGATAAATTCATTCTTATAGTACAAGAAAATCGGAATGGCGGATAGAATTACTAAGAAAATTCCATTACCGATATAACCTTCCGTCATCTGCCAAATCCCAGTAATGATAATCAATCCGGCTACTATTAATTTGATAATTCTGTGAAACATAATGTCTAATTTTATAAGTGCCCAAAGATAGTAAAAGGATTTGAAAATATTTTTATAAAACTACTTGCCAGAAAAAAAAGACTTTGTATATTTGCACTCGGTTTTGGAAGACCTATAAACCATCAGCATTTAAATAAAGATTTTAAAAATACTAAGCAATGAGCAAAAGAACGTTTCAACCATCGAAAAGAAAAAGAAGAAATAAGCACGGATTTATGGACAGAATGGCTTCTGCGAATGGTAGAAAAGTACTAGCGCGTCGTAGAGCTAAAGGAAGACACAAATTGACCGTTTCTTCTGAACCAAGACACAAAAAATAATGATTCTTAGAAATCAAAATAAAGGCGTTGCTATTTTTAGTAACGCCTTTTTTTATATCTTGTCATTAAATTTTTTAGAAGCCAAGAACCTGCTATCCGCTATATCTTTCACGCCGAACAACGGCGCAAAAGGATACCGCTGCTATCAGGGCTAGGGCATCGAGTATAACACAACTAACCGACAACTTATTAACTGACAACAGACAACTAAAAAAACAACTAACTACAAATGCCCAAAGACAATTCCATCAAATCCGTTCTTATTATAGGTTCAGGTCCAATCGTCATCGGCCAAGCCTGCGAATTTGACTACGCCGGTTCCCAAGCCGCACGCTCCATCAGAGAAGAAGGAATAGAAGTTATTCTGATCAATTCGAATCCAGCTACCATCATGACCGATCCAAGCATGGCGGATCATGTGTATTTGCTTCCTCTGACCACGAAGTCGATCATTCAGATTTTAAAAGAACATCCACAAATCGATGCGGTTTTACCAACCATGGGCGGACAAACGGCCTTAAACCTTTGCCTCGAAGCAGATGAAAAAGGAATTTGGAAAGACTTTAATGTAAAAATGATTGGCGTTGATATCAATGCAATCAATATTACAGAAGACCGTGAACAATTCAAACAATTACTCAAGAAAATTGGCGTGCCTTCGGCGCCGGCAGAAATATGTACTTCTTTTCTTCGCGGGAAAGAAATTGAGCAAGAATTTGGTTTTCCATTGGTGATACGCCCTTCCTTTACTTTGGGAGGAACTGGTGCTGCAATTGTCTATAAAAAGGAAGATTTTAATGAATTATTGACACGCGGTTTAGAGGCGTCTCCTATTCACGAAGTGCTCATCGACAAGGCCTTGATGGGTTGGAAAGAATATGAACTGGAATTATTGCGAGACAAAAATGACAATGTGGTCATCATCTGTTCTATCGAGAATATGGATCCAATGGGTATCCATACCGGAGATTCCATAACCGTTGCGCCTGCAATGACGCTCTCTGACACCACTTTTCAAAGAATGCGAGATTATGCAATTTTAATGATGCGTTCTATCGGGAATTTTGCTGGAGGTTGTAATGTTCAGTTTGCTGTTTCACCAGATGCTAAAGAAGATATTGTCGCCATCGAAATCAATCCACGTGTGTCTCGTTCTTCTGCCTTAGCGTCTAAAGCTACTGGTTATCCGATTGCAAAAATTGCCTCAAAATTGGCGCTTGGATATAACTTAGATGAGTTGCAAAATCAAATTACCAAATCTACATCCGCTTTATTTGAGCCAACTTTAGACTATGTAATTGTGAAAATCCCGCGTTGGAACTTTGATAAATTTGAAGGTGCGGACCGAACACTTGGACTTCAAATGAAGTCGGTCGGTGAGGTGATGGGTATCGGAAGATCGTTCCAAGAGGCTTTGCATAAAGCAACACAATCGCTAGAAATCAAACGTAATGGATTAGGAGCAGACGGCAAAAGCTACAAAAACTACGAGCAGATTATAGAGAAACTAACCAACGCTAGTTGGGATCGCGTATTTGTAATTTACGATGCCATTCAGATGGGAATTCCATTGTCGCGAATTCATGAAATTACCAAAATAGATATGTGGTTCCTCAAACAATACGAGGAATTATATCTCATAGAAAAAGAAATATCAGGCTATAAAATTGATTCTTTACCTAAGGAATTATTGCTAGAAGCCAAGCAAAAAGGCTATGGCGATAGACAAATTGCGCACATGTTGGGCTGTTTGGAAAGTCAAGTATATAAGTTGCGTGAAGAGCAAAATATCAAACGGGTGTACAAATTAGTGGATACTTGTGCGGCGGAATTCACAGCCAAAACACCTTATTACTATTCGACTTTTGAAGCAGATATTGAAACTGCTAATGGCGAAAGATACGTTCACAACGAAAGTGTGGTCACTGACAAGAAAAAAGTAGTGGTGTTGGGTTCAGGTCCAAATCGCATTGGTCAAGGAATCGAATTTGATTATTCCTGTGTGCATGGCGTGCTCGCTGCCAAAGAATGTGGTTATGAAACGATTATGATCAATTGCAATCCAGAAACCGTTTCTACGGATTTTGATACTGCAGACAAATTGTATTTTGAACCAGTATTTTGGGAACACATTTACGATATCATTCGACATGAAAAACCAGAAGGCGTAATCGTGCAATTGGGTGGTCAAACGGCTTTAAAATTGGCGGAAAAATTAGACCGTTACGGCATAAAAATATTGGGGACAAGTTTCGATGCACTAGATTTAGCAGAAGATCGAGGTCGATTTTCGGAATTACTGACGGATCTCAAGATTCCTTTTCCAAAATTCGGGATCGCTGAAAATGCAGATCAAGCCAGTGCTTTGGCAGATGTTTTAGATTTTCCACTGCTGGTTCGTCCATCGTATGTGTTGGGTGGGCAAGGCATGAAGATCGTCATCAACAAGCAAGAACTAGAAGAACACGTTATCGATTTACTGAAAAATATTCCAGGCAACAAATTGTTGCTTGATCATTACCTTGATGGTGCAATCGAGGCGGAAGCAGATGCGATTTGTGACGGTGAGAATGTTTATATCATTGGCATCATGGAGCATATCGAGCCATGTGGAATTCATTCTGGAGATTCAAATGCGACTTTGCCGCCATTCAATTTGGGAGAATTTGTGATGCAACAAATTAAAGATCATACGAAGAAAATAGCATTGGCATTGCGAACGGTTGGTTTGATAAACATTCAATTTGCGATCAAAGATGACACGGTTTATATTATTGAAGCCAATCCTAGAGCGTCTCGAACTGTTCCGTTTATAGCGAAAGCTTACGGTGAACCTTATGTAAACTATGCGACAAAGGTGATGTTAGGGGTCAATAAAGTAACCGATTTTACTTTCAATCCGCAGTTGAAAGGTTACGCAATTAAGCAACCTGTTTTTTCGTTTAGTAAATTTCATAATGTGAATAAAGCGCTCGGGCCAGAAATGAAATCGACAGGAGAAAGCATTTTGTTTATTGACGATTTGAAAGACGATCAGTTTTATGAGCTATATTCTAGAAGGAAAATGTACTTAAGCAAATAAAAAAAATCCCGAGTTTTTATCGGGATTTTTTATGAGTAATCTATTTAAGTATTAGTAGACCATCACTTTTTTTCTAAAGGTAGCGCCTGATTTTTCTATTATTATCAAATATACGCCGCTGTCAAGAGTAATTGATGAAGTTGTTGAATTCAATGTTAACGCATTAATTTGTCTTCCCAGTAAGTCGTAAATTGCTGCTTTTGACTGGAGCAAATCTTGCGTTATTTCGATACTTAAATCTTTATTGCTTGAATAGATTGAAACGTTTGAGTCCCAGTCGTATTCGGTGTTAGAAAGCGGTTCGCAAAAAAGCAAAGTACTGGCAAATCCCCAACCAGCGCCACTAACAGCAGTAACTTTTATTGAATTTACACCGGTAGTAGTGAGCTGTACGTCACTGTAGGAATAATTACCCTCCTGTGGGGTGTTTGAGCCAGCAATGTTTCCATTTGAAAAAGTAATTCCTTCTGGACCGGGAGAAATGCCACATACAACTTTAGGCAAATACGTTGCCGTTGTACTATTCATAGAATAACTCACGCCGTTTACCATCACTGAAGCGGTATCATCTGTATTCATTCCCCAGACACGAAATCTAGGATAATCTTGAGGTGTACTAAAAGTAACGGTAACAGAGGGCCCACCCCCAGCCATCCAATACGTCGGATCTATTGGTGCACAACCAAAACTTTGAAATGATCCACCAACAAAAGTATAGGTCAAATTGCCAGACGTTTCGGTTGCAGGAATATTGGTGCACTGCGCATTGCCATTCAAGGTAACAAGGAAAGCAAAAAGGAAAAGTAATTGTGTTTTCATAATCTATCAAGTTTTAGGTAAAGTTACTTTTTTCAAGCAGCATGTATATACGTAGAATTGCGTATTTTATTGATATTTAGAAGTGTTCATAAAACTAGATTTTTGCTCCAGTTGTGCTTTTTTTCTGTCAACTTTATCATTTGCAGCAAGATATTTGTAGCTTTTGGAAGAAATTGCTCTTTTTTCACTTGTATTGAAGTTTCAATTTCAATTGAAATTACTAGGAAAGGTCCATCAATTTTTAATACCTTCGGATTTCAAATAAACAGATTTCATTTTCAATATATGGCTTTTCTTAAGATTATAAATAGTAAGGCCAAAGCCCAAGAGAACACGGGTTTTGGAACCAATTCCAACAGTTACGGCGGTCGGTTTATTACCAAGAGTGGTAATGCCAACGTGAAGAAAACAGGAATCGGATTCTTAGATAGCATTAGTTGGTACCATACGATGCTCAATATTCCGCGTTGGAAATTTATGGTGATTGTCGTATTGTTCTATTTTGTGGTTAATTTTTTCTTTGCCAGTTTATATTATCTCAATGGCGTAGAGAACCTCAAAGGTGTGGAGATGTCTACGAGCATGAGCATGTTTGGTCAAGCTTTCTTTTTTAGTATTCAAACTTTCACCACGGTTGGGTATGGACATATTAGTCCAAGTGGTTTCTCTACGAGCTTGATTGCTGCTGTAGAAGCATTGTTTGGGTTGTTGAGTTTTGCGATTGCTACAGGTTTGTTTTACGGGAGATTTAGCAAGCCAAAGGCGCATATTCTTTTTTCGAAGAATGCCATCATTGCGCCTTATAAAGATAAAACTGCGTTGATGCTGAGAATGACGCCATATAAAAACACGAATCTTACGGATGCGGAAGCAAAAATGACGTTAGGTATGAAAGTAGAAGAACAGGGAAAGCCTGTCAATAAATTCTATTCCTTAGAATTGGAATTGGAAAAAGTAAACGCGCTCACGATGAGTTGGACTCTTGTTCATCCGATTACAGAATCGAGTCCATTGTATAATTTCACTGAGGATGATTTTCGCAACTTAGAAGGTGAATTTCTAGTTTTTATGAGGATGTTTGATGATATGTATAGCACCACCGTGGCGAAGCGAACTTCCTATATTTTTTCTGAAGTTGTTTTTGGCGCCAAATTCATGCCGATGTTCTCCAGAAATGAGGACGACAGCAAGTCTTTATTGCATATTGACAAGTTGAATGATTTTGAAAGAGTTAACTTGAAATAGGAAAAGGACGTTAAGTTATTGGCTCGTTATTTCACTACGAATTCTGCTTTCACTTTTACTTTGTTGGACACTTTGCTTTTCACCACCGCAGGAATTGCAATATTATAATCGTTAGCGTTGACCGAGAAATTGGTGATAATTTCGGTTCCTCCTTCTACTTTTCTGATTTTTGCAACAGCAGTCACCTCGTTGGTTTTGCCGTGAAGTTCTAGTTTGCCTTTAATTGTATAATCTTTAGCAGTGGAGGTCAAAGAAGCGCTATCAAAGTTCTCGATTTTGCCTTTGAAGGTTGCTTTAGGATAGGAGTCGCTATTGATATAATTTTCATTGAAGTGTTCTTCCATTAAAGCCAATTTAAAACGAAATCCTTTGATTAAGGCTAAACTTGCAATTTCACCAGTCTTTGAATTTAACACGCAGGTTACACCTTCATTCTTGGCTTTCACTTCTTCGAAAGCAGGCACTGACGCTTCAAAAGTAATTTTTCCTGTTTTGGTAATCATTTTGTCTTGCGCATGGCTGAATGATACAGCTAGCATTGTCAGTAGTACATATATTTTTTTCATGATAAATTGGTTTTATTATTTATTCCTGTAACCCTTGTTGTTTCCATTTGATAATGAGGTCAATAAACGGTTGCGGTAATCTATTTCCTCCTAAAGGCATCATTCCTGGTTGGCCCTGCTCTTTTGAAATACGTTCGATGATCTTATCATTTTGAACAAATTCTTTTACACTGGAATAAGTGTTCAAAGACATTGGGGCGCTATTAGTAGTTGGATTGCCATGGCATCCTAAACAGTTAGAATCAATTATTTCTTTAATTGAATTGGTGTAAGTCACATTCTCTACCAATGGGATATCAATTAGGTCAGAAGTACTTTCATTAGCGCAACTTGTCAATGCTAAAGTAGCCAAGATAATAAAACTTTTGTATGGATTCATTTTTCTAGTTTTTCTCAAATTTAAATATTTATGTCGATAAAAAAAGCAATTTATTTAAATTTAAAATTAGATTTGTAATTAAAAACAAATGCAATGAAAAAGAAAATTCTCCTAATTGGAGTGCTGCTACTTGTTGGTTTGTCCGTAGGATTGTACTTTTATATGTATAAAGACCACCGTGATGTTAGTACTGAAGAAGCAAAGTACTCCGTAACTGCTCTTGATTTGCAAAGTCAATTTAGCAAGGACTTGGTAGGTTCCAATAAAAAGTACTTGGATGAAGCTATAGAAGTTTCTGGGATTATTACAAGCATTGATTCTGCAAGGCATTCGGTCGTTTTAGACAGTAAACTCTCAGCCGTTTTAAAGGATTCCACTTTGGTTGGTATTACTGTGCAAAAATCGGTGCGAATTAAAGGGAGATTTGTAGGTTACGATGACCTCTTGGAAGAATTGAGAATAGATGAAGCGACGATAGAGAAATAGTATTTTATAAAAAAGAGAAAAGCAATACATTAAATAAACTCACGATGAACAAGTTTTTACTTATTTTACTTTTTGTGCCCTTTTGTATTTTCGGACAAGAAGATTTGTTGGCAGGTATGGATAGTGTGCCTAAAAATCAACCTGAAACTTCTGCCTTTAAAGCGTTGAAAATTATCAATTTGGAATCTACAAAATTGGCTTCCAAAAATGACTTGTATTTGGTTGTTGCCCATAGATTTGGTTCGATCAAGGATGGTTCTGAGGGCTTTTGGGGATTGGATAATGCAGTAACTCAAATCAAGTTGCTGTATGGTGTTACAAAATGGCTTACTGTTAGTGGCGCAAGAAGCGAACAAGCGTATGATTTCTCTGTTAAATACCGTTTGCAGGAGCAAATGAATGCGGGCTTTCCTGTGACGATTGTGGGTTTTAGTAGTTTGGGTTTTAATAACCTTCTCAAAGAGAATATCTATCCAAAGATGCAGTTTTCCGACAGAATGGTCTACGTGTCGCAGTTATTGATTTCTAGAAAAATCAATAAGGAATTGTCTTTAGAGTTGGCACCAACTTATTTTCATGAAAATTTTGTTGTAAATGATTTTCAAGATAATTCTCAATATGCTATCGGAATGGGAGGGCGTTATAAGTTGACAAGTAGATTGTCGGTTAATGTAGACTATGCGACACATTTGAATCGCACGGCAACTTCTACTTATGTAGATCCACTATCGGTTGGTGTCGATATTGAAACAGGTGGACACGTTTTTCAAATGCATTTATCCAATTCACAAGGAATTCATGAAGCTGGTTTTCTAGGGAACACGACAGGAAGTTGGTATAAAGGAGAAATATTCTTCGGTTTCAATCTGCTGAGGGTATTTTAGAATAAAAAAAAGCCTGTCAATTTTGACAGGCTTTTTTTTTGAATTAATAGGCTTACTTTTTTAGAAATTTTTGAGAGTGTGAATTTCCTTTTTCATCTTTCAAAACTAAAAAATAAGAACCAGCTGCCAATGATTTTACGTCAATCGTTTGGTTTGAAATCATTGAATTCATAACCAAGCGACCACTCAAATCGTAGATAGTTGCATTTTCCAATAAAGTAGTGCTATTATTAAGTTTTACATTTAATAAGTCGCTTGCAGGATTAGGAAAAACACGTAAAGCGCTTGAATCGTATTGATTGTTGGCTAATAAAGTTGAACCTTCAACCACTACTAAGGTTTGATTTGGCGTTGGGTCTAAGATTGTGTCTTCAATTCCAGAAGGCCATTTGATTACTACTTTTTCGATTGTGCTTGCGCTTCCGATTCCGAAGTTTGCTTTCATAGAACTCATGTGGCTAAATCCTTGTCCACTTCTTATTTCGCGTATTTGTTTGCCCCAAGGTCCGAATAATTCTACTCTAGCTCCGATTCCATTTCTGTTGCTATCGATTCCCTCTAAAACTACGTCAAACCATTTGTTAGCATTTCCACTATTATAGTACACATTGGCGCCCATTTGAATATCAAGGAAACCATCATTATTTAGATCACCCAAAGCACCTTCGCTAAAAGGCAAGTCATAACCAGTAAAGGTCAAATCTCCGTTGTTGATATACAATTCTTTTCCATTTTGCCAAAAGAAATCTACCCAACCATCGTTGTTAAAATCTGCCGCTTGCAATTCCCATGAACCTACTTGCGATGCAATTCCCGTTGAAGCGTAGATGTCTGTAAAAGTTCCGTCTCCATTATTGAGATAAAATTTGTTGGTGTCTGAAATGTTTGAAAGTAAGAAATCCAAATCGCCATCATTATCAAAATCTTCTACAGCAGTCGACCATGATTGTGCGTGATCGTCTACACCAGCGGCTGGCGCCACGTCAGTATACAATCCAGTTCCGTCATTTTGATACAATAAGTTGATTCTTTTAGGATCGTTTACAGCTGCACCACCTCGGCATTTTGCTTCGTACATATCGATATCGCCATCATTATCGTAATCAATCCAAATTGTGGCATAATTTCCGCCTTCGTTGCTCGTTGGGAAAAGCGTATAATCTAACAATAGGTTACCATTTCCATCATTTCTGTAGGGATGACTTTGGTCAACATCATGACAAGCCCATAAATCTAAATTTCCATCATTGTTAATATCAACAAAATTGGTTCTTTGAGTAAAAATATTTTCAGGGTATGCAATAATAGAGTAGTTACTTCCATCTGCGTTTGCTTTCAAAACTGTTACACGACTTCCGTTTCCTAAAGCAATGTCATTATAGCCGTTTCTGTCGAAATCACCTGCTGCGATACTCCAATCAGCAATACTTACATTATTTGCTAATGGGATTGTAACCGCATCGAAACCACCAACTGTTTTTTGTTTGTAGATCTTAATTTGCGTTGAGGAAACAACGACAATGTCGTCTAATTTGTCATTATTCATATCTGCCACACAACAGATATTTGAAGTGCCTCCAAAAGGGGTAGCACTAAACGTTATTCCTTGAGCGCTAACGCAGAGGCAACTGCCAAGAAATAAGAAAGAAAAGTAATAATTTTTCATGATGGTTAATTTAGTTAATAGTTATTTACAATGATTGGGCAACGAATTAATATATTCTCGGATAAGTTGAACTCCTTCTTCATGAATGATGGTTCTTCCTATAATTGGCATCATTTCGGAGCCTTCATTGGTGTTAATTCTGTACATTAGTTCCGAATGGTCCGCATCTCCAGAGGTAATCACATAAGGATTGTCCGGAATATTAAACAATGGAGGTAAACATATTCCAAAGGTGTATGGATCGGTATTGCTGAAGTTAAATCGTTGTGGAACATAATCACAATGACCGCCATCACGATGACAATGTGCGCAATTCATGTCGATATACGACTTTGCTCTCAAGTCTAGGGGCTTGCTGGTGTCACGCCAATCTACCGTTGAGTAAATGTCATTAAGGTTGGGTAATGTACTATCTATATATCCGATTCTTTTCCAGTACTCTAATTGATTTCTTTGCGTTAATCCGTAATTATAGACTGTATTTAAGTTTTGTGGCTTAGGTCCAATAGGAGTATTCTGTTCACCTGTTTGTTGAAAGTTTATTTTGTGACAAGTTACGCATTCTGTTTGTGAAGGAATCTTATAGTCAATACTTCTAGTGACGTTATTTTCAGTCCACGTTATAGGAACAAATATCCCATTTTGATTGGTGTCTAAGAATGCTTCTGTTTGTTCAGTATTCCAGATATAGTCATATAACTTCCAGCCATCAGTCTTACGAATTAGTAAGCGTGTTTCGATAATTTTGGTCGTATTGGACGGCTGAACATTATCGTAATAAAAGGTTTTAATAAGTGCAGCACCAACAGGAAACTCGAAAACATTATCATCACCATTGTAAGTAGCGCTGGTTCCTTTTGGCAACCAAACAAATCTCTTTTTATGAGCATAGTCAGAGAATAAAGCACTTGCTGGGGCGTATGGAATTACTTTGTAACCAGGGTTTTGGTCTTTTAGAGGTCCGACAAAGAAATGGTAGTCGGACAATTTTGGTAAAGGAACCTGACTCAAGTCAAATTGTACTGGTCCATTAGAACTGACACCAGCTTTATTATTCTCTCCTGCTAAAGGAATATATTCTTCACCTTCATTGAGGGCACAAGCATTAATCCCCAATATCATTAAAACGACCAATAGTACGTATAAGTAATTTTTTTTCATGTATATATAGAAAAGGAGTTCAAAAATACTAAAAATATCCTAATATGTATTGTTTTGTGCAAAAACTAATAAACAATGTCTTGTTTAAATAAAAAAAAGCATTGCTATGACAATTGACTATCATACCAATGCTTATTAGCAGTCTAAGCGGTGTTTTACTGCAATTATTCTTTGATAAATTTTTGAGTAAAACCTTTTCCTTGCTCGTTTTTCAAAAGCAGAAGATAAGTGCCACTTTGTAATGTTCCAATATTAATTTGCGACGATGTTAATGTTGTTTCTAAGACCAATCGTCCAGTAAGATCGAATATTTGAGCTGATTTTAGTATTTCCGTTGAATTTGCATCGACGCTGATAGAAAGAATTTGTTTAGCAGGATTCGGATAGATTGTAAAAACTGAATTTGTATTAGCATTTACTCCTAAGGTAACTCCTTCAGTAACTCTAAAAGCTGCGTTAATATCTGGATTGAGGAATGTGTCTACGATTCCAGATGGCCATCTAACTACCAATTGTGTAATTGCTGTTGACTGACCAATTCCAAAATGGGCATTTAACGAACTCATATACTTAAATCCTTCGCCACTTCTAATGTCTCGTATTTGTTTACCAAAGTCTCCATAAATTTCTACTCTAGCTCCGATGCCATTGCTATTACTTTGAATGCCTTGTAGAAGTACCTTGATCCAATTATTTCCGTTTGGAATCGCATATCGAATATTCCCTTGGTTTAAAATATCTAAAAATCCATCATTGTTCAAATCTCCGACAGCTCCGACAGCAATTTGAGGAAATCCAGTGATTGCTGGATAAGCGGTTGGTGCGAAAAAATTATTTCCTTGATTAAACATGATTTTTCCACCTCCACCAAGTACATCAACTAGGCCGTCATTATCGAAATCATAAGCGATATTGTCAATATTAGTTGAAGTATTTGTGTCCCATCCTGACCCAAGCGTAATATTTGTATAAGCTTCTTCAGTGTCGTTGGTTGTATCTAAATTGTTTCTGAAAAATTTGTGTGTACTTCCACTTGAAGTAATAATAATATCCATATCGCCATCATTATCAAAGTCAGCAATAGCAGATGACCAAGTTTGGATTGGCGTCACATTTATTTGCGCAAGAGCAGAGATATTGGTATAAACGCCATTGCCATCATTTCGATGTAACTCGCATGGTGGGCCCGAACATTTTGAAATGAAAACATCAGTATCGCCATCGTTGTCAAAATCTGTAAATAATGTTGAATAATTTCCTCCTGCAGCGCCAATGCTCATTGCGCCTGGTGTTACGCTTGATTGAAAGTACGTTAAATTTGCAGCTCCGTCATTCAAATAATAAGCATTTGGAGCGATGTCATGACAAGAGAAAACATCTAAATTTCCATCTTGATTTAAATCTGCAAAATTGGTTCTTTGACAAAAGATATATTCACCTGGCGTATAACATGAGTAACCAGTACCAGTATCATTTGAAGTCCATACGGAGAGTCCACTGCCGCTACCTAATACTAAATCATTAAATCCGTCATCGTTATAATCTCCAGCCGCCATGCTCCATGTTGGCAAGAAACTAGTTCCAGAAACCGTGTAGTTCGAAATGGTAAAAGTACCATCGGGTTGTTGATAATGAACTTTAAGATTGTTGGTACTAACTCCAACAATATCGTCTATGTTGTCATTATTCATATCGACAACACAAATGTTGTACGTGCTATTTACAGTAGAAAGTGTTTGTAGCGTGTAATCGATAGGAATAATAATTGGCGTTTCGGTAATTTCGAAATCGAATCCATCAGCGCTATATTGATTGCTCCAAGCTATATAATAAGTTTGTCCAGCAGAAACGTTAAATGTTTTTGTAGACAATAGCGATTGAAAGTTATCCGTATCACAAGTTATGATTCCCGAATCGTCATCACTTACGAGGCAAGTAAGAGCTACACAAGTACCCGTATAAACACTAAAAGTTGTATTCATACAAGTATTTTGAACTAAGTCTGACGATATAGTTACAACAGCGCTGTTCGTTGGCGTGTAGGCATACCATTTTGCCAATGTTCCGCTTGAACATGGGGTATTAATGATATCCTCGTCGATTGCGGATACTGTTGTTACACCAGCAGTTACTGGAGTAGCGGAGTTACACGGATTTGGCACAAATACATTTTCGGTTAATCGAAAGGTAAATCCCGTCGAAATCCATCTATTGTCAAAGGCAATGTAATAGGTAGTATTGGCAATAACATCGAAAGTAGCTGTTGATGAAAGTCCAGTTCCACCGTCATCATCTCCTTCGTGACATACTAGTGCATCACAACTTCCAGAATATACATGAAAGCGCGTGTCTATTAGCGGTGTATTTTGTACTAAATCGGTAGTAACTGTTACGGAGTGATTTTCGGTAGGTGTATAAACATACCATTCTCCCGCTGGTGGGCGTGTTGCTGGCACTTCGCCATATTGCGTTTCACATAAAGGTGCTGGCACTTGTGATCCGTTGATAACATCTATAACATAGAAACCCGGTCCAATTGGTAGTGCAGTGGAACAAGTGTCCTGTGCTTTTGTTAAATGCACGGTGAGGAGCAAGACAAGTAGTACTGTAATTTTTTTCATGAGCTTTTTTTTATTTGTTTTGTTTTTAGGAAACCATACAATAATGAATGATTTAAAATTCTAAAATGCTATTCTTTTATGAATTTCTGAGTATATCCTTTTCCTTTTTCATTTTGCAAGAGCAATAAATAGGTTCCAGATTGTAGTGACTCAACGTTTATTTTCGATGAAGTCAACGGAGTTTCCATAATTAATCGACCACTCAAATCAAATATCTGTGCTGAAGTTAATTTTTCAGTAGAACCAGATTTAAGATTGATAGTGATAAATTGTCTTGCTGGATTTGGTAAAACACTGAAAATCGAATTAGAATTTCCATTTACCGCCAAGGTAGTACCTTCCGTTACACGGAAAGCAGCATTTATTTCCGGATTGAGATAAGTGTCTACTATGCCAGACGGCCATTTCACTACAAGTTGATCAATTGCGGTGGCTTGACCAAGACCAAAATGAGCATTTAATGAACTCATAAACTCAAAACCTTCTCCGCTGCGAATATCTCTAATCTGTTTTCCAAAAGCACCGTAGATTTCTATTCTTGCTCCAATTCCGTTTGTATTACTTTGGATTCCCTGTAATATTACTTTAAACCAATTGTTTCCATTTGGAATCGCGTAACGAATAATAT
Organism: Flavobacterium sp.; assembly: GCA_016721735.1. Classification (GTDB taxonomy): domain Bacteria; phylum Bacteroidota; class Bacteroidia; order Flavobacteriales; family Flavobacteriaceae; genus Flavobacterium. Next base: position 62,952 of record JADKHM010000016.1, on the reverse strand, counting down.
TGTTGTTTAAGATATCTAAGAATCCGTCATTGTTTAAATCTCCGATGGCGCCCACACTAATTGCTGGATAACTAGTAGGTGAAAATTGATTGTCACCTTGATTAAACATAATTTTGTTACCACTACCTAATATGTCAACCAAGCCATCATTATCAAAATCATAAGCAACATAGTCACGATTAGTTGCAGTATCTACATCTAAACCAGAGCCAGCCGTAATATTTGAATACGCTTCTTCTACTTCGTTTGAAGTATCTAAGTTGTTTCTAAAGAACTTGTTTCAACGCTTCCGTTAGAGCCAATCATGATGTCCATATCTCCGTCATTGTCAAAATCCGCAATGGCAGAAGACCATGATTGAATAGGTTGAATATTAATTTGAGCTTGTGCGGAAATATCGGTAAAAACACCATTTCCATCATTTCTATGAAGCTCACATGGTGGGCCAGAACATTTAGAAATAAACATATCTCTGTCTCCGTCGTTATCAAAATCTGTCCATAACGAAGCGTAATTTCCGCCACTTGCTGTAATTCCTAACATATAGGCTCCAGGCGTTGTACCAGATTGGTAGTAAGTCCAGTTTCCAGCGCCATCATTCAAATAATAAACGTTAGGATCGACATCATGACAAGAAAAAGCATCTAAGTTACCATCGTTATCAATGTCTATGAAGTTGGTTCTTTGACAGAATATATATTCACCAGGAGTTCTGCTAAAATAACTTGTTCCTGTTCCATCAGATTCCCAAAAAGAAAGTCCACTTCCGCTGCCTAATAATAAATCATTATAGCCATCTCGGTTGTAGTCGCCCGCTGCTAAACTCCACGCTGGTTGAAAGCTTGTACCTGGCACTGCAAAGTTTGAAATGGCAAATGTACCGTCATTTTGCTGATAATGTACTTTAAGATTATTTGTGCTAACACCAGCAATATCATCTTTCCCATCATTGTTCATGTCAACAACGCAAATATTATAGGAACTGTTTACAGTGCTCACAGTTTGGTTATTATAATTGATAGGCACGATAATTACCTCTTCAGTCAATTCAAAATCGAAACCTTCAGCGCTCCATTTGTTATCCCATACTATATAGTAAGTAGTGCCCGCGATCACATCAAAAGACTTTTTAGATAAGTAAGAATTTGTATTCCCTGCATTACATTCTAATATTCCTGAATTGTCATCACCGCTTACGCAAACTAACGCACCATTTGTGCAAGTACCACGATATACACTGAAGTTAGTGTCTTTACATAGATTTACTGCTAAGTCAGATGAGATAGTAGCGTGATAATTTTGTGTAGGTGTATATGAAAACCATTTACCAGCAGATGCCGTCGAGCAAGCTGTGCTCACATTACCTTGATCAATCGCATCCACGGTAGTGATTCCAGCTGTTATTGCAACAGCTTCGTTACACAAATTTGGCACAAATGGGTTTTCAATTAATTGAAAATCAAATCCAGTAGTACTCCAACGATTGTCCCAAGCGATATAATACGTTACTCCTGCAATGGCATCAAAGGTTTTAGTAGATAAGTAACTGGTGGCAGTTCCGGAATTACATGTAATAATTCCTGAATCGTCATCGCCAGTATAGCAAGTTAGTGCGCCACAAATTCCAGTATAGACATTGAATCTTGTGTCTTTACAAATATTCACTAATAAGTCCGAGGTAATTGTGACACTGAAATTTTGTGAAGGGGTATACGCATACCATTCTGCTAGTGTGGCATTTGAACAGGTGGACACAATGTTTGTTCCATTAATGGCATCAACTGTTGTGGTACCAGCCGTTATTGGTAGTGCAGTCTCGCAAGTGTCTTGAGCATAAGAAAGTTGCAACCCCATAAAGCAAAATAGAAAAGCGATGTGGTGATAAACACGCAATCTTTTTTTTAAGTTCAGTTTCATTTTATTGTTTGGTTTAGTTAATAGTTTTTTATTATTGACATCCATCAAGTGAATTTATCCATTCTTCAATAAGCGCTAGTCCTTCTTCGTGAAGGATTGTTCTTCCATGAAGTGGCATTCGATAGGTTTCGTCTGTGGTATTCAATCGATAATACATCATCGATTGTGTTATATCTCGTGGTGTCACGATCTTACTAAGTTCAGGAGCAAACCCTTGCATATCTTGGGTGTCTACGCAAACGCCCATGTTGGTATTTCCGACGCCACTCGGAAGCCCAGTTTCGTTGAAAGCAAATCGCATTGGTCTATAATCACAGTGTCGATCATTTTGATGGCAGTGCGCACAATTGATGTCGACGTACGATCTGGCTCGGAGTGCGATTGGCTTAGAAATATCACGATAATCTACTGCTGTATTTTCTGGAGACGGTAGGCTAAAATTCGAATTCAAATAGCCAATTTGAATCCATCTTGTTAGTTGATTTCTAGCTCCTGTGCTGTAAGGATAATTGAAGTTAAGATTTTGAGGTTTGATCCCAATCGGAATGTACGTAGTTTGTTCATTTCCGTTTACCAATTCTTTCTTTTTATGGCAAATTACGCATTGTGCTTCAGAGGGTATTCTGTAGTTTGTACTTTTGATCACGTTGTTTTCATCTCTCCAGGAAATCGGAGTGAAGCTTCCGGTTAGATCAAAAAAAGCTTCTGTTTGTTCGCTGTTCCATACATAATCGGCAAAATCCAACCGGTTGCTTTTCGAATCATTAAACGTGTTTCGATTATTCTGGTAGTATTGTCCGGTTGCACATTATCATAATAAAACGTTTTTATGAGAACCGCGCCAACTGGTAATTCCAATACTTTAGTGTCTCCATTATAAGTAGCTCTTGTCCCTTTTGGCATCCAAACAAATCGCTTTTTGTGCGCATAGTCTGAAAATAAAGCGCTTGCTGGTTCATACGGAATCACTTTATAACCTGGCTTTTGATCCTTAAGTGGACCAACAAAAAAATTATAATCGGATAACTTTGGCAAGGGTGTTTGTGCCAAATCAAAACGTACTGGACCAGCGGTTCCATTACTTTGTTTATAAGCGGCATCCGATGGGTCTATATAATCTTCATCACCGCTCTTAGAGCACGAAATGATTAGAATAGTTGATAAGATTAGGCAAAAAGCTAATTGGTAAAATTGTTTCATTCTCATAATTAATGGGAATCAAAAATAGCAAAAAATTTAATGTTTGCATTCTTTTTTATAAGAATAAGCAAAAAAAGTTGTTGTTAGTCAAGTATTTAACAAGGATTTGCTTATTTTATTGAAACAAGCACAGGGTAGTTTTTCAATATTGCTAAAGCGTCAGCAACCGAATACTGGTATTTTTCTTCGTGTAGATCTCTTTCTTTTCGCAAGTCAATTTGCTTGATACAATTGATAAAACGGCGAACTTCTTCTTCATGATGTAATTCCAATCCAGGAACTATTGCGTTCTTACCATTTTCGTCTTTGGCGACCATGGTAAAATAGGAGGAGTTACAATGTTTTATTTTTCCTGTCTGGATGTTTTCGGCCTCGACGCGAATGCCAACAATCATCGAACTATTACCTACGTAATTCACACTGGCTTTTAAGGTAACCAATTCACCAACATCAATCGGATTGATAAAATCTACACGGTCAACGGAGGCGGTGACACAATAGTATCCCGAAAATTTGGAAGCACAAGCAAAAGCCACTTGATCGAGCAGAGACAATATATAACCTCCGTGAATTTTTCCACTAAAATTGGTATGCGACGGCAACATGAGTTCTGAAATACTAATTTTAGAAGAGGCGACCGTCTTAAAATGTGTTTTTTGCATTGGATTCAATTAAGTTGTAAGCTCTTCTGCATCAGATTCTGCTCTTCTAAGCACTGATTCTGGCAGCGACTTTTTGGCTTTTGCGCCCATTTTTTTCAACTTTTCTACACTGGTAACGAGATTGCCTTTTCCTTCTACCAATTTGTTCATTGCGGCGTCGTATTCGGTTTTTGAGTCTTTAATCTTATTTCCAACCTTGACCAAATCGGCCACAAAACCTTCGAATTTATCATACAAAGCACCTGCCTGCCGTGCAATTTCATAAGCATTCTCTTGTTGTTTTTGGTTGGTCCACATGCTGTCAATGGTACGTAGCGTAGCCAACAAAGTTGAGGGCGTGACAATGACGATATTTTTTTCAAAGGCTTTATTATATAAAGATGTTTCTTCATTTAAAGCAATAGCAAATGCAGGTTCGATGGGGATAAATAGCAACACAAAATCGGGGCTTTCCATTTGATATAAATCTTGGTAATTTTTTTCTCCCAATTGCTCAACGTGCCGCTTAATCGAGTTGATGTGTTCGCGCAAATAGTTGTTTCTCAAATTGTCATCTTCCTCGTTACTGTATTTTTCATAAGCAGTCAAAGAAACTTTTGAATCGACAATCATCTTTTTTCCATCGGGCAAATTGATTACAACATCCGGATATACACGCTGCCCATCTTCGGTAGTATGCGCTTGTTGCACGTAGTATTCCCGGTCTTTCTCTAAACCCGATTTTTCAAGTACACGCTCTAAAACCAATTCGCCCCAATTGCCTTGCATTTTGCTGTCGCCTTTCAACGCTTTGGTCAAATTCACGGTTTCTTTGCTCATTTGGGCATTCATTTCGCGCAGCCCTAAAATTTGTTGACGCAAAGCTGCATGATAATCGATGCTTTCTTTGTGCGTATCTTCTACTTTCTTTTCAAACAATTGAATTTTATCTTGCAATGGAGATAAAATATTCTTCATGTTTTCCTTGTTTTGCTCCGTAAATTTATTCGATTTTTCTTCGAGAATCTTATTCGCAAGATTTTCAAATTCTTTGGTGAATTTCTCTTGCAATTTTTCTACTTCTTGTTTCTGCTCCAAATTCCGCTCCCACAAATTTTCAAAATCAGTTTCCTTTTTAGAAAGTTGAATGGCTAAAGTGTCTTTTTCAGATCGAATAGTTTCTTTCTCCGATTGTGCAATTTTCAATTGGTCTTGGATAGTTCTAAACTGATCTGTTAGACTAATTAATTTTTCTTCTAAACTGATTTTTTCAGAATGCGATCTAGCAGTAAATAGAAGCTTTCCAATAAAAATCCCGATCGCTAAGGCAACACAAAAAGTAAAAAGTGTAAGTAAAATGGAGTTCATTTTTGAGTGGATTTGAAAAAAGTAAAAGTAGTGAATAAATTTCAACCACGATTTTTAGATAAGCAAAAAACGCGCTACTTGGTTTGCGTGCTAAGGTTCTGCATTGTAACTTGGTTAAAATTCTTTTGTTTTCACTTAGAAAAATGAGGAATATTTTTGATAATTTTGCGGCATCGTTTTTGAAAGGCGATGTCAAATTTTACAAAAAAGATCAATAACATTAAAATACAATTGTTTATGAAAATCAAGTTTACCTTAATTTTTACATTACTTACAATTGCCAACTCTTTCGCTCAGGTTGGTTCAGTTGGACATCTAACCATTTTTTCTGATAGCGGCGATAAATTTTTCCTCATATTAAATGGAGAGCAACAGAATGATGTCGCTCAAACAAACCTTCGAGTAGAAGACTTAAATCAACCTTACTATAATGCGAAAATTGTATTTGAAGACAAATCAATTAATGAAATTTCAAAAAACAATTTAATGATTACTGATGTTGATGGCGTATATTCAGATGTAACGTACAGAATCAAAAAGGATAAAAACGTTAAGTCGAAAGCAAAATTGAATTATTTCTCCGCAATTCCAGTTGAACAAGGATTTGTTCCGCCAAGTAATGTACATGTTATTCATTATGGTCAGCCAAGACCAGTAGTTGTTCAACAAGTTGGTGGTGTTAGCCAAACAACCACGACAACCACTACACAAAGTGATGGCGTTAATGTGGGAATAGGTGTCAATGCTGGCGGAGTCAATATGGGCATCTCCATTAATGATTCAATGGGTGGCAATGTGACGCAAACAACTACAACAACTACAACAACCAGTCATTCTGGGACAAATGTAGGACACGTCGAAGAAGTAGAAGTGCGCGGATGTGGTAGAAGATCTTGTATGACGCCAGGCAATTTTAATGCAGCAATGGCTACTATTGAACAACAGAGTTTTGAAGACACTAGATTAAAAACAGCTAAGCAAGTCATTACTGCTAATTGTTTAAATGTTGATCAAATTATTCAAATTGCAAACACCTTCAGTTTTGAAGATAACAAACTAATTTTTGCAAAGTACGCCTACGATTTTTGTACTGAACCACGTAACTACTTCAAGTTAAATGGAATTTTTGCTTTCAGTAGCAATGTAGAGGAATTATCTGATTACGTTCAAAGTAAACAATAATTTAATAAATAAAATCCTAGAAAAAGGCTGTCCATGTTGACGGTCTTTTTATTTTTGTATGGTTATGAAACAGCGTCATTTTATTCTTCACAAGCCGTATGGTTATTTAAGTCAATTCAAATACGAATTAAAAAGAAACAAAAAGCTCTTGGGGGAATTATTTGATTCTCCATCTGGTGTAATGGCAATCGGAAGGCTTGATGAAGATTCTGAAGGTTTGCTTTTCATTACCACAGATGGCAAAGTCAGTGATCATATCTGCAGTAGTAAAGTGTTTAAAGAATATCATGTGCAAGTTGATGGAATCATTACGCCCAAAGCCATCACACAATTATCAGAAGGCGTGGAAATTGGTTTTGAAGGCACGAAATACATCACCAAACCATGCCAAGCTTTTATTTTGAATCCCATTCCTAATTTTGGTGTTCGTGCTAAGAAGATTCGGGATGATCGCCATGGACCAACATCCTGGATTTCGATAACCATCAATGAAGGGAAATTTCGACAAGTACGAAAAATGACAGCCGCAGTTGGATTTCCTACTTTAAGGTTAGTTCGTGTGCGAATAGGCGATATACAACTGGAGGATCTGGAAGCGGGTCAGGTCGTAGAAGTGGCAGAATTCAAAATCTAAACAATAATCAGAATTTCATAATCATCAAATCTAAAGTGCATGCTAAATATCGTATTGGTTGAACCAGAAATCCCAAATAATACAGGAAATATTGGTCGACTTTGTGTCGGAACAGAAAGCCGTTTGCATCTCATTCACCCATTCGGATTTCAAATAACCGACAAGAATCTCAAACGTTCTGGCCTAGATTATTGGGTGCATCTTGATTGGAAAGAATATCAAAACATTGAGGAGTGGATTGCCACAATTCCTGATCTTTCTCGAGTTTTCTTAATGAGTTCTCATGCAACAAGATCTTATTTGGATAATGTTTTTCAAGACGGAGATTGGCTGGTTTTTGGAAAAGAAAGTGTCGGTTTGAGCGCCGAAGTTTTGGCAAAATTTGAAAATCATTTAAAAATCCCAATTTCGCCTTTGGTCCGTAGTTACAATCTTGCTAACTCTTGTGCTTTCGTCATCGGAGAAGCGAAAAGGCAAATATCATTATGAATTTTTTTATATTTGAAGGAATGTAATCAAATACAAACCAGATGATAACCAATAAAAACGACCTCCGAAGCACGATATTTAAGCACCTTGATGGATTGGCGACAGCGCCAGTAGCAGCGGCATTACGGAAGAAAGATGTGCTGCATTTTTTGTTGGAGTCAAAATCGGTTAGGCTTGATGAATTGGCAATACAATTTAAAGCCAATAAAGGCTACTTGAATGTTGCCTTGCGTGTACTAAGTTCCCAGGGTTTTTTGGATTATGAAGTGCAAACCAATGGAGACGTTACTATAAAATGCAATGCCAAAAGTGAAGCCGCATTTTCTTTATTTCCATTGTATGATGATGTCGTCGAATTACTTCATTTTTCGACGCAATTTCATCCACGGCTTTTTGAAGAAGAGCCTTTTCACAAACTAAACGCCATTTTTGAGAAATATAAAGTAAACTACGGAATTACGTTTTCTGAAGATCAAAATATCAGCGAAATTCAGCATCAAATACTTAAACATATTGAGGGTTACTTAGTCGGTCCAACCATAGTTCGATTGGGAATGAACGGTATGTTTCACAAGTATTTTATGGAACTTTCTTTTCGACCAGAGGAATTTCATAAGTCGCCTGAGTTGTTTATCAAAATTCTAAACTTTCTTACTTATTTGGGATGGTTTAAGGAAAAAAACGGGAATTATCAATTCACCGAGACGGGTTTGTTTTTTGCAAAAAGAGCCGCTTCTTATGGAGTTACCGTTTCGTATTTGCCCACATTTGCCAAAATTGAAGAGTTGATTTTTGGCAATCCATCAATTCTTAGAATGCAACCCGATGGTTCAGACGAAATACATGTTGATCGTGAAATGAATGTTTGGGGAAGTGGCGGTGCTCACGAAACTTACTTTAAAGTGGTTGATGAGATTTTGATTCAAATGTTCAATCTACCTATCGAGCAGCAACCCAAAGGCATTCTAGACATGGGGTGCGGAAATGGCGCGTTTTTGCAGCATATATTTGAAGTTATCGACCGACAAACCCTACGTGGCAAAATGTTGGATGAATACCCGTTGTTTTTGGTTGGTGTCGATTATAACCAAGCGGCGTTGAAAGTGACAAGAGCCAACCTAATCAAAGCAGATATTTGGGCCAAAGTGATTTGGGGAGATATCGGACGTCCTGATATGTTAGCGCAAGATTTGCGGGACAACTACGAGATTGCTTTAGAGGATTTATTGAATGTTCGGACCTTTCTAGACCACAATAGAATTTGGGAAAATCCCAAGTATGAAAGCAAAGATAGAGTTAGTAATTCTACGGGAGCATTTGCCCATAGAGGAATACAAATTAACACAAAACAAGTTGAAGATAATCTCTTAGAACACTTACTAAAGTGGTCGCCTTTCGTGAGCAAGTACGGTTTGTTGTTGATTGAATTGCATACTATTGATCCCGCAGTTGCTGCACGAAATATTGGTAAAACCGCTGCGACTGCCTATGATGCCACACACGGTTTTTCGGATCAGTATATTGTAGAAATAGAAGTGTTTAATAAAATTGCTGCAGAAGCGGGTCTATTTCCTGATCCAACTTATTTCAGAAAATTTCCTGATTCGGAGATTGCCACGGTAAGCATCAATTTGCTCACGGGAAAATCTTAAGTAATTACAAATTTCCCTTTCTCAGCATCAAAAGAAATATTTTTGTCTTGAAATAAGAGGTTGAAAATTCCCGTTTCAATGAGATTGCAAGGACTGTCTTGTATGCATTTCTTGTCGGTCATGACAATCATTTCATCGCTCAATTGAATCGCCATATCGATATCATGGGTTGAAAAAAGCACACATTTTTTTGTTTCTTTCGTGAGTTTTTTCAACAGCTTGAAAAGTGCGACTTTATGTTGCAAATCCAAGTGCGTTGTTGGCTCATCCAATACAATGAGCGGCGTATCTTGGGCAAGTGCCCGAGCAATCAAAACGATTTGCAATTGGCCATCACTGATTTCGTAATGTCTTTTTCAAGCAAAGCACTAGTCTGCGTAAGTTCAATGGCGTCGTTAATTTTGGATTTGTCTTCTGCTGATAATTTCCCTATCCAATTCGTATACGGCTGTCTGCCCAGTGCAATTAGTTCATATACCGTGAGATTGCTCGGCGGCAACTTCTCGGTAAGCACTAAACTCATTTCTTTTGCTAATGCCAGCGGATCAAATTGATTTAAATTTTTGCCATTTAGAAAAATGTTCCCACTCAATGGATTCTGAATAGCTGTTAAGGTTCGAAGTAGTGTTGATTTTCCTACACCATTGGCGCCGACCATCGCAATTAATTTACCGCTTTCTACAGATAAATGAATCGCAGTCGCCACTTGATTGACTACTTTCTGATGCGCATATCCAATGCTGAGGTTTTCCGTTTTTAATATAATTTTGCTTTCCATCAGTTCATCATTTTTCGTTTTCGAACCAACAACCACACTACAACTGGAGCACCAATTATTGATGTTATAGCATTTATAGGAAGCGTAAAATCACCTCCTGGAACTTGCGAAATCAGGTCACACAGCAACATAAAACTCGACCCCAAAAGGACCGTCGACCAGAATAGCACGCTGTGACTACTGGTTTGGAAAATCAATTTTGCCAAATGCGGAACGGCTAATCCAATAAAGGCAATTGGGCCAGCAAATGCAGTAATACTTCCAGCCAAAATACTCGTTGCGACGATAATGATGAGTCGCGATTTTTTGAAGTTCAAACCCAGACTCTTAGCGTAATTTTCTCCCAGTAATAAGGAGTTCAACGACTTAATGGCAAGTAGACTTAATAACAATCCTACCATGATTGCAATCCCCAATATCAAAATCGAGTTCCAGGTTAAGTTACCTATATTTCCCATCGACCAAAACGTGAATTTTTGTAATTGCTCTGCCGAACCAAAGTACGAAAGTACACCGACAAACGCGTTGGTGAAACTGCCGAACATCAATCCGACAATTAGAATAGCCATTGTATCTCTTAATCGTTTTGAAACATACAATACGGCAAGTAGTACCAGCGTACTTCCAAGCACGACGCAACAATGATTCCGTAAGATGAGACAAAAAACGAACTCCAAAACGGAGGGATGAAACTTGCACCTAAAATGAGGAATGCCACCGCCAAACTTGAACCGGAACTCAAGCCAAGTACGTAAGGACCTGCTAGTGGATTTCTAAAAAGTGTTTGCATCAATAGTCCACTTATAGACAATCCTGTACCTACCAAAATGGCAGTGATTGCTTTTGGTAATCGATAATTAATAATGATGTAATCCCAAGTTGTTTTCGAAGAATGGCCGCCTGTTAGTGTTGTGCACACTTCATTAAAGGGAATGGACACCGAGCCAAAACTAATATCTAAAACAAACAATAGCATTGCAGTTAGAAAGAGCAATACGTATAGCACCATATGTTTTGACGTGGCTGTCATTTATTGTAATTTTTCAAAAAAATATAATTTATAATCAGGTAGCATTTCAGGATGCAGGATTTTGATCAGGTCTTTTAAAACCAGATCAGGACGATTTGGAGCCAATTCATAGTAAATCAAGCCGCCTGTTTTCCCTTTTTTTGTGCTGTAAGAATAGACATTTTTTTCTTGAAAGGCTTTAAAATGCGTGTAGTGCGGGTTGGCATCGGACATCTCTTTCAATGAAGTAAATTGCCCAGGACCAATCCAAAAATCTGCCTTTTCTGCTTTGATAAAAACCGATTCAAAAGATAAGGAGAGGCTACCCGTTCCCGTTGTTTCTTTCCATAAATAGTTGGCATTGGCATCTTCCAAAAAAAGGGCGCCCCAACTATTTCCCTGCGGCATATACCATTGATTTTCAAATACCGCGCCGGCGAAAACTGTCGGCTTTGTCTTCACTAAATGCGCTAAAGACATTGTTTTCTTATAATCTGATTCAATAGCAGCAAAAACGGAATCTGCTTTCTCATCCAAACCATATAATGCGCCAAAAAATTTGATCCATTCGGCTTTTCCTAAGGGCGTTGCTTCGTTCCAATCACCATTATAAATTATGTTTAGACCACTTTTTTGCAGGTTGTCGAAAGTGGTGTTGCTGTTATTGATGCCGTGTGCGATAATGGCAGAAGGTTGCAAATCAATTAAAAGTTCTGTATTCATGCTTTGTTCTGTTCCAACATCTCGAATCTTGCCAGCGTCAATTCGATGTCGAACTTTTTCCGAGGAAATATAGTCGGTAGTTGGAAAGCCAATCATTGTGTTTTCAACGCCCAGCATTTCTAATGATGGAATATGCGTTGTTGAGGTGACCACAATCGTTTGAAGCGGAATGGCGATCACTGGGTTTTCTCGCAAGCTATCGGGAACAGTTCCGTTTTTTTCTTTGAGGATATAAGTGTATTCTTTCGCCGCATTGGGCCATGGATTCTTAATTTTTAGAACAGAAAAACCGTCGTATTTATATAGCTCAAATCCGCTTGCATACTTAATTTGATTACTGCTTTTTGAATTTTTTTGTTTGGCTCTTTCTGAATTCTCCTTACAACCAACTGCAAAAAGTAGCACTAGGAGTGTAGAGAAATAAAGAAAAACTGTTTTCATTGGATGATTTTTTTCAAACGAGGCAAAGGTAGGAGTAATCCATTTCAAATATCAAATTTTATTTTTTATTGATCAAGATAAAGTTATCTTTGCTCTCGAATTAAGGTTGTGATTTGAATTGTATCAAGTCGCATTAAAAGGGAATTAGGTTCAAAACCTAAGCTGTTCCCGCAACTGTAAGCTATCAAGCTTGTTGTTAACTACAAAACCACTGTTCGCTATGGCGGATGGGAAGGTAAACAACAAGACGCAAGCCAGGAGACCTGCCTTTTTTCGTAACAAATATCGAATCTTCGGGAAAAAGATTCTGAAATTATGACTGCGAAAAAGCTGTTTTTATATTGGATTTTGTTGTTGTGCCAAGTAGTTTGTGCGCAAAACGATTCTATTGTGTCTTTGAAAGAAGTGGTTGTTTCGGATTTTCAAATGCAGCAGTTTTCCAATTCACTTTCTGTGCAAAAACTCAAGGATTCCATTATCGCGCAAAATCAATCGTCTTTGACTAGTTTATTGCAGTACAATTCGGTTCTTTATTTTAAGCAATACGGATTAGGAATGGTGTCTGCACCTTCTTTCCGAGGAACGACAGCACAACAGACGGCTGTGATTTGGAACGGAATTAATATCAATTCACAACTCAACGGGCAAACCGATTTTAATACTATCACTACGAGAGATTTCGAAAATGTTACTGTTCGTGCAGGAGGCGGCAGCGCAATATATGGTACAAGTGCTATTGGCGGCAGCATCCATTTGAATAATGAATTGGTGTTTACGAAGCAATTCAACAATGCGCTATCGCTAAATTACGGCAGTTTTAACACCATTGATCTCAATTCGAAGACAGTACTTTCTACAGAAAAGTATGCGCTGAATATAAGTGTATCGCGGAATAGTTCCGACAATGATTATGAATATTTGGGCACCAATGGCAAGAAAAACGAGAATGGACAATTCTATAACACAAGTTTGAATGTTAGTGCCGGTTATCGACTTAACAAGTATCATTTGGTGAAGTTCTATAGTCAGTTTTTTGATAGCCAGCGGCATTTTTCAGGAACGATTGCTTCTTCTTCTAAAAGCAAGTACCAAGATTTTAATACGCGCAATTTAGTGGATTGGATCTATTTGAAAAACAAGTTGAGATCTTCACTTAAATTTGCTTTTCTGACTGAACAATATCGATATTTTGAGAATTATCAGGTTGCTGGTTTTGAAAGTTCAAGAGCAGAAACTTTTATCGGAAAATATGATGTTAGCTATAAAATCAATCCTAAATGGGAAACAAACCTATTACTTGATTATAGCGAAACCAAAGGCGTTGGTTCAAATATCGGCACTAATGTTCGTGGAACTGTAAGTGCGTCTGCTTTTATGAAGTACTATTTTATGAAGCAACTTGGCATCGAATCGAGTTTGCGGCAGGAATCAACGGCAGCATTTCAAAGTCCATTGCTTTATGCTCTTGGAATAAACGCGCCGCTGACCACGCATTATCGCATCAAGCTCAACCATTCAAGAAATTTTAGGATTCCTACTTTTAATGATTTGTATTGGACCGTTGGTGGTAATCAAAACTTGAAATCAGAGCAATCTATCCAGACAGAACTAGGGCAAGAGCTTTCATTTAAAGGTTGTAGAATTGTTGCTACCATATATCACAATAGCATTCGTGATTTGATTCAATGGAAACCTAACAATGACGCTTGGACACCGGAGAATATCGGAAAAGTAAAAAGTTATGGCGCTGAGTTTCTATTAGAAGCGACAAAAGAGTTTGGCACTCATAGGGTTAATGTAACATCAACGTATGCTTATACGGTTTCAACCAACGAAGACTTAAATACGCAATTGACTTACGTTCCTTTTCATAAATATAACGCTAATTTGGTATATTCGCGCAGAAGAATCAGTCTGAATTACCAGTATCTTTTTAATGGTGCAGTTTATACACTAAATGATAATCATACACGACTTGAAGGATATAAAGTCTCTAATGTTGGTGTTTCATGTAGTTTTGGGAAAAACCAACTTAGTTCGTTCGGACTGCAATCATTAAACTGTTGGAACGAGCGCTACCAAAGCGTTCCAGGCAGACCTTTACCTGGTAGAAATTTTCAAGCGAATCTAATTTTAAAATTTTAAAGAAAAATGAAAACAAACAAATGGTTGCAACTGGCATTTTTGATGATGGTGTTCTTAACTTCCTGTTCGAGTGAAGATACTACTCCAAGTCCATACGTTCCTCAAGGAGATTTTGATAGTGGCGTTTTGGTTTTGAATGAAGGAAATTTCCATCAAACCAATGCTACAGTGTCTTTTATTTCTTTTGACTTGAGTCGAATACAAAATGATTTATTTTCTAGCGTTAACCCAGATGCTATTTTGGGCGATACCGCGCAGAGCATGGGATTTAACGGAAATTTGGCCTATATTGTAGTCAATGCTTCTAATAAAATAGAAGTTGTAAATCGCTATACGATGCTAAAAGTTGGTGAAATCACAGCAGGTTTGGATAGTCCTAGATATATTGCCTTCGCAAATGGAAAAGGCTATGTAAGCAATTGGGGCGCAGGAGTTGGTGGAGGAACAATCAAAGTTATTGACCTTGGGTCGAATAATGTAACCGCAACAATTCCTGTAAATGATTATCCAAACAAAATTATTGAACATTCCGGAAAATTATACGTCTCTCACAATAACTTGGGTGAAAAAGGGACAACAATTTCTGTTATTGACGCTGCAACGAACAGTGTCAGTAGTTCTATTGAAGTGGGAGATTTGCCAGATACAATGAAGATTGAAGGCGATCATTTGTGGGTGGCGTGTCTGGGTATCTACGATTATTTGGATAATTCCAATAACACTTCGGGAAGCATTGTTGAAATTAATTTGGTGTCGAATGCCATTATCCAGTCATTTTTTCCAACAAATACCGCAGCTCGAATTAAACACATGGATCTTTATGGTGATTATATTTTTTACGCAATTAATAAAGACATTTTCAAGATGCCGATAACTGGAACTTCTTTGCCAGCCATGCCTTCATTTACCGCTGCAGCAGTCGAGAATCCGTATGGTTTTGCTGTAAAGAACAACAAGATCTATATAGGAGATGCTAAGGATTATATTGTTAACGGTGAGGTTTATGTTTATTCCTCTGGTGAGCAATTTGATCCAAATCCGATTGGAACGCTCTTGAAAACGGCACAAGTTGGTGTCGGTCCCAATGGTTTTTATTTTAATCAATAAGAAAAAGGCTTCCTAAATTGGAAGCCTTTTTTAGTTTTCATCGAAAGGGTTTCGAATCGACATACATTTCGTTTTTCAAACGACCCATCGTGGAGTTGTCTTGTAATCTTTCGAAGGTTCGAATTGGATCTTGCGGCATCTGTCTGCCACTGCCCATGATGGTATTTATGGCTAGTTGCAAGAGCGGCTCGTTGCTGTCTCCAAGAATGCCGAGATTGCCAAAATCTTCTTTCAAAAGTATCGTTGGTTCCAATCCGTTGATGTAATCGCCAAACCCGACTTTGTTTACTATTTTCAACACTATGGGTTGCATGGCATAGCGATGTTTGCTGCTGCTATTGGCCTTTGAAAAATTCGGGGAATCGTAAAGCGTTACGGAGCCGACATTCTTCCCGGTGGTGACATCTCCGATTTGAATTACCTCGATGTAAGGCTTTAATCCGTTTATCACTAATTCACTTGCCGAAGCGGAGCTTTTTGTCGTTAGTATATACACTTTATTCAAATTCAAGCTGGATAAACCTTCGTTATTCCCTAGTTTATTGGTAAATAAATTCAGTAGTGTACTCGGATTGGTCGAATTGTAGTAGTCCTCTACTTTGGCATTCCATTGTTCTTTCGCAAAGACTTGATTGGTAAATTGACCGGTAATTAGACTAGCTAATCTCGTTGCTGTGGCTACCGAACCGCCTGAATTATAGCGAAGATCAAGCACTAATTCTGTAATTCCTTGCGATTTCAAAGTGCCAAAAGCAGCATTCAATTGCGATTCGTAATTCGGGTAGAAACCATTGTACATTAAATACCCAATATTATGCGCACCTGAATTGATAACCGTTGTCAAATAGACAGGATTTTCAGAAAGAACTGATTTGGTTAGTATAACGGATTGTCCATTTGGAGTAATGTTTCCGGCATCATACGTTGCAAAGTTCATAGTGTAAGTGTCGTTACTCAATAGTGCACTGTAATTCTCCTTGGTTAATGGTGTTCCGTTAATGGCATAAAAGATAGCGCCTCGTTCGACATTTTTTGCCGCAGCATCTGAATTGGGTAGCACATATCGAACTAAACCAAAAACCGCTGTTTGAGAGGCGTCTTTGTAGAAGAGACCGAAATCTGCACCATTGTTTTTGGTTGTTCCTGAAAGAATGCCTTCCAATTCGTTATAATCAGAAAAGATGACGCTAAATCTATCGATGGCTTCGCCGGGATTTGGATATAAACTCTTTGGTTTGTTTAATAATTGTTGAAATAAGTTTTCTGGTTGAGGAAACCCATAAAGAAAAGCGTTGAGATCAGATTGATTTGCAAATCGCTCATCTGCTAAGTTGGCAACGTCTGGCTGCCAGAAATAATACAAATTTAGCCCTTTCCAAATAAAATTATTAATGGCGATATCATCAGGAACTTTATTGTCGTCTTGCACTTCGCAACTATGGAAAGTCAACGAAATTGTAATTAAAAAGATAAAATAGAAAAAAGTTCTTTTCATGATCAGCTAGAGATTGCGTGAGTAAAATTAAGCCTTTTGAAATTATTTTCGCTTCTTTGTAACAAAAAAGTAACGGGTTCGTCTTGACTTTAACGCTTTCTAATTAGTTGAATAATATGAATCATAATGAGTTCTTGCAAGTCATCGCTCCGTTTAAAGACAAAGTCTTTCGACTGGCCAAACGACTGCTTGTGAGTACTGAGGAAGCGGAGGATGCAACTCAAGAAGTTCTTGTAAAATTGTGGAAGAAGAATGAAAGTTTAGATCAGTTTTCGAGCGTTGAAGCTTTCGCCATGACCATTACCAAGAACTATTGTTTGGATCAATTGAAATCTAAAAGAGCTGGGAATTTGCAAATTGTTCATTCGAATTATACCGATCGACAACCCGGATTACAACAGCAGTTAGAAGATACAGATAGTTTGCAATGGGTGGAACGGATTATTAATGATCTGCCCGAACAACAACGACTCATCATACAAATGCGTGATATCGAGCAATTTGAATTTGCAGAAATGGCAAAAATTCTAGAAATGAATGAAACTGCTATTCGTGTAGCGCTTTCTAGAGCCAGAAAAACAATACGAGAAATCATGACAAAAACACATCATTATGGAATCGGATAGAATGTCATTATTAGTGTCAAAGTACTTTGATGGAGAAACGACCATTGGAGAAGAAATCGAATTGAAAAAATACTTTTCTTCTTCTGATGTTTCTGCCAATTTATTGCAGTACAAACCGTTGTTTGTTTATTTATCCGTCAATGCTAACCAAAAATTTGAAAAAGCAATGCCGACTTTGCAACACACAAGCAATCCCGTAAAATGGTTGTCGATTGCGGCCTCTGCGGTCGTTTTGCTTGGTATCGGAATTTATGCTTTTAATAATTTTTCTGAAGCGAAAACGAGCACCGAACTCGGAACTTTTGACGATCCTCAAGTCGCCTTTGAAGAAACACAAAAGGCATTGGCAATGTTGTCAAATCATGTCAATACGGGAATAGAAAGCGTACGTTATGTTCAAACTTATGAAGATACTCGAGACAAAGTATTTGTTGCAGAAAATTAGAATTTAATACAGAAATCAATTCAATATTTAATAATCACCCGAGGCGTAACAGAACTATTTGGAGCGTAACGGAAAAAATCAAAAAACGAAAAAATGAAAAAATTTGCAATCACTTTAGTACTGGTTTTAATGTCAAGCCCATTCTTTGCTCAAGGAGCATTTGATAAATTTGACGGTCAAGATGATGTAACATCTATCATTGTCAACAAGAAAATGTTCGACTTAATGAGTAAAGTAAAGATGGATTCGTCGGATAAAGAAGCGCAACAATATCTCAATTTGATTAAGAAATTAGATAATTTGAAAGTATTTACTACGAAAAGCACACGCGTCGAAAACGAAATGAAAGCGACTGCAGACAAATATATCAAAACATCTGGTTTAGAAGAATTGATGCGGGTTACTGAGAATGGTAGAAATATCAAAATCATGGTGAAGTCAGGCGCAAAAGATTCGCAAGTAAGAGAATTGTTGATGTTTATTGAAGGTTCTAAAGGAGATGATACGGTGTTAATGTCATTGACTGGTGATTTTGATTTGAATGAAATTTCAGTTTTGACAGATAAAATGAGGTTTCCAGGTGGCGAGGATTTGAAAAAAGCAGCCAAAGGTTCTAAAGGTCCAAAATAGTCAATCATGAGATGTATTCCTTATATTGTGCTATATGTGGTGATATTGATATTCCACAGTTGTCAGTCTGAACCAAGTTTACAACGGTATTTTGTCGACAAATCTGAAAGTAAAGATTTCATTGCATTGGATCTATCACCGAGTATTCTAAACATCGATAAATCAAAGTTGACAACTACGCAAAAAGATGCTCTTGGTTCGTTTGACAAGATGAATATTTTAGCTTTTAAACTAAACGACAAGAACAAAGCGCAATTTGAATTAGAGCGCGCTAACGTCAATTCGATTTTGAAAGATGAAAAATACCAGCAGCTGATGAAGTTTGGTTCTGGGCAAGAAGGCGCTTCTGTTAGTTTTGTTGGCGATGACGAGCATATTGATGAATTTGTTTTTTTTGCCAATAAAAAAGAAAATGGTTTTGCGGTTGTTCGTGTCTTAGGAAAAGACATGAATCCGACAATGATATTCAATATGATTTCCGTGTTGAAAGAAGCTGATGTCAATTTGGACCAGTTGAAACCGCTGCAAGATTTAATGATCAAGTAATAAAAAAGCCTTCTACTTTAGAAGGCTTTTTTATTTAGTTCTTATAGTATTTAAAAGGAACGAAGAGCATTCCAAAGCATTCCCCATGTTCTTTTCCGATGTGCTTGTGATGCATTTTGTGCGCTCGGCGAACCGCTCTTGCGTATGCATTGTTGGCGTTTCTAAACAACTTGAATCGTTGGTGAATAAAAATATCGTGTACGAGAAAGTAAGTCCAGCCGTAAGCAAAAATCCCCAATCCGATCGCCAATCCTAAGTTGAAAATATCATAATTCCAAAGTGCAAAGAAAACCATACTAACCACCGCATAAAAAATAAAAAAAGCATCATTCCGTTCAAACCAGGAATCGTGATCTTTCTTATGATGGTCTGCATGCAAACTCCATAGAAACCCGTGCATAATGTATTTGTGACTGAACCACGCCATAAACTCCATAAAGCAAAATGTAATCAAAAAAACAACTATATGTAACCACATGATATTATAATTTTAGATGATGTTTAATTTGTAACTAAAATAACATTTGGCGAATAGGCCAAATTTTTCGTAATCTGGAACACGAATTCTGGTGTTTTTAATTTCTGCAGACGGCGTTTGACTCAGCTTCGATAATAATTTTTTGTAATAGACGTAGGCAGTATAAACTCCAAATTTTGCTTCCAAAGGCAAATTTCTTATTCCTTCAAAACCTGCACTAAGGTCGGCTTCAATTTCTTGAATAATCTTCTTTTTAGACGCTTCGTTCAATTGATTTAGGTCGGTTTCAGGAAAATAAGTTCGATTTAAGACTTCAAAATCGGCTTTCAAATCCCGCAAGAAATTTACTTTTTGAAAAGCAGAACCCAATCTCATTGCGGCGTCCTTTAATGCTTCAAATTTTGACACGTCACCATTTACAAAGACCTTGAGGCACATCAATCCGACCACATCCGCTGAACCGTAGATGTACTCGTTATATTCTTCTTTGGTAGTGTAGGTGTTTTTCGTCAAATCCAATTTCATACTTTTCATAAAAGCAGCAATCAGTTCGTAAGGGATGTTGTATTTTACAACGGTGTGCTGAAATGAATTCAATATAGGATTTAAGCTAATCTTATTTTGTAGTGCAGCATCTAAGTCTGACTGAAAAAGGTCAAATAATTCCTCTTTATTGTAGTCATGAAAGCTATCAACTATTTCGTCGGCAAAGCGAACAAAGCCATATATATTGTAAATATCCTGACGAATGCTAGGTGCTAACATGCGAACCGCAGAAGAAAAAGAAGTACTATAAGTCTTCGTTACGTTTCTACTACATTCAAATGATATGGTGTCAAAAATTGATTTCATAAAATTCTAAAGGTGTTTTTCTATTAATTCAGCTACTAATTTTCCAGATATTAAAGCAGGTGGGACTCCAGGTCCAGGTACCGTTAATTGTCCAGTAAAATAGAGATTTTCGACCTTTTTGCTTTTCAACTTGGGTCTTAAGAATGCTGTTTGCAACAACGTATTTGCCATGCCATAGGCATTTCCTTTATAGGAATTGTAATCTTTGATGAAGTCATTCACACAAAAAGACTCCTTAAAAATAATACTATTTTTCAGTTCTTGTTGTGTTAAATTTTCTAATCGTGTAATTATTTTTTCAAAATATCGATTTCTAATATAGTCATTGTCTTCGATTCCTGGTGCTAGTGGAATCAAGAAAATTGCAGCTTCTTTCCCGTCCGGAGCAGTATTAGCATCTGTTTTGGAAGGAAAACTAGCATAGAACAACGGATTTTCCGGCCATTTAGGATCGTCATAAATATCGGCTGCATGCACGTCAAAATCGACATCAAAAAAGAGCGAATGATGCTCAACGTTTTTAATTTTTTTATCAAAACCCACATAAAATAGGAGCGAGGACGGAGCAAACGTTTTCTTTTGCCAATAGGCTTCTGAGTACGCTCGATCTGAAACGTCTAATAGGGTTTCTGTGTGGTGATAATCTGCGCCACTCAAGATAATGTCGGCTGATATGTTGGTTCCATTGACCATTAAGCCGGTAGCCCTTTTTTCAGAAACGAGTATTTTTGAGATGTTGCTGTTGGTATGAATCGTCACGCCGAGTTCAATAGCCAATTTTTCCATCGCCAACACAACGCTATACATTCCGTTTTTCGGATGCCAAGTTCCCAAACCAAAATCAGCGTAATTCATAAAACTGTAGAATGAAGGCGTATCCGATGGTTTTGCACCAAGAAACAAGACAGGGAATTCTAAGATTTGAATAAGCTTCTTGTTTCTAAATCTCTTGCGCACATCTTTGCTAATATTGCTAAAAAACTGACCGACTTTTTTGGCGGTTTCGATGGTTACTAATTCCATTGGTGACACACCTGGATTATAAACTAAATCCTTGATGGCAATATCGTAATTGCTTTTTGCCTCCGCCATAAATTGGGCAAGAATAGCGCCGCTGCCGGTTTCAATCGACTCAAAAGTTTGAATGATTTCGTCGAGATTGTCTGCTATAGTTACAAATTCATTCACGCCAAAATATACTTGATACGCTGGTGATAATTTCTGCAATTGATAGTAGTCGGATGGTTTTTTGTTGAAGTCGGCAAAAAAGCGTTCGAATACGTCAGGCATCCAATACCAAGTTGGACCAATATCAAAGGTGAATCCGTCTTTCTTTAACTGTCGCGCTCTTCCTCCGATGGTTGCGTTTTTTTCATAGACGGTAACCTGATGCCCGGCCTTTGCCAAATAGCATGCAGCCGCTAATGCAGAAAAACCAGAGCCAATAATTTTGATGTCTTTGCTATTCATTTTGGGGTGATGGAAATTTTTGAACCGTTGCAATCTTGTTGCTACAGTTCACTTACTAAGTCTGTGATAGTTTTAAATACTTTCGTTGAACTGTTTAAGTTTGAATTCTTGATTTCTTCGGTCATTCGACCGATAATCCACATTTCTGAATCGTCTTTTAAAACAGCGTCTTGTATTTCTTTTACGTACTCGTTTACACTGTCTTTGTCAGGTTGTACGGTCATATAGGAAATAAAAACAATGGAATCAAAGTACTTGTTTAGGTCTTTTAAGTTTTCAGTCGGAACACTTTCTCCGAGATAAATCGTCTTGTAACCATGCAACAAAATCTCGTAATTAAGATACATTAGCCCTAGTTCGTGAATTTCATTCATAGGCAAATACAATACGAAAATTTTATCCGTTTTGGTTGGCTCTAGTACTTGCACTTTCTCGGTATTGATGAGCAGTTTTTGCTTGATGAGGTAGCTAATAAAATGCTCGTGCGCTGGAGTGATGGTGTCTGATTGCCATAGCAAACCTAGCTCCGTCATCAAAGGAATGAACACGTCATAGAACACTTCTCGAAACGACTTTTCTGCTAGAAGCGAATTGTAGGTTGCGAAGAATTGCGCTTGATCAAAATTCATCATGGCCATCTTGAAAGCGCTGATGGCATGGCTTTTTGCGCTTTTTTCCGAAATGATTTCCCGCACTAGTTGTGGTATTTTCTCCGGTGGATATTTCGAAATTTTCGAAATTTTATAGCCGTGATTGTGTAATAGTGTAATATTTAACAACTTTTGTAAACTGGCTAGATCATAGAGTCTGATATTTGTGTCTGTTCTATTAGGCTCTAAGACATTGTATCGTTTTTCCCAAATACGAATTGTATGTGCCTTGATACCTGAAAGATTTTCCAGGTCTTTGATACTAAAGATGTTTTTTACGTTGTTCATTTTTATCGAAAAAAGTTTAAACAAAAGTAAACAAAAATTACATTGATGAATTTATTTTAGGATAAATTTTAGAAACGCGAATAGATGAGTATTTGAAGTCGTTTTGAAATTATTAATGATTTGATGATGCAGCTGCTCAGCATTTTATTTCAATTTTTTTTTATCTTCGTTAAAACTAAACAGTTAAGGCAATGAGAAAATATTACTTTGAAATTTCTTCAATTTTATTTTTAATTTTTGGACTTTCCTGTACTAGGGAAGAAAATAAGTCAGAAAACCAAGTGGCTTCAAGACCAACTGCTCCAATACAAAATGGCGAAGTTAGAATTGGTAAGCAAATTTGGATGAGCAAAAACTTAAATGTAAGTCGGTATAGAAATGAGATATAATTCCTCAAGTTACTAACCCAGCAACATTAGCAAATATTTCAACAGGCGCTTGGTGTTATTATCAGAATAGTTCAGTAAATGGAAGAACTTATGGGAAATTATACAATGGATGGGCTGTAACGGACCCGAGAGGATTAGCTCCGATAGGCTATCACGTTCCTACGGATGCCGAATGGTTTACTTTAACTCAATATTTAGGAGGAGACGATGTAGCAGGAGGAAAGATGAAAACGATGACTTTATGGAATGCTCCCAATACAGGTGCAACTAATAGTTCTGGGTTTTCAGCTCTTCCTGGGGGATATTGCAGCTTTAATGGCTATGGAGGTATTGGTAATCTAACAAGATTTTGGAGTTCGACAGATAGCAGCATAGGTTTTATGTATCATAGAGGGTTATTTTACTTTTTTAATTCAGTTGATAGACTTGGTCTCTCAAAAAATGAAGCGAACCAAGTCCGATGCATTAAAGACTAGATTTTTTTCAGGATAAGAATCTAAGCTTGTTAAAGCGCTTTCCCATTTTAATAATGAAAATTTCAAATATAACTATATAATTTAATACAATGAGAAAATGCTACTTCACAATTTCATCAATTTTATTCTTTGCACTGGGGCTTTCTTGTACTAAGGAAGAAACCAAAATACAAAACCAACAAGCTTCGAGACCAACTGCTCCAGAACAAAATGGAAAAGTAAGAATTGGCTCACAAGATTGGATGACAAAAAATTTGAATGTAAGCCATTACCGAAACGGCGACCCAATTCCACAAGTAACTAATACAACACAATGGGCAAATTTAACAACGGGTGCTTGGTGTTATTTCCAAAACAATACTTCAAACGGACCTGTTTATGGCAAATTATACAATTGGTATGCTGTAAATGACCCACGTGGTTTAGCACCAGCAGGTTGGCATATTCCTAGTGATGCAGAATGGATAACTTTTGCAATCTATGTTGATGGTGTTAATGGTGGAGCCTCTGCGGGAGGTAAAATGAAAGCTAGAGGAACTATAGAAGAAGGTACTGGTTTATGGCTTAGCCCCAATGTAGATGCCACCAATAGCACTGGTTTTACTGGTATTCCGGGTAGTGGACGTGCCTATAATGGGAATTTCAATTCTGCGGGAGATGGCGCTTTCTGGTGGAGTTCGACCCAGTCCAGTACTGGCGCTTCTTGGATCCGTTACGTGACAAACGATAACGGTTCTATGTACAGGTGGTACTTGAGTTGGAAAAGTGGTAATTCAGTGCGTTGCATCAAGGATTAGAAAATTCGATAGTAGAAGGACAAATGTATTTTATACAGAAGAGCAGTCGTAACAAGTTGCTCTTTTTTTCTTCGAATAGTCCACGCATAAAATGTAAAACAAAAAAACGCACTCGTATTGAAGTGCGTTTTGTTTTACCTGATTGCCACTGGCAATACTCCTTTTAATTTCAAATGTGACTACGATGGGATTCGAACCCACACGCCCTTACGAGCACCACCCCCTCAAGATGGCAAGTCTACCAATTTCTCCACGTAGCCAAAAAAAAAGTCATCCACGAAAGCGAACGACTTGTTGTGACCTGGCTGGGGCTCGAACCCAGGACCCCATCATTAAAAGTGATGTGCTCTACCAACTGAGCTACCAAGTCAGAATTAGAAAAAAGTTGAAAATTTGTGACCTGGCTGGGGCTCGAACCCAGGACCCCATCATTAAAAGTGATGTGCTCTACCAACTGAGCTATCAAGTCATTAACCTTTCTTCAATGCGGGTGCAAATATAAGACGTTATTATTTATTTTTCAAAGCAATTTTATTTTAAATTTGGGTTTTTTTACTATTTACTTTTAACCCCTTAATTTTAAAGGTTTTATTACTGTGATGAAAATAATTTTACTGGGTTATATGGGTTCTGGAAAGTCAACAATTGCCTCTCTTTTGTCAGAAAAGTTACAACTTCCATTCAAAGATTTGGATAGTTGTATTGAAAGTAACATCCAAAATACGATTGCGTCCGTGTTTGAAAATAAAGGAGAAATCTATTTTCGCAAGATAGAGCACCAAGTGTTTCATGATTTAGTTACCTCAAATGAATCATTCGTACTCAGTCTTGGTGGTGGAACGCCGTGTTACGCTAATAACCATTTGTTACTCAACGGAACAGACATTATTTCAGTCTATTTGAAAACGTCAATCGATACCTTATTCCATAGAATAAAGGACGAGAAAACGAAGCGGCCATTGATTGCAAATAAAAGCGACAATGCGCTTAAGGAGTTTATAGCGCAACATTTGTTTGAAAGAAGCTATTTCTATAATCAGGCTAGTTATACGGTAGGAACTGACGAAAAATCACCTGCAGAGATTGTCAGCGACATTCAGCAATTACTAATTTAGATAGGCATAGTCACCTTTGTCACTAAAAACAACTTGCACGTGCTCTCGCAACGAGGTGCTCAGTGAAAGGCCTTTAAAATCAGCTTTAACCGGATATTTCTTGTGATTTCGATCGACCAACACAGCGGTTTTGAATTTCGAAAGTGGGACTTCTAAAAAATGCTTCACACCGTAAACCAAAGTTGTTCCGGAATTTAAGACGTCATCTACTAAAACGAGTCCTTTGTTTTCATACTCTTTTTGCGAAATGGAGGTCGTAATTGGCGAATTGGGTTTTAGTTTATCTATAAACACTTCGCACAACGCAATCTTTAACGGAGAGATTTCTTCCAGAATCAATGCAATTTTTTGAGCTAATACGAAACCGTTGGAGGCAATGCCAGCTAATACAACTGTTTCTTCATCAACAAATGTCTCATATATTTGATAAGCAATTCGTCTTATTTTGTGTTCTATTTCAGTATGGGTTAGAATTCTATTTTCCATGACATGTTTGTTTCTTATTCTAGTTCAGCTTCTTTTTCAAAATCTGTTAAGTCTCTTCGGTCTTTTTTAGTTGGTCGACCATCACCAGTCTTTCGATAGTGTTCTTTGGACAATTTCAGTAGTTCTAAATGCTGGTACACTTCAATTGGCGTTTCATTTTTTCTGTAGATGTCGACGAACTTAGCTCCGACACGATTCTCAGGAACATCTAAAACAGTTATGGTTTGTGTAATTTGATCTTTTCGAAAAGTAATTTGATCCGTCGGGAAAACTTCTTTAGAAGGCTTTGCAATTTGACCATTAACCGTAATGTGATTTTTCTTGCAGGCTTCTGTCACCATGTTTCTCGTTTTATAATAGCGCACGCACCATAGATATTTGTCCACTCTCATATTTTTTCAAAAATAGAAGTTAAATTATTTACAAAAATAAATCAATATTGTATCTTGCGCTCCTTAATTTCAGCTATAATGAACAAATTTAGGTTATATTTTATTCTTTTCTGTTCGGTCTTTATTTTATTTTCTTGCAACAAGGCAGATAGTGTAACGGCGGTGCCAGTTAGAGCGTATGATGTTCAATATGACGCTGATATTGCTATCATAAAGGACTATTTGAATACTCATTATATTGAAGTAGGTGCAAATCAAGACGTTACTATTTCAAAAATTACTGATCCGTCAACGCAAATTAAAATGATAGACTACCTTAATAGTCCAACCTACCCAAAGTTATTGGTAAAGGAAGTGGTGTCCAATGATGTTACTTATGAAATCTATTATTTTAAGTTAAGAGCAGATTACGAATCGGGCGTCGCACCTACAAAAGCTGATGAAGTCTTTACAGCTTACGATGGGCATTATTTGAGTTATAAAACGGAAACAGTCGATGAGGTTTCAACAACCACATTGCTCGCAACGCAATTCGAATATACACCATTCCCATCATCATTCTTGAGAATGGATTTGTCTGTAAGAGGATGGCGAGAAATTATGCCTTTGTTTAAAGCTGGGCAAAAGGTTGATGTGTCTGGTGAGCCTACTTCCTATAGTGATTTTGGTGCGGGTATTATTTTTATTCCCTCAGGGTTGGGTTACTTTAACTTAGCTCAGGCTGGTATACCATCTTATTCGCCACTGGTTTTTAGCTTTAAATTGTATGATGTAAAACATACGGATATAGACGGCGATGGAATCCTATCAAACGACGAAGACTTGCTTGGCGATGGTGATTTTACCAATGATGACACAGACGGAGATGGCGTTCAAAACCTTTATGACGTTGATGACGATGGAGATAGCTATCTGACCAAAAATGAAATCAAGATAAATGGTGTGATTCCAACCAGCTACAGTCAAATATTAGATTGCAACGGTACGACTATAGGACTAAAGAAACACTTAGATAAAAATTGTCACTAAAGTGAAAAATAAAAAAACCGATTTTATTAAATCGGTTTTTTTATGGAATTTACTTTCTTTTGATCACTTTTTCTGCGGCTCGAACAATGGCTTGGTGGTTCAATTGGTATTTCTCCATCAATTGCTCTGGAGTTCCTGATTCGCCAAAACTATCTTGAACGGCAACAAATTCCTGCGGCATTGGTGTGTTAAGCGCTAATACTCTCGATACGCTTTCTCCCAATCCGCCGATAATATTGTGTTCTTCCGCGGTGACGATACATTTTGTTTTGCTTAATGAACGTAGAATCGCTTCTTCATCAAGTGGTTTAATCGTGTGTATGTTGATGACTTCAGCAGAGATTCCTTTTTCCGCCAAAGCTTCAGCGGCAATTAAAGCTTCCCAAACCAAATGGCCAGTAGCCACAATCGTAACATCTGTTCCTTCTTGCAGAAGTACTGCTTTTCCGATTTCGAAAGTGCCATTTTCCGGCGTGAAATTGGGAACAACGGGTCTTCCAAAACGCAAGTAAACCGGCCCATGGTGATCTGCAATTGCGATGGTAGCTGCTTTGGTTTGATTGTAATCGCATGTATTGATAACGGTCATTCCCGGCAACATTTTCATCAATCCGAGATCTTCTAAGATTTGATGCGTTGCGCCATCTTCTCCCAAAGTTAATCCTGCATGTGAAGCACATATTTTTACATTCTTGTCCGAATATGCCACTGATTGTCTGATCTGATCATAAACTCTTCCTGTCGAGAAATTGGCAAAAGTTCCTGTAAATGGAATTTTTCCGCCAATGGTCAAACCTGCGGCAATACCAATCATATTGGCTTCCGCAATTCCGATTTGGAAAAATCTTTCAGGATGATTCTTGATAAATTCATCCAATTTTAATGAACCAATCAAATCGGCACATAAGGCAACTACATTTTCGTTTTTTTGACCCAGTTCGGTCATTCCCGCTCCAAAACCTGAGCGTGTATCTTTACTTCCTGTATTGGTGTATTTTTTCATTTTTATAATTTAATGTTTATGCCACAAAGACGCTAAGGCACAAAGTTCTATGAAATAGAATGTTAATAATCGCCTAAAGTTTCTGGATTTTGCGCCAAGGCAATCGCCAATTGGTCGTTGTTAGGCGCTTTTCCGTGCCATGCGTGACTATACATCATAAAGTCGACACCATTACCCATTTCTGTATGCAACAAAACACAAACTGCTTTTCCTTTTCCTGTTCTAGATTTTGCATCGCTCATTCCAGAAAGAATCGCTTCTATATTATTTCCTTCTTTAATTTCGAGTACGTCCCAATCAAATGCTTCAAATTTGGCTTTGAGGCTTCCCATTGCTAAAACGTGATCCGTAGTTCCATCAATTTGTTTTCCGTTGAGGTCGATGGTCGCAATCAAGTTGTCTACTTTTTTTGCCGACGCATACATAATGGCTTCCCAGTTTTGGCCTTCTTGCAATTCGCCGTCGCCATGCAGACTGTACACTAGATTCGCATCCTTATTTAATTTTTTGGCTTGTGCCGCGCCAATGGCGACAGACATTCCTTGTCCGAGTGAACCCGAAGCAATTCGAACGCCAGGCAAACCTTCGTGCGTCGTGGGATGACCTTGCAAACGCGAATTGATGAGACGGAAAGTGGCTAATTCCGAAACGGGGAAATAGCCCGACCGTGCCAATACGCTGTAAAAAACTGGTGAAATATGACCGTTGGAAAGGAAGAACAAATCTTCACCGATTCCGTCCATGTCAAAACCAGGCTTGCGGTTCATGATGTTTTGGTATAAAGCGACCATAAATTCCGTGCAACCCAGCGAACCGCCCGGATGACCTGAATTGACTGCGTGTACCATGCGAAGTATGTCTCTCCGAACTTGTGTTGTTAACTCGTTTAATTGTTGTGTGTTAGGCATGTTTAGTAAAATAAATTAGTATCGCTCAAAAGTAAATCTAATTTAGGGTAGTGGCAAAAGTTTTTTTGAATAGTTATTAAGGATTTGCGATAGTCAATACTTGATTTTCGATATTCGATTTTGGATTTACTTCAACTGAATTTGGATTTTTGATTTTTTAGTTAAATTTTGATTCGACAACAGTAGTGCGTGAGGGATAGGAGCAAAGTGCCGTGCACTGCGGATAGCCCGACCCTTGTGGTCACGCCATAATTTGGATTGTTAGATTGTTAGATTGTAAGACTGTAAGATTATAAGAATTTGAGACTGTAGGATTTTGGGAAACGACTATGAAGATTTAGATTGCTTTCAAAATCTTAAAATCCTGTAATCTTACGATCTAATTTCTATCTTTGCCGCCTGAAAAATTGCCTTATGAAGTTTGAATTACTACAAAAAGATCCTTTATCGAAAGCGCGAGCTGGAACAATAACAACCGATCACGGTGTGATTGAAACTCCTATTTTTATGCCGGTTGGAACGGTGGCTTCGGTGAAAGGCGTGCACCAACGTGAACTTAAAGACGAGATTAATCCTGATATTATTTTGGGAAATACGTATCACTTGTATTTGCGTCCACAGACCGCTATTTTGGAACAAGCCGGCGGGTTGCACAAGTTTATGAATTGGGATCGCAACATCTTGACGGATTCAGGCGGTTATCAAGTATATTCCTTGTCTGCCAATAGAAAAATTAAGGAGGAAGGCGTTAAGTTTAAGTCGCATATCGACGGGTCTTATCACGTCTTCACGCCAGAAAATGTCATGGAAATTCAACGTACAATCGGCGCTGATATTATTATGGCTTTTGATGAATGTACACCTTATCCGTGCGACTATCGTTATGCGCAACGTTCGATGCACATGACACATCGTTGGCTAGATCGTTGTATCAAGCATTTGGAGAAAGTGCCTTTTAAATACGGATTTGAACAAACGTTTTTCCCGATTGTTCAAGGAAGTACCTACAAAGATTTAAGAATGCAATCGGCAGAATATATTGCCAACTCTGGACAACAAGGCAACGCCATTGGTGGATTATCGGTTGGTGAACCTGCAGAAGAAATGTACGCGATGACGGAAGTGGTTTGCGATATTTTGCCTGAGGACAAACCTCGTTATTTGATGGGCGTCGGAACTCCAATCAATATTTTGGAGAATATTGCGTTGGGAGTAGATATGTTCGATTGTGTGATGCCGACTCGTAATGCGAGAAATGGGATGTTATTTACAGCAAACGGAACGATTAATATTAAGAACAAAAAGTGGGAAGATGACTTTTCTCCATTGAATGAAATGGGGATGACGTTCGTTGATACTGAATATACCAAAGCGTATTTGCGCCATTTGTTTGCTGCCAATGAATATTTGGGAAAACAAATTGCTACAATTCACAATCTAGGTTTTTATATGTGGTTGGTTCGTGAAGCAAGAAAACATATCTTAGCCGGAGATTTTAGAGTTTGGAAAGAAATGATGGTGAAACAAATGAGCCAGAGATTATAAATTTAGTTGATGGTTGGTAGTTGATGGTTGATAGATTTGACCAACAACCAACAACCAATAACCAACAACCAACTATGTTAACAATAATAGACAAATACATTCTCAAAAGATACCTCGCTACATTTAGCGTGATGTTGTTGCTTTTTATTCCTATCGGGATCGTCATTGATGTTTCGGAGAAAGTCAATAAGATGATTGAAAACAAAGTGCCATTTAATGAAATAGCTTTGTACTACGTTGACTTTGTCGTTTATTTCGCCAATCTGTTGTTTCCTGTGTTTTTGTTTCTATCGGTTATTTGGTTCACCTCGAAACTGGCGAACAACACCGAAATTATTGCCATTTTAAGTTCAGGTATTTCTTTTACCCGTTTTCTAAAACCGTATCTTATTGGTGCTACGATTGTCTCTTTTGTTTCTTTGATTGCAGGTTTCTTTATTGTGCCAAAAGCCAGCGAAGGATTTAAGAACTTTCGATATACGTATCTCATCGGCGGCGGACGTGAAGAAATGCGGGACAATACAGATGTTTATCGTCAAATTAGCGACGATGAGTTTATTTATGTGAGCAGTTTTAATCCGATGTCTGAAACTGCCTTCAACTTTGCTTTTGAGAAATTCAAAGGCGATCAATTAGATTATAAGATTACCGCAAATCGCATCAAATGGGATCCGAAACTCAAGCAATACGAGCTGTATGGTTATTGTAAAAGAACCGTCGGTGAACTCAATGACGTCATCGAGAAAAAAGATGTCGTCAAGAGGAAATTCTCTTTTGAACTCGAAGATTTGACACCAACCGTGTATATCGCAGAGACTTTGTCCTTATTCGAATTGAATTCCTTTATAGAGAAAGAACGCAAAAGAGGTTCTTCAAACATCAATGTTTATCTGGTCGTATTGTATAAAAAATATAGTATTCCAGTTTCGGCGTTTATCTTAACCATCATTGCGGTGGCGGTTTCCTCTATGAAACGACGTGGTGGAATGGGTGTCAATTTGGCCGTTGGAATTTTGTTGGCGTTTTCATTCGTGTTCTTAGATAAGATCTTTGGCGTTCTAGCGGAGAAGGCGACGGTTTCACCTTTTCTCGCAGTGTGGACACCAAACATTATTTTTGGCTTCGTTGCCTTTTTCCTATTGCGCCATGCCAAGCGATAACGTCAAAAGTTATTTACATCTTCATTTAATTGTTTTTATTTGGGGATTTACCGCGGTGTTGGGTGCGCTTATTTCACTCGATGCATTACCCTTAGTTTGGTATCGAATGGTATTGGCAGTTTTTTTCATTTTGTGCTACGTTTGGTATCATAAAGTTCCGCTCCAAATTTCAAAAAAAATATTGCTTCAATTGCTGTTTGCCGGAGTGGTGATTGCGCTGCATTGGTTTACTTTCTTTAGAGCCATCAAAGTGTCTAACGTTTCTGTGACTTTAGCTTGCTTGTCGACCGGAGCGTTTTTTACTTCTTTTCTCGAACCTATTTTATACGGCAGAAAGATCATTTGGTATGAAGTCTTTTTTGGTGTGATTGTCATTGTGGGTTTGAGCATTATTTTTAGAGTCGAAAGCCAATACATAGAAGGCATTTTACTCGGTTTAAGTTCCGCATTTTTGTCTGCTTTGTTTTCCGTTTATAATAGCAAATTTGCCAAAGTCTACAATCCAACGCTCATTTCATTTTATGAACTGACCGGCGGTATTATTTTTTTCTCACTCTTGTTGCTAGGAACGAATAGCTTTTCAGCTAGTTTTTTTAGCGTTAGCGCCTCCGATTGGATGTATCTCGCTATTTTGAGTACACTTTGCACCGCCTATGCTTTTATTGCATCGGTCAAAGTCATGCGTTTTCTTAGTCCATATACCGTCATGCTCACCATCAATCTCGAGCCCATCTATGGCATCATCCTCGCAGTTCTCGTTTTTCACGAAAAAGAAAAATGAGCCCTCAATTTTACCTCGGTGCACTGATTATTTTGGTCACGGTTATCACCAACGGTATTGTCAAATACTATCGGTCTAAAGATTAGGAGCTAGTTCCTGCTGTTCGCTTCATCTTTTGCGCGGAACGCCCGCACAAAAGGATACCGCTGCCATCAGGGCTAGGGCTTCTTCCCAAATTTCGATAGTCGATATTTGATTTTTGCTATTCAACCTTCAATAATGTTCCGCCAGTTCACAATTTGCTCGATTCGATTTTCAAAAAGTCAAATTCAAAGACCCACAACTAATATCCCACAACCCACAACCCACAACTTACAACTCACAACTCACAACCCACAACCCACAACCACCATGTTTACAACTTAAAACAAAAAATTTCTTTTCTTACTGATTTAAAATTTTATCTTTGTTCTCCTAACAAAAATTTAATACCACACCAGACTTATGGAATATTTAGATTTTGAACTTCCCATTAAAGAATTAGAGGATCAATTAGATAAATGCCAGATTATTGGAGCAGAATCCAACGTAGATGTCACTGCAACCTGCAAACAAATCGAGAAAAAACTAGACGAAACCAAAAGAAATATCTATAAAAATCTAACCGCTTGGCAACGCGTGCAATTGTCACGTCACCCAAACCGCCCTTATACCATGGATCATGTTCGTGCCTTGTGCGGCGATACTTTTCTTGAATTATTTGGCGACCGTGGTTTCAAAGACGATAAAGCCATGATTGGCGGATTGGGTAAAATTGGCGGGCAGTCTTTTATGATTGTGGGTCAGCAAAAAGGATACAATACGAAAACACGTCAGATGCGTAATTTCGGAATGGCCAATCCAGAAGGTTATCGCAAAGCATTGCGCTTGATGAAAATGGCAGAAAAATTCGGCATTCCCGTGTTAACCCTAATCGATACGCCTGGAGCTTATCCTGGTTTAGAAGCAGAAGAACGCGGACAAGGTGAAGCCATTGCTAGAAACATCTTCGAAATGACTCGTCTTAAAACTCCAATCATCGCAGTTATTGTGGGTGAAGGTGCCTCTGGAGGTGCATTGGGAATTGGTGTGGGCGATCGCGTATTAATGATGGAAAACACATGGTATTCTGTGATTTCTCCTGAATCTTGTTCCTCAATTTTATGGAAAAGCTGGGAGTATAAAGAACAAGCGGCTGAAGCACTCAAATTGACTTCAACCGATATGAAAAAGCAAAAGTTAGTCGATGATGTGATTCCAGAACCATTAGGAGGCGCACATTACGATAGAGAAACTGCATTCAAAACTGTAGAGCAGTATATTACCAAAGCCTATAACGAATTGAAAGATTTATCAACAGCCGAGTTAGTGGCTCAGAGGATGGATAAATACAGCAAAATGGGCGAATTCAAAGAGTAAAATCTTACAATTGAGATACTTAATCCGAAGCCCTATGGTTTCGGATTTTTTTGTGGTTATAAACAAAATAAAAGTATTTATCAACAGCATTCCCTTAAAACTACTTCTGCATTTTTTTTATTTTATAGTTACTTTAGCCACATGGAAAATTTCAAAAATATAAGCCCAGTTCGCGTCGAGAAAACGACCATCATTAACCTCGAGAAAGGAAAACTTCCTCCTCAGGTTTTAGAGCTAGAAGAAGCCGTTTTGGGCGCCATGATGATCGACAAAAAAGGGGTAGATGAGGTAATCGATATCTTGCAACCGGATGCTTTTTACAAGGAAGCACATCGACATATTTTTGAAGCCATAGTGCAGTTGTTCACAGATACACAGCCTATTGACTTATTAACAGTATCGGCGCAGCTCAAAAGAAACGCAAAACTTGATTTGGCTGGCGGTGATTTCTATCTCATTCAACTCACGCAAAAGATTTCTTCATCTGCGCATATCGAGTTTCACTCGCGAATCATTCTTCAGAAATTTATCCAACGAAGCTTGATCAAAATATCTTCGGAAATTATCGAAGAATCATACGACGAAACTACAGACGTATTTGATCTATTAGACAAAGCCGAGTCTAAACTATACGAAGTAACGCAAGGCAATATCAAAAGAAGTTCTGAAACCGCACAAAGTTTGGTGATTCAAGCCAAAAAACGTATCGAAGAAATTGCCGGTAAAGAAGGCTTGAGCGGAATCGCTACTGGCTTCGAGAAACTAGACAAAATTACGTCTGGTTGGCAACCTTCCGATTTGATTATTATTGCGGCTCGTCCAGGTATGGGAAAAACCGCCTTTGTATTGTCGATGGCGAGAAATATTGCAATCGACTTTGGACAGCCTGTTGCGCTATTTTCTTTGGAGATGTCTTCGGTACAGTTAATCACACGTTTGATCTCGTCCGAAACCGGATTGTCATCAGAAAAATTGCGTACTGGTAAACTCGAAAAACACGAGTGGGAGCAATTGAGCATCAAAGTAAAAAACTTAGAAAAAGCACCTTTATACATCGATGATACACCGTCACTTTCGATTTTTGATTTAAGAGCAAAATCACGTCGATTGGCTTCGCAACATGGAATCAAATTGATTATCGTCGATTATCTTCAATTGATGACTGCTGGCGGAAACAATGGTAAAGGCGGCGGAAACCGTGAACAAGAAATCTCAACAATCTCTAGAAATTTAAAAGCGCTCGCCAAAGAATTGAGTGTTCCAGTGATTGCGCTATCACAATTGTCTCGTGCCGTGGAAACTCCTGGTTCCAGCAAACGACCTTTGCTTTCTGACCTTCGTGAATCTGGAGCCATCGAGCAAGATGCCGATATCGTTTCGTTTATCTACCGTCCAGAGTATTACAAGATTGATGAATGGGACGATGACGAACGAACACCAACGCAAGGACAAGCTGAATTTATTATTGCCAAACACCGTAACGGTTCTTTAGAGAATATCCGATTGAAATTCGTCGGTAATCTTGGTAAATTTGACAACCTTGATGATTACGGTGGCGCTTATGACGATTTACCTTCCAAAATGAATCACGAAGACAATCCATTTTCAACCAAATCATTGCCTTCACCTAACGAAGCCTTTGGTAGCACGATCAATAGTGCGGACGATGATAGTGACGTTCCATTTTAATTAAAAAGCGAATTTTCTTTGCGTCTTAGCGACTTTGCGAGATCTAAAATTGGCTCGCAAAGTCGCTAAGACGCAATGTTTTTTAGAATTATAGATGACTGTATATTATTGTTATTAAGGAATTTTTTGGATAGTAGTTGTACAGAAATTCATCGGTATTTTTTATGCTTTTCTTCACAGAATTTCTGTTATCTTTGACTCCAATTATAGCAAATACAACAGCTAAAACCTATAGCAGTGAAGAACACTTTTTATATACTATTCCTTTTATTTTCTTTTTCGGTTAAGGCAAGCTTTATCCTATTACCAATGGATGAAACAACGCAAAAGAACCATCTGAAAGCGTACGGAATCACGTATTGGTGTTTGAATAAACAGTATAAAGCCAGTTGGCTGCTCAATTATCGTGGCGGTTCTTTCTTGTTGCCCGATGCAGAAGAAATCCGAAAGGAATGTCAAATTCGCGGCGTTAGTTTTGAACTTTTGTCCGACGCAGAAGCCAATCAGATTTTGGATGAGATTTCTAGTCCATCGCAAAATATGGAAACAGTTGTTCTAGAAAAAGCTCCTAAA
Source organism: Flavobacterium sp. (assembly GCA_016721735.1). GTDB lineage: Bacteria > Bacteroidota > Bacteroidia > Flavobacteriales > Flavobacteriaceae > Flavobacterium. Next base: position 26,445 of record JADKHM010000016.1, on the reverse strand, counting down.
GTTGCGGTTTATACACCGAAAGGGAAACAACCTTGGGACGACGCGGTAACCATGGTTTTGACTTATGCTGAAATTCCGTTTACACCGATTTATGACGAAGAAGTATTGAGTGATCAATTGATATTATATGATTGGTTGCATTTGCACCACGAAGATTTTACAGGTCAATACGGCAAATTTTTCGGACAATATCGCAATGCGCCTTGGTATATTGATCAAAAGAAAGAGGCCGAAGCTTTGGCTGCCAAATTAGGTTACACTAAGGTTTCTCAAGAAAAATTGGCGGTAGCGAAAAAGATCAGAGATTTTGTGATTGGCGGTGGATTTATGTTTGCTATGTGTTCAGCTACCGATAGTTTTGATATTGCTTTGTCGGCGGAAGGCGTTGATATTTGCGAGCCGATGTTCGATGGTGATGCGAGCGAAGGTAATTACCAATCCAAAATTGACTACGGTAGAACTTTTGCCTTCAAGAATTTTGTTTTAGACAGAAGGCCTGAGCACTACGAGTTCTCGGATATTGATATGACCGAAAAAAGGAAAATTCCTTTTGAAAAAGATTACTTCACTTTGATGGATTTTTCTGCCAAGTGGGACGTTATTCCGAGCATGTTGTGTCAGAATCACACGCAATTGGTCAAAGGATTTATGGGACAAAGTACATCTTTCGATTCTGAACTCATTAAGTCGAATGTGTTGACTTTGGGTAAATGCGAATTGAATGACGAAGCACGCTACATTCACGGGCAAAAAGGAAAAGGATTTTTTACTTTTTATGGTGGACATGATCCGGAAGATTTTCAGCATCGGGTAGGAGATGAGCCAACCGTTTTGGACTTGCATCCGAATTCACCTGGATTCCGATTGATTTTGAATAATGTGTTGTTTCCGGCGGCGAGAAAGAAACCACAGAAAACTTAATCAATTGATAATTAACAATTGATAATTTATTCCACCCCAGGGGGTGGGGGGCCCCTCGGTATAATTGAAAAAAGCCAATCGAAATTCGATTGGCTTTCTGGTTTTTAGCCCTGATGGTAGTGGCATCCTTTTGTACGGTTGTTCCGCACAAAAGATTACCTCACAGGCCGCCGCCGGGTTAACGGAAAGCAGGAATAGCTCCTAAAACTATTTATTATTATCGATAATGTAGTTTAAAACTTTAGTCATCAAATGCACTCGGTCTTTACCGCCAACGTTGTGTTTGTGCATTGGATAAGGGAAAAAATCGACTTGTTTCCCAGCTTCAACAAATTTTTTGACCAAGGCGAAATTTTGCTGCATCACCACCACATCGTCGCTTGTTCCGTGGATGAGCAATAGTTTTCCTTTTAAGTCTTTGACATAGTTTAAGGTCGATGATTCGTCAAATCCTTTTTGATTTTCTGCTGGCGTATCCATATAACGCTCGCCGTACATCACTTCGTAATATTTCCAGTCTGTTACTGGTCCACCAGCCACACCAACTTTGAAAGCATCTGGTTTACGCAACATTAAGGACGTTGTCATAAATCCACCGAAGCTCCAACCGTGTACTGCCAATCTATTGCCATCCACATAAGGCAATGATTTTAGGTAGTCAACACCTTTCATTTGATCGTCGATTTCGTTAACGCCCAATCGTCCGTGAATCACACTTTCGAAGGCAAATCCACGATTGTCAGAACCACGATTGTCCACGGTGAACACTAAATAGCCTTGTTCTGCCATCCAGTACATCCACAAATTGGCGCCGTCTAGGAATGAATTGGTAATCATTTGGGCGTGTGGCCCGCCATACACATAAATCATCACTGGATATTTTTTCGTTGGATCGAAGTTGCTTGGTTTGATCAATCGTGTGTATAAGTCGGTGGTTCCGTCTGCTGCTTTGATCGTTTTTATTTCGGCCGTTCCCATTTCGTAACCCTCGTATTTGTTTTTGCTTTCTAAAATGGTCTTGGCTTTCAGATTCTTGTCGTACAACAACGATTTTGATGGTGTGTTGTGGTTGGAGAATTCATCGAAAATCCAATTTCCGTCGGTGCTTATCGCCACTGTGTGAACGCCTTGGTCTTTGGTGATTAGTGTTTGCTTGCCTTTCAAATCGACTTTATACGCCAACATATTGGTTCCGTTTTCGCCCGTTGCAGTGAAGTAAATTTCCGTTCCTGCTGGATTGTTGCCTAAGATTTCTCTTGCTGGGAATTGGTTGTTGGTGAGTTGTTTAATAAGTTTTCCATCAATGGAATAGTAATACAGATTTTGGAAGCCGCTTTTTTCGCTAAACCAAACGAAGTTATTAGAACTCGCATTGGGGAAGTAAGCAGCATGCTCTGGTTCTACCCAATTCGGATTTTTTTCATTCAAAATAGTACGCACATAGTTTCCGGTTTGCGCGTCGTATACGTTGAGTGACATATCGTTTTGTCCTCTGTTGACTTCAGCAATCAAAATAAATTTTTCGTCTGGCGACCAAGAAAGATTGGTCAAATAGTCGTCGGCATTTCCTCGTGGTTTGAAGAAAACCGTTTGCTTTGTTGCCAAATTGTATACGCCAACGCGAGGTTTTTCGCTTTTTTGTCCAATCATCGGATACTTGATGCTTTCTAATTTCCCAGGCGTTTCGTTGATATCAAGTAGCGGATAATCGGCGACTTCTGACTGGTCTTTTTGATAAAAAGCAAGCAGATTGTTTTTAGGTGACCAGAAAATTCCGTTGGCAATTCCGAATTCGTTTCGAGCAATACTTTGTCCAGAGACGATGCCTTCGTTAGATTCGTTGGTAACCGCAATTCTATCCTTGTTTTTGTTAAGGAAATACAGGTTGTTTTTTACCGTAAAAGCGATATTCTCTTTCGCGTTATCGTAGGTTTGATTTTCGTCAGAATCGGAAAACTCAGCGGTTTGTTTTCCTGTCTTGGTTGCAGTATTGTATTCGTAGAATTTAGCGCCGTTTGAAATCGTGAAGGTGGTCGCATTTTTACATTCGATACCAATAAAAGATTTCAAATCGGCTCCTAATGCTTTGTTGAAATCCGCCAAAGTAATGAATTCCGTGGCTGTTGTATTGGTCGCTGAAGCAGTCATCAATTTTTTTCCGCCTTCCGCAAAAAAGAGATATTGATTGGTCGTAGGAATCCATTGGAAAGCCAGTAATTTGTCGGCTCTAAATTGACGGTTTTGTTGCATAACCGATTCTTCAAGCGTAATTTTTTTCAATTGACCGAACATGGAAAATGTCAGGAAACAACTTAAAACGAGTAGTGAAATTTTCTTCATAAAGGATGATTTTTTGATGCGAGTAAATGTATAAAAAAAAGAATACTGTCAAAGACAGCAGTTGGTCTATTAACAGTATTCTTTGTTACAATCGGAATAGTAATCTATTCTTGTTCGTTTTCTTTATCGAGATATTCCTGAACAATTTCGATCGCGTTGGTCACGACATCGCTCAAAGCAGTAATAAAAGTGCCTTCTTCGGCGCTATTGATTGCGTGTTTGATGGCTTCTACTTCTTTGGTGATGATTTCGTGCGTTACGGTTCGTCCTGATTCTGCAATTCCCTCCATAATTAAACCGATAATTTCTTCTTCGGTTCTTCCTCGCAAGTGTTTTTCCTGACGAATGATAATATGATCAAACATACGGCCTGCAATTCGTGCACATTCTTTAATGTCTTCGTCACGACGATCGCCTACACCAGCTATGATTCCAATTTTTTTGTTGGCTTCAACGCTGCTTAGGTAATCTTCGACACCACGATAACCGGAAGGATTGTGCGCAAAGTCGATCATAACTTTGAATTTCTTGAAGTCGAAAATGTTCATACGACCTGGAGTTTGCGCCGCACTTGGAATGAATGTTTGCAATGACAAGCTAATATCTTCCGTTTTAAAGCCTTGTAAATAACTAGCTAAAGTAGCGGCTAGAACGTTGGCAATCATAAATTTTGCTTTTCCGCCCATGGTTAGTGGAACATGTGTGGCGCGTTCGATTCGGATTTTCCATTCGCCTTTTTTGACCGTGATAAATCCGTTTTCATACACACAAACGATTTTGCCTTCCTTGCATAATTTTTTAATCAATGGATTTTCTTCATCCATGCTGAAGTAGGCGACATTGCAACTGAGTTCTTGTCCAATTTTGACGCATTGTTCGTCTTCTGCATTCAAGATCGCCCACCCATCTTTTTTGACGCTTTTCACGACAGTACTTTTGACGCGCGCTAAATCTTCTAAGGTGTGAATATCGCTCAAGCCCAAATGATCTTCTTGAATATTGGTAATCACTGCAATATCACAACGGCTAAATCCTAAACCAGAACGCAGAATTCCACCACGAGCGGTTTCAAGAACAGCAAATTCAACAGTTGGATCTTTCAAAATATATTCTGCTGAAACTGGTCCAGTGGTGTCGCCTTTTTCCAACATGTGATTTTGAATGTAAATTCCGTCTGAAGTGGTAAAGCCCACTTTATAGCCATTATTTTTTACGATATGCGCTAACAAACGAGTAGTCGTGGTTTTTCCGTTGGTTCCGGTTACAGCAATAATTGGAATTCGACTTGGTTTTCCTGGGGATATAACATGTCAATTACTGGTGAAGCCACATTTCTAGGCAATCCTTCTGAAGGCGCTAAGTGCATTCTGAAACCTGGCGCAGCATTGACTTCTAGTATACAACCGCCGTTTTCTTTGAGCGGTTGCGTTAGGTTTTCCGCCATGATATCGACACCGCAAATGTCTAAACCAATCACACGAGAAATTCGTTCGCACAGGAATACATTTTCTGGGTGCATCATATCGGTTACATCTACAGACGTTCCACCAGTACTGAGGTTTGCGGTTGATTTCAGATAAACGATTTCACCGCTTTTCGGTACCGTTTCTAAAGTGTAGTTTAATTTTTCTAATAAATCTAAAGTGTCACGATCAACGTCAATTTCGGTGAGTACATTTTCATGGCCATAACCACGACGTGGATCTAAATTCGTCGTGTCAATGAGTTGTTGAAGGTTGTCTTTTCCGTTACCAACGACGTGCGCCGGTACTCTTTTGGCAGCGGCTACTAATTTATTGTCGATAATTAATACACGGAAATCAAAACCTGTAATAAATTTTTCTACGATAATTCTATGACTGTATTTTTTAGCGTATGCTAATCCAGCAACTGCATCTTCCCATGTTTTTACATTGATCGATGCGCCTTTTCCGTGGTTACCATCTAATGGTTTAAGTACAATTGGATAGCCAATTTTCTTTACAACTGCTTCTAAATCTTCTTCATCAACGCAGATGCCGCCACTAGCGACAGGAATTGAAGCATCATCTAACATTTTTTTAGTTTGCTCTTTGTTACAAGCAATGTCAACGGCGATGCTACTGGTTTTGCAAGTAATAGTTGCTTGAAAACGCATTTGATTGACGCCATATCCTAATTGAACTAAGGAATTGGTTCCGAGGCGAATCCATGGAATGTCGCGAGCGACAGCTTCCTCGACGATGCTTCCGGTACTTGGGCCAAGACGCACACGTTCCCGAATTTCGCGCATTCTTTTGATATCCGCTTCTAAGTCGTAGTCGGTTCCTTTTATAAGGGCATTTGCGATGGCTACTGAACTTTCAGCGGCGAACATGCCGACATTTTCTTCTGTATAGCTGAAGACCACATTATAAATTCCTGGAGTTTTGGTTTCGCGAGTTCTACCAAAACCCGTTTCCATGCCGGCGAGCGTTTGTATTTCAAGTGCGATATGTTCGATAACATGTCCCATCCAAGTACCTCGTTCGATGCGAGAAAAGAAACCGCCGCGAACACCTTCAGAACAGCGATGTTCAATCATAGTTGGAAACATGGCTTCTATTCGCTCGCGGAAACCTTCGATTTTATTGGTAGGAAATTGCTCCATTTCCTCTAAGTCCAAACGCATTTGGATGAGTTTCTTTCTTTGAACACTCCAAATGTTTGGGCCACGGAGTGCTTGTACTTTTAATATTTTCATGACTAATGTTTAGAGGAGTTTGTTTTAGTTTTGCTAATGAATTTGTTAAATATAACAAGATTTGGTTTACTAAAATAGATTTTTTGATTGGTTTGTCAAAATTTATTTTATTGTCTTGAAGATATGTTGATTTGCGGTAGCGCTTTGGAGTTGATTTTCAAATTTTTAAGGAATGTTCTTTTTGCTGCGAAGACGCAGAGTCGCAAAATTGAATACGAAATTTGTTTTTGGTTTCCCCTCCTTTGGAGGGGTGCCCGAAGGGTGGGGTGGCATAGCCCCGATAGTAGAGGAAAACCTTTGGCGCCGTTGTTCGGTGGCAAAGTTTGGGAACGAATAGCGGGAATTAGCTCCTAAAAATGTTGATAAGAACGTTAAAACATTTGCTTCAAAAACAATAAATACGTTTGGTGAACTTTAATTTTTGGTTATTTTTACCACATGAACATACGAGGAAAACTAATTATTATAGGTGGTGCCGTTGACAAAGGAAGTTTTACGGAGACCGATTTAGATAAAAATGCAGCTAAGAATTTGAACTTTTTTGAGGCTGGAATTTTGAAACGCATCATTGAAGAATCAAAGCATAAGGAGCAATCTCGTGTTGAAGTAATCACGACCGCTTCTAAAATCCCGCGTGAAATTGGACCAGAATACGTCAAAGCTTTTGCTTATTTGGGTGCCAATAATGTGGATGTGCTGCATATTGAAAAGCGTGAACAGGCAGTAGATGCGGAGGTTTTGGCGCGTTTGAAAGCGGCGGATGTGGTGATGTTTACGGGTGGCGATCAGTTGCGTTTGACCTCTATTTTGGGTGGAACTGCTTTTCATGATATTCTCTTGGGCAAGTATCATAATGAAGATTTTATTTATGCGGGCACTTCTGCGGGAGCTGCTGCAGCGTCTAGCAATATGATCTATCAAGGTAGTAGTAGCGAAGCTTTGCTGAAAGGCGAAGTGAAAATCACTAGTGGTTTGGGTCTGATTGACGGCGTAATTATCGATACGCATTTTGTGCAACGTGGCCGAATTGGGCGCTTGTTTCAATCGGTAGTTGGAAATCCAAAAGTGCTGGGAATTGGTTTGGGAGAAGATACTGGCTTGTTGATTACTGATAATAATAAGATGGAAGCGATTGGTTCTGGACTTGTTATTTTGGTGGATGGTCGCGAGATCAAAGACACCAATTTGACACAAGTAGAATTGGGGCAACCAATATCCATTAATCATTTAGTGACTCACGTGATGAGCATTAATGATACTTTTGATTTGAGTACATTTAAGATGACGATTAAGTCGTCGCAATACGTTTAAAGGGTTGTAAGTTGTAAGTTATAGGTCATCCAAACTTACAACGTACAACCTTCAACTTACAACCCTCAACAATGAAAATCATCATCCACGGCGGTTTTTTCTCAGAGTCTTCTACCAACCACGAAACGAAAGTGGCCAAGCAAAATGCATTAAAACAGATTGCAACAGATTCCTATGCATTTCTAAAAACGCATTCAGCACTAGAAACCGTGGTTTTTGCCGTTTCTTTGTTGGAAGATGATCCGTTGTTTAATGCGGGCATTGGTTCACAAATTCAAAGTGACGGAAAAATACGTATGAGCGCTTCGTTGATGGATGGAACCACTCAAAAAATGAGTGGCGTCATTAATATTGAAGAAGTCAAAAATCCGATTCAAGTTGCTGAAGTTTTGATGGGCGTTGATGATCGTGTTTTAGGAGGAAGTGGTGCAACGAATTTTGCACGTCGACACGGATTTGAAAAATTCTCGACAGAAATTCCACAGCGACGTGCTGAATATGAAGCCAAACTCGAATCGGCTGGATTGGGAACGGTGGGTTGTGTAGCTTTAGATGCGCATGGTAGATTGGCTGTTGCAACATCAACTGGTGGTAAAGGATTTGAAATTCCAGGTCGGGTTTCTGATTCTGCAACCGTAGCCGGAAACTATGCCAACGAATTTTGCGGGGTGAGTTTGACTGGTGTCGGCGAAGATATCGTCAGCAATGCTACTGCCGCTAAGATTGTGACGCGTGTGACGGATGGCTTTACTTTGAAAGACGCCTTTGCCAAAACCTTTGATGAATTATTGCCTTACGACGGATTTGCTGGTGCCATTGCGATCGATTGTGATGGAAATATGTTTCATCAAGATTCTCATCCTAGTATGGTGTTTGCCAGTTTTGATGGCGAACTATTTGAGATATTCCATTGAAAGTTAATAATTTAATGACATGAAGCGCTATTGGGAGCGCTTTTTTTATTTAAATTAGTCGACAAGAATAATAGTAAAACCTGATGACTATGAAACCAATTTACACTTTTTTGCTTTTGATGTTATGTTCACTTACAGTAGCTCAAAACAAAACCATGAACGTTCCCACTGATTTGGTGGTGAAACTCAAAGACAATTATTTCAATGCACAGCAATTGGATTTGAATCGACTTAAAACTGGTGATTCAAAACTAGATCAGTGGTTGTTGAATTTGGATGTAGTTGAAATCCAATCTATTGGACAATCACAAATTACGAAGACTTTTTTGATCAAATTTGGAACAGAAAGAGACATTTCAACTTTGGTACAACAATGTAAAAAAATAGCGACAGTAGCTTATGCTGAACCCAATTATATTGCTATTGGAGGTGGACAGGAAATTACAATGAGTGCGTCGCAAACCATACCGAATGATACGCACTTTGGAAAACAGTGGGGCCTATTAAATAATGGGACTCAAGCCGGAATAGGGACGGTTGTCGCTGATGCCGATGTAGATATGGAATTAGCTTGGGATATTGAAACAGGTGATCCTAATATGATTATCGCTGTTCCAGATTCGGGTTTAAAAATGAATCATCCTGATATTGCTTCGAGAATTTGGTCAAATCCAACTGAAATCGCTAATGGGATTGACGATGATGGAAATGGCTATGTAGACGATATCAACGGTTGGGATTGGGTCAATAATGATAATAATCCGACAGACGATCACGGTCATGGTAGTAATGTAGCTGGAATCATTGGTGCTATTGCCAATAACAATTCTTTATTTACTGGTGGCAATTGGAATAGTAAAATTATGCCGCTAAAGGTTTTGAACAATACTAATACTGGAACTTATGCTGCCATGGCGAATTCTATTTTTTATGCCGTAGATAAAGGGGCGAAAGTGATAAGTATGTCGATTGGAGGGTCTGGAGCTTCGACATTGCTCGCAGAAGCGATGGCATATATGAATGTCAATAATGTGGTATTTACTGTTTGCATGATGAATTTTAATAACAATGAAACTTATTATCCAGCGGGTTATTCTACGAGTTATCCGAATATTATCGCGGTTGGTGCTACCAATCCAAACGACCAAAGAACGGCTCCTTTTTTCTGGAGTTCTACAAGTGGCAGCAGTTATGGGAATCACATTAATGTGGTGGCTCCAGGAAATTTTATCTACGGTTTGAGTCATACCAGTAATACTTCATCGACGAGTTATTGGGGCGGCACTTCTCAAGCGACGCCGTTGGTTGCCTCTATAGCTTCCTTGATGTTGGCAAGTAATCCGAATTTGAGTCCAAGTGAAGTTCGCGAAATTCTGCAAAACACCGCACAAGATCAAGTAGGAAACCCCGCAGAAGATATAGCAGGATTTGATCAGTATATGGGTCACGGTAGGGTCAATGCTTATGCTGCTTTGCAACAAACTTTGGGAACGGATGAACCAAGTGCATTACCAGTTCCTTATTTTAAAATAGTAAATCCAATTCGATCGAAACAATTGGAGGTCATTTCTGACGGAACTTTTGTAGGTGTCTTCAAATTGACTATTGCTACGATGGAAGGCAAAATGGTCGAGCAAAAAACAGTTACGATTGAAGCAGGTTCTACGATTGTTCCATTTTCATTTTCGGCAGGAAATTATATCGTTACGTTAGAAAACGAGGCTTATAAAAAGATTTTTAAAGTTGTGAATGGTTTATAAGATTTTGACTATTTTCAGATTGTGCATTGTGACGTAAGCCGCGTGAAGGATAGAGGCGATATCCTTTTTTGTGAGGAACGATGCAAAAAAGATAAAGCCGAAAGCCTGACCCTTGTGGTCACGCCCTTTAAAAAAAGTTGCTGAGTACCTGAGTTGCTGAGTACCTGAGAAAAAAAACTCAGAAACTCAGGCACTCAGTATCTTACTCCGCTATGCTCGATACAATTCGCATCGTAATACTCGCTCGGGTCAGCAACTCCAGAAAAACAAAAAACCCAATCGTTTGACTGAGGTTTTAAGTTGACTTATTCTTTTATTCTTGTTAATGTCATTTCCCAATTCCATTCCCAGTTTTTTCCGTTATCTCGAGAAAAAGCCTGCGACCATATTGGATGCTCTGGGTTGGTTTTGTTCCATTGGTATAACACTATGATTGGGATATCATTAAAATTATCATTCGTATAGAATTTGCCGACGCCGTTTTCAAAAGAGCCGGTCACTGGGTTTTCGTCCATAGTTCCGTTATTGCTGTCCATCCAATATACTTTCCAGAGTTTTGTTTTGGGGTTGAATAGTCTGACAGCCATCCCTTCAAAAGGCTTGTCATTGAAAGTAGCGTAATAATTTTCGACGTTTCCTAATCCGTTTATCGTTTTTCTCAAATGTAGCTCGGATTCAAATTCATTCCATTCTGAACTATTGTTTAATCTTTCCTTTAACATTCGGTTTTGTACTTTCCATTTGCCTTCTAAGAAATCAAAATCTTTTTCGGAAGAAGTTGCAGATGGTTTTATTTCTAAGTTGTTTGTTTCTTTTTTCATGCTAATTTGTTTCTTTTTTTGACTATAACTGCTGTTGAACATGAGTAATATTGCGGAAAGTAATGCTATTTGTTTTAATCGTTTCATTATCGTTTGTGTTTTTTAATTCAACAATCGACTTAAATGTCGTTCGCTTTCGAGTCCAACTTTGCTAGCAATTTCGATTCGAGATAAATCCGGATTTTTGGATAGTTCTCTTATTTTTTCCCTTCGAATTAACGTAATAAATTCTGTGACCGTTGCATTGGTTTCTTTTTTGAACGTTCGAGTGAAGTTTCTTTCACTCATATTGGCGATTTCCGCGAGTTCATTTAAGTTGGTTTTTACATGAATATTTTCAATAATCCAATCCTGAACTTTATGAATTCCTGAATGAATGTGATTTCTGAATTGTAGCATTTCGCTATCTTGACTGGCATTTCCATTTCTGCGCGTGTAAACGACCAATTCTCTAGCAACAAGATGGGCGAAATGACTTCCTTTTAGTTTTTCAATAATGTGTAAGGTCAAGTCGATTCCTGAGGCAATGCCAGCACTAGTGTAAATTCCATCGGCATCGGTAAACAAAATGTTTTCAATCACTTTGGTTTTTGGATATTGCTCTTGTAGTTGCTTTGTTCTTTTAAAATGTGTGGTACAAAGAACATCATTTAGCAAGCCACTTTCAGCCAAAGCAAAAGCACCAGCGCAAATGCTACATATATTGATTCCGTTCTGATAACTTGTGCAGATCCAGTGTAATAATTCATGGTTGTCTTTGAATTCATTTGACTGTAAATAGGATGCGTTTGACCCTGGGATAATTAAGAAATCACCTTTATTGAATTGCACGTTCAAATAAGAAGATACATTCCCAAGTGGCAATCCAGCGCTAGAAGTTACGCCATCTTTTACACTGCAATACATAATTTCAAAATCAGCTCCGTATTCAATCGCTTCATGAATCGCTTGATCTGGACCTGCTAAATCCATCAGATGAATTTCAGGCAATAGCAAAAAAACAAACTTAATTTTCATAGTTATTGGTTTAACAATGTCAAAAATACAAACTAACAGTAGAATTAATTGGCCAGATTTAGGACATAATCAGCCAAAGCATAAAAACAAAAAACCCGCTCTTTCGAACGGGTTTTTCTATAGTAAGTAATTCTAAATCTAGTTGATAAAACGTTTATTTTACTTTATTAAGTACAGCTTTGAAAGCTTCTGGGTGATTCATTGCTAAATCGGCTAAAACTTTACGGTTCAATTCGATACCGTTAGCTTTTACTTTCCCCATAAATTGAGAATAACTCATTCCTTCTAGACGGGCTCCAGCGTTGATACGTTGAATCCATAAAGCACGGAAGTTTCTCTTGTTTTGCTTTCTGTCGCGGTAAGCGTATACCATTGCTTTTTCAACGGCATTCTTCGCAACTGTCCAAACGTTTTTACGACGACCAAAGAAACCTTTGGCTTGCTTCATTATCTTTTTTCTTCTTGCTCTTTTAGCAACTGAGTTGACTGATCTTGGCATAATTTTTCTGTTTTTTTGTAGCAGGCGTCCGAATTGAATCAAGGAACTTAAGGCCGTACTCCAAGGTTATTTAAATTTGTTTTAACCTAGAATCTAGTTGTCGGTTGTCGGTTGTCGGTTGTCGGATAAATCCATCAACTATCAACGGTCAACCATCAACCATTTAGATGATTCTTAATTGTTGTTTGATGCTTTTCATATCTGTAGAGTGAACCAACGCTGAATGTGTCAACGCTAATTTACGTTTCTTAGATTTTTTAGTCAGGATGTGACTTTTGAAAGCATGCTTTCTTTTGATCTTTCCAGAACCAGTAACTTTGAATCGTTTCTTGGCGCTAGATTTGGTTTTCATTTTAGGCATTTTTCCTAGTTGTTTTTGATTTATTCTTACTTACTATTTTGAGTGGCTGAGTTTCAGAGTGCCTGAGTTTCTGAGTTTTCTTTCAGGTTAAATCGGCACTTTTTCTTTCAGTACTTAATTTTCTTTTTTTCGGAGCTGATCCGGCTTTCCGCAGTGCACGGCACTTTGCTTCAATCCGGGCTAGGGCATTCGAGTTTCCGATTCGCTTCTCAGCAACTCAGGCACTCAGCCGCTCAGCAACTATTTTTTCTTTTTCGGCGCGATAAACATAATCATTCGCTTTCCTTCCAACACCGGCATCGCTTCTACTTTTCCGTACTCTTCTAAATCGGTGGCCAAACGCAATAACAAAATTTGACCTTGGTCTTTATAGATGATCGAACGTCCTTTAAAGAAAACAAACGCTTTCAATTTAGAACCTTCTTTCAAGAATTTTTCCGCGTTCTTTCTTTTAAACTCATAATCATGCTCATCGGTTTGCGGACCAAATCGAATTTCTTTCACTACAATTTGAGTAGATTTTGCTTTCAATTCTTTCTCGCGTTTCTTTTGCATATAAACGAACTTTTTATAGTCGATTATCTTGCAAACTGGTGGATCAGCGTTTGGTGATATCTCCACCAAATCCAATTCAAATTCATCGGCGAGTCTTAGAGCATCAGCAATTTTAAAAACTCCTGGCTCTACATTTTCTCCCACAAGTCTTACTTCAGCGACACCACGAATTAGGTTATTAATTCGATGTGCATCTTTTTTCTCTACTCTGGGTTGATAACCCTTGTTACTTCGTATTGCTATGACTTTATTATTTTAAGTTAAACTGTAAAAACTTTTAATGTTTTGTCGATTTCATCCTGAACAATTCTTGCAAATTCTTCTATGGTAACGCTCACATTGCCTTTTCCTTCTTGACCGTGTCGTCTTATCGATATGGTTCCGTTTTTCTCTTCTTCCTCTCCAACAATCAACATAAACGGGGTTTTTTGCATTTCTGCATCTCTAATTTTCTTCCCGATTGTTTCGTTTCGGTTGTCAATTAGGGCGCGAATTTCGTGATTTTCTAGCAGACTCAAAACTTTTTTCGCATAATTTTCATATTTCTCGCTCAAAGACAAGATAATAGCTTGTTCTGGCATCAACCAAATCGGGAAATTTCCAGCGGTATGTTCCAACAAAATCGCGATAAATCTTTCCATCGATCCGAAAGGTGCACGGTGAATCATTACTGGTATATGAAGCTCATTGTCAGAACCTTTATAAGTCAATTCAAAACGCTCTGGTAAATTATAATCTACTTGAATCGTTCCCAATTGCCATTGTCTGCCCAACGCGTCTTTCACCATGAAATCTAATTTTGGTCCGTAGAACGCTGCTTCGCCATATTCAACAACAGTATTCAAACCTTTGTCACGAGCGGCATTGATAATCGCATTCTCTGCTTTTTCCCAATTTTCGTCTGAACCAATATATTTATCTCTGTTTTCTTGATCTCTCAAGGATATCTGTGCCGTAAAGTTTTCAAACCCCAACGATCCAAAAACGTACAATACCAAATCGATTACTTTTTTAAATTCTTCATCCAATTGGTCAGGTGTACAAAAGATATGCGCGTCGTCTTGCGTAAACCCACGAACACGCGTTAATCCATGCAACTCACCGCTTTGTTCGTAACGATACACGGTTCCAAATTCCGCATAACGTTTAGGTAAATCTTTATACGACCATGGTTTTGTGTTATAAATCTCGCAGTGATGCGGGCAGTTCATCGGTTTCAATAAAAATTCTTCTCCTTCTGCAGGCGTGTGAATGGGTTGAAAACTGTCAGCACCGTATTTCGCATAATGACCTGAAGTCACATACAATTCTTTTTGTCCAATATGTGGCGTTACCACTTGTTCATATCCTGCTTTCTTTTGTGCTTTTTTCAAAAATTGCTCTAAACGATCACGCAAGGCAGCTCCTTTTGGCAACCATAATGGTAATCCTTGTCCCACTTTTTGAGAGAAGGCGAACAATTCTAGTTCTTTTCCTAGTTTACGATGATCACGACGTTTGGCTTCTTCCAACAATTCGAGGTAGTCTGTTAGGTCTTTTTGTTTCGGAAAAGAAACTCCGTAGACACGCGTTAACTGTTTGTTTTTCTCATCACCACGCCAGTAAGCGCCAGCAACACTCATGATTTTCATCGCTTTGATGATTCCAGTATTGGGAATGTGACCACCGCGACACAAATCAAAGAAATTAGAATGATCGCAAAACGTAATCGTTCCGTCTTCTAAATTCGATATTAATTCCGTTTTATATTCGTTGTCTTTATAAACTTCAAGTGCTTCTGCCTTAGAAACAGGGCGCAATCTAAACTCGTGCTTTTCTCTTGAAATTTCCAGTACGCGATCTTCAATTTTCTTAAAATCAGCATCGGTAATTTTATGGTCTCCAAAATCAACGTCGTAGTAAAATCCGTTTGCGATTGCTGGTCCTAAAGTCAATTTAATTCCAGGGAAAAACTCACCCAAAGCTTGCGCCATCACGTGCGAAGTCGAATGCCAAAATGCTTTTTTCCCATTTTCGTCATTCCAAGTATACAATATAAGAGCACCGTCGGTCGTGAGTGGGGTAGATGTTTCAATGATTGCGGTGTTGAAAGAAGCTGAAATCACGTTTCTAGCCAATCCTTCACTTATGCTTTTGGCAACATCCATCGGAGTAACGCCTGCTTCAAACTCCTTAATCGACCCGTCGGGTAAAGTAATCTTAATCATTATATTCATTTTTAGGAAGCGCAAATATAAGGAATCCAAAAACACACACAATATATATAGTATTCGATTTAGCATTTTTTTCTTCTCGGAGCTCTTTCCCGCTGTCATTCCAATCTTTTGCTTTTTAAAAGAAAAAAGCAAAAGGATTTTCCCTTCCATCGGGGCTATGGCCTCTGATTTCACAAGCACATTTGGATATCCTTTGCGTCTTTGCGTCTTTGCGAGCAAAATACAAAGCATTCAACAAACGCAACCCCAACGAGTTATAAACAAAGTAAAAAAAAGGTTAAGAAAGTTTTGGAGAAAAGTAAGATAAGTGTTTATATTTGCACCCCGCAAGAGAGGGATGTTCTTATAAATTACTGAAAACGAGAGATAAGAAAATAAAATTAAAATTTATTTTACAAAAGGCTTGTTTAGAAGAAAAGAATAATTACTTTTGCACCCGCTTTGAGAATGAAAGCGCAGATGCATAAAAGAAGAAGACACGTTCCTAGACATATTGAATTGACAGCCGCTTTAGAAGAGATTCTAAAGCAAAGAAATAGAGAGTAAGAGAATCGGAAGATTAGAATTAAGTTAGAAATTCGTCGATAAAAAATGCTGAGTTAAATCAGCGACAATATACGATGAAGAGTTTGATCCTGGCTCAGGATGAACGCTAGCGGCAGGCTTAACACATGCAAGTCGAGGGGTATAGTAGCAATACTAGAGACCGGCGCACGGGTGCGTAACGCGTATGCAACCTACCTTTTGCAGGGAATAGCCCAGAGAAATTTGGATTAATGCCCCATAGTATAGTGACTCGGCATCGAGATACTATTAAAGTTACAACGGCAAAAGATGAGCATGCGTCCCATTAGCTAGTTGGTAAGGTAACGGCTTACCAAGGCGACGATGGGTAGGGGTCCTGAGAGGGAGATCCCCCACACTGGTACTGAGACACGGACCAGACTCCTACGGGAGGCAGCAGTGAGGAATATTGGACAATGGGCGCAAGCCTGATCCAGCCATGCCGCGTGCAGGATGAAGCATCTATGGTGTGTAAACTGCTTTTGTACGAGAAGAAACACTGCTTCGTGAAGCAGCTTGACGGTATCGTAAGAATAAGGATCGGCTAACTCCGTGCCAGCAGCCGCGGTAATACGGAGGATCCAAGCGTTATCCGGAATCATTGGGTTTAAAGGGTCCGTAGGCGGGCCAGTAAGTCAGTGGTGAAATCTCCCGGCTCAACCGGGAAATGGCCATTGATACTGCTGGTCTTGAATTATTAGGAAGTAACTAGAATATGTAGTGTAGCGGTGAAATGCTTAGAGATTACATGGAATACCAATTGCGAAGGCAGGTTACTACTAATGGATTGACGCTGATGGACGAAAGCGTGGGTAGCGAACAGGATTAGATACCCTGGTAGTCCACGCCGTAAACGATGGATACTAGCTGTTGGGGGCAACTTCAGTGGCTAAGCGAAAGTGATAAGTATCCCACCTGGGGAGTACGTTCGCAAGAATGAAACTCAAAGGAATTGACGGGGGCCCGCACAAGCGGTGGAGCATGTGGTTTAATTCGATGATACGCGAGGAACCTTACCAAGGCTTAAATGTAGTTTGACCGGTTTGGAAACAGATCTTTCGCAAGACAAATTACAAGGTGCTGCATGGTTGTCGTCAGCTCGTGCCGTGAGGTGTCAGGTTAAGTCCTATAACGAGCGCAACCCCTGTTGTTAGTTGCCAGCGAGTCAAGTCGGGAACTCTAACAAGACTGCCAGTGCAAACTGTGAGGAAGGTGGGGATGACGTCAAATCATCACGGCCCTTACGCCTTGGGCTACACACGTGCTACAATGGGCGGTACAGAGAGCAGCCACCTCGCGAGAGGGAGCGAATCTACAAAACCGTTCTCAGTTCGGATCGGAGTCTGCAACTCGACTCCGTGAAGCTGGAATCGCTAGTAATCGGATATCAGCCATGATCCGGTGAATACGTTCCCGGGCCTTGTACACACCGCCCGTCAAGCCATGGAAGCTGGGGTGCCTGAAGTCGGTGACCGCAAGGAGCTGCCTAGGGTAAAACTGGTAACTAGGGCTAAGTCGTAACAAGGTAGCCGTACCGGAAGGTGCGGCTGGAACACCTCCTTTCTAGAGAAAGACGCAATTTTTAATGAGCTTAAGACCAAAGATTTTGGTTTAATTACTCTCTGCTGTTAATTCAAATAATACAAAGTAGAATCGCCCAAAAGCGATTTTATGATTTAAGCACAAACAGAGTCTCGTAGCTCAGCTGGTTAGAGTACTACACTGATAATGTAGGGGTCCCCAGTTCGAGTCTGGGCGGGACTACTTTTTAAGTTGATGGTTGTCAGTTGACGGTTGTCGGATAAAAAAAGGACTGTTTATGTTTATAAGGAAATTTTAGAAGTTGAGAGATTATGAGTTTCATAATTCGTAATTCGTAATTTTTAATTTTTAATTAAAAAGGGGGATTAGCTCAGCTGGCTAGAGCGCCTGCCTTGCACGCAGGAGGTCAACGGTTCGACTCCGTTATTCTCCACAAATTGATTTGAAGATTAATCAATTTGAAGATTTGAAGATTCATTTTCAAATTATCAAATTACCACATTTTCAAATTAATAAAGTTCATTGACATATTGAGATAAGAAAATATTTAAAAAGTAGAAAGAACACAGTTCAATCCGCAAGGGTTGAACAAATAGTACAATAAGCAAAATAAGGGCGTATGGGGATGCCTAGGCTCTCAGAGGCGAAGAAGGACGTGATAAGCTGCGAAAAGCTACGGGGATTGGCACACACGAATTGATCCGTAGATATCCGAATGGGGCAACCCACTATGTTGAAGACATAGTACACCGATAGGTGGGCAAACCCGCTGAACTGAAACATCTAAGTAGGCGGAGGAGAAGAAAACAAAAGTGATTCCGTAAGTAGTGGCGAGCGAACGCGGATTAGCCCAAACCAATTATGTTACGGCATACTTGGGGTTGTAGGACCACGACATTTCATGCACAAAGGAACCGGAAGTTACTGGAAAGTGACACCAAAGAGGGTGATAGTCCCGTATGGGTAATGAGTGTAATGGATAGTGGTATCCTGAGTAGGGCGGGGCACGTGAAACCCTGTCTGAATTTGGCGGGACCATCCGCTAAGGCTAAATACTCCTGAGAGACCGATAGTGAACCAGTACCGTGAGGGAAAGGTGAAAAGAACCGTGAATAACGGAGTGAAATAGATCCTGAAACCATACGCTTACAAGCGGTCGGAGCCCTTTCGTGGGGTGACGGCGTGCCTTTTGCATAATGAGCCTACGAGTTAACGTTGCTGGCAAGGATAAGAGCTTAAGGCTTGGATCCGTAGCGAAAGCGAGTCTGAATAGGGCGCTTTAGTCAGTAGTGTTAGACGCGAAACCGTGTGATCTACCCATGGGCAGGATGAAGCTGTGGTAACACACAGTGGAGGTCCGAACCGGTTGACGTTGAAAAGTCTTCGGATGACCTGTGGGTAGGGGTGAAAGGCCAATCAAACTCGGAAATAGCTCGTACTCCCCGAAATGCATTTAGGTGCAGCGTCGTGCGTAAAGTTATATAGAGGTAGAGCTACTGATTGGATGCGGGGGCTTCACCGCCTACCAATTCCTGACAAACTCCGAATGCTATATAATGTTTCACGACAGTGAGGGCTTGGGTGCTAAGGTCCAAGTCCGAGAGGGAAAGAACCCAGACCATCAGCTAAGGTCCCCAAATATATGTTAAGTTGAAAGAACGAGGTTTGTCTGCCCAGACAGCTAGGATGTTGGCTTGGAAGCAGCCATTCATTTAAAGAGTGCGTAACAGCTCACTAGTCGAGCGGACGAGCATGGATAATAATCGGGCATAAACATATTACCGAAGCTATGGATTTGCAGTTTACTGCAAGTGGTAGGGGAGCATTCTAACAGGGTTGAAGGTGTATCGTAAGGTATGCTGGACTGGTTAGAAAAGAAAATGTAGGCATAAGTAACGATAATGCGGGCGAGAAACCCGCACACCGAAAGACTAAGGTTTCCGCAGCTATGCTAATCAGCTGCGGGTTAGTCGGGACCTAAGGCGAACCCGAAAGGGACAGTCGATGGCCAACGGGTTAATATTCCCGTACTACTGATTACTGTGATGGGGTGACGGAGTGATGAAAGTGTCGCGAACTGACGGAATAGTTCGTTGAAGGTTGTAGCTATAGGGCACGTAGGCAAATCCGCGAGCACTGGCAAAGACCGATAGTACTCGGAGTCTTCGGACAAAGAGATAGTACACCTAAGGGCTTCCAAGAAAAACCTCTAAACTTCAGGTAATTAGTACCCGTACCGTAAACCGACACAGGTAGTCGAGGAGAGAATCCTAAGGTGCTCGAGAGATTCATGGCTAAGGAATTAGGCAAAATAGACCTGTAACTTCGGGAGAAAGGTCGCCAGCAGTAATGCTGGCCGCAGTGAAGAGGTCCAGGCGACTGTTTATCAAAAACACAGGGCTCTGCAAAATCGTAAGATGAAGTATAGGGCCTGACACCTGCCCGGTGCTGGAAGGTTAAGAGGAGATGTTATCTTCGGAGAAGCATTGAATTGAAGCCCCAGTAAACGGCGGCCGTAACTATAACGGTCCTAAGGTAGCGAAATTCCTTGTCGGGTAAGTTCCGACCTGCACGAATGGTGTAACGATCTGGACACTGTCTCAGCCATGAGCTCGGTGAAATTGTAGTAACGGTGAAGATGCCGTTTACCCGCAGTGGGACGAAAAGACCCTGTGCACCTTTACTATAGCTTAGTATTGACTTTGGATAAGTGATGTGTAGGATAGGTGGGAGACTTCGATCCAGCGTCGCCAGGCGTTGGTTAGTCATTGTTGAAATACCACCCTTTGCTTATCTGAAGCCTAACCCCGTATTGTGGGGGACATTGCTTGGTGGGTAGTTTGACTGGGGTGGTCGCCTCCAAAAGAGTAACGGAGGCTTCTAAAGGTTCCCTCAGTACGCTTGGTAACCGTGCGTAGAGTGCAATGGCATAAGGGAGCTTGACTGAGAGACATACAGGTCGATCAGGTACGAAAGTAGAGCATAGTGATCCGGTGGTTCCGCATGGAAGGGCCATCGCTCAAAGGATAAAAGGTACGCCGGGGATAACAGGCTGATCTCCCCAAGAGCTCATATCGACGGTGGGTTTGGCACCTCGATGTCGGCTCGTCACATCCTGGGGCTGGAGAAGGTCCCAAGGGTTGGGCTGTTCGCCCATTAAAGTGGCACGCGAGCTGGGTTCAGAACGTCGTGAGACAGTTCGGTCTCTATCTACTGTGGGCGCAAGAAATTTGAGTGGATCTGATTCTAGTACGAGAGGACCGAATTGGACTGACCTCTAGTGTATCTGTTGTTCCGCCAGGAGCACCGCAGAGTAGCTACGTCGGGAAGGGATAAGCGCTGAAAGCATATAAGCGCGAAACCCACCACAAGATGAGATTTCTTTTAAGGGTCGTGGAAGATGACCACGTTGATAGGCTATAGATGTAAAGGCAGTAATGTCATAGTCGAGTAGTACTAATAACCCGTAAGCTTATGTACGCATCCAGCCTCGCAAGAGGCTGGAGAAACTTTCTAAATCAAATAATTTTTTCTTTATCTCAGTATGTTAAGATATTATGTATTGTTAATCAGTCTAAACTGATTACCCTTGCAAAACGACTTAAGGTGGTTATTGCGGCGGGGCTCACCTCTTCCCATCCCGAACAGAGAAGTTAAGCCCGCCTGCGCAGATGGTACTGCAATTTGTGGGAGAGTATGTCGTCGCCTTTTTTAGAGAAACCCGTTGTGAAAACAACGGGTTTTTTGTTTCTTATGGGTTTTATGTTTTTAGCTCGCAAAGGCGCTAAGTCGCAAAGGAAAAGATAACAAGTTATTTTAGTAAATAAAAATGCTACTTTTATAATATTAAAAAGTGAATTCATGAAAAAATACTACTACATCATACTCTTAATTTTATTTTTTGGATTGCTCTCTTGTTCTAACGAAGAAACCAAAACGCAAAATCAAGTGGCTGCAAGACCAACAGTGCCAATACAAAATGGAGAAGTACAAATTGGCACGCAAATCTGGATGACGAAAAACTTAAACGTAAGCAGATATAGAAATGGCGACCCTATTCCGCAAGTTGCCAATTCAGCCCAATGGGCAAATTTGAATACAGGTGCTTGGTGTTATTATGCAAATAGCACAGCAAACGGTCCAATTTACGGCAAACTATATAATTGGTATGCAGTAAATGACTCGCGGGGCTTGGCGCCTGAAGGGTGGCATATACCTTCCGATGCGGAGTGGACCACGTTAGTCTCATTTTTAGGTTTTCCTGATGTGGCAGGTGGTAAGATGAAAACCACAGGTACTTTACAAGTGGTAACGGATTATGGAGAAGTCCAAATGCGGCGGCTACAAACAGTAGTGGTTTTTCAGCGCTTCCAGGTGGGTATGAGGCTGATAATGGGAGGGATCATTTCTGCTTGATAGAAATGGGTATTGGTGGAGTCAAACTGAATTCGGTAGTCTGAGAGCAGTGCCCGAATTTTGAGTTATACCAATGGTGGTGTTAGTACATTAGAGTTCTTTAAAGACAATGGTTTTTTCTGTTCAGTTGTATCAAGAATCAATAATTGATGCTCGCGTGAGGGATAGCAGCGGTAAGCCCCAGCGCGCAGTGCAACGGAGCGGCGAAGACTTTAGCGAATAGCCCGACGGCTCGCAAGATGCTTATGAATACTAAAATGTTCTTGAGCCGGCACGCCCAAAAAAATCTTACTTCAAAATACCAGCGACGCTTTGAACGGTCGTGAGATGATAACCTGATTTCGCTTTTTCAAAAATGCTTTCGCCCAGACTTTTTCCTTGTGGTGTTTTTGACCATTTCTTTAGAGTGTTTGCAACGAACCGGTTCTGCTAGTGGCAATCATAAACGCTTCGATGGCGGGATGCGCGGGTTGGTATTGGTGCTTGATGGCAATGACAAACCATTGGCGCTTGATGACGAAATTGCCTTTGTCGGAGAAACGAAATTCGGCATCCAAATCGGTCATTTCTTTGGTGGTGAGGTCTTCGGAAGATGATCAATAAAGTATTGTTTTCGTTGGTCGATTTGATGATGCCACCAGCCCTTTGATACCTTTTTGCGCCAAATCGCTTGAATGCTATCTATGGTGTTGAAATCTTTGGAAATCGGAACGATGATGTTGGATGGAATTCCGGGTTGATAAATCCACTCGTCAAGTTTGATTTTGTTGGCTAGCTCGGCATCGTTTTTCACCATGTTTTCTTTGAAATAGGTTACAAAATCTTCTGTAGTAATCGATTGAAACGCATGAGCGTTGAAGTAGGCTTTTAGAAAAGCATCCATTTTTTCGCGACCGACAGCGGCTTCGATAGTTTGCAGGAAGGCATAGCCTTCGTACTTGAATATCACTCAAACCATCATCTGGTTTCTTCCAGTGGTATTGACTTTAAGTCTGGTATCTGGATTGGTTTTTCCGTATTCTTCAATGTTTTGACTTAATACTTTTCTGCTGAAAACGTCTTTGCATTTTGGCTTCATTAACACCAAATACGGCTTCGCCAATACGATGTTCTACATAGGTGGTGAATCCTTCGTTGAGCCAAATATCATCCCAAGTGGCGTTGG
The DNA here is from genome assembly GCA_016721735.1 of Flavobacterium sp. Lineage (GTDB taxonomy): Bacteria > Bacteroidota > Bacteroidia > Flavobacteriales > Flavobacteriaceae > Flavobacterium. The sequence continues at coordinate 3,321 of JADKHM010000016.1, read as the reverse complement.
TCACTAAATTGCCACTCCAGCTGTGACCCAATTCGTGCGCCAGCAAACTGGTTAAGGAACGATCGCCAGCCAAAACACCTGGTGTTAGGAACGTTAAGTTGGGATTTTCCATGCCACCATATGGGAAACTTGGTGGTAATACCAATACATCATAGCGTCCCCAACGATACGGGCCATAGAGTTTTTCGGCAACATGAACCATTTTTCCCAACCTGGCAAATTCAGTGGGCTTTGTTGATTTGAGACGGTTCGGCGTAAACTCCAGTTCTGTTGTCGATGGATTTGAATTGTAAATCGCCCACCGCAATCGCCATTAAGTATGATGGAATAGGTTTGTTTGTTGAAAGTTATAGACTCAAGTACTTTTTTTTGTTGTGGGTTTTTGCACTCATTACGGCCATCAAATCGGCGGGCACCGTAACTCTGGCTTTATAACTAAATCGAACACTAGGAGAATCTGACACGGAAATCCATGTTCGCGACCGATACTTTCTCTTGAGAAAATAAGAAAGGTTTCTTTGTCGGCGGTTTGTTCGGGTTTGAGCCACTGTGCGCCACCGCGTCTTTGTTGGTGCTGTAATAGATGCTTACTTTGGTAGTGTTGTCTAATCTGAATATGAAGTGGCTTTCCCGTGGAATTCCACTTCGGTTCCTAAGCAAATTTCCGTTTCTTTTTCATCATCGCCAAGCGTTGCTTGGTAATGTTCAGTGTGTTTTCATGAAGATAATTTCTTTTCCTTTGAAGTATTTTCAACGGTCCATGTTGCTTTGCCGGAAATAGACTGTGATTTGAAATCAACGTTAATATCTAAACGCAATGCTTAGCTACTTCACCATTGTTTGAAAGAATGTTCTATCTTTGACGAATTGGTGAATAGTAACAACTTCCTTCTTTTGGCAAGACAAATGGTTGATAAGAAACAAAGAGTAATTAGCTTTTCATGGAGTGGTGTTTATACTGTAATTAAGTAAAATTCCCGTTCTGAAGTATCATAACGGGAATTTGTATTTTTAGAATGATGCCTTTCGTGCTAGAGCAAATTAGGCTAACATCGTGATCGATTTTCCAAATACTGTCTTAGTGCTTCTCTTAAGGAATTGTGTGCCGGTAGCACCACCAACCGCGCGGTGATCACAAGCTAAAGTAACTTTCATGGTATTCCTACCACTATTTGTCCGTTTCTTACGACAGGCTTTTCTTCGATTGTTCCATCAGATAAGATCGCTGAATTAGGCTGGTTAATAATAGAAGCGAATTCTGAAATACTAAACATACCCAAATTAGAAACCGTAAAAGTACTGTCTTCCATTTCTGCGGGTTGTAATTTTTTCGATTTGGTTTTCCAGCTAAATCTTTCACACTATTACCAACTTGAGGATAAACTCATTTGATCTGTAAATCGGCAACACAGGAACTACTTGTCCGTCTTCAACAGCAATAGCAACTCAAACGTTAACATGGTGACTGATATGATGGAATCTTTCTCCATTGTGAATTTACTTTCTTGATGTTTTTTCAACGCCATTGCCCACGCTTTGATGACCATATCGTTGAAAGAAACTTGGTATCTGAACGTGTTGATTGTCGCTCTGATTTTATCGCCTCATCCATTGCCACTAATAGTCAAATAGAAATGCGGTGCGGTGAAAATAGATTCAGACAAACGTTTCGGCAATGATTTTACGCATTTATGAATTTTTGATTTCTTCTGTTAGGCTTCTCCGTAGGAACGAAAGGTTGAACCGTTGTCGGTTGTCGGTTGTCGGTTAAAGCCGGTTGTCTTCGACTGCGCTCAAGTGACAGCTTGAGAAGATGGCGTATAGTTTTCGATATCGCTTTTGACGATACGTCCGTTTTCGCCTCGAACCTTTCACTTGTGCGATAGTTGACTCTTTTCTTCTGCTATTTTCTTCGCTAATGGTGATATGAAAATTTTCTGGCCATCGGAAAACGACTTGAATAGCTTCTCTGTTTTTTCTGCAATTGTTTCGGTTTTTGCTGCTTCTTTACTTGCAGTGGCAACAGCGCCGCCTTTTTATAATTTTCGGCAGATGCCTGTAATGTCCGTTCTGCAGGCCTATGATGGCAAGTACGCTATCGACAGGTGCCGTTTTCACCTTCGTTAACGCCGAGAACAATAATGCCCCAGCGTTGAACGATTCGAATTCCATGGTAGTTTTTATCCGTTTCCGATTTCCGCCAAAATATCACCTTCAGAAACTTTGTCTCCAATTTTTTCAACCAAGAGGCAACTGTCCCGTCGGCGTTGTGGCACGCTTAATCGAGGCATGGTAACCACTACAACCCTTTTGTAAAGTGGTTGTGGTTTGTGGGGTTGTCAGCAATAGGAGTAGCTTCAACTTTGTCCTCTGCTACCGGGCAGCTGTGGCAGCTTCGTTTTGAGGCATTTAATAGAGGAGCGATGTCTTCTCCAGCGGTCTGATGATGGCTAAAAGCGCATCAATCGGGCGCTGCTTCACCTTCGTTTGTTAATATAAAAGTGTTCCGAATTGAAAGATTCAAATTCCATCGTTGCTTTATCTGTTTTAATTTCAAAGGAGGATATCTTCCTTCACTAATTTTATCTCCAATTTTCTTAAGCCATTTTGTTGCCAAATACCTTCGGTCATAGTATCACTCAAGCGTGGCATCGTGATAATTTTTGCCATATCGATTATAGTTTGCGGGAATAAATGGGTAGTTTTTTTTCTCGTAAACAACGTCATAGGAGTTGTTGTACTTCTGGAACAGCGATTCTTCGCGAAAGTAGCACATCTTCCACTGCCTTTTACTCTTCGTCGATAGCTTCAATTTCGGCATCAGTGGCAGCATATTTCTTATCTTTGATGACGTCTAAAACTTGTGTTATTGGATTCATTTTTGTATTCTTCGACTTGCCTTTAGAACGATATAATTGTGCATCAGACATCGAGTGATCTCTATAGCGATATGTTTTCATTTCCAAGAAAGCAGCCCATCTCCGCGTCGTGCTCATCGATGGCTTGCATGGCTTCTGCAACCTTCACAGGATTCATTCCATCTACCGTCCATGGTACTTCATAACCCAAACCAAGTTTCCAGATATCGGTATGATTTGGCGGTTCTTTCGACAGATGTTCCCATGGTATATCCATTGCTTTCTGCCAATACAACAGGAAGTTTCCATAGCATCGCCATGTTGAAGGCTTCATGCAAAGAACCTTGACGAGCAGCACCATCACCAAAATAAGTTAATGTAACTCCGCCAGTGTTGAAGTATTTGTCAGCGAATGCGATTCCAGCACCAACCGGAATTTGAGCACCCACAATACCGTGACCAC
>JADKHM010000015.1 GCA_016721735.1 Flavobacterium sp. | reverse complement strand
GTAGATGAAGCGTATTATTTTGCTGCGGAAATCTATAGCAATCAAGTGAAAGACGTCGAGAAAGCAAAATCGTATTACGAGCAAATTATTTTTCACCACGAAGACAGTATTTACTTTACTGATGCGAGGAAGAAGTATAGGCAATTGCGGGGCGATACGACATTATAATTAGAGACAGTAAGACATTAAGATTGTTAGACTGTAATACAAAAACGGTCTCATTATCTTAAAATCCTAAAATCTTATAATCTTAAAATCCAAATCTATGATTCTATACAACGTCACCATCAATATCGACGACACCGTTCACGACCAATGGCTACATTGGATGCAAGAGAAACATATTCCAGAAGTGTTGGCTACAGGCAAATTTTCTTCAGCAAGAATGACCAAAGTACTTGTCGTTGAAGAAATGGGAGGAACCACCTACGCTACGCAATATACCACTGATAGCAAAGCCACATTAGATAAGTATTATCAAGAAGACGCGCCTAGATTAAGAGAAGAAGGGCAGCGCCTTTTTGCCGATAAAATGATGGCATTCCGCACCGAACTGGAAGTGATTTCTGAATTCTGGCCGAACAACAATTAGAATAAAAATTGTAAGATTTTAAGATCATAGGATTCAATAATTTCCTCAAAAATCAGCTAACAATCTTCGCGCCTTAGCGTCTTTGCGAGCAAAAAAACCAATCATGGAAAAAGTAACAGCCAAAAAACACCTCGGACAACATTTCCTCAAAGATGAAAGTATTGCTAAAGCTATTGCAGACACTTTGAATTTTGAAGGCTACAATGATATCCTAGAAATAGGTCCAGGGATGGGCGTGCTGACCAAATATCTATTAGAAAAGCCGGTGACAACCTACGTCATCGAAATCGATACTGAGTCGGTTGCCTATCTAGAAAACAATTACCCGAAATTGCATGGAAAAATCATTTCAAAAGATTTTCTAAAATACAACATCAATGAGGTTTTTGAAGGCAAACCATTTGCGATTATAGGCAATTTCCCCTACAATATTTCAACGCAAATTGTGTTTAAAATGCTCGAACTTCGAAACCAAATTCCAGAGTTTTCGGGCATGTTTCAAAAAGAAGTTGCCGAACGGATTTGTGAAAAAAAAGGTACGAAAGCCTACGGAATTCTCTCAGTCTTAGTCCAAGCCTTTTACGATGCAGAATATTTGTTTACCGTCAGTGAAACTGTATTCGATCCGCCACCAAAAGTAAAATCGGGTGTTTTGCGTTTGCGCAGAAAGGAAAACTTTACCTTACCATGTAGCGAAAAATTGTTTTTTACTGTCGTGAAAACCGCCTTTCAACAGCGCCGTAAAACAATGCGAAACAGCCTAAAAACGCTAAATTTGTCGGATAATTTACGAGAAGATAGTATCTTTGACCTCCGACCTGAGCAATTGTCATATTTGCAGTTTATAGAGCTAACGCAAAAATAGAAGCCGATGGAGTTTAAAATCAGCAAAGAACTAATTCAACAATTAGAGCAACTTATTCAATCAAGAAACGATGTGCAACTCGGAAATCTTATTGAATGACTTGCACCATGCTGATATTGCGGAAATTCTAGACGAGCTCGACTTTGATGAAGCGACTTATATTTTCAAAGTACTCGATAGCGAAAAAACAGCTGAAATTCTACTCGAATTAGAAGATGATTTACGAGAAAACATTCTTAGCAGATTGTCTCCAAAGGAAATCGCTGAAGAACTCGATGAATTAGAAACCAACGATGCTGCCGATATTATTGCAGAGTTGTCGCAGGAGAAAAAAGAGGAAGTAATTTCTGAACTTCAAGACGTTGAACACGCCAAAGACATTGTTGAATTGCTCCGTTTCGATGAAGATACTGCGGGCGGAATCATGCACAAAGAGTTGGTAAAAGTCAATGAGAATTGGAATGTACTAACTTGTGTAAAAGAAATGCGAATTCAAGCAGAGAATATTTCTCGCGTTCATTCGATTTATGTGGTAGATGATGAAGATCGATTAAAAGGTCGTTTGTCTTTAAAAGATTTACTCACAACTTCAACAAAAACGCCGATTCGCGATATCTACATTAGTAAACTAAATTACGTAAAAGTCGATACCGAAGACGTAGAAGCGCGTATCATGCAGAAGTATGACCTCGAAGCCATTCCTGTTGTTGATGAATTAGGACGATTAGTTGGACGAATCACTATCGATGATATCGTAGACGTCATCAAAGATGAAGCCGACAAAGATTACCAATTGGCAGCGGGTATCTCCCAAGACGTTGAGGCAGATGATAGTATTCTTGAACTTACCAAAGCGCGTTTGCCTTGGCTTGTCTTAGCACTTTTAGGCGGATTTATTACCGTACGAGTTTTAGGTTTGTTTGAAGGCGCAATGCTGGAACACGGGAACTTGTTCTTTTTTACACCACTAATTGCCGCAATGGCTGGAAATGTGGGCGTACAATCTTCTGCGATCATTGTACAAGGTTTGGCCAATGATACACTTAGCGGCTCTTTGTTCAATCGGTTGATCAAAGAAGTGTCTTTAAGTTTACTCAATGGTGTCATTCTAGCATCCATTCTTTTTCTAGGAAGCCATTTTCTTCTCAACGTAGAATTTATTATTGGCATTATTGTTACCATTGCGCTCGTTTCTGTGATTATTATTGCATCGCTGATCGGCACATTTATTCCGCTTTTATTAGATAAATTTGGTATCGACCCCGCATTGGCAACAGGTCCGTTTATCACTACCAGCAATGATATATGTGGAATTCTGATCTACTTCTCAATCGCTAAATTGATTTTAGGATTTTAAAAATTAAAGCCCATGAACATTCATATCATCGGTGGCGGGAACTTAGGAGTTGCCATCGCACTCGGAATTACAAGCTATACAAGCAATAATACAGTAAGCATTAGCCGAAGAAATAGTCAAAGTATTCAGTTCTTGGAACAAAAAGGAATCAAAGTGACGACCTCAAATACGCAAGAACTCGGAAAAGCGGATTTGATTATTCTCACCGTAAAACCATATCAAATTGCAAGCGTTCTCGTTGAAATATTACCTTTTATCGCTAACAAAATCGTCGCTTCAGCCGTAAGCGGTTTTGCCATCGAAACCATTCAACAAATCACCGAAGACAATTGTAGTATTGTTCGCATTATGCCCAACATTGCCATTCAATTTGGCGAATCTGCAACCTGCATCGCATTTACTGAAAAAGACAAAAGTGCTGCAAAACCAGTAATCGATTTGTTCCAACAACTCGGCACTGCTCCAGTCATCGAAGAAAAATTAATGGACGCCGCAACAGTTCTAGGTGCGTGCGGAACCGCTTATGCCTTGCGTTATATTCGCGCTTCGATGCAAGCCGGGATTGAAATCGGTTTCGACTCGCAAACGGCGTTATCCATAGCGGCTCAAACCGCCAAAGGTGCTGCTAAAATGTTGTTGGAAGAAAAAATTCACCCAGAACAACTGATAGATCGCGTAACGACACCACAAGGTTGCACCATCGTCGGACTCAACGAAATGGAACACCAAGGTTTTAGCTCGTCGTTAATCAAAGGAATTAAGACTTCTCTCCAAAAAATCAAAGAATAGTTGTAGCACCAATTAATTAGTGCAAATTAGTGCCATTTGTGTTCCACTTTTTTGGGCATTCCCCGAAAAGGGTCGGGCTATCCACTATATTTTTTTATCCTGAACTTGTTTCAGGATCTGTTGATAATTAAGCGTTTTTTGTCGAGATTCTGAAACAAGTTCAGGATAAAAAAGATGCCGTTGCTATCCCTTATGCGCACCTGATTCCAAATCAAAATCGTATTTTTGAATCAACTTTCAAGGTCAATCCACTATGCCAACAACCAAAATCCTCCACATCGACAGCAATCATCCAATTCTCAAACAACAATTGGAATCCTTAGGGTTTATCAATGATGAAGATTTTACGTCATCCAAAGAAGTTATCGAGTCTATAATTCACAACTATCATGGAATTGTCATTCGCAGTCGATTCAATATTGATAAAACGTTTATAGACAAAGCAATAAATCTGCAGTTTATCGCCCGAGTTGGCGCCGGTCTAGAAAGCATCGATTGTGAATACGCAACTTCCAAAAATATCACACTCATTGCAGCGCCAGAAGGCAATCGGAATGCCGTAGGCGAACATACGTTGGCTATGCTTTTGTCACTTTTTAACAATCTTAATGTGGCAGATTCTGAAGTGCGAAACGGACAGCGAAACCGAGAAAGCAATCGCGGTCACGAACTCGACGGAAAAACAATCGGCATCATCGGTTACGGGAATATGGGCAAATCCTTCGCGAAAAAGTTACGAGGTTTTGAGGTTGAAGTGCTGTTTTACGATATTCAAACCGGAATAGGAGATGCCAATGCCAAACAAGTTGCACTAGCAGAATTACAGCAAAAAGCAGATGTTTTGAGTTTGCATATTCCGTGGACACCAGAAACCAACGGACTTGTCAATCGAGATTTCATCAACGCTTTTCAAAAGCCGTTTTGGCTACTCAACACTTCAAGAGGAAAAAATGTGGTGACATCAGACTTGACAGAAGCTTTGAAAAACGGAAAAATTCTGGGCGCCGGATTGGATGTGATTGAATACGAAAATCTATCTTTTGAAACACTCAATGCCGCTGCTTTGCCTGAGGCTTATCAATACTTATTGCAATCCAAAAATGTTTTGTTGACGCCACATATCGCCGGTTGGACAGTCGAAAGTCAACAAAGCTTAGCACAAGTAATCGTCGACAAAATCAAAGAAAAATACTTCGGAAGCGAAACGGTAAATACCGAAGAAGTTCGTGTAACCGGAATCGGCGGCGTATTTTTTAAATCAGCAAATCCAAAGGAGTTGGTTGCTTGGTATGGTAAACATCTCGGTTTCAAAACCGATGATTATGGTTCGACATTTTGGTGGAAAGATAGAAATGGGAATGATTGTTCCACCCAATGGTCACCTTTTAAAAATGACACAACTTATTTTCAACCTAGCGAAAAACAATTCATGCAAAATTTCAGAGTAGCGAATCTTGAAGTGCTTTTGCGAAATCTAGCAGAAGAAGGTGTAACAATCGTTGGGGAGATGGAAACGTACGACTACGGAAAATTCGGTTGGATTCTCGATCCAGAGGGCAACAAAATAGAACTTTGGGAACCTGTTGATAGTGTGTTTCAATAAATTTCATATTTTTATGGAGTCAATCTAACAAACAACGGTCATGGAAAACACAAAATTTGAAGCATGGAACCAACCTCAACAACCGCAATTTAAACCTGAAAACAAGAAAATTGTTGCTGGTATTCTTGGGATATTATTCGGAGGATTGGGTATTCACAAATTTATTTTAGGATACACCACAGAAGGTATTATTCAAATTTTGCTTTCAATTATTACCTGTGGCATTGCCGGTAGTTTTATTGGACTGATTGAAGGAATCATCTATCTGACCAAAACAGATGAGGAATTTTATCACACGTATCAGGAGAATAAGAAAGGCTGGTTTTAATGAATCTCAATCAAATCACGGTTGCGGTTTGCGATGTAGAAAAATCAATTGAATTTTATGAGCTATTAGGTTTGCGATTAATTGTTAAATCACTTCCAACCTACGCCAGATTCGAATGCCCGAACCATGACGCCACTTTTTCATTACATCAATCAGATCAGCAAAATAATAACACCACTTGGATTTATTTTGAAGTCGATTGTCTCGATGATAAGGTAAATGAACTCCTCGCAAAAGGTTTTGAATTTGAAGAATTGCCCAACGACAAACCTTGGTTGTGGCGTGAAGCGCGACTTAAAGATCTCGATAACAATCAATTGATATTGTATTACGCAGGGGTTAATAGGAAAAACCCGCCTTGGCGAATTCAGTAAGTATCTAGATTTAAATCTTTTCGCCTTTTTCCGCTAATTTCCGCTCCAATTCCGCCTGAAATTCTTCCATTACTGGTTTCATCGTACTTTCTGGCAAGTCGGCAATTCGAATATACATCAACCCATCTATTGCATTGTTGAACAGCGGATCTACATTAAATGCGACCACTCGCGCGTTTTGCTTGATGTATTTCTTAATCAATACCGGAAGACGCAAAGTGCCCGGTTCGATTTCGTCGATAATCTTATCGAATTTGATCAAATCAGCTTCGGCTTCATCAAAAATAAAGTCCTTATCAGCATCTTTCAACTTCACTCGAAATTCCTTTTTGGGATGAATATATTGCGCGATATAAGGATCGTAATAATGCGATTTCATAAATTCAATCATCAGTGATTTAGAGAAATCCGTAAACTGATTGCTAATGCTGACACCACCAATCAAAAATTTATGTTCCGGATGGTGCAGCGTCGTGTGTACAATTCCTTTCCACAATAAGAACAATGGCATCGGTTTCAATTGGTATTCTTTAGAGATAAAAGCCCTTCCCATTTCTATCGACTTGCTCATCATATCATGCAATTCGGGCTCAAATCGAAATAATTCCTGCAGATAAAACCCGTCAATGCCATATTTTGGAAAAATCTCAGAACCCAATCCCATACGATACGCACCGGCAATTTGCTGTGCTTCCTCATCCCACAAAAACAAATGGTGGTAGTATTGATCGTATTTATCTAAGTCGAGGGAGTTGTTGGTTCCTTCTCCAATTTCTCTAAAAGTCACTTCACGCAATCGTCCAATTTCATGTAGAATGTTCGGGATTTTATGCGCTTCGGTAAAAAACACTTCGTAGTTTTTACTGTGTGTCAACCTCGAATCTGAGTTTCTCAAACTAGCAACCTCGGCCACCATTTTTTCGTGATTGGCAGGCGTTGCAATTTCTTTTGGACTTCTAGGAAGTTTCAGATTATTGAGATTCGGAGCCGACAAAAACGGCACGTCCTTTTCAAAGGAATTCGCCAACATATAGGTTTTCTTTCTCAAAAACTCAGAGTATTCTTCCGTGGTTTTATGCTCATTTTGCTCGGCAACAGATATGGGTTTTCCGATACGAACTTTAATCACACGATCTTTTTGCGTCAGCAATTCTGAAGGAAGTTTCGCCGTTCTCAAAGTCGGATTTAAGCTCGAAAGGAAATAAAACAATCGACTGTTCTTGGCGTGAAAATAAATCGGAACCACAGGCACTTGCGCTTTGCGAATGACTTTAATTGCGCCTTCTTCCCATACTTTATCCACCATCAATTTTCCGTCTTTATAAGTAGAAACTTCTCCAGCAGGAAACATCCCTAAAGGCTTTCCATCGCTCAAATGACGTAAGGTTTCTTTGATACCAATCACACTTGATTTCGCGTTTTTCAAGTTTTCAAAAGGATTCACCGGCATAATATAGGGCTTCAATGGGTCGATGCGATGCAACAGGAAATTAGCAATAATCTTAAAATTCGGTTCGCGCTCCAACATCAATTTCAACAACAAAATCCCGTCAATGCCGCCCAACGGATGATTGGAAATCGTGATATAAGCACCGTCTTTAGGCAAACGTTTGAAATCTTCTTCAGGTATTTCAAATTTGATTTGAAATTCGTCCAAAATGGCGTTCAGAAACGGCACATCTTGCAAGTGCTTATTCCTGTCGTAAATATCATTGAGGGTAGAAATTTTAAGTACTTTCATCAATAACCAACCAGCAAAAGTTCCTAAAACCCCATATTTATCGGCGTGTATTGCTTTGGCGACTTCCTTTGCGGTAACTAAACCCATGTTTGTATTTGTTTATCGAGACAGAAACAAAGATAGCAAAAAACTCCATTTTACTTTATCCTTTTTTATTACATTTGAAAGACTAAAAATAAACGCCTTCGATGAAAATTATTTCTTACAACGTCAACGGAATTCGAGCTGCCATCTCCAAAGGTTTCCTCACTTGGTTGCAACAAGCCAATCCAGATGTGATTTGCCTACAAGAAATCAAAGCAACGCCAGAGCAAATTCCATTACTTGATTTTGAACTAGCGGGTTATCCCTATCATTTTTGGTTTCCCGCCGAGAAAAAAGGTTACAGTGGTGTGGCTATTTTATCCAAAGTAAAACCGAATAATGTTCAATTCGGAACCGGCATCGCCCATATGGATTTTGAAGGTAGAAATCTTCGCATCGATTTTGACGATTTTTCCGTAATGAGTTTGTATTTACCCTCGGGAACCAACATCGATCGCCTCGACCATAAGTTTATGTATATGGATGATTTTCAAAACTATATCAACCAACTTAAAGAGGAAATCCCCAATCTAATCATCTGTGGCGACTACAATATTTGTCACGAAGCCATCGACATACACGACCCGATTCGCAACAGAACCGTGTCTGGATTTTTGCCCGAAGAACGCGCTTGGCTCGACAATTTTATGAAAAGTGGCTTCATCGATAGTTTTAGAATGTTAAATAAAGAGCCCGACAATTACACGTGGTGGAGTTACCGCGCGGGCGCCAGAGGCAACAACAAAGGCTGGCGCATCGATTATTGCTTGGTGAGCGAGCCTCTAAGAAATAGGATTAAAAGAGCCGTAATTCTGCCAGATGCAAAGCATTCCGACCATTGCCCGACCATGGTGGAGATAAATTAAGAGGAGCCGGGAACCTGCTGTTCGCTCTATCTTTTTATGCTGAACTCGTTTCAGCATCTCAACATACAGAAACGAAGTAATACAAAAAGATACTGAAACGAGTTCAGCATAAAAAGGATGCCGCTGCCATCAGGGCTAGGCACCTGAATACAATGACATATCAATAGATAATCAATTAATTAATTATGAAAAATACGCTTGCATTTTTACTCAGTTTACTCTTATTGACATCGTCTTGCGTTACCAAGAAAGTCTACCAAGATCTCGAAAATAAATACGCCGATCTCAAAAAAGAAAATCGCCGCATTCAAGACGAGACCGACGATTGCATCAAATCGAAGGCAGATATGGAAATGGCCTACGACGCCATCAAAAGTGAATTGAGCGACACACGATTAGAACGCGATAAAAATCTAGCCGATTACAACGCAGCCAACAACAATTACAAAGCCATGCAAGCTTCGTACGCCGCTTTAGAGAAAAATAGTAATGACGCCTTGCAAGCTAATATGAGTAAAAACAGAGAGTTGCTAAGTCAATTGGATGCCAAAGAAAAAGCGTTGACCGCAGAACAAAATCGGTTGAATAAAGTAAAGACCGATCTTCAAGCTAGTTCACAACGATTGGAAGAACTAGAAAGTTTGATGGCTGCGAAAGATGCCAACATGAAAAAATTAAAAGAAACCTTGTCGAGTGCGCTCAATAGTTTTGAAGGAAAAGGATTAACCGTGCAACAGAAAAACGGTAAAGTCTACGTGTCTATGGAAAACAAATTGTTGTTTAGTTCCGGAAGCTGGGCCGTGGGAGCAGAAGGAAGACGCGCCGTTGTGGAAGTTGGAAAAGTCTTAGAAGCCAATCCTGATATTGCAGTGCTGATAGAAGGACATACAGATGATGACGCTTTCAATGGTTCTGGTCCTATAGCAGACAATTGGGATTTGTCGACGAAAAGAGCCACTGTAATTGTCAATATTCTTGGAGAAAACAAAGGCATCAACCAACAGAATCTTACGGCAGCAGGAAGAAGTGAATATGCGCCTATAGCGAGCAATTCTTCTGCAGATGGGAAAGCCAAAAACCGTAGAATCGAAATTATTCTAACACCAAAGTTGGATGAAATTTCTAAGATGTTGAATCAGTTATAAAGGAATTGCCACAAAGACACGAAGTCGCAAAGGAATTAATTCTTATGCGGCTTCGTTTTTTTGTAGCGAAATGCTTTTTATTTAACAGATAATTTCGAACTGATACTCAAACCAGCTTGATCCTTAATCGAAACGATATATAAGCCAACCTGCAAATTACCAATTGATAGTGCAGTTGCATCCGAGTCTACCGTTTGCTGCATCACCGTTTTCCCTGTAGCATCAACTACAGTTACTGTTGCAGGAAATTGTAATCCTTTTGTTTTTAAATAAACTTCAGTACTTGCTGGATTTGGATACAATTCAAATTTGTCTTTATCAAAACTATTTGTAGCCAAAGAAGTGTCTACAATCTTATAAATAACACCACTGCTTGCCCCAGCAACATACATTTCGCCGTTTAGATCTTGGCCGAAAGTGGTGAAGTTGGTTCCGGTAAAGGCGCTAGTCCAGACAATAGTTCCAGCATCGTTGATATATCCAATTTTGTTATTACAGTAATCAGCAAATAGGTACTTTCCAAATAGATTTGGATATAATGATCCGCGGTAAACGTAGCCTCCTGATATTGAGCAAGCGCCGCCAGTATGAGTGTATTGTGCTACAGGAAAGGTATAGTTTGTTCCTGTACAATTAGAATAAACGCTATTTCCTTCATAACATTTCCAACCGAAATTCAGTCCAGGCGTTAATGGAGCAGCTACATGATCAATTTCTTCTATTTGATTTTGACCCACATCTCCAATCCATAAATCACCAGTAAAACTATCAAAGTTGAATTTCCAAGGGTTACGCACTCCGATGGCCCAAATCTCGTCGTTTCCTGGAATATCTCCAGCATAAGGATTGTCTGCGGGAATGCCGTATGGCGAACCAGAATCTACATCGATGCGCAATATTTTTCCTAAGTTTTCATTGATGTTTTGCGCTCTATTTCCTGGATCTCCGGCGCTTCCACCATCTCCCATTCCGATGTATAAAAATCCATCAGGCCCAAACTTTACACTGCCACCGTTGTGATTTGAATATGGTTGTGTTATGGTTAGCAAGATAGTTGCGCTAGCTGCATCCGCAATGTTTGGATTAGAAGAAACCGTATATCGTGCAATTACCGTATTCCCGGAAGTGTTGGTATAGTTTACATAAAAATAACCATTCCCTGAATAATTCGGATGAAAAGCCAAACCCAATAAGCCTTGTTCATTGCTTAGTGGATTAGGTAATAGCGATGATAAATTTAGGAATGGCGTGGTATTAATGGCTCCAGTGTCAGTTAGAATTCGAATCAATCCTGTTTTTTGTACTACAAATAAACGGGAGTCATTTACAGGATGTGCAATGTCGACTGGATTTGAAAATCCTGTAGCGAACGGTGAAATATTAATACTTTGAGCGAACGAAAAAGAACTCAAAAGTACAGTTAGAAAAGTAAAGATTTGTTTCATAGCATTTGTTTATTTTGTTTTGGACGGTAAATATAAATAAATGATTTGAAACCCTAACTTTATAATTGTTAATTACTTATTGAGAATATGCAAACGAGAAATTACAAATTTCCGATGATTTTGTCCTTAGGATACTTTACTTTATAACTAAGGCGTATTTTTTTAGTTTCGTTGGGCTTTAAATTTAAGTCCCAAGTGAGGATACCGGTTTCTGCATTGACCTTTGCATCATTGCTTTCATTTAGAGTCACTTCGATTTCTTTGTCTGGACTTAGCGGGAATTGGTCCTTTAGCAAAAGTTGCACCCCTTCTTTTTTATTATTTCTAAGCGTAATATCGTAGGTAAAAGTTTGCTCTTTTTTCGAAGACAAAAATTTCGTTCCAGATTTGTCGACTACTTTTTCTCGTTTGATTGAGATTTTCTTGTCTCTTCCCATGCTTAGATTCAATGTGTCTGAAGTTTGATTAGCATTGATATAAGTTTTTCCTACATACAAACCTTCAAAGATAATATTGGCTTCGCCTGGCAATAAGTTGTATTTCGAGTAATCACTAATTTCAGCCAATAAAAACGCTTCTTTTTCAACTCGCGGCGCCGCATAATACTTGTAAGTTGAAGGCAATTGTAGTTCTTTTAGCGCTACACTATGAGCTTTCCCATTAGATAGAATATCATAGGGAATGTCAATGTCAAAGGAAATATTGAGTTGGTTTTCAGTTACTGTTGTATAATTAGAAATTGAAGGTGCATTCATTACTTTATCAGCTTCAATAGCTACACCACTAGCAACACTTTGAATTTGATTCCGCATCACTTGATCCTTACGATTATAATTTTCATATTGATATTGATTTTGATATTGCAACCACCATGCATTCAAAATCGGCGCTTGATTGTTCTGATTCGGATTGCCACTAGACAAAGTCAGCTTCACTTTCTTCCAATCAATCCCAGTATTTTGAACTACCTGCGCTTTATACATCATATTGATTGGAGAGGAAATATTATCTGCTCTCAAATCGTAAAAAGGCGACCACGAAGCATTGTTACTAATATAGTTGATGTCAAAATCGACAACACCTGCGACTTCATTCATGACTTGGATAATCAATTTTCCTTGAGAGGTTTTCTCTTCATTTTTGGTATTGATTTCGAGTTTATTTTTTAGTCTTGAAAGGGTTTCAACACATTTGATTCTGCGGTCTTCTAATCCATCAATCGCATTGCGACTTTCACTTCTTTTGGTTTTATAAAACGCCATCAATTTGATTAATTCAGCGACATTCAAACCGGAGTTTAAGCCTGAAACTTGCTGGTTTTTGTCAAGCAATTCAATGGTTTTAACTTCCGTTTCTTTGGCATTATTAATTCTTTGAATTTCTTTTTCCACCAAACGAATGCTGTCTCGAACCGCTTTTATCATCGGTGATTTTTCATCAATTTCATATTCAGAAATGTAGTTGTTAGTAAACTGAACGGAAAGCACCGTAACATTAGATGGCGCTCCAATTTGCAAGGTGTTTTCGTTCAAATAATCAGCGACATTTTTCACGACGATTTCACTAGTTCCTTTTGGAAGTGATGCCGTTGTTGATTGCGCCAACTCTACAGAATTAAAATATACGGTGGCTGCTTTAACTTTTGCGGTAGTAAAAATAGGTTTTTGGGCAAACAAATTGCCTGCAAATAACAAGAATACTACAAGAATGAGATGTTTCATAATTTCGATTTTGAATTTAGAAAATGCCATGTTTTGTTTTCAAATTTTAGTATCAAAGAATACAAATACCAAAACTATTTTTCTTGATTTTTAGTATATTAGAATTCAAACTCCTCAATGCTAGTGGAATCTTTTTCTGTCTGAATATCCGCTACGATTTTAATGTAAGATCGGGCATTGCCTGAAATATGTATTGGAAACTGATTGATGGTGTCATCAGAAACAATCAATCCTCGGCGCATCATGATGTTCTTTAGTTGCTTGTCACGAGAAATGGCGAAAGGTTTCAGATTTCCTTCATTATTAAATTGATACATAAACTTCTTTGGACTTGGAATAACATTCGCCAGAAATAAACATTCGTTAAGCGTTAACTCGGAAGGGTTTTTTTGAAAATAAAATTGTGAAGCTTCTCCAATTCCGTATACGTTTGGTCCCCATTCGATAATATTAAAGTACACTTCAAGCATTCGTTCTTTGCTGACAATTCGATTGTTTTCGAGTATATAAACCAACAAGATTTCTTCTAATTTTCTGGACAGCGTTTTTTCTCTGGTCAAAAAGGCATTTTTAATCAATTGCATACTAATCGTACTCCCACCGCGGGAAAACTTCTTGGTCCGAATGTTTTTTACAATCGATTGTTTGAAAGCTTCCTTGATAAATCCGTGATGAGAAAAGAACGATGGATCTTCAGTTGTCAGTACACATTTGCGCAAAAAGGGAGAAATTTGAGTTAGCGGCGTATAATTTGGATTAGCAGCACCAACCAAAACACCTCGTTGGGGGGTATTATTGATAATGGCATGATACACAAATTCGCCATTGAGTTTGCTTAAGTTCGCCTCACCATATTTTGTAATTTGAAGATTTTCTTTGTTGAGGTTACTTTCGAAAACCAAGGCGTTGGGTTTGTTTTTGTTGAATACAAAATTCAGGTGGTAGTCAAATTCCCCAGTAGCTTCCATACCAACAAAATGCGTAAACAACCCTTCTGGTAGCGAGTTAATATAATTTTGTGCTTTCATTTTTGGAATGGAGACTTTCAACGTATAAATTTTGTCTGTTTCATTATTGTAGGAAACGTAGGGATGACATTTAATTTGGTTGAGTTGCACCGTTGAACTACTATCAATAGCCACAAAATTTTCTCCGAAGAGAAAGTTGTAATCAAATCTTGCCTTTTTAATTACGACATCTTTGCTGGCAATTTTTGGGTGATTGATGGTGAAATTAGAAATCGACGTAAAGCCATCAATGTGTAGCTCATCGCCATCCATATCAATATTGGAAACGTTCAGCCGAATGGAGTCAAAACTTGACTTAATTCCGTATCGCTCGTCGAAGTAAGGCACTTTTATTTTGCCCGTGTCAATATTAAAGAATCGAATGTCTGTCTGTTTGTTTCGTGGATCCGCAAAGCCTTTTATTTTCCATCTTTGGGTAAAGGTGTTGGTTTGAACAACAATTGAAGATTCCATTTGTTTGTCTTCTAAAACCAAAGTATTCAAATGCATCGTCGCTTTTTTACCCATATCGTTCATCCGAAGTGTTAGGTTATGGAGATGCATATCGGTCGGCACTAGATTCAATCCTCGATTCAAAATTCGATAGACCAATTTGGCGTAGTTGGGTTTTTCTCCAGTATCAATGGTGTCTTTTTTTGGTAGAAAAGCATCGAAATTACGGCCATTCTCTGCCTTTACCAACTGTAGAAAACCGTTGTCAATTTGTAGACTTTCTAATTGAATGGTACCTGTAAGCAAATGCCAAAAACCGACACTCGTTTTGATGTTGTGAATTCGGAATAAGGTGTCTTTTTGATGTGGAACGAGAATAATATCTTCCATTTGAACACCTGTTAATCCTTCAAAGTCAGCTTTTTTTATAGAAAATGAACTATCGTATTCGCGGTCTAATTTTTTTGTAATCACTACAATTGCTTTCTGCAAAATGGCATCTCGAAATACAATCATTAGAAGAAGGAGTAGCACAAAAACAGCGCTCAGAATTTTCGCTCCTAATACTAATTTTTGCTTTTTCGTTCTCATTTTTTGGAGTGTATAGTATGCTTAACCAAACAATTCGCTGGCGATATCTTCAATTTTTGAAACTAGTCGTATCTGGATTAACGTATTTTTGACAGAAATCTTATTATATTTTGAAACAAAAATCGTCGAGAAGCCTAATTTCTCTGCTTCTTGAATACGTTGGTCAACTCGGTTGACGGGACGAATTTCGCCCGAAAGTCCAACTTCACCTGCAAAACAATAACCTTCTCCAATCGGAATGTCTTCGTTTGAGGACAGGATTGCCGCAACAACAGCGAGATCAATCGCGGGATCGTCAATGGAGATTCCACCAGTGATATTCAAAAACACGTCTTTGGTTCCCAATCGGAAACCCGCGCGTTTCTCTAGAACGGCAAGAATCATGTTGAGTCTTTTGGCATTATATCCTGTAGTGCTTCTTTGTGGAGTTCCATAAACTGCTGTGCTCACGAGCGCTTGAATCTCGATCATGAGTGGGCGCATTCCCTCTAATGTACTGGCGATGGCTGTACCAGAAAGCGTAATGTCTTTATGGGAAATTAGTATTTCTGACGGATTGGACACTTCTCTCAAGCCGCTACCCAACATTTCGTATATTCCTAATTCTGACGTGGAACCGAAACGGTTTTTAAGCGCTCTTAAAATGCGATAAACATGATTGCGATCGCCTTCAAATTGCAAAACCGTGTCGACCATATGTTCTAGAATTTTTGGCCCAGCAATGGTTCCGTCTTTGGTGATGTGACCAATAAGAATGACGGGAATATTGGTTTCTTTTGCAAATTTGATGAGTTCTGCGGTAGTTTCTCGTATTTGTGAAATACTACCAGGAGAAGCTTCGATATATTCGGTATGTAAGGTTTGAATAGAATCGATGATGACGATTTCGGGTTCAATCTCTTCTATTTGTCGAAAAATATTTTGCGTTTTGGTTTCGGTAAGAATGTAGCAGTTATCGCCGTTTGGCGTAATTCGTTCTGCTCGCATTTTGATTTGCTTTTGACTTTCCTCGCCAGAAACATACAAGGTTTTATAAGGCAGCTTTAAAGATATTTGTAGCAATAATGTACTTTTTCCGATGCCGGGTTCACCACCAAGAAGAATTAAAGATCCAGGAACAATTCCGCCGCCAAGAACGCGATTCAATTCGCCGTCAAGCGTGTTCATTCGAACTTCTTGCGTCGAGTCAATTTCTTTTATTTTGAGTGGTTTGGAAACTTTTTTTTGCGTTGGACTAATCGATTTCCAATCGGGTTTTTCTTCCTTTTGAATGATTTCTTCAACAATCGTATTCCATTCTTTGCAAGCATTGCATTGTCCTTGCCATTTAGAATATTGCGAACCACAGTTTTGACAAAAGAAAGAAGTTTTCACTTTAGCCATGGCGATTACTGATTCTTTAATTCATCAGCTTTGTCTAGCATCATGTCTTTGGTTAAATCTCCAATTTCGTCTTTTTGAAAGGCACTTTGATAGGACTTTATCGCTTTTCTAAGATCCCCTGTTTTTTCATAAAACATCGCTTTATGGTAGTCACTTAACATTGATTTTGGATATTGTTTTCTAGACACGTCCGACAACTTATCGAATTCGTCAAAGGCATTGTTTTTTAGAATTGCCGCTTCAATGGCTTTAAAATCATTGATTCGGATAGGCATTTTTATATTCAAAGATTTCTCTAAGACCTCGTATTTGTTTGTTAAATAGTCGACATAGCCCGAGGGCAAAACAACAATTTTTTCAGAGAATTCTGCTGTTGAAATTGGTTGGTAAACCGCAAAAAATTGATATAAGGCATTGGGAATAGAGTGCAAAACCAAGGAATAGTGCGAGGCGCCTTTAAACTCATCGAAGCGGTAGTTGATGTTTGGCTTATTGATTGTTTTTGCGGTGGCATCTAATTCTCTTATTCTTGTTTGCATTTTTTTTACGTCTCCGTCAGCGGTAGATTGGTAGTAATAGATGGGTTGTTCCAAAACGGCAAAACGATCTGGGATGTTCTTTTCCATAGCCACAGGAAGTTCTGGACTCATGGAGATATACGCATCAAAAAGGGGGCGCTCTTTGTACAAAAAGAAATTTAAGAATCCCGCAGTAAAATCATGACCAGCTATTATTTTGAACGGTGCAATTCGGTATTTTTTTTCCATATAAGAAACGAGTTCCATGCCAATAAATTCAAAGAATTTATTTCCTTTTTCATCAGGCAAACCAGTGGTTTGATCGACAGCGCAATCTGTTTCTCGTTCATTATTCTTGTTTTGGTTGATGCCGACAATTATTACTTCAGGCAAATCATCCCAATACGCGCCGTAATTTAGAGCGCCTTGAAAAGGGTCGAATAAATAATCACCATCCAAAACAATCAAAAGCGGATATTTTTTATTGGGATTGGTAATGTAAGATGCTGGAAGTCCAATTGTTATTTCCCTGTTTTCATTTAATTTTGGAGAAAAAACCTCTTCAGTAATTTTTTGTGAATAGCTCAACAAAGTGCTAAAAAGACATAGCAAGAAGGCAATTTTTTTCATGTTGGTCAAGTTGGATATAAAACGTCTTTAAAATAAGTAGCAAGATACTGATTTATTTCTTTCTATTAAATACAGGTAAATATAAAAAAGAAAACAAACCCAAAGCAAGGACGACAATCATTTGTGAGGTCCAAACTATCCAACCAAAGGCGTTTCCTGTAGTTTCAGAAATAGCATAAACCAAGAGTATTTTTGAGATAAGAAATGGATACGAACCAAAGCCACTGTTGGTAAAAGCAATGGCAATGCTTCCCACAACAAAAGAGGTTATTACGGCACTAAAGCTCAACGTGCTTGTTTCGGAAAAAACGAAAAAAACCACATAAAACATCAGTAGATAAGAAAACCAAATGAAGGCAGTATGGAATAAATACGCCATTTTTTTTTGCATGTGGATAATACTAAAAACACCTTCTTGTACACCAGAAATTTTTTGTTTTAATGACAAGATATATTTCGATTTGGAGTAATGATAGACCAAAAGCGAAACAATGAAAATAGATAGACCAAATCCTGCATATAGCAAAATTTGATAAAGTGGCAACTTGTCTAAGATGAATGATTTTACAATGCTAAATTGCAGAAATATAGCGACCAACATAAATAATAATAAAACCAAAAAATCTATTATTCTTTCGGCGACTATGCTGCCAAATCCTTTGTCGAAAGGAATGTTGTTGTATTTTTTTACGATTAATGCCCTCGAAACTTCACCAGATTTTGGTACGGTCAAGTTCAAAACATAGCCGATGCTAATCGCCATAAAATTATTTCTAAAAGACGATTTGTAGCCCATATGTTCGAGTGAAAATTTCCAGCGATAGGCTCGCGATGCATTGCCCAAAACTGCAATTCCTGCGGCAATAAATAAATAAGTATAATCGGCATTTTTAAAATAGCTTTGAATTTCAAGAATTTGTTCGGCAGTAAACTTGTTGTAGGTGTAGAAAATCAGAAAGAAACCCAATGCAATGGGCAGTACAATTGACAGCCATTTTCCAATTTGTCTTTTTACATACTGAGAAAATGAAATGGAATCAGCGGCTTCGTCAGCAGTAAAGTCATTGTTTTTCTGGAGCCATTTCTTTTTCATTGTTGTCGAAGACTAAGTGAGTGAGTTGTTCTTTTCGTTTGGAAAAACCAACGCAGGTTTGAATTTTTTCGCTTCTTCAAATTCAAGCAAGCCGTAAGACATAATGATAATCACATCTCCTTTTTGAACCTTTCGCGCAGCAGGACCATTGAGAATGATATCGCCGCTATTTCGATTTCCTTTGATGGCGTAGGTGTCGAATCTTTCGCCATTATTGACATTTACAATCGAAACTTTTTCACCTTCAATAATATTGGATGCTTCTAATAGCACTTCATCTATTGTAATACTGCCAATATAATTTAAATCTGCGCCTGTTACGGTTACGCGATGTATTTTTGATTTAATAACTTCAATTTGCATTTTGCTTAGGATAATGAAATGGTATCGATTAATCGAATATTATTGATGAAAACAGCGATGAATGCACGATATTTTTTGTTTTTGTTTTTCCGAATACAAGGCAATAAATTGCGTTCGTCTGCTATTTGAAAATACTCTAGTTTAAAATTATTATGCTTCTTTAAAGTTTTGGCAACCCAGTCCGATATTTCTGTAGTGCTTTTGGTTTGAAATAGTAATTTTGAAGTCTTTAGAATTTCGTAAATCAGCGCAGCTTCTTTTTTTTCGTTTTCGGTTAGGCGTTCGTTTCTTGAGCTCATCGCCAGACCGCTTTTCTCTCGATAAATCGGACAAGCTACGATATTTATAGGCATGTGTAGTTTTTCAACTAGTTTTCTAACGATTTGCAGCTGTTGAAAATCCTTTTCTCCGAAATAAGCATTTGTTGGTTGAATAATCTCAAAAAGTTTTTTCACAATGGTGCCAACGCCATCATAGTGCCCCGGCCGAAATTCACCCTCCATTTGATTTTCTAAACCTTCAAAATCAAAATGTTGCGAGATTGTATTGCCATCATAGATATCAGAAACAGTCGGCGCATACACTACAATTGAGTCGGAAACAGATCTTATCTTATGAACATCAGATTCTAAAGTTCTAGGATATTTTTCAAGGTCTTCCAGGTTATTGAATTGCGTTGGATTGACAAAAATGCTGATAACTGTAACGGTGTTGTTTTTTACAGAATCTTTAAGCAAAGACAAATGACCTTCATGCAACGCGCCCATTGTAGGAACAAAGCCGATGGTGGAATTTGCAGTAGATATGGACTTTAAAAACGACTTCAATTCGGCTTGCTTCTCGAAAATTTTCATGAAAGTATTCTTGAAATAGAATGCAAACTTAAGATTTTAGTTAATACCTGCATAAATTTTTGTAATTTTGCCTGTTTTTTGTTGGCAATAAGTAAAAGTAAATTACAATATGGAGGATAAGAGGATATTATACGTATCATCTGAAGTGGTGCCTTATTTGGCTGAGAATGAAGTTTCTTTGATGTCTTACGATGTTCCGAAAATGATTAATGATCAGGGTGGGCAAATTCGAATTTTTATGCCAAGATATGGCAATATTAACGAGAGAAGACATCAATTGCACGAAGTAATTCGCTTGTCTGGAATGAATTTGGTGGTAAATGATTTGGATATGCCATTGATTATTAAAGTGGCCTCAATTCCGAAAGAAAGAATTCAAGTTTACTTTATTGACAATGATGAGTATTTTAAGAGAAAAGCTACTTTTACAGATGAAGAAGGTGCTTTGTATCCTGACAATGACGAGCGTGCCATTTTCTTTGCAAAAGGAGTCGTTGAAACTGTAAAAAAATTAAACTGGGTTCCGGACATTATTCATGTTCATGGTTGGATGGCGTCGATGCTTCCAATATATATGAAGCATTATTATAAAGACGAAGCGTTATTTGCAGACACAAAAATTGTCACTTCGGTTTATAGTCAATCCTTTGAAGGAACATTAGATTTAGAAATGATTAATAAGGTAAAATTTGATGGTATTCCGGCGGAGTCAATAGCGAATCTAGCCTCGCCTAATTATGAAAATATATTGATGACTTCCATTCTTCATTCAGACGCGGTGATCATAGCATCAGAGTCGCTTTCTCCAATTTTAACAAAATTTATTGAAACCTCGGGCAAACCTTTTTTACCTTTCATGCCGAAAGATCAGTTTGCTGAAGCGTATACTAACTTTTACAAGAATACGGTTCTATAACTAAAAGAAACAACAAACTATGCAACAAAGGTTTTTTCTAAAATCCATTTTATTTTCCATTTTGATGGTGCTTTTTATCTCTTGTGATGATGATTCAAACGAAATTGGTGCGAATATCATTGGCAACGATAATTTTGAAACTGGAACTCCAGAATTTTATGATGTAAATGCGATTAGCCAAATTACGGGTCCGGTGGAAACACTTGATCTCCCGGTTAACGCACTTGGGATATATAAGAATCCGGTTTTCGGGACTACAAAAGCGAGTCTAGCCGTACAGGTGCTCTTAAATACTATTAATCCATCATTTGATGATGCTTTGCAGCCCGAAATAGAAAGCGTAGTTTTGACCGTGCCTTACTTCAGTACAAAGCTTTCAACTAATTCCGATGGTGAGAGTACTTACCGATTAGATTCTATTTATGGTCCTTCCAATTCGAAAATTAAATTGAATGTTTTTGAGTCAAAATACTACATTAATGACATCGATCCAACAAGTCCTACACAAGACATCCAAAGGTATTATAGCAATCAAAACGATGCATTTTATTCAGTTCGAGGAGATAAACTAAACACCTCAGGAGATTTGAGTCAAAATGAAGAGTTTGTTTTTAGCGCTGCGGAAATAGTACAACCAGGAATACCTACTGATGAGACTCCGGAGCCAGCAGATGTGCGATCAGTACCCGGGATAAAATTAGATTTAGATGTTAATTTCTTTAGAAGTAAAATTCTTGATGCGCCAACAGTAAAACTCCTCAACAACAATGTTTTCAAAGAGTATTTCCGAGGTCTTTATTTTCAAGTGGAGAATTCAGGAAGTGATGACGGAAATTTAGCAATGTTAAATATTAAAGGAGGAAAAATCACCATCAGATACAAGCAATTTAAGACGGCTCCAACCACAGAGAATCCTGCTCCTGGGATAGATCACAAAACTCTGATCTTAAATCTAAATGGGAAGTCCGTTGGTTTTTTTCAAAATGAAATGGCAGCACCAGCAATTTCTGATCGAATTGCGCTGAAAGGCGGAGAGGGTTCGATGGCAGTAATTGATCTGTTTGGTCCAGACGCGGATAACAATGGCGTTGCGGATAAACTAGAAGAACTAAGAGCAAGTAAATGGCTGGTAAATGATGCTAGTTTGACTTTCTATATTGATAATGCCGCGATGGGTAGTACGGCATATGAGCCAAATAGAATTTATTTGTATGACATCAATAACAAAAGACCTTTAGTAGATTATTATTCAGATCAAAATACGCCGTCTTCAAAGCCTAAATACGCTAAGTCGGTGTTTGGTGGGATAATCAAAAAAACGGACTCTAGAGGAACGTATTACAAATTAAGAATCACCAATCACATTAGAGGATTAATTCAAAACGCAGATTCTACTAACGTAAAATTGGGATTGGTGGTTACTGAAAATATTGGAGATATTTCTAACAAGAAATTGAAATCTTCACTGCCAACTTATGATATTAAAGAAATGCCATCAGCTTCTGTTGTGAATCCTCTTGGGACTATTTTGTATGGAAGTGGCGAAAATGTGCCAATAGATAAAAGAGTAAGACTTAAAATTTATTATACTAAACCTAAACAAAACTAATTTATGTGTGGAATTGTCGGTTATATCGGATTTAGAGATGCCTATCCTATTATTATAAAGGGATTAAAGAGATTAGAATACAGAGGCTATGATAGCGCTGGAATTATGCTTTATGATGGCGCTAATTTGAACGTTTCGAAAACAAAAGGTAAAGTTTCGGATCTGGAAGAAAAATCTCTGAAGGAAAAAACTACGGTAGGAAACATTGGAATGGGGCATACGCGTTGGGCAACACATGGTGTTCCTAATGATGTGAATTCGCACCCTCATTTATCTAATTCTGGAGATCTTGCTATCATCCATAATGGAATTATTGAGAATTACGAACCCCTGAAAAAGGAGTTAATCAAAAGAGGCTATACGTTCAAGTCTGACACCGATACTGAAGTATTGGTGAATCTTATTGAAGAAGTTCAAATCAAAGAAAATTTAAAACTTGGAAAAGCAGTACAAGTTGCGCTTAACCAAGTTGTGGGTGCTTACGCTATATGCGTTTTTGATAAAAAGAACCCGGACGAAATTGTAGTCGCTCGATTAGGCAGTCCTTTGGCGATAGGTGTTGGTAATGATGAGTTCTTTATTGCATCAGATGCCTCTCCGTTTATAGAGTATACTTCAAATGCCATTTATTTAGAGGATGAAGAAATGGCCATAGTACGTTTGAATAAGCCATTGAAAATTAGAAAAATTAAAGACGATACAATTGTAGATCCTTATGTTCAGGAATTGCAAATGAACTTAGAGCAAATTGAAAAAGGCGGCTATGATCATTTTATGTTAAAGGAGATTTACGAACAGCCAAGTGTAATTAAAGACACTTACAGAGGGCGTTTACACGCCAATCAAGGAGTAATTCAAATGGCAGGCGTTGAAGACAATTTGGAAAAATTTCTGAACGCACAACGAATTCTTATTATTGCATGTGGTACTTCATGGCATGCTGGATTGGTTGCGGAGTATATCATCGAAGAGTTTGCACGAATTCCTGTAGAAGTTGAATATGCTTCGGAGTTTAGATATAGAAATCCGATTATTAATAAAGGCGATGTCGTTATTGCAATTTCACAATCTGGGGAAACGGCAGATTCTTTAGCGGCAATTAAGTTGGCGAAGGAAAGAGGTGCTTTTGTGTTTGGTGTATGTAATGTGGTTGGATCCTCAATTTCTAGAGAGACGCATGCCGGAGCTTATACGCATGCTGGACCAGAAATTGGAGTAGCCTCGACCAAAGCGTTTACCACACAAATTACGGTTTTAACCATGATTGCTTTGCGTTTAGCAAAGGCGAAAGGAACACTTTCTAATTCAGACTTCCATAGATACTTGCAAGAATTGGAACTTATTCCTGAAAAGGTAAAAGAAGCTTTAGAAACCAATGACAAGGCAAAAGAAATTGCGGCGAAGTTTAAAGATGCTACCAATTGTTTGTATTTAGGTAGAGGGTATAATTTCCCTGTCGCATTGGAAGGAGCTTTAAAACTAAAAGAAATTTCATACATTCATGCAGAAGGATATCCGGCAGCAGAAATGAAGCACGGACCAATCGCATTGATTGATGAACAAATGCCAGTAGTAGTGATTGCGCCAAAACAAGGGCATTACGACAAAGTGGTAAGTAATATCCAAGAGATCAAATCTAGAAGTGGGAAAATTATTGCAGTGGTTACAAAAGGTGACGTTCAAGTTCGGGATCTAGCGGACTATGTTATAGAAGTACCGGAAACTTCGGATGCTTTGTCTCCATTGTTAACTACAATTCCCCTTCAATTATTGTCATATCACATTGCAGTAATGAGAGGGTGTAACGTAGACCAACCAAGAAATCTAGCGAAGTCCGTTACTGTAGAATAAAAGTTATCAACAAAATTTTATAAAAGCGAGAGTAATTCTCGCTTTTTTTATGGGTAATATTTCCATTAATATTGTCATTAATTCAATAATGATTCGCTTTTGTAGGCGTGCATAATATTTTTTTTACATTTTGTGCTTGACCGTTAAGAAAATCTTAAAAAGAAATGTTTTTCGCCATATTGTTAGTAAGACATAATGGTGGTTGAGAATAGTGAAATTATCGCTTGGTTTTTTTACGAATGTTGAAAATATTTGTACATTGGCTTCATAAACCAACAAAATTTAAACCCAATGAAATTGTACTTATTTATTATGTCATTGTTGTTTTGCAGTGTGATTCAAGCGCAAAGCACAGTAACAGGCTCGGTTGTGGATGAAAAGAATCAGCCCATTCCTGGAGCCAATGTTAGAGTTGTCGGAGATCCAACTGGGACAACTACTGATAGCGACGGTAGTTTCAAATTAAGCTCGTCAGTCGCCTTGCCATTCAAATTAGAAGTGACAAGTGTTGGATTTGAAAAGAAAAATGTAACAGTCACTTCGGCCAATCAAAAAGTGACCGTGTTGCTAAACAGTGAAGAAACCAAATTAAATGAAATTGTTGTTTCTGCATCGAGAACTCCTGAACGGCTATTAGAATCTCCGGTAACGATTGAAAGAATGGGTTTGAAGGACATCAAAGCTACAACTTCACCCAGTTTTTATGAAGGGTTAGAAAACCTTAAGGAAGTGCATATGAATACCAGTAGCATGAATTTTAAATCCATCAATACTAGAGGATTTGCGACGATTGCTAACAACAGATTCCTGCAACTTGTTGACGGAATGGACAATTCTTCACCAGCATTGAATTTTGTATTAGGAAACCTAATCGGACTTTCGGAATTAGACGTGGCGAATGTAGAATTACTTCCGGGAGCATCTTCTGCTTTGTATGGAGCAGGAGCTTTCAATGGGGTTTTATTCATGAATAGCAAAAGCCCATTTACGTCACAAGGGATTAGTGCATATGCAAAATATGGACAAACCACACAAGAGGTAGCAGGGACAAATGACTATTGGGATTTTGGAGTGCGTGCGGCTCATAAGTTTAATGAATATATCGCTGGGAAAGCTAATATTACTTTGATGAAAGCTACTGAATGGATTCCGGCGGATGAGAGAAGTGTGTCTGGAGGTACTATAGGTCATGAAAATAACCCGAATTATGACGGTCTGAATTTATATGGTGATGAGGTAACTAATTTTATTCCAAATGTTGGGTCAGTTAGCAGAACAGGTTATAGAGAACAAGACTTGAACGACAATAAGATTGAAAGTGTCAAAGCTGACTTTTCCCTGCATTTTAGACCATGGAAAAATGATTTTGAAATCATGTTGCAACATAAAGTTGGTGTTGGAAACACGGTCTATCAAGGTGCGAATAGATACCGTTTAGAGAACTTTATCATGCAACAAAGTAAATTGGAGTTTAAGGGGAAAAATTTCTTTGTAAGAGGATATATGACTACGGAGGACGCTGGGGACTCCTATGATATGAGGTTTGCAGCATGGAACGTAAATAGAGCAGCTAAAGACGATAAGCCTTGGTACACAGATTACGTAACTGCTTATTTACAATCTCAAATTGGACTTGGATTAACTGGACAACAAGCGGCGACTTTTGCAAGAAATTTTGCAGACAACAATGTGACGCAAGTGCCTGGATTCCCTCAATTTGGACCTAATCCTCTAAATCTAGTTCCAAGTGGATTGCCGCGTTTTCAAGTAGGAACACCAGAATACAATAGTGCACTGGCAAGAATAGTTCAAAATCCAGATTTCACTAAAGGAGCCAAATTCATTGACCAATCCAAAATTTATCACTCAGATGCCAACTATAACTTTAAAGATATAATCAAGGTTGCTGAGTTCCAAGCAGGAGGTTCTTATAGACAGTACGTTCTGGATTCTCAGGGATCAATTTTTACTGATTATGACGCCCCGATTAGATATACAGAATTTGGCGCCTATGTTCAAGCGCAGAAAAAAGTGCTCAATGACAGATTAAAACTAACAGGATCGGTTCGTTACGATAAATCGGAATTTTTCAAAGGTTTCGTTTCTCCAAGAATCTCCTTAGTTTATGCCGCTGGGGAAAAGAAAAATCATGTGTTTAGAACATCATTCCAAACCGGTTTTAGAAACCCAACTACGCAAGATTTGTTTATTGGTTTAGATTTAGGGCCATTTGCATTAATTGGTTCTCAAGAGGGTAATTTAGAACGATACACAGAAACATTAACAACTAGCGCTGCCGGTATCGCTCTTGGAGAAGCCCCTACAGAAACTTTTACAGGAACACGAGCCTATAATTCACCTGCATTTACAGATCCTTCTGTCAAACAATTTCAAATAACACAAGACCCTTCAGTATTACAATTGGCTTCGATCCCAAGTTTAGTGAAACCAGAGCAAGTAAAAGCATTTGAATTGGGATACAAAACGGTATTAAACAATGGTTTATCGTTCGATATTAATGGCTATTATAATATTTACAATGATTTCCTTAGCACCAGCAGATTAGTAATTCCATTTTACGGTGTGGCACAAGAAGGATTACAACTAGCTGACCCTGCCATTCAAGCGATTCGAAACCGAGATATTAGAACATTCCAAATTTATTCCAATTCAGCAACGCAAATTACGTCGCTAGGATTCGGTGCTGGAGTATCTAAAAAAGTCTATAAAGACTTTGAATTAGGGGTTAACTATAATCATGCGCAATTCGAATTTGATCAAGAAAGAGACCCGTCTTTTATCGCTGGATTCAACACGCCAAAACACAGAGTGAAAGGATCTTTTGGAAACGAAAAATTATTCAAAAACTTTGGATTTAATGTTAATGCAAGATGGAGTAGCGAATATTTATGGCAATCTTCTTTTGCTGACGGAACAATTCCCGAAGTGACTGTTTTTGACGCACAAATATCTTATGGAATTCCAGTATTGAAATCGGTACTGAAAGTAAGCGCCTCTAATATTGGTGGTGACGATTATCTGCAAGTTATCGGAGCTGGTCGCATTGGACAACAATATTTAGTTTCATGGACAATCAATCCCTAATTACAATTAAAATTTAAGAATCATGATAAAAAATATAAAATGGATACTGATTGCCTCTCTGGGGATTGTATCCTGTTCACAAGAAGTAGAAGACACCTCTGGAATTGAACCAGAAGTAGTAGTTTCAGCAGGGACTGCTGACTTTAGTAAATATGTGGCGCTGGGCAACTCACTTACCGCGGGTTTTAGCGATGGTGCTTTGTTTAAAGCTGGACAAATGAATGCTTATCCAAAGTTATTGGCAGACCAATTTGCGCTAGTCGGTGGTGGTGAGTTTACAATACCATACATGAATGATAATACTGGCGGCCTTTTATTTGGAGGAAGCATTAACAACGACTTTTTACCTAGATTAGTTATAGAAAAATTTGAAAATGGACTTCCTGTAATAAAGTCGCTTATTCAAGCACCTTACGGAATCCTGCCTACTACTGAGACATTTAATGTATTGAGCGGCCCATTTAATAATATGGGAG
This sequence comes from Flavobacterium sp., assembly GCA_016721735.1. Classification (GTDB taxonomy): domain Bacteria; phylum Bacteroidota; class Bacteroidia; order Flavobacteriales; family Flavobacteriaceae; genus Flavobacterium. Next base: position 373,861 of record JADKHM010000015.1, on the reverse strand, counting down.
TTCCAGGAGCGAAAAGCTTTCATTTACTGGCGCCAGGTTACGGCAGTCAAGCAGGTTTACTGACAGAGCCTAAAACTGCAAATCCTTACTTTGTGCGATTTGCTTCAAGTCAAAGCACTTCGGTCTTGGCAGATGCAATGGCACAAAATCCAACTTTTTTCTCTTTATGGATAGGTAATAATGATGTTCTTGGTTATGCTCTTAGTGGAGGCGACGGATCAAATCCTATTACCCCATTGGCGGGGGCACCAGGTGTAGGTTTCGAAGAAACTTATAACACACTAGTCACCACCTTAACTTCAGCGGGAGCAAAAGGGGTGGTTGGAAACATTCCTGACGTGAAAACGATTCCTCACTTTAAAGTGGTAACCTACAATCCATTAAGTCCTACAAATCCGAGTTTTGGACCGCAAATCCCTACGCTTAATGCGACCTATGCACAGTTAAATGCCGCCTTTACTTATTTAGGAGTTCCTGAAAGATCTATTAGCTTCTCGACTACATCTAATAGTGCTGTGGTTGTGAATGACGAAACTATTCCAAACATCTCTCTTCAACTTGCTCCTGTTCTTCAAGCAGGTGGATTAGATGTACTAACTGCGACTTTGCTGGCTAGTCAATATGGTCAATGCAAACAAGCTACACCAACGGATTTATTTGTTTTAACCTCATCATCAATTATTGGTCAAGTTAACACGACAAGATTAAACGCTTTGATTGGATTAGGCGTACCGGTGGAAACAGCTGGCCAACTTTCTGTCAATGGAGTTACATTTCCTTTAGAAGACAAATGGGTGTTACTTCCTTCTGAACAAGATGAAATTGAAGCCGCAACAATTGCCTTTAATGACGTAATTAGAAATGCTGCTGCTTCAAAAGGATTGGCTTTTGTCGATGCTAATGCGGTATTAAAACAATTGGCAAATGGCGGTATTCTATCAGGCACCTACCACTTTACAAACCAATTCGTGCAAGGTGGTGCTTTTGGCTTAGACGGAGTTCACCTTACTCCAAGAGCAAATGCCTACATTGCCAATAAGTTCTTAGAAGCAATCGAGAAAACTTATGGATCTTCATTTAAGAAGTACAAACCACAAGATTTTCCATTAAGCTATCCTTCTTTTTTACCTTAAGAGAATAGGTAGATTTTATTCAAAACCATCAACGAAGTTGATGGTTTTTTATTGGTTGGAAGCGACTTGTTTTCATTTAAGTCATAGAACTAAGAATACTTCAAAAAATCAATATTTTTTTATAAAAATAATCTTGATTTTATATTTTAAAGATTTATATTTGCACTCGGAAAAAAGAGGCATTGTTTCCCTCTATTTTCATAAACCTAAATAGCTATTTAATAAATACATAAGCAATGTCAAAAGTAATAGGAAAAGTTGCACAAATCATTGGTCCAGTAGTGGACGTAGTTTTCAACGGTAAAGATGTTGAACTTCCAAAAATTTATGATTCATTAGAAATCACTAAAAAAGACGGTACTTTATTAGTACTTGAAGTACAATCACACATCGGTGAAAATACCGTACGTACCATTTCTATGGACTCTACAGACGGTTTGAGCAGAGGTTATGAAGTAGTAGGTACAGGAAACCCAATCAAAATGCCAATCGGAGCAGATGTTTACGGACGTTTGTTCAATGTTATCGGTGACGCTATCGACGGTTTAGGTGAATTGCCTAAAACTGGTGATAACGGATTGTCAATCCACAGACCAGCACCAAAATTCGAAGATCTTTCAACATCTTCTGAAGTTTTATTCACAGGAATCAAAGTAATCGACCTTATCGAGCCTTACGCAAAAGGAGGAAAAATTGGTTTGTTCGGTGGAGCTGGAGTTGGTAAAACAGTTTTGATTCAAGAATTGATCAACAATATCGCAAAAGGTCACGGTGGACTTTCAGTATTCGCAGGAGTAGGTGAAAGAACACGTGAAGGAAATGACTTGCTTCGTGAGATGTTAGAGTCAGGAATTATTAAATACGGAGACGCTTTCATGCACTCTATGGAAGAAGGCGGATGGGATTTATCTAAAGTAGATATGCCAGGAATGAGAGAATCAAAAGCGACTTTCGTTTTCGGTCAAATGAATGAGCCACCTGGAGCTCGTGCTCGTGTAGCACTTTCAGGATTAACCATTGCAGAGTACTTCCGTGATGGAGCAGGTTCAGACCAAGGAAAAGACGTATTGTTCTTCGTTGATAACATCTTCCGTTTTACACAAGCAGGTTCTGAGGTATCGGCACTTTTAGGTCGTATGCCATCTGCGGTAGGTTACCAACCAACATTAGCAACAGAAATGGGTGCGATGCAAGAACGTATCACATCAACAAATAAAGGTTCTATTACCTCTGTACAAGCGGTTTACGTTCCTGCGGATGACTTAACTGACCCGGCACCAGCAACAACGTTTGCTCACTTAGATGCAACAACAGTATTGTCTCGTAAAATTGCGGAACTTGGAATCTACCCAGCGGTAGATCCTCTAGATTCTACTTCAAGAATCTTAACGCCACAAATCTTAGGTGATGAGCACTACGATTGCGCACAAAGAGTAAAAGAGATTCTTCAAAAATACAAACAATTGCAAGATATCATCGCGATTCTAGGTATGGAAGAGTTGTCAGAAGACGACAAATTAGCCGTATCAAGAGCACGTCGTGTACAACGTTTCTTATCTCAACCTTTCCACGTAGCGGAGCAATTTACAGGTATTCCTGGAGTTTTGGTTGATATCAAAGATACCATCAAAGGATTTAACATGATCATCGACGGAGAACTAGATCACCTTCCAGAAGCAGCTTTCAACTTGAAAGGAACGATCGAAGATGTAGTAGAAGCAGGTCAAAAAATGTTAGCAGAAGCGTAATAAGAATTACGAATTATGAATTACGAAACATCATTCGTAATTCGTAATTTAAAAATTCGTAATTAATCAAATTATGATTTTAGAAATAGTATCACCAGAATCTAAATTGTTCCAAGGCGAAGTGACTTCGGTTTCTCTTCCAGGTGTTGCCGGTAGTTTTCAAGTGTTAAATCACCACGCGCCAATCGTTTCAACTTTAAAAGAAGGTGTCATCAAAATTGGAGCAACTTCTTTCAAATTCGACAAAGAAGTAGCAGAGAAATTTACCAAAGTAAACGAGCAACTTTATTCGCTAAAGATCGCCTCTGGTACCATCGAGATGAAAGACAACAAAGTCATCGTATTAGTCGACTAATTCGATCCAACTTATAGAAAAACGCCTAGCTTTTTGTTAGGCGTTTTTTTATTCCCCTCCTCTGGAGGGGTGCCCAAAGGGCGGGGTGGCAGTACTATTTTCTCACTAATCACTATTTTATATTTACAGTTGAATTTTCAGAAGCTATTCCAGCTGTGCGCTACTATCTTTTTTATTGCTTTGTCAACCTGAGCGCAGTCGAAGGGCTTTTCACTAAAGCAATAAAAAAGGATAACCGCTGCCATCTGGGCTAAAAATCCGGATTCAAAATCTAGTTTGTTTTTCAAAAAGAGATAACTTTACCCAATGAAGTTTCCCAAAAATCTTTCCGCCAAACTCGAAGCCCGAAAGCAAAACAACGCGCTGCGCCAATTGCCTTCCACTTCAAGCGCAATTGATTTTGCTTCCAACGATTATCTCGGCTTTGCCAAATCAAAAACCATTTTCAATCAAACCCATCAGTTCCTATTAGACAATGATTTTTGTGAAAACGGAGCTACTGGCTCTCGACTATTATCAGGAAATCATCCGCTTTACGAACTTGCCGAAAACTACCTCGCACAATTTCACCAAGCAGAAGCCGCACTAATCTTAAACTCTGGCTATGACGCCAATGTCGGTTTTTTTAGCAGCGTGCCGCAAAAAGGTGATTTTATTCTCTATGATGAATTGTGTCATGCCTCCATCCGCGACGGCATTCAATTATCAAACGCCAAAGCCTACAAATACCAACACAACAACTACGAGGATTTAGAACGACTTATTACAAAAGTCCAACCCACAACCGACAACCAACAACTCACAACAATCTACATCGTCACCGAATCTGTTTTTTCCATGGATGGAGATTCCCCAGACTTCGAAACAATGATTGCCATCGCTGAAAAACACCAAGCACTAATCGTTGTCGACGAGGCACATGCACTCGGTGTCTTTGGTGAAAACGGCTGCGGCTTGCTCCAACAATTGCAAGTTCAAAATAAAATTTTTGCGAGAATCATGACCTTCGGAAAAGGTTTGGGTTGCCACGGTGCAGCGATTTTAGGGAGCAATGAACTCAAGAATTATCTCGTCAACTTTGCGCGTAGTTTTATTTACACCACTGGACTTGCACCACACAACATTGCTACCATCTATTGCGCGTATCATGAATTGAGTAATGAAAAAGCAGCACAACACGCGCTTCGAGAGAATATCAATTTCTTTAATCAACAGAAACAACTACTCGGATTGAAACCACTGTTTGTAAGAAGTAAGTCCGCGATTCAAAGCGCCATTATTCCCGGAAATGAAAAGGTAAAAACCATTGCTTCTCAACTGCAACAAAACGGCTTCGATGTCAAAGCGATTTTGTCTCCAACTGTCCCTGAAGGACAAGAGCGACTTCGGATTTGCATTCATAGTTACAACTCTGAGGCAGAAATTTCCAGAGTTTTAGAATTGTTAGCTACTTTTGTCTTTTAAGCCACGGACAAAACGGATTTGACTAATTTTAACGGAAAATGAATATGAGCCTATTACACCAATCTATTACGAATACAATCCTAAAAGTTTATTATGAAGTTTATAATGAACTTGGATATGGATTCCTTAAGAAAGTCTATCAAAACGCCATGTATTTGGAGTTGAAAGATAGAGGTCTAAAAGGGAACCAAAGCAAAAAGGTACTTTAAAAGCACTTGTCGGGGAATATTATTCAGATTTGCTTGTCGAAGACAAAGTTATTGTAGAACTAAAAGCAACCGAATTATTAATGAATTCCCACATTGCTCAAACAATAAATTACTTAAAAGCAACACCAATTGAAATTGGAATGCTCTTAAATTTTGGTGCAGAGCCCGAATTTAAAAGATGATCTACACAAACAACAAAAAAGTAAATTTAAAAAATCAGTATTAATCTGTTCAATCCGCTTAATCTGTGGCCTATAATTATGAAACTATTTATAACAGGAATCGGAACCGATGTCGGTAAAACCATCGCCTCCGCTATCATTACCGAAGCACTTCAAGCCGACTATTGGAAACCAATCCAAGCGGGAGATTTAGACAAATCAGACAGTCATAAAATCTCCAATTACATTTCAAATTCAAAGTCCATAATTCACCCAAACAGTTACGCCTTGAATACGCCAGCAAGTCCACATCACGCGGCGATTTTGGATCATGTTGTCATCGATATTAAGAAAATAAAGGAACCTAAGACACAAAATCACCTAGTCATCGAAGGAGCCGGAGGAATCTTAGTTCCACTAAATGATCATGAAACTATTGCCGATTTAATTCAACCCGACTATAAAGTCATTGTAATTTCAAGGCACTATTTGGGAAGCATCAATCATACGTTGATGACCATCGAAACCCTCACTAGCAGAAAAATTGCCATCGCTGGAATTCTGTTCAATGGCGACGAGAACCCAGCGACCGAGTCGATTATTCTCTCGAAAACTGGAGTCAAGAATTTAGGACGTATCGGGAATGAACCTTATTTCGACAAGAATGTCATCGCTGAATATGCCGATGCGTTTCGTGAGGTATTAGAAAAATTGTAACATGAACCTATCCGAGAAAGACCAATTATATCACTGGCATCCCTACACGCAGCACAAAACAACTTGCTTGCTTCCAGCAATTGTCAGAGGAGAAGGTGCGTTACTTTGGGATGAAAATGGCAAAGAATATATCGATGCGATTGCCTCTTGGTGGGTCAATCCTTACGGGCATAGTAACCAATTTATAGCTGATGCCATCTACGCGCAACTCACGACTTTAGAGCACGTCTTATTCGGTGGATTTACCAACAAGCCAGCCGTTTTGCTTTCGGAACAATTGATGAAAATCTTGCCTTCCAACCAAAAGAAAATTTTCTTTTCAGACAATGGTTCGACCGCTGTTGAAGTGGCACTCAAAGCTGCCCTGCAATACTTTTACAATAAAGGCGAAAAACGCACTACAGTAATTGCCTTTGAAGATGCCTTTCACGGCGATACTTTCGGAGCTATGGCATCAAGTGGCATTACATTTTTTACCGAGGCATTTCAAGGATCGTTAATCGATGTAATTCGAATTCCCGTCCCAACCGAAGGAAATGAAAGCAAAAGTAAAGAGGCCTTACATCAAGCCATTCAATCCAATGCGTGCGCAGCCTTTATCTTTGAACCACTCGTGCAGGGCGCCGCTGGAATGGTAATGTATGCGCCTGAAATCCTCAATGAACTCCTTACAATTTGTAAAGAAAATCAAGTATTCACCATTGCAGATGAAGTCATGACAGGTTTCGGAAAAACAGGAAAAACATTTGCCTGTGATTACTTGAAACAACAACCCGACATGATGTGTCTTTCAAAAGCATTGACTGGAGGAACGATTCCGATGGCAATTACAACGTTCACTGCAGCAATCTTCGACGGGTTTTATGATGATGATACGAATAAGGCGTTGTTTCACGGACATACTTTTACCGCCAATCCAACAGGCTGCGCGGCTGCTTTAGCGAGTTTGCAATTATTGCAATCAGAAAGCATTCAAGCCAACATGAAGCGAGTCCACCAAAGCCACATGGATTTTCAATCCAAAATAAAATCCCATCCCAAAGTAAAAACGACTCGAGTTCTTGGGGTTATTTTTGCTTTAGAAATCATTACCGAAAACCAGGAGAGTTATTACGGAACGATGCGTAACAAACTCTATAACTTCTTTATCGAAAACGGGATTATTTTGCGGCCAGTCGGCAATATAGTCTACATTCTTCCGCCTTATATTATATCGCAAAATCAACTGGAAAAAGTCTACCAAGTAGTCGAAAATGCTTTAGAAATAGTGTAATTTTGGGAGCTAGTTCCTGCTATCCGTTGCAATCTTTTGCGCAAAAAAATGCTGCAAAAGGATTTTCACTGCTATCAGGGCTAGGCACTTGCATTTCAAACCGAAACTGAATTAAAATAGAATTATTTTGTTGCAACCGATTTCCATTACAGCCATTGCATCATTGTCTCCACTAGGGAACAATCCGAAATCGATTTGGGAGCATTATTGCAATTCAAACCATTGTTTTGTTCAGCAAGACTTTGGGAATTCAGTAGCGTTGGTCGCGCCTTTAGATTCAGATGCTGAAGCAATGTTGGACGCATTAAGGAAGTCTGACCATAAATACAAATTTCTAGATGATTCGGTTCTTATGGCAATAGCGGCTTCGCGATTAGCGATTGCACAAGCAGGTTGGAAAAAAGATGATGAATTTGGAATTAATATCGGTTCTTCTCGTGGCGCCACTTCCTTATTCGAAAAACACCATATTGAATTTCTCAAAACAGGTAAAGCACCTACTTTAGCTTCTCCAACCACAACGTTAGGCAACATTTCATCTTGGGTTGCACATGATTTGCAATCGAATGGACCTGAAATTTCGCATTCCATAACTTGTTCAACCGCTTTGCATGCGCTCCTTAATGGAGTAGCATGGCTTCGGTCTGGCATGGCAGAAAAGTTTTTGGTTGGCGGCAGTGAAGCGCCATTAACAGATTTCACTGTTGCGCAAATGCAAGCGATGAAAATCTATGCGAAAGAAAATCAGCAATATCCTTGTCGTGCACTCGATCTAGATAAGAAGCAGAACACCATGATTTTAGGAGAAGGCGCCTCAGTTTGTTGTTTAGAACTTGGTAAAAAAGAGCATGCGTTGGCTTATATAGAAGGCATTGGTTATGCAACGGAACTCTTAGAACACAACACATCGATTTCCGCCGAAGCGACATGCTTTCAAAAGTCGATGCAAATGGCCTTAGAAAGTGCCGAAACAACGGAAGTTGACGTGATTGTCATGCACGCTCCTGGCACCATAAAAGGCGACTTGTCAGAATACAATGCTATTCAAAAGGTTTTTGGAAAGAATTTACCTTTGCTCACAACGAATAAGTGGAAAATCGGACATACGCTTGGCGCATCGGGAATGTTGGGCATTGAATTGGCGTTATTGATGTTGCAACAGCAGCAGTTTATACCAGTTCCTTTTGCTGAAGTTCAGAATGAGAAAACAAAAATTCGAAAGATTATGGTTAATGCCGTTGGTTTTGGTGGTAATGCGGTAAGTATTTTAGTCTCGCTTTAATCGATTGATTTTTCCAATTCTTTTACTTTTTCATAGACCAATTGGCTTTCATAGCCTTTCCGAAGTAAATAGTCGCAAAACTTTTTGCGCTTTTTGAGTTCATTTTTTTCAGTGATATTTTCCCAAACTCGAGCAGACAGGTTTTCAAAAGTCGCAAAATACTCCTCTGTCGTAATTTCTTTCAATGCGGTTTTTATGTTTGTTTGTGTTATATTTCGTGCTTTCAATTCGTTAATTATCCGAATATTGCCCCAACTCTTTATTCGATGTTTTCCGCGAGCGAAGCTACAAGCAAAACGTTCTTCGTTTAAGAATTTGTTTTGAATAAGATGAACAATAATCTCGTCGAGTGTAGAAGAATCGATTAGCATACTTTTCAATTTCTGAGTCACCTCTTGATGACAGCGGTCTTGATAAGCACAGTATGACTCTATTTTCTTTATAATAACTTCATTGTTAGGATTTTGATTCATAAATTGACAAATGTTTAATGGCTTAATTTAATAATTTAGTAATGCAAAAGTACCTAAATATCAATGTTTTGCTGTAAATTTGTATCGCGTTTTTATGCAAATCAAAATTCATCTTCAATGAAAGTTAAAATTGTAATATTATTTCTTTTTGTTCATATTTTGTCCTACAGTCAACTCTTGCAATGGAACACATTTGGCAATACGGGACTAGAAACTACAGAACTAAGTGTGACAAATAATGTAAATTTATCATCTTCAACACTCAATCTCACAGGCAGCGTTGTTGCACCTGCGGGTAATTTGAATCGTTTTGGTGGCAATAATTGGGCAATCGGAGCTTTATCGACCTCAAATTATATTCAATTTACAGTAACGCCAAACAGCGGTTTTTCTTTTACTCCAACGTCTTTTGTTTTTAGTTGGGATCGATCAGCAAGTGGCCCATCAAATGTTGCATTGCGTTCATCTGTTGATGGTTATGTAGCTGACCTGGGAACAGTTGCGGTCGCTGCATCTTTAAATACGGGTTATTCAATTTCCATTGCAGGCCTTAACAATCTGACGACGGCTACTACTTTTAGACTTTACGGATATGGGGCGACAGGTGCAACAGGGACAGGCGGTTTCGATTGTGGTCTCAGTTCATATAACGTAATTTTAAATGGGACAACTGCCTCAACAGCGCAACCCGAGATGAATGTTGTGGGAAATGGAAGTAATATTTTAGACAATGATCTTTTGCCGTCTGGTGCCGACCATACAGATTTCGGCGCAAGTCTTGTGGGGGTTTCTTTTGCCAGAACATTTACTATTCAAAATGTTGCTGGTGCCACGGCAGACTTGAATTTGACGGGAGCTCCAGCCGTAGTGGCAATTAGTGGGGCAAACGCAGCTGATTTTGTGGTATCCCAGAATCCAGCACCAACAACAATTGTTGGAGCGTCGACTACTTTTCAAATTACTTTTACACCATCAGCGGCGGGCGTACGGAGTGCTTCTTTGACTATTCCAAACAATGATAATAATGAGAATCCGTATAATTTCAACATACAAGGAACGGGAACAGCATGCACTAGCGCGGTCATTTCAACCGTATTTCCACTTTCAGGTCCAGTAGGAACAGTCGTTGCAATTACAGCAAGTTCAGGCTCTTTATTGGGCGCCACCGCAAAATTTAATGGTGTTTCAGGTGTTGTTGTTTCAAGTTCTGCTACACAATTATTTGTAACCGTACCTGCGGGAGCAACAACGGGAAATTTAGTTGTAAGTAACGCTGCATTATGTCCGAGTTTGCCGATTACATTTACAGTAATTAGTTCAGTTTCCTCTGGTTGCCAAGGCGTTGTTTCTAATGATTTAATCATTTACGAAGTTCATGATGAGTTTTCTCTTGATGGAGGAACAATAACAATTTTTAATGGAACAGCTTCTACTAAAAACATGTCTGATTACAGGTTTTATCGAACTGGAAATCAAAATGATGGTAATGAAATTGATTATGGAAATCTGACGGGAAGTATTGCTCCTGGTGCACTTGGTATCATAAAAGTTTCAGTAGGAAGTTGCGGTCCAGCATCAACCAATGGCACGATAGATAACGGTTTTAATGAAAATGACGGACTTCAATTGAGAATGAGTGATGGCGTCACAGTTGTCGACGATGTAGATGCGTACGTTACTATGAAAGGTTATTATATGAAAAGGAATGTTGGTGCTTACACGGCTAGAACTTCTTATGTAGCCGCCGATTGGACAACTATAACATTGGCCGCAGGAGTTTGTGCCCCAGGACTTGCAACAGCCGCTCCAGTCATAGCAGGTTCAGGTGCAGTTCCATCTATTGTAACGCATCCAACATTGGCATTGTCTTGTACTAGTTCTTCCGCAACCCTTTCGGTCAGCGCAACAGAGGGATTTAATTTGGTTGGTGATATAAAGGAATTAGCATACGAGTGGTATGTCGTAGCGCCTAATGCAGTAGCATGGTCCTTAATTTCAATTAGTGGGAATTATGCAGACACAGATGCCAATCCTTCGACTTTGAACATCGCCTCGTTAACAGGATTAAATGGATACCAATATTACTGTCGCGTAAAAGAAAACGACAATACGTGTTATATTGCTAGCAATGCGGTTAAGATAAATAATGGCACTTTAATTTGGAACGGAACAGATTGGCGAGACACAAACAATATTGTGGGAATCCCGTCCATCACTAAGATTGCAACTATTAATGGCACTTATAATACCTTTACAAATGGTAGTTTTGACTGCTGTAGTCTAATTGTAAATAATGGATATACCGCAACTATTGCAGCGAATACCTACATTAATGTTCAGAACAATGTCACAATGGTCGGCACTGGAAATTTGATAGTTGATGACAACGGAAGCTTAGTTCAGGTTAGTGACACGGGAGTTAATACGGGTTCAATATCCTTAAATCGTATTCATACCGTAAAGAAATTTGATTATGTGTATTTGGCATCGCCAGTAAATAATTTTCCGCTTACCAGCGTTTCTCCAACAACATCGTCAGCGTTTTTGTGGAAATGGATTCCAACAGTTGGTGGTTTTTTTGGGAATTGGGTAAATACAACCGAAAACATGATTACTGGAAAAGGTTATATTGTTAGAGGTCCAAGTGGCTTTAACAATACAACTGCTGCAGATTATACAGTGCCTTATCGCAACGTACCCAACAATGGTGTCGTAGCTGTTGATGTTGAAAGAGGTGGTTATACCGGTGCGGATTATCCCAATCCTAACCCGCTAATTACTGATCTGGTTACCAAGTATGATGATAACTGGAATCTTGTCGGAAATCCATATCCGTCGGCGATTGATGCCAAAGCCTTTATGACCTATAACACCAATATTGAAGGTGTTATTAGAATTTGGACGCATGGGAACTTGCCAAGTGCAGCGGTGACCAATCCTTTTTATGGATCGTTCACTTACAATTACACCGCTTCTGATTTCATTCTATATAATTTAACGGGTCCGAGTGTTCAAAACGGGTATAATGGCTATATTCCTTCGGGACAAGGTTTTTTTGTAGCGATGTTGGATGGACCAGCGGACGCCACTCAAAAGGTATATTTCAACAATTCGATGCGAAGTAAGACATTCGACAACTCTCAGTTTTTTAGATTGAATGGTCCTTCTCACACAAGCAATGGATTTGAGAAAAGCAGAATTTGGTTAGATTTAGTAGGACCTAACGAAACGGTTTCAAGAACCATGATTGGTTATGTGGATGGAGCAACAACAGCCAAAGATAGATTATACGATGCATTATTGAAGGCGAGCGGGAATCAAGATTTTTATTCAATTATCGATAATGAAGCGATGAATATCCAGGGAAGGCCAACTCCTTTTGACAGAAGAGATAAAGTTTCATTGGGGCTTAAATTGACTTCGGCAAACACCTATAAAATTGCCATTTCATCTGTAGATGGTCTATTCTTGAATAGTAATCGAGCAATTTACTTAGAGGACAAAGTGCTGCATATAATTCATAATCTAAAACAAGATCCATATACTTTTACCTCAATCGCAGGTAAATTTGACGATAGATTTGTATTGCGCTACACGAATAGCGGCTATAATAGCAGAGAATTAGATGATTCTTTAAATATGACAGCAGTAGCTGTTAACCATGATGAAATATTAGTAGAATCAACTACAGAAAACATAAATAAAATCTTTATTTATGATTTACTAGGAAGAGAAATTTATCAGAGTGATGAGATAAATTCGACGGATTATGTTATTTCAAATCTGCATCGAACGCAAGAAACCTTATTAGTAAAAATTCTATTAAACAATGGTCTAATAGAAACTAAAAAGATCTTATATTAAAATAGTGCAAAAAAAAATCCTGTCTAATCTAGACGGGTTTTTTTTGCAATATATATTGATTATTTTCCTTTTCCTGACGCTTCTAAATTTCTTTCAATTACATGGCTTGGTCGAGTCCACTTTGGTTTTTCACCCAACGGTGTAAATTGAGAATCCTCTGCTTCAACAGTGGTAGGCTGCATGATTTTAATAAATGGTTTTTGAGGTTCTAATCCTAAAAGTTCGAACATTTTCATATCTTCGTTTACATCTGGATTTGGAGTTGTAAGCAATTTATCTCCAGCAAAAATAGAGTTCGCTCCAGCGAAAAAACACAACGCTTGCCCTTCTCGACTCATATTCATTCTTCCTGCAGAAAGTCGAACTTGCGTTTCTGGCATAACAATCCTTGTCGTTGCTACCATGCGTATCATTTCCCAAATCTCAACTGGTTTTTCGTCTTCTAGCGGAGTGCCTTCAACGGCGACAAGGGCATTGATTGGGACAGATTCTGGTTGTGGACTTAATGTAGAAAGCGCCACTAACATGCCAGCACGATCTTCTATTGATTCTCCCATGCCAATAATTCCGCCGCTGCAAACTGTGACATTGGTCTTACGAACATTTTCAATGGTTTGAATTCGATCTTCAAAACCACGAGTAGAAATGACTTCTTTATAGTACTCTTCGGACGTGTCTAAATTGTGATTATATGCATATAAACCAGCTTCTGCCAATCGTTGCGCTTGGTTTTCAGTAATCATTCCCAAAGTACAACACACTTCCATGTCTAATTTGTTGATCGTCCGCACCATCTCAAGCACCTGATCGAATTCAGGGCCGTCTTTAACATTTCGCCAGGCAGCGCCCATACAAACACGAGACGAACCGCTCGATTTAGCTCGCAAAGCTTGTGCTTTTACTTGCTGAACAGACATCAAATCATTTCCTTCAATATCAGTATGATAGCGAGCTGCTTGCGGGCAATACCCGCAATCTTCTGGACATCCGCCAGTTTTTATGGAAAGTAATGTAGAGACCTGAACCACATTAGGATCATGATTTTCTCGGTGAATCGTTGCTGCTTCGTAAAGCAAATTCATCAGTGGTTTATTATAGATGGAGATGATTTCTTCTTTGGTCCAATTGTGCTTTATGATGCTCATACGTCGATTTTAAATGAACTTCAAAAGTAGGGAAATTGTTCTTAATTCACAACGTTGGCAATGCTAAAAAAGGAAATCAAGAGGTCAATTATTACAAAAGCAGAAAATGTACTTAGAGTTTCTCTACATATTGTAAAGTCTGATTCTTGTCGATTTCTAACTGTGTTTTTAGTAAAGCTACAGACTCAAATTTTTGTTCAGGGCGAAGATATTTCAGAAGGGAAATTTGAATTTTTTGATTGTATAAATCTGCATCAAAATCGAGAAAATGGATCTCAATAGACAGCAAGCGTTCGTCAAAAGTCGGATTCGTTCCAATATTCATCATTCCGTAAACTTTTCTTCCTTCTAGATTACTTTCAACTATGTAAACACCTTCTTTAGGAATGAGTTTGTAGTTTTCAACGATTTTCAAATTGGCCGTTGGGAAACCAATTGTACGTCCTAGTTGCTTGCCTTCTTGGACAACACCAGTAAGAAAATACGAATAACCCAGAAATTGATTTGCAAGTGCTATATTTCCTTCTTCCAGCGCAGTTCTAATTTTGGTTGAACTTACTGATGCTTCTTGAATTTCTTGCGCTGAAATTTGTTCTACTTCAAAATTGTATTTTTCTCCAAATTCAATTAAGTCATCGATATTAGCAGTTCGATTTCTTCCAAATCGATGGTCGTAGCCAATAACAATTTTTTCGATATTGAGTTGATCTACTAGAATGTTTTTTACAAACTCTTCAGCAGTTAACCTCGAGAACGCTTTGTCGAAAGGATGAATAATCAAGTTGTCTAGCCCTTTTTTCTCTAGTAAACTCGTTCTTTCGTCGATGGTGTTCAGCAGTCGAATTTCAGTTTGATCCTGCAATACCATTCTTGGGTGAGGGAAAAAGGTAAGAATGGCGCTTTCTGCATTTCTGTTTCTTGCATTTTCAACGAGTCTTTCGATGATTTTTTGGTGACCAACGTGCACTCCATCAAAGGTACCAATCGTTACAATGGCTTTTTTGTCAGAATGAAATGAATCGATAGAATTAAAGATCTTCAAGTGAATTATTTTGTTGCGACAAAATTAAACTTTCGATTGGATATTTGCAGAAATGATTTTTGACTTTGGTAAAAATCTCAAAAATTTAATCTAATTCAAGAAAAATTGGAAAGATTAAATAAAATGACAAGAAAATTTGTTAAATATCGATTTTTTAGATGATTAAATTAAAAACAAGTAGTAATTTGGTGCGCTATTAATTAACCTAAAAAATGAAAAAATTATTATTACTATCTGTAGTTTTACTTTCACTAGGACAAACCTACGGACAAAAGAAACAAGTTTGGATGAAGTCTAATGCAGACAACATTGACGAATCAAGCAAGATAAGAAGTACTTCTTATTCAGAAGACCAAGCATTTTACACCGTTGACCTAGCCACTTTGAAGCAATCTTTACAAAACGCTTCGGATAAGTTTTCGGGAAACCCAGGTGTTATTGTCGAATTCCCTAATAAAAGTGGGGTATTAGAAAAATTTTTAGTGTGGGAAAATTCAAATTTCGCACCGGAATTGCAAGCACAATTTCCCGATATTCGGTCTTATGTAGGAAATGGATTAGAGGACAAAACTGCTCGAATTAATTTTAGTTTGTCGCCAGATGGTGTGCAAACTTTGGTTTTTCGCGCAGATTTAGGTACTGAATTTATTGAGCCATATACAAAAGATCATGGAGTGTACGTTTTTTTCGATTCACAATCTAGAAATACGGCGAGACTTCCTTTTAATTGTAGCACTGTAGACCAGAGACTCAATCAAGAGCTTTTAGATGACACAAGGATTGCGAATAGATCTAACAACCAAGTATACAAAACAATGCGATTGGCGTTGTCTTGCACGGGCGAATATGGCGCTTACTTTGGAGGAACAGTTGCTGGCGCCTTAGCCGGAATGAATGCGACAATGACAAGAGTAAATGGTGTTTTTGAAAAGGACATGGCTTTGCACTTGAATATTATTGCAAATAATAATTTGGTTGTTTATACCAGTTCGTCAACAGACCCATACTCATCAGCAAATGCTATTGATAATTGGAATGCGGAATTACAAGCGACACTTACAAGCATTATCGGTGAAGCAAATTATGACATAGGTCATTTGTTCGGAGCATCGGGTGGTGGCGGAAATGCGGGATGTGTTGGTTGCGTATGCGGTACTGGAAAAGGAAGCGGGTATACATCTCCGTCAGATAATATTCCAGCTGGAGATAACTTTGACATCGATTATGTTGTGCATGAAATGGGTCATCAATTAGGGGCAAATCATACTTTTTCACATAATACAGAAGGCAATGGCGTAAATGTGGAGCCTGGTAGTGGTTCAACTATTATGGGCTACGCCGGAATAACAAGTTATGATGTTCAAAGTCACTCTGATGCTTACTTCACATATAGAAATATATTGCAAGTGCAAACTAATTTAAGTAATAAGACTTGTCCGGTTAGTACGGCAATTACCAATACACCACCAGCAGTTGATGCAGGTGCAGATATTACGATTCCTGCCGGGACAGCTTATATACTAAATGCTGTGGCGACAGACGCCGAAGGTGATTCACTTACTTATTGTTGGGAGCAAAACAACAGTGCAGGGAGTGGCGCAACGGGCGCAAACTCAGTTGCTTCTCCAACGAAAACGAGTGGTCCGAATTTTAGATCGTTTATTCCAAAGTCTACAGGGGTTAGAAGTATGCCAGATACCGCAAAGGTAATAGCAGGCACGTTGAGTACAATGTGGGAATCTGTTTCTACCGTGGCACGTACGCTGAAATTTACGGTTACAGTTAGAGATAACAACGTGGCAGGCGCACAAACTAACACAGATGAAGTAAACGTAACGTCAAAACTTCCTTACAATTCGGCAACTGCTCCAACTGGGGCTGGGCCATTTGTAGTTACGTCGCAAAATACTACAGGCATAGCTTGGTCACAAGGTTCTTCACAAACTATTACGTGGGATGTAAATAATACGACAAGCTTGCCTGGTTCGACAAACGTAAACATCAAGCTTTCTATTGATGGCGGATTGACATATCCATATGTGTTAGCAGCCGATACGGCTAACGATGGGACAGAAACAATTACAGTTCCTAATACTCCAGCATCTCAAACGTGTAGAGTGTTGGTTGAGCCAACTGCGAATATCTATTATGCGGTAAATTCAAGGGCTTTTTATATTGGCTATGAAATTGTTACTGCGTGCAATACATACAGTTTTTCAACTCCATTTAACTTAACAGATGGATCAAATAGTTATACAGTAAAAACTATAAATGTTCCTACTGCTGGAATAATTACTGACGTCAATTTTACAATTAATGCGACACATCCGAATCTTCAAAACTTAGTAATGGCAGTGATCAGACCAGGAGGTACAACAGGAATTTACTTCAATCAGCAATGTACAGGAAGCGCAGATATGAACGTAACTTTTGACGCTCAAGGAAGTGTACTCACCTGCGCAAGTCCAACGACTGGAGTGTACAAGCCAGCTAGTTTAAATCTTGATTCCTATTATGGCTTTGGTCAACAAGGTAACTGGCAGTTTGGATTTAAAGATGTGGTTGCTGGAAATTCAGGAAGCATAAACTCGATAGATTTAGAAATTTGTACACAATCATTGACGTTGTCAGCAAATGATACTTTCGCATTTGACGAGTTTAGCCTATATCCAAATCCAAACAATGGTGCTTTTACTGTTCAATTTAATTCAAATTCAACTTCTACTGTTAGCGTTGAAGTTTTCGACATTGGTGGCAGAAAGATTTACGATAAAGCGTTCGAGAATAATGGCACTTTTGCCGAAAACATAGAATTAAGTGGTGTGAAATCAGGAATTTATTTGGTTAATATCAATGATGGAAATAAAAGAATGGTAAGGAAGATTAACGTAAATTAGAAAAAAAACGCTCCATTTCGGAGCGTTTTTTTTTAATAAAATTATATATTTGATATCTATTAATTAATCTATAAAAAACACCATGAAAAAATCTCTACTATTGATAGTAGTCCTTTTGACCATTAGTAATTCTTTTTCTCAGAATGCTATTTGGAAAAAGATTACTAGCGATGAAGTAACGTCGCCAGTCTTAGCGCGTGAATCTCATCCTTCTGAATTTTTACTCTATACACTAAACATGGAGGTTCTAAAAGCAAAATTGGCTACAGCACCTTCTAGAAATGTGGTTGGTCAAGAATCAAACGTTGTTATTGCATTTCCAGATGCACAAGGCGAACTTCAAAATTTCAAGATTTATGAAGCGTCAATAATGCACCCAGATTTAGCGGCTAGGCATCCGGAAATTCAATCTTACATTGGTTTGGGCGTTGATGACAAAACTGCGATGATTCGTTTTAGCACAACCATTTTTGGTTTGCATACCATGACATTTTCTGGAAAAACAGGAACTTCGTTTATTGATCCGTATAGTAAAGACTTAAAAAGCTACATGGTTTATCGGAAATCTAGTCTAACAACTAGTAGAAAGCTTAACTGTGGTGTTGTTGATAACGGAGTAGATATTGCTACAGAGGACCCGATTGACTTGCCTTTACGCAGAGCGGATAACAGTCTTTTTAAGACATACCGGTTGGCGATGGCTTGTACCATAGAATACGCTGCTTTTCACGTTACAGCTGCTGGGGTAGGCGGCGGAACTTTGGCGCAAAAAAAAGCTGCAGTTCTTGCCGCAATGAATGTTACTATGACAAGAGTAAATGGATTATATGAAAAAGATATGTCATTAACGATGCAGATTATAGCAAATAATGAAAGTCTTATTAATATTACTTCTGATAGTTATGATAATAGCAATACAAACTTTATTTTGCTTGATCAAAACCAAACTCAAGTTGACAATATAATTGGAAATGCAAACTACGACATTGGACACGTCTGCAGTACTGGTGGCGGTGGAGTTGCAACGCTTGGATGTGTTTGTACGTCAACTACAAAGGCGAGAGGAGTAACAGGTTCTCCAGCTCCAGTTGGAGACCCATATGATATTGATTACGTTGCCCACGAAATGGGACACCAATTTGGCGCTAATCACACATTTAATAGTGACCAAGGTTCATGTGGAGGAAATGTTTCTACAAGTTCTGCATACGAGCCAGGAAGCGGAAGTACAATCATGGCATATGCTGGAATTTGTAGCCCAGATGACGTACAAAACAATTCCGACGCTTATTTTCATGCAAGAAGTTTGAGTCAAATGTTCGCCTTAATCAATGGGTCTGCTAATTGTGCTGTGGCGGTGAATAACGGGAATAATCCTCCAGTTGTAGATGCGGGGCTTAATTATACGATTCCTTATGGAACCGCATTTGTCTTGACTGGTATTGCCTCTGATGTTAATAACGACGCGTTGACCTATTGTTGGGAACAATACAACAATCAAATATCAGCTCAACCTCCTGTTGCGACTAGCACAACAGGTCCAAATTTTAGATCTAGAAATCCAATCACTTCTCCACAAAGATATTTTCCTGTATTTTCAAGTGTGTTGGCAAATAATTTGACTCCAACTTGGGAGGTAGTTCCTAGTGTTGCAAGAACCATGATCTTTTCTTTAGTTGTAAGAGATAATGGAAGTCCACTTGGAGGGCAAACAGGTCGGTCAACAATGAATGTGACCTATGCCAATGTTGGTCCTTTCAAAGTAACTTCTCAAAGTGCACCAACGGCTTGGTTGCAAAATTCAACACAAACGGTAACTTGGGATGTGGCAGGAACTACAGCAAATAATATAAATACATCACTAGTAAATATAAAACTCTCTGTTGATGGAGGGGTTACTTTCCCGTATATCCTAGCCGAAAACACCGCGAACGATGGTACTGAAGATGTCGTAGCACCAAATGTTGTATCGCAAAACTGTAGAATTATGGTGGAAGCAGTTGGGAATATTTTTTATGCTTTAAACACAAGGACGTTTAATATTGGTTATGAAATAGTAACCACTTGTAATACCTATGAGTTTGCGACTCCATTTAATTTACCTGATGGCTCTAATAGTTATACAGTTAAACAAATAAATGTTCCGACCCCAGGACTTATTAGCGACGTCAATTTTACCATTAACGCAACGCATCCAAATCTTCAAAACTTGGTTATGGCGATTATTAGACCTGGAGGAAGTATTGCAACCTACTTTAATCAACAATGCACCGGTAGTGCAGATATGAACGTAACCTTTGATCAGGCAGGAAGCACACTAACTTGCGCTAGTCCAACGGCTGGTACTTATAAACCAGCTACTTTGAATTTGGATACCTTTAATGGTTTTAGTCAACAAGGAAACTGGCAATTTGGTTTCAAAGATGTTGTGGCTGGAAATACTGGAACAATCAATTCTATCGGTTTAGAAGTTTGTTATCAAACATTGGTTTTGGCTAATGATACTTTTGAATTTGATGATTTTAAATTATATCCAAATCCAAATGACAGTAATTTTACAATTCAATTTAACTCTAATTCGAGTGGTAAAATAGGAATCACTGTACATGATATTAGTGGAAGATTAATCCTAAACAAATCATATAGCAATACTGGACTTTTTAATGAGAAAGTAAAATTAGATAATGCACAAGCAGGTATCTATCTTGTAACAATAACAGATGGTGACAAGAAAATGGTGAAACGAATCGTAGTTCAGTAACCTAGACTGTTAGTTCAAAAAAGAAAAGCCGCTAAGTTTATTAGCGGCTTTTTTTTATTTTATTGCGATTGCGATTTTTTCAATGACTTGAGGGACTTTCTTAGACTTAAAGCTTAAGTCAACTTCGGTTGTTTTTGACTCCGGATTTTTGGAAATTCGAAGTGAGCCGCTATCAATTTTATAATAACCTGTTTGTCCTTTACAATAACAAAATCGTCCGAATAAGAGTTGTGTATCTTGTAGCGATTCGTCTGTAAATACCGACTGATCGTTATTGTCGCTGATTTCAAATACAATTTCTTCACGATAGGAAGCGTCTTGAATATCTCCTTTCACTTTTCTGTTGTAAGTGTATTTTACAACTTTTTTAGAAGTGCTTTCTTCTAATTCATAGTGCAAACCACCTGTTTCTGTAGTTTTTGCTACCATACCTTTCCTGTCAAAAACCTCGACTTTGCAGTCTCCGTCTTTTGGGCATGCGGAAGTGAGCGAGGCACTCAAAATCGTGGTACTTTTCTTGGAGCCGCATGATGCCATAATTAATAGCATGATGAACAAACTTACTTTTTTACTCATGCGAGAATCTGGTTTTTGGTGGTCATGACTCGAGCCTGCAAGGCGAACAGATGTAATAGTCTTCGATTTCATATTATTTTCCATTAAAATTAGACATGGTGTTTTCTATTCCTGCTGTTCCAAATGATTTGATGATTTCTGCTGCAAGTTCTAATCGCTCCGGAAGCTTTGCTTTTTCTTCATCGCCCCATTCTCCTAACACATAATTGACTTGTTGCCCTTTCTTGAATTCGTCGCTGATGCCAAAACGGAAGCGCGTGTAGTTTTGTGTGTTTAGAATGACGTTGATGTTTTTCAAACCGTTATGTCCGCCATCGCTTCCTTTCAATCGAATGCGAATGGTTCCGAAGGCTAAATTTAAGTCGTCGGTAATCACCATAATATTTTCTAGCGGAATCTTCTCTTTTTCCATCCAATATTGAACGGCCTTTCCGCTGAGGTTCATGTAGGTATTGGGTTTGAGCAAAAGAAATGTTCTGCCTTTAAATTTATATTCTGCCAATGAACCCAATTTTACAGTTTCGAACGGGACACCTTCTTTTTGGGCTAAAAAATCAAGGATTTTGAATCCGATATTGTGGCGTGTGTTAACATATTCTGCGCCGATGTTGCCGAGGCCAACGATTAAAAACTTCTTCATAGGATCGCTGTTGTCAGTTGTTTTTTGTGAGGTAAATAAATTGGAAAACCACTTCATGTCGTAAATGTAGCAAAATTTGTTGTCAGTTGTGAGTTGTCAGTTGTTGGTTTCGTTCTTGCTAAACAGGTGCCCTAGCCCTGATCGCAACGGTATCCTTTTGTTCTGGCGTTCAGAACAAAAGATTTAGTGGAGAGCAGGTTCCCGGCTTCTAAAAACGACAATCTTATCAATGACAAACATTCTAGAAACCACGAGCCACCCCACCCGCCGCGGCGGGCACCCCTCCAAAGGAGGGGAATAAAAAAAGCACCAGCCTTTCGACTGATGCTTTGGTATGAAAAAGAACGAGTCTTATTTCTTTTTTGTAGGTGCTTTTGCTGCTTTTGCTGCTTCTTGAGCGGCTTTCATTGCAGCACGTGAGATTCTCACTTGCGCTACCACAGTGTTTTCTGGGTGCAATAATTTGTAATTGTCTGCAACTAATTTTGTCACATACAATTTATTACCCATTTCTAATGCAGAGATATCTGCATCAATAAAGTCAGGTAAGTTTTTTGGTAAAGCTTTCACTTTAAGTCTACGTTGGTTCAAACGTAAAACCCCTCCAAGTAAAACCCCTGGCGATACGCCTACCACTCTTACTGGAACTTCCATAGTGATTTCTTTATCGTCAAATAATTCGAAGAAGTCAATGTGCAAAATTCTGTCTGAAACAGGGTGCACTTGAATGTCTTGTAGAATCGCATTGTAAGTTTTGTTTCCCAATTCAATCGCAACAGTGTGTGCGTTTGGAGTGTAAACCAAGTTTTTAAATGCAATTTCTTCTGCTGAGAAATGTACTGCTTGATTTCCTCCGTATAATACGCAAGGAACCAATCCAGCATTACGTAAGGCTTTAGTCGCAACTTTGCCCACGCTTTCTCTTTCTGATCCTTTAATCGTAATCGATTTCATTGTAAAAATATATAGTTAATAATAAAAAATTTGTTGTTGGTTGTCGGTTGTGAGTTGTCGGTTTTTTCCGATTCCTTACGTTCGACTTTTCTTGCTTTATTCCGCTCTGCTCCATACAGTTCGGCTTTGCCTCGGGTCATGCAGCGAAGCGGTCTTTTTTCTTCTTTTTCGTTGGGCGTTCCCTAAAGGTCGCGCTTTCCGCTATAGTCCTCACTGCGCTCCGGGCTGCCGCTTCAATCGCTAACGCGGCCTGTCCTATCTAACGCGCTCTGTCTTTCATCTTACAGCGAAGCGGTCTTGCTTCTTTCTTCTCTCTACATTAAGAACTTTCCGCTGATCGAATTGTTGTGTTGCACCATCGTCATTACTTCTGCAAAAAGTGGGGCGCAACTTACGACTCTTATTTTTTTAGATTCTTTCTTTAACGGAATAGAATCGGTTACAATCAATTCACTCAATTGTGATTTTTCTATTTTTTCGTAAGCATCGCCAGATAAAATGGCATGCGTACAAATGGCTCTAACACTTAGTGCTCCTTTTTCAATCATCAAATCGGCAGCCTTTGCTAGGGTTCCACCGGTATCAATCATGTCGTCAACAAGAACGACGTTTCTTCCTTTTACTTCTCCGATGAGTTCCATAGTGTCAATGACATTAGCAGCTCTTCGTTGTTTGTAACATATTACTACATCCGATTCTAAAAATTTAGAATACGCATAGGCTCTTTTGGAACCTCCCATGTCTGGGGAAGCGATTGTTAGGTTTTCTAGATTCAAACTTTTTACATACGGCAAGAATATTGTCGATGCAAAAAGGTGATCTACAGGTTTTTCAAAGAACCCTTGAATTTGATCTGCATGCAAATCCATGGTCATTATTCGGGTTGCTCCAGCAGCATCTAATAGATTGGCTACTAATTTAGCGCCAATGGGCACCCTTGGTTTGTCTTTTCTGTCTTGTCGCGCCCAACCGAAATAGGGGATAACCGCGGTTACGTGTCTGGCTGAGGCTCTTTTCGCAGCATCAATCATGAGTAGCAATTCCATCAGATTGTCTGCACTTGGAAAAGTGGAGCAAACAATGAAAACACGCAATCCTCGAATCGATTCTTCGTAAGAAGGCTGAAACTCCCCATCACTATATTTAGAGAACGTAACTTTTCCTAGCGGTACGCCGTACAATTCGGCCATCTTTTCCGCTAAATAGACACTTTGAGAACAAGCAAATATTTTTGCTTCTGGCTCTAGTTGTGACATTGTATTTTGTTGTTTTATTCCGCTGCGCTTTATGCAATTGCTCGGACAATTCACTTCGCTATTGCGTCCATGTTTTTGTCTTAACGTGATGCATATAAATGCCTCGGATGTAGTTAGTTAGTTGTGTGTCGTGTTAACGAGGTGCAAATTTAGGAATTAAATCCAAGTAGGAAAGGAAAATTTCGAGTATTTTTTTAGAAAGTGTAATTATATTTTTTACATTTGCACCGTGTTAAAGGATAGGCAGTCAAACTGCTTATCGCGTTAGAAAGGAGTTGTAAAACTAATTTCTTTCGTCTGCTGCGCCCGGATGGCGGAATTGGTAGACGCGCTGGTCTCAAACACCTGTGGGAAACCGTGCCGGTTCGACTCCGGCTCCGGGTACTGAAAGCCTCTGAGAAATCAGAGGCTTTTTCTATTAATAATATTGACCACAAAGATATTGGTAGGAGTCACACATTTAAGGTTCGACTCCGGCTCCGGGTACTGAAAGCCTCTGAGAAATCAGAGGCTTTTTCTATTAATATTATTGACTATAAAGATATTAGTAGGAGTCACACATTTAAGGTTCGACTCCGGCTCCGGGTACTGAAAGCCTCTGAGAAATCAGGGGCTTTTTCTATTAATATTATTGACTTTAAAGATATTGGTAGGAGTCACACATTTAGCGTTTGACTTATGGGTACTGAAAGCATCTGAGAAATCAGGGGCTTTTTCTATTTATATTATTGATGAGAAAGATATTGGTAGGAGTGAAACGTTGAAGGTTCGACTAATATTAAGTAGTGCCTCTTCGAAATCACCTACTATTTATTAATCCAAAGTCGATTTTGATCCTACCAGCAGTTTATTTCAATTTTTTTTCAGGAAAAAGTGCTTTTTGGCGATATTATGGCTCATAGTTCTCTTAAAACTATCCATAAAATGCATGTTTTTTAGCTGAAATACACCGAATTTTCATTTTTGGTTAGTTTAACGAGTTTTGGGGTTAGTTACCGAAACTATTTCATCAGGCTGCGGTGTTGCCATAGATTTGTCATGTACAAACAAAGTAACACACACCAATATGAACACAACAGCAAACACTACTTCAAACACAATCAAAATGATGATCGTTTTAGTAATGATGTTGTTATCAACTGTTGGGTTTGCACAAAACACGATTGAAGTTCCTGCTGTTGCTGCTGCAACTACTACGGTAGAGTCTAACGCTTCAATGAATATGGTTTCTTGGTTTATGGGAACAAAACAAACTACTAACGACAATGTAACTAAAGAAACTTCTTCAAAAAAACAAATGATGACTTCAGGAGTTGCTCCAAATCGTTTGTTAATTAAAACGTTTTTGAAAAAAGCGTCTCAATACGCTTCTAATATCGCATAGTTTTTTATAAGCATGGTTAATTACTCAACAGAAAGCCTCCTTCGTCAAGGGAGGCTTTTTATTTTAAATCCACTTTTTAAATAATCGCTTCTTTTTGATTTTCATAACTTGGTTATCTATCTTGACTTCAAACAGTGAGTTCTGCAAGATATTCACTCAGGCGGATGAATCGTTTAGGCTATTTTAACTTTTGTTTTATTTATAATCTACTTAAAATTAATAAATTAGCGTAAAAAAGTTGTCATGAAAGTAAAAAATACATTTGTAATAATCTTATTCCTCAGTCTCTTTACAATTATTACGTCAAAAGCGCAAGAAGATCAAATTAATTTAATTGCCTTTAAATACAACGGACAGTCGCAGACCAGTGACATTATCAAATGGAATATAGAAACACCAGAAACTTTTACGACAACTTCTAGCAACGTAACTGGAATTCTTGTCGGTACTTCAATTTTTAATGGTAGCACAGGAGACTTCATCGCAAGAGTCACTCAGAACGATGGTGTTTCAGGCATTTTTAAATACAATGCCAATACGCAAACTACGAGCTTTAATGAGGCTACAAGTTTTTTCAACGGTTCTGCAGAATGTGATATGCAAACGGGCTTCGTTTACAACTATGATGGGAACAATCAGAATGAAGTTGAGTTAAACAAATATGATCCCGAAACCAATCAGCTGACAATAATTGGGACATTTAACTTTGCACCCAATACCAGTTTCTTCCCCGATGGTTCCTGCTTTGATTCGAATACGGGAATGTACTATTTCGTGATGCAAGACAACGAAGGAAAGAAATTAGTAGCAGTTCCTATAAATGCGGCTGAATTTACTTACACTGAAACATTACTTACAGGTTTGCCAATTACGGGCAATATTGGATTAGAGTTTAGCAACGAATCCAATAGCATTTACTGTATTTATTCCTCTTACAATCCGCAAACACAATCAAGTACTTTTGTTGTGGGAAATCTCGATGCTGCAAGTGGCGCAATCGCAGTAGTGAATACGCTCGATACGATTGGAGGCTATCAATTTTACAACAGAACTTTTGATCAAAACACGAAAAAACTCCTTTTTGTGGCATATGATGTAGCATTTACTACTCCAAAATTGTATTTATATGATATCGAAACAAATACCTATGAAACTCGTGCTTTACCAGGTGAAAATGTCTTAGAGATTGAGTGCAACAATTTTGAGTATTCAGCACTCAAATACGGACAATTAAATACACCTGCGTTCACTACGAATAATTTGGTAATTTATCAAGATATTGCGGCGAAAGCTATTCTGTTTTCAAAAAATGTAGCGAAATCGAATTTCCAAATAGTCAACATGCAAGGTGCCATCGTAAGCGCTGGTCAAGTAAGCAGTGCAAACGCAATTGATGCGTCGACGTTGCAAAGTGGCGTTTATATTGTTTCTGTTGTAGTAGATTCGAAAAGAGTTGATAAGAAATTAATTTTGAAATAGATTTAGAAGCATAAAAAAACCACCAGATTAATCGGTGGTTTTTTAATATCGTTAAACTTGATTAGCCCAGTAAATCCATTACTAAAGAAGGAAACAATCCAATAGCTAGATTTAATAAGATCGCAACCATAGCTACACCATAAATCAAGATTGGCGTTGCTGTTCTATTTTCGCTAGGTTCTTTCGTATACATGGCCAAAATCAATTTGAAGTAATAACCCACGCTGATGATCGAATTAATGACAGCGGCAATAACCAAAACCAAATAACCCGCCTGAATGGTTTGACTAAATAAATTCAGTTTAGCAAAGAATCCAGCAAAAACTGGAATTCCAGCCATTGATAAAAGTGCTCCAGTTAACACTGCAGCTAACAATGGATTTGTTTTTCCCAATCCATGGAAGTTAGCAATATCTTCATTGTCTTGATTCTTACAAACGTATAAGATTACAGCAAATGCGGCAATTCCAGCTAAAGAGTAAGCGGTTGCATAGTATAGCAAACTGCTTGCTGAAGTAGCTGCACTCAATAGCGTCATCAACATAAATCCAGCGTGTGAAATTCCTGAAAACGCCAACATACGTTTAACGTTTGCTTGCTTCAATGCCATGATGTTTCCGACGGTCATCGACGCAATGGAAACGATTACCACAACGATTTGATATTGATAGGATATTTCGGCATTCATTGCCGTAAGTAACTTAAATAATGTTGCCATCGCGACCACTTTTGCCAACGTGCTCATCGTAGCGGTCGTTAAGGCAGGTGAACCTTCGTAAACATCAGGTGCCCAAAAATGGAAAGGCACGGCTGCGATTTTGAAAAACATACCGATGGTTAGCAATATGATTCCTATTGGGAACCAAACCGGTAATTCGGCAGATCTTGATAGTTCTGATATTTCAACTATATCAAAAGTGCCCATTGCGCCATAAATCATACAAATTCCGAATAAGATAATTCCCGAAGCAAACGATCCCATTAAGAAGTATTTCATCCCAGCTTCATTACTTTTCAAATTCATTCGACTACTTGCCGCTAATATGTATAACGAAATCGAAAGCACTTCGATACCTAAGAAGAACATTGCCAAATTGCCAAACGAAACCATGGCAACAGCACCTGATAAAAGGAAAACCTTGATGGCAACGTAGTCAGACAGTTTGGTTGGGTGATTTTCGTAGAAGTTATGACTCAAAGTCACCAAGAAAATGGTCAATACAATAAATAAACTTGAAAAAGCAACAGAAAATTTATTCACCATAATCATATTGCTGTAGTAACTTCCCGGTGCGTTGAACTCAGAAATCGTCAATCCAAGAACGCCGAGTAATCCTAAAACCGTGATTGGAATCAGTGCTTTTCTTAAATTAAGAATTTCAAATAAAAGGCATAAAACACCTAATCCTATTATAGCTATTAATGTATTCATTTTTTTATTTGATAATTAACGATTGATGTGAGTTAAAATATTTTCCAAACTTGGCGTAATCAAATCTGTAATGGGTTTGGAGTACAATCCGAAAAAGAACAAGACACCAATGATGATGAGTAATACAAGTCCTTCGCTGAAAGTCACGTCACTAAATGGTCTAGTATTGGTTTCTCCTAACATAACATGTTGAAACATTTTCAACATATAATAGGCTCCCAAAATAATGGTCGTTCCACCTAAAATGGCAAAGCCTAAATTGACTTGAAACAAACTATATAACACGGTAAATTCTCCAACGAAATTGAAGGTAGATGGCAGCGCCACAGAGGCTAAAACCAATAACAAAAACATCGATGTGAACTTTGGAGATTGGGAACGAATTCCGCCCATTTCTGAAATCAACCGAGTTTCGAAACGTCTAAAAATAATTTCAGCGACAAAGAACAAACCAACAACTACAAAACCGTGCGAGATCATTTGTAAAACGGCACCGCGTAATCCGTCTAGAGTTAATGTATAAGCACCAGCGGCAATCAAACCAACGTGTGCAAGTGAAGAATAGGCCAATAATTTTTTCAAATCTTTTTGACGTAAGGCGACAATCGAACCGTAAATAACGCCAGCAATACTCAATCCTATAAAAAGGAATTGATAACTTTTTGCCCCAAGTGGTGCAATCGGCAGCTGCCAACGAATAACGCTATATAATCCCATTTTTAGCATGATTCCAGAAAGCAACATTGTTCCAACTGTTGGCGCTTTTTGGTAGACCTTAGCCTGCCAGGTGTGAAAAGGAATAATCGGAATTTTAATCGCGTAGGCTAAGAAAAAGGCAAGGAATATCCAGAATTGTTGTGCACAGGACAAACGCAATGCATATAAGTCTTCAAGCATAAAACTGCCCGCTTGTAAGTACAAATACACAAAACCGGTTAGCATAAATAGAGAACCTCCTAAAGTATAGATGAAAAATTTCACCACTGCTTTTTTACGATCTTCGGCATCGCCGTTGCCCCAAAGCAAAGCGATAAAGTAAATTGGGATCAACGCCAATTCCCAGAAAATATAATATAACAGTCCATCTGCAGCAAGGAAAGTTCCCGCCATGGCAAAAGACATAAACAGTATTAAGGAATAGATGGCTTTGGAATTCTTAAATGAATTTCCAAATCCCGACAAAATAATGAGTGGTGTCAAAGCGGTCGTTAGTAATAGCATGGTCAAAGAAAGACCATCGGCTTTCAAAGCAAACGAAATGTTTGGATTGCTAATCCACGGGGAAATGAAATCGATGTTTTGACCTGATTGAAATAAATTCAACAAATAAATGGAAAAACCAAAAGAAGCAACGCCAAAAAGCAACGCCACTTTTGAGGCTAATTTATCTCCCGAAATATAAGTGGCTAATGCGCCGACTAAAAGTAAAATTAATACGTAAGTACTATCCATTAGGTATAATTTATTGTGCTAAAAATAAATACGAAATCATTCCAATTACTCCTAAAACAAAAGCAAAAAGATAAAATCCGGTATTTCCATTGTGTAATTTTCTTCCTTGCGAACCCAGTTCTAACGTCACTTTGCCTAATCCGAAAATGAATCCAGATACCGCTGATTCTATATAATCTCTAAAGAAACGCGACAAAGCATTGATTGGTTTTACAAACAAAGTTTCGTAAAATTCATCTACATAATATTTGTTGTACAAGACTTTTGCAAAACCAGTAATTTGATCGTCTGCTGCAGGAACATTGTTTTGTTTGATGTATTTTGAATACGCGATTCCAATTCCAACAAAAGCTCCCACCAAAGCAATCCCCATCAACATATATTCGGTCGATCCAAGCGCGTGTTCTTCGCTCACTTTAGAAAACAACGGAGACAAATAATGATGCAGCCAAGTGCTTCCAGGCAAGTTAATGATTCCACCAACCGCTGCTAAAGTTCCCAATACAATTAAAGGAAAAGTAATCAAACCTGGACTTTCGTGCAAATGGTGTTTTTGTTCTTCCGTTCCTCTAAATTCTTTGAAGAAAGTTAAGTACATCAATCGGAACATATAAAAAGCTGTTAATATAGATGCAACAGATCCAATAACCCAAAGCGCTGTATTATGATGAAATGCAACCATCAAAATTTCGTCTTTCGACCAAAATCCAGCGAATGGGAAAACACCGGCAATTGCTAAAGATGAAATCAACATTGTCCAAAAGGTTATAGGCATCACTTTTTTCAAGCCGCCCATGTTGCGCATGTCTTGTTCTCCATGCATAGCGTGAATGACAGAACCTGAACCTAAGAACAAACAAGCTTTAAAGAAAGCGTGTGTGATTACGTGAAAAACAGCTACTTCATAAGCACCCAATCCCAAAGCTAAAAACATCAAGCCCAATTGAGAAACCGTAGAATACGCCAATACTTTTTTAATATCGTTTTGCACCAATCCAATCGTTGCAGCTACCAAAGCAGTTACAGCGCCAACTATGGCAATAATATTTTGAACAAAAGGAGTCAAATCAAATAAGAAGTTCAATCTCGTTACCATAAAGATACCCGCAGTTACCATCGTTGCCGCGTGAATCAATGCTGAAACAGGCGTTGGTCCAGCCATCGCATCAGGCAACCAAGTATATAACGGAATTTGCGCCGATTTTCCACAAGCACCTATAAACAAAGCTAATGCTGCAATCATTATCCAATTTGGATCAACATTTGAACTAGCTAAGGCAGACTTCAAAGAAGTAAAGTCTAAAGTTGAAAATGCAGCTCCTAAAATAAAGATTCCAATCAATAATCCTAAATCTCCGATTCTATTCATGATGAATGCTTTCTTCGCGGCATCATTATATTCTTGGTTTTTATACCAAAATCCGATGAGTAAGTAAGAACACAATCCAACGCCTTCCCATCCGATAAACATCACCAATAAATTGCTTCCAACTACCAATGTTATCATGAAGAACACAAACAAATTTAAATACGCAAAAAACGTATGCATTTTATCATCGTCGTGCATATAACTGATGGAATACAAATGAATCAAAGATCCAATTCCAGTGACAAACAACAACCACAATAAAGACAATTGGTCTAATAAAAATCCAAAATCAACTTTAAAATTGCTGATCTGAATCCAATCAAATAGTGAAATAACAACTGGTTTATTGGTTTGCGTCAATTGCATAAAGAAAACCAAAGTCACCACAAAAGAAACCACTACAGAGAGCGTTCCAATAGTGCCCGAAAGTGTTTTTCCCATCGCTTTCCCGAAGAAAACGTTGAGCAAAAATCCTATAAAAGGAGCTAAAACTAAGA
The DNA here is from genome assembly GCA_016721735.1 of Flavobacterium sp. Classification (GTDB taxonomy): domain Bacteria; phylum Bacteroidota; class Bacteroidia; order Flavobacteriales; family Flavobacteriaceae; genus Flavobacterium. The sequence continues at coordinate 342,298 of JADKHM010000015.1, read as the reverse complement.
CTAAAGCTAAAGTAGTATCCATAGATTATTATCCTTTTAATTTTTTTAGATTATCAATATCAATCGATCCTAAATTTCTAAAGATCGAGACCAAAATCGCCAATCCAACCGCCACTTCAGCAGCCGCTACTGCCATCGAGAAAAACACGAACACTTGTCCTTGCGCATCTTGATGGTAAGTCGAAAACGCTACGAACAATAAGTTCACGGCATTCAACATGATTTCAATCGACATAAATACGATGATGGCATTTCTTCGGTATAACACGCCAAACACCCCAATGCAGAACAAAATCACGCAAAGGAAAATGTAGTTTTCGATACCGATATGATTTAAAATATTATTCATTAGTTCTTCCGGTTTTTTCTTTTTTAGACAACAACACCGTTCCAATCATCGCCACCAAAAGCAAGATCGATGCATATTCAAACGGCACCATATATTCGTTCAACAATACTTTTCCAAGCACTTTTATCGATTGGTAATCTTCACCAGTCGACACGTATTCGCCCACAATTGGTTTCGAATTCACGAAAATGGCAATCAATACCAAACAAATCAAGCAAAACAAAATGACCGCCGCCCAACGGGTAACACGAGGCTTATGTACTTCGTCTTCTTTATTCAAATTCATCAACATGATTGTAAATAAGAATAGAATCATAATCGCACCCGAGTAGACAATAATATGAACAATAGCAAGGAATTGCGAGTTCAACAACAAATAATGTCCGGCAATCGAGAAGAAACAAATCACCAAATAAATCGCCGAGTGAATCGGGTTTTTAGTAAAAATCGTCAGGAAAGCAGTCGCTAAAGTAACCGCCGACAATACACAAAAAAGAATTAAAGCTATCGACATTAGTTTGCGTTTTTAAGTTGAGCATTTTTCATCGCCATTTCTAAAGGCATGACCAATTTGTCTTTTCCAAAAATGAAATCTTCGCGTTCGTAGCTAGAAGGCACCAACACTTTCGAAGTGGTCAAGTAAATCGCATCTTTCGGACACGCTTCTTCACACAATCCGCAGAAAATGCAACGCAACATATTGATTTCATAAATCGAAGCGTATTTTTCTTCGCGATACAAATGTTTCTCATCCGCTTTGCGCTCAGAAGCCACCATCGTTATTGCTTCAGCTGGGCAAGACAAAGCGCACAAGCCACAAGCGGTGCAGTTTTCACGGCCTTGCTCGTCGCGTTTTAGCATGTGTTGTCCACGATACACTGGACTCATAGTTCGCACTTGCTCAGGATACTGAATGGTTACTTTGCGCGTAAACAAGTGTTTGATGGTAATCCACAAACCTTTGACAATTGCCACCAAATACAAGCGTTCTAAAAAAGTCATTTCCTTGTTGGAAACCATCTTTTTGCGTCCCGATAAGGATATTGTTTCTATTGAAGTCATTTTTTATTTCTTATTTTTTTCGAAGCTAATCCTGCTATCCGCTTTATCTTTTCCTGCTTAAAGGAAGCAGAAAAAGGATACCGCTGCTATCAGGGCTAGGGCTTTTCGTACTTATTGTTCTATTTCTTAAATTTTAATTTTTGTATCCAATTTTGGTTCGTTCTGTTTTGTCTTCTCGTTTTTCTATCAGTTCATCCAAATACGAAAAAACCAATTCGATGTTTTTGTCATGATTGACGAGCTTCTTTTTTATGGCTTCGACTTCTAATTTTAAATTTAAGTTAGTCAGAAGATAATCTCGTAGGCTAACGAAAACCTCAATAATTTTAATACTCATTTGAGTAGCTCTTTCGCTTTTCAGCACATTCGCTAATTGCAATACACCATGCTCTGTAAACACGAATGGTAATTTTCTTCGAGGCTTTTCTTGAAGGTTCGCATTTGCGACTTCAAGTTTTCATATTCTACTTCATTAAGTTGAAACATAAAATTCTCTGGGAATCTTGCACTATTTCTCTTAATCTGTTCGTTTATTCTCTTTGTTTCTACTTCGTAAAGTGCTGCTAAATCTCGATCCAGCATTACTTTTTGATTTCTAATAAAATAAATCTTATTAGTGATCACCTCATTCGGGATGATAATTTCTTTCATAAAAAATCTGTTTGGCGTTGATAAAAATTTTAATCTTTTCAAGGTGGTCGCAAAATGCGACCACCTAGTTTATTTTATATGGTGTTGCAAAATGTGACACCTTGTTTTTTTTGGCTTTTACTTTGGTATTACTTCCAACTTGAGGTCGCAAATTGCGACTTCAAGATTTTACATTCCTAAATAGACTGCGATATCGTGTCTCAAAATCACAATACCCGTCACAATAATATTCGCTATCGATAATGGAATCAAAATTCTCCAACCCAAGTGCATCAATTGGTCGTAACGAAATCTCGGAATCGTCCAACGCACCCACATATAGAAAAAGATAAACCCACAGATCTTAATAAACAAAACAACAATTCCAATTACATTGGCAAGATTGACGCCCCAATTTTCTACAGCCCAAGCCATTCCCGGATAATTATAACCTCCGAAGAACAACACTGCCAAAATCGTAGAAGAGATAAACATATTCGCATATTCCGCGAATAAATAGAATCCCATTTTCATCGAAGAATATTCTGTATGGTAACCGCCAATTAACTCTGATTCACATTCCGCTAAATCGAAAGGTGTTCTGTTGGTTTCTGCAAACGCACAAATCAAAAATATTAAAAAAGAAAGCGGTTGGTAAAATACATTCCAGTTCATTCCGGATTGCTGTAGTGAAATTTCTCTCAAGCTCAATGTTCCTGTCATCATCAACAAAGCAATGACAGACAATCCCATTGCGATTTCATAAGAAACCATTTGCGAAGCGGCACGAACTGCACCCATTAATGAGAACTTGTTGTTAGAAGCCCAGCCTCCAATCATAATTCCATAAACACCAACAGATAGAATCGCAAAAATGTAAAGTAACGCTACATTAATATCTGTCGCTTGAAGAATAATATCTCTGCCAAACAAATGGAATTTATCGCCCCAAGGAATAACAGCACTGGTCATTAAAGCGGTGCTCATGGCAATTGCTGGTCCAACAAAAAATAAAAATCTATTTGGAGTATTCGGTTCAAATTCTTCTTTCGAAAATAATTTTAATCCATCCGCCAATGGTTGAAACAATCCCAATGGTCCCGCTCTATTAGGTCCGATTCGGTCTTGCAACCAAGCGGCTACTTTTCGTTCCGCCCAAGTAGAATACATCGCCATCAACATGGTTACAGCAAATACGACAAGAATGATGACGCTTTTATCGATGATAAGAGTACTATCCATTGTTTTTTAGTTTTTGCTGATTAGTGATATCTTCCTCAGTTAAAGGTGTGTTAGTCATACTGATTTTCTTACGATCAATATCTCTACCTAATAAGATGTTTTTCTCTGTCGCAATTTCTACTTTCTCTAACTTACGCGTGTAGTTATTTTGATTGATTACCGAATCTTTCTCGAATTTTCTTGGTCCTTCAATCACCCAATCCGCGGGATCTTTGTGATCAAATCGACAACCGTTGCAGATGAATTCTTCTACTTCGTGGTATTCGTCTTTTCGTCCTGTAACTCTTTGAATTTCATCGCCAAACATCCAAACGGTTGTTTTTCCACAACATTTGTCGCAGTTTCTGTGTGCGTTGTAAGGTTTGTTAAACCAAACTCTCGATTTGAATCGGAAGGTTTTGTCTGTTAATGCGCCAACTGGACAAACATCAATCATGTTTCCAGAAAACTCGTTGTCAATGGCTTTTGAAATACAAGTCGAAATGTTCGAGTGATCGCCACGATCCATTACGCCGTGAACACGATTGTCCGTCAATTGATCGGCTACCATCACACAACGGTAACATAAAATACAACGGTTCATGTGCAATTGAATATTCGGACCGATATCTTCCGGCTCAAAAGTTCGTTTTTCTTCGATGAATCTGGTTTGCGATTTACCGTGTTCGAAACTTAAATTTTGCAAATCACATTCTCCGGCTTGATCGCAAACTGGACAATCCAAAGGGTGATTGATTAACAAAAATTCAGTTACAGATTTACGCGCTTCTTGCACTCGATCAGAAGATTTGCTATTCACTTCCATACCGTCCATGCAACCGGTTACGCAAGACGCCATCAGTTTGGGCATCGGTCTTGGGTCGGCTTCACTTCCTTTGGAAACTTCAACTAAACAGCAACGACATTTTCCGCCACTTCCTTTTAGTTTTGAATAATAGCACATCGCTGGAGGAACGACTTCACCACCAATCATACGTGCTGCTTGTAGGATGGTTGTTCCTGGTTCTACTTCAATCGCTTGACCGTCTATAGTTACTTTCATTGTAGTAATGGCTTGACTTTATACTGATACATTAGACACCAAATGCTTTACCTTTTCAAAAGGCTCAGCTACAAAATGGTCTCTGTTTTTTATTTTTTCTGGGAAACGGATATGATACTCAAACTCGTCTTTAAAGTGACGAATGGCTGCTGCTACAGGCCAGGCTGCTGCATCTCCTAAAGGGCAAATCGTATTTCCTTCAATTTTGCTTTGAATGCTCCACAACAATTCGATATCTTCTTCACGGCCATGTCCGTTTTCGATTCTGTGTAATACTTTTTCCAACCAACCTGTTCCTTCACGACAAGGTGAACATTGTCCACAGCTTTCGTGATGGTAGAATCGAGAGAAATTCCAAGTATTTCTGACGATGCAAGCTGTATCGTTATAGACGATAAATCCACCTGAACCCAACATCGATCCTGTGGCAAAACCACCGTCGCTTAAGGATTCGTAGGACATTAATCGGTCTTCACCGGCTGCGGTTTTGTAAATTAAATTTGCTGGTAAAACTGGCACTGAACTTCCTCCAGGCACGAATGCTTTTAAAGGACGATCGTTGATCATGCCACCTAAATATTCATCAGAATTCATGAATTCGTATACGCTTAATCCCAACTCAATTTCGAAAACACCTTGATTTTTGATGTGTCCAGAAGCAGAAATTAATTTTGTTCCGGTAGATCTTCCAATTCCAATATTGGCGTAATCGGCTCCAGAGTTGTTGACAATCCATGGCACAGCGGCAATGGTTTCAACATTATTGACTACGGTTGGGTTGGCCCAAAGACCAGAAACCGCCGGGAATGGTGGTTTGATTCTTGGATTTCCACGTTTGCCTTCTAAGGATTCAATTAAGGCAGTTTCTTCTCCGCAGATGTAAGCTCCGCCACCAATTTGAACGTATAATTCCAAATCGTAACCAGAACCTAAAATATTTTTTCCTAACCAGCCAGCCGCTTTAGCTTCGGCAATGGCTCTTTCTAAAATTTTGTAGACCCACATGTATTCGCCACGAATGTAGATGTACGATAGGTTAGCGCCAAGTGCATAACTTGAAGTAATCATTCCTTCAATTAATAAGTGCGGAATGTACTCCATCAAGAAACGGTCTTTGAAAGTTCCCGGTTCTGATTCGTCAGCATTGCATACCAAATGTCTTGGTTTTCCAGATTTCTTATCGATGAAACTCCATTTCATTCCGGCTGGGAAACCCGCGCCACCACGACCGCGTAATCCCGAAGTTTTCACTTCTTCGACTACTTCGTCTGGCGTCATTTTTTTTAAGGCTTTTTCCACCGAAGCATAACCGCCTTCTTTGCGATACACTTCGTAGGTTTTGATGCCTGGGACGTTAATTTTGTCTAATAATATTTTCTTTGACATATTATTTATCGTGTAACGTGATTTTATTTTCTTTACAATCGGCGATCAATTGGTCGATTTTTTCTTCATTCAAATGTTCCTTGTAGAAATCACCCAACTGCATCATCGGAGCATAGCCGCAAGCACCTAAACATTCAACGCCGCGAACTTCGAAAAGGCCATCTGCGGTTGGCTCGCCTACTTTTACACCTAATTTATTGCAGGTATAATCCATCAAATTTTCTACGCCGTTTAAACAACAAGGAGAAGTTTGACAAAATTCAAACATGTATTTTCCGATTGGTCTTTGATTGAACATGGTATAGAAAGTCACCACTTCATAGACTTCAATTGGTTTGATTCGTAAAATCTCGGCGACTTTGTCTTGCAATTCGATGCTCAACCAATTGTCGTGCGCATCTTGCACTTCATGCAAAACCGGCAATAAAGCTGATTTTATTTTGTCTTCAGGATAATGACTTATCAATTCGTTGATGCGAGTCATTAGCGCATCGGTGATGTTGATTTCCTGTTTGTAATGAGTGTGTTCCATAATTTATGCGTCTAATTCTCCAGCGATAACATTTAAACTTGACAAAATCACAATAGCATCTGATAACATAGAGCCTTTGATCATTTCAGGATACGCTTGGTAATAAATAAAACAAGGACGACGGAAATGCAAACGATATGGTGTTCGACTTCCATCGGTTACCAAATAAAATCCTAATTCGCCATTACCACCTTCTACGGCGTGATATACTTCTGCAACTGGAACCGGAACTTCACCCATCACGATTTTGAAATGGTAAATCAAGGATTCCATATTATGATAAACGTCTTCTTTTGGAGGCAAGTAATAATCCGGAACATCAGCATGATAAGGGCCTTCTGGCATTTTTGCTAAGGCTTGTTTGATGATGCTGATACTTTCGCGTACTTCGGCATTTCGAACGCAGAAACGATCATACGTATCACCAGATTTTCCTACTGGTACGATAAAATCGAAATCTTCGTAAGAAGAATAAGGATGGGCAACACGAACGTCATAATCAACGCCAGCGGCACGTAGGTTTGGTCCAGTAAATCCATAAGACATTGCTTGTTCTGCAGTTATGGCTCCAACGTTTACGGTTCGATCAATAAAAATTCTGTTTCTTTCAAATAAGTTTTCAAATTCTTGCCAAGCCACTGGGAATTCTTCTAAGAATTTATCCAATTTTCGGAATGCTTCTGGAGACCAATCTCTTTCAAAACCACCGATTCGTCCCATGTTTGTAGTTAAACGAGCGCCACAAATTTCTTCGTAGATTTCGTATACTTTTTCTCTGAATTGAAATACATATAGGAAGCCAGTATACGCTCCAGTGTCCACACCAAGTATTGAATTACAAATCAAGTGGTCGGTAATTCTTGCCAATTCCATTACAATAACTCGAAGATATTGCGCTCTTTTTGGAACTTCAATGCCTAATAGTTTTTCTAAAGTCATCCACCATCCCATGTTATTGATAGGAGAGGAGCAATAGTTCATGCGGTCGGTCAGCGGTGTAATTTGGTAGAACGGACGGTTTTCAGCAATTTTTTCGAATGCTCTGTGAATGTATCCAATGGTGGGTTCTGCTTCTAGAATTCGCTCGCCATCCATCAACAATATATTTTGAAAAATGCCGTGAGTTGCAGGGTGTGTTGGCCCTAAATTCAGCATCGAAAGTTCGCTTCCGTCTTCGTTGAGCTGCTCTTTTATTCGTTTAGCATAACGATGCTCTGGTGGTAATAATAGTTCTGACATTTATTGAATCTGAAAAATTATAAATTGATTGTGGTTCTTCCAAAGAAGCGATCGTCTTTATCCGTTCGGCCGCTGTCTTCCATTGGAAATTCTTTGCGCATCGGAAAGGAAATCATTTCGTCCATATTTAATATTCGTTTCAATTGTGGATGTCCGATGAAGTTGACTCCGTAGAAGTCATACGTTTCTCTTTCCATCCAATTGGAACTTAAGAAAATATTGGAAATTGTTTTGATTTCAGGCGTTCCGGTGAGATACGCTTTAACTTTAATGCGTTTGTTTTCGTACCAATTGTGCAAATGATAGACAATCGCAAATTGATGATCATCATCATTGTCTGGGTAGTGAATGCCACACAAATCAGTTAGAAAATGAAAACGCAAATCTTCACTGTTTTTCAAGAATAAAATCACAGCGGTGTTTTTATCGGCTGCCATTTCAAAGGAGAATAGGTCTTTTTCTTCTTGAAAGTTAAAAACGCTTTCACCAAAAGTTTCGACTAATTTATTTTGAATGTCTATATTTTCTAAAGCCATTTTATTGGATGTTATAAGAGGCTAATAATTCTTGGTATTCTGGGGAACTTCTGCGACGTACTGATTCGGATTTTACCAATTCTTGTAATTTCATCACACCATCAACAATTTGTTCTGGTCTTGGCGGGCAACCTGGCACATATACATCAACAGGAATAACTTTATCTATTCCTTGTAATACTGAATAGGTGTCGAAAATTCCGCCTGAAGAAGCACAAGCTCCAACGGCGATTACCCAACGCGGCTCTGACATTTGTTCGTAAACCTGACGCAAGATTGGCCCCATTTTCTTAGAAATCGTTCCCATAACCATCAGCATGTCTGCTTGACGTGGAGAAAAACTTACGCGTTCTGATCCAAATCTTGCTAAATCGTAATGTGACGCCATCGTTGCCATAAATTCAATACCGCAGCAAGAAGTTGCAAAAGGCAATGGCCAAAGCGAATTGGCGCGAGCTAAACCTACAACATCATTCAGTTTGGTAGCAAAGAAACCTTCGCCAACAACACCTTCAGGAGGGGCAACCATATTTATTTTTGAATCGCTCATTTTTTATTATTTTGAATTATCCCCTAAATTTTGAATTAAAAACGAGAGTAATTTAAAATTCATCATTTAAAATATTTTTTATTCCCACTCTAACGCTTTCTTTTTGATGATGTAAAAAAACCCCACCAAGAGCAAAAGCATAAAGACTACCATTTTGATCATGCCGTCTATTCCCAATTCTTTGAAATTGATTGCCCAAGGATAAAGAAATATTACTTCGACGTCGAAAAGTACAAACAGAATGGCAACAAGGAAATACTTTACAGAAAATGGAATCCTTGCGTTTCCAACGGACTCAATACCGCATTCGAAATTTTTGTCTTTGATTTCGGAATTTCTTTTTGGGCCTAATTTGCCTGAAATAACAATAGTTCCCGCCACAAATCCAACGGCTAAAAGCATCTGCATTAGTATTGGTAAGTAGTCTAATTGATTTGATTGCATAGCTAAAAAAGTATATTTTATTTTTCCCCCACAAAGATAACTTTCAATAGTTAAATACCAACGAAAAAGTAAAAAATCCTAGTTGATATACTATTTTATACTTCTAATTTTTACTGATTATAAATAACAGAATTGAGCCATATTAACTTTGTTGAAGAAAGGCTTTTGTTTTGGTGCGCTATTTTCTCTTGCAATGTGCCATTTCCCTTGTGCTGCAGGCAAAAAAAAACGTTCCGAAATTAATCGGAACGTTAAACATTCTAGGTAACAAAAATACTTTATATTTTAGTCTTCTAAAGTCACTACTTGCGCAGCTACTTTACCTTTTCTTCCTTCTTCTTCTTCGTAACTTACTCTGTCACCTTCGCGAAGTTCTTCCGCTTTGATTCCTGAAGCATGAACGAAAATGTCTTTTCCTGTTTCTTCGTCTGTAATGAATCCGTAACCTTTAGATTCATTGAAAAATTTAACTGTACCTGTACGCATTGTAATTGTAATAATAATTTATAATGTTGCAAATGTAATTGTAAATACAATACGAATGTCACATCGATGTTACTATTTTGTAAAAATTATTGATATTCAATGTTTTCAATTAAAAAATTGAAAAAAAATTATTTTATATCTAGTTTAATATGCAATTCGTTTAATTGTGCTTCATCTATAACAGATGGGGCGTCAATCATGACATCACGACCAGAATTATTTTTTGGAAAAGCAATAAAATCGCGGATGGTTTCTTGTCCACCCAAAATAGCAACCAATCGATCTAGTCCAAAAGCCAAACCACCATGTGGTGGCGCTCCAAATTGAAATGCATCCATCAAGAAACCAAATTGATTGCGTGCTTCTTCTTCTGTGAATCCTAAATATTTAAACATCAGTTGTTGCGTCGCTTTGTCGTGAATACGAATCGATCCACCGCCAATTTCATTTCCGTTTAATACCATGTCGTAAGCATTGGCACGAACTGCTTTCGGATTGGTTTCTAACAACGCCATGTCTTCTGGTTTTGGCGAAGTAAACGGATGGTGCATCGCGTGATAGCGGCCACTTTCTTCGTCAAATTCTAATAATGGGAAGTCAACTACCCAAAGCGGAGCAAATTCAGCGGGATTTCTCAATCCAAGTCGCGTTGCCAATTCCATTCGCAATGCCGAAAGTTGGGTTCTGGTTTTATCGGCTGGTCCGGAAAGTACGAAAATCATGTCGCCAGCTTTAGCTCCAGTGACTTTCGCCCAGTTCGACAAATCGTCTTGATCATAAAATTTGTCGACTGAGGATTTATAAGTTCCGTCTTCATTACATTTAACATAGACCATTCCTGAAGCGCCGATTTGTGGTCGTTTTACCCAATCAATCAAGCCATCAATTTCTTTTCGGGTGTATTCGCCAGCGCCCGGAACTGCAATTCCGACTACCAATTCTGCGGTATTAAAAACGCCGAAATCCTTGTGTTGCGCGACGCTATTCAATTCGCCAAACTCCATTCCGAAACGAATATCTGGTTTGTCATTTCCGTAAGTTTTCATGGCGTGGTCGTAGGTCATTCTTGGGAATTTTTCTACCTCGATGCCTTTGATTTCTTTTAATAAATGGCGTGTCAATCCTTCAAAAACATTCAGGATATCTTCTTGTTCAACGAACGCCATTTCGCAATCGATTTGTGTGAATTCTGGTTGTCGATCTGCACGTAAATCTTCATCACGGAAACATTTTACGATTTGAAAATATTTGTCCATGCCGCCCACCATCAACAATTGTTTGAAAGTTTGTGGCGATTGTGGTAAAGCGTAAAACTGTCCTTCATTCATTCTGGATGGAACGACAAAATCTCTTGCGCCTTCTGGCGTTGATTTGATTAAATAAGGTGTTTCAACTTCACAAAAATCTAGATCCGACAAGTATTTTCGTACTTCCATGGCGACTTTGTGACGGAAGAGCAAACTATTTTTTACAGGATTTCTTCGAATATCTAGATAACGGTATTTCATGCGAATATCTTCGCCGCCGTCGGTATCGTCTTCTATAGTGAATGGCGGTGTGAGTGCCGCATTAAGAATCGTCATTTCGGTTACCAAAATTTCGATGTCGCCGGTTGCCATGTTTTTATTTTTGGCTTCGCGCTCGATGACGGTGCCTTTGACTTGAATCACAAACTCACGACCTAGTGTTTTCGCCAATTCGAAAACTGATTTTTCAGTTCTGCTTTCGTCAAAAACCAGTTGCGTAATTCCGTATCGATCTCTTAAATCGACCCAGTTCATAAATCCTTTATCTCGTGATTTTTGTACCCAACCCGCAAGCGTTACTTCGGTATTGATATGTGCGGCGGTTAGTTCACCGCAATTGTGACTTCTATACATTTTGAAAATTTTATGCGGCAAATTTAAGGATAATTGTTAATTATAAGAGTGGAATTTCAAATTATAAAATGCAGCGATTTTTAACCACAATTTTTGATTCTAGACGGGTGCGTTAGGGATAGAAGCGGCATCCTGCGCTGCTTTTAGCGCAGATAGAGCGGATAGCCCGACCCGCCTTTTTCGGCGCGGTAACGCCCAAAAAAAAGAATCCCAATGTTAAGTTTTCATCCAATGTTACCAAATTGTTAAGCGAAAGTTTGTTTTGTGTAAATTAATTTATACATTTGTTTTGTAATTGTTAATTAATCTAAAACCTACACCTATGAAAAAGTATATGATAATCGGAGCAGTGTTGATTTCAAGCATGATTTTCGCACAAAAAGGAACCCCAAAACTGGAAGTGGTGGATAATATGGTAAAAGCTACCTATTACTATGATAATGGTAAAATTCAGCAAGAAGGTTTTTTTAAGGATGGTAAATTGGAAGGCCAATGGGTTGCGTATGATGCGCAAGGTAAAAAGCTTTCTGTTGGCGAATATAGCAACGGACAAAAAGTTGGAAAATGGTTTTTTTACAACGACGCTAAATCAAGTCAAGTAGATTATTCTAATAATCAAGTGGCTTATGTTACGACTCACTAATAACTCTATTTCAATAAAAAAAACCCGTCTTATTTAAGACGGGTTTTTTTGTGGCTATAAGTTAAGCATTGTTCAATTCGCTGCTTTTATTTCGGCGGTCTCGCAACCAGTATTTTGTTCTTTTCACGAGGAAGAACATGACTGGAACCATGACCAAAGTCAAAACGGTGGCGTATGTCAATCCGAAAATGATGGTCCATGCTAAAGGCGACCAGAAAATGACGTTGTCACCACCCATATATAGGTGTGGATTGAGATCGGTAATCAATCCGAAGAAGTCGAAGTTCAAACCGATCGCCAATGGGATTAATCCCAAAACTGCAGTAAGCGCTGTTAATAATACTGGTCGCAAACGCGATTTTCCACTTTCGATTATGACTTCTTTTATTTCTAGCAAGTCGAGATCATCGTGACTGTCGACTCCTTTTTCTGCGACTTTTTTGTCGAGTAGGAGTACAAAGAAATCCATCAATACGATACCGTTTTTCACTACAATTCCAGCTAACGAAATAATTCCCATCATTGTCATGAGTATCACGAAATCCATGTTGGCAATGACATAGCCATAGAATACGCCACTGAAACTCAACAACACGGTGAATAAGATCACCAAGGTTTTTGACACCGAATTAAATTGTAGTACAATAATAATTGTAATACCAGCCATGGCCAGGAACAGCGCATACATTAGGAAGCTTTGGTTTTTTCCTTGCTCTTCTTGCACGCCGGAAAACGAATATGTTACTCCTTTTGGTAAGTCATAGCCTTTGAGTTCCGTAGCAATCTGTTTGGTAATTTCATCACCATTATAACCCGTTAATACATTAGAATAAACGGTCATTATTCTTTTGTAATTTTTACGTTTGATTTGGTTGTAGGTATTGGTTTTTTCCGTCGTTGAAACCGCAGAAATAGGAACTTGCATCATCTGACCATTAGTCTGATTTCGGAAGGTCAAGGCCTGATTGAAAAGCACGTTTTCATTTTTACGTTGATCATCTTGCATTCGGACTACAATATTATAGTCGTCGTCGCCTTCTTTGAAAGTAGATATTTCCTGTCCGTAAACCGAGCGACGCAAATTGAAACCTAACTGACCTGTCGAAACGCCAAGACTTCCGGCATTGACACGATCAACTTTCACTTCGAGCTCTGGACTTTGTTTGTTAACATCGACGGTTAGTTTCTCGATGCCAGGAATTTTCTTAGCATCAATAAACGTGATCATTCTGTCTGCTTCACGCAACATCTGATCATAATCGGAACCCGTTAACTGAATACTAATCGGATATCCAGCCGGCGGACCATTTGCATCTTTTTCTACGGTAACTGTTGCTCCAGCAATACCTTTTACGCGATTTCGAATTTCATCCAAAACATCCTCGGTATTGATGCCTCTTCTAAATTTGAATTCAGAGAAGTTAACCGTCACTTTTCCTTTGAAAGGCGTTTCGTTGGCTGAACCTGCATCGACATTTGGATTTCCTGCGCCAACGCCGACTTGCGAAACAATACTCTCCGCTAGGAAATTTTTATCGGTTTTCGGATCGATGTATTTCTTCATAATCTCGATCACTTGTTTCTCGACAAACAAAGTAGCTTTGTTGGTTTTCTCGATATCTGTTCCTTGTGGATATTCGATATAGGTGATGATTTGCCTTGGAATATTTTCGGGGAAAAACAAGATTTTTCTAGGGAATGCGCCAAGAAGAAATACTGATAAGATTAGCATTCCTATGATTCCACCTAAGGCAAACCACGAGTTTCTACCCGTTAGTATTTTACGTAGAAAAAGTTTGTATTTTTCTTCCAAATTTGGAAAGAAACTGTGCTGGAAATCTTGGGTCCATTGATAAATTTTGATTCTATACAACCACATCAACGTTAAGGCAATCAAAGCAAAATGTCCAATGCCTCGAAGAAATTTGGAGTCGTTTACATTTCCTAACACGACAAACAAAACACCAATGACAACTAAAATTAAAGTGTATTTTTTAGCGGCTTTGATCGACACATTTTTATCTTCAATATCCATCGAACCACCTGTCATCGCGGCATTTACCACCATCGCCACAAACAAAGATGCCGTCAACGTAACCGTTAAGGTAATCGGGAAGTAAATCATAAATTTACCCATAGTTCCTGGCCAAAGTGCGAAAGGTAGGAACGCCATCAATGTTGTTGCTGTCGATGAAATTACCGGCCAAGCGATTTCTCCAATACCAATCTTAGAAGCTTGAATTCGCGGCATGCCTTTCTTCATATTGGCGAACACATTGTCGACGACCACAATTCCGTCATCTACCAATAATCCCAATCCCATCACCAATCCGAAAAGCACCATCGTGTTCAAAGTCAATCCAAAGGCGGAAAGTATCGTAAACGCAATCATCATCGAAAGCGGAATGGCAGCACCAACGAACAGCGAATTTCGCAATCCCATCGTAAACATCAGTACAATCATAACGAGTACAATTCCGAAAATGATGTGGTTCGACAATTCATCCACTTGATGTTCTACACGATCCGATTGATCGTTCGAAAGTTCAACTTGTAAATTCTTCGGCAAATAATTTTCGTGTGCCAAATGCAGTTTTTCTTTCACTTGTTCTATGGCGGATATCATGTTTTGACCTGAACGTTTTTTCACATTCAGCATCACGACTTCGGATCCTTTTTCACGCGCGTAGGTTGTTTTTTCCTTTTCTTTGAAGGAAACTTGTGCGATGTCTTTTAGGTAAACCGTTCCGCCGTTGTGTTTTACGACGATGTTTTCTAACTCTTTGGGATCTTTGATTTCACCGACAATTCGAATGTTATTTCTCGAACCTTGTGAAATTAAATTTCCGCCAGAAAGCGTCATGTTTTCATATTTGACCGCATTTTGAATGTCGTCGAAAGAAACTTGAGCTGCCGTCATTTTGTATATATCAACAGCAATTTCAACTTCCTTATCATCAACACCTAGGATATCCACTTTCTTCACTTCAGGAATTTCTTCAATGTCATCTTGCAATTTTTCTCCGTATTTCTTGAGCTGTTGTGTGGTGTAATTCCCTTTTAAATTGATATTCAAAATCGGCACTTCCTCCGAGATATTGAGTTCAAAAACGTTTGGCTCTACTTTACTGCCGTTATCTAAATTAGGCCAATCGGTATCTGCTTTTACGTTGTCGACTTTGTCTTTTATTTTCTGTTTGGCGGCTTCAATGCCGACTTTATCCGAAAATTCAGCGACAATCATCCCGTAATCTTGAAATGAACTTGCGGTTACTTTCTCAACGCCACTGATGTTTTTAATTTCTTTTTCTAGCGGTTTGATGATTAGTTTCTCCACATCCTCGGCTGAATTTCCAGGAAACACAGACGAGATATATACTTTGTTTTCAATGATTTCCGGGAAATCTTCACGTGGCATGGTGGTATAGGCAATCAATCCGGTGATCACAATCATCAAGGTGAAAATATAAACGGTAACTCTATTATCGACAGCCCAACTTGAAATGCCGAATTCTTTACTTTGGTGACTCATGTTTGTAAGTTATGAGTTGTAAGTTATGAGTTATGAGTTGTGATTCTTGTAAACCGACAACTGACAACCGACAACTAACAACATATTAGAAATTAAGTTTCATTCCTTCCGAAATCGCATTTACGCCTTCCGTAACGATAACATCTTCTTCAGACAGACCGCTTAAGATTTCAGTGACATTATCAGAAGATTGTCCGAGCGTTACGACAGTTTTTTTGGCGATACCGGTTTTTCCATTACTATTGTCAACAGTGTAAATGTAGCGATTGCCTTTCCCGTCTTCTTGAATAACGTTGGTCGGAACTACTGTCGCGTCTTTCTTCACATAATCGATGATCTTAAGTTTCGCCACTTGATTCGGACGTAGCAGATTGTCCGGATTTGGGATACTTACTTCAATGCCAAAACTTCTGTTGTTTGGATTGATAAAATTACCTACTTGACGTACTTTTCCTTTGTATGTTTTTCCTAATGAAGTCAAGAAAACGTCAACCTCAGTGCCGACTTTTAATTTGCCAATATAGCTTTCAGGTACAGAAGTCGAAACAAACATATTTCCGAGATTTACGATACGCATTAATCCTTGTGGGCCTGGAGCAACGACTTGACCTTTTTCTACGAAAACCTCGTCGATTGTTCCGGTAAATGGAGCGCGAATCACCGTTTTGGCCAATTGTGCTTTCATTTGATTAATCGATTTTTGAAGGCTGTTCATTTGAGTTTGCGCCTGCAAATACTGGATTTCAGAACCAATTTTTTGATCCCAAAGATTTTTTTGTCTTTCGTAGGTAGTCTTTGCCAATTCGTATTGCGTTTGAACTTGTGCCAATTGTTGACTCATTCCCGCGTCATCGATGCGACCTAAAATTTGACCTTTGGCAACTTTTTGTCCCGCTTTTACAGTTAGTGAAGTCAATGTTCCGCTGAACTCTGGTTGAACAATGATATTCTCTTTGGTGTCTACGTTTCCTTGAATATCTAAATAGTGATTAAAAAGCGTGTCTTTCAAAGTCAAGACAGAAACCAAAGCTTCTACTTTCTTGGTGTCGAGTGTGGCGAGAGCATCTTCAATCTTGGCGATTTCAGCTTGCAAAGCCGATTTTTTTTCGACCAATGCTTTGGCATTTTTGGATTCGATTAAAGCATCTATAGATTGGTTGTTTTCTTTGTTTCCACAGGAATAAATGGCTATGGATAAAACGGATAATAGGAAAATTTTTCTCATCTGTGGTGTTAGTTTTTGTTTGTTAATTTTTCTAATGCAGCTTTTTTGTTGATGACATTCACCATCGATTGCAAGTAATTTTGCTGTGCAGTATACAATTGTCGTTGGGCTTCGCTAAAATCAAAACTCGAAGACAATCCTTCTTTAAATTTGATTTGTTGTTTTTTCTCGATTCGTTCCGCTAAATTCAAATTAGATTTAGAAGTAGCGTATTCTTCGATGCTAAATTCATAATCGCTTTTAGAACTTTCGTATTGCAGTTTAAGGTTTTGCTCTGTCTCTGTAAGCTGTGTTTTGGCTTGTTCGTAGGCAATTTTGGCTTGTTGCGTTTTGGCGCTTCTTCCTAAACTACTAAAAATAGGAACATTCAAACCGACACCTAAATTGGAGAACATATTCCACTTCTGGTTTATATTAAAAAAAGAAAAGTTGTTTGCAAAGGCGTTGTAACCAAAGTTAACATTGGCAGCAAGTGAAGGCAATGCTTTGCTTTTTTGTAATTTATGTTCCAAACGACGTTGCTCATTGAAGTTCAACATCATTTGATAATTAATATTGTTGTCAATAGCAAACTCAGATTTTGTAAGGGCTAAGTCTACGTTGTTTGTCGTCAAAACATCTAGCTTATCCGTGAGTTTTAGATCTGCATTGATGTCTATTCCTAAAGCAATTTTCAACATTTTTAAGGAAATGTCGTTGAGTCTATTTACATTGTTCAAATTGCTGTTGATAGAAGCTAAAGTGATTTGCAATTGCTCTACATTCTCTTCTTCCGTCAATCCATTTTTAAAAATCTGCTGCGTATCTGACAATGTTTTTGACAACGTTGTTTTGTTTTTTTCTAGAATGCCTTTGCTTTCTTCGGTCAATAAGACATTGGCGTAAGCATTGGTAACCACTTCTTTGATTTCAATATCCGTTTTTTGTTTGGCATTTTGAAAATATTGCAAATACGTTTTAGAAGCTTGCAAGGCAACAATATAAGAGCCATCAAAAATTAACTGGCTTAGTGTAGCTCCTGCATTCATGGAATGTTTTGTTCCAAATGCAATGGTTGAAACTTCACCAGGAACACCTCCCAATCCACCACCACCAGTAATACCTTGGCGAGTGTATTCAAAATTATTAAGATAACTAACAGCTCCGTCTATTTGAGGCAAACCGGCAGCAGTGGTTTCCCATTTTTTTTGCTTGGCAGAAGCAATGTCGCGCGTGGCGTTGATGACTTGATAATTATTCGTCAAGGCATGACTGATGGCTTGTTGCAGAGAGAACGAATAGCTCTGTGGGTTGCTTTGCGATTGTGCTGCGAGGGCAAAAATCAACAAAAGAATACTAAAGTTTTTTTTCATAATAAAGGGATTATGGCGTTGTGTTATGTAAATGTTTATCTAATTCAAGAATTCCTTTTGGAGTTGCAATGGCACGCGTGTGATATTCTAAAGCGTCATATTCTAACTCGAAAACTTCCTTTTCAGATTTGGTGTTTTCATTGATAAAAAAGATGATGGTGTAGTAAAATTGCACATAAGAATCAATGTTGATGTTATTGCGATACAAACCTTCTTTTATTCCTTTTTCCATATTCTGGCGGAAGACCGTGTTGCAATCTTCGGCTTCTCGGCACATAAATTCATTGTAAATTTCCGGATAGTGTTTCTTTAATTGGTAAACTGGAGATTGGTCTATCGAATGAAACATTTCTCTAAACATTTTACGAATCTCGAAATTCTCTTGAATGGCATTGTAGTTTTGAGCCACAATGCCCTCGATGGTGTCATGTATTTTTTGATGAACCATCATTGTACCTTCTGAAATCAAAAGTTCTTTGTTTTCGAAATATTTGTAAATGGTTTTCTTCGAAATACTCATCTCTGTTGCAATATCATCCATCGTAACGCTTTTGAAACCCAGTCTCAAAAACAAATCGGTGGCTTTAGCGATTATTTTGCATTTCATTTTGTTTGATTTTTTTTGGAATCGATGCGGAAAGATTCCAAATTGCTGGGCAAATGTAGGGCGGAAACTTTTAACACCAAAATAGTTTCCAAAGTATTTACATTTATTTAACATTGACTTAGGTTTCGAAATTTGTAATCCGAATCGAATACTGTAATTTAGCCGAAAATTCCTTTTATGCATTCTATTCAACAGTATCAAGAATTTGTTTTGGACTATCTGAAGTCCGAGCAACGAGATAAAGAACCCAAGAATTTATACGAACCCATTGCGTATATTTTAGGTTTGGGTGGTAAAAGGATTCGACCAGTGTTGACTTTGATGAGTGCTGAGATTTTTGATGCAGATTACAAAGAAGCTTTACCAGCGGCTTTAGCTGTTGAAGTTTTTCATAATTTTTCGTTGATCCACGATGATATTATGGATGATGCGCCGCTTCGAAGAGGCAACGAAACTGTGCATGAAAAATGGGATGTCAATACCGGAATCTTGTCTGGAGATGCCATGCTGATTTTGGCGTATCAGTATTTTGAACAATATGAACCTGCGATTTTTCGAGATTTAGCCAAACTTTTTAGCAAGACCGCGCTTGAAGTTTGCGAAGGACAACAATGGGATGTCGATTTTGAAAACCGCGAAGACGTTACGTTGACCGAGTATCTTAAAATGATACAATACAAAACCGCAGTGTTATTGGGTGCTGCCATGAAAATGGGTGCGATAATAGCCCAAACATCTACTCAAAACGCCAACTTTGATTTATGACTTTGGACTGCATTTAGGAATCGCATTTCAACTGCAAGATGATTATTTAGATGCCTACGGAAATCCTGAAACTTTCGGAAAGCAAGTGGGTGGAGACATTATCGAAAATAAAAAAACGTATTTGTATTTGAAGGCAATTGAGTACGCATCTTCGAATCAAAAAGAGCAATTGATGCATTTGTATTCCATCAAACCGCAAGACAACTTTGAAAAAATCGAATCGGTAAAAGAACTTTTTGTTGCAACTGGCGCAGCCGACGCGACCCAGAAAGCCATTCAAGAATATACGCTAAAAGCTTTTGATACTTTAGATAGGCTAGAAATTCAGAACGATAAGAAATCGATTTTGCGCGCTTTTGGAGAGAATTTAATGGGCAGAAAAGTTTGATTTTTCCAGAAAGTACGTCCCATTGAATTATTCCAAACTATATCATTTCTTTTTTAACGAGCAAAGCTATAGGCCAAAATCGCAATTGAATTTGGCTTTTGGCTTTACGGTTTTTACCATATTGGCTTTAGGAATTGATTCCGTTTTTTTTACGCAGCAGTTTTTCGATGCGAGAGCGATTACCAACGTTGCGGCAATTGGTTATTTTTTTCTGTTGTTTTTTTCGGCAGAAATTTATCTTAGAAAATTGATGTTGGTCATGGTTTTCTTATCCTATATAGGTGAACTCATTTTCTGCAAATTACTCGGAATGTATGATTATCGCACTGATTTAATTCCGCTTTATGTTCCTTTTGGTCACGCCATTGTTTACGCATCGGGCTATATTTTTGCTCACACAAAATGGGCGTTAGAACGTGAGAAGCCACTTCGAAAGTACTTTGCTGTTTTTTTTAGCGTTCTTTTTCTTGGCGTCGGCATTTTGTTGAACGACATTTTTACTTTGCTATTTGGGCTTTTATTTTTTGTATTAATGAAACGAAAACGCTGGCAAAATCTCTATTATTTCATTGCGCTTTGTGTTATCTTTATCGAGTTAGTCGGAACGTATTTTCAATGTTGGACCTGGGTTCCAAAAACATTTGGATTGATTCCGGCAAGTAATCCGCCCATGGGCGCTGTGTTTTTTTATGCAGGAGGCGATGTGTTGTTAGTAAAAATTGTGTCTATTTGGGACAAAAGAAGATTAAAAGTAAGTCAATAATTATATGAATTTCATCGCTCCAATATCCTCAGATTCGTTGCTGTCAGAAGCAGAAAAGGAGAATTTATACCTCAAATTGATTGAGCAAATCAACAAAGATTTTAATCTAGCCAACGAAGGAATCGACTTCCCGATGAGCACCAAACCCGAAGAATTGAAGGTGCAATTGCATGAAAAAATCTACCGGTTGATTCAGTATAAATTTGCGGAATACTTGAATTTACTTTACATTATCGACGTCCCAGAAGATCAAATCAAAAAGTTAGATGGTTCAGACATTGTTGAACTTTCTGAGCAAGTAGCGTTTTTAATTTTAAAGCGAGAATGGATGAAGGTGTGGTTTCGAAATAAGTTCTAAGTTAACTATTGTTGAAATACTTATATTCCTCCCGAACTGCATACCTAAAACCCCTATTTTAAGCCCAGACGCGCCCCCGTTTACAGTAACATTTTTCCCCACCATTTTGAGCTGTGTTTTGATTTGATCCACTACATACCAAATAAAACGAGTTTTCACTGAGTGAAAGCAATTCGAAATTGGCTACAGCTTGTGAATACAAAAGTTGGTCGAAAAGAATTAGCATTAAAGAAAAAGCAATAACTCTCAACGCACCATTATTTGATTGTGAAACTAAAGGTGATTTTGTAAGCCATATTATCGTGGAAATCAGGTTTTGAATAGTAACCATAGCGATGAAAAACGGCTGCTCCGATACCGAAATATCCGACGTTAAGCATGTTTAACTTGATAATGTTATCCGCTTGAATGCCTGCTTCCAAGAATACATTTTCTTTGCTTTCATATTGTGATGGCAAAGTCGACAGTAAATCGGAATAATCAAGTTTGCCCCAACTTAAGTTTTGATGAATACTTACACTTGGTTCAAAATAAGATGTCTTTAAGAGTAATGTCCCAAAATTGTGAGACAAAAAAAGATTGATGTAGCTGTCAGAGACGAACTCGTATGGCATCATGGTTTGAAAAGTGTTTTTTGCAATATATGGATTGGCACTATCAAGACTTCCTTCGCCCGTAAATAGTAATCCAAGAGGCAATGACGTGTCAATATATCCTGTTTCTAAACGATACCTAGTTTTCCCAAAATTTTTGACGAAAAAGGAATGTTCAGTCGCAATTTCTAATTTGTTATATTCTAATTGACTTCCAAAAATATTCTTTAGGCCATGGGTATAGAGAAGGTAAACAATAGGATAATTACTTCCCAAACTTGTATTTGATCCAAAAATTTGTGCAATTTTCTCCTTGAATGCATAACGAGCGAAAAATGAGATGTCTGCTGTTTTATATGTGTTCAATGGTGCGCTGTTAGCTAAAACAAGATCAGGATACAAAGGAGAAACGACCGTTTGATTTAGTGAAACCTGTCCTGTCAAATAACGAAGTGTTCTAAACTTAAAAACAAAAGAGTTTTGTTTAATTTCATCAAAAGTTCCGCTGATTAGGCTTCTGAGGTTAAACAAATCGCTCGAATAATTTCGCAGTCCATAATTTCCTATTTCTGTAATGTTCGATTGGTGTTTAATACCTACTGAAAAGTCTTTTTTCTGGTCAAAAAAATAACTTGCTTCCCCTCCGTATTTCCATTGATGATCTTTGATTCCATAGCCGCCAAACCCACCTATCACAAAGTTCTTTACGAAAAGGTCATTGGTGTAAATTCCTGTTCCCAATCTAGTTCCTTCATATTTATTGAACCGAAAAGTTTTTGAAAGATCAAAATCAATAAAATGATAAGACAATTTGTTTTGAGAAAACTTCTCGATCACTTTCATATATCCGTCGAAGTTCTTTTTCAATCCAAGGCTGTCAAGGTACTGATAAGTTGCTAGTTCTTTCTGCGTCAATTTTTCATGCCTTGAACTTTCCCAAAAGGAAGAATCTTGTTTGGTTGCGTTCTCACTAATTCGGACAATTTCGTATGAAAAATCTTTTTTCTCGAGAGGAATATCAACTTCGACATGGTCGATATAACTTTTACCGTCAATCAACATTTTGATTTGCGATAAATTATCTAAAGTCAAGGAATAGTTTAATTGTTCAGGAAACCAATATTTGTTGTTTACATATTGATATTGCTGTTGTATTTTCAGATTTATTTTTGCCCTTTCATTTGGAGTAGCGATGACATTTTGGATGGCATATTGATTTGAATTGATATAAAGCACACCTTTTAAACCATCAAAGTTTTTGTTTTGTTTTGGTTCGAATGAAATGACAAAAACGGTATCTTTTTCTTTTTCGAAGGTTTCTTCTAATCGAAATTTGTATTTCTTCAGACTTCCTTCGCTGATGGGATTTAAATAATAAACGTTTACTAATTTGATGTTGTCCTGATAAAAAGCAAATGGTTGCAAATCGGTTGCTAGAGAGGCAAAAGCTGGGTTTTTTAGACCAGACACTCTTGAAGCAATCACGACTTCTTCACTAATGTTAGGAGCAATATACTTTCTTTTCGTAACACTCTCCATCAGAAAAAAAGGGTTGCCTTTAAAGCCTCTTAGTTCATTGTTGTTTTTTCTTCGTGACAACGTATCTGGACTAAGATTTACATTAATTTTATTATAACATTGATAACGAAAGCGCCCAATATTTTCGGGATTATTACGCTCTTTATTGGCAATAGTTTTTCTAATGATATTAAAAGCTGGATTTTCATTTTGTGTGATGATGATTTCATCTAAGGTTGTATTCTTGGGAGTTAACGTAATTTGTATAGGAAATTTTGTTGTTTCGTTGATTGTCATTTCCATTGTGTCATATCCTACATAACTGCATTTCAAATTCGTAATTACTTTCGTCAATTCGAAATTAAAATTACCATTGATATCACTAGTCACTTGCATTTTTGGGTCATGATTAAATTGAATATTAGCAAAAGCAAGAGATTCTTTGGTGTTTATATCGGTAACTTTTCCGCGAAAAGTTTGTTGTCCGTGGACGAAATGCATTAAAAAAAGCAGCAGGAAAAGTAAAGTTGTGTGCTTCATTATTTCGATTTTATTAATTAAGAACTGCAACACAATTTAGGAATTGTGCTGCAGTTATAAAAATAAATTTATGGTTGCGGTCCCCAATTATTTCCGGAGCTCGACCCACTACTTGAGCTTCCAGAGCTTCCAGAACTGCTGCTTCCAAAAAAGGTATTTTTTGTGTCATTTGCCCAACCTCCTAGAACAAGGCCGATTGCGCCGCCAACCACTCCGCAAGGCAGACCGCAAATACCATTTCCGATTCCGAATCCTATTCCTCCCCAAATTAATGTTGGAAGGCCTTCAGAATGAGATAAGTTTTGGAAGTAATCGATTTCGTGCATATTTATGTCCGAATTTGGACCTTTCCCAGATGTAGGGTGCGTTGATTTTGTTGCATATGGCGCAATCAAATTGTAATTGATTGCCAAGACACATAGTACGGTCTCTTTTTCATTTTCGGGAATCGTACTGTTTTTAACTTCTTCAACTAATTTTGTGATACTATATCTTTCCAAAGTCTTATTCAAGAACGCGGTTCCCCGTTCTGAAAATCCTATGTTTTTGATTATAGAAGTATTGTCTGACTTTTTCAAAATGTCGAAAATGGTATTGAAATTTTCTAATTCGATTTTGGGATATTTCGCCAAATACGTTGCAAAATAGTAATTTAATGTTTCTTGTGTGACGTCCTTTATTTTTCCTTCTGTGTAATCTTTGTAAATGTGATGCGCCACATTTACGACATCAATCCCTAATTGATTATGCGGATTGTTACTTTGACTAAAAGAGTTTGGGAATAGCAATACTGTAGCGGTTAGGCTAAAAATAATTTTTTTCATAATACAAAATTTTAATGGCGTTGATAAATAATTTGATATTCAAATGTTTCCATGGAATTTGAATATCAAAAGTAGCAAATGAAAAAAAAAGCAGCATGCAGAAAACCCGCACTTTTTGTTAAATTACAAACAGGGAGACTTAAAAATAGACTCTGATAAACGGCATAAACGCATCGTTGTACACCAAATCATTCTTCTTAAACAAAACGTTATAGCGAATGCCAACCGTAACGTTCCCAGTATAATAACCTGCGCCCAAGTAAAGCGCCGTGTTCCAGAAATTATTTTTGACTTCAAAATCAGGAAACTCTTGATTGACTCTGAGTTGCTCTAACTCCGCAGAAAGTTGGATGTTCTCTATTGGATTGACCAAACCAATTAAACTTCCTCCATAAATATAAGAATTGTAGGCTACCTCACGATCTTTATATTTGATGTAACTTCCCGTCAAGCCTACACCAGCAGCAAAGTATTCATTGAAATTATAAATGGCACTAGGCGCAATAGCGATATTAGTATAACCCGAACCTGCACTCAATCCGAATCCGCCTCCAAATTGCACGTTTTCCCAAAAGTCATTCTTTGGTTGCTGCTGCGCAAAAATAACAACGGAAAAAACAGTCGCAAAAAAGGTAAAAATGAATTTAAAATTAACTTGTAAACAAGGATATTTAGACATAAAACAAGGTTTTTTTGATAAACGATAAAAGTATCTAAAATAATTAAAATTTTATTGGTTTTATTGTACTTTTGCGTAACATTTTTACAAATTAGGACATTTAACAAGACTTATGGATAGGTTTTCCTTTTTAAACGCAGCACACACCGAATTTTTCGCCGATTTATACGAGCAATACACAGAAAGTCCAGATAGCGTAGAACCTAGTTGGAGAAGTTTCTTTCAAGGTTTCGATTTTGGAATGACAACCTACAACGAGGAGCAAGCCGTTAATCAAATGGCGAACATGGCGTCCAGCGCGGTTCAAAACGGCGCGGCTTCTGACAAAATACTAAAAGAATTCAACGTTCTTAAACTCATCGATGGGTACCGAACGCGCGGCCATCTTTTCACCAAAACCAATCCGGTTCGCGATCGCCGAATTTTTTCACCAAACCTACAGCTTGAAAATTATGGACTTTCCAACGACGACTTAAATACCGTTTTTGATGCGGCAAAAATCCTTGGACATCAACCGTCGACTTTGCAAGAGATCTTGACTCATTTAAGAAATGTCTACTGTCAACATATCGGAATTGAATATATGTACATGCGAAATCCAGAGTGGATTCAATGGATTCAAGACCGCATCAACATCAATGATAACCAACCCAACTTCACCAACGATCAAAAGAAAAACATTCTCAGCAAACTCAACGAAGCCGTTTCATTCGAGAATTTCTTGCATACGAAATACGTTGGACAAAAACGTTTTTCCCTAGAAGGCGGCGAATCCATCATCCCAGCGCTCGATGCATTAATCGAAGCTGCAGCAGAAAAAGGCGTAGAGCAATTCGTAATGGGAATGGCACACCGCGGACGTTTGAACGTGTTGGCTAATATTTTTAGAAAATCAACGCAAGATATTTTCTCCGAATTTGACGGAAAAGATTACGACCAAGAATATTTCGATGGCGACGTAAAATACCATTTGGGCTTAACATCGGATAGAAAAACAAGCACAGGAAAACATATCAATATCAACTTAGCGCCGAATCCATCTCACCTTGAGACAGTTGGCGCCGTGATTGAAGGTATTACCCGCGCGAAACAAGATCATTATTTTCCAGAAGATTTCTCGAAAGTGTTGCCGATTGCCGTTCACGGTGATGCTGCGATTGCCGGACAAGGAATTCTCTACGAGATTATTCAAATGGCGCAACTCGACGGATACAAAACCGGCGGAACCATTCATATTGTCATCAACAACCAAGTAGGTTTTACTACGAATTATCTCGATGCACGTTCGTCAACGTATTGCACCGATGTGGCTAAAGTAACGTTGTCGCCTGTGTTGCACGTCAATGCAGATGATGCGG
This sequence comes from Flavobacterium sp., assembly GCA_016721735.1. GTDB lineage: Bacteria > Bacteroidota > Bacteroidia > Flavobacteriales > Flavobacteriaceae > Flavobacterium. The sequence goes on along the minus strand of JADKHM010000015.1, from coordinate 315,775 downwards.
AAGCTGTCGTACACGCGATGTTGTTTGCCCTCGATTTTAGAATGCAGTTCGGACGCGATGTTTTCATCGATTTACTTGGATACAGAAAATACGGACACAACGAAGGCGATGAACCGCGTTTTACGCAACCTGTGTTATATAAAATAATCGCCAAGCACAAAAATCCACGTGATATTTATGCGGACAAATTATTGGCAGAAGGCGTTATCGACAACAATTTTGTTAAAGATTTAGAGTCAGCTTACAAACTCGATTTAGATCAAAATCTCGAAGCTTCACGTAAAAAAGATTTAACGATTATCACGCCTTTCATGCAAAACGAATGGCAAGGATTCCAACAAGTTTCCGACGATGTGATGTTGCAAAAAGTAAATACAACTTTCCCTAAAAAAGGATTGACCGAAATAGCCAATGTGATTTGCAATCTTCCCAAAGACAAAAAATTCATCAGCAAAATCGAAAAACTCATCAACGATCGTAAAACCATGTTCTTCGAAACCAACGCGCTCGATTGGGCGATGGCGGAATCATTAGCTTATGGTTCTTTGATGACCGAAGGCTATAGCGTTCGTATTTCAGGACAAGATGTAGAAAGAGGAACGTTCTCTCACCGACACGCAGTAGTGAAAGTGGAAGACAGCGAAGAAGAAGTGGTTTTCTTATCCAATCTTAAAAATGCAGAAGGGAAATTCTATATTTATAATTCGTTCTTATCAGAATATGGTGTACTCGGATTTGATTACGGTTACGCTTTAGCAAGTCCAAACACATTGACGATTTGGGAAGCACAATTTGGTGATTTCAGCAATGGAGCGCAAATTATGATCGACCAATACATTTCATGCGGTGAAGACAAATGGAACAACCAAAACGGAATTGTCTTACTCTTGCCTCACGGTTACGAAGGACAAGGCGCAGAACACTCTTCAGCAAGAATGGAGCGTTACCTTCAACTTTGCGCAAGACACAACATGTTCGTTGCCGATTGTACCACACCAGCCAATTTCTTCCACTTGTTGCGCCGTCAAATGAAAACCAAATACCGCAAACCATTGGTCGTATTCACGCCGAAAAGTTTGTTGCGTGACCCAAGAGTAGTTTCGACGGTTGAGGAATTTGCCACGGGAAGTTTCCAAGAAACGATTGATGATACGACTGTAAATAAAAAAGACGTCAAAACATTGGTATTCTGTACCGGAAAATTCTATTACGATCTCGATGTCGAAAGAGCTAATCAAGCCAGAAAAGACGTTGCGATTGTCCGAATTGAACAATTATTCCCATTGCCAACCGAACAATTAAAAGCCATTATCGCGAGTTATCCCAAAGCCGACGATTTTGTTTGGGCACAAGAAGAACCAAAGAATATGGGCGCTTACAGCTATATGTTGATGAATTTCGATCTCGTAAAATGGAGATTGGCATCGCTCAAAGCCTACGCCGCACCAGCAGCTGGAAGTTACACCCGAGCCAAACGCCGTCACGCCGATGCGATTCGAATGGTATTTGATAAAAATTTATTTCAATAATGAGAAGCTAATCCTGCTGTCCACTATATCTTTTGTGGCGAACACCGCCACAAAAGGATGTCGTTTCCATCAGGGCTAGGGCACCAAATAAAAAACAACGCACATTCAAAATTTAACATTCATCATTTAAAATAATTCAAAATGATTTTAGAAATGAAAGTCCCTTCACCGGGAGAATCCATCAAAGAAGTTGAAATCGCCACTTGGTTAGTCAAAGACGGTGATTATGTAGAAAAAGACCAAGCCATTGCCGAAGTCGATTCTGATAAAGCCACACTCGAATTGCCTGCAGAAGCTAGCGGAATCATCACACTCAAAGCCGAAGAAGGCGATGCAGTTGCCGTAGGCGCTGTAGTTTGCTTAATCGATACAGACGGTGCTAAACCATCAGGAAGTGCGCCAGTTGCTGAAGCGAAACCAGTTGCAGAAGCGCCAAAAGCTGAGGTAAAAGTGGAAGCACCAAAAGCTGCTCCAGCTTCAACATCCTATGCAGCCAACACGCCTTCGCCAGCAGCAAAGAAAATTCTAGACGAGAAAAATATACAGCCTTCAGATATTGTAGGAACAGGTAAAGACGGCCGCATAACTAAGGAAGATGCAGTAAGTGCTATTCCTTCAATGGGGACGCCAACGGGCGGAAACCGTGGTTCTAGTCGTACAAAATTATCGATGTTGCGTCGTAAAGTGGCTGAAAGATTGGTGGCTGCGAAAAACGAAACAGCGATGTTGACGACGTTTAATGAAGTGAACATGACACCGATAAACGCAGTGCGTAACGAATATAAAGATGCTTTCAAAGCAAAACACGGTGGATTAGGTTTAGGCTTTATGTCATTCTTTACGAAAGCAGTGACGAGAGCTTTACAATTGTATCCAGATGTGAACTCGATGATAGACGGAACCGATAAAATTGCGTACGATTTCTGCGATATTTCAGTAGCAGTTTCTGGTCCAAAAGGTTTGATGGTTCCTGTAGTTCGTTCTGCAGAAACGTTGAGTTTCCGCGGTGTTGAAGCAGAGATCAAACGCTTGGCAATCCGTGCTCGTGACGGACAAATCACAGTTGACGATATGACAGGTGGAACGTTCACCATTTCTAATGGCGGCGTTTTTGGAAGTATGTTGAGTACACCCATTATCAACCCACCACAATCCGGAATTTTAGGCATGCACAACATTATCGAGCGTCCGATTGCGGTGAATGGTCAAGTAGAAATTCACCCGATGATGTACGTGGCGTTATCGTATGATCACCGAATCATCGACGGAAGAGAATCTGTTGGTTTCTTGGTGGCTGTGAAAGAAGCGTTAGAAAACCCCGTTGAATTATTGATGGGTGGAGATGCTAAGAAAGCGTTGGAATTGTAAGTTTTAATAGAAACAAAACAAAAAAGCCGTCTCATAGTAAATGAGACGGCTTTTTTAATTATAAATTTTATTAAAAGTAACAGAGAAACTGCCTTAGTTAATGCAAGATTACTACCTGTATCAAATGGTGTCAAGGTTGCAGAGAAAGTCCCAGCAGCAGCGGTTGCGCTATTTGTTGTTACATTATCAGTAATAGGATCGCCATCAAAAGAAGCTCCATCAGCATTCATATAGGAAATCGAATCAATTTTGTTAGCACCTGTTGCTCCGGATTGCATAGAAATCAATAGGGTTTCTGTTGGGTCTGCTTGATTTCCAGTATAGCCATAAATAACTATGTAACCACCCGAGGAAGATGTAGCTGCTGTGAATGTTTTACTAGCGCCACCAATTTTGCAGGTAATGGTATTGGCACCGCCGTTACCACCACCATCATCATTACTACTGCTTTTTGAACAAGAATTCAACGATAAACTTAAAAAAGCCACAGTCACAAATAAGAAAATTTTTTTCATGTTTTAATAATTAATGTTAGGTAGTAAAAATAACAATATAAGTGTGATAAACAAGTAACCGTGCCATTTTTTTTGCGTAGTGCGCAGCGTTAGAAAATCAATTAGTTTTTTGTTTATTTGTATCTCACTTTGAATTATTATGAAAGGAAATAAGAAACAGGCGGCCATCGGATTTATTTTCATCACCATGTTGATTGACATCACGGGATGGGGCATTATTATTCCGGTCATTCCGAAATTGATTGAAGAGTTAATTCATGGTAGCATTAGCGAAGCTGCGAAATACGGAGGCTGGTTGGCATTTGCTTATGCATTTACGCAATTTATTTTTGCGCCGTTGATCGGCAATTTGAGTGATCAGTATGGGAGGCGTCCGATTATTTTGTGCTCGTTGCTGGGCTTTGCACTCGATTATGTGTTGTTGTCTTTTGCACCAACAATCACATGGATTTTTATAGGAAGAATTTTCGCCGGTCTGACTGGCGCGAGTATTACAACGGCATCCGCTTATATTGCAGATATTAGCACACCCGAAGACAGGGCGAAAAACTTCGGAATGATTGGCGCTGCTTTTGGGTTGGGCTTTATTATTGGACCAGTGATAGGTGGATTGTTGGGGCATTTTGGTTCGCGAGTTCCTTTTTATGCCGCAGCGGTTTTGTGTTTTATCAATTTTATTTACGGTTATTTTATTTTACCAGAATCCTTGGCAAAAGAAAACCGTAGAAAATTTGAATGGAAACGGTCGAATCCAGTGGGTGCTTTGTTGCGGTTGCGAAAACATCCCACTTTATTTGGATTGATGTCAGCGATTTTTATTTTGTATGTCGCATCTCATGCTGTGCAAAGTAATTGGAGTTACTATACGATGTTTCGATTTGGCTGGAACGAGAAAATGGTGGGCATTTCATTAGGGATCATTGGCCTTCTGGTGGGTTTGGTTCAAGGCGTTTTGATTAGATGGATTAATCCGAAATTGGGAAACATCAAAAGTATTTACTTTGGAATTTTGCTGTATGCGATTGGTATGTTTTTGTTTGCGTCGGCAACACAAAGCTGGATGGTGTTTGTGTTTTTGATTCCGTATTGTTTGGGAGGAATCGCAGGGCCGGCATTGCAATCGGTGGTTTCGAGTCAAGTCTTACCAAATGAACAAGGAGAAATACAGGGTACATTAGCGAGTTTGATGAGTGCCAGTGCAATTGTCGGCCCGCCGTTGATGTCTGGAATTTTCTATTATTTCACCCATGAGGATGCGCCGTTTCAATTTGCTGGAGCGCCTTTTCTTTTGGGTGGTTTGTTGATGCTGTTGAGTTTGGCGATTGCTTACTTTTCTTTTAAGAAACAAAAAAGCCATCTGAAGTAAGATGGCTTTTAGAGTTTTTTTTAAAATTTATTCTTTTAAAATTTTTACTAATTTCTCTTGCCCAGCCGCTTTTACTTTAACCAAATACATGCCTTTAGAAAGAGAAGATAGATCAATAGAAGCAGTCGAATAATTGTTGGTTTTGATCAGCAGTGTTTTACCCAAAACATCCATCACTTCGATGGTTTCAATGGTGGTTGAAGTGTTCTTCAAATTAAAAGTTACGATATCCGATGTTGGATTCGGATAGTATTCAAAAGCATCCGACGCAAACGCATTGACACCTAAAAACGGAACAAATTCGGTGGTACAAGTGTTGGTCACAATCGCTGGATTGAAGTCGAAGAAAATATCAGCCGTGTTGGGGATGATATCTCCAATCGCAAATCCAGGACTTGGTTTGATTTGAAAAACAATATGACCATGACCAGTTACTTCATCTCCCGGAATAGACGGCGGCAAGTTGACACCATCAAATCGCCAAGTTAAATTATTTCCCACACGATCTAATACATACGGATGACTCGCCCGAACCATCTTGATAGAGGTTTCGTCTAGTTGTTCGTCTAAAACATCATTTACTCGAATGTTGATGGCAGAGGCAGTTCCCGTATTTTCAAAACGAATCATGTAAGTCAAATAATCATCAGCTGTAAATCCAGAATGTAGAATTTTCCCGCCATGGCTTTCCGTTTTGTCATTTGGGTCAAATGAACCAATAATTGGTTGCGTTAAAGCGCTACTGTTATTGCTCGGGTTGATATCATTGACAGGAATAGTTATCGAAGCGGAATTCGTAAGCAATTGTCCTAAAGCAACTATTGGAATTGTCGGAACAAGTAGCGTCACGTTGAGTGATCTCGCTTCATTTGGCAACAAATTCGTGAAGTTATAAGTAAACCCTGTTGCTGTTGTCAACGCCGTTGCCTCCGAAATGGAAGTAATGGTTAGCGCATTATCTTTTGTAAAAGTAATTGTTCCTGATGTTAATGTTTGATTGCCAGTGTTTCTGAACGTAATATAGTTAGTGTAATTGAAGCCTGGTCGCGGCGCCCATCCAGACAGATCTATTCGAATATCTCGACATGGACTTTGTGAAATCGGAAAATTATAAATCGTAATTCCGGATCCAGTTGGGACGGTAATATTGCTATAATTAGTTGCGGAAACATCGTATTGATCCGTGCAAGTATTGTAAAGGTTGTAACTTAAATTGTAGGTGTTGGTAGGATTACTTTCATAAATAATGTTAGTTCCATTTTCACTATATAAATAGTGATCAGAGCCATCATTATTCAATTGATAAGTAAAATTCCCTAAAGAAGAATTCTGTTCACCATTATTTTGAATTCCATCATTATTGGTGTCAAAGAACGCGTTGAGTTTGATTCCGTCTGACAACGATAGAGTAACATTTTGATTTTGATCAAAAAGTTTGATATAAGTTTCATAACCATTGGAAATCCCATTCACCGCAATCCAATTAAAAACACTGCCGTTATTGATGTCGTATTGCGTAAGCGGATAATTTAAAGTCCCATTTGCTGTAGCGCCAGCGGCTAAGTTGGCAAACGTTCCTATTGTATTGTTCGAGTTTTCGATGCTATAATTAACGGTCTCCATCGAACAGGTTAAGTTGTTGGTGATGGCAATGTCATATTGGATAATGTCTCCTAGGTTAGTGACGCCATCATTATTATAATCTACATAAGCGGCAGTAAGTGTTCCAGATAAGCCATTGTTCAGATTACCAACACTTGCTCCAACTTCTTGTGAAGTACAACCTAACTCATTGGTTACTTTAAAATAATAATAATCAGGCGTTATACCAGTAATGGTATAAGTGGTTCCGGTGCCAGTAATGATGGTCGGAGTACCATTATATGTTTTGTACGATAATGTCCAAGTTCCTGTTGCTGGCAAATCATTTAATGTGATAGTATCAATAGGTGAGGCACAAGTTTGAGGCACCACAGTTGGTGGAGCAGTAAGCAAAACGGGTAAGATAGTAACAAAAATTGGCGCAAACGTACAACCAGTAGTAGTATCGGTTACGGCAAAGACAAATGTTCCGGCAGTTAAAATTGGAAAATTCCATTGATAGGAATTACCTTGAAAAACTTCTCCACTAGACGAGGTGTTTGTTATTGACCAACCGCTTTCAGGCAAACCATAGAAAATAACTTCACCAAAGAAGGAATTACAATTGGGTTGTATCACTGAAACAAAGGGTTGTGCGTAATTATTTACAGTAAAAGTGGCTGTTGCGCAGTTGGTAGGATTCGCAATTTCGCATACTTGGTACGTTATAGAATAGGAGCCAACCCCTAATGGGAAATAACCAATACCAGTTGCTCCTTCAAGATATATTCCAGGATCGGTAACGCTAATTTGTGTAAAATTTACTTGAGAAGCGTTAGGACTAATACCATTTAAGGTGACGTCTTGAATAAGATTGAAAAGATTGCTTCCAGAATTTACGTCCCTACAATAAGTACGATTATTGGCAACAATTTGTCCAAACGAACTATAACTCAACAACAATGCAAAAAACAAAAAGGGGTAATTTTTTTTCATTTTCTTAATTTTTACTGATTTTAACGGTTTTCTCTTGTCCAGCCGCTTTTACTTTTACCAAATACATTCCTTTAGAAAGAGAAGATAAATCAATAGATGCATTCGAGTAATTGTTGGTTTTCGTCAGCAATGTTTTTCCTAAAATATCCATCACTTCAATAGTTTCGATGGTGGTTGAAGTGTTCTTCAAATTAAAAGTTACGATATCAGACGTTGGGTTAGGATAGTATTCGAAAGCATCCGATGCAAAAGCATTTAAACCTAACAAAGGAACAAATTCAGTTGTACATGTATTGGTCACGATGGCTGGATTGAAGTCGAAGAAAATATCGGCTGTGTTCGGGATGATGTCGCCAATAGCGAATCCAGGAGTTGGTTTGATTTGAAAAACAATATAACCATGACCAGTAACTTCATCTCCAGGAATAGACGGCGGCAAGTTGATACCATGAAAACGCCAAGTTAAGTTTTTCCCCATTCGATCTAATTCATACGGATGACTCGAGCGAACCATCTTGATTGAAGTTTCGTCTAGTTGTTCGTCTAACAGGTCATTTACTCGAATGTTGATAGCTTCAGCGGTACCTGTATTTTCAAATCGAATCGTATAGGTAAAATAGTCTTCGGCTGTAAAATCTGAAAGTAGAATTTTACCGCCATGGCTTTCTGTTTTATCATTTGGGTCATAAGAACCTGTAATGATTCGGGTTAAGTTTGATAAATTATTGTTTGGATTACTATCACTTGGGGATATGCTAACAGAATTGGTCACCGACTGTCCAATAAATACATTTGGAATAACGGGTACTTGCATGTAAACGGTAATTGTTTGCGATTGACCAGGTGCAAGATTGGCGTAATTATACGTAAAACCTGTTGCTGTCATTGGCGCATTAACGGAATTTGAAATTAAAGTTACAGCGCTATCATTGGTAAAAGTGATAGTGCCAGAAGCCATCTGATTTCCTTCGTTGGTATAAGTGATATAGTTGGGATATATAAAACCAGGTCGCGGATTGCGATCGCTATACAAATAAATAGAAACGTCATTACAAGGAACAACCGATATGGCAAAATTGTAAGTTGTAATGCCTGATCCATTAGCAACAGTTACATTGTTAAAGGTAGCATTCGAAACCAAATATTGTGAGCCACAATAATTATTATTTGTGTTGATACTGTAGCTGATAGAATAGATGTTCGCCGGATTGGTTTCATATAAATAGTGCTCTCCCGACCAAGTTGTAATGTTATGAGTCGGTCCAGAATTAATTTGATAACTATAAGTGCCTTGCGTATAATTGGGTTCATTTCCCTCTTGAATACCGTTATTATTGATATCAAGAAAGGCTTTTAACCTAATGCCGTTTGAAGTGCTTAAAGGTACATTAGTATATAGGCTACTGTCACTTATATTTGGATTGCTCACAGAAATAAAATGATAGGTCTGAACATACCCGTTGTTGATGTCACTTTGTGTAATCACTTTATAAAAATTTAAAGAAGTGTTGTCAGTAGCCCCAGCAACTAGACTCGGAATAGAACCACTATTGATATAAGTACCAGAGAAAGAGGCCAAGCTTACGTCATTCATCACGCAAGTATTGCTTGTATTGGTGACACTCATAGGATAATTGATAATATCTCCAACATTCACAATACCATCACTGTTATAATCCGAATAAGCAGGTGTTACAGAGCCTGTAACCGGATTTTGTATTGAAATAACAAAAGAATTGAGTTGGAAAAGTACAGGAATTCCACACGGTAGACCTGCGTTAAAATTGTAAGTACCTTCCGAAAGTCCAGTAATGGTATAACTTGAACTCCATGCTGGAGCGGTATAAGTGCCAACTAAAGTATTATTGTTGTATAAGTAAATAGTTACATCTGAATCGAGGAATAAATTATTCAAGGTAAGGGAACCAGTAATTGCTTCGCAGCTTGTGTTTTGTGTGGTGAAATCTCTTTCGAGCGGGGATACAATTAATGAAATCACGGCAACGTTTGAAACATTCCCCAAAAGGTCTTGCACGGTATACCCGATATTCTCAAAAGACATAAAAGGAGTAGGATTGCCTTGATAAATCACATAATCACTTTCTACCATAAAATAACCTGTGCCAGTACTAAAACTGCTTTGAATTCCAGATTGATTAGGATCTAAATCTATAATATAATCGTAAGTTGGCCCAAACAACGCATCATTGGACAACACATCCAAATAAAAGGGGGAACAACCTAGTTGTATTTGCGAATAGCTATCATTGTTTGCAACAGGTGTTTGCCCATATGAACTCCAATTCGAAAAACAAATGAGTAACAATAGCAGTAATAGTGAGGTGTAATTTTTCTTCATAATACAAAAGTTTAGAAATCAAATATATAAAATATTAATGAGTGAAAGCTAAGATGTCAATGTCAATGAGAATTCGATGGGTTTCATCGAGAATTCGATTTACTGAAGGTACAAACAGTGGTTGTAATAATCAATAATCGCCTTTCCTTCTAACAACACATCAGCGCCGATAATTCCTTGAACGGGTTTTGATTTGTGTTGTGTTAATGCTTGATTTACGTGCGATAAATCGAAAATGACCAAATGAAAATTCTTGTTTTTCCAACGACCTACTTGCAGTTGATTGCTCTTGGCGATTTGTGTAAACATTCCGGTTGCTCCAGCGCCAGCAGCTTTCGTTTTCGATTTTCCGGCAGTGAGTTGAAACAATTCGATGCTTTCAAATCCAACACAACTATTACTCGCACCCGTATCTAAAATAAAATTGCCTTTCACACCATTAATGCTCGCCTTGAGAAGCAAATGCTGTGTTTTGGTAACTTTAAAATTGATTTTGATATATTTTTCTTTTTTTAGAAGATCTTGGAGATGTTTCATTTTGCTGCCGCTTTGGCGCTAAGGTCGTAAAGTTTTCGCGAATAGTTTGGTTTTAATTGTAATTTTGGCGCATAAAATTTTTGCTTTTCTTCAATATGATAATTACCGATACCCACACGCATCTTTACAGCGACGAGTTTGATTTAGATAGAAATGAAATGATGCAACGCGCTATCAATGCAGGTGTGACGCGCTTTTTCGTTCCTGCAATAGATTCTTCTTGCACGCAATCTATGTATGATTTAGAGAAAGCCTATCCTGAACAGGTGTTTCTGATGATGGGTTTGCATCCAACTTATGTAAAGGATAATTACGAAGCGGAATTACAACACGTTGAAGCAGAATTGGAAAAAAGAAAGTTCTTGGCTATCGGTGAAATTGGCATCGATTTATATTGGGATAAAACCCATCTCAAGGAACAGCAAGTGGCTTTTAAACGTCAAATTCAGTGGGCTAAGAAATACAAGTTGCCCATTGTTATTCATTGTAGAGACGCTTTCGATGAGATTTTTGAGGTTTTAGAATCTGAAAAAGGCCCGGATTTATTTGGCATTTTCCATTGTTTTACCGGCACTTATGACCAAGCTTTGCGCGCTATTTCCTTCAATATGAAACTCGGGATTGGTGGTGTCGTTACCTTTAAAAACGGCAAAATCGATCAATTTCTAAACCAAATAGATTTGAAGCATCTTGTTCTAGAAACCGATTCGCCTTATTTGGCGCCAATTCCCTATCGAGGAAAGCGAAATGAAAGCAGCTATATTGTTGGTGTAGTGCATAAATTGGCGGAGATTTATTCACTTTCTGCAGCCGAAATTGCGAAAATCACCACAGAAAATTCAATAGCCGTATTCGGTATTTAAAGCAAAAAATAGCAAAAGTTGTCAATTAATTTTGTTCTTTTGTTAAATAAAATGATTTTTTTAGATGCAAAAATTTGATGCCATTCGTCCGTTTTATGATGCTGAGATAAATGAAGGAATTCGATCTTCCATCAACCACCCGATGATGAAAGCGTTGATGAATTTTACCTTCCCGGAAATGCCGGATGAGGTATGGAAAGAGCAGTTGTTAAAGACCCATTCAATCCGAGATTTTCAATGCAATTTTATTTATCAATCTGTTCAAAGAGTCTTGGCAAAAAGTTCAGATGGCCTCACCACTTCGGGATTTGAAAAATTAGAAAAAAATACCGCTTACCTTTTTATTTCCAATCATAGAGATATTATTCTCGACACTTCTTTGCTAAACGCATCACTATTTACGCATGGTTTAGTAATGACGGCGTCTGCCATTGGCGACAACTTAGTGAAGAAGTCATTTTTATTGACACTATCTAGACTCAATAGAAATTTCTTAGTGCAACGTGGATTACCGCCAAGAGAGTTGTTGCAAAGTTCTAAATTGATGTCCGAGTACATCGGTCAACTGTTGCTTCGCGAAAACCGATCTGTTTGGATCGCACAAAGAGAAGGACGGACCAAAGACGGCAACGATGCAACGCATACGGGTGTTTTGAAAATGCTTGCAATGGGATCGGACGAGGAAAATTTGATGGACTATTTTAAAAAATCAAAGTCGTTCCCGTTTCCATTTCGTATGAATATGATCCGACCGATGCGCTCAAAATGCCACAATTAATGGCGGAAGCCAATAACGAGATTTACATCAAGGAAAAGAACGAAGATTTTATGACGTTGCTCAGCGGAATCATGGGTCAAAAGAAAAGAATTCACATCCATATCGGTGATATTTTAGATAAAGAATTGGACGTTATTGCTAAAGAAAATGACAATGGGAACAAGCAAATTCAAGCCTTGGCGCAGGCGATAGATGATTCGATATTGACGAGTTATAAACTTTGGCCGACGAATTATATCGCGTACGACTTACTTTATAAATCAAATCAATTTGCGGATCGTTATACTGAAAATGAAAAGCAACTTTTTGAAAGACGATTGGAGATTAAGATCGACCAAGACAACCCGGTGGCCCTTGAAGGTTTTCTAAACATGTATGCCAATCCTGTCGTAAATAAACTAAAATATCAGAATGCTCACTAAGCCTAATATTCTTTTGATTTATACCGGAGGAACAATCGGAATGGTCAAAGATTTTGATTCCGGGGCATTAAAGGCATTCAACTTTTCCGAGCTACTTCAAAATATCCCTGAACTCAAACAATTGGATTGTCATATTGAGACGATTTCGTTTGAAATTCCAATTGATTCTTCAAATATGAATCCCTCAAAGTGGATTAAGATTGCAACAATCATTGAAGACAACTATAACAAATTCGACGGATTTGTCGTGCTTCATGGTTCAGACACCATGTCGTATTCTGCTTCAGCGTTGAGTTTTCTGCTTGAAAATTTATCGAAACCAGTGGTGTTTACGGGATCGCAATTGCCTATCGGTGATTTGAGAACGGACGCGAAAGAAAATTTGATTACAGCAATTCAAATAGCCTCTTTGCAACATAAGCATAAACCAGTTATTCAAGAAGTTTGTCTTTATTTTGAATATAAACTGTATCGAGGTAACCGCACGACCAAAATTAACGCGGAACATTTCAATGCTTTTTCATCGCCCAATTTTCCAGCTATTGCAGAGTCAGGAGTGCATTTACGAGTGATGCAAGAAAACGCATCTCCGAAAACAAGCAAAAAATTGATTGTTCACAAAGAACTAGAAGACCAGGTTGTTATTATAAAAATGTTTCCTGGAATCAATGAAACAATCCTATCGTCAATTCTTAACATTGACAATCTAAAGGGCGTTATTTTAGAAACATATGGGTCGGGAAATGCGCCAACGGATGATTGGTTAATTTCCACTTTAAAAAAGGCCATCAAAAAAGGGTTGCCGATTGTAAATGTCACCCAATGTTCGGGCGGAAGTGTCAATATGGGACAATATGAAACCAGTTCAACATTAAAAAAAATCGGTGTGATTTCTGGAAAGGATTGCACCACAGAGGCCGCAGTAACCAAACTAATGTATCTTTTGGGTCAAAAAGTAGCGCCCAATGTTTTCAAAACAATATTTGAAACTTCTATTCGCGGGGAATTATCGTAAAATTTAGAATTTAATTTTCTAAAACGATTTTTTTTGTGGTTCTTTGCAGCCTTAAAATAAAATAGAGAGGTGGCCGAGTGGCTGAAGGCGCACGCTTGGAAAGCGTGTATATGGCAACATATCGAGGGTTCGAATCCCTTCCTCTCTGCAAAAAAACCGAAGTGAAAGCTTCGGTTTTTATTTTGCATCAATTGCGTTGAAAGTTCACTTTCAAAAGCAATTGATACAAAATAAAAATCAGCCTTTGTAAAAGGCTAGGTTTTATTGACAGTTCACCCTATTTGGGATCACCGGAGGTAATCTCAACAGTAATAAGCTAAATTTCGAATGTAGTTAAAAAAAAAGAGTCTTCATTGGAGACTCTTTTTTTATATTAATTAAATTTTACTTTCCTTTATTCGCCTCAGCAATATACTTTTCCAAAGCCATAGTCATCGAAGGTGTTTCAGGAGTTGGAGCAAGTATATCAATTCGCAAACCATGCTCAAGCGCTTCTTTTTGAGTAGTGCTTCCAAAAACAGCAATTCGCGTATCGTTTTGCTTAAAGTCGGGGAAATTCATGAATAATGATTTTATCCCAGTTGGACTAAAGAATGCGAGTATATCGTAGTAAACATCAGCCAAATCAGACAAGTCGCTCATTACTGTTTTGTAAAATGTAGCTTGCGTCCAATCGACTTTGAGATTGTTAAGCGTTTGTGGCGCATCCGCATTCAATTGATCAGAAGCGGGCAACAAGAACTTTTCGTCTTTGTATTTTTTGATCAGAGGAGATAAGTCTGCGAAATCTTTCTGACCGACATAAATTTTACGTTTTCTATAGACAACGTATTTCTGCAAATAGAAGGCAATGGCTTCTGACTGACAAAAATATTTCAAGCCTTCAGGAACTTTATAGCGCATCTCTTCTGCTACTCTGAAAAAATGATCTACAGAGTTTTTACTCGTCAAAATGATAGCGGAGTAATGATTGAGGTCTATTTTTTGTAATCGCACGTCTTTAGCGTTTACGCCTTCAACGTGAATAAAAGGTCTGAAATCAACTTTTACTTTATGCTTCTGTTGCAAGTCAAAGTACGGAGAGTTTTCTACTTTAGGTTCCGGCTGTGACACCAAAATTGTTTTCACTTTCATATTGACAATTTCTAAATATGCTAACTTTTTGTAAACCAATAATAGATAAAATAGTACGGTGCTATTTCGAGTGCGCAAAGATATAAAATAAAATAAAACAACTTGCCGAATAATAAATTTTGATAATTCTTTAAAGAAACAATGTAAGTTAACAGATTTGTTGCCACAATTGCAGTGATAATCATATAAAACAGCAAATCTGACGTGTTCGAGTTATAAAATAATATGGCATTGATAGGAAGAAGCAAAACACCAACATAAGTTCTGTAGGTAACTTTTTGTAAATTAAATTGATCGGCAAATTCTTCGATCGCAAAAGAAGTGGCAATTATTTTTTCAATCAGGAATTTTGAAAGCACGAACACACTCAAAAAAGTACAGATTTGAATAAACAAAATCCAATTAGTTTTTGAAAAATGATAAAAATGATGCAGTGCCAGTTGAATAAAAAGCGAGATTGAAATCAATTGCACTACGAAAAGAAAAATGGTAAAACCGCTCATCAAGTAAGAAGCGTCGCGATAGATTTTGGTGTACTTGTCTGAAACAATTAGTTTCATAAAATCTTGAAATCGGGTTTCAAAAACAGATTTTACTACCGCAACAATTGTAAATAAGGCTACAAAAACTATCGTCGCCCAGTCTTGGATTCCTATGATTCTTGGCTGTAAAACGGTTTCTATCATATCGTTGCAAAAATACTAAAAATACCTTCATAATTGGGCTCGTTTTTACTTTTTACCTAAATTCAAATATATTATTTGAGGCAAAAAGCAATTCTTAGCTCTTACGCTTTTAATTATCATTTTCTTAAGGAGCAACTCCCATAAAAAGTTTATTTTTGTGACTTATTAAGCCAATGCAATGAATGACGGAATTGTAATTATCCCAACCTATAACGAGATTGAAAATATTGAGACGATAGTAAGAGCTGTTTTTTCTTTACATAAGTCTTTCGATATTTTGATTGTTGATGATAATTCACCCGATCGGACCGCAGATAAAGTAGAGGAATTAAGAAATGAATTCAAAGATCGATTGTTTCTTGAAAAGCGAGAAAAGAAATCGGGCTTAGGAACAGCATACGTTCATGGATTTCGTTGGGGTTTGTCGCGGCATTATCAGTTTTTTTTCGAAATGGATGCTGATTTTTCGCATAATCCAGCTGATTTAGAAAAATTGTATCAAGCTTGTCACTTTGGCGAGGCTGATGTTGCCATAGGATCGCGCTATGTTACCGGTGTAAATGTGGTCAATTGGCCGTTGAGTCGTGTGCTGATGTCCTATTTCGCCTCTGTCTATGTAAAGATTATTACTGGGATGAAAATTCATGATGCCACCGCGGGATTTATTTGTTACAAGAGAGAAGTCTTAGAGAAGATTAATATCGACAAGATTCACTTTATTGGATATGCTTTTCAAATAGAAATGAAGTATCGAGCCTTTGCTAAAAAGTTCCGAATCGTCGAAGTTCCAATTATTTTTACAGATCGAACCAAAGGCGAATCGAAAATGAGTAATGCTATTATCACTGAGGCGGTTTTTGGAGTGATTTCATTGCGAATTAGAAATTTATTTAATCGGTTGTAATGAATAGAATTTTAATAAAGAACGCTAAAATAGTCAATGAAGGAAATGTCTTCGAAGGAGACGTTCTCATTGAAGATGAATTCATTGTAGAAATTGCAGAAAGTATCAGCGCTAAGTCACCTTCAACGAAAATAATTGATGCAGAAGGAAATTACTTAATTCCTGGTATGATCGATGATCAAGTTCATTTTAGAGAGCCAGGACTCACGCATAAAGGCGACATTGCTTCCGAATCGAGAGCAGCAGTCGCGGGAGGAATTACCTCTTTTATCGAGCAACCGAATACCATTCCAAATGCTGTTACGCAAGAGATATTAGAAGAAAAGTACCAAATTGCTGCTAAAACTTCCTATGCGAATTATTCTTTTATGTTGGGCGGAACCAATGATAATTTAGAAGAAATTCTAAAAACAAATCCAAAAAATGTGGCAGGCTTAAAGTTGTTTTTGGGTTCGTCTACCGGAAATATGCTTGTAGATAGTTCGGCTGCATTAGAGCAAATATTTTCCAATACCAAATTACTGATTGCAGTGCATAGCGAAGATGAAACTACGGTCAAGGAAAATTTCGAAAAATTTAAAGCAATCTATGGTGATGAAATTCCGGTAAAATTTCACCCAGAAATAAGAAGTGTAGAAGCTTGTTATAAATCGACGGCTAAGATTGTTGATTTGGCAAAGCGCACTGGAGCTCGACTGCATGTTTTTCATATCTCGACAGCCAAGGAATTGGAGTTTTTTAGCAATAAAGTACCTTTAGAAGAAAAGAAAATTACCGCGGAAGTTTGTATTCATCATCTGTGGTTTTCCGATGCCGACTATGAAACAAAAGGCAACTTGATAAAATGGAATCCGGCAGTAAAGTCTAGTTCCGACAGAGATGCGCTGTGGGAAGCTTTGCTTGACGATCGAATCGACGTAATTGCAACTGATCACGCACCTCATACACTTGATGAGAAAAAGCAATCGTATGTAAAAGCACCGTCTGGTGGACCTTTAGTACAACATGCGCTGGTTGCACTTTTTGAAGCATATCATCAAGGAAAGATATCCATTGAGAAAATTGTTGAAAAAACGGCGCACAATCCGGCGATAATTTTCAGAATTGAAAAACGAGGATTTATTAAAGTCGGGTATTATGCGGATCTAGTGATTGTCAACACCGGCTTGCCTTGGAGCGTAAAAAAAGAAAATATTTTGTATAAATGTGGATGGTCGCCGTTTGAAGGGTTTACTTTTAAATCAAGAATAACACATACTTTGATAAACGGGCAGTTGGTGTATGCTAACTTTAAGGTAAAAGATATCCAAGTAGGAAAGCGATTAGAATTTGATCGATAAATAGAAAATATGAAAAAAATAGTTTGGTTCTTAGTGATTTCATTAATGTTGGCGGGCTGCAATAATGCGCCGGTAAAAAAACCTGATCATCTCATCAATCAAGAAAAAATGACGAATATACTCTATGATCTCACTTTGTTTGAAGTCATAAAGGCACAGCGTAGGTATGATTCTGTGTTGGATTGGATTGGTCCAAAGGAATTAATATTTAAAAAATATGATATTGACAGCACACAATTTGCCCAAAGCAATCAATATTATGTATCACAAATAGACATTTACAAAAAAATGTATGATGACGTTGCCGCTCGAATAGAAAATGAAAAAGCAGCCAAGTAATTAATGATAGATTCAAGAAGAAGCATTAATCAGTCTAGTGCGTGCAATACTGCTTAGTTGTCTGCAAAGATGATTTATCTTTTCGGAAAGAACTTTGCCGTATTGGAAATACAGGCTTCGATATTCCTAAACGGCGCAGGGTAAATTAGTCTTAACTTCTCGGTAGAATAATATTGTTTTTGATGTAAGGATTGTGCCATTAATTTGCTCAAAGTTCTTTTCTTTCCAAAAAAGACTGAAAACATCCAATCGATTCGCCAAGCCATAGCGGTGATTAATGGCGTCGCAAGTAAAAAGGGCTGCCTTGCGCCCATAGCACTAGCCGTTTTTTTTAACACTACTTCAAAAGAGAGGTGATCACCTACAAGACAAAAACGATCTTCGGTAGTTGTACTTCGCATGAGATCGATCATGCACGCCACGACATCGTGAACGCAAACAAAGCCAGTGATACCACTTGTGTAAAACAACATGCCGCTGTGAATTCTAGAAAATAATTCGCCACTTCCAGCACTCCAAAAACCAGGTCCAATAATAACTCCAGGATTAACAATAACCACTTCTAAGCCTTCTTGTTTGCCGCGCCAGACTTCCATCTCGGCACCATATTTTGAGATGGCATAGTCGCTATGAGGTAGCTCCGGATTCCATTCGGTTTCTTCGTCAATGACTGTTTCGTGTTCTTTCAAGTCACCCAAAGCGGCAATAGAACTCACATAACACAGTTTCTTTATATGATGTGCAATACAAAAATTGACGACATTGGCAGTTCCTTCAATATTTATTTTTCTGAGTAGTTCTTCGTCATTTGGGTCAAAAGAAATCAGTGCGGCGCAATGATAGACTTGTTTGATGTTTTCAAATGCAGCATCTAAAGTCGTTACGTCAGTGATGTCAGCTTGAATCCATTGGATGTTGTCGAATGCAGCCTCCTTTTCATACAACTGAAATAGGGCGCGTGTTTTTAGTATTGCGGCTTCACATCGGTAAATAGCGCGAACTGGTGCATTGTTTTCCAACAAGGCCAATATCAAATGTGACCCAACTAATCCAGTAGCTCCAGTGACTAATATCATAGCGCAAAAATAGTGTTTAATCGTGGATTTGCTAATTCGAAAAAACACAAAAACGATTGAACGACGAAACAAATCCACGATTAAACGATTAAACAATTAAGTGATTCCACATTAAATTTTATCTTTGCCGCAAATTGATTTGAAATGAAGAATATTATTGCAGAATTACAATGGCGTGGATTGGTTCATGATATTATGCCAGGAACAGAAGAGCAATTGTCTAAAGAAATGACAACGACTTATATCGGATTTGATCCTACCTCTGATTCGCTTCACATTGGGAGTTTGGTTCCTATTATTTTGTTGGTTCACTTAGAGAAATGTGGACACAAACCGATCGCCTTAGTTGGAGGCGCAACAGGAATGATTGGTGACCCGTCTGGAAAATCTGACGAAAGAAATCTGCTTGATGAAGCTACTTTGAATCACAATGTGGAAGGAATCAAAAGGGTATTATCTCGTTTTATCAATTTTAATTCGACGGAAAAAAACGCTGCCATCCTAGTAAACAATTACGATTGGATGAAGAACTATTCGTTTATTGATTTTGCACGTGAAGTTGGAAAAAGAATCACCGTCAATTATATGATGGCGAAGGATTCGGTAAAGAAAAGATTGTCTGGCGAAGGGGAAGGAATGTCGTTTACAGAGTTTACATATCAGTTGATTCAAGGTTACGATTTTTATCACTTGCACAAACATTACCATTGTTTATTGCAAATGGGAGGTAGTGATCAGTGGGGAAATATTACCACCGGAACGGAATTGGTGCGTCGTATGAATCCAGAGGGCGCCAAAGCATTTGCGATGACTTGCCCGTTGATTACTAAAGCCGATGGATCAAAATTTGGAAAATCAGAAGGCGGTAATATTTGGTTGGATGCCGATAAGACTTCGGTGTATAAATTCTACCAATTTTGGTTGAATACCACTGATGTAGATGCAGAAAAATACATTAAGATTTTTACTTTTTTGGATGAAGTAGCCATCAACGGATTGATCGCAGCACATCATGAAGCGCCGCATTTAAGAGTATTGCAACGCAAATTAGCCGAAGAAGTTACGGTATTCGTGCATTCCCAAGAGGAACTAGACAAAGCCATTCAGGCATCAAGTATCTTATTCGGAAACGCTAGTGCTGATGATCTAAAACAATTGGATTCCGCTACTTTCTTAGAAATTTTTGACGGTGTTCCGCAAGCTGAAATCTCCACAAGTGATTTAGAAAACGGGATTGATATTGTCACCTTACTAAATGAAAAAACCGGATTCTTAAAGTCGAATGGAGAAGCACGACGCGCATTGGCGGAGAACTCGATCGCGGTAAATAAAGAGAAAGTTGCCGAGGATTTTGTGTTGACTACAAAGGATTTGATTAACAATCAATTCGTATTATTACAACGCGGCAAGAAAAATTATTTTGTAATGCGTATGATTTAATTATCAATTATCAATTATCAATTATCAATTATCAATTATCAATTGATTCACATTACCATCAAATTACAACCCCGAATATCACTCGTATCAAAACGTCCCAATACTTCGAAAGTAGCATTGGGATTTTTTTTGCCCAAATCTTGCGTGGCGATAAAGGAACAGGAATTGACGTTCGCTAGGTCGATGACATTGAGTCCGCCAGTTTTTCCATCAGCAATATAGTGCAACGCATCTTCGGTATCTCGAATCAAGATTTGCATCCAAGGTGGGCATTCAAAAACGCCTTCGCCAAAGGAGTACGCTTGCGATAAGAGTTCGGTCATACCGTATTCAGAATGAATTTGTGAGACTCCAAAACCACGGCACAAAATCTCATGTAATTCTTCGCGGATGAGCTCTTTTCGTTTGCCTTTCATGCCACCTGTTTCCATGACAATGGTGTTGTGCAATTGAAACTTTTGGATTTCAATCAAATCCAATAAAGCGTAAGTCACACCAATTAGGATCACGTTTTGTCCCGACTGATCTAGCGCAAAGAGTTTAGTAACGAGTTCCTCGTAATTGTGAAGGTAAAATCCGCTTTCGGAATTATTAGATTTCTTGATTAAATCATTCACCATATAAATCAACGACGAACCTTCGCGCTCTAGATAGGATGGAAGCAAGGCCAACACTACATAATCTTCGATGTTACCATAAAACTGGGCGAAGGCTTGACGATAGCTATTTTCATATAACGAAAGGTCAGATACGAAATGGTTACTGGTTGTCATTCCAGTGGTGCCGCTACTTGTGAAGATTGTTTGTATTGGGTTTTCACCTGAAACAACTTCATGGCTTTTAAAAAACTGAATGGGAAGAAATGGAATTTGAAGAAGCGATTTTACATCTTGCTTTTCCACTTTTAAATGCTGACAAAACTCACGATAAACCACATTGTTGTCGTATTGATAGCGAAACACTTTCAAGGCGATTTTCTCAAATTGCTTGCGACTGGAAATAGAGAATATGTCAGAAGTTGGAATCAAGAATTCTTTTTGGCAAAAGTAGAAATAAAAAATCAACGGTTGGAGTTTTAGGTAATTGTTACTATTTTTAATTTTAAAGTCAGACTTCCATCTGAATGAAAGTCCTCTTGCAGTTCGTGCTCAGGAAAAACCAGCCTTTAGGCTGGTTGTGTAAATAAAATTATAAATTATTTTTTAATAATTTTTCTACTTGTTTTTCCGTATTCATTTTGTACAGTAACAATATAAGTACCAGAAGCTAAGTTTTGAACATTAATAGCCTCATTACTATCTACTCTATTTGAACTAGATAATTTTCCTTCAATTGAATAAATATTTACTGTGGCTCTTGTTGGCATTTCAACAATCAAAAAGTTAGTAACAACAGAAGGCATCTTTACTTTGCTTTCAAAATTTTCAATATCAGAAGTAGACATAGTTGCCAAATCATAGAATTTAATATCATCTAAATAGATTACTCCACCACCAGTTGTACCAACTTCCGGATATATTCTTAAGCCAGCTCTTGCTACAGTCGATGTAGCACTTGGAGTACCTTGAGCAGTAAAAAACTGCCATTCAGGAGAATCAACTGAATATTCAGCAGCTTGTAATGGGTTTGCACCAGTATCTGTTCCACCAGTGCCTGCCGCTGTTCTAAATTGATTCCAATATTTGAATCTAGAATTTGCATCGTTATCCAAATACCATCCAGAAAAAACATAAGTTGCGCCTTGAGTAACAGGAATGTCAGTTGTTTGGCTTAATGTTTTGTTACCTGTTGCAGGAGAAGTTAAACTTAATGAACTTGAACCCTCATAAAAAACATTAGAGTCTTGGGAAACAGTTGTTGAAGCTGGAATAAACCATGAGTCTGGTACTCCTGCAGTCCAATTTTCAAATCCAGCATTAAGCATTAGATTTGTTTGAGCATTAGCCGAGAAAGCGAAAGCAACAAATAATAAAGTGTAAAGTTTTTTCATTTTTAAGTTTTTTAAATTTTAGACTACAAATATAGGAAGTAATTTCTTTTGCATAAAAGAAAAAAAGGTAAAATAAAGATTAAGGGAATGTGACGGATAAAAACAACTACTTGACAATCAATTTTCTAGTAGCAGTAGCTTCGCCTTCGCGAATTTTAATGATATAAACACCAGGAGAAAGTGTGGCAATATTAAGCTCTTTAGAAGTTAAAGTGGCTTGCAACACTTTTTTACCCAAGACATCAAAAATCATAACTTCCTTATCCATAGACGATTTAGAAGTGATATAGATTTTACCAGTACTTACCGGATTTGGGTAGAAACTCAAGCCATCTATAACAGCTTGCTGTCTGTTTTCCTGAGCAAAAGCGCCAAGCGAAAACAAGCAAACGATAATGATGGTATAGAAGTATTTATTTCTCATGAGATTTTACTTGGGGTAAAGATAGGAATTAAAATCAAAATAAAAACATAAAAAAAGCACCTCTAAATGTAGAAGTGCTTTTTAAGTTTTTTTGATGATAGATTATTGTAACAAATTCGTTCCGCTAACCGTTGCCCATGCACCTGGTGCAAGCGAAGCTCCTGTTGCTGTTGTGCTAGTGCTAAATTGACCAGCAGGAAAAGTTACTATTAATGCTCCAGCACCTGCAATCTCTTGTGCGGTATTGGTGATTTTCACATTGGTAATTTTAATTTTAGAACCATTGACTTGGTTGTCGTTTGTATCCGCATCTTGAATTTTAACTGCAGCACCATCATAGGTGGTTGCACCCTCAACGTAAGAACCGTATCCATCAATTAGTACGTTGTTAAAATCCCCATTTCCGTTTTTCTTAAATTGAATAGCATCAATTTGGATATCGCCAGCAACTTCAGGTGTACAACCTGTTGCTCTTTTCAAAGTAACATTTGTAAATTTTGGCCAGAAGTCATTGTTGTTAGCTGATGCCTCAATTTCAATTCCGAAGTTACCTTTAGTTACTTGGTAAGCGTACCAATTGGTGTTGTTCTGACCTTTCCAACCATCTTGCCAGTCGAAAGAGTCGTCGTAATTACCGTAAGAAATCGCATTAGTTAAGCTAGCTGTCCCTCCGTAGAATTCAAATCCATCATCAGCACCTTTATAAGAAACCAAGTGGTCTAAAACTGTTCCGCTACCAACTGAATAGAATGAAAATCCATTCAATTCTTTAGTACCATCAGCTAATTTTTTTCCTGCGAATTCAACACGAACATATCGCAAGCTACCACCATTGTGGGTTTCGTTCGTTCCTCCGTAAGGATATGATAAACCGTCTTCCGAAGTTGCCGTAGTTCCGCCACCCAATACTTTTACAGGCGCATCTCCGTACATAATTATTCCACCCCACGAACCTGGTGCTTTTGAAGCCTCAGTAAGTACAATTGGTGCAGATTCCGTACCATTCATGATCAATTTTCCGCCATTTTCAACAACCAAAGCATTGTCTCCGTTTAATTTGTCACAGGTGATTGTTGATCCAGCTGCAATTGTTAACGTTGCTCCCGATTTTACTTTTACAATACCTTTTAGCGTATAGTTGCCAAATTCGTAAGTTTTATTAGCTGTAATGTCTCCTGTGATTTCACCAGTTTGTGGTGTAACTGCAGATTCATCCTCATCATCTTTTGAACATCCAGTAAAAAGAACCGATAGAATAGCTAAGCTGAATACTAGTTTTTTCATTTTTTTTTAATTAAGTTGTACTTGTTTTTAAGTTGGTACAAATTTCCTTTAAATGCGGTTTGATTACGTTAAGTCAATGTCATTAAATAATTAACCAAGATTCAAGTTTGTGTAAAAAAAATGTTGCCAATTGCAGTTGAATGTTAAGAAATTAAAAAGTCTAAGCAACTTGTTTTTTGCCTTCTTATAATGTATAACTCAGGCTAAACGAAAATCCAACACCTCTTTTGTAATCCTGTATTGTATTGGTGTTCCCAATAAACGTATCTCTATTATTATCTCCAAGTTCCAATTGTACTTTTGGATTTAAAATATTATCTACCGCCATCTTTAAGTCAAGATGCTGCGACAATTTGCTAGACCAAACTACGTCAAGTTTGCTCACGGGCAACTCGTATATATGGTCAATACCAGCAGTTCCGACGCTATAAATACGTTTGCCAAAAACAGAATAAACCGCCGACAGCGTATTTGACCAATTCTTGTTTAAGTTGAATTGGTATTTCAAGTCAGAATTAATCAACCATTTGGATGCGCCTTGCAATTCGCGACTCTTGTGTGTTTCGATGCTTTGAGTAACATTGCCTGATGGACTAACAACTTCGCTCGGAACTGTTACTTTTGTTTGCATCACGGAAGTATTGAATCCCCAAGAAAAATCCTCTAAAGTTTTTGAAATTCGAGCTAAGTCTAAGATAACTTCGGCTTCAATTCCGTATAAAGTAGCTTTATCCGAATTTAGGAATGACAATATTGTGGTTCCAGGATTTGCAATAAACGTTCTTTCGATTGGCTTGTCGATGTTTTTTCCAAAAGCGCCCACAGCAAAAAGCTCTTTGCTTGTAGGGAAAACTTCATATTTCAAATCGATATTCAAATTTTTGCTGTTTTCGATGTATGGGTTTCCTTGAAAAACAGTTCCGTCAGGATTCACAATTGAAATCGGGAATGATTCCATAATTACCGGTTTGGTATAGGTCAATGAAGTTGCGAATCGTAAATTCATTGTTTCATTCAAAGAATATTTTGCATTGAACGAAGGTAAAAAGTAGACTTCATCGGCTGTTCTTTTTTTGTATTTTTGATCAAAGCTGCCAATATCTTTATACTTTGTAAGTCGATCGTAACTTTCGAATCGAAGACCTGCATTAACGTCTAGTTTCTCAGAGATTTTGTAAAATAAATTGGCATAACCCGCATTAATTGTTTCTTCTAGTTTTGATCTCCAGTTGGCGTTACTGTCTTCTGTAAATGATATTTCATATGCCAATAAGTCTGCAGCGATGCGGCTATCTAATTCAAACGGATTGATTGAAATATTCGGATTGGTGTCAAAGTTTTTTGGTAGTTTGAACGAAACGATATTCAGAAGTTGTAAAATTATGATTGCCATTATATCCAACAGTCAATTTATGCTCTTTTCCAAATTTGAAGTTATACTCCATAAAGGCAGAGGTATATAATTTACTATTGATGTCAAGAAATTGTCTCAAGAAGTTGTTCCCTCCATAACTAGTGTTGATTTCGTTTTCCGAAACTTGTGAACCAGTATATGAATTTCTGTCTGGCTGATTGTAATTGGTTTGCGCTGCAGAAACGCCACCTTTTATGCTATGATTTTTGTTAGCTGTCAAAAAATACTCTCCAAAAAGTTGCCCGTTGACAAAATTAGACTCATCTAGTTGATTCGTTCTAATTAGATAATTTCTTACATCTGTTTGGTTATTTTGATATCCCAATTGATCTTGTATTTGACTATCTGTCGACTTTAGATATAAGATGTTAGAAGATAAGTTCAATCTATCGGTTGAATAATTTAATCCTAAAATAGCTGAGATATTGGTTTTGTAACTATATGTTGTTCTTTGAAAGTTGTTTGAAAATTCAATCGAGTTTCCAGCCTGTAAAGTCCGGTCTGCTCCGGTTCGATATTGATAGGAATTATCAAAGTTCAAAGAAATCAAGTAGCTCAGTTTATTGTTTTTTATATTGAATTTCTCAGCATGCAAAATCCCGAAGCTTGAATTTAATGGGCTTGTAGTCTTTTCAATTTCAAACCCATTACTAAATGCATTTACCGCATCTTTTCTAGAAAGAGTGACTTTGGGAGACGGCGTACTTCCAAAAGCAGCAGGCAATGCTCTGTCAGAACCATTAAAACCAAAAAAACCTTGCGTTGAACTACTGTTAGTTGGTGTGTAAAAGTCACGCATGTTGTTATCAGTTGTGAAACTAGTACCAATAGTAAACTTTGTAATGCTCTTTGTTGGCTTTGTTTGTGTAACAATATTAAAAGTGGCTCCAGCAAAATCCCCATAGATATTTGGGTTAAAGGTTTTGTATGTTTCGATAATACTCACAACATCTGTTGGAATCAAATCTAAAGGAATAATTTTTTTGAACGGGTTATTAGAAGGTACAGCCAAATCATTAATCAATAAGTTATTGTAACGGTCTTCTAGTCCTCGCACAAACAATCCTCTCGAACCGACTTTGGTAATACCAGTTATTTTGGTTAATCCTTCTTCTACATCACTTACCCCTTTTCTCGCCATTTCCTGAGCGCCAATGCTTTGTTTAATTTCTACCGCTTTCTTTTGATCTAGCAATAAGGCAGTTTCTTTTTCTCTACCGCCACTTGCTTTTACTACGACATCTTCCAATTTGTAACTTCCTGATCCCAGCGCTTTGTTTACGGTGATTGTTTCTCCAGCTTTTACCGTAACGGGCACTTCTACATTTTCATATCCCA
The DNA here is from genome assembly GCA_016721735.1 of Flavobacterium sp. Classification (GTDB taxonomy): domain Bacteria; phylum Bacteroidota; class Bacteroidia; order Flavobacteriales; family Flavobacteriaceae; genus Flavobacterium. Next base: position 289,077 of record JADKHM010000015.1, on the reverse strand, counting down.
AAAAACTAAAAATAAGCGTGTAGTTTCCTGCGGCAATACTCAAAGTATATTTTCCGTTTTCGTCGGTTGTAGTTCCAACTGTAGTTCCTTTGATAGCTGCATTGGCAAAAGGCAAGGTTGCATTGTTGGCATCTTTATCCGTAAGAACTCCGGTAATGGTTCCTTTGCTTTGGGCTAAAGCAATAGTTGAGACGAATAGAATAATTAATAAAAACTTGATTCTCATTTTGATAGGATGTTAAATTTTGGCGCAAAGGAACGTCGATGCTGTAAAGTTCATGTTAACTAGTTGTTACGATTAAGTTTATAAAATATTACCGAATTGTTAAGAGATTAAATAATAGTAAACATGATTTATAGAGTTTCTTTTATCTTTACATTTACAATCGCAAAAGAATTCATCGGCCATCAACCGCTTTTTGAAAGATGACGTAAACCATTAATTTTGCTATTATGAAGAAAAAAGACATTAAGATTCTATTAGTAGACGACGAACAAGATATATTAGAGATTGTAGGTTACAATCTTGCGCAAGAAGGCTACCAAATTGTAACTGCTTCAAATGGAAAAGAAGCCATTACTAAAGCAAAGAAAGAGCTTCCTCAGTTGATTATCATGGACGTGATGATGCCCGAAATGGACGGTATCGAAGCATGTGAAAACATTCGTCGAATTCCAGAATTGAGTCATGTCATTATTACTTTCCTTACCGCCCGAAGCGAAGATTATTCGCAAGTAGCAGGATTTGATGCAGGTGCAGATGATTATATTGCAAAGCCAATCAAACCCAAATTGTTGGTCAGCAAAGTAAAAGCTTTGTTGCGTCGCTTAAAAGAAGATGAAAACAAAGGATCCGAAACTTTGAATGTTGGCGATATCGAAATTAACAGAGAAGAATACAAAATTATCAAAGACAAACAAGAGATTGTTTTGCCTAGAAAAGAATTTGAATTGTTTTATTTATTAGCATCCAAACCAGGGAAAGTTTTTAAAAGAGAAGAAATTCTCGATAAGGTTTGGGGAAGCGAAGTAATCGTGGGCGGAAGAACCATCGATGTACACATCCGAAAATTACGAGAAAAAATCGGAGATGATTTCTTTAAAACCATCAAAGGCGTCGGTTATAAGTTTGAAGTATAACCAAGCTATCGCTTTTTACAATATCTTTGTTGCAGTAGCCTTTAGTGCTTAAGTCAACAATTGAATATGCCAATCAATTTCAAAAAACATACAAGTTTGCTGTCGTTTCAGCGCTCTATGTCACCTTGTTTTCTACGGGTGTCATTGCTTTTTTGACCCATTACTTTTTTGAATTTTCACTCCAATTCTGTTTGATTTTTGCAGCAGCCATTGCAGCTTTCTCCTTTTTTGTGTTGCAATATCGTGTCGAACATTTTATTTACCGCCGTGTGAAGAAAATCTATGACGACGTTTCGCTTCTAGAATCCTCCAATTTCAGAAGTCAGCCCATTACCACCGATATGGCAACGTTGACACGTGAAGTAAAGAAATTTGCTACCGATAAGAAACTCGAAATTGAAATGTTGAAAGTGCGAGAAGAATACCGACGAGAATTTATTGGGAATGTATCCCATGAACTGAAAACGCCCTTGTTTACCGTTCAAGGTTATCTTTCTACTTTGCTAGATGGTGCGATGAATGACAAAAGTATTCGAAAAAAATACTTACAACGTGCAGAAAAAGGCGTTGAAAGACTGATCTATATTGTGCAAGATTTAGACATGATTACGAAACTCGAAATGGGCGATCTCAATCTCGAGATTCATCCATTTGATATTGTCAAATTAGTGCAAAATGTTTTTGACTTACTCGAAATGGAAGCGTCGAAAAAAGACATCTTGCTGTTGTTCGATATGAAATACAATAAACCCATCATCGTCATGGGCGACAGCGAAAAAATCGAACAAGTCTTAATCAATTTGGTGATGAATTCGATTAAATACGGAAAAGAGAAAGGTTCTACTGAAGTTAGTATCGAAAGTCTGACGCAAAACAAAGTCATTGTGCGCATCAAAGACAACGGAGAAGGAATCGAAAAACACCATATTTCTCGCCTATTTGAGCGTTTTTATCGCGTGGATAAAAGTGGTGCCAGAAGCGAAGGCGGTTCAGGTTTGGGCTTGTCTATCGTAAAGCACATCATCGAAGCGCATGATGAGAAAATTTATGTGGAAAGCGAGTTCGGCAAAGGATCAGAGTTCTCCTTTACGCTAGAAAAGACAAAATAAATTCTTCCAATGTATTGGATCGGTTTTGGGAATTAGTTTCTTATATAAATCCGTCTCAAATACCTGCTTGAAGTTAAAATTCTCCTGCTTTGCATAAGGGAAAAAGCCATTTCGTTTTAGTCTTTTGGCCAAATATTCTTGCTCGTATTGTCCTGGAGTTGGAATAAAAAAACGCCTTTTTTTCTAATTTTACTAAATCCATCACGCTGGTATAACCCGAACGACAGAGCACGATTTCACTTTCGTTAAAGGTTTGTTCTAACTCCGTCGAAGTCATATAATTGTAGTACGTAACTTGGTCTACTTGCGTTTTTTTCTGACGGGCTTCCATTTTGCCATAAATAAAAACAATCTTACCGTTAAATTCGTGAATGTGCTCTTTTAGAATATTTTCTAAGATGCTTCTTTGTGGCTCTGGTCCGGAAAGAATAATCATCAAATCGAATTTCTTCGGTGTCACTTTCTTTTCAAATCGACTTAATGGTCCAATATATTTAATGTGAGAATAAGTCGAATTTAAATGCCCTAATTTTCCGGTCAAATTCGGTTCATCTTCAAAATCAGGCACCCAACATTCGTCGTATTTTTTGATGATATGTTGGTGTAATTTACTAGTAATCCATGTAGTTGTTCCTGTAAGAACATTAAATTGATGCGTGATAAAAACACAGTGCACTTTCTTGCTGAAAACCCCCAAACGATTATCGGATATGATACCAATGAGATTAAATTCCTTTACCCATTTTTTGACGATTTTCTTCTCTTCCAAGATAGCGTCGATCATCGTTGGCATGTTTTTCAACATTTTCCATTTAAAATCCGAACCTTCTTTGGCATATTCTATTTCATACGAAGGCAGTTCGAGCGCGCGCAAGTGAGGAAACTCCTTTTTCAAAAGTGCAAGAGCTTGCCCGTCGGAGGCGAGAATTGGCGTATATCCGCTAGCTTCCAACCCTTTGATGATTGGAATACATCTAGTCGCGTGGCCCAATCCCCAATTCAGTGGCGCTACTAATACATTTTTTTCGATCGCATTCGAAGTCATGAGCAAAATTATTTAGTTGGTGGCGCGAAGATAAATATAGTTTCGGTCTTATATATTTCGTTAATTTTGCCAAAACATTAAGTTATATCGTGGGAAGTAAAAATAAGTTAAAAAGATTCAAAGAAAACGAGACGTTCGAAAATGTATTTCAACCTACGCGAGAGGAAGTGGTTTCCGATCAATTCCCATTGCGAGGCAAATGGAATAGCGATTTTTTTAAAAATGAAAATCCAATTGTCCTCGAATTAGGCTGCGGTAAAGGCGAATATTCCGTCGGTTTAGCAGAACGTTATCCAAACAAGAATTTTGTTGGTATCGATATTAAAGGCGCTCGATTTTGGCGCGGAGCTAAAACAGCAGTTGAAAATGGCTTGCATAATGTAGCATTCGTTCGTACACAAATCGAACTGATCAATCATCTCTTTATCGAAAACGAAGTCGACGAAATCTGGATTACTTTTCCCGATCCACAAATCAAATACAAACGCACCAAACACCGAATGACCAACTCGGAGTTCTTACAACTGTATAAAAAGATCCTCAAAAAAGATGGGCTGGTGCATTTGAAAACCGATAGCGAATTTATGCACGGTTATACCTTAGGATTATTGCACGGAGAAGGTCACGAAGTGCTTTATGCCAACCACAATGTCTACAAGAACGAGGGCAGTCCAACAGAAGTAACTACAATTCAAACTTTCTACGAAAATCAATATTTGGAAATTAATAAAGCAATTACGTATATTCGTTTTAAAATCAAATAGATGGGTTTTCTCTTGCCTCTTGCTTTAGGTTATGTCATTGCGGTTCTGGCGGTTATTCTTCCGGGATTAATCAATATGACGGCAGCCAAAATTAGTCTACAAGAAGGTAAGAACGAAGCATTGAGTTTTGCAGCAGGTGCGTCGATTGTCGTTTTTTTGCAAACCTACGTTGCCGTCATTTTTGCGCGGTTTATCAGCATTCACTTAGAAATTATTTCGCTCCTACAAGAAGTAGGAATTCTCATTTTCACGGCTTTAAGCGTCTATTTTTTCTGGATTGCCAAAAAGCCCAAAAAACAAAAGACCGAAATCAAATTCAAAGGGAAATCAAATCGATTTTGTTATGGAATTTTGCTTTCAATGTTGAATTTTCTGCCAGTACCGTTCTATGTTTTTATGACCATCAGTTTAGCGAGCTCAGGCTATTTTAGTTTCGAAAAATGGGAAAACATCAACTTTGTTTTGGGCGTGATGGTCGGTTCTTTTTCGGTTTTCTATCTCTACATCGTGTCGTTCAAGATGATTGAAGCCAAAACCACATTCCTCATGAAAAACATCAACACCATCATTGGTTCAATTACCGCATTAATCGCGGTATTTACCTTATTCAAATTGATGTACAATTAACAATGGAAACCAACTTTTTCGAACGCGTTTATATTGTTGCCAGACAAATTCCATATGGAAAAGTAACCTCTTATGGCGCGATAGCTAAGGCTTTAGGGACTGGACGGTCTGCACGAATGGTTGGTTGGGCAATGAATGCTTGTCACAATATGGAAGATGTTCCCGCGCATCGCGTCGTCAATCGCAACGGTTTGCTCACTGGGAAACACCATTTCGATGGAACCAATCTCATGCAACAGCTTTTAGAAAGTGAAGGAATAGCCGTCGAAAACAACCAAATAGTCGACTTCAAAAAACACTTTTGGCAACCCGAAATCCTAACAGAACTTTAATAGTTGTCTATCAAAAGTTTTCCCATTTCCCTTTTATCGATTGAACTATTCAAACTATATTTGCAATCTAAATTCAGTTTAAATAAACATAAACTGTTCAGAGCTATAATAAAATGAAATTAGATAAAAACGAAATTCTTAAAGCGCTTGAAACCATCACCATAGCTGGCGAAGGGAAGAGCATGGTAGAAAGTGGTGCCGTAAAAAACATCGTGGTTTTTGGTAATGAAGTCATCATCGATTTGACCATCGCCACGCCAGCCATGCACATCAAGAAAAGAGCAGAAGACGATATCAAAAAACTTATTCACGAGCAGTTTTCTTCGGAAGCTGTCGTCAAAGTAAATATCAAAGTGGAAGCGCCAGAAAAAGCGTCAAACCCAAACGAGATTAAAGGGAAAGCCATTCCAGGAATAAAAAATATCATTGCGGTCGCCTCCGGAAAAGGCGGTGTAGGAAAATCAACCGTAACGGCAAATTTAGCCGTAACCTTAGCCAAAATGGGCTTTAATGTTGGCGTATTAGATGCCGATATCTACGGACCATCGATGCCAATTATGTTCGACGTGGAGTCGGAAAAACCAATCTCCATAACCGTCGATGGTCGCTCGAAAATGAAACCCATCGAAAGTTACGAAGTCAAAATTTTATCCATCGGATTTTTCACTGCACCAAGTCAAGCGGTGATTTGGCGTGGACCTATGGCTTCCAAAGCGCTCAATCAAATGATCTTTGATGCCGATTGGGGCGAACTCGATTTTATGTTGATTGATTTGCCACCAGGAACAGGCGATATTCATTTATCTATAATGCAATCACTGCCCATCACTGGAGCGGTTGTCGTAAGCACACCACAAGCCGTTGCCTTAGCCGATGCCAAAAAAGGAGTGTCCATGTTTTTGTCAGACAGCATCAATGTTCCCGTTTTGGGAATCATCGAAAATATGGCGTATTTCACACCAGAAGAACTGCCGAATAACAAATATTACATCTTCGGAAAGGAAGGCGCGAAAAACTTAGCAGCCGATTTGCAAGTGCCGTTTTTAGGAGAAGTGCCCATCGTACAATCTATTCGTGAAGCAGGCGATTACGGTCGACCAGCAGCCATGCAAACGGGTTCCGTTATCGAAGGTGTTTTCGAAGAAATTACCAGAAACGTGGTGGAGGAAGTCGTCAAAAGAAACGAAAACTTACCTGCAACCGAAGCAATTAAAATCACAACAATGGCGGGCTGTTCCGCAGTAAAAAAATAGATGGTAAGACGGTAGGATTTTAAGACTATAAGACACCTTCTTACAATCTTACAGTCTCACAATCTTACAGTCTCACAATCCTAAAATCTAATAATCAAGACCATGACCACAGAAGAATTAACCATCAATGTAGAGAAAGCACTCGAGGAAATCCGCCCTTTTCTTAATTCCGACGGCGGCGACATTTCCCTGATTTCAATCGAGGATGGCAAACACGTCAAAGTGCGTCTCGAAGGAGCGTGCATCAGTTGTAGTGTCAATCAAATGACGTTGCGAGCGGGCGTAGAAACAACGATTAAGAAGTTTGCGCCACAAATAGAAACGGTCGTCAATATTGCCTAAATGGGGTGGGCGTGACCACAAGGGTCGGGCTTTTCGCACTCGCTTTTTTACGGCGAACACCGCCGCAAAAAGAGCTCAGACAAAGCGTCAATCCCTCACGCTATTCCGTAGCAGAAACATTTTTTTGCAAAAAGTGATATTTGTCACCTAAAACAATTTCGGGTTTCCCAACCTTTGCAAGGTTAAAAAAATAGCCATTCAGTACCTCAAAAGCATGATTGAAACAGATATACTCATCATCGGCGCCGGACCAACCGGACTTTTCGCAGTCTTTGAAGCGGGACTTCTCAAACTCAAATGCCACATTATCGATGCCTTGCCACAACCTGGTGGGCAACTTTCAGAATTGTATCCTAAAAAACCCATCTTTGATATTCCTGGTTATCCTGAAGTTTTAGCAGGCGACTTAGTGACTAACTTGATGGAACAAATCAAGCAGTTTCAACCCGGATTTACTTTATCAGAAACTGCAGAAACCATAGATAAATTAGATGACGGTACGTTTATCGTAACGACCAACAAAGGAACAAAACATCATGCCAAAGCCGTAGCTATCGCTGGTGGCTTAGGTACTTTCGAACCTAGAAAACCTCTGATTGACAACATAGCGCAATACGAGGACAAAGGCGTAGAGTACTTTGTAAAAGATCCAGAATTATTCCGCAACAAACGCATTGTGATTGCGGGCGGTGGCGATTCAGCTTTAGATTGGAGTATTTTCCTTTCTAATGTGGCGTCAGAAGTAACCTTGGTGCATCGCAGAAACGAATTCCGCGGCGCTTTAGATTCTGTTGAAAAATTACAAGAACTAAAAAAACTAGGAAAAATCAATTTGATTACACCTGCAGAAGTAGTGGCTATTCAAGGTGAAAACCATGTAGAAAGCATTACACTTGAAAATGAAGGTGTACACCAGATATTTGAAACAGATTATTTTATTCCGCTTTTCGGATTGACTCCAAAATTAGGTGCTATCGCCAATTGGGGATTAGAGATCGAGAAAAACGCGATCAAAGTCAATAATGCCTTAGACTACCAAACCAACATCGACGGCATCTACGCCATTGGTGACGTCAATATTTATCCAGGAAAACTAAAATTGATTTTGTGCGGTTTCCACGAAGCTACATTAATGTGTCAAAGTGTTTATCAGCGAATCAATCCAGGAAAAAAATATGTATTGAAATACACCACCGTTTCTGGAGTCGACGGTTTTGACGGGACAAGAAAAGAAGCCGAAAAAGCAGTGGTAAAATCGATCGATTAATATGGCACAAGATATTTCCATAACCATAACTGATAGAGAAGGCGTAGCTCACAAAGTGCAAGCCCCAACCGACATGAACCTAAACATCATGGAACTCGTCCGGATGTACGAACTTGCGCCAGAAGGAACTATCGGTATTTGCGGTGGCATGGCGATGTGCGCATCTTGTCAATGTTATGTGCTCAATGACGTTTTGAAAATCGAACGCAATGACGACGAAGAAGCGATGTTGTCCGAAGCATTTAACGTTAAGCCGAATAGCAGATTAGGTTGTCAAATTCACATCACAGAAGATTTGGATGGTTTGGAAATTGAGTTAGCGCCGGAAGTATAAATACTAATTCTTAGTCTCTTAAAGCTTCCAGTGCTTTTGGTAAAATCCGCTCCACAAATTTGGAATACGCCAATTCCGAAGGATGCAAACCATCGCTCGCCACTAATTCGGGCTGGGCTAATCCCAATCGGGTAATATCAGTAATGTTGATAAACACAATGCCATTTTCTGTACAATAATTTTGTGCAAACGCATTGTATTGATCAATCCCAGTCGAAATATTGACGGCACCTTGCCCAAATGGCGTGTAAGCATAATCCGGTATAGAAACCACAATAACATTTGATTTATCGCCTCTCGCGCAAGCAATTGCTTTTGTAACTAATAGTGGAAATTCTGTTTCGTAGATCGAAAAAGGTTTGTTTTGGTATTGGTTGTTGACGCCAATTAACAGCGTCACCAAGTCGAAATTGTTCGAAGGATTGACCAAATTGATTTCAGACAATAAATTTGTAGTGGTCCAACCTGTTTTCGCAATGACTTGCAAAAGAAAGGAATTGTTCGGATAAGCTGTTTGTAAACTTGCTTTGAGTTGCTCCGGAAATCGGCAAGTCGTGCACACACTTTGACCAATCGTATAACTATCACCTAAAGCCAAATAATTGATTTGTCTCGGGCTTTCAATAATGTTGACTGGAGCATTGGTCTCTTGGCTGCAGCCTAGATTAATCAATAGCGTAAAGAAACCCAAAGTAAGATTTGCAAGTAGTTTCATAAGTTAATCGTTATTTCTCAGTAGAATAGAATAAGTCATAAATGTAAAAAGCTTCTCGTTGCCAAGAAGCTTTTAGATAAAATTTTATTATTAGTTTAATAAATGTTCAATCTTATTTAAACGCCGGAATTCCAGTAATATCAGCACCAGTAATCAACAAGTGAATATCGTGTGTGCCTTCATAAGTAATCACCGATTCCAAATTCATACTGTGACGCATGATAGAATATTCTCCGGTAATTCCCATTCCACCTAATATTTGTCTGGCTTCTCTAGCAATATGAATCGCCATATCCACATTATTTCTTTTCGCCATCGAGATTTGTGCGGTAGTTGCTTTGCCTTCATTTCGCAAAACACCCAAACGCCAAGTAAGCAATTGCGCTTTGGTAATTTCCGTAATCATTTCCGCCAATTTCTTTTGTTGTAATTGGAAAGAAGCAATTGGTTTATCAAACTGAATTCTTTCTTTCGCATAACGCAAAGCCGTATCATAGCAATCCATCGCAGCGCCGATAGCGCCCCAAGCGATGCCATAACGAGCCGAGTCTAAACACTGCATCGGAGCACCCAAACCAGATTTTCCAGGCATCAAGTTTTCTTTCGGAACTTTCACATTATTAAACACCAATTCGCCAGTTGCCGAAGCGCGAAGTGACCATTTGTTGTGCGTTTCTGGCGTGGTAAATCCTTCCATGCCGCGTTCTACGATGAGTCCGTGAATTCTTCCTTCTTCATTTTTCGCCCAAACCACTGCAACGTCTGCAAATGGCGCGTTCGAAATCCACATTTTGGCTCCATTCAATAAATAATGGTCGCCCATGTCTTTGAAGTTGGTTACCATACCACTTGGGTTGGAACCAAAATCAGGTTCAGTCAAACCAAAGCAACCCATGAATTCTCCAGTCGCTAATTTGGGTAAGTATTTTTTGCGTTGTTCTTCTGTTCCGAATTTCCAAATCGGATACATCACCAAAGACGATTGTACCGATGAGGTCGATCGAACGCCAGAATCACCACGTTCTATTTCTTGCATGATCAATCCGTAAGAGATTTGATCTAAACCAGCACCGCCATATTCTTCGGGAATGTACGGTCCAAAACCGCCAATTTCACCCAAACCTTTGATAATTTGTTTCGGGAATTCGGCACGTTGCGCGTAGTCTTCAATAATTGGAGAAACTTCACGTTTCACCCACGCCCGCGCAGCATCGCGTATTAATTTATGTTCCTCAGTGAGTAAATCATCTAACAAATAGTAATCTGGAGCTTGAAATAAATCGGGTCTCATAGTGTATAATTTGGTTTACGAAAACGTTTGCAAATTTAAGGAAACATTTTCGAGAAAGAGACGAACAATTGTTATTTTTTCATCGGAATAATAAGGAGCCGGGAACCTGCTGTACGCTATATCTTTTGTTCCGCTTTGCTTCACAAAAGGATGCCGCTGCCATCAGGGCTAGGGCTGCATTCTTAAGTAGAAGTCCTTGGTCAACGCCTATATTCGGGTGTATTGTAATGTCGTGCAGTTTCTAAATCCAACGCATCGATTGGTATTTCTTCTTGCTCTTGCTGTAAATATAGAAGGCCATTTTCTGATTGTCAAACTTGACGAGCGTTACGCGCAATAGCGTATTTCATAATTTAAATAGTATCTTTAACATTGTACTTTATATCTGAATAAGATGAAAAGAAATATTGCTATTGTTGAAGACGACCGAGATTTGCGTGAAGCGATGAGCTTGATGATTCAATTTACAGACAACTATGAATTGGTTTGCACTTTTCAAAATGCTGAAGAAGCGCTTGAAAAAGCAGCCGAAGTTGCAGTAGATGCCGTGCTTATGGATATTAACCTTCCAGGAGAAAGCGGTATTGAATGTGTCAAAAAATGGAAATTGAATAGTCCTAAAGTGCTTTTTTTGATGTGCACTTCCTACGAAGATGATGACAAAATATTTCAAAGTCTCAAAGCTGGCGCCAGCGGTTATATTCTCAAAACAGACGGTCCAGTGAAGATTATAAACGCATTAAACGAACTTTTTGAAGGCGGCAGTCCCATGAGCAGTAGTATTGCTCGTAAAGTTGTCGCGAGCTTTTCAAAAGTGGATGCGAGTAATATTAATGTAGAAACGCTAACTTCTAGAGAGAGGGAAATTCTAGATTCACTTGCAAGAGGGAGAATGAATAAGGAAGTTGCGGCTGAGTTAGAGATTAGTATCGGTACGGTGCGCAAACACATACAACATATTTATGAAAAACTGCATGTCAATACGCGAGTGGAAGCGGTAAATCTTTATCTTAAACGGTAGCACAAAAAATGAAATTTAAGGCTGTAGCACTTTTACTTTTGTTTTTTTATTTGGGAAGCGCTCAAACGACTCCGAAACTCTTGTCTATTGAAAAATTCAAAACAAGCAGCACCAATCACGATAAGATATTTTATGCTTTCGCGACTGCGGAATATTATTTAGATACCGACGATATTGATGCGTCCCAGAAATGGTTAAACATAGCAAAAGACTATCTAAATCCGGAGATTGCAGATTCAACCGCTTGCCTTGTTCATAGTTTGCAGTCGGAATTGTTCTACTATAATGGCTTATTCCAATTTGGTAAAGACGAAGCGCTTAAGGAAATTTTGATTGCTAAAAAGAATCAAGACAATCTGCTCATTGCAGATGGCTATTTTTTTCTTGGAATCCATCAAATCGAATTAAAGCAATACAAAAGCGCGCAAGAATCATTATGGAAATCCAGTAAGATATATCCAAGAGTTGATCCTCCCAAGAGAATGCGAGCCATTATTCAAAACGAGCATATTTATAATAATCTGGCGCAAGTTAAGATTAAGCTCAATGAATTAGACTCGGCATTTTTCTATAATAAAAAAGCCTATGAATTTGCATTTAGCACAAAAAGTAGAAGAGGGATTCCGAATACCGAACAAACTTTTGGCGAAATTTATTTGATGAAAAAAAAGCCCGATAGCGCGGCTTATTATTTTGAAAGAAGTGTTGTCTCAGCGACCAAAAGTGAATATTACGATATTGTTCTTTTGAATTATGGTTTTCTTTTGCAATGCCATAGCACTGATGCAAAATTGCGCGAGGCTTATTATCAAAAAGGATTGCAGTTGATGAATCTTCGAATGGTTAATTCGGCTTTCAAAAAGTATTTTTTCACGAAAGCGTTGGGTGTTTTTAGAACAGTCGACAGTCAAAAGACCATCTATTGTCAAGACCAAATCATAGACATCGATTCGAGAGCCCAAATTGACGGAAATTTGTATCTGCAAAACATTACAGATGAATATGTAAAGAATGAGAAAAAGCTGCTGTCGTTGGAGGTTTTGAAACTCAAGAAACAGAAAGACATCGTTTTATTTCAGTTGATAATTGCCATTTTATTGCTATTTCTGTTGGCTTTTGTCATCCTTCATATCCGAAGAAAAAACAAAATTAATTACACGCTGTTAAAGCAAAAAAACGACATTAGTAAAGATTTGCACGATGATATTGGCAGTGGTATTTCGAGTATTTTGATTCATTCCGACTTGTTGCAGAAAAATGGCGATGTCGATGAGAAGCAAAAAGTCCTACTCCTAAAAATTAATGATACGGCGCGAGAAGTTTCGCAGCGAATTAACACCTTTGTTTGGTCTCTGAATACGGAGCATAACACGCTTCGTGATTTTAAGGAATACGTGCAATTTTATGCGGAAAATTTATTTGAAGGCACGCCTATTGAGTTAAGATTCATCGAACAAACGGAATCGGATAAGCCGCTTTTAATTGATGGTAAGACAAGAAAGAGTTTGTTTTTTGGACTTAAAGAGATTTTCAACAATGCGTTAAAACATTCGCAAGCAAGTAAAATCACAGTCAAAATTGTAGCGATTGACAAAAAAAATTTACTGATTGAAGTAAAAGATAATGGCATTGGAATTCAAAGTGATAACTACTTTGGAAACGGATTGAAAAATCTGAAAAAAAGAGTAGAAGAATTACATGGCACAATTTATTTCGAAACGCAAGACGGATTGTATATAAAAATAAGAATTCCACTTTCGCAATAATTTATAGATACGCTTTTGCGCGTATGTTTTTTTGAAACCAAGATAAAGGCCAACGTTTTACCGCTCAAATGTGCCATCCATACGCACATTGTCGTATTGTGAACCTCTGTTTTTCGACCGATTTTTACCTTTCAAAACGGCAATAAACACTTGTTATTGAATCAAGTAGATAATGCTGCCAATTGCTAAATACGGTCACAATGAAAAATATCTTCTTGGTAACATTTCTGTTCTCTTTTCAATTCTTGATGGCGCAAGTTGGGATTAATACGACATCTCCCAATGCCCAGCTCGATATTCAATCAACCAATCAGGCAGCTCCAAACAATACAGATGGCTTATTGATTCCGAAAATGGATGTTTTTCCAGCGATCAATCCGACTGCAGCACAACAAGGCATGTTGGTCTATTTGACCACGGCAACCACCTTTTCAGGAAATCCAAAGCCAATCGGTTTTTATTATTGGAATAATGCTCCTGCGGATTGGATTGCTATCGGAAATAATAATACAGATAGTTGGAAGACAGCAGGAAATTCAGGTACAAATCCAGCAACTAATTTTATAGGAACAACTGATAATATCGATTTGGTCTTCAGGAGAGGGAATGTTCAATCTGGCAGAATCGGAAATAGTAATATTTTTTTTGGTCGCTTGAGTGGCAGTGTTTCAACTGGAAACAATAACACTTACATTGGTACAGAAGCGGGAAGAGATAATATTGCTGGGCAGCAAAATGTATATATTGGAAGAAGATCGGGAACTTTTGGAACTACGGGCTCAGACAATATCTTAATAGGAAACGGAGCTGGAATTTTTAACGAAGCCAATCAAAATTGTTTTCTTGGTTCTTTTTCAGGAAATGGCACAACAACTGGTGCAAACAATAGTTTTTATGGTAATTCCTCTGGGTCAGGAAATGGGACTGGTAGTCAAAATGCTTTTTTTGGTGCCTCTGCTGGATCATTAAATTCGTCGGGAATTGGAAACACGATTATAGGAACTAATGCGAATCTTTCAACAAACAACTTGGCAAATGCTACTGCAATTGGGTTTAATGCCACAGTTGGTGCTTCGAATTCTATGGTCTTAGGAAGTATTAATGGCGTAAATAGCGCAACAGCAACAGTTAATGTAGGTATTGGTACAACTATTCCGTCAGAGCGACTGCATGTTGTAGGAAATCTTAGAATGGAAGATGGTAACCAAGCCGCGGGAAAAGTCCTTACAAGTGATGCCAACGGAACAGCCTCTTGGCAAAATGCTTCTGCCAATGCATGGGGATTGACCGGAAATGCTGGTCTCACGAACTTAACTAATTTTATTGGAACAACAGATGCCAGAATGTTGCTCATGAAAACCGATAACATTGATAGAATGAAAATTTTGGCCAATGGAAATATTGAGATTGGTGGCGCACCGATTCCGAATCTTTTTGAAGCTGGGATTCCGAAACTCCTGGTGGGATCGGAATCGTCCTCTACGGATAATCTCATCGTATGGGCCGCCCATTCAACCGCAGCAGGGAGATCAACATTGAACCTGGCGCGACAGCGCGGAAGTTTCAGCACTACACTCCCTGTAAGCAATGGTGATGGATTGGGAGAGCTAGTGTTCTCAGGGTATAGTAATGCACTTGGCTCACACCTTAATGCAGCATCAGTTTTTGCCGATGTAGACGGAACTTTAGCCGCCAATAATGTTCCTGCAAAATTAGGGTTCAGTACTGCTCCTGATACCGGCGGTTCCCCCATTGAAAGGATGACCATTCGGGCAAATGGTAACGTCGGCATCGGGACTTCAACGCCCGGAGAACGATTTCAGGTAGCCGGTAGATCACTTTTCACCAATGGTTTCTCAACCGATAACGCCGCTTTGTTGTACCGCAATAACACCGATTACATGTTTCTCGGTCCTCAATCAGGAAGTAGTGCCAATGGTGGCGCGATGGCACTTTTTGGAAGCACAAATGTCAGTGGAGGTAACGCTGGCGGTGTAGATTTTAATGTTCCAAATGGCCAAGTTAGAATGAATCATACCAACGGGAATTTTAATTTTAGTGCAAACAGCACAAGCGGTTACAATGCCAATTTTGAAATCAACGATGTTGGGTTACAAATCGGACATAATTCAGCTAGCCGAGCGGTAGTTTTTAGAACAGCGAGCACGGAACGAATGCGACTTACTGCAGCAGGTGATTTTGGTATTGGCACCACCACTCCAGCAGAGAAATTACATATATCCGGTCCGGCTGGCTTAACGGCTGTTCGTATTGGAAATACTTCGGCTATTGGAGCGACTTCGAACGTAGCGTTGGATTTTTTCAGAAATACAGGAATCAATACCGATTGGAGAATCTATAATATTGGAGCTAATTTAACTATCGGAAACAGTGCCGATGATTTGGCGACCGTCAACGATTTGTACCAGTTTCAAGGTATTCGATTTATGCCGATGAACGATGGCACTCAAAATTTGGGTCAAGCAGCCAATCGTTGGAACACTCTTTTTGCTACTAATGGAACCATAAGCACTAGCGATCGCAGAGAGAAAAAAGAAATTCAACCACTGCAATATGGGTTAAATCAGCTCATGCAGTTGAAGCCTGTTACGTTTAAATGGAACAATCCGCAAATAGATAACAGCAATAAACATTTGGGCTTTATAGCTCAAGATTTACAAGAGGTGATTCCCGAAGTAGTTGTCGATTCGGAATGGATTGAAGTTGAAGGTCAGGGCAAAGTATGGAAAAAAGCACCACTTCTTGGGGTGAGTTATGCTGAGGTAATTCCAGTTTTGGTGCGATCTATTCAAGAACAACAGACCATAATTGACTCGCAAAAAAAGGAAATCGAACAACAAAAAAAATTACTTGAATCCGTGATGCAACGGTTAACAAAGATGGAACAAAGATAGCTTAAATTCTCAACGTTCTCTTGACGTTATAGCTTCAAATAAAAATCTCTGGTCAATGTGATGTTTTCGGTCCTGTGTCGCCGTCTCGAAAAACAAAATCAAAGAAGATTCTACAGATAAATAAGCCATCAATAACAAATAAAACCACAATACTCTGGTAGACTTTTATTGAAAGAGGTTAGTTAATAAATACATCTTTGTTGAATGCATAAGTTTTTTATGTAAATTTGGTTTTTAATTCAATAAGAAATGCTTTTTTCATCAGAACTCATCAAAGGGACACTAAAGACCATCGTACTCAAGCAGCTTGAAACCAATAAGCGCATGTATGGTTATGAGATTACTCAGCGCGTTAAGGAATTAACTTCAGGATAAAATTCAAATTACAGAAGGCGCGCTTTATCCAACGCTTCATTCCCTGGAAGCCGAAGGTCTAGTTACCGTAGAAACAGAATTTGTGGGGAAACGCGTCAGAAAGTACTACAGCCTCAGCACTACGGGAGAATCTAAAGTTAAAGAAAAAATCAGCGAAATGGCGGAGTTTATGGAAGCTATGAAATCCCTTTTGGACCTCAAGCCTCAAACAGTGTAAGCCATGTATTTGCTGTCAGATGATCAAATTGAGTTTGTCCGACGGGATATCCTAGCACAAGGAATCCAAAACGAAGGGTTGCAGCAAGACCTGCTCGACCATATTTGTTGTGTGGTCGAAAATGAACTTGCCGACGGCGAAGATTTTGAAACTTTCTACCACCAGCGAATCAAGCAGTTCTACAAAAAAGAGCTCAAGGAAATTGAAGAAGAAACCATCGCATTGCTCAACTTCAAGCATTATTATGTGATGAAAAAAGTAATGCTGCTCTCCGGCGGCGTGCTTACAGCTTTATTAGTCATTTCGTTCCTGCTTAGATTTCTGTACTTGCCTGGAGGTTCCATCGCAATGCTGTTAGGAGCTGTCCTGCTTAACTTTGTTTTTTTACCATTGCTATTTACCCTGAAGGTTAAGGAAAACAAAACCCTGCTCGAGAATATTACCTCTGGAATTGCTACGCTTTGTGCGATGCTGATGAACCTTGGTTTAATTTTCAAATTGCAAGTTTTTCCAGGCGCTGATGCGCTCGTTGTAGCTGCGTTCGGCACTTTATTGTTGGGGTTTTTACCCATTTACTTTTTCACCGGAATCCAACGTGCCGATACCAAAGTCAATACCATCGTATCGTCAATAATTATTTTAAGTTCCGTGGCATTGGTACTGATTCTACTGCGTTCGCCCAAAGCCTTGCATGATTTTAATCCACCAGCGAATGAATCCGTTTTGAGAAGCGAGCAAATCCTTGCCAAACAACGAAAGCTAGCCAAGAGACTACTTCCAACTGATGGTGCAATAGTTGATTCAAAAGGAAAAGAAATAAATGAGCTGTGTGAAAAAATGAAGCAATTCCTCCTTACTTGTGATACTGGTAGTAGCACTTTTGATTTCGCAAACAAAGGCTACATTTCCGAAATGCGCGCGGCTGACTACATCGATAATTCAATAGATGCCCAAGAAGTGCTCATACAGATTGATACCGAAATCCTATCGTACAACAAAACACTGCAGCACGGACTACAAAAGCTTCCCGCCCTAGGCGCGATCAACCAACGGAAAGTATCCGAAGCACTCAATGATTTGATCCAAGTGCAAATCATTATTTCGCAGAACTACATCGAGCAATCGCTAAAAAAGTAACTGCCACTGCTCCATTTTACAACTTCTACAGAGATTATTCACGGAAAGGTCAATTGACTTCCAAGCAATACAATTCAAAAAAAAATACATATTTCTTTGATGCATAAGAAATTTATGTATATTTGTTTTCAATAAAAGGAAGCAGTATGCTATTTTCATCGGAACTAGTGAAAGGAACGCTCAAAACCCTCGTACTCAAAGCGCTCAAATCCCACCCGCGCATGTACGGCTATGAGTTGGCGCAACACGTTAAGGAGCAAACAGAGCACTCCATGCACCTCAATGACGGCGACCTTTATCCCATATTACGTTCACTAGAAGCTCAGGGCCTCGTGACTTCTGAGACAGAAAATATTGGCAAACGCCTTCGGAAATATTACTTCTGCAGTCACCCTGGAACTACGGTGAATTCGAAGAAAACAACCGAAATCAACGACTTTCTCGGAAACCGAAAATTCTTTTTTTGTAAGAAACCACAAACTATTTCGCCTTGCCTGTATTCACCGACTGTCGAGTGCCTTTTATGTTTGGGCGTGTCCCTTTGGGTCGGGCTGTCCTCTATTAGTCCTCGCTGTTGGCACAGCTCCGGGCTAGCCGCTGCCATCCCTCACGCAATCGTTCCCACGAATCGCACTTTAATTATAATCAGCATTTTATGTTTTCATTAAAACCACAGTATTTACTTGTAATACAAGCCCTACAATCGCATCGCTTAATCTATATTATATATCTTTTGTACGGAAATATTTGTGCAAACTGCTGTAATTCGGTACTTTACTGTCCCTTTTTTTAGTTCAATTCAATTTAATTATAAAATTATGAGAGCCATATTTACAACTGTTTTTCTGCTTTTCGCGTTGAATATTTTCGCTCAAGTCGGAATTAATACCACAACGCCAGCGGCGCAACTCGAAATCAAGTCGAGTAATCAGGTCACGCCGGCGAATACCGATGGGATACTGATTCCCAAGATTGATGCGTTTCCACTTGTCAATCCGACCGCGGCGCAAAAAGGCATGTTGGTGTATCTTACCACGTTATCGGCGGGCAATCCACCTGGTTTTTATTATTGGAACAATCCGGGTTGGGTTGGAATTGTTTCGGGCAGTGCCGGGGGTACGCTCGACCAAGCCTATGACTTCGGTGGCGCTGGATTAGGAAAAACGATAATCGCCGACACCGGCGCCGTAACCATCGCCGGAACTGATGGTTTGGTATCTACCGGTACATCAGCAAGTGGAGCACCAGCACCAGCAGGAGGCGGAACACGAATGGTTTGGAATCCCAGAAAGTCAGCATTTAGAGCAGGTCAAGTTTCTGCAAGTCAGTGGGATGATGTAAACCTAGGAAGAAATTCGGTTGCTTTTGGGAATTCTACAACAGCAAGTGGACAATTTTCAACCGCTTTTGGAAGTGGTACAAGTGCGAGCGGTGACTATTCGAACGCATTCGGGTTAAATACTAATGCGAGTGCCATTTATGCAACAACTTTTGGGGAAGGTACAAGGGCAAGTTCTAATCACGCTACTGCATTTGGACAAAGTACGGTAGCAAGCGGTGGTGGGGCAACTAGTTTTGGGGTATTAACGACAGCAAGCGGAAATAATTCAAGCGCGTTTGGTTTTGCAACCACAGCTAGTGGAACAACTTCATCTTCATTTGGAGACAATACAGTTGCAGCTGGTACAAATTCTTTGGCGATAGGAGCTAATACTAATGCATCTGGTGCCGCTTCAAACGCGTTTGGTAAAAGCAATACGGCAAGTAGTTTTAGCGAAACGGTTGTAGGTATTGGAGCGACTACTTACTTGCCGTCAACCAATGGCGCGACAGAATTTAGAGCTGCCAACGCAACAGACCGATTATTTGTAGTAGGGAATGCAATAGACGCTAACAACAATAATATTGTGGATAGTGGTGAAAGAAGTGACGCCTTAGTCATCCTCAAAAACGGCCTTACTCGTTTACCTTCAACAACGAACGCGATGATTACCGCAGCTGATGGCAAAGCAGTGGTAACCAAAGAATACGTGATAGCAAACACTTCCGGCACGCTCGACCAAGCTTACGATTTCGGCGGAGCAGGAGCAGGAAGAACAATTACTGCGGACACAGGCGCAGTAACCATCGCAGGAACTGATGGTTTGGTTTCGACAGGAACTGAACTTGTCGGCGTGATTCCACCATCTGGCGCCGGAACCCGAATGGTCTGGAACCCTAGGAAAGCTGCATTCAGGGCAGGAACAGTAATTGGCACAAAGTGGGACAATGCAAGCATTGGAACCTACTCAACCGCATTTGGTTATGATACCACCGCAAGCGGATCAAGCTCGACGGCAGGCGGAGCAAACTCAACGGCAAGCGGAGGAGCCTCGACCGCATTAGGATCAAACGTTACAGCAAGCGGACTGGTGTCGACCGCTTTTGGCGCAGACGCGGTAGCGAGTGGAAGTTTCTCTACAGCATTCGGGTTTCTCACTACAGCAATCGGATCTGCTTCAACCGCATACGGAAAGAGATCAGTTGCATTTGGTGATTCTTCGACGGCTTTCGGCCAATTTAACGGTGCGTTCAGTTTTGGCGAGGTTGCTTTAGGCATAGGCGCAACTAACTATACGCCCAGCGCCAATGGTGATACGCAGTTCGGTTCAGCCAATGCCACCGACCGACTGTTTACCATCGGCAACGCCATTGATATTAATAATAACTTTGATGTAGATGTGACTGAACGCTCCGATGCGCTTATCATCCTCAAAAATGGCCTTACTCGTTTACCTTCAACAACGAACGCGATGATTACCGCCGCTGATGGCAAAGCAGTGGTAACCAAAGAGTACTTGGCAGCTAACTCTTCCGGCACACTCGACCAAGCTTACGATTTTGGTGGCGCAGGTGCAGGACGAACGATTACGGCAGACACTGGCGCAGTGACTATCGCAGGAACTGATGGACTGGTTTCAACAGGAACTTCAGGAAGTGGTGCTGTGGCTCCAAGCGGCGCAGGCACAAGAATGGTGTGGAACCCAAACAAGGCGTCATTTCGCGCTGGTACAGTTGCAGGAACACAATGGGATGATGCTAATATTGGACTTCGTTCAACGGCTTTTGGCACTAATACTAGTGCCAGCGGAAGTACTTCCACCGCTTTTGGAAGTAATACAACTGCCAATGGAAGTACTTCCACCGCTTTTGGTTTTGCTACAAATGCCAGTGGGACTTTTTCCACCAGCTTTGGTTTTGGTACAACTGCCCCAAGTTTTGGAGAAGTTGTCATGGGCATCGGTGCTACCACCTACACCCCGAGTCTGAACGGCGACGCGCAGTTCAGAGTTGCTAACTCCACAGACCGACTTTTGGTCGTTGGCAATGCTATCGATTCTAATAATAGCGGTGGCATTGATGCAATAGAAAGAAGCGATGCCCTCGTCATCCTCAAAAACGGCAACACCGGTATTGGTTCTTCAACACCACAAGACAAACTACACGTCGTAGGCAACATCCGCATGGTCGATGGCAACCAAGCCGCAGGAAAAATACTCGCCAGTGATGCCAACGGAACTGCAACCTGGACTGCTGCCGGAACACTTGCAAGCGGCACACTCGACCAAGCTTATGATTTTGGAGGTGCTGGTGCAGGACGAACGATTACAGCAGACACTGGCGCAGTGACTATTGCGGGTGTTGATGGATTGGTTTCTACAGGAACTTCAGGAAGTGGCGCAGTTGCTCCAAGTGGCGCTGGGACAAGAATGGTGTGGAACCCAAGAAAACAAGCATTCAGGGCTGGTACGGTTGCTGGTGCACAATGGGATGATGCGAATATTGGTTTTCGTTCTGTGGCAATGGGTATAAGTACGACGGCTTCGGGTTTCAATTCTGCAGCATTTGGAGATTTGACTGTGGCCTCTAATGATGCGTCGATTGCTATGGGTAGTAGTACAATAGCGTCTGGAGCAAGCGCTTTTGCCATGGGTAATTTCACAACGGCGTCTGGGCCTGCCGCTTTTTCCGTAGGCGGAGGAACAATAGCCAGTGGCAGCTTTTCAATTGCTGCAGGACGAAACAATACCGCCTCTTCCTATGGAGAAACTGTACTAGGGATTGGCGCAACCACCTACACTCCAACTGTGAACGGCGCAATTACTTTTCGAACGACCAATGCCACCGACCGTCTTTTAGTCGTTGGGAATGCCATAGATGCGAATAATAATAATACCGTTGATCTAGCCGAAAGAAGCGATGCCCTTGTTATCCTTAAAAACGGCAATACAGGTATTGGTTCTTCTTCCCCGCAAACGAAACTCGAAATCGTCGACGTAAATAAGGTTACTGCTACAGCAAGCGAAGGCAACCTAAACGTGGTGACAAACACACCGCAGAATACGGATATTGGAGGCTCTATTTCGTTAGGTGGCTTTGGATCTTCAACAACAACAACCAGTGTTTTTGGCACTGTTGAAGGTAGAAAAGCTAATAATGGAGCACTAAGCGACTCTGGTTATTTAGCTTTCAAAACCAACAACCTGAGTGTTCTGACCGAACGGATGCGGATTACCCAAACCGGGAATGTGGGAATCGGAGCAGTTGCTCCATTAGACAAACTGCACGTCGTAGGTAATATCCGCATGGTCGATGGGAATCAAGCTGTCGGACGCCTACTGGTGAGCGATGCGAACGGAACAGGAACATGGACCGATCCTCTCACAGTTGCCTCCGGTACCTCTTGGAGTCTTACCGGTAATGCAGGTACTAACCCGGCAACCAATTTCTTGGGTACCACAGATGCGCAACCGCTTCGCTTGCGCGTAGGCAATGCATTCGCCGGGCAATTGAGCAATCTTATCGGCAGCATAGTAAGCTATGGCCTTGGTGCAGGGGAGTTGAATGGTGGCTCTAACAACACGTTCGTAGGATTTAAAAGCGGGAATGTGAATTTCGGTGGTAGCAGAAACACGTACATGGGGAGCAATGCTGGAGCATCTAATGCTAATGGTCGGGATAACACCGTTCTGGGCAGCTTTGCTGGGGTATTTGGTAGTGATGGTGTTGAAAATACGTTTGTGGGATCCACCTCTGGGTATATTAGCAGTGGTAACAGAAACACCTTCGTGGGGTTCGAGGCAGGGGATGCTAACACCACTGGAGATAGTAATGTCTTTCTAGGCGTCAATGCTGGTGGGGCCAATCAAATTGGCTCGCAGAATATCATGATTGGTAATCAAGCGGGGGACACGAACACCACGGGAACCGAGAATGTGATCATAGGAGATCAGGCGGACCTTGCCACTAACAACCTGAGCAATGCTATCGTCATCGGCTCTGGCGCAAGGGTCGGCGGCTCCAACAGCGTCGCGATAGGCTTCGGGGCAACAGTCAGCGCCGCCAGCAGCAACAGCATCGCGATAGGCTCTGGGGCAACAGTCACCTCCGCCAACAGCATGGTGCTTGGCGACATCGGCGCGAACGCCGTGAAAGTAGGTATTGGTATGACTGCGCCGCTCACCACCTTAGACATGTTAGGCGCATTGTCGCTTAGGGACGATGGCACCAATGTTGTTCTCACAGTCGATAATCAATTGATCACTGTCGGGAATCGTGGCTATATCCGATTAAGCAGCGACGAGGCGGTATTTGCGGCAAACCGAGATATTACGCTTTCAGACGGTCTTGTTAGAGGGCAACTCCTAATCATAGAAAATGCCGATGCCGGTACAGATTTGTTCGAAGTACAAGATGATGCAGTCAACCGAAACACGAACACTTCAGGAAATCGGACAATGGGTAAAGGCGATATGATTACCTTGATCTGGACGGGAACATTCTGGAGCGAGATTAGCTTTGCGAACAATTAAGAGATTGACTATTAGATAATTTGGTATTACATCTTGAGGTAAAAATCTTTAGTCAACGCAATGTATTCTGGCGTGTACAGATGTCTCGCGGTTTCAATGATGAGTTCATCAGCGGTTAAAACCGGCAATTCGTAGCGTTTAAAAGCTAACAAACTTCTCTTAATTTCAGAAGTTGGCGTTCCTTTGACACGCGTCACTTTTACGGGGAATAATTCGGCTTCAGCGCATAAATCGATGAATTTTGCTTCTTCCTTAAAAGGTATAATCACGGCAAAAATTCCGTTTTCGGATAACAACAAATCGGCTGCTTCTACCAAATCTTCAAAAGGCAAAGCGTCTTGAAAGCGCGCTAAATCGCGTTGTTCGTTTTCAGTTTTGTAGTCTTCGGCATAAAATGGCGGATTGCAAACAATCAAATCGTACTCAATTTCGGGTTCTTCGATGAATTCATCAAGTGCGGCGTGAAAACAAAATAACCGATCACTCCAAGGCGAATTTTCGAAATTATCGACGGCTTGTTCGTAGGCGTTTTCATCAATTTCTAATGCGTCGATTTGATCAGCAGAAGTTCTTTGGGCCAACATCAAAGCAATCAATCCGGTTCCGGTTCCGATGTCGAGAATAGTGTTGGGTTGGTGTTCGATTGGAGTCCATGCGCCGAGTAGTACACCGTCGGTGCCGACTTTCATGGCAGTTTGGTGTTGTTGGATGGAGAATTGTTTGAATTGGAACATTTTTTAATTGATAATTAACAATTGATAATTGCCTGGCAGGTTGAATGACGCTTTTTACAAATTAAGGAAGTAAACGAAATTTACACAAATGCCTAGCCCTGATAGTAGCGATAGCCCGGAACGCAGTGAGGACTTTAGCGGATAGCAGGTTCCCGGCTTCTAATAATTATCAATTGATTACAGGTACATCTCCACCAAACCTTCCGGCAAATTCATCACGACTTTTTTGTTTTCGCGATCTATTTTGACCAAGAAATGATCGATGACGGGAATTAGAATTTCGACCTCGCCGTTGAGTACTTCGAAGAGGGTTTGTGCAGAACTATCATTGACCGCCACAATTTTTCCGAATACGCCGAGACGTTGGTCTTCGATTTCAAATCCGATGACTTCGTGAAAGTAGAATTTGTTGCCGCTCAGTTTTGGGAGCATTTTTAATGGAAGATAAACTGCAGAACCTAATAAGCGATCGGCTTCTTCTTCGGTGTTGACATCTTCAAAGCGAACGCGTAGAAAGTCGTTCTTATGAAGTGAACTATTTTCAATAAAAAATGGAACCAGATTGTTGTTAAATTCAACAAATACTGATTCCATATTTTCATATAACTCGGGTTCGTCGGTATCTAGATAGATGAGAACTTCCCCTTTGAAACTAAATTTTTTTGCGATTTTGCCTAAATAGAAACAATCTTCTTTACGCATGATCGCTCTAGAATTATGCTTCTTTCTCTTCGCTTGCTTCTTCAGCAGCAGGAGCTTCTTCAACCGCTGGCGCTTCTTCAGCAGCCACTTCTGGAGCTTCTTCGGCAGCTGGAGCTTCTGCTTCTTCAACAGCTGGTGCTACTTCAGCAACAACTTCAGGAGCTTCTTCAGCAGCAACTTCTTCTACAACAGCTTCTTCGGCAACTTCTTCTTGAGTCGCTTCAACTTCAGCTTGTGCAGCAGCAGCTAAACGTTTTGCATTTGCAGCTTGTTCAGCTTTGAAAGCTTTGGCTTTTGCAGCTTCTTGTGCTTTTGATAATCCGTCTTTTTTAGCGTCAACTTTACCAGCTTTAGCTTCTAACCAAGCAGCTAATTTAGCTTCTGCTTGCTCTTGAGTTAAGGCTCCTTTACGAACTCCTCCATCTAGGTGGTGTTTCAATAACGCTCCTTTGTAAGAAAGGATTGCTCTTGCCGTATCGGTTGGTTGAGCACCATTGTGCAACCATTGTACTGCGCTATCTAAGTTTAAATCGATAGTTGCAGGATTGGTGTTTGGATTGTAAGTACCGATTTTCTCTAGGTATTTACCGTCTCTTTTTGAGCGAGCATCTGCCGCTACAACCCAGTAAAAAGGTTTCCCTTTTTTACCATGTCTTTGTAATCTAATTTTTACTGACATAATCGTATGATTAAATTTTGAGGTACACGACCTCGGTTAATTAAGGGCGCAAAGATACACTTTTATTTAAAAAATACTAATGCAAAAAACGATTTTAAAAAAAGAAAATTGGGGTGATTTATTTGAGCAACATAATTTACGTTATTTTTTTTCAATTTTAATTCAGAAATATGTTTTAAAAAGTTACTTTTGTTTTTCAAAATTAGAAAAGTAATGAAAAAAATTCTTTCTTATATCATTGTTTTAATAGCTTTTGTTTCTTGTGGAGAAGACATTAGCAGAAGAGACAGTGCAGTCTTTCAAGGTGTTAAAGACAATGCGATTTGGGAAGGCGGAAATGCAGTCGCTACTCTTGAAGTGGGAAATAAAATGACGATAAGCGCCGTCACTTTAACTGAAGCTATGTCGCTAAAAATTCCTAAACCAACCATGATGGTTGATCCTAGAAACGAAAATAGTTTTATTACACACGTTCTAGGAACTAGCATTACTCCAAAAGCTAGCTATGTGTTGACTTCCGGTACCGATGTGTTTACCTATGAAACGGGTATTGGAGCAGGCGATGGGGAGATTGTCATTACAGAATATGACGGAAATGTGATTTCTGGAACATTCAGATTTAATGCCAAGAATATAGATCTAGAATCGACGGCACAGGAGAATGTAAACTTGCAAGACGGCGTCTTTTACAGGGTGCCTGTTCAATAAGAAAAACGTTTAATTTAGCAGTATATAGCCATCTTGTTTAAAGGTGGCTTTTTTTATTGTGGTTTATAGTAGTTTAGAACAAAAATAGAAGTACATTTGTTTAATATTTAAAATAGTACATATGAACATTTTTGTTGGAAGTCTTCCATTCAGTATTGAGGAAGCAGATTTAAGAGAGTCTTTCGAGGCTTATGGTGCAGTTGATTCTGTAAAAATTATTACTGATAAATTTACTGGAAGAAGTAAAGGATTTGGTTTTGTTGAAATGACAAATGATGAAGAAGCTTTAAAAGCTATCGCTGAATTAAACGGAGCTACTGTTCAAGGACGTGCAATCGTTGTGAACAAATCTGAACCAAAACCAGAAGGAGAAAGAAAAAGCTACAACAACAGTCGTGGTGGAGATTCTCGCGGAGGTTACGGTGGTGGAAACCGCGGTGGATATTAATCAGTAGATTTATCTCAATAGAACAATACTAAAGTTTAGTATTATCAAGCCATTCAAGAAATTGATTTATCAGTTTTTTGAATGGTTTTTTGTTGATAACTTCCCTCTTTTACTTCTATAAAAAAGTCTAAATTTGAAGTTCATTGTTGCGTATTTTTTTCAAATACCAGTACTTCAGATTTACTATGTATTTAATTTTCGACACCGAAACTACAGGATTACCCAAACGATGGGATGCACCCATTACCGATGTAAATAACTGGCCGCGATGTATTCAAATTGCCTGGCAATTGCACGATGCTTTCGGGAAAATTCTCGACCATCAAGATTACTTGGTCAAACCAGCAGGGTTTAATATTCCGTACGATGCCGAACGAATTCACGGTATTTCTACAGAATTGGCAGAAGCGGAAGGCGTTAGTTTGTCTGAAGTGCTCGAAAAATTTAATCTTGCCTTAAGTCAAACACAATTTATTGTCGGACAAAATCTTGGTTTTGACGTCAATATTATGGGATGTGAATTCCATCGTATGGGAATCGATTCCCCGATGAGCAGTCTTCCTGTTTTGGATACTTGTACTGAAGTTACCGCTTCACTACTAAGATTGCCTGGAGGACGTGGCGGTAAATTCAAATTGCCTACTTTAACTGAGTTGCATTCTTATTTATTTCAAACGCCATTTGCTGAAGCGCATAATGCGACTGCCGATGTGGAAGCTACAAGTCGATGTTTTTTCGAATTGATCCGACAAGAAGTTTTCACAGCTAAAGAACTTCGCACTTCTGAAACGTATTTCGAGGAATTCAAACTCAAAAATCCAAAACTAATTCCGCTTGTTGGATTGAAGCATGTCAATCTTAAAGAAGCTTCGGAGCGCATTCGCCAACGATTGGGAAGCCAGCAAACGGCGCCGATTTCTAAACAAGAACTTTCGGAAAACAAGCAACTTTTGCTGGACACTGATTTTGTTCACTTGCATAATCATTCTCAGTTTTCTGTATTGCAGTCCACGATTAGCGTAGCTGCTTTAGTCAAAGCAACCGTCCAACAAAAAATGCCAGCGGTCGCTATTACCGATCATGCTAATTTGATGGGCGCTTTTCATTTTGTGCGCGATATTATCAATCACAATAAAACGGCAGAAGCCAAGAATAAAGAAGCTGTTGAAAAGGGAGAAGAACCTAAAGAAACTACGATCAAGCCGATTGTAGGTTGCGAATTTTTTGTCTGCGAAGATCACAAAGATAAGTCTAGAAAAGACAATGGTTATCAAGTGGTGTTCTTAGCTAAGAACAAAAAGGGTTATCACAACTTGGCAAAAATGTCTTCTATTGCTTATACAGACGGCTTCTATTATGTGCCGAGAATCGATCGAAGTGTTATTCAAAATTATAAAGAAGATCTGATTGTACTGTCAGGGAATTTATTCGGAGAAGTCCCAAATAAGCTTTTGAATTTAGGTGAAAATCAAGCGGAAGAAGCACTGCTTTGGTGGAAAAGTGAATTTGGCGACGATTGCTATTTGGAACTCATGCGCCACAATCAAGAGGATGAAAATCGTGTAAACGACGGACTAATTGCGCTAGCGAAGAAACATTCAGTTGCCCTTGTCGCGACCAACAATACGTTTTATATTCATAAAGACGATGCCAACGCCCACGACATTTTGCTTTGTGTAAGAGATGGCGAAAAGCAAACAACACCAATCGGTCGCGGTCGCGGATATCGTTACGGATTACCAAACCAAGAATATTATTTCAAGTCGGCGGAAGAAATGAAAAAACTCTTTCACGATTTGCCCGAAGCGATTTCGAATACCACCGCTATCGTGGATAAGATTGAAATTTACAATTTGGCACGAGAAGTTTTGCTGCCGAAGTTTGAAATACCAACGGACTTTTTGGTGCCAGAAGATGAAAGTGACGGCGGCAAACGCGGAGAAAACTCCTATTTAAAGCACTTAACTTTCAAAGGCGCTGAAAGACGCTACGGCGAAATTACGTCTGAAATCAAAGAACGCATCGATTTTGAGTTAACGACTATTGAGAATTCTGGTTATCCGGGCTATTTTTTGATTGTACAAGACTTCATTGCTGCCGCCAGACAAATGGGCGTATCCGTTGGTCCAGGTCGTGGATCTGCTGCAGGTTCGGTGGTCGCTTATTGTCTTGGAATAACGAATATAGATCCACTTTTGTACAACTTACTTTTTGAGCGTTTCCTAAATCCAGATCGTGTGTCATTGCCCGATATTGATATAGATTTTGATGACGAAGGCAGAAGTAAAGTCATGGATTATGTGATCAATAAGTACGGATCAAAGCAAGTGGCACAAATCATTACGTACGGAACGATGGCTGCGAAATCAGCAATTAGAGATACCGCGCGAGTTTTAGATTTACCACTTTTTGAAGCGGATAAAATCGCTAAGTTAATTCCAGGTATGATTCCATCTAAATGGAATTTAGCAAGGTTCTTAAATGACACGGAAGCTGAAATTAAGAAAGTGCTTCGTCAAGAAGATTTTGATAATATCAAGGAATTGATTGAACTCTCCAAAGAGGAAGATTTGAGCGGAGAGACCATTCAGCAAGCACAAATTCTAGAAGGAAACCTCAGAAATACAGGAATTCATGCTTGTGGCGTGATCATTACGCCTAGCGATATCACCAATTTCGTTCCAGTCGCTACCGCGAAAGATTCGGATTTGTATGTGACGCAATTTGATAACTCTGTCGTAGAAAGCGCTGGATTGCTGAAGATGGATTTCTTAGGATTGAAGACGCTAACGTTAATCAAAGATACCGTCAAATTAGTAAAATATAGAACTGGAAAAGATATCGATCCAGATGCATTTCCAATAGACGATTTGAAAACCTACGAGTTGTTTCAACGGGGCGAAACAGTAGGGATTTTTCAGTATGAAAGTGCCGGAATGCAGAAATACATGAAAGAATTGAAACCGACAGTTTTCAACGACTTGATTGCGATGAACGCATTATATCGCCCTGGACCAATTGCCTATATTCCGAGTTTTATCAAGCGAAAAAATGGAGAAGAGCCTATAGAATATGACCTAGAAGCTTGCGAGGAACTACTAAAAGACACCTACGGAATTACCGTTTATCAAGAACAAGTAATGCTTTTGTCGCAAAAATTGGCGGATTTTTCTAAAGGTGAT
This sequence comes from Flavobacterium sp., assembly GCA_016721735.1. GTDB lineage: Bacteria > Bacteroidota > Bacteroidia > Flavobacteriales > Flavobacteriaceae > Flavobacterium. Next base: position 259,122 of record JADKHM010000015.1, on the reverse strand, counting down.
GCCGACGTTTTGCGAAAAGCGATGGGGAAAAAGCAACGAGATGTACTTGATAAAATGAAACCCAAGTTTATCAGTCAAGCGGCTTCCAAAGGCCACTCCGAAGAAAAATTAGAAAAGATTTGGAAAGACTGGGAAGCGTTTGCGGAATATGCTTTCAACAAATCGCATTCTACTTGCTATGCTTGGATTGCGTATCAGACCGCGTACTTGAAAGCGAATTATCCGGCCGAATATATGGCGGCTGTGCTTTCTAATAACATGAGCGATATCAAACAAGTTTCCTTCTTTATGGAAGAGTGTAAACGCATGGGCTTGCAAGTATTGGGTCCAGATGTTAATGAGTCGTATTATAAATTTACAGTAAACGAAAATTACGCCGTTCGTTTCGGAATGGGCGCTGTCAAAGGAGTCGGGATGTCGGCTGTCGAAACCATAGTTGAAAATAGAAAAGATGGCAAATACAAATCGATTTTTGATTTGGCGAAGCGCGTTGATTTGCGTGCCGCGAATAAGAAAGCCATCGAAAATCTCGCCTTAGCAGGTGGATTTGATTCTTTTGGTAACACTTTGAGGGCGCAATATTTTCATGAAGAAGGCGATGGAATAACGTTCTTAGAAAAGGCCATACGATATGGAGCGAAATTTCAAGAGAATGAAAATTCTTCGCAGGTGAGTTTGTTTGGTGAAGCCAGTGATGTGCAAATTCCAGAGCCAGTTGTGCCACCTTGTGAAGATTGGACTACAATGGAAAAGTTAGCTAAAGAAAAGGAAGTTGTCGGGATTTATATTTCTGGACATCCATTAGATGATTACAAATTTGAAATGCGTTATTTCTGCAATGCCAAACTGGAGGCCTTGAAAGATTTGCAACCGTATGTCAATAAGAATCTTTCTATCGGTGGAATCATTACCAATGTACAACATCGGGTTGCGAAAAATGGCAAAGGTTGGGCATCGTTTACGCTGGAGGGTTTTGACGAAAGTTATGAATTTAGAATTTTTGGCGAAGAATATTTGAAGTTTCGTCATTATTTGATTCCCAATAATTTTACTTATATCCGTTTGGTGGTGAAAGAAGGTTGGGCGGACAAGGAAACTGGCAAGAAAGGCGAGCCTAGACTACAGTTTTTGATCGTGCAGTATTTGCAAGATGTTTTGCCAACTTTTGCCAAGAAACTTATTATTCATATGAATATAGAAGACTTGCAATCGGATTTAATCACGAAGTTACACACTGTTTTTCAATCGAATCGCGGGGATCATTCGGTAACTTTTGAAGTATTAGAATTGGAAACCATTAGGAAGCAAGTGGAAGTGGCCGCTCCGGTTTTTTTAACCTCCGATGATATCGCACCAGAAGAAGAAGTTTTAGCACTCTCAGAAGACAACGAACCTGAAGTGACTATCAGCGAAGAAAAAGATGAGATTAGAATTATTACGAAGCTCACCATGCCAAGTCGCAAATTGAAAATCAGTATTTCAAATGAATTACTGCAAGAGTTAGAGAAAATGCAACTCAACTTTAGGTTGAATTAAATAAAAAACCCGGAGTAATTAGCTCCGGGTTTTTTATTGATGATTATTGTAGTTTCGCTAACCAATAAGAAGCATTAAGATGCAATCTGGCGTGGTTTCCGCTAACTTCTGTCCATCCTGGATATAAAGTATCGCTTGGATTTCCTGTGCCGTCATCCGCTGGAGAACTATCGGTGATCAAAACAACTCTTCCTGCGAAGAATGTTGAAGAGGCACACATCACTCCAGTAGTGCTAGTTCTAGCTAAACCAGTTTTCCAGATTAGTCCTTTTACTGTGGAATTGGCAGTTGGAGTTAGTTTGATAGAAGCACCGGCGCTAAATTTCAATTTTGTTACTGCTCCTTGAGATCCATTAAGGATTGTGTTTGTTGCATCGGGTAAAACATTGGTTGATGTTTGAGAAAAATTAGTTAATTCTACCGCCAAACCAAATGGATTATTTTGTACGGTATTATTATTCATCAAGTCATTCCATATCTTTGGCGAATCGCTACCGTCATTATTACGGTCTGAAACGTTATGATCAGCGATCATAAAAAGTCCACCGCCATTTTTAACAAAATTCATGATAGCTGTTTTTTGAGCTGCAGTAAAAAGTATATTTGGTTCGTCTACCACATACACATCGTAGCGTGATAAGTCTTGTGCGTTGGTCGTGCTACCGTAAGTTATTGAAGCACCTGGCGCTAAAGTTTCTACAGAATGTCCTTCTTTCGCTAGAGCAATTCCCCAAGCCGAAATTCCACCTCTCCAGTAATTTTCTAGCGTAGTTGCTGTAACGGTACTTTGCAAAGGATTTGGGAAACGTATTGGTGTGCCGCTTGAATTTTCGCAAATTACCCAGTCAGCATTACCAGCAGTTTGTGCTTTGGTTGCATCAAATAGGAAGCGTTTTGGAGTAGTCGTTCGAGCTAATGGAGTGGGAGTTGTACTTGTGGAGGTTGAATTGTCAGCTTCACCACTGCAAGAGAAAAGTAATAAGGATAAAGCAAAAACGCCTATCATTTTTTTAGAAAGCATCATTGGTTCTTGGTTTTAAGTTAAATTTTTATTAGAACAGTCAAATGTATATTTTTTTATAATTGAATTCTTAAATATTCATAAAAATATACCATAAGTAGTAATAACATCTAACGCAGCAAAAACCCTAGCCCTGATAGCAGCGGTATCCTTTTTCTGCTTCCTTTAAGCAGGAAAAGATAGAGCGGATAGCAGGAATAGCTCCTAAAAATCTTAAAAAAATCAAAAATAACCTACGGCAATAGAAGTATAGTCAAAAAAAATTTGGAAGCGGTTGTCAATGAAAATAAATCGCTAATTTTGACCTCGAATAACTTAATAGAAAAAAATATGGCTTTAGCAATAACCGATGCTACTTTTGATGAAGTGGTATTGAAATCAGACAAACCAGTAATGGTTGACTTTTGGGCGGCATGGTGCGGTCCGTGTAGAATGGTTGGACCAATCATTGATGAGATCAGTGAAGAATTTGCTGGCAAAGCCGTAATTGGAAAAGTAGATGTAGATGCCAATCAGGAATTTGCTGCAAAATATGGAGTGAGAAATATTCCGACTGTTTTGGTTTTTCAAAACGGAGAAGTTGTAGGAAGACAAGTAGGCGTTGCGCCGAAGCAGACTTATGCCGATAGTTTGAACGCTTTGTTGTAATTCGAAGTTGAGATTACTTTATACATTAGCCTGACGAAAGTTGGGCTTTTTTTTGTAATATAATCTTACAGCAAATTATTTTCAATAGCAAATTTGATGAGCATTGCAGTGTTTTTCACATTCAATTTAGAATGTAAATTTTTTCTATGACTATCAACTGTATCAATACTAATAAATAACATTTCAGAAATTTGCGCGTTGGTAAACCCTTCCGATATTTTAAGTAAAACTTCCTTTTCGCGTTTGGTCAATGATGGTAGGTTTTTTTGTGCTTCATCATTTTGTTTCAAGGCTCTTCCTGCTTCAAAACACAAATACGTCCTGCCAGAATGAACTGTTTTTATGGCTTCAATAATTTCTTGTTTACTCGAATTTTTAAGCAAATAACCATTGGCACCGCTTTCCATCATTTTTCTTACATACGTGCCTTGCTCAAATGTACTCAATGCCAAAACTTTTATTTGAGGCTGTTTTTGAGTAATTAGTTTACACAATTCAATTCCATCTAAATCAGGCAAACTTATATCCATCAAAATGACGTCGGCAGTATGAAATTCAAAAAATTGAAGACACTTTTCAGAGGTCATAGCAAAACCAACAATTTCTATAGTTTCTTCATCCTGCAATACCGATTTTATGCCTTCAATAACCACAGAATGATCATCTACCAGATAAACATTAATCATAATTTAGACTTTAAATTCGATGTTAACTGCCGTTCCGTTATTTGGAGATGAAACCTTATCGATAGTTCCGTTGAGATAATTTACTCGATATTCGATATTAGCTAATCCTGCTCCTTTTTGACTTTTTATTGTAGTGAAATCGTAACCAATTCCATCGTCCTCTACTGTAATATGAATTTTTTTTTCATAGGTTGCTAATTGAACCAAAATTTCTTTTGCTTGAGAATGTTTGAGCGCATTATTAACTAATTCTTGAATAATCCGATAAATGAAAACCTCGGTTGTATTTTCATATTTTATATCAGAACCAAGTTTTTGATAAATCACCGTTACCGTCTGTGTCGATTGAATGGATGTACAAAAATCCTTTAAGGATTCATTGAGGCCAAATTTAACTAAAGCTTCAGGCATCAAGTTGTGAGCTACTTTTCGCAAATCACTCATTGTATTGTCTAGCATACTTAGTGATTTGTCAAATTGAATTGCGTTTTCGGGTGTTAAAATTAGATTTTCTTTCATAGTGGTAAATGATAATTTAGTTCCTGACAACAAACCTCCAAGTCCATCGTGTAGATCTTTTGCGATTCGACTACGTTCTTCCTCTTGGCCTTTTAGCATAGCATCAATAGCATATAATTGTTTGTCTTTTTCTAGTTCTGTGATTTTTAAGTTTTGGAGTTTTCGTTTGTTTCTAAAGTTTCTGTAACCTAGAAATCCTAATATTGACAAGGCTATTGACGAACCTATTAAAATTTTATTTAAATTCGATTTTTGTTCGTTTATAGTTTTTAATTGCAAAACTTGATTTTCAGATTCTAATTTGGCGATGGCATTTTTATTCTTTTGTGAAAATAAAGAATCTCCTAGTTTTTTGGATTCCAAGAGATTTTTATATGCATTTTTATAGTTGCCTTTAAAGGCTTGCAATTCAGATAGGCTTCCACTCATATAGAAGAGTCCGTAGGCATTTTTATTGTTTTTTAAAATTTCAAAACTTTTCTTAAAACAATTTTCAGACAAATCGAGAAGCATGCTTTTTGATTTTGGAATTAACTTGTTCTTTATATGATTTTATAAGCGAGTCATTTTTGCAAGTCAAAAAACCACTACCCATATTTCCTAGATTGTTTGCAGAATTAAACTTTTTGGGACAATGTTATCAAATATTTTTTGTGCCTCCAATTCCATTTCTAACGATTTTATTGGGTCACTTTCTTCAAATAAAACAGACCAATTTAATAAAGTAACCGCTACGTTGTAGTCATTTTTAATTTGTTTGAAAGAATTGTATGCCAACTGAAAGTATTTGTTCGACATTTCTTTTTGTGATATATAGTCATAATAAGTTGCCAAACAGATATAAGCTAGCCCTTTTTCTCTATGATCTGGGTTTTCTTTTTCTAGTTTTAGTGCTTCTTTAACAGTTTGTAATGCTTTTGGATAATTTTCTTGTAAACCATAAAGTGTTGAAAGTGCTCTATAATTTTGTTTTGTTAAGGAATGAAATTTGTTTTTCTGAGATATTTTTAATGATTTATTTAGGTATTTGACAGCATTGGTATAATCGGCTTTATACAAATAAATGATACCAAACAAAGTATAGTTAGTTGAAATTTCTTTTGTATTTCTATGTTTTATATTTATTTCGAGAGCCTCCTTATTGAGCAATAAGGCATCTTTACTGAAAACATCTGCTCGTAATTTGGTTGTTATGGCATCAGCAAGATGTTGCTGTGATTTAGATTCTTTAGCCAATACCATTAATTTGTCACTAAAAACTATGGCTGAATCTGGGTAGAACTTTGCTAAATCTTCTGTTTTTTTTCTCAAAGTTTCAAATTCATGTTCAGAAAAACTTACTTTTTGACCATAACTGTAAAAAGAGATTAGTGCAATAAGTATCAAAGTAATTTTTTTCACTGCCTCATTTTTTAAGATTCCAGGAATAACCCTTGTAAAGATTTATCATAAAAATTCAATTTTCCTACTATCAAATTAAAAATCACTCTTTTACGGGATACATCAGAAGCCTATTTATTTTGAAGTTTGTAGTTCAAAATGGAGATGGTATGAAAACATTATTTGCAATTTTATTTTTTTTGATTTTATCCATACAAAGCTTTGCTCAAATTGGAATAAATACCACAACTCCCAATGCCATGTTGGATATTTCATCAACGACCAGTGGTTTTTTAATTCCAAGAATTGCATTAACAGCAAATAATTTGGCGGCTCCAGTTGTTAATCCGCAAGGAGGTGCTTTGCCAACGTCAACATTAATTTACAATACCGCAACAGTGGCTGGAGTTAACGGCGTTTTTCCTGGTTATTATTATTGGAGCGGAACGTTGTGGACTCCATTAGCAGGAACTAGCTCTAGTGATTGGAAAATTGATGGGAATATAAGTACAAATGATCCAGCAATTCCTATCACATATGGAACTTCAACCATTGGCGCAACAGAAAATTTTATTGGAACTACTGATGCTAATGATGTTGTAATTGGCACTAACAATATTGAACGATTACGAGTCAAACAAACTACTGGAAATGTCGGAATCGGAGTCGCAAATCCGTTGAACAAACTGCATATAAGTACCAGTATTTCGGGCGTGGCGACCACTTTTTCAGAAAACATTTTTGTTGGAAATGGCAACGGAATTGGTATCGAAGGTAAATCAACCAATAATCCAGCATTTGGAATTGGCGGAAAATTTACGGGAAATGCCTATGGAATTCAAGCTATAAATACAGGTTCGACTGGGGCAACAACGTTTGGCGGCGATTTTACTTCAACTGGTCCATCATCAACAGGAAATCGTTACGGAATTAACGCATCAGCTGATGGTGGAACTACAAATACTGGAGGTGCTTTAATCGCAAGCGGAGCTACATCAACAGAGAACTTTGGAGGTTTCTTTACAGCTTTAAGCGGACCCAAAAATATAGGTTCACAATCGCAAGGAACTGGTCCGGCGAATTCTCTCAATGGTGGCGTTTTTGGCACAGCAGGTGGAGGAAATAATTCTACTAATTACGGTGGAAATTTTAACGCACAAACAGCATCCGCAATTGGAACAACGAACTATGGAGGATTTTTTTCAGCATCTGGCGGAAATAAAAATTATGGAATTGCAGTACCCAATGGTGGCGGAACAATTGGCTTTGGAACCATCGCTCCAAACGCCATGTTGGATATTTCATCAGCTACAAATGGTGTTTTATTGCCAAGAATTGCACTAACTGCAAATAATATCACAGCCCCTGTTGTTAATCCACAAGGTGGTGCTTTGCCAACTTCGACATTAATTTATAATACAGCAACAGTTGCTGGTATAAACGGCGTAACTCCTGGATATTATTATTGGAATGGAGCATTATGGATACCAATTGGTGTTACAGTTTCTAATGATTGGAAATTAGTAGGAAACACAGCAATTACAGAACCAGCAAATCCTCTAACTTATGGAACATCAACAATAGGTGTTACTGAAAATTTTGTTGGAACAACAGATAATATGGATTTAGTATTAGGTACAAGATCAATTGAAAGGCTACGTATTAAAAAAGGATCTGGAAATATTGGAATAGGAACTTCAAATCCAGGAAATAAACTCCATATTTCAACATCGTCAGGAGGATTGACAACGATGGTATCTGAAAATACTTTTATAGGAAATTCAAATGGTATTGGTATTGTAAGTTCCTCTGTTAATAATCCAGGTTTTGGTATTGGCGGTCAGTTTTCAGGAGGTTTATTTGGTCTTCAAGGCACAGCAAATGCTACTACATTCGTAGGAACTTCTATTGGAGTTACTGGAATTTCATCTGGAAGTGGTGGTGCTACAGCAACAAGAATTGGAGGTTCTTTTGAAAGTACTGGAGTTAATGGAAATAATTATGGAGGCCAATTTTCTGCAACAGGTGCAACAACTAATTATGGTGCTAATTTTCTTTCCAGCGGAATTGCCACTACAAATTTCGGCGGGAATTTTAGAGCTTCTGGTGGAACAGTCGGTAACTGGGCTGGAGTTTTTAATTCAACTGGTGGCGCAACAGCAACTGGAGCAGATTTTATAGCAAATAACGGAACAACTGTAACAACAGGTGGATATTTTCAAGCAAGAGGTACAACAATTAATTATGGAACAAGAGCTGATGTTTATGGAATTGGAGCAACAACAAATTATGCTGGAAGTTTCTATACTAATGGCGGAACAAATAATTATGCTGGATATTTTGAGGCAACTGCAGGAACAAATAATTATGCAATTGTAGTTCCAAACGCAGGCGGAACAGTAGGTATTGGAACAATAGCACCTACAAACTTATTACATGTTTCCTCACCTACTAGTGGTGCAATAAGAATTGTAGACGGAACAGAAGCAAACGGAAGAGTTCTTACTTCAAACGCAACTGGTGTTGCAACTTGGCAAAAAACAGGAATTGATAATGCTATTGCAAATTTGAGTCCTACTGGTGTTAATATTCCTCACAATACATTAAATTATTTACAAACAGGTACTACAATTACATTGCCTCCAGGAAAATATGCTGTAAACGTAAATATGATACTTGGTAAATCTTCATTTTTGCTTTCACCAAACAATTCCTTTTTTTGGGTAAGATCTTCATTCGCTGATAATGCGGCAATTAACCCAACTCCATCAACTGATATTATTGGTTCTAATCTTGCAAGTGGAAATTATCCTGGAACTTGCAGGTTTACAATGCTTACTGGAACAATAGTAATAAATAATACTACAGCTGCAAATAAAACCTATTACTATATAGCTGGAAATTGCTATGCCGATTTTACTACAGAAACAATAACAGGATTTGGAGGAGCTTTATGGGCAGAAAATAATATTATTGCTTATAGATTAAATTAAATTATCTCTTACAGGTTAGATTTTGTTGGTATATTATTCTTAATCTGTTATTTAATTTAATTAAAAAAAGGTCTGTTTTGGTTTACAGACCTTTTTTATTTTTTTGAACTTGTTTCTCAATCCAGTTCTTATCCGAATCTCTAGAATTTCAAAGTAAAAGTAGTTCCTTCATTTGATTTAGAATCGACTTCAATCTTGCAGCCAATCGCTTTCGCCAAATCGCGAATCAGGTGTAAACCCAATCCAGATTGAATGCCTACCACTTCAGTTTCATCGTACAACGCTTTGAATTGTTCTTGCGTTCCGCCCGGACCATTATCGGAAATCGATAGAAACGTTTGGTTGTTTTCTTCCCATGCTTTCCAAATAATGGTTGGATTTTGAACTTGGTTTAACGCTTTGATGGCATTTCCGGTTAGATTTCTGATGATGGTTTTGAGATAATTTTCGTCGGTATTTAACTCAATATTCTGTGGGTTTTCGAAAGTGATGCTTACTTTTTCCTCGCTCGAAAAATGTTTGCGCGTATCTTCAAACAAGGAACTTACGGCTATTTTTTTCAGTTTGGGTTGAAAATTTTCCATTTGCCCTTTGCTCCACAAAAGAATATCTTCCATTGAATTTAATAAATTTTCAGCCCCCAAAATGGTTTTGTTTTCCATGCGTTTTTTGGTGTCTTCATCTAGTAATTCTGGATTGTCTTTTTGAAGATGTAAAAAGTGAATTAGATTCGACACCGGACTTCGCAAGTCATGATTTAGAATACTAAAAAATCGGGTTTTCGTCTTATTGGCTTGATCGAGTTCTGTGTTTAATAGTTGGAGTTTTTCATTGACTTTCTTTCGATTTCGACTTTGATAAAACAACAAAGTTCCAATGATTCCGAGCAATGCTAGTCCGAAAACAAAATACCAACGTTGCTTGTTGGCAGTATCAATCTGAAGATTTTTAACCGTATTTTGTGCCGAAAGTGCCACAATTTCTTGTTCTTTCTTTTTGCTTTCGTACTTGCGCAATAAGTTTTCAGTGTTTTGCGTGGTTTCAATTTTGAATGTTGAATCTTTATAAATTTCAGCTTGCACTTTATAGTCGAAAGCTGCTTTATAATTTCCTGTTTGCGCTTTCAAATCCGCTAAAGCCTGATTGATGGAATACAAATATTGTGGATCATCAATCGATTTGGCAATTGCTAAGGATTTTAGATAATATTGTTCCGCCTTAGCATATTGCTTTTGAAAAAAACACAAATCGCCCATGCTTTGGTAAAGTGTCTTCAAAGGTTTTGTGACTTCAAGTTGCATGCAGATTCGTTCACTTTTCTTGAAACAATCTTCTGCGTTCTTAAACATTTTGAGTTGCTGATACATGCGCCCAAGATTGATTAGCAAATCGGTTTGCAATAACTGATAATTCGCTTTTTCTGCATATCCCAATCCAGTTTCAAAATGCTTGATGGCTTCCTTCGGTTTTTGAAGATCATCGTATAAATTCCCAATATTGTTTTCACCAATTGCCATTCCCGTGTAATTTTTATAACGGGTTTCGATGCTTAATGCTTTGCGAAAATAGATTAGTGCTTCGTCATACTTTTTGGAGAATTTTAGATTTTTACCAATTTGATCATACGGATTGGTTTTGAGCGGCTCCAATTTATTCTTCTCTTGAAATTCAATCAACCGCATAGAAAATAACGTGGCATTTTCTCGATCGCCCATTTGTTCGTAGATGATACCGATATTGTTTAAGGAATTTTGATAAATCTTCTTAGGGAGTTTGTATTTTTGGATAATTTCATTGCATTGCAGGAAATAGTCCATCGCTTTTTGTGAATTTTGTTGAGAATATTTGACAACGCCACGCATGTTCATCACTTTATAGAAACCGGTTCCGTACTGCAATTTCTTCGATAACGCTTCCATTTGAGAGATGATTTTAGCTACTGCATCATATTCTCCTTCTTGAACTTTCAAAAACGCATAGTCATTCAATGCCAAAACATAAGTGGTATCGCGCGGTTGGGTTTTTAAAAATACCGCTAAGGAATCTATCGATTTTGGAATTTGAGCAAAACTATAAGTCAAGAAAAACAAACAAAATAAAGTCAATCGATTTCTCATAAAACTTCGTTTAGGTTGTCTTTATAGCTTCTGCCAATCGGAATTAAAACGCCACTATTCAAAACAATTTCTGTAGAACTAATCTTCTGAATGAATTGTTTCTGCACTGCAAAACTACGATGCGTTCTAATGAATGACTGAAAATGATCTTCCTTCAATAAATTACCAATGCTCGATAAAACGCAATGACGCTTCTGCGATGTCACAATTAATGTGTAATCGTTCAATGCCTCGAGGTAAAGAATATCGTGCAGTTTAACTTTCGTTTGCTCATGCCCTTCTTTGATGTAAATCGTGTCGCCCCCAATACTCGATTCGAAAAGCAAAGCCTTGTGCTTGATTTCCATAAACTCCTCGATGCGCTTGATGGTTTGCGAAAAACGATCGAGTTTTAAAGGTTTGACGATGAAATCTAAAGTATCCAATTCGAAACTTTCGACTGCATGTTCTGGATGGGCGGTAATGAAGATGCAAACAGGAACTTCAGTCGCTTTTTTTCTCAATTCTAATCCGCTTTCGTCAGGCATATCAATGTCTAAAAAAAGCACATCTATTTTTGAATCGGCTCGTTGCATCATCGACAATGCATCTTTGACGGAATCAAAAACACCTTCGATTTGAAGTTGCGGGAATTTCTTCGCGTAAGAAAGTACGGTCAATCTGTCGATTTCATCGTCGTCAACAATAATGCAATGCAACTTTTCCATGGTTAATTATGGTTGAATCAAATATATAAAAAAAGAAACACCAAAGATTCGGTCGTTCATCTATTTAAATGTGCATTGGTCTATTGGTAGTTTTTTAGCCCGAAAACAAGCGTCACTTTTGTGTATAAATTAAAAGTCATGAGAAAGATTGTACTGTTTTTAAGTTTGTGTTGTATTGCTATCGATGGTTTTTCGCAAGTCGGAATCAACACCACTTCGCCCAATGCGCAACTAGATATTCGCTCAAGTAACCAAGCCACGCCAACAAATACCGACGGAATCTTAATTCCGAAAATCGATGCCTTTCCGCTAACCAATCCGACAGCAGCCCAACAAGGAATGATCGTCTATTTAACTACGGTTTTATCAGGAAAACAACCTGGGTTTTACTATTGGGATAATACAGGTGTTCCACAATGGGAAGGTATTGGTGGGAATAAAGGTTGGGAATTGACAGGTAATGCGGGTACTGATGATTCGATTAACTTTATTGGGACAACAGATTTTGCGCCACTTCGATTTCGAGTCATTAACGAAAACGCCGGTAAAATTGATGGTAACGGTAGTGGATCAGTGTTTTTTGGCTTCAAGTCGGGTCAAAATGATGGTTTGTATAATTCCAATGCCGCCTTTGGAAATCTATCTCTATTTACAAATACATCTGGACAGGAAAATGTTGCAATTGGCGATACTTCGATGTATTTTAATCAGAGTGGTTCAAATAACATGGCCGTGGGCAGAAGCACCCTCAAAGCCAATACTACTGGTTCCGCTAATGCTGCCATAGGTAGCTATAGTCTTTTTAGTAATTTATCGGGGATGAGCAATACTGCAAATGGCGGTTTTTCTCTATACAGCAACATTACGGGCAATGAAAATACAGCCATTGGAAAAAACGCAATGTACGGAGGTTCGGCGGGCAATAACAATGTGGCAGTCGGGTTTGAATCGCTTAAAGTTACAAGTGCCGATAATAATACGGCTATTGGCTATAAATCAGGAATAAACAATACGGGAGCAAATAACATTATGATAGGCGCGAATGCCGTGGCGCCTATCGCAACGGCAAGCAACCAAATGTCAATCGGGAATGTGATCTATGGAACAACAATGACTACCACCGCTTTGGGGAAAATTGGTATCGGAGAAACAGCTCCAGCCGCAAAACTTCATATATCATCTGCAACTCCGGCAACGCCGTCAAATACCGATGGAATCCTAATTCCGAGAATTGATGCGTTCCCGTTAACCAATCCGACAGCAGCGCAAAATGGGATGATGTTTTTTTTAACGGCACCTGTCTCACAAGCTGGTTTTTATTATTGGGATAATCCGTCGACGAGCTGGAAAGGAATAGGCGCAAACACGGGTTGGGGTTTAAACGGAAATGTCGGCACTTTGTCAAATTTTATAGGAACTACAAACCCAGTAGATGTTTTTTTTAAAAGAAACAACATCAACTCAGGAAGAATCGCAGATCGCAATACGGCATTTGGATTCAATTGTTTAAACCCATTAACTAGTGGTCTTTACAATGTTGCTTTTGGTGTCAATGCGCTTGCTACTAATACTTCTGGATTAAACAACACTGCTTATGGCGATGGTGCTTTAAGGAAAAACACTACAGGAGGCGAGAATAGTGCCTTCGGTTCCGATGCATTACGAGAGAATTTACTCGGTTCAGATAATATTGCAAATGGTTTTTTTACTATGAGTGACAACACAAATGCGAGTAAAAATATTGCTATTGGAAGAATGGCACTTAGAAATCAAAATTTTAGTAACGGAGGAGTTGCTTACGACACAAACAATGTAGCAATTGGAGTTGAAACTTTACATTCAAATAATCCAACAATAGCTAGTCCAGACATAAATGCTAATGGTAAAGCTAATACTGCCATTGGTAATTATGCTCTGAGAAACAATACGATAGGGAGGAATAATGTAGCCAGCGGGTATGAAACACTTTATTCAAATACAACTGGGAATAATAATACAGCAAACGGTTATCGATCTTTGTTTTCAAATACGACGGGATTTGCCAACTTAGCGATGGGGTCTAATGCACTTTTTTCGAATACCTCGGGAAGTAATAATACTGCAACTGGAACCAGTGCACTCGGTGCGAATACAACTGGAACCTATAATGTGGCAATTGGTAATTATTCACTATTAGTAAATTCGACTGGAGCAGAAAACGTTGCTGTCGGATATTCATCACTAGCAGCAAACACTATTGGCTCAGGTAATGTAGCAACTGGATCCTATTCTCTTAATCGAAATGTTGTAGGAACTAATAACAGCGCCTATGGATATTTAGCGCTTTTTTCTAATTTGATAGGAGATAATAACACTGCTAGCGGATATTCTGCACTTCGTTCAATCACTAACGGAAATAATAACACCTCAATTGGAGATTCTACACTTTACACTAATGTTAATGGTTCGGGAAACGTAGCCATTGGCTATCAAGCAGGCTACAACGAATTAGGCTCCAACAAACTCTACATCGAAAACAGCAACGTAGCAACGCCATTAATTTATGGAGAATTTGACAACGATTTAGCTCGAATTAACGGAAACTTAAGAGTCAATTCTACCACAGTCGCCGGTTCAGAAATGCAAGTTAAAAACAGCAATCTCTATATTCATAATGATGATGCAAACTTAAATTTTGGAACAGGAACAGGATATTTTATGTTATCAACTCAGGATAGTAGCGGGGGAAATGAAACAGGTGGCATTCGTGGTGATGGCGATAATGTTTCTATTTGGTCACCAGGAGATGGCAACCGTCAATTACGTATTTTAGATGAAGACCAATGGTCTGACAATAACGGAAATCCATATGACAATGGAGCTGAAGTAGCTTATATAGCGGCAAACGGTCAGTATTTTCAAGTGTCTGATAAAGACAAAAAGGAGAATATTGTTAGAATTGAAAATGCTACTGATAAAATCATCAAAATTTCAGGGTATACATACCAGTATAAAAGGAGTCAATCAGAAATTGAAAAAGGTCAAAAGTCAGTTTCAGCAAGTGGAGTTTTGGCTCAAGAAATCGAACAAATTTTACCAGAGGCAATTCAGACAAACGAAAGTGGAGAGTACTTTGTTGATTATGCTGCTCTTACACCTTTATTAATTGAAGCGATAAAAGAACAAAATGCAAAAATTAAAACCTTTGAAAAATTAATAGAATCGATTGAAAAAAAATTACTTAAATTTTAGAATAAAACTAGTTCCTTGGTTTGGTTTTGTTTTTACCAATATCTCACAATGTATCGCTTTCGCCAAATCGCGAATTAAGTGTAAGCCCAATCCAGATTGAATGCCTACCACTTCAGTTTCATCGTATAACGCTTTGAATTTTCCTTGCGTTCCGCCCGGACCATTGTCGGTAATGGATAGAAACGTTTGGTTGTTTTCTTCCCATGCTTTCCAAATAATGGTTGGATTTTGAACTTGGTTTAACGCTTTGATGGCGTTTCCAGTGAGATTTCTGATGATGGTTTTGAGATAATTTTCGTCGGTGTAGATCTGAATATTACCCGAATTTTCAAAAGTAATTTTTACTTTTTCTTCGCTTTCAAAGTGATTACGAGTGTCGTCAAATAGCGAATTGACGCTAACGGTTTTAGGTTCCGGCTCGAAATTTTCCATTTGATTTTTAGTCCAAAGTAAAATATCTTCCATGGCATTTAATAAATTTTTTGCAGAGTGAATCGTATCGTTTTCAATACGTTCTTTGGTTTCAGCGTCGAGTATGTCTGGGCTGTGTTTCTGAAATTGAATAAAGTGAATAAAACTGTTGACAGGGCTTCGTAAGTCGTGGTTTAGAATGCCAAGCATTCGGGTTTTAACTTTGTTGGATTGATCTAAGTCTTTATTTAATGCCTGAAGTTTTAAATTCGTTTTTCGGCGATTTCGATTTTGATACCAAAGCAATCCTCCAATAATTCCCAGCAATAGAAGTCCTAAAATCAAATATTGTTTTTGCTTTTCTTTTGATTCGAGTTGTAGTTTGCTGATTTTAATTTGATTGTCGCGAAGTTCAATAGCGCGCTTGTCTTCTAGGTTCTGGATGGTTTCTTTGTTATTCGAATTGAATATAGAATCTTTGTAAAGTGTAGAAGTTTCATAAGATATTAAGGCTCTTTTATAATCACCTTTCAGTTTATGAATTTTGGTCAGACTAGTAAAATCATACACCAAATCTCTGGTACAGTTGAGTTGTTTGTGAAATTTGATTGCTTCGTTTAAATTGAAAAGGGCACTATCTAGAAGGATTTTATTGTTCGGATTCGATTTTGCTTTTTCAATATAGGAATCTCCTAAAAGTCCTCTACAAAAGGCAATCGTTTGTAAATCCTCTGTTCTGTGATTTGTTGCTTTTAATGACAATCGGCTATTGTCAATCGCTTTTTCATAATCTTCTAAATTATAGTAGACAAGTGCAATCCCCGAAAGTATGCGCGCTTGCAAAGCTTTGTTTTTTGATTTTTTGCTTAAAGCATCCGCTTTTTTATAATAGAATAATGCTTTTTGTAGTTGGTCTAAACTATTGTAAACTGCCGCTGTATTTCTATAAACCCAGGCTAACTCATTGATGTTTCCTATTGCTTCATACATTTTCGCCGATTTATTCAGATAGCGCAATGCTTTATCGTAGTCTTTCATGCCGTAATAAATAGATCCTAAATTGGCAGTTATCTTAGCAATACCAATTTTATTGCCTGAAGCTTCATCAATTTTAAGGGCTCTGAAACAATAATCGATTGCTTTAGAATAATTGCTAACATTCGTATAAATGACGCTGATACTTTGTAAGGATTTGCTAATGATTCCTTGGTTTTCAGTTTGTAATGCTTGATTGAAATAAGCCAGTGCTTTGTCATATTTTAAATGTGCATCATAAAAAGTTCCCAAGCAAAAATTTGAATTGGAAATTCCTTCTTTCCATTTTAGTTTCTTGGAAAGCTCGAGTCCTTTTGTGGCATAGTGAAATGATTTCGTAGAATCAGTATCAATATAATGAAGGGTGATTTTGTTAAGTTGATTCACTTTTGCCGTGTCGTCTTTCATTTTAGGCAAGGCGTGCAATAACGAATCAACCCACGATTGATCTACTTTTTGTCCGAAAGCAAGAAAGGGCAAGAGCAACATCCAAACGTAAAATCTGCATTTCATAAATATAATTGTATCTGCTCTTTATAACTTCTGCCAATCGGAACCATAGCGCCATTGATCAATTCAACTTCAAGTGCATGTATCTTCTTAACAAAATGTTTTTGAACCGCAAAGCCACGATGTATTCTGATAAACGATTGAAAATCGGGTTCTTTCAACAAACTTCCAATGTTCAATAAAACCTTATGTTTCTTTTCCTTGGTAACAATGAGCGTGTAATTTTTTAAGGCTTCCAAGTATAAAACATCAGTCAAATTTACTTTGGTTTTTGCATGTCCTTCTTTGATAAAAATGGCGCCACCGCCAATCGTCGCTTCAAAAAGAGCGGCTTTCGATTTTAAATCCAAATACGTATCAATGCGATGGGCTGTTTGGGAAAAACGTTCAAAAGTCAAAGGTTTTACAATATAATCTAGTGCGTCAAGTTCGAAGCCTTCCACAGCGTATTCAGTATGTGAAGTAATAAAAACACAAACCGGTATTTCAAGTGCTTTTTTTCTTAAGTCGATGCCGGAATATTGTGGCATGTCGATATCAAAAAAAGCGACGTCAATCCTATCGTTCGTTAAGGCAAGCAGCGCGTCTTTCGAAGATCCGAAAACACCTACAACTTCAAAAAAAGGAAATTTCTTGACAAAGGAAAGTACCGTCAAACGATCAATTTCTATATCATCAACAATAATGCATCTCCTAGATTCCATAAAATGAGCTATACCAACAAATTTAGCGTTTTTTTTTATCCAATTGTGGTTCTATATCCTTTTAAAATGCTGTTGGTGTATCGCTTACCATTTTGTATTATTTCCTGAACTAATTTTGAAAAACCTAATACAATATCATTCGGAATATGGTACGTTTTATACTGTTGATCACTTTACTGGCTTATGCCCAATTTGGCTTTTCGCAAGTCGGAATTAGCACTACTACTCCACAAGCGCAATTGGATATTCGCTCAAGCAACCAAGCGACGCCGTCTAATACGGATGGTCTTTTAATTCCAAAAATCGATGTGTTTCCAGCCACCAATCCAACAGCCAACCAACAAGGTATGATGGTTTATTTGACTACAACCGTAGGCACGCAACTTCCTGGTTTTTATTATTGGGACAACTTAACAACAAGTTGGATTAGCGTTGGAGCTCAGCACAATTGGGGCTTAAACGGAAACTCAGGCACCAGCGCTGCAACCAATTTTATAGGCACCAACGACAACCAATCGCTCGTAATTCGAACCAATAACACTGAACGAGTAAAAGTTGACAACACAGGAAATATTGGAATTGGCGGCGTAAATCCAGTTTATCCATTAGAATTTAAATCGATCACAGGCGATAAAATTTGTTTATACAATACCGGACCGTTGAAGAGTTACGGATTAGGCATTAGCAACAGTTTGCTACAAATTTTCAGCTCCAATGCCGGTAGTAGTATTGGCTTTGGTTACGGAAGTAGTACGTCTTTTACAGAAAACGTAAGGTTTACAGGCTTTGGAAATGTTGGTATTGGAACTTCGAACCCATTTTCAAAATTGCACATTAAAACCAATGCGACTGGAATGACTCCGAATGTATTTGCTTCTGCGGTAATTGAAGACGATCAGTTCACCTTTTTGAATTTATTGTCGAACCAAGAATCCGGAGTTGTATTTGGCTCGAATGGTTTATCGACCAGCGGCGCCATTATCTACAGCCCGTCAAGTATGCCCAACGCTTTGCAATTTAGAACCAATAATAACACGAATCGAATGACCATTTCAGATGTTGGTAATGTTGCGATTGGTGATTTTAAATCAGATTTTCCTTTACAATTTGAAGGAATTAATGGAGATAAAATATCATTATGGGGTGGACCAGCGAATCACTATGGATTTGGAGTTCAACCTTATCTATTACAAATCCACTCAGCAAATATTACGGATGATATTACTTTTGGCTACGGAAACAGCGCAGTGTTTAGTGAAAATGTGAGGTTTACAGGTTCTGGAAATGTCGGAATTGGCGCTACAAATCCTTCGTCGAAACTTCAAATCAATGCTTCCAATCAAGCGACACCTAGCAATACAGATGGCATTATCATTCCGCGGGTAGATGCTTTTCCTATTACCAATCCTACCGCATCTCAAAACGGAATGATGGTTTTTTTAACCACTGCCATTGGAACGAAGCAGCCCGGATTTTATTATTGGAACCAGGCCACAACCACTTGGCTAGGAGTCGGAGCTAAAAACAATTGGACTACCACTGGAAATAGCGGAACCAATCCAGCGACCCATTATATCGGAACAAGCGATAATAACGATGTGTCGCTCCGTACTAACGCTACCGAAGTATTGAGGTTGACATCAGGAGGCAATGCAGAAGTCAACGGTTTTACCAAACTTGGCGCAAGTGGACCAGCGATCAAAGTTATCAAATTGACTGGCACAACTGCAGCATTACAAGGCAATTCGATTGTAATACCACATGGCGTTAACAGTAATAAAATTTTAGAAATCTCGGCTTTGGTAGAGTACTTTCCGGGAAGTTTCTTACCTACTAGTTACACTATTAATCCAGGATACGAATTTCAATGTTACATCAATGGCGCTCAAATAGTGGTGACCAATAAGTCGGGGAATTCCGGATTTGTTCTTAGTAAACCAATTCGTATTTTACTCACGTACGAGCAATAAAATGTTAGTCAAAAAGTTATGGTAGATGAGAAATTACACTTTCCATGTGGATTTCAATCAACTAATTTATTTTAAAAAATACTTTGGAAGAAAAAATACTATACAGAAAAGCGAGATTAAATGATGCGGTAAAACTATCCGTTTTATTCAAACAAGTTTATATTCAAACCTATGGCGTCGATGGCGTTTCAGATGAGTTTGCCAATTTTATCACCAAGCAATTTTCAATTGAAAGAATCGAAAACACTATTACGAATCATCCCGAAGTAATTGTGGTGGCTGAATACAAAGGAAATTTAGTTGGTGTTGCTGAAATCGAAATGTCTAAGAAAAGTCCGATTGGCAACATTATCGCGCCAGAACTCAATAAACTATATATTTTAGAATCGTTTTGCGGCAAAGGCATCGGAGAAAAATTATTAGCATTCATCGAAGATGCTCTAGTGCAGAAAGGTGAAAAAGCAATATGGTTGTGGGTTTTAGAATCTAATAATAGAGCGGTCAATTTTTATGAAAAACACCAATTTCGATATATCGGCAATGCTTCTTTTCAAATGGAGAAAAATCTGTACGACAATAAAGTCATGCTAAAAGAGTTGGTTAAACGGTCTTAGGTTTTTTGAAGCTTAGTGTGAAAGTGGTTCCTTGATTGGGTCTAGAATCTACGTCAATTTTGCAATCAATCGCTTTGGCCAAATCGCGAATCAGATGCAATCCCAAACCAGATTGAATGCCTACCACTTCAGTTTCATCGTATAACGCTTTGAATTGTTCGTGTGTTCCTCCAGGTCCATTGTCGGTAATGGATAGAAACGTTTGGTTGTTTTCTTCCCAGGCTTTCCAAATTAGGGTTGGATTTTGAACTTGGTTTAGTGCTTTGATGGCGTTTCCAGTTAAATTTCTGATGATGGTTTTGAGATAATTTTCGTCCGTTGTGATTTGAATATTCGATGGGTTTTGAAATACTATTTTTAGGCTTTCTTCACTAGAGAAGTGATTTTGAGTGTCTTGAAATAATGTGTTTAATTCTATCAATTTGGGCTGTGGTTTAAAATTCTCCATTTGACTTTTGCTCCATTCTAAAATGTCTTCCATAGAAGATAAAAGATTTTCAGCTGAGGTTAAAGTAGTGTTTTCAATACGATTTTTGGTTGCATCATCTAACAAGTCTGGGCTGTCTTTTTGAAGGTGCAAAAAATCAATTAAATTAGAAACTGGACTTCGTAAATCATGATTCAAAATACTAAAAAATCGTGTTTTCGCTTTATTGGCAGCATCCAATTCTGAATTTAGTTTTTGTAATTTTTCGTTAGATTTTTTGCGATTTCTGTTTTGAATAAAAAGCAAGAATCCTATTATACCTAGTAGTAAAATACCGCCAACGAGATACCATTTTTGTCTTTCGTTTTGAAGAAGCGTCAGTTTTTTTATGGCAATTTCTTTGTCTTTTTTGGCCAACTTTTCTTTAGTTTCTATTGCAGCTATTTTATTTTTGTTTTCTTGGGAGAAAATAGAAACATATATTTCATAGTTCAAGTTGATGTAGTCGAGTGCTGCTTTATAATTTCCTTGAAGTTCTTTTACTTCCGACATTTTCCCGTAAGAATACATTAGATTTTGTTGAACATTTGATTCTTTAGAATAGTAAATTGCTTTTTGCAGATAGCTTTCAGCTTCCTCTAATAGTTGTTTTTTGGTTTTGATGATTTCAGTTTTTTTGAGTAAATCAACATCCTTTGCCAAACTGATATTGGCTTCTACCAATCCAAAAATGTTTGAAACGGCTAACAAGTAGGAAGGATTTTCTTGGTCCCAAATTGCTTTAGATTTATTATAGTACGCAATTTTAACCTTTAAGTCTTCAGCAATATCACCCAAATGAGTTAATATCACTGCCTGCTTCGTTAAATCACCTTGTTGTTTCCATATCGCTAGACTTTTTAAGAAATACGCATTCGCTTTTTTTAAGTCTTTAGCGTGTTTGAATATGAGCCCATAATTATTATAGCAATCGGCGATGCAAGTGATATTATTCTCCTTTTTTGCCAATTGAAATGCTTCATTATTATATTTTGTAGCAAGCGGAATATTTTCTTCTTGGAAGTAAACAATGCTTGTATTTTGAAGCGTATTCGCCCGCAGTGATGGCAAGTCTTTTGAAAACTCCAATGATTTTAAATAGTATTCTAATGCTTCTTTATGCTTACCTTGACCTAAGTAACTATTTCCAATGTCATTATTGAAAACGCTTAAACCTTTATGCCAATTCATCTTGGTTACGATTTTCAGTCCTTTATTCGCATACATCAAGGCCTTTTCTGGATTATGTTGGTATAAATTGTTATGTAAGCGAATATAAATTCTAGCGCGAATGGTGTCGTTTTTTGCATTTGGCAGTTCATTCAACAAAGAATCAATGACTGAAGTGTTTTGAGCAGTTGTCAATAAAGAACATAGACACAGTATCAGCAATAATCTTACTTTCATAGCCTTTCTTCTATGCTTTCTTTGAAACTGTTTCCAATTGGGATGGCAGTACCGTTAATTAGAGAAAGACTTTGTGCGCCAATTTTTTCGACGAATTTTTTTTGCACAGCAAAACTGCGATGCACTCTAACAAAGGATTGAAATGGATCTTCTTTAACTAAATTTCCTATTCCAGAAAGTACACAATAGCGCTTATGAGCCGTCACTACGATGGTATAATCTTTTAAAGCTTCTAGATACATAATATCATAGAGTTTTACTTTTACTTTGTCATAACCATCTTTGATATAAATAGCATCATCACCAAAAGTGCTTTCAAACAAAGTTGCTTTTTGTTTGATTTCCATAAACTCTTCGATTCGTTTCATGGTTTGCTGAAAGCGTTCTAATCGTAGTGGTTTTACGATAAAATCTAACGTGTCTAATTCGAAACTTTCCACCGCATGCTCGGGATGAGAAGTGATAAAAACACAAACGGGAATATCCATCAACTTTCGTCTGAATTCCATACCGCTGATATTCGGCATGTCGATATCTAAAAACAGAATGTCGATGGTTTCTTTTTCAACTATTGAAAATGCAACAGTTGGAGAAGAATAGTGCCCAATAATATGTAAAGCAGGAAATTGTCTGGCAATCGAAACAACTTTCAGCCGTGCTACTTCGTCGTCATCTACGATTATGCAATTGAATTTTCTCATCGATTTTATTTCTATTTCAAATGTAACTAAAAGCAATCACTTTTGTTCGTCGATTTCTTGCCCTATTCGTCGATTTTTCAAAAAAAACATGTTTCGATGTATCAACTTTACATTAAAAAATGAAAACTACTTTAATAGTAATGGCCTTGTCTTTTTCATTTTTAAAAGGATTTGGACAGGTCGGAATCAATACAACTTCTCCCGAAGCACAATTGGATATTCGTTCGAGTAATCAAGCACTACCATCTAATACTGATGGTGTATTGATTCCCAAGATCGACGATTTTCCAGTCGTAAATCCGACGGCTGCGCAACAAGGAATGTTGGTCTATTTAACGCCAGTTTTGGGATTAAATCCTGCAGGGTTTTATTATTGGGATGATATAACAACGTCTTGGATTAGCTTGGGTGGAAGTACAACCAATTGGTCGATTTTGGGAAATTCTGGAACCAATCCAGCGACTCATTTCATTGGGACTTGATGACACTGATTTAATTTTGAAAGAAACAATGTAGAAGCCGGGAAAACTGTCTGTTTCTTCAACTTCCATTGGCGTCAATGCATTAAATCCGCTCAATTCAGGAATTGGGAATTCGGCCATTGGAACCGAAACGCTGATGGCCAATACGACAGGAAATTTCAACACCGCTATAGGAGATAATGCATTAAAGAGCAACACAATTGGCGTTGACAATACTGCAATTGGCGCTTACGCGCTCAATTCGAATTTGAATGGAAATTACAATCAAGCAAGTGGAACCAACGCCTTGCGAGCAAACACTTCTGGAAGCTATAATGCAGCTAATGGTGCTCGCGCTTTATTTTCCAATACACAAGGTTCTTTGAATACCGCAAGTGGCAGTGGAGCAATGTACTTAAACACTACTGGAGCAAATAATACCGCAATTGGATTCAGTGCCCTATTCAACAATGTTGCCGGAAGCAATAATACTGCCGTAGGTTTAGAAGCTTTACTCAATAATACTACAGGCTCTAATCTTACAGCAATAGGTGTTCAATCATTATTGAGCAATTCCAGTGGTGTTGAAAATACCGCTCTGGGCTATCAATCGCTACTTTTTAATACCGCGGGAAGTTACAATACTGGAAGTGGAATTTATGCCTTCGAAGCAATACAACGGGCGGAGAAAATAGTGCTTTTGGGGCTTACGCTTTAATTCAGAATACCATCGGAAATTATAATACAGCGGTCGGGACGAGTTCTTTGCGATTGAATGTAAGTGGTTCTAGAAATGCGGCTTTTGGAAATTCAGCATTGTATTCAAATACTTCGGGAAACGACAATTCAAGTTTTGGGTATGGTTCACTCAACCGAAATACATTGGGCTATTACAACACAGCAATTGGCAGTAACAGTATGCTTAATAACACCGATGGTTGGGCAAATGTAGCTTGTGGAGTAGCTTTGTTTAATAACACTACTGGAATTGGAAATACCTCCGTTGGTTACCGCGCCAATTTTCTAAACACTACAGGAAGTGACAACACAACACTGGGCAATCAGGCAATGTATAGTTCGACAACATCCTCAGGAAATACCGCGATAGGAACTTTTGCACTACAATCTAATGTAGTGGGTGATTATAATACCGCGGTGGGAAAAAACGCATTGTTATTGAGTACTTCCAATAGAAATACAGCCATTGGTGTCGCAAGTTTAGAAACCAATACCACTGGTGCTGGTAACACGGCCGTTGGTGCTTTAGCTTAGCAATTTAACACAACTGGCGACAACAATACAGTTTTAGGAAGGCAAGCAGGAAGTGCCATTGGAATTAATCCATCCAACTTTGGCGCTTTTGGCTATGCAGCTGGATATGTGGGTAGCAATACCAATACCATAGAAATCGGCAATACCAGCGTGAGTTGGATTGGCGGTCAAGTTGGGTTTTTTAATTATAGTGATGGAAGAATAAAGAAAAATGTACAGCATAATGTGCCTGGATTGTCTTTCATCAAACGGCTTCGACCAGTGACGTATAATTTTGATATTCATAAACAAAATGAAATTGTATATAAAGACATCGAAGTAGGTGATTGGGAAGGTAAATATGATTTAGAAAATGAACTACAAACTGGTTTCATTGCGCAAGAAGTGGCGGAAGCAGCACGTCATTTAGGCTTTGATTTTAATGGTGTGAAAGCGCCAAAGAATGAAAGAGATTTATACAGCATTCAATATGCTTCTTTTGTAGTTCCATTGGTAAAAGCAGTACAAGAGCAACAAGAAATTATTGAAAATCAAAATATTGCAATTAAATCACTCGAGGGTCGACTAAAAGCAATAGAAGAAAAACTATTGAAATTGTAAAGTGAAAACGGTTCCTTTATTCGAAATGGAATTTACGGTAATCGTGCACGCAATCGCTTTAGCCAAATCGCGAATCAAATGCAATCCCAAACCAGTTTTGATTCCAACAACTTCTGTCTCATCATATAAAGCCTTGAATTGTTCTTGACTTCCGCCCGGACCATTATCGGTAATTGATAAAAACGTTTGGTTGCTTTCTTGCCAAACTTTCCAAATAATGGTTGGATTTTCTACTTTATCTAGTGCTTTGATGGCATTTCCCGTCAAATTTCTGATGATGGTTTTGAGATAATTTTCATCGGTGTAGATTTGAATATCGCTCGAATTTTCGAAAGTAATTTTTACTTTTTCCTCACTTTCAAAGTGTTTGCGAGTGTCGTCAAAGAGCGAATGGATGCTGACGTTTTTAGGTTCAGGTTCGAAATTTTCCATTTGACTTTTACTCCACAATAACATGTCTTCCATCGAAGTAAGTAGATTTTCGGCCGAAGACATCGTTTTGTGTTCAATCGAAATTTTCGTCGCCTCATCAAGCAATTCAGGATTCTCTTTTTTCAAATGTAGAAAGTGAATCAGATTATACACAGGACTGCGCAAATCGTGATTTAGAATGCTAAAAAATCGTGCTTTAATTTTATTAGCTTGATCGAGTTCGTTGTTCTTTTCTTCTAAATCGAGGTTTAAAGTCCGTAATTTTCTATTGATTTTTCTTCGATTTGAACTTTGATAAAAAAGCAAACCTCCAATAATTCCCAATAAAGCCAAGCCCGAAAGCAACATCCATTTTTGTTTTTCTTTGGCTTCGAGTTGTAGTTTGTTGATTTTTATCTCGCGATCTCGAAGTTCAATCGCTCGCTTGTCCTCCAAGTTTTTGATGGTTTCCTTGTTGTCGGCATTGAATATGGAATCTTCATAAGCCATAGCAGTTTCATAAGAAGTCAATGCGTTTTTGTAATCACCTCGGAGTTTGTATGCCTGTGTAATACTTGAATAATCATAAGCCAAATCTCGTCTGCTTGCGAGTTCCCTGTGCAACTTCAAAGCTTTGTTTAAATTGGAATTTGCACTGTCTAACAACACTAAATTATTTCGATTGGCTTTCGCTTTTTCTATATAAGAATCTCCTAAAACACCGAAAGTAAACGCAGCTGTTTGTTTGTCGTTGATTCCTTTTGGAATCGCTTTCAAGGATAAATAGCAATGTTCTATTGCTTTGTCGTAGTTCTGGGAATTAAAATAAACAAGTGAAACATCGGATAGTATTCGTGCTTGCAGCGCTTTGTTGTTTGCTTTTTCGCACAGAACATTTGCTTTTTCGTAATACGTCAATGAGATTTGTATTTTTTTTAAGCTATTATACAAACCTCCTATGTTTCTATTGATAATCGCTAAATCACTTATATTTCCTAATTCATCGTTCAACTTAATGGCTTTCTGATAATAACTTAAGGACTTTGAATAATCCTTGATGCCATAATATATTGAGCCTAAATTGGCGTAAATTTTAGCAATACCTTTTTTGTTTCCAATTGCTTCGTCGATTTCTAAGGCTCGATACGAATAGTCGAGCGCTTTAGAAAAATTATTGGTGTATAAATAAACTTCCGCAATTAGTTGCAGTGATTTACTCCGTCTTTTTTTATTAGATGTATTTAGAGACTGAGCAAGAAACAATAATGCTCTTTTAAAATTGTGATGATCATAATTAACTGTGCCAAGGTAAAAATTAGAGATTGCGATACCGTCTTTCCATTTTGATTTCTTGGCGAGTGAAAGCGCTTTGTTATAGTAGAAAAAAGCTTTTGCGGTGTCTGAAGTACTATAAGAAAGTGCTATTTTATTGAGTTGATGTACTCTTAAGGTATCTTCTTTCATGTGTTCAAGTGAACGTAACATTCCCTCAACTGGCGTTTGATTCTGAGCAAACACGAAGACTGGTATTACGAGCAGCAACAACAACCAATTTTTACTCATAACAGCAGCTTTACACTTTCTTTATAACTTCTGCCTACCGGAAGTAGCGCATTGTTGCTCAGCATGATTTCTTGGGCGTATATTTTTTTTACAAATTGTTTTTGAATCGCAAAACTTCGGTGAATTCTGGTAAAGGATTGAAAGGGTTCTTGTTTCAAAAGTGAACCAATATTCGACCAAACGCAATGCTTCTTTTGTGGTGTCACCAAGAAAGTATAATCTTTTAAAGCTTCTAAATATAGGATGTCGTAAAGTCCAAAAATTGCTCTACACGTTGCATCGCTTTTTCAAATCTTTCAAATCGCAACGGTTTTACGATAAAATCAAGTGTTTCCAATTCGAAACTTTCAACCGCGTACTCAGAATGACCAGTGATAAAAATACAAACAGGAACTTCCATGGCTTTTTTTCGCAATTCGACGCCATTAGAACCAGGCATATCAATGTCTAGAAACAGAATGTCTACAGTATTTTTCTCTAACATTCCCAATGCTTCGTCGGCTGAGGAATAGGCGCCAATAATGTTGAGTTGCGGAAACTTCTTGGCAAACGAAACAACCATGAGTCGATCAACGTCTTCATCATCAACGATAATACAGTTCCAAGTTTTCATAATAAGCACTTTGTCTTTCAAAAATAGCTAAAATTTGTTACAAACTGTCGCTAGTATAATATAAATGTCGTTCGTATAATATTCCCATTTCACAAGGTTTTAATGCCCAATTTTGCTCAAAATATGACATTATGAAGACCGTTTTTAGAATTGCAATTTTGTTTTTTTTCACTACAAAGCCATGCACAGGTAGGGATTAACACCACAGCGCCCGATGCGCAATTAGACATCAAAGCAAGTGACCAAGCAGCGCCAACAAACACAGATGGAATTCTGATTCCTCGAGTTGACGCTTTTCCCTCTAACAAGCCCGACCGCAGCGCAGCAAGGCATGATGGTGTATTTGATGGTAACGGCAGGTGCGAATCCTCCGGGACTTTACTATTGGGATAATGTGACTACTAGTTGGATAGGAATTTCTTCAACAGCCAATGGCGATAAGGATTGGTATAAAGTGGGAACAACGTCGGCTCCATCGGCTATTGCTGATGATATGTTTCATGATGGGAAAGTTGGTATAGGAAATAGTAATCCGTTTTCAAAATTGCATGTAATGAACAATGCTTCAGGAATGACTCCTAATAGTGACTCAGTTGCCACTTTGGAGAACAACACAAGTGCGTTTTTAAATATATTATCTGGATTAGAATCTGGAGTTCTATTTGGTGCAAATGGCAATGCTACGAATGGCGGTATAGTTTATAATCCAATTACGTTACCCAATAGTATGCTATTTCGAACGAATGGAAATGTCAATAGAATGGTTATTTCTAATGACGGAAATATTGCGCTTGGTAGTTTTATTCCAACTCTTCCGCTTCAATTTCCCTCATTACTTGGAGATAAGCTGTCACTATACGGTGGTGCTGGCGCTCATTATGGATTTGGAATTCAAGGTAATTTGATGCAAATTCACTCTGATCTTGTTGGAAGTGATATCGCTTTTGGTTACGGCAGTAGTGGCTCTTTTACGGAAAGTGTTAGGATAACAGGAACTGGATTTGTTGGAATAGGAAGAAGCAACCCTACTATTCCATTACATTTCCCCTCAACTTTTGGTAATAAGATTGCGTTGTGGGGATCCGGTAGTGCAAATTATGGTCTTAGTATTCAATCTTTAGCTTTGCAGTTGCACACAACTAACATCAACGGGGATGTTGTTTTCGGATATGGAGCTACAGCCGCATTAAACGAGACGATGCGCGTTAAAGGCAATGGCAATGTTGGTATTGGTGAAACAAATCCCGTTCATAAACTTCATATTAAAACAATAGATACTGGTATGACTCCAACTCCTTCAGCATCAACTGTAATTGAAGATGATGATTTTACCTTTTTAAATATATTGTCAAATCAAGAATCTGGAATAACTTTCGGAACGCAAGGAATAGGTACGAGTGGTGGTGTTATTTACAGTCCAGCATCTATGCCCAAAGCATTGCAATTCAGGACTAACAATAATAATACTCGAATGACCATTTCAGATGTTGGTAATGTAGCGATTGGTTTTTTTAAAGCAGACCATCCACTACAATTTGACGGAATCTTAGGTGATAAGATTTCCCTATATGGCGGAACTGGGAATCATTATGGTTTTGGGATGCAAAGTAACTTAATGCAAATTCACGCCGATTACAACTACAGTGATATTGCCTTTGGATATGGAAGCAGCACGGCGTTTACTGAAAATGTTCGATTTAAAGGAAATGGCAACGTGGGTATCAATAATTCAAACCCTAATTTTCCTTTGCATTTTAATGACAATTACGGCGATAAAATAGCTTTGTATGGTGCTTCGGGATTCAATTTTGGGTTTGGAATACAAAACAGTTTACTTCAAATTCATGGCAGCAACAGTGGGGATGATATTGCGTTTGGACATGGCAACAGCGCCACTTTTACAGAGAACGTTCGCATCAAAGGAAATGGTAACTTAGGTATCGGATTAACAACGCCGCAAACCAAACTTCATGTAAGAAGCGGCGCTACTGCATTGACGCCCAATCCCAACGCTTCAGTAACAATTGAAGATGATGACTTTACCTTTTTAAATATCTTGTCAAATCAAGAATCTGGAGTATTGTTCGGATCTACTGGTGTTGCCACGAGTGGAGGTATCGTTTATAGTCCAGCGAGTATGCCGAATGCACTTCAGTTTAGAACCAATACAAATCTGACGCGAATGACGATTTCTGACGTTGGTAATGTAGGAATTGGCAGCTTTAAATCAGATTTCCCACTCCAGTTTAATGGCGTGCTAGGAGATAAAGTATCTCTTTTTGGAGGCGCTGGAAATCATTACGGTTTTGGAGTTCAAAGTGCTTTGCTACAAATACATGCAGCAGCCAGTACTGATGATATTGCTTTTGGTTATGGTAGTAGCGCTTCATTTACCGAAAAAATGCGCATCAAAGGAACCGGTGAAGTCGGTATTGGAACTGCAGCGCCAACTGCTGAATTAGAAGTAAACGGGTTTACTAAACTAGGAACAACAGCGCCTGCGGTAAAAATGATCAAACTCACCGGAACAACCAATGCTGCTCAAGGTTCTTCAATTTCGATGGCACATGGACTAACTAGTTCAAAAATTCTTGCGGTCAACATATTGGTAGAATATTCGGCTGGTAATAGCGTTCCTCCTTCTTATACGGCTTCAGCAGGTTATGAATTTGACTATTTTATTAGCGGAACAAATGTAACTGTAATAAACAAACTTGCGAATTCTACCTTTATTTTATCCAAACCGATTCGAGTTTTGGTGACCTATGAAGAATAATCGTTTCTTTAATTTTTTACTAATGCGGAATCGATAATTTGTTTTTCATAGTATATTTGAAGCATGAACATCGAATCGCAACAAGAAAAAATATCCAGCTTTCAGCACCTTGAATTACTTGCTAACCAAGTGGTAGAAGGCTTTATTTCCGGCATGCACAAATCGCCTTTTCACGGATTTTCGGCGGAGTTTGCTGAGCATAAGGTTTATAATTCAGGTGAAAGCACCAAACACATGGACTGGAAGTTGTTTGCCAAAACCGATCGATTGTATACCAAAAGATACGAAGAAGAGACAAACTTAAGATGTCATTTGATTATCGATAATTCATCATCAATGCATTATCCTAAGCTAAAAGAGGACCAGCCTTTCTACGAAAGCAAAATTGGTTTTTCTGTATTGGCGTCAGCGGTTTTGATGAATTTATTGAAGAAACAACGTGATGCAGTTGGACTCAGTATTTATTCAGACACCTACGAATATTACGCTCCAGAGAAAGGAAGCGACCGTCATCATCGCATGGTTCTGAATCAATTGGAGCAATTGCTCGAGAATCCAAAAGAAACAAAGCGAACAGACACCATCACATTTTTGCATCAAATTGCGGAAAAAATGCACCGTCGATCGTTGATTATTCTTTTTACCGATATGTTTCAATCGAGTAGTGACGAGGCACTTTTTAATGCGCTGCAACACCTTAAACACAATAAACACAAAGTGGTTCTGTTTCACGTCATCGACGAAAAAACAGAAACGCATTTTGATTACGACAATGCACCGAGAAAATTCATAGATATCGAAAGCGGAGAAGAGATCACTATTTTCGCAGATAATGTAAAAGAAGCCTACGAAAAGCAAGCGCAAAGTTACTTTAAGAAGCTTGCACAGCAATGTGCGCAGAACAAAATTAGATATGTACCTGTAAATGTTGGCGCCAATTTCGAAAAGATTCTAACTACTTATTTGGTTGAGAAACAATCGTTTGGATAGTCAATTTTAAAATTAAAAAATATTTTAGCACAATCGTTTGCAGATACAAAAATCTATACTATATTTGCAACCGCAATTAAGCAGAGGTTTGGTAGTTCAGTTGGTTAGAATACATGCCTGTCACGCATGGGGTCGCGGGTTCGAGTCCCGTCCAGACCGCTAAATTGGGAAAAAGGTTTTCAGAAATGAAAACCTTTTTTGCCCAATAAAAGTATCCTCTGATGCAGTTCTTACTTAAGAAAAGCATTCAAAATAGTTGTGTTGTTTTCGCTACGACTTTGTAACTCGTAGCATGGTTTAGTAGTTAGACCAATGAAAAGCTTTCCACTTTTGTGGATGGCTTTTTTGTTTTTAAAATGCCTTCATCATTTTGATTTGCAATTCATTGAAAAATTGTAACTTGCTGTACTTTTTTAAAATATGAGTATTTTTCAAATCAAAAGCAATTCTCAATCATGAAAAAACAATTACTTTTATTCTGTTTCATCCTTCTAAGCAGCATTGTTTGTGGACAGCAACTGAATCAACCAGCAGATCTATACAGATGTGGTAACGGGCAAACAACTGTTTGTTTCGATCTCACTCAAAATGATGTCCTTTTACTAGAGGGTTTAAATCCATCGCAATATCAAATTTCCTATCACCATACAACAGCGGATGCGCAAACAGGAAGCAATCCTATACTAACAGCCACGCAATATTGCACTACATTTTCGGAGCAAATTTATACAAGATTGGTTAATCTTCAAGACAATATTGTGACTGTAGCCTCTTTTGGGATTTATTTGGTAGATACACCTCCAGCACCAACTCAAAATCTGACAGTTTGTGCTAATGTAACCGCAGGACCAATATGCGTTAACTTAGAATCGATAGTTCCGAATATGTCTAGCGGAGGAGCCTTTACGGTGACCTTTTACGAAACACAAGCAGATGCAAGCGCAGGTACAAATGCTATCCAGAATACGACTTGTTATACCATTCTAAATGCACTTCCGTCAACGGTGCTACTTTATTATCGATTGGATAATACATCTTCTAGTTGCACTGCAACGGGAATTGTGAATGTTTATATTGTTCAATGTAACCCGACTTGTCAACCTCCAAGTAATTTCATTGTAAATCTTCAAGTTGATAATACAACAGTTAATTGCAGTTGGGCACAAAATACATTTTCAAGTCAAACAGATGTGTTTTACCAGCCTTTTGGTGGCCCAAGTCCGAATCTAAATACGGTTCCAACTGCATCTACATTTTCTAGCAACTGCGCATTTACCGGATTACTTTGCGGAACGGGTTATGAATTTTATGTGCGAGGTGTATGCAATCAAAATGATGTAAGCAATTGGGCTGGTCCATATATCTTATCTATGCAACCTTGTCAAGGTCAACCTACTAATTTGGCACAATGTAGCGACAACGGGTCTGCTTGTTTCAATTTGAACGACAATGATGCTCCCATTCTAGGGCCACTTAATCCTTCAGAATACGGCATTACCTATCATATTTCTCAATCAGATGCTACTACTGGAGTGAATCCAATTAATACAGCACAACCCTTCTGTACGACCTCTTCTCCAGTACTTATTTTCGCACGTTTGTTGAACATCGCAAACAACGAAACGCAAGTTTTCACCTTTCAACTATTAACACAAACTACAAGCACCGGGATCAATCAGTTGGCCAATATGGTTCAGTGTGATGACAATAATGATGGTTTGGTGACGTTCGATTTAACCACAGTGCAATCGCAAATAAACGACTTGGGTAGCCTCACATTTTATGTTAATTATCAAGACGCTGTAGCGGAAATCAATGCTATTTCAAATCCAACATCATACACTTTGTCGGCGGCGGGTAATTCAATGCCGCTTGTCGTTAGAGTAACAATGCCAGGATGCGATACTCTATATAATTTACTGTTAGTTGCCACACCAAACTGCAATGTTTCGTCTACTTGCATCAACGCCAATTCTTTATGCAGTGCATTAGGAGCACCATTTAGCAACACACAATTTCTAGTTATTGATGAGCCAGGAGCGAATTATGGTTGTTTGAATTCCCACCCAAACCCGACATGGTTCTATTTGCCAGTAAGCAGTTCAGGTACAATTAATTTGAAAATTGAGCAGAATAGAAGCATCAGTTTCGATAGTGATTTCTTAGATGTAGACTATATTGTTTATGGACCATTTACGTCTCCAACAGCACCTTGTAACGATTCGTTAACCGCCAATAATATTGTGAGCTGTAGTTATTCTGCAAATGCAATAGAATATCCTATAATCAGCAATGCGCAAGCTGGTCAATATTATTTGATCATGACAACCAATTATAGCAACCAATCAGGCTATATTCGTATCACAGAAACTACTAATTCCCAAGGTGGCATTAATTGTTCTGGAATTCGATTGAATGCATTCTTAGATTCCAACGCAAACGGAATCAAAGACAATGGTGAACAAAATTTCCCGCTCGGACAGTTTCAAATTGAGAAAAATAACGACGGAAACATCCATCATGTCACAGCAGCTTCTGGCGTGTATAGCATTTATGACGAAAATGCAGCTAGTTCCTACGACTTAGGATATGCCATTGATCCTGCTTATAGTGCAACATACGCATTAACAACTTCGTCCTATAGCAACATTAGCCCTATCATCGGAGGCGGAATGCAATTGTATAGTTTCCCAGTAACAATACTTCAATCCTACCAAGATCTAGCGGTGAGCATTATTCCGCTGCAACAACCAAGAGCTGGATTCATTTACTCTAATAAAATAGTTTATGCCAATTACGGAAATCAAACCATTGCGGCAGGAACATTGACATTTATCAAAGATGATACATTAACAATCACCGCGAATTCGCAGGCAGGAACTGCAACTTCGTCAAATGGCTTCAGCTATAATTTTACCAATTTGCAACCATTTGAAGTTCGTACGATGATTGTAAGTATGCAAGTGCCTCCAATTCCTGTCGTGAATTTAGGTCAATTGCTTACCAACAGTGCGTCGATTATGCCTTTGGATGGCGATGTAGTTCCGGAAAATAATTCGAGTACACTTTCAGAAATCGTAATTGGTTCCTACGATCCGAATGATAAAACAGAATCACATGGAGACAAAATTCTCACATCTAGTTTCGGAGCAACCGACTATTTATATTATACGATCCGATTTGAAAATACAGGAACAGCAAGCGCCATCAACGTTAGAATTAATGACGTGCTAGATTCCAAACTCGACGAAACGTCAATCAAAATGGTTAGTGCTAGCCATGATTACGTCCTAGACCGTGTAGATTCTAATCTATCTTGGCGTTTTGATAACATTCAATTGCCGCCGTCGGTAGCCGATCAAAATATAGGTAAAGGATACGTGACCTTTAAAGTAAAACCTAAATCTGGCTACAGTACTGGCGATATCATTCCAAACACTGCCGGAATCTTCTTCGATTTTAATCCAGTGATTGTGACCAACACGTTCTTGACAGAATTTGTAGCTTTATTGGAAGTCGATGAATTTGAAATTAGCAATTTCGTTTTCTATCCAAATCCAGTTCATGACGAGCTGAACGTAAGTGTAAAAAACAGCAACAATACCATCGATCAAATCAACGTATACGATGTTCTTGGCAAAACAATGCTGCACAAAAAAGCTACGGCGACTTTGCAAACAGAAAGCATCAACGTAAGTCAATTGGCCAAAGGAATTTATTTCGTCGAAATAACTACCAACAACCAATCGAAAGTCATCAAAAAAATCGTTGTTGAATAAATATTGAAAATACAATTAGAAAACCAGTTTCCTTTGAAGCTGGTTTTTTTTTGAAGTAGAAAATGCCAAGTCAAATGCCTCGCCACACGATTGTATTTTTTTAGTATTTTTGAAAAATAAAACTGTACTTTTATACCCCAATAATACGCTTTGGATTCGTCTGCAACAATGAAAAAAATAAGACCGATACTTTTTTTACTAACGCTTTGCTTGGGTTCTTGCCAGTATTTTAGTCAAGTGCCGAACGAAGAGGAACTTCTAAAAAAGGAATTGAAAGCCATCAATTGGAACCAAGTCGACGAATTGCCAACTTTCTCCAACTGCGATTCAGTGGCAGATAAAAACCAGAAAAAGCAATGTTTTTTCGATTACTTAACGCAACTCATACAACAAAAACTAAGTGTTGATACGCTTTCAGTCTTATATCCGCAACTCGACACCATCAACGTAAAAGTCACGATTTCGCCAGACGCCACCATGGTTTTCGAACCGCAAATCACCGATACGTTATCCTACAATACAACCAAAATCGATAGCATTCTCAAAGCGCGACTCATCGATTTTCCAACCGTTCATCCTGCGATTAAGCGCGGCATTCCAGTAAAAACACAGTTTGTGCTTCCGGTAATTCTCAACATCACAGCTAAAAAGTAGGCTAGTATAATTTCTTTTAGGAGCTTTTTCCAGCTCTCGCCTATATCTTTTTATCCTGAACTCGTTTCAGGATCTTAAAATATCGTTATGGGTTGTAGGAAAAGATCCTGAAACGAGTTCAGGATAAAAAGGATGCCGGCTCCATCTGGGCTAGGGTTCCGCGGTTCAAAGTTCGTTGTTCGTTATTCAAAGTTCAACATTCCTAAATCGAAAACTGTCTTCCTTTCCATTCATACTTTCCAAACCAAGAAAGAACAGCCACAATGACGCAGAAAAATGGATACATCACACTGCTCAACAACAAATAGTGCATCCGTTTTCTTCTCAAAAATCGGTTGGTTTTGTATAAGAGAATGTAATCCGTTACAAATTTCAATACAAACAAAAACGCCAAATTCATCCAAGGTAAAGAACCCACAACCCACAACCCACAACCCACAACCAAAGCAAAGTTGCCGGCAAATACAATCACCGCCAAGTCTTTTCCAAAAATACTGTGATACGAACTGGTCTTCGACGCCCAACGTACCCGTTGTTCCACCAATTGCGACCAACTCGATTCGGGTTTAGTGTGCACAATACTCTCCTTCGATTTCAGAAAATGTACCTTCTCCGGAAATTTTCGCATCGCTTTTTGAAGCAAGAAAACATCATCGCCGCTGGCTATCTTATTATTTCCAGCAAAGCCATGCAATTCTTGAAACAGTGATTTGGTATAACACAAATTGGCACCATTGCACATAAATCCCAATCCCATTCCGAAACTGCCGATGGTCGCGCCTTGCAAACTCATCAAATCCAATTGCTGAAAATGATGCAAAAACGACTTCTTGCAGTCGTAAACAACACCGCCCACAATCATAGTCACTTCCTGTTCTTGGATATATTGATCCAAAGTCAACAACCAATCTTTCGGAACAAGGCAATCAGCGTCAGTCGTAACCAACCATTGCTGTTGTACAATCGGAACGGCACGCGAAATGGCGTCTTTTTTCGGCGAATTAGACAACCGAATGTTCTCTAATAACGTGGTTTGAAATGAACCGTTTTCCATCCGCCAATTGTAGATTTGTCGCACCGAATCGTCTTCGGAGAAGTCATCCACCAGAATAATTTCAAATAAATCTATAGGATAATTCAAACTTCGAATACTGTTTAGAAGTTGAGGAAGACTAGCGCTTTCATTTCGAAAAGGAACTACAATTGAGAAAAAAGTACTTGGAGTCTTAGCACTTGCCTCAAATTTTCTTACACGATTAAAACCCGCAATCAATTGCGCAATCGTAACCACATAAATCAGTATGATTAAAAGTAAGACTAAAGTCATGCTAGGATTTCAATTTAAAATTCATCACAAAATAGCTGCCGAGCAGGACGGGAATGACGACGTTCAAAAACCACATCAAGCTCGTGATAAAAATAACAATCCATTCGTTAATGCCCAACAATCCGAAGAAATAAACCGCAACACTGCCTTTTACCGCAAAATCAAGAAACTGAAAACTGGGCAATGACGACGCAATAAAGTAAATACTGGTAATGGCCGACATCAAAATCAAATACGGAAGATGCACATCAAATGCCCAAAACAAAAAGTAGTATTGGTGCGAAAAAACCAAATAGCGACCCAAGCCCAAAAGGAGGTTTTTGCGATGAATGCGCTTAGGAATTTGGTTGATTTTATGCACGAGCTTTTCCAACGAATATCCTTTGATTGAAAAAGTTTTTAAGAAGAAAGAACCAAGAATCAAGACAAGTAAGGAACCGAAAATAATTGCAATAGTTTGGCTCGTGATGACGTTGTATTCAGCATTAAAATACAGCAATCCAAATATTCCAAAAAACACAGTTAACACCAT
This sequence comes from Flavobacterium sp., assembly GCA_016721735.1. Lineage (GTDB taxonomy): Bacteria > Bacteroidota > Bacteroidia > Flavobacteriales > Flavobacteriaceae > Flavobacterium. The sequence continues at coordinate 221,488 of JADKHM010000015.1, read as the reverse complement.
TTGTATTCCATTGCAAATCAAATTGAGAAAGACAATTTTCTTGGTTTTTGCCTTTTCATAAAAGAATGCTTTTCCTGCATATTCACCCAAACCATTTGGTGTAAAAATACCCGCAGTCAAAGCACCTAAAACTTCTGCAGTAGCTTGCCATAAAGAAATTGCTTGTAAGGAAGAAACTAGGTTTTTCCACTTCAAAATTTCTAACAGTCGATTCAACACGCTGAAAAGTAAGATAAACAATATCCCGCCAACGGTCCATTTTCGCGCAAAAAGAGTCCCAAATTTTTGCCAATCCAATTGGTCATTTTGCAGCAGTTGACGGTAGACAAAATAAAACGCTGCCGATACAATCAAAACTTTGATGGTAAAAACAAGGAATTGTTTAGCTTTGTGAGGAATTGCAATCATCGTTGCAAAGAACGGAAACTCTCGTCGATTATAATAACTTTCAACAAACTTTGCGCCTTCGCGACTTAGTGGCAAAACATGGCAAACGAACGCATCATTTTAGGAATCGATCCAGGAACCACGATTATGGGTTTTGGACTCATTAAAGTCGTTGGAAAAAACATGGAATTTATTCAACTCAACGAATTGATTCTAAGCAAATACGATGACCATTACACCAAACTCAAAGTTATTTTCGAACGCACAATTGAACTCATCGAAACGCATCATCCCGACGAAATTGCCATTGAAGCACCCTTTTTTGGAAAGAATGTACAATCGATGCTGAAGTTGGGAAGAGCACAAGGTGTTGCGATGGCGGCTGGATTGTCGCGTCAAATTCCGATCACCGAGTATGAACCCAAGAAAATTAAAATGGCAATTACCGGAAACGGAAATGCCAGCAAAGAACAAGTAGCCAAAATGTTGCAGCAATTGTTGGGCTTAAAAACCTTGCCAAAAAACCTTGATAGCACTGATGGATTAGCTGCAGCCGTGTGTCACTTTTTTAATTCTGGAAAAGTTGTCGGCGCCAAAAGTTATTCCGGTTGGGACGCTTTTGTAAAACAGAATGAAGACAGAATTAAATAATTTGAAAATGTGCCAATTTGAAAATAAAATCAATGCGGTTCGGTCATTCTCAAATTTTCAAATCATAAAATTTTCAAATTAAAATGTCTGGCATTTATATTCATATCCCTTTCTGCAAACAAGCTTGTCACTATTGCGACTTTCATTTTTCGACTTCGATGAAAAAGAAAACCGATATGGTGTTGGCATTGACAAAAGAACTGCATTTACGAGCAGAAGAGTTTCGAAACGAAACGATTGAAACCATTTATTTCGGTGGTGGAACGCCAAGTGTATTGTATATCAAGGAATTGACATTGTTGATTGACGCCGTTTATCAAAATTATAACGTCGCTGAAGATCCTGAAATTACACTCGAGGCGAATCCTGACGATTTATCAAACGAGCGAATCCTTGAATTCTCTAAAAACCGAATCAATCGTTTATCCATAGGTATCCAATCGTTTTTTGAAGATGATTTGAGGATGATGAACCGCGCGCACAATGCCGAGGAAGCCAAAGCTTGTTTAACCGAAGCTACCAAACACTTTGATAATATTTCGGTCGATTTGATTTATGGCATTCCTGGAATGAGCCACGAAAGATGGATTCAAAACATTGAAACTGCTTTGTCATTTGGAGTTCCGCATATCTCAAGTTATGCTTTGACAGTCGAACCAAAAACGGCGTTGAAGAAACTGATTCAAACGGGAAAAATTGCACAACCGAACGATGATGTTGCGCAAGAACAATTTTCGATCTTGGTCGAAATGCTTCAAGAACGTGGTTTTATTCATTATGAACTTTCCAATTTTGGCAAACCGAATTACTTTTCTAAAAACAATTCTGCCTATTGGTTAGGAAAAAAATACCTTGGCATCGGTCCGTCAGCGCACAGCTATGATGGCGTTTCGAGAAGTTGGAATGTGTCGAATAACAGTTTGTATTTGAAATCGATTCAGGACAATCAATTGCCGAGTGAAGTAGAAACGCTATCCATGAACGATCGCTACAATGAATATATCATGACTGGATTGCGGACGATTTGGGGCGTTGATTTGAATCGAATTGAAATCGAATTTGGATTAGAAACATTGATTTATTTAAAACAACAATCAGCCAAGTTTCTTGAAGACGGCTTTCTTTCAATCGATGGAGATATTCTAAAAACAACTACAAAAGGGAAGTTTTTGACAGATGGAATTGCGAGTGATTTATTTTTGATAAATTTGGAGTAATTACAATTCGCCACAAAGACACAAAGGCACGAATTCAAATGCTTAGTGACTTAGAGCCTTTGCGGCACAAAACAAGACGAGTGCAAACAACAATTCAACACAAAAACCAAACCTTCAAAGTCGATCTTTCCCAACCCATCGACATTTCGATTCCACTTACCAACACCGATAAAAACCCAATCGCTTGGTATCTAGACAAACCAGTTATCGAACCTGTTCGTTTTGGGGATTGGATTGGCAAAGTTTCAGAAGGAAGTTCATCGACCAATTTCAACAACATTCACTTTAACCCACACGGACACGGCACGCACACTGAATGTTTGGGTCATATTACCCGAGATTTTTACAGCGTCAATCAATTGTTGCAACAGTTTTTCTTTGTGGCAGAACTCATTTCTATTGCTCCAGAATGGATTACTGAAGATTGGGTAATCACAAGGAATCAAGTTGAGAAAGCGTTAGCAGGAAAGACTCCAGAAGCAATAGTTATTCGCACTTTGCCCAACGATGAAGAGAAATTACATCAAAAATATTCCAATACCAATCCGCCTTATCTTGAAGAAGCGGCAGCGATTTTTATTAGAGAAAATGGAATTCAGCATTTGTTGATTGATTTACCCAGTGTCGATAAAGAACACGACGATGGTTTGCTTTTGGCGCACAAAGCATTTTGGAATGTTAAAGACATCAACAATCTCAATGCGGATGCGCGATTGAATGCGACTATTACGGAATTAATTTACGTTGCGGATGAGGTGAAAGATGGTAGTTATTTCTTAAATCTGCAAATAGCGTCCTTTGAGAACGATGCGAGTCCTAGCAAGCCACTGCTTTTTTCAATACAATAATGATGATACAAATATCAACAGACAAGACGAAGTTAGACGTTCCATTTGTGCAACGTTTTCTGAAAGATATTTATTGGGCTGCGGGAAGAACCAAAGAAGAAGTTCAAACTACGATTGATCATTCTTTTTGCTTCGGAATTTATCTCGACGACCAGCAAATTGGTTTTGCTAGAGTAATTACCGATTACGTGGTTTTTGCTTATATGATGGATGTTTTTATTGATGAAGCACATCGTGGAAAAGGCTATTCCTCGATTTTGATGGAAGCCATGATGAATGAGCCACAATTGCAGAACGTAAAAATTTGGCGTTTGGCAACACGAGATGCGCATCATATTTATGAAAAATTCGGATTTAAATTATTAGCCCATCCAGAACGGATGATGGAAAAAATTATTAAATAATTGATAATTGATAATTGATAATTGATAATTGATAATTGATTTTTGAAATTAGAGAAAAGAAAAATGAATATTCAACAGTATTTCGACTATTGTCTTTCTAAAAAAGGAGTAACTGAACATTTTCCGTTTGATGAAGACACTTTGGTTTTTAAAGTAGGTGGAAAGATGTTCGCCCTTGCTTCATTGCAAGAATGGGAAAAAGGAAATCCGTCGGTAAATTTAAAATGCGATCCAGAACGAGCAGAAGAATTGCGAGCAGAATACGACGATATTCAACCTGGTTATCATATGAGCAAGGTGCATTGGAATACGGTGAAAGTTAATAGAGATCTGTCTGATAAATTTCTAAAAGAATTGATCGATCATTCTTATGATTTGGTTTTTAAAAGCTTGACGAAGAAAATTCAGGCTGAGGTTTTAAGTTCGGAATAGATGCCGCGAAGACGCAAAGTCACAAAGTCTAAAAACAAAAAACCCGATTAACTGTTGATCGGGTTTTTTGTTTTTAGACTAATTAAATTCGTGTCTTAGTGTCTTCGTGGCAAAATCACAAAGTATTTTTCTGTTTTTCCAAAAGCCATTCGCCTGCAACTCCAGTAATTCTGTCGCTTTTTTACGCTGCAAATCATAGAGTTTCTTATCTTGTGAAATGTCATCGTATACGCGATCATGCATGCCGGCGCTGGTCTTAACCAATAATTCTCGTTGGTATTTGTCTTGTGTTAACGTTGCTTTCAGCGCGGTTTCAATATCTTCTAATTTGTAGTCGTATTCTCCTTTTGGTGACAATAACTTGGCAATAATAGGCGAAGTTTCAATGGCAAGGAACAACAACATGATAAATAGAGAAGGAATCAGCGGCAACTTTCCTAATGCATTAATTCGCGCCATCAATCCGTCGAATCCGTCAATAATCGGTTGGGTGTCGGTGACTTTTTTATCCAAATCTGCTTGCAATGTTTTGGCTTTTTTCTCACGTTCGGCAATTTTATCCAAATTGTTTTTTCGTAAGGTGTCGAGTTCTGCTTTCGCCAAGTCATGTTTGGCAATTTTTTCTTTAAAGACCGGACCTTTCCCCAATTTCATCGTGCCTTTAGTGCCTTCGGCTTCGCTGATATAGGTTTCGTAAAGACGATTAACTTCTGTTTCTTTTTTGGTGATTTCAGATTTAAGACTGTCGATTTCTGTTTTGTTTTTATCGAGATCGGATTGGAAATAATTCGCCACTTCTTTCTTATTGTTCAATGCCATGGCGTTTTTTTCTTTCAATAAAACCGTATTGATTTCCTTTTCAAAAATCTTGATTTCTAAAGGTTTTGAAATGACGATGGCGATAATGATCGCGAGGATTATTCGCGGTGAGGCTTGTATCAATTCGTTCAAAAAATTATCTCTCTTTCGAATGGTAGATACTATAAATCGGTCGAGATTGAAAATCAATAAACCCCAAACAACGCCAAAAAGCAAGGCGGGATAGACGCTGTCAAAGACAGTAAAGAGCGCGTATGCACTAGCGATAAAAGCCATAACGGCGGTGAAGAAAACGGTGGCGCCAATTCCAACATATTTGGTTTGTTCGCCTTCGGAGCAACCTTGTAGCAGGTTTTTGTCGACTCCAGAGCAGAGCAGAAAAAAGGATTTTAACATGATGATTGATTTAGATGCTAAAACGTGTCTAGCAATGATGATTGATGATTTTACAAATTTAACGCCAATAAATTTATATTGTTATAATTTGTTGATTTTTATTCGTTTGTCTTGATTTGTTTTATACTTTTTTGAGTTCTTGTCAATAATAATTTGCTTTAATTTGCAGGCGTTAATACCCGCTTTCACATGCCGCAACAACTTTTGATTATTGGATTTGTATGGCCCGAACCGAATTCTTCTGGAGCGGGAACACGCATGTTGCAACTCATCGAACTGTTTTTGAAACAAGGTTGGAAAATTACTTTTGCTAGCGCTGCCTCAGACAGTGAGTTTATGTTCGACCTAACCAATCTTGGCGTTGAAAAAGTAGCTATTGCAATCAATGATTCTGGTTTTGATGATTTTGTAAAAGCGTTGCAACCAACCATAGTTTTGTTCGATCGATTTATGGTCGAGGAACAATTTGGTTGGCGGGTTGCGGAACAATGCCCGAATGCTTTGCGGGTATTAGACACGATCGACTTACATTCGTTACGTATCGCGCGGCAAAAAGCGACCAAAGAACAAGCGGATTTTCATTTAGATGATTTGTTTTCAGATACCGCGAAACGGGAAATTGCCAGTATTTTGCGCTGTGATATTTCATTATTGATTTCTGAAATGGAAGTCGAATTGTTGCAAAAACACTTTAAAATAGATCAAAGTCTATTGTATTATTTACCTTTCTTAGTGGATGCTATTGATCAAGAAACGATTCAAAGTTGGCTTTCTTTTGAAGAACGAAAAGACTTTATTTTTATTGGGAATTTTTTACACGAGCCCAATTGGAATGCTGTGCAATATCTCAAAGAAGCTATTTGGCCGCTTATCCGAAAGGAATTGCCAGAAGCCTCGATGCAAATTTATGGGGCTTATCCGTCGCAAAAAGTACTACAGTTACACAATCCCAAAGAGCGGTTTTTGGTTTTAGGTCGCGCGAAAAATGCCTTTGAGGTTGTTTCGAAAGCGAGAATAGTTTTAGCTCCATTGCGATTTGGTGCTGGAGCTAAAGGCAAACTCATCGAAGCGATGCAATGCGGAACTCCAAGTGTTACGACCAGTATTGGTGCAGAGTCGATGCATGGAAATTTGGCTTGGAGCGGCAGTATTGCCGATGATCCAGAAGCTATTGCAAAGGCCGCGGTTGTTTTGTATCAAAATCAAATTTCGTGGAAGCAAGCGCAACAAAATGGCGTGGTGATTGTCAACGAGCGGTATGAAAGATCTTTTTTTGAAATTGATTTTATGGCGCACCTTGCATCGTTGCAAAATAATTTGGCGCCACATCGAAATGCTAATTTCATGGGTGCGATCTTGCTACATCACACGACAGCGAGCACCAAATATATGTCGAGGTGGATTGAAGAGAAGAATAAAAAATAGTTTAATCGATTAAGTTTGATTGTTTCAATTAGGAGAAAGCAAATTTTTCTTACATTGGAGTCAATATTTGAAGATTACCCTTTTGCTTTCTCAAAATGCCCATTATCATCATGAAAAACCAAAGGTATATTATTGTCTTAAGTATCGTGGCTTTCCTGCTATTCATTCCATTCCTTGCGATGCAAATGACCACAGAAGTAAATTGGTCGCTGTTCGATTTTATGGTCATGGGAGCGCTACTGCTCGGAACTGGTTTTTTGTGCGAATTTGTTTTGCGAAAAGTCACGACGGTCAAATACAGAATCTTACTTTGTTTGAGCATTCTCACCCTGTTTCTTCTAATTTGGGCAGAACTTGCAGTTGGTGTTTTTGGATCGCCAATTGCCGGAAGTTAAAGTGAAATTGGTTTTTGCAGGAGTGTGCGTTAGGGATTGCAGCATATGTTTGAGCTCTTTTTTGTTTTTAGAAATAGTCCAATCGTTTGCAATAGGTCCGACAAAACAAAAAAAGCGAGTGCGGAAAGCCCGACCCTTGAGGTAACGCCATAATATAAAACACGAATTCCACGAATTAGCACTAATTTTTTCGTGTTAATCCGTGGAATTCGTGTTGACTTTTACTTACTCAACTCCACAAAATATTTGTAGAATAACGGAATCGTCTCGATGCCTTTGAGGTAATTGAAAATTCCGAAATGTTCGTTGGGCGAGTGAATCGCATCCGAATCTAATCCGAATCCCATTAAGATTGTTTTGCTTTTGAGTTCTTTTTCGAACAAGGCAACAATCGGAATACTTCCGCCCGAACGCACTGGAATCGCTGGAATTCCGAAGGTTTCCGTGTAAGCCATATTCGCTGCTTTATAGCCAATGCTGTCGATAGGCGTCACGTAACCTTGACCGCCATGATGTGGTTTTACTTTTACGGTAACACCTGCAGGCGCAATGCTTTCGAAATGTTTGGTGAATAATTCGGTAATTTCTTCCCAGTCTTGATGCGGCACCAAGCGCATGGATATTTTCGCGTAAGCTTTACTTGCAATGACTGTTTTGGCGCCTTCGCCAGTGTAGCCGCCCCAAATTCCGTTGACGTCTAAAGTCGGTCTGATCGAGTTGCGTTCATTCGTCACGTAACCTTTTTCGCCATAAATGTCGTTGAGGTCTAAGGCTTTTTTGTAGTTTTCTAAATTGAAAGGCGCTTTGGCCATTTCGGCTCTTTCGGCTGCGGTTAATTCTTCGACTTTATCGTAAAAACCTGGGATGGTGATGTGGTTATTTTCGTCGTGAAGCGAGGCGATCATCTTAGCCAAAACGTTGATGGGATTTGCGACAGCTCCGCCGTATAAACCGGAATGCAAATCGCGATTGGGTCCAGTTACTTCGACTTCTACGTAACTCAATCCACGAAGTCCAGTGGTAATCGATGGTTGTTGGTTAGAGATCATTCCCGTATCGGAAATTAAGATCACATCACAGGCTAATTTTTCTTGATTGCGTTCTACAAACCAGCCCAAACTTTTCGAGCCGACTTCTTCTTCCCCTTCAATCATAAACTTCACATTGCATGGCAAAGAGTTGGATTGCACCATATATTCTAGCGCTTTCACATGCATATACATTTGGCCTTTATCATCACAAGAACCGCGGGCGAAAATGGCGCCTTCCGGATGGATTTCGGTGGTTTTGATTACAGGCTCAAACGGAGGCGATGTCCATAAATCCATCGGGTCTGGTGGTTGCACATCGTAATGTCCGTAGACTAATATGGTTGGTAAATTTTTATCGATTATTTTTTCACCGTAAACAATCGGATAGCCAGGCGTATCGCAGATTTCTACAAAGTCACAACCTGCTTTTTCAAGGCTCGTTTTGACGGCTTCTGAAGTGTCGATAACATCTTGAGAATAAGCGGGATCGGCGCTTACGGAAGGAATTTTTAGTAATTCGATTAGCTCGTTAATAAAGCGATCTTTGTGCTGCTGCACATATGGTTTGATATTGTCCATGTTGATTTGAATGTTTTAGTATTTCAAATATACAAATTGAAATTCCAAAAGGGAAATTCCAAATTCCAAATTTGTCCCAGTTGATGTTTTTTTATTGTAATTTGGAATTTGATGTTTGGAATTTAAAAAGAATATCTATATTTGCACCTCTATTTCGCGGATATGGTGAAATTGGTAGACATGCCAGACTTAGGATCTGGTGCCGCAAGGCGTGTAGGTTCGAGTCCTATTATCCGCACAAAAAAGTCCAGATGAAAATCTGGACTTTTTTTTGTAAATGCACTTTAACTCCAAGCGATTTATCTATAAACTTTGCGTCTCTGCGCCTTTGCGAGATACATTTCACGCCAAGACGCAGAGACGCAAAGAAATGTTTAGCGATTAGCTATCCGTGATACACTCTCGAAAAAACAATCTTACCATCTTTGATTTCTAAGACTTCCGCCACGAGCATGTCTGGTTCATTGGCTACCGTTCGCACATATTCCATAAAGACACGATTGGCATCGGCGGTGAGTGAGGTTACTCGATAATGCAAAGTTGGAATGGTTTCAAAAGCACCTTGCCACCAGTCGTGCAAAGCTGGCTTTCCTTGCACCAAACCATTGGTTTCTGGTTTCTTTATTTTTAACTTCGGGCTAAAATGCTCCGCTTCTTCATCATACAAAGAAAGCAATTGCTCTAAATTGTGATTGTTGAAAGCATCAAACCATTTGTGTGCAATCGAAAGATTTTGTTGTGTTGTCATTGTTGTTGTTTAAAAGAAAATTCCCGCTAAAAAGGCAGGAATTAAAACTGAGTTTCTCAGGATCTCAGATACTCAGCAACTTCTTATACATTTTTCAAATTAATAATTTCTTGCTCCGTCAAAAATCTCCAATTGCCTCTTGGCAAATTTTTCTTTGTCAATCCTGCAAAAGCAACACGATCAATTCTTAATACATCGTACTGGAAATTTTCAAAGATTGCACGAACCACTTTTACATTCGACGTGCGCAATTTCAAACCGATTTCTGTTTTAGGTTCATTTTCGATATACGTGATTTCCTCAATTGCCAAGCGGTGTCCATCTAAAGTAACGCCACCTGAAATTTTCTCCAAGTCTTCATATTTCAGATTCTTATCCAAAGAAACTTGGTAAATCTTAGAAGATTTCTGATTCGGCAAACTAAATTTTCGAATCATATCCGTGTCGTTCGTAAACAACAACAGTCCAGTCGTGTTTTTGTCCATTCTACCCACCGAAGCGATCTTCGCATTGGTAGCGCCACGCACTAATTCCAATACGTTTCTGTCTTCTTGACCTTCATCAAATGACGTGGTGAAATTCTTAGGCTTATTCAATAAAATATATTCTTTCTTCTCTGGAGTCAAAGTTGCGCCATCAAAGTTTACGACATCGCCAGGCTTCACCATATAACCCATTTCAGTTACAGGAATCCCATTCACTTTTACATTCCCCGATTGAATATATATATCCGCATCTCGCCTTGAACACACGCCTGAATTGGAAATGTATTTATTCAAACGAATTTCGTCGGCCACTTTCGGTCTTTTCGGAGCTTGATTAGGTTTGCGTTCTGGTTTTGCTGCTTCGGCTGGCGTCAGTGTTTTTGGTTTCACTTTTTTAGGTCCTTGTGCCCGTTTTGCCATGGCAGGCTTTGGCTTATTCGAACTTGGTCTTGAACTTGTTCGCTTGTTATTGCCTTCCTTCTTATTCATAACTGCTGTAAATTTTGTACAAAGATAGGTTTATTAATTTTATGAGGAGCTGATCCCGTTATTCGCTGCAATCTTTTGCGCCGAACCCCGTCGCAAAAGGATTTACGCTGCTACCGGGGCTAGGGCAGTACGGTACAATCTAGCTTCTTAAATAGATTGAAGTAATTTTTTACCATTCCATAACACCGTTGGATCAATCAATACAATCGAAAAAACCCCAGCAACGATCAGCACTTTTAAGATGTTGTGTAGTAACAAGTATTGTTCTTTAGAAGTCGATTTCCACAAGCGCATGACAAAGAAAATCATGATGATAAAACCTACATAAAAGTAGATGTCCATATAACCCACATCAAAAACATTGATTAAGAAATAAACGGGAATAGTCGTCAAAATGAGTAATGCGGTGATGCTTGTTTTGGATGCGTTTTCTCCAAAAGCCACCGGAATGGTCTCGTAACCGTTGGCCAAATCACCTTTGATGTTTTCTAAATCTTTAGTCATTTCACGGACCAACAGCAAAATAAAGAGAAAAGAAGCGTGCGTAAATGTTACTGCCAAATCGTCGCTGTGACTTTCAATTTCATTCAATGGCAATCTAAAATAGTAATACAATAGGATCCCGAAAAAAGGAAAAATGGCCAAAAAAGCCGCGATAAAATTCCCGAATAAAGCGTACTTTTTGCGTTTGTGCGAGTACAGCCAAATCATAAAGATATAAACTGCAAAGAACAGGCTGGCGCGCCAGGATACGAGTAATGCGAATAATGCTGCTATAAAATTCAGTGCAAAATACACTTGCAACTTTGTCTTTTGACTGACCAATCGGTCGAGCATCGATTTGTTGGGTCTGTTGATCAAATCTTTTTTGCTATCGTAGAAACTGTTTATGATATAACCAGAAGCAATACTAACAGAAGATGCGAAAACAACAATAAACAACCGATAGTCTAAAAGAATGGAAAGTGCACTTTTATCTGGAGCAAAAATAAAAATAGCAGAAAGATACTGCGCTAAAATAATTATGGGAATGTTGTAACCGCGAACCACAGAAAACAAACTGACGATTTTCATGACGCGCAATTTGTTTTTTCTACTTAGCATTTATAGAATTTGAAGTAGAACGCAGTTAGAATTGATAAACGACTTCTAATTTGTAGTCTTTCAAAGATATTTTGGCTTTTTCTAGGTCTTCTGTAAATCCTAAGATATAACCGCCACCGCCTGAACCACAAAGTTTTAAATAGTAATCGTTGGTGTCGATTCCTTTTTGCCAAATACCATGAAATTGTTCTGGAATCATAGGCTTGAAGTTGCTCAAAACTACTTTAGATAATTTCTTGGTATTCTCAAACAATGATTTCATATCGCCACCTAAGAAATTTTCTACACAAGCGTCGGTATGTTTGATAAATTGCGTTTTAAGCATGGTTCGAAATCCTTGGTCTTTTAGGTTCTCCATAAAAATATTCACCATTGGTGCCGTTTCTCCAACGATTCCTGAATCCAACAAAAACACTGCGCCTTTGCCATTTAAACTTTGCGTTGGAATACCAGTAGCTTCAATGTTGTCTTGTGAATTAATCAAAATTGGAATACTCAAATAACTGTTTAGCGGATCCAAACCGGAACTTTTCCCATGGAAAAAGGATTCCATTTGGCCAAAAATTGTTTTGAGTTGAAGTAGTTTTTCACGCGTTAAATTCTCTAAAACGGTGATTTTATTTTGAGCGTATTTGTCGTAAATAGCAGCCACCAAAGCGCCACTACTTCCCACACCATATCCTTGCGGAATGCTTGAATCGAAGTACATACCTGAAGCCACATCGTTTTGCAAAGTAGCCAAATCGAAGGTAACAAGTTCGGGTTGTTGTTTCTGTAATTGCTCTAGGTGCGAAACAAATCTCCCTAAATTTTGATTGGATTTGATGGCATCAGCGGAAGCATTTCCATCTGACTTTAAAGCGCCATTATAAAAGTTGTAAGGAATCGATAAACCTTTAGAATCTTTGATGATTCCATACTCTCCGAAGAGTAGAATTTTTGAGTAAAATAACGGTCCTTTCATATTCTTTAATTGATAATTGATAATTAACAATTGATAATTAACTTTTATTCTTCGTTGTGTTTATGATACTTGTCAGCAACTTTAATTGTTGCGTAATTTGATCTTTGATATTCTGAAATTGAGAAACATTCAAATATTCGGATTGGTACAATAAATCTAACCAATATTCTGTTTCGTTGGCCTCTTTTAAAGCAATTGACAATTTATGAATAAAATCAGCTTTGCTTTCTGCATGCTCAGCTTCTCTGATATTTGCACCAATTGAAGTTCCTGACCGCAATATTTGTTTAGACAACACAAATTCTCTCTTTTCGAAACACAAATATTTATAAACAGCTACAATTTCCAAGGCAAAAGAAAATGATTTCTCCTTGATGGCATTACTTTTCATAATAAATTTTAAATGGCGTATACTAATAAACTCGAACGAGAGGTTTTGCAATTATCAATTATCAATTATCAATTATCAATTATATCAATAGACTTCCCTGCCCAATTGCGTCACAAATATACTGACCATTTTGGCAATACCCAATTAATTCGTTCTTAATAAATTGCAAAACTTTCACGCTATCGTTTTCAGGATACAAAACATGCACGTTCGCTCCAGCATCTAACGTAAAACAAACAGAAATATTAGAGGTTCTTCTAAATTCCCAAATCCGATTGATAATTTCTAGCGTGTTGGGTTTCATCAAAATAAAATACGGCATCGAAGTCATCATCATCGCATGTAAGGTCAAGGCTTCACTTTCCACAATTTGAACAAAAGCATCTAAATCGCCCGTTTCTAAAACAGTTTTTAGTTTTGAAAGATTTTCATGGGCTTGTTGAAATCGTTGTTCCGCAAAAGGATGATTGTGCATCAAATCATGACCAACAGTGCTCGACACTTGCTTTTCACCTTTGTCAACTAATAAAATTGTATCTTGAAAATTCTTAAAATTGGAATGAACGGCAACGGGAAATTCAACACCAAACAAATCAGAACTGCCTTCAATCTCGGCGTGAATTCCCCAAACGACTACTTCACCTTTGATACTTCTACAAGCACTTCCAGATCCTAATCGCGCTAAGAAGGATGCTTTAGAATAGAAATAATCATCTGTCATTTCTTGATTTAACGCTTTTTCTAAACTCATAATGTTCATCGCTAAAGCGGCCATTCCTGAAGCTGAAGAGGCAATTCCAGAGCTGTGAGGAAAAGTATTTTGCGTATCGATGCTGAAATGATATTGTTTTAAGAACGGGCAATACAACTCAATGCGTTCGAAAAACTTCTGTATTTTGGGTTTGAAATCTTCTTTAGGTTGACCTTCAAATACCAAGTCAAAAGAAAAAGTGGTTTTGTCCTCTTTGGCATTAAAAGATAGTTTCGTGATGGTTTTGCAAGCGTTCAACGTCAAACTTATCGAAGGATTCGAAGGAATCTGATGTGCTTTTTTCCCCCAATATTTCACCAACGCAATGTTGCTTGGAGCGCTCCACGTGTAGGTTCCATTATCGATGGTTGTAGAAAATGATTTTGCTATAAAATCCGTTTCAGTTCTCATAAAATTCAATTTCAACAAAGATACTTTTTTTGAGGTATTGCTCAATACATGGTTTCATTATTCAATCAAATTAATGATTTAGTAATCAAACAATCGCTAATATCTAGTTTTACTTTTGTAACTTTAGTAAAAATAAACCTGATGGAATTAAATTGGATTACAATTGGCGGTCTACTGATTATTGTAGTTATTGTAGTTTTCTTTCTTATTAAAAGAAATCGGAAAGACGAAGATGCGTACGAGAATTTCTTAAACGAGAATGACTTGCCCATCGAGAAAGAGGAAGACGAAGCGAATAACTATTAGTAACAAATTGCTAGTTTGATCATAGCCGAAGTAGAAAGCTGCGCTTCAACTATTTTAAATTCATTACTTTTGATAAAAAATGTGATGAATAAATATGTAAAAATTCTGCTTTTTGTCGTGACTTGCATCGCTGTAGGATATTTGTCCGGTATGGCGACACAATCTTCAGTGACGACTTGGTTTCCGACTTTAGTTAAACCAAGTTTCAACCCGCCTGCATGGGTTTTTGCACCAGTTTGGAGTTTGCTTTATACCATGATGGGTATTGCGGCAGGTTTGGTTTGGAATCGCATTGATCATGAAAAAGAAGCTGTGGGAAAAGCACTGGTGTTTTTTGTCATTCAACTCGCCTTGAACGCTTTGTGGTCGATTTTGTTTTTCGGAATTAGAAATCCATTTTTAGCCTTCATAGAAATCATTTTGCTTTGGTTGATGATTAACGAAACCTATGTTCAGTTTGGTAAGATTGACAAAATTGCTGGTTATTTATTCATTCCATACATTCTCTGGGTAAGTTTTGCCGCTGTTTTGAATGGAAGTATTTGGTGGTTGAATAGGTAGTGTAGCATTTAATTGATTGCCAATTTTTGAAAGTACTTTAAATTGTTTTTTGTTTTAACTTCAACAAAGTACAAACCTTTCGACAAAGAAGAAACATCAACTAATATCTCGTTTCCGACTGACTTAATAGATAAGTCATTTTGTTGCCCGAGCAGAGATACTAAAGTTATTTCTTCTATAGAATCTGAACTATCCTTTAAACTTAATTGAATCTCATTGCTTGCAGGATTGGGGGAAATCGTCATTTTTGATATTTCAAAATTAGGGTTGCTCAAAGTGGCAGTTTTGAAACTATTGGCTTTGATGAATATCGCAGAATCATAAAGGTTATCTGAAACATTGCCAATAGCTATTTTTAGGTGATAAATTGATCCGATTTGAACAGTAGCTGTAGTGTTAATTTCTGTTGTAAAACCATCAAACTGAATCGTCGCGTTTGCAATTGGTGTCGTTCCCGTGCCATTATTGACATAAAAATTGCAATTTATGCATGGTCCGTTATTCATAGTGCCATTATTGACACTGTTTGTCGAAATAGGAATTGATGTAGATGGCAGTAACGCGATGTTTTTCGCATTATTTGAATAGGGACCGGCAATATCAGGACCACTTAGAAAAATTCCCATAACATCACTAAAAGAAGAAGTAGCATATTCAGGATAATCTTCAGAAGCATAAATGAAATCTAGACCAATTTCTGTGCCTGTCGAAACAAAATCAAATTCTACGGTAGCAATATTTTGAATCAAATTTGAAGAAAGTAGCGCTAAATCTACATCATTTGCAATGGGAATTAATGTCGGATGCGACGCGCCATTCTGATTATTTGGACCTCCAGCGTATTGTACTTGACCAGTCGAAAGTACTACCCCACTTGCTAAACCTAAATTTGTCCCCTGTCCGTTGGTAAAAACGCCTATTTGATCTCTAGTAATCAAGGCATTAGAAAGTGATTTATTGAATTTAATATTAGTTGGTGTAATTCCAGAACCAACTAGGGTATTCTGTACAATTTCAGTTGGAGTGATTGATGAATCCACAATTAATGGTTGCGAGTAAACGGCGACAACTTGCAAAATGACTATCAAGGTAAATATTTTATTTCTCATTTTATAATGGATCTATTGGGAAGATATGAAAACTATTGAATGACTAGTTTTTTAGTGAATTTCAACTGGTTTTTATAAGCAATTTCAACAAAGTATATTCCTGTATTTAATTTAGATGTATCAAGAGTAACTTGTGATGAATCTATGTTTGTATTTATAATAACTTCTTTCCCAACTATGTCATAAACAGTAATTGAGGAGATTTTTTCAAGTCCATTACTTTTCATAACATGAACCGTTGTATTCGCCGGATTTGGATAGAGGGCAATTGTATTGGCATCAAAAGAATCTGTACTTAAAGTTTCTACGAATTCCGTTTCGCAAACGTTGGTAAAAATAGGCGGATTGTAGTCAAAGTAAATATCCGCAAAATTCAGGATTTTTGTCCCAACAGTATAACCCATTACAGGTTTTACTTTAAACTGTATATATCCTTTGCTGTGTAATGGATCCTCCAAAGTCGGCGGCAAATTGATGTCATATAAATTCCACGTTAAAAGTTCGTATATCCTTCTCATATTATAAGGATGGCTCGCAGAAAGCATGATCACGGAATCGGGATCTAGCCTAGAATCTAGAGTATCTTCAATCGTAATAAAATTTGCACTTGCCGTTCCAGTATTTTCAAACTGGATTGTATAAATCAAATAGTCATCAGCGCTAAATGAATCAATGGCAATTTTTCCGCCGTGTGCTTCAGTTTTCTCGTTAGGGTCGAATGAACCTACTATAATTTGTGATAAAAATGCATTATTATTCACTGGAAAAATGTCATCGACAATTGGCGTTATCGCAACAGAATTGGTTATGATATCGCCCAGATTTATGGTTGGTATTGTTGGTACTTGCATGATGACTTCTATCGTTCGGTCTTCACCAGGAAGCATATTAATGAAGTTGATATTAAAACCTCCTGCAGAAATTATGGCGCTACTTTCAGAAATACTAGTTATGGATACCTGACTGTCTTTAGTGAACGAAATAGTTCCTGAAATGGTGCTGGTACCAGTGTTTTTATATCTGATGTAATTGGTGTAGGTGAAACCCGGTCTTGGGCTTGATGACGGAATGAGTTCTACTTCGAGGTTGTAATAGGTTTGCATCAGATTCACAGGAAAATAATATGTCGTGCTTCCACCGCCAATAGGAATAATGATGTTTTGATATGTTGTTGTTGCAGTATAATATGCAGAGATTTCCTCATCTACTTCAAAGTGCAAATCATACGCATTTATCGGGTTATTGTTAATACTATTGAAAAGATAAAAGACACCATAACTGCTGTTGCCTGTAAGAATAGTGCCTGAATTATTGACTTCATATTTATAGGAACCATTAGTAAAAGCAGACTCGCCAATATCTTTGATGCCGTTGCCGTTCTCATCTAGAAAAGCGATTAAAGCGATATTGTCAGCACAAGTATTAGCATCCATGCAGTTCGGAGTACAAAACGTTTCATAACTCGACCATATACTAGGATTCTGTGCGCAGTGTGATCTTACATAAACATCATAACAAGTGCTAGGCAATAAACCGGTAATAACATAATGGTCAGTGTTGGATACAGTAGCCATTACTCCATTGGAAAAATCCGGAGGACCCGGTAATCCGCCGAGAGTATAGTAGATGTCGTTTTGCAGCGCTCCCGGTGCAGTCCAGGACACGATAGCTGTGTTAGAAGTAATGGTCTCCGGAGGTATTAATACATAGGTTGGTGCATTGCAATATTCGGGACAAGTATTTAAAGTTACGGGAACTCGGTCACCTATACATCCAGTAATGGTATTTCTCAGCGCGGCACCAATAGTTTGGGGCAATAAACTAAAGCCATACGTTGTTCCAGCATACATATTATCATTATCCGCACTATCCATAGAATAATAGAAGATTGCTTCCATGTTTGTCTGACCACCTATGACATCAGATACAATATCAGCAAGATTGAATGTCGGCTGTGTCATAAAATCACAGAAGGTCAATGTTGCTGAATTGGCCACAGGTAACACGTTTGAAACGACATTAAAATGAGTATATTCGACAACATTGGTCTGAATATTCACGACTCTAACGTAAATCGTCTCCGGGCTTACCGTATTTTCGTAAAAAGATGCCTGCATTTGGGTTAGGGCATTGGTGTTCGATTGCGCGTCAGCTTCACTGTGAAAGAAACTATATGTATAATCCGAAAAATCTAAGTTGATTAGAATCTCGTCCATTTTGGACGGCAAGTTATACACCGAATGGATTGTAGGAGCACACCAAACATAATCCGAAACATTGGTGTTAATCTGCGAATGCCCTAAATTAAAGGCAAACACCAACAGGAATAGGTAAAGGTTTTTCATCTAGAAATGGTTTAGAATTCAAATATATCATTTTTAATCATTTCATGCTGAACTTCTTAAATGCTTTGCGCCACTATAAATCCACTTGTCCAAGCATTCTGAAAATTAAAGCCGCCAGTAATCGCATCAATGTTGACGATTTCACCTGCGAAGTAAAGATTTTCGTGTAGTTTACTTTCCATCGTTTTAAAATTAATTTCTTTCAAATCGATGCCGCCAGCCGTAACGAATTCTTCTTTGAAAGTGCTTTTTCCATTCACTTGAAAGCTGCCATTGGTGAGTTGTTTCGCTAGACTTTGCAATTGAATTTTAGACAAATCGGCCCATTTGGTTTCGCTTTCAATTCCAGAAGCCAATACCAAACTTTCCCACAATCTGTTTGGAAACTCAAAAGGAGATTTCTTTGAAACGGCTTTCTTCGCATGCTCGATTTTTAGTTCTTTCAGCAACTTTTCAGCATCGCCAGTTTCTAAATCATTCAGCCAATTCACATAAATGGTAAACTGGTAATTCTTGTCGTGCAAAATTCTAGCGCCCCAAGCAGACAATTTCAAAATTCCTGGCCCGCTCATGCCCCAATGGGTTATTAATAATGGTCCAGTGGCTAATAATTTAGTATCTTTTACTTTAACTGTTGCCAATGCAGAAACGCCCATCAAGTCTTTAATCCGCGGATCTTTGATGTTGAAAGTAAAGAGCGATGGCACTGGACTCACAATCGCATGTCCAAAACTTTGCAATAGTTCCCACATTTTCGGATTGCTTCCTGTGGCTAGAATCAATTTTTCGGTTAGGTATTTTTCGCTTGGTGTTTCAATTTGCCAACAATTTTCTTTTTTATAAATCGATTGTACGCTTTGTCCTGTTAGTACTGCAATCCCTAATTTTTGAGTGGCATTCAAAAAACAATCGATTATGGTTTGTGATGAATTAGACACGGGAAACATTCTCCCATCGTCTTCAATTTTGAGTTCAACGCCATGTTTATCAAACCATTCAATGGTGTCACCAGAGCAAAATTGATGAAATGGACCGCGCAACTCTTTTTCCCTCGAGGATAAAATTTGACCAATTCATTGGGTTCAAAGCACGCATGGGTAACGTTGCATCTGCCACCTCCTGAAATGCGAACTTTTTCCAATACGTTTTTGCCGCGCTCGAGAATGGCAACTTTAAGCTTAGGATTTTTCTCGACGATATTAATCGCAGTAAAAAAACCTGCAGCGCCTCCGCCTACAATAATAATATCGAAATCTTGATTCATAATCTATCGGGGAAATCACTGATGATTCCGTTTACCTTCATTGATTTTATTTTGTGAATATCTTCTTGTGCGTTGACCGTCCATGGGAAAACTTGAAATCCATCCTGATGCATTTGTTTCACATTTTCCATCGTCAACAATTGAAAGTACGGGTGAACGCTTTTGGCATTCGTAAATTTTGCGAAATCAATCGCCAATTTCAAATCTGTTTCTGTCAAAACGCCAATCGCGATATTCGGACTCAAAGAACGGACTTCTTGCAATGCATTCCAATCAAAACTAGAAACTAGGAAGTGATTGTAAGTCCAATTTTTTTCTAAAACGTAGCGCTCAATCAAATCCGCAACTGGTTTTGCTGTATTTTTTCCTTTGAGTTCAATATTGACGAATATTTTTTTGTCAATGAAATTTAGAACTTCTTGCAGCATTGGAATTTCATAGAGATTGTCAATTCGCAAAGATTTCAATGCATCTAACGTAAGTGAATTTACTAATCCAGTTCCGGAAGTTGTTCGGTCTACACTTTCATCATGAATCACAACTACATGATTATCGGAAGTCAAATGCACATCGAGTTCAATGCCGTCAACACCCAGTTCGATTGCTTTTTGAAATGAAATCAAGGTGTTTTCAGGAGCATGTCCTTTGGCGCCGCGATGTCCGATTTTTAGCATTTTCATAATTCTGCTTTGAGAATACAATGGAAGGTAATCTAAAAATAGCTTTGCGCCTTAGCTTTTGCCTGATTAATAAATGGTCTCGCAAAGACGCTAAGGCGCAATGAGAAAGATTATAATTTTTCGATTAAGACCATATCAAAATCGGAATCGATAGTCACTTTCCCTTTTGAAATTGTTGCGGTTTTTCCGGAGTACGTGTCTTTTACTTTAGTTCCGTTTTTGAAAATCGTTCCCACGGGAATTTCTTTTTTCCCTTTGTTTAATTCCAATCCGATAACAACCAGGTCAATGTACTTTCCTTTCGAATAGGTTCTTGAAAACACATACGGTTTGTTGGATATTTCTTTGTGAATTCCCGCCCCAACAGCTGGATGATTTTTTCTAAACTGTCCTAACTTTTGCCAATGCGAGAGAATTTTTTGGGTTTCGGGATTCGATTTGACGTCGTTCCAGTTCATGAACGATCGCAAAGTGGCATCGCCTTCAGTACCAGGAACCACAAGAGATCGGCCAGTTTCGTCTCCGTAATATATTTGAGAAAGTCCTGGCGTTAGCAACAATTTAGTGCCACTTTCAATGGTTTTGGTTCGAGCGGCGTCAAAGGGTTTTCCGTCGTCGTGAGAGGAAATGTAGTTCAGAACGCTGAATCCTTTTAGTTCATTTGAAAGTTTGTTCGAATACATCGAAAACAATTCTTCGTAGCTTTTTTGCGCGGCATTCCACTTAAATTCGAAGTTGATGAGGTTGCTAAAACCATGTTGAAAGTAATTTACTTTTCGATCACCAAAATCGAAGTCTTGTCCGTTATTAATGCTGTAATTATACACTTCACCAATCGTATAAAACGGACTATTATCGAGGACTTTTGTTGGGTTGTTCTTTTTCCAAGTCGCAAAAGCATAGTCGCATTGTGTTTTGAACTCCGTCCATACGCTTTCATCCACATGCTTTACTGTATCGCCACGATAACCGTCTATGCCGTATTCTAGAATATAATCCGTCAACCATTTGATGATGTAGTATTTCGGTGCACGAGGATAACCTGTTCTTTTGAAGAAGGCATCGAGGGAAGCAACTTCTTTTTCATATCGACCTTCTTTCTTCCATTTTTCGATAAGGAAAGGCGGAAGAGCGACATTTTCGTTGCTTTCTGTCAATACATCAGGAAGGTTCTTAACTAAAGTACAAGCGGTGGTATTTTCGTAATTTTTGTAATCGCATTGCGGTCCAGTTCGAACCCAATCGTTAGGCCAAACCGTATCGATATCGGTTACCGGTCCGGTATGATTGATGACGCCATCTAGCACAATTCGTATTCCTTTGGCGTGCGCTTTTGCAACCAATTCTGCTAGATCTTTTTTGGTTCCGAAGTTGGGGTCGATAGCAGTCCAATCTCTCGTCCAATAGCCATGAAAACCATAAGTTACGCCGGTTCCTTCATCAACACCATCGTGAATTTGTTCTACAATAGGTGTAAACCAGATTGCATTAACGCCTAATTTATCGAAATAGCCTTCGTCAATTTTTTGAATAATTCCTTTGATGTTTCCGCCTTCGAAACCGCGGAGCATTCCCGTAGTTCGCGTCCGATCAAAAAACACTTCTTTGTTTGCATTTCCATTTAGAAAACGATCGGTCATCAAAAAATACAAATTGGCTCCTTCCCAAACGAAAGGCGCTTTGTGCTGCAGTTGCGTTTTAGCTTTTTTCTTTTTCTGGGTTTGAGCAGTATTTACGGTGGAATTCAATAGCAGTGGAATTAAAAATAGTAAAGCGATTTTTTTCATTTTTTAGTACTGTATTTTAATGTCTTTGGAGGTTCCTTTGTCCCAAGAAACGTAGATTTCTATAGTATTGTTGTTGATGTTTTTAAACGAAACATTTTTCCCGTTGATGAGAACGTTATTCACTTTTGCATCCAAGTGATGTACTTGTAGGTTTACATTTTTTGATGCAGATTGGAATATTTTTCCTGTTTCTGTTGTCAACGTAATGTTTAGTTCTTTCGCGGTATTAGCCGCTTTAAAATATAAAATTTCATAATCTCCTTTTTCATACGCTTGTACTGTCGATCCATTGTCGTTGTAAAGCTTTCCGGAACTAGTCGACGTTTTATCATCTGTATAATAATGCAAATCAAAGTTTGACAACGAATAACTGGTGGTGTTTTGAATCGTTTTGATCATCGGAATAAAAGCACCGCCACGCACAAATACAGGAATATGATCTTCCGTCACCGGAACCGATTTTGTAGTTCCAGCTTCGTATTTTTGATCGGTGTAAAAATCAAACCAATTGTTGTTTTTAGGAAAGTAAACAGAAGTAGCAGTTATATTTGACTTCATAACTGGAGCGACCAAGAAGTCATTCCCCCATAAATAATTATCACAAACGGTTCCCAAAGAAGTATTGTTCGGCTCTTCAAAAAATAGTGGTCGCATTAGCGGCGTTCCTTTTTGATTGTTGTTGAATGCCAAGGTGTAATTATACGGCATCATTTGATAACGCAATTCGACTTGCTTTTTGGCTTTGGCTTTCGTCACAATGTCTTTATAAACAGGTTCAGATGCGACTTCTTCTTGCGCATGCGGTCGGAATATAGGTTGAAAAACACCGTACTGCAACCATCGAATGTACAGCTCATTATCGAAATAATCGCCTGCAAATCCACCCAAATCAGAGTGCATATAGCCCATGCCTTGCATTCCCATTTGAAGTCCAATTTCAGGTTGCGATTGCAAGCCACCCCAACTTCTGTTCACGTCACCGCTCCAAGGCATCATGCCGAATCGTTGTGATCCTGAATAGCCAGAGCGCATTAAGATAAATGGACGCTGGTTTGAGAAATCTTTTTGATAGCCATCTGCAATTAGTTTAGCCCAATTGTGTCCATATATGTTATGAACATCATCAGCTTTTCCTTTGGCTGTAATAGCTTTCGATGGAAAAACTTCAGGCTCGCCCAAATCACCCCAAAGGCC
The DNA here is from genome assembly GCA_016721735.1 of Flavobacterium sp. GTDB lineage: Bacteria > Bacteroidota > Bacteroidia > Flavobacteriales > Flavobacteriaceae > Flavobacterium. Next base: position 198,315 of record JADKHM010000015.1, on the reverse strand, counting down.
ACCAGCACCTTGATTGATTAGTTTTTTATAGATATCCCAAAACCAAGTAGCACCTTCTGGCTTGAAGATGTCAATCAATCCGGTGTTTCCGAAATAAAAATCATATTTAAACGGCATCCCATCTTTTCCAACGGCTAGCACTTTTTTATCGACCGCTTCTTGCCATTTGCTGGATGTAGTTAAAACGAAAGGCTCGGTAATCAGTACGGTTTTTACACCTTTTGCATTTAAATCAGCCATCATTTTGGTTGGATTTGGGAAATTGTCTTTGTCCCAATCCAAATTTCCCATCGTGCCTTTGATTGTTTTTCCGAACCAATACAAATCGAGGATAATCGCGTCGACCGGGATTTTATCTTCTTCAAATTTTCGGATGGTTTTCTCTACTTCTTCTTGTGAATGATATCCAAATCGACTAGAGAAATTACCCAAAGCCCAACGTGGAGGCAAGGGTTGTTTTCCTGTCAAATCGGTGTAACTTGAAATTAATTCCGTCCAAGAATCGGCAGCAATCACTTGATAGGTTTTTCGACCGGAGATGGTTTCGTAGGCTAAGGTATTGTCTTTTTTGCTATCTAAATCGAGGTAACCGATCGGCTCATTATCGAAATGAACTGCATAAATTTTGGATGATAAGACAAGTGGAATGCAGAAATTCATCAACTCAGCTTTGGTTTCATAACCATAATGCGCGCGGTTGTACAATTGCAAACGATTCCCACGACGGTTCATTCCGAGTGCGCGTGCGCCACCTCCGTATAAAAGTTCAGAGTTATTTAAATTGAAATCGATGACTTCGGTACTGTCTTTTTTGAAATAGCCATTTTTCTCCGAAAGCAATTCTTTTGATTTATAAGTGTACGAGATTTTGAAGGGCGCTTTTTGAATGTTTACTGCGATTCCCGCTGTGGCAAATTGGATTGCGTTTTTATCAGACTTCACTTTTGCAATTCCTGATTTTGGACTAAGAACAACTGCATGTGAACTCGCATCAAACGTTTCTCCTTTGGGAATAAAAGAGGTTTCGATAATCTTATCGGAATACGATTTGAAAATGTACTTGCCGTCGGAAGTTGTGACTTCTAGCGAATTGTTTCCTTTTTTGAAGTTTTCAAATTTTCTGTTTGCATTTTGGGCAATTGCACAAGAAGAGAGGAGCAGGAATAGGATTATTTTTTTCATGTATGCTATTTCTTTGCGGCTTCGCGACTTTGCGAGCCTATTTAATTATTATGTTAATCTCGCAAAGACGCAGAGGCGCAAAGCTTGAGTTGTTATAAATTATTCACAATTCTTGTGATTCCGTTCCGGATTAAATTTTCATTAAAGTTAATTAATAACCCTAGTTTAAGTTTAGTTATTTTTAAATAAGTCAATAATTGTTTTGGATGAACATTAGATATTTGATCTACAGACTTGATTTCAATTATAACTTTATTCTCTACAATTAAATCTTAACGAAAGCCAATGTCTAAATGGATTTCATTCCAAATAACAGGTATTGGTTTTTGTCGTTCCACTTTTAGATTTATTGCGTTTAGTTCATAAAACAAGATAGCTTCATAAACACTTTCTAAAAGTCCAGGGCCAAGTTTTGTATGAATTCTATAGCAGATATCAACAATAACTTTTGACAATTCGTTTTCATTCATGGCGTAAATTTTTATTATTGGCTTTTATACTTATATGTTACAATGTCTTAAAATATGCAAAACAACTAATAATAATCTTTGCGACTTTGCGGCTTCGCGAGGAAATTATTTTAATTCAAAAATCAAAGCCGATTTAGCTTCGATGGTAATTTCATTTTTTAAATCCATGGTTTTACCAGTTAACACGTCATTACCGGCGGTATAATTTTGAATGCTTTCTTGAAATCTATTGGTCTTGATTGTTTGTGTTTTGGGGCTGTTGTTTAGAACCACCATCACCGACTTGTTGTCTGTATATCTAAAATAAACATAGACATTGTTCTCAGGAACATAATGTTTCATTTTGCCATAGTGAACCGCATCATTGGTTTTTCTCCACTGTAATAATTTGGAAGTAAAATCGAAAAATTGTTTTTGTTCTGAAGTTCTGCCAGCGCTTGTGAAGGCATTGTTTGAATCTCCATCCCATCCGCCAGGGAAATCTTGTCTGATGGCAGCGTCGCCACTTTTATCTTTATTACCAGACATGCCGATTTCGGATCCGTAATACAGCTGTGGAATACCGCGAACTGTAGCTATTAATGCCATTCCCAATTGGTATTTTTTGAAGTCGTTTTTGTATATTTCATTAAATCTCATGGTGTCATGATTCTCCAAAAAAGTCATGATGCTGTTCGGATTCGGATATAAAAAGTCGTTCGTAAAATTATCGTAGACTTTGATCAAGCCTTTGTCCCAGGAAGATTCGTCTTCATTAAAAACATTTCCAACGGCGTCGTGTAGTGTAAACTCCATAACACTTGGTAAATTGGAATTATAACTTTGAATGGCGCCAATCTTACTATCTTTTTGCCAATACGCCATTTGCGCTTGGTCGTGCATCCAAACTTCGCCAACAATATTAAAGTATGGATATTCATTTAAGATTGAGCGACACCATTTCGAGATTCCAACTTTATCGTTGTACGAAAAAGTGTCAACTCTGAATCCATCTAAATCGGCGTATTCAATCCACCAAATCGCGTTTTGAATGAGGTAATTGAGCAAAAGCGGATTCGATTGATTAAGATCAGGCATCGATTTTACAAACCATCCATCCATGCAACGTTCTGCATCGACAGCAGCAGCATTGATGTCGAACTGTGTCGTCATTCTATAATTAGATTGCGTAAAAGTAGGAAATTGATGCACCCAATCATGAGTCGGTAAATCCTTGATCATCCAGTGACGCCAACCCCAATGATTGGTGACATAATCCATGATGTTTTTCATTCCGCGTTGGTGCAATTCGTTGCTCAATCGCAGGTAATCTTCATTGGTTCCGTACCGAGGATCTATTTTATATACATCCGATTGTCCGTAGCCGTGGTACGAATAGGTTTCGTCATTGTCTTCACAAAGTGGTGTTGCCCAAATTGAGGTTGCCCCCAGTTCTTTGATATAATCTAGATTTTTGATGATACCTTCAAGATCGCCGCCGTGTCTGCCACCAGGAAGCGAACGATTTCCTTTTTCTGACACCGAATTGTCGCTGTCATTTTTCGGATTTCCATTGGCAAAACGGTCTGACATGATGAGATATATTACATCAGAAGCATCGTAGCCTTTGCGTAAGGCAGAATTTTTTTTGCGGCTTTTGAGGTTGTATTGTTGCGTAAATGTTTTGTTGTTATTCTTGAAAGTAAATGTCAGTTCTTGCGCTTGCAGATTTTCGGTGTCGATGGTTACGAAAAGATAGTTTGCGTTTTCGGTTTTTTGAACATTTTTTATGGTGATGCCATTGGATACTTCCACCGAATTTTGACCAATGTTCTTCCCATAAAACATAATTTGCAAATCTGGATTTTGCATGCCCGCATACCAAAAAGGAGGTTCCATTTTTTCGATTTGAGCGAAAACTGAACCTGATAATAAACTAAGAAATAGCAACCATTTTTTCATAATGATAAAATAAAAAACCTGACAGTTGTAAAGCTATCAGGTTTGAATTAATTGTTAAACTGTGACTAAGTTGTTAGGTTCTACTAGGATTTCCTTTCCGTTGACATTAACTGTAATTTCTGTATTTCCTTCCAAAACAAAATTAGTTTGACTCTGTGTCACGGCCACTTTTAGTATTTGATTTCTAAAATTGATTTTGAAAGAGTAACCGTTCCATTCTTTAGGAATTCGTGGCGAAAAATGTAGGGTGTCATTTTTGATTCGCATGCCACCAAATCCTTCCACGATACTCATCCAGGTTCCTGCCATGGACGTAATGTGACAACCTTCTTCTACTTCTTTATTATAGTCATCAAGATCTAATCGAGAAGTTCTCAAATAGAAGGTATAGGCCATTTCCATTTTATCTAAAGCTGCGGCTTGGATGGAGTGCACGCAAGGAGAAAGTGAACTTTCATGAACCGTAAAAGATTCATAGAATTCAAAATTTCGATGTAATTCTTCTTTAGAGAAATGATCTTCGAAGAAGTAAAAGCACTGCAAAACGTCGGCTTGTTTGATGTAAGGCGAACGTAAGATCCGATCCCATGACCATTTTTGATTGATAGGTCGTTGACTTTTATCTAGATCTGCAACACGCACCAATTCTTTGTCGAGGAAACCATCTTGTTGCAAGAATACCTCATATTCTTCCGAATAAGGGAAGTACATATGATCAGCCACTTTTTTCCAACCATCTAATTCATAGTTTGAAATGTTGGTTTTAGCAGTGATTCTTTTGTAGTCAGAAGGATATTCTGTCGCTACTTTTTGAATTTGTTGTGCCGTGTATTCTAGGCACCATTTTGCAATATAGTTGGTGTAGAAGTTATTGTTGACGTTGTTTTCGTATTCATTCGGCCCTGTAACTCCCAAAATCATATACTGATTTCTTTGTGTCGAGAGTGTCGCTCTTTGATGCCAAAAACGCGCAATTCCGATGAGTACTTCCAGTCCTTTTTCTGGTATGTAGGAGTAGTCTCCGGTGTATCTGTGGTAATTGTAAATCGCAAAGGCAATGGCTCCGTTTCGGTGTATTTCTTCGAAAGTAATTTCCCATTCGTTATGGCATTCTTCGCCATTCATAGTGACCATAGGATAGAGCGCTGCGCCGTTTTTGAAACCTAATTTTTCTGCATTTTCAATCGCCTTGTCCAATTGATTGTAGCGATACGTCAATAGATTTCTGGCCACATGCTGGTCTTTGGTTGCCATATAAAAAGGAATGCAATAGGCTTCTGTGTCCCAGTAAGTCGAGCCTCCGTACTTTTCGCCCGTAAAACCTTTAGGTCCAATATTCAATCTAGAATCTTTACCTAAATAGGTTTGATTTAATTGAAAAATATTGAATCGGATGCCTTGTTGCGCTTTGACGTCACCTTCGATGGTGATATCCGACATTTCCCAAATTTTTGCCCAAGCGGCAATTTGGTCTTGAAGTAATTGATTATAACCAATTTTGCAGGCAGCTTGAATTGCTTTTTCGGCTCCAAGTTGCGTGCTATCATGATTTAAGGAAACCGCATAACCGCCGATTTTTTGAATAGATGAAGTGCCGTTTTGCGCTACAGCAACGGTGTAAGTGAATTGTATTTTGTCTTTGCTTGCATCGATTTTTTCAGGCAGTATTTTCAAATCTTCACCATTCAAAAGAATCGTGTTGTGCATGAAAGTAGTGGACACAAAGTGCGTCTTTAAGGTTCTTGAAGTAACAAATCCTTGGTTATCGGTGTTTTGAATAGCAATGGTTTCCCAAAACTTTTCTTCCCAATTCGTGTCTTCGTTGCTTATTCCCGCATCAACGTATGGTTTGTAAGTGATTACCGCGCCCTTGTTTATAGGTTTTATTTCATATTGAATAACGCCAACTTCATCGATATCCAAAGAAAGAAAGCGGCGTACATTTACAGAAATAACCGTATCATTTTTAAGCGTTGCTTCGAAGGAGCGATTATACCAACCTTCTTTCATATTTAATTCCCTGCGAAAATGGGCAACGTTTGTGCAATTGTTTAAATCAAAATTCTCCCCATTGATTTCAATGTCAATGCCAATCCAATTTGGTGCATTGAGAACTTTGGCAAAATATTCCGGATAACCGTTTTTCCACCAGCCTACTTTGGTTTTGTCAGGGTAGTAAACACCAGCGATATAACTTCCTTGAAAAGTTTCATTAGTGTAATTTTCTTCAAAATTGGCACGTTGACCCATGGCTCCGTTTCCAATGCTGAAGAGACTTTCGGATGATTTAACCCTTTCGACATCAAATCCTTCTTCAATAATTGACCAATTGTCTGGTTGAATATAATTTTGATTCATTTTTTTTAAATAATAGTTTTCAATTAACTTGACATTTCAAAACAGGTTCTGCTGTTTTCCCTTTTCGTTTTATCTTTTTATTAGTGCTTCGATGAAGCTGGTGTCCATATAGGTGAAATCTTTGAAGATATATTTTGCTTCATGCAAAACTGTTGCTTCTCCGATGCCAACGCTGGTCATTTTTGCAATATTTGCGGCTTGAATTCCGGCTACAGAATCTTCGAAAACAATCGAATTTTCATTGGTTGTATCTAACAATCGTGCGGCTTGAATAAAAACTTCAGGATCTGGTTTGGCGTTGGTTACATCATTACCGTCAACGATGGCGTCAAAATAGCTGATGATTCCTGTTTTTTCCAAAATTGGTTTTGCATTTTTACTGGCAGAACCCAAAGCAATTCCTTGATTATTTTCCTTTAGAAATTGCAAAATCGGAATTACTCCAGGCAGAATTTCACTCAAGTTCATATTGACCAAATACGAGAGATAATCTTCGTTTTTTTGAACAAGCCATTGGTCTTTTTGTTGTTGCGTTGCTTCGATTTTACCCAATTCTAAAATAATATCTAAAGAACGCACTCGGCTCACGCCTTTAAGTTGTTCGTTGTGCTCTGGTGTAAATTCAATTCCAAGTTCACTGGCAACTTTTTGCCAAGCGAGAAAATGATATTTTGCGGTATCTACGATGACGCCGTCGAGATCAAAAATAAATGCTTTTCTATTCATTGATCACAATTTTTGATTTGTCATTTATTGTTAATGAAATAATACCAGCTGTAATCATTGATGCTCCGCCAATAAATAGTGCATAAATCGGTTCGCTGTTAAAAAACTGAGACACTAAAAACCCTAGGATAGACGCTGCAACCAATTGTGGAATTACGATGAAGAAGTTAAAAACGCCCATATAATAACCCATTTTGTTGGAAGGCAAAGCGCCAGATAGCATTGCGTAGGGAATAGACAAAATACTTGCCCATGCGATTCCGACACCAATCATTGGCAGCCATTCCATGGTGAAAACGGTTGGTTCTTTGATAAAATAAATAGAAATTAATCCCAATCCACCTAAGGTGAGTGCAATGAAGTGCGTAAACTTTCTGCTGGTTAGTTTTGCTAGTAACGGTAGCAAGAACGCGGCAATTGCGGCGATTAGATTGTAATTGGCAAACATTTCGCCTACTTGGTTAGCACCGGTGTTGTAGGCTTCAGACGTTGTGTCTGTTGTGCCATATATATGTTGGGTTACTGCAAGAGTAGTGTAAATCCACATCGAGAATAATGCAAACCAAGAAAAGAACTGAACCCAAGCCAGTTGTTTCATAATTTTAGGCATAAATTGAAAATCGTTCATAATGGTTACGAATCCATTTTCGCATTGATTTGATTTTTGAAGTATACCAGAGATAATCATTGCAAGACCGCCCAATCCAATTAATCCTAAAGAAAGAACATAGAGATCTTTTTTCAAATCATAGTGATGAATGGCTAAAGCGAAAAGAATTCCGATACTAAAAAAGATAACTCCTTTGGTCAAATGCGATTTCCCATTGGCTTGAAACCATTCTTGCGAACGTTCTTCTTTTTTATAAGAGACCTTCTGATGACTATCAAAGGCTTCCAATTCTTCTGGAGTATATTCTTTAGAGGTGATAACGGTCCAAAGTACAGAGACTAAAAAGGCAACGCCACCAATATAAAAGGAATATTTTACCGAGTCTGGAATGATGCCCAGCGGGGCTGTGTTTTCGACACCTAGATGTGTAAGCATTAAGGGCAACTTAGAGGCAACATATGCTCCGATTCCGATAAAGAAACTTTGCGTAGCAAATCCCATGGTTCTTTGATTCTCAGGAAGATTGTCGCCTACAAAAGCGCGAAACGGTTCCATCGAAACATTGATTGAGGCATCCATTATCCACAGCATTCCAGCTGCAAACCAAAGAACGGGTGAGTTGGGCATGATAAACAAAGCGCCAGATGCGAGAATAGCTCCTGCTAAAAAATAAGGTTTTCTTCGACCCAATCGAGTCCAAGTTCTGTCTGAAAAATAACCAATTATAGGTTGTATAATCAAGCCAGTTAAAGGTGCCGCAACCCAAAGAATTGGGATGTCGTCAATATTGGCTCCTAAAGTTTGAAATATACGGCTAACATTTGAATTTTGCAGTGCAAAACCCATTTGGATTCCAAGAAATCCAAAACTCATGTTCCAGATTTGCCAGAAACTTAATCTACGCTTTTCCATTATCGTAATTTAAATTTGAATACGATAAGCGCTTTGCTTATCAAAACTTATATTATTTTCGAAGTAAAGTATAAGTTCTGATAATCGGCGGTAAATATATAATTTTTTTCTTTTCAAAATGAAAATAACAAAAATTATCGCACTTTCTGGGGTGGTTTTTTTCAGTGAAAGTCCATCTATTTTAGGATTGGCGTTGATTCCCTTTGAACCAAATGTGTTTCGATTACTTCGGTAATGTATTGTTCGTTTTCCTCGTCTTCGGACTCTAACCTTTCGATTAACATTTGAGCTGCCTTGTTGCCCATTTTGATGCCGTTTTGACTTACTGTTGTAATACTTGGGGAGGAATAATTGGAAATAATTCCATCAGTAAAACCAATGATTGCAATGTCTTCAGGAACATTTAACTTTAGTCTTTTGGCTGTTTTAATGGCGGTAACGGCAAATAATTCGTTGACTGCAAAAATCGAATCCAAGTCATTATTGGTAATAAGTTCCTCAATTTGGCTAGAGCAATTGTCGATGTCTTCAATTTTGATAATGAGATCGTTATTTATCGGGATGCCGTTGCTTAATAGTGCTTTGACATAACCTTCCGTTCTGAGCTTACCGACGCTAACGTAATCGACGGTGGTGATTAGACCGATTTTTTTCATGCCGTTATTGATTAAACTTTCTACTGCTTGATAGGCTGCAAGATTGTCATCGATAATGACTTTGTCGCACAGAACATCATTAGTAACTCTGTCAAACATAACCACTGGCATGCCTTGGTTGATGACTTCGGTGATATGGTGAAAGTCCTTTCTTTGCTGTGTTTCTTTAGAAAGCGACATGATAAAACCGTCAATACTACCATTGGCTAACATTTCCATATTGATGACCTCTTTGTCGAAAGATTCGTCCGATAAGCAGACAATTACATTGTAGCCTTTTTCATTGGCAACATGTTCTATTCCGCTAATTACAGTGGCGAAGAAATGGTGCACAATCTCTGGGATAATAATTCCGATTGTTTTCGTTTTTTTGTTCTTTAAGCTTAACGCAATCAGGTTGGGTTTGTAGTTATATAATTTCGCAAATGCCTGTACTTTTAATCGGGTATCTTCGCTGATTTCAGAACTATCTCTGAGCGATTTTGAAACCGTAGAAATTGAAACGTCCAATTCTTTGGCAATTTGCTTTAGGGTAACTTTTCTTTTCATTTCGATTGTGGTAATTACTATTTTCCGATTAAAGATAATTTTTATTTTCACTAATGAAAATTATATCCTTAAAAAATTGAATACTACGGAAAGTTTTCAACACGAAAACGTTTTCGACATACAATTGTCATGTGTTTTCAAGCGAAATCAAAAAATTTACTTAAATTTAACGTTCGAAGTAAAGTATAAGCTCAAAAAACTAATTCTAATTTAAACAAAATGTATGAAAACAATTTACAATAAGTTGTTATTTTTAATGCTTTTGCTCCCGATTGTTGTCTTTGCACAGGGTACAGTCGAAGGTGTTGTTGTCGACAAAGTTTCTAAACAGCCGATACCAGGAGTAAACGTAGTAATTCAAGGCGCTGCCAACGGTACTCAAACCGATTTTGATGGTAAGTTCAAATTAAACAAAGTTAAAAAAGGCGAAAAAATTGTCTTTTCTTATGTGGGTTATGTAAATGCGACTGTTACCTATGATGCACAGCAAGACTTGGCAATTAGTTTACAGGAGGAATCCAACCAATTGCAAGAAGTTGTGATTCAGGTAGGTTATGGTACTGCGAAAAAGAAAGATGCGACAGGATCTGTGGCATTAATCACAGCGAAAGATTTTAATAAGGGAGCAATAGTTTCTGCAGATCAATTGCTGGCTGGTAAAGCCGCAGGGGTAAGAATCACTACCAATGGTGGTCAGCCCGATGCAGACCCTAATATTAGAATTCGTGGAGGTGCTTCATTGAACGCTTCAAACAGCCCGTTGATTATCATTGATGGGGTTCCCATCGGTGATTTAAATCCTGTGGGAATTAAAAACCCACTTTCTTTAGTAAACCCAAATGATATAGAGTCTTTTTCTATTTTGAAAGATGCGTCTGCGACAGCAATCTATGGTATCAGAGCGTCTAATGGGGTAATTTTGATTACTACAAAGAAGGGAACCGCTGGAGCACCTCAATTTAATTACTCAGCTACGTTGTCGGTCGGAAAGTTGTATAAAAAAATGAATGTAATGAATGCAAGTGATTTTACGCGCTTCATTCAACAATACCATCCAGACAGAACAAATGTTCTGGGAATTGATGATCCAACTACGGAAGTAACAGACGACTTAAGTACACCTCAAATAGAAGGTAGAATTCTAGGCAATACTGACTGGCAAGATGTGATTAGCAGAACTTCTATTTCTACCGATCATAATTTTAGTGCAAGGGCGAATTTGTATAAAAAAATTCCATTTAGAGTGTCGCTAGGATACGCAAAAATTCAAGGAATTGTTAAAACGAATGATTTAGAACGATTTACCTATTCCTTAAAATTGACTCCTAAATTTTGGGATGATAATCTAAAAATTGATGTGAATGCCAAAGGTGTTTATACAGACAAGAATGAAATAGATGAAGGTGGTGTTTTTGGTGACGTAGCTAAGATGGATCCAACCAAACCAGTATACGGAAGTTCGTTTAACAACAAATTTGTTGGCTATTATCAAGCAACAACGTTACGAGAAAATAGAGACGAAACGACAGGGGCGATTAATCCGCTTGCGCGATTGGAGCAAAGACATGAGCCTGTTCGGTCACTTCGATTCTTAGGAAATATAGAGTTTGATTATAAACTCCCATTCTTACGTGATTTACGAGCAGTAGTAAATTTAGGAATAGATGCATCAGAATCTAGAAGAAGAACTGTTTTCGATGATAATGCGTTAGCCACTTATAGATTTAATAAGAGCACAAGTTTTGTAGACTTAAATAATTCAGAAAAGAATTATTTGTTTAATCCAGGAATTGACTACCAAGAACAACAAACATCGACAAATAAGACCATGGATGCTTATTTAGCGTATTCTAAAAATCTTACTGGATTTATTACAAAGGTTGATGCGCAAGCGGGTTATTCTTACCAAGATTTTGTTACTGATGGCACTAAGAATGAGTTTCAGTATAACACAGAAACAGGGGTAAGAGAACCGAATATTAAATATAAAAAGGAGAATCCTACTTCGCGTTATTATTCACCGTTGAACTTACAAGCTTTTTTTGCTAGAACTAATGTTGACTTGTTGGGTAGATATTTGTTTACTGCAACCGTGCGTGCTGATGGTTCTTCTTTGTTTCAAGAAAGCAAAAGATGGGGTGTTTTTCCAGCTTTTGGTCTAGCATGGAAATTAAAAGAAGAATCATTTCTAAAGGACATGAATTTTGTTCAAGATTTGAAAGTAAGGTTGGGTTGGGGTCAAACCGGACAAGCTAATATTAAGGATAAATTTTTCATCTCAAGACAGCTTTACGAGCCGGGAGATGCGACAAGTCAGTATTTGCCCAATGCTACGACCTATACTCCGATTCCTTTTAATGCAGACGTAACCTGGGAAACAACCACCACCCTCAATGCGGGATTAGATTTTGAGATTTTTAAAAGAAGTATTATTACAGGAAGTTTTGATGTGTACCAAAGAAAAACTACAGACTTATTAGCGGAAACTCCTGGTAGAGCCGGTAGTACAGGAGGAACACTTTTCTTTAACAATGTTGGATCAATTAAGGGAGAAGGTTTTGAATTGGACTTGAAAGTCAAATTGATTGAAAATGACAATGTTTCTTTTAATATAGGAGGAAACGTAGGATATAGCTTTTATCGTGTAGATCAACTAGATACTCCAGCTCCGCTTCAGGTTGGAACGATTCCTAGTCAAACGGGAGTTCCACTTTTCTATAATGTGATTGGTCAACAAGCCTATTCTGCTTGGGTTTTTCAACAGATTTATGATAGCAATGGTGAACCAATTGTTGGCGCCTATGTTGACACAAATCAAGATGGACAAATCGGAAATGATGACAGGGTCTATAAAGCAATTAGACCGAATTGGGTGTATGGCTTCAATACCAATTTCAGCTACAAAAAATGGGATTTTTCCGCAGCCTTTAGAGGCCAACTTGGCGGACAAGTTTATAATGCAGATAGACTGCGTTATGGTTCAATTCAAAGCGCTGTTAATCCTCAGGATGCAAGCTACGTGAATAATGTTCTTAATTTTTACGACGGTTCAGCAAATGCACTTTTTGATAATTATAACCTTAATGATTCTGCAATTTCTGACTATATGTTAGAAGACGCAACTTTCTTACGATGTGATAATATTTCGTTGTCTTATAAGTTTGAAAAACTCGTAAAGAATGCTTCGTTGCGACTTAGTGGGTCGGTGAACAACGTTTTCATACTGACCAAATATTCAGGTCAGGATCCTGAAACATTTGGTGCATTTGAATCGAATTTTTATCCACGACCAACGACATTTACTTTAGGATTAGGCCTTGATTTTTAAAAAAATAATATTATGAAAAGAAATAATGTAATTCATTTTGGACTATTTATTGGTCTATTATTGATGTCGGGCTGTACAAATGATTTAAATACAGACCCAAAAGGGGAAAAAATAACAGAAGAGCAACTTTTGGAATTACAACCCAATTTAGATGGATTGGTATCAAAAGTCTACGGTACGTTTGCATTGTCAGGGGCTTCAGGGCCAGGGAGTACTGATACTCCGGGTGATGATGCTGGGGAATCTCCATTCTTACGTGGAATTATCAATCTTCAAGACTTTACCGCAGATGATATGAAAAATCGCTGGGGTGATGGTGGTTTAGACCCTCTAACTACGGCTAGTGGTTGGGATGAGAATAATAAGTTTATGAAATACTTGTATAACAGGGTTTATTATACCGTTCCGCAATGCAACAAGGTGATGAACCAATTGTCTCAATATAATATTCCTACCAGAGAGCAAGTACGAAGTGAACTTCGATTCTTAAGAAGTTTGGCTTACTATTATTTGATTGATTGTTTTGGTAAGGGACCTATTTTGAGAGAAACAGACCCTACTGATGCAGGACCTCAAGATGAAGCGAGTAGGGTAGAGCTCTACAATTTTGTAGTATCAGAATTACTGGAAATCGAAGACAAACTTCCAAGTCGTATTGGGTATGGAAGAGCTAACAAGCATGTAGTAAGAATGTTGTTAGCAAAAATGTACTTAAACTCGGAAGTATATACAGGAGTGCCAAGATATGATAAGGCATTGGAATATAGTCAAAAAGTTATTGACGAAGGCGGTTATCAGTTAGCGACTAGCTTTGTAAGTATCTTCTCTGGAGATAATGATATAAGTGATGCGAAAAATGAAATTATTTATGCTTTAATAGCCGATCCTTTCGTAAGTCAAAGTTATGGCAATACCACGTATCTAGTAAATGGAAGTTTGAGCAGCGATACAATGAATATCGGAGACTTTGGCGCTTCTGAAGGTTGGACTGGACATCGAGCAACTAAAGCATGGTATGGTAAATATACAAATCAAGATGGCTCGTTTATCACTAGCGCACAACAATTAGCCAATTCACCTGATGATAGAGCGCATTTGTTTTTTTCAAACTATACTGGACCTGAAGCTAAAAGACATAATTTTGAGATGACAGATTACAAAAAATGGTTAGATGGTTTCCCGTCAACGAAATTCAGAAACACTAATTTTCTTTCTCCACTGACCGCTCCACTAAAATTCTCAAATACAGATTTCCCATTGTTTAGGTTAGCTGACGCATACTTAATGTATGCCGAGGCAGCAGTAAGAGGCGGCGGCGGTTCAATTGACTTGGCAGTACAATATGTAAATGCCGTCAGAAATAGATCTAATGCTTCGTCCATCAATGCTGGAGATTTAACCCTAGATTTTCTTTTGACGAAAGAGCTAGAGAGTTAAATTTTGAAGGACATAGAAGAAGTGATTTGATTCGTTTTGGTAAATTCACCGGAGGGTCTTATTTATGGCCATGGAAAGGGAATAACAAAGATGGAGCTGCAATTCCAAGTCATTATAATTTGTTCCCAATTCCGCTGTCTGCGTTAGGGGCAAATCAGAACTTAACACAAAACACAGGGTATTAATTTTAAAAAAATATAAAAATGAAAAATATTTTAAAATCTGCTGTATTTCTTTTGTCGTTTGTACTATTTAATTCTTGTACGAATGATAAAGATTATGTAGCAAGTGCCAATGGTTTTGAATTACGTAAAGACAGTTCCGTTACGCCACCAGATGTATTGTTAGAAGCAAATAATGCAGACAATTTCATAAAATTAGAATGGGATCGAGCTAATAATGGTGTGCCAACATCATCTGCGTATTCCGTACTTGTGTCAGATCACGATAATGACCCAGCATTTGAGAAGGCAGTAGAGTCGGTTGTAGGTCTAGATTTGACCACGGCAGATGCAAGAAACTGCACTTTAAAAGTGGGAGATTTTAACGATTTACTAAATAGATTGCCTTCTTTTACTTGTAGCGCAATGAATATAGATATTAGAATTAAATCTAAATTAGGCGTAGCATCAAATGCCTTATTTCAGTATTCAAACCCAATAACTGTTTCAGTAACAGGATATCCAACACTAAATCAAATCTTAGCACTTGTCAAAGAAGGAGATAGCCCAGACCTAAGTCAAAAGCTTGCATCTTCAGCAGTTTCAAATCTTACTGATTTTGAAGGTTACTTCTATTTGGAGGTAGGAAATTATAAAATGTATAGACCCGATGGTTGTGGGGATTTTTCAAACCCAACCGTCTATGGAATTGGGACGCCTTCATCCACCGGAGTTGCGAGCCTTGTAGCTGATCAAAGCCAAAGTTTTATAGTAACTGAAGCGGGACATTATTTCATAAAAGCTAGCTTAGGCACAGGATCTGGATCGTCAACATGTACGATAAAGAAGTATAGAGCATTCGGCCCTTTTGGAAATGCTACAAGAGGAGCAGGTGGAGCTCCTGTGACTTCAATGGTACCAATGACTTATGACGCAAATGAAAAAAAGTGGAGTATTACTATGGACTTGATAGTTGGTAATAATTTCAAATTCAAATCAAATTTGTGGGATGGGGACGCAATTACTCCAGTAGGAGAGCCTCTTCCTTCTCCACCTTATGTGCCGGCTGCTAGTGGAGCTCCAAGCAACACGAAGATAATTTCAACGCTAGGAGATTTGAATGGTACTGGATCGGTATTAGTACCAATTGCATTAACTGGCGGTGACATAAAGGTTCCTGGTGCTAATAATGGGGCAATCAAAAGATTTAAGATTGAAATGAGTGTCGCCTCCCCGAGAAACTACTCCTATACATTGGAAGAAGTTCCGAACTAATTATATCTTAATTCCTAATATAAAGGGCTGCGATTAACAGCCCTTTTTTTAAAAAATAACTATGAAAAAGAATATTTTATTAAGTTTTATTGTCGGGCTCATTTATTCTGGGGTTTTTGGCCAGGTTACTATTTCTCCTACTTCTTTTAATGTGACCGATCCTGTTACAATTACAGTAACTTTTCCAATTACTACTTGTAATACAATGGGAAATTCTCCTGCAAAAGTTTATATGCATGCAGGGATAGGAGACGCAACCAATGCTTTCGGATATGCAGTTATTGGCAATTGGGGCCAAGACGACACCATCGGGCAAATGTCAAGTGTAGGACCAGGAGTGTATAGCCTTACAATTACGCCAAGTACTTATTTTGGTATTAATGCAACGCAGCAGGCAAATGCCACGAAGATGGGTATGGTTTTTAGAAACGCTACTGGAACTCAAACCTTGAAAAAAGCACCTTCCTGTGGAGATTACATCTTTGATGTTGGGTTCTTTCAAACGACCTTAACAACGCCTACTGAGAATAGCAGCACCATCATTAATTCGGGTGAAAGTAGAACTGTCGTAGCCTCTAATACGAACGGTAATGCCAACTATAATTTGAAAGCTAATGGTGTAAGTATCAATACAGCTTTAAATGTTCCTAGCTATTCTTTTACAGATACAAATATTACAGAAAACAGAAATTACGAATTAGAGATTTCACAAGGAGCGTCAACTCAGGTGAAAAAGTTTAGTGTCATAGTAAATCCGGGAATCATTGCGCAGGCATTGCCTTCAAGTACTTTGGTGGATGGGGTTAATTATAATTCTACCGACCCAACTAAGGCTACTTTGGTTCTCAACGCACCTTTCAAAGATTTTATTTATGTGGCGGGAAGCTTCAACAATTACCAACCTAGTGGGGCTTACGCTATGAAGAAAGACCCTACTTCAGGTAAATTTTGGTTGGAACTTAATGGTCTTGTTTCTGGACAAGTATACACATTTCAATATTGGGTATGCGACGTAACGAGTAGACCTATCAATTCACCAGCAATCGTAAAGACAGCTGACCCGTTTTCTAAATTAGTACTTTCTCCTTTCGATGATCCAGAAATTGCATCATTAGGAGTTTATCCTAATTTACCAGCTTATCCGACTGGACAACAAAGAGAAGTTACCGTTTTGCAAACTGGTCCAAATGCTTATTACAACTACAATTGGAGCGCTGCAACAACAAATTTTGTAAAACCAAAGAAAAAAGACTTAGTCATCTACGAAGTTTTAGTTCGTGATTTTGATGCTAACAGAAGTTATCAGGATTTAATTGATAAATTCGACTACTTCAGGAATCTAAAAATCAATGCCATCCAATTGATGCCAGTTATGGAGTTCGAAGGAAATCTAAGTTGGGGATACAATACGGTTTATCATTTAGCTCCAGACAAAAGATACGGACCTCCATCAAAATTAAAGGAGTTTATTGATTTATGTCATCAAAATGGTATCGCAGTAATACTAGACGTTGCTCTTAATCACGTATTCGGACGCTCTCCACTAGAAAGAATGTGGATGACAGACACCGACAATGATGGTTGGGGAAATGGAATAACTGCTGAAAACCCTTATTGCAACCAGGCAGCAATGCACTCTTACAGCGTTGGTTCCGACTTAAATCATTTTAGAGAACCGGATAATTTGACTAACACTTATTCGATTAGAACAATTAAGACGTGGATTGAAGATTATAAAATCGATGGATTTCGTTGGGACTTAACCAAAGGGTTTACTAATTCCTGCCCGAGCAATGTTGCTGGAGGTCAAGAAGCATGTACAAATAATTACCAAGCTGATCGAGTAGCTAAATTGAAATACTATGCTGACAAGCAATGGGAACTTGACCCAAACTTCCTAGTTATTTTTGAACACTTAGGAACAGGTAATTCTTATAATGAAGAAGTAGAATGGGCCAATTATTTGAAGTCTGGTGATACAAAAGGTATTATGCAATGGAGAAAAATGACAGATCCTTATGCAAATTTGCTTAAAGGAAATGGCACTAGTTTGTCTGGTGTCACAGATCCATCTGAAAGATTTGTCGGTTATGCAGAAAGTCACGATGAAGAAAGAGTTTTCTATAAAGCATTAACAGAAGCTGGACAAACGCAAAATGATTTGGCAAAAGTGCATTTAAGAGCATCGGCCATGGGCGCAGTTCATTTACTAGTTCCTGGTCCAAAAATGCTTTGGCACTTTGGTCCGCTAGGTTGGGAGCGTTCATTATGGACCTGCCAAAACGGTAGTGTTTCTTTTTCAAACCCTGATTGTAAACTAGACACAAAACCACAACCGCAATGGACCGAGAATTGGTTGGGCGACACAAACAGAAGTACCATCTATAACAATTGGGCAAGAATGATTAATCTGAGAATTAATGAGCCTGTTTTTGAAAACGGTTCATTTGCTTGGAACTTTAATAGTACTGGTCACCCAAGACTAGATGTTTGGACCAGTACTTCTCAAACCGCGAGCTTAAGTTATGTGTTTGTGTTGACGAATTTTACCAACAACACTTATAATGTCGCTGGCGGATTTCCGTTTGCAGGCACATGGGCAAACTTGATGGACAATTCTACTTTTTTAGTGACTGATACAAGTATGAATATTAGTATAGAGCCAGGCGGCTTCAGAGTTTTCGGAAACAAACCTTCGTCTTTAAGTATTGATGAAATTGATACATCGGACGTGACTAATATTTATCCAAATCCTTCATCTGACTATTTCTTTATCAGTAATAATGTCGTGAAAGTTGAAATATTTTCTATTTCTGGACAATTAGTGAAGTCTTTTTCAAACCAACCAACAGGTTATCAATACAACATTTCTGACTTGAAAACAGGAATGTACATGGTTAAGATAGTAGACGAAAACAATCGAGTGAAAACCACGAAATTGTTAAAACAATAGAAGTTGAGTTAGTTTAGTTTTTTAAGGCCTCCCTTTTAAGGGAGGTTTTTTTTGCTTGGCATTACATTAAAATGTATTTTAGTTTTCTAAGTGGACTATTTCTCTAAATTTGCAAGATGGAAGAAAAGAAAAAAAGCAGGATTCTAAAGTTTTTGAAAATAACGGTAATAAGCATCGTTCTATTCTTGTCGATGTTGTTTTTGTTTCCAATAGTTTTTCCCGGTAAAATTGCGCAAGAAGTCAAATTATTTGCCAACGAAAAATTGGAAGGCGAACTCAATTTTTCTGAGGCAAAGCTTTCCTTCTTCAACCACTTTCCTTCATTAACACTTACACTAAAGGATTTTAAGCTGAAAGGTTCTGCGCCTTTCAAAAACGAAACCTTAATTTCTGCCAATGAAATAGCATTTGGAATCAACATCAAGACACTCATTTTTGATAACGCCGTCAAGATTGACAAGATCTTTCTCTCCAACGCTTTTATGAATGTTAAGGTGGATAAGAATGGACAAGCTAACTACAACGTCTATGTTTCCGAAGATACAAAACCATCTAAAGACAATTCAGATACTTCATTAAAGCTGGAGAAAATAGACATTCGGGATAGTCATTTGGTTTATGATGACAAATCAACAAAAATTCTTATCGATGCAAAAGGTTTTAATTATGTGGGTAAAGGAGCGTTAGATCAAGCAATTTTTGACATTTATACCGAAGCAAATATCGATTCGCTAAATATGACGTATGATAAGGAAGCGTACCTTATTAATAAAAAGATAAAAGCAGATCTAATCACGAAAATCAATACCAATTCGTTTTCTTTCGTTTTTCAGCAAAACAACTTAAAAATAAACAAGCTGCCTGTTCAGTTCACCGGGAAATTTGATTTCCTAAAGAACGGTTACGACATGGATTTCAAAATTGATTCAAAAGATAGTAAACTCAACGACTTTTTTACTGCACTACCACCACAATATGTGACTTGGTTAGAGAAGACTAAAGTAAAAGGAAGCACCGACTTAGGCTTGTCACTCAAAGGACAATACATCGCATCAGAAAAGAAGAGCCCTGATTTGGCCTTCAACATGAAAATTAGAGAAGGCAAAATTGAATACAAAAATGCGCCATTTCCAGTTACAAATATCTATCTAAATTTTGATACTAAAATTCCAGGTTTAAATCCAGATAATATTGAAGTAACTGTTGATTCTCTATTTTTTAATGTCGGGAAAGACTATTTGAAAGCCATTGTGAAATCTAAGGGTATAAAAGTACCATCGATACAAGCGAATGTTCAAGCGTCTTTGGATTTACAAAAATTAGATCGTGCGGCCGGCTTCGAAAACATGAAAATTAGCGGCCTGTTAAAAATGAATGTACTAGCGAATGGCGTATATGACAAGTCGAAATCCATTTTTCCAAAAACCAAGGGAACAGTTAACCTAAAAGGAGTGACGATTCAAACGAATTATTATCCAAAACCCATAAGGAATATCAACTTAAACGCAACGTTGACAAACGGCGACGGAACGTTCAAGCAAACCAAATTGGTTATTAATCCTGCATCTTTTGTGTTTGAAGGAAATCCATTGTACCTGAAAGCTAGTTTTTCCAATTTTGATGATGTTTTGTATGACATCAAAGCGAAAGGATCACTTGATATTGCAAAAGTCTACAAAGTATTTTCACAAAAGGGATTAGATGTCAAAGGATTTATCAAAGCAGATGTTACTTTTAAAGGAAAACAAAGCGATGCTACAAGCGGAAACTACAGCAAACTCAACAATAGCGGAACCTTGCAGTTGAAAAACATCAAAACAACTTCGCAATATCTTCCGAAGCCATTTCTAATCAATGAAGGGTTGTTTACTTTTAATCAAGATAAAATGAACTTTGCTGATTTCATTGCCTCGTATGGTCAATCCGATTTTAAGATGAATGGCTATTTGCAAAACGTAATCAATTTTGTTCTTTCGGATCGAGAAGTATTAAAGGGCAAGTTTGCGTTAACGTCAGACTACATCAATGTCGACGAATTTATGTCGGGAGCAACAGTAACCACAAAAGAAGAAACCGGCAAGGAAAGTTCCCCCAAATCGGAAACAGGAGTTGTTGTGATTCCTCCAAATTTTGATCTGCAGTTTGTTGCCAACGCTACCAAAGTGAATTTTAATGATTTGCAATTGGATCAGGCGAAAGGTGATTTAACTGTATCGAATGGAAAAATTTTACTCAAGAACACTGGTTTTAATATCATCGATTGCCCAGTCAACATGGATATTGCCTACGGAAGCGAAGCAAGCAACAGAGCCTTTTTCGACTTCAAAGTAAAAGCAGAAAATTTTGATATCAAGCGTGCTTATGATGAAATAAAGATGTTCCGGGAAATGGTAACTGCTGCGGAAAAAGCACAAGGAAAAGTATCGCTCGACTACAAAGTAGGAGGAAAATTAGATGGGAATATGCAACCTATCTATCCTTCGTTGGTGGGTGGAGGAACGCTTTCTGTGAAAGAAGTAAAAATGCGTGGATTTAAAATGTTCGGTGCAGTCAGTCAAAAAACAGGAACCGAATCAATACGGAATCCTGATGTAACGAAAGTGGACATCAAAACAAAAATCAAGAATAATATCATTACAATTGAACGATTCAAATTCAAATTTGCAGGATTTAGACCTCGAATTGAAGGAACCACTAGTTTTGATGGAAAATTAAATATCAAAATGCGACTCGGATTGCCTCCATTGGGCATTATCGGAATTCCCCTAACTGTTACAGGAACCCAAGAGGCACCAAAAGTAAAACTTGGTAGAAAAACGGAAGATTTAGAAGAAACCGAGTATGTCGAAACTCCTGCAAGCAGCGCAGTTCCTGAGTCGTCTGCACCAACTTCTGCACCAGCGAAATAGCTATTTACTGATCTGATTTTTCATTACCGCTTTCAATTATTTTGCTAAAGATTAATGCGTAAAAGTTTCGGTATTACATCCAGACTTCTACCTTTGCAAGTCGGAATTAAATCCCAATGCCATGAATAGAAATAGCAAGCGAAGAGAAGCATTATTATACCACGCAAAACCCACTCCAGGGAAAATTCAAGTTGTTCCAACTAAGAAATATGCAACCCAAAGAGATTTGTCTTTGGCCTATTCTCCTGGCGTAGCGGAGCCTTGTCTTGAAATTGCAAAAGACATCAACAACGTATATAAATACACCGCAAAAGGAAATCTTGTTGCCGTGATTACTAACGGAACGGCAGTTTTAGGTCTTGGCGATATTGGTCCTGAGGCTTCAAAGCCAGTAATGGAAGGGAAAGCATTGCTTTTTAAAATCTTCGCTGACATTGATGTGTTTGATATAGAAATAGGAACCAAGGACATCGATGCCTTTATCGAAACAGTAAAAAATATAGCGCCAACTTTCGGAGGAATCAATTTAGAAGATATAAAAGCGCCTGAGTCTTTCGAAATCGAACGTCGATTGGTAGAGGAACTAAATATTCCGGTGATGCACGATGATCAACACGGTACAGCCATCATATCATCTGCCGCTTTGATAAATGCTTTGGAATTGGCGAATAAGAAGCCGGGCGACATCAAAATGGTCGTGTCTGGCGCAGGTTCTGCAGCTTTGGCTTGTGCAGATTTGTATGTTTTGTTAGGTATCAAGCCAGAGAATATTTACATGTTTAATAGCAAAGGCTTACTGACAAAAGATAATCCTTCTTTGTCTGCAATGCAGTTAAAGTATGCTCGTGAGGGTAAGTCCACTTCACTACAAGAAGCACTTGTAGGTGCTGATCTTTTTTTAGGACTTTCTTCAGGCAATTTACTGACGCCCGACATGTTGTTAGGCATGGCAGATAATCCCATTGTTTTTGCGATGGCAAATCCAGATCCGGAAATCTCTTATAATTTAGCGATTGCGACGCGAAAAGATATTATCATGGCTACCGGAAGATCCGATCATCCAAATCAAGTGAATAACGTGCTCGGTTTTCCCTATATTTTTAGAGGTGCGCTAGATGTTAGGGCTACAAAAATTAATGAAGCGATGAAAATGGCTGCGGTAAAAGCACTAGCAGCATTGGCCAAAGAAAGTGTTCCAGAGCAAGTAAATATCGCTTACGGAGAAACTAAATTGGTGTTTGGACGTGAGTACATTATTCCAAAACCTTTTGATCCACGATTGATTACGATGGTAGCGCCAGCTGTTGCGAAAGCTGCAATGGATTCTGGAGTTGCACTTCAACCGATTCAAGATTGGCAACAATATGAGGAAGAATTGTTAGAGCGATTGGGTTCTGACAATAAGATGGTTCGATTGTTAACCAATAGAGCGAAGACCGATCCTAAGCGAATTGTCTTTGCAGAAGCAGACCATTTAGATGTACTAAAAGCGGCTCAAATTGTCCTTGAGGAAGGCATTGGAAAGCCAATCTTACTTGGGAATAAAGAGCTTATTTTAGAATTGAAAGAAGAATTAGGCTTCGATGCTGATGTTCCTATATACGATCCAAAGACTCCGGAAGAAGACAAGCGCAGGTTACACTATGCAGAGATGTATTGGAA
This sequence comes from Flavobacterium sp., assembly GCA_016721735.1. GTDB lineage: Bacteria > Bacteroidota > Bacteroidia > Flavobacteriales > Flavobacteriaceae > Flavobacterium. The sequence continues at coordinate 175,186 of JADKHM010000015.1, read as the reverse complement.
ATCGAGACAAAGACGTGGAATTTCTTTATTGGATGCCCAAAAGTGGATGCGAGAGCGAAATTACTTTGCGGCAATGATGGTCAATGAAGGTGAGGCCGATGCCCTGGTTACTGGCTATTCACGAAGTTATCCAACGGTTGTGAAACCAATTATGCAACTCATCGGAAAAGCACCAGGCATTTCGTTGATTGCGACAACAAACATGATGATGACCAATCGTGGTCCGATGTTCTTGTCTGATACAGCCATCAATCCAAATCCATCTTCAGATGACTTGGCGAAAATTGCTTTGATGACCGCAAAAACGGTCAAACTTTTTGGAATAGAACCCGTTATCGGAATGGTTTCGTTTTCGAATTTTGGATCTTCTACTGATGAGAGCGCTTCAAAAGTTAGAGAAGCGGTAGCTTACTTACATAATTACTATCCAGATTTAATTGTCGATGGAGAAATTCAAGCTGATTTTGCGCTGAATGCCGAAATGTTGAAAGCAAAGTTTCCATTCTCAAAGCTAGCGGGTAAAAAAGTAAATACACTGATTTTTCCTAATCTTGAATCAGCAAATATTACATACAAGTTGCTAAAAGAATTGTATAAAGTCGATTCTATTGGTCCTATTATGATGGGAATGGGCAAGCCAGTCCATATCTTTCAACTCGGTGCTAGCGTAGAAGAAATGGTAAATATGGCAGCGGTGGCGGTTGTTGATGCACAAGAAAAAATGAAGAGGTTGAAAAATTTGGAAATAAAAATTTAACACTTGTTCAGAAAAATAAGAGCAATTAAAGTTTTTTGTTATATTTGGCTTTACTTTACAATACTAATGATAGCACATATTCAAGGGAAAATAGTTGAGAAAACACCAACAGATGTGGTTATTGATTGTGGTGGAGTGGGTTACCATATTAACATATCTTTGCATACTTATTCGTTGCTCCCATCAACAGAGATAATAAAATTATACACCTATGTGCAAATAAAAGAAGATGCACATACTTTGTTTGGTTTTGTTGAAAAATCGGAGCGCGAAATTTTCAAGATGTTGTTGTCCGTTTCTGGAATTGGAGCTAGTATTGCAAGGACAATGTTATCTTCTTTAGAACCTAAACAAGTTATTCAGGCGATTGCCGTTGGTGATGTAGCAGCCATTCAATCTATTAAGGGGATTGGCGCAAAGACTGCGCAACGAGCCATTTTAGATTTGAAAGACAAAGTGTTAAAATTGTATGATTTGGATGAAGTTTCCTTAGCTCAAAACAATACAAACAAGGATGAGGCGTTATCAGCTCTCGAAGTATTAGGTTTTAACAAAAAATTGGCAGAGAAAGTAGTTGATAAGATTGTTGTTCAAGATGCTGCCGCTACTGTTGAATCTATTATAAAACAAGCTTTAAAAAATTTATAATACTTGAAAACACTATTAATAAAGAATATACAAACGGTACTTAAAATCAGTGTTTTTGCTTTGGTTTTTCTTTTCTGTCTTTCTGCTGAAGCTCAAGAGCAAGAAACCGACAGTATAAAGCCAGGGTACTCATCAGGAAACTTGCAGTTGCCCAATCCTCCAAGTATATTGGATGCATACACTTATGATCCAGTAACCGACCGCTATATTTATACGAATAGTGTCGACGGATTCAATATTAACTATCCTATTATTCTGACTCCGAAAGAATATGAAAAGCTCATGCTTCAGGAGTCTATGCGTGCTTATTTCAAGAAAAAATCGGATGCAATAGATGGGAAAAAAGAAGGGTCAGAGGAAGCAAAGAAAGATTTGTTACCGCGCTATTATGTAAATTCAGGATTTTTTGCCTCTATTTTTGGAAGTAATACCATAGATGTCAAACCGACAGGTTCTGTTGAAGTAGACCTTGGGGTTCGTCACACAAAACAAGATAACCCCGCCCTTTCACCGCAAAACCGTGCGCAAACTAATTTCGATTTTGCACAACGAATTAGCATGAGCTTAATGGGGAAAGTGGGTACAAGGTTAAAAGTTACCGCAAATTACGATACACAGTCGACTTTTGCCTTTCAGAATCAAATAAAACTAGAGTATACGCCTGATGAAGATGATATTATTCAAAAGATAGAAGTTGGTAATGTCAGTCTTCCTCTAAGCAGTTCTTTAATTCGTGGGGCGCAAAGTTTGTTTGGTGTTAAAGCCCAATTGCAATTTGGAAAAACGACATTAACAGGAATATTTTCAGAGCAAAAATCACAAACTAAAACGGTTACAGCGCAGGGCGGCGGAACGATTCAAGACTTTGATTTGTTTGGATTAGAATATGACAACGACCGCCACTTTTTCTTGTCACAGTACTTTAGAAACAAATACGACGCTGCTCTAAATAAATATCCCTTTATTAATAGTCGTGTTCAGATTACCCGTCTTGAGGTTTGGATAACTAATAGACAAAACAGAGTCAATGTAGCAAATAACAATCAGAGAAATATCATTGCGTTACAAGATCTTGGTGAAGCGCAAATATCAGGACTTAATGATATTGACGTGGTTTCTGTTAATCCTCCACCCGTAGGATTCTTCGTAAATTCGATTGATAGTCCAGCGGACAATAAAAATAATTTATATGACCCAGGGTTAATTGATGATAGTAACAATGGAGCTGGACTCTTAAATCCCAATATTAGAGAAATTGCGACAGCTGGAGCTGGATTTAACACGGTTACTCCAGTAGAGGGATTGGACTTTTCAAAACTTGAAAATGCCCGAAAACTTAATGCAAACGAATATACATTCAATACACAATTGGGTTATCTGTCCTTGCAACAAAGATTGTCTAACGATGAAGTTCTGGCCGTTGCATATCAGTATACGGTAGGAGATAAAGTATATCAAGTAGGTGAATTTGGGAATGATGGAGTAGACGCCACACAGCCAGGTTCTGTCAATCCTGATACCGGTCAACCGGAAACAATTACAACTCAGGCATTGATTTTAAAAATGCTTAAAAGTAATTTGTCCAACGTTGAAAAGCCAGTTTGGAACCTGATGATGAAAAACATTTATCAAATTCCAGGTGCTTTTCAATTAGATCAACAAGATTTTAGATTCAACATTTTGTATTCTGATCCTTCACCTATAAATTATATTACACCTGTTGTTGGTACTACATTTCCTGCTAATCCAACTGTTGATAATCGGCTTACGGACACGCCATTGTTGAAAGTTTTTAATGTAGATAAGCTTAATTTTAATAATGACCCGCAAGCCGGTGGAGATGGTTTTTTTGACTTTATACCAGGATTAACGGTAGATACGCAAAATGGACGATTGATTTTCACGACAGTGGAGCCTTTTGGGAGGTTGATTTTTGATAAATTGAAAGACAATACTGGTCAATTGTATAGCGATCCAAATACTTATAACGAAAATCAAAGAAAATACGTCTTTAGAAGTATGTACCGTCGAACACAAGCTCAAGCACTGCAAGATGGCGATAAAAATAAATACCAATTAAGAGGAAAGTTCAAATCTAGCGGAGGAGACGGAATTCCAATTGGAGCATTTAATGTGCCACGTGGATCAGTTGTAGTTACGGCTGGTGGTCGCGTCTTAGTTGAAGGAATAGATTATAGCGTCAATTACCAAGCGGGTAGAGTTCAAATATTAGATCCTTCGCTGCAAGCATCTAATACACCAATCCAAGTTTCGGTAGAAAACAATTCGACCTTTGGTCAGCAGACTAGAAGGTTTATGGGTTTTACAGTGGAACATAAAATCTCAGAAAAATTTACAGTAGGTGGAACATTTCTAAAAATGACAGAAAGACCGCTTACTCAAAAATCGAGTTTTGGACAAGAATCTGTAAACAATACGATTTATGGGTTGAATACCAATTTTTCAACTGAAATACCATTTTTTACTAGAATGGTCAACAAGTTGCCTTTTATGGATACCGATGTTCCATCTAATATTTCCTTTAGAGGAGAAATTGCTTTCTTGAAACCAGACACGCCAAAAGCGGATCAGTTTGATGGAGAAGCTACGATTTACGTTGATGATTTTGAAGGGTCTCAAACCAATGTTGATTTACGATCTCCATTGTCTTGGGCATTGTCTTCTACACCTTTGGTTGATACAGATATTACAACTGGTGAAACTGCCAGTCCGTATAATTTTAAAGGTGACCTAACCACACTTGATTACGGTTCTAAAAGAGCGAAATTGAGTTGGTACACCATCGATCCAATAATTTATACGCGTCCTAGCGGTATTTCGACAGACGATATTTCCTTAAATAAGACAAGAAGAGTTTTTATATCGGAGCTTTTCCCCGGTACTGATATAGCACCAGGTCAAATTCAAATTGTGAATACTTTTGACCTTACGTACTATCCAAGTGAACGAGGACCTTATAACAATAGTACAGATTTTGCAATCGCTCCAAAAGACAACTTTGGGGGTATTACAAGAGCACTAAATTCAACCAATTTTGAACAGGCCAATGTAGAATTTATTCAATTTTGGGTAATGGATCCATATGTGGGTCATGGGTCTTTACCGGCAGCAAGCACTAATACAGGAAAAATATATTTCAATTTAGGTTCTATTTCTGAAGACATTCTTAAGGATGGAAGAAAGCAATATGAAAATGGTTTGCCTGAAGCAGGATCAAATACCTTAACTATTAGCACGGTTTGGGGAAAAGTTCCCTCAGCACAATCGCTAGTTTATGCGTTTGATACTGATCAAGCAAATCGTAGCGTGCAAGATATCGGATTAGACGGATTAACCGATGCTGGCGAAAGTACCATTTATACGAATTACGCAGGAGAAACAGATCCGGCCGCCGATAACTACGTTTATTTTCTTCAAGCTGGCGGTGGTGTAGTAGAACGTTACAAGAATTTTAACGGAACACAAGGGAATTCACCAGTGGATGTGACCGATAATAATAGAGGTAACTCAACAATTCCTGACATCGAAGATATCAACAGAGATAACACCATGGATACTGTTGAAGCATACTACGAATATAGTGTTGACATCGAACCAGGGTTGGCAGTGGGAGACAAATTTGTTACTGATGTTAAAACGACGATTGCGTCAACACCAGGATCTTCTTTTGGAGAAGAAACATCGGTTCGATGGATTCAATATAAAATTCCAGTTACCGAATTTGAAAGAAAAATAGGTGGAATTTCAGATTTTACTTCTGTTCGTTTTATCAGAATGTTTGTGACAGGTTTTGAGAGTGCAGTGACGCTTCGTTTCGGCGCCCTAGATTTAGTTCGTGGCGATTGGAGAAGATATACCAATACTTTGGATTCTGTTTTGCCGCCAAATACCGACACCAATGTTGCAGATGACCCAACTATATTTGAAGTACAGTCACTGAATATTTTGGAGAATGCCTCTAGATCACCAATTCGATATGTTTCGCCTCCAGGTGTTGTTCGTGAACAGCTTTTTAACAACAACACCATTATCAATCAAAATGAGCAGTCTCTTTCATTGAGAGTTTCAGGAGAACAAGGTTTAGAAATTACCGACGCAAGAGGAGTTTTCAAAAATGTCAGTGTCGATATGCGTCAATTCAAGAAATTGAAAATGTTTTTGCACGCTGAGGCATTGCCAAGTGACCCTACTGTAGGTTTGCAAGATAATGAAATGGTAGGTTTTATTAGGTTTGGAAATGACTTTACTGAGAACTTTTATGAAGTAGAAGTGCCTTTAAAGGTTACCGCTCCCGGTGCCGCAACAGCAGAACTTGTTTGGCCAGCGGAAAATGAAATTGATTTGCCTCTAGAATTATTAACGCAATTGAAGATTTTATCTAGAGCGGTTCAGTTAGGACCAAACGAGATTTTCTATAAAAATGAAAACGAATTAGATGCAGCCAGACCTAATAGACTTAAATTAGGTGTAAGAGGAAATCCTAACTTTGGATTGGTGAGAAATCTAATGGTTGGTATCAAAAACAATACTTTAGATGGCAAAAGCCCAACAGGAGCAGACTTGATTGATCGACCTATTCGCGGAGAAGTTTGGTTTAATGAACTTCGATTGGCACAAATGGAGAACAGCGGTGGTATGGCGGCACTCGTAAATATCGACACCAATTTAGCGGATTTCGCAACGATTTCTGCAACGGGTAAAAAGAGTACTATAGGTTTTGGTTCGTTAGAACAAGGTCCAAATGAAAGAAGTAGAGAGGATGTGCAGCAATATAATATTGTAACAAACTTAAGTTTGGGTAAATTAATGCCTAAGAAATGGAGAATTAATTTACCGTTTAATTACTCTATTGGGGAGGGAAACTATTACGCCAGAATACGATCCTTTTAATCAAGATATTAGGTTAGATCAAATTTTAGATGTAACAGCCGATGGCGCAGAGAGAGCAAACATAAAAGATCGTGCAATAGATTATACAAAACGAAAAAGCATCAATTTTATCGGGGTTAAGAAAGAAAGAGCTCCAGAACAAAAACAGCGAATTTACGATCCTGAAAATCTAACTTTGTCCTACTCTTTCAACCAAGTAGAACGACATAATTTTGAAATTGAAAAATTTGTTGACCAACAGGTTAACACGACCGCTGACTATACTTATTCTTTTCAGCCAAAAGCAGTTGAGCCATTGAAAAATAATAAGTTCTTTAAGAAAAGTTCATATTGGAAAATGCTAAGTGATTTTAATTTTAATTATTTACCGAGCAATATTTCTTTTAGTACAAGTATTATTCGCCAATACAATAAACAGCAATTCCGACAAATTGATGTAGAAGGTATTCCATTGGATCCCTTGTACAGAAGAAATTACCAGTTCAACTATCAATACGGATTTAATTATAATTTGACCAAAGCGCTAAAAATTAATTATACTGCGTCCTCAAATAATATAGTTAGAAATTATATCGACGAAAACAATGAGCCGATCAATAGTGTTACATTGTATACGGATTATTGGAATCCAGGTGAGACATTTACGCGAACACAGCAATTTGTGGTGAATTACGATTTGCCGATCAACAAATTACCGTTCCTGAGTTTCGTAAAATCTACCTACTCCTATACGGGCGATTATAACTGGCAAAGAGCGTCACTATTATTGTCAGACGTTGAAATTGATGGGGTGAACTACAATCTAGGAAATACGGTTCAAAATGCAAGTTCCCATAAATTGAACACCGCGTTCAATATGGACTCATTTTATAAGTATATCGGATTGACCAAAAAAACAGCAAAAGCGCCAACCAAAGCGGTCGCTCCTCCGAAACCTGGACAGAAAGTAGTTAATACCACAGCCGCTGCAGCCACAACGAATAATAATCTATTTGTAAATGGTTTGATTGGTGTCTTAACCAGTATAAAAACCATCAACGTCAACTATATCGAAAACAAAGGTACGGTGCTTCCTGGCTTTTTACCTGGTCAAGGATTCTTTGGTTCATCGAAGCCAACGCTTGGATTTATTTTTGGATCGCAAGCGGATATTCGTCAAGAGTCTGCGAGCAATGGTTGGTTGACTAATTATCAAGAATTCAATCAGAATTTTACACAGGTGACCAACAGAACACTTAATATTACTTCTAATATTGACTTATTTCCTGATTTCAAAATAGACCTAAATGCAGATCGTACGTACGTTAATAATTACTCTGAGCAGTATGACGTAAATCCAACTACTTTAGAATACAATTCAAGATCGCCTTATACTTTTGGGAATTATTCGATTTCTACCATTTTGATCAAAACGGCCTTCAGTCAAAGTGACGAAAATTTTTCTGCCGCTTTTGATGACTTCCGTAATAATCGATTACTTGTTGCCAATCGACTAGCAGAGAGTTTTTACGCTGGCCTGCCAATTCCTAGATACGGCGAAGGAGCATATACTATTCCAACAGATCCAAATGACGTTCGATATCCGCAAAGAGAACTGTACGCTGCCAACGTAGGATTCCCTGTTGGATTTGGTAAAAACAACCAAGCGGTTCTAATTCCATCTTTCTTAGCAGCATATACCGGAAAGGATGCTTCTAGTTCTTCCCTCAAAACATTTAGAGACATACCGCTGCCTAACTGGAATATTAAGTATACTGGATTGATGCGATACAAGTTCTTTAAAGATACTTTCAAGAGATTTTCGATACAGCATGGTTATAAAGCAACATACACTATCAATGCCTTTAGATCAAATTTCGAGTATGATAGAAACCCTGTTGGGACAGATGTAGGAGGAAATTACTACAATAAATTGTTGATTTCTAATATCAATTTAGTAGAGCAATTTAGTCCATTAGTGCGCTTCGATTTAGAAATGAAAAACTCCGTAAAAGTATTGGCAGAAATGAAAAAAGACCGGTCCATGTCATTGAGTTTTGATAACAATTTGCTTACTGAAGTAAAAGGAATAGAGTATATTGTGGGATTGGGTTATAGAATTAAGGATGTTATTTTTTCTTCTAAATTAGCAGATAACCCAACGGGTATTATCAAAAGTGACATCAACTTAAAACTAGATGCCTCGTATAGAAATACCAAGACCATTGTAAGGTATTTAGATTACGATAACAATCAATTGTCAGGAGGACAAAATGTTTGGTCCGCACGTCTGACAGCAGATTATTCTTTTAGTAAGAACTTAACCGTAATTTTCTTTTATGATCACGCATTCTCTAAACCGGTTATATCAACAGCGTTCCCAACGACGAATATTCGCTCTGGATTTACACTTCGCTATAATTTTGGGAATTAACATAGTTTAATGTAGCTTATCGCAACCTAAATTTTATCTTTGAACACAAAATAAATTAATAGTCAAAATGAATATACCAGCAAATTTAAAATACACCAAAGACCACGAATGGGTGTCTATTGACGGCGATATTGCCACTGTCGGAATCACTGATTTTGCTCAGAAAGAATTGGGAGATATTGTTTATGTTGAGGTGGAAACCTTAGATCAATCACTCGGGAAAGACGAAGTTTTTGGTACTGTAGAAGCAGTCAAAACAGTTTCGGATTTGTTTTTGCCTTTGGCTGGAGAAATCATCGAGTTTAACGAAGAGCTAGAAAGCAATCCAGAAATGGTCAATACCGATCCTTACGGTAAAGGTTGGATGGTTAAGGTGAAAGTTAGCGACGTGTCGGATATGAATGAATTACTTTCAAGTGACGACTATAAAGCACTTATTGGAGCGTAATAACGGGTTCTTATATTTAGCTTGTCTTTGGACGCTATTTATAGCCTATTTATGTTTGACAGATTTCAACAAGTTGCCCACTATAAAAATTAGCGGGATAGACAAGGGTGTTCATTTTGTATTGCATTTCTTTTTTACAGTGTTTTGGTATTTGCACCTAAAATCTGTAACAACCGTAAAGTACAATCGAATAGTTGTAGTCATCGTAGCATCTGTAGTTTATGGTTCGCTAATTGAGGTTGGACAGGCGCTTTTTACAAGAACCAGAAAAGGAGATGTTTTGGATGTGCTGTCGAATTCTGTCGGCACCGCAATGGCCTGTTTGGTGATATTACTTGTAATCCATTTTTCTAAAAGAGAGTAAATTGAATTAATTCGATAAATATGATCCCGCATCCGTGGGATTTTTTTATTTTTATACCATGAACATAAAACAATATCTTGATTCTACCTATCTGAAAACCGCTGAACAAGCAGGAGTTTCGGAACTTGAAAATACGGCCATAGCCAAGAAATTCATTCAGGAAGCCATTGATGAGCATTTCAAGCTGATTATGATACGTCCGGATAAAGTTTCGCTGGCGAAGAAAATGATTCATGAAGCCAATTCAAAAGTAACGATTGGAACCGTGATCGACTTTCCACTAGGAAAATCATCTTGTAAGAGTAAAATGAAAGAAGCTCAAAAAGCGATTGAGGATGGCGCTGACGATCTGGATTTTGTTTGCAACTACGAAGCCTTTAAAAAAGGAAAATTTGACCTTGTTAAAGAGGAGATTCTACTATGCACAAAATTGGGACTTGATCACCATAAAATTGTCAAATGGATCATAGAAGTAGCTGCACTAAATCACAATGAAATCATTCGGCTTTCTACATTCATAAAGAATTGTATCATTACTCATTTTAAAGAAGAATGCTATCATTCTGTTTTTGTAAAATCATCTACAGGTTTTTACAAGACCAATAACAATTTGCCTAATGGAGCTACCGTGGAAACCATTATTCTCATGTTAGAGAATGCCTCGCCATTGCCAATCAAAGCAGCTGGTGGTGTTAGAACTTATGAAGAGGCAGTTGCAATGATTCAACTTGGCGTAAAAAGGATTGGAACTTCTGGTGCGAAAGCAATTTCAGATGGTCAGGTGGCTGATTCGAATTACTAAATATTATAGAATTTACCTATGAAAAAAATATTTTGTTTGCTTTTGTTTTGTATAAGCTTTTGGAAACTGTGTGCGCAAGATGCCAATCAAAATACGCGGCGACCACCCGCTTTCCCTAGTTGTAAGAGCACTGTGGTTCAGGAACTAGAAAATTGTTTTAACCGTCAAGTGCAAGATTTTGTATTTAACAATTTTCAGATGCCCAATGAGCTAAAGCAAGCAAATTATGCTGGAAGTATCATTGTGGTTTTTGAAGTTACTAAAGAAGGTGCATTTAGAACCTTGTACGTAGATAGTAATGAGGAGCAATTGGCGCAAGAAGCACGTCGCGTTTTTTCGCAATTTCCTACGATAGAACCCGCGAGCTACAGCGGAAATCCAACCTATGCAAAATTTACTATTAAATTTGCAATCCCACTGCAAAGTGTTGAAGAGATCGACACCGAGGCAGAAAGGCTAAGAATTTTGGACGCACAGAATTTTACAAAAAACAGCGATAAAGAATTGTCGGAATATGATCAGGTAGCTTATCATAAATTTAATAATCCGAAGTACAATAGCAATTTGGGTATTCCATTTTCACATAGTTATTATGCGCAATTTGATGATGCTATCAATCAAGTGGGCGCCAATAACCACACCGCCATAAAACCATATACTTATAGTGAGGTCGCAAAATATTATGACTTCCAAAAAGTGAATGATGACCTGAAGTTTAATAAGACTGGATGGTGGGGTCGAAAATTGTGGAATGAAAACATGGTGGAAATACAAGGCGATGGCTATTGGTTTGCGGTCAATCCGATTTTTGACTTACAAATGGGTAAGAGCAGTCCGTCGGTTGCCAAATATACGTACATCAATACACGAGGTATACAAGTAACGGGAGGCCTCGGACGTCAAGTGACATTCAGTACCACAATTTTTGAAAGTCAAGGAAGATTTGCGGATTATTTTAATCAATATGCAGAATCAATTAGACCATACGCAGCAAACTCGGATCAAGGAGATCCAGCGGTAATTCCAGGAATAGGCATCGCCAAACGGTTTAAGAAAGATGCTTATGATATGTCGATGGCGGAGGCTTACATAACTTACACACCTAGTAAAATATTTACTTTTCAAGCCGGATATGGTAGAAATTTTATTGGTGACGGTTATCGCTCGTTGATTACGACTGATGGCGTTAGTCCGTATCCTTTTTTTAAAATAAACACGAGTTTTTGGAAGATCAAATATACCAATACCTATATGTTTTTGAAGGACATTAGACAAGAAGCAATTGATGAAAAGACCTATGCGACGAAGTATATGGCGAATCATTATTTGAGTTGGAATGCTTCAAAAAGATTGAATATTGGTTTGTTCGAGTCGGTGATTTGGGCCAATACTAACGGTCGTGGTTTTGACATGAGTTTTTTCAATCCGATAGTGTTTTATCGTTCGGTCGAATTTGCATCGTCTGCCAAAACAGGAAATGCGTTGTTGGGTTTAACGTACAAATACAAATGGAACAACCAATTTAATTTTTACGGACAGTTTTTGCTTGATGAATTTTCATTAGAAGAAGTCAAGAAAGCCGACGGAAGTTGGAAAAACAAATACGGTTACCAATTGGGCGTGAAGTATTTCAATGCTTTCAATGTAAAAAACTTGTTGCTGCAACTCGAGTATAACCATGTTCGACCTTACGTATATTCTCATAGCGATCCGCTTACGAATTACGGACATGCAAATCAATCTGTAGGGCACCAGTGGGGAGGAAATTTTAGAGAAGCGATTTTTATGGCACGTTACCATCACGGACGGTATTTTGCCGATGCGAAGTTCACGTATGGTATTCGTGGATTGGATTTTAACACTACGGACGATTCCTACAACTATGGAGGTAATATTTACTTAAATTACAACGAAGCGAGACCTTTTGATCGCAACGTCAGTATCGGTCAAGGAAACAAAACGACGGTGGCTATTGCTGATGTTCAAGCTGGTTATTTGATCAATCCGCAAACCAATTTGAAATTATTTGGAAGTTTTATCTATCGTAATTTTGATCCGACAAAAGAAACACTAACGGCTTTTAAACAAAGCAGCACTTGGGTTTCGTTGGGATTGCGATGTGACATTTTCAATTGGTATTTTGATTTCTAAGATATTGGACGGTGGGATTTTAAGACTTTAAGATTTTAAGACTGTAGGATTTTAAGATTTTAAAATTGTGATTTGATACGAGTCTAATTTTATAGTCTTACGGTCTTGTCGTCTTATAATCTATTCCCTAGCCCTGATGATTTGATATTAAGAGGAGGAAGCCCAGTGGGCTTCAGGTATTTTCATAACTCTCTTTATTATAATCAATTTTAATATGTAAAGGATAGTCCTAGCCCTGATGGTAGTGACATCCTTTTGTGCCGGCGTTCGGCACAAAAGATACAACGAACAGCAGGATTAAGCTCCTAAAAAAACCTACATTTCAAGCGTGTTTTTTGTGAGTTGTTTTTTTGTCAAATCCCTTTTGTTAAAGTACATTTGCACCAGTTTTAAAAAATACCAATCAATAGGCTTTGAACGCAACAGCAAATTCGCTTTCTATCAAATCGATGACCACTGATTTTCTTGAAATCACTAAGGCAAGGCTTGCCGTGAGTGTGGTTTTTTCTTCGTTGGCTGGATTTATGTTGGGCGTTGATGTTTTTGGCGCGGGCAGTTGGCTGATTTTACTTAAATTGGCGATTGGTGGCTACGGGATGGTTGGCGCTTCCAATGCTTTCAATCAAGTTATTGAGAAAGATTTGGATGCTTTGATGGATCGTACAAAAAATCGACCTGTTCCTGCTGGCAGAATGAAACCTAATACGGCCTTGGTTATTGCAGGATTGTTGACTTTGATTGGCATTGCAATCTTGTATTCTATCAATCCAAAGACGGCGATGTTTGGCGCCATTTCCATTTTCTTATATACGAGTGTTTATACGCCTTTGAAAACCATGACGCCTTTGTCTGTTTTTGTGGGTGCTTTTCCAGGCGCTATTCCATTTATGTTGGGATGGGTGGCAGCAACAGGCAGTTTTGGGATAGAAGCGGGGACTTTGTTTTTGATTCAGTTTTTTTGGCAGTTTCCTCACTTTTGGGCGATTGGATGGTTTTTGTTTGAAGACTATGAAAAAGCCGGATTTTTTATGTTGCCTTCGGGTAAGAAAGATAAGTCGACCGCTTTGCAAATTATCTTATATACGGTTTGGTTGATTATTGCGTCTTTGCTTCCTGTTTTGGGATTTACGGGTAATTTTCAAATTGGTTCGATTACGGCTGGCATCGTATTTTTGTTGGGATTGTGGATGTTGTATTACGCTGTGAAACTCTATCAAACCCGAACGGCAAAAGCGGCGCGAACGCTCATGCTGGTAAGTGTTTCGTATATTACCTTGTTGCAGATCATTTATATAATTGACAAATTTTTACGATAATGAATTCAGATAAAATGACAAGAGAAGAAGAGAAGGCAAGAAGCGATAGATCTTATAAGTTATTGCTGTTATTTGCTATGGTGAGTATGACCATGATGTTTGCGGGTTTAACGAGTGCTTTTGTCGTGAGTAAGACGAGGGCGGATTGGTTGAAAGACTTCCATATGCCAACTGCTTTTTTTATAAGTACGTTGGTGATAATAAGTTGCAGCGTTACCTTTCATATGGCGAAGAAATCGATACAGAAAGACAATAAAAGCGCCACTACTTCATATCTTTTAGGTACATTAGCGCTCGGAATATTGTTCGTGATTTTGCAGTTTGTTGGTTTTAAACAAATCGTAGAATCGGGATATTATTTTACAGGAAGCGCGAGTTCTATCACCACGACATTTCTGTATGTGGTAACACTGACGCATATGGCGCATCTTTTCGGCGGATTAATTTCGCTTTTAATTATAATTTATAATCATTTTAAACAAAAATACAATTCCACTCAAACCCTTGGAATAGAGCTAGGTGCAATGTATTGGCATTTCTTGGATTTATTGTGGGTTTATTTGTTTTTGTTTTTATATTTCTTTAAATAAGAAAAAAATGTAAATTTGGGAACTTTTTAACGATTAACTTTTATGGGAGCGACAGTAACAACTGCAAACAGTGAAGAAAAAATTTGGGGTGGCGGAAATGAACCGTTAGGGGCTAGTTATGGCAAATTGATGATGTGGTTTTTTATCGTATCGGATGCTTTAACTTTCTCAGGATTTTTGGCAGCCTATGGTTTTTCTAGATTTAAATTTATTGAAACTTGGCCTTTAGCCGAAGAAGTGTTTACCCACTTTCCTTTTATGCATGGTGTTGCGGCGCCAATGTATTATGTGGCTTTGATGACTTTTATTTTGATTTTCTCTTCGGTTACTATGGTTTTGGCAGTGGATGCTGGACATCATATGAACAAAGCTAAAGTTGCTTTTTATATGTTTCTTACCATTATCGGAGGTCTTATATTCGTTGGCTCACAAGCTTGGGAATGGAAGAATTTTATTCATGGTGAATATGGAGCAATAGAAACCAAAGGAGGAAGTTTATTGCAATTCGTTGATAACACTGGAAAGAGAGTGAAATTAGAAGATTTCGCAGCGACGTTGCCAGAAGAAAGAGAGCAATTGGATAGAAGCAAAGGTCGTTGGTTTATGTCAGAGCCTACTTTACCAACTTATTCTGTTGCTGAAGTTCAAGCGGGTTTCAAAGCACATCCGGAGATTTTAGTAAGAACAGAGTCCATTTATAAAGACGATGAAACGTCAAAGAATGATCCGAAGATTGATCATACTTTAACAAAACATAAGCACAAAACAATTTTAACTAGAGTAGAATCTGAGAGAAGATTAGAGAATGCGCATTTGGTTGTTGAAGGCGCTAATTTAGTACGAAATGAGTACGGCAGTAAATTGTTTGCAGACTTCTTTTTCTTTATTACAGGTTTTCACGGTTTCCACGTATTTTCTGGAGTTATTATCAATATCATTATATTCTTTAATGTGCTTTTGGGTACATACGAAAAACGAAGAACCTACGAAATGGTTGAAAAAGTTGGGCTATATTGGCACTTCGTAGATTTAGTTTGGGTATTCGTTTTCACCGTATTCTATCTTGTTTAATTTTTTAAGTTATTATTATGTCACACGAACACGTATCTAATACAAAAAGAATTTGGTTTGTTTTTGGTTTGTTATCAGTAGTAACAACAGTTGAGGTAATTCTTGGGATTATAAAACCAGAGGCTTTGCACATGACTGAAGTTCTTGGAATGAATCTTTTAAACTGGATATTTTATGCCTTAACACTTTTTAAAGCATATTATATTGTTTGGGCGTTTATGCATATGGAAGGCGAAAGAGCAAGTCTTCGTTGGGCAGTAGTTTCGCCAGTTATTTTCTTAGTAATGTACTTACTTTTTATATTATTAATAGAAGCCGATTACGTCTTTGAAGTGTTTAAAACTTCTACGATTAAGTGGAATTTTTAACAACATATTAATTCAATTAAAGGGTACGCATTGCGTACCTTTTTTTATTTTTGTACTTCATTAATTCATCATCATAAATGAAAAAGAACCTGGTCTTATTTATTCTTTTTATTTTCCCTATAGTGGCCTATCTTTTTTTTGCTACTGGTGTGAATAGTTTTATGTTTCTCCCAACCGTAACACCAAATGTTCCAGATTTGGCACATTGGAAATCACTAGATGGCACAGCGGTTACCTTAAACAAGAAAATTACAATTCTTGGATTTTCAGGAACAGATATATTGAAAAATAAGGGAAATTATTTCAATCTAAATCAGAAAATATATAACAAGAATAGAGACTTCAAAGATTTCCAGTTCGTCATGGTCGCGCCACAGGGAACCGAAAATCAAGTCAAAGAAATTCTACGTGGATTAAAGGATTTAACGGATACATCCAAATGGCTGTTCGTTTTCGCACCCACCAACGAAATACAGAACTTTTATGATGCCTTAAAGTTAAAAGGGAAACTTGATTCTAATTTCGGAACGCACAATGTCTTTATCGTCGATAAGAAGAGAAATCTTCGCGGTAGAAAAAACAAAGACGAATACAAGGAAGGTTATGATGCATCATCGAACCCTGATTTGTATAATGAAATGACCGATGATGTCAAAGTGATCCTTGCTGAATATCGCTTGGCATTGAAGAGAAATAATGCTGACCGTCAAATTTAATTCAAACCTAAAATGTTAAAAAACAAATCTTATATCGGCATTTCTTTTATAGTGCTGCTTTTTGGAATTTATGCTGTTCCAAAAATTATCTCACGAATCAATAATGGCGAAGTTGTCAAAGGTGATCGGCTGGACAATGTAGATAATCATCAAACTGCTGACTCAAAATTGGTGAAAATTGGTCCGGCACCACAGTTTAAATTGACTGATCAAAACAATAAAGAAATTTCAAATGCTGACTACAAAGGAAAAGTATACGTTCTTGAGTTCTTTTTCACAACTTGTCCTTCTATTTGTCCGAAAATGAATAAGAACATGATTCTCATACAAAATCAATTTTTTGGCAACCCTAATTTTGGAATCGCTTCGATATCAATAGATCCCGAACATGACACGGCAAAAGTGCTCAAAGAACACGCGGAAATTCTTGGTGCAACTTTATCTAGTTGGCATTTCCTTACCGGAGATAAGAAGCATATTTATGATCTAGCAAATAAAGGATTTAACTTATATGCTGGCGAAAATAGTAAAGTCAATGGTGGATTTGAACATTCTGGTTTGTTTGCGCTTATTGATAAAAACGGGAATATTCGTTGTAGAAGAGATGAATATGGCAATCCGATTTTGTACTATGATGGATTAGAAAAAAAAGGGGTTAGAGATATTCAACAAGATATAGCAATTTTATTAAAAGAGTAATGAAAGAACAAACGTTAGAAACAAAGTACAATAAATATATCATAGCAGTTTCAATAGCAATACCAGTGGTAGTGGCTATATTGTTTAGTGTTAAGCTAAAAGATTTCGGGATTCAGGTTGCGCCGCTTTCTTTTTTGCCGCCAATTTATGCAGCGATTAATGGAACAACAGCGGTCGTTCTAATCTCAGCGGTTTTGGCTATCAAAAATGGTAAAAGGAAATTGCACGAAAGATTGATGACTACGGCAATTGCGTTATCGCTCGCGTTTTTAGTCATGTACGTGGCGTACCATATGACGGCGGATTCCACAAAATATGGTGGTGAAGGTGTCGGTCAGTTTATATATTTCTTTATTCTAATCTCGCACATATTTTTGTCAATTGCTGTAATACCATTGGTGCTTATTTCCTATGTTAGGGCTTTGTCAGAACAATTTGATCGACATAAAAGGATTGCTAAAATAACCTTCCCAATTTGGTTGTATGTAGCTGTTACAGGGGTGATTGTTTATGAAATGATTTCGCCGTATTATGTATACTAAAAAAGATAAAAGAGCCAAGAGCCAAAAGCTAAGACAAGTCAATAGAACAATTTTCTTGTTTCTTGCATCTTTCTTCTTTTCATTCTCTGTCAATGCGCAATGTGCGATGTGTCGTGCAGCATTAGAAGGTGAAGGAAATACCGCAAAAGCAGAAGCTGTCAATGATGGAATTGTGTATTTGATGTTGATACCATACATCCTTGTTGCCTTGATTGGATATGCAGTCTATAGAATTTATAGAAAGAAAAAAGCCTAGGCTACTTAAATCCGTCTACCGCAATAGAAACATCTCCCTCTACTTTTATAAAGGCGATAATGGCTTTATTAGTCAATTGAATTTTTTGAAATTGAATGTTTTTCAAAGAACCATTGACGAAAACTCCAGGCATTGGAGAATAATTCTTCAGATATTTTTGCATACTAGATTTGCCTTCCTCGAGGTTGGGAACTATCGAATAACGACAACTCTCTTGGATTTTCCGTAAAACATAACCTTGCGCAAGCCAATTGGCAGTTTTAATTAGAGTGCTCTTGGTGTCAATCACATAATCTAACTGGTCAAAGTAAATCTCTTTTGTAGTGTCGTTGTACTGCGGAAATCCACTCAGATAAATCGTACCATTCAAACTTCCTAACACATCCAAGGCGATGATCATTTTGCCGTTCTTGTGCCACAGCGAAACATTTTGAACTTGAATCTTTTTATTGCCTGAGCCAAATTCCTGGCCCGCAAAATTCTTAGTCATGATTTTCGATGCATCGGCATAAGTAGAAACTGCTACAATATTCGCAGAGACATGTTCAGGCATTTTTGAAACCGCTTTCAGTACAATCTTATTACGATTAAACTGACTCGCAGGTTTTTGCCCGATGAGCGTTTCCATCGTACATTTCATACCCATTTCAAAAGCAATCGTTTCTTTTTGAAGTTTGGCATCGGTAGTATATAACTCTATGGGAACCACGCGAAGCCAACTTTCGAAACTTTCGTTCATCTGAAATGGGGTGCATGTTTTTTCAAGAGCATCCAAAACAACTGGCTTAAAATCCATCGATTTTTCAATGGCATCGTCAATACTCTTTTCCATTTTTTCTTTAAAAAAGTGCAAGGCAGGATTGACTAAATACGTGATTGGAACCGATTTTCCTAAGACGATTACACTTGGACTTTCATTCCAATCTAGTGATTTGAATTCTGTTTTTGTGCTTAATTTCCAATTTGATAGATTGACTTCACTAAGTAAATTGATGGTGCCATTAAATTGAAATTCCTTCGTTGTATACAAGTCAATTCCAAGTTTATTCGTGCCAATGCGATATTTAACTTGTGCTTTTAATGGCAGTACAGTTTTTATTTTTCCATTGATGTTTTCCAATTGAATGGGAGCTTGCTTCCAAATTTTAACTGCAAGATCGTCGTCCTCAATATTGTTGTCCTCATAAATCAATCCTGTGAGCGTTGTGTTGATTTTGTTTTCTATATCCCTTAATTTAATTTGAATAGGCATATTGATATACGATACAGCATTGTCATAAACCAATGGAGAAGCATCATCAGGTTCCGGTTTTAGAGAAGCTATTTTTTGTGTTGTACTACAGCTAAAGAAAAGAAAAATGATAATTGCGCCCAGAAAGTACTTATAAGAAACAGTCATTTTATTGTTTTTTGATGGGTGCGAAATTAGTCAAATCATAGTAATTATTTTAGGATGTGTAACAAATATTAATCACTATAGTCTAACCCACGACGGCAATTTTTCAGATGCTGCTATTTGATTTGCTGTCTGAAGTATCTGAATGATTTTCAGCAAAAAGAAATCAGAATTTGAGTTTATAAATTAATTATGTGTGCTACCTTTGCAACACTTTCACTTGAAAAAGCATGAAAAAAACAGTAGGGTTATTTTTCTTTTTTATCTTGATTGGCACAACGGTTTCCAGCGCGCAATCTAAAAAATGGACCTTAGAAGAATGTGTTCAATATGCCTTAGAGCACAATATTTCTATAAAGCAAACCGAATTGGATTCGCAAATCAGCCAGTTGGATAAAAGTTCTGCCATTGGAAATTTTCTTCCCTCTCTTAATGCCAACGCGAGTCACTCCTGGAATATTGGTTTAAATCAAAATATCACCACTGGACTATTAGAAAATCAAACCACGCAATTTACGTCCGCGGGCTTAAATGCTGGAATAGATATTTACAAAGGTCTACAAAATCAAAATCGCTTCAGAAGATCACAGCTTTCCATTATAGGTGCCCAATATCAATTGTCAAAGATGAGAGATGATATTGCACTCAATGTTGCCAACGCCTATTTGCAAATTCTCTTTAATATCGAAAATTTGAAGGTGCAACAAGAACAATTAGCTCTCGATGAAAAACAATTGAAAAGAACCGAAGAACTAATCGCAGCTGGCTCACTGCCTAAGGGAGATGCTTTAGATAGTAAAGCAACGATTGCGGGTGACAAGCAACGTGTAATTAATGCTGAAAATACCCTACTAATATCAAAATTGAGTTTAGCACAATTACTGCAATTAGAAAAATTTCAAGATTTTGATGTAGCCGAGGTAAAAAACAAGGCCAACCAGAGCGACGTGATGTTGCAAACACCAGAAGCCATTTTAGCCAAAGCCAAAGAAAACAGAATGGAGGTAAAAATTGCCAAAAACAATGTGGCATTGGCGGAAAAGGATTTACAAATTGCACGTGGTGCCTACCAACCTACAATCCAAGGTTTCTATAGTTTTAGTACCAGAGCTTCCGATGCAAATAGAATTACAGGAATTCAATTGGATCCCAATAACCCTTTGGTTCCATCCGGTAATTTAGTTAATGTCGGCGGTGTCAATTATGACGTTTTACAGCCGAATTACGCTTATGTTTTTGGAAAGTCGGCGCCGCTATTTGACCAATTTAGTGACAACAAAGGCCACAATTTTGGTATTCAAATGACTGTGCCAATTCTGAATGGCTTCTCAGCAAAAAACAATGTTGCTAGAAATAAAATTTCTTTAGAAAAGAGCAAACTTGCCCTTGATCAAAGCGAATTAGATTTGGAACGAACCATCTTTACTGTTTATACCGACGCCAATGGCGCTTTAAAAGCCTATGAGTCTGCAAAGCAAGCGTTGGAGGCGCGTGAGAGTGCTTTTAACTATGCAAAAGAGCGATATGCAGTGGGAATGATGAATGCTTTCGATTTTAATCAAGCGCAAAGTTTATACACCAATGCACAATCGGAAGTACTGCGAACGAAGTACGATTTTATATTTAGAACCAAGATTGTAGAATTCTATTTCGGTTTACCGATTATTAAATAAATTTAAGTCATGTCAAAGAAAACAACCTATTATTTAATTGGAGCTGCTGTCATATTAGTTGCCACTTTATTGATACTTTCCAAAAAAGGCATTATTGGAAACAAAGATACCAGTATAGAAGTTGAAATTGCAAAAGCAGATACGATGACGATCGTTGAAACAGTTTCTGCGACAGGAAAAATTCAGCCTGAGATTGAAGTAAAAATATCTTCTGAAGTTTCAGGTGAAATTATTGCATTGCCTGTAAAAGAAGGACAAGTTGTTAAGAAAGGTGAACTTCTCGTAAAAATAAATCCTGATTTATATACTTCTGGATATAACAGAACAGTAGCAGGTTTGTCACAAACAAAAGCTGGTTTGAGTCAGGCGGATGCTAGTTTTAAAGAATCTAAGGCCAATTACGATAGAAGTAAAACGTTATTTGACAAGGGGATTATTTCAAAATCGGAATGGGACAAAGCAGTAGCGGCCTTTGAAAACGCTCAAGCGTCGAAAAAATCTGCCTATTACAATGTGCAAAGTGCCTCCGCAACAGTGAATGAAGCGAAGGACAATTTGGGAGAACTACGATTTATGCGCCAGCTGATGGAACTATTTCGATGCTTAATGTAGAATTGGGAGAAAGAGTTTTAGGAACGCAACAAATGGCAGGAACAGAAATTTTGCGTGTGGCGAATTTGAATAACATGGAAGTGGAAGTTGATGTAAATGAAAACGACATCGTAAAAATTAATGTTGGTGATTCTGCAAAGGTTGAAGTTGATGCCTACCTTAAGAAGCAATTCAAAGGAATTGTTACTAGTATCTCCAATTCAGCAAGTACTACATTAACGGCAGATCAGGTGACTAATTTTAAGGTTAAAGTGAGAATCTTAAAAGAGTCTTATCAGGATTTGTTGGCGGGGAAACCACTGAGCTATTCTCCGTTTAGACCTGGAATGACTGCTACTGTCGACATCATTACGACAAGAAAATCGAATGTTCTTGGAATTCCTATTAGTGCAGTTGTAGTAAAATCGGATACTACTGCGGTTAAGAAATTAGAAGTTGAAGATCCGAATTCAGAAGAGAATAAAGTAAAACCGCACAGTGACAAGAAATACGAATGTGTTTTTGTTAAAGTGGGAGATAAATCAAAAATCAGAATCATCAAAACAGGGATTCAAGACGATACAAATATTGAGGTTACTTCAGGTCTTAAGAAAGGAGAAGTCATTATTATAGGTCCATATACCACGGTCACAAAAGATCTAAATTCTGGGGACAAAGTTAAGATTGCGTCAAAAGACAAGCCTGAAATCAAGAAATAATGTCATTAATTCTCAACATCGAAACTGCAACTAAAAATTGCTCCGTGTCATTGTCTAACCATGGCGAGGTCATTGCTTGCGTAGAAATTGCAGAACAGGGATATTCTCATGCCGAAAAATTGCATGTCTTTATAGAGCAAATTCTGCTAGAATCTGGCGTTCAATTTCGCGATCTAAAAGCCATCGCGGTAAGTCAAGGACCAGGTTCCTACACGGGTCTTCGAATTGGAATATCCGCCGCTAAAGGTTTGTGCTATTCCTTAGATATTCCATTGATTGCTATTGATACTTTAGAAGTTTTAGCGAGAAAACTTCAAATTTCCGAAGGTTATATTATTCCGATGATTGACGCCAGAAGAATGGAAGTTTATAGTGCTGTTTTTAATGCACAATATCAAAAAATAAGAGATACACAAGCGGAAATAATTACGGAAATTTCTTTTTCAGAATATAAAGAAACACTACATTTTGTGGGCGATAGCACTGAAAAATGCAAAGCCATTTTGATTCAATCTAACTTTGTTTTTGAGGATGAGATTGTGTTTCCTTCCGCCAATGAAATGAGCCGATTGAGTTTCGAAAAATACCAAAAAGGTGACACGGTTGATGTGGCTTATTTTGAACCGTATTATTTGAAAGACTTTATCCCAACTACGCCAAAGAAATAAATTATTGGGCTAAGAAGTCAACTATTTTGAAACGGTCTTCAAGTTCGTCAAAATGAATTTTGTTTTCTTTTAGGAATGCCGCGATAGCATCTTTTTTATCGGGATACAATTTCGTAAGTTCCTTTTTGCTTTCTGGGAAGGGAATAACATTTCCTGTTTTCGTTTTAAAGTAATAGGACTCGCTTACTTTTGAATAACAAGCAGGCAAGTCTGTTTCTTGTGTGTTTCTGGCTTTTTTACCAGCATAAAAAGTAATTGATTCTTTTTTGTATAAGATAAAACCTCCTTTAGAATGCAACTCAACTAAGAACCCTTTCGTACGCCCCTTAGCGTTGGAAATATAATTCAGATAACTGTATTTTTTATATGGATTGGTGAATTTAATGTTATTAACGTCATCAGTTTTTATCATTTCTAAAGTGTCATTTTTGAACGTGATGAATTCAAAATTGTCACTGTATGCATTATATCTCAAAAAATGTTTTTCTGGTATATTTTCAATTTCAGCATAAGCAAACTTGCTTTGTGTATAGGGCGTTCCTACAATTCGATTTGTTTCACTTTTCGGATTATGAAAAATCTTGCCTCCGATATTGACCAAGAGATTTTGCGATTGTGAAAAGCCAACTAAATGGAAAAACAAGACAACTATAGAAACTAAAAATCTTTTGCTCATTGCGGTAAATTAAGGGATAAATGTATGAACTTATTTCTATTTTCTTAAAAAATTGTTAGTTGATTTTATTTTGGTCAAATGCTTTGTTGCATTCTTCCAAAATGGCTGAACAAACTTCTTTGTAATCCTCATTTGTGGTCCAAGCTTGAACCGAAATAAAGATAGCAGTTTCTCCCAATTCTTTTACAAAGACAGATGGTTTTTCGTTTTTTAGAACTTTTGGAATTGAATTTACAACTTCCAAAATTATTGATTTTACTTCCCGGATGTTTGATTGATAGGGAACACGAAGTGTAAGGTCTGTTCTCTGTAGCGATTTTACCGAATAATTAACGATTTTTCCATTTGATAAAATTCCGTTTGGAATAAAAACGACCTCATTACTGCCAGTCAAGAGCTGCGTTACAAATATTTGAATATCTATTACCTTTCCGGTCGATCCTTGTGCTTCAATAGTGTCGCCTAATTTAAATGGTTTGAAAAGAATGATTAATATTCCACCTGCAAAATTTGAAAGCGAACCTTGTAAGGACAGTCCAAGTGCCAATCCTGCAGCACCCAAAATAGCGAGAAATGATGAAGATTCGATGCCCAATTTAGAGATGACTGCGACAAACAATACAACCCGTAATCCCCA
Source organism: Flavobacterium sp. (assembly GCA_016721735.1). Taxonomy (GTDB): domain Bacteria; phylum Bacteroidota; class Bacteroidia; order Flavobacteriales; family Flavobacteriaceae; genus Flavobacterium. The sequence continues at coordinate 150,774 of JADKHM010000015.1, read as the reverse complement.
GAAAATGATATCGGATAGAAATTCAATTAATGTTGGCTCGACTTCTCGTTTTATCATTATTTTTCGAGCCATCGAATTGATAAATCGAATAGACCATACACCGATGACAAGCAACAAAAATGCTGCAATTAATTTAGGAGAATAATCGATTAAGACTTTCGTAAAAGCCTCAGAATACTGGTTAAATAGCGAAGCGTTGATAAGTAAATTCATTTCAAAAATAATAAAAAACCTTCCCAAAATGAGAAGGTTGTAATCTCTGCAAAAATAGCTTTTTTATGAATTAATCCGCGTCTTCTTCGATTCTATTTGTGTTTGTTGGTTCTGGTTCTTCGGCATCGGGTGAACCATCATTCGAAAATGAATTAATTTTTTCTTTTGCGGCATCGATAGTTTCAGAAAGTTTCTCTTTGGCTTCCTCCGCGAATTCCTCGGCTTTTGCAATGATTGGCGCCGATTTTTCTTTGACCGTTTCGATTGCTTCCGTGAGTCCTTCCTCGGCTTTTTCAGAACATTCTCCCGCTTTTTCTTTCGCGACTTCGGCATACTGGTCGGCTTTTTCTATTAATGGCGCCGCTGTTTCTTTGGCTTTGGCTATTGCGTCTTCTACAATATGTTCCGCTTTATCCGCCGTGTCTTCAGCAGCAGTTTTGGCTGATCCGAAAAGATTCTTAAAAAATGATCCTAGTCCCATGATATTTTAGTTTTGGTTAACTCTCAAATTTACTAAAAAAACTAGTTCACGAATCATTGCGATTGTAATTCTTTCAAAACCAGAGAAAAATTATCTGTCGGCAGTTGACAAGTTTTGTTCTTACAAATATAAAATAGGGACTTGTTAACTACAAATCTGGTTTGCAGGAATGACAAAGTCGACTCTTTTGTTGTACCAGCAATGAGCACATTGGGTAAATATTTTTGGTAAATTTCTTTAGCCATTTGGATGGCTGTTTCACTACAAATCGCAAGTTCAAGTGCTGAATCATCATAATTCAAAAATCCGTCGAGCCAATTAGAAAAGGCGCTTGGATAGTCAATCGTTGGGATTAGTTTAGAGGTCATATTCTTAGCAATTTCTTCATAATACCCGTTGCCGAAATAGATGCCCAGCTTAAATAAATTCTTCGCCATGATGGAATTTGATGCTGGAATGACATTGTCTTCCGTTTCAAAATGGGACGTAATAAGCGGTTCATCTTGGTTTGATTTAAAAGCAAACAAGGATTGGTAGCCATCAAAGAAATGATCTAAGCAATAATCGGTTAAGTTTTTAGAATTTTGCAACCATTTTTCATCAAATGTGACTTGATAAAGTGCGATAAAAGCTTCGACTACAGTCGCATAATCCTCCAAAAATCCATTAATGGTCGCCTTGCCATCTTTGTATGAATGCCAAAGATTTCCCTCCGCAGACCACAGTTTTGTTACAATAAAATCGGCATTTTTGAGTGCAATTTCTAGATATTCTGTCGATTGGAATGCTTTGTAGGCATCGACATAGCCTTTCAGCATAATTGCATTCCAAGAGGTCAAACATTTGTCGTCGAGACGCGGTTTGTTTCGCAATTCGCGCACTTCGTAAAGTAGTTTTTCCCAGTTTTGTTTTTTAGACCGTAGCATTTGAATGTCAACTGCATTTTCCTCTGCAATTTTTTCTAGTGATTTGTTTTGGATTAAGACATAGTGCCCATTTTCCCAATGGCCAAAATCATTGACGTTGAATACAAGGCTGAACAACTCAAAATCTTCTTTCAAAATAGACGGTAACTCCTCTTTGGTCCAAATATAGAAAGCGCCTTCTTCTAGATGTTGCTCGACGTTTAGGCTGTCCGCATCTAGCGCGCTATAGAACGCGCCTTCAGAAGTGAGCCATTCTTTGGTTACAAAATTCAGCGTTTTCTCGACTACTTCTTGGTATAATGGATTTTGAGTTCGGGTGAAAGCATCCGCATATAGAGACACTAATTGTCCGTTGTCATAAAGCATTTTTTCGAAGTGGGGAACATGCCATTTCCCATCTACAGAATAGCGTGAAAAACCACCACCGACAGTGTCGAATAGTCCGCCATAGGCCATTTTTGTAAGTGTCAAATCGACGAAATCTAGTAGTTCGTGGTCTTTGTTTTGATGTCCGTAGCGCATCAAGAATGCGTAATTGTTCGGCATCATAAATTTGGGTGCACGCGCCATACCGCCAAAATCCCAGTCAAAGCTTTTTTTCCAGTTTTCAATTAATGGGATGATTGCTTCTTGTGGAATTTCATCATTATTGCTTGGTGAAGGAACTATAGCAAGTTGCTGCAGTCCAGTATGCAGTTTTTGCGCATATTCCTCTAATTTTTCGGGTTGCGTAAGATATAATTCCTGCAATTGCTCTAAAGAATTGATCCATTCGGCTTTTCGGAAATAAGTTCCGCCCCAAACCGGACGTCCGTCGGGAAGTGTCACCACATTCATGGGCCAACCGCCACGACCTGTCATAATCTGGATGGCTTTCATGTAGACCGCGTCTATGTCTGGTCGTTCTTCGCGATCTACTTTGATGTTGACGAAATGTGCGTTCATGGTTTGTGCCACTTCATCGTCTTCGAAACTTTCGTGTTCCATGACGTGACACCAATGGCAAGCGGAATAACCGACGCTAATAATGATAAGTCGGTTTTGGGTTTTTGCTTGCGCTAGACTTTCGGTATTCCAGGCTTTCCAATGCACGGGGTTGTTGGCGTGTTGGAGTAGGTATGGACTGGTTTCTTTAGACAATTCGTTCATAAGATGGTTTTTTGGCACGCGAATGATACGGATTTTACTGATTTACGCCAATTTTAGTTTTTAATTTATATCGATCTGTTTCATCTGTTTAATCCGTGTTCTAAATTTTACGTGTTTAGATGAACTGATTGCGCTGATTTCTGTTGATTTGACTTTTGAAATCAGTTGTTTTCTAGCCCCGATGGCAGTGGAAATCCTTTTGCTTTTTTCTTTAAAAAGGAAAAGATTGGGAACGTACAGCGGGAATTAGCTCCTAAAAAAAATTAACCGTTAAGTGCTTCGACGATGATATCTTTGTCGTTGAGCATGTCTTTGAGCATGTTTTCGATGCCGCTTTTGAGGGTGAAAGTCGAGGAAGGACAACCGTTGCAAGCGCCTTGCAAAACTACTTTGACCCGTTTTTCAGATTCGTCGTAAGAATCGAACAGAATGTTGCCGCCGTCTGCTGCTACCGCTGGTTTGACGTATTCTTCGAGGATGTTGATGATTTGTTGTGAAGTGGTGTCTAACGAATCGAAATTTTCAATTTTTTGTTTTTCGATCTTAGGAGAAGCGACGATGAGTTCTTCGTCGAGTACGGTGCCACCATTTTCTATAAAAAGTTTGATGAAGGAACGCAATTCGATGGTGATGTCGTTCCAGTCGTAGGAATCGTATTTGCTAACGGAGATATAATTTTCATCAATAAAAACCTCCTTGACGTAGGGAAAACTGAACAATTCTTTGGAAAGTGGCGAGGGTTTGGTTTCGTCGATGTTTTTAAATTCCATCGCAGTTTTCGTCACCATTTTGTTGACCACAAACTTAAGTGTAGCGGGGTTTGGCGTCATTTCGCCGTATACGGTGACGGGTTGTTTTTTGGTTTTATTTTCGTCGGCTTTGATGATGATTCCGCCATTGTTGACGAAATCTTCGATTTGTTCGGCGACGTCTTCCTGAACGTCATTCCATTCGACAATATTATAGCGTTCGATGGCGATAAAATTCCCGGAAATGTAGACTGATTTTACGAAAGGCAAGTAGAACAATTGTTGCACTAGAGGAGCGTGCTTTGCTTCGTCGATATTTTTGAATTCAAAGTTCTCGTTTTGGGTAATAAAATCTGGGAATTCAAATTTGATTATGGTTGGATTTTGCGTCTCTTTGATTTTGATTTTTAACATGATGGCGTATTTTCTACAAATTTAACAAAGATATTTTGAGCATTTATTTATATTTGGCAATTAAGTATTATTTAACGTTTGCTTATCCTTTTCATGATGACAAAAAAATTACTCATCGTGTTTTTGTTTTTAACTTATTTTGCAAAAGCACAATTAATCATTGACAATACGCTTACACCTGCGCAATTAGTGCAAAATGTTCTTGTTGGGCAAGGTGTTGTGCCTTTTAACATAAAATTTAACCGTTCTTTTCCAGCGGCAACAGCAATTAGAGACCAAGCAGCGAAATTCAGCACCAATTTTAACCCATCAGGTTTAGGATTGGATAGTGGTATTTTATTGACGACAGGACAGTCAGTAGTAGCACTTGGCCCTAATAATGATACCGGTTCGGAATTGGCAACTACAATACCTGTTACGGGAGAGGTGGATTTGGGTACTTTAACAGGTCAATCTATTCAAAATTCATCAATATTGGAGTTTGATTTTGTGGCTACAGGTTTGGTTTTGAATTTTGATTATGTTTTTGCTTCAGAGGAATACCCAGAATGGACGAGTTCAATTTATAATGACGTTTTTGGTTTTTTCTTGAGTGGTCCCGGACTGTTAGGACCATACGCAGGTGGAGCAATTAATATTGCAGTTACTCCAACCACCAATACGGGTTCTAGTGCGGTTTCTATTGGGAATGTAAATAATGGGACTGCTAACGCGGGTCCGTGTAGGAATTGCGCTTATTATGTAAACAATACGATTGCTGCGAATCCTTCTTACACCTATATTCAATATGATGGATTTACGGTGCCGTTGAGAGCGACAGCGCCATTAATTTGCGGTGAAACCTATCACATTAAACTAGCAATTGCGAATGTTTCGGACAGCGCTTGGGATTCTGGTGTTTTTATCAAGAATTTTAGAATTGAGCCGTTAGTTTTACTAGATAATTTAGGGCTAGACAATAATACGGCAGTTTGCTTTGGACAAACTGTTACTATTTCTTCTGGGGTTACACCTAGCGCCAATATTTTGAAGTGGTATAAAGACGGTGTATTGTTGCCGCTTGAGACTGGGCCAGACATAACAATTACTGAGGCAGGGGTATATATGTTTGAAGAATATACACCATCGGGCTGTCGATTAGCTGTTGATGATATTACGATTGGTTTCTTGCCTGAAATTACGGCGACTCCTCCGATCGATTTGACATTATGTACGTCTTCTGCTGGTCCATATCAATTTAATATTAACCAGACAACTTTGATGACATCGACGCTAAATCCAGCTGATTATATCATAACTTATTATAACACCAATGCCAGTAACGAACCTTATGATGGCTCGCCAAACGGTATTATTCCAGACGCTGATTTGGCGACATATTCTATTACAGGAACAAATGCAACAATCTGGGTTCGATTTGAAGAGATTTCTACGGGATGTGTATTGGTGAAAACCTTCAACCTGAATGTTGTGCCAACACCAACAGGAACAATATCATTTAGTGCGAGTCCTTATTGTAATAACATCGCAACACCGCAAGCAATTACTGAGACATCGTTGACTCCAGGAGGAGTTTATTCTGCCACACCAGCAGGATTAATTATAGATCCTGCGACCGGAGCGATAACCCCATTTGGAAGCACAGTCGGTATCTACACTGTTAATTATGACATTGGGGCAACGGTGAGCTGTCCACCATTTAATGCATTTACGTCCGTTGAGATTGAAAATTGTCCATGTACTGTGAATGTATCTTCATCTATTGAGACACCCTGTGTGAATTCATCTATGACTCCAATTACCTATGGTACAACCGCTGGAATAACTAGTTTGGTTTTAACTGCTGGTGTATTACCTGCAGGAATTACAGGTAGTTTATCAGCAGGAGTTTTTACTTTATCGGGCACGCCAAATGTATCTGGGAATTATGTTTTCACCTATGAAATTACGTCCGGTGGGGTTGACATCTGTTCTGTAACCACTACTATTAATGTGCTGCCTTTACCCGACGCCGGCGTTGATGGTTCGGCAGTTGTTTGCGATAACAGCGTTACGCCAGTTGATTTGAATTTGTTAATTACCTTAGAACAATCTGGGGGAACTTGGACAAGACTTACGGGAACAGGAGGAACATTTAATGCTGGTTTGGGTACATTTTTACCAGCTGTTGGAGCTTCAAATATTAATACTTTTGAATATAGAATTGCAGGTGTTGCGCCATGTGTTGATGATTTTAGTGTGGCAACTGTAACGATAAATGCACAACCCAATGCGGGAAGCGATGGTAGTGTGCTGGTTTGCGATAGCAGTGTTACATTGATAGATTTGAATACTTTAATTACGGGTCAACAGACAGGAGGTACATGGACCCGCACCAGTACTGGCACTGGCGGAGTTTTTAATGCAGCGGCGGGGACATTTATGCCAACTGAGCAACAACGAGTACTTTTGAATATACGTTAGTTGGAACCGCGCCATGTGTTAATGATGTAAGTGTAGCCACGGTGAATATTAATGCGCAACCTAATGCAGGAGCAGACGCCACACCACAAGTTGTTTGTGATAGCAATACGGCAGTTATAAATTTATTCAATTTGATCACCGGTGAACAGTCAGGTGGCGTTTGGACCAGAACAGGAACAGGCGGGACATTTGATCCAATAGCTGGAACTTTTGCGCCTGCCCCGGGAGCTACAACGAGTACTTTTACTTATACCATAACAGGAACACTGCCATGTGTTGATGATTTTAGTTTGGTTAATATAACTATTAATGCGCAGCCTGATGCTGGAACAAGCGGATCGACCCTTGTTTGTGATAGTAGTACAACATTGATAGATTTGAACACTTTAATTTCTGGCCAACAAGCCGGAGGTACATGGACACGCACGGGCACTGGCACAGGGGGAGTTTTTAATGCCGGAGCTGGGACTTTTATGCCTACAGGAGCAACCACGAGTACATTTGAATATACCTTAGTTGGAACCGCGCCATGTGTTAATGATGTAAGTACAGCCACAGTGAATATTAATCCCGAGCCTAACGCAGGAGCTGATGGAGCGACGCAAATCGTATGTGATAGTAGTACGACAACAATAAATTTATTCAATTTAATTACGGGCGAACAGTCAGGTGGAGTTTGGACCAGAACTGGAACTGGAGGAGCGTTTGATCCGATAGCTGGAACCTTTACTCCAGCTCCTGGCGCTACAAGTAGTACTTTTACTTATACTGTAACAGGAGCACTTCCATGTGTTGATGATTTTAGTTTGGTTAATGTAACCATAAATGCACAACCAAATGCTGGAACAAGCGGATCTACCCTTGTTTGCGATAGCAGTACTGCATTGATAGATTTGAACACTGTCATTTCTGGCCAACAATCAGGTGGAACTTGGACACAACTCGCCGGTAGCGGAGGTTTATTCGACCCAATATTAGGAACTTTTACGCCAGCTTCGGGAGCAATTACCAGCAGATTCCAATACGAATTAGTAGGTGTTGCACCTTGTGTTAATGCTACTAGTGTTGTCACAGTAACCATCAATGCACAACCCAATGCAGGAACCTCAGGAGGCGTTACCATTTGTGAGACTGATACGACACTTATCGATTTGAATACGATAATTTCAGGTCAACAACCAGGTGGTACTTGGACACGAACAGGAACGGGAACAGGAGGAACATTCAATGCCACAACAGGAACCTTTATCTCAGCCATCGGCGCTACAACGAGCACATTTGAATACAGATTGCCAGGAGTTGCACCCTGCGTAGATGCAACAAGTGTTGCTACGGTAACAATCAATACGCAACCCAATGCAGGAGTAGCCGACCCACCACTACTAGTTTGTGATAATAGCAATACACCAATTAATTTATTTGATTTAATTACAGGAGAACAAAGTGGAGGAACCTTTGGGCAAGAATAGGAACTGGAGGGGGTTTTTGACCCTGATAGCGGGACTTTTACTCCAAGCCCGGGGGTAGCTCAAGTCTTTTCCGGTACTTTAGTGCTGCAACGCCGCCTTGCTTAGATTCGAGTAGTCAAGTGAGTATTGTAGTCATTGCCGCTCCCAATGCGGGAGTTGATGGCGCGACCACGATTTGCGATAGTAGTACAACTCCAATTGTTTTAAACACACTCATTACAGGGGAACAACCTGGAGGAGTTTGGACACGAACAGGAAGTGGAACAGGCGGAAATTTTGACCCAATAGCAGGTACGTTTACTCCAGCCTCTGGAGCCACTACAAGCACTTTTACCTATACTGTAAATGGAATTGCACCTTGCGCGAACGATACAAGCATAGCCACGATTAACATCAATGCGCAACCTTTTGCAGGAGTTGATGGTTTACCCAAAGAGGTTTGTGATAACGATACTACGTTTATAGATTTGTTTTCATTAATTAATGGAGAACAAACAGGAGGGACTTGGGTAAGGAGTTCAGGTATAGGCGGTATATTTGACCCGATAACAGCAAGATATACACCCTCGCCAGGTGCTACCAACAGTACCTTTACTTATACCATAACAGGTGCAGCACCATGTGTAAATTCTAGCAGCCTTGCCACGATAAACATTAATCCACAACCCAATGCGGGAGTTGATGGTGTGGTAGCTGTTTGTGATAGTAGCACAACTGCTATCGATTTATTTTCACTAATTACGACAGAACAGCCTGGAGGCGTTTGGACCCGAACAGGAGGAACAGGAGGGTTTTGATGCTACCTTAGGTACTTTCACTCCGGCAGTTGGAGCCACAAGCAGTACTTTTGCCTATACTTTACTAGGAATATTACCATGTACAAACGATAGTAGTATCGCCACAGTAAATATCAGTCCACAACCCAATGCAGGAGTAGATGGGGTGACTTCGATTTGCGATAGCAGCGCTACTGCCATAGATTTGTTTGGCTTAATTACATCAGAACAAGCAGGAGGTACTTGGAGTAGAACCTCAGGAACAGGAGGCTTGTTTAATGCTGCAAGTGGTAGTTTCACGCCATCGGCAGGTGCTACAACAAGTAGTTTTACCTATACCATACCAGGGGTTTTACCTTGTGTGAATGATAGTAGTGTTGCTTTGGTGAATATCAACAACCAACCCAATGCGGGAGTAGATGGAGCGCCACAAATAGTTTGTGAGAGTGGCACCACCACCATTGATTTATACTCATTAATTATTGGAGAACAACCGGGAGGAACTTGGACTAGAAGTTCAGGAACCGGAGGGATATTCAATGCAATAGCTGGTACATTTGTTCCAACTGTGGAGCTACCTCTAGTACATTTACTTATACTTTACTCGGCACAGCGCCTTGCGTGAACGATAGTAGTTTGGCTAGTGTGACTATTTTACCAACGGCTAGTATCGCATTAACCTCAGGGTTGAGTACACAAACACTTTGTATCAACAATAACATCACGCCATTTTCTTATACCATCGGCAATGGCGCATTAGGGGCATCGATTACCTCTGGAGATTTACCACTGGGGGTGAATCCTATTTTACCACGGGAGTTTTGACCATTAGCGGAACCGCCTTGGAGTCTGGAACATTCCCTTTTGTGGTTACTACCACAGGAGGATGCTCGTTTTCTTCTCTGAGTGGCGTGTTAGTAGTTTCTCCGGATGTTCGTTTGATTCCAACCTCCCCGACAAGTACTACTTATCAAAGTGCTTGTATCAATGCGCTAATTGATCCTATAACCTATAGAACCGAGAATAATCCAACGAGTGTTAGTGTAACAGGATTACCACCCGGGATCACAGGCGTTTATGCAGGAGGCGTTTTAACAATCTCAGGTTCGAGTTCCGTTGTAGCTACCTATCCTTATGTGGTGACCACCGTTGGAGGTTGTGGGGTAGATTCTCTAAATGGTACCATTACCATCAATCCAGATGTTACTATCGCTTTAGTGAGTCCAGCTTCAACGGCTTCTCAAACGGTTTGTATCAACGATCCGATACTTCCGATAACTTACCAATTAGGCAATGGTGCAACAGGAGCATCACTAGTAGCGGGGACAGTTCCAGAGGGTATTCAAGGAAGTTATAATTCTATTACAAAGACCTTTACCATCAATGGTGTCACAAGAGAATCGGGAACTTTTACCTATATCATAAGAACTTTAGGCGGATGTGGAACGGCGAGTTTTACAGGCACGATAAACGTTAACCCACTTCCTGTGATTAGTTTACCACAAGATGGCTACATCTGTGTTGACCCATCTGGTAATCCAATATCAGATTATACACTCACCACCAATTTGAGTACATCCCAATATAGTTTTGAATGGTCGGACATTAACGGAGTTATAGTAGGGGAAACAGGTAATAGTTATTTGGCTACAGTTCCTGGACAATATAGCGTTAAGGTAACGAGTCTTGCCACAAATTGTTATGACACACAAAATGCAACGATTACACCTTCCTTGGCGCCAAGTTCAGCAACTACATCACAAACTACTTATTTTGAAAATAATCAAGAAGTGGTTATCAGTGTACAACCGCCAGGAGAATATTTGTATCAGTTAGATTCAGGACCATTTCAGGCAAATAATTACTTTTTAGCTTTGTTCTCCGGTGAGCATACCGTAACGGTGAAAGATAAATTCGGATGTGGAACTGCGCAAACCACTTTTAGAATCGTCAACTTTCCAAAGTTCTTTACTCCAAATGAAGATGGCTATAATGACACATGGAATATATTTGAAATTGCCGACCAACCAGAGGCATACATTTATATATTTGACCGCTATGGTAAATTGATCAAGCAACTTTCCACCCAAGGTGAAGGTTGGGATGGAAAATATAATGGATCCGCATTACCTGGTGATGATTACTGGTTTAAAGTGTTTTACAAAGAGAATGGACAAGACAAAGAATTTAGGTCGCATTTCGCTTTAAAGAGATAGAGAATAAAATTGGGACATTCTTCAAGGAATATTTTTAAATTGAATAGACAAGCTAATACAAAAATTTATATCTTTGACAGGTTCCCAAAAAAATCTTAAATTGGATGAGTTTTACATCAGTCAGTTACGGGTTTGGTAAGGTTGTTCCAAAAAGAGTTGAATAGATTAATTAAAGAAATTAGAGGATAAGTAATAAAAGTTTAAGCCCCATTTTCCACTAAAACGATACATAAAATGAATATAAAAAAATTATTATTATTGATTGTGTTTTTTGTTTGTCAAAATTCTTTCTCTCAAGAGGGAATAGCGGTATATTCAGATTACTTGTCGGATAATTACTATTTATTGCATCCTTCAATGGCGGGAGCTTCTAGTTGTTCAAAATTAAGATTGACTGGACGTCAGCAGTGGTTTGGGCAAAAAGATGCGCCAGCAATGCAAACATTAAGTTTTAATGGAAAAATTGGAGAAAGTGATCAATCGGGTGCTGGAGTTATTGTTTATAATGACAAAAACGGTTACCATTCTCAAAAAGGAATAAAAGCAACATATGCGCATCATATCATGTTTTCTAGAGATGCTGTCGATTTGAATCAAGTTTCTTTTGGTATGAGCGTTGGACTAGTTCAAAGTTCTTTAGACGAAACTGAATTTAGAGAATTTGATCCGAATATTGATGGAACTATTGTTCAGAAGTACTCTTATTTTAACGTTGATGTTGGGATGTCTTACAATTACTTAGAGTTTTATACACATGTTACAGTTAAAAATGCAATCGAAACAAGAAGAAAAATTTACTCTGAATTTGAAGACGACAATATTAGAAAAGTGATAATCAATTCAGGTTATGTTTTTGGTAACGAAGATGGGTTGCTTTGGGAGCCGTCGTTTATGTTTCAATTGGTAAATCAAACTAAAGAAAAATCAATTGATGTAAATTTAAAAGTTTACAAGCAATTGGAAATCGGAAAACTTTGGGGTGGATTGTCTTATAGAAGAAGTTTAGATGGTGCAGAGTACAGAAGTGGAAACAGCACTGAAACGCAAAAACTACAGTATATTACACCAATTGTGGGGTTAAACTATAAGAACTATATGTTCTCCTACACGTATTCAGTAATCACTGGCGCTGTCAAATTTGATAATGGAGGATTTCACCAAATTACATTGGGTATGAACATCTTCTGTAAACCAGAGAAATATCACTGTAATTGCCCAGCGATTAATCCATAAGAATTTAACACAAGTCCCAATATCATGGGACTTTTTTTTGCAATGATAATAAAAACTATAAACGGAAAAAGTCCGATAATTCCAATGGACTGTTTTATTGCCGAAAATGCTACGATTGTCGGAGAAGTTACTATGGGAACTTCATGCAGCATTTGGTTTAATGCAGTGATAAGAGGTGATGTTAATTCAATCACTATGGGAAGTAGAGTCAATATTCAGGACGGTGCTATAATACATTGCACCTATCAAAAGCACGCTACAGTAATTGGTAATAATGTATCCGTTGGACATAATGCGATTGTTCATGGATGTACAATTGAAGACAATGTCTTAGTGGGTATGGGAGCCATCATCATGGATAACTGCCATATAGGAAGTAATTCTATTATTGCTGCAGGCGCAGTAGTTACTCAAAATACGATAGTGCCTTCAGGTTCAATTTATGCTGGGGTACCGGCAAAATGGGTAAAGGAACTTGACACTTCCGATTTCAGTGACGAAAGTAGTCGTATTGCCAAAAACTACGTAATGTATTCTGAGTGGTATAAAGATGCCAAGTAAAATCAAAAGTCTTCATAAAGTACTTTGTACTTATTGTTAAGAATTTCTTGTAGCACTCTTGTGTTCCCATTACTGTAAAACAAATTCTTACCTTCCGCTTCTTCATGCAATCCAACTTTCTCTTTCAAGATGTTTAAGGTTTGTCTGGCAACTGCCTCTCCGGAGTCGATTATGGTAACGTGACTAGGAAGTATTTTTCTTAACTGTGGTATCAAAAATGGATAATGACTGCAGCCTAATACCAAGTAATCTATATTTTTTTTGACCATTGGATCTACGTAGGAATGCAGTAGTTCTGTCATTTTAGGAGATTCCAATTCACCATTTTCAATGAGCTCAACTAAACCGTACCCAACTTGTTCAACAATTTTTGTATCCTGATACATCTCGAGAGACTTGTTAAACAACTCGCTGCTTAACGTTCCTTTTGTCGCTAGAATACCAATTATTTGTGTGCTTGAATGCAGGACTGCCGGTTTAATCGCTGGCTCAATCCCAATAAACGGAACTTCATAGCGCGCTCGTAACTCCTTGATGGCATTCGTTGTAGCCGTATTGCAAGCCACCACGATTATTTTCGCCTTTTTTGATAGCAGAAATTCGGTGTTCTTGATACAAAGTGCTATTATTTCTTCTTTTGACTTCACGCCGTATGGTGCATTTTTGCTATCGGCGAGATAGATGGTGTCCTCATTTGGCATTAATGTATGAATTGCCGACCAAATGGAAGTGCCACCTACACCAGAATCAAAAAGTCCAATGGGATTATTGTTAATCATAAAAACAAAGGTAAAAAAAAACTACTCAATCCGAAGTTCGAATTGAGTAGTTCATTGAGTGGCAATTGTGGAATTAAAATCCTAAATCTTTCTTGATATCAGCAGTCAAATTTGGACCGTCTGTCAAAAGAAGGCCTTCTGAGTTGAGTACGTACTGATATCCTTTTGCTTTTCCAACTTTTTGAATAGAGGCTTTTACTTTTTCCATAATTGGTTTTACGATATCAGCTTCCTTTTGTTGTAGTTCTTTTTGAGCATTATCTCTATAATCTACGATTCTCTTTTGCATGTCTTGAACTTCTTTTGATCTAGTTTCATTGACTGCATCAGTTACGGTAGTTGCTTCCTGCTCGTATTTTTTAAGTTTATTTTGATACTCATCAACCATGGTTTTATATTCGGCATCATATGTACCACTTAATTTTTCCAATTGTTTTTGAGCTTCTAACATGGCAGGCATTTTAGCCATTAATTCGCTAACGTCTACGTGGGCTACTTTAGCTTGTGCGTGAATTCTTTGATTACCTACAACGAATAGAAACGCTGCTACTACTAGGATTTTAAATTCTTTCTTCATTTTTAAATATTAATTAACTGTTCTTAAACTAATTCAACAAACTATTTTCCTTCTTTTGCTTTTTTTGCAGCTTCTCTATCTTCGATTGCTTTTTTCTTTTTATCTTCAATTGCTTTTTTACGATCTGCAATTATTTTAGCTCGTTCTTCGGCTGTTTTTTGTTTTTTATTTGTGGCAACTGTATCTGTAGCCTTTTTAATTTGTTTTTCTACGGGTAAATTTACTTCACTTTTAGTAGGAATGGAATCTTTCTTAGGAGTTGTTTCATTTCCTGCTTTCGAATCTTTAAGTTGCTTCTTCTTATCTTCAACTGCTTTTTTACGATCAGCTAGAACTTTCGCTCTTTCTTCTGCGGCTTTTTGCTTCTTGATGATTAGAGTACTGTCAATCTCCCTTTTAGGTGCAACGGGTTTTAGATTCTTCGCAACTTTTACGGCGGCCGAATCAGGCGGATTCTGACTTAGCACATCATTTTTTTTGGGTAATGGTGTTCCGTTTTTTAATGCGTCCTTTTCAGCTTTTACTTGTTTTTTCTTCTCTTCGAGCGCAAGTTTTTTTCTCGTCAGCGAGTGCTTTTCTATCAGCAATCAATTTCTCTCGTGCTGCTTTTCTTTCTTCAAGCTTTTTATTTCTTTCTGCTAAAGCGGGACTTTCATCTACCATATCTTCTTTGGCTTCCTTAGCTTCTTCTTCTTTCAATTGTTTCTTTGTAAGCTGATTTCTCTTATTTGTTCTCGTAATTACACGTATTACTTGATCGCTGATATCATATCGCTTTGCGGCAAATAAAATAGTTAAGTCAGAAGTTTTGTTTAAAATGAAATCATATTTCTTTGCTTCAGCAATGTCTTGAGCGGCATTAAAAACTTGATCTTGAACTGGTTGCGCTAAAACTGCTTTTTGAATTGTCAAATCTCCCTTTGGCCCAAATCTTTTTTCCTGATAATCTAATAATTCTTTTTCTTGAAATGCGATTTCCTCTTCTCTTTCTTCCAAAAGTTCTTTAGTTAATAGTACTCTTTCGGTGGCCAAAAGATCTTTCAATCTGGAAATTTCATTTTTCTTGGTTTCAATTTCTTGTTTCCATTTTTGAGCTTTCTGCTCTAATTGATTTTTTGCTTCATTATAATCTGGTACATTTTGAAGTATGTATTCCATATCGATGTAACCTATCTTAACGCCTCTAGATTGCCCATGAACCATAGTAAATGCAGAGGTCAAAAGCAACAGTAATACAATATGTTTTTTCATACTTTTCAAAATTTCGTTAGAAAATTCCATGCCAAATATAGTTAATTTTAAAATTGCTGACCAATAATAAAATGAGTTTCCAATCCATTTGCTTTTGTTTGTCCACTTAGTGGATCAAATCCATAACCAAAATCAATTCCGAGTAAACCGAAAGCTGGCATAAAAATTCTTAGTCCAGCACCAGCTGATCGTTTTAGTTGAAAGGGATTGTACGTGCTGAATGTTTCATATGCATTTCCACCTTCTACGAATCCTAGCAAATAAATAGAGGCTGCAGCTTTTAACGTCACCGGAAATCTCATTTCCAAAGAAAACTTGTTATATATCGGACCTCCGTTATTCGAAGATAGCGAATTGTTAGGATAACCTCTTAATTGTACAATTTCTCTTCCGTCTTGGGCAAAATTGGCTAAACCGTCACCTCCAACAAAAAAGCGCTCAAAAGGAACAAGTCCTCTGTCATTATTGTAGGTGCCAAGATAACCGAATTCGCTTAAAGTTCGTAGCACTAATTTACCATAAATTTTGGTAAACCAGTCTGCTTTGAACTTAATTTTGTAGTACTCCAACCAGTTGAATCTTTTTTGATCTACTTTACTGACGTCGGCAGCTGCTTCTTGGTAGGTATCTACTTTGTTACCGTTGGCATCAATATAATCTCCTGGGTTAATGAATCCTTGTCCATTAGCATTAGGGATTTGCGTTGAGCCCTCGTTCTGTCTTTTATATTCTTCAAGGTTGCCCAAATTAGCATAGTCTACATTATCAAACAATGAATAAGGAATTGTAAACTTTCCAGAAATACTGAATTCAGAACCATACATTGGGAAAATTGGATTTACTCCTTTGTTATTTCTGCTTAATCCAATAGTGTATGCAAGGTTTCGAGAGGTTCCATCTCCAAATGTAAATAGTCCAATATTGTAATTATTTAGGTCGTAAAATTGAAAACTAAGAGACTGTGACAATACAAAAAAGTCATCAGGAAAGTTAAGCCTTCTTGCAATACCAACATTGGCGGAAATAATGTTGAAACTTCTGCTTTTATCTACACCAGTACCAGTATTTGCAAACTGCTTACTATAAGCCAATGAGCTGCTAAATTGAATAGGTTTTTTTCCTCCAAACCATGGTTCTGTAAACGATAAACTATAGGTTTGAAAAAATGAACTAGCTTGAAATCTAAGTGCAACTTTTTGTCCATCACCCATCGGTAAAGGTCTGTAAGCA
Source organism: Flavobacterium sp. (assembly GCA_016721735.1). Classification (GTDB taxonomy): domain Bacteria; phylum Bacteroidota; class Bacteroidia; order Flavobacteriales; family Flavobacteriaceae; genus Flavobacterium. Next base: position 134,287 of record JADKHM010000015.1, on the reverse strand, counting down.
TCTTTTTTGAATATATTTCGTGCGGAAAAGTTATTAAATGAAAGACCTAATGTCCCAATAAATCCGCCACCTCCATAACCACCTTGTAATTCAATTTGACTGGATCCTTTTTCGACTAGTTTGTACTCAATGTCTACTGTACCTGCGCCAGCATCTACATTCTTAAAAACAGGTTCGATGGCTTCAGGGTCAAAATAACCAAGTTGACCAATCTCTCTGATAGTACGTACTAGTTCTTCTTTACTATATTTTTGACCAGGTTTGGTTCGTAATTCTCGATATATTACTTTGTCATTGGTCTTGTCGTTACCAACTACCGTAATGTTATTGAAGTACGCAAGCGGCCCTTCTACAATACGGATTTCAAAATCGATGGTGTCATTGCTTGTTTTTACCTCGACAGCATTGATGTTTGAAAACAAATAACCATTATTTTGGTATAAATTCGTAATGTCTTCTCCATCTGGTTTCGATTTGTCTGCAATTCTTTTTTCCAACAAAACGCCATTGTAGACATCTCCTTTTTTAATACCAAGAATATTGCGTAATCCGTTATCTGGGTATATAGTATTGCCTAAGAACTTAATATTTCCAAAATAGTACTTATGTCCTTCTTCAATATTAATTTTTATTGACAAGTCTTTCTTGTTCTTATCAAAGGCAACAGTGTCAGAAACCACGCGGGCGTCTCGATAACCATTTTCTTTATACTTACTGATGATTTTTGCCAAATCTTCTTTATACTTTTCCTTAATATACTTGGAAGCTTTGAAAATACGAATCGGATTTTTTTCCTTCGTATTTTTCATTGCCTTTCGAAGTTTATTGTCTGAAAACTTTGCGTTGCCAGAAAACGCAATATCCTTGACTTTTATTTTGTTTCCTTTAAAGACATTCACAAACATCTTAACTTCATTTCCAGATGTAGTATCTGGAATTGTACGAATAGTCACTTTACTATTATAAAAGCCGTCTTTTTTATATTTGTTTTCAATGTAGTTTTTGGTAGTAGTAATCAGATTTTCATTGACAATTTTGCCTTTGGTTAATCCATTTTCTTTGATCAGTTCTTCCGACTTTTTCTTCTTGATGCCTGCGAACTTCACTTCGCTTAGTTTCGGCAATTCATTAATATTGAGTTCAAGAAACAAGCTATCGCCAACCGTTTTCGTTACAAAAAAATCAATCTCGCTAAACAAACCTAATTTACCTAATTTCTTAATCGCATTGCTTATTTCTTCGCCAGGAATTGTAATTTCTTGACCTTTTTCTAAACCAGCGAATGTCACTACGGTTTGCTTGTTAAAACTTATCTTTCCGGTAACATCTACGTTGGCCAAAATATATTTTACTCCTTGATCGAAGGGAATATTATCTTGAGCATTTATTTGAGAAATCCAACCAAACAGCGATACGAGAACGGCTAACCTTAATCCTTTATTTAACACTAAAAATTTATTTAATTTGTTCACTTGTTTTTCCAAACCTTCTTTCTCTATTTTGATAACTTATTATCGCTTCGTACAAATCATCTTCCCCAAAATCTGGCCACAAAACGTTTGTGAAATACAATTCAGCATAGGCAATTTGCCAAAGCAGGAAATTGCTAATTCTGTGTTCACCACTAGTTCTAATTAACAAATCGACATCTGGCAAATTTCGCGTGTAAAGATGTTGATTTATAATTGATTCGTCAATACTATCTATTGAAATTATATTATTTTTAACTTTACTAGAGATATCTTTCACGGCATGAATAATTTCTTCTCGCGAACCATAACTCAACGCAATTGTTAATGTCATTCGTTGATTATTCTTGGTCTTTTCGATAACATCTAACAGTTTTTTATGCGCAGATTTTGGCAGCCTTTCTATATTACCGATAGTTAAAAGTTTAATATCATTTTCAATTAGACTCTTAACTTCACTTTTGAGTGAATTGATGAGTAATTTCATCAAAATCTCCACTTCTAATTTTGGCCGATTCCAATTTTCCGTAGAAAAGGCATACAAAGTCAGGTTTTCGATTCCTAATTTGGCACAGGTTTCAACAGCAACGCGAACAGATTTCGACCCGTTTTCGTGCCCAACTGTTCTCATCAATCCTTTTTGTTTCGCCCAACGCCCATTTCCGTCCATGATAATGGCCAGATGTTTTGGAAGATTCTCCTTATTTATATGGTCTAACAGCTTTTTCATATTAATCAGCACAAAAACAAGGTTTGTCGCCAAAAGTATACGTTAATGTAATCCCGGTAAAAACATACCAATCTTTACTGGTCAAATTGCCAAATTTCTGATTGCTATATTTTGAACTTCTAGGTGCGCTTCCATCAATGTCATCTGCAAGCGTGGTTCGAGCGCCCACTTCAAATCCGAGAACAAACGTCTCAAAAATACGCCCCTTAAATCCTACAATCATCGGAATGGCGATAGTTCCTCTAGACGAGTCTTTTTTGTATACTCCATTTTGAAAATATAGGCTATCATACCTAAGATAACTTAATCCCGTAAAAACATAGGGCGTGAATTTCGGTTGAGAATCATGCAAATCAAAATCAAAAAAATCAAATTCTAGTCCAGCACTAAACTCTTGTATGTCATTCTTAAAGCGAAAATCTCTTTCAATTCTAGACTCCATATCGGAATCTTCGTCATATGAACTCAATCTCGTTTGCATATACGAAAATCTCCAGGTATGACGTGGACTTCTATTCCATTTATACAGCAAACCAAAAGCAGGCTTCTTAGGCGCAATATAGTCGGTAGGTCCAATATCTCCAATAAAATTACTCCCGCCTAAAAAAACACCAAATTCATGAATTTGTGCCTCAGACGAGATGCTTATTAAAAGGAAAAAAAACGCAAAAAAAATTCTATTCATTCATTCAAAAATAGCGTGCAAATATAATAATTATGACGTCTTATTTAACATCAAAGTGGGTTTTCTAGTAATTTATAGCAAAACAGTTTGTAATCGCCTAAAATTTGTCAATTACAGGCAAAAGAAAACGCAAAAATTCAGGAATTAGTGTTCGAAAATTAAAGAACTTAGTTTCTCTTATCCTCTCCCCACAATAATTTATTTCGAAGTGTTTTTAAAAATGTTTCGCCTTCAATTTCAACCATGTTAATTTGATATGGCGTTTTTTTAATAATCAAGGTGGACTCATTTTTCAAGGACGCAATTCTAGAATCTAAAGAAACGAGATAAAATTCCTCACGGCCAGAAACCTTTAAGCGGATTTCAGTAGAATCAGGTATGACCAAAGGACGCGCATTCAAATTATGCGGCGCAATTGGTGTTAAAACAAAACTAGATACATCTGGCGTCAAGATTGGACCACCGCAACTCAAGGAATAACCTGTCGAGCCCGTTGGCGTGGCAATAATTAATCCATCGGCCCAATAGGAATTGAGATATTCATCGTTCAAATAGGTTTCAATGGTAATCATCGAAGTGGTGTCTTTTCTACTCACCGATATTTCGTTAAGCGCAAAATTAAGTTCTTGGATGTTTTCATTTTCCGGAATACATCGTAAAGACAACAAACTTCGTGGGGAAATAGTATATTTTTTCTCAATGACCAATTGCAAAAAATTGGCAATGTTTTCTTTTTGAACGGAAGCCAAAAACCCCAATCTGCCTGCGTTTACACCTAACAACGGAATGCCAGAATTCCCTGCTAACGTAGCTGCTCGGAGCATAGTACCATCTCCGCCGATACTAATGAGCATATCAAAACTAGCATCCAGCTCCGTATGAGAATCAAAAGTTTTGTATTGTTTCTCGACGATTTTCTTGTCATACAACATGGCTAAGAATTCCGACTCAATAACCATTTCTACACTATTTCTATTAAAGAAAACGAAAATATCTTTGATAATAGGCTCAGTGCTGTTTTGGTAGTATTGTCCGTAGATGGCGACTTTCATAGTTACATGTTCAAGTATTTATCCAAATAATCAGAACGTTCTTTCAAGTTGGTGATATACGTGTCCTCTTGATGCTCGGAAATAATTTCGTAGTTGTATCTTCTAAAGGTTTGAATAATATCATTCATCGCTCCCAAACTAATCTTGATTGTTATTTGAACCAAATCAGATGTTGCCTCAGAAATAAACAATCCTAGTAGTCTGCCATTATTACTCTCAACAATCTGAGCAATTTGACTCATCGAATAATCAACGATGGGTTTCTGAACGACAATAATGCCGCCTGGCTCCTTCAAAAATGGGGTTTCGTGGAAAAACTTGATAATGTCATCCAATTCATAATATCCGACATACAAATTGTTTTCATCTAAAACCGGAACCACATTCGAATGATTCTTAGCGAAAACCTCTAAAACATCCAACCACATCATCGAATTTCTCGCGAAAAAAGGCTCCAACGTATAGCGATAATCGCTAATCTTTTTATCAGCATCAAACGTATCCACATCATCCAAAGCAATACAGCCCATATAAACGCCCTCGTCCAATACTGGAAAATGCGTAAAGGTCAATTCATGGAAAAAGTCTTGCACTTCAATCACCGTGTCCGTGCTATTGATGGCTTTAAAATCGCTATTGATGCAGTCTCTAATTTCAGTCATGTTTTTCTTACTATTACTCGATGCAAAATAATCAAATTTATACAATACCACCTACATTAACTTTGTATTTTTGCCACAACTATTTACATCATGACAAAGTTAAGCGTAAACATCAACAAAATCGCCACCTTACGAAATGCTCGTGGCGGAAATGTTCCCAACCTACTGCAAGTTGCCAAAGACATCCAGCAGTTCGGAGCACAAGGTATCACGATTCATCCGCGACCGGACGAGCGACATATTCGATATCAAGATGCCCGCGATTTAAAGCCAGTCGTTTACACCGAATTCAACATCGAAGGCAATCCGCAACACAATTTTATCGACTTAGTCCTCGAAACCAAACCCACGCAAGTAACATTAGTGCCCGACGCCATTGGCGCGATTACCTCAAGTGCAGGCTGGAATACCATCGAGCACCAAGCCTATCTCACAGAGGTGATTCAAGAATTTCAACGCCATAATATCCGAACTTCTATCTTCGTCGATCCGGTTCTAAAAATGATCGAAGGAGCCAAAGCGACCGGAACAGATCGGATCGAATTGTATACGGAAAGCTTTGCGCACGAATATGGTTTGGGAAACAAAAACGGCATCGAACCCTATGTTAAAGCGGCTGAATTAGCCAACGAATTGGGACTCGGAATCAACGCCGGGCACGATCTAAGCCTCGACAATATTCAGTTTTTCAAACAAAATATTCCTGGCCTTCTCGAAGTTTCTATTGGGCACGCGCTGATTTGTGAATCGCTTTATCTCGGACTCGACAATGTGGTCAATATGTATTTGAATAAATTAAAATAATAAGGCGTGACCACAAGGGTCGGGCTATCCGTTGCAATCTTTTGCGCCGAACAACGTCACAAAAGGATTTCCTCTACTATCCCTCACGCAAACCCACAACTCACAACCCACAACCGACAACAAATGACACTCTACTCCAAAATAGAAGCTCCGGCACACGAGGGTATAGCCCGAACTGGCGTAGCAAAACCACTCCTCATTCTCCATGGATTCCTTGGCATGTCCGACAACTGGAAAACGCTAGGCACGCAATACGCCACTTTGGGTTACGAAGTGCACATGCTCGACCTGCGCAATCACGGAAGAAGTTTCCATTCGGATATTTTCAATTACGAAGTCATGGTGCAAGATATCCTCGAGTATTGCCAAGAAAAGAATCTGAGCAACATCGATATTATTGGACATTCTATGGGCGGAAAAGTAGCGATGCTGTTGGCAGTCGAACATCCCGATTTGATTCACAAGTTGATTGTGGGTGACATCGGTCCGAAATACTATGCGCCACATCATCAAGAAATCCTCGCTGGACTCAACGCTGTCGATTTTTCTCAAAAACCTTCTAGAACCGAAGTCGATGCGATCGTCGCTCAATATATTCCAGATTTCGGAACCCGACAATTTTTGCTCAAAAGTCTTTATTGGCAAACGCCTGAGCAGTTGGCGTTTCGTTTCAACTTAGCCGTCTTTAATCGTGAAATTGAGAACATCGGAACGGCGCTTCCTGCAAATTCGCATTTTGATAAACCTACATTGTTTATTCGTGGCGGCAACTCCAAGTACATTAAAGACGAAGATTTTGAAAACATCAAAAATCATTTTCCAGTTGCAGTTTTCGAAACCATTCCCAATGTAGGGCATTGGCTACATGCGGAGAATCCGAAAGTGTTTTTTGAAATCACAGCAAACTTTCTGCAATAAATCAAAAAAGCAAAAGCCTGAATTCACTTATGATTCAGGCTTTTTTTGTTAGTCAATTTCTATTGTTTCTAGTACTTTATGATTTTTTTCATTGCAGATGTCCCGTCTTGAAGCGTAATTTTCACCACGTAGATTCCCGATGTAAAATTTGAAATATCTACTGTAGTTTCTTTTAAATTTAGATACTGTTTTTCAAAAAGCAATTTCCCATCAAGATCAACAACCTTTACTTCTTGAATTGCATTAGAAGAAATCCGTAAAATATCTCGTGTTGGATTTGGAAAAACAGTTACATGATTAGTATTAAACGTTGCATTACTTAAAGTGCCTCCTAATACATTAAGAGGGTCTGTAAGTTTGTAGAATTTTGTTGCCAGCGAATTTGGAAGTTCGTTTCCAATACAGAAACCAACCGTACTACTTTTAAATTTCACCTGAATCGGAGTGACGTTCGGGATATTATTACTTAAATCATCCCATAAGAAACCGCCGTTGAGCGAATAAGTAGAGCTTCTTTCTCCATTAGCTGCTTTTTCGCCCCAAGCAAAATAAGCATCTGTCGTTCCAGGAACACGTTCAATATCATAATTAAAACAGCTTTGGTCATTAGTGCTATTGGTCATAAGTGTCCAATTAGCCCCGCCATCAGTAGTTTTCCATATCGACCATGTGCTTGAAATTAGCAAGCCATCATTTGAATTCTTGAAAGCAAAATCGCCAGCAATCACGCCTGAAGAGAAGTCTGATAACGGAGTTTGGTAAGCGACCCAATTCAACCCTTTATCATCAGATTTAAAAAGCCGTCCTTTATTGGTTCCAAACCATACCGAATTATCTCTCGCTTCAAATTTTAAAGAGTATCCGTATTCTTCATTATTTATTGTAGGCATGTTCTGCGATGGAACTCGTGTCCAATTCTGTCCGCCATCTGTAGTGGTGTAAATCTCGAAATAGCCGTTTTCAGGATCTCCAGCTACAATTCCATTTTCGTTATCGAAAAAATGAATAAAATTAGGGAATGACTCCAATGGAGCGTTAAACAATGCCGTTGTCTGTTGGGTCCATGTCGCACCGCTGTCAGTGGTAACCCAAACACCTCCTAAAGTTATACCGTCTGTAGAAAAAGCCGAGACGTAAGCTTTTTCTGCTGATAAAGCATATATGGAGCTCACTTGCAATGCCGCATTTCCCAAATCAATAGTTCCTTCTTCCCAAGTAAGTCCGCTATCTAAAGAACGGCTCCACTTTTGAATTGAAATTTCTGATGGATTAGCGCCATTAACCCAAACTACATTATTATCTACGATTGAAATCTGTCGAGGAACAAAACCAGCATCATTAGCAAAAGGCGCTACTTCTGTCCAGAACTGCGCACTAAGATTCAATGAAATAAAACAAACTAAAAATAGGTATAGATTTTTCATAAGCTATTATTTTACAGGTTTATAGATTATAAAGTTAACGAAATTTAGTTTATACTGAAATCGAATTCAAGTTAATTTTACTATGAATTGCCATTATATCAAAAACGGCTTGGCTTTTTTATATATTTGAATGTAATTTAATAGAGAATTTATGAATTTACTTTTTCGAATATTGATCACTGCCGTTTTAGTTGTCGTCATAGCGCACTTCATGCCAGGAGTTTCAGTTGATACTTTCACGACCTCGCTGATTGTCGCCGTAGTACTAGGGCTACTCAACATTTTTGTAAAGCCTATTCTCATTTTATTCACCTTACCCATCACGATTGTGACGTTTGGCTTGTTTTTGCTCGTCATCAATGCGTTGATTATTTTACTGTGTACAAAAATCGTTGGCGGATTTCACGTCGAGAGCTTTTGGACCGCCGTGTTTTTCAGTTTAATTCTATCGATTTCACAGTCGATTTTATTTAAAAATCCAAAGGATAAATAAAACAATTTCAAAAGAATAAAAACTTGCTTGGGTGGTTAAAATGTCCTAATTTTGCCACCCAATTTTATTATGTAAAAAGATCACAATGGATATTAAAAGAGTCGCAATTGATGCGGTAAACGAAGTAATCGTGATGCAAGTCGTGCACATGGATTATAAAGGACAAGTGCAAAAAAGAATCAATGAAAAAATGCCTTTAGCTACGGTAAAAGGTTTTAGAAAAGGACAAGTTCCTAAAGATTTGGTTGAGAAACAATACGGAAAAGCAATCAAAGTAGAAGAAGTAAACAAAGTTGTTGAATTGGCTTTGACACGCTATTTAGAATCTGAACGATTGAATTTGTTGGGTTCACCACTACCAAAAATCAACGAGAATTTTTCTTGGGATGATGAGGAATTAACTTTCGAATACGAAATTGGTTTGGCGCCAGATTTCGAATTGAACCTAGACGCTAAAAACGACATTATCAAATATATCGTAAAAGCAGACGATAAATTAATCGACGATCAAGTTACTCGAATTCAAAAACAATTTGGAACGCCAATTCCACAAGAAGTGGTTGTTGAGAATTCTGACGTTACCGGAACATTCATCAATGAAGATAAAGGAATCAATGCGAAGTCAACCTTTGCGTTGGATATTTTTAAAGACAAGAAAACAGGCGCTTCATTCCTTGGTAAAAAAGTAGGCGATGTTGTCACTTTAAAAACCAAAGGCTTGTTTGAGGACGATCACATGTTGATGGATTATTTAAAAGTGAGTCATGATGACGTACACGGATTGGATGTTGACGTTACGTTTACCATCGAATCTATTAACGGAACTGATTTGGCAGAACTAAATCAAGCGCTTTTCGACAGACTTTTCGGAGAGGGAAAAATTGCTTCACTCGATGAATTGAAAGAAAAAATCAAAGAAGACGCTGAGAATCAATTCGCACTACAAGCCGACCAAAAATTGATGGCTGATGTGACGAATTTCTTAATAGACAATACTAAGTTTGACTTGCCTGCTGAGTTTCTAATCAAATGGTTGCAAACCACTGGAGAGAAAAAATTATCAGCAGAAGAAGCAAAATTTGAATTTGAAAGATCTGAAAAAGGTTTGCGTTTTCAACTTATAGAAGGGAAAGCACTTGCGCAAAATAACATCCAAATCACTTTTGAAGATTTGAAAGCGTATACGTCGAAAGCCATTCGTGCTCAGATGGCGCAATACGGTCAAATGAATCCAAGTGAGGAAGAAGTGGAAGGAATTGTGGCGCGTGTACTATCTAATCAAGAAGAAGTAAGACGACTTTCACAACAAGTAGTAAGCGAAAAAATGTTGCAAATTTTTAAAGAAAAAGCAAACGCAGCTACTAAAGAAGTGACTTACCAAGAATTTATTGCAGCCTCTTACGGCGAATAAATCAAAATAAATCCATATATTTGGGCGTCAAATGTAAAACTTTGACGCTCATTTGTTTTTTTAAATGCTATAAAAAAGAAAATCCTACTATGAACTACGGTAAAGAATTTAAAAAATTTGCTACAAAACACCATGGTGTAAATAATTTGTATTACGACAAAATCGTGAATGCAATGACACCAACGAATATGACGCCATATATCATCGAAGAACGTCAGTTGAATGTTTCTCAATTGGATGTTTTCTCTCGTTTGATGATGGATAGAATCATCTTTTTAGGAACAGGAATCGACGATCAAATCGCGAATATTGTACAAGCGCAATTGCTGTTTTTGGAAAGTGCAGATGCCTCCAAAGACATCCAAATCTATTTGAATTCACCAGGTGGAAGTGTGTATGCAGGTCTCGGTATTTACGATACTATGCAATACATCAAGCCAGATGTAGCAACAATTTGCACCGGAATGGCTGCTTCGATGGGAGCCGTTTTATTGTGTGCAGGTGCTGCTGGAAAACGTTCTGCTTTACCACATTCAAGAGTGATGATTCACCAACCATCTGGAGGTGCACAAGGTGTTGCCACAGACATGGAAATCAATCTTCGCGAGATGTTGAAATTGAAAGACGAATTGTACCAAATTATCTCTCAACATTCAGGTCAAACTTTCGACAAAGTGCACAAAGACAGTGAAAGAGATTACTGGATGATTGCAGATGAAGCCAAAGAATACGGAATGATTGATGAAGTTTTAAGACGATAATAACGTTAAGTTTTCGGACTTAACTTTAAATAAAAAACAATGGCAAAAGAACTATTAGATTGTTCGTTTTGTGGTCGAAAAAAACCTGAAACCAATCTTTTGATTGCTGGAATCAATGCACACATTTGTGATAAATGTATTGAACAAGCTCATGGAATTGTATTGGAAGAATTAAAAACCAATGGCAATTCTAAAATGGTGGCTGATCTCATTTTGAAGAAGCCACAAGAAATCCGGGCTTTTCTAGACCAGTACGTTATTGGTCAAGATCAAACCAAAAAAGTAATGGCCGTAGCGGTTTACAATCACTACAAACGTTTGATGCAACAGCAGTTGAACGATGATGTAGAAATTGAAAAAAGCAACATCATTATGGTAGGTCAAACCGGAACTGGTAAGACATTGGTCGCTAAAACCATTGCAAGAATGCTCGACGTTCCTTTGGCTATTGTAGATGCAACGGTTTTAACCGAAGCAGGTTACGTGGGAGAAGATGTTGAAAGTATCTTAACTCGTTTGCTGCAAGCCGCCGATTACGACGTGACTAAAGCAGAACGAGGAATTGTTTTTATTGACGAAATTGACAAAATTGCTCGTAAAAGCGACAATCCATCAATTACGCGTGATGTTTCTGGAGAAGGTGTTCAACAAGCTTTGTTGAAATTACTGGAAGGTACCGTGGTCAATGTTCCGCCAAAAGGAGGAAGAAAACATCCGGATCAGAAGTTTGTTGAAGTCAATACCAAAGACATCTTGTTTATTGCTGGCGGCGCTTTCGACGGAATCGAAAGAATTATTTCAAAACGTTTGAATCGTCAAGCAGTTGGGTACAGCACTTCGAAAAATGTAGACAATATCGACAAAGACAATTTGTTGCAATATATCATCCCAAAAGACATCAAAGATTTCGGATTAATTCCTGAAATCATCGGACGTTTGCCGGTGCTAACACATATGGATCCTTTAGACAAAGCGACTTTAAGAGCCATCTTAACCGAGCCTAAAAACGCGTTAATCAAGCAATATCAAAAGCTGTTCGCTATGGATGATGTTGATTTTATCATCACCGACGATGCTTTAGATTTTATCGTTGACAAAGCATTAGAATATAAGTTAGGAGCGCGAGGATTGCGTTCTTTGTGCGAAGCAATCCTAACCGATGCTATGTACGAATTGCCAAGCAATGACGAAAAAGTACTGCATATCGATAAAGATTACGCCAACGACACTTTGACCAAAAATCTATTGAAGCGTCTTGAAATTGCTTCTTAAAGTAATAAGTTTATAAAAAGAAAATCCCGTGTCAGATTGATACGGGATTTTTTTATGAGTTCAAGTAAAGTTACTTCAGTATTCCACCGCCGCTTTGTACTTTCTCAGTTTGGATATCTGTATTTTCTTTGTCTAATTTTAAGTTTCCAAAATTATACGTTAATGAAATTCGGAAGGTTCTTGAATCCTCTTTTTTGTAGAAACTGGTTTGTAGATTCTGACCTGCAATTAGGGCATTGACATCGTTTTGGTTAAATAAATCGAAGGCATGTAATCCGATTTTTAGTTTTTTATTCATAAAATCTTTACTAAAGGATATGTCAAATTGTTGGATCGGTTTGGTTACTTTATAAATCTGCCAATTTCCAGACGGTAAGATGAAATAAGTCATTGAATTTCTAATATCCCATGGTAAGATAATTTGTGCTTCTGCGGCATAATTCATAATAGGTTTGTTCGAGTAAGGAAAGTCAAATCCTTTAATGTCAGATTTAATATAATTGATGCTCAGATAAATGTAATTCATCTTATCTATTGTATTCATACGCTTTTGGAATTCCTCTTTACCTTTAAGAAAATAGTCTAATGGAATTGGAAAATTAAAAAAGGCGCTAAACGTACTAAACTTGTCAAATTGCTGAAAAGTTTGATTGCTTATAGGTTCTGTAGCATTGGCATCTGCACTAAACACAAAGAGATTGTTGTCTTTTGAAGAAGTATAGTTCATGCCCAACTGAACAAAATCAAGCGCTGTTATTTTAAACTCATAATTGTCAAAAAAAGTGGGATCTAATAGCGGATTTCCTTGCGAAACATTGTATTGGTCAAAACTTGAGCCATTATTCGGATCTAAACTATTGTAAGTTGGCTGGTTTATTTTTCTAGAATAAGAAGCCGAAATATTTACATCTTTCATTAATTCATAAAGCGCACTCACGTTGGGGAAAAAATTTGAATTCTTAAATTTGATGTCTACGGTATTTCCTTCTTTAACTGCAGTTCGGGTCACATTAAAATCTTCAAAACGCAAACCTGCGGTAAAACTAAACTTCTTAATTTTCTTTCTGGCTTCAACATAAAAAGCCAAGTTGTTTTCGGTATAGTCAAAATTAATTGTACTTAAAGTAGGTGTATTGAGATAGTAATTACCCAAATTAGTCACTTTTAAAACATTGAATTTCCCGCCAGTATTTATAGAAAATTTTGATTTTTCAAAAGGAAAAGCAAAATCATATTTCAAATAATAGTTTTTTAAAGCAAAGTCCAAATTGGCATTGTTAAAAGAACTTGTATTTGCAACATTATCTAAAGCACCAGATTTCGTAATTGGATTTCTATCAAACAAATTGCTAAACCCTATAATATCTAATGTACTTCCAATCGTATCTAATTTTGTTTTATACTGCAAACTAATTTCATGGTTGTTGCTTTTTGTTTTGGTAATTCCATCATTCAAGTAGCTGATGTTGTCACCAAAAGTGGAAGCGTCAAAAACACTTCTGTCATTGGCGATATTCAAGTTATAATTGAACAAAAGATTTGATTTTTTAGATAATTTATAGTTGGTTCCACCTCGAAAATAGAAGTTTCTATTGGTGTTAACACTAAAGTTTTCTTGACTTAATTTCTGATTGCTTAAAGCCGTAAATGTTTGCACATTTCTTTGTAAGGTTTCGCTATCAATATAATTGTACCCAACCATGGTCTGCCAACTCAGGTTTTTTTCTTTCCCATTTAGTAAAATTTGAGGACTCGGTTTTTGGTATTTATTGAAATTATAATTGATATTAAAGCTAGCATTTATTCCTTTCAAACGCTTCGAACTCATAATAATATTGATGATTGATCCACTTGAGTTTGCTTCAAAAGAAGCACCGGGATTGTATATTAATTCTACTTTCTCAATAGCACTTGCAGGGAGTGATGACAAATAATTTTCCAAATCAGTACCACTTAACGAACTAGGCGCGCCATCGATATAGACAGTAATTCCTTTGGCATTTAAGGTCAATCCACCACTTGGACTAGCAATAATTCCAGGTAGTTTTTTGATTACTTCAAAAGCGTTACCCGTACTTAGCATCGGATTGTCTTTAACGCTAACCGTTGTTTTGTCAGAATCTATTTTTAGGAATTTCTTTTTATTGCCTATAACAGTGACTTCTTTAAGTTTCTGTTCTTCTATTTTGGAAATCGAATCTTTTGAAGTTGGATTTGTGGGAATTTCTTGCGCCGTAACGGAGAACGATAAGAGCATTATTCCGGCTAGTAGTACTAATTTCATGATTGGATTGATCTTAATTGATGATTGTCAACTAGACCACCATCTTTCAAAATTGTTACAACCACTATGAAATTTTATTGTGATTTTTTTGGGTATCATGATTGCAAATTCCTTTTGGACCGCATCGCATTCTGTGCGGACCGCATGAAAGAAGTACCGCCAAGAGAATTGCAAACAATACTAATTTTTTCATTTTCGCCTAAAGATAAATTAAAGAGATAAATTCTTGAGTTGTTCTAAATAATCTCTTTTGTTAGAAAGCCTCGGAATTTTATGCTGTCCACCCAATTTATCTTGCTCTTTCAACCAATCATAAAACAAATTAGGACGCGCCACATTAATCACTAACGGATTCAACGTCATATTGTTGTGTCTCTTGGCTTCGTAATCTGAATTTAAAGATTGCAACGTCTCGTCTAATATTTTTTGAAATTCATTGATATTGCTAGGTTTGCTTTTGAATTCGATCATCCACTCGTGGGCTCCTTTTTCTTTGTCTTTCATAAATATGAACGCCACGGTATAATCGACAACTTCAGAGTTGGTGAGTTGGGATGCCTTTGAAATGGCACGATCGGTATTCTCGACCATCAATTCCTCACCAAAAACATTGATATGATGTTTGGTTCGTCCTGTTACGCGTATTCTATATGGACTTAACGACGTAAATCGAACAGTATCGCCAACTAAATAACGCCACAGTCCAGCGTTAGTGGAAATGAGAATGGCGTAATTGACATGCAGTTCAACGTCAGAAAGGCGAATTGCTTTTTCCTCGGTTGTTCCAAAAACAGACATTGGAATGAATTCATAAAAAATCCCGTAGTCTAGCATTAATAGTAAATCACTCGAATTGTTTAAATCTTGTATCGCAAAAAAACCTTCAGAAGCATTGTAAATTTCATAATATTTAAATTGGCTAGCCGGAATAATTTTTTTGTATTGTTCTCGGTACGGTTCAAAACTAACACCGCCGTGAAAGTAGACTTCCAAGTTGGGCCATATGTCCATCAAGTTTGATTTTCCGCTGTCTTCTAATACTTTGTTCATCAAGACCAACATCCAAGAAGGAACGCCAGCAAAACTCGTCACATTTTCGTTTCTTGATTCCTCGATGATGGCCATAATTTTGGTTTCCCATTCGCTCATCAAAGAAACTTTGCTGCTCGGCGTGCTGCTGAATTCAGCCCAAATCGGCATGTTTTCGATTAATATTGCCGATAAGTCGCCAAAAAAGGTGTTGTTGTTTTCGTAAATCTGCGAACTACCGCCAAGTCGTAAACTTTTCCCGATAAACAACTGCGAATCCTCGTTGTTGTTGAGGTACAAACAAAGCAAATCTTTACTGCCTTTATAATGGCAATTTTCGAGTGCTTCATTACTTACGGGTATAAACTTGCTTTTAGCATTGGTCGTTCCGCTCGATTTGGCGAACCACTTTATCGGTGTACTCCAAAAAATATTCTGTTCCCCTTGACGAGTTTGTTCTATGAACTTTTCGATATCCTCGTAAGTAGAAATGGGAATTCTCTCCGTAAATGTGTTATACGACTTTATTGAAGCAAAGTCATAATGCTTGCCAACAACTGTGTTTTCAGCACTCCTTAGAAGGTTCATAAGCAATTCCTCTTGTACTTCATTGGGGTATTTTAGAAACAACTCAATTTGATGAATTCGCTGTTTCAAAACCCAGGAGGCAATAGAATTGATTATTGGTAAAGGCATTTCGACGGATGATTTTAATGTATGATTTACGGTTTGTGAATAAATTATTTAAACACAAATCGATAACTTTACAGCTTTACCAAAATAACAAAAAATATAGCAGAAATTCTAATGCTAATTTTAGATAATCAGACAAAAATCAGATGAAGTACGAAGGAGTTTTAACCAAAATGCAAACTGAATTTGGAAACCCAATACAATATTATTTGGTGTTTGAAAACAGTTTCTTGAATATCAATCAGGTTTTGGGCAAAGAACTGACGATTCAGTTGGAAGGCTATCAATGTTTGAATTGCGGTAAAAGAAAAAAAATATTCCGTCAAGGCTTTTGTTACGATTGCTTTTATGCAAGTCCAGCTGTCGGCGATTGGATTATGAAACCCGAATTAAGTACCGCGCATCTCGGAATTGCCGATCGTGATTTAGACTACGAATCGAAGGTGCAATTGCAGCCACACATTGTTTATCTCGCCATTTCGAGCGAAGTCAAAGTCGGCGTGACCAGAAAAACCCAAGTACCGACGCGATGGATCGATCAAGGCGCGGAAAAAGCGATTGCTATTGTAGAAGTTCCGAATCGCTATTTGGCTGGCATTACAGAAGTGGCGCTAAAGGAACATTTTTCAGACAAAACCAATTGGCGAAAAATGCTCACCAATGATATTATCACTAATGATTTGATTCTAGAAAAAGCAAAAGTCGAAAGTTTACTTCCGCTTGAAGTGAATGAATATTTTTTTTCAGAGAAGAACGACGTCTACGAAATGCACTATCCCGTAATCAACTATCCAACTAAAGTAAATAGTCTTAGCTTAGAAAAAACGCCTAGTTTCAAAGGAGTTTTAGTTGGAATCAAAGGACAATATTTGCTTTTTGAAGACGGAACGGTTTTTAACGTTCGCAGTTCCGAAGGCAGTGTTGTTGCCATTGACATATAAAAAAAGCCCTAAGAACAATTAGGGCTTTTTTGATGCGTTGCTTTTATTTTTTAAACAGACCATTGAGCAAGTCGCCCGCTTTCTTTTTGATGTCTTCTTTGACAGGAGATTTGCCTTTTGTCGTATCAGAAGACTTCGTGTTTTTATTGATGAGATCTTCCAAAGCGCTTGTGCCTTGTTTGACTAACTTTTCTTTTTGTTGTTTTACCAGTTGCGAAGTCAAATTAGCAATTCCACTTTTAATGTCAGTGCTCACTTTAGGAGCTTTGAAATTTCCAGAGACCAACGCATTGACCGGAATATTCTCTAATTTATTAACGTCCGATGGCGATAACTTGGCCAATAATTTATTGACTTCTGGACCAAGATATTTCGCTGGCACATCAAATTTGAGGTTATAATTCATGTTTTGATCAAACCCATGTTGACCGCCAATATTTACTTTAATGTCTTGATATTTTAATTCAAATGGCTTGATATTGACTTTACCATTATTGAACGTAAGAGCCGTTTTCAAATCTTTCAAATTCAATTTTTTCAAATCCAAGAAAGGAATGTCGCCATCTAATTTTGATAACAGCGCAGATTTACTCGGGTTGACCGTGGTAGAAAGCAACTGACTGAACAAATCTCCAGAAAGACTATTCACGTCTGGCGTCATTTCTTTAGCATCTAAATTTCCAGACAATTTGATGGTTGTATTGATTTTTCCTTCGACTACTTCTGCAATCGGCGCAATTTTTTTCAACATATCAAGTTGAGAAAAAGTTTGCTGAATGTCGACGGCTTTCATACCCAAATTCATATTGAAAACTGGAATTTTTGCCTTGGTCGAAACATCGCCGTTGGCGGTAATTTGCCCACCAAAAATATCAGATTTGATGTTTTCGAGTGTTACTTTTTGGTCTTTTATAATCAGCTTACCCGAAACATTTTTCAAAGCCAAATTGTCGTACAAAACGGTATTGGCTTTTGCTGTTAAGGAGCAATTTAAGAACGCTGGAATTTTCACCGCAGCTTTTGGTTTTTCTGATTTCGTTTTTGGCGTTTCAGCTGTCATAAAGTCGGCAACGGCAAACTGATTCGATTGCATATTGAAGTTGCCTTTTAACTCTTGATTTTTCAACATAAATCCGAAAAGATTCTCTAGAACGCCATTTACTTTCATGTCGGTTTTACCAGTGGTCAAATCGAGTTCTTGAAGATTGATTCTGGTGTTGGTAAACTGAACAACAGCCTTGTTGATGTTCATTGCTTTGTTGGTTTCGTCCACATATTTGAACCCAGTTAGTGTCATATTCCCAGAGTTCTGCATCTTATCATATTGATTTGTTTCTACAGACTTCATGTCAAATTTGGTCACAACATCCGCTTTTAAAATTCCAGAAAGCGGCACTTTTAGCTTTACTGGATAGGCTTTAGAAACATTTCCAAGATTCACCACGCCTTTCAATTGTGCATCAACGAGCGGATTTTCTGCCAAGTTTTTGATGTTGGCTTTCGCATTAAAAACATCTTGGTCAATCCGGAAAGACAACTGATCTAAATTCACGTAAGTGTCATTAGTCAAACCAGTTTCATTGATAATTTTCGTGTCGATGATAATGTTCTGAATCGATTTTGGCAGGTTCGGATACTGAAAAGAAGCATTGTTTGAGGCAATCGCCACATTGAATTTTGGCACAGTGGTATCAGAAAGTATTCCTTTGGCAAAACCAGTTACGGTAAAGTCTCCTGTCGTTTTTACATCTTTGATATTGGCTGCATAAGCCGCAGGAATCAAGCCCAAGAAGTTCTGGAAACTTGACGTTGGCGTCTTAAATTTCAAATCGTATTGTTGTCCGTTTTCCAGCATTTGAATAAAACCGTCAAATTCTAAAGGCAATTTGTTGATGAGCGCTTTGTTTTCTTTGAAAGTATATTTGCTTTGATCCAAGTCGATTCCTAAGACCGCATCAAGCGACAAAGCCACATGATTCATATAGTTGGATTTATCCATAAACAGGGAAACCTTTGCGGTCGATTTGGTGTTCAAATCCAATTTAGAATTGGCAAAATCTCCAGTTCCGGAATGATCTAGGCTGTCGATAATCATCTTGATTTTAGATCGCTCATCGAAATACTTGAAACGAAGGTTGGTGACTTTGTATTCTTTAATCTTCAGCGATAGTGGACTGCTTTTGCTGTCGTCTTGCTCTTTGTCGTCTTTCAAAGCGATATCGAAGTTGCCGAGACCATCTTTGTTGAAGAGAATATTGATCAATCCGTTTTCTGTTGAAACCGCTTCAATATTCATCGACTCTTCTTTGCCTTTGAACAATTCTTTGACCGACATTTTCAAATTGATTTGACCTAAAGAAATTAGCGTGTCGCCTTCAAAAGGCGCTTTGTTGATGATCAGCAGTTTGTCGATTGTGACGTTGGCTTGTGGAAAACTCTTGAACAAACTCAAATCTGCATCTTCAAAGGAGACTTTGGCATCTACTTTTTCGTTGATGGCATCCGTAATTTTTGCTTTGATTTGATCCTTGAAAAAGAAAGGAATTGCAAAAAGCGACAGGATAAGAACGAGTAGAATAATTCCGACAATTTTTAAGATTTTCTTCAGCATGACTAGATTATTTTAGTTTAGAACGCGATGAACTCAGGATTTCTTATTTAATGAATATTAATTTCAAAAGGCAAACTCGCTTGCACACCTTTTTTGCTTTGAATACGGCGAATTTGTTCGATGACTTTATAGTTTTCTTCACCCACTTCTTCTTTGATGAAACTCTCTTTGGTTTTCATAAACGGAACGCCTAGACTGCCCAAATAATCTGCAAAATCTTTTTCGTAAATCGGGAAGTTTTGGGTTTTGTACTCATTAATGTGAACTAATGAAGCGGCGTACTCTAAAGCAGCATCCAGGCCGCCGATTTTGTCAACCAAACCAACTTTTAAAGCTTCAGTTCCAGACCAAACACGACCTTGTGCAATGGCATCAACCTGCTCAAAAGTCATTTTTCTACCAGCAGCCACGCGGGAAACAAAAGTTGTATAGATTTTTTCGACACCTTCTTGGGCAATAAATTTATAGTTTTCGCTCAAAGGCTTAAAAATGCTGTAGTCCGAAGCGTTGGCATTGGTGCTCACTTGCTCCGAGTAGATTCCCATTTTTGTAGTGAGTCCAGTGAAATTAGGTAACAAACCAAATACGCCGATTGAACCAGTAATGGTATTGTCTTCGGCGAAAATGGTGTTAGCATTACAAGCGATATAATATCCGCCAGAAGCCGCCAAATTTCCCATAGAAACAATTACAGGTTTTACTCTTTTAGTCAATTCGATTTCTCTCCAGATTAGGTCGGAAGTCAAAGCGTTGCCACCAGGAGAATCAATTCGAAGTACAATAGCTTTGATTTTTTTGTCTTTTCTCGCGTCTTGAAGCGAACGTCTCATCGAACCTTCTCCGACCGAATTAACGTCGCCTTCGCCACTTCCAATGTCACCTTGCGCATAAATAATGGCAATCTTGTTTTTCGAGGAAGATTCGGATGCTGTTGACGCCACATTCATAGCATAATCCAGAATTGAAATCTTGTGGTAATCGTCATCAGCATCTACCGAAAGGATTTTTCTGATGTCGTTGTGATAGACGTCTTCGTAAACGACTTTGTCTACCAATCCTTGCATTTTAGCCATTTCTGGTGTTCGTGCTGCCAATTGATCCGCAATTTGATTGAGCTTAGTCGTCGAAATAAGTCTACTTTTAGAAATATCTCCTAGCATCGAATTCCAAAGTGAGTTTAGCAAGGCTGTAATCTGTTCACGGTTAGCATCGCTCATCTTGTTTTCTAGGAAAGGTTCGACTGCGCTTTTGTATTTCCCGTGTCGAATGACTTCCATTTTTATGCCGTATTTGTCTTGAAAATCTTTGAAAAATAAGAGTTCAGATGATAGTCCTTTGAATTCCATTTCACCAATCGGATTGAGGTAAATCGTATTGGCTACGGAGTTGAGGTAGTATTCTTTTTGTGTAAAAAAGTTGGCGTAGGCGAAGACAAATTTTCCTGATTTCTTGAAGTCTTCTAATGCCGCTCTTACCGCTTTAATTTGTGACATTCCCAAATTAGAATTGTCATTTAGAATTGAAATTCCTTTGATGTCATCGTCTTCTTTGGCTGCTTTGATGGCTTTGATGACATCAGATAAACCATCGTGTTTGGCATCAAAATAATCAATTTCTTTATAGTTGAATTTACCAGCATAATCCGTGGATATTTTTGATAAATCGAGTTCAATAACGGAGTCGCTTTGTACAGCTACATTTTCGGAACTTCCTCCAAATATCGCTGCGATAAAAAATATTCCAAAAAAGAATATCATACAAAAGACAAAAAGACCCACTATTGTTGCTAAGACATTTCCTAAGAATCGCATATTTTTTTTATCAATAAGTTGACTTTGAACTACTAAAGTTACAATTTCAACGGTAATTAAATTTATTAACAGTCGGTGCAAATATACTTCTATTCTAAAATTCTTTTACTTAATTTGCGGTTAATATGAATACGCAACATCAAGTTATTTTATCGTTAGGCAGTAACCAGGGAAATCGTCTGGAAAACATCCAAAAGGCTATCGAATTTATTCACCAAAGTGTAGGAACAATTGTCAAAGTTTCCAACCTATATGAGACGCCTGCTTGGGGATTTGATGGTGAAGCGTTTTATAATTGCGCACTGGTATTGCATACCCAAACTGACGCAGAAACGGTACTTGAAAATGTCTTGAATATCGAAAAGAAGTTGGGTAGAGTACGAACCGAGACAGAAGGATATCAGTCAAGGCCTATAGATATTGATGTGATTACTTTCAATGAAGAAATTATTGCGTCTAAGAATCTCACGGTGCCACATCCGTTTATGCAAGAGCGATTGTTTGTGTTGGTGCCAATGCGGGATTTAAATTTAGATTGGCGTCATCCCATTTTACAAAAGTACCTGCCTGAACTCTTAAAGGCTTCTGAGGATAAAAGCCAAATCAAGATGCTTCAATCGTTGGATTTTCCAATAAAAAACATCGCACTAGATCATTTCAATTATATCGCCATTGAAGGAAATATTGGTGCGGGAAAAACAACATTGACTACGAAGATTGCTGAAGATTTTAATGCGAAGACCGTCTTCGAGCGTTTTGCCGATAATCCTTTTTTGCCGAAGTTTTATCAAGATCAGAATCGATATGCATTCCCGTTGGAAATGTCATTTTTGGCCGATAGATATCAACAAATTTCTGATGATTTGGCGCAATTTGATTTGTTTAAAGATTTTATAATTGCCGATTACCACATTTTTAAGTCGCTAATTTTTGCGAAGGTGACGCTTAGTGAGGATGAATACCGTTTGTATCGGAAATTGTTTGAAATCATCTATAAGGAAATGCCCAAACCAGATTTGTACATTTACTTGTATCAAAATACCGAGCGTTTGCTAGAGAATATCAAGTATAGAGGGAGAAGTTACGAGCAGGAGATTCCGGCGGAGTATTTGGATAAGATTAATAAAGGCTATTTAGACTATATCAAGTCACAAGCCGATTTGAACGTTTTGATTATAGATGTTTCAGACCGAGATTTCGTGAGAAAGCAAGAAGATTATGTTTTTGTTTTGGAAGAAATTCACCAAAAGTTGAAAAATCAATAGTGAAATTTTTTGAACAAATCCCACATGACAATGCCTGCGCTGACTGCAATATTTAAGGAATGTTTGGTTCCTAGCTGCGGAATTTCTATGGTCCCGTCGCAGATTTCAATTGCCTTTTGATTTACCCCAAAAACTTCATTCCCGAATACGACTGCGTATTTTTCGTTTTGAACTATCGAAAAATTTTGGAGATGGATGGCGTTTTCCACTTGCTCGATGGCGAATACGCTTACCTTGTCATTTTTTAGTTTGTGAATTAATGTCGCAACATCTTCGTGATACTCCCAATCGACAGTATCGGTGGCGCCAAGTGCGGTTTTGTGAATTTCTTTATTTGGAGGTACTGCAGTAATACCACATAAATAGATTTTTTCAATCAAGAAAGCATCTGCAGTTCTGAACACGGAACCGATATTATTGAGGCTCCTGACATCGTCGAGAATAATAATCAATGGAGTTTTGTCGGAATTCTTAAAATCTGCAATCGATTTTCGTTCTAATTCGCTATTTTCAAGTTTTCTCATGTAGCTTTATTTCAAATGTAAACAAAAAAAAACTCCCAACGAATTGGAAGTTTTTTCTATTATATAAAAAAGATTATCCTTTTGGAGTTTCTTTTGGAGCGTCATCACCAAGGATTGTTCCTTTGATAGTCAACACTTTTGAAGCTTGTCCTTCTGCATTAGAAGTAAGCGTAACTGTTTTTGTAAAAGCACCAACTCTGTCAGTAGCATATTTTACACCAATTACCGCTCTTGCTCCTGGAGCAATTGGCTCTTTTGGCCATGTTGGTACTGTACAACCACATGATCCTGTAGCGTTAGAGATGATTAATGGTTTTGTTCCGTTGTTTACAAATACGAATTCACGTTTTCCGTCAGCATTGTGAGGAAGTGTACCATAATCAATGGTTTCGTTTTCGAAAACCATTCCAGCTCCGTCAACTTTTGGAGAATCAGCTTTAGCAGCAGTTTCTTTTTTAGCAGCTTCTTTCTTTACAGGTTTTTTTGCTTGCGCATTTGCAGTTGCTACACCAAAAACCGTTAATACAGCAAATAATACTAATTTTTTCATTGTTGTTTTTGTTAAGATTTACAAGACAAAACTATTCAAAAAATCCAAACTGCAATCTAAAGATTTCTTAAAATTAATTAATTTTTGTGAACGCAATAAATTCATTTTAAAATTTTTAAATTCGCTATTCCTTTATTAATACCTCAAAACAGATACAACCCTTGAAATCTATAGAAAAAGAAGCGAAAGAAACGCCATTAATGAAGCAATACAATGAGATTAAGAGGAGATATCCTGATGCTTGCTTGTTGTTTAGAGTTGGCGACTTCTATGAAACTTTTGGAGAAGATGCTGTTCGGGCATCGAAAATACTGGGGATAGTTCTTACAAAACGAGGAGCTGGATCTGAAACAGAAACTGCTTTAGCTGGATTTCCACATCATTCTTTGAATACGTATTTGCCGAAGCTTGTTAAAGCGGGACTACGTGTTGCCATTTGCGACCAGTTGGAAGACCCTAAGATGACTAAAACCATTGTCAAAAGAGGTGTTACAGAATTAGTGACGCCTGGGGTTTCTATGAATGACGAGGTTTTACAATCCAATTCAAATAATTTTTTAGCTTCCGTTTATTTTGGGAAAAAGAATATCGGGATTTCGTTTCTAGATATTTCAACGGGCGAGTTCTTAACGGCAGAAGGAAATGAAGAATATGTAGATAAATTACTGCAGAATTTCAGCCCGAGTGAAGTCCTAATTGCGAAAATTCACAAAAGTAATTTTAGAGAAACTTTTGGTGAAGATTATCATCATTTTTACCTAGAAGACTGGATATATAAAGAAGACTATGCCTTTGAGTCATTAACCAATCATTTTCAAACTACTACACTGAAGGGCTTTGGAATTGAAGAATTGCGGGAAGGGATTATCGCTTCTGGAGCCATTTTGTATTACTTATCTGAGACGCAACATAACAAAAGACAACATATTACTTCTATTCATCGAATTGCGGAAGACGCTTATGTTTGGATGGATCGATTTACGATAAGAAACCTTGAGTTATACCATAGTTACAATCCAAACGCCGTCACATTGCTTGACATAATCGACAAGACTTTGTCGCCAATGGGTGGAAGATTATTGAAACGTTGGTTGGCGTTGCCCCTGAAAGACATTCGAAAAATTCAAAATCGTCATGAGGTTGTTGCTTATTTGAAAGAGAATCAGGAGATTTTAAAAAGTATTCAGAGTCAAATCAAACAGATTTCTGATCTAGAACGGTTAATTTCAAAGATTGCGGCAGGTAAAGTTTCTCCTCGAGAAATGGTCTTTTTGAAAGATTCATTAGATGCGATTATGCCTATAAAGGAAATTGCGTTGCGAAGCAAACAAGAGGCAGTACGAATTATTGGTGATAGCTTAAATGGTTGCGAGGTGTTGCGAGAAAAAATCAAGACAACACTTAACCAAGAGGCTCCGGTTGCCATCTCTAAGGGGAATGCCATTGCATCGGGGATAAGTAATGAACTTGACGAACTGCGATTGATTTCAAGTACAGGAAAAGAATTTCTGGAAGGCATTGAGACAAGAGAATCTGAAAAGACAGGAATTGCGTCGCTAAAAATTTCCTTTAATAATGTTTTTGGATATTATATTGAAGTCAGAAACACCCACAAAGACAAGGTTCCAACAGAATGGATTAGAAAGCAAACGCTCGTCAATGCAGAGCGCTACATTACGGAAGAACTCAAAGAATATGAATCGAAGATTCTCGGTGCCGAGGAAAAGATTCAAAAATTAGAAGTTGAATTGTTTGAGCAATTAGTAAGTTGGGTGGCGAGTTATATCAAACCAGTGCAACTAAACGCCAATTTGATTGCGCAATTAGATTGCTTAACTTCATTTGCGCAATTGGCAATAGAAAATCAGTATGTATGTCCCGTACTAGATGAAGGTTTTGTTTTGGATATTAAGAATGGACGACATCCTGTAATTGAAAGACAGTTGCCAGTTGGATTACCTTACATTGCTAATGATGTTTTTTTAGATAGAGAATCACAGCAGTTGATTATGATTACGGGTCCAAATATGTCCGGTAAATCTGCAATTTTGAGACAAACGGCCTTGATAGTACTATTGGCTCAAATTGGAAGTTTTGTCCCAGCCGAGTCAGTCAATATGGGTGTGGTAGATAAGATATTTACGAGGGTTGGGGCGAGTGATAACATTTCGATGGGAGAATCGACCTTTATGGTAGAAATGAATGAAACCGCATCGATTCTGAACAATCTTTCCGATCGAAGTTTGATATTGTTGGACGAGATCGGACGAGGGACTAGTACATATGATGGTATTTCAATAGCATGGTCCATTGCGGAATTTTTGCATGAGCATCCGACAAGACCTAAGACTTTGTTTGCAACGCATTATCATGAATTAAATGAAATGAGCGAATTGTTGCCAAGAATTCAAAACTATAACGTATCAGTAAAGGAACTAAAAGATACCGTGTTGTTTATTCGTAAATTGGTAAAAGGCGGGAGTGCCCATAGTTTCGGGTTGCACGTTGCGAAAATGGCTGGAATTCCTCAAATCGTTTTGTCAAAAGCACAGAAAATATTGAAGAAATTGGAGAAAAATCATTCCAACGATGCGTTAAATAGTATCAAAGCAGAAAAGGCAGAAATGCAGATGAGCTTCTTTAATTTAGATGATCCTTTATTGGAAGAAATTAGGGATGAAATCCTTAATTTAGATATCAATACCTTAACACCAATCGAAGCCATGATGAAACTCAACGAAATCAAGAGAATGTTGTCTAAGAAATAGAAAGGGAGTCATTAAATAATAGTGATTCAGGACGTTATAAATTAGCGTGCTTTTTTTTCTCAAAAGGCTTGTAGAATTGAATTAAAGTATTAAATTTGCCCTCGCATTACGAAACAAGTAAGGCAGTTCTTTAAGAAATTGAAATGCGAAAATAGCTCAGTTGGTAGAGCGCGACCTTGCCAAGGTCGAGGTCGCGGGTTCGAGCCCCGTTTTTCGCTCAAGATTGTCCAGCTCGGATGGTGAAATTGGTAGACACGCTGGACTTAAAATCCAGTGAACAGCAATGTTCGTGCGGGTTCAAGTCCCGCTCTGAGTACAAAAAAAGCTTCAAACATTTGTTTGAAGCTTTTTTTATTTCTGGCTATTTCAAAATAGAGACTATTATCAAATAAAAAAACCACGCATTGCGTGGTTTTAAAATCTTTAGAAGTGATTTCTAATTATTTTTTTGCAGGCTCAGCAGCAGGAGCAGCAGCAGCGTCAGCAGCAGGAGCAGCTTCAGTAGCAGCAGCAGCAGCAGTATCAGCTACAGGAGCAGCTTCTTCAACAGCAGGTGCAACTTCTTCAGTTACTGGAGCTTCTTCAGCAGGAGCTTCAGCTTGTTTACAAGATACTACAGTTAATGCAGCGATAACAGCTAAACTTAAAAAATACTTTTTCATCTTACTTAATTATAAAAGGTTAATTATTAATTCGAGGCAAAGATATAAATTTTTTATTATGGAAAAATATTTTTCAATTTTTTTTTAAAAATTTATATTCTGTTGCAACTGCCGACTGTTTACCAAGTATTATGCCAAAAATCAGCTACCCATAACTTAAATGAAATGTGTAATATATTTAACGTTTTGTAATTTTATTTGTTGATTATTTTATTAAAATATTATTTTTTATTTATTATTTTTTTGTTTTGGATGCGTAATTTTCATTTCCTCAATAAGGTTTTTTGCATTCGCATACTTGTCAATGATGAACAAAACGTATCGAATATCGACCATAACATTTCTACAAATGGCAGGATCATAGTAAATATCGCTCATAGTTCCTTCCCAAACACGATCAAAATTTAGTCCAATTAAGTTTCCTTTTGCGTCAATTGCTGGACTTCCAGAGTTGCCTCCCGTGGTGTGATTTGTTCCAATGAAGCAAACCGGCATTTTGCCTTTAGAACCGTATTGACCATAGTCTTTGGCTCTATATAAGTCGATGAGTTTTTTTGGAACATCAAATTCATAATCGCCAGGAATATATTTTTCTAAAACCCCATCCAAATAGGTAAAGGGTTTATATATGGTTGCGTCTTTCGGTTCATAACCTTTTACTTTTCCGTAGGTTACCCTCAAAGTGCTATTGGCATCCGGAAAAATTCTCGATTCTTTATTCAATTCTAATTGCGCTTTCATATAGGTTCGCTGCAAAGCCAAATTTCTTAAGTTGATTTCATCATATTTTGGCGCCACTTCTTTGATATACTTATCCGCCATTTCTTTAACGAGCTGATATCCTTTATCATTGTTTAGATTCGTCAAAATAGTTTTGGTGTCTCCTGATAATAATTCCTTTACCGCAGTGTAGGACGTAAGCTTTGCATCCTTATATAGCGAATTGGTCAAAACTGGGATATTGGCATTGACTAAGCTTGATGGTAAAAACTCCTTAGGAGATTTGGTTGCATAAAGCTGAATGAGTTGCTCAAAGACCTTTTCATCAACGGCAGCATTAAAATCTTTATAGAAATCACCGAGACCATTCACCAAATTGTTTTTTCTATCCGTAAACGCTTGCTCGCCTTTGGTCGCGTACAGTTGTTCTAACTGATACATTTTATAAGCCACATTGAGTAGTTCTGTGTTACGCAAGACCACTTCAATAAAGTAATCACGACTCAATGCATAAGGAGCAATTTCTTTATAGTTCTTGTCAAAATCAGCTAACAAATTTCCGTATTCTGCCTGCTTTCCGGCTTTAACAACGTTCTCTTGAAAAGCTGCTTCTTGCTTTTTCTTTATCGCTACAGCATCTGATTTCTTCAAACCTTGCGTTTCTCCAATCCATTTTTTCCAGTAGTTGGCAATCCCAGCATATTTGGATGCGTATTGAATTTTTATCGCATTGTCCTTCCGCATAAAACCATCTTGCACTTTCAACGCTTTGTCTCTAATTTCAATTTTTGCAGGATTCAATTCATTGACAATTTGCTCAATAGCAACTGCTGGTAGATATTCATTGGTCTTGCCTGGATACCCAAAAACTAAAGTAAAATCGTCTTCACTTACGCCATCCAGGGATATTGGCAAGAAATGTCTCGGGGTAAAAGGTACATTGTCTTTAGAGTAAGCCGCAGGACGATTGTTTTTATCCGCATAAATTCTGAACAACGAAAAATCTCCCGTATGTCTTGGCCAAACCCAATTGTCTGTATCGGAACCAAATTTTCCAATAGCCGAAGGTGGCGCGCCAACCAATCGAACATCCTTATAACTCTCGGTCACAAAAAGCATGTATTGATTGCCTTCAAAAAAAGTTCTAATTTTATTCTCTTGCCAACTTTCTTTCGGTAGTGATTTGCTCAAAGACGCAATGTTCTCTTGTATTTTCTTTTGTTTCTCTGCTTCAGTAGTCAAAGTGGCAACGCCTTCAAGAACTTTCGACGTTACGTCTTCAATCTTCACAATAAAAGTAACTTCCAACTCCGGATTGGGCAATTCGTCTTCCATTTTGTAAGCCCAAAAACCATCAGTGAGATAATCATGTTCAACAGAAGAATGGCTTTGAATTTCGTCAAATCCGCAATGGTGATTCGTCAACAACAAGCCTTTGGGTGAAATTACCTCCGAAGTACAACCTCCGTTAAATTGCGGTACGGCATCTTTCAAACTCGACTTATTGACGTCATAGATATCCGAAATCGACATTTTCATTCCCAAGTTTTTCATTTCCTTTTCATTCATTCCTTGTAGAAGCGAAGGAATCCACATGCCGCCTTGTTGTGCATGAAGTTGAATAACAAATAGTAATAAGAGTACTTTTAAAATTTTCATATTGTTTGATTTAATTAATTATGACTGTAACTTTTTTTATTATGATTGGTTTGAAATGTAATTGAGAATAATATCCAAAGCACCTGTATTCATCTTCACAAAAGTGCTGCAAATATGGCCTTTCTCCCGTCTAACATCTGTATTTTGAATTAAATTATCGAATGTTTCTTTCAAGTCATTCTCGTTTGAAATAACATCACATCCACCCAAATTTACCAATGCTGTGGCTTCAGCAAAATGGGAATAATTTGGTCCAAGAACAATCGGAACACCAAAAGTCGCGGGCTCTAATAAGTTATGAACGCCAGGATTACCAAAGCCACCGCCAACATAAGCTATATCTGCTTCGCTGTATATTTTGGTTAGAATCCCAATGGTGTCGATGATAAACACATCATATTCAGCCAAATTCTTTCCTTCTTTTTCCGAAAACAAAACCGTCTTCTTCGTAATTGTTTTCTGTAATTCTTGAATTTGATCTGATTTAATGTTATGTGGAGCAATAATAAACTTCACTTGATGTGAAGTAGTATTAATATAATCAACCAAGATTTTTTCATCCTTTGGCCATGAACTTCCCACTACAATGGTGAGCAAGTTATTTTTAAATTCCGAAATAAAATCCAAGTGATTGTCTTTTTCCAAAATAGCCGCAACACGATCAAATCTTGTGTCGCCAGAAACTGTTGCATTAGATTTTCCCAATCGTAGCAGTAGATCTTTTGAACTTGAATTTTGCACAAAGAAATGCTTAAAAGTTTCTAGCGCTTTTCTGTAAAACCCGCCGTACCATTTAAAAAATAGTTGGTCTTTTCTAAAAATTCCAGAAATCAGATAAGTGGTAGTCGAGCGGCTTCTTAAGACTTTCAAATAATTTGGCCAATACTCATATTTGATGAAAAACACCATGTCAGGATGCACCAAGTCAATAAATTTTACAGCATTGCGCCTTGTGTCTAATGGCAAATAAACCGTAATATCGGCGACTGTATTGTTCTTTCGAACTTCATAGCCTGAAGGCGAAAAAAAGGTCAAAACAATTTTGTGTTTGGGATAGAGCAGCTTCATTTTTTCCATCACGGGCAAACCTTGCTCATATTCGCCTAGTGAGGCAGCATGAAACCAAATGGTCTTGTCTTCTTCGTTGATATTCGACGCCAAAGTATCAAATACGGTAAGTCGTCCTGCTACAAAAAGCCGCATTTTTGAATTGAAAATCGCCAAGATTTTGATGCAAAAACCCGCAAAAATCACCAATACATTATACAAAAAAAACATAGCTCCTAAATTGTGTCGCTAAAATACATTAGTTTGTAGAATTTTTATTGCTGTCCACCATTTAATTACTAATTTTGCGTGCATTTAATTGATAACTACATGAAAAAAATCCAAATGGTTGACCTTAAAAGTCAATACGAAAAAATTGCAACAACGGTGAATGCTTCCATTCAAGAAGTTTTAGATACCAACACTTATATCAACGGACCTCAAGTACAATCTTTCCAAAAAAATCTAGAAGAATATCTCGACGTAAAGCATGTCATTCCTTGCGCCAACGGAACCGACGCCTTGCAAATCGCGATGATGGGATTAGATTTGAAACCTGGCGATGAAGTAATCACAGCCGATTTTACTTTTGCGGCAACCGTTGAAGTAATTGCTTTGCTGCAATTAACCCCCGTTTTGGTCGATGTCGATATGGTTAATATGAATATTTCCATAGAGGCAATTAAAAAAGCGATAACGCCAAAAACCAAAGCTATTGTGCCAGTGCATTTGTTCGGTCGCGCTGCCAATATGGAAGCAATTATGCAAATAGCCAAAGAGCACAATTTGTACGTAATTGAAGACAACGCCCAAGCTATCGGAGCCAACTGCAAATTTTCAGACGGAACCAAAAAGAAAGCGGGAACCATAGGACATGTAGCTTCTACTTCCTTTTTCCCTTCTAAAAATCTTGGCTGTTATGGCGATGGTGGTGCCATTTTTACCAATGATGATGCCTTGGCTCATAAAATTAGAGGCATCGCCAATCACGGAATGTATGTTCGTTATCACCATGATGTAGTTGGAGTAAACTCTAGATTAGACAGTATTCAAGCCGCAGTTTTAAATGCAAAATTACCTCATTTAGATGCGTATTGTCAAGCCCGTCAAAATGCGGCAAGAAAATATACAGCTGCTTTCGAAGGGCACAAAAATATCATCGCACCGTCTATTTGTGATATGTGTGATTGCCACGTTTTTCATCAATATACGTTACGAATTATAGATGGCGACCGCGATGCTTTGATGCAACACTTACTCAGCAAAGACATTCCATGTGCGATCTATTATCCAATTCCGTTGCATAGCCAAAAAGCCTACACGGACCCAAGATATAAAGAGGAAGATTTTCCAGTGACGAATCAATTGATCAAAGAAGTCATTTCGCTTCCGATGCACACCGAGTTAGACGACGAGCAAATTCAATATATAACCAATTCAGTGTTAGAATTTTTCAAATAATTTTAGGAGCTTTTTCCTGCTTTCGCCTTTATCTCTCCATTGCATTCCGAGGATATCGGCTCACCCGAGCGAAGCGAACTGGCGAAGCAATCAGGGCTAGGGCACTACATTCACCAACAAGTATTCAATAAAAATGAAAGTATTAGTTACAGGAGGTTTAGGATTTATCGGTTCACACACCGTTGTAGAATTGCAAAACGAAGGATTCGAAGTAGTCATCATCGACAATCTTTCTAATTCGTCCGAGGATGTTCTAAAAGGAATCGTTGCCATCACAGGAAAAATGCCTATTTTCGAAAAGATGGATTTAAGAGAAAAATCCGCGGTTCAAAATTTCTTCAAGAAGCATTCGGACATCAATGGCGTAATTCATTTCGCAGCGTCAAAAGCGGTCAACGAAAGTGTCGAGAATCCGTTGTTGTATTATGAAAACAATATCAATACGCTCGTATATATTTTACAAGAGTTACAACAAAAACCGGAAGCTCATTTTATTTTTAGTTCTTCCTGCACCGTTTATGGCGAAGCTGATGTTATGCCGATTACAGAAGATGCTCCTATTAAAGCAGCGCTTTCTCCATACGGAAACACCAAGCAAATCGGAGAGGAAATCATCAATGAAGTGTGCAAAGTTAGCGGAATCAATTCTATATTATTACGTTACTTCAACCCAATGGGAGCACACCCAACTGCTGAAATAGGGGAGTTGCCTATCGGTGTTCCTCAAAATCTAATTCCATTTATTACACAAACCGGAATTGGTTTGCGCCAAGAACTATCAGTTTATGGCGATGATTATCCAACACCGGATGGTACTTGTATTCGTGATTATATTCACGTGGTTGACTTAGCCAAAGCGCACGTCATTGCTTTGCAACGCTTGATTAATAAAAAGAATCTTGCGAAGGTAGAAATCTTCAATTTAGGAACCGGAACAGGAAGTTCTGTGCTAGAAGTAATCAACACTTTCGAAAAAGTAAGCGGTCAAAAATTACCGTATAAAATTGTTGGAAGGAGAGAAGGCGACATCATTTCGGCTTACGCCAATACCGATAAAGCCAACGAGGTGTTGGGATGGAAAGCGCAATCTACTCTAGAGCAAGCGTTAACCAGCGCTTGGAAATGGGAGCAGAAAATCAGGAGTTAATTTATAAATAACACCCGAGGCTTTTGCCGAATTGAGCGAAGCTAATGAATAATTAATAATGAAAAAACCTATACAAAGTATAGGTTTTTTTAGTTACTCACGAGAATTATTAATTGTTCATTGAATTAAGCACTGATTGTTTCCACTTCTCTATTAATTTTATTCACCAATCCAACCAAAACCTTTCCAGGACCAACTTCTGTAAACGAAGTAGCTCCGTCGGCAATCATTTGTTGCACCGACTGCGTCCAACGAACAGGTGCAGTCAATTGTATAATCAAGTTTTTCTTAATTTCATTTGGGTCCGAAACCGCGGTTGCCGTTACATTTTGATACACAGGACAAATTGGAGAAGCAAAATTGGTAGCTTCAATCGCAGCTGCTAATTCTTCTCTTGCTGGTTCCATCATCGGTGAGTGGAAAGCGCCACCAACGGGCAATAATAATGCGCGTTTCGCTCCCGCTTCTTTCATAGCTTCACAGGCTTTTTCAACGGCTGAGAATTCACCAGAAATAACCAATTGCCCTGGACAATTATAATTTGCGGCGACTACAATTCCATCAATTGACGCACAAACATCTTCCACAATTTTATCGTCCAATCCCAAAACAGCGGCCATGGTTGAAGGTTTTATTTCACATGCTTTTTGCATCGCTTGCGCGCGTTGTGAAACCAATTTTAAGCCATCCTCAAAAGACAAAGCACCATTGGCAACCAACGCAGAAAATTCGCCTAAAGAATGCCCAGCTACCATTTCTGGGTTGAAGTTCTCTAAAGTCTTTGCTAGGATTACCGAGTGCAAAAATACTGCAGGTTGGGTAACATTAGTTTCTTTCAATTGCTCCGAGGTTCCTTCAAACATAATATCAGTAATGCGGAATCCGAGAATATCATTGGCTTTTTCAAAAAGATCTTTGGCCAAAGTTGAAGTTTCATATAATTCTTTACCCATTCCGGTAAATTGCGCTCCTTGCCCAGGAAAAACGTATGCTTTCATTTGATTCGGTATTTATTTCAGCAACTCATCAATGCTGAATAGTTAGGTTTTGTTTCAAAGTTTGAAAAGCAAAAGTAGCATTTTTATTAGAATACAGTCGCTTTCACAATAGTTTGCAATTCGATTTTTAATGCTTCATTGGTGATGCCAATTGTTGGGTCAAAATTGTCACGAAAACTGGGCAATGAAAAGGTCGCAACCAAATTCGCGTCGTGACGAGGAAAACGATCTTTTGCCATTTCAAGAACGCCTAATCCACCACGTGGTCCTGGAGAAGTAGCCATCAAGAGCATCGTTTTCTGTTGAAATAATTTGTTGTTGTGACGTGAAGTCCAATCGAAAATATTCTTAAAAGCAGCGGAATAGGCTCCGTTGTGTTCCGCCATTGAAATCAAAATCAAATCCGCCGAACCTAATTTCTTAAAAAAATCGGAGGCTAATTTTGGTACGCCACTTTCGATTTCGCGATCAGCCGAATAGATAGGCATTTCGTAATCATTTAAGTCGAGGATTTCACACGCAACATTTTCGAATTGCGAAGCCACGTAGGTGACAAATTGTTTATTAATAGAATTTTTGCTCGAAGATCCTGCAAATGCGATAATTTTTTTCATTACGAATTTTTGTAATAGGTTAGTGCGCCAGATGGGCATTTGTTGACAGTTTCGATGATTTTATCTGTCGTTGAATTTTCTGGACAAATCCATGGTTTTTCTTTAGGCTTAAAAACATCGGGGTTGTTTTTTACACATTCTGCAGCGTGAATACATTTGCTGTTTTGCCAAACAATGGTTACTTCTCCGTTGCTGTATTCCTTTTTTAAATCTTTGGCGTCCATAATATGTGATCTTAATTTATAATACGTCCTTAAACTCAGGTGTTTTGTCAAAGACACTTTTGGCAAATGGACAAAGCGGAATGATTTTAATGCCGTTTTCTCTCGCGTATTCCACCGCTTTAACCACCATTTTTTTTCCAAAGCCTTTACCTTCATTCCCTGGTTTCACTTCGGTATGATCAATAATAATTTTATCGTTGCCAGCAAAAACGAAGGTCATCATGGCTTCGTGATTTCCATTCACATCAATATAAAAGAACCCGTTTTTATCGTTGATTTTTTGTAAAACTTCTATTTCCATGGTTTTAGTTTGCTAACATTGGAACTTCCATTAATAATAATTCGGTATCTGAAGTCGCTTCAAAAATCACTTCGTCGAAGTCGGTAATGCCAAGACCGTCGCGTTGTTCGAGTTGCTGCCCGTCCACTTTTACGCTGCCTTTGATTACAAAAATATACAAGCCGTTGCCTTCTAGTTTGCGTTGGTAATTTACAGTTGTTCCAGCATCCAAATTGCCCATATGAAACCACGCATCTTGATGAATCCAAACGCCATCATCGTCGGAATTTGGAGAAAGAATTTGCTGAAACTTGTTATGACGGTCTGAGGTGTCAAGTGTAATTTGCTGGTAACGCGGCTCCACATTTCTTTCTTTCGGAAACACCCAAATCTGCAACAAATTAGTTCTTTGGTCGTGATTCGGATTGAATTCAGAATGTTGGATTCCGGTGCCGGCGCTCATCACCTGAACATCACCAAATTTGATAATTTCGGTGTTGCCCATACTGTCTTTGTGCGCTAAGTCGCCTTCGAGCGGAATCGTAATGATTTCCATATTATCGTGCGGATGCGTGCCGAAGCCCATTCCTGCCGCAACGATGTCGTCGTTTAAAACCCGTAAGACGCCAAACTGAACGCGATTCGGATCGTAATAACTAGCAAAACTAAAAGTATGGTGTGCGTTGAGCCAACCGTGATCAGCATGTCCACGTGTGTTGGCTTTGTGTAAGATTGTATTTTTCATATTGATAAATTTAGTATTTATTTGAATACAAATTTACAATCATGGCTTTGCTTTGTGGCTTAATGTAGATTAAGAAAATGCAAGTTTTTTGCGGATTATTTTTTTAATAGGCGAGATTTCATCTTACTAAAAAACTCAGGTGTCACTCCTATATAAGATGCAATTTGTTTTTGCGGGACTTTTTGAATTAGCGTCGGGTACTTTTTACAAAATTTCTCAAACCGTTCTTCTGCCGACAAACTCAAATTATCCATGAGTCGCTCTTGATTGGCAACTAAGGAATTTTCAGTTAAGATTCTGAAGAATCGTTCTAGTTTTGGAATTTCTTGATAGAGTATTTCTTGGTTTTCTTTAGATAACAGCACCACCTCCGCGTCTTCCAAAACTTCGACAAACAGATTGCCTGGCTTTTGGGAAAGTAAGCTATACATATCACCAATCCACCAGCCTTCGCAGGCAAAGCTTAAGACATGCTCAACAATGTGATCGTTGATGGTAAAACTTCGAAGGAAACCCGAATTGACGAAGTACGAATATTTGCAAACTTCTCCAGCGTTTAAAATGATTGACTTTGCTTTAAACTTTTTTGTTTCCAGTCTGGAGAGCAATCGTTGTTCTTCGTCGGAAGAAAGTTTTACAATTTTAGAAATGTTGTCAAGAATTGGAGTCATTGCTTTTACTCTTGAATCGGCAACAAATTAAAATAGGAAACTACAAATCGATTGTCTTTTACTTCACCAATCACTTCTGCTTTTCTGACCGCGGAACAAAAGCCATCTTTGGCATGTGCGTCGCCATGTTCATCGATTTTGGTTCCATCTACAAAGTAGGATTTCCCTTTGATGCGTACTGCCAAATCGCAACCTTTGGCTTGCATTCCGAATTGGCATTGGCCACAAGAAACTTCAACAATTTCCATTTTCTGAGGTCTTTTGTCTTGTGCAAATCCCAAACTAAACGATAGGAAAAGAATAAGTGTAAATGTTGATTTCATGTTTATGAATTAACGATGATTAATTTAGCAGCAGCTTTCGCTTTTTCAACAATTTCTGCGATGGGTTTTTCAGCAACATCATTGACCAAAACTACACCCATTCTTCGGTAAGGTCGCGAGCTTGGTTTTCCAAAAATACGAAAATCGGTCTTTGGTAAAATTGCTACTTTCTCTAATCCAGAAAATGTGGGATTGTTTGAGTTTTCGGAAGCTAACACTACTGCGCTAGCTCCCGCTTTTTCTATAGTAATTTCGAAAATAGGCAAACTTAAAATGGCGCGAAGATGCAATTCAAATTCGTTGAAATTCTGCGTGCCAGCGAGAGTAACCATTCCTGTGTCGTGTGGGCGTGGCGACAATTCTGAAAAATAAACGCCTTCATTGGTTAGGAAAAACTCAACGCCGAAAAGTCCAGCGCCACCAAGTGCTTCAGTGACTTTAGCTGCCATTTCTTTTGCCTCGTTGAGCGCTTCATCTGAAATATGCGCTGGTTGCCAACTTTCTTGGTAGTCGCCGCGTTCTTGTCGATGGCCAATTGGCGGGCAAAACAAAGTGGGATTGCCGTTTTGCGTTACGGTGAGTAAAGTAATTTCCGAATTGAAATTGACGAATGCCTCTACAATTACTTCAACCACATCGCCACGTGAACCTTCTACGGCGTAGCGCCAAGCTCTTTCGATATCGCTCTCGGTTTTGATGGTGGATTGTCCTTTTCCGGATGAACTCATTAAGGGTTTTACGACGCAAGGAATTCCTACTTCGGCAACGGCTTTTTCCAATTCATCCGCTGTGGTGGCATAGCGATAATTGGCTGTTCGCAAACCCAATTCTTTGGCGGCTAGATCGCGAATTGCTTTTCTATTCATGGTAAAATTAGCGGCTTTCGCGGAAGGAACAACGGTGATGCCTTGTTTTTCATAATCGTAAAAACGCTCTGTTCGGATGGCTTCAATTTCGGGCACGATAAAATCGGGTTGGTGTTTGGCAACGATACGGTCTAGTGCATCGCCGTCAAGCATATTGATGACTTCAAAACCGTCGGCGACTTGCATGGCGGGCGCATTTTCGTAGCTATCGACGGCAATGATGGTTTGACCGATGCGTTGTGCGGCAATGACGAATTCTTTGCCCAATTCACCGGAGCCGAGGAGTAGTATTTTGTAATTCATAGTTGTTGTTTAGACTGGATTGCGTGAGGGATAGTAGCGGTATCCTCGGAGTGTAACGGAGAGATAAAGCGAATAGCCCGACCCTTGTGGTCACGCCCAAATTTATAAAAAAAGCCCCAAGTAAACTTGAGGCCATTGTTATTTTTAAGCGACTGCTTCTTTGATTCTTTTCATGGCTTCGGCGAGCAAGGCTTCACTGGTGGCATAGGAGAAACGGATGCAATTTGGGTTTCCAAAGGCGTCTCCAGTTACCGTGGCAACATTGGCTTCTGCCAAAAGATACATTGAAAAATCATCTGCATTTTTGATCAGTTGACCGCGCAACGTTTTTCCGAAATAATACGAAACATCTGGGAAAACATAAAAAGCACCTTCGGGAACATTGAGTTTAAAGCCTGGAATTTCTTTGACCAATCCAACGACTAAATCACGTCTGCTTTTGAAAGCGGCTACCATGTCGTTAAGAACACTTGGATCTGCATCAACGGCTGTAATTGTAGCTCGTTGTGCGATACTGTTGGCGCCGCTGGTTACTTGACCTTGCATTTTGGTGCACGCTTTGGCGATAAATTCTGGAGCGCCGATATATCCGATTCTCCAACCTGTCATAGCGAAAGCTTTCGCAACGCCGTTGACCGTGATGGTTCTTTCGAACATTCCTGGGATGGAAGCAATGCTGCAAAAAGTTCCGGAAAAGTTGATGTGTTCGTAGATTTCGTCAGAAACGATAAAGATGTTCGGGTGTTTTTCGATGATTTTTGCCAAGGCTGTTAATTCGTCGCGGTTGTAAACAGAACCACTTGGATTGCAAGGAGAACTGTACCAAATCATTTTTGTTTTGGGCGTGATGGCTTTTTCTAATTGGTCTGGCGTGATTTTGAAATCGCTTTCTACGGAAGTAGGAACTTCGATTGGAATGCCGCCAGCCATTTTGATAATTTCGTAGTAGCTTACCCAATACGGCGCAGGAAGAATGACTTCGTCACCGTCGTTGAGCATGACTTGAGCGATATTGTATAATGATTGTTTGGCGCCTGTAGACACGACAATGTTGTTGGGTTTATAGTCGAGATTGTTGTCTCTTTTGAATTTTCTGCAGATGGCTTCTTTAAGTTCTAAATAACCTTCGACAGGCGAATAGGTGCTATAATTTTCGTCGATGGCTTTTTTTGCAGCTGCTTTGACGAAATCTGGGGTATTGAAATCTGGTTCCCCCAAACTTAAGCTGATGATGTCTTTTCCTTGCGCTTTTAATTCTCTTGCCAATGCTGCCATTGCCAAGGTTTGAGAGGTTGATAAATTATTAATTCTGTCGGAAAGAAGGTGATTCATAAGGTACTTTTAAAGAGTTGCTAAAATGGTTAAAAGCAAAAGACGCTATGGAAGCGTCTTTATTTTTTAGGCTATTTGTGGGTTTTGTCCCAAATCTTTCAGATGCTTATAGTGCGCTATTACGGCACTTCGCATGGTCTTAAATTCGTGATAGGGTAGATTGCATTCTTCCGCGGTTTGTTTGACGAACTGTGCAATTTTGCCATAGTGAACATGACTGATATGAGGATATAAATGATGTTCGATTTGATGATTCAATCCACCAGTAAACCAATTGACGATTTTGTTTTTCGGAGCAAAATTCGCTGTGGTATATAGTTGGTGAATGGCCCAAGTGTTTTCCATTTCGCCATTTTCATTTGGAACAGGATTGTCGGTTTCTTCCACGACGTGCGCCAATTGAAACACGATACTTAAGATCAAACCAGCGGTGTAATGCATAACAAAGAATCCAAGTAGCACTTTCCACCAAATAACGCCAAAAGCGATAGGCAGAACAACCCAGATTAGCGCGTAAATTATTTTTGTAATGACCAAAACAGTCCATAAACGTGCTGGATTCTGAGGCTCGCCGTAGGACAATTTTCTTTTTAAATACGCACGCATTTGTTTAAAATCGGTGGTTAGTGACCAGTTGAATGTCAATAAACCATATAAAAAGAACGAATAATAATGTTGAAA
This sequence comes from Flavobacterium sp., assembly GCA_016721735.1. Lineage (GTDB taxonomy): Bacteria > Bacteroidota > Bacteroidia > Flavobacteriales > Flavobacteriaceae > Flavobacterium. The sequence goes on along the minus strand of JADKHM010000015.1, from coordinate 94,397 downwards.
TTTATGGAAACGACGCCATTCTGCATTTTGAGAAAAGCGAATAATTCTACCGGCGTCCAAATCTTCATCATGACCAAGAATATTGGTATAAGTATGATGCAAAACATTGTGTTGCACTTGCCAATTGTATACATTTCCAGCTAAAATGTAAATACTCCCACCCATGAATTTATTTATCCATGATTTAGAAGAATAAGCGCCGTGATTACCGTCGTGCATTACGTTCATTCCAATTCCAGCCATTCCAATTCCCATGAGGATATTCAACAAAAGTTGATACCAAATAGACATGTCGAGTGTTAGAATAAGGAAATAAGGTGTTAGAAAAATGGTGAAGAGAATAACTGTTTTAAGGTGGATTTTCCAATTCCCTGTTTTAGGGATGTTGTTTTCTTTAAAATAATTATTGACTCTTGAATTTAAGGTTCTGAAAAATTTCAGATTATCTTGATTAGAAAAAGTAGGAACTGTATTATTCATAGATTGAGCTTAAGCAGCAAAGGTACTTATTATTAGTTTTTGCTTTGCCAAAGTTCCTATAAATATTTCAACACTAAAGTATTACTTTTGTTAAAAAAATAAGCATGGAAGAAATTCTAAAGTATTTCCCAGACCTTACCGAAGATCAGATTGCGCAGTTTAGGAAACTAGAGGCTTTATATCTCGATTGGAATGCCAAGATTAATGTGATTTCGAGAAAAGACATTGACCAATTATATGTTAAACATGTTCTGCATTCTCTCGCTATTGCTAAAATTCAAAAATTCGAACCAGGCACTTATGTTTTAGATGTTGGAACTGGCGGTGGTTTTCCTGGAATTCCTTTGGCGATATTATTTCCTGAAACGAGGTTTTATTTGATTGATGTCATCTTAAAGAAGATAAATGTTGTAAAAGCAGTCGTGACTGAGTTGGGATTAAAAAATGTAAAGGCAGAGCAGCTCCGTGCCGAAAATGCGAAAGGTGACTACGATTTTATTGTTAGTCGTGCGGTTACTAATATGCCTGATTTCTTTTCTTGGGTAAAAGACAAAATCAAAAAGCAAAACAAACACGAGTTGAAAAATGGCATCTTATATCTCAAAGGCGGCGATTTAACCGAAGAACTTAAGGATTTCCCAAAAGCGACAGAATATGCTATCGCAGATTTTTTTGATGATGCATTTTTCGAAACCAAGAAAGTGGTGCATTTACCTTTGAAGTTTAAGGCTTAGCGTCTCACATTTAAGCACTAAAAAACCCACAAAATTTTGTTTTTGTGGGTTTTTGTTTTGTTTAATAGTCACAGAAAAACGGACTTAGTTTTTTATGATTTTTTCGGTTTTTGACCCTGAGGTTGTTACAATTGTAGCGTTGTACATGCCGTTTTGTAAATTCCCAAGCGAAATTGTATTTGTATTGCCATTTGAGTGAAATACGATTCTACCACTCATGTCAGAAATGGTAATTTCTCTTATTTCGCTATCCTTACTTTCAATATGCAGTTGATCTTGCGTTGGGTTTGGAAACAAACTTAAGCTAGTGATTTTGGAGTTTTCAGCAACTCCCAAAGGCATATTGTATCTTTCCATTTGGTCAAAAGTTTCGTTGTTGATACCTTGTAAAGGCACATTTGCAACTGTATGAGAAGTTCTAAAAATGGGTGAATTTGGACCTCCATTAATGTAGTAATAGTAAAGGGTTTGGTCGATGGTGCCGATGTTACCAAAGATGCTGTAGCTCAGCGCTACGTTTTGGACTGATTTGAGTCTGGTAACTTGATATGTTGTTATTGCTCCTCCGTCGATAGCGAGGTTTAAGGTTCCGTAAGCGTCAACACTGGTAGTAATAGTTCCTTCAACTCCTCCGGTGACAGCCCCAGAAGTGAAAGATCCCTCTAAATCATCAACATTTGAATAACCATAATTTAATGGAAAGGTACCAACCAATGCATTATTGATGGCAAAGTTTAGTTCAACTTGTGAGTTGATAATTCCAGTAATAGCAACTTGACCAGCGTTTTCTCTTGAGTAGATGTTGGACTCAGAAACACCGACGCCAATGGTTGCTGTACTTACAGTATTGGTAGTTGTATTTGGGAAAACAGCAATCTCCTCATTTGTTGCTAGCATGTTATTGTCGATTGAAGTGCCGATTTGCGTCAGTGTCGTAAAATCCCATGTGGCATTTGCACCAGTTGCGCTTTGGTCTAGCGGTGGTGTCGATGATAGAACGACAAATTCAGATCCGTTTACAGGATAATAGGAATTGATAGGTGCTTGCGCCGCACACAGTAACGAAAAGAATGGTACAACAAGAAGTAATTTTGTTTTCATAATATTGATTTAAAATAACGTGTCGAAAATAACAATTATTTTTGATAATCAGCACATTAAAAAAAGCCTAATGTAATTTATTAGGCTTTTTTGTAAATTTTGACTACTCTCCTAAGAACGGATATCGATAATCTTCTGGAGTAACAAATGTTTCCTTGATTGTTCTTGGAGATGCCCATCGCAGTAGATTTAGCGCAGAACCAGCTTTGTCATTGGTTCCTGATGCTCTAGCACCACCGAAAGGCTGCATGCCAACAACGGCGCCAGTTGGTTTGTCATTGACATAGAAATTACCGGCAGAATTTTGTAATGCAATGGTTGCTTCTTCGATGGCATAGCGATCTTGGCTGAATACTGCGCCTGTCAATGCATATTCTGAGGTTTGGTCAACCAATTTCAACGTTTCAGCCCATTGCGCATCTTCATAAACATAAATAGTCATCACCGGTCCGAATAATTCCGTTTCCATGGTCGTGTATTTTGGATCTGTCGTCACAATCACGGTAGGTTCGATGAAGTAGCCTTTTGATTTATCGTAATTTCCACCTATAATAATCTCCGCGTTACTATCTTTTTTAGCTTGATCAATATAACTTGCTAATTTATCGAAAGAACCTTCGTGAATAACCGCCGTAATAAAGTTGCCAAAATCTTCTGGCGAACCCATTTTCATCGATTTTACATCGGTAATCAATTGCGATTTTATGTCATTCCATAAGCTTTTTGGGATGTATGCTCTTGAAGCTGCAGAACATTTTTGTCCTTGAAATTCGAATGCGCCACGTGCAATTCCTGTAACGACTTGCTTTACATTGGCACTCGGATGCGCGATAACGAAATCTTTACCGCCAGTTTCTCCCACAATTCTTGGATAGGTTTTATAGTGATGGATATTCATTCCGATGGTTTTCCATATGTCTTTGAAAACATGGGTTGATCCCGTAAAATGAACACCTGCAAAGTCTCGACTTGCAAAAACAGTTTCGCTAATCATTTGAGCGTCTCCAAAAACTACATTGATGACACCATCAGGAAGTCCAGCTTCTTTGAAAATATCGATAATGATTTTCGCAGAGAACACTTGACTGTCGCTGGGTTTCCACACCACAACATTTCCCATCATGGCGGCACTTGCTGGAAGATTGGCGGCGATTGCAGTAAAATTAAATGGTGTAATGGCGTAGACAAATCCTTCTAAAGGGCGATACTCGACACGATTCCAGACCGCAGAATCTGATTTGGGTTGATCGTTATATATTTGCGTCATAAACTCAACGTTGTATCTTAAGAAGTCGATGAGTTCACAAGAAGCGTCGATTTCCGCTTGGAAAATGGTCTTCGATTGTGCGATCATTGTCGCTGCATTAATGCGAGCGCGATAAGGACCGGCAATTAGTTCAGCAGCTTTTAAGAAAATAGCGGCACGTTGTTCCCAAGCTAAATTGGCCCATTTTGCTTTTGATTCTAATGCGTTGGCGATGGCTCTTTCGATGTGTGATTTTTCAGCCAAATGATATGTTCCAACAATGTGTTGGTGGTCATGTGGTGCGGACATGGTTTTGGTATTTCCCGTCTTAATTTCTTCGCTACCGATGTACAGTGGCACCTCAATTTTTTCGTTCCACATTTTCTTGTAAGCAGCGAGAACAGCGGCTTTTTCTGGCGAATTCGGGGCATACGATTTTACAGGTTCGTTAACCGCTTTGGGTACATGAAAGAATCCTTTAAGCATATTTTTTATTTTTAAGTTTCTGAGTTTCTGAGTTTCTGAGTTTCTGAGTTTCTGAGTTTCTGAGTTTCTGAATAATTAGAGAGCAAAAGTACAAAGGTTTATTGGAAATTAGCGTGCCAAAAGTTACAAAACTGTCGATCTGATTTGCGGGCTCTAGCCCAGATAGGAGTGGAAAGCTTTTTTTTCTTGCGACTGTTTTTTGTTGGCGAAAAAAAGCGACGAGAGGGAGCTCTTTTTTGGCATTTCAAAAAATGGAGCAAGGACAAAAACTTGCAACGGATAGCTGGATTGGCTTCTAATTTAGTGCGAAAGGAGCGCTCAACTTGAAGGTTGGAACAATTACTTTGAAATTTTTAGTTGAGGTAAAATTGATCATATTAAAGTGCCCGTGCATGGCTCCAAATGGTGAGGAAAGCAGGCAGCCCGAACTATAGGTGTGTGTTTCGCCCGGTTTAAGTACTGGTTTTTTACCAATTACGCCTTCACCATCAACGAGTTCTTTGTCGTTGAGCGAGTCGTAAATTTCCCAATGTCGAGAAGTAAGTTGAACGGAATCTTTGCTATGGTTTTCGATGGAAACTTCGTAACTAAAGGCAAAATGAATTTTGTGATTTTTGAAGTACGTGCCTTCAAAATTCGTCAAAACGGAAATTTTTATACCTCGTGTAATTTGAGAAACCATAATCGAATTGTTGGTGATTGGAGTTCAAATTTACGAAAAAATCAATTTTGAAAGATAATATAAAGTTAATTTTTCTTAATTTATAATGTCGGTTGAACTAGCAACTGCTTTTCCGATGACGCGGTCGTATCTTTGATTGTTTTCTTTGTAATAAATTAAGGCAAAATAATTGTTTTCAGTTTGAAAAAAGTTGCCGTCGATGGCATTGGCGTTATCTATTTTACCGGCCTTATCTGCCACCACATATTGGTAATTGGTAAATCCTTGTTTGATCATAATCGCTTTCTCAAAGATCGCTTTTTCTGCATTATAGTCCATTTTGCTTTCCGCATTTTTGGCGAAATTATTAAACTGGCCGCAAACATAAATGTCCTTTTTTTCGTAGAAGGCAGGCGCAGACAAAGTAAAGTAAACCCACGCGTAGTCTGCTTCAATTTCGTTATTCTCCGCATTTAGATTGTTGACAAGGAAATTGCCATTAATGTCAGGATTATAGGAATATTGTTCTCTTGCTCTCGCTTCGTCTTTATATAAATAGGCATTGTAAACGCCGCCTTGAGAATCTATTGATGCCACGTTATTGGTGGCGGCTCTTATGTCTTTGTTTTCAAAATAACGAAACTCATTCCCTGCCCAAAATTGGGTTTCGGCATCATACTTATAAATGAGATCATTTCCGATGGTAAACATGGGTTTGATATTGGTAATGCCGGAATCTAATTTTCCGTTTTGTAGCAGCAGTACTTTTACGTTGGATAGTGGACTTTGGAACGTGATAGATTTTGACTTAACTGAAAATTCGATATTGTGTTTATAATTTACATCTGCGATATTTCGCGCTCTTTTTACTTGCATCGGAACGGTAACTAGGTTCTCATAGACAATAAATTTTCTGGAGAACACGATGTCGCCACTCTCATCAACAATTTTAAGAATATAATTACCGCTGACGATCAGTTGCGTGTTTCTGTTGGGAAATTGAATGCGGTAATGAGAGTACAATTGAAGCGCATTGTATGAATTAGTGTAGTCGATTATTCGTTGGTTGTCGAAACCTCTTAAATATTCATTGATCGAAAGCTGAGATTGTTTCCAATCGTAATCACAATGTACGATTTGGTAATAATAATTGGCTTCATTTCCGTGAAGATCATCAAATTGTAGTTGAAAAGAATCTCCCAATTGAAAAATCGGAACTATATTTTGTTTGTTTTGAACAAACGTTACCGTCTTGATAAAGTACGGAGGTGGAACTTCTTTTTCTGCTTGAGCAGTTGCCAATGACACCGTAAGCAGTAGTAATATTGAAGTCAGTATAGATTTTGTCATAGGAAGATTTTTTAAAAAATTAAAAGTAGTAAAAAAATGAAAGTCAATGCTATACGACAGTTGTTTTTAACTAATTACTTTTTACTACAAACGGGAATGATTTCGCCTTTTGCCAAGCAGTATTTTTCAACCAAATCAGCGGAGAGCGATGCGGTATAATCTACTTGATCAACGGTAAAACCAATGCTTCTTAGTTTGTCAAAGTAATCTCTTCCGTAGACACGCACATGGTCGTATTGCCCAAATATTTTCGCCCGTTCTTTTTGATCAGTAATTGTATCGTCTGAAAATGTGGTCGCTCTACTTAAGTCTTGTGGAATTTGAAAAATACCCAGTCCGCCTGGTTTTAAAACACGAAATAATTCCTGCATCGCTTTGGTGTCATCCGGAATATGTTCTAAAACATGATTGCAAAGAATGACGTCGTAGGCATTGTCTTCAAAAGGCAAATTGCAAATATCGGCTTTGACATCTGCCAATGGCGAAAGCAAATCAGTCGTGGTATAGTCTAGATTTTTTTGATTTCGGAACAATTTGTAAAAGGCTTGCTCAGGTGCGAAATGCAGTACTTTTAATGCTGAACTCGCTTCAGCATCTCTTAATCTTATTTTTAAATTACTAACGTGAGAAGAATCTGAATCGAGTTCAGATTGAAAAAAATCTGTTTCATTCTTTAAATACAACCACAGTAACCGATGTCTTTCTAAGGAAAGTGTACTAGGCGAAAGTACATTATTGCGTTGGGTTCCATATCCGTACGGTAAAAACATGCGAAAACTTTTACCATCGATAGGATCAGTGAAGCGGTTTCCTCTCAACACAAAAGCCAATATAGGTCGCACCACGTAACTCAATCGAATGAGGATTGGCCTTGGAATGGTGTTGAGAATCAATTTGAAAATGGATTTCATAAATTATTAAATAAAAGTGAACACGAATTTCACATATTCACACTAATTATATCAAGATTAAAGAATAATTCTTCTATACTTTAGGCTGTCTTCACCAAAATTAACTAATAAGCCAAGTTTGTTTTTGGATGCTGCCAAATAATTTAGCGTCTGCTTAATTTCACTGCTTGATAAACTTTGTATGGCTTTTGTTTCAAGAATGATTTCATTGAACACGACAAAATCGGCGTAATAATGATGCGGCAAAATTATTTCTTTATAGGAAATATTAAATTTCTTTTCTCGTTCAAACGGAATATTATTCTTAGCAAATTCATATTCAAGGGCATCTCCGTAGATGTTTTCGCTATGACCTTTACCAAGGATTTTATGAATTTCCATGCAGATACCAATGATTTGGTATGCTTCATCTTTTAAAAACAAATCGTGCATATAAAATAATTCTAGGCGTATAATAATTCGTGTAACTTCGTGTAATTCGTGTTAAATATTCAATGGAGTTCGCCGAAATTCTTCCTCTTCATTACTTACGATTCCTAAAGCTTTGTAGACATAGGCAAACGTCGATAGCAATTCTGGTTTGCCATCAATGATAGCAACATCATGCTCAAAATGGGCGCTAGGTTTTCCGTCGGCAGTGAGTATTGTCCAGCCGTCTTTAAGTTGTTTGATATTGCGCGTTCCCATATTGATCATCGGCTCGATCGCCACTACCATGCCTTCTACAAATAATTTTCCACGGCCACGTTTTCCGTAGTTGGGCATTTCTGGATCTTCATGCATTTTTTGTCCTAATCCGTGTCCAACCAGTTCACGAACCACACCATAACCATGTGCTTCTGTATATTTTTGAATAGCGTTGCCCACATCTTCGACGCGATTTCCTAATTTGAATTCTCGTATTCCCACATAAAGTGATTCTTTGGTCACTTGAGTAATTTCTTAGTTTCAGGGCCACTTCGCCGATTTCGAAAGAATAGGCATGATCGCCGTGATATCCATTTTTAAAAGCGCCACAATCGACAGAAATGACGTCGCCGCTTTCTAGCGGTTTGTTATTAGGGATGCCGTGAACGACTTGTGCATTGGGACTCATACATAGTGAATTTGGAAATCCGTACAAGCCTAAAAAACTTGGTTCGGCACCATGGTCGCGAATAAATTCTTCTGCTAACTTATCTAAATATAACGTGGTTACGCCTGGTTTTATTTCACCCGCAATCATTCCTAATGTTTTAGAAACGATCAGCGCACTTTCGCGCATTAACTCGATTTCTTCTCTTGTTTTTTGGATAATCATTTTCTATCAATTCAGGTGGCAAAAGTACATATTTAACTCTAATAACAAGGAGATTTCAGTCTTCAGATTTTATTAAGAAAAAGCTTTCGTTAATCCGGATTCGCCATGATTCTAAACAATTCTGAATTGGAAATAAAAAACCTATTCTCTAAAGCGATGGCTGCCAATTGCGCGGTAACGAGATTGTTTTCTCTGGAGTTAATGAGGAACATCGAGCTTTCGCCAAAGGAAAAAAGTCGTTCTTCAGAAGTCAACATTAACGAATTGTCTGTCACCAAACTTTTGATAAATGCTCGTTGTTTTTGCAACGATTGAATTTCAGTTTTTTGTGCTTTGATTTTATTGGCGAGCTGCAATTTTTCTAACTCCAAGGCAAATTTAGAATCTTGTACTTTAAATTTTGCCAATTTCAAATCGCCGCGTTCTTTTCTTAAAAATAGCGGAAAATAGAAATTCACGCCAATTTTGTAATCTTCAAAACGATAGTTGTCAAAGGCGTTCGGCTCTGACAAATAGGTGTATCCGAGATCTATTTTAGGCAACAAAGTATTGGCTTTGAGTTTGCGATCGACAGTCAGAATATCTACTTTGTTTTGAAGCGAATTGATTTTTGGATGATCTGTAATCGAAAAATCGGAATTTAATAAATCATTCGTTTTGAGTGTTTCCTGAATGGTTGCGTCTAAGTTTTCTTCCGGAATTAAGTTGTCTGAGAGCTCAAGTGGAATCGTATTTTCTAACCATAAATAGTTAGCCAATTCGAGTTTGGATTTCGCTAATTTCAGCTTGGCATCTTCTAAACTTAGTAATCGATTTTTGAAAATTATTCCAGCCTCGACGCTGTCTATAGCTGGTTTGTCTCCTTGCTCGATGAGCGATTGAACGCCGTTGAACCGAGTCTTTGCATTGGTTGCATAATTTTCATACAATTTCACTTCATTGAAACTCCGCTTCCAATTGAAATATGCTACCGAAGCATCGTACAAAACGGCAATGGCGCTGAGTTTTCTTTCCGCTTGACTCAAACGAACTTGTAATTTTGCCTTTCGTAAATCCGCCATTCTCTGGTTGATAAACAAACCTTGTCCGAGTGGAACGCTAATCCCAAGTGACGTCAACCCTTGATTGGGCATGGTGTTTTCTGGATTGAGATAGACACCTTCGCTGTTGTCAAAACCAGCTTTGACTTCAATTCCATACCAAGTTGGGATCTTGAAACTGCTATTTAATAAGGAATAATACGTGTTGTCTTTGAACTGCTTTTTCGAAAAGTCCACCTCAATTTTTGGATCGAAACTACCTCTCGCTTTCAGTAAATTGGCTTGTGCCATACTAATCTCTAGATCGGCAGATTTCACCAATGGATGAAACTTTTTGACCTGTCCTAAAAATTCATTGTAGGTAAATTCGTTGGAAACCGTTGTTTGCCCAAATAGTGAAAAAGCGGAAAACAAGAATATAACTAAGGAATATCTCATTACTTTTTTTCTTTAGTGTCTTTCGATTTTGGCGTATAGTAGTTTGGCGGGAAACCGTTTAACGTTCTCCATATTTCAAACCACACCGGAACATTGTTTAACAACGCAATGGTTTGTGCTCCTGCGCCGATGCTCAATTGTTTTGGCCAAGGAAGGTCGTCTTCGTCGGGTGCAATCAAAATTCTGAATTTGCCATTATCGCTGATAAAATTTTCAATTGCCACAACTTTACCGCCGAAAGTTCCGTAAGACATGTCGGGCCATCCAGAGAATACAATGGTAGGCCAACCGTCAAACCAAACGCGAATTTTTTCACCACGGTGAATTAAGGGCAAGTCGATGGGATCAACATAAGTTTCAACGCCGATTTCATAATTGGCTGGCATGATACTAACGATGGCTGTTCCTTCTTTGATAGTTTCGCCTAAACCGGCTTGCAGCGCTCGATTGACATACCCAGTTTGAGGCGCTTTGATATAATACATGCCGTTTCGGATGCTGTAATTAACATATTGATTTTCCAGTTTATTAACTTGAGCTTCGGTGTCGTATTGATTGCTCAACGCAGTAAACTGATCGCTTTCAGCTTTAGAGGATTTCTCGTTATATTCTGCTTTTATTCTGTTGATTTCTACTTTGGCGTTGATAAATTCGTTTTTACTCGTCAGATATTTGTTTTCTTGTGAAATGATTTTCGCTTCCGCGTCTTGTAGTTTAAGTCGTTTTTCCTCAACGTCAGTCAAGGGTTTCAAACCTTCTTTATTCAATTGTGTTGATCTATTGAATTGTGTCTTAGCAATCTTAAGTTGCGTTTTTACTGCTTCTAAGTCGATGCTGTCAGTCTTTATTTTCAAAATTGCTTGCTTGATTTTGTTTTGAGCTTGTTGCAATTTCAATTTCTTTTCGTTTTCAATGGCATCAATTTGATTGGAAAGCGAATTGACTTTTGAACCATATGACTCCACGGATTTTTTCTTCGCTTCAACTTGATTTTTGGTATTGCTAACTAGATTCGGGTCGAAATACTCTTCTTTTATCTCTGAAATAAAGAGAATGGTATCGCCTTTCTGCACGAAGTCGCCTTCTTTTACATACCATTTTTCTATCCGTCCCGAAATGACCGATTGGATGGTTTGCGGTCTTTGATTAGGTTTTAAGGTAGTTACTGCGCCACTGCCAGAAATATTTTGCGTCCAAGGCAGAAACAACGCAATGATGCTAAAGAATGACACAACAGCAATAATTCGATTGAGAATTTTGTAATAGGGACGATTACTCAAATTCTTTACCGACGAATATTTCTCTAATTGGCTATTATTTCGTTTGTTTTGTGAGATATTCAGCATGATATTATTTTTTTATATCTGAGGCAAGTTTACCGTTTTGAAGGATAATATTTCTGGAACATTTGTTTTTCCATCTTTCGTTTTTTGACGAAACGATGACTGTCCATTGGTGTTTATCGGACAAAATATAGTCGATGACTTCATTGGCAACTTCTTCATCCATATTGTCGGTTGGATTTTCGTAAAAGAGTATTTTTGGCTTATGAATGATGCTTCTTGCCAGCAATATTTTCCGAGCGTTAGAGGATGAAAGTTGTTTTCCTTCGGGGAAGATTTTGGTGTCTAGTCCGTTCGGGAGCGATTTGATTAAGCTTCCGAGTTGTACTGCATCGATGGCCCAACGCAGATCTTCGCTTGAAACATGCGGATCGTTGAAGGTGATGTTCTCCAAAATAGTTCCTTCAAAAGGGGTTTCTCCGTTGAGAATAGTGCCAATTTGCGAGCGATATTGGTGCAAATTTATTTTTCTGAATGTATCATCATTAATGTAAAACACGCCAGAAGTAGGTTGCAATAATCCAGACAATACGCGGATAAGCGTTGTTTTTCCTGATCCGTTTTCTCCTTCTATAAAGATTTTTTCGCCTTGTTCTATTTTGAGTGAAATTGATTTGAGCACGTCATTTTTAGCGTCAGGAAATCGGAATCTTAAATTTTCAGTCTCCAATTGAATGTTGGTGAAACAATATTCATTTTCAACAATAGTTTCTTCTTCTAAGTCCATGTCGGTGATACTGCCAATTTTTTCCACTGATGTCAATACATCGTAAAAAGTTTCCAGTCCGAGGATTATTTTTTCAACGGAATTGATAACAAGCAGAATGATGATCTCGGCTGCGACGAACTGGCCAATATTCATCTGTTGACTGATTACTAGGAATCCGCCGATAGACAGCAGACAAGTGGTGATAAGCATTTTGAATGCGATGAGCTGCGTGAACTGTCGCTGTATTATTCTAAAGTGTTTTTCGCGATAGCTTAAATATTCGCTTACCAATACATCGTTTTTTGCCAACGCGAAGTCGTAGTTTAAAGCTTTTCTGAAGCTAAAGTTATTGCGCGCCATTTCTTGGAGCCAACTTGCTACTTTGTATTTGAAGTGCGACTCTTTCAAACTCGTTTCCAGGCCAACTCGATATGAGAATTTAAAAATAAAATACAATAGTATAATCAGAAGAATTCCGAACAAAATGAAGTACGGGTGATATAGCGATAAGAGAATAACACCAAAAACAATTTGAAGTAATGCCGCAGAAAACTCGATGAGTAATTTTGCAGTTCCTTTTTGTATGGAAATCGTATCAAAAAAGCGGTTTGCCAATTCAGGCGGATACACGTTATAAATAGATTCAAATTTTATTTTTGGAAAGCGAGTGGCAAAATCGAAAGAAGATCGGACAAAGATTTTCTGCTGTAGATTTTCGGTAATACGCAATTGCATCAACGAAAGAACGCCAACAAGAGCAACGCCAATAACTACCAAAATGATAAGTACAATCCAAGAGGCGCTGATTCGTCCGGCTTGAATAAAATTGACAATTGCTTGAATTCCCAAAGGCAATGACAAGCTGATTAATCCAGCAAATATGGCGTAAAAGAAGAGTTGCATAACATCTTTCTTATCTAAATTAAGTAAGCTGTAATATCTCTTTAATGGTGTCATAAGGTTATTTTCTTAAAACGTTTTGAACTAAGTTTAGGTAAAAATCTGAAGGAGAAATGGTCTCGCTACAATCTGTAATGGTGTTGATATGTTGCTGTAAGAAGTGCTGGTGTAAACTGCCTTCTACAATTGCAGATGCAAGGCTTTTGGCGAAAGGATATTCCGGATTTACTTCGGTGATATAGGCAACAATGCGGTTGATGATTCTTTTGTAGATTAGGAAAAAACCCTCTTTGTTTTCTTCGTCAACTTCCTTGGTCTGCAAGTTTTTCGTAAACTCAGTAATGATGATTTTGTTTAATATCGATTCATTGATATGCGCTGTTTCTTGGTCGTCGACAATTTTTTCGGTAATAATGGTAACTGCTCTTTTTAGTTTGTCCTCTACATTTACAATGTTGGATGTACTAAATACCAATCGATATTCCATCCAGCTCCAGTACCAAGAGGAGAGGTATAACATCAGTTTGTGTTTGTTTTCGAAATAGCGGTAAATAGAACTTTCGTTAGAATTGATGCGATCTCCCAATTTCTTGAAGGTGAAATTTTCAAATCCAATTTCTTCGATCAAGACAATACTATGTTCAATGATTTTTTTTCCTAAAGAGGATGTTTCAGGGTCTTTGACGTAGATTTTCGGATTAACTTGAATTTTGAAATTACTTAGTAAAACGTCCATGATTAATTAATTTTAATGCAAATATAATAGCAATACTATTATAAACGTTATTTTAACTTTTATTTATTATTTTTCCCTTCTGGCAACAAAATGAGATTTGTCATGTTTTGCAATTGATTTACCGCTTAAATTTGACTAAAATTTTTAAGGTATGAGTAAATATGTCACAGCGAATGAAGCTGTAAAAGTCGTGAAATCAGGAGATCGCGTATATCTTCAAGCTGCCGCTGCTGCGCCTACTATTTTGGCAAATGCTCTGACAGAGCGCGCCGCAGAACTGCGAAACGTTGAAGTTTGTCATTTGCATATCGAGGGCGAAGCGCGATACGCAAACCCAGAATTAGCAGATAGTTTTCATGTTAATTCTTTTTTTATAGGTGCTAATGTGCGCCATACTTTGAAAGCGGGAAATGGGTCGTACACGCCCGTTTTTTTGAGTGAACTCCCGCATTTATTTCGAAAAAATGTATTGCCGATTGATGTAGCTTTTATTCACGTTTCTCCTCCCGATAAGCATGGTTACTGTTCCCTTGGGGTTTCGGTTGAAGCCACAGTTGCTGCTATAGAAAACGCCAAAATCGTCATTGCTCAAGTCAATCCTCAAATGCCACGAACTTTTGGCGATGGTATCTTACACGTTTCTGAAATTGATTATTTGGTGGAGGTTGATGTTCCGATTTATTCTCATGATGTGGTTCCTTTTTCTGGCGAGGAAGAGCAAATAGGAAGTTATATTGCGTCTTTGATTGAAGACAAAAGTACGCTACAAATGGGAATTGGTTCGATTCCGAACGCAGCTTTGAGTAAGTTGAAGAACCATAAAGATTTAGGATTGCACACCGAGATGTTTTCGGATGGTGTCATTGATTTGATTGAAAATGACGTGATCAATTGCAATTATAAAGGCACATTACGTGGTCGTGTTTTGGCAACATTTCTAATCGGCTCTAAGCGATTGTACGATTATGTAAGCGACAATCCGTTTATCGAAATGAAAGAGTCTTCAATGGTAAATGACACCGCGCGAATTCGAAAAAACCCAAAGATGATTGCAATCAATTCTGCGATTGAGGTCGATTTGACGGGTCAAGTTTGCGCCGATTCTATTGGACCGCAGATGTATTCCGGCGTAGGAGGCCAAATGGATTTTATACGAGGTGCATCGTTAAGTCAAGGTGGAAAAGCCATTATTGCGTTGCCTTCTACAACCAAAAGAGGCGAAAGTAGAATTGTTCCTTTTCTAAAACAAGGTGCTGGCGTCGTTACCACAAGAGCTCACATTCACTACGTTATTACAGAAAATGGGATTGCTGATTTGTATGGCAAGACACTAAGACAGCGCGCTAGCGAATTGGTTCGCATTGCCCATCCGAACCACCAGGAAAATATCGAGCGCGAATATTATGAATTGCTCAATAAGATGTAAATAAAAAAAGCTCCAAATTGGAGCTTTTTTTTGCAAACACGAATTTCACCAATTAGCACTAACTTATTCGTGTAAATTAGTGAAATTCGTGTTAGTTCATTTTTTATAGTAACGAATGTTGTGTCATCACTTCAGGTTTATCGATTCCCATCAATTCCAAAATCGTTGGAGCTAAATCGCCTAAAACACCGTTGTGTATGGTTTTCAGATTTGGATCTACTAGTATGATTGGAACTGGATTCGTGGTGTGCGCGGTATTTGGCGATCCATCTGGATTAATCATGGTTTCGCAATTACCATGATCCGCAATGACCAAAGTGGTGTAGTTGTTTTTTAAGGCCGATGTGATTACTTTTTCGACACATTGATCGACTGCCTCGCAAGCTTTTATTGCAGCACTCATCACGCCCGTATGACCTACCATGTCACCATTGGCAAAATTGAGGCAGACAAAATCGACATCGCCTTTTTCGAGTTCAGGGACCAAAGCGTCAGCGAGTTCAAACGCGCTCATTTCTGGCTGCAAGTCGTAAGTAGCTACTTTTGGAGAGTTTTTTAGAATTCGAGTTTCGCCAGCAAAAGGCAATTCTCTTCCGCCAGAAAAGAAGAAGGTTACGTGTGGATATTTCTCGGTTTCGGCAATTCTGATTTGTTTTTTATGGTGCTTTTCTAAAACTTCACCTAAAGTTTCCGTGATATTGTCTTTGTTGTAAACCACTTTGACGTTTTGATAACTTTCGTCATAATTGGTGAGCGTCACGTAATAAAGTTTGAGTTTATGCATGTTGTGTTCATGAAAATCCTTTTGAGACAGCACTTCAGTTAATTCTCTTCCGCGGTCTGTTCTGAAATTAAAGAAGATCACCACATCATTTTCTTGGATGGTAGCCAATGGTAATTTATTAGCATCAACCATAACAATTGGAGCGATAAACTCGTCAGTTATATTGTTGTCGTAGCTTTTTGTGATGGATTGCACGGCGTCTTGCGAGGCTGTCCCGATTCCGTTGACCAATAGGTCATACGCCAATTTTACTCTTTCCCAGCGTTTGTCTCTGTCCATGGCATAATAGCGACCGATAACCGAGGCTAATTTTGCGGACGTATTTGAAATATAGTTTTCTAGATTTTGGATGTACTCTTTCCCCGATTTTGGATCGACATCGCGGCCGTCGGTAAAAGCATGAATGAAAACTTTTTGCAATCCGTATTCTTGCGATGCGTCTATAAGTCCACGTAAGTGAGACGTATGTGAATGCACGCCGCCGTCGGAAACCAATCCTAAGAAATGCACATTGACATTGTTGTCTTTGGCATATTGAAAAGCATCAATGAGAACAGGCTCTTGACTGAGTGTTTTATTCTTAACTGCCAAATTGATTTTGGCTAAATCTTGGTAGACGATGCGACCGGCGCCGAGATTCATGTGGCCGACTTCAGAATTTCCCATTTGACCTTCGGGTAAACCTACGTTTAGTCCATCGGTGCGCAATTGTGCATTGGGATATTTTTCATACAATGAATTGATAAATGGAACATTCGCATTATCGATCGCTGACACTTTCGGATCGGGTGATTTTCCCCAACCGTCAAGAATCATGAGAATTACTTTCTTGTTCATAATCTTATTTCGCTCGCAAAGACGCAAAGTCGCGACGCTTTTTTTGGTGTTGTTTTGACTGGATTGCCCTAGACCTGATGGAAGCGGCATCCTTTTTATTCTGAACTTGTTTCAGAATCTCGAGATTCTGAAACAAGTTCAGAATAAAAAGATATAGCGCACAGCCGGAATCAGCTACAAAAGTAAACAATATTACTTCTTCTTTAAGTAATTGTAATCGATAAAGTAGCGGAGGCTGATGGAGAAAATGTGATTTAGATTTTCGTTGTCGACCGCATTTAAGAAGTTGCGTTCGATGTTGCGTCTGAAATTGCTTTCCAGCAAGGAGCTATTGTTTCGATACAGCACCGTCACTTGGCTTCCCGGGGCAAACCACCAATTGTAGGACAAATCAAAATTCCAAACATCGAGGTTTTGATTGAGGTTTTCGGTATAGGTGTTGTTGGCTTCTAGACTGCCATCTGTTTTGAGGTTAAGAAACTCGCGATTGGTGACATACGACCAGTAGTGTCTGGCAGAAAGATTGATATTCATTCGGTTGTTGATGGAGTATTTTCCATCTATTTTATTGGTGTAGGTGATGATGTCACGACGCGCAAAAACAAAAGCATCACCATCTGTTTCGAAAGTGTTTCCTACGTTATTATTCAATCTAGAAAAGTCGAATTCATAAATTAGAGAAAACCGGTCATTGAAGCGATACCGTGGACTAACAAACAGTCCGTATTTCATGCGTTTGGTTTCGTTGAAGAGGGACAAGGTTGGATTAAAATCGAGCGCCAACTTCCTATTATAATTGGAAGAAAAGTAGAACCAAAAATCGACGTTTTCAGGAATGGTTAGGAAATCTGTCTCGCCTGGGGAAACAGGCTCGTAGAAATCATAGACTTGCAAAGGTCTTAGTCGAACGCCACAACCATAGTAGTCATTGCGTTTGTCGTTAGTGTTGAGACTCACATTGGTATTAAACAATTGAATTCTTCCTGTTTTGTTTTCGAATTCAGAGTCTGTATTTACGAAAATGTTGAACGAATTGAAGTGCTTCGTGGGGTTGATGATTCGGTAGCTCGCTTCGGCATTTATAGCGTGATAATG
Source organism: Flavobacterium sp. (assembly GCA_016721735.1). Classification (GTDB taxonomy): domain Bacteria; phylum Bacteroidota; class Bacteroidia; order Flavobacteriales; family Flavobacteriaceae; genus Flavobacterium. The sequence continues at coordinate 76,820 of JADKHM010000015.1, read as the reverse complement.
GGTTCGGAAATTAATACCCAAATCGTTATTGTCAAAATCTTTAGAGATGTATTGCCCTCTGATTTTGTAGCGATATTTTCCGCTCGTTTCACCAAAAAGTAGGGAAGTGTTATAGCCTTTTTTGTTTTCTAGGGAGAAGTCCTCGTTGATAAAACTGTATTTGAAATCTCCTTTGAGGTTGAAGGTGTTTTTCTTGGTATTTAAATCGAAAACTCCCGCGGTAACATTGGCGTCACGAAAAGAACCGTTTCGGGTTACATTGGTATTGATAAGCGAGACTGTGGAGTTTTTTCTGAAGCGTTGGTCTAAAACCATTACGTTGTAGTTTGCCAATGGTTGTAAAGTTTCTAGACGAGTAGTATTTGTAGTGCTATTCTTAACTTGAACGGTGGTGTTTTCGGTTATCGCATTAAGGACACCAATTCCTAGTCCTTTTTTGGTTCGGCCAGATATTTTTAGGGCGTTGATTAATTGGATGGAATTCGGATATTCTTCCACGGACTCATCATCGGACGTATTTATTTCGCTTACTTCTCCGATTCTGCGGGAATAAACAAGGCTTCCGATATTGAATAGATCGGTTCCTTCGGTAAAAAAGGGACGGTTTTCGTTAAATTGTTGTTCAAATGGACCAAGATATAATTCGACATTATCAAATTTAGTTTGACCGAAATCGGGTACTAAAATTGCGTCTAAAGTGAAAGCGTCACTAATCCCGTATTTGATGTCTAATCCGCCTTTGGTTTCACTGCGCGTTTTTTGAACTCTATTACTGTTCAAGTAGAAAGAAGAATAGGGAATTAGGAATAATCGGGTTGGCGTTTTGATGTTGTCGATTCCTTCTAAGACGCCAGATTGTGCACTTTCATTATTGATTTTGGTATCGATAAAATTCCAGGTGTAAGATTGTCGATCGCGTCGTATTTCTCGATAGAAGTTGATTCCCCAAGTTTGTTTTTCTGACTTAGAAAATCGCAAAGCTGCGTAGGGTATTTTTATTTCGGCTGCCCAACCGTAGTCGGTAAGAACTACTTTACTGTCCCAAATGGCATCCCAAGTAAAGTCTTCACCATCTTTGTTGGTAAAAACACAATCGATTTGTACTCCAGAAGCACTAACAAAAAACCTAAAATCTTGTTGGCTGTCGTTAAAACCGTTGACAAAAACTCCGAAATGATCTGCCGTGCCAAAATTATCCCTAAGTTTTATTTCACGGAGTATTTTGCTAGGTTCGTCGTCGAACATTTTTGCGGCAACGTAGATAGCGTCATCGTTGTAAGCAATTTGAACTTCTGTTTTTTTACTTTCGTTGATGGGTTGACCGTTGTCTGGATAGAACATAACAAAATCTCTTGCTATGGGAGCATATTCCCAAATAGATTCGTCAAATTTCCCGTCGATGGTAATGTTTCCGGAAGCTACCGCATTTAGTACTTTCTTTTGACCGTAAATATTTACATGAAAAAGGAGCAGGCACGAAAGTAAAAAATAGTAATATTTACTCATATAGGGCGGTAGGTTTGTATCACAAAAATAACTATTAAATTCATTAACACAACTACTTTACAATAATTTACACGATTGATCGTGTGTATACATCAACATTTTTTTTCTTTTTTCTAAGTGAAGATTACAATGTTATTAAGGACTTAAAGTGTACTTTGTCGATTATTTTTGCACTTTAACGTATTTTTATTAAAAAAAATGTTGGTGATACGATTTGGCTTCTGTATATTTGTCCGCCCGAGTCTATCATTAACTTAAACAACAACAATGAAATACAGATTTCTGCCCCTCGTTTTATTTTTCTTATTTTCGTTTACAACGACATCTAAGGTTGGTCCGTTTTCTTCCAAAATTGGCAATGCTCCAAATACGGTTAAAGAAATAGAAGCGGAATCATTATACCATAAATTAAGAGCTAATCAGTTTTCGCTTCCGACGCTTGATTCTTTTTCCGAGGCCATTACAGGATTTTATCAATTGAAAGAAAAAGGGCTGGTAGAAAGAGATATCTTGACGATTATCGATTTTAGTTTGTCTTCGAATACGAAAAGAATGTGGGTCATTGACATGGCGGCTCAAGTTGTCCTGATGAACTCTTATGTAGCTCATGGTAAAAACACTGGAGAAGAATTTGCAAAATCTTTTTCAAATGAAAATTCTTCGTTCAAAAGTAGTCTGGGATTTTATACCACTGGCGAGATTTACAATGGGAAGCATGGTATGTCATTGAAATTAGACGGTTTAGAAAAAGGAATTAATGATAAAGCACGAGAAAGAGGTATTGTTATGCACGCTGCCGATTACGTTTCGAACGACTTTATTAAAAGTAACAAACGTTTGGGTAGAAGTCAGGGTTGTCCTGCAGTGCCTGTTGAATTAAGTTCGGAAATTATCGACATGATAAAAGGGAAGTCGTGTTTATTTATGTACCATCCTTCGAGAACATATATGGGGGATCGTAAAGTTACTTTATAATTACGACGACGAATATCTTTTAAACATGATATAGTGCATCCCAATAGGGACGATTTCGAAAGCATTTCCGGTTTTTTCAAAACCCAATTTTTCATAGAATCCAAGCGCAATAATTCGCGCATTAAACCAAATAAGAAATTCCTTTTCTTTTTGCAGGAAGTCAATCGAATGCCGAATTAGCGCCGCACCGTAGCCATTTTTTTGATGACTTTCCAAGACAGCCATTCCGCGTATTTGAAATTGTTTTACATCTTCAAACAAATCTTTTTTAGTTTCGAAGATTGAGACAATTCCAACAAGCAATTCGTTTTCGAATAAGCCAAAATGTAACGTAGAAAGTGCTTCGTCGAAAGGATAAATGCATTTTTCAATAGGTTCATTCTGACGCAAGATAGCGTGTCGTAGCGGATAGGTTTCTGAAGCGGAAATTTTTTTGATTTGAAACATCAATTTATTTGAATGTGAGGTTCGGTAACAATTTAATTTTAAAAACGTTGCGAATTCAAAACTAAGAAAAGGTAAAGAAAAACAGAATTTTATTAAAAAAAACTTGCAAAAGCATAAAGTTATTATTTATATTTGCACCACCAAACGCGGAAGTAGCTCAGTTGGTAGAGCTCCAGCCTTCCAAGCTGGTTGTCGCGAGTTCGAGCCTCGTCTTCCGCTCCAAAAAAAACCTCAAACGAAAGTTTGAGGTTTTTTTTTTATAGTTTTCCATTATAAATGGAGAAAGGATCTTAGTGTTTCATAAGGCCTTTTTTGGTTTACACCGCCACAGCTCCCTTAATATGCGGATGCGGCTCATATCCTTCCAACGTAAAATCTTCAAAAGTAAAGGCGAAGATATTTTTCACTGCCGGATTCAAAATCATTTTAGGTAACTGTTTTGGGTCGCGTGACAATTGCAATTCTAATTGTTCGAAGTGATTGTTATAAATATGAGCGTCACCAAAAGTGTGGATAAATTCACCTACTTCTAACTCGCAAACTTGCGCAATCATCATCAATAACAATGCGTAGGAAGCAATATTAAAAGGAACGCCCAAAAAGATATCGGCAGAGCGTTGGTATAATTGACAAGACAATTTTCCGTCGGCCACATAAAACTGAAAGAATGCATGACATGGCGGTAAAGCGACTTTTCCGTTGGCTACATTTTCAGAAAAAGATTTAGTCGTATCTGGCAATACCGATGGATTCCAAGCGGAAATCAGCATGCGGCGACTGTTCGGATTTGTTTTTAAAGTTTCAATTAACTCTGAAATCTGATCGATATTTTCACTATTCCAGTTGCGCCATTGGTGTCCGTAAACTGGACCTAAATTCCCGTTTTCATCTGCCCATTCATCCCAAATTTTGACACCATTTTCATTCAAATAACCAATATTTGTCTCGCCTTTTAAAAACCAAAGCAGTTCATAAACAATCGATTTGAGATGGAGTTTTTTTGTAGTTACCATCGGAAAACCTTCACTCAAATCGAATCGCATTTGATAGCCAAATACACTTTTAGTTCCTGTTCCTGTTCGATCTCCTTTTTGCGTGCCGTTTTCTAGAACGTGCTTCACTAGGTCGTGGTATTGTTTCATAGCTTATTGTAAAAGGTCTAAGGTGAAAGGTCTAGGGTTTTAGATTTTTGTGCTGACGTATTTTATTAAAGAATAAATTTTCTTTTGTAATTGTTGAATACTCTTTAGATTTCCTAATGTTTCCGAATTATTTATAATTTCTAGATCCATGCATAAAATTAGATGACTTTCTAATTCAAAGCAAGACCCTAAACTGATTTGAAGAAACCGAGCAAAATCCTTCTGTGAATTTTTAGCAGCACCTTCAGCTATATTAGCAGGAATTGAAATTACACATCTTTTAATTTGTGAAATTAAACCAAACTTCTCATCATCAGGTAACGTTTTAGTAAGTAGATAAATATTTTTTGAAAGTACTCTACCTTCTTTCCAAACTTCAAGTTCTTTAAAATTTCTCATGGCTTATATTTAAAATGTTGGCTTATAATTAAAAAAATATTCTGTTCATCAAGGACCTAGTACCTATAACCCTGCACCCAATTACGCTTCTCGCTTCGAAATCTCATCGCGAATTTTAGCGGCTTTTTCGTAATCTTCGTCACGAACAGCGCCTTCAAGAAGTTCATGTAATTCCGAAAGACTGTGTTTTGTATAGGTTTCCCCTGACTGATTTGTTTCCTCCATCCCAAAGGTTTCTGGAGGAGAAAGTATGCCGTCTAAACTATCGTCTTCTTTCGTGGCGTCTGAGGCATTTCCTTTCAAATAAATCCCTGCTTTATCTAAGATGTTCTTGTACGTAAAAATCGGAGCCGAAAAACGCAAGGCTAGTGCAATCGCATCGGAAGTTCTCGCATCAATGATTTCTTCGATTTTATCTCGCTCGCAAATGATACTCGAATAAAATACGCCATCAACCAATTTATGAATAATCACTTGCTTCACAACAATGTCAAAACGCTCCGCAAAGTTTTTGAATAAATCATGTGTTAAAGGACGTGGAGGTTTTATTTCTTTTTCTAAAGCAATCGCAATTGATTGTGCTTCGAAAGCGCCAATAACTATAGGCAATTTGCGTTCACCATCTACTTCATTCAGGATTAGTGCATACGCGCCGTTTTGAGTTTGGCTGTAGGATATCCCTTTAATTGTTAATTTTACTAAGCTCATAATTGCAAAAGTACAACGAAATGTTCCAAAGTACCAAGATATTTTTCAATTCAAAACAAAAAAAAGGCTATCTAAACAATCTTTATTTAGATAGCCTTTGATAGGCACAATTTAGGAAAAATATTAGTTTTGCGCTTTAAACGCTTTAAATTTTTCAATCAATTTTGGAACAATTTCGAAAGCATCACCAACCACTCCGTAGTCTGCTACTTTAAAAAATGGTGCTTCCGCATCAGTATTAATCACCAGTTTCACCTTAGAGGAATTGATTCCTGCGATATGCTGTATCGCCCCTGAAATTCCAACTGCGATATACAAATTAGTCGCCACAGGTTTCCCAGTTTGACCCACGTGTTCTCCGTGTGGTCTCCAACCCAAATCAGAAACAGGTTTAGAACAGGCCGTTGCTGCGCCTAAAACAGTGGCTAATTCTTCAATCATTCCCCAGTTTTCTGGACCTTTCATGCCACGACCAGCAGAAACTACGATATCCGCATCAGCGATCGTCACTTTTCCAGATGATTTTTCAACCGATTGTACTTTCACGCCATAATCAGCATCACTGATTGATGGAGAGAAATCTTCTTGTGACATCGAAGCAGCATTTTCAAAAATCCCGTAAGAGTTTTTGGCCAAGCTCAACACTCTTACGTCTGTATTGATTTCAGTAATATTGAATGCTTTATTAGAAAATGCATTTCTTTTGACTTGAAATGGACTCGTACTTATCGGCAAACCAACCACATTCGAAGCAAAACCAGCGTCTAAAGCAACAGCCACAAGTGGCGCCAAATACAAGCTGTCTGTAGTTGAAGATAGCAAGACCAATTTCACATTTTCCTTTTGAGCCGCTTGTTTGATTGCGTCTGCGTAGGCTTTTGCAGTGAATCCATTGAGTTTGTCGTTGCTAATTTTTAGTACTTTATCAACGCCGTATTTTGATAATTCTGAAACATCACCAGCATTTACGGTTACTGCGGTTACCGTTGTTCCTAAATCGGTGGCTACTTTCTTCGCGTAGGAAGCCAATTCGAAAGCAACTTTCTTAAATTTTCCTTCTGCAGATTCTGCATATATAAGTATAGACATCTTTAATTATTTTGAATGATAAATTTTAAGTTTTTAATTTTGGCGTGCCCCTGCGGGTCGGGCTTTTCGCAGTACGCGGTACTTGCTGCAATCCCTCACGCGAACCCGCAAAACTAGATGACTTTTGCTTCGTTGTGCAAAGCGCTAATCAACCCGTCTAAATCGTCGGCTGAAAACAATTTCACTGCTGATTTTGGCGCCGGTTTTTCGAATTTTACTGCCTTAGTTTCACTATTTGCTGCAACTGGTTCTAGCACTGTCAAAACTTTTGTTCTGGCGGTCATAATCCCACGCATATTCGGAATTCTCAAATCTTTTTCTTCTACCAATCCTTTTTGTCCTCCGATAATTAAAGGTAATGAAGTCGATACGATTTCTTTTCCACCATCAATTTCACGAGCAGCTTTGGCTGAAGTTCCGTCTACGGTCAATTCGATACACGAGTTGACGAAGTTGTATCCTAATAATCCAGCAAGCATTCCAGGAACCATTCCGCCGTTGTAATCTAACGATTCTTTTCCTGCAATCACCAAATCATAACCGCCATTTTTGATGACTTCGGCTAGTTGTTTGGCTACAAAAAATCCGTCGGTTGGATTGGCATTCACGCGAATCGCTTCGTTGGCTCCGATGGCTAAGGCTTTTCTTAAGGTTGGTTCGGTGTCAGGTCCGCCAACATTCACAACGGTAACGTTTGCACCTTGTTGCTCTTGAAACCAAATAGCACGGGTCAATCCGAATTCGTCGTTGGGATTGATTACAAACTGAACGCCGTTGGTGTCAAATTCTGAATCGCCATTGGTAAAATTAATCTTTGAAGTAGTATCAGGTACGTGACTGATGCAAACTAATATTTTCATATTTTAGGTTGTTTATGTAAAAAATGTTGCGCAAAATTAGGACATTATTTTCAATTATTTCCTATGCTTGCATAATATATTCGTCTATTACAACGATTTCGTAGCCCCGATAGTAGCGGCATCCTTTTTCTTGCTTCTTTAGCAAGGAAAAGATAGAGAGCGGATAGCGGGAAGTAGCTCCTAATAAAATACCAAAATTTTATGCTTATAGTTGTTTAAAATATTTATTTTTGCTGTTCAAAATTTGAAAATACTATGAGAACGATACAATTTAGAGAAGCGATTGCCGAAGCGATGAGTGAAGAAATGCGCCGTGACGAATCGGTGTATTTGATGGGCGAGGAAGTTGCGGAATATAATGGTGCTTATAAAGCGTCGAAAGGAATGTTAGACGAATTCGGGCCAAAACGTGTCATTGATACGCCAATCGCAGAGCTTGGTTTTGCTGGAATTGCAGTAGGTTCAGCAATGAACGGTTGTCGTCCGATTGTAGAATATATGACCTTCAACTTTTCGTTGGTAGGGATTGATCAGATTATTAATAACGCAGCAAAAATGCGTCAGATGTCTGCGGGACAATTCCCAATGCCGATGGTTTTTCGCGGCCCAACAGCTTCTGCAGGACAATTAGGAGCTACACACTCTCAAGCCTTTGAAAATTGGTTTGCCAACACGCCAGGGTTGAAAGTAGTGGTTCCATCAACAGTGTATGACGCGAAAGGTTTATTGAAAGCAGCAATTCGCGATAATGACCCAGTGATTTTCATGGAGTCAGAGCAAATGTACGGAGACAAAGGTGAAGTTCCAGAAGGAGATTATACCATTCCATTAGGAGTTGCAGATATCAAAAGAGAAGGAACTGACGTAACGATTGTGTCTTTTGGGAAAATCATCAAAGAAGCGCATATTGCCGCAGACGAGTTAGCGAAAGAAGGTATTTCTTGTGAAATCATCGACTTGCGTACGGTTCGCCCAATGGATTATGATGCCATTTTAACTTCGGTTAAAAAAACCAATAGACTAGTCGTTTTAGAAGAAGCTTGGCCTTTTGCTAGCGTGGCTTCTGAGATTACTTATATAGTTCAAGAACGTGCATTTGATTATTTAGATGCGCCAATTCAGAGAATTACAACTGCGGATACACCAGCGCCTTATTCACCAACCTTATTAAAAGAATGGTTGCCAAATTCGGAAGATGTGGTTAAAGCGGTTAAAAAAGTAATGTACAAGAACAATTGATAATTAACAATTGATAATTGATAATTATTTTGGGTGAATTTGACTCCTGCGTTTTAATTGTTAATTGTCAATTATCCATTATCAATTAATTAATATATTTGAAGCTTCATCAAATGCAATTTGATGAAGTTTTTTAGCTTATGAAAAAGAAGATATTTTTAGTTGTATTCGCCTTTTTATCGCAATGGCTTTTGGCTCAAACCAAAGTGAGTGGAATTGTGGTTGACAGTTCTAATCAACCGATTCCGTATGCCAATGTTATTTTCAAAAATTCTACACTTGGAACCGTTACTAATGAAGACGGTCGATTTTACTTAGAGTCTGACAAGTCCTACAAAATACTTCAAGTTTCCTTTATGGGATTTGACACCAAAGAAGTTCCGCTGACCAAAGAAGTCAATTATAACTTTAAAGTAACGCTGAGCGACGGTCAAAAACTCAAAGAAGTGGTTGTTTATGCCGGAAAGACTTCAAAGAAAAACAATCCTGCGCTCGATATTTTGAGAAAAATTTGGGCAAGAAAACGTAAGAACGGGTTGAATATGTTCAACCAGTATCAGATGGAGAAGTATGAGAAAGTGGAATTCGACATGAACTCTATCGACTCCGCGTTTATGAAGAAGAAAATCTTCAAAGGCATGGAGTTTATTTTCAAACAAGTCGACACTTCTAAAATTACAGGAAAAACGTATTTACCGATTTTTATCAATGAAGCCTTGGCTGATGTTTATGGCGACAATGTTCAGAAAAAAGTAAAAGAAATTCTAAAAGCCAATAAAAATTCAGGTTTTGAAACCAATCAACAACTCATCGCTTTCATCAAAGACTTATATTCCGATTACAATATCTATAATAATTACGTGACGTTTTTTGATAAGAGCTTTACGAGTCCATTGTCACGAACCGGAATCGATGTCTATAATTATGTACTAACCGATACCGCTTATATCGACAAGAAATTGTGTTACAACATCGTGTTTTACCCAAGACGAAAAAACGAGTTGACTTTCAAAGGCGATTTTTGGGTCAATGATACAACCTGGGCAATCAAGAATATTAATATGGCGGTGACGAAAAGCGCCAACATCAACTGGGTAAAAGACATCTACATCGAACAGGAATTTGAAGTGATGAATGATTCTGTTTTTCTACTGACCAAAGATTATATGATGTCTGATTTTGCTTTAAATAAGAAAGAAAAATCAAAAGGAGTTTATGGAAAAAGAACGACGTACTATAGGAATCACAAATTCAATATTGAAAAGCCACTGGAGTTCTACAAAGAAGAGGTCAACTATAACGATCAATCGGTTTATGTAAAGCCAGACGAATATTGGGCGGAGAATCGTTTTGAAAAGTTATCCAAAGATGAGTTAGGTGTCTACAAAATGTTGGATACGCTTAAAACAGTCAAGAAATTCAAGCGACTTTATGACGCCGCCGCAATCATCACAAGCGGTTATATACCCTACGGCAACGTCGAGTATGGTTCTATTTATTCTACCATCGGAAATAACGATGTTGAGGGATTGCGCTTGCGAGCTGGTTTGCGAACCTTCTTCAATGCCAATGATCCATGGCGTTTGCAAGGTTATGTGGCTTACGGCTTTAAGGACAACGTGTTCAAATACGGATTGTCCGGAAAATGGATGGTTGATAAGAAAAACCGCATTATTATTTCTGGAGGAAACCGACGCGATGTCGAACAAATCGGAGCGAGTCTCACAACAACCAATGACGTGCTTGGAAGAAGTTTTGCGTCGTCAGCATTATTGACCAACGGAACCAACGGAAAGCTTACCAATATTAATTTGTCAGCGATTGCACTCGAAATTGAACCAGTCAAGAATTTGACATTACAAGCCGGATTTACCTATCGTACCTTAGTTTCTGCTTCGCCGACTTTTAGTCTCGATTATTTTACAGACAATACGTTTACCACGACAAAAAGCGACGTGATTCAACCCGAAGCCAATTTCCAAATAGAATATACACCGCTACGCAAGACAGTCGGATTTGGTGTAGAACGCAACGAAGTAGACAACCCATATCCGCGTGTTTTCGCCAATTACAGTCGCGGTTACAAGGGTTTTATGAACGGCGATTTCTCATACAATAAATTCCAACTTTATTACAAGCAGCCTATTATTATTGGTGCCATCGGACGAACTTACCTCATTTCCGAATTCGGAAAAACCTACGGAAAAGTGCCGTTGGGTTTGTTAAGTGTTGTTCCAGGAAATCAAACTTATTTCACGATCGAAAATACGTTCAACAACTTAGATTTCTATGAATTCGTTACTGATGAGTACGCGACTTTTCAATGGATTCACAATTTCCAAGGAAAATTATTCGCGCGCGTGCCATTTCTTCGAAAGTTAAATTGGCGGGAAATTATCGGCGTCAAAGGAGTTTACGGAACCGTATCTGACGAAAATAGAGCGATAAACGCATCTGGTTTAATTTACAATTCACCAGAAAAATTCTACTACGAATACAGCGCTGGTGTCGGAAATATCTTCAAGGTGTTGCGCATCGATTTTTCATGGCGCGGCAATTATCTTGAAGTGCAAGGCGCCAACAAATTTACCGTCAAAGCGTCTATCGGGTTTTATTTTTAGGAGCCAATTCCAGCTGTCCGTTCTATCTTTTGCGGCGAACACCGCCACAAAAGGATGCCACTGCCATCTGGGCTAATACCACCCCGCCCTTTGGGCACCCCTCCAAAGGAGGGGAAAACACAGAATATGAAAGAAGCATTCGATTTTCTAACCAATCAAGAACCTATTTTCAAAACCATTGTCAATCAATACGGATTGCCAACCATTCCGTCTCGCCCTCAAGGCTTTGAAACATTAGTGTTGCAGATTCTAGAACAACAAGTTTCTATCGATTCCGCGAAAGCCACATACTTGCGATTGAGAGAAAAAGCACTTGCACTTTCGCCAGAAAAATTGGTCGAGTTTTCCGAGGAAGACTTTCGCTCGGTGGGCGTGAGCCGACAAAAAGCTAACTATATTAAAGGACTATCTCAAATCATCATCAGCAAAGAAATTCACCTTGAAAGTCTGTCGCAAAAAACAACAGTCGAAGTTCGAGAGGAACTCATCAAAATAAAAGGTATCGGACATTGGACCATCGATGTGTATTTGATGTTTTCGCTACAAGCTGCCGATGTTTTTCCAATCGGTGATGTTGCAGTCGTGAATACAATTAAGGAGTTATTCGACCTACATTCTAAAGAAGAGATGCTTTTGTTGGCTGAGAAATGGAGTCCGTTTCGTTCGCACGCTACTTTTTTATTATGGCATCATTATTTAAACAAAAGAAATCGAAAGATATCCTATAACTATAAATAGATTCACTTTGCATTAACAATAATCAATTGATATACTTGTTTTTTGTTAATGTTTTGTTACTTTTGCCCCCGATAAAATTTATAACAAAATTATATTTATGGAATCAACTTACATGATTTATGTGCCAATAGTAATGGCGTTTATTGGATTGCTGTTTATGGCGTACAAAAGAGCTTGGGTTTTGAAACAAGATGCTGGAGACGGTAAAATGAAAGAAATTTCAGATTACATCTACGAAGGTGCCTTAGCATTCCTTAAAGCGGAGTACAGATTATTGGCGGTTTTTGTTCTTATAGCAAGTGCTGTATTGGCAGGAATCACTTTCTTACCTGGAGTTAAAACACATTTATTAATCGTTATTGCATTTGTTTTCGGAGCTTTCTTTTCAGCATTGGCTGGAAATATGGGGATGAAAATCGCTACCAAAACGAATGTTCGTACAACACAAGCTGCACGTACTAGTTTGCCACAAGCGTTAAAAGTTTCTTTTGGCGGTGGAACCGTTATGGGATTGGGAGTTGCTGGTTTGGCCGTTTTAGGTTTGACCGCTTTCTTTATTTTCTTTTTTAATGTTTTTATGGGTGGATCATGGACTTCAACCGAAGACATGACAATCGTATTAGAAACATTGGCTGGTTTCTCTTTAGGAGCAGAATCAATTGCTTTGTTCGCTAGAGTAGGTGGTGGTATTTATACTAAAGCTGCCGACGTTGGTGCTGATTTAGTAGGTAAAGTTGAAGCTGGTATTCCAGAAGATGATCCACGTAACCCTGCTACTATTGCGGATAATGTTGGAGATAACGTTGGTGACGTTGCTGGTATGGGAGCTGACTTGTTCGGATCTTATGTTGCAACCGTATTGGCTGCCATGGTTTTAGGAAATTATGTAATAAAAGATATGGGAGGAAGTATTCAAGATGCTTTTGGCGGAATTGGACCAATCTTGTTGCCAATGGCAATCGCTGGTTTTGGAATCCTTTTTTCTATCATCGGAACGATGTTGGTGAAAATCACAGACGATAACGCTAAAGAAGCACAAGTTCAAAAAGCATTGAATATCGGAAACTGGGTATCAATTGTTCTTACAGCAATCGCTTGTTTCTTCTTAGTACAATATATGTTGCCATCAACTATGAAAATGGAATTCTTCGGAGAAGGTTTGCAAGACATTTCATCAATGAGAGTTTTCTACGCAACCATCATCGGATTAATTGTTGGTGGTGCTATTTCTTCAGTGACGGAATATTACACAGGATTGGGTACAAAACCAGTTTTGGCTATCGTACAAAAATCATCAACAGGTGCAGGAACAAACGTAATTGCTGGTTTAGCAACTGGAATGATTTCAACTTTCCCAACCGTATTATTATTTGCGGGTGCTATCTGGGCATCTTATGCTTTAGCTGGATTTTATGGTGTAGCATTAGCTGCATCAGCAATGATGGCTACTACAGCAATGCAATTAGCGATTGATGCTTTCGGACCAATCTCTGATAACGCTGGTGGAATTGCCGAAATGAGCGAATTACCAAAAGAAGTTCGTACAAGAACAGACATTTTGGATTCTGTAGGAAATACAACTGCTGCAACTGGAAAAGGATTTGCTATCGCTTCTGCGGCATTGACTTCTCTAGCTTTGTTTGCTGCTTACGTAACCTTTACAGGAATTGACGGAATTAATATTTTCAAAGCACCAGTTTTGGCAATGTTGTTCGTAGGTGGAATGATTCCAGTAGTTTTCTCTGCGTTAGCCATGAATTCAGTAGGTAAAGCGGCGATGGATATGGTATACGAAGTTCGTCGTCAGTTCAAAGAAATTCCAGGAATCATGGAGGGAACTGGAAAACCAGAATACGGTAAATGTGTTGAGATTTCAACTAAAGCTGCTTTACGTGAAATGATGTTGCCTGGAATTATGACTATCGGTTTCCCAATTGCAATCGTATTGTTAGGAAAATTAGTTTATGGAGATAACAACCAATTGATCGCTGAAATGTTGGGTGGTTATATGGCTGGAGTAACAGTTTCTGGTGTACTTTGGGCTGTGTTCCAAAACAACGCTGGTGGTGCTTGGGATAACGCTAAGAAATCTTTCGAAGCAGGCGTTATGATTAATGGCGAAATGACGTACAAAGGTTCAGATGCTCACAAAGCGGCTGTAACTGGAGATACTGTTGGAGATCCATTTAAAGATACTTCAGGTCCATCAATGAACATCTTGATCAAATTGACTTGTTTGATCGGTTTGGTAATTGCTCCAATCTTAGGAAATGGTAGCCACGATGCATCAACTAAGATGATCAAAATGGAAATGAAAATGGAATGCGATGGCGATATGATGGGCAAATGCGATATGAGCAAATGTGCTGACATGACCAAAGAAGAATGTGCAGCAATGTGCGATAGCTTGGGTTGTTCACCAGAGCAAAAAGAAATGTGTTTGTCACACTACGATGCTGACGGTAAATTTGTTGCTCCAGCTAAAAAAGACTGTTGTGCAAAAAAAGAAGGCGAAATGCAGACCATGGATAAAAATGTTCGTGTAGAAATCATCAACAAAGATGGTAAAGCAAAAGCAACGGTTACGACATCTGTAAACGGAACTTCAGCAACACAAACATTCGAAGGAACAGAAGCTGAAGTTAAAGCCAAAGTAGATGCTTTGAAATAAGACTTTCTGATATCATAAAGAAAGAAAAGCCTCGACAATGTCGGGGCTTTTTTATTGTTACTATTACTGTTGATATTTAAATTTCAAATCAGAGTTGCGTCCTATAAGAATTGTTATATTAGCAACCGAAATAATAAAATTGTTTCGAAATTGGATTGACTAATTATGGCAGATAAAGACAAAAGAAGGGCGGTTGAAGCCTTACTTTCTGAATATAGAAATGTGGTTGTTGCTTTACAAAAAGTGATAGCCAATGTTTCGTATGCCAACTTAACTACAGTAGTCGATTCGACCACAACTGATGCTAATTGCCAATCTATACAGACCATCTTAACGCATGTTGTCAGTTCGGGTTATTCTTATGCAGGATACATTCGAAAATTGAAAAAAATCGCAGACAATCGCCCGGGCAAAGTGTCGAAAATGTCAGCAGCTGACTATCTCACAGATCTTGACGATTTGATTGCCTACACAGTAGCGACTTTTGAAACGATTTCAGACCATGAATTAGAAGAATTTGACGAAGACAAAAAAATAAAAACGTCTTGGGGTCAAGTGTATGACATCGAGCAAATGATGGAGCACGCGGTTGTTCATGTACTCAGACATCGCAGGCAAATTGAGAAATTTAAGAAAAAGATGGAAGTGTTGTAGCGATTAAAACAATCCGTTTAGTTCTGCATTAATTTTGTTCAAAATCATTCCTAAGTCTTCAGGATTGTTCACAAAATCGATATTGTCTACATCAATAACCAACAATTTCCCTTTGTTATAAGAATGAATCCACGCTTCGTAACGTTCGTTCAATCGACTCAAATAATCGATAGAAATAGAGTTCTCGTATTCGCGTCCACGCTTGTGAATTTGTGACACCAAATTAGGAATCGAGCTTCGCAAATAAATCAACATATCTGGCGCTTCGACCAAAGATTCCATCAATTCAAATAACGATTTGTAATTCTCAAAATCACGATTAGTCATCAATCCCATCGCATGTAAATTCGGCGCAAAGATGTGCGCATCCTCATAAATAGTTCGGTCTTGAATGATTTTTTTTCCACTCTGACGAATTTGCAATATTTGTCGAAAACGACTGTTCAAGAAGTAAATCTGTAAATTAAAAGACCATCGTTCCATTTGATGGTAAAAGTCATCCAAATACGGATTGTCTACAACATCTTCAAAATGAGGCTCCCATTTAAAATGTTTCGCCAACAATCGGGTAAGTGTTGTTTTTCCTGCTCCTATGTTTCCTGCTACTGCTATGTGCATTATGGTACTGCTATTTTATAATTCGTAATTCCGTGGTCTGTAAAAATAGATAAAATTTGGTCTTTAAAGCTAAAATTTTTAAAGGTTTTTTCTTCAATTTCTAGCAAAGTTTCTTTTTTATCGGTTAGATTGTACTCGTATAAATTGCTTCCTTTTTGGTAAAGCAAAACCGAATCAGAAATCAATTGAATTTGCTCGCCGTCCGGCAGAAGTCCCAGCGTTTTGATCTTACCATACACATCGCAGCGATACAAATTGCCTAACTCATCTACCCACTGAAAAAAGTTGAAGTCCGAACAATAAGATTTTACATTATTAGTAAAAGGAACCGTCAATGTCTTCAATTCTCGCTTCGAATAATCGTACAACCCAACTTTTGAAGTTACATTGTTATAAATCCAAAGTCGATTACCAGCCGCCAATCCGACGCCCATCGCAATGATTGGATTATTAGAATCATTAAGATTGATATTGGCGGTTTCGTTGAGCTGATTGTCAACTAAAATGATGGTATTAAAATTCTGGTAAAACAAAACAATTTTCAATGGATTTTGAAGATCAACTTTCGTAATTTTCCCCAACTGTGGGTTTTTGTATTGCCATTTTTGCGCACCCATTTGCTTGGTCAACACATTGTTAGTAATAGAATAAATCGCACCTAAAGCGTCATAACCAACGAAGATATCCGCTTGCAGTTCAAAATTATTTCTCCATACAGGTTTTTGTGCCGCAGCATTCCACGCACAAAACAACCAAATTAACAAATATGCTCTTTTCATAAAACGAATTTACAATTAATTTTGGTGACAAATTGGATGAATTTACGCTTATTGAACCGTGAATTTCAAATTTGTTTTAGGAGCTAGTTCCTGCTGTTCGCTATATCTTTGTTCGTTCCTCTCAAAGGATGCCGCTGCCATCAGGGCTAAAAAAAACCTGACTCCAAAAGAAGCCAGGTTTCAAAATTGCGCCTATTGCGCTATACTTTGCGAAGTTATATACCAAATGCCGCTTTACTTGATCAACATAATCTAGTTTTTCCCAAGTAAACAAGTCAACAGTAACTGTTGTTTCATTTCCTCCTGGCGCTTTAAAAGTTTTAGTTACGGTTTCTGGATTTCTTCCCATATGACCATAAGCTGCCGTTTCGCTATAAATTGGATTTCTCAATTTCAATCTTTGCTCAATAAAATATGGGCGCATATCAAAAATCGCTTCTACTTTCTTAGCAATTTCACCGTTGGTCAAATTTACTTTTGCTGTTCCGTAGGTCTCAACAAAAATTCCCATCGGCTGAGCTACGCCAATAGCGTAGGAAACTTGCACCAAAATTTCGTCGGCAACTCCCGCAGCGACTAAATTTTTAGCAATGTGACGTGTTGCGTAAGCAGCACTTCTGTCAACTTTACTAGGATCTTTTCCTGAGAAAGCACCACCGCCGTGAGCACCTTTTCCGCCATAAGTATCAACAATAATTTTTCGTCCAGTCAATCCAGTATCACCGTGCGGTCCACCAATTACGAATTTTCCAGTTGGATTGATATGGTACTGAATCTTTTCATTAAACAAATGTGCGTATTCAGGATATTTCGTTTTTACTCTTGGAATCAAAATCGTCACCAAATCGCTCTTGATTTTAGCCAACATCTTTGCCTCTTCATCAAAATCGTCATGCTGTGTAGAAATAACAATGGCATCAATTCGAACTGGCTTGTTATCATCAGAATACTCTAATGTCACCTGAGATTTAGCATCTGGGCGCAAGTATTTGATTTCGTTATTTTCTCTTCTCAGATTCGCTAATTCAATCAACAAAGCGTGCGAAAGATCTAAAGCCAATGGCATATAATTCTGCGTTTCATTCGTCGCATAGCCAAACATCATTCCCTGATCGCCAGCACCTTGGTCTTCTGGATTGGCTCTTTCAACGCCCTGATTAATATCAGAAGATTGCTCGTGAATCGCCGATAAAACACCACAAGAGTCTGCTTCGAACATATATTCGCTTTTCGTGTAGCCAATTTTTCGGATGACCTCACGGGCAATTTGTTGTACGTCTAAATAGGTGTTCGATTTTACTTCTCCCGCTAAAATTACTTGTCCAGTGGTTACTAGAGTTTCGCAAGCTACTTTAGAAGTAGGGTCGAATGCCATAAAGTTATCAATTAGTGCATCTGAAATTTGATCAGCAACTTTGTCAGGATGCCCTTCGCTCACGGATTCTGACGTAAATAAATAAGCCATAATAAAACTTTATTTTATAAGATTAAATTAAAAAAAGCGACTGCTAAATTACTAAAGGAGAGAAGTTCTGCTTTAGCATTTTTTTGACGTTCAACAAGTTGAAGTCAGAGGTTGCAATCAGTACAAATTTTTCCTCTTGAATTTCGTTCGCAAATGTATGAAACCATTTTCGATTAGAAAAAGTTTTTTCTTGTAGTTTTTATTATTACTTTTGGCTCTTAAACAATTTAATTTTTAACTTATGAAAAAACTATTACTTTCTCTATCATTGTCTCTAGTGGCAACGGCATCATTTGCTCAGTCGATTTACTCTTATGGTTTTGATGCGCCTACAGCGTCATTAGTAACTGATGGATGGATTCAAACAAACCAAAGTGATCCAGTAGGAGCTTCTACTTACATTGTGCCAACAACTGCAAGCACTGTTTTTACAACAGGTGGTCAAGCTGGAGGTCCATTGTCTATGGCAATCGTTAATTACAACAGTACTACTGGTGCAGGTATCATCAGCAACTGGTTAATTACACCAACAATCTCTGTTAAACAAGGAGATGTTATCTCTTTTTACACAAGAACAGCAACTTATAATGCAGCTCCTTCGCCAGCAAACACTTTCCCAGACAGATTAGAACTAAGAGGTAGTGCTAATGGCGATTTTTCAGTAATTCCTTCTGGAGGTGCTGATGATTTAGGAGATTTTGGCGAATTGCTTGTGTCAGTAAACCCAGATTTAGATTTAACTGGTTACCCAGATTCATGGACTCAATATAGTTTTACTATCACTGGTTTCCCAACAGAAACTGCTGTTAAACTTGCTTTGAGATATTATGTTACTGACGGTGGTCCACTTGGAGCAAATTCAAATATTATTGCTATTGATTCATTCAATGTAGACAGACCTTTATCAACTGATGGTTTCTTTGCTCAAAACTACAAAGTATGGCCAAATCCAGCTACTACAGTTTTAAATTTTGCTAACAACGCTACAAGTACAATCAATTCTATCCAAATTACAGATTTGAACGGTCGTACAGTAAAAGAAGTAAAAGGAATGGTTGAGCAAATCAACATCAGCGAATTAAACGCTGGACTTTATTTCGTGAAAGTAAATTCTAACGAAGGAACTGGTACTACTAAAATTATCAAAAAATAATTTTTACCCATAAATAAAAGAACCTGATTCTGAAAAGAGTCAGGTTTTTTTTTGAATATTTGTGTAATATTATTATTTAGTTGCTATGAAAAAACAAGTACTTTATTTTGCCTTATTTCTTTGTTTAGGAACGCTAAAGGCCCAAACACTATTTACCGAAGACTTTGATGTTTTTCCCTCCACGTGGATAAAAACCAACCAAAGTCAGCCAGTCGGAACATCCAATTGGCAACAAGGAATCGTAAGCGGATTCGGGACAGGCTTCAATGGCGGTTCAACTTCCTATGCTTCGGTCAATTATAACAGTGTGGCCGCCAATTCAGCAGGCACAATTAGCAATTGGCTAATTACTCCAAGTATCAGCCTGAAAGACGGTGACGTAATAAAATTTTACACGCGAGCTGGAAGCAATTTTAGCACCATCCCTGATCGTCTAGAACTACGCCTCAAGTGCCATAGGAGACGCGTCGGTTATTCCGTCTACTGGAAGTTCAGATTTGGGAAGTTTTACAACAGTCGCTACCACCATTAATCCAAATTTGGCACCATCTGTTTACCCAGTAACATGGACCGAAGTGCTCTATACCGTGACAGGCTTGCCAGTAGAAACCAATTGTAAATTGGCGTTTCGTTATTATATAACAAACGGCGGCCCAACTGGAGCCAACGGCAATGCCATCTGGATCGACGCATTAACCATCAATAGAACGTCGCTAACTACCACTTCATTCTTGAATAGCAATTTCTCTATTTGGCCGAATCCAGCTACAAATGAAATCAACATCGCAAACAAATCAAACGCAACCATTCATACTATTCAAATTTCAGACATCAATGGTCGTGTAATCAGAGAAGCTAATGGTAGCGTCGATCAAATCAGTATTGCAGATTTCAATTCTGGCGTATATTTCATAAAAATTACGACAGATCAAGGAACAGGAACGACCAAAATCATTAAAGAATAAATATTTAGCAACAAGACCGCTTACCTGATAGCGTCAAGACCGCTTTGCTGAAAGAAAAGACGATATAGTTCGCAATCTTCTTCCAGCGCAGCGGTCTTGGCGCTTTCATCTACCTGCGAAGCAGCCTTTTCTACTACAACGTTATCGTATTTATTTTTCAAAAAGCAGTTGCAAAAACCAATTCTATTCCCGTACTTTGCCCCGTTCTTACAAGTACTGATTGTTATCACGAAAGCCAGAGGGATTAGACCCGTCGAAAGCTTAGCAACCCTTTACCATAAAGAAGGTGCTACATTCTACCAAGCGCAAGTTTGGACAGATAACCACGAGAATTTCCCTCTCATTTTTTGATAACATTTATATTTTTTAGGATTTATGCTGAATTTATTTCAGTAGCTAATCCCGCTATCCATTGCAATCTTTTATGGCGAACACCGCCACAAAAGGATTTCCATTACTATCGGGGCTAAAGCAATCGAATTAAAAAGCAACAATTGTTTGTCGTCGTCGTCGGAGTACAAACCGACAACTGACAACTGACAACCAACAACCAAAACATGTCAACAATTCAACAAGAAATTCAAAAGAGAATCCTCGTCCTCGATGGCGCCATGGGAACCATGCTGCAACGCTATAATTTCTCAGAAGAAGATTTTCGTGGCGAACGTTTCAAAGATTTTCCACATCCGCTCAAAGGCAACAACGATTTATTATCTATCACACAACCCA
The DNA here is from genome assembly GCA_016721735.1 of Flavobacterium sp. Lineage (GTDB taxonomy): Bacteria > Bacteroidota > Bacteroidia > Flavobacteriales > Flavobacteriaceae > Flavobacterium. Next base: position 56,062 of record JADKHM010000015.1, on the reverse strand, counting down.
ATGCAATCCGCGACGTGCATGCGCAATATTTTGACGCAGGCGCCGATATCGTAGAAACCAATACATTCTCGAGCACTACGATTGGCATGGCAGATTACCATCTCGAAGATTTGGTCTATGAACTCAATTTTCAATCGGCCAAGATTGCTCGTGAAGTTGCCGACGAATTCACCGCAAAAAATCCTAATAAACCGCGATTCGTAGCAGGCTCGATTGGACCAACAAACCGAACGGCCAGCATGAGTCCCGACGTCAATGATCCAGGTTACCGAGCGGTCACTTTCGATGATTTGCGCATCGCCTACAAACAACAAGTAGAAGCTTTAATTGACGGCGGTTGCGACTTGCTTTTGGTGGAGACGATTTTCGACACACTGAATGCCAAAGCGGCTTTGTTCGCCATCGAAGAAGTCAAGGAAGCACGCAACATCGATATTCCAATAATGGTTTCAGGAACCATTACCGATGCGTCTGGCAGAACACTTTCCGGACAAACCGTAGAAGCCTTTCTGATTTCAATTTCCCATATACCATTATTAAGTGTAGGTTTCAATTGTGCTTTGGGCGCAGATCAACTCAAACCCTATCTCAAAAGATTGGCAAGAAATACTTCGTTAAATATTTCCGCTCATCCGAATGCTGGATTACCCAACGCTTTCGGTCAATACGATCAATCGCCAAAGGAAATGCAGAACTTGATTAGAGAATATTTACAGGAAAATCTAGTCAACATCATTGGTGGCTGCTGCGGCACAACACCAGCGCACATCAAATTGATTGCTGAAGTTGCCGCTGAATTCAAACCTAGAACCACTTTAGAAACGATCGAAGAATAATGGAAAAAAAGTATCTAAAATTATCAGGTTTAGAACCACTCATCATTACACCCGAAACAAATTTCGTCAATGTCGGAGAACGAACCAATGTCACCGGTTCTCGGAAATTCCTCCGCTTAATCAAAGAAGAACGCTACGAAGAAGCACTCTCCGTTGCGCGAGATCAAGTAGAAGGTGGAGCCCAAATCATAGATGTCAATATGGATGAAGGCATGCTCGACGGGGTTCACGCCATGACAACATTCCTTAATCTAATTGCTTCTGAACCCGATATTTCTCGTGTTCCTGTGATGATCGACAGCTCTAAATGGGAAATCATCGAAGCAGGTTTGAAAGTGGTGCAGGGGAAATGCGTTGTCAATTCCATCTCACTCAAAGAAGGAGAAGCCGTTTTTATTCACCATGCCAAATTGGTCAAACGTTACGGTGCTGCCATAATTGTCATGGCTTTCGACGAACAAGGTCAAGCCGATAATTACGAAAGACGAATTGAAATATGTAAACGTTCTTACGATATTTTGGTCAAAGACGTTGGTTTTCCTGCCGAAGATATTATATTCGATCCCAACATATTTCCTGTCGCTACGGGAATGGACGAGCATAAATTGAACGCTCTCGATTTCTTTCGAGCGACCAAATGGATTAGAGAGAACCTACCTTATGCACATGTAAGCGGAGGCGTTAGTAACGTTTCTTTCTCCTTCCGAGGCAATGATAAAGTGCGTGAAGCCATGCATTCCGTTTTCCTGTATCACGCCATTCAAAACGGCATGACGATGGGAATTGTCAATCCCGAAATGCTTGAAGTATACGATGAGATTCCAAAAGATTTGTTGGAATATGTTGAAGATGTGTTGCTCAATCGAAGAGAAGATGCCACAGAACGATTGTTAGATTTTGCGGAAAATGTCAAAGGAGATGTGAAAAGCAACGATAAAGCTATTCAGGAATGGCGCTCGGGATCCATTCAGGAGAGACTAACGCATTCTTTAGTAAAAGGCATCGACGAGTTTATCGAAATAGATATCGAAGAGGCACGATTGGCTGTTGCGAGTCCAATTGAAGTAATCGAAATCAATTTGATGGAAGGTATGAATGTCGTGGGAGATTTATTCGGATCCGGAAAAATGTTCTTACCACAAGTCGTAAAATCGGCTCGGGTAATGAAAAAAGCGGTCGCGTATTTACTACCTTTTATTGAAGCTCAAAAAGACGGCAAGTCTTCCTCTGCAGGCAAAATATTAATGGCAACCGTCAAAGGCGATGTGCATGATATTGGAAAAAATATTGTGGCTGTCGTACTCGGATGTAACAATTATGAAATTATCGACTTAGGCGTGATGGTCCAACCAGAGCGCATCATCGAAATGGCTATCAAGGAAAATGTAGATATTATTGGTTTAAGTGGATTGATTACGCCGTCGCTTGATGAAATGGTGTATCTCGCCAAAGAACTGGACAAGCTCAATATTAAAATTCCTATCATGATAGGCGGCGCTACAACTTCTAGAGCGCACACGGCGGTAAAAATAGCACCAGAATACAGAGAAACTGTCGTGCATGTAAACGATGCATCACGGGCAGTTACCGTGGCAGGAAACTTATTAAATTCAGATAAATTAGAATATGCACAATCACTGCGTTCGGAATATGACGAATTGCGAGAAGGTTATTTAAGTCGAAGTCGCGACAAGAATTTCCTCACCATAGAACAAGCTCGATCAAATAAATTGAAATTAGATTGGGAGAATTTCACGCCCAAAAAGCCAAATTTCATTGGTACAAAAACCATAGAAGTGGACATTGAAACTTTAATTCCATATATCGATTGGACGCCATTTTTCAGGACATGGGAATTATTTGGAAAATATCCAGCAATCTTAAGTGATGAAGTTGTAGGTGAACAAGCAACTTCAGTTTTTCTTGATGCGCAAGAGATGCTGCGTCAAATTTTGAAAGAAAACAAACTCACCGCCAAAGGTATCTATGGTATTTTTCCTGCGAATACAGTCAACGACGATGACATCGAAGTCATTGCCGAGCAGAAAACTAAATTCATTACACTTCGACAGCAAGCCCAAAAGACAAAAGGTGCTTTTAATATAGCCTTGTCTGATTTTATTGCGCCGAAAGATTCCGGAAAGCAAGATTATATCGGCTGTTTTTGTGTTACTACTGGTTTCGGAGTAGACGAATGGGCAGCCGAATTCGAGAAAAACCTGGATGACTATAATTCCATCATGGTAAAAGCACTAGCAGATCGACTCGCAGAAGCATTTGCGGAATATGTGCACGAAAAAGTCCGTAGAGAAATTTGGGGTTATGCGGCTGATGAAAATCTTGATAAAGTTGATTTAATCGAAGAAGAATACAAGGGAATCCGCCCAGCACCTGGATATCCAGCCTGTCCTGATCACTTAGAGAAACCAACTATTTGGAAATTGCTCGATGTAGAAAAACAAATTGGAGTCAAACTCACCGAAAGCATGGCGATGTGGCCCGCTTCCTCTGTCTCTGGCTACTATTTCGCCAATCCAGAAAGCAAGTATTTTGGATTGGGAAAAATAAAAGAAGATCAAGTCGTCGATTATGCCAAACGCAGAAGTATAAGTACAGAACAAGCCACGAAATGGCTTAACCCAAATATAGCAGATTAAAATGTTGTAGGTTGTAAGTTTTAGGTAACACATAGTTTACCGAGAGCTGACTTCTGAAAACAACATTTGCGTTAGGGATAGAGGCAAGCACCGCGTGCAGCCGAAAGCCCGACGGCGGCTGAAAAAGCAGGATGTTAACGAGGATTTTAATCCGCCGGAACGCCGAAGAATATAAATTTAATCGTTGTAGCTGACTCAAAAACAACTCAGAACATACAACCTAGAACTTACAACAACTAAAATGAAAGTCACCCAACACATAGAAAAAGCACAAGGAAAACCGTTATTCTCCTTCGAAATTTTACCGCCTTTGAAAGGTCAAAATATTCAATCTATTTTTGATAGTATTGACCCGTTAATGGAATTCAATCCACCATTTATAGACGTGACGTATCATCGAGAGGAATACGAATATAAGGAGTTACCAAGTGGACTTTTGCAAAAGAAGATTGTAAAAAAACGCCCGGGAACGGTTGGTATTTGTGCTGGGATTCAAAATAAATATTCCGTAGATGCGATACCCCATATTTTGTGCGGCGGATTTACCAAAGAAGATACCGAGAATTTGCTCATCGATTTGGATTTCTTAGGCATCGATAATGTTGTGGCACTTCGAGGAGATGCATTGAAAACAGAAACCTATTTCAAACCTGAAAAAGACGGCAATGAATACGCTACAGATTTGGTGCTACAAATCAGTAATTTAAACAACGGCGTGTACTTAGACGAAGACTTGCAAAACACATCAAAAACCAATTTTTGCATTGGTGTGGCGGGTTATCCGGAGAAACACATGGAAGCGCCAAGTTTGGATAGCGATATTCATTTCTTAAAGCAAAAAATTAAAAATGGGGCGGATTATATCATTACGCAAATGTTTTTCGACAACCAGAAGTTTTTTGATTTTGTTGCCAAATGCCGAACAGCTGGAATTACAGTTCCTATTATTCCTGGACTAAAGCCGATTGCTACCAAAAAACAATTGAACTTAATTCCACATCGTTTTAGTCTAGAGTTATCTGACGATCTCATTATGGCCGTCGTAAAAGCAAAAGACAATGATGCCGTAAAGCAAATTGGCATCGAGTGGTGTGTCGAACAAAGTAAAGAATTAGTAGCCGCTGGTATTCCAGTTTTGCACTATTATTCAATGGGTAAATCCGAAAACATTAAGAACATTGCCAAAACGATATTCTAATAAAAAGAATATATTTGCCCGAATATTTTTTGAATGAAAAAAGCGTGTTGTTTCCTTTTTGCTCTATTTGGCTCCTTTGTTTATGGACAACAATTGGAAGATACAAACGCAATAGAAGTAAACCTCTTAAGGGGAAATATCTTACCGCATTCCCCCGAATTGTATCACCTCATTACCGGACATCCAGAAGGTTTTATGCTCAGTTTTTCTAAGAAAACACATGGCAAAGAAGCTTGGCAAACGCTTTACAATTACCCTGATTATGGCGGGTATTTTATTTATCAAGATTTCAAGAATGAAATATTAGGTAAGAATTACGCTATTGGCGCACATTACAATTTCTATTTCTTGAACAGAAAATTGAAATTTAAAATTGCACAGGGAATTGCCATGACCACCAATCCCTATGACAAAGTAAACAATAGTAAGAACAGAGCATTTGGATCGAAATATATGGGTAACACCGATTTTATGTTGAGCTTTAAGCAGGATAATATTATCGATGGACTCGGATTGGAAGCTGGGTTTTTCTTTACACATTATTCGAGCGGTAGGTTTAAGTCGCCTAATAGTGGACTCAATACCTACGGACTCAATATCGGTGTCAACTATAATCTGTGCAAAACAGAACCAAAGGTAATCGATACGAGTTCTATTAGTATTAAGTATCGTGAACCCGTCAAGTTCAATTTGGTTTTTCGCTCAGGTCTTAATGAAAGCATTGTCATCGGAAGCGGTCAAAAGCCTTTCTATCATGTCAGTTTTTACGCCGATAAAAGAATCAATCGGAAAAGCGCCTTACAATTCGGTACAGAATTGTTTATGACCACTTCTATTCAAGAATATATCAAATACAGATCGATTGCTTATCCGGAAGACCATGTCGACGCCAACACCGATTATAAACGGATTGGCGTATTTATCGGACATGAGCTATTCATCAATAGGATTTCCCTAGAAACACAAGTCGGATATTATGTTTACAGACCTTTTGCTTTAGACATTCCTATTTATGATAGATTGGGAATTAAGTATTACTGGACGCCCAAAATTTTTTCCGGAATTGGTGTAAAAACCCACGGATTCTTGGCAGAAGCCACCGAGTTTTCTGTTGGAGTTCGATTATAAAAGATAAAAAATGAAAAAGACGGTATTGCTAATTTTGACTATTTTACTATTTATTAGTTGTGAAAAACCGAGCGATTGTTTTAAATCGAGCGGTCCTTTACAATCGAAAATTTTTGAAGGATTGACTTTTTCAAAATTGCTAATAAACAAAAGAATTAGTGTTGTCCTGATTGAAGGTCCCGAGTGCAAAGTAGAAGTGCAAACTGGCGAAAATTTGATCAATGATATCGAAGTCACCGTAGAAGGCGACTTGCTACAACTTTCAGACAATACCAGTTGCAATTGGGTTCGCGACTACGGAAATACGACCGTATACGTAACAGCGCCAAATATTACCCAAATCAATTCCAAGACAGAACAAAATATTACGTCAGAAGGAGTGCTCCATTTTCCCAATTTGCATGTCATTTCAAGCAATCAAAATGATGGTTATGCAGGTGTTGGAACTGGAGATTATTACTTAAACGTTGACAATGAGTCGGTCACGGTTGAAAACAATGATTTGGGACGTTTCTTTATTACTGGGAACACCAATAACTTGCAGGTGTTTTTTTATGAAAATGGAGGTGTTTTTCACGGCGAAAATTTATTTGCCAACACTATTTACTTCTACCACAGAGGCAGCAATGATCTATTTATCAGACCTGTACAAGTGCTTAGCGGAGATATCTATAACGTAGGCGATGTCAATTGCTACTCGCGCCCTCCAGCAGAAAATGTTCATGTGATCCAACATTATCGAGGACGATTGATTTATCGTTAATTTTTTTTAGGAGCTTTTTCCAGCTGTTCGCTATATCTTTTAATTCTGAACTTGTTTCAGAATCTCCCTTTAAAAAGTTTGATATGTGATGGTAAGATTCTGAAACAAGTTCAGAATAAAAAGGATGCCGCTGCCATCTGGGCTAGGAATCAACTGTTACAGAACTTCATATTAAATTATTCAGTCTAGCAAACTATTCCTTGATAAGTTTTGTTTGTAAAAGTTCATTATCAGTTTCGTACTGCAAAATATATACACCTGAACTTAATTCTGTTACCGGAAGTGACATGCCATTTATGACAGAAGATTTTACCATTCGCCCATTTAGGTCAAAAATTGAAATTGATTTAACTTTTTCTGAAAAGTCAATCCGATCGGTAGCAGGATTTGGACTGACAATAATGCTCGATTTCTGAAATACGAAAGGAATGTCACTCAAGTTGGTGCAATCAACAATTGTCAATATTGCTTTGTCTACATTCGTACCATCACCAAGTTGCCCATAAAGATTGTATCCGCAACCAAAAAGGCTTCCATCCAATTTTGTCATTACAGAATGATTCCCGCCTGCAGCAACGCTTTGCCAATCGGAAGCACTACCTATTTGGCTAGGTACATTATCATTTCCTCCCAATTGGTCAGTTAATTGTCCGAAACCGTTATAACCCCAACCCCAAAGCGTATGATTAGCTTTTACACCAGTTGATGAAAGTCCAGAAATACAAACGCTTAGCCACTGATCTGTTCCAATTTGAACAGGTGCAATTCTATTTACATAGGTACCATCTCCAATTTCTCCCAAATTGTTTTTCCCCCAAGCCCATAGTGTACCGTCTGTTTTAAGGCCCAAAACAGTGTAAGGTCCGGCAGAAATATACTTCCAATCGTTAGCAGTCCCAACTTGCACCGGAGTATATGAAGCATTGAGATTTCCATATCCTAACTGACCGTATGTATTATCGCCCCATGACCAAAGGGTTCCGTCCTCTTTAATCGCATAGGAGCTCATGAATCCTCCACCAGCAACAAATGACCATGATTCACTGCTAATTTGTGTTGGTACTAATCTGGTAACTGTTGTTCCGTCACCTAATTGCCCATTAAAATTATAACCCCATGACCACAACGAACCATCTGTTTTAATTCCCAAACAAAACGAAAATCCGGCTGAAACTGATTTCCAAAAAGCGTCTCCCAAACGCGTTGGAATTGGCTGAAGTGCAGTAGTTCCATTTCCTAATTCCCCGTCATAATTGAATCCCCAACCCCAGAGTGCACCGTCAGTCTTTAATGCTAGTGAATGTCCATAATTAGCAGTAACAGATTTCCAATCTGTGGCGGTGCTTATTTGGTAAGGAGTATATCGGTTAAAGTTAGTGCCATCACCTAAAGAATTTTCAAAATTTCTTCCCCAGGTCCAAAGTGTACCGTCATTTTGTATCGCTGTGGTTCTATTTTCGGCCGCAGTAACTGTTCTCCAACATTGTGCATTGGTAGCATTTATAACTAAGAAGGTGCACGAAAAAAAGGCAAAAGCCTTTACGTTTAGTAGTTTAATATTCATAGTGTATTTTTTGATCAAAAGCGTATGTAAAATGTGTTCAGTAAACTTACTATTTCTTAGTCACTTCTCTAAACAAACTTTCTAAATTCTTGTTTTTTAAGTTAAGTTGTAGCGTTTTGAGTCCATTTGCCTGAGCGAAATCAAAAACAACAGGGCGCATGTCTTGATCGGATTCAAAAGTCAATTCCCATAAATTTTCGCCAATTTTTACGGCGCTAGTCAAACCAGGAATAGAGCGAACTAGTTCATCCGTAACTGTTCGATCAAATTCAACATCAATAATTTGTTCTTGTGACACCGAAGTCAGTCGATCGATTTTCTTATCCGTCACAATTTTCCCATGATCGATGATAATAACACGATCGCAAATTGCCTCAACTTCTTGCATAATATGCGTCGATAAAAAAACCGTCTTATCCTTGCCGACATTGCGAATGACGTTTCGAATTTCAACCAACTGGTTCGGATCTAATCCGGTCGTTGGTTCATCCAAAATTAGCACGTCAGGATTGTGAAGCAGCGCATTCGCCAAACCTACGCGCTGACGATAGCCTTTAGACAATTGACCAATTTTTTTATGTTGTTCTGAAGTTAGACCAGTTAAAAGAATCACTTCGTCAATTCTGTTTGCGGAAACGTTATATACGCTGGCATTAAATTCTAAATATTCTCGAACATACAAATCCAAATACAACGGATTGTGTTCCGGCAAATAACCAATTGATTGTTGCACGGATTTTTGTTGGGTAGCCACATCAAAACCATTCACTGTCGCCGTTCCTTCATCGGATGATAGATAGGTCGTCAAGATTTTCATCAACGTCGATTTTCCCGCACCGTTGGGTCCTAAAAAACCTACGATTTCCCCTTTTTGAATGGTAAATGAAACCTGGTCTAGTGCCTTTTGTGGGCCGTAATTCTTAGAAATAGCATGAACTTCTATCGACATATATTTTGATTTGAAACAAAAGTAAAGAATACCATAGGAAATTTTCAAAAAAATAAAATCTTTTGTGATACTGTGAACATTTTTTTTTACTTTAGCAATCCAATAAAATTTACACAAGTTGAATAACCGATTCAATTTTAGCAATGCTCTTTATTTCTTCTGGAAAGAAGTTCGGGATTGTGATAAGGTTATTTGAAAAATTATTAATTCAAAAAAATATATAAATCCCGATGCACATCGGGATTTTTTTTTAGCATTATTAGATGAAGCAAAGCATTGCCCTTCTGAATCAATATGAAGCAGTTTTTGAAGAAATACAAAGTGTGAATAAGATTCAGGAGATATTAACTGGAATTAAGAAGTAGAGAGAAGAAGCAAGAGACAAGATTTTAGTAATGAACATGATATCTTGATTATTGCAACTTGGCTCTATTTCAAAAGAAGCAAAATAGAATAATAGCAGGAATTTGAAATTGATGCGAGTGCCTAGCCCTGATGGCAGCGGCATCCTTTTGCAGAATGTAATGGAGCAAAAGATATAGCGAACAGCAGGAATAGCTCCTGTAAAATAAGAAAATAGATGCAAGAAGCAAGATAAGTTTATTGCATGCGAGTTTAATCTTGATTCTTGGTTCTTTTTTCTCAAAAACAAACACACTATGGAAAATAATGCAACAATGAGAACGTGGTTGGATGATTTTAAATTGACACATCCATTGGTGATAGCCGGTCCGTGTAGTGCGGAAACCGAAGAACAAGTGTTGAAAATCGCACACGAATTGAAAGATTCCGACGTGAGTATTTACCGTGCTGGAATTTGGAAACCGCGAACGCGACCTGGTGGATTTGAAGGCGTTGGCGCAATTGGATTGAAGTGGTTGCAAAAAGCCAAAGCCGAAACAGGATTGCTCATGGCTACCGAAGTAGCGAATGCCGCACATGTGAAATTGGCTTTGGAACACGATATTGATGTGTTGTGGATTGGCGCTCGAACTACGGTAAATCCTTTTGCGGTGCAGGAAATCGCGGATGCCTTGCAGAACACGGACAAAATAGTCTTGGTGAAGAATCCAGTCAATCCTGATTTAGCATTGTGGATTGGCGGTGTAGAGCGATTGTATCATGCTGGCATCAAAAAATTAGGTGTGATTCACCGCGGATTTTCAACCTATGAAAAAACCAAATACCGCAATATTCCTGAATGGCAATTGCCGATTGAGTTGCAAAGTCGATTTCCGGATTTGCCACTGATTTGCGATCCGTCGCACATTACAGGAAAACGCGATATGATTTTTGAGGTGTCGCAACAAGCGCTCGATTTGAATTACGACGGCGTGATGATCGAAACGCATTGCGATCCCGACCATGCGTGGAGCGATGTTGCACAACAAGTGACGCCGACGGTTCTGAAACAAATTTTTAAGGATTTACGGATTCGAAAAATGAGCACCGATGAAGATGAATTTAATACAAAAATGATCAAATTGCGCGCTGATATTGACATTACCGATAGCAAAATACTTGATATTTTAGGTAAAAGGATGAAAGTAGCCGATCAGATTGGCGCTTTGAAAAAAGAGAAAAACATCGCGGTTTTGCAAAACAAAAGATGGAACGAAATTTTGGTAAAAATGATCTTAGAAGGGGAAGACAACGGCTTGAGTGAGGAGTTTATTTTGCGATTATTTTGGGCGATTCACCAGGAAAGTATTAGTCACCAGGAGAAGATTATAAGAGGATAAGCCTTAAACAGTTATTAAATGTTTGTTTTTCAAGTCAATTAATTTGAACCTTCAGTACTTCTGAAGGTTTTTTTTGTATTATTGCACTCATTATAGTTCAACCTATTTGTTTTTAACTTTATAATACCCTGCATGAAAAAAAATCTGCTCAGATTTTTCTTTCTTGTTTATTTTTTATGGATCAATATATCATTTAGCTTCTCGCAGAATGTTGTATTGAAATACCTTCCTGCGAATAAAGATTCTGTTATTACTTACGTTAAATCAGCCTCTGAAAAAACGATTAGAGGTTGCGATAAAAAATACAAAGACGAAGTAAAAAAAATTATTTCCGAGAGAAGAGGAAATTTTATCAAAGATATCGAGGATAGCACCTATATTTTTGATGATGATATTAGTAGGTATCTTAAGTCGATTTTAAATGAGATTTATACTTCTAATCCAACAATCGATTCCAAAGATTTTTATTTTTTTCTAGACAAATCTACAATTCCAAATGCTGCTTGCTATGGCGACGGTATCTTCACGCTTAACTTAGGCTTGTTTAATTTTGTCGACAATGACGATGAGTTAGCGTATATTTTTTGTCATGAGATAGCCCATTTTGCTTTGGCACATAATCAGAAGAATTTACTGAGCAGAATCGAGAAGCTACAATCAAAGGATACAAAAAAAGAAATCAGAAAAGTTAATAACCAAACCTATGGTAAAAGAAAATTATATGCCGAATTAGTTGAAAAATTGAGTTACAATTTTTCAAAAAGGAATCGTTCATCTGAAGTTCAAGCTGATTCTCTCGGTTTCATTTTTTTTGGAAAAACCAAATTTAACAAATCATCTTCTGTCAGTGCTTTGAAGAAATTAGAAGTTTCAGATAGTATTGTTTTTAATGAAAATGCTAGAATAAAGGAACATTTTAATTTTGAAAATTATCCTTTTAAAGAAAATTGGCTTTTGAAAGACGAGCCTTTATTTGATGTAAAAGATACTTCAAATGATTACTCTTTAGACAAAGATTCGTTAAAAACCCATCCAGATATGTCTTTTAGAATTGCTATCCTGAGTAAGATGATGGCAGATAAAAAAGAAGCTATGTCATCGGCTACAGATAAGTTGAAAGTAATAAAGCGCTTTGTTGGACTTGCTATAATTTCAAACTCCATTAATGAGAAAAGATTAGATCTTGCCCTATACTACACGCTAGTGCTATTTGACAAAAAAGAAATTGACGAACGAACTTATTGTTTACTGGTGGGTCAATTGTTACAAAAAGTATATGAATTGAAAGCAAATCATACGTTTGGCAGGTATGTAACACAAATTAGCCCGTTCTCAGACGAAGAAAATCTCAATCAAGTAAAACGCTTCTTGCACAATACAGAGTTGAAAAATATTAGAAAAATTGGTTTGAATTTTTGTGAAAAATACCAAGAACCCATGAAAAATGACATCGATTTTAAAAAGACAACCTTATTCTTTAACAAACTTAACATTAATTAAATTAATTTATGAAAACAAAACTTTTATTGCTGGTTGTTCTTAATTCATTCTATTGTCTTGCGCAAGTCGATAAAATAAGTGGTGTGAATAATTTCTCATTGAGGAATTCGGGAACAATTGTAGACAAAAACAATGACGTAGATGGGTACTATTTTTACTATATAGTAGATAAGTTGAAAAAAGGAGACCGTGAATTTGCCATTCAAATTTTGGACAAGAATTTAGTGGAAGTTGCAAAAAAATCGTACGTAGACAACAAGTACACTTTCCTAATGAAATCGAGCTTTAACAATCAAGCGATGATGTTTGCGATGGCTAATTTTAAAGAAAAACGAGTTGAATTGTTGACCTTTGACAAAAACGCAAATCAAAAAGAAACCGTTACAATTCCGCTGGAAAATAAAGAAATTAAGTATCTACAATTGTCTCAAGAATCCGGTGATTATAACGTTTTGTTTCCAGTAGACAATAAAGGATTTATTTTCAATAAATTTGAAGACAACAAAAAGATAGGATATTCTTTAAAATATTATCCGACAGACGGCGGTAAAGGTTGGGAGTTTAATTCGCCAGCAGACAGCAAAGAAATCTTGATGATTAATCCAATTGAGGTGAATGATAAAGTTTTAGTTGCTTTAGAAACTGCTAAAAACAACTTGATGTCACAGAAATTTACCCTAAGAACAAAGGTTATCGATGTAAATACAGGCAAATTATTATTTGAAAGAGAATATACTAAAGGCAGTAAACCACGAATTGTAAATAATGCTTTTTTAGACAAAGACAACAATGTTGTCCTGATGGGAGAGTATTTTAAAGATGGAGATAATATTGTAAAAGATAATAGTTTGGGCTTGTTTTCAGAGATTATCGATTTGAATGGAAAAACGGCAAAAGAAGTTTTAACTAGTTGGAAAGATGATGTTTCTAAATTAACCAAAGTAAATAAGAATTTTGTCGAAGATAAAGGTTATGTCTATTTTCACAAAATTGTAAAAACCAACAATGATGAATATTTTGCGATTGGAGAATATTACAAAAAAACAATAAGTGCTGGAGGAATGGCGATGGCTATTTTGAGTAGAGGACAAAGCGGCAATTCGGTTACTCAAATTTCGATAACAAACGCAGTGGTATTCCGTTTCAATAGTGATTTCAAACTAACGGCTATAAAAGAATTTGATAAAAGTATTTCTAGAGCCCCAAGTCTAACAGATTATGGAAGCCCGCAAATGAATGCCCATTATTTGAAGTCTTACGGCGCTTTCGATTACGAATACACACAGTACGACAGAGTTAATGATCGTTTTTATTCTTGTTTTATCGACTATGAAAGACTTAATGGAGAAAAAAATAAAAATGCTTTTAAGACAATCATTTACGATGATGGCCAGTTGTCAGAGGATAAAATTTACTTAAAACAAGGTGACAGAAATTTTAGAGTTTTCCCAGGAAAAATGGGTAACGTGCTCCTAATGGAATACAATAAGAAAGCAAAAGAAATTGGTTTACACCTTGAGAAAATAAATATCAAGTAAGGTAAAAAGGATAGTCACTACGATTATCCTTTTTTTTTGGTTCAACTTTAAATCTAGAAACAGTTTCATTTTTTTACCTTTGTCCAATACGTATATCTCAATTCACAAATCATCAATGACAGGACTAGTCTATAAATCTACCGGAAGTTGGTATACTGTAAAATCCGAGCAAGGCGATTTTATTGAATGCCGTATCAAAGGTAAGTTCCGCATGAAGGGAATCAAAAGTACCAATCCAATTGCGGTGGGAGATGTTGTCGATTATGAGCTTGATGAAACTTCAGACGCCGTTACAGGAACGATTCACCACATTCATGAAAGGAAAAATTATATCGTTCGAAAGTCCGTCAACTTGTCGCACCAAATGCACATTATTGCCTCGAATGTGGATTATGTTTTTTTGTTGATTACGATTGATAATCCTCCAACGACGACCAATTTTATAGACCGATTTTTGGTCACTGCGGAAGCCTATGGGATTGAAACTGTTTTGGTTTTTAATAAGATTGATACTTTCGATGAACCAACCTTAAACGAACAACTGTATTTACAGCACATTTATCAAGAAGTTGGGTACCGCTGCCTACGTGTTTCGGCCAAAGAAAACAAAGGAATTGAGGAATTGAAGCAATTAATGATAGGTAAAGTAAGCATGTTTTCAGGCCATTCAGGCGTTGGCAAATCGACATTAGTAAACGCCATGGAACCAAGTTTGCATTTGAAAACAAAAACCATATCCGAACAAAGCAAGCAAGGGCAACATACGACGACATTCGCAGAAATGTATGATTTGAGTTTTGACGCTAAGATCATCGATACCCCTGGAATTAAGGGTTTTGGGATTGTCGATTTGGAAAAAGAAGATATCAGTGGTTATTTTCCAGAGTTTTTCAAATTAAAAGATCAATGTAAGTTTAATAATTGCTTGCATAAGGATGAGCCGAATTGCGCTGTCAAGAAAGCACTTGAAAACGATCAGGTGTCTTGGTCAAGGTATAAAAATTACCTTCATATTTTGGAAGGAGATGAAGAACATTACCGGACAGACGTATATAACGAAGACCGCATCATTAGTGATCAATCTCGAAAATCTTAATGTATGAAAGTGGTTATTCAAAGGGTTTCGGAAGCATCAGTTACAATCGCTGAGAAAAAAGTAGCCGACATTCAAAAAGGACTGCTTGTCTTAGTCGGCATTGAAGAGGAAGATACCCAAGAAGATATCGATTGGTTGGTGAATAAGATTGTCAATTTGCGCATTTTTGGAGATGCCAATGAGGTGATGAATTTGTCGGTTAAAGACATCAACGGCGATATCATTGTGGTGAGTCAATTTACTTTACACGCTTCTACCAAAAAAGGAAATCGCCCTTCTTATTTGAAAGCCGCCAAGCCGGAATTTTCTATTCCCATGTACGAACAATTTGTTAATACTTTAGAATTTGTTTTAGGGAAGCACGTGCAAACTGGAATCTTTGCGGCAGATATGAAAGTTTCGTTGCTTAATGATGGTCCGGTTACGATTGTCATCGACTCTAAAAATAAAGAATAGCAACTTGTTATAGCGCTATTTTTCAGCAAACCAATTTTGGATTCTATTATTTGCTAACTTGCTGATGTAAAACTTGAAGGTATGAAAATAGCACTCCGTCATAAATTAATTGTACTATCCACATTATTGCTAAACCATTGTTTTGCATCTGCACAATGCTTTCAAGAAATAGGCGGTGGGGCATTGCATACCCTTGCCATTAAAGGAGACGGTACGCTTTGGGCTTGGGGAAGAAATACAGGAGGGGCTTTAGGTAATGGTACGACTAGTGATAGAAATGTGCCTACCCAAATTGGTACAGCAAACAATTGGCTCGCAGTTAGTGCAGGAGCATATCATAGCCATGCCTTAAAAACTGATGGTACGCTTTGGGCATGGGGAGGTAATTCCTATGGGCAATTAGGTGATGGGACATCTACGACCAGAAGTATTCCCGTCCAAATTGGAACAGACACCAATTGGCGTGCTATTAGTGGTGGTTATCTTCATACCATAGCCTTAAAAGCTGACGGCACACTTTGGGCTTGGGGATATGACTATTACGGACAAACGGGTTTGGGAACTAATTTAGGTGCAGCTGTGCCAACACAAATAGGTACAGCGAACAATTGGAGCGCGATTAGCGCAGGTTCACATCATAACCTAGCTATCAAAACTGATGGCACTTTATGGGCTTGGGGATTTAATATTTATGGACAATTGGGTAATGGGACCCCCGATGATAAAAACGCACCCATCCAAGTAGGAACCGATACGCATTGGAGTCTCGTTAATGCTGGTCATTGGCATAGCCATGCCTTAAAAACTGACGGTACACTTTGGGCTTGGGGGAGTAATTATTTTGGACAACTTGGTGATGCGACTAACAGCAATAAATACTTTCCGATTCAAATAGGGACGTCAACCGATTGGAGCGTTATTGCTTCAGGTTGGGAATATACACTTGCTATAAAAACAGACCATACACTTTGGGCCTGCGGCTCTAATCATAATGGACATTTAGGCGATGACACAACAATAGATAAAAATGTACTTACTAGAGTTGGAACCGATACCGACTGGAACAAAATTGATGCAGGCGCAGAGCACAGCCTTTCTATAAAATTAGACGGTTCGCTGTGGGATTGGGGTGATAATCTTTATGGGCAATTAGGTAATGGGCAAATAAATAATTTTAAGAAAATACCTATTTCAATTACTTGTCCTGAATTGTCCACCGTAACGCTATCCAGCTTTGACAAGAATTTTAAAATCTATCCTAATCCTGCTCGTCATGATCTAAACATTGAGGCGATATACAACATTATTCAAATAACGCTCACTGACTGCAACGGTCGAATTATCCTAACCGAATTGCCTAATAATACAAACACTACTTTAAATGTAAACTACTTGCAAACAGGTATTTATTTCTTAAGAATAGCCTTCGAAAATGGCAGTAGTGTGGAGAAAATTATAAAAGAATAATAATTGACAGTATATGAACCTCAAAATTCCCAACTAGAAGTAGACAACTGGATCAAAGACCACGGCGTTCGCTACTTCAACGAACTCACTAACATGGCACAACTCACCGAAGAAGTCGGCGAAGTAGCCCGCATTATTGCCCGACGATACGGAGAACAATCCGAAAAAGAATCCGATAAAAACAAAGATCTAGGAGAGGAATTGGCAGATGTGGTTTTCGTTGTTTTATGTCTTGCCAATCAAACAGGCATCGACCTTCAAGCGGCATTTGATAAAAAAATGGATCTCAAAACCAACCGCGATCACGACCGTCATCACAATAACGAAAAACTGAAATAGTGAATCTATCGCTGCAGCTTTCCGAAGCACATGCTTCGTCAACGATTTCTATTGCTGGTTCGAAATCTGAAACCAATAGATTATTAGTGCTTCAAGCATTATATCCCAATATTGAATTACAAAATATTTCTACATCGGATGATTCTAATGTGATGGTAAAGGCCTTAACAACCATCAACCACCAACCATCAACCACCAACCATTTTATCGACATTCACCACGCAGGAACCGCCATGCGTTTTCTAACAGCGTGTTTTGCCATACAAGAAGGTCGCGAAATTCTACTAACGGGCTCTGCAAGAATGAAAGAGCGGCCTATCCAAATATTGGTCGAAGCCTTACAAGAATTAGGCGCAGATATCGCTTACGAGGAAGCCATTGGATTTCCACCGCTCAGAATCAAAGGGAAAAAACTCCTCCATTCAAAAGTGTCGCTCCAAGCCAACGTGAGCAGTCAGTATATTTCTGCGTTATTATTAATCGCACCGAAACTTGAAAACGGATTGCATTTGACTTTAAAAGGTGAACTCACTTCCGTTCCCTACATCCAAATGACTTTAGATTTACTGAATCAAATTGGCATAAACACCAAGTTCAATCAGAATACAATCGAGGTTTTTCCATCAACCATCAACCATCAACCATCAACTATTGTTGTTGAATCCGATTGGTCGTCCGCGTCCTACTTCTATTCCATTATCGCGTTGTCAAAAGCGGGCACTCAAATCACGCTTTCCAGTTTCAAACCAAACAGCTTGCAAGGCGACAGTGCGTTGGCTGAGATTTATACAAGTTTTGGAGTCGAAACCACTTTCAACAGCAATAGTATAACGTTGCGAAAAACCAACTTACAACTTACAACCTACAACGCCCACCTCAACAACACGCCAGATCTCGCACAAACAATCATTGTCACTTGCGTTGGACTCGGAATCGGATGTCATTTAACGGGTTTACTCACTTTAAAAATTAAGGAAACCGATCGACTGGCAGCACTTCAAAATGAACTCACAAAATTAGGCGCAACCGTTACAACTACAGAAGATGCTATAATATTGGAGCCCAAAACAGCAGTACATTCCAATATACAAATTGAAACCTATAACGATCACCGCATGGCCATGGCATTTGCGCCATTAGCTTTGCGTGTTCCAATTACCATTGTCAATGCTGAGGTAGTTTCGAAATCGTATCCCAACTTCTGGAACGACTTGAAAAGCATCGGATTTCACATAAATGACACGCTGTAAGTCAGTGACAAAGGCACTCCCCAACTTAAATCAAAAATAAACCTTAAAACACTTGACAACGCCTGTTCGAGCGCCGTATATTTGCGCCCAATTCAATTTTAGTATAAGCAAAGTACAACTATGAAATTATCACACTTCAATTTTAATTTACCCAAAGAACTTCTTGCCGAATTCCCAGCCGAAAACAGAGACGAATCTCGTTTGATGGTGATCAACCGAGAGAAAAAAACCATCGAACACAAAATGTTTAAAGACATTATCGATTATTTTGGCGATGGCGATGTTTTGGTCCTCAATAACACCAAAGTTTTTCCAGCGCGTTTATACGGTAACAAAGAAAAAACGGGCGCAAGAATCGAAGTGTTTTTGTTGAGAGAATTGAATTCCGAACAACGCCTATGGGACGTTTTGGTAGATCCAGCGCGTAAAATCAGAATCGGAAACAAATTATATTTCGGAGACGACGATTCCTTAGTTGCCGAAGTTATTGATAACACCACTTCTCGTGGAAGAACGTTACGTTTTCTATACGACGGGTCTTATGATGAATTTAGAAACAAATTGACTGAACTCGGAGAAACACCGATTCCAAAATATATCAATCGCGAAGTAACGCCAGAAGATGCAGAGCGTTACCAAACCATCTACGCTAAAAACGAAGGCGCGGTAGCAGCACCAACCGCTGGATTGCACTTCTCGAAACATTTGTTGAAACGACTTGAAATTAAAGGAGTTAATTTTGCTGAAGTAACTTTGCACGTTGGTCTAGGAACTTTCAATCCAGTTGAAGTAGAAGATCTTTCCAAACACAAAATGGATTCGGAAGAGCTTATCATTTCTCAAGAAGCCTGCGATATTGTCAATACGGCAAAAGCCAATAAAAAACGAATTTGCGCCGTGGGAACGACTTCTATGCGTGCCATCGAAAGTTCGGTTTCTTCTGCAAAAACCTTGAATCCGTTCGAAGGTTGGACAAACAAATTCATTTTTCCACCACACGAATTTAGCGTTCCCAATTGCATGATCACCAATTTCCACACGCCAAAGTCAACGCTGTTGATGATGGTTTCTGCATTTTGCGGTCACGATCTAATGAAAAAAGCCTACGAAGAAGCAATTAAAGAAGAATACAGATTTTACTCTTACGGCGATGCGATGTTGATTATCTAATCTAAATTTACTTCAGTTTTCTATATAAAAAATCCCGTCAATATTTGATGGGATTTTTATTCCCCTCCTTTGGAGGGGTGCCCGCAGGGTGGGGTTTTTGTCTATTAATGATTATTTGGGCGTGCCCCCGAAATCAAAGTCTAATTTAAAAATAACTTCTCGGGTCGGGGTCAGGCTATCCGCACTCGCTTTTTTGCTCCGCTGTGCTCCACAAAAAGAGCTCAGACAATTGCTCCTATCCTTCACGCACTTTCCGTCTAATATCAAATCTACCAGTCTTAAAGTCCAACAGTCTAAAAGCGCAGCGTGTCCTACAATCCAAAGCGCAACGTGTCTAATCCACCTGATACACCAACTTCACCGTAATATTCGCCGTCTTATTTTTCGAAATCGTATTAAATGAACCGCCATAAGAAAAATCTTCCGACGAATTTTGTCCCGTAATTTGAAAAACACCCATATCCGATTTTTTCAAATTTCCTAAACTAGCGCCAGCGTTTTCGGCTATACTTTTCGCTCGAACTCGCGCGTCCTTGGTCGCTTCAGCAATCATCTTGATTTTCAATTCCGCCAATTTTGTGTAGTAATATTCAGGAGGATTCGAGTAAAACTCCACGCCAGAATTAATCAATTCACTCGATTGACGTGAAATATCTTCAATCTTATTAACTTCTTTTGACTGTACGGTAACGGTTTGCGTCAAGGAAAAACCAGTGAAAATTTGTTGTTTGGTCGAACCATTTTCATTGTATACATAATCAAAATCTTTATTAAAATTGACTGCAGAAAATACGATTTCTTTTTCTAGTATTCCTTTTGAAATCAAGTAGGATTTTATTTTCTCACGATCAAAATCTAAAGCGGCATACGCTTCTTTCAATCCCATACTTTTTTTAGAAAAGGAGCCGCTCCAAACAATCAAGTCCGAAGTAAAATCTTTTTTCCCGAGTCCAGTTACGCTAATCGTATCACTACTTTGATTCCTATTTTCAAAAGCATTCGAAAACAAGTAAGCAGCAATAATGACAGCAAGTGCAATGATAATGGAGTTGGCATTGGTTTTCATAGGATGAATTTTAGATTTTAAAAATAACGATTTTTTTGACATCTAATTGTGAACGTTACTTCTTATTTTTTATTAATAGAAATGGAACGCTGATGACACGGATTTTACGGATTAATGCAAGTATTTTTTTTAAAATCCGTAAAGATCAGCATCATCTGTTTTATCTGCGTTCCAAAATCAAAAATCCGTTTTCCTATTTGGTTTTTTGTTACTTTTACGAACCTTAATTTGACAACAATGACTTTTCAAAATACGCTCGCTTTTGCCCAAGAACTCGATCAAAAAGATCCGCTACATCAGTATAAAAACGAATTTATCTTTCCGCAACACAACGGAAAAAATGTGATTTACTTCACAGGAAATTCTTTAGGATTACAACCCAAGAGAACCAAGAAATATGTAGACGATATTATGAACGATTGGGCCAATCTCGCTGTTGAAGGTCATTTTTACGCAGAAAAACCATGGTGGGATTACCACGAACGTTTTGCCGCGCCTTTAAGCAAAATTGTGGGAGCCAAGCCTTCGGAAGTAACTGTGATGAATACGCTTACAGTCAATCTGCATTTGTTGATGGTGTCCTTTTATCGTCCGACAAAAACAAGATACAAGATTATATGTGAAGAGAAAGCTTTTCCTTCGGATCAATATATGTTTCAGAGTCAAGTGCAATTTCATGGATACAAACCCGAAGAGGCTATTGTCGAAATCAAACGTCGCGACGGAGAACACAACATACGATTAGAAGATGTTTTGGCCAAAATTAATGAAGTGGGAGATGAGTTGGCGTTGGTCTTAATTGGCGGTGTTAATTATTACACGGGTCAAGTTTTCGACATGAAAACCATTACCGAGGCAGGTCACCAAGTGGGTGCTCAAGTAGGTTGGGATTTGGCGCATGCTGCGGGCAACATCAAATTGCAATTGCACGATTGGAATGTCGATTTTGCTTGTTGGTGCAGTTATAAATATATGAATTCCGGACCTGGAAATGCGTCGGGTTGCTTTATTCACGAAAAACACCACAACAATAGTGAGTTGCCTAGATTCGCAGGTTGGTGGGGACATAACAAAGAACGTCGTTTCAAAATGGAGCCGGATTTTGATCCTGTTCATGGCGCCGATGGATGGCAAGTCAGCAATTTGCCGATACTTTCTTTAGCGCCGTATTTGGCTTCAGTCGAAATGTTTGAGGAGGTGGGCATGGATGCGCTTGTCGCCAAAAGAGATTTGATCACTTCCTATCTCGAATTTGTACTTCACGAAATAGACAAAGAAGTCGATAGTGTTTTTGAAATCATCACGCCAACCAATCCAGAGCAACGCGCTTCACAATTGTCGGTTTTCTTTCACGGACAAGGTCGACCTTTATTTGAATACTTAATGAAAAACGGCGTAATCACCGATTGGCGAGAACCCAACGTGATTCGATTTGCACCTGTGCCGTTGTATTGCTCGTTCGAAGATATGTACCAATTTGGTCAAATTCTCAAACAAGGCATTTTGCAAAAAAGCGCGTCCTAAACCAATTCTAAAGTTGGAATTTCAATAGCAGTTAATTCCTTTTTATAATTCAAAAGTTGATTTTGAATTAAAGCGGTCGCACTGCTAAAATAGGTTGTATTGGTAAACAAATTTTGATAATAAGCAATTCCTTCTAGCAAGTTCGCTTTAAACAACTGCCATTTTTTTATTTGAGCTGCGGTGAATTCTCCGGCTTCTTCAATATCACGTTGCAGATAATCAACATACAATTTCAATTCATTGACGAAAACATGAGGTCGATTAGCATGAGTCATGACATTGGTGTTTCCATAAATGTGACCCACCATATCTGACAAGGAAATTTCATGATCAAAATAGGCCAAATTGGGACCTGGACAAATCACAATGCCTTGATCTTGCCCTTTGATTTTGATGTTATTTTCAAGGTAGCTGGCATTCGCCAAACCGACGCAAAGACATGATTTCTCCGTGATTTTCGACTGCATTTTATTAAAGTCAGTTTCAGAAAGCATTTCTTTCTTGGTATCCAATTCTTCCAGCTTGATATCTTGGTATTTTTTCGATGCGGTGCACATGCCTTTCGGATCGTATTCTTTACCCAAAGCTAACAGTTTTTTTGGACAAGAACTACCCGCTTTGTTGTCTTGAATTCTTTGTTGTTTCAGCTGTTCGTTGGTGGTTCCTTTGACGGTGTTAAACGGAATTCCAAGCGGTGAAATATGGCTTAAGTAAAAATCACTTTCTTTCGATTTGGCCAATAATGCTCTTGTTTCATCATCTACTGAAGTGGCTTCTGGAACCAATAAGAATGGTGAACCCCAACCCACCGCTTCGAGATTATAGTTGTCGAGTAAGAACTCGTGCTCTTCTGCAGTTCCAACACCGCCTTGAGCCGTTATTTTTAACGAAAGTGCTTTTGTAGGAACTGTCATTTGTTTTTGCAGCAAAGCTTTTTCCATCAATTCCTGCGCAGATTGAATCAATTGGTTTTTTTTCTGTTTGAATTCTTCTAGAATTGGTCCTAATAGCAAACCGTCTGTAGCAAAAGCGTGTCCGCCACAATTGAGCCCTGATTCAATTCGATATTCTGAAACCCAAAGTCCTTTTTTGGCCAAGAAATTTCCTTGAATCATCGCCGATCTAAAATCGCTGACCTTCAGAATAATTTTCTTTTTGAGTCGACCATTGGCGTCGGGGAAGAAGTCTTTAAATTGTTCTATATAACTGTACAATCTCGGGTTCATTCCAGCTGAAAGCACCACCGAAGAAGTCACGTTGCTATTGGCAAAGCCGCGCAGGGCAGCATGTGCATCGTTATACTCAACAGGCAATGGGTCGTTTTTAGTGAAATTGTCTTTGTCTACTTTGGTCATAATATTGACATCGATGGCACCGGGTGATAGATATTCTTCAATAAAATGCTTGAGGTCTTCTTTGTGGCTGTTGCTATCTTCAGCAAATCGCAACAATCGCGCTTTTATTTCCGATTGATTCGGTAGCATCGCGACATAATTTTCCAAAGCAATCTTACTTTCAATAAGTTCTGTCTTGAAATTTTCGAATTTTTCTTTGACGATTTGATCTACTAAATTGAGATAATGTGTAATTCTTCTTGCTCTAAAATCGTCTATTTTGTTAGAGATTTCTTCGTAAGGAACTTTGAATTTGGCACTGTAAAAAGCACGCATTTTTTCGATAAGTTCATCGTCGGTTATGGATATTACAGAGTCGATGCCAAAATGCGCCACGCGAATTGGGCTGTCTATCGTAAAAGCCAAACCCATTACGGGTATATGAAAAGTGTGAAGAGACGGGGTACTGTTCATAAGTATAAATCAAATTAATAAACCGCAAAGGTTGGGAATTCATTTTGCTCAAAGACTGATAAATGTCATGTGATTGAATTTGACGCTTTTCTTTTGCTATCAATGGAATGCGATTATCTTTGCTGTTCAATAGTTGTAATATCATGAACAAACAAGAAAAAATAAAAAACTTCGATCCATCGCAACCTGGTTTGGCTGATGAAAGTATTTTTGGATTGCCATTTACGTCTGAAGAAAGCGAAATTATCATCATTCCAGTTCCGTGGGAAGTCACAGTTAGTTATGGGTCAGGCGCTTCAAACGGTCCAGAGGCCATTTTGGAAGCTTCTTTTCAAGTCGATTTGCAGCATCAGGATTTTCCCGATTTATGGAAGTTAGGAATCTACCTCGATTTGAACCAGCAAACCGCAGCTTGGAGCGACAACAGCGACAAATTTAAAGGAATGGCGCAACCGATTATTGCGGCTTTAGAGAGTGGTGAAGTCATTGAAAGTCATCCAGCCTTGCAATCGGATTTGGATAAAATAAACAAAGTGTGCAAGGAACTCAAAGACGAAGTTCGTGATCGCGCTTTGTATTGGATGAAAAAAGGAAAAAAAGTGGCGTTGTTGGGTGGCGATCATTCTACACCATTGGGTTATTACGAAGCGTTGGCCAATCAGCACGAAAATTTTGGAATTCTGCATTTGGATGCCCACATGGATTTGCGGATTGCTTATGAAGGATTTACGTATTCTCACGCTTCCATCATGTATAATGCTTTGCAATTGCCGCAAATATCGAAAATCGTTCAAATTGGAATTAGAGATTTTTGCAAGCAAGAAGTAGAAACAGTGATGCAGCAAGGTCAGCGTGTGCAAGTGCATACTGATGCGGATATGAAAGCGGAGACCTACAAGGGAAAAACTTGGGATGAACAGTGTAATCACATTATCGCTTCCTTGCCTCAAAAAGTGGCGATTAGTTTTGACGTTGACGGCATGTATGCGTGGTACGGACCTAACACGGGAACGCCTGTTCCTGGTGGATTTTCATACGAACAAGCGACTTATTTATTCAACAAATTAGCAGCTAGTGGAAAAGAAATTATTGGTTTTGATTTTGTAGAAGTGGCGCCAGGAGATAACGATTGGGACGGTAACGTCGGAGCAAGAATGCTATATCATTTGTGTGGTGTTTTTGCCAAGAACAACGGACTAGATGTTGGTAAGCGAATAGAATTCTACCAAGGATATTAATTTGATAAATCATTTAAAAAAACCTGTTTTACGACAGGTTTTTTTTATGGGCTTATTTTAAGTTTATTTAGATATTGTGCTTTATTTTGAAGTTAACTATTAAAATTCATGGGGTAAAATGAAAATTATGTAAAAATTTAAAACAAGTACCTTTTTATTTGAGGGGTAATTTCTAAAATATTTATTTTTGCTTCGATTCCTAAATCTAGATTATGAGAAAGATTATTTTAAGTATCATCCTGATATCGTTGTTGATTGTCACGCTTTTTTCAAATTTGATTTTTGACCAAGCGTCAGCCATCACTACAACAACACATTTCGATACTGGCGACACCAGTTGGATGCTAGTCGCAACAGCACTTGTATTATTGATGACTCCAGGTCTTGGTTTTTTTTACGGCGGTATGGTCGGCAAAAAGAATGTGATTAGCACCATGTTGCAAAGTTTTATGGCAATGGTTATTGTCTCTCTTTTGTGGGTGGTAATCGGTTTTGGATTGTCGTTCGGACCAAGTATTGGTGGCGTCATTGGAAATCCGATTCCTTATTTGTTTTTTCAAAATGTGGGTGTCAACACTTCGTGGAGTCTAGCACCGACAATTCCCTTTCTTTTGTTTGCTTTATTTCAAGCGAAGTTCGCGATTATCACACCAGCATTAGTCACTGGTGCTTTTGCAGAACGCATTCGGTTTTGGGCGTATTTGTTATTTATGGTGCTTTTTATATTGGTGGTGTATGCTCCATTAGCGCATTGCACTTGGCATCCGGATGGATTGTTGTTTAAACTCGGTGTACTTGATTTTGCGGGTGGAACCGTAGTACACATGAGCGCGGGTTGGGCGGCATTGGCAGGCGCCATATTTTTAGGAAAACGAAAAGTGCAAAAAGTAGCGCCAGCCAGAATTACCTACGTTTTGTTAGGAACAGGATTGCTTTGGTTTGGTTGGTTTGGATTTAATGCAGGATCGGCTATGGGCGCCAATGGTTTGGCTGTGCAAGCGTTGGCCACGACCACAGTGGCAGCCGCAGCCGCATCGATGGCTTGGGTATTTTTAGATAAGATAATGGGTCACAAGATTTCGGCGATGGGCGCTTGTATTGGAGCCGTGGTCGGTTTGGTCGCTATCACACCTGCTGCAGGTTATGTGAGTATTCCACATAGTATTTTTATAGGAATTGTAAGTAGTATCATCAGCAATTTTGTGGTCATTAAGTTTCCAAAAGGCAAGATTGATGATGCGCTGGATGTCTTCGGATGTCACGGTGTTGGCGGCATGACGGGCATGTTGCTCACTGGCGTTTTTGCGTCGAAGGCAGTCAATTCAGCGGTGGTTGATCAAGGATTGATTTTTGGCGAAACCACTTTGTTTGTGCATCAAGTTACAGCTTTGATTTGTGTTTCTATTTTTGCATTCACGGCATCATACGCTTTATTCTTTATCGTCAATAAAATTACGCCTTTGAGAGTGAGTGAAGAGAAAGAGGAGTTAGGATTAGACATTACACAGCACGGCGAGTTTTTATAAATTACAGTGAGGTCGCGTGAGATATGATATATAGAGGAGGAAGCCCAGTGGGCTTCAGGTGTTTTAAATTATAGACAAATGTTTGTTGTTTAACGGTGTTTGCGTGAGGGATAGAACAATTGTCTGAGCTCTTTTTTGTTTTAGAAAAAGCCCATCGACTGCACTCAGGTTGACAAAACAAAAAAAGCGAGTGTGATAGCCCGACCCTTGTGGTCACGCCCAAAATTAATCCTGTAATTTTCAAGTTTACTTCAGATTATTAATTATTTTTGTTGCCTACCATTTACTTCATTTCTTGATGCAAGAATCTAAAAAATTGCTGTTGTAGGTTCCGGTTTAGTTGGTTCGTTGTTGGCTATCTATCTCAAAAAGGCAGGTCACACGGTGCATGTTTTTGATCGGAGTCCAGATATCAGAAATATCGAATTTTCAGGACGATCAATCAATTTGGTCATGTCGGATCGCGGTTGGAAAACCCTTGAAGATATTGGTTTAGATGAAGAAATTCGGAAGATTGGAATTCCAGTTGACAAGCGTGCCATTCACTTAGTCGATAATTCCCTGAACTATCAATATTACGGTAAAGAAGGCGAGGCGATTTTCTCGTTATCTCGTGGTATTTTGAATCGAAAAATGATTGACTTGGCGGAAGCTGCTGGGGTGGAGTTTTTCTTCGAGCATAAAATCTGGGATGTTACTTTAAGTGATGCTACTTTGCACATTGGCGAGACCGAAAGAGGCGAGTGGGAGGAACTGCAATACGATTTGGTTTTTGGTTCCGATGGCGCTTTTTCGAGAGTGCGACATCGAATGCAACGCCAAAGTATGTTCAATTATTCGCAAGAGTTTTTAAAGATTGGCTACAAAGAACTGCATATTCCGGCGAATGAAGATGGCTCGCACAAACTAGATAAGAATTCACTACACATTTGGCCGAGAGGCGATTATATGTTGATGGCGTTGGCCAATACAGATGGCAGTTTTACTTGCACGTTGTTTATGCCGCACGAAGGCACCAATTCGTTTGATAATCTAAAAGACAAAGACACTTTAGAGGCCTATTTCGCGGAACATTTTCCCGATACTGCCGCGGTGATTCCGGATTTGGTAGAAGATTTTTTTAAAAATCCAACGAGTTATTTGGTGACGATGAAGTGTTTTCCGTGGACTTTCGAAGACAAAGTCGCTTTGATTGGCGATGCTTGTCATGCGATTGTACCGTTTTACGGGCAAGGGATGAATGCTGGTTTTGAAGACATCACAGTGCTCAACGAAATGATGACTTTGCATGGAAATGATTGGGAAAAGATTTTTACCGAGTATGAAAAGTCACGCAAACCCAACGCTGATGCCATTGCCGAATTGTCGTATCGCAATTTTATGGAGATGAGCACCAAAACCGCCGATGCAAAATTCTTATTGCAAAAGAAAATCGAGAAGTGGTTTTCCGAAAAACATCCCGACAAATGGTTGCCGTTGTACAGTCGAGTGACCTTTAGTTTGCGCCCGTATTCCGAAGCCTTGGCGCTAGGTAATCAGCAAAATGCCATTATGGATCAGGTGATGCAATTGCCACACATTGAAAACATCTGGAACTCGGAAATTGTGGAAAATAAGATTTTGGAATTGCTGGGGTAGTTTACCGCAATGCGCGCAAAGAATTTTTGATTGTTGAGCGCAAGGTTAGTGTTTTATGATTTACACTTATTTTTTTAGGAGCTTGTTCCAGCTGTCCATTATATCTTTTGTGCCACCCGAGCCTTGGTGAACTGACGAAGTAAACTGCGGCACAAAAGGATGCCATTACCATCTGGGCTAGGGTATTATCTTAACTTTGCGTCTCTGCGTCTTGGCGAGATTTACTTTTTCAACTCCTGATGATGCGGCTTTTTATCTTTGCGTACCTTGCGTATACCTTAGCGTACTTTGCGGTAAAAATCACTCTTCTCGATGCACTTTATTAAAATCAAAAGCAGGATTGCAAATGGCAATATATTCACACGGCTCTTCGAATGGGTTGGAATACTGCACGCGCGTGTTTTTCTGGATGTGAATGGATTGCCCTTTTTCTAAAATCACAACCTCGTCTTCAATCATAAATTGCTTCTTCCCTGAAATAATATAGGTATATTCATCAAATTCTGGCGTTTGAAAAGGTTCGCTCCAATGTGGTGGCGCAACCATATGGGCAATGGAAATATTCGGGTTGTTGGTCGTTGCCAAACCGTGGTGCTCTTCGATGAGTTTGCCGTCGGTGGTGGGAACGATAAAGGGTGATTTTTGGAGGGTGTATTTTTTCATTTTGTTTTGCCGCAAAGACACAAAGTCGCTAAGTTATCTTTTCTGTCTTCGTACCTTAGCGTCTTTGTGGCGATTATTCTTTAATTAATTTTTCTACTTTAATGCCTTTCACCGTATAAATTTTCACAAAATAGACACCGCTATTTTTCTGACTCAAATCGAAATCAATAGCTTCATCATTGGCAGTCATCGTTTCTAAAACACGTCCTTGCACATCAAACAATTGTACCGAAGTGATGTTGCCTTTTGAAGTAATGTTAACGGTATTTTTTGTTGGATTTGGCGTCACATTCACGGAAGTGTTCTCAAAAGTATTGACTCCTAAAAGTGCTACAGTTGATGTTGCGGTATTGGTTTCAATCGGGAAATTATAATCGAAAAAGATATCCGCTTTGTTCGAAACCGAATTGCCAATGACAAGATCGTTTTTTGTTTTGATCTTGAACGCTACATAACCATTACTTCCTGCCGCGTCGTCTAATTCAGCGGGAAGATTGATGTTCTGAAATTGAAACTCTACTTTATTGCCAGTAATTTTCGTCACTTGCGGATGCGAAGAACTCGTGAGTTGCAAAGAAGCCATGTCAAATTTAGTCGTGTCAATGATATCTTTGATCACTACATTTTCTGCAGCAGCGGTTCCTGAATTTTGAAAACGAATTAAATAATGCAAATAACCACCAACCATTTCCGGTGCAATATTATTCCCATCGAGGCAGATTTTGTCGTTGGGATCGAAGGAGCCGACAACGGTTTGCGCTAGCGGAAACGTATTGTCTGCCATGGTTTCGTCACCAGCAATTGGATTAATCGAAACATTAAAATTTAAAATATCTCCAATATTAACTGCTGGCATTTCTAATGGCGAGTTTACATTTAAAGTAAAATTGATCGTTCTGCTTTCAAAAGGTAATAAGTCGCTATAGTTCCAATTCAAATTATTTGGCGTTTGATTGGTTAGCGCAGGATTTGAAGAAACGAAATCTAAAACTGCATCATCAAAAACAAAATTCACATTTCCAGAAAGTACTTGATTGCCTTTGTTTTTATAGACTAATTGGTAGGTCGCATCAAATCCTGGTCTAGCACGTTGAATTGGCAAGATGCTAATTTCAACATCGTTGTGGATTCCGTTTGGTGTTACACAGAAATTTTGGGTTTCCGTATGGTCATTAATGTCCGCAAAAGATAGTAAAGCTGACGGCGGAGAAACCGTAAAGTACGGATTTTCGAAGTCAGGCGCAATGGTATAACTTCCCGCTCCTATGAAGAAATTATAATTTCCTGTCACGTCGGTGAATGTCGCTCCTGCGCTGTTTATCCTAATTTTATTATTGACCGAAAAAGTATCCGCAGCATCACAGCCATTGTTGTTTAAATCATAGGTAAGCGTGCCTGCGATCGTGTTGTATTGCCCGCCGGGATTGAAAAAACAATACGAATTGACCTGTACGCCAGGGATTTGATAAAAACTATAAGATTCAGTTCCATCATTGACACAGACATAGGCTAGACTTGTGCAGCTTTGTGCATTAAATAAGATTGGCTCTCCGAAAAAAGAAGGTCGATATTTTACCCCAGTTTTAATATTCAAATAAACCAGATTGGTACAGTTGTAAAAGTCATACTGCATTCCATAGTAGTAGTCTTCAACCAGTGGAATGTCGGCATCGATTACACTAAAGTCAAGGGATGTAAACGGGTTGTTTCTGCCGCTAAAATAAAGTAGCTTATGCATGTTTGTAAAATCGAGCGTAGCTAATGCATTAGAGCCGCAGCTCAAATTGACCAAATTTGTATAATTAGCAACATCCAATGATGTCAAATTGTTTACTTCACAATATAAGTTTTCCAGATTCACTGCACCAACAAAAGTCAGAGATGTCAAATGATTGTGAGTAGCATCTAACCTCCTTAAGGCAGCTAAATTTGAAACATCAAGCGCAACCAATTCGTTTAAAGAACAATCCAGTTCTTCAAGATGGATTAGGTTTAATACGTTTAGTGAAGTAATATGGTTAGTGCGGCATTTCAAATATTTTAGATTGGGCTGATTCGAGACATTCAATTGGGTCAGGTTATTATACCAACATTCCAAACGAATTAAATTGGTCAGGTTGCTGATATCCAGTGTGCTTATGTTGTTTTGACTTACATCCAATTCTTCCAAAAGAATTAGATTTGAGAGTGTTAAGCTACTCAAGTCATTATTTCCGCAATTCAATTTTTTAAGATTATTTTGAGAAGACAGGTTTAGCGACGTTAATAAATTGCCTTTGCAACTTATAGCGGTCAGCGATGAACAACCACTTAGATTTAAGGCAGCAATATCGTTATAATCACATTCTAACACTAATAAATTTGGCAAGTTCCCCAAAGTCAAGCCAGTGCCAGTAATTAAATTTGAATTGCATTTTAGACTAATAAGGTTTGTGAAGTTGCTAACATTCAGAGCGGTTAAATTATTGGATGAACAGTCAAGTGTCTTAAGATTCGTTAATCCCGTAATATTCAAAGTGTTCAGATAATCAACTGACGAGGTATCATTTATGCATTGCAGGTTTTCAAGAGTAGGAAGATTGCTGACATCGAGACTGTGTACTTGGGTGCCAATGCAAATCAGTGTTTTAAGGCTGGTTAATCCTGTTAAATTTAATTGCGTTAATTGATAAAGACTACAATCTAATGTTTCGAGACTGGCCAAACCAGAAATACTCAATGCCGTAATACCATTATTATTGCAAAGCAAACTTTTAAGGTTTAGGAAAGCATTGATGCCAACAATATTGGTAAGTCCACTATAAGAAACATCCATTCCTGTAACAGATAGCGCTTCGCTTATCTGGATTTCGCCATCATTGTTAGTATCGGCGTCACCGTCGAGGATGCTGTCATTGTTGAAATCAACACAATTTGTATTGACCAATTTGTTTTTAAATGTAGATTCCAAGGTCAAGATCTGGGAATAGCCCAATGAGCAACTGGCAAGAAACAAAAAAGCGTAAAGGTTTTTCATGTCGGTATTTTTTTTAAAGATATATATAAAATACACACCGACAAAATGTTAAACCTAAAAATCTTATAAAATATTGACAATTATTCCTTGATGATTTTCTCCACCTTCACGCCTTTCACCGTATAAATTTTCACAAAATAAACACCGCTATTTTTCTGACTCAAATCGAAATCAATAGCTTCATCATTGGCAGTCATCGTTTCTAAAACACGTCCTTGCACATCAACCAATTGCACCGAAGTGATGTTTCCTTTTGAAGTAATATGAACGATGTCTTTTGTTGGATTTGGAAAAAATGTGATTAATTCTTTTGATAGTATTGAATTAACAGCCAATGCAGGACAATTGATTAGTGTCGGACTATTGTGCTGAAAATTATTCCCATCACCGCTAGTTTGCCCCCATTGATTGGATCCCCAACCATATAATTTGCCATTGTTTTGTAATCCTACTTGACAATATGAATAATTGGGTTTAAGTAATTTCCAATTGGCGCTCGTTCCAATTTGAACTTGCGTTACTCTATTCAATGTAGTTCCATCGCCCAACTGACCACTACTATTGAAACCCGAAGCCCATAAAGTTCCGTCTGTTCTAATGGCGTGTGTTGTTCGATATCCAGCGGTGACAGATTGCCAATTATTACCAGTTCCAATTCGGGTTGGGACTAATCTATCAGTGACTGTGCCGTCGCCCAATTGCCCATAATAATTGCCGCCCCATCCCCATAAACTTCCATCGAGCTTGATAGCCATGGTATGATCAGTGAATGCAGAAATACTATCCCATTGGTTTTCGGTTCCAATTTGGATAGGACCACTAGTTTCACCAATCGTTGTTCCATTGCCGAACACACCATATTCATTCGTTCCCCATGCCCACAATGTTCCGTCAGTCTTGATACCCATTACATAGTGCTGGCCTGTACTTATCGTCTTCCAAGTATCGGTTCCGATTTGAAGCGGCACCATCGAATTGATGAATCCATTAACAAAATCTTCTTGTCCCCAACCCCACAGCGTGTTATCCGTTTTTAAAGCTAGAGTATGGAAACCATGATTAGAAACCGATTTCCAATTGGTTTCTGTTCCTACTTGAACAGGTACAAATGATTGGTCGTTGTTTCCTATTCCTAACTGTCCATATTGATTTCGGCCCCAACCCCATAGCGTTCCATCACTTTTAATTGCGAAGGTATCTGTTTCACCTGCTTCAACACTTTCCCAATTAGAATCCGTTCCGACTCTAGTTATGAAGTACTGGTCTACATTATTTCCTACTCCGAGTTGCCCATAAAAATTATATCCCCAAGCCCATAAACTTCCGTCGCTTTTTAGTGATATCGTGTAACCAATTCCAGAATCATAACTTGACCAACACTGTGCTTGCAGTGCTACACTGATAAATAGTAGTGTTATTAAAGTAATTTTTTTCATTTCGTTCTTTTTTTAAGTAAATATATGATTTAAAGGTGTTGATTTTTGCTAACGATTTCATTTTAATGCTCTTTCAAAATTGTTATAACAAATAAATCATTTTGAAAAACGCAAACCAGACAGCTACTTCCTTAAAAATTTACTCAAAATACTAAAGGCGCCACGAATAAAACTGGCGCTTGTCACCACTTTCAAAACCGATTTCCCAACTACTGTTGCGGTACTCGGTTCTTTGCTTTCGGTTTTTTCTTGAACTGTTTCCTCATTTGACTGTGCTTGTTCGTAGGCGGCCTCTATTTTTTTGGTCAACATTTCGTAGGCACTTTCGCGGTCGATGGTTTCGTTGTATTTTCTGACCAATTTTGATTTGGCGTTTATTTCGATTATTTCCGTATCGGTTAAAACATCCATTCGACTTTGAGGCGCACGGAGCATTGTGGCAGCTAATGGTGTTGGAATTCCTTTTTCGTTTAGCGCGGTAACTAACGCTTCTCCAATTCCAAGTGAAGTGATTAATTCATCGGTTTGGTAAAACTCAGAAGTTGGATAATTATCCGCGGTCATTTTTATCGATTTTCGGTCATTGGCTGTAAAAGCGCGCAAGGCATGTTGAATTTTTAATCCCAATTGCGCGAGCACACCACTTGGCACATCCATTGGGTTTTGTGTGATAAAGAACACGCCAATTCCTTTGGATCGTATGAGTTTGACGATGGTTTCAATTTGATCTAATAGCGTTTTGCTGGCTTCACTAAAAATGAGATGCGCTTCATCAATAAATAGCACTAATTCTGGTTGATCGGCATCACCTTTTTCTGGCATTTGCTGATAGATTTCTGCTAATAAGCTCAACATAAATGTCGAGAACAATTTGGGTTTATCTTGAATATCAGTTAGTCGAATGATATTAATGTATCCTTTTCCGTTTTCATCAAAACGCAAGAGATCGTTAATATCGAATGACGTTTCTCCGAAAAACAAATCAGCGCCTTGTTGCTCGAGTTCTATAATTTTCCGCAGAATAGTTCCCGTGGTTGAGGTGGAAATCTTTCCGTAATTGGTTTC
The DNA here is from genome assembly GCA_016721735.1 of Flavobacterium sp. GTDB lineage: Bacteria > Bacteroidota > Bacteroidia > Flavobacteriales > Flavobacteriaceae > Flavobacterium. Next base: position 21,429 of record JADKHM010000015.1, on the reverse strand, counting down.
TATTTCGTCTTTCCCTTCTTCCGTGATATAATTGATGACTTTCTTGATATCCTTTAAATCAAGTAACGGCATTTTATTGTCATCGCAATATTTAAAAATGACAGATACCACACCGGCTTGTGTATCATTGAGGTCTAATATTCGTGAAAATAAGACTGGTCCAAATTCCGAAACAGTAGCGCGAAGACGAACTCCGTTTTGTTGAGAAAGCGTCAGTAATTCTACCGGAAAACTAGCAGTTTGATACGGAATGTTAATCTTGGCGTGGCGTTCGGTGATAAAAGATTTCGCTTCGCCTTCTTTGGCAATGCCGCTAAAATCCCCTTTGATATCCATCATGAGCACTGGAATTCCGAAGGAAGACAATTGCTCAGACAAAACTTGAATAGTCTTGGTTTTTCCTGTTCCTGTAGCTCCGGCTATAAGTCCATGGCGGTTTAGGGTTTTTAATGGAATTCTGACTTCAGCCCCTGAAACAACTTCGCCGTCGAGCATTGCGGTGCCTAATAGGATACTTTCGCCAGAAGTACTGTAACCATTTGTGATTGAAGCAAGAAAATTGTTATTTTTTGACATGATTCGAGAGTTAATTTTGACAGTGCAAGATAATTTTTTTGCAGATAGGATTATGCTAGAAAGTAAAAACTTCTAGCGATTAGAATAGGAGTGTTATCAAATATGTTTTTGGGATTGATACTATTCATAACTATTGTTACGTTTAAGTATCATACAACCTGTAAATTCGAACTAGATTGCTCGTATTGAACGGGTTTCTTAGATTGTGAAGAATACTGCGAAACGCCCTTTTTTTAATGCTTGTCAATTAAACTAAAAAAAGTTTTTTTATTTCAACTAAAAAATTAAATTTGCTCCTATTCAAGTTTAAATACAACTAAAACTAATAAATTATTTAAAACTATTAAAATTAAAAAAAATGGCAAACGTTAAAAAAGAAGGTAGTTCAAACTTAGGCGCGATGTTCTCTGCGATCGTGATTGTAGCATGTATTTTTGTTGGATTCTTGATTTGGAATTTCATCATGGGTAATGGGTCAAATTTTGAAGGAGGAGTGAACACAGGAAGTCCACTAAAAGGAAATTATTTGGCAATGGTTTACAAAGGAGGTCCAATCGTTCCTGTTTTGATGGGATTGTTATTGATGGTAGTTGTTTTTTCTATTGAAAGATATTTTGTAATTACTAAAGCAACTGGAAAAGGGAATTTAGATCAATTTATGCAAAATGTTCAAGCAAGCATCAAAGGAGGAAAAATTGATGAAGCAATTGCAGCTTGTGATAAACAACAAGGTTCTGTTGCGAATGCGATTAGATCTGCCTTAGTTAAATATCAAGATGTGAAAAAAGAAGGTTTCAACAGCGAAGAAGCTTCCGAAACAATTCACAAAGAAATTGAAGAAGCAACTTCATTAGAAATGCCAATGTTAGAGCAACACATGACTATCTTGTCTACTTTAGTATCTTTAGGTACACTTGCTGGGCTATTAGGAACAGTAACAGGGATGATTAAAGCATTTGCTGGATTAGCAGGTGGTGGTGGTGCAGATTCTGCAGAACTTGCAAATGGTATTTCTGAGGCGTTGATTAATACGGCTACAGGAATCTCTACTTCTGCCTTGGCGATTATTTGTTATAACTTCTTTACATCAAAAATTGACAGCTTAACTTATGCAATTGACGAAGCAGGAACTACAATTGTAAATACGTACAGACACTTTAGAGGTAGCTTAAAACAATAATTTTGATATTTATTATCAATACTAAAACATAAACAATGGCAATAAAAATGAAAAAAAAATCAACATCTACCGATATGACGGCGATGTGTGATGTTGCATTCCTTTTGCTTACGTTCTTTATTTTGACTGCTACTGCTAAGGTTCCTGAAGTAATGCCTGTTGATACACCAGCATCTACTGTACAGACAAAATTGCCTGAAAAAGACTTGGCAACTTTGACTGTGGGTAATGGGAAAGTGTTTTTTGATGTAAAGGGGAAAGATGTTCGTATAAGAACCCTCGAGTTAATGGGCAATAAATACGGTGTTAAGTTTTCTGAAGACGATCAAAGAAACTTTGCGATTATGGAGAGTTTTGGTGTTCCGATGGGGAGTCTAAAGCAAATCCTTGATATGAAACCTGCCGACAGAAAGAAAGTGCAACAGCCAGGAATTCCTAAAGATTCTCTTGATAATCAATTGGCGGATTGGGTTCAGAACGCTAGGATTGCGAATATTGAGTTGCATGATAAAGAATTGGAACTCGCTATAAAAGGTGATGCAAAAGAAGAGTATCCTGCAATCAGAAAGGTCATGGATATATTGCAAGATCAGAAAATCAACAACTTTAGTTTAGTTACTGGTTTGAGAGGAAAAGAAAAATAATTTTAAAAAATATACTAAATGGCTGAATTAAATACCGGCGACGGTGGTGGTGGTAAAAAAGGCAGTAAAAAAGTAAGAAGTAAAAAATCAAATTCTAAAGTGGATTTAACCGCGATGGTAGATTTGGCCTTCTTGCTGATTACATTCTTTATGCTAACTACTACCTTGTCTAAACCTCAATCAATGAATTTGGGGTTGCCAGATAAAGATCCGGACAAGGATAAAAATAAAGATGTTAAAGTAGATGAGAATCGTACAATGACTATTTTATTAGGAGATAATAATAAATTGGTTCGTTACGTTGGATTGTTGGCAACTCCTGTTGCAGGAGGAGCTCCAAAAGACTTTGCTTATGGTAAAGATGGCATCCGACAAGAATTGTTGAGCAGAAAAGACAAAGTGCTTCAATATACTGGAAACAAAGACAAAGGTATGATTGTTATCATCAAACCAAGTAAGAAGTCAAATTATCGCAATCTTGTTGATATACTTGATGAGATGGCGATTGTAAACGTTCCAACCTATGCGATTGTAAATGAATTTACACCTGAAGAATCTAAATTACTTGGAGATTCGGCTGCCACTTCATCACCTGAACCAACACCTGCGAACCCTTAATCTAATTAAAAAAGAGAAAACATGAAATTAGATTTATTAAAAAATCAATGGTTAGAGATCGTTTTTGACGGACGAAACAAGTTATATGGTGCTTACGAGATGCGAAAATCAAATGGTAAGACTACTTTGAGATCACTTATTATAGGAGGTATTATTTTTACTTTTTTGGTAAGTATTCCTGTGCTAGCAAATTTTCTTCCGGATAACTCTGATGATGCAACTTTAGATCAAAAGATAACAACGGTTAAATTACCACCTAAAGAAAAACCAAAAGAAAATCTTCCACCGCCACCGCCACCGCCACCAAAGGTTGATCAAGTAAAATTTGTGAAGCCTGTTGTTGCAAAAGCGGAAGAAGTAGTAGAAGAACCACCAAAAATCAAAGAAATCGTCGATAAAAAAATTGGCGCTGAAACAATTAAAGGTGATCCAGATGCAGAACTAACCGTTAAATATTTACAACACTGCAGGTATCGAGGTTAAACCGGATTTTCCTGGAGGAATTGAAAAGTTCTACAAATTTGTAGGTAAGAATTATCAGGTTCCAGAAGAGGAAGGTTTAAAAGGAAAAGTCTTCGTTTCTTTCGTTGTTGAAAAAGATGGTACTCTTACCGACATCAAAGTAATTCGTGATATAGGCTATGGAACAGGTAAAGAAGCAATTCGAGTACTTAAGTCATGTCCGAAATGGAATCCTGGTGAACAAAATGGTAAGAAAGTTAGGGTTCTTTACTCTTTACCAATCAGCATTCAATCAGCTGAATAATGTTTAAACAAATAGTTATCAATTTTAAGAAGAAATCGCTAAAAGAGCGGTTTCTTCTCGTTATAGGAATGTTGTTTTTTTTCCTTTATTTCGTATTAGGACTCATTTTTATATTTTGGAAGAATATGCCAATTACGATGCAACCAAACTATAGAATTGGTTTTGGAATACTCCTTATCGTATACGCGTATATTAGATTTACACGATTTTTTGCTGCTCAAAAAGAAGAACTATGAGACGTTACCTTTCCTTTTTTTTATCTATTGCCTTACTGTTTCTAATCATTACTTGTAAACAAAATGTGGCAAGAACCGAGAAAACAATCCAATCAGAACAAGCAACGGTGCTAGTTGATGAATCTATTCAACCCATTGTTGAAGATCTGGTTCAAGTATTCGAAAGTAAATACAACGCCAAAATAACGATTGTTGCCAAATCGGAAGCAGAGGTTATACAAGCCTTGTCGTAAGATACTGCTAGAATTGCAGTTTTGACTCGAAAACTGACTAAAGAAGAAGTGGCTTATTTTGAAGCTAAGAAGCTGAATCCGAGAATGACTCCTTTTGCGCATGACGCAATCGCGTTTATAGCGAATAAGAATACTAAAGACACCTTAATTACGTTGAAAGAAGTCAAAGATTTTATGAATGGAAGCAAGTCTACGAAAATCAAAGGATTGGTTTTTGACAATCTCAATTCAAGTACAGTCCGATTTATTAGTGAATTGTCTGGAATAAGAACCATCCCAAAGGAAAATGTATTTTCATTCAAGACAAATAATGAGGTAATAAATTATGTGGCAGAGAATAATGGAATAATTGGAGTTGTTGGAATAAATTATATCTTTGAGCCCTCTGAAAAAATAATGGCTAGTATTCCGAAAATCAATGTTCTTAATGTGCTAAACGTAGTTGATAATCAGTATTATAGTCCAACACAGAATAATTTGGGAGAAGGCACCTATCCTTTGGCACGCGAATTGTTTGTCGTGAACGCCCAAGGAAGTGAAGGTGTAGGAATGCGGTTTTCTGCATTCATTGCTAGCGAAATTGGACAAAGAATTATTCTAAAATCAGGGTTATTACCTTACGAAATTCCTTCAAGAAAATTTCGTATTAGAAATACAATCAATAATGATAAAAAGTAAAATTAAATTGACAACTATGAAAAGGTACACAGTTTTTAGTGTTTTATTTCTTTTGACGGCGATGATTAGCAACGCTCAAGATATAGAACTTGCTAAAAAAGCTATTGATGCTGAACAATACGAAAAGGCAAAAGCAATTTTAAAAACAATTGTGCAATCTAAACCAGGAAATGGCAAAGCAACTTTCTTTCTTGGTAATGTATATCTAAAACAAAGCATTGAAGATTCTGCTAAAATTTATTTTCAGAAAGGACTAACTGCAAGTGACAACCCGAGATGGAACAATATAGGGTTGGGACAAATCGACTTAAATAATGGTAATGCAGCTGCAGCACAAGCTAATTTTGATTTGGTTACCAAAGACCTAAAGAAGAAAGATATCGAAGAGTATTTTTATATTGCGAAAGCTTATATGAATGCAGATAAACCAGATTTCAAAACAGCGTTAACTTACTTAAATAAAGCGAAAGCAATAAATCCGACAGATGCGAATATCCAACTGGGCCTAGGTGATGCTTTTTATGGCGATAAGAATCAAAACGAATCTTATGCTGCTTACCGAAATGCCTATCAAACTGATGCAACATTAATCAGAGCAAAAATGCAGTTGGGCGTTTTGTTAAAAGGAGCAAAATCGTACACCGAGGCTGTAAAAGCATACGATAATGTCATTGCAAGTGATGCGAATTACGGACCAGTCTACAGAGAGTTAGCGGAAACCTATTACTATTGGGGTAACAACGAACCGAAAAAATACAACGAATATATCCAAAAAGCCCTAAGCTATTACGAGAAATATATGAGTCTAACAGATTACTCATTAACTTCACGTATGAGACACGCCGATTTCCTAATCCTAGCCAAAGACTATAAAGCGCTAGAAGTAGAAGCAAATAAAATGAAGGAATTAGACAAAGTAAATCCAAGAATCCTTCGTTATTTGGGTTACTCTGCTTACGAAAACGGCAATACAGATTTAGCCATTAAATCGTTGGAAGATTTTCTAAGCAACGGATCTAACAAGATTATCGCAAGAGATTATCTTTATCTAGGTCTTTCAAAACTTAAAAAATCTAACAATGTAGAAACCAAAACAGTCGATCAAATCTTATTTGATGCTGGCGTTGCTGATATCAAAAAATCAGTCGAGATGGAAATTACCATGACCAACGATCTCAGCGAAGTCGGAAAGAAATTCTACGAACAAAAATTGTTTAAACAAGCTTCGGCAATCTATGAAATTGCAACGTCAAACGCCACATCTAAGAATTATCTGTTAGACAACTTCTATCTTGGAAACTCCTTATATTACAACAACACCAGAAAAGATGTCGTAAAACCAGATCCTATCGAATTGCAAAAAGCCGACGCTGCTTTCGGAAAAGTAATCGAAGCTTCTCCAACGACACAAGACGCTTACATTTTCAGAGCAAGAACTAACAGACTCCTTGAAAACGAGGAAATGATAATCAAATATTACGAAGATTATTTGAGAGTTGTAACCGAAAAAGGTGAGGAAGAAGTGACTAAAAACAAGGTGAAATTCATCGAGAGCTATAACAACATTGCTGCGAGTTACGCCAACACAGATAAGGCAAAAGCAAAAGAATATTTTAATAAAACTTTAGCGCTAGATCCAACAAATAACTACGCGACGGAATCGCTGAAAACTTTAAAGTAAGTACAAAACATGTATTGCCATAATAAACCGATAGTTTCAAAAGAATTATCGGTTTTTTTATTCGAAGCTAATCCAGCTGTACATTCTATCTTTTGTGCCGCTCGTGTGCGGTAAAATATTACATTACGTTGGGCACAAAAGGATGCCATTCCCATCTGGGCTATACCACCCCACCCTTCGGGCACCCCTCCAATGGAGGGGAAACTCACAACACGCAACCCACAACCCAAGCAACTTTTTCCTATCTTTGCGCTTTAAATCAAAAAATGCTAGCAAAAGAAATACAATCAGCCGTCGAAAAAGGAATTATGTTGCCCTTAATGGAAGAGTTTTATACCATCCAAGGCGAAGGGTATCATACCGGAACTGCCGCCTATTTTATCCGAATTGGTGGTTGTGATGTCGGTTGTCATTGGTGCGACGTAAAGGAAAGTTGGAATGCAGAATTACATCCGCCAACAGCCATCGAAAAAATAGTAGAGAACGCAAAAAAATATGCTGACACGGTTGTAGTAACAGGTGGAGAACCGCTGATGTGGGATATGAATCCATTGACTGAGCAACTGAAGGAAAGTCAGCTAAAAGTGCATATCGAAACCTCTGGCGCGTATCAACTTTCCGGTCATTGGGATTGGATTTGCCTTTCACCAAAGAAAAACAAATTGCCAACAACTACAGTTTATGCCAAAGCCAATGAACTAAAAGTAATCATCTATAACAAACATGATTTTATATTTGCGGAGGAGCAAGCAGCACTCGTAAATAATCAGGCAATCTTATTTCTGCAACCGGAATGGAGCAAAAGAGAAGACATTACCCCATTAATCGTTGACTACGTGATGCAAAATCCTAAATGGCGGGTTTCTCTGCAAACACACAAATATCTAAACATCCCTTAAACATTCAAAATTATGAAGCGAATTGTTCTCTTACTAGTACTGCTTTTTCCTCTATTGACATTTTCTCAAATTGGTGGCGAAGATGAAGTTTATCTAAAAGGAGATCGTGTAGAAGCACAATTCAACGGTGGTGGAATCGAAAAATTTAGTGATTTTGTGCACGAGCAATTCAACTATTCTAAAGTAAAAAAAACAGGTCGAATGATCGCCTCGTTTACCATTGATACTGATGGATCTCTCAAAACATCAAACTGGTCGAAATGATCGATGTTGATTCTGGTGTCGAATTTATCAGAGTGCTCAACAAATGTCCAAAATGGATTCCAGCAAAAAGAGGCGGAAAACCAATTAGTATTGACATCAAGTTCCCCATGGTTTTTAAAAGTAAATAGTTTAAAATTCAGTCGCTATGAAAATTTCACTCTCAATATTATTTGTTTGTTTTTCATTGCAATTAGCAAGAGCCAACGGTAAGTGATGAACCTATCGTCGAAATGAAAGACGCCGATATCCCGCCCATGTTTTATGCAGGGGACGATGCGCTTTACGACTTTATCAAACAAAACTTCAAAAAGCCAGAGGTTCCCGAACTCATCGGCAAAGTATTCGTATCCTTCATCGTTGAAATAGATGGAACGCTCACCGACATCTACACGACAAGAGATATCGGTTTCGGCACTGGAGCAGAAGCCGAACGCGTGATGCAGCTTTCACCCAAATGGATTCCAGGACGAAAAGAGGGCAAAGTTGTGCGTGTAAAATATTACTTACCCATTCCAATTAGCACCAATTAGAAATGAACCTAAAATCGCAATTTCTTCTCAATCCCGAAATCACCTTTCTGAATCATGGCTCCTTTGGTGCTTGTCCAAAACCAATACTCGAGAATTATCAATATTGGCAAAAAGAATTAGAATGGGAACCGGTGCAGTTTATACAAAAAAAAGCACCCAAGTATCTTCAATCTGCGAAAGACGCATTAGCAAATTATATTGGTTGCAGCGCAGATGATTTTTTCTTTACGGCAAATCCGACAATTGCTATTAATACGATTATGCGCAGCATGGATTTGCAGCCCGGTGACGAAATTCTCACCACAAATCATGAATATGGCGCCATGGACAGAACGTGGAATTTCTACTGCGAGAAGTCCAATGCCAAATACATTCGACAAAATATTTCAATTCCAGTTCAATCCAAAGAAAGTCTACTTGAAGAATTTTGGAGCGGCTACACCTCCAAAACAAAAATCGTATTCCTCAATCAAATCTCTAGTGCAACTGCTTTAATTTTTCCAGTAAAAGAGATTATTCAAAAGGCGAAGGCATTGGGTTTGATTACGATTATAGATGGTGCGCATGCACCGGGCCACATCAACTTAAACCTAACGGAATTAGATCCAGATTTTTATACAGGAACGCTCCACAAATGGATGTTGGCACCAAAAGGCTGTTCGTTTTTATACGTAAAAAGAGAACGTCAAAAAGAAATAGATCCGTTAATCGTGGGCTGGGGTTATCAAAGCGAAAATCCTTCGAATAGTAGATTTCTAGACTATCATCAGCATCAAGGCACAAGAGATATTTCGGCTTTTCTAACAGCGCCAGCGGCAATTCAGTTCCTAACCGACCACAATTGGAAAGAACAATCGGCAATCTCCAAACAGTTGATTCTAGAAAATTACCAGCGATTTTGTACGTTGCTAGGAACCCAACCGATTTGTCCAATCTCTTCAGAATTCCTTGGACAAATGTGTAGTATTCCAATCAACACCAATAATCCAGTTGGTCTGAAAGAAATATTATATAGCGAATATAAAATTGAAATTCCTATCATGAAGATTGACCACGGGACTTTTATTAGAATTTCATTAAACGCATATAACAATCCTGCGGACTTGGATACCTTATTTGACGCATTATCATCAATAAAGATGAACAACGATTTGTTGAAATAAAGGCGCAAATAGTTTACATTCAACTGGTTAAAATTAAGATGCTTTTAAATTAATTTTCAAAATATTGTTTGTATTATTGTATCCTAATTATATGACCAATCATGAAAAAAATCCTTACTCTTTTGATTCTTCTGTGTTCTGTTGCTGTTTTCTCGCAGAGAACCTGTTCGACGAATACAAAACTAAATGAACTTAAAAATAATGTTCCGGGCTTTTCTGAGCATCATCAGGATGTGATGGAGTATATCCAAAACCCAAATAACGAACAAGCCAACTTTCTTCGCGGAACGAATTCTCCCGCTGTTGTGGTAACTATTCCAGTCGTTTTCCACGTGTTATATAAAAATGCCACTCAAAATATAAGTGATGCGCAAATCAATTCTCAATTGACGGTTTTAAATAACGATTATCGAAAACTAAATGCAGATTTCAATTCTGTAGTTCCAGCTGCTTTTAGACCTTTGGGAGCTGATGTGGAAATTGCATTTTGCAAAGCAACTCGAACACCAGCAGGTGCTGCAACTACCGGGATTACAAGAAAATCAGTAGGTTCTAGTTTTGTTTTTGAGGACAGTTATTATTTGGCTGCTGGTGAGTTGGCTTGGGATCCAACTAAATATTTAAATATCTGGATTGGACGTTTTTCAGATAATACACTGTTGGGTTTTGCTTATCTTCCTTCTGCCGCTGGACAGGCATTTGATGGTTTGTGTATTGGAGATCAGTTTTTTGGTACAACTGGTACTGCGAGTGCACCATTTAATAAAGGTAGAACAGGTACGCATGAAATCGGACACTATTTCGGACTAGAGCATCCATGGGGAGATGATGGTAGTAGTTGCGGGTCTAGCGCCAATAATGATGGAGTGACTGACACGCCTGCAACCGACAATCCACATTATAACTGTCCTAATTTTCCTAGCAATGCAAATACCTGCACAAATTCTGCAAATGGCGCCATGTTTATGAATTTTATGGATTATGTAGATGATGCGTGTATGGCTTTCTTCACCGCAGGGCAAAAAACAATTATGCAAAATACATTGGCAGGACCGAGATTGAGCTTGTTAACCTCTAACGGTTGTTCGGTTTTAGGATTGAATGAAGTGGAAGCGATAAGAGCCATTGCGGTCTACCCAAATCCCGTTTCAAAATATTTTATGATTACCTCTCCACAAGTCGAAATAGACGAAGTTGAAATCTTTAACACGATGGGACAGTTGGTAAAAACACAAAAATTATCATTAGCTAATAATGTGATTAATATAGAAGAATTTGCCTCAGGAACGTATTATTTAAGAATCTACAATCAAGGACAATTCTTGAAATCAGATAAGTTGATCAAGAAATAGTAGTTTTTTAAATCATCATAAAGAATCCCGAAAGTGAACTGCTCTCGGGATTTTTTTTAACTAGCAATAGCTTTGCGTCTCTGCGCCTTTGCGAGCTATATTTATTGCCAACCTTGCCTTTTCTTTAAAGAAACAATATGTGCCAAATGATGGTCGCCATGCCAAGCATAAAGTGCTACTACTTCATATAGAGGGAATTCTTTTCCGTATTGCGGATGAATATACCGTCTCTCAAAATCGCTAGCAGTTAAGTTCGAAAGCATCCACTGCAATCTAAAGTGCAATCCCTCTAACAAAACAAGTGACGGTGCGATAGGCATTGTTCGGTTATCGTTCAATTCAGACCATAGCTCTTCTTTGTATGGTTTAATAGTTGGCGTCTCTTCTGTAAGCATCAACTTAATTCGAATCAAACAATTCATATGGCTGTCTGCGCAATGGTGAACAACTTGTCGAATTGTCCAGCCTTCGGGTCGATATACGGTGTCCAATTGTACATCCGATAAATGCGAAACTTCATTTTTCAACCTAGAGGCAAAACTTGCAATTGCTTCAATTTGTTCGACAATGATTTTGTCGTCATACTTTGATGGTGCGCAAAATGCCCCAATTGGGAATCGTAATTTTTCTAAATCAAAATTTTCCATAAATTGTTTTCTTTCTTGTCTCTTGCCTCTAATCCCATTCTTCTAATCAATGAAAAGCCGCGCTAAAAAGTCAAAATGTTCTCCTTCTACAACCAATTCACACTGCAGCCCATTGGCAACAGCAGCATTTTGAAGTGTATTATAATCAACGTACATCCAATCAAATGGAATTTCTTTTTCGCCTTTATAGGTAATGTTGAAAACCAATTCTCCATAATATTCATTGTCGGAAGGTATCCATTTGCCGCCATCTTCATCGTCGTCAAACATATAAATGATGTCGGAACTATCCACCAAGATTTGCCCGTTTTCATTCAATAATGAACGCAATTTAGAAAGAAATGCCCCAAGCTTTTTAAGTCGCCCACACATGCCAGCGCCATTCATCATTAGCAAAATCGTATCGAATTTTTCATTTTCAATGGTCATCACATTTTGCACTCGAGCCTTTGCAATGCCTCGAAGTTGGCAGGCTTCAATGGCGTTTGGTGAAATATCAATCGCAGTAACGTCGAGTCGTTTTTCATCCTGTAAATACAAACTATGGCTTCCAGCTCCACAACCTACGTCCAAAACTTTTCCTTTGGACAATCGCAATGCGGTTTGTTCCATGGCAGGCATTTCTTCATAGGAACGAAACAAATACGCCACGCTCATTTCATCCGCTTCCGAAATGGAAGTTTCTGTAATCAAGTCTTCTGGAGCGTTGTTGGTTTGAAAATCGAGGATGGCTTTGCCGAAAAGGTCTTTCATTTCTAGAAGTTTAGGAGGTTTAGGAGGTTTAGGAAAGTTTATCTGGTTTAGTTTTGTTGTGCTCTTGGCATAACAGATTGGTTCTTGGTTAGTAGTTAAAGTTGATTATATTTGTCGTAATCATCCAAATTATGAGTCTAAAACCGTCATTAAACGACATCGAAAAACTAGCCAAAGATACGCATCTCGAAAGCAAAAAGTATTTTGATAAGCTAAAAAAGAAAACCCCAAAGAATTTAGATTATGTCATGCAAGAACTGCACGATGCTGAATTCAAAAAAACCGATTGTTTGACTTGTGCCAATTGCTGCAAAACCACTGGGCCGCTTTTTACGTCGGCAGATATCGAACGAATCTCCAAACACTTACGTCAAAAACCACAACAATTTATAGCGCAGTATTTGCGTATCGATGAAGACCAAGATTACGTATTGCAAAGTGTTCCATGCACTTTTCTAGACGCGGAAAATTACTGTATGATTTATGAAGTTCGGCCTAAAGCCTGTCGAGAATTTCCGCATACGGACAGAAAAAAGTTCCAGCAAATTACCGATTTGACTTTGAAAAATGTAGCGATTTGTCCCGCAGCTTTCAACATTGTAGAAGCGATGAAAAAGAGATTGCCTTAAATGGATTTTTAGACTATAAGATTATAAGACCGTAAGATTACATCGGTCTGATCTATGCCCTAGCCCAGATAGTAACGGCATCCTTTTGCGGCGGCGTTCGACGCAAAAGATAAAGTGGATAGCTGGAAAAAGCTCCTAAAAAAACCAACCTTCAAAAGGCAAATAATTCAAATCAATTGGTCTCGTTGGCGAACAAAAAGCTATCAGGATAGATCAAATACTTTCTTCTCATTTCCTTAAATTTTTCAATGCCTGTTTTCCACGTGACGCGAATTTCCTCTTCCGACAGACCTCCTTCAATTTGCTGCTGCAGCACTTTTGTTCCCGCTAATTTGGTGAAATAAGAATTAAAAAACTTAGACGGTTCTTCGGTTTCTTTATAAGCTTTGATCAGCCATTTCAATTCTAGGTGATTCACTTTTGGCACTTGGGTCAAATCTTCACCACAACAAATGGTGCCGTTCCACGGTGGATCTTTAGCGCCTTCATTAGGAGCTGGCGTAAAACTGTAATGATTTGTCGTCAGATATGGCGAACCATAAACTTGAAATTGTTTGTTCGTGCCTCGTCCAATGCTAACATTTGTACCTTCAAAAAAGCACAAACTAGCATATAAATTAATCGCTTGGTCGTTGGGTAAATTTGGGGAAGGTTTTACCGGTAGGCTATAGGACATTTCACGTCGGTAATTTTCGCAAGGCACAATTTTCAATTTACATTGAATGCTGTCTTTCAGCCATTTCTCGCCATTAATCATCAAGGCATATTCGCCAATCGTCATGCCGTGCATTACAGGAATCGGGTGCATCCCAACAAAACTGCTGTATTCCTTTTCGAGAATTGGCCCGTCTACAATGTTGCCGTTGGGATTAGGTCGATCCAATACAATGAGTTCAATATTATTTTCTGCGCAGGCTTCCATCACATAATGCAGTGAAGAAATGTAGGTATAAAAACGAGCGCCAACATCTTGAAGATCAAAAAGTAATACTTCAATACCTTGTAGTTGCTCTGCCGATGGCTTTTTGTGATTGCCATAAAGGGAAATAATCGGCAAACCAGTTTTGGTGTCTTTTCCATCAACAATCAATTCTCCAGCGTCAGCAGTACCGCGAAAACCGTGCTCCGGCGCATATATTTTGATCAAATCGATTTTAGTGTTCTTTACAATATAATCAACGATATGCATGGTAGCCGTTTTGATTCCAGTTTGTTGCATATGCTTCACTGTGTCTGTAATCGAATAGCCATAATCATAGGAAACTAGTCCAGATTGGTTGGTTAAGATGCCTACTTTCTTGTTTTTTAATAAAGAGAAATAACTCGCCATATTTTCGGCGCCAGTCATAAACTTTACCGATTTGACTTTGCTTTTCACCATCGTTGCTTGTGGAGCAGAATAATTGACAGGCTTCGCAGTTTTACACGAAACAAATACAATGGAAATTAGCAAAAGCAAGCCGTATCTTTTTTTTGATGCTAAAACAGTTGGGTTCAACCGATATCCGATATCATTAATCATAAATCCTAAATAAATTAATCCTAAAATCGTTCTAAAGCTGTATTTTTGAAACCTTAAATCCACAGCAAAACCAAATTGAATCTAGAATATTTTATAGCCAAAAGACTCATTACGGCTAAAGGGCGTAAAAGTAGTATTTCTGCACCAATTATAAAAATTGCAATTGCGGCTATAGCTATTGGAATGATTATGATGATTGTTTCTGTTGCAACAGGAATTGGTTTACAAGAAAAAATTCGGGAGAAAGTCTCGGCTTTCAATGGACATATTATCATCTCCAACTTCGATGACAACCAGTCGCAAGTTAGTGTAACACCCATTTCAACGCATCAAGATTTTTATCCTCAATTTAAATCGGTCGAAGGTATCACTCACATTCAAGCAGTTGCCAGCAAAGCGGGAATTATCAGAACCGAAAGTGCTTTTGAAGGAATTATTTTTAAAGGTGTCGGCAAAGATTACCAATGGAAAAACATTCGAGAATATATTATTTCAGGAAGAATCCCCGATGGCGCACACCAATTAAACAATGAAATCTTAATTTCCCAATATTTAGCCAATCGACTCAATCTAAAATTAGGCACCACGTTCAATACCTTTTTCATGAAAGAAGGTAACAATCAACTACCGAATTTGCGGGTTTTTAAAGTCGTTGGAATATATAATTCTGGCATTCAAGAATTTGATGCTTCTTATATTATTGGCGATATTCGACATGTTCAGCGCATTAATAAGTGGCAGCCAGATCAAGTGGGCGCCTTTGAAGTTTTTGTCGATGACTTCACACAAATTAAAACCAAAGGAGAAGAAGTCTACGAGCAAACCAACTCCACACTCGACACCCAAACCATTGCCGAAAAGTACTATTATATATTCGAGTGGTTGCAGCTATTCGATTTCAACATTATTGTTATTCTTATTGTTATGATTGCAGTCGCTACCATTAATATGGTCGTCGCTTTATTGGTGCTCATCCTCGAGCGAACCCAAATGATCGGAATACTCAAAGCATTGGGTGCCAACAATTGGACGATCCGAAAAGTGTTTTTGTATAACGCCTTTTACCTCAAATATTTCGGAATCATTCAACTCAACCCCGAAAATTATTACGTCAACGAAGCGCCAGTCTACCTCAATTGGATGTATATCGTCGCGCTCAATATCGGCACAATTGTCATTTGTCTTTTGGTTTTATTGATTCCATCTTACATCATCACCAAAATTTCCCCTGTCAAAGCCATTCGTTTCGATTAATCTTTCAGTTTCCTTTCTCGGAGCTATTTCCCGCTATCCGGTACAATCTTTTGCTTTTAAAAGAAAAAAGCAAAAGGATTTTCCCTGCTATCGGGGCTATGGCCTCTGATTTCAAAGCACATTTTCGATATCCTTTGCGTCTTTGCGCCTTTGAGCTTTTTTATTTAGTCATTAACAACATCGTGTGCGAGCAAAATATAAGGCAGACAACAAACGCAATCCCAATGAGTTATAAACAAAGTAAAAAAAAGGTTAAGAAATTTTTGGAGAAAAGTAAGATAAGTGCTTATATTTGCACCCCGCGAAAGAGGGATGTTCATATAAATTACTGATAACGAGGTTTGAGAAAATAAAATTAAAATTTATTTTACAAAAGGCTTGTTTAGAAGAAAAGAATAATTACTTTTGCACCCGCTTTGAGAATGAAAGCGCATAATAAAAAGAAGACACGTTCCTAGACATATTGAATTGACAGCCGCTTTGAAAGAGATTTCAAAGCAAAGAAATAGAGAGTAAGAGAATCGAGAGATTAGAATTAAGTTAGAGATTCGTCGATAAAAAATGCTAAATTAATTTAGCGACAATATACGATGAAGAGTTTGATCCTGGCTCAGGATGAACGCTAGCGGCAGGCTTAACACATGCAAGTCGAGGGGTATAGTAGCAATACTAGAGACCGGCGCACGGGTGCGTAACGCGTATGCAATCTACCTTTTGCAGGGGAATAGCCCAGAGAAATTTGGATTAATGCCCCATAGTATAGTGACTCGGCATCGAGATACTATTAAAGTTACAACGGCAAAAGATGAGCATGCGTCCCATTAGCTAGTTGGTAAGGTAACGGCTTACCAAGGCGACGATGGGTAGGGGGTCCTGAGAGGGAGATCCCCACACTGGTACTGAGACACGGACCAGACTCCTACGGGAGGCAGCAGTGAGGAATATTGGACAATGGGCGCAAGCCTGATCCAGCCATGCCGCGTGCAGGATGAAGCATCTATGGTGTGTAAACTGCTTTTGTACGAGAAGAAACACTCCTTCGTGAAGGGGCTTGACGGTATCGTAAGAATAAGGATCGGCTAACTCCGTGCCAGCAGCCGCGGTAATACGGAGGATCCAAGCGTTATCCGGAATCATTGGGTTTAAAGGGTCCGTAGGCGGGCCAGTAAGTCAGTGGTGAAATCTCCCGGCTCAACCGGGAAATGGCCATTGATACTGCTGGTCTTGAATTATTAGGAAGTAACTAGAATATGTAGTGTAGCGGTGAAATGCTTAGAGATTACATGGAATACCAATTGCGAAGGCAGGTTACTACTAATGGATTGACGCTGATGGACGAAAGCGTGGGTAGCGAACAGGATTAGATACCCTGGTAGTCCACGCCGTAAACGATGGATACTAGCTGTTGGGGGCAACTTCAGTGGCTAAGCGAAAGTGATAAGTATCCCACCTGGGGAGTACGTTCGCAAGAATGAAACTCAAAGGAATTGACGGGGGCCCGCACAAGCGGTGGAGCATGTGGTTTAATTCGATGATACGCGAGGAACCTTACCAAGGCTTAAATGTAGTTTGACCGGTTTGGAAACAGATCTTTCGCAAGACAAATTACAAGGTGCTGCATGGTTGTCGTCAGCTCGTGCCGTGAGGTGTCAGGTTAAGTCCTATAACGAGCGCAACCCCTGTTGTTAGTTGCCAGCGAGTCAAGTCGGGAACTCTAACAAGACTGCCAGTGCAAACTGTGAGGAAGGTGGGGATGACGTCAAATCATCACGGCCCTTACGCCTTGGGCTACACACGTGCTACAATGGGCGGTACAGAGAGCAGCCACCTCGCGAGGGGGGAGCGAATCTACAAAACCGTTCTCAGTTCGGATCGGAGTCTGCAACTCGACTCCGTGAAGCTGGAATCGCTAGTAATCGGATATCAGCCATGATCCGGTGAATACGTTCCCGGGCCTTGTACACACCGCCCGTCAAGCCATGGAAGCTGGGGGTGCCTGAAGTCGGTGACCGCAAGGAGCTGCCTAGGGTAAAACTGGTAACTAGGGCTAAGTCGTAACAAGGTAGCCGTACCGGAAGGTGCGGCTGGAACACCTCCTTTCTAGAGAAAGACGCAATTTTTAATGAGCTTAAGACCAAAGATTTTGGTTTAATTACTCTCTGCTGTTAATTCAAATAATACAAAGTAGAATCGCCCAAAAGCGATTTTATGATTTAAGCACAAACAGAGTCTCGTAGCTCAGCTGGTTAGAGTACTACACTGATAATGTAGGGGTCCCCAGTTCGAGTCTGGGCGGGACTACTTTTTAAGTTGATGGTTGTCAGTTACGGTTGTCGGATAAAAAGGACTGTTTATGTTTATAAGGAAATTTTAGAAGTTGAGAGATTATGAGTTTCATAATTCGTAATTCGTAATTTTTAATTTTAATTAAAAAAGGGGGATTAGCTCAGCTGGTAGAGCGCCTGCTTTGCACGCAGGAGGTCAACGGTTCGACTCCGTTAGTCTCCACAAATTGATTTGAAGATTAATCAATTTGAAGATTTGAAGATTCATTTCAATTATCAAATACCACATTTCAAATAATAAAGTTCATTGACATATTGAGATAAGAAAATAATAACAAAGTAGAAAGAACACAGTTCAATGCGCAAGTGTTGAACAATAGTACAATAAGCAAAATAAGGGCGTATGGGGGATGCCTAGGCTCTCAGAGGCGAAGAAGGACGTGATAAGCTGCGAAAAGCTACGGGGATTGGCACACACGAATTGATCCGTAGATATCCGAATGGGGCAACCCACTATGTTGAAGACATAGTACACCGATAGGTGGGCAAACCCGCTGAACTGAAACATCTAAGTAGGCGGAGGAGAAGAAAACAAAAGTGATTCCGTAAGTAGTGGCGAGCGAACGCGGATTAGCCCAAACCAAGCATGTTACGGCATACTTGGGGTTGTAGGACCACGACATTTCATGCACAAAGAACCGGAAGTTACTGGAAAGTGACACCAAAGAGGGTGATAGTCCCGTATGGGTAATGAGTGTAATGGATAGTGGTATCCTGAGTAGGGCGGGGCACGTGAAACCCTGTCTGAATTTGGCGGGACCATCCGCTAAGGCTAAATACTCCTGAGAGACCGATAGTGAACCAGTACCGTGAGGGAAAGGTGAAAAGAACCGTGAATAACGGAGTGAAATAGATCCTGAAACCATACGCTTACAAGCGGTCGGAGCCCTTTCGTGGGGTGACGGCGTGCCTTTTGCATAATGAGCCTACGAGTTAACGTTGCTGGCAAGGATAAGCTATTAAGTAGTGGATCCGTAGCGAAAGCGAGTCTGAATAGGGCGCTTTAGTCAGTAGTGTTAGACGCGAAACCGTGTGATCTACCCATGGGCAGGATGAAGCTGTGGTAACACACAGTGGAGGTCCGAACCGGTTGACGTTGAAAAGTCTTCGGATGACCTGTGGGTAGGGGTGAAAGGCCAATCAAACTCGGAAATAGCTCGTACTCCCCGAAATGCATTTAGGTGCAGCGTCGTGCGTAAAGTTATATAGAGGTAGAGCTACTGATTGGATGCGGGGCTTCACCGCCTACCAATTCCTGACAAACTCCGAATGCTATATAATGTTTCACGACAGTGAGGGCTTGGGTGCTAAGGTCCAAGTCCGAGAGGGAAAGAACCCAGACCATCAGCTAAGGTCCCCAAATATATGTTAAGTTGAAAGAACGAGGTTTGTCTGCCCAGACAGCTAGGATGTTGGCTTGGAAGCAGCCATTCATTTAAAGAGTGCGTAACAGCTCACTAGTCGAGCGGACGAGCATGGATAATAATCGGGCATAAACATATTACCGAAGCTATGGATTTGTAATTTATTACAAGTGGTAGGGGAGCATTCTAACAGGGTTGAAGGTGTATCGTAAGGTATGCTGGACTGGTTAGAAAAGAAAATGTAGGCATAAGTAACGATAATGCGGGCGAGAAACCCGCACACCGAAAGACTAAGGTTTCCGCAGCTATGCTAATCAGCTGCGGGTTAGTCGGGACCTAAGGCGAACCCGAAAGGGACAGTCGATGGCCAACGGGTTAATATTCCCGTACTACTGATTACTGTGATGGGGTGACGGAGTGATGAAAGTGTCGCGAACTGACGGAATAGTTCGTTGAAGGTTGTAGCTATAAGACATGCAGGCAAATCCGCAGGCTTGGCAAAGACTGATAGTACTCGGAGTCTTCGGACAAAGAGATAGTACACCTAAGGGCTTCCCAAGAAAAACCTCTAAACTTCAGGTAATGAGTACCCGTACCGTAAACCGACACAGGTAGTCGAGGAGAGAATCCTAAGGTGCTCGAGAGATTCATGGCTAAGGAATTAGGCAAAATAGACCTGTAACTTCGGGAGAAAGGTCGCCCCAGCAGCAATGCTGGCCGCAGTGAAGAGGTCCAGGCGACTGTTTATCAAAAACACAGGGCTCTGCAAAATCGTAAGATGAAGTATAGGGCCTGACACCTGCCCGGTGCTGGAAGGTTAAGAGGAGATGTTATCTTCGGAGAAGCATTGAATTGAAGCCCCAGTAAACGGCGGCCGTAACTATAACGGTCCTAAGGTAGCGAAATTCCTTGTCGGGTAAGTTCCGACCTGCACGAATGGTGTAACGATCTGGACACTGTCTCAGCCATGAGCTCGGTGAAATTGTAGTAACGGTGAAGATGCCGTTTACCCGCAGTGGGACGAAAAGACCCTGTGCACCTTTACTATAGCTTAGTATTGACTTTGGATAAGTGATGTGTAGGATAGGTGGGAGACTTCGATCCAGCGTCGCCAGGCGTTGGTTAGTCATTGTTGAAATACCACCCTTTGCTTATCTGAAGCCTAACCCCGCAATGTGGGGACATTGCTTGGTGGGTAGTTTGACTGGGGTGGTCGCCTCCAAAAGAGTAACGGAGGCTTCTAAAGGTTCCCTCAGTACGCTTGGTAACCGTGCGTAGAGTGCAATGGCATAAGGGAGCTTGACTGAGAGACATACAGGTCGATCAGGTACGAAAGTAGAGCATAGTGATCCGGTGGTTCCGCATGGAAGGGCCATCGCTCAAAGGATAAAAAGGTACGCCGGGGATAACAGGCTGATCTCCCCAAGAGCTCATATCGACGGGGGTTTGGCACCTCGATGTCGGCTCGTCACATCCTGGGGCTGGAGAAGGTCCCAAGGGTTGGGCTGTTCGCCCATTAAAGTGGCACGCGAGCTGGGTTCAGAACGTCGTGAGACAGTTCGGTCTCTATCTACTGTGGGCGCAAGAAATTTGAGTGGATCTGATTCTAGTACGAGAGGACCGAATTGGACTGACCTCCTAGTGTATCTGTTGTTCCGCCAGGAGCACCGCAGAGTAGCTACGTCGGGAAGGGATAAGCGCTGAAAGCATATAAGCGCGAAACCCACCACAAGATGAGATTTCTTTTAAGGGTCGTGGAAGATGACCACGTTGATAGGCTATAGATGTAAAGGCAGTAATGTCATAGTCGAGTAGTACTAATAACCCGTAAGCTTATTACGCATCCAGCCTCGCAAGAGGCTGGAGAAACTTTCTAAATCAAATAATTTTTCTTTATCTCAGTATGTTAAGATATTTGTGGTTGTTGGCGAGTCTAAACTGAAAACCCAAGCAAAACGACTTAAGGTGGTTATTGCGGCGGGGCTCACCTCTTCCCATCCCGAACAGAGAAGTTAAGCCCGCCTGCGCAGATGGTACTGCAATTTGTGGGAGAGTATGTCGTCGCCTTTTTTAGAGAACCCCTAGCTTGTAAAAA
>JADKHM010000014.1 GCA_016721735.1 Flavobacterium sp. | reverse complement strand
GCTTGTTTAGGAAGAAAAGAATAATTACTTTTAAACTCCGCTTGGAGAATGAAAGTACAATAAAAAGAAAAGATACGTTCCTAGACATATTAAATTTATAGTCATTGGTATAGATTGTGCCAAAGTAAATAGAGAGTGGTGAGAAACTGAGAGATTAGGAATTGTTGAAGAGATCCGTCGATAAAAAACAAATTAATTTAGCTTATTGCCATAATGATGAAGAGTTTGATCCCTGGCTCAGGATGAACGCCAGCGGCAGGCTTAACACATGCAAGTCGAGGGGCAGGAAAAATATTGAGACCGGCGCATCGGGTGCGTAATGCGTATGCAATCTACCTTGCATAATGAGTACCCAGAGAAATTGGATTAGTTCATAGCAGGCACCGGGCATCGAGATACTATTAAAGTTATAACGGCAAAAAGATGAGCACGCGTCCCATTAGCTAGTTGGTAAGGTAACGGCTTACCAAGGCGCACATGCCGGTAGGGGTCCCGAGAGGGAGATCCCCCACACCCTGGTACTTTCGCGAGACAATGGACCGACCCCTGGAGTGCAGAGCAGGAGAATATTGCAGGCAAGGAACAAGGTTAGCACAATGGGCGCAAGCCTTGATCCAGCTATGCGTGGGTGGCTTTGGGGCCATCTATGGTGTGTAAACCGCTTTTTGTACGAGAAGAAACACTCCTTCGTGAAGGGCTTGACGGTATCGTAAGAATAAGGATCGGCTACCCGTGCCAGCCGCGGTAATAGGGATCCAAGGTTATCCGGAATCATTGGGTTTAAAGGGTCCTGGGCAGGCCAGTAAGTCAGGTGAAATCTCCCGGCTCAACTGGGAAATGGCCATTGATACTGCTGGTCTTGGATTATTAGGAAGTAACTTCAGAATGTGTAAGTGTAGCGGAGAAATGCTTTTAGAGATTACATGGAATACCAAATGGCGAAGGCAGGTTACTACTAATGGATTGACGCTGGTAGAGCGAAAGCGCGTGGGTAGCGAACGGCAGATTTAGATACCTGCAGTCCACGCCGTAAACGATGCGTTACGCAGCTGTTGGGGGCAACTTCAGTGGCTAAGCGAAAGTGATAAGTATCCCCACCTGGGGAGTACAGTTCGCAAAGAATGAAACTCGAAGGAATTGACGAAGCCCCACAAGCGGTGGAGCATGTGGTTTAATTCATGATACGCGAGGAACCTGACCAAGGCTTAAATGTAGGTTTGGACCGGTTGGGCACAGTCTTCGTAAGACAAATTACAAGGTGCCGCATGGTTGTCGTCAGCTCGTGCCGTGAGGTCAGGTTAAGTCCATAACAGAGCAACCCTAAGTTGTTGGTTGCCGAGTTAAGTCGGGAACCCTAACAAGACTGCCAGTGCAAACAGGGGAAGGTGGGGATGACGTCAAATCACCAAGGCCCTTACGCCTTGGGCTGCAACGTGCTACAATGGGCGGTACAGAAAGCAACCACCTCGCGAGAGGGGGCGGATCAGAAACCGTTCTCTCGAGTTCGGATCGGAGTCCAACTCGACTCCGTGAAGCTGGAATCGCTAGTAATCGGATATCAGCCATGATCCGGGTGAATACGTTCCCCCTGGGCCTTGTACACACCGCCCGTCAAGCCATGGAAGCTGGGGGTGCCTGAAATTCAGGTGACCGCAAGAGCTGCCTAGGGTAAAACTGGTAACTAGGGGCTATAGTCTTAACAAAGTAGGCGTACCGGAAGGTGCTGGCTGGAACACCTCCTTTTTCTAGAGAAAGACACCAATTTGGCTTAAGACCAAAGATTTTAGTTTAATTACTCTCTGCTGTTAATTCAAGAACCACAAAGTAGAATCGCTTAAAGCGATTTTTATGATTTAGCACAAACAGAGTCTCCTGGCGTGCTGCTCAGCTGGTAGAGTACTGCCACTGATAATGTGGGGTCCCTGATTCGGTCTGGGCAGGACTACTTTTTAAGTTGATGGTTGTCAGTTGACGGTTGTCGGATAAAAAAGGACTGTTTATGTTTGTAAGGAATTCTCAGAAGTTGAGAGATTAGTAGTTTCATAATTCGTAGACCGTAATTTTTAATTTTTAATTAAAAGGGGGATTATCCTGAAGCCTAGAAAGCCTGCCTTCACCTAGGAAATCGGTTCGACTCCGTTATTCTCCGCCAAATGGTTTGAAGATTAATCAATTTGAAGATTTGGAAGATTCATTTTCAAATTATCAAATTACCACATTTTCAAATTAATAAAGTTCATTGACATATTGAGATAAGAAAATATTTAAAAGTGAAAGAGAACACAGTTCAATCCGCAAGGGTTGAGCAACTAGTAGCATGCAAGCAAAATAAGGGCGTATGGGGGATGCCTAGGCTCTCAGAGGCGAAGGTGAAGATTGATAAGCGCGAAAACTACGGGATTGGCACAAGGAATTGATCCGTAGATATCCGAATGGGGCAAACCACTATGTTGAAGACATAGTACACCGATAGGTGGGCAAACCCGCCGGGAACCGGAAACATCTAAGTAGGCGGAGGAGAAGAAAAAAAGTGATTCCGTAAGTAGTGGCGAAAGCGAACGCAGATTAGCCCAAACCAAGCATGTTATGGCATACTTGGGGTTGTAGGACCACGACATTTCATGCACAAAGAACCGAAAGTTACTGGAAAGTGACACCAAAAGAGGGTGATAGTCCCGTATGGGTAATGAGTGTAATGGATAGTGTGTATCCTGGGTAGGGGGGGGCACGGAAACCCTGTCTGAATTTGGCGGGACCATCCGCTAAGGCTAAATACTCCTGAGAGCCGATAGGAACCAGTACCGTGAGGAAGGTGAAAAAGAACCGTGAATAACGGAGTGAAATAGATCCTGAAACCATAAGCGCTTACAAGTGGTCGGAGCCCTTTCGTGGGGTGACGGCGCCTGTAGCATAATGCTCCTACGAGTTCGTTGCTGGCAAGGATAAGCTATTAAGTAGTGGATCCGTAGCGAAAGCGAGTCTGAATAGGGCGCTTTAGTCAGTAGTGTTAGACGCGAAACCGTGTGATCTACCCATGGGCAGGATGAAGCTGTGGTAAACACACAGTGGAGGTCGAACCGGTTGACGTTGAAAAGTCTTCGGATGACCTGTGGAAGTAGGGGTGAAAGGCCAATCAAACTCGAA
This sequence comes from Flavobacterium sp., assembly GCA_016721735.1. Lineage (GTDB taxonomy): Bacteria > Bacteroidota > Bacteroidia > Flavobacteriales > Flavobacteriaceae > Flavobacterium. Next base: position 70,923 of record JADKHM010000014.1, on the reverse strand, counting down.
ATAGCTCGTACTCCCCGAAATGCATTTAGGTGCAGCGTCGTGCGTAAAGTTATATAGAGGTAGAGCTGACTGATTGGATGCGGGGCTTCCACCGCCTACCAATTCCTGACAAACTCGGAATGCTATATAATGTTTCCACGACAGTGAGGGCTTGGGTGCTAAGGTCCAAGTCCGAGAGGAAAGAACCCAGACCATCGGCTAAGGTCCCCAAATATATGTTAAGTTGAAAGGCGAGGTTTGTCTGCCCAGGCGGCTCGGATGTTGGCTTGGGAAGCAGCCATTCATTTAAAGTGCGTAACAGCTCACTAGTCAAGGCGGACGAGCATGGATAATCATCGCATAAACATATTACCGAAGCCATGGATTTGTAATTTTATTACAAGTGGTAGGGGGGAAAGCATTCCAGCAGGGTTGAAGGTGTCGTAAGGTGCGCTGGACTGGCTGGAAAGAAAATGTAGGCGTAAATGATCGATAATGCGGGGCGAGAAACCCGCACACCGAAAGACTAAGGTTTCCGCAGCTATGCTAATCAGCTGCGGGTTAGTCGGGACCTAAGGCGAACCCGAAAGGGACAGTCGATGGCCAACGGGTTAATATTCCTGTACTACTGATTACTGTGATGGGGGTGACGGAGTGATGAAAGTGTCGCGAACTGACGGAATAGTTCGTTGAAGGTTGTAATTATAAGACTGGTAGGCAAATCCGCGGGTTTTGGCAAAGACCGATAGTACTCGGAGTCTTCGGACAAAGAGATAGTACACTAAGGGCTTCCAAGAAAAACCTCTAAACTTCAGGTAATTAGTACCCGTACCGTAAACCGACACAGGTAGTCGAGGAGAGAATCCTAAGGTGCTCGAGAGATTCATGGCTAAGGAATTAGGCAAAATAGACCTGTAACTTCGGAGAAAGGTCGCTAGCAGTAATGCTGGCCGCAGTGGAAGAGTCCAGGCGACTGTTTATCAAAAACACAGGGCTCTGCAAAATCGTAAGATGGGGTATAGGGCCTGACACCTGCCCGGTGCTGGAAGGTTAAGGAGATGTTATCTTCGGAGAAGCATTGAATTGAAGCCCCGTAAACGGCGGCCGTAACTATAACGGTCTAAGGTAGCGAAATTCCTTGTCGGGTAAGTTCCGACCTGCACGAATGGTGTAACGATCTGGACACTGTCTCAAGCCGTAGCTCGGTGAAATTGTAGTAACGGTGAAGATGCCGTTTACCGCAGTGGGACGGAAAGACCCTGTGCACCTTTACTATAGCTTAGTATTGACTTTGGATAAGTGATGTAGGATAGGGGAGACTTCGATCCAGCGTCGCCAGGCTTGGTTAGTCATTGTTGAAATACCACCTTTGCTTATCTAACCTAACCCCCGTTTGTGGGGACATTGCTGTGGGTAGTTTGACTGGGTGGTCGCCTCAAAAGAGTAACGGAGGCTTCTAAAGGTTCCCTCGAGTACGCTTGGTAACCGTGCGTAGAGTGCAATGGCATAAGGAGCTTGACTGAGAGACATACAGGTCGATCAGGTACGAAAGGAGACGCAGTGATCGGTGGTTCCGCATGGAAGGGCCATCGCTCAAAAGGATAAAAGGTACGCCGGGGATAACAGGCTGATCTCCCCCAAGAGCTCATATCGACGGGGGTTTGGCACCTCGATGTCGGCTCGTCACATCCTGGGGCTGGAGAAGGGTCCCAAGGGTTGGGCTGTTCGCCCATTAAAGTAGCACGCGGAGCTGGGTTCAGAACGTCGTGAGACAGTTCGGTCTCTATCTACTGTAGGCGCAAGAAATTTGAGTGGATCTGATTCTAGTACGAGAGGACCGAATTGGACTGACCTCTAGTGTATCTGTTGTTCCGCCAGGAGCACCGCAGAAGTAGCTACGTCGGGAAGGGATAAGCAAGCGTTGAAAGCATCAAGCGCGAACCCACCACAAGATGAGATTTCTTTAAGGGTCGTGGAAGATGACCAGTTGATAGGCTATAGATGTAAAGGCAGTAATGTCATAGTCGAGTAGTACTAATAACCCGTAAACATGTACGCATCCACCCCCTTCGGCTGAGAAACTTTCTAAATCAAATAATTTTTTCTTTATCTCAGTAAATTAGATATTATGTATTGTTAATCAGTCTAAACTGATTACCCTTGCAAAACGACTTAAGGTGAGTATTGCGGCCTGGCTCACCTCTTCCCATCCCGAACAGAGAAGTTAGGCCCGCCTGCGCAGAGATGGTACTGCTGGGAGTATGTCGTCGCCTTTTTAAGAAAAACCACGGAGGGTATGTCGCGCCTTTTAGAGAAACCGCGCTGTGAAAACAAGGGTTTGTTCTTATGGGTTTTATGTTTTTAGTCCGCATAAGGCGCTAAGTCGCAAGGAAAAGATAACAAGTTTTTGTAAAATAAATTACTTATAATATTAAAAGTGGAATTCATGAAAAATATACTACACAACTTACTCATAATTTAATTTTCTTTGATTGCTCTCTTTTGTTCTAAACTTAAGAAACCAAAACGCAAAATCAAGTGGCACAAAGACCAACAGTGCCAATACAAAATGGAGAAGTGGAAACTTGCGCAAATCTGATGACGAAACCAAACGTAACCGAATATACAGAAATGGCGACCTATTCCAAACAGGTGCAGTAGAATTCAGCAAATTGGGCAAAATTTGAATACAGGGGTGCTTAAAGTTATTATGCAAATAGACAGTCTAACAGGCAAAATTGTCCAACTTATGGCAACTATATAATTGGTATGCAGTAAATGACTCGCGGGCTTGGCGCCTGAAGGGTGGCATATACCTTCCGATGCGGAGTGGACCACGTTTAGCCATTTTTAGGTTTTCCTGATGTGTGGCAGGTGGAAGATGAAACCACAGGTACTTTAGCAAGCGGGTAACGGATTGTGGAGAAGTCCGAATGGGCGGCTACCAATAGTGGTTTTCAGGTCTTCCAGGTGGGTATGAGGGCTGATAATGGGTCGATCATTTCCGGTTGATAGAAATGGGTATTGGTGGAGTACAACCGAATTAGGTCCGCGTGCAGGAGCCTGGACCCCTGAGTTATACCAATGGTGGTGTTATTACTGAAGCTTCTTTAAAGACAATGGTTTTTCTGTTCGTTGTATCAAGAATCGGGAATTGATGCTCGCGTGAGGGATAGCATGGTAGCCCACAGCCGCGAGTGCAAAGGAGCGGCGAGGACTTCTAGCGAATAGCCCGACGGCTCGCAAGATGCTGATGAATACCTAAAATGTTCTTGAGCCGGCACGCCCAAATCAAATTCTTTAATGCAAAATACTGCCAGCGATTGCACGGTCTGAGATGATCCCCGATTTCGCTTTTCAAAATGCTGTTCCCCAGACTTTTCCTTGTGGTGTTTTGACCATTCTTTGTAGAGCGTTTGCAACGAACCGGTTCTGCTAGTGGCAATCATAAACGCTTCGATGGCGGGATACGCGGGTTGGTATTGGTGCTTGATGGCAATGACAAACCATTGGCGCTTGATGACGAAATTGCCTTTTGTCGGAGAAAACGAAATTCGGCATCCAAATCGGTCATTTCTTTGGTGGTGAGGTCTTCGGGAAGATGATCAATAAAGTATTGTTTTTGTTGGTCGATTTGATGATGCTACTCAGCCCCTTGATATCTTTTGCGCCAAATCGCTTGAATGCTATCTATGGTGTTGAAATCTTTGAAATCGGAACGATGATCTTGGATGGAATTCCGGGTTGATAAATCCACTCGTCCAAGTTTGTTTTTGTTGGCTAGCTCATCGTTTTTCACCATGTTTTCTTTTGAAATAGGTTACAAAATCTTCTGTAGTAATCGGTTGAAACGCATGGCGTTGAAGTGGCTTTTTAGCAAAAGCATCCATTTTTTCGCGACCGACAGCGGCTTCGATAGTTTGCAGGAAGGCATAGCCTTTTTCGTACGGAATATCACTCAAACCATCGTCTAGGTTTCTTCCAGTGGTATTGACTTTAAGTCTGTATCTGGATTGGTTTTTCCGTATTCTTCAATGTTTTGACTTAATACTTTTCTGCTGAAAACGTCTTGCATTTGGCTTCATTAACACCAAATACGGCTTCGTCAATACGATGTTCTACATAGGTGGTGAATCCTTCATTGAGCCAAATATCTTCCCAAGTGGCGTTGGTCACTAAATTGCCACTCCAGCTTACCAATTCGTGCGCCAGCAAACTGGTTAAGGAACGATCGCCAGCCAAAAACTGGCAGGTTAGGAACGTTAAGTTGGGATTTTCCATGCCACCATGGGAAACTTGGTGGCAATACCAACACATCATAGCGTCCCCAACGATACGGGCCATAGAGTTTTTCCGCAACATGAACCATTTTTCCCAACTCTGGCAAATTCCCAGTGGGCTTTGTCGATTTGTGACGGCTCGGCGTAAACTCCTGTTCGGTTGTCGATGGTTTGAATTATAAATCGCCCACCGCAATCGCCATCAAGTAGGATGGAATGGTTTGTTTTGTTGAAAGTTATAGATTCCAGTACTGTTTTTTGTTGTGGGTTTTTTGCACTCATTACGGCCATCAAATCGGCGGGCACCGTAACTCTGGCATTATAACTGAATCGAATTACTAGGAGAATCTTGACACGGAATCCATGTTCGCGACCAGATACTTTCTCCTTGAGAATGAAAGGTGTCTTTTTTCCGGCGGTTTGTTCGGGTTTGTAGCCATTGGCGCCACCGCGTCTTTGGTGGTGTTGTAATAGATGTTTACTTTCGTAGTGTTGGGTTCAATCTGAATGTGACGTGGTTTGCCGTGAATTCCACTTCGGTTCCTAAGACTAAATTTCTTTTCTTTCCTCATCGCCAAGCGTTACTTTGTAATGTCCAGTGTGTTTCATCGAAGATAATTTCTTTTCTTGAAGTATTTTCAATCGTCCACGTTGCTTTGCCGGAAATAGACTGTGATTTGAAATCAACGTTAATATCTAAATCTAAATCGTTTAGCTACGGCATCATTGGGTTTGAGAAAGAATGTTCATCTTTGACGAATTGGTGAATAGTAACAACTTCCTTCTTTTGGCAAGACAAAATGGTTGATAAGAAACAAAGAGTAATTAGCTTTTCTGGAGTGGTATTTATACTGTAAATTAAATAAAAATTCCGTTCTCAGGTTTCATTACGGGAATTTGTATTTTAGCATGATGCTTTTCGTGCTAGAGCAAATTAGGCTAACATCGACTGGATTTTCCAAATACTGTCTTAGTGTTGAAGGAATTGTGCGCCTGGTAGCACCATCAACCGTGCGGTGATCACAAGCTAAAGTAACTTTCATGGTATTTCCACCACTACTTGTCCGTTTCTTACGACAGGCTTTTGCTTGCGCCAACAGATAAGATCGCTGGGATCAGGTTGGTTAATAGAAGAATTGGAATCATTCCAAACATACCCAAATTCAGAAACTGTAAAAGTACTGCCTTCCATTTCTGCAGGTTGTAATTTTTTCGATTTTGCTCTTCCTGCAACATCTTTCACGCTATTACCGATTTGAGATAAACTCATTCGATCAGTAAATCGCAATATAGGAACTACTAGTCCGTCTTCAACAGCAACAGCAACTCCAAGTTAACATGGTGATTGATAAGGATGGAATCTTCTCTCCATTGTGAATTTACTTTTGGATGTTTTTTTCAACGCCATTGCACAGCTTGAACCATATCGTTGAAAGAAACTTTGGTATCTGGGAATCGTGTTGATTGTCGCTCTTGATTTTATCGCCTCATCCATTTCCACTTAAGTAGTCAAATGGGATGCGGTGCGGTGGAAGCAGATTCGGACAAACGTTTCGCAATGATTTTGGCATTTGCGAATTTTTGATTTCTTCTGTTAGGGTTTCTCCTGGGAACGAAAGGTTGAACCGTTGTCGGTTGTCGGTTGTCGGTTAATATTGCCCCTCGACTGCGCTCGGGGTGACAGCTTGAGAAGATGGCGCGTATAGTTTTCGATATCGCTTTTGACGATACGTCCGTTTTCGCCTGAACCTTTCACTGTGCGATATGATTCCTTTTTCTTCTGCTATTTTCTTCACAATGGGATATGAAAATTCTTTGGCCATCGGAAACGACTGAATAGCTACTTCTGTTTTTTCTGCAACTGTTTGTTTTTCTGCTTCTTTACTTGGAAACAGGGCAACAGCGCCGCCTTTTTATAATTTTCGGCGATGCCTGTAATGTCCGGGTTCCTGCAGGGCCTATGATAGCAAGTACGCTATCGACAGGTGCCGTTTCACCTTCGTTAACGCCGATGAATAATAATGTTTTAGCGTTGAACGATTCGAATTCGGTCGGTAGCTTTATCCGTTTCGATTTTCGGGCTAAAATATCCACCTTTCAGAAACTTTTATCTCAATTTTTTCAACCGAGCAACTGTCCGTCAGTCATGGTGTAGCTTAATCGCAAGCATGTTAACCACTACAACTCCTTTCGGTAAAGTGGTTGTGGTTTGTGGTTGCCAAGCTATAGGAGTAGCTTCAACTTTCTTGTCCTCTCTCCGGGGCAGCAGTCAGTGTTGGCTTGCTTTGAGGCATTTAATAGAGGACCGATGTGTTCTCCAGCGGTTCCGATGATGGCTAAAAGCGCATCAACTGGCGGTTTCACCTTCGTTTATGCCAATATAAAGGTGTTCCGGAATTGAAAGATTCAATTTCGATCGTTGCTTTATCGTTTCACTTCCCAGCCGAGGATATCTCCTATCAATTTTATCTCCCACTTTTCTAGCCCATTCTTCACAACACCTTCGGTCATAGTATCAACTCAAGCGTGGCATCGTATAATTTTTGCCATATCGATTATAGTTTATGGGGAATAAATGTGGTAGTTTTCTTCTCTAAAACAACGTCATTAAGTTGTTTACTTCTGGAAATGGCGATTCTTCTGCGAAAGTATCACATTCCTTCCACTAAGTCTTTTACTCTTTCGTCGATAGCTTCCAATTTCGGCATCAGTGGCATATTTCTGATCTTTGATTACATCTAAAACTTGCGTAATTGGATCGATTTTTTTGTATTCTTCGACTTCGTCTTTAGAACGATATAATTGTGCATCAGACATCGAGTGACCTCTATAGCGATATGTTTTCATTTCCAAGAAAGTTGGCCCATCTCCGCGTCGTGCTCTATCGATGGCTTCGTGCATGGCTTCTGCAACCTTCACAGGATTCATTCCATCTACCGGTCCACATGGCATTTCATAACCCAAACCAAGTTTCGGATATCGGTATGATTTGCGGTTCTTTTTGACAGATGTTCCCATGGCATATCCATTGTTTTCTACAATAAATACAACAGGAAGTTTCCATAGCATCGCCATGTTGAAAGCTTCGTGTAAAGATCCTTGACGCGGCTCCGTCACCAAAATAGGTTAATGTAACTCCGCCAGTATTGAAATATTTGTCGGCAAAAGCGATTCCAGCACCAACTGGAATTTGAGCACCAACAATACCGTGACCACCGTAGAACCCTTATCTTTAGAGAAGATGTGGACTGAACCGCCCATTCCTTTGGAGGTTCCGGTTACTTTTCCTAGGAGTTCCGCCATAACTGCTTTTGGATCAACGCCCATACCGATTGGTTGAACGTGATTTCTGTAGGCAGTAATCATTTTATCTTTGATAAATCCATGGCGTACAAAGCATAGCTAGGACAGCTTCCTGTCCGTTATATAAGTGGAGGGAAACCCTCTTACTTTTTGTTGAATGTAAAGTGCGGCCAGTTTGTCTTCAAATTTTCTCCAAAGCAGCATGTCTTCCACCTACTTCAAGTAAACTTCTTTTGTAACTTCTTTCATTAGGCTAATTTTCTTTTTGTATTTTATTTAACTAGAGCGCAAAATAGTTTCCTCACACAGATTTGCGAAAGGCAAAAGTAAAACATTCCTGTTAGAACTAAAATTTAAAAGCGGGAATTTTTAGAATCTCAAAAGTTTTTATCGAAGCTAAATGGCAGTAAATTTTTGAGTGAATCTGATTTGTAAATCGCTCCAATTTCGCCCATAAAGTAGATTTCAATAGGCTCGTCTTGCTTAAATTCATATTCTGCAATAGATTGTCTGCAGGCGCCACAAGGTGGAATTGGTGTCAGCGTTTGATTGGTATCCGAAGCTGCGGTTATAGCCATGCTACAATCTTATTATCTGGATAAATCGCACCAACTTGAAATATAGCAACACGTTCAGCACATAAGCCAGAAGGATAAGCTGCGTTTTCTTGATTCGAACCCAAAACGACTTTCCAGTTATCCAGGAGGATAGCGGCTCCAACGCGGAACTTCGAGCACGGGAGCATACGCTTTTTTTTCTAATTGCAACAAGCTTGTTCCATCAAATCTCTCACTGATTCAGGTAATTCAGAAAGATCTTCGAAACCGATAATTGGGTAGACATTGAAATATTTTTCATATGGTATAAAGAAAAAATCCAAATTCTTAAAGTTGAAATTTGGATTCTTAATTGATATTATTTGATTTCTAGAATTCATCATATTTATCTCCGAAGGCAAAGCTTAGCGAGAATCGTAACGTATTTTCTAGTGGATTTTTAACTCTTGATGCGGAGAATAAATAAGAAACATCAACTTTAATGATGTTGTACTTAAATCCAGCTCCTAACGAATAAAATCGTCTTCCTCCTTTGTCCGGGTGTTCGTGAAAATATCCTAAACGAAAAGCAAACGAATCTTGATAGTTATACTCGGTTCCTAATGAATAAGTTACTTCTTTTAATTCCTCGCTCATTCCTCCCGGGCATCATTAAATGACTTAAATATTCCGGATACCCATCCGATTTTATCGTAAGCAATACTGGCTTCCTGTACACCGTCTGTTTCTCCAGTTTAAGGTCATAAACGCCGTCACCATTTAAGTCAATTGGTTTGGCTCTATTGGAGTTGGCACTAATAATTTACTAATTTCGGCATTTAAACTTACTTTATTATAATCATCTAAAATAAATCAAATCCTGCACCTAATTTCATACTCGCAGGTGGGAGTTTGCACCTTCTTCACCGACTGACTTATCATAATTGATTTTAGGACCTAAATTTTGAAATTAAAACCCCAACGCAATTTTCCATTAAAGCTATTGAAAGCCATTTCTTCTGATTGGTGATAACCAGAGACATCAAATGCAAAGGAATTTGCTGCTGATGAACTTTGTCCGGCGGTAGGAATTCTTAAATTAGAGCGAATAAATCTACCGCCAACGGACATCGAAAAATAGTCACTTAATTTTAGTGCGTAAGATAAGTCAAGTGCATATTCTGCTGGTTTTACTACAACAGCTTGATCGTCTACATTTTCTCTTAATTCTATTTCTCCCAAACTAAAATAGCGGATACTTCCAGCAAATGCACTACGTTCGTTAAATTTATTGAAGTAGGTTATTTGAGATAGTGAAATATCGTTTACTAACTCTACCAAATAAGGCGTGTAACCTACCGAAAAGCCTTGTCGATCGATTGAAAAAGCATATTTTGAAGGATTCCATTGTTGCGAATAGACGTCTGGGGAAGTGGCTACACCATTGTCGCCCATACCTGCGGAACGAGCATCGCCTGCCACCAAAAGAAATGGAACTCCCGTAGTGATTACTCTTTCTTGAGCATTGATGAAATAAAGTGTGGTAAAGAAAGCAATTATTAGAAATTTATTTTTCATCCTCAATTTTTAAAAAGTTTACAAATATAGTATTTTATTAAAGTATTACAAGTTTCTCGTATTTTTCTGTTTTTGAATTGCTCAAGCTAGATTTTACGGTTAACTTATAGATATACACTCCTTTTCGATTTTATCGCCAAAGTCGTCTTTCCGTCCCAGGTTATTTCGCGGCATATTGTTTCAGCACTAGAGATGGTTTGGTTTTTGTCCAAACTATTTTTCCCGTAATGGTCATCACCTGCACTTGCACCTCAAGAGTCTCGAAAGGTTTGTTATGTGAAAACCAAAATTGCGTATAATTCACAAAAGGATTTGGATAATTGAGCACGTTGGAAATAGAAATGGATTCGTCGCTAAGCACCATAAACTGAATTTCAGCCGTCACAAGATTGTTGTATACATCCCATGCTTTGAATGTGATAGTGTGCAATCCTTTAGATAAGTTTCGGAAAGGAAATTTTAGTTTCCCTTGTTGATAGTTATCTAATTCGGTTTCATAATAGTCGTTTAATTTGTATGGCGCACTTTCATTTCCGTCAAGAATTGCAACGATATCATGTCCGATTCCGCTTGCGGTGTTGATGCCATTTTCATCTTCCAAATACGCTAAGAATAGTGGCGATTCATTGGTTATGCCGCCAGAAACAAAAGTCTTGTCATTCATGTATAATTTGACTTTCGGTGGCGCGTTATCGGCAACGGCATTTTCATTGATGCCGCCAATTTTTATGGTCGTGTTGACGCCAGATTTGTCAAATAGTGTTTGCGTTCTTTTGGCATAAAAACTAATTCTACCATTGCCAAGTGGGATTGCAATATCTCTAGGCACAACAAAGCCAAATTCAAATTTACCGTCGTTTATTGTTGCATTCCTCTGAATATTGTTTCTCCTAGTACATCAAAATTAATTGGTGGACTGTTGTTGTCATTATTCAAAGTGGTTCGTGTAATCTTTTTGTCAAATATTTGAACCGATAATTCTCCATCATAGGCTGGTAATGGATTGTTGTTTTCGTCGGTTACTTCCCCAGTTAGTTTTACGTAGGAAAGCGATTTAAAATCGTCAATCGCACCTGTTATAGGAACGTCATTTACTTTCGTTAAACTGACTTTAGGTTTCGCAATTGCCAATTGGAGCGCTGGGTCACCGAGATAAAACACAACGTCTGTTCGAGGTGTAAATTCATTCTTGGCAAGTCGCAATGCTTCTGCTATTGAAACATATTCATTGGAATCATAAGAAAATAGGTGCTTAGCTAGAATATTATTGAAATTTTCTCCGGTTGATTGGTATATTTCTCTGACTGTCGTAATCATTGAAATAGCGCCTCCTTTTGGGTTCCAATAAGTATACTCCCCGGCGGTTGGCCTGAATGGATTGTCAAATCTTGAAAACTCACAAGTAATTGTAATAAAAAGTGGGTATCTATATTGATTGCGTAGATTTTGTCCATCTGCTTTTTCCCAGATACGCTCTTGCGACAATCCATCTTCTCCACCATGTCCAAGATAATTGAGTACCAAGGCGCCTTTTTCAAAAAAGTCAAAAAGATCTTTCCGAGCTTTTGGATAGCGACTTCCCCCAGCACTGGTTTCTTGAACGTACGAATCCAAAAGAATTTTCTCGTAATTTAGAAATGGTTTTTCAGCAACAATGGTTTCTGCTAGTGAATTGATATTCGATTGAAGACTAAGATCACTTTCCTTATCTGTGTCATCAGCAACTACCACGATATTATTACGCCAATTGCCATATGATTTGACATCGTAATAATCAATAACCTTATTAACTAACTCGTCTGCTTGCGTTGTTGTACTAGCAATCATTCGTCCGACAGCAATGTCAACTAGACCGGCTTTTTGAGGATAGTTAACGTCTAAGTTACCTTCATTAGAATCCATGAAAACAAAATAATCGTCAGACGCAAATGAGCTCGGATCAACGGTTAGGCTGTTTAATGCATGGTATATTGGGACAATATTGGACGCAATCGAAACTCTGTTCTTAAAATCGAATGAAGCATCACCAAATAGGTTGACATATTTCACTTTTTTATCATCAGCAGATGCATTAAAGTATACATATTTGATAAAGTTGCGAATAGCTCCAATATCTTGCTTTCCTGAACCAAATTCTTGGTAGATGTCCTCGAGAAGAACGACTTTTACGTTTAATTGAGAATAAGATCTGTGGAAATTTGCTAGTTTTTCGGCTTGAGCCCGTAAAAAGGCGGGAGTAACGATGAGATAGTCGACGTCTTGAAATTGTCCTTGTCCATTCAAGAAAATGTTGCCCTTTAGATTTTGATTCACAACTTTTGATCTACTGTCTAAAAGAGGCTGATAGTAATCGGATTCGTCCAATGCAATAAATTTCTCCACACTTCCAAAATTTGTTTTGAAAGTAAAGACAGATTGATTTTCGTTGGTCACTTGGGTTACGTTATAAATATCGGTTATATCCCAAATTTGTTTTACAGTTGCGGCATTTCCAATTTGAAATTCGCCGATTTGAGTACTTGTGCTCGAGAGCGCATACTGAAAAGTAAATTGCTTTCCGTAACCAACAAGATTGCGCTTTGATTTTAAAGAAATATAATCTAAATATCCTTTCGAATCAGGTACGCCACCATTGTTGTATTTCAATGAGATTTTTATGTCTTCCGCGGCCGGAATTGTAACGTTCAGTATTGAAGCGTCAGCTTTTACAGAAGATCCAATCGGTGTAAATGCCATGTTTCCAGCGAGAACATCGTTTGCTTTGACTTCCATCGAAGTGTTAACGATAGAGACGGCAGCCCCATAAATATACAAATTTACCGGAGTAGAAGTTACAATATTTGGAATTTTGAATTGAAAATTCTGTTGATCAACAAAATCAAATTCTTCCCCAAACCATCGCCTTCCTAATCGAACGATATTTACTTTGTCAACTTCGTAGTACTGTATGTGGTCAAATTCGGTTACTAGAACGTCCGCAGCTGCGCTTGGCTGTTGCATAGGAAGCATTCTTTTTCCGTCATTGCCTTGAACGTTAATGTAATAATAGGATTTGGAATCGTACAAGTTGTTCGTGGTTTGACTTTCATCGTTCCATTGATCTACACCTTCGCCATAGAAAAGAATGTAGTCAGAATTATCAAAAACACCATCGTTTTCGCCGATAACTTGAATCGCGTTTTCTTGCAAGTCTGCGGGATAATCTACGCTATTTTTTAGAGGGATCATTCGGCCTCCATTACCGTAAATCTTGATTTTTCTCGGGTCAACACCGTTCATGTTCACTCCTAGGCTACTTAAAAAACTGCTGTTAATTTTATAAACGCCAGATTTGGTAAGGTAGAATCGGTACCAATCACCTGTCGATAAAACAGAATTTGAAAGTGTGCTAAATTCACTATTGGGAGCTGTAATCCTATTTGAACTCGTGCTTAAATTATAAGAAAAAGACGTGATTTTTTTTACTGCGTTCCCTGTTTTTACTATTGGAGATAATAATATCGAAACATATAAATCGTTTTTTGATTTAAGATTTTGAGCTATTGCATTTGGTGCAATTGGAATCGAAGAAAGTGCTAAGTCTCCCAATTCGCTTTCGGTCATCTCTTCGTAAACAATATTAGAAATTTGTAGAGACTTTTCGTTGATCTCACTTGCAATTGAGGTTTGAAAAACGAAATAAATACGATTTGTACTACTGTCGTATTGAAAATGGTTTGGGTCAAATTGAGGGACCTTAAGTTTTTGATCTCCTATATTAAGTGGAGCTTTAGGAGTCCATTTTATAGTAATATCTCCCTTGGTTTGTCCAAAGGAATAACAGCAAATAAGAAACAGTAAAAATGTAGCAATTTTTTTCATTGATGGTAGAAACGTATTTTAACGGTATTTATTACGAAAGCCGTAAAATTAATTTTTTTAATAGTTCTGCAGATACTATTTAGAATATTTTTACGTTTTGTTGAGGTCGAACGGTATTTCAAAAAAAAAAAATTAAATAAAATTTGTTGCTATATAAAGGTTAATTCTTATATTGCGCCACGAATTTATTACCTGCTAAAAGTATGAAACTAAACAAAATTATGACATTCAAACTCTTACTAACCTTAGTGATAGTATTAGGGGCAACCGTAAGTTGTAGTAAAAAGTCAAGTTCGAAGAATTCATCTACCGCTACTGGTTGGAAGATAAATGACAAAAAAGGGGGTTTTCAATATGCTTCAAATTTTAAAAAGCAAGCAACTGGACCCGGATTAGTCATGGTTGAAGGAGGAACATTTACGATGGGTAAAGTTCAAGATGATGTTATGCACGATTGGAATAATACGCCAAATCAACAACATGTGCAGTCCTTTTATATGGATGAAACAGAAGTAACCAATATGATGTATATGGAATACTTGGATTGGTTGAAAAGAGTTTTTCCGCCGGATCAAGAAAATTATAAAAACATTTATGAAGGAGCCTCTCCAGATACATTAGTGTGGAGAAATAGACTTGGTTATAATGAAACCATGACCAATAATTATTTGAGACATCCCGCTTATGCAAATTATCCAGTAGTTGGTGTAAATTGGATTCAGGCAGTTGAATTTAGTAAATGGCGTACGGACAGGGTAAACGAGAATACTCTGGAAAAAGAAGGATTCTTGAAAAAGGATGCCAAAATTGTTGATACGAAAGCAGAATCTACCTTTAGTACTGAGACATACTTAAATCAACCTACAAAAGCATTTGGAGGTGATGAAAAAATTGTTTTGAAAGGAAGAAGAAACTCAAAAGCGAAACCGGTTAAGACTAAAGGTACTAAAGATCAGCCAGCAACTGAAGCCCCTGCAAAAAATGTATATGCACAACGTTCTTCGGGTCTAATTTTGCCAGAGTACAGACTGCCAACTGAAGCGGAATGGGAATATGCAGCAGCGGCAGATGTAGGACAAAGAGAATATAATATATACAAAGGACAAAAGAAATATCCTTGGTCTGGAACGTATACTCGTTCAGGAAAAAGAAAAGTTAGAGGAGATCAATTGGCTAACTTCAAACAAGGAAAAGGAGATTACGGTGGAATTGCAGGATGGTCTGATGACGGTGCCGACATTACAAATATTGTTAAGTCTTATCCGCCAAATGACTTTGGATTGTATGACATGGCAGGAAACGTTGCGGAGTGGGTTGCTGATGTTTATCGTCCAATTGTTGATGATGAAGCTAGTGATTTCAACTATTTTAGAGGAAACATCTATACCAAGAATAAAATTGGAGAAGATGGAAAAGCTGAATTAGTGACACCAGAAACACAAGTTTTCGATACCTTAGCTAATGGGCGAGTAATGGCTCGAAATTTACCAGGTCAATTGGCTCAAGTTCCAGTTGATGAAAAAGAAACGTACTTGAGACAAAATTTTGATAAGAGTGACGAAAGAAATTATCGCGATGGGGACAAGCAATCAACAAGATATTTTGATTTTGGTTCTTCCGAAGAGGAAGATACGAAAAGCAAAGAGAAGCATAAAATGTACGATTCTCCAATACATAATGTTACCACAGATAGTTTAGGTAATATGGTTCGAAAATTTGATAAGTCAAGCAAAAGAACTACATTGGTTAACGATAACGTTAGAGTATATAAAGGCGGATCATGGAGAGATAGAGCTTATTGGTTAGACCCAGCTCAAAGAAGATATTTCCCTCAAGATATGGCGACAGATTACATCGGATTTAGATGTGCTATGTCTAGAGTTGGTCCAAAAGCTGACAAAAAGAAAAGACCTAGAAACTAATTTCTTATTTAATATTACAATAAAAGCCCTTTAATAGGGCTTTTATTTTTTGATTTTTATTATGAATATCCAGGACATTCATCAGTTATTTCTTCAATGTAAATCTGTTTCAATTGATACCAGGAAAATTGAACCAGGATCTATTTTTCTTGCTATAAAGGGCGATCGTTTCGACGCGAATACTTTTGCTACTGAGGCTCTTTTAAAAGGTGCATCGTACGTGATTATTGACAATTCCGAATACTATATTGACGCAAGGACTATTGTCGTTTCTGACAGTTTACAAACTTTACAGGAATTAGCTCAATTTCATCGAAAGTACTTGAAATTGCCTATTATAGCACTTACAGGTAGTAATGGAAAAACAACGACGAAAGAGTTGATACAAATCGTGCTTTCGAAGAAGTACCGTACCAAAGCTACGATTGGAAATTTAAACAATCATATTGGTGTGCCGCTTACTTTATTGAGCTTTGACAGTAGTACAGAAATCGGAATCGTTGAAATGGGTGCTAACCACCAAAAGGAAATTTCGTTTTTATGCGAGATTGCGCGACCTGACTATGGCTACATCACAAATTTTGGGAAAGCACATCTAGAAGGATTCGGCGGTGTCGAAGGTGTTATAAAGGGTAAAAGCGAAATGTACACCTTTCTTGCAACAAATGACAAAATGGTCTTCGTAAATCTTGACGACCCAATTCAGTTGGAGAAAACACAGTCTATAAGACGTCATACTTTCGGAGTAAGTAATGTGTCAGCCGATACATGTATTGATAGTGTAGTAGCAGATCCTTTTGTCACGGTTCAATTTTCAAAGGTTAAAATAGAATCCCATCTAATTGGCTTGTATAATGCGAACAATATTAGTGCAGCGATTTCCATTGGTAGGTATTTTGATGTCGGTAACGATACGATAAAAGAGGCGATTGAAAGCTATATTCCAGAGAATAATCGTTCTCAGTTGCTACACAAGAATTCAAATGAAATTATCTTGGATGCATATAATGCAAATCCAAGTAGCATGAAAGTGGCGATTGAAAATTTTGTTCAACTTGATAAAAAGAATAAGATTGTTATTCTGGGAGATATGTTTGAGCTAGGCAGTGAAAGCGCAGCAGAACACAAAACAATCGTTGATATGCTATCGGCTACAGACAATATCAGCTGCTATTTTGTTGGTAAAGATTTCTTTCAAAATACAATTGATAAGAAAGATTTTAGCTTCTATGATACTTTCGACTCATTTACCGATGCGGTAAAGAAAGTCGATTTTCGAGATTGCATGATCTTAATCAAAGGTTCTCGTGGCATGGCGCTAGAAAGAACTTTAGAATTCATATAAAATAAAAAATCCACTATTTCTAGTGGATTTTTTTGTGGGCGATGAGGGATTCGAACCCCCGACCCTCTGGGTGTAAACCAGATGCTCTGAACCAACTGAGCTAATCGCCCTTATTGCGTGTGCAAATATAAGTTACTTTTTCATATTTGCAAACAAAATTCAATTTTATTACAAAATTTCTGCAACGACAAAAGTGCTGCCGCCAATAAAGATGAAATCTTCTGTAGTGGAACTTTTCTTCGCAGCTTCATAAGCTTCTGAAACTGAATTATAAACGTTTCCTCTGAGGCCAAATGTGAGTGCTTTCCCCATTAGCAATTCAGCATCAAGACCACGAGAAATATTGGGCTTGCAATAGTAATAAACTGCTTCTTTTGGGAACAAAGGCAAAATTTCGCCCAAGTCTTTGTCATTTACGACACCCAAAACAATGTGTAACTGTTTAAATTCTTGCACTAACACTTGCGCCAGTACTATTTGCAGTCCATCTGCATTATGTGCGGTATCACAAATTACAGACGGATGTTCTTGTAATTTTTGCCATCTTCCTTGCAAGCCGGTATTCTTTATCACATTCATAAAACCATTTGCAATGTGCTCTTCCTTAATTTGAAATTCTGTAGTCGACTGAAGGACTTGTATGGTTTGCAAAACAGTCTTTTTATTATGATATTGATAATTTCCTAATAAAGGCGAGTCGTAGTCTTGGTTTATGTTGTCAGAAGCAAAGTACAAGGCAACTTCGTTTTCGACCGCTTTTCTCTCAAAAACTGTTTTTGTTTCTTTGGTATATTGACCAATAACTGTTGGAATCTTGTGTTTAATAATGCCCGCTTTTTCACCTGCAATGGATTCAAACGTATTGCCCAGAAAGGTTGTGTGGTCGAAACCTATATTGGTAATAACGGAGACTATTGGTGTAATAATGTTAGTTGAATCGAGTCTGCCTCCCATGCCAACTTCAATAATGGAAATATCGACTTGTTTCTTCTTAAAGTAATCTAAGGCTAATCCAACGGTCATTTCAAAGAAACTAAGATTATTATGTTCAAAGAAGCGTCTATGTTGCGCAACAAAATTGGTAACAAAGTCTTCAGAGATCTCAATGCCATTAATTTTAATTCGTTCGCGAAAATCTTTCAAATGCGGAGATGTATACAAACCAACCTGATAACCAGATTCTTGCAAAATCGACGCTAGCATATGCGATGTTGATCCTTTTCCATTAGTTCCAGCGACATGAATACAACGCAAATTTTCTTCCGGATTTCCCAGCTCTTTTGCTAGCAAAATAGTATTGGTCAAATCTTTACGATATGCCGTGGCGCCCTGATTTTGGTACATTGGCAATTGTTGAAACATCCAATTTACAGTCTCGTTATAGTTCATTACTTTTTAATAAAAAATTCAAAATGTAAAATAATTTCTTTCTTTTTTAGTTTAATATTGTGTAGTCGCCTTTGCCGATACAAATTTGAAATTATTTTGTCACAAAAGTCTATAAAACAACAACAAATATGATTACTACTTTTCTACAAGTACCAGCCGATACCTTATCGCAAGTGAATCCAGCCGAATTAGCAAAAAGCCTCCCCATAAATACTGAAATTTCGGTATTGGAATTTATTTTCAAGGGTGGTTTTTTCTTAATTCCAATTGTGATATTATTGGTTTATACCATCTATCTCGTGTTTGAAAGATATTTATTTATTAGTAAAGCATCAAAAATAGACAACCACTTAATCAAAGATATTCGCAGTAATCTAAATGCTGGCAATCTAGAAATGGCGTGCACTGCTGCGGAACGGAGTGGTAACGCGCAAGGAAATGTACTTAAAGAAGGAATTTTGACTATCGGACGTCCGATTACAGAAATCGAATCGAACATGGAACGTGCTGCCAATATTGAAATTGGTGAAATGGAGAAAAAACTAGGGCAACTCGGTCTAATCGCGGGAATTGCTCCAACCTTAGGTTTCATCGGAACGATTTCAGGGGTAATCAAAATATTTTACAGTATTTCGGTTACTGAAGATATTAGTATCGGAAATATTTCTGGTGGATTATATGAAAAAATGATTAGCTCTGGAGCTGGACTTATCGTAGGTATTTTGGCTTATAGTGCCTACCATTTATTCAATGGTAAAATAGATAGTTTCGCCTTATCAATTCAAAAACAAGTGTTAGAATTTGTAAATATTATTCAAAGACCGAATCATGCCGATAAAACGAAATAAGCGATTTCATGCGGAAGTAGCGACTTCCTCCTTGAGCGACATCATGTTTTTCTTGCTGCTGTTTTTTTTGATTATATCAACACTAGCAAATCCTAATGTGATTCGAATGACATTACCCAAATCAAAAACCAACGAGAAGACCAACAAGCAATTAATCACAATTTCCGTAACAGAAGAAAAGCGATTTTTTGTAGATAAAGAAGAAGTTGCTTTTGAAAAGTTGGAAGAAACTTTGCTTTCTAAAATGGATGCTTCAAAAGACCAAAGGGTTATTGTCAGAATCCCATTTAATATGCAAGTTCAGGATTTGGTAGATGTGCTTCAAATTGGCGTTAAGAACAAATTGAAGTTTGTAATTGCTACAAGTCCAAAGTAAGATTTATTTAGTTTTTTTACACGAATTCCACAAATTTGCAATAATTAATTGTTGCAAATTTGTGGAATTCGTGTTGAATGTCCTTTTGTATTTTAGTTCAAATTAAAATTATAAATAATAATCCCAACTTGCTTTTCTGGAGCATCGCTATCAGGTTGCCATTTGGTGCGTAACGCTGCACTTTTTGCTTCGTCTAAAAGACATTTTGCTGCGTTGGTGGTTCCTCTTGTACCAGGTTTCGCATCGATCACATTTCCGGATTTGTCAACAGAAATTTGAACATACACTTTTCCTTGTTCGTCGCACGTATAATTAGGAGTTGGTTTGCTTAACGCTTTTCTGTTTCCTAAATAATAGCCTGATCCATTTCCGGCGCCAGTACCATTTCCGCTTCCTGATCCATTTCCACTTCCAGAACCGCTACCGTTCCCTGATCCTGATCCAGTCCCGGAACCAGTTCCAGACGCGCTACCACTGTAACCGCTCGAGGAAAGTTTTCCGTCTGGTCTGCCTTTGTTACCTCCTGTTTTGTCATTTCCGTCGCCACCTTTATTAGAATTCAATAAATTAGCAAGGGCATCATTGGTGTTTTTCGACACTTTTGGTTTTTCAACTACGGGTTTCGTTTCGGGTTTAACAACCGTTGGAGTCGTTTTCTTTGGTTTCTCGTTCTTTGGTACTGCGGCGACATCCTCTACATCATCATCTTGGGTAATGACGTTATCCTCAGGTGAAGCAGTTGCAGGTACTTGTTTCGCATCTTCTTCTTTCACGTTTAAGGTTTCACTTTTGAAATTATCTCCCATGCCGTAATCGCTGTCGCCAAAATTCATTTCAATGCCACCACCGCCACCGCCGCCAAGTAATTCCTTAAGATTGGAAGGAGGCCAAAATCTGACAAAAAATAAGATTAGCAACAACAAACCCATGACAATCGTGGTCATAAGTATCGATTTTTGTTGGTCTTTATTCAGAGAAATGTCCATAATTTATAGAATATATTGAACAACGTTTCTTTTTTTAAACGAATAAATGTACTAAAAATTGTTGTGAATTCACAGCTAAAATTAAACCAGTTGTTTCAACGCAATTTCGAATGCGGTAGCGCTGATATTGGTTTTTGACTGATTGAGTTCAAATGCCTTTTGAATCGCATTCTTGATGGTATTCGATGTGTCAGCAAAAATAGCTTCATCAGTCATTTGCACTTTCTTTTCCATGAAGTAGGCAAAAACTCGGGCCATGCCGCAGTTTGAAATAAAATCTGGAATCAAACTAATTTTTTGATCTACCTGCTCCATAATTGGACCGAAGAAAATCTCCTTGTCTGCAAACGGAACGTTAGCGCCGCAAGAAATAACTTCTAATCCCGCCGCAATCATGCTGTCCATTTGGTTTTGAGTCACTAATCTTGATGCGGCACAAGGCGTAAATATTTCTGCGCCTAGCGACCAGATTCGTGCATTAATTTCCTCAAATGGAATCATATTAAAAGCGACTAATTTATTTCCGTCTTTGTTCAAAAATAACGTTCGAATTTGCTCAAAAGTAAAGCCGTTTTCATTAATAACACCGCCATCACGATCGATGATTCCAATCACTTTGGCTCCCATTTCTGCCAAATAGAAAGCCGCCGCTGATCCTACATTTCCAAATCCTTGTACGATGGCTTTTTTTCCTTTGATGTTGCCGCCATAAATGGTATAATAGTGACGTGCTGCTTCTGCAACGCCATAACCTGTAATCATATCAGCAACTGTATATTTTCTAGCTACGTCTGGTGAAAAATTCGGGTTTTCAATTACTTTCACCACACCTTGACGCAATTGCCCGATGCGGTTGATTTTGTCCGCTTCAGTAGGTTTAAAATGACCGTTAAACACACCTTCTTGCGGATGCCAAACGCCACATTCTTCGGTCATTGGTATCACTTCATGAATTTCATCCACATTCAAATCGCCGCCTGTGCCATAATAGCTTTTTAGCAATGGTGAAACCGCTTTATACCAACGTTGCAAAACTCCTTTTTTTCGAGGATCATTCGGGTCGAAGTTGATTCCTGATTTGGCGCCACCAATCGCTGGACCCGAAACAGAAAATTTCACTTCCATCGTTTTTGCCAACGAAAGTACTTCATTCATGTCTAAACCTTTTCGCATTCTGGTTCCACCGCCTGCAGCACCGCCGCGAAGCGAGTTGATGACCGTCCAGCCTTCTGCTTCGGTTTCGGCATCTTTCCAATTGAATATGATTTCGGGTGTTTTATCTTCGAATTTTTTGAGTAAATCTTTCATGAATTGACTGCTTTTTTTGCGATGCAAATGTAATTTTTTAAAGTAGATAATAAACTAAAATTTAACTATAAATTACACCTGAACTATGATCGTGCTTCGCTCCGGTTACACTACTCAAAACATTAATTTCATTTCGCAATTTCAAAACACCCAATAAGCCAAAAATCAAAGCTTCTTTAAATTCTAGTATTTTCGGTTCTGGAATTGTAATCGCTATTTCAGGCAAGTAGCATTGCGTTCTTTCAATTAAGAAATCATTATAAGCGCCGCCGCCTGTTATTAGAAGTTTGCCTTTTTTTACAGGCAATGCGTTCGCAATTTGAAATGCTACATGCTCGACAAAGGTTCGCATTTTGTCTTCTGTCGTAATTGTATAGGATTCCATCAATGGTAAAACGACTTCTTTTACATATTCAAATCCCAATGATTTTGGAAAAGGTTTCTGGTAAAACTCTAAGCGGTTCAAAGCATCGAATAGAGTGGAATTTAGGTTTCCTGATTGCGTTATTTTCCCACGATCGTCATAATCAAATCCCAATTGATTGGCGTAAAAATTCAGTACCGTATTTACTGGAGAAATGTCAAAAGCAATTCGATTTCCATCTTGTTCAAACGAGATATTCGAAAAACCGCCCAAGTTCAAGCAATAGTCAAATTCGGAAAACAACATACGATCTCCAATAGGTACGAGTGGTGCGCCTTGACCGCCCAATTGTACATCTTGTACACGAAAATCGCACACTGCTTTTTGCTGGCAAATCATGGCAATTTCGGGAAGATTTCCGATTTGCAAAGTGAATCCATTTTGCGGTTGATGTAGAATTGTATGCCCATGAGAACAAACCGCATCGATACTCTTGAGTTGGTGTTTTTCGATAAAACTTTGAATGATATTTCCCAGTAATTGGGTGTAGTCTTGATTGAGCTTAATGAGTTTTTCATCATCGTAATTAACTGCGTTTTTTAGTTCTTGCAGCCAGTAATCGTTATACGAAATGGTTTCTGAGACACCTATCTCAAAAGTCCATTTTTTGCTATCAAAATGAAAATGTAAAAGCGCCAAGTCAACGCCATCGAGCGAGGTTCCCGACATCACACCAATAACAGTATAAGAATTTTTCTGCATGGTATAAAAATACGAAAACCAGCAATCCTAAATAGTAATTCTTTACATTTGTTGAACTGATTTTCTAAATCACAGCTCTTCAAACAACTAAACAATAAATATGATGAAAAAAACTACTTCTTTACTACAAAAAATCATGTTGCTCTTTTTCTTAGCTTTTTCGCTAATTGGTCGCGGGCAACATTTTTCAATGACCTTAGACAATTTAACGGCAACTTCGACCTCTTTTGAAGTAGACCTGATGCTTACTATTGATGCCTTGGATGCCCCGCCTGAAGGCTTTTGGATAAGATTTATAAATTGGGGGATAAATTTTAATCCTGCGATTTTAAACGGAGGAGACCCGTGTTGCGGAGCACTTACTGTGATAGAAGGCTCTGTTGCTCCTGAAATGGCAGCCTGGTACCTTGAAGAAAATGCATTCGGATACGCCGCTCCCGGACAGTTGAGAATAGAGCAATATACGGCTGTTTTGAGGAATCTAATGCCGGGAACCTATCGCGTAGGGAGAATCAAACTCAATAATCATTATGCGTTTCAACCTCGTGCTTGGGATATGAATGTTGATGCAGCTTTTTCTTTACAAGCTACCGCCGCAACCGGGTTAACCACTACAAGAGTGCTTTGCGACATTCCTTATGCATACTACCAGACAACAACGCTAAATTCTCAAGGCCTGCCGCGCTTAACTTTAGGGTATACTCAGGAAGAGCCAATGCATGTAACGTTTGGAACATTGGCCACGTCATCGAATAAAGCAAATGCTTCGATTGTAACAGCGCATCCAAACCCGTTTCAAAATGAATTTAAGTTGAATATGAGCAACACTTCAACAGAAAACGTTCAAATCAAGGTGTACGATATGTCTGGAAAATTGGTTGATAATTATAATGTCGAAGCGAATGCCGTGGAAAACTTTTCCGTTGGTCAAAACTACGCTTCTGGGCTTTACAACATCAAGGTTTCTCAAGGAGATAAAACACAAGTACTTCGCATGATTAAACAATAATTTATTTTGAAAATATTTAGAAAAGCACCTGCGATTGTAGGTGCTTTTTGTTTTTACACTTCGAGTCAGAAGAAATGATGAAAGAAGCCAAATTGAGTAATCCCCAAAAAAAACTTTGAAAACAAGTAAAATATTAATAATGAATTGATTACTTTTGATGGGGAGACCTAATAAAACACAGCTATTCAAACAACTAAACAATAAGTATGATGAAGAAAACTACTTCCACACTAAAGAAAATAATGTTGCTCTTTTTCCTATCTTATTCGCTCATTGGATACGGACAACATTTTATAGTAACCCTAGATAATTTTATGTCAACTTCTAATACTTTTGAAGTAGATGTTATTTTGATTATTGATTCTCCTGCAGAAGGAGTTCGTTTGTGTGGTTTTAACACAGGAATCAATTTCAATCCAGCTATTTTAGATGGCGGCACTCCTTGTACGACTCCTAATTGTGGTTCATGGTCTATGATCGATGGATCGACAGCACCAGAAATTACCGCAAATGGTGGCTTAAATCCATGGAACATGACAACTCGTAATACATATGACCAACTTAGAATTGTACAAGCACCCAAAGTTTATTCTCTTGTAGATCTGGTTGCAGGTTCCTATAGAATCGGTCGCTTTAGATTTACCAACACGGTGCCATGGGCAGTAGATAGTGATCCTGAGTTGTGGTTGCAGCCGACAAATACCAACCCTACTGGTTCAACAAATACAATTGTTTGGTCTGCTCCTTTCGGGACGTTAAGTCCTGTGATTGCTGCTACAACCACCACGGTGCTTTCTTCTGTCACTTTGGGTTATACGCAAGGTTCTCCACTTCCTATGCTAAGACTTTTGAATAGCTCTTTAGCAACAGAATCCGTTCAAGCTTCAGAACAAATTGCAACCGCTTTTCCAAACCCGTTTTCTAGTACTTTCAAACTCAACTTAACAACTGTTTCAAACGAACTGGTTCAAGTTAGTGTCTATGATATGTTGGGGAAATTAATAGAAGATTTTAAAGTTGAAAGCAACGGTGTAAATTCATTTACTTTTGGTGAAAAATATGCTGCTGGATTTTATAATGTCAAAGTTTCTCAAGGAGATAGAACACAAGTACTTCGCATGATCAAACAATAATTTATTTTAAGAATAAATAGAAAAGCACCTGAAATCGTAGGTGCTTTTTGTTTTTGTAATAGGAGGGACATGAATAAAGGGGAGTAGCCAAATTGAACATTCCCTAAAAAAACTTCGAAACAAATGAATTCTTAAATGTGAATTCCTTACTTTTGAAAGAGTGTTCTGCTAAAACTCAGATAGTCAAACAACTAAACAGTAAATCGGATGAAAAAAACTACTACTTTACTACAAAAAATCATGTTATTCTTTTTCCTAGCTTTTTCGCTAATAGGATACGCACAACATTTCACAGTGACCTTAGATAATTTTATATCAACTTCCAATACTTTTGAAGTAGATGTTATTCTTATCATAAATACTCCTGCAGAAGGAGTTCGCTTGTGTGGACTTTCAACTGGAATTAACTTCAACCCAGCTATTTTAAATGGCGGTACGCCTTGCACCACCTTTTCTAATTCAGGTTGTGATTCTTGGATGTTAATTCCGGGAACAATTGCTCCAGAGCTTACCGTTAATGGAGGTTTGAATACTATGATAACTGGCAATAGAGCTAATCCTGCAGGGCATTTAAGAATCGTGCAAGTACCCATGGCTACTTCTCTTGTAGATTTAGTACCTGGTTCCTACAGAATAGGTAGGTTTAGATTTTCCAATACGGTACCATGGGCACTTGATAGTGATCCGGAGTTGTGGTTGTCACCGACAAATTCTAGTCCTGCTGCTGGTTCAACAAATACAGTTGTTTCATTTTCTTACTTCGGTGTTTCAAGCCCAATAATGAATTATACGACAACTTTTCTGAATCCATCCAATGAACCAGGTGTTACATTAGGATATACACAAGAATCTCCAATGCATAGGGCTATGAACATCCCATTAGCAACAATGCCATCGGAAGAATCAGAACAAATAGCAACCGCTTTTCCAAACCCGTTTTCAAGTACTTTCCAACTGAACTTAACTACAGTTTCCAGCGAAATGGTTCAAGTGAGTGTTTATGATATGTTGGGGAAATTAATAGAAGATTTTAATGTTGAGAGTAACGGAATCACTTCATTTTCTTTTGGTGAAAAATATGCTGCTGGGATTTATAATGTGAAAGTTGTTCAAGGCGATAAAACGCAAGTAATTCGCATGATCAAGCAATAATTTACTTTGAAAATATTGAGAAAAGCACCTGCGATTGTAGGCGCTTTTTGTTTTTGTAATAGGAGCGAGAAGAATTCAGAAAAGAAGTCAAATTGAACAATCCCCAAAAAATACGAAAACGTTTGAAATTTTAACTTTTAAATTATACATTTGAAAACATTAAAAAAAAACGTCCCACTTTAGCATATAGCACATGGATTTTAATCTTACCGAAGAACATTTGATGATTCAACAAGCCGCTCGAGATTTTGCTCAAGCTGAATTGTTGCCAGGAGTAATAGAAAGAGACGAACATTCTAAATTTCCCACAGAACAAGTCAAAATGATGGCTGATTTAGGTTTTATGGGCATGATGGTCGATCCGAAATATGGCGGTTCAGGTCTAGATAGCGTGTCGTATGTTTTGGCAATGACCGAAATTGCTAAAGTTGATGCATCTGCTGCAGTAATCATGTCTGTGAATAACTCGCTGGTTTGTGCCGGAATTGAGAAATACTGTAGCGAAGAACAAAAAATGAAATACCTAGTTCCGTTGGCAAAAGGCGAAGTGATTGGTGCTTTTTGTTTGTCGGAGCCAGAAGCGGGGTCGGATGCGACTTCACAGAAAACAACAGCAATTGATAAGGGAGACCATTATCTATTAAACGGAACCAAGAACTGGATTACCAATGGTTCAACTGCTTCTACCTATCTAGTGATTGCACAAACCGATGTAGAGAAAAAACACAAAGGAATCAACGCATTTATCGTAGAAAAAGGGTGGCCTGGTTTTGAAGTTGGTCCAAAGGAAAAGAAAATGGGAATTCGCGGCTCTGATACGCATTCGCTGATGTTTACCGACGTAAAAGTGCCTAAAGAAAACCGTATTGGTGCCGATGGGTTTGGATTTAATTTCGCGATGAATGTACTCAATGGTGGTCGTATTGGAATTGCTTCTCAAGCACTTGGTATCGCAACGGGTGCTTATGAATTGGCCTTAAAATATTCTCATGAACGCAAAGCATTTGGTAAAGAAATTTTCAATCATCAAGTGATTGCATTTAAGTTGGCGGATATGTATGTCAAAATCACAGCTGCTAGATTGCTCATCATGAAAGCTGCTTGCGAAAAAGACGAAGGCAAAGATATTTCGCATTCAGGAGCGATGGCGAAATTATATGCTTCTGAAATCGCTTTAGAAGTAGCGAATGAAGCAGTACAAATTCACGGAGGAAACGGTTATGTTGCCGAATACCACGTAGAACGGATGATGCGCGATTCGAAAATCACACAAATCTATGAAGGAACTTCTGAAATTCAACGAATCGTTATTTCAAGAGGATTGGTGTCGTAAATTCAATAAATAGCAAATAAAACCCTTTCGGAACATAAATCTGAAAGGGTTTTTTGTTTACATTCGTGTCGATCTTTATCGTAATTTTATTTTTAGTATGTCAGAAGAATTGAAATATTGGTACTTGCGTGATCACAAGTTATTTTGGACGCTGAGCATGTCTCAAGTGAAGCAATTGTGTATCATTACCGGATTTAAAAAAGCTAAAAAAGGAGATGTCATTTATTTTTCCTCTAGCGAAGTCCCAAGAATATTTCTGCTCAAAAAAGGCAATATCAAAATCGTCGAAATTGATGAAGAAGGCAACGAAACCATCAAAGACATCATTCAAAAAGGTGATTTGTTTGGCGAATTGACTTTAGAAAGTGACAAAAATTCCAGCGAATACGCCAAAGCATTGACAGAGGAAGTGATTATTTGCAGTTTCTTACTATCTGATTTTGAAAATTTGATGTTGCAAAACCCCAACTTAGCATTGACTTACACCAAGTTTGTAGGTTTGAAAATGAAGCGCATCAAAAACAGTTACTCCAACCTGATTTCTAAAGATGCCAAAACCCGATTGCACACTTTTATCAAAGAATGGGCAGAACGGGAAGGCAAATTCAACGGCAACAAAGTCACCATCGACAATTACCTCACCCAAGCCGATATCGCTCAAATCATCGGTACCTCACGTCAAACTGCAACCCAATTACTCAACGAAATGGAGGAGAAGCAATTGATATTTTACGCTCGAAAAGAAATCTTGATAGATGATTTTTCTAAATTATAAGATAATTTTTCTTTTAATGTAAACTACCCGACAAAAAACCAATCTAGCTCATAGTACGTTTGTATTATAAAAATACAACTACTATGAAAAAAATTCTTTATTTATTGCCTGTCTTACTCAGCTTGGTTTCGTGCCAAGAAGAAGGACCACTTACGAAAGATCGGGAAAAAGTGGTGCTCAATCCAATTGCAGCATTGAAATATTCTGGGGTTTTCGTCCCGACCTCTGGAATTTCCGTTAGTGGAGAAGCGAAAATCTATCTAGAAGACGGACAGTACAAAGTCAACCTAGAGGATTTTAGTGTCTCAAACGGTCCCGATCTAAAAGTCTACTTGTCTAAAGCGGCAACACCATCCGACTTTGTAAACCTCGGTAACTTGACCTCTCAAACGGTCTATCCAATACCAAGTACAGTGGATGTTTCCGCTTATTCACATGTTTTAATCCATTGTCAGCAGTACAATCATTTGTTTGCGATTGCCGCATTAACTTCAAATTAAGCACTATGAAAAATACATTTTTGATTCTAATTGGTTTCGTGTTTTCAACTGTAGCTAGTTCCCAAGGTTGCAGTGACGCGGGGATTTGCTCCATCAACAAAGGATTTACAGACGAAAAAGAACAGTTCAAAAACAGTCTGGAATATGCATCCATCTATAGTCTAGGCGAAGCAGATGTGCAGTATTTGTCGCACTACATTTCGTATACCAAGCGATTCAATCAACATTTTGCGTTTACCAGTAAAGTGACCTTATCAACTGCCAACGGAAGCTTTGGAACTCGAACGCAATTCGGAGATGCGTTCCTCATTGGAAACTATTCTTTCAAAGAAAAGAATCAAAAACAATGGAGTACGCTTCTAGGATTGAAATTCCCTTTTACCGCTTCTAATCTAAAAATAAATGGTTATCCTTTGCCGCTCGATTATCAGTCGAGTTTGGGAACTGTCGATGCGTTCGTGGGAACCAATCTTCATTATAAACAATGGGATTTTAATGCCGCATTGCAAATTCCAGTGGTCAATTTGAACAAGAATTCTTATTTCGCGGAGTATTCAGGTACCACCGATTTTCCATCCACCAATTTGTTTGAGCGCAAACCCGATGCGTTGCTTCGCGCTACTTATGAACTGACTTTGCCACATTCGAAATTTTCTTTTAAACCCAACGTCTTATTTATTTACCACCTTGGAGAAGATTCCTTTGAAAATATTTTTGGACAAAGAGAAATTATCCAAGGATCTGCTGGTCTGACGGTTAATGGAAACCTCATAAGTACCTATCACATCAACAAGCAAAATCAAGTCGAGTTGTCACTTGCATCGCCTTTTGTAGTGAGCGATATCAGACCTGATGGCTTGACGCGAAGTTTTGTTCTTGGCTTGCAATACCAATATTCATTTTAATAACATTGATACCTTAACTAATTATGAAAAATCTAATCTTTTTATTTATAGCATTAACCACAAATTTCATCGTTGCTCAAACTAATCTAAAAACAAAATAGCGATTCAAGGCTATGATCCTGTTGCTTATTTTGAAAGTAACAAAGCCATCGAAGGAAAGAAAGAAATCAATTCTGAGTTCAACGGAGCCAGCTATTACTTTTCCTCAGTGGACAATAAGACGCTTTTCTTAAAAAACCCGGAACATTATATTCCACAATTTGGAGGTTATTGTGCCTATGGAATGTCCGAAGGATACAAAGCACCAATTCAACCAGAAGCATTTACTATCGTCGATAATAAGTTATACCTAAACTACAATCTAGATGTTAAAGAGATGTGGTTGAAAGATCAAAAAAACCGTATTGAAAAAGCCAGTAAAACCTGGGAAAAAATAAAAAAGGGAAAATAATTCCAACAAATTGTTTTCAAAAGTAAAGTAGCAGACAAAACACTTTTTTATCGCACTTTATCTTTGTCTCAAGAAATTAAAAATCAATCTAAATTTAAAAGACAAATTAAAATCTAAAAAAATGAAAAAATCAATCTTAATCTTATTCGTTGCCTTACTATCTGCAACAACCTTTGCACAAACAGCTGCAAAAAGAACGTCAGAATTCAATCTAGAAAAAAAAGTCGCTATTCAAGGTTACGATCCTGTAGCGTATTTCACGCAAAAGAAAGCGATAAAAGGCAAGTCGACTATCGCTAGTTCCTACGAAGGTGTCATCTACTATTTTTCTTCGCAAGCCAACAAAGACGCTTTCGCTAAAAACCCAGCGAGCTTCGAGCCACAATACGGCGGATGGTGTGCTTATGCCATGGGATCAACTGGAGAGAAAGTAGAAATTGATCCAGAAACTTTCAAAATTGTCGACGGAAAACTCAACTTATTCTACAACGCTTACTTCAACAATACCTTAAAAAGTTGGAACAAAGACGAAACAAACTTGAAGAAAAAAGCGGATGCCAATTGGAAGAAGATTATTAATTAGTTGTCAGTTGTCAGTTGTCAGTTGTCGGTTGTCAGCTTTCAAAAACAGCAATCTAGCTCCCATTTTCAAATTTTCAAATCAACTCATTTTCAAATAAAATAATAATCATGAAAAACAACATATTTACGTGGATCATCAAACTCACAGCGGTAGTCATTTTGGTACAAACGCTTTATTTTAAATTTACCGGCGCAGAAGAAAGCGTTTATATATTTTCAACACTTGGTGCAGAACCATTTGGTCGCATTGGCTCAGGTGTCGTCGAATTGATTGCCTCAATCTTGATTCTCATTCCACGGACCACATTACTCGGCGCGCTAATGGGATTAGGAACCATGGCTGGTGCTATTTTATCTCATCTGGTTTTCTTAGGAATTGTTGTAAAAAACGATGGCGGAACACTTTTTATTTTGGCAATAATTACGTTTATTTGTTGTGCAATACTAGTATTTCAAAACAGAGATAAAATTCAAGGTCTATTAAAGTTTCAATTGTAAAATCATGTTGTTACCATCTATTCATCATAGTTTACAAGAATTAAACGATTTGCTCGAGCAGATTTCCGATGCAGATTACGCGCATCCATGTCACGAATTGAGCAATGCAACAATTGGCGAACATACCAGACACATCATCGAAATGTTTCAATGCTTGAATTCGCAATACGAAACTGGAGTCGTGAACTATGACCAACGCCAACGCAATAAGTTAATTCAAACCAATTCTGAATTTGCTATCACTCAAATCAAAGAAATTCAAAATTCCCTTGATAAAGAAAACAAGAAAATAGAACTACAGCAAATTGTTGATGGAGAAGAAATCCGCATCGAAAGCAACTATTTTCGAGAATTACTATACAATCTAGAACACTGCATTCACCACCAAGCGCTGATCAAAGTCGCTATCCTAATGAATGGCAAACTCGAAGTCAACGAGAATTTTGGCGTCGCCCGTTCCACCATCGAATACAGAAAAAAATGTGCACAGTAAGTTTTGTACATTCTCAAGGCAAAATAATCATCACTTCCAATCGCGACGAGCAAGTAGCACGTCCAGCGGTGGAACCTAGGAATTACTTGGTCAATCAAAAAAATTTATTTTTTCCCAAAAGACCCCAAAGCGGGTGGAACTTGGTACGTCGTAGATGAAAACGCCAATGTGCTCGTCCTGCTCAACGGCGCGGAAGAAAAACACCAATGGAATCCGCCATACCGAAGAAGCCGCGGCCTCATTGTCTTAGATTTGTTCAGCGCAACATCGGCAATCGCCGCTTGGCAGGAAATCGATTTAGAGAACGTTGAACCGTTTACCATCGTCTTATTCCAAGACCAAAAACTCTATCAATTGCGGTGGAACGGAACCGAGAAAAACACCTTAGAACTAGATTCCAACGAGAATCATATTTGGTCTTCTTCGACGCTGTATGCACAGGAAATCCGCCAGCAAAGAGCGCAATGGTTTGCTACATTTTTAGACACCAAACCTGAAGTGACGTTTGAAGAAATGTTTCATTTTCATCGTTACACTGAGGCTGATAATGCACAACATGGACTCATCATCAACAGAAACGATAAACTCAAAACGCTTAGCATCACGCAAAGTGTCATCGAGCAAAACAAAATCACGGTCATGCACCACGATTTAATAGAACAAAAAGAATTCTCAAATACGTTTATTCATGTCTAATTGGGGCGTGCCGGCGCAAGAACAACAAGACTTATGTCAAATAATATCAGGCGCCGTCGTGCTGTCCGCTATATCTTTTTATCCTGAACTCGTTTCAGGATCTCCAGAAGAACGTCTAAAAAATCTAAAGATCCTGAAACGAGTTCAGGATAAAAAGGATGCCGCTGCCATCACTCACGCAACCCACAACCGACGACCCACAACCCACAACTAATTTGAAACTCTTCCTACATAAACTACTCCACTGGGAATATTGGCCAATGCACGTGGTGTACATACCGATCTATTTTCAATGGGCGTATTATGCGCTGAAAGCTAGAACCATTTTCTTTTTCAATGCGTCTAATCCATCCATCAAAAATGGCGGCTTTATCATGGAATCGAAAAAGGAAATCTACAATCTGATTCCAAAAATATATTATCCGAAAACGGAGTTAATCAAAGAAAACACTTCTTTTGAGCTAGTGTTAGACCGTTTCAACGAATACCAATTCAATTATCCAATAATTGCCAAACCTGATATTGGGTTGCGAGGTTCGGCAGTGAAGAAAATTCACAATGAAGCCGAACTAAAAGCCTATCACGACAAAGTAAATTTTGATTATTTACTGCAAGATTTAATTCCGTATTCCAACGAAATCGGGATTTTCTATGTGCGCTTTCCACACGAAAAGAAAGGCAGAATTACTGGAATTGTCGGCAAAGAATTCCTAATTGTCACTGGCGACGGAAAATCAACGATTGAAACTTTGATCAAGAAAGATCCGCGACATGAACTCCAACTCAAAGTCTTGCAAAAAGAATACGGAGCAGATTTGCAAACCGTTTTGGCCGACGGAGAGCAACGCAATTTAGTGCCTTATGGCAATCATATTCGCGGTGCCAAATTCCTAGATTTCAGCCATTGGATATCTCCAAAACTGACTGATGTCATCAACGAAATGTGTCTTCAAATTCCGGAGTTTTATTTCGGTCGATTGGATTTGATGTACAGCACTTTAGATGAACTCGAACAAGGAAAAAACTTCGCTGTCGTCGAATTGAACGGCGCCGCAAGTGAACCTACCCACATCTACGATCCGAAACATTCCATCTTTTTTGCTTGGAAAGAGTTAACGCGACACATTCGTTATATGTTCGAGATTAGCGTCGCCAACAATCGAAAAGGATTTCCTTACTTGAGTAGAAAGGCCGGCATGAAAGAATACCACATGCATCTGGAGCAAAGCAACAAAATCCTCAATTTCTAACGAATGAAAACGCTCAAAAATATTCTGGTGGGTTTTGTCGTGAGTTTTTTGGGCTCAATTCCGCTGGGTTATCTCAACGTGATTGGCTTTGATATCTATAATCAATATGGTTTAAGCAGTGTGATTCCGTATTTATTCGGAGTTATTTCGGTTGAGGTTTTTGTGATTTATTTTACTTTGATTTTTGCAGAACAATTAGTACATAACCAGAAATTGTTGCGATTCATCGAAGGGTTTTCGGTGATTTTTATGTTTGTTTTGGCGTATATTTTCTACGCAAGTGCATCCAATTCGACTTCGCAAGCGACTGGCATCAATGAATACCATAATCGGACACCATATTTTGTAGGGTTATTCTTGAGTGCGCTCAATTTTGTTCAGATCCCTTTTTGGGTCGGTTGGAATCTGTATTTGCTCAACGGCAACTGGATTGCGATCGACGGAACAAAGAAATATTGCTACGTTTTCGGAACCTTGATCGGGACATTTTGTGGGATGTTGGTGCTAATTTTATCGTTACATTTCTTAACTTCTCAAACCGATTTCTTTGCAAAATATTTGATGCGCATCATCATTCCTTTGGTTTTTGTTGGTTTAGGTGTTTATCAGGGAATTCAGTTTTGGAGGAAATACAATTAACTCAAATTACTCAAAGCCGCCATCAAATTTGCTTTTTTTCTTTGCGAAACGGGCACTGTGCTTTTATCCGATAATACGACGTAGCCGCCTTCTTTGTTGACGAAACTGGTGAGATGATTTAAGTTGATGATATGTGAATGATGAATTCGTTCAAAACCACTCGTGCACAACAAATCTTCAAAATCTTTCAGGGTTTTGGAAAAAAGTATTTTTTTTCCGTTGGTAAAATATACACTGGTGTAATTACTTTCGGCTGAACATTTTAATATCGAATCAATCTCAAAAACAGAAATGCCTTCCTGTGTTTGCAACGCGATTCTCTTTCTAGCCGTCGTTTCGTTTTGATTCAGAAGAAAAGTGTCCATTTTGGTGCTTTCTTCTTGTTGGTCACTTTTCATCGCTTTAGTAACAGCTTGGACTAATTCTTCCGAATCGATGGGCTTTAACAAATAATCTAGCGCGCTAAATTTGATGGCCTTAATCGCATATTGACTGTAGGCGGTCGTAAAAATCACTTTGAAATGAGACTCCTGAGAAGCACTTAGAATCTCGAATCCCAAGCCGTCAGATAGCTGAATGTCCAAGAAAACTAATTCCGGTTGCAGCGATTTGATTTTTGAAATGCCATCTTTGACGGTTTTTGCAACGCCAACAATCTCAAGGCTTTCGCAATGCAATTGTATTTCAGCTTTTAAGGCAGAAATCGATTGCTCTTCGTCTTCTATAATCAGTGTTTTCATGGCCAAATTGATAATAAAGGGATAGTAACTATAACTCTTGTTCCTGCAGGCAATCCGTTTGAAACCAAATCTATGATTTCAAAGTGAGATTTCCCGGTATTTTCGCTAAATAGTGCAATCCTGTCGGTCGTAATTTCGATTGCTTTAGATTGATGTTCTTTGTGTTGTTGCTTGTTTTGTGATGCTTCTCGGCCAATACCGTTATCTTCAACGATGCATTCTAGTTGGTTTCCTTTTTTCAAGAAATAGACTTTCAAAACACCTTTGTTTTCTTTTGGTGCGAGTCCGTGGATTATCGCATTTTCAACAATTGGCTGCAGCAATAAAGTGGGAATGGCAGTTTCATTAACATTAATATGTTCGTCGACAAACAATTCATAATGGAACTTATTCTTATAACGTGTTTGCGCCAGACTAACATACAAATCGAGCATTTCAATTTCTGTGGACAACGGAATCGTTTGCTCCGTATTTTCAAGTAGCATGCGAAGTAGCTTGGAGAATTTAGAAATATAGGCACTCGCATTGATTGCATCGCCTTCTGAATAATAACCTTTTATTGTATTGAGTGCATTAAAAATAAAATGCGGATTCATTTGCAATCGCAGCGCTTTTTGTTCTAATTCTACCATTTCGCGCTGCATATTGGCTTTATCACGCTCAATTTGTATGGTGGTTTTTTCAAGTTCAAATTGTTTTTGTTGATGCTTGAGACGATATTTGATGTAGACGTAGATGAATAGTCCCACAATTAAAACACATAAAAGTACAAACCATGTCTTTTGCCAAAAGGGCGCAAGTACCTCAAAAGTGATCGACTGCATCGTGCTTTTTACACCAAAGCCATCGATACAATATACTTTGAAGGTATAGTTTCTCGGCGCTAAGGCTCGATAATTAATTTGAGATTCTTTGGTGGCTGACCAGGTATCATTTTGTCCGTCTAATTTGTAATAGTAGGTGAGGTTGTTTTGGTTAATATAGGATATTCCGACGAATTTTACGCTAATATTGTTAGCGTTGTAATTGATTACATTTTGGTTATGATGAGCAAGTGTTTTGCTCCCATTTTTGAGATCTTGAATCCAGCATTTTGGACGGTTATTCTTAGGAACAATGTTCTTGATGTTGAAATTCAGTAGTCCTTCATCGGTCGCTAAATAGACGGTGTTGTTGTCAAATTCGACGTCGTTGATTCGTTTGTTTTTTAGACCTAGAATAGCGTTCAAATTTTTAATTTCGAAGGCGTCATTTTGAAACAAAATGGCGTTTAATCCGTTGTTGGTTCCCACTAAGTAATAATCTGGAGCGATTTTCTTGATAGCATTACAACTAATGCTATTTAGACCTTCTTTTTTCGAAATCCGTGTAATGAT
Source organism: Flavobacterium sp. (assembly GCA_016721735.1). Taxonomy (GTDB): domain Bacteria; phylum Bacteroidota; class Bacteroidia; order Flavobacteriales; family Flavobacteriaceae; genus Flavobacterium. The sequence goes on along the minus strand of JADKHM010000014.1, from coordinate 34,554 downwards.
CTTATTGTTTTTGACGCGATATATTCCTTTGGAGACAGTTGTTACAAAAAGAGATTTTGAATCGTTATCAATGTATAAATCACTGATTGTTGATGGTTGATTTCCGAACTTCGCATCCCAGTTAGTGATAGAATCTTTTTTGGAGTAGTGATACAATCCTTCATTAGTTCCAATCCAAATGTTGTTGTCAAGGTCCTTTGCGAATACAGTGCCTCTTTTGTGCAACAACTCTTTGCCTCTAAGGGCGGGAGGATTATTTCTGTTTAGATGGTCGCTATTCACTTTAAAAATTTTACTGTATCCGATTACGAGGTCGCGATCTGTCATCATAATATCATTGGCGCCGAAGCCACAATCAATAGCCTTTTTCTCAGCATCGACTTTGACGACTGTTTTTTTTCCTATGATGTAGGTGTCTGATTCAAAAAACCGGATGTTTTTGATTTGATCTGTTTGGCCATCCGTAAAAAATGTTTTTTTTGTAAAAGGCTTGCCAGGATATTTGTGATAGTAATTGTTGTAGTCGCCGCCAATCCATATCTCATGTTGACTGTTGATGCTAATACAGTTTAGTTTTTGGGGATTAACTTCATTCAAGTTATCTACGAATACGTCAAAAGAGGGCACATAGAACGCTCCCTTTTTTAAGGTTGCAATCCAATAACTTCCTTCGAAATCCTTAGTAATGTTGGAGATTAGATCGTTTTTGAAGTAGCAATGTGTGATTTTATTGTTTTCTAAAAGATACAATCCTTTGCGTGTGCAAATCCATATTTTATTTTGATTTTCAGCAAATAACTGTAGTATTTCTGCGTCCTCAGGAAGTGTGGTTAATGTAGAAATTTGATTGTCTTTGTTTACTGCATACAAATGATTTTTCTCGCTGAAATAGTTCCTATTGCCACTATGAAACATCCGGTAATAATTGGATGAACAAAGAAATAGATTTTGACGTTTGTAGCGCTCGTTATAAACCCCAGTATTGGTCAAAAAGAACAAAGAGTTCTTATTTTCCCATAATCCTGCAAATGAAAAATCTGGGGATTTTTTCTTAACTACGCGATTATCTTCGGTCAGTTTGACGACGTTTCCATACTTAAAAACAAAATAGCAGTTGTTTTGGTATCCTCATAAAAATCAACCAACAAACTTGAACCAGAAATTTTTCTGACCAACGCCGAATTGCTTTCGTTATAAAGTTTGTTTTTGTAAAAAAAGCAAGTTTTACCGTTTAATGTCAAAAGCCAAATTCTGCCTTTGTGATCTTTTTTCATTTGAAAAACCTCGTTGTCGGAAAGTCCATCTTCGGTATTGTAAAGTGTAAATGCGTGACTGTCATATTTTACTATTCCAGCGTCAGTGGTAAACCATAGGAAACCTCGTGCGTCTTGATAAATAGAATATATGGTTGATGAAGGTAATCCATCGTTGGTTGTATAATTGATGTAATAGGGATCTTGCGACCAACTGTAATGGCCCATTAGAAGAACGACAAAAAGCAGTAATTTCTTCACACTATTAATTTCAAAAAGTAAATGTAAACAAACTTGGAAATACTGCCGTGAAAACTGTTGGCAGTTATCGCTAAATAAAATTCACTTATACTTGATTTTAATGCACTTACTAAGATTATAGAATACGTTGCACAATTAAATCCGCAGACTTTTTAGCTATCGTATATTTGAATTAAATTCATAACAACGCAATTAGATTTTCATAAATTAAATACATCAACCATGAGAAAATTACTTTCAGTACTTGTTTTAATATTTTTGGTGAGTGTTAACAACCTCATAAATGCCCAAGCGCCCAACTACTTATGGGCAAAATCTGTCGGTGGCGTTAATTATGAATCAAAAATTGCAGTCGATTCAAACGGTAATACCTATGTTGCCGGGCATTACGGAAGCGGCACGATTACTTTTGGAAATTTTACTTTGACCAATTCTGGTTTATTTGATATTTATGTGGTCAAGTACGATAGTAATGGCGACGTGGTTTGGGCAAAATCTACCGGAGGCACAGGTTATGATTACGGCGTTGGTATTGCAGCAGATGATAATGGGAATTGTTTTGTGACTGGTAATTATGAAAGCGGTTCGTTTACTTTTGGAAATTCAACCTTGACCAATCCAAATCCGAACTTATATGGTGATATGTTTATCTTGAAATATGATTCCGCAGGAAACGAATTGTGGGCAAATTCTGCAACCGGAACTTTTCGAGAATACGGTGTAGATGTAGATGTAGACACAAGTGGGAATAGTTATGTTACGGGTTATTTTATGGGTCCATCAGTAACTTTTGGCAGTACAACTTTAACCAACGCTAATCAAACCTTTTATACTGATGAAATGTTCATCGTAAAATATGATCCAAGTGGCAATGTGCTTTGGGCGAAAAGCGGCCGTAGCAGCTCATTTGACGAAGGCAGAGGAATTGTGGTTGATGCTGCCGGGAACAGTTATGTTACTGGTTGGTTTGGAAATCCTGGGATTCTATTTGAGAATATTTATCTTGCAGATACTTCAGGGTATTCTGTCTTTTTGGTGAAGTATGATACAAATGGTAACGTTCTTTGGGCAAAAAAAGCTGGAGGAACTGGTCTTGAGTACGCGCAAGATATTGCACTAGATTCGGTTGGAAATATTCTTGTCACGGGTGATGCTGCTGGCGAACCATGGGCCTTTGGAAGCTCTACTATTTCAAATTATGATGTAAATAGAGCCGATATGTTTGTTTTAAAATTTGATTCAAGCGGTAATCCTGTTTGGGGAAAAAGAGGCGGCGGTGACTACGTCGACAAAGGCAGAGGGATTGCAGTAGATAGTTCAGGGAACAGTTATGTTACTGGTTATTGGGGAAGTACATCAATTGCCTTCGGGAGCACATCTGCAACGGGTAATGACTTAGGAAATAATCGTTTGTTTATTGTCAAGTACAGTCCAAGTGGCGGCATAGTGTGGGCAAAATTAGCAGGAGCTACTCCAATTGCTGGTTTTGGGATAGAAATGTCTGTTGGTACAGACAGTAGCGGATATTGTTATGTTGCTGGTTCATTTGATAATTATTCTTTAACTTTTGGCAGCACTGTCTTAATCAATCCCAATGGTGATAGCAATACGTTCCTCACAAAGTTGGATAATGTTCCAGCAGGCACAATTCCTGTTGCTGCATTTACAGCCAATGTTACCAATATTCCAGTAGGCGGAAGTGTAAATTTTACTGACTTAAGTACCAATTCCCCAACGGAGTGGAGTTGGACGTTTACTGGCGCTGCAACGACAACTTCAATCGCTCAAAATCCAGCGAATATTACCTACAATGTTGAAGGATGTTATCCTGTATCATTGACCGCTTCCAATAATGGTGGCAGTAATACGGCAACGCAAGTGTGTTATATTAACGTCGGGAATGTTCCGATTTCTTGCAACGAGTTGTTCTTTTCCGAATACCTAGAAGGTACGGCAAGCAATAAGGCATTGGAGATTTACAATCCATCAAGTACCGCTATTAATCTTTCTTTCTACAGTGTCGAACTATATGCAAATGGAAGTTCAACGCCAACGGCAACGCAAGTTCTTTCTGGAACACTCGCGTCACATGATGTATTCGTTATCGCTAATTCAAGTGCGATTGCTGGAATTCTCGCGGCGGCCGATATCACATCTTCTGTCTGTAGTTTTAATGGGGATGATGCTATTGTACTTAAGAATGGCAGCAATCAAATTGATGTCATAGGTCAAGTTGGGTTTGACCCAGGCGCCTCATGGACAGTTGGTACGGGTTCCACTTTAGACAATACTTTGGTGCGTAATGCCAGTGTTGATGGACCGTCAACCAGTTGGGCGACAGTGCAAAATCAATGGACTGCAAATCCAGTGAACACCATTTCCAATTTGGGAATACATGCTAGTAATTGTGGCACCTTAGCGGTAGTAAATAGCAATTTTAAAGATTTTATTTCAGTGTATCCAAATCCTGCTGAGTCAGAGGTTTCTGTTTCAAGTAACGGCGGTGCAGGATTATTAGGAATTACAATGACAGATATCAATGGTAGAATAATAAGTCAGAAGACTTTTGATCATGAGTCAACTGTTCACTTGAATATCGCTAATTTATCTCTGGGTGTTTATCTGATGAGAATTGATACCAAGAACGGAACAATGATAAAAAAGATCTTGAAAAAATAGTCTTTTCAACTTCGATTTAAGAGGCATTTCTTGCAGCTATAAGTCAAAAGCATTCATTTGCTAAAAGAACAAATGCACTTGTCTTTTTTTGACATTCGAACGGTGAATTATGGTTTATATTTATACTAATGATACACTTCCTCCAGCATCAATTTGGTTTGTCATTGTATTTTTCAAACACGAGTAGCATTAGTTGGTTCAGTTAAAGGTGTTGGTGGGGTGGATTGTTTTTCTTTAAGCATTTTGCCATGAATATTAGACAAGTAATACTTGGTTCACTCTTTACACTGGCCACTTTGTTGGTGTTGAGTTGGCTTTTTATTTGGTTGTTTGGCCATTATGGATCGCTTAGTCCAGACGGATTGTCAAAGCAGGATTTAGAAATAGTGCCACATTTTGTGCGTTCGTTTTACCAAGGGTTCCCGAATTTGGTTATTCTATTTAGTTATATTTTATATGTGATTGTTGCCTTTATTTCGATAAAAGAAAAACAAGATGGTCTTAAATTTTTGCGCATCGTTTCCTTTATTTTTCTTGCGATTATCTTTTTGTTTTTATTTCAGATTTATGTTATTTAAACATTTGAATTCGATTTATAAATTGCTCGAAATTTTGGACTTATTTTCAAAAATTAGTTGTAGGCTACGTATTTTAAGAATAGTTGATTTTTAGAGATTTTATAGTTTTAGGTAAGTTGAAAAAGCATCTCAATTGAGATGCTTTTTTTGTTATTTTTACAAAAAAAAGGCACATTGAAAAATATTATAGTTACAGGTACTTCAAGAGGAATAGGGTACGAGTTAGCGCTTCAATTTGGAAATGCCGGACATCAAGTTTTGGCAATTTCGCGAAAGACTCCCGCAGCATTGATGGCGCACCCAAATATCACTTGTCTCTCAGTAGATTTATCTAATGATATGGAATGGGCCCAAATTGAAAATTTTCTGTCTTCTACTTGGAAAAGGGTTGATGCAATAGTTCATAATGCAGGAGCGCTTGTTTTAAAGCCCTTCGAAAGTACAACCCAAGAAGATTTTGAGAATGTTTATAAAGTGAATGTTTTCTCGGTAGCCAAGCTAACACAACTTGCGTTGCCCTACTTGCAAAAAGGAAGTCATGTGGTCACCATTAGTTCGATGGGAGGCATTCAAGGGAGCATGAAATTTGCTGGACTCGCAGCCTATAGTTCTAGTAAAGGAGCAGTAATAACCTTGTCGGAATTATTAGCAGAAGAATATAAAGAACGTGGCATTGCTTTCAATGTTTTGGCGTTGGGATCCGTACAAACAGAAATGTTGGCAGAAGCTTTTCCGGGATATCAAGCGCCAATTTCCGCAGCGAAAATGGCAGATTATATTTATAATTTTACGTTGACGGGGAATCAATTTTATAACGGGAAAGTACTGCAAGTTTCTTCAACAACACCATAATTTAGTTGTCGGTTCTCAGTGGTCAGTTAAAACCCTTTTAACCGGCAACTGACAACCGACAACGGACAACTCCAAATGAGCGACACCTTAGCAAAATATATTCCCGAACACGCTGTAAGGCCAGTTTTTGAACTGATTGTTGCCAATGAAGTGCATCTCAAAATCGTGAATGAACGAGTAACTCGTCATGGTGACTATCGCAAAGCGGTAAATGGCAAACATGAAATTACAGTCAATGCTAATTTGAATAAATATAAATTCCTGATCACGCTGATTCATGAAATTTCTCATTTGGTGGCGTTTGAAAAATTCGGGAGCAAAATCAAGCCTCACGGCGAAGAATGGAAGTACACCTTTCAGCGACTGATGATTCCTTTTATTAGACCAGAGATTTTTCCGAATCAACTTTTGCCTTTATTGGCGCGTCATTTTAAAAATCCTTCAGCCAGTAGCGACGTCGATGCAACTTTGTCTTTAGCGTTAAAACAGTTTGACCAACAGAATGATAAAAATTATATCTTTGAGCTCCCTTACGGAAGCCATTTTAGGATTCATAACGGAAAAATTTTTACAAAAGGTGCACTCAGGACCAAAAGATATGAATGTGTGGAAGTAAGTTCGGGACGGTTATATTTGTTTAATCCGAATGCAGAAGTTGAATTACTTAAATAAGAACTAAAAATACAAATCTCAGTTACTCAGCAACTCAGTAACTCAGCAACTTAGAAAAAATGAATAAAAATTATTACGCAATATTGATGGCTGGTGGCGTTGGATCTCGATTTTGGCCAGTGAGTACCACTGAATTTCCAAAGCAATTTCACGATATGCTGGGTTCGGGACATACTTTAATACAGAAGACGTTTAGTAGATTGTCGCAATTGATTCCAGTCGAGAACATCTTAATCTTGACCAACGAAAAATACAATCACATTGTATTAGAACAATTGCCAATGGTCAAGCCAGAGCAGGTTTTATTAGAACCTGCAATGCGAAATACGGCGCCGTGTATTTTGTATGCCTCTCTCAAAATCAAAAAGCAAAATCCGGATGCCGTTATGGTAGTCGCACCTAGCGATCACTGGATAGAAGATGAAGCGGTCTTTGTTCAAAATCTGCAGCAGTGTTTTGATTTTTGCAGCGCTGAAAATGCATTGATGACTTTAGGAATTCAACCGACGTTTCCAAATACGGGCTTTGGGTATATTGAGTTTGATAAAACCGATTCAAATCCTATTAAAAAAGTCAATCAATTTCGAGAAAAACCAGATTACGAAACGGCAAAATCTTTCATTGAAAGCGGTAATTTTTTATGGAATGGTGGTATTTTTATTTGGAGCGTGAGAGCAATTGCTGAAGCTTTTGAAAAATTTCAACCGCAAATGAATGCTTTGTTTCTGGAGGGTTGGAACGATTACAATACTGAAAATGAAAAGGACTTTATTGCCCAAAAATATGCCTTGGCTGAAAATGTTTCCATAGATTACGCCGTCATGGAAAAAGCAAAAAACGTGTATGTTCTTCCAGCTACTTTCGATTGGAATGATTTAGGAACTTGGGGTTCATTGCACGAAAAACTCGACAAAGATGATCACAATAATGCTGTCGTGAATGCGAGTGTTTTGCTGAATAATTCTTCAAATAACATCATCAGCACGGCAAAAGATAAATTGGTAATTATTGATGGATTAGAAGATTTTATCATTGTCGACAAGGATAATGTCTTGCTTATTTATCCAAAAGGGAAGGAACAGGAAATAAAAGGAATTGTCAGTCAATTGAAAATGTAAAGCAAAGCGGGAAGAGATTCTCGCTTTTTTTATTCTAATTTGGCAAATTTAAGATTAAGTAACTGAGAATGATAGGAGTTATCCTTTCAAATACGCTTCTCGAACTTTTTTGAAGAGGTTAGACGAATAAACAAAATCTACAATGGCCTCATTGTCGGTTCTAAAAATTTCTTCTTTAGTGCCTTGCCATGCTTTCAAACCGTTTTTTAGGAAGACAATATTTTCCCCAATTTCCATCACGGAATTCATATCATGCGAGTTAATCACAGTGGTGATATTGTATTCTTCGGTAATTTCCTTAATGAGATTGTCTATCAAAATGGAAGTGTTGGGATCTAAACCTGAATTGGGTTCATCACAAAACAAATATTTCGGATTATTTACAATCGCTCGAGCAATAGCGACACGTTTCTGCATTCCACCTGAAATTTCAGAAGGTAATTTTTTATGCGCATCAATCAGGTTAACTCTTTTCAAAACAAAATCTACGCGATCCTGAATTTCTGAATTTGAATTTTTGGTAAACATTTTCAAAGGAAAACCAACATTTTCTTCCACAGTCATCGAATCGAATAAGGCGCTTCCCTGAAAAACCATTCCTATTTCTGTACGCAATTCTCTTTTCTCGTCTGGCGTTAAATCTGAATAAATTCGCCCATCAAAAGAAATAGTGCCTGCTTCGGGAGCAAAAATACCTAACAAACTCTTGAGCAAGACAGTCTTTCCAGAACCACTTTGACCGATGATTAAATTGGTTTTCCCAGTTTCAAAAACAGTTGAAACTCCTTTTAATATCTTACTTGTACCAAATGATTTTTCGACATTTTTTACTTCTATCATTGGGTCAAAAGCATTTGAGTTAGTATATAATTCATCGCAATGATCATTACTGAAGTCCACACAAAAGAAACCGTACTTGCTTTTCCTACTTCTAAAGCGCCACCTTTCATATAATAGCCGTGAAAAGATGGAATGGTCGCGAGCAACAAGGCAAAAACAAAGGTCTTAATGAATGCGTAGGCAATATGAAATGGGATGAATTCTTGCTGTAAACCACCAATAAACTCTGAGCTCGATCCAAATCCGCCATAAACTGCTGCAACCCATCCTCCTAAAATTCCTAAGAACATACTAATTCCGATGATAAATGGATACAATTGTAAGGCGATTAATTTTGGGAAAACCAAGTAGTTCAACGAATTGACACCCATTACTTCTAAGGCATCTATTTGCTCGGTCACCCGCATGGTTCCTATGCTAGAAGTGATAAATGAACCCATTTTCCCAGCCATAATAATGGAGATAAATGTTGGCGCAAATTCTAAAATTACGGATTGTCGCGTGGCAAATCCGATGAGGTATTTCGGAATAAGCGGATTGGTGAGGTTTAACGCCGTTTGTATCGCTACAACGCCACCCACAAAAAAGGAAATAAAAGCGACGATTCCTAAGGAACCGATAATCAAATCATCGACTTCCTTGAGAATAAGATTTCGCATCACCGACCATTTGGTAGGTTTGTTAAAAATCTCTTTCCACATTAAGAAATACTTTCCGATTTGCGACAAATAACGAACGAGCATCATGGTTTTGAAATATGCGCTAAATTAAGAAAAGTTATTGGTTGTCTGTTGTCGCGCGTCAGTTTTTTTGAGGACATTTTGGGCGTGACCACAAGGGTCGGGCTATTCGTTATTATCTTTTGCGCCAAACCCAGGCACAAAAGGATAACCACTGCTATCCCTCACGCAGCCACTTACGATGAAATCTTGCTTTTTATTTTTGTCCATCGATAATGTCGAATGAAACGAGCTTGTTCTTTACTAACTAAAAGCGGTTTCTTGGTAAACTTTGCCTGGCAAAACCCCCTAATATAATCTAGGAAAAGTAGTGGTTTTTTCTTCCTCATTGCCAACTTAGCTGAGGCGATTGTGGTTATCAAAAATCCATAACCAAGGCTATAAAAGGCTTCGCCTTGTTTGAAACGCGCGGTCTTGTTATAATTTGCACCAGTAGGTTTAAGATGTTTGACTTGTAATGTTTCATCAGTAACCACTTTCCATCCATAAAATTTTGCTAGTAATTCGTCAACAGTGTCCCAACCCATGGCGGGTTTGAGTCCACCAATTTGTTGAAAGCATTTTTTTCGGTATGCTTTAAACGCACCACGAATGTGATCTTTATCAGTAAGGTTTTCTAATATCCAAGCGTCATTTTGTTCGATATAAGCAAACCCGCCAGCCATTCCAATTGCATCGTCCTTCTTAAAAAGTGAAATAATGGTTTCAAAATACGTAGTTGGCAAAATAAGATCCGCATCTAATTTGACAATAAAGTCATAGTCTTGATCTAAGGTTTCTAGTCCTTTTTGAAACGCGCGGATTACTTTGCTTCCTGGAAGGTGCGTGGCATCTGAGAAGTTATTGACCAGTTGTAACGTTCCATTTTTTTGAAGAAATGAGTTAACTATGGTCTCAGTTTCATCAGTCGAGTGGTCGTTAACAACCACAATCTTGTCAGGAACTTGCGTTTGGTCTAGTAACGACTGCAAGGTCTGCGCGATAAACTTCGCTTCGTTATGTGCTGGGATTACAACGTAATATTTCATCAAATACTGGCATTTATTGCGAAGGTAAAAGTATAAATTTAGCAAATAAAAAAAGGGATTTCATTACGAAATCCCTTCTTTCTCTCTAACTATTAACTATGATTAATTTGTATCTGCAACAGTACCTTTTTTCTTAATGAAAGCTTCGATATTGTCATAAATTGCAGGAATAACTTCTTTACCAGATTTGTCGATAAATCCAAGTTTCTCTTTACGATCTTTCACCAAAGCCCAATTTTTTCTGACTTTGTCGAATTTTTCGATCTCAGCATATTTTACGGGAACGATGATGTTTCCTTCTTTGTCTAGGAATCCTTTCATGCCATCGGATTCTACTAACATCCAGTCTTTAGCATATTCACCAAATCCTCCAATTTTGTTATAGATAGGCGGAACAATTTCTTTTCCTAAATCATCGATAAATCCATATTTACCTTCTTTTTGAACCAAGGCCCAACCTTCGTTTAGGGTACCGTAATTATTGATTACTTCGTATTTAGGTTCAACGATAATTTTTCCTTTTTTGTCAATAAATCCAAAAAGGTTGTTCAAGCCCACTTTTGACCAATTCAAATGGACTTTATCAAAATCATCAACCGAATTGTATTTCGCTGGAATGATTTCAACGCCATTTTCATTAATAACCCCAAATTTATCATCAGAGCTTACAATAAATAATTTTTGTCCAAAAGAGACTGTGCATAAAGCTAATGCTGCGTAGGTGTAGATTGCTTTCATAAAATTGAATTTTTGTTAATTAATTTTGTTTGTTATTACGGGACAATGATACGTCAATTATCCGTTTAAATGCAAATAAAATCGATGAAATACACAAAATACAGTATTATAAATATAATTTTCTTACAAAAATAAAGCTTAGAATAGTTAGGCTTTGACAGCGTACACAATATAATATCGATTAGAAAATAATCGCAACAAAGGTCGAATTCCAATCTTTTTTACAGGATTTGTCCATTTTTGGCGATCGACTATTTTCCAACCAGTTTTTTCTAAAAGCCAATCTAGTTGCCAATCTTCAAATTCGTGGTAATGGCGGTCCCAAGGATCGGTCTTGCTTCTGTAGGCAGGGGAAAACCACAAACGCATTGGAATTGAAATAAACAATTTGTCCGACTGAATTTCTTTGAGAATAGAGAATGGATTTAGTAAATGCTCAAAAATTTCAAAAGCGGTCACCACCGTCGTTTTTGTTTGTGGAAAACACTTTGATCTTCATCTAAATCTCCCCAGTTGTATTGATAACATTAAATCCTTCCGTTTTCATAATTTCTGAAAAAGGATTGTCTACCCCTAAGTCCAATATGGATTCAGAAGCGTCGATGTGTTTTTTAATAAACTCAAGGGTTAGTTTAAATCGCTTGTTGGGAAAGGTTTTCTCGTACATATGTTGCGTTTTAGAAGGTATGCAAATATAGAAAGTTTGATACTTTAATTGCGTTCTTGAATAGTATGTAGAAAAAAAAAGGATTTCACTAATGAAATCCTTTTTTGGTTTGTTTGTTATTGTTTAATCAACATTTGCGATCACAGTTTGTTTTTTTACAAAGGCCTCAATATTATCATAAACAACAGGAATTACTTCTTTCCCCGTTTTGTCAATAAAACCTAATTTATCTTTACTGTCTTTAACCAAAGACCAGTTTTTTCTGATGTTATCAAATTTCTCTACTTGAGTGTATTTAACAGGAACAATGATATTCCCATCGGCGTCAACGAATCCTTTTAGTCCATTGGCTTCTACCAACATCCAATCTTTAACATAGTCTCCAAATGAACCAACTTTGTCATAAATTGGAGCAACGATTTCTTTTCCGGAATTGTCAATAAAACCATATTTGTCATCTTTCTTTACTAATGCCCAACCTTCGTGGAGAACATTGTATTTACTGATTTCTTGGTACTTAGGTTCAACTATGATTTTGCCAGTTTTGTCTACAAAACCATAGGAATTGTCAAGACCAACTTTTGCCCAATTGGCGTGCACATTATCAAATTCGTCAATTGACGTGTATTTTGCTGCGATGATTTCAACTCCATTCTCGTTGACAACCCCAAACTTATTGTCTGAGTTTACAATGAAAAGTTGTTGACCAAATGTAATACTGCTTAAAGCCAATGCTGCGTAGGTGTAGATTGCTTTCATAAATTTTGATTTAGGGATTAATTTATTATGATTTGTTTTTATTCAACAGTACAATAGTAGGATAGTTTAACGATTAAAAACAAATAAAATCGATGAAATGCATAAAATGAATTAAAAAGAATATATTTTTCTTACAAAACAATAAATCATATTAGTGTTTTTTGTAGGGATATAATGGTGGTAAGTTGGTGTAGATAAAAGAAAGTTCCTACCAATATCGCATAGACTTTTTTCAGGAATTATGTTGAAAAGGACTAGTACTTATACACGAAGGCATTAACATTCATTCCGGCACCGACAGAAGCAAAAAGGATAATGTCTCCTTTTTGAATGGACTGATTTTCAATCTTGCCTGTAATCAAAAGGTCGAATAAAGTGGGTATAGTTGCAACACTGCTATTTCCCAATAAAGTAATGCTCATTGGCATAATCTTATCCGGCATGTCTTGGTCGTAGAGTTTGTAAAAGCGATGGACAATGGCTTCATCCATTTTTTCATTTGCTTGGTGAATAAGTATTTTCTTTATTGAAGTGATTGGAATGCCGCTCTTATCGAGGCAGTTCTTCATCGCTTGTGGCACTTTGCTTAGTGCGAATTCATAAATTTTTCTTCCATGCATCTTAATATAACGCACATCAGGATCCAATTCTTTATTGAAAGAGTTGCCAAAGTACAAATAATTGGCTTCATCGAAGGAATAAGTGCCACTTTCGTAAGACAATAAGCCATCGGTGTCATCGCAAGCTTCCACGACGGTTGCTCCTGCACCGTCTGAGTAAATCATACTGTCTCGGTCATGAACATCTATAACTCTTGACAGCGTTTCGGAACCAATAACCAGACAGCGTTTTGCCATGCCTGATTTAATATAGGCATTGGCTTGTAGCATGCCTTCAATCCAACCAGGACAACCAAAAAGTATGTCATAAGCAACACATTTTGGGTTCTGAATTCGCAATCTGTGCTTCACTCTTGTGGCAAGACTGGGTACCGAATCCATTTGAATTGCATTGGGTTTAACATCGCCGAAATTATGCGCAAATATGATGTAATCTAAGGTTTCAGGATCTATCCCAGAATTCTTGATTGCTTTCTCTGCTGCAAAAAACGCTAAATCTGAAGAGTTTAATTCAGGAGTTGCGTAACGACGCTCTTCGATCCCAGTAATACTCTTGAATTTATCAATTACTACGTCATTTGAATAAGCAAAAGCAGAACCGTCTTCATTTAAAAATTGATGCTTTGTAAAGTCAGTATTCTTAACTCTAATGTCCGGAATATAGCTACCGGAACCTATAATTTTTATATTCATTGTAGGAATGATTTCACTACTAAATTATTAATAAAAAGATTGGAATGTTAGAAAAAGGTTGCTTAATTGTAATTAATTACGAAATAGCAACCTAAACACCTTTATAATTATGGATGTCGTAATTAATTGGTTTTTTCTTGTGCAATTTTTATCTGAAGTACCGTCGCAATATTTAGTGCATTGATCTTAATTTTTTCTGCGTTGCTTCCAGCAAAAAGTTCATTTACTGAGTCGTCAAAGTGATGCAACCAAATCTTAAATAGTTCAGGAGATAAATACACCTTTCGATTTACATTTATATGGAGTTGCGTCAGGTTATTTGTGTAACCGCCAGTTCCCAAAATGGCCTGCGACCAAAAGGTAACTAATATAGGTAAGTGTTCTTCAATCTTTATTTTGACAACATCCGTAAAAATGTAGTTGATGTTGTCGTCACTTAACAAACGCTTGTAGAATTCGTCGACAAGCAAAAATAGATCATGTTGATTCTCGATGTCTTTCATAGTGATTTACTAAAAACCCTTTTAGAAAATCGTCTAAAAGGGTCTTGAAAATTTTATAATTGTAAATTCTATTTTTCCATGTACGCCTCAATCGGAGCGCAACTGCAAACCAAGTTACGATCGCCATAAGCATCATCTGCTCGTCGAACACTTGGCCAAAATTTATTTTCTGCTATATACTCTAAAGGGAACGCTGCTTGTTCACGAGTGTAAGGATAATTCCAAGTTTCTGCTGTCAACATCGCCAAAGTATGCGGTGAATTTTTCAAAACGTTATTTGGGTCTTCTATATTGGCAGCTTCAATTTCTTTTCGTATTGAAATCATCGCGTCACAAAAACGATCCAATTCCTCTAAATTTTCGCTTTCTGTTGGTTCAATCATTAAGGTTCCTGCCACAGGGAAGGAAACCGTTGGCGCATGAAATCCATAATCCATCAAACGTTTCGCAATATCAGTCACTTCAATTCCTTTTTGTTTGAATGGACGACATTCCAAGATCATTTCGTGTGCAGCTCTACCCATTTCGCCCGTGTACAACGTCTCGTAATGACCGTTCAGTTTTTCTTTGATATAATTCGCATTCAAAATAGCATATTTCGTAGCATCGGTCAAGCCCTCGGCACCCAACATACAGATATAACTATACGAAATCAAACATACTAAGGCTGATCCCCAAGGCGCAGCAGAGATAGCTGTAATAGCATGTTCGCCTCCAGTTGGAATGATTGGATTGGTGGGTAAAAACGGTACCAATTGTTTTGCAACACAAATAGGTCCAACTCCTGGGCCACCACCACCATGTGGAATCGCAAAGGTTTTATGTAAATTCAAATGACAAACATCTGCTCCAATCGTTGCCGGATTCGTTAACCCAACTTGAGCGTTCATGTTGGCGCCATCCATATAAACTTGTCCGCCATTATCGTGGATAATTTTGGTCACTTCAATGATAGATGCTTCGTAAACACCATGAGTTGAAGGGTAAGTCACCATCAAACAAGACAAATTATCCTTGTGCAAAATGGCTTTCTCTCTTAAATCCTCTACGTCTATATTCCCGTTTTCTAATGTTTTTGTTACGACCACTTGCATTCCTGCCATTGCAGCCGAAGCTGGATTTGTTCCATGAGCTGAAGCTGGAATCAAAGCAATGTTTCTATGGTGGTCACCTCTAGATTGGTGATAAGCACGAATCACCATCAATCCAGCATATTCGCCTTGAGCTCCTGAATTGGGTTGCAAAGTGGTTCCTGCAAAACCTGTAATGACATTCAATTGTTGTTCTAGTTTAGCCAACATTTCTTGATAGCCTTGCACCTGATCTAATGGAGCAAATGGATGAATATTATTCCACTGCGGATTGCTCAAAGGCAACATTTCTGCTGCTGCGTTCAATTTCATCGTACAAGATCCTAACGAAATCATCGAATGATTCAACGCCAAATCCTTGCGCTCCAACATTTTGATATAACGCATCAAAGCACTTTCAGAATGGTAATAATTGAAAACTTCATGTTCTAAGAAAGTTGAAGTTCGAACCAAGCTGCTCGGAACTTGATCATTTGCGTTTTGTGATTTGAATGGTGAAAATGATTTATCAGCTACCTTAGCAAAAACAGAAACAATATTATTTAAATCGCCAATACTTGTGGTTTCATTTAATGATATTGAGACAGTTTGATCATCAATATAATTGAAATTAATACCATTTTCTTCAGCAATAGTTCGCACTTTCTTGGCATCAACTTTCACTACAATCGTATCAAAATAAGCAGTATTGATTTGATAAATTCCTAATTTCTCTAATTCGTTGGTTAAGGTGCAAGCCAAACGATGTACTTTATTAGCGATATAGCGCAGCCCTTTTGGACCGTGATATACGGCGTACATTCCTGCCATCACTGCCAACAAAACTTGCGCTGTACAAATATTAGATGTGGCTTTATCTCTTTTGATATGTTGCTCTCTCGTTTGCAATGCCATTCTCAAAGCGCGATTCCCATTGGTGTCAACGGTTACGCCAATAATTCGCCCTGGCATGCTTCGTTTATATTCTTCCTTCGTCGCAAAATACGCAGCATGTGGACCGCCATATCCGAGTGGAATTCCAAATCGTTGTGTTGTTCCAACGACAACATCGGCTCCCATTTCACCCGGAGGCGTTAATTTTACCAAACTCAAAATGTCAGCGGCAACGGCTACTTTTATTTCGTTATCTTTTGCATTTGAAATGAATGCCGTATAATCATGCACTTGCCCGTATTTGCCAGGATATTGTAAAATAGCCCCAAAATAATCCGAAGAAAATTTGAATGTTTCGTGATTTCCTACGACCAACTCAATGCCAATTGGCGTTGATCGCGTCTGTAAAACAGACAATGTTTGAGGTAATACTTCCTCTGAAACAAAGAACTTATTGACGTTATTTTTTTTCTGATCTCTAGAACGTACATCAAATAACAACGCCATTGCTTCGGCTGCTGCTGTTCCTTCATCCAATAAAGAAGCGTTCGCGATTTCCATTCCAGTAAGTTCAATGACCATCGTTTGAAAATTCAAAATCGCTTCCAATCGTCCTTGTGCGATTTCCGCTTGATAAGGCGTGTACGCTGTGTACCATCCTGGATTTTCTAAAATATTTCTTTGGATTACAGCAGGTACAATCGCTTGATTATAGCCCAATCCAATATAAGATTGAAACATCTTATTCTTGTTTCCTAATTGTTGGATATGATTGGTAAATTCAAATTCAGTCATCGCATCGTCCAATTGCAACGGCGCTTTCAGTCGAATATCATCCGGCAATGTTTCGTAAATGAGTTGTTCTATCGACGCCACGCCGATGGTTTTCAACATTTTTGGTACATCATTTTCTCTAGGTCCAATGTGTCTTAAAGCGAAGGAATCTGTTCTCATAGATAAATTAGGAAGGTGTTGATTTTTGATGCACAAATTTATGCATTAATCTCAAAAACAGGCAGGCTTTAACCTTTCATTTATAGGAATTTTTCAACCAAAAACGGTTCTTATTAACAGTTTGACTAATTTTGCTTGATGACAATGTTAAAACGACTTTTCGATTTTTACCTCAATGCAAGCCTCCATATTGGTTTGGCCATTTTGGCATTAACGAACATCACAGAAATTATCCTTAAAATTCCCTCACAAATAAATCTAAACATAGTGGTTTTTTTCGCAGCGGTCGTAGGTTATAATGTGTTAAAGTATGTCGATGTTTTTACCCGAAACCGCCAATGGATGTACAGAAATCCTATGATTATTATAGTTAGTGTCTCATCATTTCTAGTAGCATGCTTTTACTTTTTTAAACTCGAAACAGTTACGCAACTTGCTTTCATAGGCATTGGTGTCATCATTTGTTTTTATCCTTTTCTCCGGAAATATGGACTCCTAAAAATGTTCTTGGTGAGTTTTTGTATTGCGGTGATTACAGTTGGTATTCCAGCATTGATGACAACGCCAGTAACCATCGATTGCTACCTTACTCTTGTACAACGATTCCTGATTGTGGTTAGTTTGCTCATCCCATTCGAAATCTATGACAGCAAAACCGATGATCCGATGCTGCGCACTTTACCGCAACAATTCGGAATTCATCCCACGAAAATCTTTGGAATGTTATTGGTCATTCCGTTTCTATTACTCGAATTTTTCAAGACCAATCCGAGTTACTCCGTCTTACTCGTGTCAATCATAACGGTACTTTTCATTCATTTTTCGTCGGTTCGCAAAAGCAAATATTATACATCTTTTTGGGTAGAAAGTGTGCCGATTTTTTGGTGGTTGCTGCTCTCTATGATCTAATGCTACTTGGGCGTTCCCTACGGTCGGGCTTTCCGCACTCGCTTCCCGAAAAAAAATCGGGAGAGCTCAGACAAATGCTCCAATCCCTAACGCAGCCCTAGTTCAAGATTCAAATTTGAGATCTTATAATCCTATAGTCTAACAATCTAAAAATCAAACAATCCAAAAATCTATACCAATCCCGCTCGCTTCAACAATGCTTCCGGCTTCGGCTCCTGCCCACGAAATCGTTTGTACAAAATCATTGGTGCTTCCGTGCCGCCTTTCGAAAGGACGTTGTCTTTAAATTTCGTAGCAACTTCGATATTAAAAATGCCTTTCTCTTTGAAGTAATCAAAGGCATCGGCATCCAAAACTTCCGCCCATTTGTAGCTGTAATACCCAGAAGAATAACCGCCTTGGAAAATATGAGAAAAAGCAGTACTCATCGCATTTTCCTTCACATCTGGGTACAATTGCGTCGCAGCGAATTGTTCAGTTTCAAAGGCTTTCAAATCGGTGATGCCACTTGGATCTTGCCCGTGCCAGCCCATATCCAACAAACCAAAACTCAATTGTCGCATGGTCGCCATGCCTTCTTGAAAGCTAGCGCTTTCTTTTATTTTCTCTACCAAATCCATCGGAATCATCTCGCCGGTTTCGTAATGCGTCGCAAACAACGCCAACGCCTCTGCTTCGTAACACCAGTTTTCCATGATTTGGCTTGGCAATTCAACGAAATCCCAATAGACTGACGTTCCCGACAAACTCGGATAAGTCGTATTGGCTAACATGCCATGTAAACCGTGACCGAATTCGTGAAACAGCGTCGTCACTTCATTAAAAGTTAATAATGATGGTTTGGTTTCCGTAGGTTTGGTAAAATTGCAAACGTTAGAAATATGCGGACGTTCGTTGACGCCGTCTTTAATATATTGCGATTTAAAAGAAGTCATCCAAGCGCCATTTCGTTTGCCTTTTCGTGGAAAGAAATCAGCGTAGAAAATCGAAACTAAATTTCCGTTTTCGTCTTTCACTTCATAAGTGGTGACTTCATCATGATATTTGTCGATATCGAAAATTTCAGTAAAAGTCAATCCGTAGAGTTTTTGCGCAATGGTAAAAGCTCCAGCCAACACTTTTTCTAATTGAAAATAAGGTTTCAATTTTTCGTCATCCAAGTTAAAGAGTTGTTGTTTTAGTTTTTCGGAATAATACGCGCCGTCCCATTTTTCGAGTTGCTCAATACCGTCAAGTTCTTTCGCAAATTGGGTCAATTGCTTGAATTCTCTTTCGGCAGCAGGTTTGGCTTTGCTTAATAAATCTTGTAAAAATGAAGTGACTTTTTCAGGCGTTTGTGCCATGCGTTCTTCCAAAACAAAATGCGCATGTGTCGCGTAACCCAATAAGTTGGCTCGGTCGAAACGCAACTTGGCAATTTTCAAGACTATAGTTTGGTTGTCGTGTTCATTGTTTTGAAAACATTTTGCGCCAAAGGCAATCGCCATTTTTTTGCGCAAATCCCGATTGTCGGCATACGTCAAAAACGGAATATAACTTGGATGATCTAAAGTGAATATCCAACCATCTTTATCTTGACTTTTAGCCAACGCTCTTGCGGCTTCTATCGTGCCTTCTGGCAAACCAGCTAAGTCTTTTTCATCGGTCAAATGCATTTGGAAAGCATTGGTTTCTGTCAGTACATTTTCTCCAAATTGCAAACTTAATTTAGACAATTCTTTGTCGATTTCACGCAATTGTAGTTTCTTATCGTCCGACAAGTTGGCGCCATTTCTTGAAAAACTTTTGTATTTTTTGTCTAAAAGCGTCGTTTGCTCTGGATTTAAATTCAGTTGGTCTTTTTGCTCATACACCGCTTTTACTTTGGCAAATAAATCGGCGTTGAGTCTGATGTCGTTGCTAAATTCGGACAACAACGGTGACACTTCTTGCGCAATTCTCTGCAATTCGTCATTGGTTTCCGCAGAATTCAAATTGAAAAAAATACTCGAAATCCGATCGAGGATATCGCCGCTAAAAGCCATTGCTTCAATAGTGTTTTCAAAAGTCGGTGCGGCTGGGTTATTGACAATCGCATCGATTTCGGCTTTGGCCAAGGCAATTCCATCTTGAAAAGCAGGAAAAAAATGGTCGTTTTTGATTTGCGAAAAGGGCGCGGTGTCGTATTTGGTTTGGAATTTTTGTGTTAGTATGTTCATTTTGCTCGCAAAGGCGCAGAGGCGCAAAGGTTTTGATGTTAGTAAATTGGTTTTTTAACCGCAAAGTTCGCAATGGTTGTCGCAAAGTTCGCAAGTGTTGTTGTTTGGTTTCCCCTCCTTTGGAGGGGTGCCCGAAGGGCGGGGTGGCTTAGCCCCGATTGCAACGGCATCCTTTTGTGCCGGCGTTCGGTGCAAAAGATATAGTGGAAAGCGGGAAATAGCACCTGATTTTATTTATTTTTCAAATTGTCCGATGACGCATTCACGCTGTCTTTCAAACTTTCTTTGTATTGTATGATTTTCGATTGGATGCTTTTGTCGTGACTTCCGATAATTTGTGCCGCTAAAATTCCGGCATTTTTACCGCCATTGAGCGCGACAGTGGCTACGGGAACACCGCCTGGCATTTGTAGAATCGATAGCACGCTATCCCAACCGTCGATCGAATTACTCGATTTTACCGGCACACCAATCACAGGCAACGGCGACATAGAAGCGACCATTCCTGGTAAATGGGCTGCACCTCCAGCTCCAGCAATAATCACTGCGATTCCCTTGGTATGGGCATTTTTGCTAAAATCGAAAAGTTTTTCGGGTGTGCGATGCGCTGAAACTATATCGACTTCCGTCTCGATTTCGAAACTTTTGAGGATATCGATGGCTTCTTGCATAATGGGCATGTCGGAGATACTTCCCATGACGATGGCTACTTTCATTTTAATTGATAATTAACAATTGATAATTAATAATTTTGGGGCGTGTCCCTCCGGGTCGGGCTATCCGCTGTATCTTTTGTGCTTGGCACCCAGAACGTAGTCGAAGGGCTTTTTCTAAGCACAAAAGGATGCCGCTTCTATCCCTTACGCGGCACGCCGTATAAAAACAAATTCGTGCTGATTCGTGCAATTCGTGTTTAACCACTAATCACGCGAATCGTATTCTTGACGCGTTCTGCAATTCTTCTCGCTTCATTCATATCTTCATTGACGATGGTCACGTGGCCCATTTTTCGGAACGGTCGCGTTTGCTTTTTTCCGTAGAGGTGCGGCGTCACGCCATCGATGGCTAATATTTCGTTGATATTTTCATATACTACATTCCCAGAAAACCCTTCTTCGCCTACCAAATTGACCATGATACCCGCCACTTTACTGTCGGTATTGCCCAAAGGTAAATTGAGAATCGCGCGTAAATGATTTTCGAATTGAGACGTATAACTGGCTTCTATCGAATAATGTCCGGAATTGTGAGGGCGAGGCGCAACTTCATTGACCAAGATTTCATCGTCATGCGTTTGAAACATTTCGACTGCTAACAATCCAACTGGTTCAAAAATAGCAGCGACTTGTAGCGCAATTGCCTTGGCTTTTTGTGCGACTTTATCGTCGATTCTCGCAGGACAAATAACGTATTCTACTTGATTGGCTTCGGGATGAAATTCCATCTCAACGACGGGATAGGTTTTGACCTCGCCTGAAACATTTCGAACGACAATCACTGCGAGTTCATTTTTGAAAGGGATGATTTCTTCAACGATACATTCCGTATCAGGGAGTTCGTCTAAATCAGTAGATTTTCGTATGATTTTTACACCATAACCGTCATAACCAAATTCGGTGCATTTCCATACAAAGGGAAATGAGAGATTTAGAAGATTTGATCTTAGACTATTAAGATTTTCAAATATTTTGAAATCAGCGGTTGGAATTTGGTGCTTGGCATATTCACTTTTTTGAACACCTTTATTTTGAATTTGACGTAATGTTTTTGGAGTTGGATAGACTTGAACACCTTCGAATTCTAGTTTTTCTAGCGCATCAACATTCACCAATTCAATTTCAAAAGTAAGTATATCTACGAGTTTTCCGAATTGATAAACTGTATCGAAATCCATCAAATCACCTTGCACAAAAGTGTTGCAAGCTATTTTGCTTGGAGCGTCTGCACTTGGGTCGAGGACGAAAGTTTGAATGTCCCATTTCCGAGTTTCCGACAGTAACATTTTACCCAATTGTCCGCCACCTAGGATGCCTAATTTAAAATCGGAAGAAAAAAAGTTCATTCGTTTTAGTTATTTTTTAAAGGTCTCATGCAGTCGCTGCGCTCGTGTCATGATTTTGTAGTTGTGTGGCACAAAGATAACTATCAATTGATAATTAACAATCAATAATTAACAATTGATATTCTGTAAAATCAGAAGTTATTTGTCGTTATCGTCGCACAATAATTTTTTTCGGGAAATTACCTTGATTGGTGTTGATGACAAGCGTGTAGATGCCGACGGAAAGCTGATTGACAGGGATACTATAGTTGTTGGTCGATAGAGGATTGGTGAATTTTCCCATAAATCGTCCGTCGATGCTGTAAATAGAAACAGCATTGATATTTTGTAAAGCATGAATCGAGAAAGTCTCAGATTTTGGGTTCGAGTAAACTATTATTTCCTCTTCGGTATTAAAAGCAGCGGAACTCAAAGCGCCATCAGAATAGCAGGATGGAGGTATCGTATTGGCGGAATTGATGAGTTGGTCAACTTTGTTTCCAGCAAATCCAGTCGCATTCGTATTGTCGTAGAAAGTTAAGTCCAATACGGCATTGCCAGCGCCAAGCCAATCTTGCAAAATTGTTGCAAATACGCGACGATAGTCATGTTGCACGGTTTGTACTTGAAAGTTATTGGTTGAAACGGCTTCACTCAAATTGATATTCGTACCGGAAACTCCTGGTGTAACCGAACTTCCAAAAACAAACATGGGCGCAATTTCGCCATGGTCAGTTCCTAATCCACCGTTTTCTCCTGCTTTTCTTCCAAACTCGGAAAAAGTGACGGCAATAACATCGCTGCCAACGCTTTGATTGTTTAAGTCGGTAATAAAGCTTGAAACAGCGGCGGAAATTTCCGTCATTAAGTCAGCGTGTTTTCCTAGATGTGGCGTTGTGGTGTCCGCAACTTGCAAATTGTGCGTGTCGAAACCACCGATTTTTACCAAGTACACTTTTGTTTGCAACCCACCGGAGATGAATCGGGCGACAGTTTTTAGTTGATTGGATAAGCCAGTATTTTCGTATGTAACACTATTTGTTCCCGCATTGAAAGCCGCAGAAATCGTTTGTGCGTAGGTATTCGTTGATGTGTCATTGGCTAGAATAAACTGAATCAAATCGCCATATTCAGAGTCAGGAATAACGCTAGGAGCGGGTCCGCCCAATCCATTAACTACGGAATAAAATCCAGAAGGATCTTGTCCGTTTATATTTAAAGACATGCCATGTTCTACTTCGCCGTGAAATCCAAGTGAGTTTTCACTACTTCCTAATTGAATCCCAAGTGGAAAGTTGGCAGTTAAGAAATTCGCATAATAATTTTCTAAAAATCGACCAATCCAACCACTGTCTAAGAAATTATTGGCTTGGGTTCCGTCGCCACCTGTAAGCCACAAGTCGGTCGATTTGAAGTGGGATTTATCTTGACTTGGATAGCCCACACCTTGCACTAATCGCATCAACCCACTGTCATATAGACTTTTAAAACCAACCAAGGAAGGATGTAATCCGACTTGATTCTCTAGCGCTAACGTGCTGTCTAAATTGATGACACTATTAACCCCTGTATTGTCTAATTTTATTGTTGGACGCAAGGCAGCGTAGGTATCGTATTGGTTTAAAGGCACGACAGTATTGATGCCATCATTCGCACCCGCCAATTGAATTAAGACTATTTTTTTTCCATTAATATCGGGACATGTACTCATTCCAGCCGATTGGAAAAGCGCAAAAACCTCTGTAGGCAATAACGATAAGACGCTAGCTGTTGAGGTGAGTTTTATAAAGTTTCTTCTTTTCATTTTTGTAGCTTTAAAAAATGAGAATGAAAATCAATCTCGAGGTTAAGTTAAAATATTTGGGATTCTGGGGCACTTAATAATTTTGACAACAACAATTTTAGTCGAGGTTCAACGACCGAATTATTGGCACTTGACAAGTAGGTGTTCCAAGCGTCTGTCCAATAATAATTAACTGAACCTTGCAACAAAAACGAATTCATAAAATAAGCGATACGTTCAGCATCTGGATTTTGTGCGAAAATGGCATTGCACAATTCTGTAGTTAAAGCTACAGGATCGGAAGCGTCTGAAATTAGTCCTCCGTTTTGAATTACGGCCGAAATATTAATTTTTGCCGCGGTGTTTGCATTGCCACTGATCCGATTTACACCATCTAACAAGGATTCGCCAAGACGATAGCGAGCAATCAACGTCGACGAAGAAATCCAACTTCTGTCAAATTCTGGCGCTTGATAATAGGCTAAATGCCCTGCTACATTTTCAGGGTCAAACAAAATCATATTTGATCCTGACAAAAATGTCTCATGTACAAATTTATGCCAAAACTGATTGTAGAAATTTAGTGGATCGGTCGTCGGATCTGGAATCGTTGCCTGCAAATACGTGCAAATTTCAGAAACTTGTTGCAGTGGCGACTTAATAATTGCACCAATTGTTTCGTCTGCTGCGTTGCTGTCATCTAAGTCGTAAAAATGTTGACTTTCTAATAATTTCCGCACAGTCGGCGCCAGTTCGTAATTGCTATTGTACAGCAATTGTGCTAAAGGTGTAATGATATCTGTTTCGACTTCAGGAGTAATGTTTCCTTTGACAAAATAGATGTAAAGTTTACGACAAATATTTTTTGCAGTTGCCATTTGATTGAAAACCATTTCGACAAAGTCATTCAATTCCACGTCCATCAAAATGTCACTGGTGGCGGCATTGATTGTGGTGTTATTGAAAGCGCTGCTAAACACTTTCGGATTCAAATTATGCTGGGTAAATACGTTGTAACCTTTCGGAATTCCAGTGACTGGATCAATAACCGATCGATCATTTTTACGTTTAAAACCGGTCAGGACTCGAGCTGCTTCTACGATATCTGCTTCCGTATAATTGGTGTAGTTTCCGGCGCAATTTGCGGTCCTTTGCCAATAGTGAATAACTCTAAGAATTCCTTTGCGTAATTTTCATTGGGCGAATTTTTGTTATTGGCGGTGTTATTCAAGTACAATAGCATTGAATTGTCTAGTGTGATTTTTTTTGCCAACGTTTTATAATTTCCAAAAGCGTAGAATAAATGCAATCGAATATGATCATAAAACTCGGTCGAAGTACCCGCACCATTTGATTTTTCAACTGTAAATCGCGTCGTCAGAAAGTGGGATAATTTGTATTTTAAAGTTGGGGTGTTTATCGCATTATACCACCACCAGCCTGAAACTAATGACGCTTTTCTAGCTTGTGCATTAAACGTACTTGGCAAAGCAGTCGACTCGGTCCAAAAACCATCTGGTGCTGCAGTTGGTAGCGGATCGTATGGTGTTT
The DNA here is from genome assembly GCA_016721735.1 of Flavobacterium sp. Classification (GTDB taxonomy): domain Bacteria; phylum Bacteroidota; class Bacteroidia; order Flavobacteriales; family Flavobacteriaceae; genus Flavobacterium. The sequence goes on along the minus strand of JADKHM010000014.1, from coordinate 9,153 downwards.
GCAGTACTAATGGACTGTCTTGCAACAATAAGTCCAACGCCTGCTGGGGCGTTAAAGCCGCGAACTGATCTACAAGTGGTTTGGTATACGAAAAAGTAGCCCGTTTTAAAAGGTGCTTCGCAAAAGCAGTTCCGAGCGCATTGGTATTGGGATTCAATGATGCCATAGAAAAAGTATGTAGGTTAATATGATAAAATTAGTATTTTAATTGAATGTCAGTATGTTAAGTTTAATATTTTTTAATTTTTTATCAACAACAGTGAATATCTATCCTATACTAATTTACTTTTTTTAATATTTCTCGAGCCACCGCTTTGTATGCTGCGCTATGACTTTGATAATCCTTTTCTAAAATTATTTTTAATTCGGGATAAATCCAATCGAACTTTTTTCCTAAAGCATATAAGGTCCTTATTGCGTAAGCTTTTGAAGCGACTTTTGTATTTGAAATTAACCAGTCAAAACAGACTTCAGCAAGTTTTTCTAATTGGCTTTCACTTAGTATAATATTCTCCGTTTTTTTTCGGAAGTGCGCATTCACCAGTATCATCGCCACTTTTGCAATCGGACGAATGCCGCTTTCGTCTTTGAGATAGGGTAAACCATTGCAATAGAAATCAAGGTGATTTTGAAGCCATTCGAGCTGTGCATCGGCAACAAGTTCTACAATCCAACAAGCTTTAAAGTGATACTTATAGTTGACATCAAATGCCATTTGTAAGAGCGCTGGAAAAATTTCAGGTCTTTTTAAGACAAAATCACGAATTTTCTCTCGAGACTTTCGATGGGCAGAACAAAGTGCTAATTGTTCGTCTAAATCCAAATTCATTTTTTAAATGATGTTATTTTACAAAAAAGGTCTGTTTGCGTACAACTTACTACTGAATACTTTACTAAATTTGCACCTTATAAAATTAGAAAAATGATACAACTCCACGACAAACATTTTGTTCCTTTTATTTCAGCCGAAGAAATAGAATTCGCTATTGTTAACATGGCCAAGCAAATGGACGATGATTTTTTTGATGATGTACCTGTTTTTGTCGGCGTTTTGAATGGTTCTTTTATGGTCTTATCCGATTTGATGAAACACTATCGCGGTATGTGCGAAGTGAGTTTCGTTAAAATGGCATCTTATGAAGGAACGCAATCGACCAACGAAGTCAAGCAACTCATCGGTCTCAATGAAAATTTAGAAGGGAAAACCGTAGTGATTGTTGAAGATATCGTCGATACGGGCAACACCGTCGAAGAACTTAAAGCCATTTTCAAAGAGCAAAAAGTAAAACACCTCAAAATCGCTACTTTATTTCTAAAACCAGACGTCTATAAAAAAGATATCAAGTTAGATTACGTAGGAATCCGAATTCCAAACAAATTTATCGTCGGCTTTGGTCTAGATTACGACGGACTAGGCAGAAACCTCAAAGACATTTATCAACTCGCAGAATAACACTCAGTAACTCAGTAACATAGTCACTCAGCAACTTAATATTATGATCAACATCGTTCTTTTCGGAAAACCAGGTGCAGGAAAAGGCACACAAGCTGAATTTTTAAAAGGAAAATACAATTTAACCCATTTGTCAACCGGAGATATCTTCCGATACAATATCAAAAACGCAACGGAATTGGGCATGTTAGCCAAAACCTATATGGATAAAGGCGATTTGGTGCCAGATGAAGTCACCATTCAAATGCTGCAAAGTGAAGTCGATAAAAACCCGCAATCCAGTGGCTTTTTGTTCGACGGATTCCCAAGAACCATTGCACAAGCAGAAGCGTTAGATGCGTTTTTGGTCTCAAAAAATCAAAGCATCACCGCAACGATTGCACTCGAAGCCGATGACGAAATTTTAGTGCAACGCCTTTTAGAACGGGGAAAAACTTCAGGGAGACCAGACGATCAAGACGAAGAAAAAATTAGAAACCGATACGACGAATACAATCAAAAGACGGCGCCGCTAATGAGTTATTACCAAGCGCAAGGCAAATTTCACGCGGTCAACGGCATCGGTTCCATCGAAGAAATTACGGTGCGATTGAGTTCAGTCATCGATTCTTTATAGAAGCTATTCCGGCTGTCCGTTCTAATCTTTTGCGCCGAACGCCGGCACAAAAGGATAACCACTGCCATCCGGGCTAGTCAAGGTAAACGGAACATCCGTTTTACCATCAACCAAAATATGTACCTTGGAATTACTGATCATTCTTTTTCTAATCATCCTCAACGGCGTCTTTTCGATGTCGGAGATCGCATTGATTTCTGCCCGCAAAAATCGTCTAGAAACCGCAGCGAAGAAAGGAAATGAAAACGCAAAAGTAGCCCTCGATTTAGCCAATTCACCCAATAAGTTTTTGTCGACCGTACAAATTGGGATCACCTTAATTGGCATCTTGACTGGTATTTTTAGTGGTGATAAAATCACGACTGATGTTCGCGATTTTGTAGCAGGTTTCGCAGCAACAAAACTGTATGCAGATAGCATTGCAGTTGGAATTGTGGTGTTGGTTCTAACCTTTTTCTCGTTGGTATTGGGCGAATTATTACCCAAAAGAATCGGATTAAATTATCCCGAAGCTATTGCCAAAGCAGTTGCTGTTCCGATGAAGATTATTTCGATTCTGACGGCGCCATTTATCTGGTTACTCACCATTTCAACGGAGTTTTTACTCAAGATTTTCCACATCAAACCTTCAGCCGATGGCAAAGTAACCGAAGAGGAAATCAAAGCCATTATCAAAGAAGGAACCGAAGGTGGGGAAGTGCAAGAAATTGAGCAGGATATTGTAGAGCGTGTGTTTCATATTGGGGATCGGAAAGTCAATTCGCTAATGACGCACCGGAAGTCGGTGGTTTTTCTGCCGCTGAATGCGGACAAAAATCAAGTTCGGGAATTGATGCTAAAGGAGTTGCATTCCATTTACCCAGTTTACGATGAGAATTTTGATGATATCGTAGGTGTCGTCAATTTGAAAAATATATTTGCTCATTTTGAGAATACCGATTTCAACCTCAATGCAATTATGACGGAAGCGCCATTCATGATGGAGCAAACAACGGCCTACAAAGCATTGGAAAATTTCAAAAAAAGTGGCATTCACTACGCTTTTGTTTCGGATGAATATGGCGTGTTTCAAGGTGTAATTACTTTGAATGATATTTTAGAAGCTTTGGTTGGTGACGCGGCTGACTTCTATAAAGAAGACTTTCAATTAGTCGCTCGTGAAGACGGTACTTGGTTGGTAGATGGGCATTATTCGTTGCACGACTTTTTGACTTATTTTGATTTGGATGAATTGACGAACGATTATGAAGTGAACACCGTCAGTGGTTTAATCATGACCGAATTGTCGCACATACCCAAACAAGGCGAAAAACTGATTTGGCAAAAATTTGAACTAGAAGTCATCGATATGGATGGCGTTAAGATAGATAAGGTGATGGTGAAATCCTTGAGGGATTAAATAGTTGTAGGTTGTAAGTTGTAGGTTAAAACGTTTTAACTTACAACTTACAACCTACAACCAACAACAAAAAAAATGACAGAAGGCAATTTCGTAGACTACGTAAAAATATTCGTCTCTTCCGGAAAAGGAGGGAAAGGATCGACGCATTTGCATCGTGAAAAATTTATTGAAAAAGGCGGTCCTGACGGTGGTGATGGCGGTCGTGGCGGTCACGTTTATTTAATCGGTAACAAAGGTTTGTGGACGTTGTTTCATTTGAAATTTGCCCGACACATCAAAGCGGGTCACGGTGGTGATGGCGGTGGAGATCGAAGTACCGGAGCCGATGGCGATGATAAATTTATTGAAGTGCCGCTTGGAACGGTAGTTCGCGATAAAGAAACCAACGAAATTCTTTTCGAAATCACTGAAGACGGAGAAAAGAGTTTTAGCACAAGGAGGCAAAGGCGGACTAGGGAATTGGCATTTCCGAAGTTCAACAAACCAAACACCTCGCTATGCGCAACCTGGTTTACCCGGATTAGAAATGGACGTGGTATTAGAATTAAAAGTTTTGGCAGACGTTGGTTTGGTAGGTTTCCCGAATGCTGGAAAATCGACGTTGTTGTCGGTATTGACTTCAGCAAAACCTAAGATTGCGGATTATCCGTTTACGACTTTGAAACCCAATTTGGGGATTGTTGCTTACCGTGATTTTCAGTCGTTTGTGATTGCCGATATTCCAGGAATTATTGAAGGCGCAGCGGAAGGCAAAGGTCTAGGACATTATTTCTTGCGACATATTGAGCGGAATTCGACGTTGTTGTTCTTGGTTTCTGTGGATACGCCAGACATCAAAGCTGAATACGATATTTTGGTCAATGAACTCACGAAATACAATCCGGAAATGCTTGACAAAGAACGGATGTTGGTGATTTCGAAATGTGATATGTTGGATGATGAATTGAAAGCAGAACTCAAAATCCAATTGGATAAAGACTTTAAAAACATTCCATATTTGTTTATTTCATCGGTTGCGCAACAAGGATTGACGGAGTTGAAGGATAAGTTGTGGGCAATGCTAAATGAATAAATTTTTAATTTTAATTGATAATTGATAATTGATAATTGATAATTTTTTTTCCGCTACGCTCCAAACAGTTCGGCTGCGCCTCGGGTGATAATTTTTTCCGCTACGCTCCAAACAGTTCGGCTGCGCCTCGGGTGATAATTTTTTCCGCTACGCTCCAGACTGTTCGGTTGCGCCTCGGGTGATAATTGATTTTGGCAATAAGCATCTCAAGTTGGGGTGCTTTTTTTATTGGATAAAGTTTCTATTTTGTCAAGTTTGCGATAGGGATAGCAACGGTATCCTTTTGTGTCGGCGTTTGACACAAAAGATTTAGTGGATAGCCCGGCCATTCGCCCAAGAATAATTGATAATTGATAATTAACACCCGAGGCCTTAGCCGAACTGAGCGAAGCTAATTGATAATTATTGCATCTTGATTAGGAGATTTTAAAAGTTTGCTGGGCATTATCAATTATCAATTATTCATTGTCAATTAATTTAACTACAACGTTTTAGTTTTCACGAATCTCGCTAGAATTTTTACTAAAAAACCTTATATTCGCACGCACAATTTGAGGTTGGAGGAACTGGCTGTAACAAATAGCGTAACAGGCAGACTACTAACTCACTTTATTAACTTATACCAATTTATACAATGAAAAAAATTATTTTATCCTTCCTAGTCGGGATCATGCTTTTGCCAATGAGCGTAAAAGCCGACGAGGGAATGTGGTTTTTGATGTTCCTGGAACGTCTGAATCACAGAGACATGCAAAAAATGGGATTGCAGCTGACGGCTGAGGAAATCTACAGCATCAATCACCATAGTTTGAAAGATGCGATTGTACAGTTCAATGGCGGTTGCACAGCCGAATTGATTTCTAAAGATGGTTTGGTGTTGACCAATCACCACTGTGGTTATGATGCAATTGCTGAATTATCGACGGCAGACAAGAACTATTTGAAAGATGGTTATTGGGCTCCAAACAGAAAAGCAGAGATGAAACCATCTAGCTTGTACGTTCGTTTCTTTGTTAGAATGGATGATGTTTCGAAAAGAATTTTATCAAAAGTAAATGATAAAATGACGGAAGCAGAACGTGAAAAAGCAGTAAACCAAGAAATTGCTTTGATCGAGAAAGAAAATAATGAAGGCGGAAAATATACGGTTTCGGTACGTTCGTTTTTTCAAGGAAATGAATACTATTATTTCGTTTACCAAGATTATAAAGATGTTCGTTTGGTTGGAACACCACCAGAAAGCTTAGGAAAATTTGGAGGCGATACCGACAACTGGGAATGGCCACGTCACACGGCAGATTTCTCTATGTTTAGAGTGTATGCTGACAAAGACGGAAATCCAGCTGAGTATTCTGAAAGCAATGTGCCATTGGCTCCAAAACACTATTTGCCAGTAAATTTAGGTGGTGTAAAAGAGAATGATTTCGCCATGATTTTAGGATATCCTGGAAGAACCAACCGTTGGATGCCAGCGGGTGGCATCGAGCAAAACGTGAAGTTTTCTTATCCAGCGTGGGTAGAAGGTGCCAAAACTGGTATGGATAACATGAAGAAATATATGGATCAAAGCGCGGCGTTGCGTTTGGTTTATGCTTCTAAATATGCAGGAACAGCTAACTATTGGAAAAACCGTCAAGGAATGATAGATGCATTGACGAAGTTTGGAACCGCAAAATCAAAAGCAGGTCAAGAAGCTAAGTTTGATAAATGGGCTAACAAGCCTGAGAACAAAGCGAAGTATGGTAATGCAATTACAAACATCAATAAGTTTTATAGTTTGACCAATGAGAAAGCACGTCATGATAATTATTTACAACAATTATTCAGAACGACTGCTTTTGGAACGATTGGAAGAACCATCGGAAAACAGTTAGATACTTATGCAAAGGCAGATGCTGCCAAACGTAAAGATATGGCTGAAGGAATTATTGCTGGAGCTGAAGAAATGTTTAAAGAGTGCTATATTCCGGCTGAAAAAGATTTGTTGGCGGCTCAATTGAAATTGTACGCGACAAAAGCTACTGGTTATGCAATTGCGCCAATGGTGGAAAAAATTGGTAAAGAGAACAACAATGATTTTACCAAATATGCAAGTGCTGCCATTGACATGAGTATTTTGACTTCTGTAGATAAGATCAAAGCATTCTTAGATTATCCAATGCAATCAGTTTTAGATAATGACCCGATTTATGTTTTGTCTAATGATATGATTACGCATATTAATTCAAAATCGGATGCGATTGCTAAAGCTCAAAACGATTACGGTGCAGGATTCCGTTTGTTGGTGGAAGGTTTGAGAGAATCTAAAATTGGAACCATTAAGTATCCAGATGCGAATTCAACTTTGCGTTTGACTTACGGAAAAGTTCGTGCTTTGCCAGCAGATAAGCGCAATGATGCGAAAATTAACAACTATACGACAATGGACGGTATGGTGAAGAAATACAAGAAAGGCGATGAGGAATTTGATATGCCACTTCGTGTATTAGAGATGAACAAGAACAAAGATTACGGAAGATTTGCGGACAAAGATGGATCGATGCACGTGAATTTCTTGACTGACAATGATATTACTGGAGGAAATTCTGGTTCACCAGTATTAAACGGAAAAGGAGAATTAATCGGTTTGGCTTTTGATGGAAATATCGAAGCGATGGCTGGTGATGTTATTTTTGACAAGAATTTGCAAAGAACTATCAATGTTGATATTCGTTACGTTTTGTGGGTAATTGAAAATTATTCTGGTGCGAAACATATTGTAGACGAAATGACTTTGATGAAGTAAATCACATTATATATTATAAAAAAACCGTCTCATGATTTTGAGACGGTTTTTTTTATGTTGGTAAGTTGACACTAATTTCACGAATTCACACGAATTAGCAAATTAACGTTTGCTTTTTTTTGTGCCAATTATAGACTTTAAGACTTTATGTGTTGTAATCGTTGTCAAACTTTAAACTTTGACATTCAATTTATTGTATCGAATAGATTCATTTTTGGCTGTGAAATGCACAGATAATCAGTAATCAATTCGTGTCGATTCGTGAAATTCGTGTTTCTTAATGAATTACTTTTTTCGTTACTACCGCCATTATCTAATTTGATTTTCGTGAGATACACTCCATTAGCAAAATCAAATCTATTACTGAATTCCTTTTCAAGCGCTGTTGGCGTGTATTTTTGAATTAGTTTTCCCGAAATATCATATAATTCGATAGCGACAATATTCGTACTGCTTTTAACATGCAATTGATGGTCAAAAATAAAGGCATTCACGTTTTGATTGGCATCAAAGTTACTTGTGCTTAGCGTGGTATTGAGATAACGAAGTACAAATCGATCGTCGAAAGTTCCGTTTCCAGAAGTAAATTCATACGGACTTAGCGTTAGATTATGGATGATATCTAATTCACGGTCTTCTATATAAACATTCTTTTCTTTCAATGAGTCGTCAATGCGGTCTAAAGCAAAAGTATAATGGTCACGAATACTAGATCGATAGCCGAGAGGCACTTCGTCGGTGTCTTCAAAAGGTAAAGGTCGACCTTGTATCACCAATTTTTTGTCACCCACTAACGAGTAGAGTGTGGTGCTAGTTTCATCTGTAAATCGAATTCCGTCGAAATCTCTGTCCCAACCAATTGTTGCTCCGTCTACATATCCTACTAATATTTGGTTGAATGATCCGGCTTCACCTGTTAAGTTTAACCAAAGTCTTTGTCTTTCTATCGGGTCATTGCTAAAGTTCTCATGTGGCACGTTGGCTGGAGAAGCCATTCTGTAGAATTGACTGTTATTACCGGCAACACGCATGCTATTGTTGAAAACAACACTGTTTCCTGATGGTGCTGTTTCAGTGCTTTTAGTGAAGAAACCTTGGCCAGCAGCGATATAACCTGATGGTATTGGTCCTCCAGTTCCAGCTGCTGAACCTACAGCCCCAACTCTATTCCAGGAAGCGTAATCACTATTGTTGTAGTTGTAAGTAAAGGTTCCGTAAAATGGACTTAGGTAGGTAGAAGAAACTCCTGAATTGTGTGTCCAAAAGTAAATCGTTCCATCTATAATAGTTGCATTTGTTGGTTCACTTAAGAACGACAGTGCACTGACTGCCGATGGATAAGGATTTCCTAGTAAATTCCAATCGTCTGTATCATCAGGAGCTAGTAAATTCCCGTGATAAATAGGGCACGAAATAACGCCATTATTTGGTGTTCCAACAAAGTTTGCGGTATATGGAATCTTACCTGCGGGTGTATATGAATACGTTTGCGGTCCTCGAACGATATAGCCTTTGATAGGATTCATAACGGTTGCCGCAGATTCTGAAAACCAATTCCCCATTCCGTTTGCAATGGTAGGTGTCCAGCTAAAAAATTTGTCGGCGAGCGTATCTGGAGATAGCATTCCTAATGTAAAATTAGACGCTAACGTTACGAGCGTTCCCCAATACGTATAATCAAAACGATAAATAGGAGGTGTGATTCGTTCCATTGTAATGATACCCGTATTGGTTGCCAAGTCATTAACTTGAACTAAACTCGAATTGTTATTAAACTTGATGGTTTCCTGGCGCAGTGACAGTTAGCTGGTGTCGAGAATCAGCG
>JADKHM010000013.1 GCA_016721735.1 Flavobacterium sp. | reverse complement strand
CAAGTATTTCATTATGTATGATTTATAAGCAGTAGAAGACAGGTAAACCTATGATTTCAGTGCTGTATTTCTTATGGTATCGGTGTATATTTCTAATAATGTAACTTGTCCTTTGCTTTCTTCATCTTCAAATCGTAAATCGTGGCAATTATGTGGCATGAGTGGCAAATTTTCGGTAAGTTTGACTCAAGACTTGTTAATCAAGTGCGTTTCACAAATGTTGTAAATTAAATGGGTAAATTGAATTTGAGAGAAGAAATTTATATCTGGCATGTGAAAGTCAAAACCAATTGCGAATTGGGTATCAAAGGCTTCGATTTACTGTCCCATGCAATCTCTTTAGATAGGAACAAATCTAAAGTTGAAATTTAAAATTAGGATCATCAAACGACATCGTTAGTTTATGAACGTAGCAGCACAAATCTTAGCGTCTATTTCTAGTGAATCTGAGCCAAAGCGCAGCGAGATGCTCGAATTACACCGCGTTATGCTGCAGCTAATGCCGAATTGTACCTTATGGTTTTTGGATGGCCGTGACAGTCACAATAGAGTCGTCGCAAATCCTAACATAGGATATGGGAATCACGTCATCAAGTATGCCGATGGAACAAGCAAAGACTTTTATCAAATTGGCATCAGTGCCAACAAAACGGGAATCTCGATCTATATTTTTGGTATTGCTGACAAAACCTACTTACCGAGAACTTATGCGGAAAAGATTGGGAAGGCGAAAGTGACAGGATATTGCATTAAATTTAAAACACTGAAAGAAATTCACGTTGAAATACTTCAAGAGGCCATTCGATTTGCCATTGAAGAAGAAAATCAATCTTAGCGCGGCTGAATGGCTGTGCGCTCCAACGCTAGTACTGAATTTACTATAATCAATATCTGATTGTTCCGTCTGTATTGATTTCACTCACGGTATAGCCTAAATTCAGCAATCGATCATAGACCTTTGCTTTATCTCCAACAATAAGGATGACCAAATTGTTATAAGGAAGGCTACGCTTCGCAAAGAAATTTACTTCATCCAAAGAAAGGTCTCTTAATACCGTATTTTGCTTGGCCGTAAAATCTTTCGATAGGTTGTGATCGAGAATGATTTTTAAGAAATTGGCCTTTTGTGCGGGGGTTTCATAGTTCAGCAATTCATTCTGTGTCATCGAATTTTGAGTAAATACCAGTTCATCTTGAGTGATTCCATTATCGGCATATTTTTTTACTTCTTTCAAGATTTCTAACAATGCACTATCTGTGGCGCCAGTTTTGACATTAGCTTCAATAATGTAAGGGCCAGGGTACTTATTTCCATGAAAGGCGGCAAGCGCGGTGTAGCAATAGCCGTGTTCTTCCCTTAAGTTTAAATTGAGTTTGCTGTTGAATGCTCCACCCAATTCATAGGTGCTAACTTTAGCTTTGAAAAAATCACCTGCAGCATCAAACGGCAATCCATTGCATCCTACTCTGATTTGCGACTGCGCTGCATTGGGTCTGTTCAAGAAATAAATCGCTGTTTTACCTATTCCTGTAGCAGCACTTGTGCCTGGTTCTATTGTTATTGGAGCATTCCATTGCTCGAAAAAAGATAATTTAGCCATCACTTCCTTCTGTGCTGCGTTGCCGACAAAAACGATGGACGAAAGTGCGGGGATGCAATTTTTCTCATAGTATTCTTTCGCCTCTCTCACACTGATAGACCCAACGGACTCACGTGTACCTCTTGATGAACTTCCCAGAATATGGTTTTTTCCATAGATCAATCTAGTAATTAGATCATTAGGGAGTTCAGACGGATTGTAGGCTCCAGTTCGGATTAATTCAAGCTGTTTATCTTTTGTATTATCAAATTCGTTAGCGTCAAACTTTGGGTGCAAAACCATTTCCTCGAGGATGGCTAAGGTGGCATCTATGTTTCGTGTCAAAGACGAGATGTAGATGTTTAGTTCATCAGTGTTAGTGCCAATATTGATTTCACTACCTAATCGATTCAGTCTGGCATCTATTTCCTCACTGGAGCTTTTCGTGGTTGATTCTCTTAAGAGCATTGCAATCAATTCTGAAATTCCTTCATTTTTTCTAGTTTCATATCGATGTGCAATCGGTATGCTTATTTTCATGAATGCCACTGGTGCATCCTCACTTTTTGTTCCGATTACTTTTAGTCCGTTTTGCATTGAATCTGTCCAAAAATCAGGAACTTTCACTATTGGGGTGGGAGAAGGAGTGGGCTGAATTTTTCTGTCAAATGTGTCTTTAGCTTTAACATAGGTTAGGTTTTTGTATTCTGCACTTTCAATCGCGTGTAGATTTCGGGAAGGAGGAGTGTAGTTGTCTTTTTTAACCAATGAGGAATGATCGGTAGGATAGACGCTCATGACTACGCCGTGTTTCCCTTTGATATAGGTATTGTACACGCGCAACACATCTTCCTTGGTCACCTTGCTATAACGCTCAAGATCTTTAGAAATATAATTCGGATTTCCCGTTGTCGTTTGATAAAAGGAAAGCAATTGTCCCTTACCTTCAAGACTCAGTAACTGATTTGTTTTTTGTGCTTCAAATTTTATCTTATGATTCTCTAAGTCTTCGTCTGTTACTCCTTTTTTTTCAAATTCTTCGAAGGCCTCTTGAATCATTTTGTCGAAATGTTTCAGCTTTTTCGCATAGATTCTGATTTTAAATTCACCAGCAAGTTCGTAGCAGGGGTGAGAAACACCGATGTTTTCGGCATCTTCCGATTTTATAAAGTATTGATAGAACACCGAAGATTTTCCTTCGCCTAAAATATCGGACAAGACATCTAAAGCAGGTTCGTCTACATGACGCGCCTTCACTGTTGGAAAGGTATACATCACCTGTGGTAATCGAACTCGCTCATAGTAAGAAATGTATCGGTCCTTATCGAGTACTACTGGCGCAATTTCTGGCTGACTTACCGCTGGTCCAGATGGAATAGTACTAAAATATTTCTCCACCATTCCAACGACGGTAATTGGATTGACATCACCTGCGATGGTCAATGTGGCATTGTTGGGACCATACCAACGCATAAAGAAATCTTTAAGATCTTGCACATTTACATTCTTGAGGTCACCTACATAACCAATTGTTTGCCAAGCATACGGATGCGAGGAAGGATACAAAGCCTCACAGGTTTTTTCATTTATTAGTCCAAAAGGGCGATTGTCGTAATTTTGGTTTCGTTCATTCTTTACTGTTTCCCGCTGTATTTCAAATTTTTGTTGTGTGACTGCATCCAAGAAAAAGCCCATGCGATCACTTTCTAGCCACAAGGCAGTTTCTAACTGATTAGAAGGCAGCAGCTCCCAATAATTAGTCATGTCTCGATTGGTCGTACCGTTGTATTTTCCACCAGCTTCGGTGATTATTTTAGAATGTTGACCTGCCGGAATGTGTTCAGAACCTTCGAACATCATATGCTCAAAAAAATGTGCGAACCCCGAACGGCCTTCTTGTTCTCTGGCGGAGCCAACATGATAGGTGACATTAACATAAACAATTGGATCTGAATGGTCTTCATGAATCAGAAGTGTAAGTCCATTAGAGAGTTGGTATTTTTCATACGGTATAACCATTTCCGTATTTTGCTGCACCACTTTTTCTATCAGTTTTGTTTGTGCTACTGACTGGGCATAAATCGCCAAGATCATAATGGACCAATATATTTTTGTGCTGATTTTCATCTCGTAGTGAATGGTATTTGGTGTAGTCTTCAATTTTAGTTCACCAATATAGAACCTTTTTTGATTCCTAGATCCTATTGCGTGGCAATATCGATTATTTTTTCACTCACTTTCCACGTTTGCTAGCGATTTCTTGGACTGCCAGTCTTGCATCCCATTTAAGATGAGATCTTTTATATCCAGTTAGCGATAGCTGAAGTTATGTTACTTTTTAGGAAATGAAAAAGAAAGGGGAAAGGAAAATAAATCTAATAATTTACGTATTCTATGATTTCAAGACCATAGCCAATCATTCCCACACGTTTGGTATGTTCGGCATTCGAAACCAATCGGATTTTTGAAATATCAATGTCATGTAAAATTTGTGCACCAATACCAAAATCTTTGGTGTCCATTTTGATTTGCGGTGCTTTATAAACCCCTTTAGTTTGTAGGGTTTTCAATTCAACAATGCGGTTTAGCAAGTTGGATGTCTGCATTTCTTGATTGATAAACAAAATCGCACCTTTTCCTTCATCGTGCAACAATTGAAACATATCATCTAGTTTCTTATCGGCATTGTTGGTCAATGTGCCTAAGATGTCGTTATTGACTAAAGTCGAGTTAATTCTGGTTAAGATGGGTTCGCCAATATTCCACGTGCCTTTTGTGAGTGCAATATGCACTTGTTTATTGGTCGTTTGTTCATAGGCTCGAAGTCGGAATTTGCCAAATCTTGTTTCGACATCAAAATCTTCTTTTTTGACAATCAAACTATCATGTTGCATGCGATAGGCCACGAGATCTTCGATAGAAACCAGTTTCAAGTCGAATTTCTTAGCGACTTCCACCAATTGTGGTAGTCGTGCCATGGTGCCGTCTTCGTTCATGATTTCGACAATAAGTCCAGCTGATTTGTAGCCCGCTAGTCGTGCAAAATCAATTGCAGCTTCGGTATGTCCTGTTCGTCGCAAGACGCCGCCTTGTTTCGCAATTAGGGGGAAAATATGTCCAGGTCGCGCTAAATCGTGCGGTTTGGTATTTGGATTTGTAAGCGCTAGTACCGTTTTTGCTCTGTCTGACGCTGAAATTCCTGTTGTTACGCCATTGCCGCGTAAATCTACAGAAACTGTAAAAGCGGTTTCCATCGGATCCGTATTATTATTGACCATGGCGTGTAAACCCAATTCTTTGCAACGATTCTCTGTCAACGGAACGCAAATCAGACCTCGACCATGCGTTGCCATAAAATTGATCATTTCAGGGGTTACCATCTCTGCGGCTGCTAGAAAATCGCCTTCATTTTCTCGATCTTCGTCGTCTACTACGATAATTACCTTTCCTTGGCGAATGTCTTCAATCGCCTCTTCGATGGTATTCAGTTTTATAATGTCTAGTTCCATAAGATTAATCGTTGCTTGCCGGAAATATTTTTTTGAAGAACTTTTGAATTGGTGTCAAAATCAAATCCATATTAACAAGGCCAATATCATTTGTAGCTCGGTACGTCAATAAAATGGCCAAGGGCAATAAGATCATTGTTGATAGCCAACAACCCATAAATGGTGTTATTTCATTTTCTTGCGCTACTTTTTTTCCAAATGTATTAACAAAGTGAAAGATGATGAATATCGTTACCGCAAAAACGATTGGCAGTCCCAATCCTCCTTTTCGAATAATAGCTCCTAATGGTGCTCCGATAAAAAACATGAGGAGGCAAGAAAATGCAATGACAAATTTTTCATATAAGGCAATCCAGTGCTCATTGATAGTCTCTATTTTATCATTTAATTCCGCTTTATAACTGTCTACGGAAAAATTGTTGTTGGTGCAATAACTTGAAGCAATATTTAGAATATTTGCTCTATCGACGGTCTGAAATTTCGACAATATTTCGGGTTCAATTTTCGTGTTCACGACCGTTTTCCTAGGAAGTGACATGCCTACCCTTTGCAAAATATTGTCCGATATGGAAACTACTTCTTTATTGTAGTTGATTTTTAGTGAGTCAATAGTATACAGCAGTTCATTCATCGTGAGCATCTTATCTGTATTCTTGATCTTGAAATCATCTTCTGAAGTCGTATTTATTTTCGTCAAATCGATATTGATGACATATCGCTTAAAGGCACTTTTTGCAAAGGGGAGTTTCTTTCGGTCTTCGAATTTTTGAGGGACAATATCTTCGTAGTAATAGCCGTCATGCAAGACAAGTTGCAATACACTCGACTTTTCGCTACTAATCAATACGCCAGTTTTGGCTTTGATTACATTTTTGCTGCCATCATATCCATTTGTTTTTTTATGAATCGTAACTCCAGATAGTAAATTGCCATTTTCACCCGATTTCTTATCCACTTTGATAGTATAACTTCCGACTTCGCTAAATTGCCCTTCTGCAATCGCCATGGCTGGTTTCACTTGTGCAATTTCTTTTCTGAAATTAATGAATTTATACTCGGCATAGGGGATGACATTATTGGCAAAAAAGAACGCTGCGCCACTTAAGAATAGGATAAAAACGGTTAGGCCTCGCATGATTCTTTGCAAGGAGATTCCCGCTGATTTCATCGCCGCAAATTCATAATTTTCTGCCAGATCTCCGAAAGTCATAATGGACGCCAATAGTACCGATAGTGGCAGTACTAACGGAACAAGACTCGGCATCTTAAAAAGTAAAAACTTAACAATGAGAATTAGATCTAAGTCTTTACCAGCTAATTCCGAGATAAAGAGCCAAACTGTTTGAAGTATAAATATTAATAGCAGTATAACAAATACAGTCGTAAATGTTGTGATAAAGGATTTAAGAATGTATCTATCGAGAATTTTCACTTACAATTAATCTAACTTATTGATGTAGTATTTTGGGTATTTACTTGCGTCAAAGGTAAATTGATTTTTTGATAATGGCTGGTTGATTTTAAAAGAATTAACGGTGAGTGTGGTTTTACTGCCATTCTTTCCAACTTCTATCAAATTGTAAATGTTTTTGGTTTGGGTATCAATGCCTAAAAGAATTTCTTTTCGTTGATCTTTGCTGCTTGTTGGGACCAATTTGACATATTGAATTTGTCGTCCTTTGACATTCTGTTTAATATCCCAAGTGTATTTGTATCCTGTATTGTAAAACGTCAGCATCTTGGAAGGTGTGATGGCAGCATCATCTTTTTCATCCAATTTTGAAATAGATACTTCTTCATCTTCGGGATTGATGGTGTAGATTTTTTTTCCATCGAAAATTTTAGTGACGCCCATCAAGTTCAATACATACTGATTGCCTTTCATGGTCACATTGCCTTTACTTTCTTGATTGATGTTTTCCTTAGCATTGTTTAAGGCGTACTTGAAGTCAATCACAATATTGTTGTAGGTTTTTACTTTGGCAGTGACTTGATCTAATAGATCTTTGGCTTTCTTATCTTGTGCTGTAGTAGTGTAATTAATGAAGAGTAGGAGTGCAAATAGGGCAATCTTTTTCATGTTAGAGGTTATTTTGTTCATTATTGAAAAACTGATCCAAAGCGCTCAAATCGGTTATCGTAACATTTCTCGCCTTACTTCCTTCAAAAGGCCCAACGATTCCAGCAGCTTCTAATTGGTCAATTAATCTGCCTGCTCTGTTGTATCCTAATTTTAATTTTCTCTGAAGTAAAGAAGCCGAACCTTGTTGCGCCGTAACGATAATTTCAGCTGCTTCGCGAAAGAGTGAATCCCTTTCAGAAATGTCCATATCAAGAGTGGTGCCACTTTCCTCTCCAATAAATTCCGGAAGCAAATACGCATCTGGATATGCTTTTTGTGCACCAATAAATTCTGTTATTTTTTCAACTTCTGGAGTATCTACGAAAGCACATTGCACCCGAACTAAATCATTGCCGTTCGTATATAACATATCTCCGCGTCCAATCAATTGGTCTGCACCTTGGGTATCTAGAATTGTTCTCGAATCAATTTTGGAAGTTACACGAAAAGCAATTCTAGCCGGGAAATTGGCTTTGATGATACCCGTGATGACATTAACGGATGGACGTTGTGTCGCAATAATCAAGTGAATACCAATCGCACGCGCCAACTGCGCCAAACGAGCAATGGGCGTTTCGACTTCTTTTCCAGCTGTCATAATCAAATCGGCAAACTCGTCGACTACAAGAACAATATAAGGTAAGAAACGATGCCCATTTTCTGGATTTAACTTACGGCCTTTAAACTTCTCGTTGTATTCTTTGATGTTTCGCACCATGGCATCTTTCAACAACGAATAACGGTTGTCCATTTCGACGCAAAGCGAGTTCAAAGTGTTGATTACTTTGGTGTTGTCGGTAATTATCGCATCTCCAGAATCAGGAAGTTTGGCTAAATAATGACGTTCAATCTTGTTGAATAAAGTCAATTCGACTTTCTTCGGATCAACTAAAACAAACTTCACTTCAGCAGGATGTTTTTTGTATAAAAGAGAAGTCAAAACAGCATTCAATCCGACAGATTTTCCTTGTCCAGTTGCTCCAGCCATCAATAAGTGCGGCATTTTGGCAAGATCAACGACAAAGGTTTCGTTTGAAATTGTTTTACCTAAGGCGATTGGCAATTCCATTTCCGCTTCTTGAAACTTGGCGGAACCAATCACACTTTTCATCGAAACCATGGTTGGATTCTTATTCGGAACCTCAATACCAATCGTTCCTTTACCTGGAATAGGAGCGATGATACGAATTCCTAATGCAGAAAGCGATAAGGCAATATCATCTTCTAAACTTTTGATTTTTGAAATACGAATACCCGCTTCAGGTACAATTTCATATAAAGTGACCGATGGTCCGACGGTTGCTTTGATTTGCGCAATTTCAATTTTATAGTTTCGAAGCGTTTCAACAATGTTGTTTTTGTTTTCTTCTAGTTCCGCCTGATTGATGGTAATGCCACCGCCAGCGTACTCTTTTAGTAAATCTAAGGTTGGGAATTTATAATTAGACAATTCTAATGTCGGGTCGAATAAACCAAAATCGGCGACCAATCTCGAGGCTAAATTCTCTTCAATGGTGGCTTCTTCTGGTGCTTTTTCGATGACAAAAGTGTCGTCGTTGGTGGCTATGATTTCTGGAGTAGGAGGCGTGTAGGTTGGCGTTACTTTTGCGATTGGCTCGAGTTGAATTTCAGATGGATTCGAAATGGTAGGCTTTAGGGTTTCTTTATTAATTTCAAATTGATTGGGAGTTTTTAGTTCCGGTTCTTCCTCAATTTCCACTTCTAGTTCCTCTTCCTCTTTGACCGCAAATTCTTCTAAATTATAGGTGCTGTCGGCAGTAGGTACTTTAATTGACGCTAAATCATCCGACAGTTCTTTTTTATTCCGTTCAAAAAACGATTTGATGGTATCAGGTGAAATTTTGATTTTAAATATGAGGTAAATCGTAATTCCTAAAATGAGGATGAGCAACGTTCCGATTCTACCAATGTAGTCCTGTGAAAATAAATTCATTTCATACCCAATAGTACCGCCCAATTCCGGTAAAGTGTTGGCGAAAAATCCGAACAAAATGGAAAGCAGAACGATGGCAAACAAGTCCCAAAACCAAATGTTCTTCAGTTTTTTCAATGAAATGTCTAAGGCTAAAAAGGAACCAGTAAGGAAAAATAATTTGACAAACAAAAACGAAGCAGCTCCGAATCCCTTATATATAAAGAAATCAGAGAGAATGGCACCAAACTTGCCCAACCAGTTTTTTGATTTTTCTCCACGATCCGCTAGCAATTGCAAGGTGCTTTGATCTTCATGACCATAAATGAAAAAAGAAATAAACGCCACCAGCAAGGCAATAGAGAACAACACAAAGAGACTTCCAATAAAAAGTTTGTGTTGGCGTGTCAACTTCCAAAACTTCTTGTTTTCAGCCGCATTTTCAGCGTTGCTTTCGGTGGTTTCTTTTTTGTTCGATTTTACCATTGAAAATTATTTCTTTGAAAATGTTGAATTATAGAAATTTAGGAACATAGATAATCAAAATTATCGCAATAGCGGTCAAGGCAGCAAAGAATACGGAACCAGCAGCAATATCCTTGATAAAACCAATTTTCTCGTGGTAATTGGGATGGATAAAATCAGCTATCTTCTCGACCGCGGTATTTAAACCTTCAATACTCAACACCAAGCCTAAAGCTAATATTTGGAATAACCATTCTGTTGTTGAAATCTGAAAATAAAAGCCTGCTATCATTAGTAAAACGCCTACAGAAGATTGCACCATGATGCTGTGTTCTGTCGTAATTAATTTGATCGCGCCCTTTAAGGCAAAGCCCATACTTTTTAATCTTCCGGTAACAAAGGTGTTGTCTTTTTGAAATTCCATAAATAAATGTTTAAAGTACCGCTAAAGCATTTTCATAATTGGGCTCATCGGCAATTTCTGGAACTTGTTCTGTGTATATGATGTTACTATTTTCATCAATAATAATGACCACTCGCGAGTGTAAACCAGACAAAACACTATCTGTTATTTCTAAACCATATGTTTTTCCGAAACTGCCGTCTTTAAAATCGGACAAATTGATTACGTTGTCTAGTCCTTCAGCACCGCAGAAACGTTTTTGAGCAAAAGGTAAGTCTCGTGAGATGCAAAGGACTTTGGTATTTGCCAATTGACTCGCTTGCTCATTAAATTTTCGTACAGAAGTAGCGCATGTTGGCGTGTCGATACTTGGAAAAATATTTAAAACCAATCTACTGCCTTCGAAATCATTGAGTGTTGCGATAGTTAAATCGTTTTTTACCATTGTAAATGCAGGTGCTTTGCTGCCGACTTTTGGTAATTCTCCATTAGTGTTTATTGGGTTTCCGCCTAGTTTTATAGATGCCATTTTTTGGATTTTTTGTACGTGCCCAAAAGTATGAAATTATTTCGAGAATCAGTTTTAGATTTTTTAACATCTTTTGTTTGGTTTATAGTATTATTATATCGTAATATTGCAATATAAAAATATATAAAACATGGGCGCTTCTAAATCGGCATCTTTTTCTGATAAACACAACGAATTGGCGAGTTTATTCAAAGCTTTATCGCATCCAGCTAGAATTGCCATTGTCGAGTATTTGTTGTCTGTCGACGCTTGCATTTGCGGCGATATTGTCAACGAATTGCCTTTGGCACAACCGACGATTTCACAACATTTGAAGGAACTCAAGAACGCCAATATCATCAAAGGTAGTATCGAAGGAACGGCGATTTGCTATTGTATCAATTCTGAAACGATGGTTAAAATAGAAGGCTATTTCTCCCTGATTTCTAAAACGTTAAAAAGTAAATGTTGTTAACGAAAGTCGTTAATAATGCAACAAACTAAATTGTTCAAAATGAAATTATCTCAATTCAAATCACAGCTCACACAAATCGATAATCTCGAATTTGTGCTTCAAAACGGAACCAAAATTCCTGCTCACTTTCATATTACCGAAGTGGGCATGACTACCAAACAATTTACCGATTGTGGGAATACTTTTCGAACACTAAAAACGGCTACCTTCCAACTCTGGACGTCGGTTGATTTTTACCATCGCTTGGAACCTAAAAAGGTTTTGAAAATTATTGAATCGACCGAAAATATGTTTGCGGGAGAAGATCTAGACATCGAAATTGAATTCCAACAAGAAACCGTTGGAAAGTTTGGTTTGGATTTCCAAAACAATCAATTTGTCTTGACCAACACCAAAACAGATTGCCTGGCAAAAGACCATTGTGGCATTCCAGCGAAAGTGAAAGTTTCTCTTAATCAACTTCAAGAAACTGCTGCATCTTGCTGTAGTTCAGAAAGTAACTGCTGCTAAGAATGAGTCAGAAAGCGCATTGGGAAAACGTTTTTGCTACCAAGCAGGAAACGGAAGTGAGTTGGTATCAAAAATCACCCAAGACCTCCTTAGATCTTATCTCTAAACTCGCAATTCCTTCGGCCGCGAAGATTATTGATATTGGCGGTGGCGATAGTTATTTGGTTGATGGACTACTGGAGTTGGGTTACACCAATATCACTTTGTTAGATATTTCTGCCAAAGCGATTGACCGCATTAAGAAAAGGCTAGGAGACAAGGCGAATCTAGTGAAGTTTATCGTTTCTGACATACTCGATTTCAATCCATCGGAAACCTACGATTTTTGGCATGACCGCGCTTCGTTTCATTTTCAAACGGATGCCCATCAAATTGAAAAATATGCGCAGATTGTTTCTAAGGCGATTGCCAAAAACGGACACATGGTCATCGGAACTTTCTCAGAAAATGGTCCGAGGAAATGCAGTGGTTTAGACATTACGCAGTATAACGAAGCCAAAATGAATGCGATTTTTGAAAGCCATTTTGACTTGGTGGATTGTTTTACGGAGGATCATATCACACCATTTGACACGATTCAGAATTTTATTTTTTGTGATTTTATAAAGAAGTAATTTATGTTTTCAAACTTAGAGGCCACGGTCAATTCGATTGCTAAAATTGCGGTGTCGCAGGAACGACAAGCTGTTTTGCAGCCGTTGATTGACTATATACAATTGAAAGTAAACGATGAAGAGCCCATTCGGTTGAACTTTATCTGCACACACAATTCCAGAAGAAGTCATTTGTCGCAAATTTGGGCGCAGGTGATGGCTTTTCATTTCGGAATTCCTAACGTGCATTGCTATTCGGGCGGAACAGAAGCTACGGCGATGTTTCCGAAAGTGGCTGAAACCTTGCGGAATCAAGGATTTGAAATTCAAAAATTGAGCGAGGAAAGCAATCCTGCGTACGCGGTGAAGTTTGCCGAAAACGCAGTGGCGCTGATATGTTTCTCCAAAAAATTTGACGATGTTTTCAATCCAACGGCTGGGTTTGCTGCGATAATGACTTGCTCCTCGGCAGATGAAGCTTGTCCATTTATTGCGGGAGCGGAAAAGCGAATTCCAGTTCGTTACGAGGATCCAAAAGTCTTTGATGGAACAGAATTAATTAACGCCAAATATGCGGAGCGCAGTCTTGAAATTGCGACAGAAATGTATTACGTATTTTCTAAAGTAAAATCATGAAAAAAAGGCTCTCCTTTCTCGACCAATATTTGACGCTTTGGATATTTCTCGCCATGCTGCTAGGTGTTGGTATTGGCTATTTTATCCCAAGTTCGTCTGATTTTATCAACTCATTTTCATCCGGAACTACGAATGTTCCTTTGGCGATTGGTTTGATATTGATGATGTATCCGCCCTTGACGAAAATCGATTTTTCGAAAATTCCCAAAATGTTCGAGCAACCGAAATTATTGAGCGCGTCTTTTTTGATTACCTGGATTGTTGGTCCATTTTTGATGTTTTTGCTTTCGACATTTTTCTTGAAAGATTATCCAGAATACATGACCGGTTTGATTATCATTGGTATTGCGCCTTGCATTGCGATGGTGATTGTTTGGAATGAATTGGCGGAAGGCAACCGCGAATTGACTGCAGGATTAATAGGAATTAACAGCTTGTTGCAAGTCTTTTTCTTCAGCTCCTACGCTTATTTCTACTTGAAAGTGATGTTGCCCTTATTCGGCATCAAGGGTTTGGAATTGAATATTACGATAGTTGAAATTGCACAAACGGTTGGCATTTATCTCGGGATTCCTTTTGTGTTAGCGGTGATTAGCCGTTTTATGATTCGGAAATTTGTTGGTGAAAAATGGTTCAATCAAAAATTCCTTCCGTTTGTTTCGCCGATTACGTTGATGGCATTGCTGTTTACGATCGTGGTGATGTTTAGTTTGAAAGGCGCCATGATTGTCGATTTGCCTTTGGATGTGATTCGAATTGCGATTCCGCTGGTGCTCTTTTTTGCGATTATGTTTTTCTTGATGTTTTTTGTGTCGAAGAAAATTGGCGCGAATTATCGTGACTCCGCGGCCTTATCGTTTACTGCCGCGGGAAACAATTTCGAGCTCGCGATTGCTGTATCGATAGGTGTTTTCGGAATCAATAGTGGGCAAGCCTTTGCGGGAGTTATCGGTCCGTTGGTGGAAGTTCCGGCGTTGATTATTTTGGTGAATGTGGCGTTTTGGTTGAAGAAGAAATATTTTATTTAGTTTCTTTCAAATATCTAAGATAGAGGAGATTTTAGTAGTGGTTTATTTCAGTATACAGCTTTGATTGTTTGCCACAAATTATGCGGATTAGACAGATTTACACAGATTGTTTTTCGGTGACTTACGATTAAAAAGTAAAAGAGTATTTTGATCCTGATGGTTTACGCGTGAGGGCGCAGGCGGAAATGACGCCAGTGCTTTTGGTATTTTTTGTAGGCGAAAAAGAGCGACAAAGAAGCTCCTTTGGTGACGAACAAAAAAACAAAAAGTAGTGAGGAATTGCAGCCGCAGACCGACGGCATCGGAAGGCCGCAGCGAGGAATGCCGGCACGCCCAAATAAAAAAGGTGAACATTTGACTGTCCACCTTTGGTTTTAATTTAGTATGCTATTACGCTAGGTCAAAGCGATCTAAGTTCATCACTTTCGTCCAAGTTGCCACAAAATCCTTCACAAATTTCTCTTGCGAATCGCTGCAACCATAAACTTCCGCCAAGGCTCTCAATTCTGAGTTCGAACCGAAAATCAAATCGACGCGCGTTCCTGTCCATTTGACTTGACCGGTTTTGCGATCGCGACCTTCAAAAGTGTCTTGTGCGTCTGAAGTGGCTTTCCAAGACGTTCCCAAATCAAGCAAGTTGACGAAAAAGTCGTTGGTGAGTGATTCCGGACGTTGGGTGAAAACCCCGTGATTGGAGTGGTCGAAGTTGGTATTTAACACACGCAATCCGCCTACTAATACCGTCATTTCTGGTGGCGTAAGTGTCATCAGCTGTGCTTTATCGACCAACATTTCTTCCGCTGAAACCGAATATTTCTTTTTCATGTAATTGCGGAAACCATCAGCAAGCGGTTCTAGCACTGCGAATGAATCGACGTCGGTTTGCTCTTGCGTTGCATCAGTGCGACCTGGCGTAAAAGGAACTGTGATTGTTTGTCCTGCATTTTTTGCAGCTTTTTCAATTCCAACACCACCAGCCAAAACAATTAAGTCGGCTAACGATAGGTGTTTTTCTCCAGCTGTGCTGTTGAAGTCTGCTTGAATTCCTTTGAGTGTTTCTAGGACTTTTGCCAATTGCGCTGGATTATTCGCTTCCCAATTTTTTTGAGGAGCCAATTGAATACGCGCACCGTTAGCACCTCCACGCTTGTCAGATCCACGGAAAGTAGATGCTGATGCCCAAGCGGTTGAGACTAATTCACCCACAGATAAACCAGAAGCTGCGATTTTAGTTTTCAACGCAGCAATGTCGTTATCGTTGATTGGTTTGTACGCAGCGGTTGGAATTGGATCTTGCCAAATCAAAACTTCTTTAGGAACTTCAGGTCCTAAATAACGGTTGATTGGACCCATGTCACGGTGCGTTAATTTGAACCAAGCACGTGCAAAGGCATCGGCAAATTCGTCTGGGTTTTCGAAAAATCTTCTTGAAATTTTTTCGTAAGCTGGATCGAATCGCATGGCTAAATCCGCCGTTGTCATTACCGGAGCATGCGTAATTGCTGGATTGTGCGCATCAGGAACGGTTCCGGCGCCACCGTTATTTTTTGGTTTCCATTGGTGTGCACCAGCTGGACTTTTGGTCAATTCCCATTCGAAGCCGAATAAGTTTTCGAAGTAATTGTTGCTCCATTTTGTTGGCGTGGTCGTCCACGCGCCTTCTAGTCCACTGGTAATCGTGTGTTCTCCTTTTCCAGTGCCGAATGAGTTTTTCCATCCCATACTTTGTTCTTCAATCGAAGCACCTTCAGGTTCTGGACCCACATATTTGTCTGGATCAGCAGCACCGTGCATCTTTCCGGGAAGGTATGTCCACCGGCAACAAGCGCTACAGTTTCTTCATCATTCATTGCCATACGACCGAAAGTTTCGCGAATGTCATGGGCAGAACCTAAGATATCTGGATTTCCGTTTGGCCCTTGTGGATTCACACGTAAATCAATCCCATTTGAACGGCTGCCAACGGATTTTCTAATTCACGATCGCCAGAATAGCGTTGGTCATCCAACCATTTTCCTTCCGTTCCCCAATAGATATCTTCTTCCGGTTCCCAAATATCTTCACGACCGCCGCCAAATCCGAAAGTTTTAAATCCCATCGATTCGAGGGCGCAGTTTCCTGCCAAGATCATCAAATCCGCCCACGATATTTTTCTACCGTATTTTTGTTTGATTGGCCAGCAGTTCCGGGCTTTGCTCGTCGTTGTCGGGGGCCAGCTGTTGAGTGGTGCACTCCGTAGCGCCTGCACCGCCACCGCCACGACCATCGGAAATTCTGTAGGTTCCCGCGCTATGCCAAGCCATACGAATAAAGAAAGGGCCATAGTGACCGTAATCTGCAGGCCACCAATCTTGTGAATTGGTCATCAGGTCAACGATATCTTTCTTAACTGCAGCTAAGTCTAAACTCTTGAACGCTTCCGCATAATCGAAAGATTCGTCCATTGGATTAGAGACTTCGGCATGTTGACGTAGAATGTTTAATTTAAGTTGATTCGGCCACCAGTCAGTATTTCTGCTACCAAATCCAGCGGTTTGTTTTACAATGTCGTTAGAAAAAGGGCATTTACCTTGACCGTTTCCGTTGTTGTAATGTTCCATATGATATTGCGTTTTAATTTGATTTTTAATGCTTGCTAAGGTATCGAAAAAGATCTTTTTAAAAAATGAACTTTATCATATAAAGTTTTGAAAAAATTTAACTCGTTGGATTTAATTTATTTTCTATTTATTCAACCACATAGAAACATAGGTTAAAAAATTATTTTTCAAGGCTTTTCACTTTAGTGTAGAAAATCATAGCTATGTGAACCAATAATTGGTCTCTAAAAGTCTTTTTTCTATGTCTCTATGTGGTTTTATCTATAATTGTACACTTAGATATAATTACCCCAAACTGTTTGCTTTTCTATTTATAATTTACTTTTGGTGCATTGGCAAATCTAAACGAACTTGATTGTTGTTTGAATAGCTTTTGATTATAATTTGCTATTTGTTTATTGGCTAAACTTATATCACGCAAATCTTATCAATATTTCAATTCCTTTTATATATTTGTTT
>JADKHM010000012.1 GCA_016721735.1 Flavobacterium sp. | reverse complement strand
GGAGTGTTTCAAAAGATAGATTTTCATATTCAATAACATCCAAACCGGCGCCTAGAATCTTACCGGTTTTCAAAGCTTCTGCCAAGTCTGCTGTTACTACATTTTTTCCTCTTGAAGTGTTGAGTAGCCAAAACGGTTTTTGAAAAGCGTTGATAAAAGTCCGATTGACAAGCCCGTTGGTTTCTGGCGTCCACGGAATATGCAAACTCAAAACATCCGCTTTTTGCTGCACTTCTGCTAAAGAAACTTGCTTGGCATTTACATCTCCAACGCCATCAAGGATATCATAACAAATAACATTTACTTCAAAACCACGCAACTTCTTAGCGAAGGATTTGCCCATATTCCCGTAACCGATGATGCCGATTGTTTTTCCGGTTCAGTTCTGCGACCACGATTGCTTTCGGTTTCTTGTTGTCCGCTCCGGAACTTCGGCATCCGCAACATTAAGATTGTTAAAAAGCGACAAAAGCATAGCCAAAGTATGTTCTCCGACTGCATTCCGATTGCCTTCCGGTGCTGCAATGAGTGTGATATTTTTGGAAGTTGCGTAGTCGCAATCGATGCTTTCTAGACCGGCGCCAACACGCGCAATAAATTGTAAGTTGGTCGCTTTGTCTATAAAAGTTTTATCGATTTGAAATCGACTGCGAATGATAATTCCATGATAATCTTGGATTTTAGACTCGATAACTTCCTTGGATGACGTAAAATCTTCATCATTGGTGAAACCAAGTAATTCTAGTTGTTCTTTGAGAATTGGGTGATTACTATCGAGATGTAGGATTTTGATGTTTTTGAGCACAGCGATTTCATTATTAAAAACTCAAAGTTATTAAAAGCCATCTAGAAATTACTTCGGAATTACAAGAATATTAAAGTTATTTTATACATTCGTATTGCTTACTCCTAAAAAATACCGTCCTTAAGAAAGTCAACCCATTGATTTAAGAAAACGATGCTTTTTAACTCTATTGATTTTGCAGTTTTTTTACCAATTGTTTTTATTCTTTATTGGTTCGTCACTGCAAAGAACCTGAAATTGCAAAATGCACTAATTGTAGTTTCCAGTTTGGTTTTTTACGGCTGGTGGGATTGGCGATTTTTGTCTTTACTGCTCTTTAGTGCATTAGTGGACTTTTTGTTGGCTTGGCACTGCAAAAAGAAAATGACCGCCGAAAAAGGAAACTTTTGCTCGCTGTTAGCATATTTTTCAATTTAGGATTACTGGGTTTTTTCAAATATTTCAATTTTTTTATTGTCAATTTCAAAAGTGCCTTTACCTTTTTTGGATATCCGTTGGATATTTCTTCCTTAGACATTATTCTCCCAGTAGGTATTAGTTTTTATACTTTTCAATCTTTAAGTTACGGTATCGACGTTTATCGGAGGAAACTTGAACCAACCAAAGACGTCATTGCCTTCTGCGGCATTTGTTAGCTTCTTTCCACAGTTAGTTGCCGGTCCAATCGAGCGAGCGACCCATTTGTTACCACAGTTTAGTTCGAAAAGGTATTTTAATTACGAAAAAGCGGTCGATGGAATGCGTCTCATACTGTGGGGCTTTTTTAAAAAAATTGTCATTGCGGATAACGCTGCTGTGTATGTGAATGATATTTTTGCTCATTACACTAATTATTCTGGTGGCACGCTAATTCTCGGAGCCGTCCTGTTTTCTTTTCAAATTTATTGTGATTTTAGTGGTTATTCTGATATCGCAATTGGACTTTCTCGTCTTTTTGGTTTCGATTTAATGAGAAATTTCAAATACCCTTATTTTTCACGGAATGTCGCTGTATTTTGGCAAAAATGGCACATTTCTTTGACCTCCTGGTTTCGCGATTATCTGTATTTGCCTTTAGGAGGAAACAAAGGAAATTTGATTTTTAAAATAAGAAATGTGATGATTGTCTTCCTAATTAGTGGCTTTTGGCATGGCGCCAATTTGACTTTCTTGCTTTGGGGGTTTGTGAATGCGTTGTTTTTTATTCCGTTAGTCATTATCAAAGAAAATAGATTAAAATTGAAAGTTCTCGAAAAAGAAACTTTACTACCAAGTATTCGTGAAGTGTTTGAAATGTGTTCGACTTTCCTAATAATCACTTTTTCCTGGATTTTTTTCAGAGCAGAAAATGTAAAACATGCTTTTTTATATATCGGCGGTATTCTCAACCCAACAAATTTTTTTGAAATCCATTCTCAGTCTACTTTTTCTGATTCTATTATTCCTCTTGCGTGCTCCTTACTCTTTTTTATAACTGTCGAATGGATTTCACGACATAACGAACATGTCATTCATCCGTACTTATTTCAAGACAAATGGTATTTGAAGCTGACAAGATTTGCCTTGTACTTTATTATTTTGTTAATGATTATTTTGAATATTAAAAACGAGGCGAGTGATTTTATTTATTTCCAATTTTAGATAAAGGAAGATGAAAGTTTTTTTAATCAAATTATTGTTAGTTTTTCTACTTTTCTACGGGATGCTGTTCCTGTTGCAAACCTTTATTGACAGCAAGCTGCAAAATTCTACTAGCAGCACCTATTTAGATTGGAATCTGCTCATGAATGGCAAAATTAATGCACCATTGGTCTTTCTTGGCAACTCTAGAACTGAAGCCCATTTTGATCCAGAAATTATTGAAAAAAACACTGGTATAAAATCCTATAACCTTGGCGTTGCAGGTTCTTCTTTGGCGATTGAGCAAATTCGCTGGAATTCCTATCTTGTCCAAAATAAACCGCCCAAAATAGTGGTGCAAAATATTGACCTCTATGCCTTAACAGACAAACCCATCGCCGAAAAGAACCAGTATTTGCCTTATTATCACAATGCAGTCCTTTT
The DNA here is from genome assembly GCA_016721735.1 of Flavobacterium sp. GTDB lineage: Bacteria > Bacteroidota > Bacteroidia > Flavobacteriales > Flavobacteriaceae > Flavobacterium. The sequence goes on along the minus strand of JADKHM010000012.1, from coordinate 21,202 downwards.
TCATGAACTGCAAAAAATAGACAACTCGGTTCTCTATGAAAAATATGTTCCCATGAGCAAATATCGCGGCTATATTGTAAAATTATACGAAGAATTATCTGGTTCAAAAAGTGGGAAAACACCTGTAATTAAGAAGAAAGGTTATCAGAAACATCATTCAACATGGAATTCTGATTTTGCAAAAATGAAAAAAGAAATAGGAGGAAAAAGAGAGAAATATAGTGTGATTGAACTTAATAGTCAGCTTAACGTTCTAAAAAAAATAATAGCTGACTGCGATAGAATTCATGCCCAACTCATTTTGGTTTGGACGCCGCAGTACTTTGAACTCAATGCTTTTCAAGAACCAACTTTACGGGAAATGAAAAACAAGATGAAACAAATTGCTCTTGAAAACAAAAATGTGGTTTTTTGGGATTTTACAAATAATCCTCTCAATTTTGATAAAAAGTATTTCTACAACTCATTCCATATGAATGACGTTGGGAGCGCAATTTTGCCAGCAATTTTCAGATTCGCTTAACCTGAATCTCAAGAAACCTATTCTTTAATTTTTTGAAGAGAAGTCTTTATTCCTTTGATCAACGACGAGCTAAAACCTTGGTGTTCCATTTCGTTGAGTCCAACGATGGTGCAACCTTGTGGTGTCGTTACGCGATCTATCAGTTGTTCTGGGTGAATTTTTTCTTCCAACAACATTTTCGCGGCACCTTTTGCGGTTTGAGCTGCGATAGCAAGTGCAGTCTGCGAGTCGAAACCAATTTCGATTCCGGCTTGCATTGAAGCGCGAATATAGCGCAAGGCATAAGCGGTTCCGCACGCACCTAGAACTGTTGCGGCGTCCATTAATTTTTCTTCGATGACTGGCGCAGTGCCGAGTTGTTGGAACAAATCGATTACTGGTTTTGCAGCACTTTTTTCTTTTTCGGTAAATGCGATGCAGGTTGCAGATTCGCCAAATTGAATGGCAATGTTGGGCATAATGCGAACAATACTACAATTGTCTTCGGTGATTTGTTGAATGGTTTCGATGGCAAAACCACTTACGGCTGAAGCGACGATTTTATTAGCGATAAAAGGTAATATTTCAACGAGAACGCTTGCAATTTGATATGGTTTACGGTGAGAATAATCAAATCCGCTTTTCGAGTTCTTGCGTATTTGAGGTCGTCACTTTGATTCCTTTTGTTCCAAGAACTGAATACTTTGCGTATTTCTGCGGCTAATGCTTACTGAATTGTTGCTTGTATAGCTTGTAATTCCAAGTGCGATGGCAACCCCTAAGTTCCCACCACCGATGATATGAATGTTCATGGGCTTTAATTATTAAAATCCTAAAATCAATTTAGCGATTGAGAAGTAGATCAGAATTCCACATATATCATTGCTGGTAGTGATAAACGGACCTGTTGCCAATGCGGGGTCGATGCCAAATTTATCTAATAAAAGCGGAATAAATGTACCAATCAGCGATGCGATGATAATCACAGAAACGAGTGCAATGGTAACAATAATGCCAATTATAAATTCTACGTTGAGAAGGAAATGGCTTCCGAGAAAAAGAATGGATGCTAAAATGACCCCATTGAGTAAACTTAACGATACTTCTTTAATCAACCGGTTGAACAAGGAGCCGCTCGTGGTGTAAAAAGAACAAGTTCCCGTGTTGCAAGCATTGCGCCTTCAAACAAACCTAAAACTCGCACGGTAATAAATCCGCCTAAAAGTGCTAAGACAAGCCAAGGCAAACGCGCTTTGGTAAGTTCAAGAATACTATCATCTGCCTCAACGTCTTGGGAGATACCCGCTGCCAATTGGTAATCTTTGTCGGCTTCATCTTTGATGACGTCTACGATATCATCGATAGTGATTCGTCCAACTAATCGTCCTAATTCATCAACAACAGGAATGGCTTCGAGGTCATACTTCTGCATGATACGCGCTACTTCTACGTCTTCGGTATCGACTTTTACGTAATTTAGTTTACTAATGTAGATATCGCGAATCGGCGTTTTTGTTGAAGTTGTGAGTAAATCTTTTAAAGACAAACGACCTTTTAATCGATCTTCATCATCTACCACATAAATCGAATGAACGCGAGAAATATTCTCTGCTTGAATTCGCATTTCTTTCACACAAGTTAGTACATTCCAATTCTCATTGACTTTTACCAACTCTTTGTGCATGATTCCGCCCGCAGTATCTTCATCGAAACGGAGCAATTCAACAATGTCTTTGGCGTGTTCAACGTCTTGAAGTTCAGAAATTACTTCCTCTTTTTTCTCCTGAGACAACTCTGCAATAATATCGGCCGCATCGTTGGTTTCTAATTCATCGAGTTCTTCAGCGATTTCTTTTGGAGACAATCTGCTTAGAATGTTTTCTCTTAAGTCATCTTCCAGTTCGAGTAGAATTTCAGCTGTTTTTTCGCTATCGAGTACTTTGAAAATATAAGTCGCTTCATCAAAGTCGAGCTCGTCTAGAATTTCCGCAATATCAGCATGGTGCAAGTCATTCAATAAGATTTCGAGTTGCACATCGTTTCTTGATTGAATAAGTTGCTCTAATTGTTGAATTAGTTCTTTGCTGATTTTAAACTCCATCGGCTTCTATTTTTTGCGTTAGCTCTATAAACTGCAAATATGACAATTGCTCAGGTCGGAGGTCAAAGATACTATCTTCTCGTAAATTATCCGACAAATTTAGCGTTTTTAGACTGTTTCGCATTGTTTTACGGCGCTGTTGAAAGGCTGTTTTCACAACTGTAAAAAACAATTTTTCACTACAAGGTAAGGTAAAATTTTCCTTTCTTCGCAAACGCAATACACCAGATTTTACTTTTGGTGGTGGATCAAAAACCGTTTCGCTGACCGTAAACAAATATTCTGCATCGTAAAAAGCTTGGACTAAAACAGAGAGAATCCCGTAGGCTTTCGTACCTTTTTTTTCACAAATCCGTTCGGCAACTTCTTTTTGAAACATGCCCGAAAACTCTGGAATTTGGTTTCGAAGTTCGAGCATTTTAAACACAATTTGCGTTGAAATATTGTAGGGGAAATTGCCTATAATCGCAAATGGTTTGCCTTCAAAAACCTCATTGATGTTGTATTTTAGAAAATCTTTTGAAATGATTTTCCATGCAATTTCGGGTAATTGTTTTCTAGATAGGCAACCGACTCAGTATCGATTTCGATGACGTAGGTTGTCACCGGCTTTTTCTAATAGATATTTGGTCAGCACGCCCATCCCTGGACCTATTTCTAGGATATCATTGTAGCCTTCAAAATTCAAAGTGTCTGCAATCGCTTTAGCAATACTTTCGTCTTTGAGGAAATGTTGTCCGAGGTGTTTTTTTGGGGTTACTTTTTCCATGATTGGTTTTTTTGCTCGCAAAGACGCTAAGGCGCGAAGATTGTTAGCTGATTTTTGAGGAAATTATTGAATCCTATGATCTTAAAATCTTACAATTTTTATTCTAATTGTTGTTCGGCCAGAATTCAGAAATCACTTCCAGTTCGGTGCGGAATGCCATCATTTTATCGGCAAAAAGGCGCTGCCCTTCTTCTCTTAATCTAGGCGCGTCTTCTTGATAATACTTATCTAATGTGGCTTTGCTATCAGTGGTATATTGCGTAGCGTAGGTGGTTCCTCCCATTTCTTCAACGACAAGTACTTTGGTCATTCTTGCTGAAGAAAATTTGCCTGTGGCCAACACTTCTGGAATATGTTTCTCTTGCATCCAATGTAGCCATTGGTCGTGAACGGTGTCGTCGATATTGATGGTGACGTTGTATAGAATCATAGATTTGGATTTTAAGATTATAAGATTTTAGGATTTTAAGATAATGAGACCGTTTTGTATTACAGTCTAACAATCTTAATGTCTTACTGTCTCTAATTATAATGTCGTATCGCCCCGCAATTGCCTATACTTCTTCCTCGCATCAGTAAAGTAAATACTGTCTTCGTGGTGAAAAATAATTTGCTCGTAATACGATTTTGCTTTCTCGACGTCTTTCACTTGATTGCTATAGATTTCCGCAGCAAAATAATACGCTTCATCTACATAAATGCAATCCTTAAATTGGTCTATAATTGTTTGGTATTGTACTAATGCCAAGGTATAGTCGCCCAATTTTTCATGCATTCTTCCCAAGCGATACAAGGTAACTGCTTCAATTTCTTGACCTTTGAACTGCTTCAGCATTTCTTGGTATTTCGCCAGCGCTTCTTGATTTTTATTTTGATAAACCAAATAATCGGCTTTGGCTAAGACTTTCAACGCTGTTAAGGTAGAATCTGCGGCAGTATTGTCATTAATTAATAAAAAATACTCTAACGCATCATTGGCAATCAGTTGTGTCGATGCGGATTTGAGCTCTTTGAATTGTTTCTGTGCCCAAGTAAAATCGGCTTTGAAATAGCTGGTTTTTGCCACCTTAAGACTGGCTTCGTGACCTACCACGTCGTTTTTCAAATCCTCCTCTATTTGAGAGTAAAAAATCAACGCTTGATTGAATTTCTCTTCAAATAAATAAATATCTCCCAACTCCATTTTGACTTCCGCTTTTTGATATTCGTTCAACGGCAAGTCTAGGGCGGTTTTCAAAATATTTTTACCCAATTCAGGATTCTTCAAATTGAACGCTGTGAAATGCGCTTGCAGCTTTTGTAAAGACAAAGAATAGGGACTAACGCCAAATTCTTTAATGAGGTTTTCGATGTCTGTTGCAATTAGTGGATAGTCTTTCTCGGTGGCGGCATCGATTCGAATTTTCATCAAATACGTGTGCGATTGAATTAACAATTCGAGGTCTTTGGTGTTGTCTAAAACGAAGGTGTATATGGCGATGGCTGTTTCCTTATCGCCATCCTCAACCGCCATTTGTGCTAAGTTTAGAATATTAAAGAAAGTCTCCGGATTTCTTTTATAAATTGCTTTTTGTTGTATGAATGCTTTCCCGAATTCTTTTTGCTGCACGTAAAACCAACTCAAATAGTCGTTCCAAAAAACATCTTGACTTTGTTGCGTTCTTAATATCAAAGCTTTCTTGAGCGCTTCATTAAATTTGACATCGGCGTCTTCCGTCATGAATCGCGTCAATTGATTTTGAACCACCACGTTATTTTGCGGATTGGTATAAGCTTCCAAAAGATATTTTTCGATCATCAAATCGGTTTTGCCAATTTGACCGTATAACTGCGCCAATTGAAAATTGAAATTGAATTTTGGCTGCAATGACAATCCCAATTCATACGATTGAATCGCCAATTCTATTTGCGATTTTCTTTCGAAAGTACTCGCGACATTATAGACTTCGTTCGGGTTTTTCTTAATCTTTTCTAATGCCTCATTGAAGTATTTTTTAGCATTAGCATCATCTTTTTTCAGAAGATAATTGCATCCCAATTCAACCAATAAATTAGATTGCTGATATTGTTGATAGCGGTCTTTTATACTTTTTTCAGCCACATCAAAAAGTTGCAGCTGTTGGTTGCACTCGATAATTCTTTGGAAAAAATACCCATTATAAGGTTGGGTTTTTAGCAATTCTTCAAAACTAATTTTGGCTTTTTCAAAATCGCCTTTGTCAAAATAGTTTTGTGCCAATTGTTCATTTTGCGCCAAAATGAGACCAGAACAAAGAAGCAGTACTAATAAAACTATTTTTTTCATGAAGTATGATTAAAAAAACAATGTACTAAAGTAACACAATTGTGCTGAAATTAGTACATCGCCTTTAAAAGATTAACTTTTAGTTGATGATATCAAATCCGGTATACTTGCGCAATACTTCTGGAACTACAATTCCATCTGGAGTTTGATAGTTTTCCAAAATTCCGGCAAGAACTCTTGGCAATGCCAATGAACTTCCATTTAAAGTATGTGCCAATTGATTTTTACCGTTAGCATCTTTATAACGCAACTTCAATCGGTTGGCTTGAAAAGTCTCAAAGTTAGAAACCGAACTGATTTCCAACCAGCGATCTTGCGCCGTTGAAAATACTTCAAAATCGTAGGTCAATGCTGATGTGAATCCCATATCACCTCCGCACAAACGTAGAATTCGATAAGGTAATTTCAATTCTTGCAACAAAGTTTTTACATGCTCAACCATGCCGTCTAATGCTTCGTAGGATTTATCTGGATGCTCAATTCGAACAATCTCTACTTTATCAAATTGATGCAAACGATTCAACCCACGAACATGTGCCCCATAAGAACCTGCTTCTCTGCGGAAGCATGGCGTGTAACCCGTGCATAAAACTGGCAATTCATTTTCGTTAAGAATCACATCGCGGAACAAATTGGTAACCGGAACTTCGGCAGTTGGAATCAAATACAAATCGTCAATTCCTACGTGATACATTTGTCCTTCTTTATCCGGCAATTGTCCCGTTCCGTATCCTGAAGCTTCATTTACCAAATGTGGCACCTGCACTTCATTGTAACCCGCTGCCGTATTTTTATCTAGAAAATAATTGATTAATGCGCGTTGCAATTTGGCTCCTTTACCTTTGTAGACTGGAAAGCCTGCGCCGGTGATTTTTACGCCCAATTCAAAATCGATGATGTCATATTTCTTTACCAATTCCCAATGTGGTTGTGCGCCATCATGCAAAACCGGAATTTCACCTTCTTGAAATACCGTGACGTTCTCCTCTGGTGTTTTTCCTTCAGGAACGATGTCTGCGGGTAGATTGGGAAGCGTATATAATTTATGGGTAAGTTCATGAGCAAGAGTCTCCGCTTTTTCCGAAAGTTCTTTGCTTTTTTCTTTCAAAAGAACTGTTTTTTCTTTCAGAATAGCCGCTTTAGATTTTTCGCCACTTTTCATTAATTCCCCTATAGAAGCCGCTAGTTTATTAGCTTCGGACAAAACATTGTCAAGTTCAACTTGTGTGGCGCGTCGTTTTTCATCCAATTGAACCACTTCTTCCACGACGGCTTTTACATCTAAATTTCTTTTTGCCAAAGCTTTGATGACTTTCTCCTGATTTTCTCTAATAAATCCTATTTGTAACATGTTCTACTTTTTATTGTTGGAAGTTGTATTTCTACTTTCGACGGCAAATTTAATCAAATGTTTTGGATATGTAGGAGCAATTTAAAAAACTTGGAAGCACTGTATTTACTGGACAATTGTTTAAAAAACAGCATTTACAGTAAAATTAACATTCGTTTGTTGAGGAATTAATTAAATTCGCCAAAATATTTTAAACATAATGAAAAATCTCTATCTATTACTCGTTTTTATTTCTTGCACTTCTTTGTTAGCGCAAAATTTTGATCGCGAATTTGAAGATTTGGTTCAAGCAGAAAAGAAGTCTGCCAGCAAGAGAATGACTCTTGTTACGAATCCAAATACCTATAATTACGACGTAACCTATCACAGACTTCGATTGAATGTAGATCCCTCGCAACAATTCATCAGCGGAGAAGTTACTACTAAATATATCGCAAAAGAAGACATTAGCACGGTAACATTTGATTTATCTGATGCTCTAGAAGTGAGCACTGTAAAGCAACGAGGTGTAAATTTAACTTTTACCAGAAGCGGCAATAATGAACTTACAGTAAACCTACCTGTGGTTCAAAATACTAATGTTTTAGATTCACTTAGCATTAACTATTCGGGGGTGCCAACCTCTTCAGGATTTGGTGCTTTTTCGGTAGATACGCACAACGGAACACCTGTACTTTGGACTTTGTCTGAGCCTTTTGGCGCCATGGAATGGTGGCCGTGTAAGCAAGATTTGAATGATAAAGCAAACAACATCGATGTTTATATTACGGCGCCATCAGCAAATGTTTCCGTATCGAATGGCTTAGAGCAATCCAAAATCAATAATATTGATGGAACAAGCACAACGCATTTTAAGCATAATTATCCTATTCCTGCCTATTTAATTGCGATTGCGGTTACCAATTATCAAGTATACAATCAGCAAGGCGGATTAGGCACTGCTGAAAGCCCGTTTTTTCCTATCATCAATTATATGTATCCCGAAACCGCATCGGAGAACATCGCAAGTGTGGCTGTGACACCGGACATTATTAATTTTTACGAATCGGTATTTGTACCCTATCCGTTTAGAAATGAAAAGTATGGACATTGCCAATTTGGTTGGGGCGGTGGAATGGAACACACAACTGTTTCGTTTATGACCGCTGGAAATTCTGGAGGATATACGCGAAGTTTGATTGCGCATGAAATGGGACACCAATGGTTTGGCGACAAAGTAACTTGCGGTAGCTGGAAAGATATTTGGTTGAATGAAGGATTCGCCACTTACTTAGCGTCGATGGTCATTCAAAATTTTGATGGAGAAAACGCTTTCATTGGCGACAAAAATGCAATGATTACAAGCATTACGTCGAATACAGGCGGTGCAATTTATCTAACCGATACGGAAGCGACCGACGTGAATCGAATTTTCAGCAGCAGATTGAGTTACAGAAAAGGTGCTATGGTTTTGAACATGTTGCGATTTAAATTAGGAGACACCAACTTTTTTCAAGGGTTGCGCAATTACCTAAACGATCCTGAATTAGCTTATGCGTACGCAGTTACACCAGATTTACAAAGTCATTTAGAAGCCACTTCAGGAATGAACCTAACTGAATTCTTTAGTGATTGGGTATATAATCAAGGATATCCGAGTTATTCAATTACGGCACATAACTTAGGAAATGGTCAGGCTAGAATTACCGTCAATCAAACACAATCTAATTCATCTGTTTCCTTTTTTGAAATGCCGGTGCCCGTGCGTTTGACTGGATCAGGTGGGCAACAACTAGATTTGGTTTTGGAAAACACAACCAATGGACAGCAATTTATTGTAAACGTTCCTTTTACAGTAACAGGAGTTACATTTGACCCAAAGAAAGATATTATTGCCAAAAATAACTCTGCTACATTAGGCGCTACAACTTTCGAATTGGAAAGCAGTATTGCTATTTATCCCAACCCAGCAACAACCACTATTTCTGTGGAAATGCCAAATTCATTAACTTTAAAATCTTGCGCAATTTTTAATGCCTTGGGGCAAAAAGTCAAAGAATGTAGCACGAAAGTTATTGCCGTTGACCAATTATCCACTGGGTTATACACGCTTGAATTGACTACATCTGAAGGGCGTATGCTTAAAAAATTCATAAAAAAATAAACCAGACAAGATATATGCTAGAAAGTAAGGTGAAAACCTTACTTTTGTGCGTTTAAAAAGAACTAAAATCGAACAATGGAAATAGTTATCAAGCTTTCTCAATTCTTATTGAGCCTATCTTTACTGATCATACTGCATGAATTTGGACATTTTATTCCCGCAAAATTATTTAAGACCAGAGTAGAGAAATTTTACCTGTTTTTCGACATCAAATATTCTTTGTTGAAAAAGAAAATTGGCGAAACCGAATACGGAATTGGATGGTTGCCACTAGGAGGATATGTGAAAATCTCTGGAATGATTGATGAAAGCATGGACAAGGAACAAATGGCTTTGCCTCCACAACCATGGGAGTTTCGTTCTAAGCCAGCTTGGCAACGCTTAATCATTATGCTTGGTGGTGTAACCGTCAATTTTATATTGGCCTTTGTCATCTATATTGGAATGGCGTTTTATTATGGGGATTTGTACCTGAACAATAGTGAATTGAAGGATGGAATTGCAGTAACCTCGGAAGTTGGGGAAGAAATGGGTTTTAAGACTGGCGACAAAATCCTTGAAATTGATGGTGAAAAGGTAATAAGATTCAATGATGTTCAGAACAAAATCTTGTTTGCTAAAACAGTCGTTGTGGAGCGTGATGGTGTGGTGACGAAAATCAATCTCCCAATTGATTTAATTGACAAAGTTTTAGGAGGAGAAAAAAAATTGTTCATCGACTGGAGAGAACCTTTTATGGTTGGAAAAGTCGCAGATTCCTCTGCAAATACAGCCTTGAAACCAAAAGATATTATTCAATCCCTGAATGGTGTTAAGACCAAGTATGCGGATCAAGTAATAGCAATTGCAAAATCGAACAAAAGTCAAACGCTTGATGCTGTCGTTTTGAGAGACGAAAAAGAAGTTCCAGTAAAAATTCACATCAATAAAGAGGGTAAACTTGGGATATTTGCCGCTTCCTTTAAAATTAGCAACTTAGAAAAATTAGGTTTATATAAGTTTAGCAAACAAGAATACGGATTTTTTGAAGCTTTCCCAGTGGGAATTGAAAAAGGAAAAGACCAATTGCTTGGTTACGGTAAACAGTTGAAAGCTATTTTTTCTCCAAGTACAGGTGCCTATAAAGGTGTGGGTGGTTTTAAAGCTATTTTTGATATTTTTCCAAAAACTTGGAGTTGGGAAATGTTCTGGAACATAACTGCATTATTATCAATAATGCTTGGGGTGATGAATTTATTACCTATTCCTGCTCTCGACGGAGGTCATGTCATGTTTTTATTATATGAAATGATAACGGGTAAAAAACCCAGCGATAAATTTATGGAAAACGCCCAAATGGTTGGTTTCGTATTACTTATTACCCTGCTATTGTTTGCAAATGGAAACGATATTTATAAAGCAATTTTTCATAAATAATAATTTTTTAAAATTTTGCCTTATTTTGTTTGTGTAAAATAATTTTCGCATTATATTTGCACCGCTTTAAAAGTGAAATACACTTTCCTTCTTAGCTCAGTTGGTTAGAGCATCTGACTGTTAATCAGAGGGTCCTTGGTTCGAGCCCAAGAGAGGGAGCAAAAGCAGAAAGGCTGTCAGAAATGATGGCCTTTTTTTGTTTTATTAATTATTAATCCAGAAACCTTTAAAAAAAATGAGAACAATTAAATTATTTTCAAGTATTGCATTATTAGTGATCTTGTCATTAGCCTGCAGTAGTTCCAGTGATTCTCCTGACTCGGCTCCAGGTTGCGAAAGTTTATCCAATGCAACCGATGCGGCGGAGGCAGCATACTATACAGCTACAGCCGCTAATCTGGCAGAAAGATGCGCTGCGTATAAAACAGCCTTGCAAAATGAAATTAACAGCTGTGGAGATGCTTCGGGTGATCTACAAGACACCTTTAATGATTTGAGCGATTGTAATATTGGACCTGTAAATTCTAGCGTGATAAGCGTTAAGGTTGGTTCTGTAATAAAAACATATGAAACAAACGTTACTGTTACTACAGTAGGCCCTAATCTAGAAATTCGAGCTTATGACAATGCAACAGCTACAGATAATATTTTTTTCAAAATTCCCGTAGGAACAACTGGAGCAAATAAAATTTCAAACTTCAACCTTCGCTTATTATCATCTGATTACAATCCACTATCGGAAGCCGAAGGCGGAAACTGGACGTCGAATATCAGCGTAAATTCTGCTACTACTATCACTGGAACCTTTTTTGGAATTGTTACTTCGCCTACAACAGGCGCAGATCTTGATTTGACGCAAGGGACTATTATCAGTTTGTAAAATTTTATTGATTTTACTCAGAAAAAATCTAAAGTAGAAAGCCTTTACAGCAATGTAGAGGCTTTTTTATACAAAAGTTTTCTATCCTATTTTACAGCGATTAGTTTTTACTTTAAATCAAAAATTAATCAATGATAAATAAGATTTGGCAATTAATCTCAAAAGCGCTTGAGGATCTAATTAAAAGCAATACAGCGACTTAAACTAAAAAATAGCTTTGGATGTTAAATCTTTTTTTTTAGATTTGGTTTTTATTAACAATTTAATTAGATCATATTGAAGACTTTTAAATTTTGTTTGCTGCTGTTCTTATTTAATGTAAGCCTATTTTCACAAGAAGTTTATTTGTCTGTCGGCAGAAATTCTACTGCATATGATTATAAGAACTCAAGCGGCGAGTCCATAGACGGCCTAAAAACTGGGGTGGGATTGTCATTGACCGCTGGAGTACTTTATTATTTTGATGACGAGGCCATTTTTCATTATCAAGGCGGCGTTACTTTGAACCAATTTAATGCCAGTGCAATTATAAGTGAAAGGCGTTACAGTTGGAATACTAATTATCTTGGTCTTCAAAATTTGGTAGGGATTAGGTTGTTTGAAACGCACTCAACCTTTAGCACACAGGTAAATTTAGGTGCGAATATTTCTCATATTATTTCGGGAAAACAATTTAGCGACGATCAGTCCTTCGACATAAAAAGTAATCCAGAATTTAAAGGTGTTTTTATACAGCCTTTGGCAGGTCTAATACTGACCTACGAAATTAGTGACTTTGTATATATAACAGGTGGTTACAATTATTCTTTTGCCTTTAATACGAGTTCTTCGGATGAAAAATTATCATTTACTAATAATCAACCTCAAGTAGGATTTCATTTTAAACCCAGATAAAGTACTATGCTAAAATCAAGACTTACATTACTACTTTTGCTCCTATCGTATGTTATTGGCTCTTCCCAAACAAATCCAAATGGGCTGCTTTTAAGGTCGACTCTCGGGAAATCTTGCCCAACTAAATCAACATTATCTAACGCATTTTACGTTCAACAATCTATCGGTCAAGCGAGCGTGATTGGTACAACGGTGGCTGAAAATGGTATGGTGTTGAGACAAGGCTACTTGCAACCGAATGTCAAGGGACCATTTCGAAATCAATCTTCGAATTTATTTTCTGCAACAACGCTAATTTATCCGAATCCCTTTAATCAAAAGATTCATATTAATTTCGAAGAAAAGATTACAACCAATATAGATGTCAAAATCTTTGACGTATTCGGGAAGCAAGTTTTTGAAAGAGAATATGAAGCGCAGCAAGAACTTGAGCTTGCGGCATCAAATGTTCCAGAGGCTGCTTATTTCTTGTACATAACTGCAAATAAGAAGGCTATTTCTAAAAAACTATTAAAAAAAGAATAACTACAATACTTTAGAACTATGAGAAAATTTTTACTATTAATATTAATGATAATTGGCCTAAATGTTTATGGGCAAACCGACGGGATGAGTTACCAAGCCGTAATCCTCAACCCGAACCTTGAAATTCCTGGGGTAAATGACACTCAAAATATCTATCCAAACAAACCATTAAAGGTAAAATTTACAATAACCAAAGAGGATGATAGCATTGAATATCAAGAAATTCAAAGCTCTACGGACGCCTGGCATGATCAACAATTATTGGAAATGGTACTCCCACTGTAGGCGTTTATAAGGAAATCTTATGGTATGGTACTCCAAAGACCTGCGCGTAGATATTGACGTAGATGGCAGTTTCAAAGAATTAAGTACGCAAGCCATTCTTTTTACTCCCGTTGCTTTCCATCGCGATATTATCGGCACAGGCTTTCTAACGATTGATGGTGTGACTAATTTGAATGACTCTCTCACCGTCAATAACGCTGCTCCCACGCTTTTGACAGGAACATTAGAAGTTCTTGGCGAGACTACATTTCAGGGCAATTTGACTGTTAACGGAATTACAAATTTGAATAACACATTAAACGTTAATCTTGGTGCAGAAACTAATTTGTCTGGCCCGTTGAATGTTGATGGGGCTACCACTTTAAACAACAGCTTAACTGTTACAAATGCAAGCCCTACTAGTTTATCTGGAAACTTAGTAGTAGATGGAACTACCAACTTAAACAATTCGTTGTCGGTTAATAATTCTACTCCCACTATTTTAACTGGGACATTAAATGTAAATGGTGCAACAACACTAAATAACAATTTTACCGTTACCAACGCAAGCCCATCCAATCTAACGGGAATATTAAATGTAGACGGTGCAACGACTATAAATAACAATTTTACAGTAACTGGAGCTAGTCCCACTTATTTAACGGGAGACTTGACTGTTGATGGAAATACGAATCTAAATAGTTCCTTGACTGTTAATAACGGGAGCACCGACTATTTTGAGTGGCACAATGACTGTCGTCGGTGCTACTAATCTAGAATCGACTCTAAACGTTGATGGTGTTACAACAATAAACAACAATTTCTCTGTGACCAACGGCAGCACAACTAACTTAAGCGGAAATTTAGTTGTTGATGGAACTACCAATTTAAATAGTTCATTAACTATTAACAACGGAGCACCTACAATCTTGAGCGGTTCATTAAATGTTGCTGGACCAACAAACATTAATAACGATCTTACTGTTAATAATAACGTTACTATTAATGGAGGCTTGACGGTACCTAATTCCACTCCGACAGTCTTAAACGGACCTACGACAATAAATAATAACTTAACTGTGAATAGTGCACTTGCTGCTAATGGGCAAGTTACAATAACCGCTGCATTGCCTCTTGATGGCGGAAACTACGGTAATTACCCATTGAGAGTGCAGGGAAGTGGACAAGGCATCGCAGTTAGACTAGAGGATAGCACGCCAAATAATTCTAATAACTTCATAACTTTTTTCGACAGTAATAATAATGCTGTCGGACGGATTGAAGGCGAATCTGAAAACTCTGAAGTTTATTTAGACCCAGACTTTATTCTTGAAAATACTAATTTGATAGTAACTGAAGGAACAGCAATCGCAAACGTTGGAACATCATTTGTACCAATTACCGTAGGAGGCCTAGGTGTTTCTGCAGGACCTTGCACTCCGTGTATTATCGGGAATGCACTTAATCTTGTTTTAGCTACTATTAATCTTGCCGCTTTTAACGTATTTGCTTTTGAAAATTTAGGTGTAACCTACCAATCCGGTTCCGCTGACTATGCAGAATGGCTTGAACGTAGTAATCCAAATGAAATATTGGTACCGGGTGACATTGTTGGCGTAACCGCGGGTAAAATTTCAAAAAATACAGCAAATTCGCATAAATTGCTTGCTATATCAACTAAGCCTGCCGTTTTGGGAAATATGCCAGCGGCTGGCCAAGAGTTTCTGAACAATAAGGTGGCATTTATGGGGCAAATACCTGTAAAAGTGAAAGGTCGCGTTTTGCCTGGCGACTATATATTACCTTCAGGCAATAATGACGGAATTGGAATTGGTATTTCGCCCAATGAAATTACTGCTAAACAATACAAAGATATCGTTGGTGTGGCATGGTCTTCATCATATGTAGACAATCTCCCTTATACTATGATTAATATGGCCATTGGGCTTAATGCTAATGATGTTGCTGCATTAACCGAACAGAATGAAAAAAGAATACTTGAATTAGAGAAAAAAAACAAAACATTTGAAGAACGACTTTTGGCTTTAGAAAAAGGAGAGAAATATATCCCAAAAACAGCCTTAAATGAGGAGAAAGATTATATTGATGCGAAGCCATCAAGCAAATTATCTAAAGACGAAATCATACTTTCCTCAATGCCCGCTGAATTTACTGATGAGTTGTTTGAAGAAACCTTTGCTTATTTGAAAGTGGATTCGAAACCAGAAACATTGATATTAACAAGCATACTGGCCTAAAAAACTGTTTAATGATCCTGTGACAAAAACGAAATTAAAGAAAAGTGCAAAAAACTACAAAGAAAATTATCTGTACTTAAAAGACAAAATAGAGAAGTCTCGTAACTGATCATTAAAAAAAGATAACCTAAATTGATTGCCTGTGCATTAAATGAAACAAAGAAGACTATCACTCAGATAGTCTTCTTTGTTTTAGGTCTGAACGAATTATTTTGTGATAGTCTATTTCAAGTGAGAAAAAGTGAATAATTTCAATTGGTAATCGGCAACAAATTGCAGATTGAAAAAAATTCTAACCCATCGAAATTCACATTTTCTACTCGTTAATAAATTGCATAAAATAATTGGCTTCACGCTGGCCTAAAGTATCATAAGAGAGAGTCGTATAATGCACGGTATCTGACATTGGTAAATCTTCTGTTGACTCGACAGTGTTCCAAGAACATTTGCCGTTCTTACGGATTATCGCTAAGAAAACTACTTCGATTCTTTGTTGTCCTGCCAAGACACTATTATATGAATTTGCATCGAATATTGTTGCACCCGAACGAGTCTCAGGTATAAAAATTCGCATCTTATTTACCGTATAACCTGAACCACCCGTAATTTGATTTTTTATGCTATTGGTCAAATAATCAATCGTTCCGTTGATAACTGCCGCCAAATTTTCTTCATAAACAGAACCAGCGGAATACGAAACAGTTCTATTGTCGGGCCAGAATCCACTCCCTGCATACTGAAAGTATTGTTGTCAATTCTAGTAATTTCATATATTCCAAGTGGAATTGTGGCTAAATTGCTGGCGTTCGTTATCGGCACTTTATATCCTGTTCTCAATCCGTGAGAGTTTTCAGTCACCGTTATCGTTGTGCCTATTCTAGTCCATGCCACATTAGAACCTCCAACTACCGCATCGTTCGCACCATGAGTCCAAATTAGACCCCTAAAAACAGGGGTTCTTCTGTAAATGTGAACAAGATCATTTAGGGCTTGGGGTATAACCGAAGTCGTAAATTTCTTGAAGTATGAATTTGTGCTAGCAGCATTCCAATCACCAAAAGCGCTTTGGAACAATGGAATACTACCTATACCATACTTAATTATATAGGTGTCTGCAATTGTACCCATTGCTTTTCCGAATCTCATTTCGGCACCATGCTGTGTAGACGGACTCTCAAAAGTAATGGTTTGGTTCGTTCCTAAAAGTAATTTTCCAGGATAGCTCGTAAAATCAATTGATGTGCTCAACAAAGGTGTGTAGGCTCTCCCAATATTCCCAGTCAAGTCTGATGCAATTGTAGAATTTAAACCTCGACCGGCACAATTTGAATCTCCAGCCAACAAATATACATTCATTGGAGTTGGCGTGATTGAAGCAAAAGTCCTTGAATTCATCGACGACGCTTCATTTGCAGTCAATGCTCTATTAAAAATCATTACGTCTTTGAGATAGACATTAACCGATGCCGAAGTATTACTTACTAATGTCATTGGCGCCGCAGCATCTGCCGTTCCAGCAGGTAAGATAATTGTCTGCGAAGCTACTTGCACATCATTCACAAAAAGTTTTGCAGAATTACCCGACTTTGTGATTCTAATCTTATTTGTCGAATTGGGAATAAGCGAATTGAACCCTGAAAGGCTAATAAATGCATTAGTGCCATTCCCTACTCGAACCTCTAAATTATTGTTTCCATTTACGGAGTTGATTCTTACAAAATTCCTTTTGCAGTGTCCGAAATTCCATTTGTGTTAATTAATGCGCGATAATAAGTCCCGTTGCAGGTGGACATATAAAAACGGTGCACCAAATATCAAAATTACCTCCATTATGCAAAAAGTTGTATGTCGAACTGGTTCCGGTAGTAAGTTTAGATCCTTGTTCAAAATACCATCCTTCTCCGTTATATATAGGTTTGCTTCCAAGCGTGCCGGTGGTAATCATGGCTTGACCAGTTCTTGCTATTGCACTGTCTATAATATTCCCTTTTCGACGTGTTCCGTTGTTGTCAATTGTTGACACATAGGCATCACGGTAAGGATTAACCCAAAGTGTAGGTGAAAGACTGGAAGGATCAAAAGCTTCCCTCATTTGAAGCAATGTCGGCCAAATAGACTGTGCATCTGTCTGAAAGTCACAAAAAACAGTATAATAACAATTCTAATTCTCATTTCTATTAATTTATGTGTCAAGCAAGTTTGAACTTTTCTTCAAACAACAAAAGTACTTCAAATACTAATTTCTGCCTGTGAGATATTGTGTTAATTCTATTTAAGAACAATGCAAATCACGAGATGATCTTGGTGCTAGAAATCGTCCGTGAAATTTACAACTTTAGTTAAAAAAAAATTTGCTTAAAAATATAAAAATTCTAACAAGTTAAAGCACGTTCTTATTTTATAATTTCCTAAAAATATTAAAATGAAGATTGCTAACTTTACTAGCGACATCTAATCATCGATATTGAACAAACTCAAATAATTTCATATCCCTATTTCAAATTGTTTCCATTCACTTTTTTCTCAACATTAAAGATTTTATTTAATTCAAAAATTTATACAATTTGTCAAGATATACTGTAAATAAACTAAAATTTAAGTGCGAAATTCTGTCGTTTTTAATATTTTTTATCTACTTTTAGCATCCCTCTATTTCTACATCGCAAGCATTTCATTATGGTGCTAATTTTATTTCTGCATAGACAATAAGATTAGCTGTTTTTCTGATTAAATACTATTTGTGGTCACTAATGAAATTTTGATATACGTTGTATGTTACGAGAGCTATTATCCCTTATTTTAATTTTTATTGCATCTAATAGTGCTTTATCTCAAACGTTTTCTCAAAATGGGGGCGCTGTTGAGGACAGATTATTATCAGAAAAAATAATGATTCTTTGGTCATCGATTCAAAAACCAATATACAAATTCAAAAAAAAGTTTTGATTCTAATCAAAAGGTTTCTCCAGAGGTTTTATATTGTCAATGACAAACCTGTCAGCAGAGAAGAATACCTTAAACATAGCAAAAGCAACAATAAGATATAGGAAGTATGAAGTTCACCTTTCCTTTTTTATGCGCTGTTTTTATGTTCGTGATATTCATACAGCGCAGTTATGGGCAACCACCAAATGACACTTGTGTTACGGCGCAAACATTAGTGGTAGGTGTGGGCAGCTGTACTTCAATATTATATACCAATGTTGCCGCTACTACTATTGGCAATCCTGCAACTCCAAGCTGTTGGTCACCTAATACGATGAGCAATACTGTTTGGTTTTCGTTTGTAGCAACAACTGCTGACGTTGAAATTTCGACTAATTTTGCAGGTACTTTGGGAAATACGCAAATTGCCGTCTACAGTGGCGCCTGTGGCAGTTTAGTTCAAATTGGCTGCCAAGAAGATGTCAATACAATTGGAGGACTTTTGCATACCGACGTCATACTGCATGGTTTGACTGTTAATAACACATACTACATAGCAGTTGACGGTAATGGAAATACTACAGGAACTTTTGGAGTGTGTGTGCAGCAATCACTCCCAATTGGCCCTCCGTTGCCAATTCAAGACTGCGCTGGAGCTCAAACATTATGCAGTCCCGGTGCATTATCAGTACCTGATGGTGTTGGAGGAGTGGGTTCAACCCAAGAGGCGCCGACATGTTTTGGCGCTCCAGGCGAAAGGTCTTCTAACTGGTATACTTTTACGGCTGCAACTTCTGGTAATTTAGCATTCACCATTACTCCAACAGTTGCTGTTGACTATGATTTTGCAATATTTGATACTACAACTGCGTGCTTAGGTACAGAACTCTCGTGTAATTGGAGCCCTGCCCTCGGAGCAAACGGAACAACGGGATTAGGCTGTCCGGGTGGACAATGTGAACCAGTTTTGGCAGTTACGGCCGGACAAACGTACACGATTTTGGTCGATCGTTTTACCGCTGCTTCCAACGCTGGATTTGCATTAGATTTTACTGGAACAACTGCCACATTTGCTAGTCCAAATCCCACTTTTACTGCTACAACTGCTTGTATAGGAACAGCAACGCAATTTACTAACACAACAAATGGTAACTTTACATATAGCTGGAATTTTGGAGACGGATTTACTTCCAACTTAGAAAATCCATCGCATGTTTTCGCCACGGCGGGACCTCAATCAGTAACTTTACTTGTTACTGCTGTGCCGGGAGGTTGCCAAAATTCAATTACGCAAACGGTTACTGTAAACCCTCTTCCAACTGTAAATGCCGGTGCCGGTGGTTCCGTTTGTCCTGGCGCTTGCATTAATCTAGTGGATCTACCAATGCTGTTGGTTCTGTGGGCCCTTAAGCTTTTCAAATAATACATTATTCCCATTCCGGATGGAAATATTGTCGGTGTTAATTACCTATTATTGTCTCGGGAATTGTGCCGACAACGGTAGCGAACACTTCTATTGCGTCTGTTTGCATTAATTTGACACATACGTGGGATTCTGATTTGGATATTTTTCTTCAATGTCCAAACGGCACTATAATTCAATTATCAACAGATAATGGTGGGCTTGGTGAAAATTATACCAACACTTGCTTTACTCTAGCAGCAATTAGTCCAATAACCGCCGGAACAGCCCCTTTTACAGGGACCTACGCACCAGAAGATTCTTTTGCATTATTAAATGGATGCAATTCAAATGGCACCTGGAATTTGTTTGTTCAAGATGATATAGGGGGTGATTTAGGAAGCATAAATAATTGGACAATTACATTTAATAATAATTTACCTCCATTTACATGGTCTCCAACAACTGCAATGACCAATGCAACCACCTTAACTCCAACGGTGTGTCCACTTGTTCCAACGACTTATACACTAACGGCAAATAATGGAGTAGGCTGCACTACCACTAGTCAAGTCACAATTGGAACTACTGCCGGACCGACCGCAACGATAAGTTATCCTCTGCTTCTGTTTGTACAACGAGTGGCACAAGCGGCAACATTAGCTGGTACAGGCTCGTATACTGGAGGAACGTATAGTTCTACATTGGGCTTAACAATAAATTCAAGCAGTGGTTTGATAACTCCAAGTTCAAGCACTCCAGGTCCCTACACGATTACGTATACAATTCCAGCCAGCGGCAGCTGCCCAGCAACTACTACAACTACTACATTAACGATTAATGCACCACCTAATGCAGGTGTTGATGGTAGTGTAGCTGTTTGCGATTCTTCTGTGGCTTCCATTGATTTGTTTTCTCTCATTACTGGCGAGCAAGCCGGTGGTGTGTGGACACAATCTTCTGGTTCGGGCGGAACTTTTAATGCCGGTGTAGGAACTTTTGTGCCAGCGCTAGGAGCGTCTACTTCTACTTTTACCTATACTGTAGCTGGTGCTGGACCTTGTCCGCCTGATTCTTCTGTTGTTACGATTACAATTAATCCGCAAGCTAATGCAGGTGTTGATGGTAGTGTAACTGTTTGCGATTCTTCTGTGGCTTCCATTGATTTGTTTTCACTCATTACTGGCGAGCAAGCCGGTGGTGTGTGGACACAATCTTCTGGTTCGGGTGGAACTTTTAATGCCGGCGCGGGAACTTTTGTGCCAGCTCTAGGAGCGTCTACTTCCACTTTTGCCTATACTGTAGCTGGTGCTGGACCTTGTCCACCTGATTCTTCTGTTGTTACGATTACAATTAATCCGCAAGCTAATGCAGGTGTTGATGGTAGTGTGACTGTTTGCGATTCTTCTGTGGCTTCCATTGATTTGTTTTCTCTCATTGCTGGCGAGCAAGCCGGTGGTGTGTGGA
>JADKHM010000011.1 GCA_016721735.1 Flavobacterium sp. | reverse complement strand
CTCAAAGTCACCACAACTCAAGTCAAACTATTTTTTGCGCTTTTTCAATATCCATTTCAGTAGCCACGAAAACGCGAAACTCACCACGGCACCAAGCGCCGCCAATACCACTGTGCGCAGTACATCCGCCGAGTGAATATTCGGTACGATACTCAAAAAAGTACCGCCAGCCGTGCCTACTTTTATAGATAAATTAGTGTGCATGGCAATTAAGATTAACTTTTCTGTGCGTTGCTGAGGTCGTCATCACTGGTAGTTAATTGGCTCACGGCAGACAAAACGCCTCCAGCAACAGTCAAATAACCTGCTGCACTACTAACCACAATCGGCAAGGCAATCGGTGCCGCCAATATCGTGCCACCAACGGTCGCCAAAACCAATCCGATATTGCGAAGCACTTTAAAAAATTTCGGTGTCGGAGCTTTCGCTCGTTGTACTAAGTTCATGATCAATTTACTTAAAGATGATACAATTCCTAAATCAATTAAGTTCTCGTTATACCGGGTCCACCAATAGGCATTTCATGGGGTAAGTGGTCGTTCAATGCTCTTTGGGCACGCTACCATTACCACCAATATTAGCAAGCAATCTATGACCCGTCTGGTTGCCGCCTATTTCCACTAATTGTCGTGGGCAACTTTGCCCGCCAATATCAGTCGCATTTCGAGGCATAGCACTACCAACACCATTCCCTCCAATAGCTACTAATCTGCGCGTTACGCCAGTGCCTCCAATGTCGGTGGCACTTCTAGGTACTGCTTGGCCACCTCCAATAGTAAGCGTCCGTCTTTCTTGCCCAGCTGTTCCTCCGCCACCAATGCAAAGACTTTTGAAGTCTATTTCAGAATTGGTTCCCAATTCCTGTAACTGCTTTTCTGTTTCCACTTCAACAGGAACCGTAATGGCTTTCGTGTCCAAAACACTTTCATAGTTTGTTGGCGGAGTTACTGCAGGAGCAGTTTCATTTTTACAACTAGTAACGCCAAAGGTTACTAAAAATACTAGCATCAATAACGCGATGCTTTTTACAAATATTGCGGTTTGAGCTTTCGCTTCAAAAATATTTTTCATGATAATTCAATTTAAGATTGTACAATAATTTTTACTTTTTCGGCGCTATCTAAAGCGCCATAAACCAAGCTTTTAAGCTTAGCAAATGCCTTCCGAGATTGAAGACCTAATCCTGGTCCACTTAATTTCGTTACAGGCGCAATACATCCATTCAATTCTCTCAAAGCATTGTTCGCAGGGTGTATCAGAATCAAGCTTCTGTTTTCAACTGCAACCAATTCCAAATGCCAATCAAACTTTTTGCTGTATCGTTTTCTTAAAAAATATTCCCCTTCCGGAATGCAGGAAATCCTTTTCTCGTTTTCCTTCCATGGCAATTCAATCGTATTACAAATGAGTTTGCCTTCACATTCAAGTTTTCCGTTTGTTCCGTCAGGGAAATACTTTCTAAATAGAATGAGAACCATTCTACAAGCCACTAACTTTCACCAATGCCAATGGGTTAAAAGCTCCATTTTTCAACGAGTACATTTGCCCGTTTACTTCCTGGTAAAACTCAATGCCCAAAGCCACAAACAAAGGTTTGGTGCTTGCAAGTGTTACAAGATGCAAATGGTTTACGGGGGCTGTCAAAACTGCATCCCAAGGTAGGATGGCAGTTTCAGCAGAGGCAACTACAAACACTTCCGCTTCAAAATCAACTTCCGCTCCCGCAGAAACAATCTTGTAATGCGTTGTGCCTGATGGCGCCGCGATCATGTTCGTCGGAACAAATGGGTCAATGTCTAACGTAAGCTTTCCATTAGGTCGGTCAATTGCGCTTATATAAGGCGCATACAAACTCGTTCCCAATTTTCCACGAATGTTAAATTCAAAGCCCAACAGCAATTCCGCTTCACCATCAATCACGTTTCGCAATCCACGCTCATTGACCAAATCCGCTTGAATCACTTTCACCATCGCTTGCGTCAAACGGCTCACCATTCTGCCATCGGCAGAATTAAGCAGCAATGCTCTCATAGCAGTTCGCAAAGTTTTCCTGCTTTACCAGCTCTACCAAACTCGGAACCATTCTCACGAGTTCTTTGAAACGCAGGGTCACTTTAATTCGGCTTGCTTCAATGCCGCCCTTTTCACGAGCGAGGTGCCCGTCCTGGGTTTTATAAAAGGTAATATCCCCGATAGTACCTTTTAGTTTAATTATGCCTTTCTGTCTTGCCATAATTTCTAAAATTTCAATTAATACTCCTTTTCATACTCACTTCATTTCGATAATCGTTGCAACTAATCCTCGAAAGATTAGAGCAAATATTTCCCCTTCAGAAAGACAATTCAAAACCACCTACATACAAACCATTCTAAAACATACATTTACATCTACCTCATTTTAGAATATGTAAGAATTTTGGCTAAATTTGCACTACAGATGAAGTACACCAAAGCCTAGTCAAAGCCTAGTCAAAGGCTAGGATAGTGTATGAAAATGAAAAAAAAGTGATATCGAATAGTACTAGAGTATGTATCTATCCAAAAGATGTGCAGCGTATTACAGGAAAAAGGTATTTACAAGCAAGATTGTATTTGATAAAGATCAAAAGCACTTCAATAAAGAACCGCATCATTTAGTTTCTATTGAAGAATTTTTGCGAGTATACTGGTTTACAAATGGAACATGTAGTTCGTTGTATTGTTGGATAAAGAAATAAATGGGAAATTCAAGCCAAAAAATAAATATGAATAACAACATGTTCATTTACATGTTTAAAAAGAAGTCCAAATAACTTGCGTAATCAAAGCGTGTTTTGTAAATTTATCCTACAAGATTTATCGAATTTTATTACAAAATACGAGGTGCGAATTCGGTTAGTATTGCAATGCGTCCGATTAAAAGCCCCGAAAACATTGGTAATTTTAAGTAGGTTCGACTCTCCCCGACTCCACATCACTCGCAATTTGTTTGCGACTGTAAATGACAAAAATCCATCAAGTTCACTTGAATGGATTTTTTCGTTTATAGGCGTCTGTCTTTGCAAAAATAAGTAAATTGCATTCGCAGATTTTGAATTCAGGACCTGATATGCGATATTCTCCCCGACTCCACTTAAAGTCAATAATCATCATGTTCATTGGCTTTCTTTTAATTTCGACGCACTATTATGAATAAACAATAACCTAATACAACAGATGATAATTATGAAAAATTTCTTAGTAGTGTTATGCATGCTGAGTTTCAATGCAACCTTTAGTCAAACAGACTGGGTTCAAAAAAATGATTTTGGAGGAACCGCTCGGTGGAGTGCCATCAGCGCATCCATTGGTACAAAAGGATATATCGGATTGGGTCAAGATGAAAATGGCCGTAAAAATGATTTCTGGGAATGGGACCAGTTGACGAACACGTGGACACAAAAAGCAAATTTTCCATCCACAGGAAGATTAGGTGCAATAGGATTCTCGATCGGCAACAAAATATATGTCGGAACGGGATACGATGGTGCCGGAGGTATTAATTATAAGAATGACTTTTGGGAATGGGATCAATCAACGGATACATGGACACAAAAGGCAAACATCCCAATCGGGAGAGCTGAAGGCGTCGGGTTTTCTATAGGAACGAAAGGTTATATGTTGACTGGTAGTTCCAACACCAATATAGCTGGAAGCAATGACCTTTGGGAATGGGATCAAGCCACTGATACCTGGACTCAAAAAGCAAACATTCCGGCGGAAGGTACTTTCTTAGCATCTGGCTTTTCGATTGGAAGTAAAGGCTACGTGCTAATGGGAGTTGCAAGCTTTTGGGAATGGGACCAATTAACAGACGTGTGGACACAAAAAGCAAGTATCGGAGCTTCTTCTGCCGACCGAGCTGCTGACTTTTCTGTAAATAACAAAGGTTATATTGGAGGTGTTGGACAAAATGATGATGAATTTTGGGAATATTCCCCAAATACAGACTCTTGGAAACATTTAGAAAATATTCCAAGTGGACGAAGAGGCATTCCTACTGGTTTTTCAATAGGTAATCTCGCCTATATTGGAACAGGTTTCGATGAGCCTTTTAAAAAAGATTTTTGGGAAGCTGACCCGACAAATTTATGCAGCCATGCTTTGATTACAGCGCAACCTGCAGTTCAAACAGCAAATCTCTTTGGCGATGCAACTTTTAGTATTGCAGCAACAGGATCTAATTTGACTTATCAATGGCAATCGGATATTGGAAATGGATTTGAAAACATCATTGATAATGATCAATATAGCGGTGCTTTAACGAACACTTTGATTATTTCAAATTTGCTTGCATCAAACAATGACCAATGGTTCAGATGTATTGTTTCTTCAGGCTTCTGCGATTTAGCGAGTGGTTCGGCATTGCTTGCTGTTGCTTGCATTCCATTAATCGATGTGCAACCAAGCAATCAATCAGTTTCTATTGGAGACAACGCTGAGTTTTCAGTGCAATCCTCCTACCCAAATGTCAATTACCAATGGCAAGGTAATTTTGGGATAGGTTTTCAAAATCTCAGCAATGCAGGTCAATATTTTGGTGCTACCGATGCTACTTTAACCATTTCATCAGTGACTACTTCAAACAACAACCAACTATTTCGATGCTTAGTTTCATCTGGAGCATGCGTTGACCAATCTTCTGAAGTGATTTTAAGTACAGTCTTGAATACTAATGATGTGACTGAAAAAATCGAAGATCGTTGCTCTATTTTTCCAAATCCAACAAAAGAATCTATTAATGTTAGGGTGAGCATGGATTTGATTGGTTCCAATTATTCAATATATGATCAATTGGGTAAAGAAATCTATTTTGGAAAACTAATTTCTGAAACTACAGCAATTGATATCTGCTTGTTTCCGTCAGGCATTTATTTTTTTCGACTTAAAGACAAAAGTGACTTTATTTTAAAAATTTCAAAGTTGTAGAAAATATTAACCCAAACGACATCCATCTTACAAAAAAACAGGAAGTAATTGGATGCTTTCATTATAATTTATCGCAATGCACTCCGCAAATATCTCATCATAAACACATTATTATCCCATTGGTTACTGAGGGCTTGCTGCGAATAAGGAGCGGTCGGCATATAAGGTGCAGGTCCAAATTCGGGCGTGACTGTAAATAAAGATTGACCAGCCAATTGTCTAGCGTCAATGATTTGCTGCCACCAAGCCGCAAATTGTTGCAAATGTCCTTGCCATTCTGGCGCTTGTGGATCATTAACTTGAGGCCCTTGTTCGTAGCCCACTCTCGCATGAATGTGCGCTACATGAGGTATAATTTCAGCCAGTATTTCCTGTTGATCCGCAAGCATGCTCTCCGAAACAGTACAGAAATGAGAAAAATCGCCAACCAATTCTATTTCAGGGAATTTTCTGAGATACGGAATCAGCGAAGCGGCATGAAAAGAAAAACGTCCACGATGGGTTTCATGCAAGATTCTAATCCCATTTCTTGCAGAAAAATTCATGGCGGAGTCAATAATCCGACAGTTGTCATCAAAAGAAAAATAATCTCTGCCCGTATGTGAATTAATAAATAACGGCTGCAAATCGGCCAGTTTTCGGTAGTTCTCTTCCATCACTTGAATGTGCGCTGCTGCAGTTTCTTGCTGTGGAAAAGGAAGTTGCAAAGTGATAAAATAAAAATCAGGATTTTCTTTTCTAATCGAGTCGATGGCAACCATAAATTCCTTGGAAATGGCGTCGGTCGGTGTTAGAAATAATTCCGCGCCGTCAAAGCCAGCAGCATGAATGTCTTGTATGAATTGCGTCGGCGACAAATGCTCGCTGCCCCAATAGGTAAAGGAGTATTTAATTTTCATAGGAATTCTTTAAAATCCTTTCAAAGTCGACATATCTCTATGCAACCAGTTTTCCGCTGGGTATTTCGCGTTGCGGTCAATGGTATGTATCGCATAAGCCTGACGCGATTTCCCACTAGTGTTCGGTAAACTATAATGTGGCAACAATCCATCCAAAACGATGCATGTACCTTTCTTAACTTCAAGTGGAATCATGTCTTCCATCGAAAGTGGCGCTTCATCAAAAATGTGCATTTCCGTCCCTCCCGAAGATTTTCTTTTGAACCAAGAGCGCAAACTGGTGTTGTGTCCACCTGGTTTTGCCCACAAACATCCATTTTCTATCGTCGCATCTTCTAAAGCAAACCAAAAACCAATACACGATTTGGGTTCGGTATATAAAAAGGTAGCATCCTGATGCACATCTACAACACCACCAATTTTAGCGTGTTTCAAGATGAGCATACTTTGAATGATTACTGAAGAATCAAGCCCTAATTCTGCTGCCAATTTCTTAAGTTGCAGTGAACGCGAAAAAGCTTCAAAAACAGGATCTAGATCATGCAAGGCATGTCCAATTTTGTTCAAAGAATGAAATAAATCTTGCTTCAGCTTACCGTTCTCATCAAAGGCATCCTTCTCAAAAAAGAACGAAATATTGTCTCCGGAATTCAAAAAGTAATCGTCGGAAGTTCGCGTTTGTTCATTGGTTTGAAAAACAGACGGATGGCCGTCAAAATCAAAACTGTTGGCAAGTGCTTCTCCCCTTTCCATGACGGCATCACATTGATCCGCAGTGTGAAAATCTTCAAGAATCAAATAACCATCTCTCTTAAACTGATCGTATAAAGTCATCATAAACTATTAAAATTAAAGAAACGGGCGTCTTTTATTGTTGCATCGCAACGGCAATACTGGCCGCTACTTTGGCATTATTTTTCACCAAAGCGATGTTGGTTTCTAGGCTTTCTCCTTCGGTATGATTGGCGATATATTGCAATAAAAATGGCGTAACTGCTTTGCCTTTAATGCCTTGCTGCTTTGCTTGATCTAAGGCTTCAAGAATTTTTATTTCTATTTCGGTTGGATTCATTTCATATTCGGCAGGAACTGGATTCGCGATTAATACAGAGCCTCTTAGTCCAATGCTCCATTTGGCTTGTAGCAATTCTGCAAACTGGTTTGGGGTATCTAATCTTAAAGGCGACAGAAATCCACTTTTCGACGAATAAAAACTCGGGAACTCGTCCTGCCCGTACGTCACCACTGGTATTCCCATCGTTTCCATATACTCCAACGTCAATCCAATATCTAAAATCGATTTTACTCCAGCAGCTACAATAGCGACATCAGTAGCAGCCATCTCCGTTAAATCCGCAGAAATATCCATCGTGGTTTCCGCGCCACGGTGCACACCTCCGATTCCTCCGGTAGCGAAGATTTTGATTCCCGCCATCGAAGCAATACGCATGGTCGCTGCTACCGTAGTAGCTCCTGGCAAACCTTGAGCAAGTACATACGGCATGTCGCGCAGACTCACTTTCCATACGTCACGGTTTTGCGCAAAGAAATCAATATCGGATTCCGTCAAACCAATCAAGCACTTCCCGTCTTTGATGGCAATTGTCGCCGGCACAGCGCCATTTTGACGCACGACCGCTTCTACTTCTTTAGCAGTTACGGCATTCTTAGGCCACGGCATTCCGTGAGAAATAATAGTTGACTCTAAAGCGACAATAGGTAAACCCTGATCTAACGCCTGTTGCACTTCAGGGGAAATAAGTAAAAATGGGTTATTCATCATGATAATATTTTTTCTTTAAATGTTGGAGCGTCGTAGCATCCAGCGACGGATCGACAGCGCCTTTTTGTTGTAAAATATGCAAAGCCAAACTGTGTCCCAATTGCAAACAAGTAGTTGCATCTTCCCCTTGCATAAAACCATAAACCCAACCAGCCAAAGCGGCATCGCCAGCGCCCGTTGTATCGGAGATGTTGATTGTAGGCACGCGTAAACTAAAGCGACTTGTATTGGTAATCCAAGTAGAACCTTGGGCGCCTTGTCGAAGCCACAAATTGGAGACGCCTCGCCGCAACAAAGCGGCAATTTGTTCCTCTTGGGAAGCATCCTCGTCACTACCCAACGCTTCCAGCTCTTCTTCATTAGGCGTAATCATATAAACGCCCGTGAGATCTAAAGTAGCGAGCTTTTTGGCTTTGGTTACCGAAACAGGTTCGATGATGAGTAACTTTTGATTGGTGTTGGCAAAGTGAATCAACCATTGAATCACTTCGGTTTCTAGGTTGGTATCAATAAGCAGCAGATCAAATGTCTTCATGTAATTCAATAGCGATTCGACATACGCCACCGTTAAGTGTTTCCCACAGTTATCTTCACAAACTGCGACAAACAGATTTCCCATTTCATCCAAAACAGAAACATATTTGCCTGTACTGGCGTCAGCTTGCAGTACACCAGCATGATCTATTTGAATTTGGTCAAAATGAGCTTTGATAGTTTGGCCTTCAGCATCATTACCAATCGCAGTAATCAGGCCTGGTTTGACACCCAATAAAGCCAATTGATACATGATATTGTGAATCACGCCTCCAATGTGAGTCGTCTTCTGCGCAGGATTAGAAGAATGCGGTACTAGAACGCTAGTAGTGAAATACAATTCATCTATCAAAGTGGCGCCAATACCTAAAACGCGTGTAGTCATAAAACAAATATAGACAAATATTAAAAAGTAAAAAATGAGAAGGACGCCAACTCGATTTTACTGCGAAACAAACCGTGAATTCAAACTAAATTATAATATACAACAGGTCGACAACCAAAGCCAACTTAATACGCTACCTTTGTAGTAGAATATTATTTTCAATACAATCGCTTATTGCGAATTTTGAATTAAAGGGTAAGGTTCTACAAAAAATGGATACTTCCGAAATTGAAAAAGCAAAATCCCATATCATCGTCGAAATCATTCAGTACATTCCCAATGCAGTATTGAGTAAGACCATCATCAAAAAAACCACAGGCAACATCACAGCATCTTCCTTTGACGCTGGGGAAGAATTAGCTGATAAAACATCACCCTTTGACAATTATATTCAAATAATTGATGGCACTGCTGAAATCATTAGGAAAAACCCTTTTGGAACTTAGGTTCTAAGAGGGTTTCTTTTATTACTTTGTTAGTTTGCTTTCTGAACTGCAGATGATGGTAAGCCGTTCCTATGATAATCCAATGATAACATTAAAAAGACCCGCCAACTTTTATATATTTTTCCTATTTTTATCTCTAACAATCAACCAACCGACAACCAACAACCGACAATTGACAACCCATGTGCTACTACGTCCAACAAAGCAAACTAACCATAGAAATCACCGACTTCTTTAACAAAAACGTCGATCATAAGGAAAATGTATTCACGTCGGACTTTATCAACGGATTTAGTTATCCCAATCTTCCCATCATACTGGATAGCAAACCTGAAATCATCACGACTAATTTTACCTGGGGATTGCTGCCCACCAACCGCGATAAAGATTTTAGGAAAAGTACGCTCAACGCCCGAGTAGAAACGTTAGAGGAAAAACCGTCCTTTGCGCCTTCCATCAACAAACGTTGCTTGGTCATTGTATCGGCTTATTATGATTATCATTGGAATGACGCAACAGGCAAATCAAAAACCAAATACCAAATCAATTCACAAGAACAGGAATTATTTTGTTTGGCGGGAATTTACAACAGCTGGCAAGACAAAAACGGTTCGGTTTGGAACACTTACAGCATCGTAACGACCGAAGCCGATGCCCAAATGAAATACATTCACAACCGTAAAGAAAGCGAAGGTGATCAGAGAATGCCGATTTTAATTAAGCATGAAGATGAAAACGCTTGGCTAGACGCTAAGAATCATCCGATGGAATTTGCGTTCCCGAAATACCAGCCGGCGATTATTGGGTTTCCAGCGGATTAAGCGTGACAGCTATTGGCTGTTATGCTGCGTTGTTTTCGATTGGCTTAATGTTTTCAAAACTATGTTTTTTGGAATTACTTTCTTCTTCCAAGTCATAATCATCTTGTAGTCCAAGCCAAAACTTCGCGCTTGTGCCTAAATATTTAGAAAGTCTCAAAGCTGTATCGGCAGTAATTCTACGATTTCCTTTAAGAATTGCACTAACTCTTGTCTGTGGAATAAAAGTTTCTTTAGACAAGCGATAAGCTGTAATTCCCAGCGGTTCAAGAAACTCTTCTTTTAAAATTTCTCCAGGATGTATGTTTTTCAAATTTTCCATAACTTTTAATTTTAATGATAATCTACAATTTGCACTTCAAATGCGTTATCGTTTTCCCATTTAAAAATAATTCTCCATTGATTGTTAATTCTTATGCTATAAAGTCCAGATAAATCTCCATTTAATTTTTCTAAATGGTTCGCTGGAGGAATTCTTAGGTCAACTACATTTTGAGAGTTATTGATCATTCTCAATTTTCGTCTAGCAACATTTTGAATTTCACTCGGTAATTTTCTCGACTGAATTCCCTCCCATATTTTTTCTGTTTCTTTATCTCCAAAACTTTTAATCACGGCTTAAATTTTAAATACTAACGTCAAAGGTAAGTAATTGTTTTTTTCTGTGCAACACAATGCGACATAACGCGTGGCTAGCCACTAAGAACCATCCAATAGAGTTTACCTTCCCTAAATACCAACCATCGATTATTGGGTTTCCGGCGGATTAGATATTGACTAGTCTGGCTTTACAATTTTTTTTAACCACATAGAAACATAGTTCTTATGAAAATTGTCAAGGCTTTTCACTTTTTTTTAGAAAATCATAGCTATGTGAACCAATAATTGGTCTTTACATTCTTCCTTTTTCTATGTTTCTATGTGGTTCCATTCTCAAATTCTGAATGCCTTTTAATTGTCCACAAAAGATTAAGCGTTATTCATTTTGGCTTTCACTTCTCGGAGTTCACTACGCATTTCCATCAACAACGAAGTAACCTGATCTGGACTAAATTCCGTCTTGCGGTCGCTTCTACCAATATTGCACACATATTCCCAAACCTCCAAAACCTCCGAAGCCTTGACGCTATAAGGCTCATAAAAAGTATTGTCTGAGTTCAACAACAGCGAATTCTTCCCGTTCTTGTTCAAACGTTTGTAAACAATGCCGTCTTCTTTGGTAATCACAATATAAGTCTTACCATCCAAAATATCTCCCAGTTTTTCGACGTACTTGGCAACAATAAAAGAACCGTCTTCATGTGGTGGCATCGAATCGCCTTCGACAGGAAAAGCGCGATGCTTCCCGGCGCCTAAAAAGGAAAGGGAAATTTGAGGCAATGAACCAATAAATTCCGGATCGGCATAACCACTCCGATATCCTGCTTTGGCCGTGTGGGTAACCACTTCAATCCGATCGTTGTTCTCGGCATCAACCGTAATCGGCAGTAACATGCGGTTTTGCCCAATAGCCATCATACTTTCTAAAGTGACTTTGGTCAAATCTGCCGTCAACAACAAATCGGTCGTGACATCATAATACTTCGAAATCCGAATCAAAACCTGATACGGAGCCTCCGAATCGCCATCCTCGTACTTCTGATATTGTCCCCTACTAATCCGTAAAGCATCTGCTATCTTTTGTTGCGATAGCTCCTTCTTTCCTCTCAGATATCTCAAATTACCCGCAAATACAGCCATAATAAAATTTGATATTATTAATATCAACAAATATAATACAAATTATATCAAATCAATCTAATTTTGTAAAAAATAAACCACAACCAATAACATACAACTTACAACCTACAACATACAACCCTCAACCCTCAACCCAAAATGTCTCGTGCCATCGTACATCTAGATCTCGACACCTTCTTCGTCTCCTGCGAAAGGCTCACCAATTCCAAATTAGAAGGAATTCCGCTAATCATAGGCGGTGGCGACCGAGGTGTAGTAGCCTCTTGTTCCTACGAAGCACGCACTTTTGGCGTTCGTTCTGCCATGCCTATTCGAATGGCGATGCGATTGTGTCCACAGGCTAAAATCATCAAAGGGGATATGGAATTGTATTCGAAACTCTCTTTTACCGTTACCCAAATCATCGAAGAGAGAGCGCCGATTGTAGAAAAAGCAAGCATCGATGAACACTATCTCGATATCACAGGCATGGACAAGTTTTACGGTTGCTTCAAATGGACCAACGAGCTGGCGCAAACCATCACCAAAGAAACCGGATTGCCCATCAGTTTTGCGCTATCCGTAAACAAAACCGTTTCTAAAATCGGCACTGGCGAAAGCAAACCCAAAGGAAATCTCGAAATTCCGGAAAGTCAAGTGAGACAGTTTCTCAATCCACTATCGGTCAAAAAGATCCCCATGGTTGGTGATGTTACGTTTCAACTGTTGTCGAGAATCGGAATCAGAACCATCCAAACGCTCTCGGAAATGCCCGCCGAAGTACTCCAACAAATGATTGGCAAAAACGGCATTGAACTCTGGAAAAAAGCCAACGGCATCGATAACAATCCAGTTGAACCTTATAAAGAACGGAAATCCGTATCTACAGAACAGACGTTTATACAAGATTCTATCGATATCAAAACGATGAAAGCCATTCTCGTGGGCATGGTCGAAAAACTAGCGTATCAATTGCGTTCCGAACAATGGCTGACCTCAACGGTAGTCGTCAAAATCAAATACGCCAATTTCGACACCCAAACCAAGCAATGCAGCATTGCGTACACTTCGGCGGATCATGTATTGATCAAAATCGTCACCGAGCTGTTCGACAAACTCTACGACCGCCGGATGCGACTGCGGATGATCGGAATCAATTTTAACGGATTGGTACGCGGCACCTATCAAATCAACCTTTTCGAAGACACCCTAGAAATGATCGCACTCTACCAAGCCATGGATAAAATGAAAAAACGATTCGGTTTCAACGCCGTCGGCCGCGCAGGAACCATTTTGAAAAACAAACTCTAGAAAGTCGTATTGGGAGTTGTAAGTTGTGGGTTGACAGTTTACAACTGAAATCCAAGAGAGGACAGAGAATAACAAACAACCAGAACCTAATGAAGTAACTGATAACTCATAACTAAAATCGAAAAATCCACCCGAGGCGCAGCCGAACAGAGCGAAGCTAAAATTCAAAATCCAAAACCGCTGTCACCCTGAGCGCAGTCGAAGGGCTCATATTAAATGAAATTCCACAACTTACAACCTACAACTTACAACCTACAACTTACAACATACAACTTACAACATACAACATATAAAATGTACCTCAACGCCCACTCCTACCATTCCCTCCGCTTCGGCACCATTCCCCTCACCGACTTAGTGACACAAGCTGCCGCCTGCAACGTACAAGCGATGGCACTCACCGATATCAATACCGTCACTGGCATTTATGATTTTATCAAAGAGTGCAAAGCAGTAAACATCAAACCCCTCGTCGGTATTGAATTCCGTTATAACAACCAATTTCGCTACGTTGGGTTGGCAAAAAATAACGAGGGATTGGCGGAAATGAATCGCTTTCTCACCCAGCACAACTTCAGCAATACACGGCTTCCGGAACAAGCACCCGACTTCAAAAATGTGTTTGTCATCTATAGTTTTGAAAAAGAACCTCAGCAATTACGAGCACACGAATACATCGGCATCCGACCCGAGCAATTGCCCAAATTATATGCGACAAAATGGAAAAACAAAAGTCCAAAAATGGTCGTTTGGCAACCCGTGACCTTCCGTACCAAAAAGGAATTCAACTTGCATAAAATCCTGCGTGCCATTGATACCAATACCATCTTGTCTAAACTAACGACAGAAGATTATTGCAGCAACACCGATGTGATGATTCCCATAGCCGAACTCCTCGAGAAGTACAGCGACTATCCGCAGATCATCCAAAACACCCAAGACATTATCGATAACTGCCATTTTGAATTCGACTTCACGACACCCAAAAACAAAAAATACTATACCAACAATCAGAAAGACGACATGGCACTACTCACCACCCTCGCCTATGAAGGTTTGGCATGGCGATACGGCAAAAACGATAAGGTCGCCTTGGCACGCGTCGAAAAAGAATTGCGCGTCATCAATCAACTGGAATTTAGTGGCTACTTCCTCATCACTTGGGACATCATCCGGTACAGCAACAGCCGAGGATTCCTACACATCGGTCGTGGTAGTGGCGCCAACAGCATTATCGCGTATTGTTTGGGGATTACCGATATCTGCCCGATTGAACTCGACCTCTATTTCGAGCGGTTCCTCAACGAAAATCGCAAGAGTCCACCTGATTTCGACATCGATTGGTCCTGGAAAGAACGCGATGTCATCCTCGACTATATCTTTACCCGCTACGGCAAAGAACACGTTGCTTTTTGTGGCACCAATGTCGAATTTAAATACCGCTCCATCTTCCGAGAAGTCGGCAAAGTATTCGGTTTGCCCAAAGAAGAACTCGACGCTTTAGCACGCAAGCCCATGGCGACACACGATAAAAACGCGGTGGTCAAAATGGTGCAGGAATACGGCATGCTGCTCGAAAAATACCCCAACCAACGGAGCATGCATTCCTGCGGCATACTCATTTCCGAAGAACCCATCACCAGCTATACAGTGCTCGAAATGCCACCCAAAGGTTTTCCCATTGTGCTGTTCGACATGCACGTAGCGGAAGATATTGGCTTCGAAAAATTTGATATCTTAAGTCAAAGAGGCATCGGTCATATCGACGATTGCAAAAAATTAGTCGCAAAA
This sequence comes from Flavobacterium sp., assembly GCA_016721735.1. Classification (GTDB taxonomy): domain Bacteria; phylum Bacteroidota; class Bacteroidia; order Flavobacteriales; family Flavobacteriaceae; genus Flavobacterium. The sequence goes on along the minus strand of JADKHM010000011.1, from coordinate 21,931 downwards.
AATCAAGGCATCAACGTCGATATTAGAAACACCAAGCTCTCAAAAAATGAAGCCAAAGCCAACGAGTTTCTCAGTCGAGGGAAAACCATCGGTTGCTTTTATATTGAAAGTCCAGCGATGCGTGGATTGTTACGTCGACTCAAATGCGACAACTACAAAACCCTCGTCGCGGCGTCATCGATTATTCGTCCTGGCGTGGCACAATCGGGGATGATGAAAGAGTATATTTTCAGGCACAACTTTCCAGATCAGTTTGAATATTTTCACGACGTCTTCAAAGAGCAACTCGGAGAAACCTATGGCATTATGGTCTATCAAGAAGATGTGATTAAAATCGCTTTACACTATGGTGGATTATCCGCAGCCGACGGTGATATTCTCCGCCGAGCGATGAGCGGCAAAGGACGATCGAAAGCTGCCTTGCAAAAAGTAAAAGACGACTTCTTTCAGTCGTGTTTGCGAAAAGGACATCCCGAACAATTGAGTCACGAGATTTACCGTCAAATAGAATCCTTTGCGGGTTATTCGTTTTGCAAAGCACACTCCGCTTCGTATGCGGTAGAAAGCTATCAAAGTTTGTATTTGAAAGTCTATTATCCCATCGAGTTTATGGTGGCGGTCATCAACAACCAAGGCGGTTTTTACCGTACGGAAGTGTATATACACGAAGCTAGAATGTCGGGAGCCAACATCCACAATCCTTGTGTCAACAAAAGCGACTATGAAACTACTTTGTATGGTAAAGACATCTATTTGGGATTGATGCATTTAGAAGGTTTGGCTTATCAACTGGCGATGCAAATCATTTCGGAACGCGAAAAGAACGGCGACTACCAATCGCTGGAAGACTTCATCAACCGCATTCCCATTGGTATCGAAGGCATTCAGATTCTAATTTTTATTGGCGCCTTTCGGTTTACTGGAAAAAGCAAAAACGAATTGTTGGTTGCGGCGCGTTTGCTACTCATCAACTTCAAACCAGAAAACAGAAATCTCATGCTCCTGCAAGAACCCGTCAAAGCGTATCAATTACCGCAACTAGAACGTGCGCCGTTTGAGGATGCTTTTGATGAAATTGAACTCTTGGGTTTTCCGGTGTCATGTTCCCCTTTCGATCTGCTACAAACCAGCTACCGCGGACATGTGATGGCAAAAGAGCTGCTGGCGTACCACAAAAAAACCGTAAAAATGTTGGCGTATTTAATCTCTCGAAAGCATGTTCCAACCAAAAGAGGCGATATGTATTTCGGAACTTGGGTTGATGCCGAAGGCGAGTTCTTCGACACAGCACATTTCGCAGACAGCTTGCAACAATATCCGTTTCAAGGAGGCGGTTGCTATTTGCTATTGGGTAAAGTAGAAGTCGATTTTCACTTCCCCACGATCACCGTCACCAAAATGGCGAAAATGCCTTTTATTCCCGACCCGCGTTATGCCAATTCGAACGAGCAGCAATTCAAAGTACACCAACACATCCGAGAAGATGTCAGCATGACGCATCGCGCGCCCTATCCGCAGGAACATGAAATTGGATTGCCACGACATAAGATGATTTCCTCTGATTAAGAAACCATTCATTGCTACGGTTAAGTAATTGTTAAATCACTTTTGTTCTGATAATTGTCACCTTTTAAAATCATGTAGTGGTTAAATTTGCTTTCAATAATCAAAATATGGAAAATCTTAACCGCCTTCAAAATGAAATGGAACTGCTTGAAAAAAAGATAACAAGGGCAGCCTTCATTCGAAAAAAACTAATTTCATCACTACCTATTTCACAGCAAAAAAGTGCTGTAAATCTTATCCAGTATCTAGCATTAAGAAACGAAGATGTTCGTTTGCTCCAAGATGATTTGCACCAAGCCGGTCTATCAAGCCTAACAAGTTGTGAAAGTCATATCTTAAAGCAAATACAATCTATCAGACAAAGAATTGGTGCGACGATAAAAACAAAGGACATCTCGCTCTTCGATTATCATGCTGCACAAAACACTTTAAGCAAGAATACAGCTGACCTTTTCGGATTCAAAAAAGAAACTGCCGTGCCGTACATCATGGTGACATTGGATAATTCTTTTGAGAATGATGTAAATCTAATAATCGCTTTACTTAAAGCAGGAATGAACGTTGCACGCATAAACTGCGCCCATGGTGATGAGAAAAACTGGAAACTACTCATTCAAACGCTACAACATGCTACTGAAAAGAGCGGCTGTCCTTGTAAAATATACATGGATATAGCGGGTCCGAAAATGCGTGTTGATTTACCAGGTAAAGGAAAAAAAACTGGAAAACTCAAAATAGCACTTGGACAGGAAATCATACTTGTCGAAAAGGGAGAGCATGTAGACCATAACAAAAAAGCCATATCTTGTTATGAAGCTGGCGTTATTTCTCACTTAAGCGAAGGCGAAAGAGTAATTATTGATGATGGCAAGTTTGAAGGAATAGTAAAAATAACAAAAGGAATAAGGTATTTGAAAATCACAAGGATATCTTCTAAAAAATCATTCCTAAAGAAAGAGAAAGGACTTAATCTGCCAGACACCTTCTTAGACTTGTCCGTGCTCTCTGATACGGATTTGAAAGCAATACCCTTTATTGCTGCAAACGCCGACATGGCTGGCTGTAGTTTTTTAAGAAACACGGCAGATCTTAAACTTATAAAAGAGACATTCAAATCCTATGAAAGAATTCCAAAACTAATCTTGAAAATAGAAACTCCCGAAGCAGTGATCAATTTACCATCACTGTTATTAGAAGCCATGACAGAAGAAGTATTTGGAGTGATGATCGCACGAGGTGATCTAGCAGTAGAAATTGGCGTTGAACGATTAAGCGAAATTCAAGATGAGATTTTATGGATTTGTGAAGCGGCAAACACACCCGTGATTTGGGCAACACAGGTTCTTGAAACATTCAGCAAATTAGGGATAGCAACCCGAAGCGAGGTAACGGATGCAGCACATGCAGCCAAAGCAGAATGTGTAATGCTTAATAAAGGTGATTTTATAATTGACACCATTAAATTGCTCAAGAAAATACTAAATAAGAGCGGAGGACACCGAAATAAGAAGCGCTATAGCATGAGACCGCTGAATATTGCATCCCATTTTCTGCATCATACCGAATAGGTAAAAGAAGTCTATTTTCCATACTGAATTATAGCGTTGATATTAACGATAGCGCCACAACATACAACATACAACATACAACATACAACCCCCACCTACTTCACCAAAATCTTAATCCGCTCCACCAAAACCTTCTCCCGATCAAACAACAAAACACTATAAACCCCTGCAGCTAACATACTCACATCTACAGCTGCAGAAAACGGCGCTGCATAAACTTCTTTACCCGCCATATCAACGATTGAAGTGTAGTCGATATTACCAGCGGATGCGATGTTCAGGATATGACTCGACGGCACTGGATATAAGGACACGGTGCTTTTAGTTGGATTGACTACACCAAGTGCATCGGGATTTTTTAATTCAATAATGCGATCATCAGTGGTAATCGGAGTGCCTGTATAATCGCGGTTCGACGTACAAATAAAAACACGCCCATCCGGAATCACCAAAACATCGCGCAACCTCCCGTAGGTATTAGTAATTAATGCGGTCTGCCCAAGAATTTGGGTTCCATCTGCACTTAATTGCAAACGAAGCAATTGTTTGTTTTTCAAAACCGCAACCAAAAGCGAATTGCTCCATTCTGGAATAGCGTTATTTTGATAATAATCTATACCACAAGGCGCGATCGACGGCGACCATGACCAAATCGGTTCCTTGACGTTGTTGGCTGTACAAAAATTTATTTCCGCAGTAGTATTGCAAACACCTTCTACGGTCGACCAGCCGTAATTTCTGTTTACTTCAATGATATTCATTTCATCATTAGCGCCAGTGCCGTGCTCTGAGCTATACATGATCCCATTGGCATAACACAAACCTTGTGGATTTCTGTGGCCAAAGGTCCAAATATAACTTCCCGGAATCGGATTGTCATCAGGAATGCTACCATCCAAATTCATCCTGAGTACTTTGCCATTGATGGAATTCAAATTCTGCGCCAACGCTGGTGCGTTATACGTATCGCCCAAAGTAATAAAGAGTTTATCATCTACAATCACCATGCGAGAGCCGTTATGAGAAACACCGGCTAGAATATTCCCTAGTATAATCGTTGGATTGAGCAATGTATTATTCGTCGCATCATATTCATACCGCACGATTTTAGAACTGGTGGTCGTATTGGCATAATGCACATACAAATAAGGTGACGTAGTAAAATTAGGATCCAAAACCATTGAATGTAAGCCCACACTAAACCCAAAAAGAGCCACATCGCCAATAGCAAAGACTTGTTGTACTTCGTAAGTAGTCGGATTCATTCTCTTGATATTTCCAGCCAATTCCGTAAACCAAATCCAGCCGTCAGCGCCATACTCCATGTCCCACGGCACATTCAAATTGGTAGCGACTACCGTTTCTTGGATCACGGTAGTTTGGCGGTGCATTTGTGCAAAGCTTGTTGCACTAAATAATAAGATCGATAGCGTCGCAAGTATAGTAAGCGTTTTCATAATGGAGTATTATTTACATTGGTTTGACAGTTTCCATTTCGATTTTCAATCTCGCCTTTCTATAGAGATAAGAAAGGCAAGTACATAAAAATCAGCAAGAACGAATGTAAACAATTTTTTATGATTAGTCCGAGAATCGCTTACAAAAACGGCTTCGTCAAGCGATATTTAAACGAAAACAGCACCAAACCGACTTTGGTCTTGATACCAAATCGTTCAAACAACGAGGTGCGGTAATTCTCAACCGTTTTGACTGCAGTACCCATAATTTCGGCCATTTGCACATAAGTATATTCTTCTTCCGCGCAAACCAGCGTTAAGAATTCGAGTTCCTTTTCGGAAAGTATGATTGTATTTCTGGTTTCAGGTGGACTAACTTGATGGTTCCGCATGTGCTTCAAGATTTCGGAAATATTATTATAACCTTGCGTCACAATCGTGTCAACTGCATGCTTTAATTCTTGAGCGGTACAGTTTTTATGCAAAAAACCTCTAGCACCAAGCATATAGGCTTCATGAATAATAGCTTCATCAAATTGTTGGGTCAGAAATAAGACCCGATATTCCTCGGTATGTTTTTCCAATTCCGACAAAACTTCAAGACCATTCTTGTTGGGCATTGAATAGTCCAAAATATACAATTGTGGCGGATCTGCTAAGGGCAATGCGTTGAGAAACTCCTCCCCGTCTTCAAATTCGTGAATGACGTTATAGCTTCCCAACCGTTGCAGCAATTCCTTCAGTCCTTGGCGAACAATCTTATGATCATCAATAATTGCAATAGTTGTAGTTTCCATAAATTAGTGATCGCTTATTTCGGTTAATGTTAATGTTGTTCCTTGATTGACAGTCGACTGAATCGCCAAACTATACCCAATCATCGCCGCACGTTCGACCATATTTGTCAATCCCAAAGTGCTTTTAGAGGGTGTCGTCTGATCAAATCCTCGCCCATTATCGGTCACGGTCATGGTAAAAAATGGCGCAATAGCAATCGTTACGTCGACTTGTGTCGCTTTGGCATGTTTGAGAATATTATTCATCATCTCTTGAAAAATGCGGTATACGACGATTTGTTCCTGTGAAGTAAATACTTTTTTTCTGTTTTCGATGCAGGAAAAGCGAAGATCTATCGATTTCATTTTTTTCATACGCTCTACCTCCGACTCAATAGCTTGCAACAAATCGTGATGTAATAGCAGTTGATTGTTTAGCGAGTGACTAATGCCACGAATGGAACTCGACAGCAGCGAAACCGATTCTGATATCGGCATCAAGACCTTTTCCAATTCTGGAGCGTCTAATTTAAGGTGTTCTAACTGAAAATTAATAAACGTCAATTGTTGTCCCGCATCGTCGTGCAAATCTTGCGAAATGTTCTTCAGCACCTGCTCTTGCGTTTCTATGATGGTGGTATTCAGTGTTTTTTGGTAATCGATATCCTTCTGATAAATCACTTGCGTATATTTCTTGACTTTATGGATATAGAGTTTGATTAACAATCCGCAAAAGAGGATGATTAGGCAAACCAAAAGAAATACCACTAGGATTCCAAAAGCAATCTCAAAATTCATATAGCTTCTTTTTTTCTCGATAAATATAGATGTTTAGTAGAATATAGTACACCAAATTGACTAAAATAATAATCGTTTGGTATAATTGAAATTTTTCAAAAAAAACTGTTGCATTAATTGCTTTACTTCTAAATCCAAACATAAAAGTTAATCCAATAAAAAACAATACGGGAGTCATCAGCAAAATAAACTGATTGGAAAAGAAAAATGAGAAATTCTCTTTTCTTAATTGGTAAAAGCTTTCAATAAGAAACATTATTAAATATAAAAAAGCGCCCAAGATAAAACTATAGCAATTAAAAATCGCCCAGCCTTCTATAAAAAATAAGTCGCAAAAACAAAAAGTCGTGAATGCAATTAAGAGGCCGACTAGTACTTTTGGAAACGAGACTGATTTTCTTAAGATAAGCAACCATAAGACATCATGAATTAATGTCGTAATACTAAAATTAATTCTAAATGTTAGATGAAAGTAATTGCAAATAATACTTATCGTTTCATTAATTAAGAACGTACCTAAGATTAGAAGTACATACCGGTGCGTACGAATTTTCCAACTAAGTCCATAAATTGCAAATACAATAGTAAATAACAACAAATAGTGAAGAAAACCTATGCAATCCATTAGATTATTTAGCATAACGAGCATTTAAAGGTACACCTATATCGGATCAGTGTAAAAATCATAATACACATCAACCCCGCCTTTATCCTTAAATCGAATTACAATTTTCAGTTCATCTTTCACAGTGGCGGGAACAAACTCGAGTTCAGTATCATCCGCAAAATCATATTTCAAAGCAATACTTCTAAATAAAGGAACCGAGTACGTATTGCCATTTTCGACGTAGCCAGGAACCAAAAGCAATTTGGAAACATCGCCATTGGGCTCTACTTTAAAACCGACATATTTTCCGTAAACATTGCTTCCCACTAAATCTTTTATGTCTCCCCAGGTCATCATATATGCTGTGGCACTCGAAGATACACTTACTTCTTCAGCCGCTACTTCATGTACGACTTCTCGAGCATACAAAATCGAATCGCAAACCATACTTCCTTGAGCCACCAACCAAGCCGCACGATCTTTATTGTTCGTCAAATGATCGTAATCTGAAAGCGTAATACAATCAGGAGGCGAAACCAACGGCAAAGGCGCTGTAGTGGGTTGATTTTTCTTACATCCGTGCAAAGCTAAAATAACAACAAATAATCCGATAATTTTTTTCATAACAGCAGTTTTTAAAAATAAGTATTAATTCACCCGATAAAGATTATAAAAAAACACAACAATCCCTAGCGGTTTTCCTCGGGGTTTTCCAGGAAAACCCTCGAGGAAAACCCTAGGAAAAAACCTTTGCTGTAGTGGTTTTACCTCTAGCTACTTACAAAATATGGATATAATTTTAACAAAAGTTTAAATCCAATACCAATGGACTACTTCTGCAATAATTGTGATGCTATCTACGCCGTACTCATTAGTGGTATTTTGGGTGCAATAGGGCAAGCATTGCGCATTGGCATTGGATTATTTCAATTAAACTTAAGCAAACACCCCTTAGTGAAAGCCACGGACGAATCCCATCCCAGCTTCAAACTAGGGGGTATTTTTGTTGGATTTGCAGTAGGCATGCTGCTAACACTCGCCACCAATTCGGTCTTTCAAGCCTATACGCTCCCACGAATCATAACACTGATCGCCACGGGTTACGTTATCACCTACGGCATCGAAATCGGCGCTACCTACCTTGCAAAAAAACAAAAAACACGACGCCTACATAGCCATCACAAACCAGCCAATCAGCGACTTTCTTCTGCGCCGCTCCGACAACGTCAATTTGCCTCCTAGATCGATTTTACAAGCCCATACACTGCAATTTATGATGATAAGTCACCGATTTACCGGTGCCAATAGCCATACATTACACTAATCCTAAAAACCAAATAAATACCATACAATGCCATACCTATTGACCATTCAACCCACCGATTTACAAAAAATGATCAAACAACTCCAATTAGTAGAACAACAACATGACTTATTCACCATCGAAGGGTTGCTCCCTTCGCAGTTCCTCGTATGCGCCATCCAACCCAACAACGAAAAAGAAAGCCCCAAAGACAGGGTCAAAACCATCCTATTGCACCTCGCCGGTGATTACCATACGCACAGCGCGGAACTATCGGACAAATTAAATTTAAAAACCCATTTGCTATTCAAAGAAGCCCAATACAAACTGTTGTTCTTAAAACTAAACGCCTTACTACAACAGTATCAGCCAGAGAAAAAAATCAGCATCAAAGAAATCAAAGATTGCCAGAGCGTGGCGGATTGTGTGGGGTTGGTGGAGCGGAATATGTAATAAAGAAAAGCGCAAGTTAATTTAACAAATAAGATAAGCTCGGAAGCCGAAAAGAGAATTTAGAGTAGGTAGGATTTTAAAGATAATTAGCATGAGAAAAATCTTTATGACTGTGGTTGGATTATTTGCGATTGATTGTGCATTTGGGCAAACATTAGTTGCAGAATATGATTTTGAAAAGCAAGTATATAATAACAATGAGTTGAAGCCAAAACACAAACAACCTGTTGCACTGAAAATAATAAATATTAATAAGATTGCAAATAGCGTCCAAATCACGTCAAATGACGTGAAAATTAATGACGATTTCTTAGACCCAAAGGAAGAGCAAATTAAAAGTATTTTGGCGGAGGTTAAACCAGCGGAAGAAATTAAGCCAACGATTGAGTTGCCCGTTGATATAGATAATTACAGTAAACTTAAAGAAATTAGTGATAACAGCGCGAAGAATAATTCAAAGACAAGTGAGCTATCGAAAGAACTAGCGGCAAAAAACAAAAAAATAAACGAACTAATAAGTACTAAAAATAACAATGATTTTCTCATTACGAAACTAAATTATGATTTGAATCTCGACACGAATAAACTTTCTGAAGATTTAAAGAAAGTCGTACCTCCAAATACAGTTGAAAAAATTACTGAAAAACATAGTAAAGTATCTTCACAACTCTCGACGAAGATTGCAAATCTAACTGTCAAAAACTCAGATATTGAGGGTGATATTTCCCAACTCAAAAATGAACGCGAAGAGATCCAAAAGAGTTTAGACCAAGTTAATGAAAGCCTCAGTAGATTTAGAAATATGGTCGATAGTTTAAACACAAGCTATGTTAATTTCAAAAAGAACTTGTTGAAATCAATAGAATAAATTCTGCTTACTCAAATTATATTGATTATGTCATTAACCCAAACCTTACTAGAGTTATCTACCTCAGCGAATCTGACTCAATTTGTTCAATTCTAAAAGCGAAAAAACGTTCCGATTACTATTCGCAAATCACTGAATTTGATAACAAATATTCACATTTTATTGCAAGGTACAACGACCTTTTTAATGATATGTTCTTTCTTGAGATAAATAAAGAAGATCCCAATTATGCAAAACTGGTGAAGGCAAAGTTTGACATTATGAAAAAAGATGTAGAGGTCACCTATAGCAAAGTAGACATTACTGATTTACGAAAAAGACTAAACAATGTTGAGATTATAGATAGTGTTCTGTCGACAGAAAAAGCCTTTACAATTGTTTCCGACCCAGTACAACCACTTGAAGACTACGTAGAATTCAAAGTCAAAATTAAGCAAAGTAGATCATTAGGCTCGTCAATGATCAGAGAAAACGATAGGGATTTTACCTATATGGAATATGTTCGAAATGGCGTTAGATGGGATGTTAGTGTGGGGCCTGTTTTTGATTTTGGAATCAAAAATCAAGAATATGAAATTCAAAAAACAGACGATAATAAGTATAAAATCATCGAGAATAATTCCTCTCAGTTTACACCTACTGTTGCAGGAATGCTGCATACTAGTTTCAGAACCAACAACATGTTCGCTTTTGGCTTTACTCTTGGTGTCTCGATTAATGTCACGGATTTGAATTTTAACTCATTTTTTCCCGGCGTAAGTTTACTGATTGGAAAAAGAGAAAAAATTGTATTCACTGTTGGTCCAGCATTTAAGAAAGTCAATCAAATAAAAGAGATTTATAAAGACAATAGAATCGTTGACGAACAAATCCAAGTTACAGATCTAACCAGTGAGCAATATAAAATTGGATTCTTCTTTGGACTATCCTATAACCTGACGAGCAAACAAAAATCTAGGGTAAAAACATTAAAATAGCATAAAGCTTTATATGGGCACATATAATCTATTCCGCAAATCGCAAGGAGGTAAGCATTTAGTAAAGCATTAAAAGCAATCTAATTTATAAATATGAAAAAATCAATTGTAGTTATTGTATTTGCCATGGTGTTCAATCATGGATACACTCAGTCATTTAGCATAAAAGAGTCAGGAACCTTTATTCCACAAAAGAAAAAAGTGATTCTATATCAGGACAAAGCAAACAAAAATCTCATTTTATTCAAAACAAACCTTCAAGTTAATACTGATGGAATTCCAATTTCTTATCATCCATTTGATTTAAGAGGAAATTCAATAGCGTTAAATACAATCTTAAACGCTGTTTCTATCTATCGCTTAAGTGATAAGATACGAATTAGTAATCCTAAAAGCCTAACTCGTTCTCAAAAAATGAAAAAAAAAAATGAGATCAGAAGCATACAGAGTTTTTGAAAAATTTAGAGATTCAAAATACGATACTATACCTGTTGGATACAAGATAAATTGGCAAAATGTATTAATTGCTGACTCAAACGGAAAACCATGTGTGCTTACAACTGGTAAATATAAAGGTTATTTTGCTTCAGCGACAGCATTGAAAAATGGGTTAAATACCAATTTGGGGGAATGCGAATGTAACAATCAGGTTGACCCTTTTGAAGTTCCAATGTTGGTCTTGGCTGGCGGAAAAAACATAGTCAAAACATATGGAGCAAAAGTTGGAGACTTAGTTTTAGCATATAATATGACAAATCACAACCTTGTGTATTCCATAATAGGAGATACAGGCCCACCAGAAAATTTAGGTGAAGGATCAGTTATTCTAAATATGAAACTTATAGGAACAACTTCTTATCCCAAAACAAGGGCAGACACATATAATATTGCTACAGGCAAAGACATAATGATTTGTGTGCTTCCAAATTCAAGTTCATTTGACACAGCCAAACCTTACACTCAAGAAAATATTAAAATTAGAATCTTAAAGTGGTTTTCGGACCAAGGATATCCAGACGAACAAAAAATAAAAGATTTCTTTGAGCAAAACAAGACAGAATTCAAGTAAACACGCTTTGCAAATTCTAACACTTTTCGCCAAACTATAGATAACGAATCAATCATATCAGTAAATCGGTCATACCATGCCAACAAAAAAACAAACCGCCTACACCAACCTAGGCATCCCCCCAGGAAAAAAAGTAATCATCAGCATCGACGGTGGCGGCATGCGTGGCATCTTCACCGTGCAATTACTCAAAAAGTTAGAAGAAATCGCTGGCAGCCCATGTTACGAATGGTGCGATATGGTAGCGGGAACGTCCACTGGAGCTATTATTGCAGGATTGATCTTGAAGAAAAATGATGCGAATAAAATTGAAGAATACTACATGAACTTGGTCTCGCGCGTTTTCACCAAAAGGAATTTCCTCGCCAATCGGTATTACAATCCACCTGCGTTTGATAAGAAAAACTACCGCAACCTGCTCAAACAAATTATTGGCGATAGTACACTTGAAGAACTAAGCCTCGCCAACCAACTCGACTGCATGTTCACCGCCAAAGATCTAGCCGCTGGGGAAGAAACTTTCTTTACCTGTATCAATAACAATGGCGTTGCCGATGGTACTTATAAAACCGCCTTGCTGCGCGCAGTGATGGAAACGACCATGTCGGCACCAACCTATTTCTCGCCTTTAGAGCGTTTTGTTGATGGCGGAACCACGACGTACAATAATCCCACCATGGCAGCGGTCTTAGAAGCGTTAACCTACACCGGAAAAAACAAGTACGACGCGAACAAATTGGTCGTGTTTAGCTTCGGTACGGCAACGACACTTCGTTTTATCGACCCAAAAGAAACCAATGAACCTAAAGGGCCTGATGCATTATTTTGGTTGAACTATGTCATGGACGAAACCAGCAAAGATGCCTCCGAAATGCAAATAGATATGCTCCGAAGCGGATTGGTAAAAGGTCTCGACCTACGCCGTTACCAACTATCATTAGACACCAAAGCTATTAGATTATTGCCCAACAAAAACATAGTGCACATCCCTGAAGTGGAAGCAGATACGCTACATGAACTCGACGATCAGGTCCTATCCAATATCGATATGGCGGACGTCACGAAATTTCCACTTATGAAAACCATTGGCGAAGCTGTCGCGGAATTTATCTGTCCACCAGCACAAGCGGCATTACCCATGAACAAGAGAAAAGGCAATTGGTTTCAAAAGGACTTTACCAAACCCAAATCTACGCGTGGCACCTTAGTGACTGCCCATGGTGAATGGCAAACCATCCAACGCAATCTGGCAAGTAAAACTTGGCTCGAGGCACAAAGAACCTGTTAGAAAGAGCATATGAAGTCCACCAAATAGAATTGTAATAAGTAATAGAATGAGAACAATAAACCAAATAGAATAAAACTAGAACAAAATAAACCCGATAGCGGATTTGCACCCGAGCTTAGCGAATTGGCGAAGCAATCCGTGCCAATTATAACAAAAAACTAAAATATCATGATCAACCGCAAATTCTTTTTCACCTCCGCCCGAACCAATCTTTTTGGTGGCAGCATGACCGCAAAACAAGTACAAGGATTAACTGCCATACTCAACGAATGGGAAGCCAAATACGCTGCTAAAGACGACCGTTGGCTGGCGTATATGCTAGCCACCGCGCACCACGAAACAGGTAGAACCATGCAACCTATCGAAGAATGGGGCAAAGGCAAAAACCTACCCTATGGCAAACGCATCAAGATGTCGCGAAAACCCTATGCAGACACCACAGAAATCTTCTACGGACGTGGCTTTGTGCAACTCACTTGGTACGAAAACTACCAACTCGCCGGCAGAAAACTAGGCAAAGATTTTCTACACCATGCTGCCGATGTGATGCAAATAGACAACGCCACCAAAATCCTATTTCTAGGCATGATGGAAGGCTGGTTTACAGGCCGCAAACTGTCGCTCTTTTTTAACGAAACCACCGAAGATTGGAAAAACGCCCGACGCATCATCAACGGCACCGACAAAGCCGATCTAATAAAAGATTACGCCTTAAAATATTACGGCAGTATTAGCCACACAGTCTAACGACTGCAGATTCCCGATTTGCTCCTCTTATTTTTTTGAGACGGAATAAGAGGCAGCTACGGGTGATGATTAAATTGGATTGATACCAATCAAGTGCTACAACCAACAAAAAACCAAAACCATGACCTTCTTCCAAGCGCAAAAGAAACTTATCCGACTCTGGTTTATCTGGTGCATGCTCCTACTCGCTTATGTGGCTTTTCAAACCATTATCAATACTGGTGTTTTTAGTCCACCGGAAGTAGCGCCAAAAATCTGGGAATGGATGGGTAAATACCTCGCTTCCATCTTCGCGCTCATTATCGGCAGCAGCTTTTTCAACAAAGAAGCAAACAGCCCGACGCTCAAAGATCCTATTTACTTCAGCCTGTCGTTCTTCACTTCGATCATCTACCTCGCCGCCATTACCGCCATGATACTCGTGATCATTCTTTCTTGCGAAGACTACGCTACTTTCCTACAGGCACTCGACCGAACCAGCTACGTGCTCAATTTTATGTTACCCACAGTCACAGGTCTTTTAGGGTATTTCTTCTACAAAAGCAAAAGTGGCGGAACAACACCCGTCGAACCTAGCGATATACCATAACCCAAAAGAGAGCAACCATGAAAATCTCACTTTATACGATTCCGTTTCTTGTCGCACTCATTCTCAAAGCGACAACCGCCTGCGCCCAAACCGATACGCTTAGTGCAGTGCCGACAGACAGCCTGATGGTGGCGACTACCAAAATATACAAAGTCAAAGACCTGTATAGTTTGAAGCCGACCTATGAAATGTACTTAGAGGACTATTTCACCGATAACGAGAAACTCATCGACTGCAACCAAAAGCTCATCAGCCAAGTCAAAAAGTTCAAAGCAATCAAAGATTACAAATACTTCGAAACCAACGGCGGCTTCGGAATCATCTCCAACATCCGCGAGATCAAACCCGTCGACACCAATCCCAATGCGCCCAAAAGAAGCTGGTGGCAAAAACTATGGGGCACTGGCGGTCCAGAGATAACCATCAAACGCGCCTATATCTTTATGGTGATCAAAAGCAACCTCAACGAAGCGTTGGCACCCAACTGCACCTACCTCGAAAAGACCTACAAAAGCGGACAACTCGAGCGCAAATGGGCGAACATCGCCACGCTCGACGCGCTGCTCAACAACCCCGAAAGCAAATTCAACGCCCAAAAACACTCCTTTGTCGTACGGGTGTATGAATTCAAAAAAGGACAGTTAGCGAAAGACTACCAATTTGTCCCTGGAGATACGAATTATGCAGTCGATCCGAAAGTGGCGGCATTGTTTAAGAAGATGTGATACACCTAATACCTAACAAAACACCCTAAAAGGTTGAAAAAGTATTTTTATTAGTTCATTAATGTGTCTTTTTTATGTACAAATATCAAATGCACAAACGATAAGACACTTGTCTGAGGACATCCCAAATTCTAGCTCATTTTATACAGTTCAGAAACAATATAACTGGTGCTGGGCTGCATGAATCAAATGTTGCTAAAATGCTGTTAATATTCCTGAAACGCAGGAAAATCAGGTAATTAAACTTTTTTGGTAACTTGATCGACAGAGGCGCAGGTCCCGATTATGAATCTGCGAAGCAAGCTTTAGCTGGAACGTACACTGACAGTTCTGGAAAATAATAAATATTTCGCCGTACATCTCTTATCTTGGAACTCATAAAGATGACCCCGTTGTCATAATTGAGCAACTAAAAAGGGAATCCCTTTGGTAATGGCTACTCATCGACACGGGCGTGTATGTGTAGGCGTCGACTATGATACTGATGGCGTTAACTATCAAATTACGCATTTACGGCTTCTAAATCCATTGAATCCAAAAGGAATAGAAACGTTTACGATGGCGCAATACACGGCAAAGTCTTTCGAAAACGGTGGACTTATGGGATTTATGACACTAATTATGAAATAATTATTCGCTATGGAAAGGAAAATAATATACCTCAAAAGAACTTTAAATTTGAAAAATTATGGCTAGCAATAATACCAGTTGTCGGTAGTATAATTATTGCGATAATAACAAATGGTTTTACATGTGAACAAAATAATTCCACTTCCAGTCTTAAAAACCAGGCAGGAAAAATAAATGAAATGACAGTATTTGGTAATTATGACGATTTACTTCCATTACTCTCGGAAGGCATTAAGACCCAAGTAACCCGAGAAATATTTATTCATGCAGTGAAAACAAATAAAGATTCGTTAGGAAATTACATCAAAACGCTCGACACAACCGAAAATACTATGCGAGGAGGCAAATATTATTACGTAAAAAATCAACATGAGCGTGGTAGAAGCGTCGTAATTGTTTCGTTTGATGATCATGAAAAAATCATTGCACTATTTTACGACAAAGTCCCGAAATAGCGAGAGCTAAACATACCAAATGCTATATCAGATTGCAGATTGTACGATTTATAGGTACTACATCCAAGTACTTCAAACGAATAATTTTATCCGACCAACAAAAACAAATCAGATCGCGCGGATGTTTCTATCTCAATTAATACCGCAGATTTACAATCAGATCGCGCGAATTTATAACCAGATAGCGCGGATTTACAATCCGTGCTTACCCAAATCATGCGCATGTTTCTATCACAATAGATAGCGCGGATTTATACCCGAGCGTAACGAACTAACTGCCTAATCTGAACCCAATAAAAAACAAAACCAAACAACATGACCACCATCAACATCAAAATAAAAACCAAGTCCCGCCACAAACTCAATGGTTTGATTGCGGTAGCCTACGAACTGGTGCCTACCAAAGACACTTCCAATCTACGAAGAAAAGTGAGTCAATCTTGGCTTACCGTCAGCCGCAAAGTCGGTCAAGCCGTGACCAACAGCAAAGGAGAATGCACCATTACTCTTGACGCAAAATCCAAAAAAACACTTTCCAAAAAAGCAAAACTATTCGTTAGCATCTACCAAGGCGAGCAGAAAATCGGGAGCAGTATACCCAAAAAAATTGACAGCCTACTCAGTCTGATCATCGAAGTCGGATTCGCCGCCAACGAAAACGAAACCGTCGTCAAAGTAGTCAATGCCGCGGGAAATCCCGTCGAAGGCGCCGAAGTATTCTACAACGGACTACTCAAAGGCAGCACCAACATCAATGGTGTCGTCACCCTTCAAAACGTACAAGCCGGACAACAACTTGCCGCACGACTGCTACTAAAAGAAAACCATACCAGCCGCGGCAACCACAGCCAACTCAGCGACCAAAATTGGAACTACCGCGTCTATACCACCAGCGTACCCATCGAACATGACGCCAACGGCAACAACGTGCAAGTGCCCTTGCACAACATCAGCAATCCACGGGAAGAACAACGCTTGCAGCTCAACCCTAACAATACCATCGTTGCCTTCAATATCGTCGTTTCTTTTGAGTGGGATGTGCCCATCCTAGATCTCATTTTCTACCGCGATCGGTTCTTTGAAATGGCAGAATTGCTTTTTAATGCGACCGACGGACAATTTACCATCGAGCATTTCGTCTTTGCTGACGATAAGAAGTTTTGGGATACCGCCGATTATAGGGTCTATGCCAATAACAAACAGCATTCTCATGCAACACTGGGTGGATTTTTCGGTGACGAAGGCTATATCTACATGAACCCTTATGACACCTACAATTCCGGAGCCATACTCCATGAATTAGGGCACTATGCCTTTGACATTCGCGACGAAGAAAATGGCGCCAACGGCTGCACCCACGAAGGTGTCAATGGCGTAGGAACCGCCTTTTCCGAAAACGGAGAAAAAGAAGCCTGCATCATGCGCGGCGGCGCCATGCAATTTCGAAGCCTCAAAATATGCTCGGCACATCCCGACAATCCTCATGTCACTGGCACACCGCAAGGCGATGGCGATTGTTGGACGGTCATTCAAAACAAATTCAACCATCCCCCACTCTGGAACATCCACACGCCCAAAAGTCGCGATGCCATACCGGGGAGACTACCCGATTCCGGCGTGCCCATAGCGCGCATCACTAAAAATATACCTTGGGACAAGCAAGCTGCTAGTTTTATTCCTGTTTTTGGTTGGAAACCACTTTGGCATTTTGATGACGTCTGGAACGAAGACGAATGCCCCGATCTAAAGATCACTGTGCGGTATTACGACCAAATAGAAGGCGACGCTCGCGTAACGATTACCAAACCCAACGGGCGGGTGATTGTGCAAGGATACACGTACCAACAGACTGGTGAACTGTTTATCCTGGGTGCCTACAAAGGCGATACCATTACCATCGCCAATCATCGACTCTTGATCATCGACACCATCCCGTTTAGTGGACCAAATTTGAGTCTCGAATTCAATTTTAAAGGTTGGCAAGGCGGTGGCTTTTAGGGGGAAATGACGAAAAAAAGTTGTTGTGATATTCGTTAATAACATTAAATGACAAAGGGGCAATTCCCCTTGCACCGCCCAACAAATTTCCCTAAGTTTGGAAAATACACAAACAAACTCATGATTAACCAAAACCCAGAGCAAATCGCCCGCGATAATATCGACAAGCAACTCCTTGCCTGTGGTTGGATTATTCAAGATAAAAAGAAATTTAATCTTGCTGCTGGACTGGGAATTGCAATCAGAGAATACCAAACCGACATCGGACCAGCGGATTATGTTTTATTCGTCGACAAAAAGCCAGTAGGCATCATCGAAGCCAAACGCGAAGAAGAAGGCGTCAGATTAACATCCGTTGAAGACCAATCCTTCGGTATGCCAATGCGAAATTGCGATTGCTTAACAACGACCTTTACCCTTTGTGTATGAAAGCACGGGTGAATCACTCGCTTTACAGATTACAGAGACCAAACCGCGCTCGAAATGTATTTACATTTCACCAGCCTCGAAACGTTTGTGCAATGGCTATCGCAAACCAAAACCTTACGAGGACGTTTGCATGATTTACCCGCTTTTACCCGAAGAAGGACTGCGTGATTGTCAAATCACCGCCATCAACAACCTCGAAAAATCATTCAAAGACCAACGCCCAAAAGCGCTAATACAAATGGCAACAGGTTCAGGCAAAACGTTTACCGCATTACCTTTGTTTATCGTTTGCTGAAATACGCCAAAGCCAAACGCATTCTCTTTCTCGTAGATACCAAAACCTTAGGGAACAAGCCGAAGGCGAATTTAGGGCATTTACCACAAGAAGACAATCGCTTATTTACCGAATTATATGGCGTTACGCGTTTAAGCAGCTCTTTTATCCCTGATGATAGCCAAGTATATATCAGCACGATCCAACGGATGTACTCAATCCTAAAAGAAACCGACTTAGATGAAAGCGCCGAAGAAGAAAACCCAACGAAACCCGTTTCGAACCTAGGAACCCATTCCAGTTGGGTATAACGAAAAAAGTGCCAATTGAGTTCTTCGACTTTATTGTCATCGATGAATGTCACCGCAGTATCTACAACCTTGGAAACAAGTACTGATTATTTCGATGTGTTTCAAATCGGTCTAACTGCCACACCCGACAACAGAACGTTTGGGTATTTCAATCAAAACCTAGTTTCAGATTATGGCTATGAAAAAGCAGTCATTGATGGCGTTTTAGTGCCATACAATGTCTTTACCATCGAAACCGAAATTACCAAAAATGGTAGTGTGATTAAAATGGGCGAAAAAGTAGACAAACGCGAACGGTTAACCCGCAAAAGTTTTGGGAAGCATTAGATGAAGATGAAGTATATAGCGGCAAAAAGTTAGATGCCGATATTGTCAACCCAAGTACCATTCGCACGATAATTAGAGCAACCAAAGACAACTTGCCTGCTATGTTTCCAGATCGTATGGATGCACAGGGTAATTTCGAAGTGCCAAAGCTCTTAATTTTTGCCAAGACCGACAGCCATGCCGAAGATATTATCGAAATAGTACGCGAAGAGTTTGGCGAAGAAAATAAGTTTTGCAAAAGATTACCTATCACTCGTTGGAAGACCCAAGAGTGTTTGCAACAATTTAGAAACGACTATTACCCGCATTGCCGTCACAGTCGACATGATTGCCACGGGAACCGACATTCGACCGTTGGAAGTATTGTTGTTTATGCGTGATGTCAAAGGCCGTCATATTACGGACAAATGAAAGGTCGTGGCACACGTACTTGCTCTATCGAAGAACTAAAAGCCAAGACACTCCCACCGCCAAGTTCAGCAAAGACCATTTTGTCATTATTGATGCTATTGGCGTAGAGCAATCGCAAAAACAGACAGCCGACCTTTAGAAAAAGCGCCTGGTGTTTCGTTGAAAGACGTAATTACGAGTATCGCTATGGGTAACACTTCCGAAGAGATGATGAGCACCTTAGCCAATCGTTTGATTCGTTTAGAAAACAATTACTAGACAAACATAAAATAGAATTTAGCGAAAAAAGCCAATGGATTAACCATTAACCAAGTGGTGAAAAACTTATTGCAAGCGCACGACCCAGACCTAATCGAAAGTCAAAAGTCGACAGTCAAAAGTGGATGCTGGGCATGCCGCCCATAGAAATAGAGAAAGCCATTGAAAAAGCCAACCAACAATTGATAGACCAAGCTGTGGCTGTTTTTAACAATCCAGCATTGCGCGACTTTATCATCGACATACGCAAAAAACTAGACCAAATCATTGATGTGGTGAATATAGATGAAGTGACCAACATCGGTTGGGTAAAAGACCAAGAGGAAGCAGCAACAAATACTATAGCTGATTTTAGACTTTGGATTGAAAGCCACAAAGACGAAATCACAGCTTTGCAGATTTTCTATGCGCAAGACTACCGCCACCGTACTTTTACCTACAAAATGATAAAAGATCTGAGCGAAAAACTGAAAACCGAAAACCACTATTAGCTCCATTAGCCGTTTGGCGTGCCTACGAACAGTTAGAAAAAACCAATGGCTCGGCTAAAAACGAATTGATTGCTTTGGTGTCTTTGATACGGCGTGTAGTAGGGATTGACCTACCCTCACCGCTTATGATAAAACGGTAGACAAAACTTTCAAGAGTGGATATTTACCAAAAAGCAGGAAAACACAATGCCTTTTCCGAAGTACAAATGCAATGGTTGCGCATGATGAAAGATTATGTCGCCAATAGTTTTAGCATAGACAAAGACGACTTTGACCTCAGCCCTTTTAATGCGGAAGGCGGTTTGAGTAAAATGTGGCAGTTGTTTGGGAGGAAACGGATGGAATTATTAAGGAATTAAATGAGGTACTGGCAGCATAAAATATAACTATGATAAAATATTTAAGATCTAAATTTTCTTTTTCAAAGCTGGTCAAGGAGCTTTTTATGGAGGTACTATATTTAGCCCTGAAAGAAATAAAAATTGGACTATTGTTTATGATTGTGGCACCAGTAATTTTATAGCGGGAAATACACAATCTTAATTCAGAAATTGACTATTTCAAACACACAAAAATTAAAAGAGATATTGAGACCAACGATTGTATAGACATTTTATTTATTTCACATTTAGATTATGACCATGTTTCCGGGGTTATTAGATTATTAAATGAATTTGATGTTAAGAGAATTGTTATTCCTTATTTTCCTGAAAATATAAGAAAGTATAGTCTTATATCCATAGGAGATGATGGCGATAATGATAGTTTTCCAATGAAGATTATTATAGATTTATTGAGAATCCTTATTTTTCTTAGTGATGCAACAAAAAATGAAAGTGAAATTTTTATAATAACAGACGAACCGGATGATATTAAGTTGAACTCGAATGAACCATCATCCGATGATGATATTTCACCAAAAGGAACTT
The DNA here is from genome assembly GCA_016721735.1 of Flavobacterium sp. Lineage (GTDB taxonomy): Bacteria > Bacteroidota > Bacteroidia > Flavobacteriales > Flavobacteriaceae > Flavobacterium. The sequence goes on along the minus strand of JADKHM010000011.1, from coordinate 627 downwards.
TGTCTGAACAATTTATAACGGAAATTGAAGGTGTAAATAATATAAAAATACAAGAATTCATTGCAGTTTTTCATTTCTAAATATTGGGAATTTACTTTATATGCAAATACAATTGATGAAATAACTTTAACTAATTTAAAAGATGTCTTAAATAGGATTTTAGGAAAAGAAAATAAGCGCTCCTATTTCATATGATGAAATAAAAAAATATTATTGTTAATTATAGAACAAAAGCACATAGTGCCTATAAAAACATATCTCCGATATCAATGCGTGTGGATTAACATTACTTCATGGTCCTATAAATTTTTATCATTTGACTATAATACTATTACAGAAGATAATCTTAGTGGATTGCACCTAACAAGGAAAAGGTTAAACCATTATCGCTATATAATGCAAATACAATCTCTAAAGCATTATTAGCTACATTAATGCTGGGTGATACATCACTAAATCCAATTAATAATCCTATTTTATTCCCTCCTCCTATTTTAGAAAAATAAAATATGTACATGTCTTCCAAGTACCTCATCATGGTTCAAATAAAATTGGGACTTACATACATGAATCATTAAATATCGGTGATTATACCAACCATCATATTGTGAATGTTTGCAATTTTGG
>JADKHM010000010.1 GCA_016721735.1 Flavobacterium sp. | reverse complement strand
TAGTTCTTTTTGCTTGACTTATCAAATTTTCGAACCATATTACCCAATATCTGTGGTAACATTATGTATTGGAGAATCGTACATTTTATGCTTCTCTTTGCTTTTCGTATCTTCCTCTTCGGAAGAACCAAAAATCAAAATCTCTTGTTGATTGCTTGTCCCCATCGCGATAATTTCTTTCGTCATCTTATCAAAATTTTGTCTCAAGTACGTTTCGTTTTTCATCAACTGTGAACTTGAGCCAATTGACTTTGGTAAATTTCCGAGCCATTACTCGCCCATTAGCTAAGGTATCGAAAACTTGTGTTTCTGGTGTCACTAATTCAGCTTTTCCATCTTCCCAATTTATTCTTGGTAGGATGTTTCCTCTAAAATAGTTGGGAATCACTAGCTTCATCATCAACAATTGGATGATAAACATCGTAACCCACTCCGCAGCCATTTCCTGCCATGTCATACAATCCAAAGTCATTTGGCGGATAAGACTTAACAATATTTGCAATGGCACCGTCATCAGACCATCCTGCAATTCCACCATAGTCACCTTTTCGCCTTGTTTGAAGTTAGCCAATTGATCTCCTCTAACTTTTCTTTTTCCTGAACGAGTATACGTTCCAGACCAAGGATATTTCTTTTGTCCTTTGTATATATTATATTCTTTTGTCCTACATCTGCGCTGCATGTTCCCTATTCCGCTTCAGTTGGCAGTCTGTACTCTGGCAAATTAGACCCGAAGAACGTTGTGCATATACATTTTTTTGCAGGGGCTTTGTTAGCTTAATGATCTTTGTACCTTTAGTCTTAACCGGTTTCGCTTTTGGAGTTTCTTCTTCCTTTCAAAACAATTTTTCATCACCTCCAAATGCTTTTTTGTAGGTTGATTTGAAGTATGTCTCAGTACTAAAGGTAGATTCTGCTTTCGTATCAACAATTTTGCATCCTTTTTCAAGAATCCTTCTTTTTCAGTGTTCTCGTTTCCCTGTCCGCAATGCCATTTACCAAATTCAACTGCCTGAATCCAATTTACACTTACTATGGATAATTTGCATAAGCGGGATGTCTCAAATAATTATTGGTCATGGTTTCATTATAACCAAGTCTATTTCTCCACACTAATGTATCTGGAGAGGCTCCTTCATAAATGTTTTTATAATTTTCTTGATCCGGCGGAAAATCTCTTTTCAAACCAATCCAAGTATTCCATATCCATCATATTGGTTACTTCTGTTTCATCCATATAAAAGACTGCACATTTGTTGATTTGGCGTATTATTCCAATCGTGCATAACATCATCTTGAACTTTACCCATCGTAATGTTCCTCCTTCCTTCATGATAATCCGGGTCCAGTTGCTTGCTTTTTAAAATTTGAAGCATATTGAAAACCCCTTTTTGTCATTTATCTTTCTATTAGTAGCGGTAGATGAATTCTTCGAACTGACTTTTTTACTACAACTTACGGTTGCCCTAATACTATCACTTAGTTAGTAAGAGTTTGAATGTCATAATTTTGTTAGTTTCATACTTTTAGCAGGTAATAAATTCGTGGCGCAATATAAGAATTAACCTTTATATAGCAACAAATTTTATTTAATTTTTTTTGAAATACCGTTCGACCTCAACAAAACGTAAAATATTTAAATAGTATCTGCAGAACTATTAAAAAAATTAATTTTATGCTTTCGTAATAAATACCGTTAAAATACGTTTCTACCATCAATGAAAAAAATTGCTACATTTTTACTGTTCTTATTGCTATTACTCTTTGGACAAACCAGGAGATATTACTATAAAATGGACTCCTAAAGCTCCACTTAATATAGGAGATCAAAAACTTAAGGTCCCTCAATTTGACCCAAACCATTTCCAAAATGGCGTAGTACAAATCCGTATTTATTTCGTTTTTCAAACCTCGGTATTTGCAAGTGAGATCAACGAAAAGTCTCTACAAATTTCTAATATTGTTTACGAAGAGATTATTGAAAGCGGATTGGGAGACTTAGCACTTTCTTCGATTCCAATTGCACTACAAATGCATAGCTCAAAATCTTAAATCAAAAAACGATTTATATGTTTCGATATTATTATCTCCAATAGTAAAACAGGAACGTAGTAAAAAATCACGTCTTTTCTTTTAATTTTGCTTGAGTTCAACCAGGATTACAGCTCCCAATAGTTAATTTAGCACACTTTCAAATTCTGTTTTATCGACAGGTGATTGGTACCGATTCTACCTTACCAAATCTGGGTTTTATAAAATTAACAGCAGTTTAAGTAGTCAGAGTGAACATGAACGGTGTTGACCCGAGAAAAATCAAGATTTACGGTAATGGAGCCCGTACGATCCTCTAAAAATAGCGTAGATTATCCCGCAGACTTGCAAGAAAACGCGATTCAAGTTTATCGGCGAAAACGATGGTGTTTTTGATAATTCTGACCCATTCTTTTCTATGGCGAAGGTGTAGATCAATGGAACGATGAAAGTCAAATCACGAACAACTTGTACGATTCAAATCCTATTATTACATTAACGTTCAAGGCAATGACGGAAAAGAAGGCTTCCTATGCAGCGTCCAGCGCAGCTGCGGACGTTCTAGTAACCGAATTTGACCACATACAGTACTACGAAGTTGACAAAGTAAATATCGTTCGATTAGGGAAGGCGATGGTTTGGGGAAGAATTTGATTTTGTTGATCAAGCAGAATTTTCAATTCAAAATTCCAAATATGCACTTACTCCGAAATGTTGTATATTTATGGGGCTGCCAAGTCTCTATCGTTAACACTTCGATGGAAGTCAAAGCAAACGATGTTCTCGCTGGAAACATGGCATTTACACCGATTGGATCTTCTGTAAAGCTGACGCTAATACGAGACGTTACAATTCCGGCCGCGGAAGTTAATAAAAATCATTGAAATATAACAATGGTGGCGTACCTGATTTGAAAGGATATTTAGATTATATTTCTTTCAAATCAAACGCAATCTTGTTGGTTTCGGCAATTACTACTTTTCAGTATGCGCTCTCGAGCACAGAGTACTCAAATCGGCGAATTTCAAATTGGAAATGCCGCAACTGTAAAACAATTTGGGATACAACCGATATTTATAACGTAACCCAAGTGACCAACGAAAATCAATCTGTCTTTACTTTCAAAACAACTTGAAGCGTATAAATTTATTAGCATTGGACGAGTTCGATTACTATCAGCCTCTTTTAGACAGTAGATCAAAAGTTGTCAGAATCAAAATCTAAAGGGCAAGCATTTTCTTGAATGGACAAGGACAATTTCAAGACGTCGACTATCTCATCGTTACTCCCGCCTTTTACGGGCTCAAGCCGAAAAACTAGCAAATGTTCCACAGATCTTATTCTCAATTAAACGTAAAGTCGTTCTTCTCGAGGACATCTACCAAGAATTTGGTTCAGAAAGCGAGATATTGAGCTTATTCAAACTTTATCAAATATGTATACTTTAATGCATCTGTGATGATAAAAAAGTGATATGTCAACCTATTTGGTGATGCTTCATTTGATTTTAAGAACAGAGTTTCGATTCGTCCAATATTGTCCCAATATACCATGCATTAAACAACCTAACCGTTGATCCGAGCTCATTTGCGTCTGACGATTATTTTGTTTTCATGGATTCTAATGAAGGTAACTTAGACGTTAACTATCCTCAAAAAGCCGGTCAGTTGACATTGTTGTCGGACGAATGATTGCTAGTACAACAACGCAAGCAGACGAGTTAGTTAATAAGGTTATTGATTATTACGATGTCAAATCATATGGCAATTGGCGTAATAATATCGTGGTAGTTGCTGATGACACAGATAAGGAAAGTGATCTTAGTCTTCAATCGAATATCAATTCACTAGCAGAAACCATTGTTGCTGAAAAACCATTTCTAAATTACGAGAAAATTCTTTTGGATTCGTACGTTCAAGAAACCAGTTAACGGGGAAGTCATATCCAAAGCTCGAAAGATCTTTTTGACTTTGAAAAGGCGCCTTGGCCTCAATTATCTTGGACATGGTGGAGAAGATGGATTGTCGCAAGAGCGTATCTGGGAAAAAGCAGATGGACAAAATCTACGCAATCATATAGATACCCACTTTCATTACAATTACTTGTGAGTTTTCAAGATTTGACAATCCATTCAGGCCAACCGCCGGGGAGTATACTTATTGGAACCCAAAAGGAGGCGCTATTTCAATGATTACGACAGTCAGAGAAATATACCAATCAACCGGAGAAAATTTCAATATTCCTAGCTAAGCACCTATTTTCTTATGATTCCAATGAATATGTTTCAATAGCAGAAGCATTGCGACTTGCCAAGAATGAATTTACACTCGAACAGACGTTGTGTTTTATCTCGGTGACCCAGCGCTCCAATTGGCAATTGCGAAACCTAAAGTCAGTTTAACGAAAGTAAATGACGTTCCTATAACAGGTGCGATTGACGATTTTATAATCGCTTCTACGTAAAACTAACTGGGAAGTAACCGACGAAAACAACAATCCATTACCAGCCTATGATGGAGAATTATCGGTTCAAATATTTGACAAAAAGATTACACGAACCACTTTGAATAATGACAACAACAGTCCACCAATTAATTTTGATGTACTAGGAGAAACAATATTCAGAGGAAATGCAACAATAAACGACGGTAAATTTGAATTTGGCTTTGTTGTGCCTAGAGATATGCTGAATCCCACTTGGCAATGGTAGAATTAGTTTTTATGCCAAAGAACGTAAACACTATTTGACAAATCTGGTGTCAACACGACCATAAAAATTGGCGGCATCAATGAAAATGCCGTTGCCGATAACGCGCCACCGAAAGTCAAATTATACATGAATGCCAAGACTTTGTTTCTGGCGGCATAAATCCAATGAATCGCCACTATTCTTAGCGTATTTGGAAGATGAAATGGCATCAACACCGCAAGCGGAATCGGACATGATATCGTTGCAATTCTTGACGGAAATGAAAGTGCGCCATACAAATTAAACGACTATTATGAAACCGAATTAGATAACTATCAACAAGGGAAACTAAAATTTCTTTCCGGAAACTTATCTAAAGGATTGCACACTATCACATTCAAAGCATGGGATGCATACAACAATCTTGTGACGGCGAAATTCAGTTTATGGTGCTTAGCGACGAATCCATTTCTATTTCCAACGTGCTCAATTATCCAAATCCTTGTGAATTATACGCAATTTTGGTTTTCACATAACAAACCTTTCGAGACTCTTGAGGTGCAAGTGCAGGTGATGACCATTACGGGAAAAATAGTTTGGACAAAAAACCAAACCATCTCTAGTGCTGAAACAATATGCCGCGAAATAACCTGGGACGGGAAAGACGACTTTGGCGATAAAATCGGAAAAGGAGTGTATATCTATAAGTTAACCGTAAAATCTAGCTTGAGCAATTCAAAAACAGAAAAATACGAGAAACTTGTAATACTTTAATAAAATACTATATTTGTAAACTTTTTAAAAATTGAGGATGAAAATAAATTTCTAATAATTGCTTTCTTTACCACACTTTATTTCATCAATGCTCAAGAAAGAGTAATCACTACGGGAGTTCCATTTCTTTTGGTGGCAGGCGATGCTCGTTCCGCAGGTATGGGTGACAATGGTGTAGCCACTTCCCCAGACGTATATTCGCAACAATGGAATCCTTCAAAATATGCTTTTTCAATCGATCGACAAGGCTTTTCGGTAGGTTACACGCCTTATTTGGTAGAGTTAGTAAACGATATTTCACTATCTCAAATAACCTACTTCAATAAATTTAACGAACGAAGTGCCTTTGCTGGAAGTATCCGCTATTTTAGTTTAGGAGAAATCGAACTAAGAGAAAATGTAGACGATCAAGCTGTTGTAGTAAAACCAGCAGAATATGCACTTGACTTATCTTACGCACTAAAATTAAGTGACTATTTTTCGATGTCCGTTGGCGGTAGATTTATTCGTTCTAACTTAAGAATTCCTACAGCAGGACAAAGTTCATCCGCAGCGAATTCCTTTGCATTTGATGTCTCTGGTTATCACCAATCAGAAGAAATGGCTTTCAATAGCTTTAACGGAAAATTGCGTTGGGGTTTTAATTTCCAAAATTTAGGTCCTAAAATCAATTATGATAAGTCAGTCGGTGAAGAAGGTGCTAACTTCCTACCTGCGAATATGAAATTAGGTGCAGGATTTGATTTTATTTTAGATGATTATAATAAAGTAAGTTTAAATGCTGAAATTAGTAAATTATTAGTGCCAACTCCAATAGAGCCAAAACCAATTGACTTAAATGGTGACGGCGTTTATGACCAAACTGGAGAAACAGACGGTGTACAGGAAGCCAGTATTGCTTACGATAAAATCGGATGGGTATCCGGAATATTTAAGTCATTTAATGATGCTCCGGGAGGAATGAGCGAGGAATTAAAAGAAGTAACTTATTCATTAGGAACCGAGTATAACTATCAAGATTCGTTTGCTTTTCGTTTAGGATATTTTCACGAACACCCGGACAAAGGAGGAAGACGATTTTATTCGTTAGGAGCTGGATTTAAGTACAACATCATTAAAGTTGATGTTTCTTATTTATTCTCCGCATCAAGAGTTAAAAATCCACTAGAAAATACGTTACGATTCTCGCTAAGCTTTGCCTTCGGAGATAAATATGATGAATTCTAGAAATCAAATAATATCAATTAAGAATCCAAATTTCAACTTTAAGAAATTTGGATTTTTTTTCCCTTATACCATATGAAAAATATTTCAATGTCTACCCAATTATCGGTTTTCGAAGATCTTTCTGAATTACCTGAATCAGTGAGAGATTTGATGGAACAAGCTGTTGCAATTAGAAAAAAAGCGTATGCTCCGTACTCGAAGTTCCGCGTTGGAGCCGCTATCCTCTTGGATAATGGAAAAGTCGTTTTGGGTTCGAATCAAGAAAACGCAGCTTATCCTTCTGGCTTATGTGCTGAACGTGTTGCTATATTTCAAGTTGGTGCGATTTATCCAGATAATAAGATTGTATGCATGGCTATAACTGCAGCTTCGGATACCAATCAAACGCTGACACCAATTCCACCTTGTGGCGCCTGCAGACAATCTATTGCAGAATATGAATTTAAGCAAGACGAGCCTATTGAAATCTACTTTATGGGCGAAATTGGAGCGATTTACAAATCAGATTCACTCAAAAATTTACTGCCATTTAGCTTCGATAAAAACTTCTTGTAGATTCCTAAAAATTCCGCTTTTAAATTTTAGTTCTAACAAGGAATGTTTTACTTTTGCCTTTCGCAAATCTGTGTGAGGAAACTATTTTGCGCTCTAGTTAAATAAAATAGACACAAAAGAAAATTAGCCTAATGAAAGAAGTTACAAAAGAAGTTTACTTGAAGTGGTATGAAGACATGCTGCTTTGGAGAAAATTTGAAGACAAACTAGCCGCACTTTACATTCAACAAAAAGTAAGAGGATTTCTTCACTTATATAACGGACAGGAAGCTGTCCTAGCTGGTGCTTTGCACGCCATGGATTTATCAAAAGATAAAATGATTACTGCCTACAGAAATCACGTTCAACCAATCGGTATGGGCGTTGATCCAAAAGCAGTTATGGCGGAACTCCTAGGAAAAGTAACCGGAACCTCCAAAGGAATGGGCGGTTCAATGCACATCTTCTCTAAAGATAAAGGTTTCTACGGTGGTCACGGTATTGTTGGTGCTCAAATTCCGGTTGGTGCTGGAATCGCTTTTGCCGACAAATATTTCAATACTGGCGGAGTTACATTAACCTATTTTGGTGACGGAGCTGCGCGTCAAGGATCTTTACACGAAGCTTTCAACATGGCGATGCTATGGAAACTTCCTGTTGTATTTATTGTAGAAAACAATGGATATGCCATGGGAACATCTGTCGAAAGAACCGCAAATCATACCGATATCTGGAAACTTGGTTTGGGTTATGAAATGCCATGTGGACCGGTAGATGGAATGAATCCTGTGAAGGTTGCAGAAGCCATGCACGAAGCCATCGATAGAGCACGACGCGGAGATGGGCCAACTTTCTTGGAAATGAAAACATATCGCTATAGAGGTCACTCGATGTCTGATGCACAATTATATCGTTCTAAAGACGAAGTCGAAGAATACAAAAAAATAGATCCAATAACACAAGTTTTAGACGTCATCAAAGATCAGAAATATGCCACTGATGCCGAAATTGAAGCTATCGACGAAAGAGTAAAAGACTTAGTGGAAGAATGTGCTACTTTCGCAGAAGAATCGCCATTTCCAGAAGTACAACAACTCTATGACGTTGTTTACGAAGAAAAAAACTACCCATTTATTCCCCATAAACTATAATCGATATGGCAAAAATTATCACGATGCCACGCTTGAGTGATACTATGACCGAAGGTGTTGTAGCAAAATGGCTTAAGAAAGTGGGAGATAAAATTAGTGAAGGAGATATCCTCGCTGAAATTGAAACAGATAAAGCAACGATGGAATTTGAATCTTTCAATTCCGGAACACTTTTACATATTGGCATAAACGAAGGTGAAACAGCGCCAGTTGATGCGCTTTTAGCCATCATCGGAACCGCTGGAGAAGACATCGCTCCTCTATTAAATGCCTCAAAGCAAGCTGCCACAACTGCTGCCCCGGTAGCAGAGGACAAGAAAGTTGAAGCTACTCCTATTGCTGACAACCCACAAACCACAACCACTTTACCAAAAGGAGTTGTAGTGGTTACCATGCCTCGATTAAGCGACACCATGACCGACGGGACAGTTGCCTCTTGGTTGAAAAAAATTGGAGACAAAGTTTCTGAAGGTGATATTTTAGCGGAAATCGAAACGGATAAAGCTACCATGGAATTCGAATCGTTCAACGCTGGAACATTATTGTTCATCGGCGTTAACGAAGGTGAAACGGCACCTGTCGATAGCGTACTTGCCATCATAGGCCCTGCAGGAACGGACATTACAGGCATCGCCGAAAATTATAAAAAAGGCGGCGCTGTTGCCACTGCAAGTAAAGAAGCAGCAAAAACCGAAACAATTGCAGAAAAAACAGAAGAAGCTATTCAAGTCGTTTCCGATGGCCGAAGAATTTTCATATCACCATTAGCGAAGAAAATAGCAGAAGAAAAAGGAATCAATATCGCACAAGTGAAAGGTTCAGGCGAAAACGGACGTATCGTCAAAAGCGATATCGAAAACTATACGCCATCTTCTCAAGCTGTCACCCCGAGCGCAGTCGAGGGGCAACCGACAACCGACAACCGACAACCGACAACGGTTCAACCTTTCGTTCCTGCTGGAGAAACCCTAACAGAAGAAATCAAAAATTCGCAAATGCGTAAAATCATTGCGAAACGTTTGTCTGAATCTATTTTCACCGCACCGCATTTCTATTTGACTATTGAAGTGGCAATGGATGAGGCGATAAAATCAAGAGCGACAATCAACACGATTCCAGATACCAAAGTTTCTTTCAACGATATGGTCATCAAAGCGTGTGCAATGGCGTTGAAAAAACATCCAAAAGTAAATTCACAATGGAGAGAAGACTCCATCCTTATCAACCACCACGTTAACGTTGGAGTTGCTGTTGCTGTTGAAGACGGACTAGTAGTTCCTGTGTTGCGATTTACAGATCAAATGAGTTTATCTCAAATTGGTAATAGTGTGAAAGATTTAGCTGGAAGAGCCAAATCGAAAAAATTACAACCCGCAGAAATGGAAGGCAGTACTTTTACGGTTTCTAATTTGGGTATGTTTGGTATTTCAGAATTCACTTCTATTATTAACCAACCTAATTCAGCGATCTTATCTGTTGGCGCAATCGAAGAAAAGCCTGTCGTAAGAAACGGACAAATAGTGGTAGGAAATACCATGAAAGTTACTTTAGCTTGTGATCACCGCACGGTTGATGGTGCTACCGGCGCACAATTCCTTCAAACACTAAGACAGTATTTGGAAAATCCAGTCACGATGTTAGCCTAATTTGCTCTAGCACGAAAAGGCATCATTCTAAAAATACAAATTCCCGTTATGATACTTCAGAACGGGAATTTTTTATTTAATTTACAGTATAAATACCACTCCATGAAAAAGCTAATTACTCTTTGTTTCTTATCAACCATTTTGTCTTGCCAAAAGAAGGAAGTTGTTACTATTCACCAATTCGTCAAAGATGAACATTCTTTCTCCAAACCCAATGATGCCGTAGCTAAGCATTTAGATTTAGATATTAACGTTGATTTCAAATCACAGTCTATTTCCGGCAAAGCAACGTGGACCATTGAAAATACTTCCAAAGGAAAAGAAATTATCTTCGATGAAAACACACTGAACATTACCAAAGTAACGCTTGGCGATGATGAAAAAGAAACGAAATTTAGCTTAGGAACCGAAGTGGAATTCCACGGAAAGCCACTTCATATTCAGATTGAACCCAACACTACCAAAGTAAACATCTATTACAGCACCACCAAAGACGCGGTGGCCTTGCAATGGCTAAAACCCGAACAAACCGCCGATAAAAAGAAACCTTTCTTATTTTCTCAAGGAGAAAGTATCTGGTCGCGAACATGGATTCCGTGTCAAGATTCTCCTAGTGTTCGATTTAGTTATAAAGCCAGAGTTACGGTGCCCGCCGATTTGATGGCCGTAATGAGTGCAAAAAACCCACAACAAAAAAACAGTACTGGAGTCTATAACTTTCAACAAAACAAACCCATTCCATCCTACTTGATGGCGATTGCTGTGGGCGATTTACAATTCAAATCCATCGACAACCGAACAGGAGTTTACGCCGAGCCGTCACAAATCGACAAAGCCCACTGGGAATTTGCCGAGTTGGGAAAAATGGTTCATGTTGCCGAAAAACTCTATGGCCCGTATCGTTGGGGACGCTATGATGTATTGGTATTACCACCAAGTTTCCCATATGGTGGCATGGAAAATCCCAACTTAACGTTCCTAACACCAGGCGTATTGGCAGGCGACCGTTCCTTAACCAGTTTGCTGGCGCACGAATTGGGTCACAGTTGGAGTGGCAACTTAGTGACTAATGCGACTTGGGATGATATTTGGCTCAACGAAGGATTCACCACCTACGTAGAACATCGTATTGGCGAAGCCGTATTTGGTGTTAATGAAGCCAAAATGCAAGACGTTTTCAGCAGAAAAGTATTAGGTCAAAACATTGAAGAATACGGAAAAACCAATCCAGATACCAGACTTAAAGTCAATACCACTGGAAGAAACCCAGATGATGGTTTGAGTGATATTCCGTACGAAAAAGGCTATGCCTTCCTGCAAACTATCGAAGCCGCTGTCGGTCGCGAAAAAATGGATGCTTTTCTAAAAGACTATTTCAACGCACATGCGTTTCAGTCAATAACCACTGAAGACTTTGTAACTTATTTCAAAGAAAATGTGATAAAAAACGATGCAGAGCTAGCCAACAAAATCAAACTTGACGAGTGGATTTATCAACCCGGAATTCCATCCAACATCATCGTTCCGATTTCCAAAGATTTCAACACCATAGATAGCATTCAAGCGATTTGGCGCAAAAAAGGCATCAAAGGATTGAGTAGCATCATCAAATCGACCAACGAAAAACAATACTTTATTGATCATCTTCCCGAAGACCTCACCACCAAAGAAATGACCGATTTGGATGCCGAATTTCGTTTCTCCGACAAAGGCAATTTCGTCATCAAGCGCCAATGGTTTGTCATTGCCATCAAGCACCAATACCAACCCGCGTATCCCGCCATCGAAGCGTTTATGATTGCCACTAGCAGAACCGGTTCGTTGCAAACACTCTATAAAGAAATGGTCAAAACACCACAAGGAAAAGTCTGGGCGAAAAGCATTTTTGAAAAAGCGAAATCAGGTTATCATCTCACGACCGTTCAAAGCGTCGCTGGTATTTTGAAGTAAGATTTTTTGGGCGTGCCGGCTCAAGAACATTTTAGTATTCATAAGCATCTTGCGAGCCGTCGGGCTATTCGCTAAAGTCCTCGCCGCTCCGTTGCACTGCGCGGCTGTGGGCTACCGCTGCTATCCCTCACGCGAGCATCAATTATTGATTCTTGATACAACGAACAGAAAAACCATTGTCTTTAAAGAACTCTAATGTACTAACACCACCATTGGTATAACTCAAAATTCGGGCTACTGCTCGCAGACTACCGAATTCGGTTGTACTCCACCAATACCCATTTCTATTAAGCAGAAATGATCCACTCCCATTATCAGCCTCATACCCACCTGGAAGCGCTGAGAAACCGCTACTGTTTGTAGCCGCCGCATTTGGACTTCTCCATAATCCGTTACCCGCTTGTAAAGTACCTGTGGTTTTCATCTTACCACCTGCCACATCAGGAAAACCTAAAAATGAGACTAACGTGGTCCACTCCGCATCGGAAGGTATATGCCACCCTTCAGGCGCAAGCCCCGCGAGTCATTTACTGCATACCAATTATATAGTTTGCCGTAAATTGGACCGTTTGCTGTGCTATTGCATAATAACCAAGCACCTGTATTCAAATTTGCCCATTGGGCTGAATTGGCAACTTGCGGAATAGGGTCGCCATTTCTATATCTGCTTACGTTTAAGTTTTTCGTCATCCAGATTTGTGTGCCGATTTGTACTTCGCCATTTTGTATTGGCACTGTTGGTCGAGCAGCTATTTGGTTTTGTGTTTTGGTTTCTTCGTTAGTGCACGAGAGTAATCCAAAAATCAGGATGATATTTAAGAAGTAGTATTTTTTCATGAATATTTTTGTAAAGTTTCATAAAAGTAATAAAAACAATGATGCTTTGAATTTAGTTATTTTAGTTCTTTTTCTCTTGGCTAGATATAGCCGGATTATTGTACACTCTTGGAAAACTGCAACTTTCAATATTCCTTGCTAATTATTCAACATTCTTAAAATTTAAATATTGAGAAACAAACTACCAAATTTCATTTAAAAAGCCTTAAAACTGTTGAAGGCATTTCTACTTTCATAAAAAAATACATTAGTGCTAATCTTTGATGCATCGCACTGAATATCCAAAATTTTTCCTGTTGGGTCCCACTTCACATCTGCGATAACCAGCATCAAGTTTAACAATATTGGCTAATGCCTGCCCATTCTGTGTTGAACTCCACCAACGACCTGTAATTCCGATGCTATAGTAATTCAAGTCTAAAGCAGAACTTCTGTATCCCCCAGGCAATCCTGTAAAACCACTCCTATTTAGAAAGGTGTAATTCTCTTCCCCAGTGGTCTGCCATCTAGAAACAGATCTTAGCTTTTCCCCTGCCACGGCAGTCCCACCTAGATAACTAATTAGTGTATTCCATTCCTCCGAGGAAGGAACATGATATCCTACGGGCGCCAATCCTCTTGGGTCATTTACAGCGTACCAATTGTAAAGTTTGCCATAAATTGCATCATTTAATGAGTTATCTTGGTAATTGCACCAAGCTCCAGTTGTAAGATCTGGCCATACTGCAACTTCGTTACTTGTATCGACGTATTGAATTGCATCACCATTTCTATAGGTTGACACAGCTAGATTTTTATACATCCACACTTGATTACCGATTGCAATATCATTCATTAATTCTGAACTAGTAGTAAATTCCCTTTGCTCTCCATAGGAAGTCCCAATGCTATTAGTAGCATAGGCTCTGATATAATAGGTAGTATCTACACTTAAGTTACTAATATAACTGATAAATGAGCCTGTTCCAACACCATCATTTGTCTTACTTGAGTTATATATGGTTGGATTTATGCTTGTGCTCCAAACTACTCCTCTTGCGATTATTTCATTTTCATTATCGCTAAATATTGTGTATGTACAATCAGCGGAAGATAACGTTGAAACATTAACATTATCAGTTGAAAGCTCAGGAAGTAGTGCTACAGAACTTGTAGTAAATTGATTTTGTCCACTATAAATGGTTCCTGAGTTATTGGTAAGATATGATCGTACATAATATGTTGTATTCCCCAAAAGTCCTGAAATTGTCGTTGTAAAGGTGCCAATTCCTGTACCGTCATTTGTTTTGGTAGGTAAGTCTATGGTTGGGTTTGTACTTGTACTCCAAATTACGCCTCTTTCAACGACATCGTTTCCTCCATTACTTGCAATGGTGGTTGTGATTTGCGCACTGAATGAATCAATTGAAGCAATATCTTTTATCCTTATCTCGATGACCAGAGGCAATGATGAATTATCATTGCTATCACTAGAGCACGAGAATAAAATTCCAATCAAAATAAATATTCCAATAAAATAATTTTTCATATACTGTTTTCTTAGTGCTATAATCAATAAAGAATTTTCTTGCTAGATATCAAATAAAATCTGCGAAAGAAAATTTGACAATTCAAGAATCAAAAAAAATCACTTACAAATGTCTTACACTGTCCCATTAACAAAGGTCAGAACATACTAATCCTTTATACAACGAACGGAAATACCATTGTTCTTTATTGTAGTTCCAGTCTGACAATTATTCGAAGAATTCAAAAGAGATACGATATATGGATTCCCGTTATTGTTGAGCGTAGAACTCCACCAATATCCTCCAATAAGAATATCCTGATATCCACCGTTATTTCCTAAATACCCACCGGGCAAACCTGTAAAGCCGCTGCTATTGAGATTTGGTAACATCTGTGCATATTCTATAGTCCATTGTGAAACAGATTTCATTTTATGTCCTGCTTGATATGGTCCGCCTAAAAAATTGATAAGAGTAGTCCATTCAGCCAAAGAAGGAATATGATATCCAACAGGGGCTAATCCTCTCGGATCATTTACAGCATACCAATTATAAAGTTTGCCATAGATCTTGTCGTTTAATGACGCATCCTGATAAGTAACCCATGCTCCAGTAGTTAAACTAAACCATTGCGATACAGCAGGTAATACTTGCCAAAAAATTTCTTGCGGAATTGGATCTCCATTCCTATACGTTGTAACGTCTAAATTTTTATACATCCAAATTTGATTGCCAATAGCAATATCATTCATCAGATCTGAACTGGTAATAAATTGTTTTTGAACACCGTAAGCAGTTCCGACATTATTAGTTGCATACGCTCTAATATTATAGGTAGTATTTGGACTTAACCCAATTATATTACTTGAAAAAGTGCCGATACCTGCACCATCATTTGTTTTTGTAGACAAATCAACGGTTGGATTATTACCAGTACTCCAAACAACGCCTCTGGCAATGATGTTTGTACCATTATCGCTAGTAATTGTACATGTGCTTTGGGCAGTAGACAAAGTCGTTATGTTGACAACATCGGTGCTGATTACAGGAAGTAAGGATTCCGAACTTGTTGTAAATTGTTGTTGATCACCGTAAGTAGTGCCCTCTAGAGTAGAAGCAAACGACCTAACATAATACACTGTATTTCCAACAAGCCCCGTAATGACACTGGTAAAGGTGCCTATTCCGGCACCATCATTTGTCTTGGTAGGTAATGCAATTGTTGGGTTTGGAGTGGTGTTCCAAACTACGCCCCTAGCTGTAATCATACTGCCACCATCACTAGCAATAGTACTGCTGCAAAGCGCTGTGAAAGACGTTACTGAGCTAATACTATTCGTCCTAAGTATAGATGGTGAACTACTGCTTTTCTTGTCGCTTGAACATGAAAATAATATTCCAATGAAGATTGCGAGTGCTAATACGTGATTTTTCATCTTTTCTTTTTTTATTTGGTTCATGCTTCACAAAATAATTTATTATTCTTGCGGTAAATCACAGTAAACCTTCAAAATCTGATATTCATTATTCTTGTCTAACTCTTAGTTTCGTTCTTAAAAAAGTATCCAATTCTATATTAAAACCTACTACAATGTGCTTTAAGAAAGCTTTTTACTACCTATCAAACACCTTCATAAAAATGATTTTTACCATGATCATGATAAATCCGAAAGAGTTAAGAAATCTATTCCTTTATACAACGAACGGAGAACCCCCAATTCTTTCTGTACTCGAATAAACGCAATGAACTACTATTAGTACCTAACATCCTAATAAACGCATCAGAAGAGCTTTTTTCGTTAGAACACCAAAAATTTCCTTCATTAATAATATTGCCAAAATTACCATTTGAGTTTCTAGCACCGCCTGGCAATCCAGTAAAACCGCTGCTATTTGTACCATTTGGAGTTGCCCACAAACTGACAGATTTCATTTTGGTTCCTGCTTGGCTTTCTCCTCCCAAGAAACTGCCTAGAATTGTCCAATCATCTACCGAGGGAATACGATATCCCGCGGGAGCCAATCCCCTTTGGTCATTTACGGCATACCAATTATATAACTTACCATAAATGGGACCATTGGTGGAATCTTCATTATAATAACACCAAGCACCTGACTTGGTACCTAACCATTCTGAAGCACTTGATGCTTGTGGAATAGGGTCACCATTTCTATAGGTGGTCACGTCCAAATTTTTATGCATCCAAATTTGATTTCCAATGGTCACATCTTTTATAAAACTCTGAACTAGTTACAAACTGTTTTTGCGCACTATAAGCAGTCCCTATACTATTAGTAGCGTAAGACCTTACATAATAATTCACATCTACGGCAAGTCCTGTCATTGTGCTTGTATATGCTTCAATACCTATTCCGTCATCAGATCTAGTAGATAGCTCAATTGTTGGGTTACTATCTGTGCTCCAGACAATTCCTTTAGCAGTTATTGTACTGCCACCATCGCTTGTGATAGTCGTGCTACTTTGGGCTGAGTTTAAAGTCAATAATCCAACGTTATCAGTAGTTAGTACGGGAAGATTGGCGCTTGATGTACTACTGTTGTCTTTCGAACAAGAAAGCAACAGTAAAATTATTGCAACAATTGCTGATAGTTGACTATTCATAAGTGTAATTTTTCGATAGAGATAAAGATAGTAATTTAGTTTGATATTATTAACTATTGTCAATTTGTTACTATTCTGAAAGTACTTACTCAAAAATAGAAACCTAAAGAAGGTTCTAGAATCTGGGCGAGAGCTGCTAAAAACAAAAAAACCGTTATTTCCACAACGGGTTTTTCTTAAAAAGGCGACATTTTATATTAAGAGGAGCCAGCCCAGTGAACTTCAGGTATAAAAACAAAAAACCCTGTTCTGACGAACGGGGTTTCTCTTAAAAATGCGACGACTTGAGGGCTTTACCCGACAGCGTCGCACCGATAAAAACAAAAACCCCTAGCTTTTTACAAGCTAGGGGTTCTCTAAAAAGGCGACGACATACTCTCCCACAAATTGCAGTACCATCTGCGCAGGCGGGCTTAACTTCTCTGTTCGGGATGGGAAGAGGTGAGCCCCGCCGCAATAACCACCTTAAGTCGTTTTGCAAGGGTAATCAGTTTAGACTGATTAACAATACATAATATCTTAACATACTGAGATAAAGAAAATATTTGATTTAGAAAGTTTCTCCAGCCTCTTGCGAGGCTGGATGCGTACATAAGCTTACGGGTTATTAGTACTACTCGACTATGACATTACTGCCTTTACATCTATAGCCTATCAACGTGGTCATCTTCCACGACCCTTAAAAGAAATCTCATCTTGTGGTGGGTTTCGCGCTTATATGCTTTCAGCGCTTATCCCTTCCGACGTAGCTACTCTGCGGTGCTCTGGCGGAACAACAGATACACTAGAGGTCAGTCCAATTCGGTCTCTCGTACTAGAATCAGATCCACTCAAATTTCTTGCGCCCACAGTAGATAGAGACCGAACTGTCTCACGACGTTCTGAACCCAGCTCGCGTGCCACTTTAATGGGCGAACAGCCCAACCCTTGGGACCTTCTCCAGCCCCAGGATGTGACGAGCCGACATCGAGGTGCCAAACCCCCCCGTCGATATGAGCTCTTGGGGAGATCAGCCTGTTATCCCCGGCGTACCTTTTATCCTTTGAGCGATGGCCCTTCCATGCGGAACCACCGGATCACTATGCTCTACTTTCGTACCTGATCGACCTGTATGTCTCTAGTCAAGCTCCCTTATGCCATTGCACTCTACGCACGGTTACCTGCCGTACTGAGGAACCTTTAGAAGCCTCCGTTACTCTTTTGGAGGCGACCACCCCAGTCAAACTACCCACCAAGCAATGTCCCCGCAAAACGGGGTTAGGCTTCAGATAAGCAAAGGTGGTATTTCAACAATGACTAACCAACGCCTGGCGACGCTGGATCGAAGTCTCCCACCTATCCTACACATCACTTATCCAAAGTCAATACTAAGCTATAGTAAAGGTGCACAGGGTCTTTTCGTCCCACTGCGGGTAAACGGCATCTTCACCGTTACTACAATTTCACCGAGCTCATGGCTGAGACAGTGTCCAGATCGTTACACCATTCGTGCAGGTCGGAACTTACCCGACAAGGAATTTCGCTACCTTAGGACCGTTATAGTTACGGCCGCCGTTTACTGGGGCTTCAATTCAATGCTTCTCCGAAGATAACATCTCCTCTTAACCTTCCAGCACCGGGCAGGTGTCAGGCCCTATACTTCATCTTACGATTTTGCAGAGCCCTGTGTTTTGATAAACAGTCGCCTGGACCTCTTCACTGCGGCCAGCATTACTGCTGGCGACCTTTCTCCCGAAGTTACAGGTCTATTTTGCCTAATTCCCTTAGCCATGAATCTCTCGAGCACCTTAGGATTCTCTCGACTACCTGTGTCGGTTTACGGTACGGGTACTAATTACCTGAAGTTTAGAGGTTTTTCTTGGAAGCCCTTAGGTGTACTATCTCTTTGTCCGAAGACTCCGAGTACTATCAGTCTTTGCCAAAACCGGCGGATTTGCCTACCAGTCTTATAGCTACAACCTTCAACGAACTATTCCGTCAGTTCGCGACACTTTCATCACTCCGTCACCCCATCACAGTAATCAGTAGTACGGGAATATTAACCCGTTGGCCATCGACTGTCCCTTTCGGGTTCGCCTTAGGTCCCGACTAACCCGCAGCTGATTAGCATAGCTGCGAAACCTTAGTCTTTCGGTGTGCGGGTTTCTCGCCCGCATTATCGTTACTTATGCCTACATTTTCTTTTCCAGCCAGTCCAGCATACCTTACGATACACCTTCAACCCTGCTGGAATGCTCCCCTACCACTTGTAATAAATTACAAATCCATAGCTTCGGTAATATGTTTATGCCCGATTATTATCCATGCTCGTCCGCTCGACTAGTGAGCTGTTACGCACTCTTTAAATGAATGGCTGCTTCCAAGCCAAACATCCTAGCTGTCTGGGCAGACAAACCTCGTTCTTTCAACTTAACATATATTTGGGGACCTTAGCTGATGGTCTGGGTTCTTTCCCTCGGACTTGGACCTTATCACCTAAGCCCTCACTGTCGTGAAACATTATATAGCATTCGGAGTTTGTCAGGAATTGGTAGGCGGTGAAGCCCTTGCATCCAATCAGTAGCTCTACCTCTATATAACTTTACGCACGACGCTGCACCTAAATGCATTTCGGGGAGTACGAGCTATTTCCGAGTTTGATTGGCCTTTCACCCCTACCCACAGGTCATCCGAAGACTTTTCAACGTCAACCGGTTCGGACCTCCACTGTGTGTTACCACAGCTTCATCCTGCCCATGGGTAGATCACACGGTTTCGCGTCTAACACTACTGACTAAAGCGCCCTATTCAGACTCGCTTTCGCTACGGATCCACTACTTAATAGCTTATCCTTGCCAGCAACGTTAACTCGTAGGCTCATTATGCAAAAGGCACGCCGTCACCCCAAAAGGGCTCCGACCGCTTGTAAGCGTATGGTTTCAGGATCTATTTCACTCCGTTATTCACGGTTCTTTTCACCTTCCCTCACGGTACTGGTTCACTATCGGTCCAGGAGTATTTAGCCTTAGCGGATGGTCCCGCCAAATTCAGACAGGGTTTCACGTGCCCCGGCCCTACTCAGGATACCACTATCCATTACACTCATTACCCATACGGGACTATCACCCTCTTTGGTGTCACTTTCCAGTAACTTCCGGTTCTTTGTGCATGAAATGTCGTGGTCCTACAACCTCAAGTATGCCGTAACATGCTTGGTTTGGGCTAATCCGCGTTCGCTCGCCACTCACTTACGGAATCACTTTTGTTTTCTCCTCCGCCTACTTAGATGTTTCAGTTCAGCGGGTTTGCCCACCTATCGGTGTACTATGTCTTCAACATAGTGGGTTGCCCCATTCGGATATCTACGGATCAATTCATGAATGTGCCAATCCTCGTAGCTTTTCGCAGCTTATCACGTCCTTCTTCGCCTCTGAGAGCCTAGGCATCCCCATACGCCCTTATTTTGCTTATTGTACTAGTTGCAACCCTTGCGGATTGAACTGTGTTCTTTCTACTTTTTAAATATTTTCTTATCTCAATATGTCAATGAACTTTATTAATTTGAAATGTGGTAATTTGATAATTTGAAAATGAATCTTCAAATATTCAAATTGATTAATCTTCAAATCAATTTGTGGAGAATAACGGAGTCGAACCGTTGACCTCCTGCGTGCAAGGCAGGCGCTCTAGCCAGCTGAGCTAATCCCCCTTTTTAATTAAAAATTAAAATTACGAATTACGAATTATGAAACTCAAAGTCTCAACTTAAAATTTCCTTATAAAATAAACAGTCCTTTTATCCGACAACCGTCAACTGACAACCATCAACTTAAAAAAGTAGTCCCGCCCAGACTCGAACTGGGGACCCTACATTATCAGTGTAGTCCTCAACCAGCTGAGCTACGAGACTTTGTTGTTGTGCTTAAAATCATGTAAAATCGCTTTTGGCGATCTTACTTTGTATTATTTGAACTAACAGCAGAGAGTAATAAAACCAAAATCTTGGTCTTAAGCTCATTAAAAATTGCGTCTTCTCAGAAAGGAGGTGTTCCAGCCGCACCTTCCGGTCACGGCTACCTTTGTTAGACTTCTAGCCCTAGTTACTAAGCCTTACTCCTAGGGGCAGCTCCTCTTGCGGTCACTGACTTTAGGCACCCCTAGCTTCCATGGCTTGACGGGCGGTGCGTAGCAAGGCCCTTGAACGTATTCACTTTGATCGGGTGTGATATCCGATTACTAGCGATTCCAGCTTCACGGGAGTCGAGTTGCAGACTCCGATCCGAACTGGAGAACGGTTTTGAGATCCGCCCTCCTCGCGAGGTGGCTGCTCTCTGTACCGCCCATTGTAGCAGCGTGTGTAGCCCAAGGCGTATAGCCGTGATGATTTGACGTCATCCCCACCTTCCTTACAGCTTGCACTGGCAGTCTTGTTAGAGTTCCCCGACTTGACTCGGCTGGCACCAACAACAGGGGCTGCGCCTCGCTATAGGACTTAACCTGACACCTCACGGCACGAGCTGACGACAACCGTGCAGTACCTGTAATTTGTCTTGCGAAGCATCTGCTTCCAAACCGGTCAAAACTACATTTAAGCCTTGGTAAGGTTCCTCGTGTCATCGAATTAAACTACATGCTCCACCGCTTGT
>JADKHM010000009.1 GCA_016721735.1 Flavobacterium sp. | reverse complement strand
TTGTCATTTGTATTTGCGCGCTAACAAATATAAAACAACATTTTGTTTCGAAATCTCGAAGAAAAAGGAATGAAAAAGGATTTGATGGTCTATATTTACTTAAAGATGAGTATTTCATTTATGAAAGTAAATCTTCTCTCGAAACTACTTTAGACGCCAATTACAATAGCAATATCAGCGAAGCTATGAAACGATTTAAAAAAAGAAATAGAAGGTGTTAACTCAACAAATGATCCGTGGAGAAACGCCTATAACCATGCATCGCACCGAAGCATTGATTTTGATGATAATATTTCAAAACATTGAAGAAACTATCTCAAGATTATGTTCAAAAAGTATATAGTAAATTGAGAAATATAATATCATTCCAAGTTCAACATTGTATCTTGGTGCTAGGTTTTCTCCAATAGACAAAGATTGAAAGATAAGATTGAACAATTGATTCGACCATATAATTCAATCACATTGACGTATTATGCTTAAACAAAGAGTCCATTCAACATTTTATAGATTATTTAGATGAGTAAAATCTCAAGTCTTGAAAAAGGCAACTTGGTACGCTAAAAAATAACGAATATTTTATCCAATGCTTGAAAAACTGGATTTTAAGTAAAAATTAGATTCTGAAGAATCTCAATATCTTTTAAGCAATGCTATCATTTTCTTTAGATATTATGATAACGATAGAAGATATAAGATATAAGGGTTATTTCAATATTGCCTATTATATAATTTTAAAATACAGCCTATTAAAGAATGAATACAAGCCACTATATGATATTTCATTAACAAATTCATCTACCCAATCTATGTTTATTTTAAAGAATAATCTTTTAAACGAAGAAATCTTCATGAAGCAATTATAAACCTGAGATATCTAAAAGATATTCCCAAGGATAACTATATTGAAACAATTCGAACAATTCAACCGCTCAACGACATATACAATCAGATAAAAGAAACATGATACACGTATATTGTGCTTACATCTTTTGGAAAAAAGTTCGATTATAAGAGTGTCATTACAAAACAATTTTTCAAAATTGCTATTATCGTTCCAACTAAATCATTGATTGTACAAACATACAATGATATTAGAAAACTAAACTTGGATTATTAAGCATCTACATGATGAAATGTATAACAGTAGAATAATTTTATTGTTATTCTAACGCAAGAGCGAGCAACAAGGCTAATTAATAAACATAGAAATAACATTTGATATTCTTTTTTATTGACGAAGCTCATAATTTGCTCAATAACAACAGTCGAAATCATCTTTTTGTCTCTCGATTAATAATGCTAAATCATCGAAAAATGAGAAGCAACGGTACCTTTGTCTCCAATTGTAGCTGATGTTTCCAATCTGAAAATTAAATATACCTCCAATAACGAAATATTAGAAAGTTTCATCTCAGTATAATTTACAGCGCCAGATTCGAAATTCGCTATCTTGACAAAAGGAAAGTTTATTCTTACAATAGATACGTGGATGATTATTACAATCTAGCAAGCAACATTGCATTCACCGACTACATCGAAGAGACGTCGAAAGAGAAAAATTTTATTTATCACTATCGGACCCAATTTATGAAAAAATTGTAGCAAAATCAACGAATTGGTCCGATATAAAACCGGACGATAATTTAATAAATATCAAATATAATTTCAAATGAAGTTTTTGAAGATATTGATATTGCAAACTATGTTTTGAAAGGAGTCATATTCTTCATGGAAACTTCCAAATATTTTAAAGAATATCTTGAACATTGCTATAAGGAATACCCTGAATTTAAATATGTAGTAGCAATGCTGTAATTCTAGAAGGAATTAATTTTCCAATAAGTACTTTATATATCTGTTCTACATATGGACTTGGTGCAAAAGAAGACTAAATAATTTGATTGGAAGAGTAAACAGATTAAATTATGTATTCAATCAATCTTTAAAATAGATTAATCTCAAAATCCATTTTACGATACCAAGAAGATTTTGCCGATAACAGAAGTAGTGTGGTTAACAAGATTGTTGTTAAGAGAACATACATTTACTGACGAGGCTAAAACCCTTGCTAGAAATTTATGATATTGATCAATTGAAACTTTCGGGAGAAGAAAAAATTAGAGAAAGATCAAAGGATGATAAAATAATTGATTCAACACAATTTTTGCTTGACGTCGATCCTCAAGATATAACTCAAAGATTAAACATAATTTGATTGAAAATAATATAGACGACTTTAAAAAGATACAGAAAGTGCAATCTCAACTATATCTCCAACACATTCAGATGGTAATGTGGTGACAAAAATTTAGGAGGTAGAAATTTTCTACACCATGTTTGTTCAAAGATTTGAAGTACTCTAAAAGATTTCCGAAATGAATTGAACGTTTGAAAAACGAAAGCTAGCAATACTATAACAACTATTTAAACATTTTCAGCTATTGAGTTTAAAAGAAAAGATATCCAGCACTATTAGTTATTTTGAAACTAAAGCAATGACAACGCAGATACATTTCTTTACATTGGAATTCTTTTGGAGAAATTCACTACCATCGATAACGATTTATGAAGATAATGAGTACCGCCAAGAAGTATAGTTAATTTAAAAGGTAAAATCTAAACAACAATTGTAAACATTGCTTTAGTGAAAAATCAAATTAGAAGATTTTGTCAGTTTCAAATTAAAGAAATTAATTACATTTCTGTACGACTTTGCAATAATTTCAGAAGACATGTACAATTTAGCGGTTTATGGCAGTACAAATGCAGAATTGATAAACTTAGCAAGAATAGGTCTAAATCCATGTATCATGCGCGTAATACAACAAAATGATCAAACTAAAAATTTCATTTGACAGCGCCAATGGAAACTTGGTTTCAAATACCGAATTTCGAAATTTCATAAATTCTCAATCTGAATTATTTAAATTTGAAGTTCAGAAATATATTCGATAAAGAACCCCAATCGCGCGGAATTACATTCCGTGCCTACAAACAAAATAAATCCTGTGTGAAAAATTTCACTTAAAAAAAATTCACACAAAATCTGTGTGAAAATTTTCACTTTGAAAAAATTCACACAAACTTTCCCAAAATTCTTAACTTTGACATGACACACCAACGATACCGTCATGAAAAAAGAAACTACCATCACGAAATTACTCGGCATTACCCACGAAGATGCGGCGATGCTGTTCGGAGTCACTACAAGTCAATGGTCTATGTATTCCTCCGGAAAGCGCGATTTGCCCTTGCCTGCGATGGTGTTGCTTGGTGAGATGCTCGCCTATGTGAAGTCGGCGGAGGAAAGTCGTAAAAACAAACCAGCTCCCGAAGAACAGAAAGAAACCCAAGTGTACCTAGAACGGCGGTTGCTTGACAATAACTACAAGCAACTACAATTGGAGCGCAAAATAGCGGCCGCGGAAAGAAAGCAACTCGCACAATCGCGGCGGGCGCTAGTTTCGGAGTTTTTAGAAATGCGAAAAGCAGGGAAACAAGTCGTTAAAGCACATGAAGTATTGCTAATAAAACCCGCCAAAATAGCGCAAAAGAACGGATCGGTTTGGCTCGCGGAACAGCAACACCAAAAGGAATTGCTCGAACTGGAGCGCAATATGCTCGAGTCGAAGTTGGTAGCGCTGCGTAAGAGTGGGGGAGCGTAGTTAACTGTGGCGGTAAGGAAGCTTGGAAATGTTTACTTTCCGATACAAAAGTTAGCAAAAATATTTCCTAAAAGCTCGTCATTGGTGACTTGTCCGGTAATCATACCAAAGTGATACAACGCTTCTTTAATATCAATCGCCATCAAATCGGAGGATAGGTTGCTTTGCAAACCAAATTTTACTTTCTGAATTTCTTCCAACGCTTTTAGCAACGAATCGTAGTGACGGGTATTGGTTACAATCGTTTCGTTGTTGCGGAGCGCGCCAGTATTGACGAATGATAACAATTGGTTTTTGAGATCTTCGATACCGATTTTGTTTTTGGCGGAAAGGGTTGTGGGTTGTAGGTTGTAGGTTGTAAGTTGCGCTAGTAGTGATTTTGATTGCTCGTCATTCAATTGGTCTATTTTATTAAGAACTAGCACCAAAGGTTTCAGTGGAAATTGATTTCGTATTTTACCGAATTCGAGTACTAAAGAATCAATCGAACCCTCAACATACAACCTATAACCGTCAACCAAAAAAAGCACTACTTGCGCTTGTTCGATTTTTTCAAAAGTGCGCTGAATTCCGATACTTTCTACTACATCTTTAGTTTCACGAATTCCAGCGGTATCTATAAATCGAAATCCGATGCCGCCAATAACCAATTCATCTTCAATCGTGTCGCGCGTCGTTCCTGCGATTTCGGAAACAATGGCTCGTTCTTCGTTCAACAAGGCATTGAGCAGTGTAGACTTTCCGACATTTGGTTCCCCAACAATGGCTATTGGAATTCCGTTTTTGATTACATTTCCAATGGCAAATGAGTCGATGAGGCGTTTTAGAACCAATTCGATTCGTTCTAGTAAAGCATTAAATTGTGTTCGGTCTGCGAACTCCACATCTTCTTCGGCAAAATCTAATTCGAGTTCAATGAGAGACGCAAAATTCAACAATTCGTTTCTCAATTGCGCAATTTCATTCGAGAATCCACCGCGCATTTGTTGCATGGCGATTTGATGTGACGCTTCGTTGTCGGAGGCGATTAAGTCGGCGACAGCTTCTGCTTGAGATAAATCGAGTTTGCCATTCAAGAAAGCTCTTAATGTAAATTCACCTGCGGTTGCCATTCTGCAGCCTTTTCGCAGGAGTAATTGTATGATTTGTTGTTGGATAAAGGTCGAACCATGACAAGATATTTCAATCGTATTTTCGCCTGTATAGGAATTGGGTCCTTTGAAAATAGAGACTAAAACTTCATCTAGTGTTTTAGCGTCATCTATAATATGGCCCAAATGCAAAGTATGGGATTTTTGCTGCAGCAGATTTTTGCCTCGTACTGATCGGAAAACTTGTTGCGCAATGTCAATCGCATCCGATCCCGAAATTCTTATGATAGCAATCGCTCCAGCTCCAGATGGCGTAGCAAGTGCAACGATGGTA
The DNA here is from genome assembly GCA_016721735.1 of Flavobacterium sp. Lineage (GTDB taxonomy): Bacteria > Bacteroidota > Bacteroidia > Flavobacteriales > Flavobacteriaceae > Flavobacterium. The sequence continues at coordinate 26,160 of JADKHM010000009.1, read as the reverse complement.
TCATGATGTAACATGGTGTATTTTTTTTGCAAAAGTACATAAAAATGACTTCAAGTCTTTCATAACTCTTGAAGTCGAATGGAAGTCGATGGGAATCCTTGTCAATTCAAATAGCAACCAACGTTAAAATGATAATTATCATGGAATTACGGTCTATTCTATTGTATCTTTAGCATGCATATTTTAGCAACCTAAAATCATATCAATATGAAAAAAATCATTTTTCCAACAGACTTTTCTGAAATTTCAAAGAATGCTTTTTTATATGCTTTGCATTTGGCCCAAAACACGCATTCTGAAATAATTACTTTGCACACTTACCAATATCCAACGATGAATTATATGGATGTGCCGATATACTTGCCCGAGATTTATGAGGTTACGGAATTGAGTCAATTTGAAAACTATAAAGGACATATTCCTGTACTTCACAAAATAGCAGAAGATCATCGTTTGGGGCATGTGAAAATTAATAATGTATTGGAAAGTGGCGATTTGATTGACAGTATCATTGATTTGACCAAAAAAGAAAATGCGGATTATATCGTGATGGGAACCAAAGGTGCGACTGGTCTTGCAGCGACTTTTCTTGGTTCAACAACTGAGAAAGTGATGAACAATGCACAAACAGTAGTTATTGCCATTCCAGAAGATTGCGAGTACCAACCCATCAAGAAGATTTTATTCATTACAGAGTTTAAGACCGAGGAAATCGAAGTGTTGAAGAAAGCTTTAACCATTGCCAAAGTTTTTCATTCTCATGTTGATTGCCTGTATGTACAACCCAAAGAAAATCCGGTTGATGATGCGATCATCCACGATTGGAAGGTAATGTTTGGTAATGCGGATGTTTCATTTCACTGCATCGAAAGCGATGATAAAGAAGGATTGATTTTAGAATTTATTCCGTTATATCATATCAATATGTTGGCGATGACCACGCACCATCGGAATTTCTTTCAACGTATTTTTGATGTTAGTTTGTCTAAAAAGTTGGCATTTCACACTAAGATTCCGATTCTGGCATTTCATCCATAAAAAAACCGCAACATCATAAGAATGTCGCGGCTTGGAAATATAATTGGGTTATTAGGGTTAGTTGTTGAGCATTACCGGCATGACTAACATGGTTACGGTTTCGCCTTCATCTAATCCGTCTGCCGGCGTAAGTATTCCAGCGCGGTTTGGTAATGACATTTCTAAAACAATCATGTCTGATTGCAAGTTGGTCAGCATTTCTGAAAGGAATCTTGAATTGAATCCAATTTGCATGTCGTCGCCTTGATAATCACAAGTCAAACGCTCTTCTGCTTTGTTAGAATAATCAATATCTTCTGCAGAAATATTCAATTCCGCTCCTGCAATTTTCAATCTGATTTGGTGCGTCGTTTTGTTAGAGAAAATCGCGACACGTCTTACAGAGTTCAGGAATTGCGTGCGATCGATCATCAACTTATTTGGATTTTCTTTTGGTATCACCGCTTCGTAGTTTGGATATTTTCCATCAATTAAGCGACACATCAAAATATAGTTGTCGAAAGAAAACGTGGCGTTAGAATCGTTGTATTCAATCTTGATTTCTGCATCAGAGGCACCCAAAATACTTTTCAAAATATTCAGCGGCTTTTTAGGCATGATGAAATCTGCTACTTGAGATGCTTTTACATCTGTTCGTGCGTACTTCACCAATTTATGCGCATCAGTCGCTACAAAAGTTAACCCTTCTGGAGAAAATTGAAAAAACACACCTGACATTACTGGACGCAAATCATCATTTCCTGCCGCAAAAATCGTTTTACTAATCGCGGTTGCCAATACTTCTGCAGGAACTAAAGTCGTTGAAGGATTGTCTAAATTGACTGATTTAGGAAATTCTTCTCCAGGTGCATAGGCTAAGGCGTATTTACCGGAATTAGAACTAATTTCAATGGTACTATTTTCTTCAACGGTAAAAGTCAAAGGTTGTTCTGGGAATGTTTTAAGGATTTCCAACAATAATTTCGCTGGAACCGCAACACTTCCTTTGCTGGTAGAATCGATTTCTAAGGTGGCGGACATCGTAGTTTCTAAATCTGAAGAGGAAACTGTCAACGTTTTGTTGTCCAATTCAAATAAGAAATTATCCAAAATAGGCAAGGTGTTGCTACTATTGATAACACTTCCCAGCACTTGTAATTGCTTTAATAAGTACGAACTCGATACTATAAATTTCATTTTCTATTGCTTTTTTTTGATTGTCTACGATTCCAATTGCGGAATGGCCTACGTTTTACAAATATATCCTAAACTGTGAAATATCAAAAAGAAATTTATTAACATTAGGCGCCGTATTTTCTTTTCCTCAAATAAGTGAAAAGGAAGCCAAATATAGCTAAAATTACGATTGGAAGTCCGACAGTTATCCCTTGTATCACGGAATAATCTTGGTAGACTTTTTCTTTATCCAGCAAAGGCAAATTGACTTCTTTGCTTCGAATGTTAATAAGTCCATTATCGTCTAAAAGGTAATTCACGCAATTCATCAAAAATTCTTTGTTGCCATAGAGTTTATTCGTCCATTTATCATAACCCAATTCCAACGGCTGGTAGTTTTTATCCAATTGATTTCGGATGATATCTCCATCAGACACCACAATCATCTTGTTGTTTTTTCCACTAGCTTGAAATGTTTTTTCTGGAAAAGGCAACACCCTGTTTTTATAGACTGAAGTAAATTTTCCTTCTAATAACAACGCTAATGGAATATTCCCCGTGTTCTTGAAGTCGGCTTGCTCTGGTCTTTCCGTCACCATATTTAGATTGATATCTATCGGAGCACCGACCAATTTCGAATATGGAGAGGATTGCAATAGCACGGTTTTTTTGACGTCATTTTTCAACACATCGATGCCATTGGTAAATTCAAATTTCAAGGCATCTACATTAGATACGATTGGGTTTTTTCCAGCAGGATACACCAACGGCGAATAAAACCATGGATATTGTGTATACTGTGTGGCACTTCCTTTTTCTCCCGTGGCGAGTGCAATTGGTGTCGCCATGACATCCTTAACGAGCGTTGGATTGATTCGAAATCCGTACTTAAAGAACTGATCGTTGAGATTTAAGTCGAAAGGATAAGCCAAAGTGGCACCCGAATCATTGTACAAGCTATCCATTTCGATATTTACTTGGTCGATGAGCCATAAGGTTTTACCACCATTCATGACAAACTGATCGAGCACTAGTTTCTCTTCATCGGTGAATTTTTCTGTTGGTTTTGCGATAATCGCCAGATCGTATTTTTTGAGATAGGCGAGACTTTCGTTTGGTTTTTTCGCGACAGAATCTAAGGTGAATGTTCCGATGAAATAATTTTCCCGCACTTGCTTGATAAAATCTGCCATTTGAAGATCATGCAATTCACCATTTCCTTTAATCACAGCGACTTTTTTCTCTTTTGCTTTGGCGATCGTGTTGAATGCATTGGCGAAAGCGTATTCTAGATGTTGCACCGAACTCACCACTTTTTCTGCGGTAGAAGCGCCCATGATGTTTTTGAGTAACGGCACTTTTGTACTTCTTCCACCATAGGTTGCGATGGCCCACGGAAAAACTACTTCTTGGGTTTGCTTGCCTTTGTCTTCAACGGTTACGTTTACGGGAGTTAAGCCACGTTCTAAAAAGGATTGGATTATGGTGTCGCGTTCTTCTTCGTTCTCGATGGGATTGACAAATTGAAACGTTACATTTTTGTTGTATGCCTTAAATTCTTCTAGGATTTGTTGCGTTTCGGTTTGCAGTTTCTTGAATTCACCAGGAAATTGTCCTTTTAGGAAAACATCGATGATGAGTGGTTCTTTGACTTCTTTGAGTATTTCCAATGAAGTTTTAGATAGGGTATAGCGGTGGTCTTGCGTTAAGTCGATGCGATAGAAAAATTGACTTCCTACTCCATTAACTAACAGTAAAATAGCTAAGGTAAAAAGAACCGTTTTGAAGTTTTTGTTGTTGACTGTTACCATTAGTTTCGTAGCGATTTTAATTTGTAAACAGTGAACGACAAAAAGGCAATGGTGATGCTAGCAAAATAAATAACGTCTCTAGTGTCGATGACACCTCGGCTCATGCTTTTAAAATGACTGTTCATTCCCAAGGAAGTAATGGCGTTTTCAAAATTGGGGAAATAAGTTCCTAATCCATCGAAGGCGAAGTATAAAAAGAAACACAGAAAAACCGCGAGGATAAACGCTACAATTTGATTTTCGGATAAGGTGGAGGTAAAAACGCCTATCGATGCATACGCCGCAATGACGAATAATAGTCCAAAATAAGAGCCCAATGTACTTCCCAAATCGATGTTTCCTGCCGGTGCTCCATAGCTATACAAAATCGAAACATATAAAATCGTCGGCACTAACGCTAGTAGAATTAGAACCACAGCTGCCAAAAACTTTCCGTTGACAATTTGCCAAGTACTTATTGGTTTGGTAAAAAGGAGTTCTAAAGTGCCTTGTTTTTTCTCATCTGAAAAACTTCGCATGGTCACGGCGGGAATGAGAAAAAGGAAGACGAGTGGTGCGATGGTAAAAAATGGACTCATATCGGCAAATCCGCTATTCAAGATGTTGTAGTCTCCTTCGAAAACCCACAGATATAAGCTGCAAATAATCAAAAATACGGCGATGACCAGATAGCCTATTGGTGCGCCGAAAAAAGACTTTATTTCTTTTAGAAGGATGGCTTTCATTTGTTGTTTATTCGTTTAATCGTTTGCTTGTTATATGGTTACGAATCTTGATTCTTGGTTTTTCTTCGGTTAAAGATTGCCAAAGGTATGATTATAAGTACAAAATAAATAATACTGAAAATGATTCCTGTGAAAGGCGCCATTGATAGTCCCGTATCGTGGACAGCTTTGTTACTGGCTTCTACAGATTCGGGTGTAACTTCATCGCGATCTATGAATCCGTTTCCATCTAAATCGAAAGATTCCAGTTCTCTTTTTGTTAGTAAGCGGATAATAATTACCATCCCGATAATGGAAATGTAAAAAAACAGCGTTGAAGAAAATGCGATTGCGAAATTACTGAGTCGATTGTTGTAGTATTTTCTATTCCAGTACGCCAATAGAAAAACAAACAAAAATTCAAAAGCTAAAAACGAAAGGAGTTTTATCATATCACGCAGGTATTGCAGTAACTAACAATTTCACCATTAGCTATTTCAAGCTAACTAGTTTATCGACGCTCCACGCTTCTGGTTTGGCGTTGAAGAGTTTTTTGGTAAACGTCCATACATCATAGAATAATTCAGATTGTCTATAGTTTTCAAGATCTGCTTCGGTTTCCCAATAGCTGTAAGTAAAGAAAATACAGGGATCGTTTTTATCTTGATATAATTCTAAGAAACGATTTCCTTCGGCATTTCGTATTTTGGTTTTCATGGTTTCGAAGTTTTCCAAAAAGGCGGGAATATTTTCTTGATGGAAGCTCATTTTTACAATGCGTACAAACATAATTTAGTTTAAGATTTGCGAATTTAGATTTACGAATAGTTGCTTAAAGGAAGTTGATGCTAATGGTATCTCGATATCCCAATCCCAATAGGCTAGAAGCACTTCCGACACTCATCGGATTACTTCTAAAAATAGCGATTTCCAGATAGCCAGCTTCATTAAAAATGGCCAGTTTATCGCCCTCATAATTTTTCAAAGCATAATTGGTGCTTTTAGAAATATCGGAATATTTCGCCCAAATGTTTTTGATTGGATTGGACTTCTTTTGTGTTATACCTTGCACCAACGGAATTTCGTAGGGTCGTCCTTTTGCGATTTCTAAGAAAAGTTTTTTGGTGATATTGGTGACTACATTTCCAAAATGGTCGATATAGATGACATTGCCTTTGATGGTGCTTTTATCATCAGCAACGGTAGGCTGTAATTCTGTTACTTGCTTGAGCGTCTTGATATCTTTTCCAATGACGTTTAAAAGTCCACCTTTTGCCAAGTGACAAGCAACAGTAACGAAAACATCTAAGTCCGTAGCATCTGTTGGCAGTCGATCGTGAATGGTAATGGTCACTAGTTTTTGCGGAACTTGATGTTGCAAAAGCATCGATAATATGCCATTATCGGCGGCAATAAAATAGTGATCGTTCCATTGCATGGCAACGTGTTGGTTTTCTTTATTGAATTCGGCATCAACACCAATCAAATGTACCGTTCCTTTTGGGAAGTGATTGTAAGCTGCTCCAATAATGTAACTCGCTTCAGAGGTATTGAATGGGTCGATATCGTGCGAAATATCGATAATAGTAGCATCGGCGAATTCTGAAACTATTTTTCCTTTTAATGCACCTACAAAATGATCTTTTAAGCCGTAATCCGTCGTAAGTGTAATTATTGACATAAAATTGTTTATAAATAAAAAGAAAACCGAACTAAAAACTCACTAAATTTGAATGCAAAGCTACTAATTATAGTTTCAATTTTTAACCTAAAATTACTTCAATTTGAACGAAAGAATTATTGAACTCGATGATATTGCTCCAAAAGATTTTTGGGGCGCCCAAGATGCCCATCTTGAAACCATAAAAAAATACTATCCCAAATTAAAAATTGTAGCTCGAGGCACTACGTTAAAAGCCTTCGGAGAAAAGGAAGTTCTGGATGAGTTTGAAGTTCGATTCAATCGTTTGATGCAACATTTTACCCGCTATAACAGAATTGATGACAATGTGATTGAACGTGTTATTCAAAGCAATTCTCAAGACGAGCAACGCATGCCGGATCACGACAAGATATTGGTGCATGGTTTGGGTGGAAAAATCATCAAAGCCATGACGCCGAATCAGCAATTGCTAGTAGATCATGTCAACAAGAATGATATGGTTTTTGCTGTTGGTCCCGCTGGTACTGGTAAAACCTATACTGGAGTTGCCATGGCGGTGAAAGCGCTTAAAGAGAAGCAAGTCAAAAGAATCATCCTTACGCGACCAGCCGTAGAAGCTGGCGAAAATTTGGGTTTTTTGCCTGGAGATATGAAGGAAAAACTCGATCCGTATATGCAACCTTTATATGACGCGTTGCGTGATATGCTGCCGCCACAAACCTTGGAAGATTATATTTTGAAAGGCATCATACAGATTGCGCCATTAGCATTTATGAGAGGAAGAACATTAGATAATGCTTTTGTTATATTAGATGAAGCGCAAAATACGACGCATTCTCAAATGAAAATGTTTCTAACTCGTATGGGGAAGAATGCGAAGTTTATGATAACAGGCGATCCCGGACAAGTAGATTTACCAAGACGAACGATTTCAGGATTGAAAGAAGCTATTTTGGTGTTGAAGGATGTTGAAGGAATTAGCATTATTTACTTGGATGATAAAGACATTGTTCGCCATCGATTGGTAAAGAAAGTGATTGATGCTTATAAACAAATAGAGAATACAGATTAATGTATTTCTAAAAAAAAACTGCAGTAATCCTTGCAGTTTTTTTTTGCGCTCTAGTTAATAAGAAATTTGAAATACCTTCGGATTGACCAAAATAATGAAGCGGCATTTATTTATATTTGCGCACAAACAACACTACCGTTACAATGAATACTATTTCGACAACGAATTTTAATTTTCCCAACCAAAAATCTATATATAGAGGCAAAGTTCGAGAAGTCTATAATATCAACGATGAATACTTGGTGATGATTGCGACTGATAGACTTTCTGCTTTTGATGTCGTTTTACCAAAAGGGATTCCGTATAAAGGACAAATTTTGAATCAAATCGCGACCAAGTTTATGGATTTGACCAAAGATATTGTGCCTAATTGGCTCCTTGCCACTCCAGATCCAAATGTTGCCATTGGTTATTTGTGCGAGCCTTTTAAAGTTGAAATGGTCATCCGTGGTTACCTTTCTGGTCACGCTGCTCGAGAATATGCATTGGGAAAAAGAACACTTTGCGGCGTTACTTTGGTCGATGGATTAAAAGAAAATGACCGCTTACCCATTCCTATAATCACTCCAACGACTAAAGCTGATAACGGATCGCATGACGAAGATATTTCACGCGAAGACATCCTAGCCAAAGGAATCGTTTCTGAACAGGATTATTTGATTTTGGAAAAATATACACGAGATCTTTACCAACGTGGCAGTGAAATCGCAGCGAGTCGAGGTTTGATCTTGGTGGATACTAAATATGAATTTGGAAAAACCAAGTCGGGCGAAATTGTGTTGATTGATGAAATTCATACGCCGGATTCTTCTAGATATTTTTATCAAGAAAGATATCAAGAGCGGCAGGATAGAGGAGAAGATCAGAAGCAACTGTCTAAGGAATTTGTAAGACGTTGGTTGATTGAAAATGGATTCCAAGGAAAAGAAGGCCAAACAATTCCGGATATGACCGAGGCGTATATCGAATCAGTTTCCGAAAGATATATTGAACTCTACGAAAATATTTTGGGAGAAAAGTTTGTCAAGGCTGACGTTTCCAATATCAACCAGAGAATAGAAAGAAATGTTTTAGAATATTTATCTAAACGCTAATTAAAGGCGCAAGGCAAAAACACAAAAACCGCAGATCAATGGATTTGCGGTTTTTTTTATTGATGTAATTTTAAATTAATGTTAAAACTGAAACGGCCAAGTAACATACAATTGTTCATAACGTCTATTAGTTCAAATCATTAATCAAAAAATCAAATCTTATGAAAAAATCAGTTATTTGTTTAAGCTTAGCAATTCTTGCATTTTCCACCAGTTCTTTTGCAGCAAATGTAAAAGAGGAGTCAACATCGATTAAAATTGCTATGTATGCGAAAAACACCCCGTTGTGCATCGCTATTCAAAAAGGGGAAATCGACTTAGTGAAGAAGTTAATCGAATATGGTGCAGATGTCAACGAAAAGTCATTTGGAATGACGCCACTCATGGTTGCTGCTCGATATAACAAAGTGGAGATTATCAAAATCTTGCTAGAGAAGGGCGCCAAACAAAATGAAAAAAATGAAAAAGGATTTACTGCTTTAAAGTATGCGCAATTGTCCTATGCGAAAGAGGCGGAATCCTTTCTAAAGTCAGTATAATAGAAGGTTTAGAAACGAAAAGCTAGAATGTAAAGTTCTAGCTTTTTTGCTTTTAAGAAAGTATTTAGTGGATATGCAAATGTTAATATAAAGTTAAATTTAAGTACTATGCAAAACAAGGTAATAGTTTTTGACTGTATCTTTGTATAAGAAATTAATAGAAACAATAAATCAATCAATAGTAAATACAAACAATCATGAAATCAGCAATCATTATCTTAGGACTTACCATGATGACCATAACATCATCAAACGCAAATAATAGCAATCTTTATGCAGAAAAAATTGGATCGAACAGTGTTATTTTGTTTGAGATAGAGCAGGGAGATGCCTTCGAATCAACTCCAGAGTTTGGGGATAATAAGAAAGTTGCTCCAATAGAAGAACAAACGTTTATTAATCCTGAAGCCATTTTGAATATGCGCTATGAAAGAGACGTGCAAGAAGTGATTGAACAAGACAAAAAAATCATCGAAAGCACTTTCGAAAACAGCAGTGTTTTTGCTATTCAAGAGCAATCAATAGAAGATATCATATTTGCCAATAATCAAATTACAGAGGACAAAACAGATACTGTCGTTCGCCCTTTATATCTTGAAAGAACTATCGAAGATATTGTTCTAGAAGACAATATGATCATTGAAAGTGAATTGAATAACATGGTACAACCGTTAGATTTTAACATTATCAATCAAGTTCAAACGATATTGAAAAAAGATAAAATGCTTTTCTAAGAAAAAGATTTCTCGTTCAAAATAGAAGCATCATTACAAAAGTAGTGATGCTTTTTTATTTTGAGATATGACCCAAAGCACGCAATTGCTGGTCTTGCAATCTTGAAAAAAGCAGCAAGCCACAGCAGGCGCCAATAGTTGCGAAAAGCATATCAGATTGGGTATCCCAAATATAGCCTTGGGTTCCAAGAAAAGCATCTCCTTGGTCTCCTGATGCAATAGAAACTGCCCATTCAATCCACTCGTAAGCGGCACTAATTGCTAAACAGGTTGAAACAATGATGAAGTTGAAAAAACCTTTATTGGCGATGACATTTTTTCTAATAAAAATCTCTCGAGCTATAAGTGCAGGAACAAATCCTTGTGCAAAATGTCCGACTTTGTCATAGTTGTTTCTACTTTGATGAAAAACATCTTTAATGTAATCAAATAGTGGGACTTCGGCATAGGTGTAATGACCTCCGACAAAGAGAATAATGCAATGCACTAGAATTAAAGAATAAGTTAGACTGGTAAATTGAAATTTCTTGAAAGTTAATGCTAGAATTAGGAATCCAATTAGTGCGGGGAATATTTCTAAAAAACACGTAAAAGATTCTTTCGGCTGATAAATCGACCAAAAAAAGGCAATAAAGAAAAGGCTGACGAGCCAATAGATGGTTTTCATATATATGGTTTTTTTAGCCCCGATAGAAGCGGAAATCCTTTTGCGCCGGCATATTCTTGATTAGAGAACTTGCTTCGATGGCGCAAAAGATTGAGAGTGTATAGCGGGACCCGAGCCTGAAAGGGCGAACAGGCGAAGCAAAAAGCTCCTAAAACTATTTGAAATATGAAAAAGTGTCTTCGTTTTCTAATTTCAAAATGGTTTCATAGATCAATTTGATGACGTTCTCTACATCTTCTTTATGCACCATTTCGACCGTGGTATGCATGTAGCGCAAAGGCAACGAAATTAAAGCCGAAGCTACGCCGCCGTTACTGTAAGCAAAAGCATCAGTATCGGTTCCTGTCACTCTCGAAGACGCCAAACGTTGAAAAGGAATTTTATTATCCTCAGCAGTTTTTAGAATGAGTTCTCGTAAATTATTTTGAACGGCAGGTGCATAAGTAATCACTGGACCTTTACCGATTTTGGTTTCGCCCTCGATTTTCTTGTCAATCATTGGTGTGGTTGAATCGTGACAAACATCGGTGACAATCGCCACGTTTGGATTGATGGTTTTGGTAATCATTTCTGCACCACGAAGTCCCACTTCTTCTTGAACAGAATTGGTAATGTACAAACCAAAGGGCAATTTCTTCTTGTTTTCATGAAGTAAACGAGCAACTTCGGCAATCATAAATCCACCCATACGATTATCGATGGCGCGGCAGACAAATTTGTTTTCGTTTAGAATCATGAATTCATCAGGGTAGGTAATGACACAACCGACGTGAACGCCTAATTCATCGACTTCTGCTTTCGTCGCGCAGCCTATATCAATAAAGATATTGTCTAATCGTGCCGGTTCTTCTTTGCCACGATTTCTCGTGTGAATCGCAGGCCAGCCGAAAACACCTTTTACAATTCCTTTTTTGGTATGTATGTTTACGCGTTTAGATGGCGCGATTTGGTGATCAGAACCACCATTTCTAATCACGTAGATGAGTCCATCATCAGTAATATAATTGACATACCAGGAAATTTCATCTGCATGACCTTCGATGACCACTTTGTATTTTGCGTCTGGATTGATCACGCCAACAGCAGTTCCGTAGGTATCGGTGATAAATGTATCTACGTAGGGTTTCACATAATCCATCCATATTTTTTGACCTTGGGCTTCGAAGCCAGTCGGGGAGGCGTTGTTTAGATAGTTTTCTAAAAAAGTTAAAGAGGATTTCTTCAATATCGATTTTGTGCTCATAGTTGTTTTTTTTGCTAATTTATAAATTTGGCATTACAGTTGTAAGTTTAATGTATAATTTTGAACTATAAAATTTCAATTATGAAGTTCCTCCCTTTCTTTTTCGTCATTTTTCTTTTTTCGCGTCCGAGTCATGCGCAAATCATCGAACAAGACACTACCAAAATGGGGTATCAATTGAAAGATACTGATACACTTTCCGAACCTATTCAGTTACAAGAAATTACAGTTTATAGAGACAATATGGATCCAGAAACTAAAAAGCAATTCTTATTACTTCGTAACAGGGTTTATAAAGTGTATCCTTATGCACGAGTAGGTGCCGAGCGTCTGAAAATTCTAAATCAAAATATGGCCGCGTTGAAAACGGAAAAGGAAAAACGGAAATACTTCAAGATTGTTGAAGATTATATGGAAAAAGAGTTTTCGCCGAAATTAAAAAAACTTTCGCGCAAACAAGGACAAATCCTAGTGAAGTTAATCGCTCGTCAAACTGGATTTACTTCCTACGAATTAATCAAAGATTACAAAAGTGGCTGGAAAGCGTTTTGGTCGAATGCAACGGCAAGAGTTTTTGATATTCGACTGAAAGCGAAATATGCGCCTTACGAAGTCAATGAGGATTTTCTAATTGAATCGATTTTATACCGTGCTTTCAACAGCGGCCGTCTTGTTCCACAAGCACCAGCAACTCCAATTGATTATGATGCTTTATCCGATTTCTGGGAAGCGAAGGCCAAGGAAATCAACAAATAAATATATTTTTCTAGAAATGAGTTTGTTACCGTAAAAGAATTATTTTTGCGAGGTAACAAACTTTTTTTATGAGAAAATTCTACTTGGTTATTGTGATTATTTTGACTTTTGGGTCAGTACAAGCAAATGTAATCACAGGTAATTTCAGTATTTGTTTGCCTGGACCAACAACTACGCAGCTTACTGGATCTGGAATACCAGCGGCTAGCAATCCATGGATATCTTCAAATCCTGCTGTGGCGACTGTAAATGCTACAGGTTTGGTTACGTCGGTGAGCTTTGGTGCAACCACAATAACGTATACTGATAATCTTGGAGTTTCTTCTAGTGAGAATGTATATGTGAGTACTTTTCCATCAATTAGTACTCCTTCTGGAACATCAACGTGCGCAGGAGGAACTCTTCAAGTAGAAGGCTCTTTATTTCCAAATGCGTTAACACCTTGGACTTCATTAACACCAGCAATTGCGACAGTTGACGCTACTGGGCTTGTAACTGGTGTATCAGCTGGGATTGCAACGATTCAATATATGAATATAGGAGGTTGCACGAGGACAATTGCAATTACAGTCAAACCTTTACTTTCGCCGATAGTAACCTGTGGTGTGAGTACATCAACTAGTATAACATTCAATTGGAATGCGGTTGTTGGTGCTTCAATTTATGTCAGAACTTATCAGTTGAATTCGGGTCCTTTTATGCTTTCTGGTTCAGGTTCTGCATTGACAGATACCTTGAATGGGCTTAATCCAGGTGATGTTGTTGATTTTTATGTTGCTCCATCTGGCGTTCCCGGAACTTGTTTTCAAGTTGGAATTACTAGTTGTACTACCAATATCAATTGCAACGAAACCAACATACCTGCTGCTCCGGTAGTTACTTTAATAGAACCAACTTGTATTAATCCGACGGGAAGTATTGCTATCGTAGGAGTATTAGGAATTACCTTTAGTTTAGATGGAGGTCCTTATACAGCATCACTTTTTTACGATGGACTCCCACCAGGTTCAACACATACCATTTCGGCGAAAAATACGGCAGGATGTATTTCTAATGCGACTGCTGTAACTATCGGTAATCAGCCTTCAAATCCTGGCACAGTAACTTTAACTTCTTCGCCTGGAACTGTATTTCAATTTGCATGTCCAAATTCTTCAATATCACCAGTTGTCTTTACAATTGGGAATGGCGCTAGCGGAGCTTTTGTATCATCAGGAAGCTTGCCGTCAGGTATTACGGGAACATTTAATTCTTCTTCAGGAACATTCACTATAAGTGGCAACGCAACTCAAGTAGGAACGTTCAATTATGTTATCGCAACTACTGGAGGTTGTGGTACTAATGAAATATCAGGTGTTATTGTTGTATATCCTTCAACGACAATAACTTTAACTTCTTCGCCTGAATCTGCATTTCAAAGTGTGTGTCCAAATACTTCAATTACACCAGTTGTGTTTACAATTGGTAACGGAGCCGTCGGAGCATCCTTAATTTCGGGAGGTATGCCAGAAGGAGTGAATGCTGTTTTCTCAGCCGGAGTGCTTACTATTAGTGGCATGGCATTGGAGGCTGGTACATTCCAGTATACTGTTGCAACAATAGGCGGCTGCGATACGGCAACATTGACAGGCGTCATAAATGTAAATCCTGTTATCGATGTTGTTACTTGTGATGCTACTCAAACCACCGCACCTAATTCTGTTTATTTCGATTGGCAATCAATACCTGGAGTGACAATTTACAATTATTCTTATTCTATCAGTGGAGGTCCAATTATTACTGGAACAACGTCTGACTCGCATTATGAAGTGTTTGATGTTTTGCCTGGTCAATTTGTAAATTTCACGGTCGCTGATAACCAATCGGCTTGCCAAAGTGTAGGGCAAACGACATGTACACCTTTATCCAATGAAGATTTTCAAATCGATACTTTGCAGTATTTTCCAAATCCATTCAGTGATATTTTGAATATGAAGTTTAATCAAGTTGTAAATAACATTCAAATTTTCAATCTGGTTGGTCAACAAGTTTTTACGCACGATTTTAGCGAGAAAGAAATTCAAATCAATCTAGCGTATTTGAGTAGCGGAACGTATCTTGTCACAGCAAAAAACCCAGATTCCTTCAGAACATTCCAAATAGTTAAAAACTAGTTTAAAGATTTCAATATTATTTTTTTGTTTAACGTAAGTTTGTCACCTTAAAAGATTTATTTTTACGGTCAAATAAACTTTTTTATGAGAAAATTCTACTACGTTTTAGCGGTTATTTTAATTATTGGTTCTGCAAGAGCAAATGTCATTACTGGAAATTTTAGTATTTGTTTGCCTGGACCAAATACAACACAATTGTCTGCCTCTTTGCCGCCGGCTCCTATTACAGCGACAACGCCATGGGTTTCTTTGAATCCTGGGGTTGCGACTATCAGTTCATCTGGGTTGGTTACAGCGGTAAGTTTTGGAGTAACAACAATAACCTATACTGATAACATAGGAAATTTATATAGTGAAAATGTATACGTAAGTACATTTCCAGTCATTACCGCTGACAACGGAACATCTACTTGTCAAGCCGGGACACTTCAACTTAGTGGTTCTTTGTTTCCGAATACATTAACACCATGGATTTCATTAACACCGGCAATTGCTACTGTTGATTCTAGTGGACTTGTAACTGGTGTTTCAGCTGGGATTGCGACGATACAATATATGAATTTAGGAGGTTGCACCACTACAATTCCAATTACGATTAATCCTTTACTTGCACCAACAGTCACTTGTGGTGCGACTACACCCAGCAGCATAACATTTAACTGGAATGCGGTTGTTGGTTCATCAAATTATTCAAGATCATATAGTGTAAACGGTGGTGCTTTCATTTCTGGTGGCAGCGGTCCATTGTTGACTTACACAATTAATGGCCTATTTCCAGGAGATCTAGTAACGCTATATGTTGCTCCATCAGGAACTGTTGGTAGCTGCTATCAAGCCGGAATTGCAAGCTGTTCAACTGCTGCTTGTCCCACTGCAGGAACCGACGGTACCACGACTGTTTGTGAAACCAGTACGTCGTCCATCGTTTTATCGTCATTAATTACTGGCGAAGCGAGTGGAGGTACGTGGACAAGAACTACAGGTACAGGAGGAACGTTCAATTCTGTAGCTGGAACATTTACACCTGGTTTTGGGGCTACTACGAGTACTTTTACATACACTATATTAGGTTCAAGTCCGTGTCCAAGTGATACAAGTGTGGCTATTATAAATATTAATCCGCAACCTAATGCTGGGATTGATGGTGCGACGACAATTTGTGACAGTAGTGTCGCTACAATTGATTTGTTTTCATTGATTACTGGTGAACAACTAGGAGGAACTTGGACAAGAGTGTCAGGGACGGGTGGAAGTTTTAGTGCGAGTAGTGGTACATTCACACCATCTCCTGGAGCTACTACAAGTCTTTTTAGCTATAGCATTATAGGAGTTATACCTTGCGTTAATGACGCAAGTTTGGCCACAATAAGCATAAATGCACAGCCTAGTAATGTAATTTTGTCCGGAAATCAAAATGTTTGTGTTGGATTAAGTACCACATTTAGTGCTACGCTTGCTGGTGGAAGTTGGAGTTCGTCTAACAACGCTATAGCTGCCGTTAATCCTGTAACCGGTGAAATCACTGGTGTTTCAGCGGGTGTTGCTACCATAAGTTACACAGTTGCTGCTTCAGCTCCTTGTACTAATTCTATTTTTACAAGAACAGTGACTGTTAATGATCTAGTTCAACCAACAATTGCTGGATTTCAAGGTGTTTGTGTAGGTTCTACTACAACCTTTTCTGCAAATACTCCAGGAGGTGTATGGAGTTCTTCAAATAATAATGTAGCATCAGTTGATTCTACAGGATTTATACTAGGGAACGCAGTGGGAACTGCAACAATTTCTTATACTTTATCTGGGTCAGTTGGTTGTGCAACCGGAACTGCGACGAGAACAGTAACGGTGTCTGCAGAACCAACATTACAATTAGTTTCTTCCGCTGGTACTGCAGTTCAATCTGTTTGCGTAAATTCATCTATTACTCCAATCCTTTATTCAGCAAGCAATGTTTCTGCTTCTGATATCATAGTATTGGGCTTGCCAGCGGGTATTTCTGGTTCCTTTAATGCAGGTACTTATGCGATCACGGGCGTTGCTTCAGAAATTGGAACTTATCAATATACGGTTGTAGCATCAGGACCTTGCGGCGGGGTTTCGCTAGGAGGAACGCTTGTCATATTGCCAAATTCTGACTTGTTACTAATTTCAGAACCATTTACTTCTGCCCAAGTAGTTTGTCTAAATTCACCGATTACCCTCATAGAATATTACGCTTTTAATGGAGCTACTGGAGCATCTGTTGTAGGTTTGCCACAAGGTATTATTGGTACTTTTGACTCTGGAATATTCACAATTTCAGGAACAGCAGTGCAAGAAGGTACGTTTCCTTATACTGTTACAACGGTGGGAGGATGTGGAGTTGTTTCATTGTCAGGCATAATTACTTCCAGCGTGCAAGTCAGCGCAAATTTGTTTTGTGATGCGGGTCAAGCAACAGCTATCAATTCGGTTTTCATCGATTGGAATGAACTTGCAAACGCAACGAATTATGAGTTTACATATTCCATTAATGAAGGCCCTGTAGTAAATGGTTCAACGACAATTTCGAACTACGAAATCTTTGATGTATCTCCAGGCCAAAATGTCTTATTTACGTTAACAAATGCAGAAGGTGTTTCTTGTTTTCAATCCTCATCATGGAATTGTAGTACTTTAGCAAGCGAATCATTCGATTCAATAGGTTTCCAATCGTTTCCTAATCCTGTTCAAAATATCCTAAATATTAATTCTCTTCAACCCATAAGAAATGTTCAAATAGCAAATGTTTTGGGACAAGAAGTTTTCAGCAAAGATTATAATGAAAAAGACCTTCAAATCAACTTATCTCATTTGAATAGCGGCACTTATATTGTCAAAGCGATGGTTGCCGATTCTGTAAGAACATTCAAAATAGTTAAGAATTAGTTCGGGAGTAGCATCTTTTTTATTTCATAATTTGCCGAAGTTTATTGCTGTAAAATAGTGTAACTTTATAGTATTGTAAACTTTGAATTATGAAAAATTTATTCTTCCTTTTTGTATTGTTTTTTGGTATTGCATCCACTCATGTTGATGCTATGGCTATTGGATGTCCTACTGCTGGAAATGGCAGTAGTATTACAATTTGTGACAGTTATGCAACTCCAATTTCTCTATTTGGTTTGCTTGTTGGTGCCAGTTCTGGAGGGAATTGGACAAGAATGTCAGGTATAGGTGGAAGTTTTGATGCTTTAACAGGAACATTTACACCCGATGTGAATACCACGGACAGTAGTTTCCTGTATACAATTGTTGGTGTAACGCCATGTCTAAATGATTCGAGTATTGTATTGATGACTGTTGTCCATCAACCAACAGCTGTTGCCTTGTCAGGAAATCAAAATGTTTGCATTGGACTGACCAGTACATTTGTCGCTGCGGTTTCAGGAGGCACTTGGAGTTCCTCAGATACTTCTATTGCTTCTGTAAATGCTATAACAGGAGTTGTTACAGGTATTGCAGCTGGGACTACTAGTATTAGTTACACCATTGCTTCTGCGCCGTGTTTTGATGCAATCTTTACAAGAACAATTACCGTTACTGCGCCGCCTGAACAACCCATTATGCAAGGTTACACTGGTATATGCGCTGGCTCTTATTCTGTATTTTCTGCTAATCCGTTTGGAGGTTCTTGGAGCTCATCCAATAGCGCTGTCGCTATGGTTGATAACACAGGATTTGTACTAGGTGTCAGCTCAGGAACAGCTGTCATAACATACACCATATATGGAAGCGGAGGTTGTGAAAATAGATCAGATAGTAAGAATGTTAGAGTTACTTCAACGCCACACATAGTGCTAACTTCTAGCCCAAGTACCGCCAACCAAATGGTTTGTGTTAATTCGCCGATTGTTCCAATTACATATGCGATTGATTTGCTCGATGCTAGCGGAGGTGATGCGTCGGGATTGCCAATTGGTCTTTTGGGTTCTAATAATGCGGGTATTTTTACGATTAGCGGAACTCCCACACAAACGGGTTCATTTCCATATATTGCTCATGCCGTAGGTTGGTGTGGTTTTGCTTCGCTAGCAGGAAATATTTCCGTTTTGCCAGAAATAAATGCAACTTTATTTTGTGATCCTACCCAATCTACAGCTCCCAATGCTGCTTTTATTGATTGGGTGCCCATACCTGGAGCAACAAATTATCAATATTCATATTCGATAGACGGTGGTCCAGAGATAAACGGTTCGACAGCAAATTCAAATTATGAAATTATGAATGTGTTATCTGGACAAAACGTTACTTTTACCCTAACAGGTGCAACAGGTATTAATTGTTTTCAGGAGACATCAACAACTTGTAGTAGTTTAAGCAACGAAGTTTGATTCTAGTGTTTTCAGTTTCCCACTTTGAAAATATTCAAATGTGAAGCTCTCAAACCACGAAAGCATTCAAATTTTTAATATTCTAGGGCAACAAGTTTTTGACCGAGCTATCAAGAAAGTAAACTTCAGATCGATTTGGCATATTTAAGTAGCGGCAACTATTTGGTCAAAGTCTACACTGTGGATAATACTAAAACACTGAGAATAGTAAAGAAATAATCGATTGCCTTTCAGAGTGCTAGCTGAATATTCAAGCATCGTGGAGGTGAATTAATTTGTTGTATTCAAAACAGAAATTTCTATAATAAATTAGTTATTTTTACAAGCTAACTAACTTGTTTATGAAAAAGTTCTACTTTGTTTTTGTCCTATGTATAGGTCTTACTGTTCGAGGCAATGCTAGTGAAATTGGTTGTCCAACTGCTGGAGTTAGTGGAGGTGTAACAATTTGTGACTCTTCCTCAACGTCAATATTCTTGTTCGACTTAATTACTGGCGAAAGTTCTGGCGGCACTTGGACTAGAATTTCAGGAAGTGGCGGAACATTTGACGCTCTTACTGGAATCTATATACCAGCATATGGAGCAACCACAAGCACTTTTGTTTACAACATACTTGGCTCAGGCATTTGTCCAGACGAAGCAAGCCTTGCAACGGTCATCATAAACCGTCAACCCGATGCGGGTCTAGACGGTTGTCTTGCAGTGCAAGATACAAATCCAACAATCATCGATTTATATACTATTATAGGAGGCGAAGATCCTCAAGGGGTTTGGACAAGAACTACAGGAGTTGGAGGAACTTTTTCAGCAGCAGCTGGGACTTATAGCCCTGCTGTTGGAGCGACAACTAGTACTTTTACTTATACAACGGTTGGTGTCACACCATGTATAAATGATACCAGTACAGCGACGATCATAATAAACGGAACGTCAGTAGGTCAAGCGGTAACGTTATTTTGTGACGCTGCAAATTCGACTGCAAATTCTGTTGCTTTTGATTGGAATAATGTAGGACAAAATAGTTTCAATTTTTCTTATACAATCAATGGTGGACCCGCGGTCTCAGGAAACACTACTATTTCTAATTTCCAAGTGCTCAATGTGGCGCCAGGATCTTCCGTGACTTTCACGGTGCAGCCTGTTGGTGGAAATTGTTTTCCATCTTCCACGACTACTTGTAATTCACTTGCTAACACCGTTTTTGAATCTG
The DNA here is from genome assembly GCA_016721735.1 of Flavobacterium sp. Taxonomy (GTDB): domain Bacteria; phylum Bacteroidota; class Bacteroidia; order Flavobacteriales; family Flavobacteriaceae; genus Flavobacterium. The sequence goes on along the minus strand of JADKHM010000009.1, from coordinate 5,967 downwards.
ATGTCGTAGCGTTTTATCCAAACCCTTTCCATGATATTTTAAATTTGAAGTTTGAGGAGCCTCTAAAAAGTATACTTATTACCAATGTACTGGGTCAACAAGTTTTCAGCAAAGACTACACTGAAAAAGAACTTCAAATCAATCTTGCTCATTTAAGTGTCGGCACCTACTTTGTGCGTGCGCAAATGGAAAATGGGTTTAAGACTTTTAAAATAATCAAAAACTAGCCAGCTTCTTTTCTCGGAGCTATTTCCCGCTGTCCTTCCAATCTTTTGTGGCGAACCCCGCCACAAAAGGATTTTCCCTTCCATCGGGGCTATGGCCTCTGATTTCACAAGCACATTTGGATATCCTTTGCGTCTTTGCGCCTTTGCGAGCAAAATACAAAGCATTCAACAAACGCAACCCCAACGAGTTATAAACAAAGTAAAAAAAAGGTTAAGAAAGTTTTGGAGAAAAGTAAGATTAGTGCTTATATTTGCACCCGCAAGAGAGGGATGTTCTTATAAATTACTGAAAACGAGAGATAAGAAAATAAAATTAAAATTTATTTTACAAAAGGCTTGTTTAGAAGAAAAGAATAATTACTTTTGCACCCGCTTTGAGAATGAAAGCGCAGATGCTGAAATAAATTCAGCACAAGAAAAAAGAAGACACGTTCCTAGACATATTGAATTGACAGCCGCTTTAGAAGAGATTCTAAAGCAAAGAAATAGAGAGTAAGAGAATCGGAAGATTAGAATTAAGTTAGAAATTCGTCGATAAAAAATGCTGAGTTAAATCAGCGACAATATACGATGAAGAGTTTGATCCTGGCTCAGGATGAACGCTAGCGGCAGGCTTAACACATGCAAGTCGAGGGTATAGTAGCAATACTAGAGACCGGCGCACGGGTGCGTAACGCGTATGCAATCTACCTTTGCAGGGACTAGCCCAGAGAAATTTGGATTAATGCCCCATAGTATAGTGACTCGGCATCGAGATACTATTAAAGTTACAACGGCAAAAGATGAGCATGCGTCCCATTAGCTAGTTGGTAAGGTAACGGCTTACCAAGGCGACGATGGGTAGGGGTCCTGAGAGGGAGATCCCCCACACTGGTACTGAGACACGGACCAGACTCCTACGGGAGGCAGCAGTGAGGAATATTGGACAATGGGCGCAAGCCTGATCCAGCCATGCCGCGTGCAGGATGAAGCATCTATGGTGTGTAAACTGCTTTTGTACGAGAAGAAACACTGCAACGTGTTGCAGCTTGACGGTATCGTAAGAATAAGGATCGGCTAACTCCGTGCCAGCAGCCGCGGTAATACGGAGGATCCAAGCGTTATCCGGAATCATTGGGTTTAAAGGGTCCGTAGGCGGGCCAGTAAGTCAGTGGTGAAATCTCCCGGCTCAACCGGGAAATGGCCATTGATACTGCTGGTCTTGAATTATTAGGAAGTAACTAGGAATATGTAGTGTAGCGGTGAAATGCTTAGAGATTACATGGAATACCAATTGCGAAGGCAGGTTACTACTAATGGATTGACGCTGATGGACGAAAGCGTGGGGAGCGAACAGGATTAGATACCCTGGTAGTCCACGCCGTAAACGATGGATACTAGCTGTTGGGGCAACTTCAGTGGCTAAGCGAAAGTGATAAGTATCCCACCTGGGGAGTACGTTCGCAAGAATGAAACTCAAAGGAATTGACGGGGGCCCGCACAAGCGGTGGAGCATGTGGTTTAATTCGATGATACGCGAGGAACCTTACCAAGGCTTAAATGTAGTTTGACCGGTTTGGAAACAGATCTTTCGCAAGACAAATTACAAGGTGCTGCATGGTTGTCGTCAGCTCGTGCCGTGAGGTGTCAGGTTAAGTCCTATAACGAGCGCAACCCCTGTTGTTAGTTGCCAGCGAGTCAAGTCGGGAACTCTAACAAGACTGCCAGTGCAAACTGTGAGGAAGGTGGGGATGACGTCAAATCATCACGGCCCTTACGCCTTGGGCTACACACGTGCTACAATGGGCGGTACAGAGAGCAGCCACCTCGCGAGAGGGAGCGAATCTACAAAACCGTTCTCAGTTCGGATCGGAGTCTGCAACTCGACTCCGTGAAGCTGGAATCGCTAGTAATCGGATATCAGCCATGATCCGGTGAATACGTTCCGGGCCTTGTACACACCGCCCGTCAAGCCATGGAAGCTGGGGTGCCTGAAGTCGGTGACCGCAAGGAGCTGCCTAGGGTAAAACTGGTAACTAGGGCTAAGTCGTAACAAGGTAGCCGTACCGGAAGGTGCGGCTGGAACACCTCCTTTCTAGAGAAAGACGCAATTTTTAATGAGCTTAAGACCAAAGATTTTGGTTTAATTACTCTCTGCTGTTAATTCAAATAATACAAAGTAGAATCGCCCAAAAGCGATTTTATGATTTAAACACAAACAGAGTCTCGTAGCTCAGCTGGTTAGAGTACTACACTGATAATGTAGGGGTCCCCAGTTCGAGTCTGGGCGGGACTACTTTTTAAATTAGGAATTACGAATTAGTAATTACGAATTAAAGGGAAAGGCTGTTTATGTTTATAAGGAAATTTTAGAAGTTGAGAGATTATGAGTTTCATAATTCTAATTCGTAATTTTTAATTTTAATTAAAAAGGGGGATTAGCTCAGCTGGCTAGAGCGCCTGCCTTGCACGCAGGAGGTCAACGGTTCGACTCCGTTATTCTCCACAAATTGATTTGAAGATTAATCAATTTGAAGATTTGAAGATTCATTTTCAAATTATCAAATTACCACATTTTCAAATTAATAAAGTTCATTGACATATTGAGATAAGAAAATATTTAAAAAGTAGAAAGAACACAGTTCAATCCGCAAGGGTTGAGCAACTAGTACAATAAGCAAAATAAGGGCGTATGGGGGATGCCTAGGCTCTCAGAGGCGAAGAAGGACGTGATAAGCTGCGAAAAGCTACGGGGATTGGCACACACGAATTGATCCGTAGATATCCGAATGGGGCAACCCGCTATGTTGAAGACATAGTACACCGATAGGTGGGCAAACCCATGAACTGAAACATCTAAGTAGGCGGAGGAGAAGAAAACAAAAGTGATTCCGTAAGTAGTGGCGAGCGAACGCGGATTAGCCCAAACCAAGCATGTTACGGCATACTTGGGGTTGTAGGACCACGACATTTCATGCACAAAGAACCGGAAGTTACTGGAAAGTGACACCAAAGAGGGTGATAGTCCCGTATGGGTAATGAGTGTAATGGATAGTGGTATCCTGAGTAGGGCGGGGCACGTGAAACCCTGTCTGAATTTGGCGGGACCATCCGCTAAGGCTAAATACTCCTGAGAGACCGATAGTGAACCAGTACCGTGAGGGAAAGGTGAAAAGAACCGTGAATAACGGAGTGAAATAGATCCTGAAACCATACGCTTACAAGCGGTCGGAGCCCTTTAGTGGGGTGACGGCGTGCCTTTTGCATAATGAGCCTACGAGTTAACGTTGCTGGCAAGATTAATTGCTTCAGGCAAGGAATCGAAGCGAAAGCGAGTCTGAATAGGGCGCTTTAGTCAGTAGTGTTAGACGCGAAACCGTGTGATCTACCCATGGGCAGGATGAAGCTGTGGTAACACATAGTGGAGGTCCGAACCGGTTGACGTTGAAAAGTCTTCGGATGACCTGTGGGTAGGGGTGAAAGGCCAATCAAACTCGAAATAGCTCGTACTCCCCGAAATGCATTTGGGTGCAGCGTCGTGCGTAAAGTTATATAGAGGTAGAGCTACTGATTGGATGCGGGGCTTCACCGCCTACCAATTCCTGACAAACTCCGAATGCTATATAATGTTTCACGACAGTGAGGGCTTGGGTGCTAAGGTCCAAGTCCGAGAGGGAAAGAACCCAGACCATCAGCTAAGGTCCCCAAATATATGTTAAGTTGAAAGAACGAGGTTTGTCTGCCCAGACAGCTAGGATGTTGGCTTGGAAGCAGCCATTCATTTAAAGAGTGCGTAACAGCTCACTAGTCGAGCGGACGAGCATGGATAATAATCGGGCATAAACATATTACCGAAGCTATGGATTTGTAATTTATACAAGTGGTAGGGGAGCATTCAGGTAGGGTTGAAGGTGTATCGTAAGGTATGCTGGACTGGCTGGAAAAGAAAATGTAGGCATAAGTAACGATAATGCGGGCGAGAAACCCGCACACCGAAAGACTAAGGTTTCCGCAGCTATGCTAATCAGCTGCGGGTTAGTCGGGACCTAAGGCGAACCCGAAAGGGACAGTCGATGGCCAACGGGTTAATATTCCCGTACTACTGATTACTGTGATGGGGTGACGGAGTGATGAAAGTGTCGCCAACTGACGGAATAGCTGGTTGAAGGTTGTAGCTATAGGGCACGTAGGCAAATCCGCCGGTTTTGGCAAAGACTGATAGTACTCGGAGTCTCTGGACAAAGAGATAGTACACCTAAGGGCTTCCAAGAAAAACCTCTAAACTTCAGGTAATTAGTACCCGTACCGTAAACCGACACAGGTAGTCGAGGAGAGAATCCTAAAGGTGCTCGAGAGATTCATGGCTAAGGAATTAGGCAAAATAGACCTGTAACTTCGGGAGAAAGGTCGCCAGCAGTAATGCTGGCCGCAGTGAAGAGGTCCAGGCGACTGTTTATCAAAAACACAGGGCTCTGCAAAATCGTAAGATGAAGTATAGGGCCTGACACCTGCCCGGTGCTGGAAGGTTAAGAGGAGATGTTATCTTCGGAGAAGCATTGAATTGAAGCCCCAGTAAACGGCGGCCGTAACTATAACGGTCCTAAGGTAGCGAAATTCCTTGTCGGGTAAGTTCCGACCTGCACGAATGGTGTAACGATCTGGACACTGTCTCAGCCATGAGCTCGGTGAAATTGTAGTAACGGTGAAGATGCCGTTTACCCGCAGTGGGACGAAAAGACCCTGTGCACCTTTACTATAGCTTAGTATTGACTTTGGATAAGTGATGTGTAGGATAGGTGGAGACTTCGATCCAGCGTCGCCAGGCGTTGGTTAGTCATTGTTGAAATACCACCCTTTGCTTATCTGAAGCCTAACCCCCGTTTTGCGGGGACATTGCTTGGGGGTAGTTTGACTGGGGTGGTCGCCTCCAAAAGAGTAACGGAGGCTTCTAAAGGTTCCCTCAGTACGCTTGGTAACCGTGCGTAGAGTGCAATGGCATAAGGGAGCTTGACTGAGAGACATACAGGTCGATCAGGTACGAAAGTAGAGCATAGTGATCCGGTGGTTCCGCATGGAAGGGCCATCGCTCAAAGGATAAAAGGTACGCCGGGGATAACAGGCTGATCTCCCCAAGAGCTCATATCGACGGGGGGTTTGGCACCTCGATGTCGGCTCGTCACATCCTGGGGCTGGAGAAGGTCCCAAGGGTTGGGCTGTTCGCCCATTAAAGTGGCACGCGAGCTGGGTTCAGAACGTCGTGAGACAGTTCGGTCTCTATCTACTGTGGGCGCAAGAAATTTGAGTGGATCTGATTCTAGTACGAGAGGACCGAATTGGACTGACCTCTAGTGTATCTGTTGTTCCGCCAGGAGCACCGCAGAGTAGCTACGTCGGGAAGGGATAAGCGCTGAAAGCATATAAGCGCGAAACCCACCACAAGATGAGATTTCTTTTAAGGGTCGTGGAAGATGACCACGTTGATAGGCTATAGATGTAAAGGCAGTAATGTCACAGTCGAGTAGTACTAATAACCCGTAAGCTTATGTACGCATCCAGCCTCGCAAGACGGGGAGAACTTTCTAAATCAAATAATTTTTTTCTTTATCTCAGTATGTTAAGATATTTGCTGAACGGTTGTTAATCGATGGTTGGTAGTTCTAACACTAACTTACCAACTAGCAAAACCACTTAGGGGTTATTGCGGCGGGCTCACTCTTCCCATCCCGAACAGAGAAGTTAAGCCCGCCTGCGCAGATGGTAC
>JADKHM010000008.1 GCA_016721735.1 Flavobacterium sp. | reverse complement strand
TAAACTCCAGGATTAGTTTCCTCGCGCAACCAAATTAATTGAGTTGTAAACAATCCTTCTGTATTTCCTAACTTGATAGTATATGTACCTGCTGGGCAACTGAACCCTAATGGTACAACATCATTGACGTTGAATGTTGCATCAAGTTTTCGACCTTGAATAGCCAATCTTGGGCATGGTGTTGTAGTATTAAGTAAAGTATAAAATTCTAATCTGCCACTTAATTCTGAAGCTGAATTATAGGCGGTTTTGAATAACTCTGTATCGTACATTTTATCATATCCATTAACAGAGCCTGGAATTGTGTGCTGCTGTTGAATCTTGTGCAGCTACACTTGTTTGTGGCATATAGCCAATTAGGGTTTCTTTATCGCCAAGACTAACCCAAAAACGGTTTTTGGTTGGTAGTGTAATCATACTAGTACCATTGGTTCTGAAGAATTGTTGAACATCAGTTGCAATACTACCATCACGCATATCATTATTGAAAAAAGCACCACTATTAGTGAGTCCTTTTACAAAAAAGCCTTGTCCCATTGCAATTTTTCCAATTGGTCTATTGCCAGTGCCTGCAATACTTCCAACTCCTCCAACTAAATTATACATCACATAATCATCAGCGGTGTAGTTTATAGGAGTAGAACCGTCACCAGTGAATGCACCGGAAATGGCTGTTTTATGCGACCATAAGTAGATGGCACCTCCTAGATTAGCTACGTTGGTTGGATGTGATAAAAAAGAATCCGCATCGACTGCTGAAGAATAGGGATTTCCAATTAAATTTAATTTGTAGTTTGGATTTGCACAAGGTTGATATGCAGGTAAAGCTGGACTAGGGTCTGTTTGAGTAATAGTAACAGGAGTTGTTATTGCGCCGCTAAATGGAGTGTAAGAAGCACCAGACATCGGAACAGTAATATTACCATCATTTGGTTCTCCTGTAAATTTAACTTTCCACTGTTGAAAAATATTAAATGGAAATGATTGCGGAGCTCTTACAATAAATCCTTTTCCAGCAGGATTCATTAAGGAAGTTTCAGGGATGTTTAGCCATGCTCCTGAATCAAGTATTGTGGCATCATAAAAAACAGGAGCTGCGGCATCATCCCAAGTGTAGTATTTGTCGAATAATGGGGGTAAATAAGTACCAGCAGGATTGCCAGAATGATCATAAATTGTATTCGAATAATCGGTTAACAAATTCAATTGCTGACCCGATACAGGAGAGCAAAAATAAGTGTAGTCGAATCTTTGCAGTGGAGCCGTAAAGCGCGTAAAATCTGCTGCCGAATTTACTGAATTAGGATTCTTTTGCACCAATTGTGCTGTTTCTTCGAAGGTAAGATTGCCTGTTGAGCTACCTTAAATTCATTTACAATATTAAGTACGGTATTGTTACTGATGATTACTTTAACATTTGGTAGCACTTCTACTGCCGAAGCGGAAAAAATCTTCTGAGGATTTGTAGTTACCTGCAAAAATGGCTTTAGTTGTGGTATTTGGTTTTCCTTTACTCCAACTAGAACCATTCCAAGTGGTTGATTGTTTTTGCGTTTTCAATCTATTGTTTTGTCCAAACATTGGTTGATGGACAATAAGCAAATAGATAATGCAAATTGCATTTATTGTAAATATTTTTTTCATGATAAAATTATTAAGTTTTGTAAATTAGTTTTTTACGACTTTTTTTGTAGTTGTCAGGTTGTCTGTATTTAAGCAAATAAAATAGACACCCGAACTGCATGTACTTAAGTCGATTGATTCTTGATTCTCTCCGATTGTGCTTACTTTGTTTTTTTGGAAAACTATTTGTCCTAAGGTATTGGTAATAATAATTGAGACCTTTGTGTTTTTTAGCAAGTGGTAACTTAGGATGACAGTATTAGAAGTTGGATTAGGATAACACATGTAACGCTTCGTTTAGGTTAAATTCTGAAGTACTTAATGGACATGAATTCCCTATTTGGTAAGGTGTGTTTTTATCTTCAAAAGTGCCGTCACCTAATTGTCCATAATTGTTCCAACCCCAAGCATATATAGTATGATTGCTTGATAATGCGACTGTATGATTAAGCCCTGTTTTAACTGTTAACCAAGTGTTTGTAGGTCCTGCTTGAGTCGGAACAGTTCTATTTGTATTGCTACCATCACCTAACTGACCTTGAAAATTGAATCCCCAAGACCAAAGCGTACCATTGTTTTTAATTGCACAAGTATGATTGCCAGTGGAAACTGTACTCCAATCATTATCTATACCGATACGTGTGGGAGTGTTAACACCCGTTATTCCTCCGTTTCCAACGTTACCGTAACTTCCTATACCTCCCATTGCCCAGATACTACCATCGGTTTTAATCATTTTACTACTACAACAATTGCCAGCACATATTTTTAGCCAATCGGACGTATTGTTCCCTGTTTGTGTAGGCATTGTAATAATTGGACCAACATCTGGAATTCCGATAGCTAAAGCACCTTCTTTATTTAATCCCCAACCCCATAGCGTATTATTCGTTTTAAGTGCAAGTGTATGATTTCCGCTTGTGCTTATGTCTGTCCAATCTGTAGCATTGCCAATTTGAAATGGCGTATAGTGTGGAGTAACATTCCCTGTTCCAAGATGCCCATAAAGATTTTCACCCCATCCCCACAAAGTACCATTAGTTTTTAAAGCAAAGGTTCTGAGACCTCCCGTAGATATTTTCACCCAATCAGTATCTGAAGATATTTGTATAGGAGTGTTACTAAAATTACCTGTGCCAAAGCTACCGTTGCCTAATTGTCCAGACTCATTATTACCCCACATCCACAATGTCCCATTGGTTTTTAAAGCCATAGAATTCGAATCTTCAGCATCTATGATTGTCCAATCAGTATCGGTACCGATTTGTGTTGGAACATTTTTGTTAACTGTGGTGCCATCACCCAATTGCCCTTTATCGTTTAATCCCCATGACCATAGTGTACCATCACTTTTTAAAGCTAAGATATGGTATGATCCAGTAGCTATTTGTGTCCAGCATTGTGCCATAAGGTTTTGAGAAAGAATAATAAAAAATAGTAGAACAACAGTTTTGATGGTTTTCATAATCTAGGAGTTTAGATGTTTTTAAGAATGTTTTTTATTAATTTTGGCGTGTTAAAGTAAACTTTTGAGGAATCGTTTAATTTGACTGTGAGAGTCGCTGCGTCCCGTAGCGGCTTTCTCTTTTTTTGTTGGGTTATGTCATGCTTTTAAATTATTTGTTGTTGAGAATAACTTTTTTTAAAGATATTGAAACGTGCATTTTTGTCATATAGATTTTCTGTACTTAATGTTAAACTTTAATTATTAACTCTCTTGCCAATATTTCTGTTAGGAGATATGACAATAATATAAAAGGCATACTTTTAAAAAAGCATGACCGTATTTTTCGATAAATTTTGTGGTATTTTTTTTTTTGGCTCTAAAACCTTAAACCAAAGTAGTTTAATTTTTAAGACAAAAAACATTTTGAGTTAAAATAATTATTAACAAATTGTTTTTAGGTATTGAGGTTTTTTTTGGCGAGAGAGTGGGTTTTGCTAACCAACGTGCAGGTCTTCCACCACTCCTATTCTTTTTTTGCACTTGTCATAAACTATCAAAAACCACTATATTATCCAAGTTGTTTGAGAATACTTTGGGGTCTCTTTCTTATCGGGCAAAGCTCTGGAAATGATGTTTTATTTTATGCTTCTAAATGTAAATGCTATTGGAATTAAAAAGCTATTTTACCGATAAAAAGGCAATTATATCGGGTGAATGGTGTTTAATTTAAAGAATTTAGTAGTGATTGGAAATTGGTGAATTTAAAGAACCTTATTTGCACCGTTGTACTCCTAGACAATAATGTTTTGAGGTACTGGCGCATCAATTTTAAAGTTAAAAGGATCTTTAAAAACTTTGTGTGGATTTTTTCAAAGTGAAATTTTTCACACAGATTTTGTGTGAAATTTTTTGAAATGAAATTTTTCACACAAATTTATCTTGCTTGTGGGCACGGAATACACACGAGCGCAGCGAACGGACGAAGTAATTCCACGCTATCGGAGCGGGGAAAATATTGCTGCTTTTCTTAGCTTGTTATTTAGACTTAGTGCTATTTTCAAAAATCGTCATCAATTGACTGGCTTTTTCGTTTTGCCCTATGGCTTTCAAACATTGCGCAAAACGGTAATTGTAAACCGAATCTACTTCTTTACTCAATGCAAACAATTTCGAATACCATTTGGCAGCCACCACTAAATCGCCATTAAAAAAATGACGGTTGGCCACTTTATATAACATATCAACAGAGTCATAGCCTTTTTCTAAAATGCGTTCGTAGGTGCTGGTAAGATCAATTTCTACATAATCCTTCTTCCTTACTGGCACGATGAATTCAACGGCTTTAGGTTTAAGCGTTTCAGCTTTCATTGCTATCGGTTGAATGTCCAATTTTTTCGTCACCACGGGTTTGGCTTTCAAATACTTTGGTTTTATAACGCGAACATTATTGGGGCCAAGATCTTGCGTGCTGATCAAACTAAGCGAGGAAACTTCATAAGTAGTAATACGTCCTCCAAAATTCATGTTGATGTGTTCCTCTACGTAATACGAAGCAATCGCATCCGCATTGTTTTTTAGCTCGTCGAGTAAGGCTAGATCATTGCTGGCAATACTAGCATTTGGAATACTATTCTCACTGGGCTGCGCAAAGCTGCAAGTAAAAACAAAACTAAAAAATGCTATAAAAAATGGGGCGTAACTTTTCATAGTTGATGTATAGAGAATTTCAAAAAACAATTCTTATTAGACATCAAAATTACGTCGCGATGGGGAAGCAAATAAATATTTCCTATCAATAACTAGAATACTCGTTGAAGTGCAATGGGGTGGTTAATGAACACGGATTTATTGCCGTACGTCGACATCACTCACCCAAAGAAACGTCGCGTTTGTTGAACGCCTCAGTCGAGGCAGCAACGATATTGCATTTGATTGTAGACCTAGCGAATAACCAACTTCTTCAAAACTGTTTTTGAACCCGAAGTAATTTTCATCAAATACACGCCGCTCGCCAAATTTAGAGGAAGTCGCTCGTCATTGCTGCGAGTCGTTTCAAGGAGTTGCGAGCCTGTTAAACTATAAATCGCTACTTTGCTATTGCTGTCAATACCTGAGAGCACAACAAAATCTTTCGTTGGATTAGGATAAACAACTACCCGATCTTCCGTAAACTGGATTGGTTGACAAACTAGAAAACCAAGCTTGTCCCGCATTGGCACCCCAAATATAGTCGGCCAAATTCGGATAATCGATAAATGGATTTCTATTGACTTGCCAAGTGTAAATAAAATTATTGCGATTCATTTCAAAATCGTCTTTGGGATCAGTTTGATTCCATTGCAACAACAACGCTAAATCGCCCAACTGCCCCACGGTTGTATTCGCCGGATTGCCATTTACGACGCTCAAAGCATTGTATCGAACCGCCATATAAAAAACGGCGCGCGCAACATCACCGTGCCAACTTCCTTGATTGCCTGTTGGTCCTAAATATTCGCCGTAATCTTTGTTGCCACGTGAACTGTTTTCAGGTCCGTCTTCTGCTCGAATATGATGCGCATCTGCGTGACCTGCCAAAATATCATCTGCATTGGTAGTCGCCCAAACATTGATGCCATCCGGAATACTAGCTGTACCATCGGTGTATCCGCCACGAGATTGTGGATAAATGTGCTCGCGATTCCATTTTCCGGTGTTGATTCCGGTTTCGTGAATATCTAATTTTGATCTTGGAATTTCAGTATACATTAACCAAACCTGATTGCTATTCAACGGATTTTGATCTGCTTTTTTCAGGATGGTTTCGATGTCGCCGTAATTGTGCGCGTGCACTGCCGTTGGATTGGCGATAATATCTTGAATGGCTTGCTTTAATTGTGCACCTGATTTTCCTTCTAAGGAATCGTAATAACCCGCTGGTGCTGTACTTGTGACTATTCCATAAGTCGGATTTAACGGCGTGCCCCATGGTGAAACAACATAATCATTGTCGAGAATGCGAACAATCACATTGTCATTCATTCGAACATATTGCGACGGAATTGTGCCAATGTTAATCTTCATGTTTTCGTCTCCTTCATCAACAGTATCGTCAACTAAAGTAATTGTTTTTACAGCGGTATTTGTACCAGTAGCAATAGTTACCGACAAGCTTCCCGTATAATCCGAAGTATTAAAGCTACCACTAGATAACGAATAATTGAAAGTTAATGGAGCCGTAACATTGGTTTGCGTCGTAAAAGTAATATCGACAGTTTGACCTTCAATATGTTCCGTTCCAGCAACATTTATAGACAATCCGTTATAGATAAAACCAGTACCATCATTAGTTGCCCCTGGCGTTGGCGCTTTAACTTCGTAGGTTCCGTCATTTTTTCTTTGGATAGATTGCGTTGTTTGAAGATTATTGAGGTTTTCATCAATCTGTGCGGTAAGTCCGAATGTTGTGAGTAATGAAGTAGCCGCAGTTGCGTCGCCAGTTTCATATACTAAAGCATCAATTAAATTAGTGGTTGTTGCTGCAGTTCCAGCAGGAAAATCAGTGGCGTTGCCGAGATAAATAGCCGCACCGTCTGGACCATTTTGAAAAGCACTATCGGCAATAATCTCAGCAGGAACTGGTGAAACCAAAGAATTTCCTATCAATGCCAATCCGTTTACATCAGTAGTGATGCCATCTAAATCTAAGGCGTAATAACTCAAATCTATTTGCGATCCTGTTCCATTAAACAATACCAAAACATAGCCTGTTAGCGAAAAATTAGGGGTTGCTGATTTTATTTCGACGAATTGTTTGTCATTGGTGCTGGGCGTATCAGAATCAAACTCGTTGATAACCAACTGAGCATGAGCCAATGAACTGCAAAGGATCAAGAATGCGAATAGTAATTTTTTCATAGCATTTTTCTGATTTATGCAGCAAATATAGCGAATAAGCCTGCGAGAAAATGGATTGTTGCTGTTAAAGTGGCGTGTCCAAAAAAAGAACTTCAAAATAATTCTTAAAACTCTTACTAAATAATGTACTTTTGCAAAAAATTTGAAAAACGAAGCTATTTGCTAATGGGCTTCTTTTGCAATAGCTATCCATACTTTACCCTTGTTTATGAAAAAAATTGTTGAATACAGAAAACTGTTGAATGTTGAAAAAACAGTAACTTTAAAAGAATTAAAAACTATTTATCGCAATGCGATGAAAGAAAGTCATCCCGACAAATTCTCAGGAGACGATGCTGGTTTAAAACAAGCAGAAGAAAATAGTAAAGAAATTATCGAGGCTTATCACTTCTTAGTAAGCATCAATGCGGAAACGATTGAACAAGGTTTACCTGAATATAAAGATACAATTGCCAACGCAACGGTAACCGACTACAAATACGAGAACATTCGCTTGATTGTGAACTTTTCAAACGGTAGTGTTTATGAATACATCAGTGTTCCAAAAGCAACCTATATCAAGATGGTAAATGCGGAATCGCCTGCACGATTTGCGAAACGTCACATCTTCACTGCTTTTCCTTATCGAAAAGTAAGTAACATAGAATAAATGAAAAAGGGTTTGTAATTTACAAACCCTTTCTTTTTATAGTTTACTCAAGTAACTACCAAACTTGTCTTTAAATTGATAGCCATCTTCCATACGATCTTTGCTCAATTTGTCATATTCGACCAAACCCCAAAGTAGAAATTCCTTCATAAAATAGACATCTTTTTTATCCAATTGCGGTTGGTATTTCTTGATGACGATATCAAGTGGTCCAATGGCATCAAGAGTTTCTTTGTAAGATTCGTCGCTGCAATCATCTAGCAATTCAAAGCCACTTTCTGCAAAAAACCATTCGATCAAATCCGAATACGGCGTTTTCTCATTCGACTTTTCTAACTTTTCAATTTTAGGAAAATGTGCAGGAAAAAAGGTATGAATAGCGTCTCCAATCAAATGCTGCGCTACTTGTGCTGCGCCTTCTTGTTCGCCTTCATAAACCAATTCGACTTTACCGGTAATGGCTGGAATGATTCCCATGAAATCAGACAAACGAACGGTGGTATGATCTGATCCGTTTTGTAAGGCGCGACGTTCTGCGGTACTTACTAAATTTTCAAAGGCGGTAATACTCATACGCGCACTAACGCCACTTTTATTGTCGATGTACTCACTTTCTCTTGCTTCAAAACTAATTTGTTCCAGCAGATCTTTCGCCAAAGAAGGAACATAAACCAACTCGCTTTGGGTTGTATTTAGTGCTGCTTCTTGTTCAGTGATGGTACGAGCAATAGCAATAGTTTCTGGATAATGCGTGAGAATTTGAGAACCAATTCGGTCTTTCAATGGCGTTACGATACTACCGCGATTGGTGTAATCTTCAGGGTTTGCAGTAAATACAAATTGCATATCCAAAGGCATCCGCAATTTGAATCCACGAATTTGTATGTCGCCTTCCTGCAGTATGTTAAAAAGCGCTACTTGAATTCGAGCTTGTAAATCTGGCAATTCATTAATAACAAAAATACACCGATTCGCCCGTGGTATCATCCCGAAGTGAATGACACGATCATCGGCGTATGATAGTTTTAAATTGGCCGCTTTAATCGGATCGACATCACCAATCAAATCAGCAACGGTAACGTCTGGCGTGGCTAGTTTTTCAGAAAAACGATTACTTCTGTGCAACCAATCAATTGGGGTTTCATCTCCTTTTTCCGCAATCAAATCTTTCGCAAAACGAGAAATCGGTTGCAATGGATCATCATTAATTTCAGAACCCGCAACAATCGGAATATATTCATCCAACAACTCAATCATTTTCCTTGCTAATCTCGTTTTCGCTTGCCCTCGAAGTCCCAACAGATTAATGTTGTGTCTCGATAAGATACCACGTTCCAATTCAGGAATAACGGTATTTTCAAATCCATGAACACCTTCAAAAACAGGTTTTCCCAACTTTATTTTCTCCCGAAGATTATCTCGCAATTCATCTTTGATGCTTTTGCTCAAATATCCCGAATTCCTCAATGCTCCTAACGTCTTAATTGTCTCTATATTCATTGCTATCTATTAAAATCCTAATTCCCTAATTCGTAATTCCTAATTCGTAATTCGTAATTCTATTTCACTCTCTTCTTCCTATTCGCCTCATAATCCTCAAAAATCATTTCCCCCAATCCTTTCAATCCAGTGTAAAACGCTTTTCCTTGATTGGCTTCCGTAAAATGATTCACAAAACGCTGCAAATACGGATCTTGCGCAATCATAAAAGTGGTAATTGGGATGTGTAATTTCCGAGCTTGCTGCGCTTGATTATAACATTTGTCGACGATGTATTCGTCCAAGCCATTGCTATTCATATAATACGAACCATCACGTTCTCGTACGCAACTTGGCTTCCCATCGGTAATCATAAAAATCTGTTTGTTGGTATTTCTTTTTCTGCGAAGAATATCCATCGCCAACTGCAAACCTGCGACTGTATTGGTGTGATAAGGTCCAACTTTTAGATAAGGTAAATCACGAATAGCAATGGTCCAAGCGTCGTTTCCAAAGACCAAAATATCTAAAGTGTCTTTTGGATAACGGGTTGTAATTAACTCAGCCAGAGCCATCGCAACTTTTTTAGCTGGAGTGATTCTGTCTTCTCCATACAAAATCATGCTGTGACTAATATCAATCATCAACACGGTGCTCATTTGGGCTTTGAATTGCGTTTCTTCGACCACCAAATCATTTTCGGTCAACTGAAAAGAGTCGACGCCATTATTGATTTGTGCATTCCGTAGACTTTCCGTCAGAGATATTCTCTCGAGTCCATCGCCAAAATGAAACTCCCGAAATTCACCCGTATGCTCATCGCCATTACCCGCTTGTTTGGTTTTGTGGTTGCCGGTTCCTGCTTTTTTTAAATTTCCAAAAATTTGATCCAAAGCTTGCTGGCGAATGGCGCGTTCCGTTTTTGCGGTGATGCCTAGTCCAGAACTGCCATCATCTTTAACTTCTTCTCGGATATAGCCTTTTTTCTTTAAGTCTTCAATAAAATCATCAATGGTATAATTCGCATCTGTCAATTGGTATTCCTGATCCAGTTGTCGCAACCAATCGATAGCTTCGTCAAAATCACCCGAAGTGTGGGTAATTAGTTCTTTAAAAATAGGAAACAATTTATCAAAAGGCGACAGATTTGGCGCTTGGTAGTTTTTGAAAACAAATCCCTTTCTTGCTTGGTTTTCCATAGTTTATAAAAGTAATCTTTTTGAGAAAGTCGACTGAGAGAACGAATATTAATTTTTAGTTAAAAGAATTTTACTAAGAATCGACGGGTTGTTTTGGCAGTTTATGTAGCTTTGTAGTAAATCTTAGTCTGATCAAAAGCACCATGAATCCCACCGTAAAAAGTCACTTCCCAAATTTTTCAAATGAATTGCTGAGCGAAATAGAATCGACCGCCACGTATCAAACAATCAAGGCGGGCGAAGTCATCATGCGAACCGGCCAGTATTTTAAAAGTACGGTCTTGGTGCTCAGTGGACAAATCAAAATTTATCGAGAAGATGATGATGGTGGTGAATTTCTAATGTACTATTTGCAACCCGGACAAGCATGCGCCTTATCGATGATTTGTGCGACTAAGAATGAGAAAAGTCAAATTATGGCGAAAGTCATTGAAGACGCCGAATTAGTAATGATTCCGCTACCGCTGATGGATCGCTGGATGATGCAACACCGAAGTTGGTATGAATTCGTGATTGAAACCTACCGAAGTCGATTTGAAGAAGTCTTAGAAGTCGTCGACAATATTGCCTTTCGCGCCATGGATGAAAGATTAGAATTTTATTTAAAACGTCATCAAGAAGCCTGCGGTTGCAACGAAATCAAATTGTCGCATCAAGAAATTGCCTCTGAACTCAATACTTCCCGTGAAGTGATTTCTCGTTTATTGAAAAAAATGGAACAACGTGGACTTGTAAAATTGAATCGAAATCAAATCGAAGTATTAAAATAAAATCATGGAATACTTTGGTTATTTAGCGTCGATTTTAATTGGAATTACCCTCGGACTCATAGGCGGTGGCGGCAGTATTCTTACCGTACCGATTCTCGTTTATCTATTTCAAATCGACCCTGAAAACGCAACGAGTTATTCCTTATTTATTGTTGGTATAACTGCTATGTTTGGGTCGTACCGCCATTATCAATTGGGAAATCTGCAACTCAAATCGGCGTTGTATTTTGCCATTCCCTCAGTTTTGTCACTCCTTTTTGTTCGCAAATTGGTTTTGCCGAATATTCCGGAATCGCTCTTTTCAATCGGCGAACTAGAAATCACCAAGAACTTATTAATCATGTTTGTATTTGGAATCTTGATGGTAGCTGCCTCACTGTCGATGATTCGAAAATCAAAAGGAGATCAAATGGAAGCGACACTCAACATTCCACGTTTGGCATTTATTGGTTTCTTAGTCGGATTTGTTACTGGATTTCTAGGCGCTGGCGGTGGTTTTTTAATCATTCCAGCCCTACTCTTTTTCGCGAATTTACCAATGAAACAGGCAGTCGGCACCTCGCTATTTATCATCTTCATCAATTCCCTAATTGGTTTTACTGGCGATTTGATTAATGGCATTACCATCAACTACCAACTTCTTTTTACAGTGACTGCAATTGCTATCATTGGTATGTTAATCGGTACACAATTGTCTAAAAAAATTGACGGCGCCAAATTGAAACCTGCTTTTGGTTGGTTTGTACTTGTGATGGGACTCTACATCATCACTAAAGAACTCTTTTTGAAATAATTGCCTTGTGTGACAAAAGTCATAGTTCTGCGGCAATTCTCAGCTTAACTTTGCGGAATCATTTAAAAATTATACCATGAAAGTTGAGCAAATTTATACCGGCTGTATTGCGCATGCGGCATATTACATCGAAAGTAATGGCGAAGCTGCTATTTTTGATCCACTGAGAGAAGTGCAACCTTACCTTGATCGTGCGGCAAAAGACCACGCCAAAATAAAGTACGTTTTTGAAACGCATTTTCACGCCGACTTTGTATCGGGACATTTAGACTTAGCGCACAAAGCCCATGCTCAAATCGTATACGGTCCAACAGCAAAGCCCAATTTCGAAGCGATTGTTGCAGAAGACAACCAAGTATTTGAAGTTGGAAATTACAAGATAAAAGTCTTGCACACGCCAGGTCACACAATGGAAAGTACAACCTACCTATTAATCGATGAAAATGGCAAAGAACAAGCCATCATCACCGGAGACACTTTGTTTATTGGCGATGTAGGAAGACCAGACTTGGCACAACATGTCATCGCTGATTTAACGCAAGATAAACTCGCACGTTTGCTATACCATTCCTTACGCGACAAGATTATGCCTTTGCCTGACCATTTGATTGTCTATCCAAATCACGGCGCCGGAAGTGCTTGTGGCAAAAATATGAGCAAAGAGACCACCGACACTTTAGGAAATCAAAAGAGAACCAATTATGCTTTGAATCCAAAATTGACGGAAGACGAGTTTGTCAAAGAATTATTGACCGGTTTGACCAATCCACCAGGATATTTTCCCAAAAATGTATTGATGAATATCAACGGCTATGAAAGTTTAGATGACGTGATGTCGAGAGGAAAAAAACCACTAAGTCCAATAGAATTTGAAACCATTGCCAATGAGACCCATGTACTTATTTTAGACACACGTCCGTCTGCAGATTTTGCAAAAGGTTTTATTCCGAATAGTATTAATATTGGTTTGGATGGCAGTTTTGCGATGTGGGTAGGTGAAATGATTACTGATATCAAACAAGAAATATTGTTGGTGACCGAACCTGGTAAAGAAGAAGAAACCATGATCAGATTGTCTCGAGTTGGCTATGACCATACGATTGGTTACCTCAATGGCGGTTTCAATTCATGGTTGAAAACCGGAAAAGAAATTGACACCATCAACCGTATTTCTGCCTTGGAATTGGAATACCATATGGCAAAAGAAAAATTGACCATCATTGACGTTCGAAAAAAGTCAGAATTCGATTCTGAACACCTCGTTGATGCGATTAACATTCCACTCAATGAAATCAACAATCACCTAGCCGAATTCCCGAAAGACAAGAATTTTGTACTGCATTGCGCTGGTGGCTACCGTAGCATTATCGCTGGATCTTTGCTGAAACAACGAGGCTGGGATAATTTCGTTGATGTTTCTGACGGTTTTGTTGGCATCAAAAATACGAAGCTACCAAAAACCAATTATGTTTGTCCAACCACACTTTTATAACTAGAAAATATGTTTGAAATCTTTAAAAATATGTTTACCAAAACAGGTGCAAACGCACTTTCAACCGCTTTGTCCGATGATGCATTTTTGGTCGATGTGAGGTCAAAGGAAGAATTTAAATCTGGCAGTTGCAAAGGCGCTGTGAATATTCCATTAGATCAAATTCCAAATCACTTGTCAAAATTCAAAGACAAAAAGAACATCGTGGTCTTCTGTAGAAGCGGCATGAGAAGTAGCCAAGCAAAATCAATTCTGGAAAGAAATGGTTTTTCTAATGTTACTAATGGCGGCACTTGCGACAATGTAAATAGATTACTCAACCGATAAATTACCAAATTATGAAAAAAAACATGGGTTACACCGATAAGAAAATTAGAATTACCATTGCAATTGCGATTGCGATTCTGTACTTCACAGGCGTTATTACAGGCGTTCTCGGTTTAGTGTTATTAGTACTAGGCGTTGTTTTTGTGTTGACTAGTTTAGTTAGTTTTTGTCCGTTGTATGTGCCATTTGGAATTTCAACTTGTAAAAAAGTCTAACTGCCATGGAACAGCAATTTATTGTCGAAAACATCAAGTGCAGCGGTTGTTGTAATTCCATCCGAGCCGATCTGCTCAAGATACCCAAAGTAGAAAATGTATCCGTAGATATTGACGCTGGATGTATTACCATTACTGGAAATCCCGACCGAAATGCTATTGTTGCTAAACTGAATGATATGGGATATCCCGAAGCAGGTCACAATACACTCGTCAAAAAAGCGAAATCCTACGTGAGTTGTGCTATTGGTAAAATGACCAAAGAATGAGTACCGAATTCAACACACTAATCCAAGCTGAAAAACCAGTTTTGGTTGATTTCTTTGCCACTTGGTGCGGTCCATGTCAAGTATTGGGTCCAGTGCTAAAACAAGTAAAAGATCAGCTGGGAGATCAAATCAAGATTGTCAAAATTGATGTCGATAAGAATCAAGAATTGGCTTCAAGATGGCAAGTTCGCGGTGTACCAACCATGGTTTTGTTTCAAAACGGCAAACAACTTTGGAGGCAATCTGGGGTACTCTCAAAAGAACAAATACTGTAGTGATATTTAGAGAAAAAACAAAATAATGTTAAACTAAATTTTGACATTAAAAAAAAATATACATTTGACTCATTATTAATCAAAAAACTAATAAAAATGAAAAAATTAATATCGGTTTTTACCTTAGTGGCTTTAGTATTCTCTATCACACTTTCAGCTCAAGAGGAACCAAAACAAGAGAAAAAAGCGAAGACGGAAAAATCTTGTTCTACAGCGGAAAAAAAATCATGCGGGACTGCGAAAAAAGGTGGATGTTGCGCTTCTAAAAAAGCTGCCGAAGAAAAGAAAGCTTAATTTTTAAAGTCATAAATAAAGGGTGTTTAAGTAATTAAGCACCCTTTTTTTATGCAATAAAATCTGCTATTTCGATTGTCATAAAATCGAACCTATGTGATATATATCACAGTTAAAATGACATACTCTAAATACATTTGATGCAGGATAAGTTGTCTCATGTTATTAATTGCAATCCTATCAAACTTAAAAAAAGGAAAATATGAAAAACAAAATAATCGCTATGGGTATCGTAGCTGTATTTGCTTATGTTCTGTCAAGCTTTAATGATATTAGTGTCTAAAAAAGTTACTATGCAATTGAAAATAATAATTTAAAATGGCATAGTATCGACGCCGAGCAACCATCAGTTCGCTGTACCCAATGTCACAACTGTCAAAATAATGATTTATTAGTTGTTGAAAATGATTCAATAAGTGGGCGAAAATACTTTTCCAATTTGAATTTTGTAAACATCGAAAATACCAAAACAGCGACTGAGATAGTGAATCAAGTTGACCCCAAAAATGACGATGAAAGTCTTGATAATTCTAAATCACTTTAAAATGAAAAAGCAACTTTTACTTCTAATCCTCCTTTTGTCAATTATAATAGCGAATGCACAAAACACATTTCCCTACGATGTGCAACTTACACCTATTACCATTACCAATCTTCCAGGTTTGCATTCCTATGCTTTTGCACAACACAACGGAAAATGGTTGATCATCGGCGGAAGAAAAGATGGTGTTCATGCGAGACAGCCATTCAATGCATTTCCAAGTACTCAAAATAACACCACCATTTATGTTGTGGATGTGGCGACACAGCAACTTTGGTCTGCCTCTCTAAATTCACTTCCAACTGGAATTAAAGAACAATTGCAAGCCACCAACATGAATTTCCATCAAGACGGAAATACGTTATTTCTTATTGGTGGTTATGCATTTTCAGCAACGGCTAACGATCATATTACGTTCGACAAATTGACTACTATTGATGTGCCCAATCTAATTGATGCTATCATAACAGGAAACCCTATAACAAGCTATTTTAAACAAATTTCTGATCCAATTTTTCAAAATACCGGTGGTCAATTGGGCAAAATTGGAGATGAATTTTGCCTTGTTGGTGGACAAGTTTTTACAGGGCGCTACAACCCGATGGGAAATCCCACTTTTGTCCAAACCTATCTTTCCAAAATTCAAAAATTCACTATTGATAATTCTGGCGCGCAGCTGAGTTTTAGTAACTATTCATCCGCTACCGATGCAGTTCATTTGCACCGAAGAGACTATAATCTCGTGCCGCAAGTTTTTCCAAATGGCGAGGAAGGTTATACCATTTCGTCAGGCGTTTTTCAAATCAATGCTGATTTGCCTTTCCTATATCCTGTCGATGTGAAAAGTAATGGTTACTTTCCTCAAACCCAATTCAACCAATATTTGAGTAATTACCATTCCGGAAAAATTGGCTTGTACGACCAGACTGAAAATCGAATGCATAGTATTTTCTTTGGTGGAATTAGCCAATATTACTACAACGGTACCACTTTAATACAAGATAATAATGTGCCTTTTGTCAAAACAATTAGTCGGGTGACGCGATTGGCGGATGGCACTTTATCCGAACATAATTTTCCAGTAGAAATGCCGAATCTAAAAGGGGCTGGCGCCGAATTTATTCCAAATACGACTTTGCCTCACTATACCAATGAAGTTATCAAGCTCAATGAGATTCCAGGAAACGAATTTGTTATTGGTCACTTATATGGAGGCATTCAAAGTCCAACCATTAATCCGTTTAGCAGTAATCAAACGAGCACGACAGCGGCAGACCCGACAATCTACGAAGTTAAGTTGGTTTACAATCCTAATTTGAGTGTACCAACCATTGATGGGAAAAACCCCTTTTCCTTTACATTATTTCCCAATCCAATATCTAATAATGTCGTTTCTATCACCTACAATATGCCTTATAGCGCCTCATTAGAATACATGGTTTCAACGGTTGATGGCAAGATACTGTCTGAAGGAAATATTGTCGAGTCTAAAGTAGGTAACAACTTCATGAACTTTAAATTAGAAACTACCAATGCTGAAATGGTTTTTATCACCCTTATATTTGATAAGAAATTCTTCTACACTAAAAAAGTAATTCAAAAAAATTAGTTGAAAAAGTACTCTTATAACGATTGTATACAAGTACCTTTTATTATGATATTAAATAAGAATGATAATGAATAAGATTATTTTTGGCATTGTACTACTTCATATTGTAGTAGGCTTCGGTTGGGTAATTTATAAGTTAGGATTTGAAAAAAAAAATCCAAAAAAGTAGTATATTAAGAGAACTAGTTTCTAAAATAAAAAAAGTATTTCAGATGCAAATACTTTTTTTTGGTACCTTTGTTAACCAAATGGTTAAACCATCTAGTTAGAACACCATGACTACAGAAGAAAAAATATTTAACGCCGCCAGAATGGTCTTCCAAAAAAAGGGGTTTGCTGGTGCACGAATGCAGGAAATTGCAGACGAAGCTGGGATTAACAAAGCCATGCTTCATTACTGTTTCAAAAACAAACAATTACTCTTTGAAGCCGTTTTTATGAATGCTTTCAGCCAACTGGCGCCACAGGTCAATGAAGTTTTCAATTCTCAAGATACTGTTTTTGATAAAATAAGAAAGTTCACGCACAGTTATATTTCGTTTGTCATGGAGCATCCCTATTTGCCTGCATTTATCATTCAAGAAATGAACAACAACCCTGAATTTGTAATGACCTTCCTGAATCACGAAAACAGACCAAACCCTTCGTCATTGCTGTCTCAAATCGAAAAGGAGATTGCAGATGGCATCATCAATCCCATTCAACCAAAACAACTTTTACTAGACATTTTTTCAATGACAGTTTTCCCTTTTGCAGCGCAAATACTTGTAAAAGGAATAATACAAGTTTCTGACGAGGAATTCAACCAAATGATGGAAGAACGAAAAACCTCTATCGCCCAACAAATCATTAATTCTATTAAGAAATGAAACGGATAATAAGTATGCTATTTTTAGTAGGTGCAATAAATGCTAATGCACAACAATCCATGACTTTAGAAACTTGTTATGCTTTGGCATTAAATAAATATCCCTTAGCCAAACAAGCGGATTTATTGAAACAGAAATCGACCTACGAAATCAACAATTTGAACAAAGGAAAACTCCCTAAAATTGATTTGAATGCGCAAGCAACTTATCAATCAGAAGTAACTCAATTACCAATTCAGTTGCCCAATGTCACCATCAATCCTTTAAACAAAGACCAATACCGCGCTACTTTAGATGTCAATCAATTGCTCTATAATGGAGGTGCAATTGATGCTAATACCAAACTAAAAGAAGCACAAACAAAAACCCAACAACAACAGGTCGCCGTAAATCTATATCAACTAAAAACCAAAATCAATCAGTTGTATTTCACTATAGTTTTGTTGCAGGAACGCCAATCCCTTTTAAAGTCAAAAGAAGAACAAATCGATTCTAAAATTAAGGAAGTAAAAACAGGCGTAAAATTTGGTGCTCTGTTGCCCGCATCGGAAAAGGTACTCGAAGCCGAAAATCTAAACATCAAACAACAACTTACCGAAATACATTTCGACAGAATACGACTTCTAGAAAACCTTTCCACTTTAATAGCAACAACTTTAGATGAGAATACAATGCTAGTAAAACCTACGCTTATAGCTGATTTCTCAAGGAAAAATAACCGCCCTGAACTTGAATTATTTAATTTTCAAAGCAACCAATTAGAAGTGTCCAAAAACGTACTTTCAAAAAATAATTACCCTAAAATTAATGCTTTTGGTCAAGCTGGTTACGGAAATCCCGGTCTTAATATGCTCAACAATTCCTTTCAAACTTTTTATTTATTTGGAGTAAAAGCCAACTGGAACGTATTCGATTGGAACAAAACGAAAAACGAAAAACAAGCACTTTCGATATCCAATGAAATTATTACTACTGAAAAGGAAACCTTTTTAATCAACAACACGATGCAATTGCAGGAAATACAAAACGAAATTGAGAAGACGGAAGAAATTCTAAAGACTGATAGTGAAATCATTGCGTTACGAGATTATGTGACAACCACTTCTGCAGCGCAATTAAAAAATGGAGTCATTACTTCCTCTGATTACTTAGTAGAATTAACCCATTTATATGAAGCCAAAACCAATCAGAAAGTACATGAAATTCAGTTGGATTTAGCCAAAGCAAATTACCTAGTTACCAACGGAAATTAAAAATATTTTTGAATGTTTATAAATAACAAAAAAATGAAAACAGCAATCGCAATCGTATTACTCATCACACTAATTTCTTGCAATAAGAATAACGAAAAAGCGGATGGTTACGGCAATTTTGAAGCTACCGAAGTCACCATTTCTGCCGAAGCAAATGGAAAAATAGAGTATTTAAAAATAGAAGAAGGTGATCAATTGCAACCAAAAACACAAGTAGCTTTGATTGATACAACCCAATTGTATTTCACCAAACAGCAATTAATGGCTTCCAAAAGCGCCGTTTTTTCAAAATCAAAAAATGTGTTATCGCAAACAAACGTATTGCAAGAACAACTCAAAACAACATTAATCGAGGAAAAAAGAATCCAAAGTATGTTCGCCGAAAACGCCGCAACCCAAAGACAAGTCGATGAAATTGTAGGCAAAGCAAAGGTCTTAAAAGAGCAAATTAAAAGCGTAGCTACGCAAAATGCACCCATTATAAACGAAGTACAATCCATTGACGTTCAAATCGAAAAAATCAATGACCAAATTCAAAAAAGCAAAGTAATCAATCCAATACAAGGAACCGTTTTAGCCAAATATACCGAAGCAAACGAAATCACAGCCTTTGGAAAACCACTGTATAAAATTGCTGATTTGTCCGAGATGACATTGCGTGTTTACGTTACTGAAACCCAATTGTCTAAAATAAAAGTCGGCCAACAAGTAAGTGTGAAAATTGATACCGAAAAGGAAATGAAAACGTCTCCTGGAATCATTTCATGGATTGCATCCGCTGCCGAATTTACTCCAAAAATTATCCAAACCAAAGAAGAACGCGTAAACCTTGTCTATGCAGTAAAAGTGAACGTTAAAAATGATGGCAGTTTAAAAATTGGAATGCCCGCCGAAATGTGGATTAAATAATTGATTAATAGTTAGAGCTAAGTAACTTATGTTACAGTCCAGGAGGTTTAAGTGAATTAAATTTGAGTAGTATTAACAATGAAATATTTGTATTATGAAAAATAATCTTTTTGCTATTGCTTTGGTCTTAATGATCTTCAGTAGCTGCTCTAACGACAACAATAATAAAAGCACAATTCCTCCTACTCAAGCGGAAATTGACGATTTAAAATTTTTAAGAGAAGAAGAAAAATTGGCTAGAGATGTGTATTTGTTTTCTTATAACAAATATCAAGTGAGCATTTTTAATAGTATTTCTCAAAGTGAACAAAAACACATGGATAGTGTTTTAAAGTTAATGAATAAATACGGTATTCCAGATTCAGCTTCAACGGAAATTGGCGTTTTTAACAATGCAGATTTACAAACATTATATGCAAGTTTAATAGCACAATCTAATCTTTCATCAGTTGATGCATTTAAAGTTGGAGCAACAATTGAAGATTTAGACATTAATGATATTGACGATTTTATTAGTAATACAACTAAATCTGACATTTTGAATGTGTATGACAATTTAACTTGCGGATCTAAAAACCATATTCGGACCTACACAAGTCAACTTTCTATAAATGGAGTAACTTATATTCCTCAGTTTATTTCTGTTGAATATTATAATGCTATTTTAAGCGAATCAATTGGCGGTTGTGGCAATAATTAATTAGATAACATGAAAGCGAATTTAATACTAATTGGATGTCTAGTGGCAGTTTTTTCAAGCTGCAATAAGCAAAAAACTGAAAATTTAAGAAATGAAGTGAGATCGACCGCAGTGGTAGAAAATACAGAAGCGTTAAAACTATTTCAGCAAAATTGTTACGCTTGCCACAGTGTTATAACAAAATCGCATGACGAAATTATTGCTCCTCCAATGGTTGCTGTAAAAAGAAGATATATGAAAGAGTACGATTCTAAAGCTGATTTTGTAGCAGCAGTGGTTGCTTATGCAAATGATCCAAAAGCTGAAAACGCGCTGATGTTAGGTGCTGTCGAGAAGTTTAAGGCTATGCCCAAACAAGCATTTAAAAAAGATGAATTAGAAAAAATTGCAACTTATATCTATGATAATGAAATTGAAGCGCCAGAATGGTTTGAAGCGCATTTTCAGCAAAATCATAAAAACGGACAAGGAATGGGAAGTGGAAGAAACAATTAAAACAAAATACAATGTTCTTAAAAAACCTGCATACAGCAAATAAACCAGTTCAAACGCAATTGCTTTTTGTACCAACTGAATCTAAAGTAATTTCATTACAAATTGCAAAAGGTGAAACGCTGAAGGAACACGTTTCAAAAATACCCGCATTATTGGTTTGCGTTTCAGGGAATGCCATTTTTACCGATGAAAAAGGATCGGTAATAAATCTTAATTCAGGTGCTTATGTCATTATTGAAGAAAACATAAAACACGCTATACAAGCCATAGAAGAAAGTGATTTTTTATTAATAAAATAATGAGTATTTCACTAAGCAACATATCAAAATCATACAAAAACATAAGAGCAGTTGAAAACATTACTTTTAGTGTAAATCATGGAGAACTATTTGGCTTGATCGGACCTGATGGTGCAGGAAAAACAACAATTTTCAGAATCCTAACAACGCTGCTAATTGCCAATGAAGGTTCAGCAACAGTAGCAGGTTTTGATGTAGTAAAAGATTACAAAGCCATTCGAAATTCTGTGGGCTACATGCCTGGGAAATTCTCGCTTTACCAAGATTTAACGGTTGAAGAAAATTTGTCTTTTTTTGCCACAATTTTTGGTACGACTATCGAAGAAAATTACGACTTAATCAAAGACATCTACATCCAAATTGAGCCTTTCAAAACCCGAAGAGCTGGAGCGCTTTCTGGTGGAATGAAACAAAAATTAGCGCTATGCTGCGCCTTAATTCACGCCCCAAAAGTATTGTTTTTAGACGAACCAACCACTGGTGTTGACCCAGTTTCCCGCAAAGAATTCTGGCAAATGCTCAAACGATTGCAACAAAAAGGGATCACGATTTTAGTCTCAACACCTTATATGGATGAAGCGGCTTTGTGCGATCGCATTGCGCTGATTCAAGAAGGCAAAATCTTAAAAATAGATACTCCAGAGAATATCATCCGGAAATATGATAAAACCATTTATAATGTACAAACCAAAAACACCTACCAGCTCCTACTCGACTTAAAAAATTACCCAAGCCAATACAGTGTTTTTGCCTTCGGAGAATTTATGCATTATATTGATAAAAACAACAATTTCAATCCAATGGATTTGCAAGACTATTTAACAGCAAAAAAACATACTGAAATCATCATTCAACCCGCTACAATAACTATCGAAGATGTTTTCATGGATTTGTAAAACCCTCCTCCATAACGTCTTAGTGTCCAACCAAAATGACTAAAGAAAAAATCATTTCAGTTACGAAACTCACCAAAGAATTTGGCAGCTTTACCGCGGTTAAAAGTATTTCTTTTGAAGTCTACAAAGGCGAGATATTCGGTTTCTTGGGTGCGAATGGCGCCGGAAAAACAACGGCGATGAAAATGCTGATCGGAATTTCAAAACCCACATCTGGCGAAGCTCTTGTGGCAGGTTTTGATGTAAAAACCAATTCTGAAATGGTCAAGAAAAGTATTGGGTATATGAGTCAAAAATTCTCCCTTTACGACGATTTAACCATCAAAGAAAACATTACTTTTTTTGGCGGTATTTATGGTTTATCAAAAACCAAAATCAAACAAAAAACTGTTGAATTAGTAAACGAATTAGCCCTTCACGAAGTAGCGGATAAAGTAGTCGGATCATTGCCATTAGGTTGGAAACAAAAGCTATCATTCTCCGTAGCTTTATTGCACGAACCCAAGATCGTTTTTCTTGACGAACCCACTGGTGGTGTTGATCCTATCACAAGGCGACAGTTCTGGGAAATGATTTATGCTGAAGCGCACAAAGGAACTACCATTTTCGTGACTACCCATTATATGGACGAAGCCGAATATTGCGACCGAGTTTCTATTATGGTTGAAGGCACTATAGAAGCACTCGATACCCCTAAAAATTTAAAATCAAAATACAACGTCACTTCCATGAACGAAGTATTTCTAAAACTAGCCCGAAACGTAGAATAATAGTAAAAAATGATCCAACCATGAAACGATTCCTCGGATTTATAACCAAAGAATTCTACCACATTCTTCGGGACAAACGTTCCATGTTTATCCTTTTCGGAATGCCAATTGCTCAAATCATGCTTTTTGGTTTTGCCATTACCAACGAAATCAATAATGTAAACATTGCGATTTTCGACCAATCAAAAGACACCGAAACGCAAAAGATAATCGCCAAAATAGATGCTTCAAAATACTTCAATATCGAACAAGAAATTACGAACGAAGCACAAATTGAAAACAGTTTCAAAAAAGGAAAAATAAAAGCAGTTTTGGTCTTCGAAAAAGACTTTATCAAAAAAATCCAATCTCAGAAACAAGCCAAAGTACAAGTCATTACCGATGCTACCGATCCCAATATCGCAAATACGATTACCAATTATGTCAATGCGATCATGCAAAATTACATCCAAGAAATTAACGGCGCCAACCAACACAAATACCAAATTCAAACCCAAACACAACTCTATTACAATCCAGAACTTAAAAGTGTATTTACCTTTGTTCCTGGCGTGATGACTATTATTTTGATGCTCGTTTCTGCCATGATGACCTCTATATCCATCACAAGAGAAAAGGAATTAGGTACTATGGAGGTGCTTTTGGTTTCACCTCTAAAACCCTTTCAAGTCATTATTGGTAAAGTATTTCCTTATATTTTTCTTTCAATTATCAACGCCACAGTAATTGTGCTTCTCGGTTTTTTTGTTTTCAAAATGCCCATGCAAGGAAGCTTAATTTTATTGGCATTAGAAAGTATCTTATTCATCATTTCAGCACTTTCGTTAGGGATATTCATCTCTACCGTTTCCAATTCACAACAAACCGCCATGATGATCTCCTTGTTCGGATTAATGCTCCCAGTCATCATACTTTCTGGGTTCATTTTTCCCATTTCAAGTATGCCACTACCCATGCAAATTATCAGCAATATTATCCCCGCCAAGTGGTTTATTATAATAGTCAAAGCCATCATGCTCAAAGGAGTTTCGCTAAATAGTATTTGGAAAGAAACCTTAATTTTAGTAGGAATGACTGTGTTTTTCATCACGTTAAGCATCAAAAAATATAAAATAAGATTAGAATAATTTTCAGGAGCTATTTCCTGCTGTTCGCTACTATCTTTTGCGCCACCCGAGTGAAGCAAACTGACGAAATAAACGTCGGCGCAAAAGGATAACCGCTGCCATCAGGGCTAGTTTCCCATAAAAGAACCCATATGAAAACAATCCTATTCATCATCCAAAAAGAGTTCAAGCAAATCTTTAGAGACAAAGGAATGTTGAAGATTATCTTTATTTTGCCACTAATTCAGTTGCTCGTATTGTCCAACGCCGCTAGTTTTGAAGTCAAAAACATCCTGTTTTCTTATGTAGACAAGGATCAATCTTCCAGTTCCCGAGAATTGATTTCTAAATTTCAAGCTTCCAATTATTTCAATAGTGTGCAATCTTTTCCGTCGAAAGCAGTTGCCAACCAACAAATGCAAGATGGAAAAGTTGATGTCATTCTCGAAATACCACTTCATTTTGAGCGCGATTTGGTCAAAGAAAAAAAAACCAATCTATCCGTTAGCATTAACGCCATCGATGGTGCTGCGGCTGGTGTAACCAATGTCTATATTTCTCAAATTATTGCTAGTTTCAATCAAAACTTGCAAACCAAACTTTTTCAATACGAAGGGAGTTCCTTGGTGTCGCCTCAAAATATAGTAACCATTCCCTCCTTTTGGTACAACAATACGCTAAATTACAAAACCTATATGGTTCCCGGAATTCTGGTATTGTTAGTAACCATGCTCACCCTTTTCCTATCGGCCATGAATATCGTTCGCGAAAAAGAAGTCGGAACTTTAGAACAAATTAATGTAACGCCCATCAAAAAACACCAATTCATTATCGGAAAGTTATTTCCGTTTTGGGTATTGGGATTAATCATTTTAACTGTGGGATTGGTCATTGCAAAAGCTATATTCAATGTTCCTATGTTGGGCAACATTGGACTCATATATTTGTTTACATCGGTCTATTTATTAGTGATACTTGGCATTGGTTTATTCATTTCTACGCAAACCGAAACACAGCAACAAGCAATGTTCATCGCTTGGTTTTTCACGGTAGTTTTTATCTTAATGAGCGGATTATTCACACCTATCGAAAGTATGCCGCAATGGGCACAAAATCTCACTTTGGTCAACCCAATCCGATATTTTGTAGAAATTATTAGAATGGTAATGCTCAAAGGAGCTTCCTTCTCAGATATTTCTCGTCAGTTCTACATTATTTTATTGTATGCCATCGTTTTAAATGGATTTGCAGTTTGGAGTTACAAAAAAGTTAAGTAACTGCATATTCCAAAAAAAATGCTCGCTAAGATGCCTTGTCGGCTATCTTATTCTCAATAAATTGAAATGCTCAATAGCAAAATGAAGACTGTACTGCTGCGGAAACGAAATCTTACCTACGGAAAAGAAAGTTGGGCGTTGTACCAAAAAACAATAGCTTTTAGATTTATCTACTAAAGAGTATTTGATGGTTCCGACATTCCTTTTTACTTACAAAAAACACATTTTATACTTAATTCTCAGTAGACTTTATAACTAAAAATACAACCTTTCAATCTCAGTTAAATGTTTGTTAATAAAAGAGTTAACGTGATATATATCATACTTCTCATTTCCTTTGGCAAGTACCTTTGAGTGTAGATTTTTTTTACAAATTTAAACAAGTTAATCATGAAAATTTTTAAAAACAAAGTATTGGTTTTACTCTTTGCATTGCTGCCAATTATAGGTATTGCTCAAAGAGGAACTGGCGGTTGGTGTTCAAATAATAACTACAGTAGGCTTTTTAATCCAGCAACTATCGTTGAAGTAAAAGGAACTATCGTTAGTGTTGAAAAAATAATTCCTGAAAAAGGAATGTCAAATGGCATTCATCTTGTCCTAAAAACGGAGGCTAAAGAAAATACGATGGTTCACCTGGGTCCAGAATGGTATCTAAATAATAAAGATATTCAATTTTCAGCGGGTGATGTAATCAAAGTAAAAGGGTCAAAAGTAACATATGAAAATAAAGCGGCCATTATAGCAATGACGGTCTGGAAAGGAGATTCTCATCTCGATTTAAGAAATGATAAGGGATATCCTAAATGGAATGGATGGAAAAAAGGGCAAAAAAACAAACGTACTAAATAGTCACTCAAACTGACCTAAATTAAAAGAACTATTTATTCTTAATATTCTAATTTTTAAAGAGTGTAAGAGTATTCAAACACTCTTTTTTTTATGATTTATCACGCCTGAATGTGATTAATATCACTTCCGTTGGTTTATAACTGCGATACCTTGATACTAGGTATATTGCCTAATTAATAATTACATACAACATAAATAATATGGAAACAATTGAACAACAAATAGTCTCTATGCCACGAATTGGCGACAAAGCACCCGAATTTAAAGCTGTCACAACGCAAGGAGACATTAATTTTCCTTCAGATTTCAAAGACAAATGGATTATCCTTTTCAGTCATCCTGCCGATTTCACACCAGTTTGCACCTCTGAATTTATGACATTTGCCAAAAGGGAACCCGAGTTTACTGCACTCAACTGTCAATTGGTAGGACTTTCCATCGATGGGTTATACAGCCACATTGCTTGGCTAAGAACCATCAAGGAGAAGATAGAATTCAAAGGAATTAAAAATATTGAAGTGAACTTTCCACTGATAGAAGACATTTCCATGGAAGTGGCTAAAAAATACGGCATGATTCAACCTGGCGAAAGTACAACCAAAGCCGTTAGAGCGGTATTTTTCATTGATCCAAAAGGAATAATTCGTGCCGTGATTTATTATCCGCTTTCTATGGGTAGAAATTTTGACGAATTAAAAAGAGCCTTAATTGCCATGCAAACTGCTGACACTTATAATATCGCTACTCCAGCCGATTGGCAACCGGGCGATGATGTGATTGTACCAACAGCTGGTTCATGTGGTGTAGCCAAAGAAAGAATGGAAGACAAAGAGGAAATGACCTGCTATGATTGGTTTTTCTGTACCAAACCACTACCTCTTGAAAAGGTCAAAACAAAATAATTAAAAACACTAATCATGTCAAAACCACATATAGTTATCTTAGGTTGCAATTTCGCGGGACTAACCACAGCAAGATACATCCATGCCGTTGTTAAAGGCAAAGCAGATATTACGATAATAGACCGGAAATCGTTGCTTACGTTTGTACCCAATATCCCTATGCAGGTTTTGGCAAATGTCAATCCTGCTATAGATTTACAATTCAAATTCATGTCCTTTTTGGAACATGATGGCAGCGAATTCATTCAGGCAGAAGTAACCACTATTGATCCCGAAACAAATACAGTTTTTTACCAGCCAAACGAGCGTTTAGGACATCCTGTTCGCAAACTACAATATGATTATTTGGTTGTGGCACTTGGCAATCGCTTAGCATATGATAAAATTGATGGCTTTAATGAAAATGGTCACAGTGTAACCGATGTCTTTCTTGGAAATCGTTTACGGAATTATTTGCACAAAGACTATAAAGGCGGACCAATTGCCATTACTTCCGATATTTTTCATCAGGGCAAAAGCGATAAATTACCGCCAAATCTACCAATTGCCTTAACAGCCTGCGAAGGTCCACCAGTTGAAATGGCTTTTTCACTAGCGCATTGGTTAGAGAAACAAAACAAAGGAAAAACGTCAACAATATATTTATCTACTCCGGCCAAAGTAATTGCGGAAGATGCAGGAGAAACGATACTCAATCAATTACTGCCCATGATGGGTAAAATGGGCTACAATTATCAGGCAAACACCAAAGGCATCAAAAAAGTGCATAAAGGCGGAATCGAATTCAATGATGGTTCTACCCAGGAAGCCGAAGTAGCCATATTATTTCCTGATTGGCAGGCACATGATTTTTTAAAAGATTTACCTTTTACTGACGATATGGGATTTGTAATCACCGATTTATACATGCGGAACCCCGATTATCAGAATATTTTTGCAGTCGGTGATGCCGCGTCCATTACGGTACCAAAAATTGGTTCGTTAGGACACATGGAAGCTGAAGTTTTAGCCAATACTTTAGGAAAAGAATTAGGTATTATACAAGGAGATATTGCTCCGATGGAATTCGAATTGCTGTGCATGGGTGATATGGGTGGTATTAAAGGATTTTACATGCGCACTAATGAATGGTGGGGCGGAAAAGAAAGTCATTTAGAAATGGGATTGACACCTTATGCCCTCAAAATGGGATTCAAACAAATGTACTATACGCTTGGAGGCAAAATTCCACATTGGGGTTTGGCATTGAGCGAAATTGTTGGCGATCATACTGTAATCTAAATTATTACAAATTTCGTATTATAGTTTCGTTTTTTAGTAGTGCTTGAGAAATCAGGCACTATTTTTTTGCAGTGTGACAATAGTTACTGACCACAGAATTTCATCACAATATCTTTGCTTCATAATTCAGAAAAATATTATGAAGAAACCGCAAATATTACTTTCACTCGGTCTGCTTTTGGTAACCTCACTAGGTTTTAGCCAAGACACCTTGCCTCTTTCAAAGAAAGAACTTTGGCAACGGATGACAGACAGAAACCTTCAAATTAAAATAGCCAACCAAAATTTCAAAGCGGCACAAGCCGAGTACCGACAATCGAATTCGCTTTTCTTGCCCAGCATTACCGCTTCGCAGACAGCGATTTCGACTACCAATCCACTCATGGCTTTTGGTTCGAAATTGAATCAAGAGATTCTGACGGCTGCCGACTTTAATCCAGCGCTTTTAAACGATCCTGCGAAAACACAAAACTTCGCAACGAAACTAGAAGTCATGCAACCACTAATCAATTTGGATGGATTGTACGGAAGACAAGCGGCGCACTCCAAAATGCAAGCATTTCAACTACAAACGGAACGCACGACTGAGGGATTACAATTGGAAGTCAACAAAGCGTTTCTGCAATTGCAATTGGCGTATAAAGCGGCGGCAGTTTTAGAAAAAGCCAATGCCACAGGGCAAGCCAATTTGAAGTTGGTGGAAAATTATTTCAAACAAGGATTGTTGCAAAAAACAGATGTCTTAAATGCGCAGGTTCGTGTCAATGAAGTGGCGAATCAATGGCAATATGCCAAAAGCAACATTCAAAATGCCTCAGATTATCTGGCTTTTTTGTTGAATGAAGATCTCAAAGGCAAAATCTACAAACCAACTGAAGCATTAGACAATTCGATTGCTGTTGAAGAAAACGCTACAGCTATTTCTGCAAATCGAAAAGACTTTCTAGCGATGGACAAATCTTCGGAAGCCTATCAAAAAATGCTGCAATCTTCTAAGATGAATTTTCTGCCGCGATTGAATGCTTTCGGAAGCTATGAATTGTATGACAAGAACTTATTCGGAACCAGTGCCAAAGGCTATTTGGTGGGAGCACAATTGTCATGGAAGCTTTTTGATGGCTACCAATCGATTGGGAAAATGGAAAAAGCCAAAGCCGATTTTCAAAAAGCTACTTTAGAAACCCAACAGTACAAAGCGCAAAGTCAGCTAGAACTCAACAAAACCAACCGCCAATTGAAAGATGCCGAAAACAAAGTAAATCTTTCGCAATTAGCACTACAGCAATCTCAAGAAGCCTACAGGATTCGACAAAATCGATTTACGCAAGGCCTAGAAAAAACAACCGATTTGCTCAGCTCTGAAACCCAAATGATTCAAAAAGAATTAGAGCATTTGCAAGCAGTTTTTGACTATAACTTCACCAAAGAATACTTACAATTTTTAACCCAATAACTATGAAAAAGATATTTACAACCACTATAATATTATCGCTAGCTTTAGTGATATCGTGCGGAAAAGAACAGAAAGCAATCGTCAATAACGAAGCTGCGATTGCAGTTAAAGTAAGCGGAATTGCGGCCGACAACAATAGTCCATACGTCACTGCAAGCGGAAAAATTGAAGCCGAAAACAGCGCGAATGTCAGCACAAGAATGATGGGTTACGTCACCAAAGTCCATGTGAAAGTCGGACAAAAAGTAAATGCTGGACAATTGTTAGTTAGCATCAACAACGCCGATTTGCAAGCGAAAAAAGCACAAGTCGATGCTTCTATTTTGCAAGCGAACGCAGCCTTCAACAATGCTAAAAAAGACTACGAACGTTTTACCGCTTTATTCAACCAACAAAGTGCTTCGCAGAAAGAATTGGATGACATGACCTCACGCTACGAAATGGCAAAAGCCGGATTGGAAGGCGCGAAACAAATGCGAAATGAAGTGCTGGCACAATTTTCTTACGCGAATATTACCGCTCCTTTTGCAGGCGAAGTGACGAACACATTTATCAAAGAAGGCGACATGGCGAATCCTGGAATGCCGCTCGTGAGCGTCGAAGGCGCATCGCATTTGCAAGTGACGGCGATGGTTTCTGAAAGTGATATCACTTCCATCAAAAGTGGTATGACAGCCAAAGTGTTGGTCAAATCGACTAACGAAAGCTTGACGGGAACGGTAACCGAAGTGAGTTTATCAGCGAAGAATACAGGAGGCCAATATTTGGTGAAAATCAATTTGGGAAAAACCGATGCGAAAGTGTTGTCGGGCATGTTTGTGAATGTGCAATTTCCAATCGCCAACAAAGCAAAAACGACAACAACAGAAACCGTTTTGGTGCCAGAAAGTGCTTTAGTTCATCAAGGTCAACTTACTGGTATTTATACGATAGGAACTGGAAACGTTGCGATTTTACGCTGGCTGCGCGTGGGAAAAACTTTTGGCAATCAAGTAGAAGTGTTA
The DNA here is from genome assembly GCA_016721735.1 of Flavobacterium sp. Classification (GTDB taxonomy): domain Bacteria; phylum Bacteroidota; class Bacteroidia; order Flavobacteriales; family Flavobacteriaceae; genus Flavobacterium. The sequence goes on along the minus strand of JADKHM010000008.1, from coordinate 67,409 downwards.
TCGGGATTGGCGGCGACCGAATCGTATATTCTTTCGGCGGAAGGCAAATTATATAATGGCGCAAAAGTAAGTATTCAGTAAGAACGCAATTTGAAAATCAGGGTTGCGTGAGGGATAAAGGCGGCATCCTTTTGCGGAGCAAAAGATAGAGCCGAAAGCCCGACCCGTAGGGGCACGCCCATAAAAAAACAGAAATTATGCAAGAAGGAATATCAGGTAAAATTGCCCATTTTTTCATCAACTCGAAACTGACTATTCTATTGATGGTTGCGTTGATGATTATTGGAGTTTATAGTTCATTTTTGATTCCACGTGAGGAAGAACCGCAAATCAATGTGCCGATGGCCGACGTGATGGTGGGCTATCCTGGTGCGAGTCCAACAGAAGTAGAAAGTCGCGTGATCAAACCGCTAGAAAAAGTGCTTTCGAATATCAAAGGTGTCGAGCACGTTCACAGTATGGCGATGAACGGTCAGGCGATGTTGATTGTGCAGTTTTACGTGGGTCAAGATGTCGAGCGGTCGTATGTGAAATTATACGACGAGTTAGCGAAACACGAGAATATGTTTCCTCAAGGTGTTTACAAACCGATGGTCAAAACGCGCTCGATTGATGACGTGCCGATGTTGGGATTGACGATGTGGAGTGAAAAGCAAGACGATTTTCAATTGCGACAAATTGCGGAAGAAGTGACTTCGGAGATTGAGAAAGTCAAAGATGTCGCGATTACCCGAGAAATTGGAGGCAGAAACCGCCAAGTGAAAGTGGTTTTGGATAAAGATAAAATGGCGGAAAACGGCGTGGATGCGTTGGGCATAATGCAAATGATTCAGGCGAATAATAGCAGTTCACAATCCGGAAGTTTTGTCAATAAAGATCAAGAATATTTAGTGACGACCGGACAATTTTTGAAAACGTCGGAAGATGTAGAGAATTTGGTCGTTGGTGTGAATGCGAATTTGCCGGTGTACTTGAAACAAGTTGCCATGGTTGAAGATGGTCCATCAACACCAAGCAGTTACGTTTCGTTTGGTTATGGCAAGGCGAATGAAAAATTCAAAACGGCATCGTCAGAATATCCGGCGGTGACGATTTCTATTGGCAAAGTAAAAGGTGCCGATGCGATGAAAATTTCGGAGAAGATTTTGGAGCGTGTCGAACTTTTGAAAAAAACGTTGATTCCGAGTGACGTTCATGTTGAAGTTTCCAGAAATTACGGTGAAACGGCATCGGACAAAGTTGGTGAATTACTGCTGCATTTGGGCATTGCCATTCTAGCCGTTACTTTTTTAGTGATGTTGGCGATGGGTTGGCGTGGCGGATTGGTGGTGTTTTTCTCTGTTCCGTTGACGTTTGCTTTGACGTTGTTTGCGTATTATTTGTTAGGTTATACTTTAAATCGAATTACCCTTTTTGCCCTAGTTTTTGTAGTTGGAATTGTAGTGGATGACAGTATTATCATTGCCGAGAACATGCACCGGCATTTCAAAATGAAACGATTGCCTTTTAAACAAGCTGCGATTTATGCGATCAATGAAGTGGGGAATCCTACGATTTTAGCAACGTTTACGGTGATTGCTGCGATATTGCCGATGGCGTTTGTATCGGGCATGATGGGACCTTATATGAGTCCAATGCCGATCGGTGCTTCGATTGCGATGTTGCTTTCTTTATTTGTCGCGTTGACGGTAACGCCGTATTTAGGCTATCATCTATTGCAAGAAAAAGACACCCAAAAACATAAGGAAGAGCACGGTATGGAAACCAGTTGGGTGTATAAAATTTACAACAAATTAGAACGTCCTTTATTAGAAAGCAGTATGAAAAGACGCGCATTGGTGGGCATTACCGTGGTACTATTGATCGGTTCCGTAGTGATGTTCTTTACCAAATCGGTGGTCGTGAAAATGTTGCCTTTCGATAATAAAAATGAATTTCAAGTGGTGATTGACATGCCCGAAGGCACCACTTTAGAGCGCACGGCAGCAGTGACCAAAGAAATTGCACAATATCTGTCGACGGTTCCTGAAGTGGTGAATTATCAGAATTATATTGGCACCTCTGCTCCTATTACGTTCAACGGATTGGTGCGGCATTACGATTTGCGTGGCGGTAGCAATATGGCGGATATTCAAGTTAATTTGCTACACAAAGACGAGCGCAAAATCCAAAGTCACGGGATTGCTAAAGAAGTGCGTCCTGAAATTCAAAAGATTGCTAAGAAATATGGCGCGAATGTCAAAATTATAGAAGTACCGCCAGGACCACCCGTATTATCGACATTAGTTGCAGAAATTTACGGTCCGAATTATAAAGATCAAATCAAAGTCGCCAATCAAGTGAAAGGCATTTTAGAAACTACTACCGATATTGTAGATGTCGATTGGATGACCGAGGACAATCAAACCGAATATAGACTCGAAGTCGATAAAGAAAAAGCGATGCTCAATGGCATTGCGCCGCAACAAGTCGTTGGGAATTTGACGTATTTGTTGAAAGAATATCCTGTTTCAAATTTGTATGATGAAAACTCAAATGACAACGTTGGCATCGTGCTTTCGCTTGACGACAAGGACAAAACGTCGTTGCAAGACATCGAAAATTTGAAAATCAAAAGCAGCAGAGGAAATATGATACCCGTAAGTGATTTGGTGAAAGTTAAAACAGACACTTTGCAAAAAACCATTTACCGCAAAGATCAAAAACGTGTGGTTTACGTCACGGCGGATATGGCGGGCGCTTTGGAAAGTCCGGTTTATGCGATTTTGGGAATGAATGAAAAACTTCAAAAAATGACAGTACCTAAAGGCTATAAAGTGAACGAACTGTACATGGATCAACCCACCGACGAAAGCGATTTTACTGTAAAATGGGACGGCGAATGGCAAATTACGTTAGAAGTATTCCGCGATTTAGGCGTGGCATTTATGGTCGTGATTGTGATTATTTATATGTTGATTGTGGGTTGGTTTCAAAACTTCAAAACACCAATGGTGATGATGATGGCGATACCGCTTTCGTTAATCGGAATTGTATTCGGGCATTGGCTGTTGGGCGCTTTCTTTACGGCAACTTCCTTTATTGGGATGATTGCATTGGCGGGTGTCATGGTCAGGAATTCGGTTTTGTTGATTGACTTTATAGAAATCCGACTCAATGACGGTGTACCTTTAAAGCAAGCCATTATTGAAGCCGGCGCGGTAAGAACTACTCCAATTCTATTAACGACAGGAGCGGTTGTAATCGGAGCATCCATCATCTTGTTTGACCCCATTTTTCAAGGTTTGGCCATCTCTTTAGTATTTGGAGCAATAGTTTCAACGATCCTGACTCTACTTGTCGTCCCGATTATTTATTATGTAACTGAAAGAAAAAAATGGGAAAAGTAATCTTGCAGTCTAACAATCTTAAAATCTTACAATCTTAAAAATGAAATTACTCATCATCACCTCCATAGTTGCCTTTGAAAAAGACATCAAAGGAATGCTCAAAGAAGCAAACGTAAAAACATACTCGTTCAAAGAAGTAACGGGTTTTCGAGACATTTCTGAAGAAGCGATTGAAAGCAATTGGTTTGCGTCGGAGATTAACGAAACTGAATCGATGCTCTTTTATGCCTTTGTCAAAAAAGAAAATGTAGATACCCTTTTTGGATTGATCAGCGACTTCAATGATGCACAAGAATCGTTATCTCAAATTCATGTAGCGGTGCTCAATATCGAAAAATCGAATAATCCAACGCTGCATAAAGTCTAACCTTTTAAATCTTAAAAAATGATCAACCGAATTATTCGCGCTGTTGCAGGAAGTTTCATCCTTATCAGTCTATTGTTATCCATTTATGTCAATCAGAATTGGCTCTGGTTTACTGCTTTTGTTGGGGCGAATCTATTGCAATCCGCCTTCACCAAATGGTGTTTGATGGAAGACATACTAAAGAAATTAGGAGTGAAAGATTAATATTTCCTATTTTTGTGTCAAACAACTTGCTATGAAAATCGAACAAATTTATACTGGATGCATTGCTCAAGCGGCGTATTATCTAGAAAGTAATGGTGAAGCTGCCATTTTTGACCCGCTCCGAGAAGTACAACCGTATTTAGATCGAGCTAATAAGGACAATGCCAAAATAAAGTACATTTTTGAAACGCATTTTCATGCTGATTTTGTTTCGGGTCATCTCGACCTCGCTAAAAAATCGGGTGGTCAAATCGTATATGGACCAACAGCAAAGCCTGAATTTGAAGCCATCATTGCCACTGACAACCAAGAATTTAAAGTTGGAAATTATACGATCAAGGCCATTCATACACCCGGACATACGTTGGAAAGTACGTGTTATTTGTTGATCGGTGAAACTGGAAACCTACACGGTATTATTACTGGAGACACCTTATTTATTGGAGATGTCGGTCGACCTGATTTAGCGCAAGCGTTGGTCGATGATTTAACGCAAGAAAAATTGGCTTCCTATTTATTCGATTCACTTCGCAATAAAATCATGCCGCTGCCCGACGATTTGATTGTTTATCCAAGTCATGGAGCCGGAAGCGCTTGCGGGAAAAACATGAGCAAAGAAACCACCGATACTTTGGGGAATCAAAAGAAAACCAATTATGCTTTACGAGCCGATATGACTCGAGAAGAATTTACCAAAGAATTGTTAGATGGTTTGGGATTACCGCCGGCGTATTTTCCACAAAATGTGATGTTAAACATTCAAGGGTACGAAAGTTTAGATGCCATTTTGGAGAAATCAAAGAAAGCACTAACGCCAGCCGAATTTGAAACTTTAGCAAATCAGGCCGAAGCAGTGGTACTGGATGTTCGTCATGAAGATGATTTTGTAAAAAAACACATCCCTAACTCCATATTTATTGGAATACAAGGAAACTTTGCGCCTTGGGTTGGTGCCTTATTGGCTGACGTAAAACAACCGTTATTATTGGTAACACCAGAAGGCAAAGAAGAAGAAACGATTACCAGATTGTCGAGAGTAGGTTTTGATCACGTATTAGGATATTTAGCGGGAGGAATCGATGCTTGGGAAAAAGCGGGATACGAAACAGATTCCATGGCATCCATCAAACCGGAACAATTTGCTTCCGAACTTTCCGAAAAAAGCGTCGTTGTAGATGCCCGGAAACCAAGCGAATTCGAAGCCGAGCATGTTGAAAACGCGATTAATATTCCTTTGGACACAATCAATTCTAATTTTGCTGCGGTTCCAAAAGACGAAACTTTTTATTTGCATTGTGCCGGAGGTTATCGTTCTGTGATCATGGCTTCCATTCTAAAATCGAGAGGTTATCACCATTTAATTAATGTAGAAAAAGGAATCAATGGAATTCGCAATGCGGGAATTCCACTCACACAATTTGTTTGTCCATCGACTCAAAAATAATCTCTAATCAACTATAACAAAAAATTAAGTTCTAAAAATAGTCCTAAGCTATTTTTTTGGATACTTTTGCAGACTTAATTTCAAAATTTAAAATACGAATGAAAAAATTACTTTTAATAGTAGCAGCGCTTACGGTATTGATTTCATGTAACAAAGCTGGAGAAAACGAATACATTGTAACAGGAACGATTAAAGGAATTGCTGATGGAAAATCGGTGATTTTGGAAGTTCAAGACGAAACTGGACAGTTGAAACCAATTGATACTGTAAAAGTGGAGAAAGGAAAATTCACTTTCAAAGGAAAGGCAAAGGAAATTGACATGCATTTAATTAGTATCGAAACCGTTGAAGGAAAAATTCCATTTATACTAGAAAATGGTGATATCGAAATGACTATCAATAAAGATAGTATCAATATTACGAAAGTAACAGGTACTTATAACAACGAAGAATTGAATAGTTATAAGGAAAAAGGAATGGCCATTCAGAAAAAAATGATGAAATTCCAAAAAGACAATACTGCGATTATGCAAGCGGCGCAACAAAAGCAAGACACCGTTGCAATGAACAAATTGCGTAAAGAATACAGTAAATTTCAGGAAGAGTTTACTACACAATCGGAAACTTATGTTAGTACACATCCAAAAGCATTTATCTCTGCTTTGATTATTGAAGGCATGTTCAATCAAATGTCGCCAGACCTTAAGAAAATTAAGAAATATTTCGACGGATTAGACAAATCAATAAAAGATACTAAACACGGAAAAAAAATCAAGAAAAATCTTGATGAACTATTGAAACCAGTAGCTACCGTAGCACCGATTGAAATCGGAACTGTTGCTCCTGATTTTTCAGCGCCAAATCCGGAAGGAAAAATGGTTTCGTTGAAAGAAAGCAAAGGCAAAATCACTATTATCGATTTTTGGGCCTCTTGGTGCAAACCTTGCCGTCAGGAAAATCCAAATATGGTAGCTTTGTATAAAGAATTTCACGCAAAAGGTTTGAATATCGTTAGCGTTTCCTTAGACGAGAAAGCGGAAGAATGGAAGAAAGCAATTGCAAGTGACAAATTAACTTGGACAAACATTTCTAATTTGAAAGACTTTCAAGATCCGATTGCAGTTCAATATTCTATTAAGTTGATTCCTTCGACTTTTATTATTGATGCTACTGGTACAGTCGTAGCAAAAGATTTGAGAGGCGCTGAATTGAAAGCAAAGATTGCTTCACTTCTAGAAAAATAGTTCCTTGCTCATAGAAATATAAAATCTCCCAATTGGGAGATTTTTTTTATTTAATTAAAGTCCAACTCATTATAAAATACTTTTGATTTTACGCCAAATTAAATTTGCTTACATCAAAACTGTTTTTATATTTGCATCGGTTCGGGGAGATACTCAAGCGGCCAACGAGGGCAGACTGTAAATCTGCTGTGTGAACTTCGCAGGTTCGAATCCTGCTCTCCCCACAAAAAATAAAAATCCAAAAACAACAAGCTCGCTTGATTGTTTTTGGATTTTGTTTTTTGTGCAAGGTTTCCCCTCCGAGGATCATTTGAAAAATAATCCTGCTATTCATTCCCTATTTTCATTTTGAAACAATGGAAACCTTGGAAAAGTTGATACTAAATCGCTTGATTGTTTTTGGATTTTGTTTTTTGTGCAAGGTTTCCCCTCTCAGGATCATTTGAAAAATAATCCTGCTATTCACCGCATATCATCCTAATGAAACAAAGGAAACCTTGATGAATAATCATTGAATGATTAGCTTGATTGTTTTGGGTTCTGTTTTTTTGTGCAAGGTTTCCCCTCCGAGGATCATTTGAAAAATAATCCTGATTTCTCCATTATTTTGTTTTGGGTTCTGTTTTGTACAAGTTTCCCGGATCATTTGAAAAATAATTGATACTAAATCACTATTGTTTTGGGTTCTGTTCTGGGTTGAAAATACAGCCCTATTTTGTTACCATTATCTGTAAAAAAAAACCCAGAACAATCGTTTTTCCTGATTGAGTATTCATCTCTCGAACCAATTGTCCGACAGCATTGAAAATTTTTACTCTAGCATTATCTAGAGTAATCTCTGACTGAATGGTCAATGCTGTAATAAATGGATTCGGTGAAAAAGTAATAGTTTGATTTGTAAATTCATTCTGGGCAGTAGTTAATAGTGCCGCACAACTACCATCTCCGTAGATAACTTCTCCATTTTGAAAACTACAATTCATATAAGCGTTTGCTCCTGCACTTTGATCTCTATACATATATGATTTAAATGGAGACTGATTGTTTCCAACCCCTTCAATCCAATATCCCCAATCATAAAATCCATTTGAGTTATTGAAAGTAGTCATCGTCATTCTTTTTCTCGTTCCTCCTGTTAAATCTATATATTCAATAGCTGTGACAAAATATACGTAGCCATTGGGCTGTAGAACAGAATCCCCAAGTTCAAGGCTAAAATCGAATACAATTTTGTCGATCCCATCAATTCCTCTTACGTACACTTTTCTTTCAACGACATCTTCACGAAATAAAGCAGGAGAATCAGAAAATCTTGTATAAAGAAAACCATCATGTACTTCTTGTCCAGTCTGGTAAATTAATGTATTGGTAGTTGTGCCATCACAACAACCCCCAGTATAACTAATATTCCAAGAGGAGTTATTTAGAAGAGGATGGTATTCTTGAGAAGAAAGCGTTCCTGCTAAAGTAAATATTATCATTAGCGTAAAAAGTAGTTTTGTTTTCATAGGGTGCGAAATTAGTTGTAAATTGATTACTAATTAAGTACAAATTTAAGTGATTGAAGCATAGCAGGTACTTTCTGCCTATAAGTAACTTAAAAATCGGTTAAACAACTCATCGGTGCTATAGAATGAACACTTTGAAAGCAATCCTTATTTAGTCTGCTATTACTTTAATAGCTTTTATCAACGTCCCATTTTCATACAATTGAAAGAAGTACAATCCGCTTTTTAAATTTTCTCTATTGAAAACGATTGTTTTACCAGATTGATTATTCAACTCGCGAACCAATTGACCAACAGAATTATATACTTTTATAGTAGCCTGCTCCAATACCACTTCTGACCGTATTGACAATTCATTACGAAACGGATTCGGTGAAAAACTAATTTGATTAGCTTGGAAATCCGCGTTTTCAGTTGACAAAGCAGTCATCGCCAGACAATCTGTATTGCCATAAACATGAGCACCATCTTGAAAACTACATAGTAATTTGACACGATAGCCGCCGCTTGCCGACATTGCATTCAACATATTATGGTCGGGCACTAAGGGATGATCAATACTTCCAACGCCCTCAATCCAGGTTTGCGTTAAAGTTATTTGGTAAGTTTCACTGAAACCGTTAAGCTTGATTCTTTTGCGACTTTCATTATTTACGAGAACATAATCAACTGTTGCGGTAAATTCGCCAAAAGTAGCTGAATCTTCTAAACTAAAGTCATAGAGTAAGACTTCGCCATCTCCGACCAAGGTATAAACTTTACGTTCTTCCAAGTCTTCCCGTAAAAGAACAATTGCGTTATTTGCAAATGGATTGACAAATTTTTTGTAGGTCTGTGAGCCAATTACGACGTCAATACCAGCTTCGATAGTTTTTGTCTGTGAAGGCCGACAACAACTAACATAATCTTTGACAATCCAAGTGGAGTTATTGAGCATCGGATGATACTCTTGCGCGTTCGTTAATTCTGAGTTGATGAAAAAGGATGCGATAGCATAAAAAAAGATAGCTTTCATAATAGTTGATTTAAGTTTAATTCAAGCAGATTTGGGATCTTCTTGTGTTTTCTGATACAACATTACAGACTTCTTTCGTGCAATTATCATTTTTTCTGTAGACAACACATAAAAACGTTGAATCGCACTATTTAACACTTTTACTAATAAAGAATTGCTGTTTAGAAAAAATGATGTACTTTTCTCACTCTAATTAATTTTATTAAACATCAAAATGAAAAAAACATTACTTCTTGTATTATTTCTAAATGTAATCATCTCTTCTGCGCAAACGCTTGACTTCACTAACAAAACCAATATGCCTAGTGCGCGGTCCGGCTCAGCTATGGCTGAATTTGGCGATTTTGCGTACGTTGTTGGTGGATTTTCAGCTACGGAACCTTACACTTCTGAAATCTACCAGTATAATTTTGCCACTGATACGTGGACAACTTTTTCAACCAACATTCCATTGATTCCAAAACGTTATGCCAATGCGGAAGTTCTAAGTGGAAAACTGTATGTGTTTAACGGTGAAACTGCGACAGGCGTCAACAACAAATTAGAAATTATTGATTTAATTACTGGAGAAGTGACCATCGGTCCAGATAATCCAAATCCAGTTTTTCAAGGCGGCTCTGGAGTCGACCGTCTATTCAATACTATTGTAGCCTTTGGCGGTTGTAATAATAGTGCAAACGCAATCTATTCTGATATGATAAATTATTTTTTTCCGACAAATAACGCCTGGACGGTCGGTGGTCTCAACTTAATGCAAACACCCACAACTACCAAAGGAAGAATGATCAATGCAAAATTGTATTACATGGGAGGCTATTCAGAAAACAACCAATTTACTGAGGATTTTGAAACTGCAGCAACCACTGGAAATTTAGCAATTACAAACTGGACAAATGTTGCAGAAACAGGTACCAAGTTGTTTCAAGGCAAAACGTTCAGTTCCAACATTTATGCACAAGCAACTGCATTTGATTCTAATATTTTGACTCGTGAAGCGTCTAATAAAATATGGTTGATTTCAGATCAGATAACAAAGCCCGCTGAATCTGCAAATGAGGAATCATTCCTCAGCTTTCAAACTTTAGATGGTTTTAATAACGGCGCTACTTTAGAAGCATACATCATCATCAATTGGACGGGAGATATAACAACCTCCACCAAAACCCTATTGAGTGCGACAATTGCATCTGGATCAACGATTGGATTTGCTCAGAGTTTTACCTATTCTGGAAATCTGTCCTTAGCAAATTTTCCAAGTACATTTAGAGTGGCTTTTAAATATTCTGGTGGGTATGAACCAGTAGCAACTACTACGTATCAAATTGATAATGTGCGGGTATTTACTGCTGTCACATCAAATTCAATTACTGGATATGATTTCAATAACCCTCCAGCATACGACGCGGATTCGTTGACGCAACCTGTGTCTGCACATGCCGTAGCACTTGACGCAATGAATAATATCTTTGTAGTTGGAGATTATGACAACCAAACTTTTCTGGGTAAATTCAATACTTCAGATGATACATTTGCAAGTCTTAACCAAACCAACATGATCGCACGAAGACATTGTACTGCTGCTGTTTGGAACAATCAACTGTTTATCTTTGGAGGAAATACTGCCTCTGCGATATCTAGTGCATTAAACAGCACGCAAAGCGCAGACGTATCTAATTTGGGTATTGAAGACATCAGAGGAAATTCTGGATTTATGATGTATCCTAATCCAGTGAAGGACAATTTGTATTTTGTTGCGAAAATCCAATTGCTACAGTGACCATTTATGACATGACAGGAAGAAGCGTGCTTACTACTGCTGTTATTGAAAACACCCTCAATGTAAGTCAATTGCCGGCAGGACAATATCTGGTAAAAGTCTATAGCGATGCCGAAGTCTTGACGTCGAAACTGTTGAAGAACTAATCATAAGTACAAATAAAAAAACCGTTTCATTACTGAAACGGTTTTTTTTACTCTTATAATTTTGTTATTCCAATACAAAACTTACACTCACATTCACCACCAACTCAATTTCTCCCGCTGCCAAAGTTTCTCTTGGAGCACCACCACCACCGTCCGCCATTGCCATGGTTTTCATTTCATACATCGGTCTTGGTGGGTAATACGTCTGTGTATTGTCTGAAATAGTCATTGCTTTCCCTACTTTTTGATTTAAAACCGATACAAAATCTTCTGCTTTGGCTTTTGCATTTTGCATGGCTAACTTTCGTGCGTCAGATTGCAAGGCCTCCATTTTTGAAGATTTAAATTCCACGTTGTCAATTCTATTGATTCCAACATCAACCAAACCATCCATCAAAGCGTCGTATTTGTTCAGATCTCTCAAAAGTATTATGACCGTTTGCGTCGCCATATAATTACTTTTCTTTTTTTCGTAATCGTAATTGGGATATAAATTAACGCGCTGGGTTTGAAAGTCCTCTTTCGCGATATTCATTTTCTTGATGTACTTTAATACGGCATCAATTTTCGTGTCATTTTCTTTTTTTACCTCGGTAGCTTTGGCGCCTTTCGTTTCCACTGAAATGGATATGGCAGCTTGATCTGGTATAATTTTGATTTTTCCTTCTCCTGTTACATTAATCATAGGAATGGGTTTAATTTCTTGAGATTGAACTAATGTTGTAAATAATGCGAATAGTAATAAGGCTGTTTTTTTCATAATATAGCTATTTAAAAATTTCGAAACTCGGTTTACCAAACAATATGCCACTATAATTTTCCGGTTTTGGCCAGAACAAAAAGAATCACGATCGGAATCGCCAAAAGCACGACCATAAAAGTGTTTTCGGTGAGCATGGCGGGTTCCTTCAAAATCGTGATTAAGTAACCTCCAATTGCACCACCAAAATGCGCTGTATGTCCAATATTGTCGTTCTTGGCTTTCATGCCATAAATGGAATATAGCAAATATCCTATTCCAAAAATATAGGCCGGAATAGGAATCGGAATAAAAAACAAATACAAACTCATATCTGGATGCAACAAAATTGCGGAATACAAAACGCCTGTAACCGCTCCAGAGGCGCCAATAGCTCTATAACTAAAATCGTCTTTATGAAATAATAAAGTCAACAAACTACCACAAACCAAACTGCCAATGTAAATCACCATAAAGGAAAAACTGTCCAAATAATTGATGACTACGGGAGCGAACATATACAAAGTAAACATATTGAAAAACAAATGTCCCCAATCCGCATGCAGAAAAGCAGAGGAAAACATGCGAACGTTTTCGCCAGCACGGATGCTACCGATATGAAATTCGTATTTTCTGAAAAATGAAATGTCATTAAAACCCTTAAAACTAGTTAAAACAGTAAGGCCAATTAATAAAAGCAGTATTGGATGCATAGGTGTATTTTGTTTCTGTAAAAATAGAAATTGTTTCCGTAGCTTTTGTTAAACTCCTCTTATTAAATAACGTTTTAAATGTATCTTTGCCGAAATAAATTAATACATGCAGTTTCTAGTATATATTCTTATTTATCCTATTCTTTGGAGTATTTCGATGTTGCCTTTCCGAATTCTGTACCTACTTTCTGATTGTATTTACGGCATAGTTTACTACATCATTGGCTACCGAAAAAAAACAGTCCGCGAAAATTTAGCCATTGCATTACCTCATTTAACAGACAAAGAACGCTTGGTTATCGAAAAGAAATTCTTCCATCATTTCTGTGATCTGTTTCTCGAAATGGCGAAAACGATGACCATATCTCAGAAAGAAATCGAGCGACGTTATAAATTTACTAACCTTGATGTTTACCTTGATTTAGAAAAAAAACAAAAAAGCATTGCCTTGCTTTGTGCGCATTATGCCAGTTATGAATGGGCAGTTTCGATGAATTTTTACATCAACCACAAAGGCATTGGCATTTACAAACGTATTGCCAATAAGTATTTTGATAAATTGGTGCAAGATATTCGCTCCCGATTTAAAGCACATTTAGTCACGACCAAAGAAACCATTCCAACGATTAGTAAAAATTTTCGAGACAAAACGCTGTGCGTGTATGGATTTGCTAGCGATCAATCTCCTAAAATTGCAACCACCTATCACTGGGGAAAATTTATGGGTATTGAAGTCCCAGTGCATACTGGCGGTGAAATGCTAGCAAAAAAATACGACATGAATGTTATTTTCTTGAGAACCAAAAAAGTCAAACGCGGATTCTATGAAGCGAGTTTTGAAGTCTTGAGCGAAAACGTCAAAGAAGTCCCAAATTACGAAATAACAGATCGATTTATGACCTTGGTTGAGCAGCAGATATTAGAAGCACCGGAATTCTATTTATGGACGCACAAACGCTGGAAACACCAACGGTAATTTATTTTGAATGTTGAATGTTAAATTTTGAATGAACCTAAAATTCAAAATTATCTTATAATCGAAACCATTTCGATACCAAATCCTTCTCGTAAGACTTCGCATTTTGATGTACAAATTCGTTAGAGCTCTTATTGTACTTGTAGTCTCTGCCCCACTCTTGATGATGCTTCGCCACATCTTTGATACTGTCGCAAACAAAGGCAATTTCAGCATTGGTTGTCGTTGGATGAATCGACATCCGAATCCAACCTGGCTTTTGAATCAAATCACCTGAATCAATTTGACACACTAAATGATGGGAAGTTGCTTCATCAACATTTAACAAATAATGTCCGTAGGTTCCCGCACAACTGCAACCACCTCTGGTTTGAATACCAAATCTGTCATTCAATAATTTTACGCCTAGATTAAAATGCAAGTCGTCAATATAAAATGAAATCACACCCAAACGATCGTGGTGTTGTCCAGCCAAAATCTTTATGTTTGGAACAGAACCCAATTCAGCAAAAACATAGTCAACAATTTCGTGTTCTCGCTTCAAAATGTTCTCAATGCCCATTTCCTCCTTCAATTGAATTGCCAAAGCCGTTTTAATCGCTTGCAAGAATCCAGGTGTTCCGCCGTCTTCACGGTCTTCAATATTGTCAACATATTTGTGTTCACCCCAAGGATTGGTCCAAGAAACCGTACCACCACCCGGATTGTCCGGCACCATATTGCGATACAATTTTTTATTAAAAACCAAAACACCCGTCGTTCCTGGTCCACCTAAAAATTTATGTGGTGAAAAGAAGATCGCATCCAAATAACTTTCCGCGTCTTCCGGATGCATGTCAATTTTTACGTAAGGTCCAGAACAAGCAAAATCAACGAAACACAAACCGTTGTTTTGGTGCATGATTTTCGCCACTTCATGATAAGGAGTACTGATTCCAGTAACATTTGAACATGAAGTAATAGACGCGATTTTAATGGTTCGATCTTGATATTTACTCAATAACTTTCTAAAATTATCCAAACAAAACAATCCTTTTTCACACGCAGGAACAATCACCACATCCGCAATAGTTTCCAACCAAGAGGTTTGATTAGAATGGTGCTCCATGTGAGAGATGAATACGATCGGTTTGTCTTCTTGCGGCACTTTCGTATGGGCTTTCAAATTCTCAGGGACTTTTAATCCCAAAATACGTTGAAACTTATTGACAACACCTGTCATTCCGGTTCCATCTGTAATCAAAACGTCCTCGCTATTCGCATTAACATGATGCTTTATGATATGTCGCGCCTGATGATAAGCCAAAGTCATCACGGTTCCAGAAACAGTAGTTTCCGTGTGGGTATTGGCAACGAACGAACCAATCTCATTCATCATCTTTTCTTCAATCGGACGGTACAACCTGCCACTGGCGGTCCAGTCGGTGTAAATGATTTTTTTCGTTCCAAATGGCGATTCGAATTCTTGGTTGATTCCAATAATTTGATCGCGAAAAGGCTTGAAATACTGCTCTAAGGAAGTAGGTAAAACCAGCTTATCAAGGGTTGTCATGGCATAATTATTTGTGGTCAAAGATATTATTTTTTTTTAAGTGATGCACAACCATGCCAGTAAACTACAACGTTTTCATTTATTGCCTTTTCTAGCTTTTATGGATGGTAACTCGCCAATTTTAAGTCAATTTTAAGGCCGATTTAAGGGTCATTCAATAGTATTTTGAAACCTTTACATAATAAACAACATCAATCATGATTTCAGCAACGCACCTCCACGCCATGCTCATTCACTTTCCAATTGCACTACTTACGGTTGCATTTTTATTTGAAGTGATTTCTGCTATTTTTAAAAGGGAATTTTATAAGAAAGTCTCGCTATTGCTGTTAATTCTGGGAACTATTGGAGTCATCGCTGCATTTTTGTCTGGCGGATCTGCTGGAGAAGGCATCGAAGAAGGTCCACTGAAAATTCCCATGGAACTGCACGAACAAGCTGCCAACTTTGCTATATGGATTGCCTGTATTACCGCAACATTTCATACTACAATCTATTTTCTAAACTACAAATCAGTGGTGACAAAAGCGATAGGAATGCTGCTTTTCGCATTTTTGATTGCAGCAGTTTCTAGAACGGCGTACTTGGGTGGACAATTAGTCTATAGCCATGGCGCTGGAGTAGAATTGGCGCTGCCAGATTTTGAAAACGCTTCAGAAAACAATTAAAATAAGTACCTTTAATCGATCAAATTAAATCTCTTATGCGAATTCTTATTGTCGAAGACGAAACAACCATTGCCAACTTCATCAAAGAAGGTTTAGAAGAGGAAGGATTTGCGGTAGATATTGCCGATAACGGAAAAAGAGGACTGCAACTCGCGCTCAGTAACCTTGATGAATACGACGTTATTTTGCTCGATTGGATGCTGCCTGGACTCAACGGCATCGAGATCTGTCGAGCAGTTCGCAAGGAAAATAAAAGTGTACCTATTATATTCTTAACGGCCAAAGACACGGTCGATGATGCCGTATTTGGTTTAGAATCTGGTGCTAATGATTACATTCGAAAACCATTTTCTTTTGAAGAACTTTTAGCCAGAATTCGAGTGCTAATGCGTAAAAATGACGTTGAAACTGTGGTGTTTTCTGTCGCTGATATCGAAATGAATATCGAAAAACACACCATAACCAAAAGCGGAAAACCAATCGAATTAACCCAAAGAGAATTTGCACTTTTCGAATTCTTCCTACGCAATAAAGGCAAAGTTTGCCGGCGTACGCGCATCATTGAAAAAGTCTGGGATATTCATTTTGACTATGACAATTCGATTATTGATGTCTACATTAATTTTCTTCGCAAGAAATTAGACGATCCTGGTAAACCGTCGATTATTCAAACTGTCCGTGGCATCGGTTACAAAATTGAAGCAGACGAATGACTTTAAAATTCAAAAATAGAATTGCCCTTTTCAATACATTAGCGGTAGCTTTGACTACAGCGTTCGTGTTTTTGGTTATATTTTTAGTCGTGACCAAAACCGCATACAACCATTTAGACAATGATATTCTGACCGAAAAAGAAGAGGTTTTCAGCAATTTAGACTGGCATCGCGACAGTATAATCATCAAAAAAATGCCGGAATGGGATGAATTAGAACACAAGAAAATCGAAGTGAATCCCACCTTTCTTCAAATCGTCGATACGAAAGGAAAAGTCGTTTTTCACTCGAGTAATTTACACGACGACCAATTCTTATTCAATCCAAAAAATAAAACAGAAACCTTCTACAACGGTGAAATCAGCAATCAAAAAATACGCTTAGGTCAATTTCCGATTACGAATGAAGCCGGTGCTATTATCGGTCAACTCACCATTGCCACCTCACAACAAGAGTCCTACTCCATTCTCCGGAATTTGATTTTGGTTCTATTTATTTCCTTTCCATTTATGCTGATCATTCAATTTGTGGCCTCACAAATTGCCGCGTCCGAAGCTATAAAACCTGTGCATCAATTGATAAAAACGGCGTCAGGTATTAGCGAATCTAGCATCGGAACCAGATTGAAATTACCCGAACGAAAAGATGAACTCTACAAACTAACCCAAACAATCAACGATTTGCTATTTAGAATTGAAAAAAGTATCGTTCAACAAAAGCAATTCACCAGCGATGCCTCGCACGAAATTAGAACGCCATTGGCCGCCATCAGAGGTACCATAGAAATTCTGATTCGCAAAAAAAGAGAGCCGGAAGTTTATGAAGCAAAATTGAGCAATATCATCGCACAAGTAGATCGCCTAGACACCTTGTTAGAACAACTGCTGCAATTGGCACGAATAGAATCTGGCATCACAGCAACCAAAAAAGAAGCGATTCCGCTAGCAAAAAAAGTATACAATTCGAGTGAAAAGTGGTTGGAGGCATTGTCGGAAAAGGAACTCAAACTGCAAGTTCTTATTCCTGAAGATGCACTTGTTATTGGAGTCCCGTTTTATTTAGAAATCATCATTGACAATTTGATCCAAAATGCCATTAAATACAGCAATAGCAAAGGAACCATTACTGTTTTTTGGGAATCAAATAGCAGTACTTTGTCGTTTCAAGATGAAGGAATCGGGATTACAGATGAGGAACTTCCTAATGTCTTCAATCGGTTTTATCGTACCGATGAATCGAGAAGTTCTACCATCAAAGGAAACGGACTTGGACTATCCATCGCCAAGAAACTAGCCGATCTTCAAAACATCGAATTGCAAGTAAGAAGTACACCCGAAAAAGGCTCCACATTTACCCTTCGATTCAAATAAAATTAAGGCTTTTTTAAGTTTCGCTAAAGGATACTTAAATGTACACAGGCAGATCTTTGTAATGTAAAATTTAAACATTTAATAAACATCTTGCCATGAAAAAATCAATTATAATGCTCGTCACGGCCGTCAGTTTTGCCACCCTCGCTTTTCAATCGTGCAAAAGCAATACGGATGAAGAAGTGATGCAAAAACCCATTGCAGAAGAAGCTTCCTTAGGATCCGAACTAAAGGACATTTCTGCGTCGGATGCCAAAGTTGCGACCACCAATAATTTAATGGATGCCTTTAAAGGCGAAAGTACGGCAAGCGCTAAATACCTAGCCTACAGCAAAAAAGCAGAAGAAGAAGGTTTCCACGAAATTGCGCTTTTGTTTGCCACCGCTTCTAAATCTGAAAAAATTCACGCGAACAACCACAAAGCTGTTCTGGAAGAAAGCGGTCAAATTGTAGCTGCTGTAACTCCCGAATTTACCGTAAAATCAACCAAAGAGAACTTACAAGATGCCATCAAAGGAGAAGGCTATGAAATCAGCACCATGTATCCCGAGTTCTTGACCACTGCAAAAAAAGCAGATAATCAATTGGCACAAGTTAGCTTTAACTATGCGTTCAAAACAGAACAAAAACACAAAGTATTTTATGAAAAAGCCCTTGCTGCACTCGAATCAAACACAGTAAAAACACTTCCGACAGTCTATTATATTTGTCCAACTTGTGGAAATACGTATGACACAACCGCTCCAAAACGTTGTGGAATTTCAATGACAAGCTCTGAAAAATTTATAAAAATTGTAAACCTAACTACCTGATTGTTGTTTGTTTTTTTCCCGAAGCCTCAGCGAAATCTGAGGCTTTTTTTGTAGAGTAGCATTGCTATTCTTTTGAACCAGTAAAAATAATATGCGCAGCTAAATAAAAAAGCCTTTCCATTATGGTGGAAAGGCTTATTGTTATTTTGATAATAATTTTGACTAAAGTCCAGCTACCGCTTTGATTTCGTCAATAATTCGCGCTGCCAATTGATCTGCTGCTGCTTGTGTTGGCGCCTCGGTATAAATTCGAATTATGGGTTCTGTATTCGATTTTCTTAAATGAACCCATTCCGTTGCAAAGTCAATTTTCACACCGTCAATGGTAGAAATGTCTTCCTGTTTGTACTTGGCAGTCATCGCCTCTAGAATCGCATCAACATCAATTTGTGGCGTCAATTCAATTTTATTTTTACTCATATAATATTGCGGATAACTCGCTCGCAATTCCGCAACCGTCACCTCTAAATTAGCCAAATGCGTCAAGAACAAAGCCACGCCCACCAAACTATCACGACCATAATGCAATTCTGGATAAATAATCCCGCCGTTTCCTTCGCCTCCAATAATGGCGTTGGTTTTCTTCATCAATTCGACAACATTTACTTCACCCACCGCACTAGCTTGGTAACTACCGCTATATTTGTTGGTAATGTCTCGCAACGCTCTTGAAGACGACATATTCGACACCGTATTGCCTGGGGTTTTGCTTAATACGTAATCCGCAACCGCCACTAAAGTATATTCTTCACCGAACATTTCACCGTCGTTAGAGATGAAAGCCAAACGATCTACGTCTGGATCGACTACAATTCCAAAATCGGCTTTTTCCTCTAAAACCAATTTACAAATATCTCCCAAATGTTCTTTTAAAGGTTCTGGATTATGCGGAAAATGACCATTCGGTTCGCAGTACAACTTGACTACTTCGACGCCCATTTGCTCCAACAAATTTGGAATTACGATACCTCCAGAGGAATTCACGCCATCCACAACCACTTTAAATTTTCTTTTCGCAACAGCTTCTGCGTCTACTAAAGGTAAATTCAATACTTCGTCAATGTGAATGTCCATATAGGCATCATTAACGGTGATTTCGCCTAACGAATCGACGTCGGAAAAATCAAAAGCTTCAGCATCAGCAATTTCAAGGATTTTCGCCCCATCAGCACCACTCAAAAACTCTCCTTTTTCATTCAATAATTTCAAAGCATTCCATTGTTTTGGATTGTGAGAAGCGGTCAAGATTATTCCACCATGCGCTTTCTCTAAAGGAACTGCCACTTCTACTGTTGGCGTAGTTGATAAACCCAAATCGATGACATCAATGCCCAAACCAATAAGTGTATTCACTACCAAATTGTGAATCATCGGTCCAGAAATTCTTGCATCCCGGCCTATGACTACGGTAAGCTTTTCACTTTTAGAATAGGTTTTGAGCCAAGTTCCGTAAGCGGACGCAAACTTTACTGCATCTACTGGCGTTAAATTATCTCCGACTTTGCCTCCAATGGTTCCGCGAATTCCTGATATCGATTTGATTAAGGTCATTTTTATTTCTGATTTATGAATGTTAATTTATGAGCGACAAAGATAAAAAAGTTGCTGAGTTACGGAGTAGCTGAGTGCCTAAGTTTTTTTATATATTTACAAAACTAAGCTCAGAAACTTAATGGCTCAGTAACTTAGCAACTCCGAAACATGAATTTCCTAGCACACATCTACCTTTCCGGCGATAACGATTTAATCAAAATCGGAAATTTTATGGCAGATGGGATTAGAGGAAAACATTATGAATATTTACCCGCCGACGTGCAAAAAGGAATTGTTTTGCACAGAGCCATCGACACCTACACCGACGCACATCCCATATTTAGGCAAAGCACCAAACGCTTGCACGAGCGTTACCATCATTACGCTGGCGTCATTGTAGATGTCTTCTACGATCATTTTCTAGCGAAGAATTGGGCAACATACTCCAACGAAAAACTAGAAGATTTTGTGGAGCGATTTTACCAATCTCTAGAAACGAATCACGACATATTAACAGAGAAAACTTTGCACCTAAAGCCGTATATGATTCAACATAATTGGTTGGTCAACTATCAGCATACAAAAGGCATTGCACGAATCCTCACCCAAATGGATCACCGCACCAAAGACGTTTCGCAGATGCAATATGCTATTGAGGAATTAGAGCAATATTATGTGGAATTTGAAACGGAGTTTACAGCTTTTTTCGAGGATTTAATCGCACATGTCCAACAAAAAAATAGTGAATTATGAAAAGACTAGTACTCTCCTGCTTTCTATTTCAATATTCAATTGTAGTTCTCGGACAAACTGGTTTGATAGCATCGAAAGCTATGGTCGTTTCTGCGCGTGAAGAAGCCTCGGAAATTGGCGTACAAATTATGCAACAAGGCGGGAATGCCTTTGATGCTATGGTCGCTACCGAATTGGCGTTGGCAGTGGCTTATCCTTATGCAGGAAACATTGCGGGTGGTGGATTTATGGTCTATCGAAAATTTGATGGAGAAATCGGCGCTTTAGATTATCGGGAAAAGGCACCGCTGAAAGCCAACAAAGACATGTATCTCGACAAAAACAAGGAAGTAATTCCCAATTTGAGCGTGAATGGCGCACTGGCAATTGGCGTCCCTGGAACCATCGCAGGCATTTTTGCCGTACACCAGAAATTTGGAAAATTGCCTTTGAAAACCATCATGGCACCCGTAATTGCCTTAGCCAAAAAAGGTGTTGTCATTACAGAAAAACAGTGGAAGCAAATCAGCAACAATCAAAAGGAAATCAATGAAACTAGCGGCAACGAAACGATGTACGCCAAAACATATAAGGTCGGTGATACGATTAAGTATGCCAACTTAGCCGCCACGTTAGAACGTATTTTGCAAAATGGCGCGAGTGAATTCTATACTGGCGAAACCGCTCAAAAAATGGTCGACTTCATTCAAAAAAATGGCGGCATTCTCAGCATGGAAGATTTGGCAAAATATGAAGTCAAATGGCGAAAACCCATCACCATTCCCTATAAAGATTTGAAGATTATTTCGATGTCGCCACCCTCGAGCGGAGGCATCACTTTGGGACAAATTATGAAAATGATTGAGCCTTATCCAGTTGCAAAGTATGGTCATAATTCAGAACAATACATCCAATTATTAACCGAGGCTGAGCGACGTGCGTATGCGGATAGAAACTATTTTTTAGGCGATCCTGATTTTATTAAAATCCTACAAACCAGTTGATTAAAAAAAAATTACCTCAAGCAACGAATGAAAAATTTTGATTGGAATAAAGCCACACCATCTAACCAAATTGCCCATGGAAATATCACCATTTCAGAAAGCAACGAAACGACACATTACTCAATTGTCGATGCAGAAGGAAATGCGATTGCTGCCACTACAACACTCAATGGCGCCTACGGATCTAAATTGTATTCCGAGGAATTGGGGTTCTTTTTTAATAACCAAATGGACGACTTTAGCAGCAAATCTGGCGCACCGAATTCCTACGGTTTGGTCGGAGCGAAAGCCAATAGTATTGCTCCCGAAAAGCGAATGCTCAGTTCGATGACGCCCACCATTGTTGAGAAGAAAGGAAAACTATTGATGGTATTGGGTTCACCTGGAGGATCAACCATCATTACGGCAGTCTTGCAAACCATTTTGAATGTTACTGAGTTTGGAATGGGAATGCAAATGGCGGTAGATCAACCAAGATTTCACCACCAATGGTTACCTGATGAAATTGTATTTGAACCGCATAGTTTTGCTAACGACTTGCTATCCAACCTCAATGTCAAAGGCTACGGAATAAAAATAAAGGAATTACCAGTCGTCGGAAAAGTAGATGCGATACTTCGATTGCCTAATGGACAACTAGAAGGCGGTGCAGACCATCGCGGCGACGACACTGCAAAAGGATTTTAACATGAGTTTTATCAAAGCACTAGAAAAAACATTTCAAGAAAGTAGTTCCCGAGAACTAGCCATTCCCATGGAAAACTACATGAAGAATCATTTTACTTTCTACGGTATCAAAACCGAAAAACGAAGATCTATTTTCAAAACAATTTGGCAAGAACACCATGATGAAGTCAAACAAAACTGCCGTGAAATCGCATGGCAATTATTTGCTTTGAAAGAACGCGAAATGCACTATTGCGGCATTGAAATTCTCATCAAAAATCTAAAGAAAAATTACCAACGCGACGACATCCAACTCATCGAAAAAATACTCACGACCAATTCGTGGTGGGATTCTGTTGATACGATTGCGAAATATCTCTTAGGAGAATACCTCATTGCCTTTCCAAACGAAACCAAAAAAGTCATCGATCGGTTTTCTGATTCAAACAATATGTGGCTCAATCGTTCGGCGATTCTATTTCAATTAAGCTATAAGCAAAAAACAAACGCCGATTTTCTTTTTCGAGAATGTATCAAACATGCCCATTCTAAAGAGTTTTTTATTCAAAAAGCCATCGGCTGGGCGTTGCGAGAATACGGACGCTTTTACCCGAACGAAGTCAAAGAATTTGTTAACCAAACTACTTTAAAACCGCTCAGCACAAAAGAAGCTTTAAAAAATATTTCTTAAGTTCATTTTAGTCGTAAATTAGCGTTTTCTTCAAAACAACATGTTCAAAAAAGGTATTCGCAAAATTGAAAGTGTCATTGCTTGGTCTCAAACCAAACTCTCGACCAAGCAATTCTTATTCTTATCCAGCGTATTGGTAGGAATTTCTGCTGCTTTTGCTGTAATTGTCTTGAAAACTTTTGCGCACTGGGTTTTTACTGTTGCGACCTCTATAAATGGAATATTGAAATTAAGTTTTATCAATAGCATACTACCGGTCATTGGAATACTTCTCACGGTATTTGTCGTAAAAAAACTCTTAGGCGGAACCATCGAAAAAGGCACGTCGCAAATTCTGTACGCGGTAGCCAAAAAAGCAAGTATCATTCCACGCAAGCAAATGTATGCGCAGATTGTTACAAGCTCGCTAACTGTCGGATTAGGAGGTTCAGCTGGACTAGAAAGTCCCATTGTAATTACAGGCGCCGCTTTTGGTTCCAACTATGCACAACGGTACAAACTCGGCTACAAAGACCGAACTTTACTAATCGGTTGTGGCGTTGCCGCTGGTATTGCTGCTGCATTTAACGCTCCTATTGCAGGAGTATTGTTTGCCATCGAAGTCTTATTGGTAGATGTTAGCATCTCAGCCTTTACGCCTATTATGATTGCTGCCGCCACCGGTGCTTTGGTTTCAACGATTGTCTTAGATGAGTCGATTTTACTGTCATTCGACCAAAAATTAAGTTTCAATTACCATAATATTCCCTATTATCTTTTACTTGGAATTTTCACAGGCTTGATTGTGATTTACTATTCTAGAAATTTTCAACGAATCGAACATTTCTTTGCGCGCTTGCGATTCAAACCTTATAAAAAAGCACTATTTGGAGCCTCAATCCTGGCAGTAATTATTTTTGCTTTTCCAACGCTATTTGGTGAAGGCTACGAAAGTATTCGAACCCTCTCCGAAAACAATCCACAACAATTGCTAGACAACACCCTTTTTAGTAGTTTCCGAAACAATACTTGGGCGCTCATTATCTTCCTCGGATTAACCTTAATGCTCAAGGTTTTTGCAACCGGAATCACTTTAGGAAGTGGCGGAAATGGAGGGAATTTTGCACCATCGCTGTTCTTAGGCTCCTATGCTGGATTTATATTTTCTAAGATTATCAACACGACGGGAATTGCCCACTTACCCATTAGCAATTTTACTTTGGTGGGCATGGCGGGCATTCTAAGTGGGCTATTTCACGCACCGTTGACAGCCATTTTCTTAATAGCCGAAATCACTGGCGGTTATGACTTGATGATTCCGCTCATGATTGTTTCGTCTATCAGTTTTGCGATTTCAAAACGATTCGAAAAACATTCCCTTGATCGAAAAAATCTGGTCAAAAAAGGACACGCGTTTACTGAAAATAAAGACACCAATATTCTGTCTACTTTAGAAACCGAGCAAATTATTCAAACAGATTACTTGACTATACAAGATGCGGAAAACCTCGAACAAGTGGTCGATCTGATTTCCCACTCCAACCAAGTGATTTTCGCCGTAATCGATAATGAAAAAAGACTGCTCGGCATCGTTCACTTCAACGATATCCGTGAAATTATTTTCAGTGCATTTAAAGTCAAATACACACCCGTAAAAGACATTATGATTCCACCCATCGACATCGTTTATCCCACCGACAGCATGGAAATCGTGATGGAAAAATTTGAAAAAACCAAAGTGAACTTCCTCCCAGTTCTCAAAAACGGAAAGTATTTTGGCTTTATTTCTAAAGCGAATGCATTAGAAGCATATCGAGAAAAATTAAAAGCGATGACCATTGAATAAAACGCAAACACGAATTTCACTAATTAACACGAATTCTTCTTTTTTATAATTCGTGTTAATTAGTGAAATTCGTGTTAACCTTTGCTTTTTCTATGAGCAATTTGCTTGAACGCAAAATATTATTTCTTGATAATTTTTACCGTTTCCGTTTTCGAAGCTGACTTCAATTGACAAAAGTAAATTCCACTCTGTAACGATGACAATTCTAGTTCACTTTGTGCTTTTTGTAAATCAACGGATAGCAACATTTTTCCAGCAACGTCAAATATCGCGGCAGTTGTAGGCGCATTTATCCCATCTAACCTTATACTTATTTTGTCCGAAAATGGATTTGGAGCAACCATCGTTTTAGAAGAAATAGTATTGTCATTTACAGAAAGCGCGTCTGCATTATAATGAAAAACATACATGTTTCTTGAACCAATAGCAAACAAACTACCATCACTAGCAAAAGCAAGTCCCAACCCAGTACCAGCATAAATGTTTGGAGTGCTCACCCAATTTTGAACACCAGTATTGCTATACTGCACAATTGGCATTTGATTAAAAGACGGATTAAATGGGTCAGGTGTTGGTCCACCTACACCTGTAACAATTACTTCTCCAGTAGGTTTTGCTATAATATATTTTGGATAGGAATCGCTTTGCGTTACAGGCGAGCCTTCATTGTAGGGTGAAGACCAAAGTAATGTTCCGTCAGCATCTGTTTGAAATGTAAACCATTTAAGTCCAGATGCATTACCATAACCCATGGCACTAATTAGGTTGTTTACATAAGTCATTCGATTAACAAAATTATATCCTCCAAAATCATAATGATATGTCCACAATAAACTACCTGTTGCACTGTACTTAGTAAGTTGTGCATCATAGTCATAGGTGATAGGATTTGGCATGTACTGTAGCGTACTCAATACATATACATTTTCGTTCTCATCAATTTCTACATCTGCCGCAATAAGACCATTAGCATTAGCAGTCCAAAGTAATGTACCATCGGTATCCCAAACAAAAACAGGAGCAACAGTCGGTGATGGACTACTTGTAACTAATGCAATTTTATTGTTTCTTATGCGCATACCATTAAAATTTATAGGATTGTTTACAGTGCTCGAATTTGTAAAAACTACATTTCCGTTAGGATCAAGTTTAATTAACGTCGCGCCATTGTTTATGGAAGTTCCAATGTACAAATTACCAGTGGCATCAACAACACTTCTACAATCAAAAGAGATTTGATTATTGATGAGTATTGATATAGGAATTATTGTTCTCCAAAGTAATGTTCCAGTTGGACTATATTTTAAAGCAACAATTGACTGCGGATATTCACGTTGAAAGGAAGATGAATAAGAATATAGATTACCTATAACAAGAACATTGTTGTCAGCGTCACAGCTAACCCAATTTGATTTTTCATAGATGCTTGGTATTCCTGATGAATCCGAAGTCTCCCAAAGCAATGTGCCCGAAATGTTATACTTTCTTGTCCAAAGCAAACTATTTGCTCCATAACCAGTTACAATAATATTGTCTTGAGAATCTACAACACTCATTTGAGATGTTTTTGCTTCCGTTCCAGCATTTTGTTGCCAGTCTAAAGTGTACTGTGCAAATGCATTGCAGCTAGTATAAAAAATAATTGTTGCAACTAATAATTTTATAGTGTTTTTCATGATTTCATTTGATATAGAATCATTGAATTAATTCTTAGTAAAAGTCAAGAAATCTGTTCCGCCATTGCCACCGCTTACATCTTTTAGTTTGATAACAGTAGCCGATTTTTCAATAATTTCCCAATCATCACTAAGTTCTTCAAATTGTGAAGGTGAACTAAAAGCAATGTTAAAATCTAAATCGCTAATACTATCATCATCATCGCTATTACTATCAGTAACTGACCATGTACCTGCATAATTGTTGGTTCCGTTAGTTGCTGTTAACACATTACTGGCACCAAAAGTAAAATTGTACCCGTTAAAACTGCTCGTTTCTTCATGATCGGTGTCATAATAATAGGTAATTTTCCATGTTCCATTGCTTACTACAGTGGTAACTGCCAGTTGGTGTATTGCCACTCGAATTTGAATTTGAATTATCATCACTGCTACTACTACATGACGAAGTTGTTGCAAGAATAAATAACATCACTACTACCACACTACCTTTGATTTTTTCTAAATTTTTCATAACGTTGGATTTAATTTAATATTAATTGAGTTTGTTTGATATGAAACAAGCCAGTTGCAATTTACCCTATTTAGTTTTGAAATTACAACTTACCTTCATGTATTTTTTTTCGATTTAAATTCCTCTAAATTAAGTGTTTAAAAAACAAAAAAGATGATTTTAATCATATAAAATTTATAATTTTTCCACTTAGTATCATTGATTTATCAGTAGCTAATCCAGCTGTTCGCTTTTATCTTTTGTTCCGTTTCACTTCACAAAAGGATGCCACTACCATCTGGGCTAGGGCATTTCGGTTCTCCACTACAACTTTTTTAATTGTTAATTATTCATGATTAATTATTCATTATCCTAACTTTGCGCTTTGCCATAAAATCATGCTAGATACCGAAAATACAATCGAAGTTTTAGGCGCACGCGTCCACAATCTCAAAAACATTGACATCTCTATTCCACGAGAAAAACTTGTAGTCATCACTGGACTTTCAGGCTCAGGAAAATCATCTTTGGCTTTCGATACGATCTACGCCGAAGGACAACGCCGCTATGTGGAAACGTTTTCCGCCTACGCACGACAATTCCTTGGTGGTTTAGAACGTCCTGATGTAGATAAGATTGATGGACTTTCCTTAGTCATCGCCATCGAACAAAAAACTACGAGTAAAAGTCCACGTTCTACCGTGGGCACAATTACCGAAATATACGATTTCCTGCGTTTACTGTACGCACGCGCCGCCGATGCCTACAGTTTTAATACTGGAGAAAAAATGGTGTCCTATTCCGACGATCAAATCAAAGCCTTGATTACGGAAAATTATATCGGAAAACGCATCAATATTTTAGCGCCTGTCGTTCGCGCCAGAAAAGGACATTATGGCGAACTATTCCAACAAATTGCCAAACAAGGTTTTCTCAAAGTCCGCGTGAATGGCGATATCAAAGACATCACGCCAGGAATGAAACTCGAACGCTACAATACGCATGATATCGAAATTGTCATCGATAGAATGCTCGTTGAAGATTCCGCCGAGAACGACAAACGTTTGTCGCAAAGTATCCAAACCGCGATGCATCATGGCGAGAATATCTTGATGATTTTGGAACATGATAGCAATGACATTCGCTATTTTAGCCGAAACTTGATGTGTCCGACCACCGGAATTTCCTATCAAAATCCGGAGCCGAATTTGTTTTCCTTTAACTCACCCAAAGGCGCCTGCGATCATTGCAACGGATTAGGAACGGTGAACGAAATCAATTTGAAAAAGATTATACCAAATCCTAAATTGTCAATCAAAAGCGGCGGATTCTTGCCTTTAGGCGAATACAAAAGCACGTGGATTTTCAAGCAATTGGAAACTATCGGTGAAAAATTCAATTTCAAAATCACCGACAGCATCGAAGCGATTCCAGAAGAAGCGATGGATATGATTTTGTACGGTGGTAAGGAAAAATTCGCCGTTGCGTCGAAAACATTGGGCATCACAAAAGAATACAAGATAGAATTTGAAGGCATTTCACATTTCATCAAAAACCAACACGACGAAAGCGGTTCCTCGAGCATCAAACGCTGGGCAAAGGAATTTATGGACGAAATAGAATGCCCAATTTGCGAAGGTTCTCGATTGAAAAAGGAATCGCTGTATTTCCGCATCAATGACAAAAACATCAACGATTTGTCGTCGATGGATATTTCTGATTTATCGACTTGGTTTGATGAATTGGAAAAATCACTTTCCGAGAAACAAAAACAAATTGCCACCGAAGTCATCAAAGAAATCAAAGATCGATTGCACTTTTTAGTGAATGTGGGATTAGATTATTTGTCGATTAATCGAAGTTCAAAATCACTCTCTGGCGGTGAAGCACAACGCATCAGGCTGGCAACACAAATCGGATCACAACTCGTTGGCGTGTTGTATATTTTGGATGAACCTAGTATCGGTTTGCACCAACGCGACAACGATAAATTGATTAAATCATTAGAGCAATTGCGCGATATTGGCAACTCGGTGATTGTCGTCGAACACGATAAAGACATGATCGAACGTGCAGATTATGTCATTGATATCGGACCACGTGCCGGAAAATTCGGAGGCGAAATCATCAGCATCGGAACGCCGGCAGAAACTTTAAAACATCATACGCTGACTGCGCAATATCTCAACGGTGAACTCAAAATTGAAATTCCAAAGCAACGTCGTGAAGGCAATGGTAAATTCCTGAAATTGTCAGGCGCCACTGGAAACAATTTAAAAAACGTCACGATCGAATTACCTTTAGGCAAGATGATTTGCGTAACGGGCGTTTCGGGTAGCGGCAAATCGACGTTGATTAATGAAACGCTGTATCCGATTTTGAATGAATATTACTTCAACGGCGTCAAAAAACCAAAACCGTACAAAAAAATCGAAGGTTTAGAGCATATCGACAAAGTGATTGATATTGATCAAAGTCCAATTGGAAGAACGCCACGCTCGAATCCAGCCACTTACACAGACGTCTTTTCAGAAATCCGAAATTTGTTTACCATGACTTCCGAAAGCATGATTCGCGGTTACAAAGCAGGTCGATTTAGTTTTAATGTCAAAGGCGGACGTTGCGAAACCTGCGAAGGTTCTGGCGTGCGAACGATTGAAATGAATTTCCTTCCCGACGTATATGTTGAATGCGAAACCTGCATGGGGAAACGTTTCAACCGTGAAACCTTAGAAATTCGCTACAAAGGCAAATCGATTTCTGATGTGTTGAACATGACGGTTGACGAAGCGGTTCCGTTTTTTGAGAACATTCCGAAGATTTACCGTAAAGTCAAAACCATTCAAGATGTAGGTTTGGGTTATATAACGCTCGGTCAACAAAGTACAACGTTATCTGGCGGCGAAGCACAACGCATTAAGTTAGCGGGTGAATTGGCGAAGAAAGACACTGGAAATACGTTTTACATCCTCGATGAACCTACGACTGGATTGCATTTCGAGGACATTCGTGTCTTAATGGAAGTAATCAATAAGTTGGTCGATAAAGGCAATACCATCCTCATCATAGAGCACAATATGGATGTGATTAAGTTGGCGGATTATATTATTGATATCGGTCCAGAAGGTGGCAAAGGTGGTGGAGAAGTCGTTGCTAAAGGAACTCCAGAAGAAATTGTAAAAAATAAGAAAAGTTATACGGCGCCGTTTTTAAAGAAGGAGCTTACCTGATATTTTTGCATATCATCGCTGTTGCTGCATGCAACTGGTAACATTTAATATATTTACAAAAAAAACTATGGGTAAAATTACGCACTTCCTTTTTTTAGCAATTTCGCTAGCTTGTTTTTCTAAAGGAAATTCCCAGGTTAGCCTAGATCCTAGTTTCGGTGTTAACGGGCGGGCAATCATTGATGTTACTTTCGGTTTCGATTATGTCCAAAATATGAAAATCCAGCCTGATGGGAAAATATTGGTTGCTGGGGCATCAGGAGGTGAATTGGTAAATTGGACAGTTGCCAGATACAATGCAGATGGATCGCGCGACGCCCAATTTGGTGTAAATGGAGTCGTGATAACGCAATATAATAGCTCATTAAATAGTCTAATGGGTTTTGAACTACAGGAAGATGGTAAAATCTTACTCACAGGAGCCAAGCTACTAGATCCGAATGTCGTCGATTACGAATATATGCTGATGCGGCTCAACGCTGATGGAACGCCTGACACCAGTTTCGGTACTGTAGGAAATGGAGTTGTCATCAATGATTTCTGTTACGGAATAGCAGCCAATGGTCCGAATGACATTGCCATACAGTCGGACCAAAAGATCATCGTTTTGGGGTCGGTTATCACACAAACCAATGGACGGGATTTCGCTGTAATACGGTACAATACCGATGGTTCGCTTGATACCAGTTTTGGACTTGGTGGCATTCAACTTATCAATTTCATTCCAGCTGCAAATACCGATAACGGCAGCAAAGTAGTCATCCAGCCAGATGGTAAAATCCTCGTTTCAGGTTATTCGGGTCCTGTGCCCAGTTACGATTTGTCTGTTGCCCGACTTAATACTGACGGTAGTCTCGACAACACTTTTGGTGTCAATGGCAAAGTAATCTATGACTTGGGTGGCACTGACAGGGAGATGTGTCTTGCTGTAACCGACGGAAATGAAATCTTCGTGGGTGGTTCGATGTATTACAACAATTATGAGAATAGCAAAGCCATCATCCTCAAATTGGAAACTGACGGAAGCGTCGATTCCACTTTTGGCGACAATGGACGCATTGTGATTGCCATTGGCGATAATCCAAAAGAACATCTTGGCAATTTCCTTGTGCAGGAGGACGGAAAAATTTTGGTTGGCGGCAATTCTACCCAGGATATGCTTGTGTTTCGTTATACCGCCGAAGGAATTGCCGATACGAGTTTCAATGGTACAGGAAGTGTAACCGTTAGAGGAAATCTCATGGAAGCTGTAAGTGATATCGCTTTGCAGGATGATGGGAAAATCGTCCTTGCAGGCGCAACATACGACAGCTCCTTCGATTGGGATTTTGCGGTGGAACGATTTGAAGGCAGCGAGCTATCGACATTCACGCCATCGATGCAAGATTTTTCGCTTTATCCGAATCCGACGTCAAGTTCGGTGACTGTTTCAGGGAAAAATCTACAAGACATCCAATCGGTTTTGATTTACAATGCCTTGTCGCAGCTGGTTCTTGAAGGCCAATCGACTAGCGCAATTGATGTTTCGAGCCTCGCAGCAGGAACCTATTTCCTAAAAATCAATGCCGGCGAAAATCACCAAACGCTGAAGTTCTGTAAAAAATGATTACTTTAGCGCGCTTTTTCCGGCGAGAACAATGCCCTAGCCCAGATAGCAACGGCATCCTTTTTATGCTGAACTCGTTTCAGTATCTTTAAGTAGTGACCGTGTTGTGGTGGAGATGCTGAAACGAGTTCAGCATAAAAAGATATAGTGGATAGCTGGATTAGCTTCTTAAAAAAAAAGAATCACAACCATGAATAATTGCTAATTATTCATTATTAATTGAAAAAGATGAGATTAGAAGATTTCGACAATGACGAGGATAGAGTAATCCAAGATAAACTAAAGCAAAAAACGTGGAATGAGATCCGCACCAACGACAGCTGGGCGATTTTCAAAATCATGGCGGAATTTGTGAATGGTTACGAAAGCATGGGACGCATCGGTCCTTGTGTTTCTATTTTTGGTTCGGCGCGAACAAAACCTGAAGATCCGTTTTATTTGTTGGCGGAAAAAATTGCGTTCAAAATCAGCAAAGCAGGTTACGGTGTCATTACTGGTGGCGGCCCTGGAATTATGGAAGCCAGTAATAAAGGCGCCCATTTCGGTGGCGGAACTTCGGTAGGTTTGAATATCGAATTGCCTTTCGAACAACATTACAATCCGTATATCGATCGCGATAAGAACTTAAATTTCGATTACTTTTTTGTTAGAAAAGTAATGTTTGTAAAATACTCACAAGGCTTTGTCGTGATGCCAGGAGGCTTCGGAACTTTAGACGAAATGTTTGAAGCGATGACACTCATTCAAACGAAGAAAATTGCCAAATTCCCCATCATTTTGGTAGGAACACAATTCTGGGCTGGATTGATAGATTGGATCAAAACTGTCATGGTAGAAAAGGAAAAAACCGTAAGCGAAAAAGACTTAGAATTGTTTAAAATCGTAGACACGGAAGATGAAGTGCTAGATGTTTTGGACAAATTCTATAAAAAATACGATTTGAGTCCAAATTTCTAATACGATTTCTGCACTTTTTTCGTTGTCTTATGCACTAATTTCTTTTTTAATTGAATTCACTATTACTTAGATTTTCTTTCCTGTTTGTGATACTAGCAACCAATGTGTTGCAGGCTCAGCATAGCATTACATTGAAAGCAAATCTAGATAGTAGGAACAACATACTCACCGTAGAGCAAGACCTCACCTATTTCAATCAAACTAACGATACGATTGCAACCTTGGTTTTGAATGATTGGATCAACGCCTATTCAGATAAAAATTCTAATATCGGAAAGCGATTTTCAGATGAATTTGTTAGAAGCTTTCACTTTGCTCCTGCCAAGGACTTAGGCGGCACCAATAACCTTGTTATTGTTGATGATCAAAATAGCGCATTGACATGGCATCGGCCTCTAGACCAAGTTGATTTGGTAGAAATATCACTGACGGAAAAAATCCTTCCTTTCGAGAAAAAGACCATTCATTTGAAGTATCAAGTGAAAATCCCTGATGATCGTTTTACGAAGTATGGCTATGATAGCGCCACCAAAAGTATCAACCTCAAAGATTGGCACTTGGTTCCTGCCCGCTACGACAATCATCAATTTGTCCGTCATAGCAACGCCGATACCGACGATATAGCCAATGGTGTTTGTGATTATGAATTACAAATGACTTTGCCTAATGATTTTCAATTGAGTTCAGACTTGAATGAAAATGCGGTCGTGAAATCTGACGACAGTATTACTTATACAATTTCAGGCAAACAGCGGCAGAATTTTAGTTTGTACATCAGTCCAACCTCGAAGTTTTACAGCTATAAAAACGATGAAGTAGAAGTTGTTACAAATTTAAAAGACAACAACTTAACAGATATTCAAAAAGCGTTGATGATTGATCGTGTAGTCAATTATGTTCAGACGCATGTTGGGAAATATCCTTTTGAAAGAATTACTGTTTCTGAGGTTGATTACGACCGAAATCCATTTTATGGACTGAATCAATTGCCTTCCTTTATCAATGTTTTTCAGGATGAATTTGTCTTCGAATTGAAATTTCTGAAGACCTATCTCAACAATTACCTCAAAAATACTTTGCGTTTAGACCCGAGAAAAGACAATTGGATTTACGACGGCATGCAAGTTTATTTGATGATGAAATACATGGAAGAAAACCGTCCGGAAATGAAGATGCTTGGTGGACTTTCACGACTCAAAGTTCTAAAGAGTTTTAACATTATTGGTCTGGATTTTAATGAACAGTATAGTTACTACTATTTGTTTATGGCGCGGAAGAACTTAGACCAACCTTTGTCAAGTGCCAAGGATTCTTTAATACGATTCAACGAAAAAATTGCTTCAAAATACCGAGCTGGACTGAGTTTAAATTATTTGGATCATTACCTCGAAAACAATGCTGTCGAGAAGACCTTACAAGATTTTTATGTGTTAAATGGCAAGCAGTTGACTAACGCGGAAGACTTTCAGAAATCCTTGCAGCAACAAACTCCAAAAGATCTGAGCTGGTTCTTTACGTCCGTAATCGGCACTCGAGATTTGATTGATTATACATTTAAACATGTCTCAAAAACCAAAGACAGTATCACTTTTACGATCAAAAACAGAACAGGAACTACCGTACCCATTCCGGTTTATGGGCTAAAGAACAAGCAGGTCGTTTTTAAACAATGGTTCGAAAATATTAGTAAAGACAGTACATTTACGGTTTCGCGTCAAGAAGCAGATAAAATTGTCCTGAACTACAACAGCGAAGTTCCCGAATTCAATAGAAGAAACAATTGGAAATCCCTGCAAAGCTTTCTGGGAAATAACAGACCGTTCAAATTCGTGCTATTTAAAGACATCGAAGATCCAAATTCCAACCAAATTATTTATGTTCCTTCGATTACATACAATCTCTACGATGGTTTATCTCCGGGAATTCGATTTGGTAATAGGACGTTACTCAATAAACCGTTTTTGTATGATGTGAATCCAGTATATTCTCCCAATACGGGCTCATTACGTGGACTTGCCTCCGTTAGTTACAATCAATTTTTGCGCGATAGCCGATTGTTTTTCGTTCGTTATGGTATTAGCAGTTCCTATTTTAATTACGCTCAGGATGCGGCTTTTCTTCGCGTTAATCCAAATATATCATTGAATTTCAGAGATAGCGATATGAGGAAAAACGACCGACAATCGCTCATTTTTAGATACAATGCGGTGCAAAAGCAAGAATCCAAAATTGTGTTAGACAATACACTTGAAAACTATGCTATTTTCAACGTAAAATACATTACTAGTAAGCAAGAATTGGTGCATTATTTTAATTTCATTACCGATACGCAGTTTTCAAGTTCATTTGGAAGAGTTTCAACAGAAATCAATTACCGACGATTATTTAACAACAATCGACAATTCAACTTCCGTCTGTTTGCAGGTAGTTTTTTGTATGATAGAAGTTCATCCAACACCTTCTATTTTGGCGTTTCTAAGATTAATGATTACCTCTTCGAACAGGAATTACTCGGTCGCTCGGAGAAGTCAGGAATATTTAGTCAGCAGTTTATTATGGGAGATGGCGGCTTCAAATCGAAAGTACTTCCAGAAGCGGTCAACAAATGGTTAGTAGCGACAAACTTGAGTTTCAATGTGTGGAATTGGATTGAAGTTTATGGCGACCTAGGTCTCGTCAAAAACAGCAGTGTTGCTGAAAAATTCGTATATGACAACGGAATCCGCTTCAATCTTGTTCCTGATTATTTTGAATTTTACTTTCCAGTTTACTCCAACAACGGCTGGGAAATCGCCCAAGATCGTTATGGTGAAAAAATTCGAATTGTCTTTACCATCGATCCTAAAGTCTTGGTAAACCTCTTTACACGCAAGTGGTTTTAACCGTCCAAGCGCAAAAGTCCAAAAATATCATTTTAAGAAGTAAAACTTTGTTTTCTTGCGTTTTGAATAATTTTCAGAGTTTTTATCGAAAATAACTAACAATATCACGATATTTATTTTCGCTAGGTTTCAAAAATCTATGAGTTTTTTAATTAAATTTGCTTTCCAAAGCAATACCCCGCCTTTATGACACAAGCTGAAACGACTACAGCGCTTTCCTTTGAAGATTTCAAAAAAGAAGTACTGAACGACTATAAAATTGCCATTACTAGTAGAGAATGTAGCCTTCTTGGACGACGAGAAGTACTGACTGGGAAAGCCAAATTTGGTATTTTCGGCGACGGTAAAGAAGTGCCGCAACTGGCCATGGCCAAGGCGTTTAGAAATGGGGATTTTAGATCTGGATATTACCGCGACCAGACTTTTATGATGGCAATCGGCGAACTAAACATCGAACAGTTTTTCGCTGGTTTATACGGACATACGGATATCAACTTTGATCCGATGTCTGCAGGTAGGCAAATGGGCGGTCACTTTGCAACAAAAAGCAACAATGAAGATGGTTCATGGAGAAATTTGACATTACAAAAAAACTCAAGCGCTGATATATCGCCTACAGCGGGACAAATGCCTAGACTTTTGGGACTTGCGCAAGCATCTAAAATATACAGAAAAGTATCCGGAATTGATACCACCAATTTTTCCGACAATGGCAATGAAGTGGCTTGGGGAACCATCGGAAACGCAAGTACATCCGAAGGCTTATTCTTCGAAACCATCAATGCTGCTGGTGTGATGCAAGTTCCTATGGTGATTAGTGTGTGGGATGATGCGTATGGTATTTCAGTACACGCCAAACACCAAACCACAAAAGAAAACATTTCAGAAATTTTAAAAGGTTTCCAACGCGACGCGGAAAATGAAGGCTACGAAATTCTTCGCGTAAAAGGTTGGGATTATGCCGAATTGATTGCTACTTATGAAAAAGCGTCAGAAATTGCTAGAACGGAGCATGTGCCAGTCTTGATTCATGTAAATGAATTGACGCAACCACAAGGACATTCAACTTCGGGTTCACACGAGCGTTATAAGGATGCCGAGCGATTAGACTGGGAAAGTGATCATGACTGCATCAAACAAATGAGACAGTGGATGATTACTTTTAATATCGCGACAGAAGCGGACTTAGATGAAGTGGATGCTGCTGCCAAGAAAGACGTTTTAGAAGGAAAAAAGGCAGCGTGGTCTGCTTTTACTTTGCCTATCAGCAACGAGAAGAATGAATTGATAACTCTTTTAGAATCAGTTGCTAATCGAAGTGAAAATAAAGTATTCATCGAGAAATTTTCTAATGACTTAAAAGCAATTAAAGAACCAAATCGCAAAGATATTTTGACTACAGCTCGAAAGGTTTTGCGGATGATTTCAACAGAAAGCGGCAAGTCAGAATTATCCAATTGGATTGCAAATTACCTAGAAAAAATACAACCGAAATTTAGTTCACACCTTTATTCGACCTCAAACAAAAACGTTTTTTCTGTAAAAGAAGTGTTACCGACGTACGATCAAAATGCGGAAGATGCCGATGGAAGAATGATTTTGAGAGACAACTTCGACGCCCTGTTTTCAAAATATCCTGAAGTACTAGTATTCGGAGAAGATGCCGGAAACATTGGCGATGTAAATCAAGGTTTAGATGGAATGCAAGAAAAATATGGTGAAGATCGCGTGGCTGATGTCGGAATTCGCGAGGCTTCTATTTTGGGACAGGGAATTGGTTTGGCATTGCGTGGACTTCGACCAATAGCAGAAATTCAATATCTCGATTATTTGTTATACGCCATTCAAATCATGAGCGATGATTTGGCCACTTTGCAATACAGAACACACGGCAAACAGAAAGCGCCGCTGATTATTAGAACACGTGGACACCGTTTGGAAGGAATCTGGCATTCAGGTTCACCGATGGGAATGATCATCAATGCACTGCGCGGTATCCATGTTCTCGTTCCAAGAAATATGACCAAAGCTGCAGGATTCTACAACACTTTACTTCAAACTGACGAACCTGCGCTCATTGTAGAATGTTTGAACGGCTATCGATTGAAAGAGAAAATGCCAACTAATTTAGGTGAATTTAAGACCCCAATTGGCGTTGTCGAAACCATCAAAGAAGGAAATGATATTACGCTAGTTTCTTATGGATCAACACTTCGTTTGGTCGAGCAAGCAGCACGTGAACTACTAGAAAAAGGAATCGACTGCGAGATTATCGATATTCAATCGTTGTTGCCTTTTGATACAAAAAAGGATATTGTAAAAAGTGTCATGAAAACCAACCGACTTTTAGTCATCGATGAAGACGTTCCTGGCGGTGCATCGGCATTCATCATGCAACAAATTCTAGAAGTGCAAAATGCCTACGATTACTTAGACAGCAAACCGCAAACGCTAACCTCGAAAGAACACAGACCAGCATACGGTACTGATGGCGACTATTTTTCTAAACCTTCCGTAGAAGATATTTATGAAAAAGTATATGCGATGATGAACGAAGTCAATCCGACAAAATATCCAAGTTTATACTAGATCTTTTACAACCCACGACAAGATCTTATGATTGTTTTGTAGAGGAGCATTCCAATATAAATGAATAAAAAACGTTTACAAATGGAATCCTAAGAGGCAAGACTATGAAAAAGATATCGTTCTTATTGATTTTTTGTTTGGTGTTAGCGTGCAAATCCAAAAAAGTTGCAGTCGACAAAACAGCAGTCGCAGCAATGGAAAGATTATCCGACGTTCAAGTTGACAAAGGTCAAAAGGACAAAACAACCGCGTTGGGAAAACAAATTTTGATGACTTGCAACACCTCCAAATTTATACCTTTCACAGAAAAGGAAGCTACCGCAGAAGTAAGAAAGAATATGACGTTGCAACGATTGTCAAAAATTTGCGCGAAATTTCAACAAAAATATGGTGACTTTAAAGATCTGAAGTTCGTTGAAGCTTATCACGACAAGACAAATCAAACGGTGATTTATCGATATAAAGCGTTATACGAAAAGAAAATTGCAAATAAAGAATTGCGAATAACCGTCAACAAAAGCAATCAAATTGCTGCGGTCAATTCGAAAGATTGGAAAGATGTTTTCAGTGATAAATAACACGGCAACGGAAGAAAATAGGATCCACTAAAAAGCCATTAACCAACAAAAAACAACGAGTTAAAAAGAAGTATGAGCAAAAAATCGATAGTCTTTTTTTTCTGTTTCATAACGTCGATAATTTTCGGTCAAGAGTCGATGACCGTGCAATCCAAATCCTATCCTGCCACGCCTACTTGGAACTTTATGTGCGACAATTACGTCTTGTCTGGCATCGCCAACATTCAAATTGCCAAATCTGACAAAGGCGGATATCTCAAAATCGCCGTAGAAACCATCAATCCCGCCTTTGCTATTACCGGAAATGTATATGTTGACCTCAAAGATTTTACAGCAATCATTTGTACCGATAAAGGACTAAGAACTACCGACGGCAATCAAATCGTTTCCTACTATGCTTTTTCTCAAGCTGAAATGAGTCGATTGCAAAAGGTTGATGTCGAGTCCATTCGATTTTTCATCAACGGTAAGTCGACTTCCTTTTCAAGCCAGACTGGCTATTTTACGGCCGTCAACAAGAAGAAATTCTTCCACACGGCGTATGACAGCAATATAACATTCTACGAAACAGCCGCTGCTGTGCGCGACTTATTCCTTAAAAAATGATAGTGGATTCAAACCTTAGAGAAGCTACTGTACTAGATTTTCCGCGTTTGATGGAAATCCGAATGGCCGTCAAAGAAAATACCTTATCCGATCCGGCACTAATTCCTTATGACGACTATGTTAAATTTTGTTTCAACCAAGGCAAAGGATGGGTATATGAGGTTGATTCCATAATCGTTGGATTCGCTATCGTTGACTTATTGGGAAATAACATTTGGGCGCTATTCATGCATCCTGATTTTGAGAAAAAAGGAATTGGAAAAAAGTTGCACGACACCATGATTAACTGGTACTTCGAGCAAACAGAAACTGCAGTTTGGCTGGGCACTGAAGCCAATTCGAGAGCCGAACAATTTTACAGAAAATCAGGCTGGCAAGAAATCGGACTATATGGTAAAAACGAAATAAAATATGAAATGACCTTTCAAAATTGGACTTCAGATAAGGACAAATAACATTATTCTAGCCCAAAAATCGGACGAAAAGAAAATGTTTACTACTTTTGAAGTCAACCCCGTATGGTCATGAACAGTAAGAAAAAGAAAATACTACTCACCGTCTTGCTCCTACTCG
Source organism: Flavobacterium sp. (assembly GCA_016721735.1). Lineage (GTDB taxonomy): Bacteria > Bacteroidota > Bacteroidia > Flavobacteriales > Flavobacteriaceae > Flavobacterium. The sequence continues at coordinate 27,131 of JADKHM010000008.1, read as the reverse complement.
CTTTGGGTAATTATGCACGAATGGCCGGAACAGAGGATATTCGTACGGTCGAGTTCTTGTCGATTTTTGCTATTGGAGCGATTTCTGCGCTATTAATTAATGTCGTTTTTGGTAAAGAAAATGAGGAGTAATTTATGAATATCAAACTCATTGCTATCGGAAAAACAGATCACAAGAATTTGCAACTTTTGATTGATGAATATCAAAAGAGATTGTCATTTTATATCAAGTTTGAGCTAGAAATTATTCCCGATATCAAAAACGTCAAAAATCTTTCTGAAAGCCAACAAAAAGAAAAAGAAGGCGAACTCATTTTGTCGAAGCTGACGCCAACAGACCAATTAATTCTTTTGGATGAAAACGGAAAAAGCTTCTCAAGTATCGATTTTGCTGCAGAATTACAAAAGAAAATGAATTCCGGAATCAAAACGCTCGTATTCGTCATTGGCGGTCCCTATGGTTTTTCTGCGGAAGTATACAGCAAAGCACAAGGAAAAATCGCGCTGTCAGCAATGACTTTTTCGCATCAGATGGTTCGACTTTTTTTTATTGAGCAACTGTATCGGGCGTTTACGATTTTAAAAAACGAACCCTACCACCATCAATGATTTTGATTGGAAAACTTCTCGAATAAACGAATACATTCCAAAGCTTCCTTAACATCGTGTACTCTCAAGATTGAAGCGCCTTTCATTAAAGCAATCATGTGCAAAGCCGTTGTGCCATTCAACGCTTCCTCCGCCGAAGAATTCAAGACCTTATACACCATCGATTTTCGCGAAATTCCAGCTAAAATGGGCAACTCTAGATTTTGAAATAACTCCATTTTTTGTAAAACCTCAAAATTTTGATCCAACGTTTTGGCGAATCCAAATCCAGGGTCAATAATCACATCATTGATCCCCAAACTCCTGGCTTTTGCCACTTTTTCCGAGAAATAGAAAAGCATTTCTTTGACAATATCATCGTAATGCGTCATTGTCGACATGGTTTGCGGCGTACCGCGCATATGCATCATCACATATGGCACTTTATAAACAGAAACTACTTCCATCATCTTTTCGTCGAGCGCACCGGCTGAAATGTCATTAATCATAGATGCTCCCATATCTAAACTCTTTTGGGCAATATTACTTCGAAAAGTGTCGATGGACAGCAATGCGTCGGGAAAATGATCTAAAATTAATTTCACTATTGGTAGCAAACGACTTTGTTCTTCCGCTTCAGAAATTTCCGCCGCTTTAGGTCGACTAGAATAAGCGCCCATATCGATAAATGCCGCGCCATCTCGAAGCATTTTTTCTACTTGCGCTAGGATTAGTGTATCGCTGTTATAGCGATTCCCATCATAAAAGGAATCTGGGGTAATATTTAGAATTCCCATCACTTTTGGGGAACTCAAATCAATCAGTTGGCCAAGGCAATTAATTGTCATTGTAATTTACTAAAATGTGTACACTTCAAAAAAAAAAAACTATTTTTGACCCCGCGCCATTAAGCTAAACCAAACCTAGTTAAATTTTGAATACAAATATACTGCAATAATAATGAAGAATACTTCACAAGAATACGACGCTATAATTGCCATTTGTCGCGACCTTTTTGTAAAAAAAATGAAAGATTACGGAAGTGCCTGGAGAATTTTGCGTTTGCCCTCTTTGACCGATCAGATTTATATTAAGGCACAACGTATTCGAAGTCTACAAGAAAATGATGTGCGTAAGATCGATGAAGACGAACGTGGCGAATTTATTGGAATCATCAATTATTCGATTATGGCGCTCATCCAATTGGAACTGGGAATTGCAGACCAGCCAGATTTAGATACCACAAAAGCAGCTCAATTGTACGACGACAAAATCAAAATGACGAAAGCATTGATGGAAGACAAAAATCACGATTATGGGGAAGCTTGGAGAGAAATGCGTGTGAGTTCATTGACAGATTTGATTCTACAAAAACTACTTCGCGTGAAACAAATTGAAGATAACAAAGGCAAAACAATTGTTTCAGAAGGCATCGACGCCAATTATCAAGATATGATTAACTACGCTGTTTTTGCCATGATTTTGATAGCGTCAAATTCTTAATTTCCTTTTGTAAAACACCAAATTCCTATTATTTTAGCCTATATTTACGTATCGAAAACTATTACAACCACATATGAAAAATATTATAGTTCAATTTTCTAGAGTTTTTGTCGGATTACTATTTATTATTTCGGGATTAATCAAATTAAATGACCCTGTTGGCTTCTCATACAAACTTGGTGAATATTTTGGAGAAACAGTACTGAACCTGCCATTCTTTGTGCCTTATTCGCTAGCACTCGCAGTGTTTATCGTAATATTTGAAACGGTTTTAGGCTTTATGTTATTGATTGGATTCAAACCAAAATTTACAATCTGGAGTCTATTGTTGATGATTGTATTCTTTACGTTCCTAACTTTCTATTCTGCCTATTTCAACAAAGTAACCGACTGTGGTTGTTTCGGAGACGCCTTAAAGTTGACGCCTTGGCAGTCTTTTACTAAAGATGTAATTTTGTTGTTTTTTATCCTAATTCTGTTCTTAAATATCAAGCTGGTAAAACCACTCTTTAATGCCAATTTCCGAAACGCACTAGTAAGCTTAACAATTGTTCTTTGTGGCTTTATGGGCTATTGGGTTTTAAATCATTTGCCTCTAAAAGATTTTAGAGCGTATAAAGTCGGAACCAATATTCAAAAAGGAATGGAAATTCCTGAAGGCGCTCCAAAAACAGTAGTCGAAATGATTTTTGTTTATAAAGTAAATGGCGTCAACAAAAATTTCACAGAAAAGGATTTAATGAATCTGCCGGAAGGCGCCACTTTCGTAGACCGCATAGACCGTATCGTTTCCGAAGGTTACAAGCCACCTATTCATGACTTTGTGATGGAAAAAGACGGGTCAGACTATAAAGATGAATTGCTTCAGGAACCTAAATTATTGATGTTTGTAGCCTATGATTTGTCTAAATCTGATAAAAAAGGAATGCAAATATTGGAAAACCTAAACCAGAAAGCTAAAGCAAAAGGCTACAAAGTTATTGCGATGACAGCCTCTCCAGAAGGAGAAATTGAAAAAGCAAAAAAAGAATTCGGATATACATTTGATTTTTATTTTTGCGACGGAACCGCTCTGAAGACCATCGAACGAGCCAATCCTAGCATCGTACTACTAGAAAAAGGAACCATAATTCAGAAGGTGCATTATAACGATCAAGCTTTACTAAAATTATAAGATTACAAATTTTTGAATAAACAAATCATGGGGGATCATACTATACCAACCAAAAGAAGAAGTCAAAGCCAAGGAAGCATTGAAAGGGCCAGAAAAGCCCGAAAGAATAGAAACAACGTCATCATTGTAGTAAGCATCGTCTCATTCTTGATTGGATACTATCTGTTAAACTATGTAGCATCAATGGAGAAACCACCTATGGGTGCCACTTTCAATATTGTGTTAGGCTGCAGCATCATGGCGATCACCACCATGGTATTTGTGTTTACCGTCAAGAAACAATATTTCCCTAAGAAAAGAAAAAGAACCAAGCATGTTTTTCTCGATGACACTGACTTCCGAAAAAGCCATGAAGTAGAAACCGAATAATAAAAAACTTGCGTAAAATCCGCAGCAAAACATAACATTTTCTTGGGATAGTTTTCTTCACATAAACTTACATTTACAAATAAAAAAAAGAATGAAAAAAGTACTCGTCTACCTAACATTGCTATTTTCAGCGACCTCATGCATGAATGCGCAAAAATCAGATTTTTCTAAGGAAGCCCTGGCTGAAAATCTATTAGCTTATGATGGGTCGCAAGTAGCTTTTACGGACATTCTCAAAAAACACCAAGGCAAAACCATTGTTATCGAATGCTGGGCGTCATGGTGCAGTGATTGTGTAAAAGCCATGCCGAAAGTCAAAGCGTTACAAGCTAATCATCCAAACGTGGACTACGTATTTGTTTCTATGGACAAAACGGCGGATAAATGGAAATTAGGCATTGAAAAACATGGCCTTAAAGGTGATCATTATATGGCAAATGACGGCATGAAAGGAGCATTCGGTACAGCGATCAACTTAGATTGGATTCCACGTTATATCATTGTCGACAAGACCGGTAAAATTGTAGTATATAGAGCCATAGAAACTGATTTTGAAACCATCAATTCGACTTTAAATTCACTAAAATAATGAGACATAAAATTGTAGCAGGAAATTGGAAAATGAATAAGAATGCGGAAGAAACCGAAGACTTACTCAACGCACTAATCAATCAATTGCCAAATGATAAGGAAGTAGAAATCATTGTAGCACCCACATTTGTTAACCTAGCGTCGGCAGTAGACCACGTAGAATTTACCAATATTGTCGTTGCTGCGCAAAACATGCACCAGTCAGAAAATGGCGCTTACACTGGGGAAATTTCTGCAGATATGCTAAAAAGTATTGGCGTAAATACCGTCATTCTCGGCCATTCAGAAAGACGTTCTATTTTTCACGAAACAGATGCTATTATTGCCTATAAAGTAGACAAGGCATTGCAACACCAAATGCGTGTGATTTTCTGCTTTGGCGAGGAACTTAAAGACAGACAAAGCAAACAACATTTCAATGTCGTTGAAAACCAATTGCGCGATGGATTATTTCACCTAAACAAAGACGCGTGGGAAAGCTTGGTACTCGCCTACGAGCCTGTTTGGGCAATTGGAACCGGCGAAACTGCAAGCCCAGAGCAAGCACAAGAAATGCACGAATTCATTCGCGAGACCATTCGAAAAGCATACGGAAGTGATGTGGCAGAAAGTGTTTCTATTTTGTACGGTGGAAGTGTGAAACCGGATAATGCTAAAGAGATTTTTTCTAAGCCAGATGTCGACGGTGGATTGATCGGCGGAGCTGCATTGAAAGCGGAAGATTTCACAGCCATTGTCAACGCAATCTAATTAACATAAATAGTTATATACTATAGAGATTTGACCTTTTTCAGATCTCTATTTTTTTTAAATTGTCAAACATGTCAAACATCTATTTAGGATATCATTTTACCATTGAACCAAAAGAACTGGGCTCAGAAATACTCATAGCCGAATTAGGTGAATTGCCTTTCGAAAGCTTTGTTGAAAGCGAATTCGGAGTCACGGCTTATATTCAAAAACAGCTTTGGACAGAATCGATTCTTGAAGATGTGTTTGTGTTGAATTCTCCTCAATTTACGATTTCGTATACCATCGAAGAAATTGACCAAGTCAACTGGAATGAAGAATGGGAAAAGAATTTCGACCCCATCGATGTAGATGGTAAATGCCATGTTCGCGCACCTTTTCACCCGAAAACAAATGCCGAATTCGACATCATCATCGAACCAAAAATGAGCTTCGGAACCGGTCATCACGAGACAACACACATGATGATTCAACATTTGTTGGACATGGATGTACGCAATATGAAAACCTTAGACATGGGTTGCGGGACTGCGATTTTGGCTATTTTAGCAGAAATGAAAGGCGCCCAACCCATCGATGCCATTGATATTGATAACTGGTGTTATTTGAATTCAATCGAGAATGCCGAGCGCAACAATTGTCAACAGATTACCGTTTACGAAGGAGATGCGACATTACTTGTTGATCAGAAATACGATTTGATTATTGCCAATATCAACCGAAATATACTATTGAATGATATGCAGCGCTATGTAGATTGTATGAATCCAAATGGCGGGCTGTTATTAAGCGGGTTTTACGAGGAAGATATTCCTTTTATCGATGCGTCTTGCACAGATAAAGGATTGACATTCGTAAAAAAATTACAAAGAAATAACTGGGTTTCTTTGAAATATGTAAATTAGCATTCTGAGATTTAAATCGCTGTTAATCAATTAGATTCCATAAATTAGAATACCATGGCAACCATTGAAAAAACGAAAAGACAGACCGCCGTTCTCGAAGCAGTTGATGTAAATAACGAAATCATTCTTTACAATGACGACGTCAATACTTTTGACCACGTGATTGACACCTTAATCAAAGTCTGCAAGCATACGGCAGAGCAAGCAGAACAATGTGCAATCTTGGTGCACTATAAGGGAAAATGTACCGTAAAGACAGGTTCATTCGACGAATTAAAACCACAATGTACACAGTTACTAGAAGCTGGTTTGAGTGCTGAAATAGTATAAAACTTCCCTCCTAGTGAGGCAAATTATCTTTCACGACACCATATAAAAATGTACCCAACAGGGCACCAACCAGCACAAAGACAACAGGCAAAAACCCAGCGCCTAAAAGAATAAATATAGGTCCCGGACAAGCTCCAACCAATGCCCAACCCAATCCAAAAAACAAACCTCCTATCCAATAACGAAAGGAGCCTTTTTCTTTCTCAGCAATAGATATTGGATCTCCGCTGCTGTTTTTGATTTGATTTCTTTTGATTAATTGAAGTCCAACAACACCAACACCGATAGCGACCATGATAATACCATACATATGAAATGACTGAAATTGAAACATTTCATAAATACGATACCACGATACTGCCTCTGATTTCGTTAGGACAATTCCAAATAGGAATCCGACAAGAATAAATTTTATAGACTTCATTACTTAGAAAATTAGAGGTAAAATAAAATGCGTCATCAACAGACCACCAACAAAAAAACCAATCACAGCCTTTAGAGATTGTCGCTGCAAATTGCTCATGCCTGCAATGGCGTGTCCAGAAGTGCAACCACCGGCATAACGGGATCCAAAACCGATGAGGAGTCCACCAAATAGTAAAATAAGTATCATTTTTGGCGATTCAAATACTTGAACTCCGAACATAGCATCAGGAAGTAATTTTCCGTTCGGCGCATCAAAACCCATCGCCTGTAATTGCGTGATTGTTTGTGGATTGATGGACACATTGCTTGGATCACTCATAAAATGCACGGCCACAAATCCGCCGATCATAGCGCCCAAAATTACCATTAGATTCCAATATTGGGTCTTCGTATCGAACTTGAAAAAATCGGCAAACTTATCGGCACCAGCCATCGTACATAGGGTTCTGAGATTCGACGACATGCCAAAAACTTTACCAAAATAGTTTAGTGTCAGCATAATCGACGCGATAAGAAAACCTGTAATTGACCAATGCCAAGTATGAAAAAGAAAATCCATATAATACGTTTTTTTACAAATTTAATAATTCATTTGAATTTCAATTGAAAATGTCAAGGTATTAAAATAAACTGCTAATTTTGGACTTGAAAAACCAAAATTAAGATGAAGAAGATTGCAATAGAAATCCGATGGGCAATTCAATTTAGTATCGTTTCCTTGGTGTGGATGATATTTGAAAAAACAATGGGTTGGCATGATGAACTCATTAGCAAACAAGCCATCTATACCAATTTATTTGCCTTTGTTGGCATTGGAATTTACTTTATTGCGCTATCGGATAAGAAGAAAAATTACTACAAAGGCACGATGGACTGGAAACAAGGTTTTATGTCAGGGATGATCCTTTCTACGATTATTGCCATACTGAGTCCCATGGTGCAATCCATTACGTATACTTATATTACCCCGCATTTTTTCGAAAACATCATTAAGTACATGGTCACGGAAAAAGTGCAAACACAAAGTCAAGCGGAAATGTATTTTAATTTGAAAAGTTTTACGATTCAAGGAATTTTCGGTGCTTTTTCGTTTGGTGTACTAACTTCTGCCTTTGTTGCGTTTGTATTAAAAACCAAAATAACAACACATGAAAAATAGTCTCTTTACTTTACTGCTAATGGGAATTTTAAGTTCCTGTGTCAGCACACAATCGACTTTGCAAAACGTAGACGATCATGCCGTTATTCCCAAACTTAGTAAAACAAACAATTTTGTCTTAACCAGTTATAGCAAAGACAAAAATTACGGCTACGAGAAAGATTATCCCATCAATGTCTTCTACAAAACGGTATCGGCTGCGGCTGAAAACCAAGAGCGTTTTTTGAATGCGTTGTCAGGACCAAAAGGCGAAAAAATAACCTATACCAAAACAGGAATTTGTTGTCCTTTTCCAAATACCAAAACCGAAATGGGAGTTGCTTATTTAGACGTCTACAATGTCACTTGGGAAGGGTTGAAAAAGCCCATCACCTTATACCTCAATTCGTATGAAAAAGGCGCCCTGATGGTTCCCGTGGGTTTTACCACGAGGTTGACGCCATAAGATGCGAAATGCCCTAGCCCAGATGGCAGCGGGAATCCTTTTGTAGCGGTTTTCGCTGCAAAAGAGGAGAGCGAACAGCTGGAAAAAGCTCCTTAAAAAAATGCCAAACTGCGCTAGAAATTCATCTATCCTCAGTATATTTGCGCCATTAAAATTAGACGATGAACATACACAACATACCCCAAATCAAACATACCGATAGCGGCAACTTTTTCTTGTTAGCAGGTCCGTGTGCCATTGAAGGCGAAGAAATGGCGATGCGAATTGCAGAAAAATTAGTGAGTGTTTCGGACAAACTTCAAATTCCTTACGTTTTCAAAGGTTCATTTAAGAAAGCCAACCGTTCTCGAATTGACAGTTTTTCAGGTATCGGCGATGAAAAAGCGCTAAAAATTCTACGTAAAGTTTCAGAGACCTTTCATATTCCAACTGTGACTGATATTCATACCAATGAAGATGCGGCTATGGCGGCGCAATATGTAGATGTCTTGCAGATCCCAGCATTTTTAGTGCGTCAAACCGATTTGGTCGTGGCCGCTGCGAACACTGGGAAAATCGTGAATTTAAAAAAAGGACAATTTATGAGTCCAGAGAGCATGAAACACGCTGTCCAAAAAGTACTCGATTGCCAAAACGAAAATGTCATGGTTACTGACCGAGGAACTATGTTTGGTTATCAAGATATGATTGTTGATTTTAGAGGCATTCCAACGATGCAACAATATGCCACAACTGTTTTAGATGTGACCCATTCCTTGCAACAACCCAACCAAATGATTGGTGTGACAGGCGGAAGACCGGATATGATTGAAACAGTTGCCAAGGCAGGAATTGCGGTAGGTGTAGACGGAATTTTTATAGAAACCCATTTTGACCCAGCCAATGCAAAAAGCGATGGCGCCAATATGCTCCATTTAGATTTGTTTGAAGGATTAATGACCCGATTGGTTGCGATTCGTCAAACCATTAATACCTTCTAAAATTTTTATTTTGAAAAATATTTACTTTTCTATTCTTAGCATCTTAAGCTTCTCTGCAGTTGCTTTTTCGCAGGAAGCAGTAGCAATACAAACCAAATACACCGCGCATAATAAAGGAAAATTTTTTGTGGCGTGGGGAGGAAATCGAGAAAGCTATTCCAAATCAGACATTACATTTACAGGGGACGATTATAATTTTACCATTCACAATGTTGAAGCGCATGATAAACCTAAAGGTTGGCACTGTGATTACCTGAATCCAGCTCGAATGACCATACCGCAAACCAATTTTAGGTTGGGTTATTTTTTTAGTGACCACTACAGCATTAGTATTGGCGTGGATCATATGAAATATGTAATGTATCAAGACAAAGCCGTTAATCTTACTGGCTACTATCCAAATCTAGGATCCTACGGCGAAGTACTGTCGAACAACCAAACGTTATTGACAGAAGATTTCTTGACTTTTGAGCATACCGATGGCTTGAATTATATCAATACAGAAGTATCTCGATTCGACGATATTTCAAAACTTTTTAAAATCGGAAACACAGATAAGATTCAAATCAATCTGACAGAAGGAATTGGTGCGGGATTCATATATCCCAAGACCAATGCCAAACTCCTTGGCAAAGAACGACATGATGATTTTCACGTTTCTGGTTATGGCGTGTCGATGAAAGCAGGTATAAACATTACCGTCTTTAAGTACTTTTACGTCCAAGGGGAATTAAAAGGTGGCTACATTAATATGCCTGACATCAGAACTACTGATGATACGGCTGATCGGGCGTCGCAAGAATTTTTCTTTTTTCAACGCATTATCGCCTTTGGAGGCATCTTCAGAATTTAATAAAAAATTAGCTTTTTGGGCGAACGACATTTCAATTTGATTTGTACATTAGCTTATGAATTTTAAATTATAAAAAAATGAAAAAAGTAATGTTGGCAGTAATTGCCTTGGTAGGTTTTGCATTTTCAGGTTTTGCACAAGAAGGAGCGAAGAAAGCGGTTAAGAAAGCAGACGCTGTAGCTAAAGAAGTTAAACAAGAAGTTAAAGCTGCAAAAGCAGATCCAGCTTCGGCTAAAGCAGTAAAACAAGAAGTAAAAGCTGCTGCAACAAAAGCAGCTGATTCAAAAGTAGTTTTGAAAAAAGACGGAACACCGGACAAACGTTATAAAACAGCTAAAGAAGTAGTTTTGAAAAAAGACGGAACTCCTGATAAGAGATTCAAAAAATAAGAAGAAGAAAAGCCACTCCAAAAGAGTGGCTTTTTTTATTTGTAATGTGCAGCGTACTATTTATCCATTAAATAGACTAAGGAGGCCATTGCAGCGGCGCCCAATTCCAGTTCTCTTCTGTTTACAGCGTCAAACTTATCATTCGCGGCATGATGATAATCAAAATAACGTTGGGAATCAGGACGCAATCCAACTTTAATCAAATTCTTACCCGTGAGTGACTCAATATCTGAACCGCTGTGTCCTTTCGTAAAAGAGTGAATCAAATAAGGTTCGAAAAGCGATTTGAAACCTGTAACTTTATTTAGGTTTTCGTCATCACATTCAAATGAAAATCCACGTGGAGAAAACCCACCCGAGTCACTCTCTAAAGCAAATATGTGATTCTCATTGTTTGCTTTCGACAGTTCTTCGTACTTTGTTCCACCCTTCCCACCATTCTCTTCATTCATAAAAAGGACAACTCGTATGGTATTTTTGGGCTTGTAGTTTAGATTTTTAAAAATATGAAGTACTTCCATACTTTGCACCACTCCTGCTCCATCGTCATGCGAGCCATCGGCTAAATCCCACGAATCTAAATGACCGCCAACCACCATGATTTGTTCTGGGTGTTCACTTCCTTTAATTTCACCGACGACATTATAAGACAATACATCAGGCAACTGTTGACATGACTGTTTGAAATGAAATTGCAGTTGTGGGTTCTCTTTTAAGAGTCTACTGAGTAATTCCGCGCCATTTGTACTAATCGCGGCTGTCGGAATGTACTTGTCTTTTGGGAGATCACCGTAACTTTGATTTCCTGTGTGTGGAAAATCATCAAGTCGCATCGTCATCGATCGGACTATCGTGCCTACCGCTCCAAATTTTGACGCTTCTCTAGCACCAGCATAACGTTGGTCGACCGCCTTGCCGTATGACTGAAAGGTTTCGATGTTCTCTGGTTCGAAAGGTCGATTGAAAAACACGATTTTTCCAGCAATTTTATCTTGACCTAGTTCGGCTAATTCTTTCAGGCTTTTCACTTCAATCACTTCTGCAGTCAATCCCTTTTTTGGTGTAGCGATAGAACTTCCCAGTGCGCAAATCGGAACCATTGTTTTCTTTCCGTTATTCAAAATATAAGCGGACTCTTTCTCTCCGCGAACCCAATGTGGAACCATCACTTCTTGCAAATAAACACGATCGAGGCCCAAAGTCTCCAGTTGAGCCTTGGTATATTGAACGCCTTTTTCAGCACCTTCAGAACCAGACAAACGGGAACCGATTTTATTGGACAAATCATCCAACCAAGCATAACATTTTCCCTGGGTTAACGCAGCAGAATAGATTTGTCGTAACATTTTCTCGTCTTGAGATTGAGAATAGGTTACAGTGGCAACTAGTAAAATCAAAGAGAATAAGTACTTCACGAAATTGCTGTTATATTAAAATATTTAATGCCCGCCGCTTACTTTTTGATCAAAATCAATGCCTTGGCTTTTCAATATTTTACTCACTTTCCATGCGTAATAGGCTAAATAAACAAAACAAAGTACACCAACAATATAACTGGAGTGAATGGTAGAAATGTCAGCGATATAACCTTGCAACAAGCTAATAAATCCACCGCCCATAATCATCATGATCAAGAAACTACTCCCTTGACTGGTGTGCTTTCCTAAACCACTAATGGCTAAAGTAAATATACAAGGCCACAATGTACTACAGAACAAACCAACACTGGTAAAGGCATACACACTGATCATGCCGTCAGTCGCCATTCCGATTAGCAATGCCAAGATGCCCAACGCCGAAAATATAAGTAGCATTCGCGCGGGATTCCCTTTACTCGCCATATCAGCAATAATCAAAACGAGGATGACAAGCGCATAAACATAAAATGGCGTCAAGTCGTGTTTGGCGATGGCATTCACTAACAAGAATACACCAAAAGCCAAATAAGGTGCAATAAATCGCAGTATCTTTTGTCTATTCATATTGTCTGTAAACGCTTCAACTGCGCCAGTCCAACGACCAATCATCAAACTCGCCCAATAAAGCGAAATATAAGGCGCAATGTCTTTGATCAAGAAGCCGAGATTTTTTTCCATGTAGGCGGGTAGATTACTTGCTGTAGACACTTCAACACCTACATACACAAAAATACCAATCATGCCTAACACCAATTGCGGATATTGCAATGCAGAAGTACGACTGGAAGCCGCTTCACTTTCCGACTCCACTATCGCTTGTGGTTTGTCTGGTAAGGATGAAAACTTAAGTAGAATAGCTACCACCAAAAACGCCAGTCCCAAAATCAAATAGGGAATTTTCACACTCTCAATACTCATATCGGTATTGCTAGAAGTCGCTGATCCAAAAATGGCAAAACTAACAATCAATGGTCCAATAGTAGTTCCTAAATTATTAATACCTCCTGCTAAAGTCAGACGTTGCGAACCTGTCGTAATCGGGCCCAAAGCAATCGCCAAGGGGTTAGCAACGGTTTGCTGTAAAGAAAATCCTAAGGCAACGGTAAATAATCCGCAAAGCATTAAAGTAAATGAACCCGTATTAGCGGCAGGATAGAACAACAAAGTTCCTAAAGCAGAAATTCCCAATCCCAACGCCAAGGAGTTTTTGTATCCGATTCTGTTGATCAAATCGCCTTTGGTCAGGTAGGAAATCAATAGGTAAATCAAGGATCCCACGGTATAGGCGATATAGAAAGCCAAGGAAACCAATTGACTTTGGACTTGTGTCAAATCAAATGCTTTTCTAAACACTGGAATTAGAATATCATTACTAGCTGCAACAAATCCCCAAAAGAAGAAGACGGTTGCCAATGGAACAAACTGTGCCCAGTTGGTTTTTAAATTTTGTGTACTCATAGTTAATTTTGGTTTGGTTAGTTAATGGGCTGAAAGCTGATTGCAGTTCCTCCTCCAGGAGCTAAATGTAATTTAATTTTCGATTTATTGGTCACTTGAATCGTTTTTATCCCGTATGATTTTGGATTCAAATTCCAGGAGGCATCCTTTCCGTCCTCATAAATAGTGGCCTGGTATTTTTTTCCGGCAGAAAGAAAATCACATTTGATCTCCGTATTTCTAACATGCTCGTCGGTTATAGAACCCAAAAACCAACTTTCTTTTCCCTTGGTTTTTCTGGCAACGGTAATGTAATCTCCCGGTTCTGCTTCAAGATACTTACTTTCTTGCCAATCTACCGCAACATCTTTGATGAACTGAAATGCATCAGGATATTTCTCATAATTTTCCGGTAAATCCGCCGCCATTTGCAGAGGTGAATACATCGTAATATAAAGTGCTAATTGTTTGGCTAAAGTCGTATGCACTTGCGCCGTTTTAGTTTTATCATACGAACTCATTTTGATTTCGAAGATTCCTGGCGTATAATCCATCGGGCCACCAAGTAATCTTGTGAATGGTAAAATGGTTTCATGCATCGGCGGATTTCCTACACTCCACGCGTTGAATTCATTACCTCTCGCCGCTTCCGCACAGATATAATTCGGATAGGTTCTGCTGTAACCAGTTGGCCGCGAACTCTCATGCGAGTTGACCATAAATTTGTAATCCGCGGCTCGTCGCGCGACAAAATTGAAGTGATTCACCATCGATTGTCCATCATGAAATTCACCCCGCGGAATAATCCATCCTACATAGCCAGTCTTTACCGCTGGATAACCATAATCCTTCATCAAGTTGAAAGCACGATCCAAATGTCTTTCGTAGTTAGAAACAGACGCAGAAGTTTCGTGGTGCATGATCATTTTGATTCCTTTTGACTTTGCATAATCATTGACCGCCTTCAAGTTGAAATCAGGATAAGGCGTAACAAAATCAAATACTTCTTCTTTGCGATCGCCAAACCACTCTTCCCAACCAACATTCCAACCTTCTACCAATACGCCATCGAAACCATTTTTTGCTGCAAAATCGATATACTTTTTAGTGTTCTCTGTGGTTGCGCCGTGTTTTCCTGAAGGTTTCAATCCATCCTCAGGTTTATTCTGTGCATTTTGGGAACCAGCGTAATCCCAAGTCGATTTTCCGACGTGCATTTCCCACCAAATTCCCACATATTTCATCGGTTTGATCCAAGAAGTATCATCAATTTTGGAAGGTTCATTCAAATTCAAAATCATTTTAGATCCGACAATATCACGGGCGTCATCGCTGACCATAACGGTTCTCCACGGCGACACGCAAGGCGTTCTCAAATTGGCTTTGTCTCCCACAGCATTAGGAACCAAATGCGATTTCAATGAAAATTTCGTCACATCAACATCCAAATGCATCAAGGGATAATTAACGACGGCGGCCTCAAAAATATTCAGATAGGTGTTATCTTTAGATTTCATCATCAATGGCGCTTGCACGATAAATTGTCCAGCAATCGATTTCATTCCGATACCATTATTCAAATCCACTTTCTTCGTATCAATTTCGGAGAACAGCGATTCTTGATAGATATATTCATTGCTATCAAAATCGCCAGGCAACCAAAATACTTTGTGATTATCGGTTAAATTAAACTCGCTAACTTCTTCTGCGATAGTAAAATAATTCAAATCTTTTTGCAAAGGGAAATCATATCTAAAGGCAATTCCTTCGTCAAAAACACGGAAAATAATATTCATTTTTCGACCTGTTCCCATTTGAGAAAGTGCGATAATCAGTTCGTTATAATGGTTGACAATATTCGATTGCTCTCCCAAAACAGGTTGCCAAGTTTCGTTGAAGGATAACGTTTTGGAGTCTTCTAATTTGAAGTGCGATGCCAAATCAGCACCGTTCTTCAATGTTATACCAAGGTAACTTTGAAGGATAACCGGTTTGTTCTTATAGTTGACGGTATAAGTTGGTTTTCCCTTCTCACCGAAGCTGAAATTTAGTGTAATTTGTTTAGAGGGAGAGGAAACACTTTGTGCCTGAATAGCACTGAAAAGAAATAAGAACACGAACGAAAAGGTAGATTTCATAGAAAAAAATTTGACTAAAGATAGCAACTTTTCTGCAAGAAAAAATCCTACCTAGTAAAAACTAAATAGGATTTTTAAGATTGTATTATCGACAATTACTTCCCGTCGACATAGTCCTGTAAATACTCGAATCGTTTGGTCAGTTTGCCATTTTCTGTCATTTTTGATCGTTGTAAAATGCCATCTTTATCTCCATTAAAGAACGCGGGAATCACGTATTTCATAAACATTTCACCAAATCCTTCGCTCGCATCTTTGGGTAATTCGCAAGGTAAATTATCAACGGACATCACCACAATGGCGCCAGGATGCGTATACGGAACTTCTTTGTTTTCAGACGGCAAATAGCCAAAAAACGGATCTGCAATCGTTGATGCTTTTACGGTACAAGCAATCGGACCATCTACGTCACAGGAAATATCAGCCACTACTTTTATTTTACAATCAACCGCTTGCAGCATGGCTTGCGACAAAATTTCGGGTCCATCGTTTCCGTAAAAATGTCCAGCCATAAAAATATCCGATACTTTAGAAAAACGTTCGAAGTTAGAAGTGTATGCTGTCGGATGTGCATAGAAGTCTTCTTTTGTTGCTGGTTGTCCGTCTTTACGTTGGTAGTAATCAATGACATCAATCTGGGTATAAACCGGTTCTGAATAATTCTTAGTGAGGTAATTCTCGATAGAAACTTCCTTGATTTTGATTCCGTCGAGGATTTCTTTGGCTCCCATAGCCACTTTTCCGTGACCAGTAAGTACTATTTTGATGGGTGGTAACACTTGACGTTTCAATCTCGCAACCAAATCTTCTTTACTGGAAAGCGTTTCTGCTTTTGGAATGGTAAACAACTCGAACTTGATACCAAAAGCGCGTAAACCGTTATAAGCGCCAACGATTCCGGCATATCTTCCAAATCCAATCAGTCTTTTATAGTGCGCATCTACAATCGTCTCGTGATCGTAAAGGTCGATTTTCTTGGCAATAATCGCTTGCAATAATTTTCGATTATGCGTTTGCTTCTTTAAAGTATGCGAAAAGAAAAAGTATTTTTTATTTGGAATCAAAGCGTCAACAGGAACTTCTTTGACACCAAAAAGGACATCACAGTCGGTCATGTCGTCAGCAACTTCAATGCCTTGTGCGACATATTCTTCGTCTGAAAAAACCCGAATGTCGGAACGTTCTACTTTGATTTGCACTTCAGGATGCTCCTTTTTCATGCGTCCTAATTCTTCAGGAGTGAATACAACTCTGCGGTCGGGCGGGTTTTTTCTTTCTTTAATAATTCCGAATTTCATAGACTTGGGATTTTTTTAACGGCACCAAATGTAAACCATAACTACAACGTTTTCAAAACTTTTTTTCTTAAAAAAATGAGCAATAATGAAAACCTAAATTATGGTTAATAAAATGTTCATAAACCAAAAAATACGTCAGAATTCTCGTAGATTTGTTTCTCTATATTTGCTCATCAAGCAATTTAATATGAAGTCAACTAAATTTTTCTACTATATATTTCTCATCGGTATTATTGTTCTAATGATTACTTGCACCCGACAAGAGCGCAGCGAATCAGAGGAAATTGGGGTAAATGAAAAAGGTTTACCGACGATGATTCCGTCTAAAGTGAAATATTCTAAATTAGAAAATTCTTATCTCTCTAGTAAAAAAGCATCTGTAGAAAAGTACTGCGGAAAATATTGGAGCAACGAAAACAACAACTTGAGTTTTCTAGTAGCCAAAGATGGACAAATCATTTACGAAAGATACCAAGGTATTGGCAACAGAGAACAAGACATTGCCATCACACAAGACACACCGATGCATATCGCTTCTGTGAGTAAAGTACTTACTGCGACGGCAGCCCTGCTGTTAATCAACCAAAACAAAATTGGATTAGATCAAAAAGTAAATACCATTTTAGATAATTTTCCTTATCCGGAAATTACTGTTCGTACGTTATTGGATCACCGAAGTGGACTCCGTAATTACGCCTATTTTACCGAAGACAAAGGCGTTTGGGACAGACATAAGACTTTGACCAATCAAGATATACTGAATTTGTTTACCGAAAAGAGCATTCAATTGGAATCTACAACAGATACGCGATTTGCTTATTGCAATACCAATTACGCGGTCTTGGCTTCGATCATAGAAAAGGTTACAGAACTGTCTTACCCAGAAGCGATGAAGGAAATGATTTTCACGCCATTGGGAATGAATGACACTTATGTTTTTGAATTCGACAAACATTTAGAAACGGCGATGCCATCCTACAAAGCAACTAATATGCGTTTGGCGTATGATTATTTAGATGCGGTTTATGGCGATAAGAATATTTATTCGACGCCAAGAGATTTGCTCAAATTTGATATGGCGCGCAAAGCACCGACGTTTTTGAAGAAAAAACTGCGTGATCAAATTTATGTTGGCTACAGCAATGAGCACAAAGGAACTAAAAATTATGGTCTGGGAATGAGAATGATTGAATGGGAAAGTGGACAAAAGTTTTTATTTCATAATGGATGGTGGCACGGGAATACCTCTTCATACATTACTTTGATGAAAGAAGGCGTAACGATTATTGCACTTTCTAATAAATTCAACAAGAATATCTACGCAATCCGCAAGCTCGCGCCAGTCTTTGGCGATTATCCTTTTGAGTTTGGGGATGAGGAGTAGGTTAATTGATAATTGATAATTGATAATTGGTTTTCGGTGAATTTAACGCTCTCCTTAACAAACAAGTCCGACAGTTTATACTATATTTGCAGCTTCATTATCAATTGTTAATTATCCATTATCAATTAAAAAATGGGGTCGACTGGTTTTGACAGCAAGTCGAATTGAACAGTAAGCACGTCGAGAACGGAGACAAATCTCGTAAATCCATGTCTCAAAACTTTACACGGCGAAGGAAACTACGCTCTTGCTGCATAATCTGAATTAAAGTAAGATTAGCCACGTCCTACCAGGTAGGAAAGTGAGATTCACCTCGAAAGCCTTGGTTCTTGGCGGTCGGTTTAGGTGAATCGTAAATAGGAACCTAAGCATCGTTTGGCTTCGAGACGGTGACGAAAAATAAAGAAGATAAGCGTTTGGTGGTTGTTCCTGTCCTAGCCCAACGTCGAAAATTCAAACAGGGAATAAACGCGTAGAAAGCTCTTTAGTTGCTTGTTTGGACGGGAGTTCGACTCTCCCCGACTCCACTAAAGTGGACAACTCGATTTTTTTCGATAATTGTCCACTTTTTTTATTTTGTAAATCTCTATCAATCAACAAGATACATCTCAAAACATCGTTGATTCTAGTAGTTCGACATTTTTTTCCATCAAATTCAAATTTTTCAGGGAATATCGAACTAATTAGTTGTTGTTTTCCCCTGACTGCTGAATTAGCATAGTGTCCTTTTAGATTTGAAAAGGCATCCACTCCATTTTTTAACCAAGACAAAAAATCTCCGTCCATCTTTTTGGTCTTCTCTATTTCGTCAATCAAACTAAATTTTAGGGCGTTGTAACGCGTCATGGTATCACTATACTGCTTATGATCGATTTTACTATCAACGAATAAATCCTGCAATTTTTCAATACGAGAATTGGTATCGTTTAGACTTTTGACTAACTGTTCGTGTTTTAATTTCGAATCTTTAGCATCTACAGATAATAAGTCTTTCACTACCGACTGATACATTTCTTTGGCATCGATAGAGAAAGTAAAATCATCTAGGATACTTTCAAATGTTTTATTTACCAAATCCACAGGATATCGTTCTTTGGCGCAATAATTACAATGATAATAGAAATAATGATTTCCAGTAGCATTTTTGGAGCGACTTCCGGTTAATTTTTCACCACAATGTGAGCACGAAAGCATTCCTCTTAAAGGCAATTCCTCTCTTAATGATTTATAAACCGGTAATTTTCTAATTTTATGATTGTTAGACAGTATTTTTTGCACCTCAAAATAGAGATTTTCAGATATTGTGCATCGTGAATTCCATCAATAATCATCATGGGTTCGTCTTCGCTTTTGGGCACAATAATCTTCCCCATATACATTGGATTCCGCAACAATTTCGAAAAATTACTTCTACTTATCTTAATTCCTTTGTTATAAATTTCGGTTCTTAATTCACTTTGCAATTTACCTACAGCTATCTGTTCAAAAATATATGTAATATGATGTGCAATAGGAGATGGAACAATTATCGGCTTATTATTTTGGTCTCTTAAATTTTTATACCCTATAGGCGCTATTCTACACCATCGACCTGCTTTTAATGAGCCTCTGATTCCACCTTTAATTTTAATCGACCTTCTATCATTATCAATTTCCGGAATCGCGAGGAAAATAGCCAGCATGGCTTTATTTTCCGGAATACTCATGTCGATAGGTTGCTCAATGGCTTGCACTTTTACACCGTACTTTTCTAAGGTTCTTAACATAACCAAAGAATCAGTTAAGTTTCGGGAAAATCTGTCCCATGAGGTAATCAGTAGCAAATCAACTTCCCCTTTATTCTTTTTTACAAACTGTAAAAAATTCTGAAATTCTGGCCTATTAAAGTTTTTGGCAGAATGGTCTTCCCTATACTGCTTAACTATTGAAATATTATTTCTATTGCAATACCTGGTAAGTTGCTCAAGCTGGACATCTAAGCTATATCCTTTAGCTTGCTCATCGCTACTGACCCTGCACATAATTACCGCTTTCTTCATAATTTAACCGAATTTTTATAATTACTAACTGTTTGTTTAGCAACTAATACTATAAACTCCAAAATTTTTTCAATTTGCTCATCCGTCAGTTCTGGATTTTTTTTACTTAAAATCTTTTTATATTTTTCAAAATTTACCATTTTATGTAATGTGCTTAACTTTCGGCGTATCCGATAAGCTTACTATGAAACCTATGATCTGATTTGTTCAGTATCTATAATTTTATTTTTTGCGTATTCTCAAAATTAACAATTTTACCATCTACAGTATCAACAGAAATAGTTTGATAATCTCCTTTCTTGATATGCTCTAGAAGTCTACTTTCCAGTTTTACTTTTTTTAAAGTCGTAACTTCAATCATCTCCATTTCACTATTTTTAAACCTTATTTTGACACTTTTTATATCGTTGTACGCCCCTCTTATATGTTTCAATAATTTATGCTCATTTTTAGTCAATACAGAGACGGTTCTTTCATGATAAAAATTTCCACCATCAACTAAGAAATTAGATACAATGTCACTTAGAGAAACACTTAGAAAAGTTTTTGACAATAATTCCATAGGATTTTCAGACTTATCTTTTAATTCAAAACCTCTAAATACTTCTGTCGAAATAGGCACGAAAATCCAGGTATTTTTTTAAAAAAGAAAAGACCATTTACCACCATTTATTATTGCACATGCTATAATGTTTTCAAACATACTAATCCCAATGTTCACATTTTCCTCATGGAATTGCTTCGGAAATAGAATTTAATTTCTCAAGAGTTTCAACGCCTAATTCTTGTTCTACTTTCTTGCTGTCAATTTTACTTGCCTCAATAATTTGCTCTCCGGTGAATTGCCTAAATAGTTCGGTTTTATAGGTGAGTATTTCATCATAAGTAAACCCATATTGCCTTAACTCCTGTATGATTTTAACCCAGGTATATTCGATATAGTTTAATTTCTTCCAATCACCCTTTCAGAATCTCCTCCTATAGACAAATTAGATGCCCCACCAATTTACCAAATCCGAATAAACGATGTCGATTTCTGTTTTCAGAAAAACACGTTCTCTGAGCAAATTCTGCAATGAATCAGCGGTGGTTGGATTATTTTCAAAACTCTTTCCAGAAATCATAAAAACATATTTTTTCAAATTTACATAAAAGTTTGTAACTATACAAACTTTTTGTTAGATTTGTTAACTATTAATCCTAAAAAATAAATTATCATGGAAAAAGAACAATTTAGAAATTACAATGTATGTGCAAAAGTAACCGCAAATCAAAAGAAACTATATACTGAATTAGCAACAAAATCAGGATTAAGTCTTTCTGAATGGCTAGGCAGTAGAATTGACATGTCAATTGAAAATGAATACTTGAATAAAGCAAAAGATCAGATAGAAGAATTGATAGATTAAGAGACGAAACGTATGATTATAAAGATTCAATTGTAAAGTGAGAAAATGGTTACATATCATTTAGGTGGCATTATAAATAATTCTAGTGAACAAAAACAAATAAGCTAATGGAAATAATTTTACGTATAAAGAAAAAACACAACCAGATTTAGACAATTCTAAACAATTTTTGAAGGAAATCAATTTTTACAATTCAACAGCAAAAACATATAACGCAATTGGTTTTATAGCTTTTTTAGGAGCAATATTATTTAAACAGAATTAGGGTAAAAAATATGGATTAACCATAAGTATTCTTGAAGTATACTTTAGGTATACTTAGGTATACTTCAAGTATACCGTACGTCATAAAAA
Organism: Flavobacterium sp.; assembly: GCA_016721735.1. Taxonomy (GTDB): domain Bacteria; phylum Bacteroidota; class Bacteroidia; order Flavobacteriales; family Flavobacteriaceae; genus Flavobacterium. The sequence continues at coordinate 5,193 of JADKHM010000008.1, read as the reverse complement.
ATAGAATTCAAAAGCTCTTGAAAACAAAAAACAAGCATATCTCATTGCTAAAGTCAAAATCTACCTAAGCAGTATTCATGATTTTGTATGATTTATTGGGATTTAATGTTCAGGGATATTTTTTTGATTCAACCTTTCTATGATAAAGGTTTCATCTCTACAGCTGATTTATAATCCGCACAAATTCTATAGACTTGTTCTCAAACCAAATACTAGAGTTTTTACAAAATCTTGTAGATAAAATGCCGTAGGTATCATGACACAAAATTTTATTGTTTTAATGTGTCTTAGAAAAATAATTCAGAAACTCTTTTGAACCTAAAATATCAACTTCATTTGACAGTCCTAAGAATAAAACGGGATATAGGCTTTGGATTGTTAATCGAACAAGACAATAGATAGATGCCTTGTTAGGTTCTAATTTGATAAATGGAATAACCAAAGGATATTCTTTTTTAAAATGACATACGCCTGAGTGATAACCTAAGTTGAATGTCAAATTTTTCTCCATTCCATTCCGAAAAACCAAATACGTCTATTGGGTCTAATTTATGCAAGCTCTTAAATTCTTGTTTGGTCTCTAGTGGTTCAACATCAGTGATTCGTTCTACGTTGAAATATTTGTTTTTCTGTGTGGCTTCTTCAAAGGCACAAATCGATGTGTAGTTGTCTGTAAACGCAATGGGCTCACCAAACGGTCATCAATTTTTGAGAATTTACCGAATGATAACTTTTCAAGATTACTTTGTTTTCCTGTTGGATTTGCCAAACTTAATTTTTGAACAATCTTCCCAAATGCGCATTTAAGATATGCTTACCATGAACTGCAATTTCGGACTTGAAGTAAATTTTCTTCAACACCGCATCTTTAAGTTTGCTTTGTTTTGCTGAACTCAAAAGCAATTCTTTAAGTAATGTTACCTCTTCACTCGTAAACGATTCAGCTTCATCATATAGTCCACCTTTTATGTGGTAGCGTTTGTTTTGGTCACGTTCCAATTCAAACCCCAATTCTTTAATCAAATCCAAGTATCTATAGACGGTGCGTTCTGTGCTTTCGATAAAACCTGACATAAACCTGATGGATTTTGCAGGTTCTTTTTGAAGCAATGAAATGAGCTGAAGCACTCTCAGTATTTTATGTTGATTAAGCATCCTTGTGAATTTTAAAGACAAATTAGGTCAATATATATCACATTAGCAAGGCGTTGTCCCAAGTTGTCAAAAATAATCAGGTTGTTTGTTCCTAATTAATCTAAAAACATATCAAATGAAGAAATTATTATTTATTGCCGCATTTGTTACTTTACTAACGTCATGTAATGTAACTTCAAATTATTACCAAATCTATAAAGCTAATCCTTCCGAAAACCTTGTCAAAAAGGGGAATCTCCTGGTTTTTGAAGATGAGAACTGCGTCGTTTCATATAATCTTTGGCAAGAAGGTGGAAACATTGGATTTAATATTTACAATAAGTCAGATAAAAACCTTTATCTAAACTTAGAAGAAAGTTTCTTTGTATTAAATGGTGTCGCAAACAACTATTATAAAAATAGAGTTTTTTCTAATTCTTCCAATTCAGCAGCAATTACCTCGTCTGGGATTACGGCTTGTAAAACTATAACTGGATTTAACTATTTTGATTTATTACAGACCAATAAAATTGCTGTTACAAACGGAGCAGGCTTGTCCTATTCATCAGGGCATTCTGTGTCATATAATGAAGAAAAAATAATAATTATCCCCTCTAAATCTTCTAAATATGTAATGGAGTATTCTATCAATAACTTACTTTATAGTACTTCGAGTCACCAGATAAGTTAACTAAGTTTGACAATTCCTTCTTCATATCAGAAATCACTAATTATCCTGAAAGCGAAGCAGTTTATTCAAAGACAGGTGAATACTGCGGGCAAAAAACAATGACCAAAAATTATTACTTCAATGATAATTCACCCGACAAATTTTACGTTAAGTATGTAAAAGGACAAGACGGAATGAAACATTAAATACATCAATCAAATAAGTAAAAAAATCTGGGTTATTATAGGCACTTCTATCGGGGTGCCTATTTTTATGAGTTATTTCAATCATCAGTTATTTGGAGTGATATTTATTTAGTTGAGAAATACTAATTACTGTTAATAGCGAACAAAATTGGACCTTACTCTCAAAATGTAATTGCTAATTATAAAATAAAAAAGATTGTCTATAAAGTATGCAGCTATACTTTCTGATTCTGTTCATAGCCAAACAATATTTTTTTATTGCTTACAACAAAACCTCTACTACAATAACATTTATCACCAATTTGAATGAAATTTCCAGTTATGATATCCGAAAAAATTAACTCTTCTTTGTCTTTATGCTTTGCAATATCTATAAGAATATCCAAATAGAAGTTGTAGTCGAAATACATCAGTATCTTTCTTCTTTCATCTATGTAATTTTCTTTGTAGACTGAGCCTTCAAGTACAACAAAATCTTCAATATTCTTTTTGGGAGCGCCCTCAAGTCAGTTGTTAAGCAAAGGTTTTCTAAAACTAATCTATCAAATATGTTGCTTTTCATATTTGGATTTTGATTTAATATTGAAACTTACACGTATCAAAATACTCATAATTTTGACAATTAAAGTCAATTATTTTTATTTTTACCCTAGCTAAATATGCTCTATTGTCGCAGAAGACGAAATAAAATAACATAAAACAAATCATTGACCTAAGTTGTCAAACACTTTAATTTCATTGCAATACTAAACAACAAATTGTAGTAAAATGAAAAGTATGGTACTCTCAATCCTCGCTTTCTTGCAAAATTGAATATTCGACAAATTACCTCCTCTCTTGTATGTTCGTCCACTTTAAAATACAGCTTACTGAATAGTTTTTTTCAACATTAAAAATAAACTGTATTAAGGGCATTTTTTGTAAATCATTTAAAAGTAATTATGCAAAATAACCAAACACTTATTTTACTTGGCAATAAACTTGCTGCTTGTAGAAATCTTCATACTAACAGAAGTTACCACCTTTATTGCTTATATTATTGTCTCCTACTTTATTGCTTATATTATTTATGTTCCGATACTGTCCCAAATTATCGTTGGTCTTGTTTCTTGGTGGGCTATGGTTGCGCTGCATTACTATATTTTTAGAAAATATATTCGCATGCTAACCGACAAGTTTATCGCACCAACAAAGATTAAGTCAGGAATTGAAAGTCATTTTGGTAAAGTAGGAGAAGTACAATTGATTGAAAATAAATTGATGTTTCAAATTGAAGATGAACTCTATTTTTTTGTAGAACAGGACAATAAACAATGTAAAGCAGGCGACAACGCAACTATTATTAATTACTCAAACGAAAAACTAACCATCAAACTAAATAATTAAAACTATGTCATTAATCTACACTGTCCTCAAAATCACTGCGTAATCATTGAACGTTTTGGAAAATTTTTCTTCTGTACAAAATGAAGGATTAAACTTTTTGTTCCTTTTCTAGACAATAAAAAGTATCTAGGTACTTGCAAGGACAAGCAAATAAGAGAGGGTATCTTATTGAGCTATCAGAACAAAAACGGATACCCCTGCCCGTCAGTGTCAAACAAAAGACAATGTAACGATTCAAGCTGATGCTTCGGTGTATTGGAAAATTATTGACCCCATTAAGGCAGTGTACAATGTTGATATACTCCTTCCTATTTCAGACATTGCACTAAATGCCTTCCGAGCAAACATTGGAACAATTACGCTCGACCAGGTTCTTTCAGAAAGACAAACGCTCAATCAAAATTTCAGCGCAACTAGCCGAAACTGCCTCCAAGTGGGGAATTACTTTTACAAGAGTCGAAATTCAAGAACTCACCTACTCAAAGATACTGCTGATGCGATGCTTCAAGAGATGAATGCGGAGAGACAAAAAGGCCAGAGTTTCAGAAGCTGAAGGAGAAGCATTTGCAATTACAAAAAGGCGGAGAGGAAGGAGATCAGCTTTGATAAGAGCTGAAGCAAGCAAACGCTTTAAAAATGATCACTGAAGCAGAGATAAACTATTTATCACAATTGAAGGAAAAAACCGATGCGCAAACGGCAGGACAAATTTTGATTGCTCAAAAATTTATTGACGGAATGGAATCAATCACAAAAATCCAAGTGATAAAGTCTTTCTTCCAAGTAACTTTCAAGGGATACTTAGCATAGGTGCGGATAAGAAATAAACGCGCAGTGAACTTTGGTTTTTCAACGACCTAGTTCTAAAAAGTAATCCCCTAAAATTCGCAATCCTTAACCCACACGAGCAAATCTAAAACTAGTTAATATCTCAGGTATCCTTTTGGACTGCATGGGTTATATCAGTTTGAATAAATTATACACAAATTAAAATGGAAATATCATAGCATCTAAAAATGCCAGTGAGGTTTTTCAAACGATTTCAGATTCAGTGGTGGTAGATTTGATTTATCAAACGAATTGTCCAGTTCCTGCAATTAATAAAGTAACATTAGAATTGGAAAATATTAATTATTTAGAACACAAGAACTCAGATAAGTATCTTTTCTATACTGATGATGTTCTAAAAGGAAATAATTACGATAATAACACCATCAATAATTTTGATTTAAAATTAAATACGGTCAATAATTATTGTCCAAATTGTAAAGAAAAAGCATTAGCTTTTGCTCCTAGATTATTTCTATTAAATTAATTAATAAAAAACCAATGAACAAAGCCACATTTACAATAAGAAAATCAAAGCTTCTGACAGAGTTAAAAAAAATGACCAAAGCGCTAGGTGCACTTTCTAAACGCAATAAAAACACCGAAATAGAAATAACAATTACAGATGGTCTAGTAACATTAGTAATTCCTGGCATCCGCTTAGAATTAAATGTGAAACAGTCAGCACCAAAAGTATCTTTAAATCTATATTACTTCAAAGACATAGTCCAATCATGGAATGAACTTCAATTTCAATGCAGCATTACCGACAATGTTCAACATGGGAGTTACATCAATTAAGTTCAAACAACATTCTTCGAAACAGACAGTATTTTGCGGAGCATCAATTACCATAAACTACACGATTTGCATTTATTTAACTCGCGAACAAGGGATTCACTGACGAAGAAATCACTTTCAACAAGTTAGAATTCGAAATACATTGTGCCAAAAGAAACCTAAGAACCA
>JADKHM010000007.1 GCA_016721735.1 Flavobacterium sp. | reverse complement strand
AACACCAATGCGACTTTTGAGTACATACATTGAACATAAAACCTAAATGAGGATGAAAAGACTACCGCTACTATTACATACCACAATCATGCTGATGGCAGCATGTATTTCCACCGCGAATGCGCAAACCTTCTCGGCTGGGGCGAATCATGCCTTGTATAGCTGTGTGAGCGGAACACCGCGGTGCGTGGGTGCAAATAGCAACGGACAACTGGGTCTAGGTAATTATACAAGCCACACTACCCTGGTACCAATGTCTGGCTTTAACGGAATCACCGCTGTAGATGCCAGCTATTCGCATTCCCTCTTCCTTAAAAATAACGGAACAGTTTGGGCGGCCGGCTCCAATGGAAACGGCCAGCTGGGTAACGGCACCACGACCGGTAGTATATCGCCTGTTCAAGTAGGAGGGCTAACTGGGATTATTGCCATCTCCGCCAGTCTCGATTTTTCAGTATTCCTCAAAAATGACGGAACCGTTTGGGCAGTGGGTAATAATTTGGGAGGCCAGTTGGGTGACGGGACCACGGAGTATAAAACGACACCGGTACAGATGCTCGGACTCACTGGCATTACCGCCATAAGTTCTGGAATGTTTCATTCCCTTTTCCTTAAAAATGACGGAACGGTCTGGGCTACTGGTGGCAATTACTACGGACAAGTCGGCAACCAGCCGCTCTATGGGGTGTCGACGCCTGTGCCAATTGAGGGGCTCAGCGACATTATTGCGGTAGCAGCGGGCGGTACCCATTCGCTCTTCTTAAAAATGACCAAACGGTTTGGGGCGTCGGGTCTAATTTTTACGGTCAACTTGGTAATGAAAATGTGGGGCATTATAATTATGATGCGTTTCAAATTGCTGGACTTACAGGAATAACCAAGCTATCTTCGGGCTATCTGCATTCCCTTTTTCTCAAGAATGACGGGACAGTGCTGGCTTCAGGAGCGAATACTTATGGACAATTTGGCGACGGCACCACCATCGATAAAAGTATACCGACAGCCATACCTGGTCTAAATGACGTTATTGCCATTGATGCAGGGGTTCATTTTTCGATGTTCCTGAAGAACGATGGTACGTTTAGGGCTTCGGGAATCAATGGCTCTGGACAACTGGGTGATGGAACGACCATACAACGACTTACGCCTGTGCAGGTAGGCAATGTTTGCGAAAATGTATTGTCTACCACAGCCCACCCCGACGACCAAGTATTCGCAGTATATCCGAATCCGTGCGAGGAACAATTGTATATTGAGGCAGGCAATTCTTATGCAAACGACAATACCACCATCGTTGAACTATTTACTATGCAAGGGCAATTATTGCGAAGCAGCGTCCTAGAAACACCAATTACTGCGCTACAAATCAATGACCTACAATCCGGAATTTATTTTATTACTTTAAAAAGCGCTAAGGGCGTCTTTTCAAAAAAAATAGTCAAAAACTAATTGCATAAGGTAATGTCTTGTCGCAAATCCACGCTCCTGCGCAACTAGAGCACAGCGACGGGCGAAGGCAATCCTTTGGTATGGCGCTAGGTAGCTGCATTAGGCATGGATTTTTTAAGTCACTAGAATTTTACTGACAATGAAGTAGTTAACGTAAAATTATTGCGATCATTGGCGAATATCCTGTCTTTGGAGAAGTACTCTTTGCCCTCAATTCTCCATACTAAATTGTCTTTAATTTGTATGTCAAAATTTGACGAAAGCCCAAATGTTTGGAAACCATTTGAGGTGTTGGTGGTCATGAGGATTTGTTTTTTGTCGTTGTAATATTCTCCACGAAGGGCAATGCTGTATTTTTCTTTTGGTTTGTATCGCAAAATGCAAACAGGAGCATACCAAACATCATAATCGGTTGCATTAAATTTGTCCGTTCCCAAGTCAAAACCAGCAATCACACCCAACTTTTTTGAAGGTTCGTAAATGGCGTATAGATTATGAAATACGCGCCAAGCGTGAATACTGTCTGCTTTGTCTGTGCCAATAAAATTGCTGTAATTCAATGTCAATTTCGTATTTGGTTTGTAATTGACCTGGAAACCAAAGGAGGGGTTCTGGATATAATCTGGTTTTTTTATTTTTTGCCAACCATTTAAAACTAAGAATGAAGCATTAAATTTTTCTGATTTATTGGTATAGGAAAGTTTTACGCCTGTTTCGTAATAAGGGGAATTTTCAGCAAGAATACTTCTTGTTAGCGTCCAACAATCTGCACTAATTGCACTTTCAAAACCAATATGAGAAGGCATAATTCCTGCATCCAGCCAAATGTTATGCTTTTGTGACATCTTGAAACCTACATTGGCTTCATAAACAAATTGCGCCCAAGTTGGTTCTGACGATAGGTTGTATTGTCCATAATTTCCAATCATTACAGTGGCATTGGCGCGAACATCGTTTTTAGTATAGGAAGCTTTTACAAAAGCTAAATTGATATTGATTTCATTATGCCGTTTATGACTGTAAATAAAATTTGGTTTCTCGTGATTTTGAGGATTTGAAAAATCATAACTATAGTATAATTCGCCATAGCCTTGAAACGTGAAGGGATTTATAGTATCGCTTTGTGAAAAAGCCGATATTGCAACAGCAATAAGTAAAATTGTAGTTATTATTTGTTTCATCAACGTATTGTTTTGTTTAAAAATTCATAATGGAGTTGTCTTCCAAAAATCTAATTTTGAAAATGTCCTTTTGATTAATAATTTTCCCAACCACAAACCCAAAAGCATCTAATCCTAAAAGTACATTTGCCTCCACTAAATGCCATTTTGAAATGTAAGTTGTATTGCCTCGAAAAAACCCAATAAATTTTCCTGTTAGCAATAAATGATTTTTCAATTCAACTTCAATGATTCGATTTTTAAGTTTGAAATATTTGTCGTAAAGTTCTAAAGATAAATCGGATTTCATTGCTATCTTTTTTCTCGGTCTAATTTTATGTTCGTTATAGGCTGATAAACCAACGGAATTTGCTCTATTTCTACATCCGATTTTTCTAATCCAAATGCCTTTTCGTCACTTACGCCCAAACGTTTCAAAAAGAAATAGCCATTTAATAAAAGTCCTTCACGCAAAGCAAATTCGTTTTCGATGGACAAAAACTTCTCAATGACGACAAATTTAAAATCGGGTTCGTTGTTGTATTTGCTCGATCCATCTGGGCGAATGTGCAAATTGAGCTCTTTGTTAGCGACTAACTCTTTCACTATATTTTTGAAATAGAGCTCGGTTTTGGGTTGTATTCTAAAACCAACATTGATGTTTACTTTTATGATCTTATCATCAACCAATTCAGAAACATCATACGATAGTGTAAATGGGTCTTCCGTACGATTGATATGTAAGAACCAATATACATCGGCACGTTTTGGTTTTTTTGCAAAAATAGATTTGATTGTTTTTTCTTCTATTTCGTGTCTTCGATCGGCTTTTGACAAATAGATCAGATGCGTTGCAAATTTCGGAATAGCATCGTCTTCACTCAATTCCGTAAGTTGATGACTGTATTTGCCCAATTCTACAAATTTGGTAAAACGATTATTAATTTTTCGGGCATAATACCAAACATACATGACCATAAAAATGAATAATTCAAAGAATAAAAACATCCAACGTTCTTTTATTTTCGCCACATTGGCTATAAAAAACGCTATTTCAATAGCTCCAAAAACAGTTAAGAATAGGATGACATATATTTTATTCCATTTTAACCGATAGTAAATAAAATAGCTCAGTAGTATGGAGGTCATCATCATGGTAATGGTAATTGAAAATCCGTAAGCGGCTTCCATATGCCCACTTTCTTTAAAATAAACCATCATCAAAACACAACCAAACCAAAGTAACATATTGATACTTGGAATATAAATTTGTCCTTTGCTGTCGCTAGGTTGTCTCACCGTAACTCTTGGCCAAAAATTCATATTCATAGCTTCGCTAATTAGTGTAAAACTTCCTGAAATTAATGCTTGAGATGCTATAATAGTTGCACACGTTGCAATGATAATACTAGGAAGTAAAAACCAAGTTGGTATGATTTCAAAAAACGGATTTCTACCATTTAACAGCGTTTCTCCTTGGTGCATTAGCCAAGCAGCTTGACCTAAATAGGCAACAACTAAACTTACTTTTACAAAAAGCCACGTGATGCGAATGTTCTTAATGCCACAATGACCTAAATCAGAATACAGCGCTTCTGCTCCTGTAGTACATAGGAAAACAGCGCCTAGCAACCAAAATCCTTGAGGATAATTGGCTAATAAATCGTATGCATAATACGGATTTAATGCCTGTAGAATATCGGTGTGGTGCATAATTTCTTTTACGCCAAAAACCAATAACATAGTAAACCAAATCGTCATAATCGGACCAAAAGCCTTTCCTATGACTTGCGTGCCAAAACGTTGGAAAAAGAAAAGTAAAGAAATGATCCCCACTACAATCCCAACTGTTAAAAGGTTTCCTGGAATAATGATGTTTTCTAGACCTTTGACCATCCCTAAACCCTCAATTGCTGATGATACCGAAATTGGAGGTGTAATAATTCCGTCTGCTAGCAAGGTGGTTGCACCAAGTATTGTGGGAATAACTAATTTTTTTCCATAGCGTCTAACTAAAGCATAAAGAGAAAAAATGCCACCTTCCCCGTGATTGTCCGCCTGAAGTGTCAGCCAAATATATTTGATTGTGGTTTGAAAAACTAAAGTCCAAAATACACAAGAAACACCACCATAAACAAGCATTTGGTCAATAGCTCTGGTTCCGATTATTGCTTTGAAAACATAGAGTGGACTTGTACCAATATCGCCATAAATAATACCAAGAGCTACTAAAAGGGAGGCAATAGTTACTTTATTGACCGTTCCATTTTTTGTTGTAATCATCATTTAAATTTTTTAAAATTTTAATGATACAAAGTTCAATAGAATGGTATTGGCAGAATATAAAGATGTAGTGGCTGGGTATAAAGATTTTATAAAGATTCGGTAAAACGATAACCAACACCGCTTTCTGTAACGATATATTTGGGTTGGTTTGGGTTTTCTTCTATTTTCTTACGCAGCGTAGCAACAAAAACCCGCAAATATTGTGTTTCTGTTTGGTAGCCAACACCCCAAATTTCTTTTAAGATATATTGATGCGTTAAAACGCGACCTTCATTTTTCATAAAAAGAGACAATAAGTTGAACTCGGTGGAAGTGAGTTTTAACATTTCGTTATTTCGTTTGATTGTTCTAGCCCCAAAATCGATTTGCAAATTACCACTGTTCCTAATACTGCTGTCGTTTTGTAATTGATTTCGTCGAATTACAGCACGTATCCGAGCCAAAAGTTCGGCACTTCTAAACGGTTTGGTCAGATAATCGGTCGCTCCGTTATCAAGCGCTTTTACAATATCTTCTTCGCTGTTTTGAACCGACAGTATAATGATTGCTTTGTTGTACCAAGTGCGTAATTCCTTGAGTATTTCGTGACCACTTTTGTCGGGCAAACCAATATCAAGTAAAATCAATTCAGGCGGATGATTGACAGCCATCAAAATGCCTTCTTTGCCCGTTTCGGCCAACCATACTTTATAACCGTTACTTTCTAATGTTATTTCTAACAATTTTCGTATCGGTGCTTCATCATCAATAACTACTATTTCCGCTTTATTCATTTTTAAGGTAGTTTAAATAAGAGGTTTGTGATGGAATAATTACTGTAAATTGAGCACCCGAATCGGCGTTGTTTTTCAACGTTACAGTACCGTTATGCGCTTCAACAAATCCTTTTACGATGGATAACCCCAGTCCACTGCCACCCGTTTTTGTGTTGGGTACACGATAAAATTTATCAAAGGCAAATTGCATTTCATTTTCAGGAAATCCAGTTCCATTATCAGAAACAGAAACAACACAATGATCAGACTGGTGCGACGCCTCAATTTTAATAATTGTATTTTTAGGCGTATATAAAATGGCGTTTGTCACTAGATTTTGAATCACTTCTTCCATCAACCCCGCATCTAACTTGAATAAAGGTAATTGTTCGTCTGGAGTAAAACTAATGGTGTGATTGTCCGCTAAAGGTGTGATTTTTTGAATTACGGTATAGATCAGTTCGTTGATGTCGCACCAATCTTGTTTAAGTTGTAGCATTCCAGTTTCTAGCCTACTCATATTTAGTAGATTTTCGACTTGCCTGTTTAGTCGGCTACTTGCTTTGTCAATTTCTTCGAGTAGCTCCGATTTGTTTGTATCTGAAAGTTTGTTTTCTTTTAGCGTGTCAACAGCTCCAATAATTGTTGATATAGGTGTACGCAATTCATGTGAAAGCGAATTGAGTAGCGTATTATAAAGTTTAATTGTTTTTTCTTTCTCTTCTTTATCTCGTGCTTTGCTTTCTGCTTCTCTGATTTTGAATGTAAGCACTGCGTTTACTAAAGCAATAATGATATAAATTAAGAAAAGCAGTATATCTTCCGTATTGGTAATGTGAAATGTAAAAAGCGGCTGAATAAAAAAGAAGTTCAAAATCAATCCGCTTAAAAGTGCCGTGAGAACGACCGGTATAATGTCAAAAAGCATTGCTATAATAGAAACCGACATCAACAGAATTAGTGCGGTTATTCGGTAATCGACAAATTTTGAAGAAAAAAAGCAAATAATCGAAACAATAAAAACTACCGTAATGCTAATGAAGCATTGCATCAGTATTGAATATTTTTTTGCTTTGAACTTTCTCAAAATTAAATTATTTTACCATGACAAAAGTAATTCAATTCTTTAGATAAATTTCTGGTGATTGCTGCGTTTCGCATTGCCGCTTTACTATAATCGTCCCGATAGTGCGGATATTACCCCATCATAGATAGCGCGAATTTATAATCCGTGCTCACCAACAAATCAAACAAAAAAAAACTCCCAATCACCACAGCGATCGGGAGTCTCCCTCAATTAACGTACGACATATGATGCAAGATGTGAGATACAAGAGGTCAAAATCAAACATCACTAACCTTATGACTAGATACCAATAACTAATTACTATTCACTAATTACTATTCACTAATTACTATTCACTAATTACTATTTAATTACTATTCACTAATTACTAATTACTAGTTACTATTCACTAACCTCTAAATCACCACCATCCCCCAAATACACACTACTCGCCCACTTTGTTTCCGCGGCGTTCACTATCGAAAGCCAAGTGTGCACCGTTTCGCCTACCCAAGTGTTTGGCAATGCGAGTCCGAAAACACCCGCATCACGCTGTGCCGCCAGCTCTTTATAGGAAAACAAATCACGTGCTGGGTTATATACCACCACCAAGATCATGTCGGTGGCTTTGGCTTCGCCTTCGCCGGAATTGTCTTGCCAAGTGTACTTCAATTCGGCACCCGCTAGGGCGCTAACGGCTGGTTGTTCTACTTGTAGTAGATCCCCTTTGCAGATGATTACTTTCTGGTAATCGAGCTCGAAGTCGGGATAGGTTCCGATAATGGCTTCGCGGTTGTGATACGAAAACGCCATATTAAATCGAGATTTCTCCCCCGAAGGTTGTCCGAAATAGGTTCTTAATAGGGGCTTTAAGGGTGCTAAGAAATGCGCAATCAAGCTAAACTTTGCTTGCACGATCAGTTGTTTTTCTGTTGCCAATCGACTAGTTTTCTTAGGAAGGCTACGAATGACGTCTAACCCTCTCCAATTCGAACCTACGATGGTTCCTACTTTACCTGAGAATCCACCTAGGATTCCTTTGTTGAATGTTGCCATGATTTCAAAATTTTAATGATTAATACTCAAATTTTAATGGGCTGCAGACCAAATGTTGAACGAAGATAGAAGGCGATTTTGTAACAAACAAGGACAGGAAAGTAAACGACCAGTTAGAACTGCAAAAGACTTCCTTTAGTTAGAGAAGGCATCAAAAGAACGTTAAAAGGCACGAAAAGACATGCTTGTACTTCTTTCAACCACATAGAAACATAGATAATATAAAACTTAACAAGGCATTTCATTTATGCATAGTAAAACATACCTATGTCAGCCAATCTGGGTTCCTCCGAAATCAAGGGTCAAAAAATCACGGAATCGCCGTTTGCACCGTCAGGCCCGTCATCATATTTTATGCGTCGTAAATCACATAACGCATTTTAGCGTTGGGAGAAGGGAGTGACCACCGAGTGAGGCACGAACGGCTGTGGTCGCGATAGTGAAAATGGGTTGTGATGATTTACAGGATAAAATATGGAGACTTGATTTTTTGTTTCTTTTGTATCAAGACAAAAGAAAAAACTACTGATAAGCAGATTACGTCCTCAATTTCCTTCCCGCCATCATAAATCAAAACAACGTTATAGCACTTTGCTTCGAGGATCCTTCGACCACCTATTTAAAAAACGCCGTTTTCTCGAAGCATTCTCGAACAACACTCGAACAACACTCGAACAAAGTACCTTCAAAAATAGACAAAATAGTTTTGGCACATTTTTTGAAAACGCAATTTCAACACGTTAAATACCACAGGCATACGCTTTATCGTGAAGGATAAAAATTGTTTCACTCAAAATCCATCACCATGCAAAGAATGATTGTTTACACCAAAGACATTTGTCAACTCACCGGAAAAGGGGAAAAATACGCCCGCTCGTTGATGAAGAAAATCTACGATTTCAGCAACAAAAGTACCGACGTACCCCTAACCCTCATTGAAGTCTGCAACTACCTTAAAATTGATTCGGAACAGGCGAAGAAATGGATGCGATAAAAGAAAAGGAACATAATAATGCAATAGCGCCGATTGCCTCGCCAATTCGCTGCACTCGCGGTTTAAATCCGCAGTATCTGAGTTCCCGCGGTATCGAGGGTTCAAAATCACCGAATAGTCGAATGTACCGTCAGGCCCGTCATCATATTTTATGCGTCGTAAATCACATAACGCATTTTAGCGTTGGGAGAAGGAAGTGACCGGGCCGAGCGTTAAGAAAATGTCCAGTGGACATTTTTAGCGAAGGAGCCAGGTGGCGCGCTGGCAAAGATTCAAGGTAGTTTTTGAGCTTTTTATATACGAGGCTTGAAATCGTAGATTCATGAATACCTCTAAAAAACAAATATAAACCCATGAATATTTTTTGTTTCTTTTAGCTCACCTCTTTAAAATTTATCAGAGGTGTTCGCTGAATCTCCTTCGTCGATTTGTATCAAGACACATCGAAGATGCACCAAACTCCCATGAAAAATAGTATCTGTGCGGTAAAAGAAAACAATAGCGGATTGTAAATCCGCTGAAGCTAGTTGTAAATCCTCAAAATCTGATTTACTTCGTCATAATTCTCCAAAAACGTCAATCTCTACGAAAACCCCTGCCCTTATAGAAAAAGTGTAAAAAACAACGCCGAATCGAAGCGGCAGCGCTCCACGAGTTGAGCCTGCAAGGCGAACGGCTTGGGGCGCGGAGCGAAGATTCAAGGTAGTTTTTGAGCTTTTTATATACGAGGCTTGATTTTTTGTTTCTTTTGTATCAAGACAAAAGAAAAAATTTTCGCAATTTCAGCAACAAAAGTACCGACGTACCCCTCACCCTCATTGAAGTCTGCAACTACCTTAAAATTTATTCGGAACAGGCGAAGAAATGGATGCGATAAAAGAAAAGGAACGCATTAACGTGGATTGCTTCATCAATTCGTTATGCTCGGGTTTAAATCCGCGCAATCTGGAATCTGTTAATTCAAACACGCTAATCCTTAACGCACCTAACAGACAAACCAGCAGTCCGATCATAACTGGTAATAAAAGCACTACCCCCTGCATAAGTTAACGAGCACTGCCATGGACCAATAGTTCCGTTATCGGTAGAACTCCACCAGCTACAATAGGTGCCAATAGCATTGAAACTCCAACTCAAGGCGGAACCTTCTCTAATTCCCGCAGGAAGAGCCGTAAAACCACTGCTATTGGTTGCGTCTGTATTGGGACTGGGCCATAACGCAGTCGATTTCATCTTGCCACCGGGATTTTGACCTAAATACGTAACCAAGGTTGTCCATTCCGCTTTACTGGGTATATGATAACCTACCGGCGCTAATCCACGTGGGTCACTAACCGCTTTCCAATTATATAATTTACCGTAAACAGCGCCATTTCTTGGGTCGTTGTTATAATAACACCAAGCACCTGTGGTAGGTAGCCCATTGCACTAAGTCCGTAACTTGCGGTATGATATCTCCATTTCTATACCGACTCACATCTAAATTTCTAGTCGTCCATAGTTGGGTACCAATCTGCACTACATTATTTTGCAGGATAGTTGGCCTTGAAGCCACTTCATTTCCCTTCTTGGATTCCTCATTCGAACAAGAAACCATTCCAAAGCCCAAAAATAACATAGACAAAAAGGCGTAGTAGTACTTTCTCATGGTGCTGACTTTTAATGTTTTAGTAAATATATTTATTTTTATTAAAAAGAAGTTCAATAGAAAATTATTTTTTCATCAACAAACACCAAGCGATAGGATTCGGACGGTAACGCGTAATATCTAAAGCTCAGTCTATTTTCAGTCTATTGCATACCTAATTGTTTACGGCTTTAATTGGAAATGGTGTTTAAAAAAAACTAAATTTGTTCAGTTTTAAAAACAAACAGATGAAAAAAATCCATATCGCATTTGCATTTTTTTGCTGCTTAGGCGTCAACGCACAAACCATGTTCGTTCGTCCCATCACGGGAAGTCAGACCACCTATGCTGTTGCAGATATTCAAAAATTGACCTTCGATAACGGCAACATGCTAGTAACCAATAACGCTGGCAGCAACGGCATCTTTGCTTTGTCGGGATTGCGTTATGTGAGTTTCGCCGACTTCAATTTGGCAACAACAGTCCCGCAATGGGCAACAAACAAGTTTTATGTTTATCCCAATCCAGCAAGCCACTTGCTGAATATTTCGGGGCCAAACACCATGCAACGCGTTAGCAAGATTCAAATAATATCCTTGGAAGGAAGATTGTTAATAGATCAAAAACCTGCCAACGAATCAGCACCTCAAGTAGATATATCGGCATTGCCACAAGGTATGTATCTGTGCACTTTAACCATTGGTAACCAACAACAAACGATTAAATTCCTAAAGCAATAAGTCATGCAAAAACGATACTATTTTCTAACCATAATATTATTGGTAACAACAAGCAAAATACAAGCACAAAACGACTCGATATACTTCTGGAAGGGAAACACAATGATCCACAAACAGTCCATCAAAACGGCTGATTTAGATAGCATCACATTCGTAAGACCAAGCGCCAGTGGTATAGATGCTCCTGCAACGATGGTGTCGCTATACGATATTTTTTCACTTTCAGGACCTAGTGGACCAGCCAGCACCTATATAGGTGGCGATGATGCTGGGGAAAGTCCATTTATTAGATGTCTGTTGAATCTGGAAGATTTCACCGCAGATGGGGTTAAAAACAGATGGGGCGATAACGGATTAGACCAGCTAACGACAGCTGCACTTTGGGATTCGAACAACAAGTTTTTTAGATACCATTTTAATAAATTATACTATGCCATTGTAAGGGCTAATCAATTTATTGTGGTTCTGAATGGAGCTACTAATATTCCGAACAAACCAGTCCTACTGGCTGAAACACGTTTTTTACGAGCATTGGCCTATTATTATCTCATTGATGCTTTTGGAAGCGTTCCACTAATTACCGAAGCAACGCAAAATGGAGGAAATAATGCTCCGCAAGCTTCTAGAATAGCGTTATTTAATTATGTCGAGTCAGAATTAAATACGATCATCAATGATTTGCCAGTCACCAATGAGTACGGCAGAGCCAATAAATCTGCGGGTAAAATGTTGTTATCCAAATTGTACTTAAATGCCGAAGTATTTACCGGAGTAAACAAATACAATGAGGCATTGACTAATATCAATTCAGTAATTAATCAAGGAGGTTATTCGTTATCAGCAGATTTTTTCCAAAATTTCTCTGGAGATAATAATACTTCCTCCGAAATTATATTCCCTTTGATAGCCAATGCAACAACACGACAATCCTACGGAAATACGACGTACATCGTCAACGGAAGTTTGAATACTGTTACCATGAGCCCCTTATCCCAATTTGGCGCCACTGACGGCTGGGCTGGACATAGAGCAACAAAAGCATGGTATGGGCTTTTTGGGTATTCTGCAGCCGAATTGGTGTCGTCTAGTGATGTGCGCGCGCATGCTTTTTGGACAAGCGGGCATACCTATGAAATGACAGATTATAAAATATGGATCAACGGTTTTCCTTCCACAAAATTTAGAAATTCAAATGCTACGGGAGCATCAATGGCAACGCAATTCTCTAATACTGATTTTCCATTATTTCGATTGGCTGATGCTTATCTTATGTATGCCGAATGTGTCCTAAGAGGCGCGTCGGGAGGGACAACGTCACAAGCATTGAATTATGTGAATCAAGTTAGACTTCGATCCAATGCAGCAAGTATTGCGCAACCACAACTGACGCTTGACTTTATTCTTGATGAACGCGCCCGCGAGCTAAACTTTGAAGGGCAAAGAAGAACTGATTTGATTCGTTTTGGAAAATTTACTGGGGGAAGTTATTTATGGCCTTGGAAAGGAAATATGCTTAATGGAACAGCCATACCTGATTATTACAAACTTTTCCCAATACCTAATATAGCAATTCAAGCCAATCCATTTTTAATTCAAAACCCTGGTTACTAAAAAAACTTTTCACGCTAATAGCGTTCTTTACCATAGTGGATAGTAATGAACAAGCTACGCAAGGATTTAAGTCTCAAGCAACGGTCGCAACAGTTCCTGCACATTGGTCATCAAACCCCGATGGCGCAGATTTACACGCGATTGAAGCGAACAACCGAATTACTCAGTGCCTACTTGCAAACTAAAACAAAAATAACGTCCAATCACCACAGCGCTCAAGTTTTCGCTAAATCTCCTTCGTCGATTTGTATCAAAACGAATCGAAGGTGCACCAAACTCCCCATAAAAAATATTAACACTACGGTATAAGAAAAAAGAGCTAAATATCTATCTTTGACCGGCGATTCGTTCAAAGAAACAGCATGAAAATAAAACTCCTTACCCTACTACTCTGCACAACTATCGGAAACGCCCAATGCTGGAGCACCGTCGCAACTGGTTATAGCTTTACCATAGCAAAAACGCCGCAAGGCAAGCTCTATACTGCGGGATCCAATAACTATGGTCAGCTAGGCAATGGCACGAGCGGCACAGGCACAGAAAGCAGTACATTCCAACTAGTAGGGACAGACACATGGAGCACCATGGCGGCAGGAGACTATCATGCACTTGCCATCAAGGCCAATGGTACGCTATGGGCATGGGGTAACAACTCGCAAGGAGCGCTTGGAGACGGGACCAACGTCGGCAAAACCAACCCAATTCAAATTGGCACGGCTACCGACTGGGCTTCAGTGACCGCGGGCTACGGCTTTTCACTCGCCATCAAAACCGACGGCACCCTTTGGGCGTGGGGGGAAAACTTATATGGTGAATTGGGTATTGGTACACATGGTCCGGCAGCGGACACCAATTTTCCACAACAGGTCGGTACAGATACAGATTGGCGAATGGTCAGCGCCGGAAGCCAACATACGATGGCGATCAAAAACAACGGAACACTTTGGGTGTGGGGCCGCAATGAAGTGGGCGAATTGGGTTTAGGCTTTAATCAAATTCCTAAATATATTCCGACACAGCTGGGCACTTCTGCCAATTGGGAGACCATTGCTGCGGGCGAGTATTGTTCTGCAGCCATCAAAACAGATCACTCGTTATGGACCTGGGGCGACAATTCTGCTGGAGCAATAGGCGATAATACTTCTACTGATCGGGTGTCTCCAGTACGTATAGGCATTACTGGAAGCTGGGAAAAAGTTTCCAACGGTTACCACATGGTAGCCATACAAAGCAATGGTACCATCTGGTCGTGGGGCAGTAATTTGTTCGGGCAGGTAGGTAACAATAGCTTTATCAATAGAAGAACTCCAATACAGATTAGTAGCAATACCAATTGGCAATTCATTGCTGCGAGCGCCAACGCCACACTGGCGATTAACTCCAATGGCGACTTGTACGGCATCGGCCTGAATATAGGTGGACAACTCGGCGATGGTACAACGACAGACCATAGTGTACTGACCTTATCTACCTGCCCCACACTTGGAATACAAGAATCTGAAACCGCGGTAGCCACTTATGTATATCCGAATCCCGCGCGCGATAAAATCTATATCACTAACACCAACGGCCAAACTATCAAACATATCATCATCCATGATTTGACTGGAAAACAACTGGGAGAACAGCGAGAAAATCTTGGCGAGGTCAACATCAGTTCCCTGTCACCAGGGATCTACTTCCTCACCGTTTTCTATGCAGACGGAAGCAAAATGTTTAGATTGGTTAAGGAATAACGGCTTTAACCATGCGCTTTTTAACCAATAAAATGATTTGAGAATCTCAATTAGAGTACAAAAAAACAGGACATGTCAATAAAAACTAAAGTAACTAATCTAGAAACAACCACCTCTATCAACAATGTTGTGATAGCCAATTATTCAAAACTAAAAACAACATTGCTTTTTTTGCCATTATTCTTATTGATTAGCATTTTCGGATACTTATACAGTCAAAACGCCATGTCTGATGTGCAATACGTGGAATGCCAGAAAAATGTATTTCTATTTTTCAATGCGATATTATCGCCGTTCCCCAATTTGCTAATGAATCTAACACAGATTGGTGATGCCTTTATTTTTTTATCTCTCCTCAGCATTTTTCTTATATACGCTCCCAAAATGTGGGAGTCGTTGATATCGGGTTCGATTATTTCCGGGATATTTTCTTCTGTGTTAAAGAACCTATTTGCCATGCCGCGCCCTGCCCAGGCAATCGATCACCATACTTTTACCATTGTCGGCAGAACCATGCCTGGATTTAGAAGTTTACCTTCTGGACACTCCATTACCGTTTTTACTGTACTTACCGTATTGCTCTTTGCTTTTATGCCTAAGAAAAGGTCGTACAAAGTTGCATGGATTTTATCTATCCTACTCGTCGGCTCGTTGCTTGTATTGACTAGAGTTGGCATAGGAGCGCATTTCCCTTTGGATGTTCTTATTGGAAGTATCGTCGGATGTATTTCTGGACTCATTGGTATTTTTGTTACTAAAAAATATAAACTTTGGGCTTGGATTAGCAACAAAAAATACTATCCCTTTTTTATGCTTTTGTTTCTAGCGGGTACAGTCGTTCTTTTCAACAAAATTACAGAGGAACATTTAATAATATATTATTTCGCTCTATTCAATCTCATTTTTTCACTTTATAAAATTATTCATGTTTACTTTAAAAAATAATTTCAAAATAACGCACTTTGTGCTGCTGGTCAGCGCGCTCAATTTTCTATTCTTTCATCTCCCATTTTACGTCTTTGTTTTCAATAATGTAGACTACAAAAGCTTTAATGGTATGATGATCATTATTAGTTTGATGATATTGATGGTAGTCTTGAATGCCTTTGTTTTTTTCTTGATTTTCTCTTTATCGCGCCATGTTGGAAAATTTTTGTTGGTGCTATTCTTTATCGTCAACGCCCTTGCCGTATACTTTATCAACACCTACAGTGTGATTATTGATGAAAGTATGATTGGGAATGTACTCAATACAAAATATGAAGAAGCAAGCAGCTTTTTTTCTATAAAATTATTCGCCTATATTATTTTCCTTGGGATAATTCCAAGTATTTATTTTATCAAAGCCAAAATAACAAAAGTACCGCTCAAGAAATTTTTTATCACTATTTCCCTAACCCTTTTGTTTGTGCTCACCTTGGTATTTGCTAATGCAAGCAATTGGTTGTGGATAGACAAAAATTCGAAAACATTAGGTGGATTGGCAATGCCTTGGTCTTATTCTGTTAATCTGTCGCTTTTTTATGTGCACGAATACAAAAAAAATCAAAAGGAAATCTTATTGCCCAATGCAACAATCAAGGATAGTCAAAAATCCGTTGTTGTCTTAGTCATCGGAGAATCCGCCAGAAGCCAAAATTTTTCTTTATACGGATATTCGAAAAATACCAATCCACTGCTTTCTAAGATTCCTAATGTTTCTCATTTTAAAGCAAATTCTTGTGCGACCTATACTACAGCTGGTGTCAAAGGGATTTTGGAACACACCCGCACCGATGATCTTTATGAAATTTTACCCAATTACCTTTACAGAAATAAGATAGAAGTAATTTGGAGAACTTCCAACTGGGGAGAACCACCCGTTCATATCAAAAATTTTCAAGATCGAGATTTTTTAGGAAAAATTTGTAAAGGCGAAGCATGTCATTATGATGAAATTCTGCTTAGTGGACTCAAAGAACAAATCTTAGCCAGTACTAAAAATAAAATATTGGTGGTTTTGCACACCAGTATGAGTCACGGTCCCACTTATAGTCAGAAATATCCTCCTCAATTTGAGTACTTCAAACCTGTTTGCAATTCTGTTGAATTAGGTAAATGTACGCACACGGAGCTCATCAATGCGTATGACAATACCATTGTTTATACAGATTATTTCTTATCAAAAGTTATTGAAGATTTAAAGCAATTGAAAGCCTATCACAGCACCATGATTTTTGTTTCCGATCACGGCGAGTCCTTGGGAGAAAACAATCTCTATATGCATGGTTTGCCTTTAAGTATTGCGCCAAAAGAACAATATGAGATTCCTTTTATAGTTTGGTTGTCAGATGATTCCAAACAACTCAAGCCCAATTCTGAAGTTTCCCAAAATCATGTATTTCATAGCGTTCTCAATTTTCTGAATATCCAAAGTCCCATTTATGATGATAAAATGAGCATTTTCAAATAAGGGTGCTTTGGCTCAAAATACAAAACGCATTTTTATTACATTTGTGATAAATACTGCGTCATGCCTATACGAATTGAAGCCCTTCAAATTGCGGAATCGTTCAACATCAAGAAGTTTCGTGAAGACTTTTTGGAAGTAGAACACTTTGGCACGCAATCGGAAATCTTCTATGTCTTTCCCGAAACCAACCAGTATCTCTACATTTTTGATTATGGTGTGGTCGTATTCGCGAATTATGACCAGCGCGACAAGGCAGAACTCATGACTTTTGCTCAAAAATATACCACCACGCTCATCGAAACGCCTTTGTTTGAGGAATACCAAATCGAAACCAACGACCAAATCAGCAGCAGTATCGTCAGAAACAATGTCGTAACGGTGCCCGCCATCACACCTTCGTTAGTGCGCATCATCACGCTCAACACTGGGCAATCCGTCGCTTTAGAATATTATGAAGTTTTGACCGACGACATGATTACGTCATCCAAACACTATATTCTAGAATTGGAACGCTACGGAAAGCTGTCGATTAGTAAAACCAATTTACTCAAGTACATAGGTAAAGTACTCAATGTAAAAAACAGCATTATCGATAATTTATACATACTCGATGATCCGAACTTGGTTTGGGACAATGAGGAACTCAACATCCTAAACCGGCAACTTAAAGCCAATTTCGAAATCAACACTCGCTTTAAAGACATCGATTATCGGTTGCAGATTGTGGAAGACAACTTAACTTTATTTACCGACGTGCTCAATGTTCGAGAAAGCTCCCGTTTGGAATGGGTGATTATTATTCTAATTGTTCTTGAAATTTTTATTGCGTTGTTTATTCACTAACCGAAGTACACTCGATCTCAGTAATTCCTGCTGGCTCAAATTTGTAATCCGCGCCTAACGAAATGACTTTCAACGAAACTGTTTCAGCGGCTCACCTTGTTTCTGGCATCTACTTGATTGAAGTGAATACTAATGGAAAATCGATTACCAAACGATTCATCAAAAACTAATATAAACACCTGATTTTTAGTTTTTTGTATCATAAAAAAAGCAGTTGCAAGCGTTATTTGCAACTGCTTTTTCTATTTACGATAACCATATCGCAAAGAGGTACTTCATCCTAAAACAAGAAGGGATTCACTGCGTCGAATCTGCGATTTGCATCGCCAGTAGCTTCGCTCTAGTCTTGCAGTAGCAAAGGAAATATCTTATAAAGACCGGCATTAGGATTCGCAGGCGAGCGTCAGATATTCGCCGAATCCGTTAAGAATGAAAAGCTGTCTGAGCGTAGCGAGTTCTTTTCATTTAGGATTTAAGAATAATCTGACCGCCGAGAATTCATAGCCTTGACTTTTTGTTTCTTTTGTGTCAAGACAAAAGAAAAAGATATCATTTGAAAATGGTATTCGCTGAATCTCCTTCGTCGATTTATATCAAAACACATCAACGCTGCACCAAACTCCGCTAAAAAATACTATCCGTGCGATAAAAGAAAAGAAACATAATACCGCGAATTTATAACTACTATCCCGCTTTATCCCTCCCAACCTAACAAAATACCCACAAAGCGTAAAATAACAAATAATTTTGTTTAGATTTGAATAACGAAAGCGAAAGGCTATTTACTCACTTAAAGATATAACCCGTGAAAAAAATTCTATTTATCCCATTGACGATGATGTTGGCAACAATCAACTGCGTGGCGCAAATGAGTCCACCAACGCAACAAGTCAACACAAATCACCCTACAAACAATAATTTACCAGATAGCAATTCCATCACTTTCAGCGAGTATCCTCCTGACACGGTGGTTACGACACAATATCTTAACGAAGGCGTCGTGTTTTCGGGTTTTAACGGTTCAAGTCCTCCTGTAATTTATGATTATGGTAGTAGCTCTTTCGGATCCATATTGCATAGCGATACTTGGTACTCGCCATTCCGTGTGGATTTTGTCGATCCTGCAAACCCATCACAATATCAACTGGCGAGCAAAATTGAATTCGACAATGCCATCAATTCGACCTCCGAAACAGATTATATGAATATTGATGTTTATGATAGCAATGGCATATTATTGCGTAACTATTTGAGCACTAGCTTCGAACACGTTGTAATCGATTTGGGTGTAGCCTCCGCTGCTTATATGACCATAGATGATAGCAACGGTACGGCATTCATCTTCGATAACCTTTTGGTTACATTTGATAACTTAGCTACACAGCAGAATTCAGCACAGGATTATACTGTGTTGCCTAATCCATGTGCTGAAGCATTAAAAATCACGGCACCGCTAAATGAAGCAACTGAAATAAGTTTTTATAGCTTGACTGGTACAAGACTATTGACGCAATCATTTACCCAAACGACAACCATCAATACTGCAAGTCTTCCTGCTGGAATGTATTTGTATACGATGACCAACAAAAGCGGCGGTGTTAAGACAGGTAAGATTGTGAAATATTAGATTTCATTGTAAGGATTGTAGTAGCGATACAGCGTTAGCTGTTCCAATTGTAACTTAGCTAGTTTACGATATACTATTTGGGATTTGGAGTTTGGGATTTGGAGTTTGGAATATTCGATATCCAATAGCAAACCTCAAATTCCAAACCTGCTTTTCCCAGTCCTTAATGTTAACAAATAAATAACTTACAACATACTATAGTTTATTCTAGCATTTTTAATTAAGTTTACAACTCCCTGATCTTCCTAATCTACTTTTCCATAACGCACTAGTTTCATTTTGTGGAATAAGTGCTCAAGACTGTTATGGTTTTATTGTTTCATTTCTAACAACTTTAAAATCTCTTCGCATGAAAAAAAACTACTTCGCTTTCGTACTGCTACTATCCGCTGGATGCTTTGCGCTTGCACAACCCGTGGTAACCTCCGCATCATTTCAAGATTTTTCAGTTCGAGCGCATTCTGTGTCAAACTTTACTGGAATAACAGTAGGAAATGCTGGCGCAAACCAAACTTGGAACTATAGTTTAGTGGTTACCGATCCTCCTTTTATTTATTTGAAATCAATTCCTGAAAGTGCAGCGCCTGCGCATAGTCAAATCCCAGAGGCAAATTATTTCATCAGCGTCTCCTCTATTTTTGATAATATTATTTATCAAAATTTCAGTTATGTAAAAATAACCTCATCAAGCTATGAACCACTTGGAACAATCAATTCAGCAGGAGATTTTGAAGGCTACATCGACACACCCTTAGTGCCTCTGCCGTTAAGTTATACGAATAGTTTTGTCGATAGCGAGCAACTTACGTCAGACCCAATACTCTCAGTATCAACAAGTACATATGACGCGTACGGAAGCCTTACTACGCCCTATGGTACCTTTACTAATGTTGTTCGAATCAAAGATGAGGATGACGTGTCTACCTCCTATAGCTGGTACAAATTTGATCCCTATACACCTTTAATGAGTATAGAGGTATCAAATGGTACTGGACAAATAACCGATGTTATAATATGGGAAAATTCTCCAGGTCTTGCTACAAACCAAGTCATTGCTGCTGATTCGAAAATTTCCATTTTCCCCAACCCAACAAACGACATTCTAAGCCTAAAATTACCAAACAATATCGCAATCGATAAAATAACTATCACCGACCTAACAGGTAAGACGGTGAAGGAACAAAGTCAAAACACGGAGGTCATCCATGTTGAAAATTTGCCCAGTGGAATTTATATCCTGCAAGCAACTTCAGGAAATGATTCGTTCGAAACTAAATTTGTAAAACAATAACACCCTACCAAGATGAAAAAATACTACTTATTCTTATTCCTTATTTCCATGAGCTTTACGGTGGGCTACAGCCAACCACAACTAAACGCCTCCAATTTTCCATCAAATTACTCGGCCATGGTTTATGAAGGGGATGTTACTGGCTTAAGCGCAGGTAATGCTGGAGCAAACCAAGTCTGGAACTATGCTTCAGTTCCGACAACTTATAATTTTGGAGTAGTTAAGGTTCCGGTCGAATCCGCTCCTTTTGCTAGTTCCTTTCCGACCTCCAACTATTGTTGGAATTATGTGTACTCAGATTTTAGCGATTACATTTTCTTTAAAATAACCAATAATACTTTTGAAAATATTGGATCTGCGAGTGACCAATCAGTGGGGAATAATTACAGTCAAAATTCCCAAAATATATTTACATTTCCGTATACTTTTAACACTGTTGTGACTGATACTTATCAAGATATAGGCGATCCTTTAATTAACAGCAATACCACCCAATATGATGCATATGGTACCATCATTACACCCTTTGGAACATTTAATAACGCAATACGACAAAGAGATGGCGACACATTCATTTGGTTTAACGCAAATCCATTTTATCTCATCGCCTTAGGAGATTTTGTAAGTTTTGTGTACTTCTATCAAACCAATCCGTTAAGTACTGTCCAGACGATAGCGGATAACCAAATTGTAGTATACCCTAATCCAACAAACAACATCCTCAACCTGAAATTACCAAACAATATAGCAGTTGACAAGATTACCATCACCGACCTAACGGGCAAAACTGTTCAGGAACAAAGTCAAGACACAGAAACCGTAAATGTTGAAAATCTTGCCGACGGAATTTATGTTCTGCAGGCAACGTCGGGAAATAATTCATTCGAAACTAAATTTGTGAAACAATAAACTGCAACCGTGATGAAAAAATATTACTTCTTCTCATTCATGATTACAATGAGCATTGCATTGGGTTACAGTCAACCACAATTAAACGCCTCTAATTTCCCGTCAAATTACTCGACGCTGGTTTATAATGCGGATGTTACTGGCTTAACTGTGGGTAATGCAGGAGCAAACCAAGTTTGGAACTATGCGACAGTACCGGTAACTTACGATTTTGCTCTAATTAAAATACCAGTCGAATCCGCTCCGTTTGCCAGTTCCTATCCGGCAGCTAACAATTGCTGGAAATACGTTTATTCAGATTCTAATGAATACATCTTTTTTAACATCAACAATAGCACTTTTGAAATTCTTGGATTATCAAATGACCACACGGTCACGAGTGATTACAGTCCAGACACCCAAACCATCTTCACATTTCCGTATATATTTAACACTGTGGTCAATGATACTTATCAAGATTTAGGCAACCCTGAACTGTACACAAACGTAACCCAATATGATGCTTTCGGCACCATTATTACACCATTCGGCACATTTAATAATGCAATACGCCAAAAAGACGGTGAGTTCTACACTTGGTTTAATGCCAATCCATTCTATATTATCGCCTCGGGAGATTTTGTAAGTTTTGTGAACTTTTATCAGACCAATCCGTTGAGTACCGTTCAAACCATAGCGGACAACCAAATTGTAGTATACCCCAATCCAACAAACAACATCCTCAACCTAAAATTACCAAACAATATCGCAATCGATAAGATTACCATCACCGACCTAACTGGTAAAATAGTGCAGGAACAAAGTCAAAACACAGCGTTCATCAATGTTGAAAATCTTGCGGATGGTATTTACATCCTACGCGTAATTTCGGGAGATAATAAATACGAAACCAAATTTGTGAAGCAATAAGAGATATTTATACAAAAGAGCGATGAGCACTTCCATGCTTTGTTTCAAAACCAAAGTCGCGGATTGCTACCAAAGCGTCGCAAACTGACAAAGTAATCCACGCCTAAAAACTAGGAAAAGAACAAGCCTAACTGCTAAAAAATGACCGGCAAAATAAAATACGAATTCATCGCTATCCTATGGCAACAGCCATCTACAGGAGGTTGGCATTTTGTATCTCTGCCCGAAACAACTTCCACCGAAATTAGATTGCTACTCAAATCCTCTGAAGAAGGCTGGGGTCGACTCAAAGCCACTGCAAAAATCGGCAACACCAAATGGGAAACCGCCATTTGGTTCGATTCGAAAAGAAATACGTATTTACTGCCGATAAAGGCAACGATTAGAAGTAAGGAAAATATTCTTCTTGATGCAGAGATCGCTGTTATTATATGGGTTTAGCCAACTAGTGAACTATCTCCATGAGGTATAAATTATGTTTTTAATCCAAGGTAATTTGACTACGGTAATATTCCACGGCAAGACATCTAACAAAATGTCCGTGCCGCTAGTCTCTATAGACAAATTGAACGCTTCATTGTGCTCCTCTACGATTCCGTTGCGCGTAAGAAAAGTATTTCGAAGTCCGTCATTACTAGCTTTACCCAACTTATCCCATCTAGAAATGATGACTTGCAATACTTCATTTGCATAGTCTATTTCATTGCTCGACAGCGTTAAATCTAAGGGAATAGCGGCTCCAATATGCATTCCCGAAAGCAATTTCGACATTGCTAAGTCGGCTTCATCATTAGCACCAACCTGCCCAGTGGCGATATAATGCATAACATAGACGGCGCGCCAAACCGTTGCTTCATTTTTGAATTGATTTTTATCGTCTAAGTAATCCAAATACCTAAACAAATTATTCAAGAACGGATGCACTAGTATTAATCCTGCATTTTTTAGAGGTACATTCGATGTATTCCTATCTAACATAATAATTTCGCGAGAGGTTTAGGATTAGGAACGTCATCAATTACTTAACAGCAACTGAGTGCTATCTTGGGTGTAGGAAGCTAATTGCTCCCCGCAGGGTCCAAAAGTCTTGTGACATATTATTAGTTATTTAGCAGGAATTATATCTTCTGCTGATTTTTTTTAAATAGAATTACCTGGTAACGCGAATATCTTTCTCCTGTTCCTGCTATAGCACGAATCATTTCGTATTGTTATATAATTTAAAATACTGATAAACCAGATCCCGTATTTTCAATTATTAGCAAACAACATTCAACCCACAACCCACAACTCGCAACCGACAACCGACAACTACCCATCTACTCTTTCACCAATTTACGACTAACCGTCATGTCACCAGAAATCTTCACCACATATACACCACTAGCTAAATCAGAAACATCATAGCGTTGCTCCTTGTTAAAAGTCTTAACCAATTGTCCATGTAACGAATAAACCTGTACTTGTTGAATATTTCTGTCCGATTGCAATTCAAAATAGTCTTGGGACGGATTTGGATAAAGTGCAAAACCGGACTGATTATCATTAAAATTATCAATTCCAAGCGGCGTTGTATTGAGGTACACTTTCCAATAAGGGACGCTACTTGGACTAAAAACCGTGTCGTAACCATCAGCATTATTTTGAGCGGTCACAACCAAGTCCAACTGCCCATCACTATTTAAATCAACGACGCTCCAAGTTTGATTATTAAGAATTGGACTCGTACTTGCCGAACCTCCTATATCATTAAATCCCCAATTACCCAAACTCGTTTGTTTTCCTCCGACGGGAACGATCCAATTGGTCGCAGTTGTTGAAAACTGAGAACCTGTATTGGAATAGACTTTCCAATAAGGGACGCTGCTTGGACTAAAAACCGTATCATAGCCATTGGCATTATTTTGCCCGGTCACAACCAAATCCGATTTTCCATCGCCATTCAAATCTACTAAACTCCAAGTTTGACTATTAAGAATTGAACTCGTACTTGCCGAACCTCCAATAGCATTAAATCCCCAATTACCCAAACTAGTTTGTTTTCCTCCGACGGGAACAATCCAGTTGGTTGCCGTTGTTGAGAACCCCGAACCTGTATTGAAATAGATTTTCCAATACGGGACGCTACTTGGACTAAAAACCGTGTCATAGCCATTAGCATTATTTTGACCAGTCACAACCAAATCCAACTGCCCATCGCCATTCAAATCTACTAAACTCCAGGTTTGACTATTAAGAATTGAACTCGTACTTGCCGAACCTGCTATATCATTAAATCCCCAATTACCTACAGTAGTTTGTTTTCCTCCGACGGGAACAATCCAGTTGATTGCCGTTGTTGAGAACCCCGAATCTGTATTGAGATATACTTTCCAATAAGGGACGCTACTTGGACTAAAAACAGTATCATAGCCATTAGCATCATTTTGACCAGTCACAACCAAATCCGGTTTTCGATCGCCATTCAAATCTAATAAACTCCAGGTTTGACTATTAAGAATTGAACTCGTACTTGCCGAACCTCCAATAGCATTAAATCCCCAATTACCCACACTAGTTTGTTTTCCTCCGACGGGAACAATCCAGTTGATTGCCGTTGTTGAGAACCCCGAATCTGTATTGAGATATACTTTCCAATAAGGGACGCTACTTGGACTAAAAACCGTATCATAGCCATTAGCATTATTTTGACCAGTCACAACCAAATCCGGTTTTCCATCGCCATTCAAATCTACTAAACTCCAGGTTTGATTATTAAGAATTGAACTCGTACTTGCCGAACCTCCAATAGCATTAAATCCCCAATTACCCAAACTAGTTTGTTTTCCTCCGACGGGAACCGTCCAGTTGATTGCCGTTGTTGAGAACCCCGAATCTGTATTAAGATATACTTTCCAATACGGGACGCTACTTGGACTAAAAACCGTGTCATAGCCATTAGCATTATTTTGACCAGTCACAACCAAGTCCGATTTTCCATCGCCATTCAAATCTAATAAACTCCAGGTTTGACTATTAAGAATTGAACTCGTACTTGCCGAACCTCCAATAGCATTAAATCCCCAATTACCTACACTAGTCTGTTTTCCCCCGATGGGAACAGTCCATGTCAAAAAATCAGGAGCGAATCCTTGACAGCTTACATCAAAAGCCACTAATAGAAAAATAGTAGCATAAAGGATAGATTTAGATTTAGATTTAGATTTAGATTTAATTTTTAATACTTTCATGATAGTCTATTTTTTGTTTTCTTTTGTTTAATAGTTTTCAGGGCTCTTTCACCTGATTCTTAATGTTGATTAACCATTACTATGTGCGTAAATTTACTGCAAATGAGAATATATTCCCTACCCCGTTTGCGCAAGAGTTACGTGAAGTGACCAGCGCAGATTTTCGATCAATAGCAAACAACTGATAACCCACAACTTACTCCTTCACCAATTTACGAAAAACCGTACTCTCACCAGAAATCTTCACCACATAAACGCCATTGGCCAGACCCGAAACATCATAGCGTTGCTCCTTGTCAAAAGACTTGACCAATTGTCCTTTTAGTGAAAAAACTTGTACTTGTTGAATGTTATTGTCCGATTGCAATTCGAAATAGTCGTGGGATGGATTTGGAGTCAACACCATATTTTTTGATGCAACGTCAACCGCTTCAGTTCCTAAAAACGGATCGTGGTACGCATACAATTCTGTTCCAATTCCGGAACCATCATCGGCACCAAAATACAACTCGTTGTTAAATAAGACAATGCTACTCACATCGCTGTCACCTGACGGATTGATGGTAATCATGGTTGTTCCAGCCGTCGTGCCGTCGCTCACCCACAAATTTACCTTAAAATCAGTTACGTTATAGGCCGTAAAATATAGCTTGCCGTTATAAGCAATCATGTCATCAATAAGGGTACTATCCGTCCCAACATTAATGTCTTTGACCATCACTGTACTGCCAGATGAACCAGAGGTTTTCCACAATTCTTCGCCGTGAATGCCGTCATTGGCGGTAAAAAAGACCAATGATCCGACTTGTATAAAATCGGATGGATTACTGTTTAAAGTAGGTTGACCACCGCCACCTCCCACGGTATTAATATCTTTCACTAACTGGGTTCCGTCGTAAGTACCATTGGAACGCCACAATTCCCGACCAGTCTGTCCGTTGTCCGCGCTAAAATAAATCCAATTACCCAACGACGTTATCTTTTGCGGGTTACTGCT
The DNA here is from genome assembly GCA_016721735.1 of Flavobacterium sp. Lineage (GTDB taxonomy): Bacteria > Bacteroidota > Bacteroidia > Flavobacteriales > Flavobacteriaceae > Flavobacterium. The sequence goes on along the minus strand of JADKHM010000007.1, from coordinate 72,609 downwards.
CGCCAACGCTGCAGTCCGCATATCTCTAATAAGAGTTACATTTCCTGCGCCGTCTGTTTTATACAATTCATTTCCCGTAATTGAGTTTGGATTAGCGGCATATACCAACTCATTGCCAAACACTTCCAATCCAGAGGGATTGGCAATCGTCGTGTTGGTATTGAGATCGATATAAGGTACAGTTCCAGCTGTCGTACCATTGGTTTTCCATAACTTCTTACCAGTTCCGTCATCGGCTGTGAAAAAACACGTCGAGTTGAGTACAGTAAGTTCCGATGGTTGCGAGGAAACAGTCGCGGTCGGATTGATATCCTTGACCAAGCTTAGGGCGCTACCATCTGATTTATACAGTTCATTCGCAACAGCATTCGTCGCACTGACGATATTGGGAACGAATAAAATTTGATTATTCAAAACCACTTGTTTACTCAATTGCGAATTCGCAAAGCCTGTAAACCCACCTAAATTCCCATAGGCATTGCAGTCAGTAGTCGTAAATCCAGCCTTAGTTATGCGACTAAACGCTCCGGTTGCGACACTGTTGTAACTAGCCAAAAAATGTGCTTCTCCGTTCAAAACGGCGTTACTAAAAGCGGTTCCAGTGGTCATCGCCACCAAACCAGTCGCCGTATCGATGATATTCGAGCTGTTATCGGTAGTCCCGTCGGTAAAAAACGGATAGTTGATAGCAGCTTCATCTGCGGTATAAACCAATCGGTCATTAATGACCAATCTCGGAACAGCTCCTGACGAAACATTGCCATCGTGGTTCTTAACCAACCGCAATTGCGCATGGGCAAAAAGTGTACAAAGCAAGGCAACTGAAAGTAATAGTTTTTTCATAATCCAAAAGGTAAAATAAATCGCGGTAAATATAGAATAATTTCTCCCAAAATAGCCTAGGAATAGGCAACTACAGCTTAATTTGTAGTAAGTGATGGAGATGGCGTGGTAAGTGATTTGGCAGTGCGCGCACGCAAACATTTAAGATACAAAACAATCCTCCTATCAAAGAAGAACTAGGTCAAGAGCTAATCCAAATACAGAGGATGCCACGCTAAAAGAGTAACTCCCTTTGCTCCTCCGTGACTTTGCGAGCAAAATTCACGATATCTAAGCACTCCAGCGTTCAAACAACAAGAAAAATATTATATTTGATATCCAAAAAATCAACACCATGGCAAATCATAAAGTAACGCTGCACCGTGTTTTTGCAGCCAGTCCAGAGAAAATATTCAAAGCGTTTACAGATCCTGATGCGATGGCATCTTGGTTACCACCCTACGGATTTGTTGGCAAAGTTCACCAAATGGATTTCAAGGTGGGCGGCACCTATAAAATGTCATTTACCAATTTTTCAACGGGTAGCAGCCATTCCTTCGGCGGAGAATATGTAGCAATAGTGCCGAATGAATTGCTTCAATATACCGACCAATTTGATGACCCAAACCTACCAGACCAAATGATCACGACCATAACGCTAAAAGAGGTACTTTGCGGAACTGAATTTACCGCCACACAAGAAGGAATCCCAGAAGCGATTCCCACAGAATTTTGCTATTTGGGATGGCAGGAATCTTTAGACAAACTCAAACGTTTGGTAGAACCTAATATTCCTGATGCACCGTAAATCGTAAATCATAATTCGAAATTCCTATTTTTTATATTTACAACATAGAAAAACGTTCCTATGTCTCGCATTAGTTCTCTGACGCTTTTTAATTTTACCGATAGTCTCGAGTACCTCATCGATAACCTTCGCAATGGGTTTTATTGTAATCCTACGTACGAAAAGCTGCCCGTAACCAACCACGGCTATCGTGTGCCCATGGCGTGCTTTTGTGATATTCCGTTGAGTCTCATCAAAGAACATTTTGACTGGTACGGCCGCTATGGCATCGGCATCAAACGCACCTATGCGCGTGCTCATGGCGTAAAACCAGTTTGGTATGTCACCAGCGAGAGCTTATTGGTCAAGAACTTAATTAAGAACGATGCACTTGCTCCCTACGAGCGCAAGTACCTGCTGCCCTACCTCAAGCAACACCAAGGCAACCAGCTCTTTAGAGACATTATCGAAAAGCGGAAAATATTTTATGACGAACGTGAATGGCGCTATATACCCGACAATTCCCTCGTCGAGCCCTTGTTCAAACAACATAAATCCACTATAGCCGCTGCTGCACCTGCTACTCCAGCCCGCATGCCATTAGACTTAAACGAAATCGAGTATATCATTATAGAACATGAGCGCGACTTCGAAGCATTGCTCTTGGTTTTAGACGAATTGAGCAAACGTGCCGGTGTTCCCTACGAGCGATTGATTTCAAAAGTGATTACCGCAAAGCAGATTGAGCGCGACTTTTAGATACAATCTTAAGGGGCTATTACTGCTAGTAACTGTTGTATTGTAAGTAACAATGAGCGTGTGCAAAATATTTGTTTCAGAGCGAATTAGTATATATTTTTAAAACACAGATAATTAGACAATCTGTAGCTTTCGTACTTAATTTCACTTTGGTTTCGAAAGGATTGCTGGTCTATCTTTCGTGATAATAAAATCGTCAAATAGAACACTAGTTTCATACGGTACTTCGTTGTCATCGTCGGTATCTCTTCTTAGTCGATATTGATTGAAAACGATATTGGCAGGATTATAATTGTCTAAATTAGGACCATAAATGGTGGTTCCGCCAGAAAAACTGCTAATTAACTTATATTGTCCAAGACGCGCTTGTTTAAAATTTACTTTGTTATTATCATACCAACATTCGAACAAGCCATCATTGCCTTCAATGCTTGATAATTGACTTGTTGATTTTTGATAAACATTTTTCCACTTGATATGAAAAGTAAAATCTATCCATTGTCCAGGTCTATAGGGTATATCCTGCGAGGCACAATAACCGATGCCCGCTAATCCGTAGTTTATTTTCATCTTGTTAGGGCCATTGATGATCAGATGCATAATCGCTTTAAAGTGCGGTCTTAATGCCTCAACTGGAAATGTCGATTGGTGAAATTCAAATACAATATTGTAATAATCGTCGTAAAATGAAGGATCATTGGTTGAAGGGACCATAATGCTCACTTGGTAGTAGAATTCAGAACCTTCAATATGTCTAGGATAAAAGATGACATCATTCCGTTTGTTTCTACTTCTATTATTGATTTCCCACGGCGGTGGATTTTGTTCGCAAAAGGAAAGAGAACCATCACTACTATCTGGGGAAGTCATTCTTAACGTACCTGGATTTCCTGACCGAGAAGCAACTGAAATATCGTTGTAAGTGGTGAAGACGCTTTTTTCGTTTATTTTCTCTCGAATAGCACCATCGCTGCAGGAGGTATTGATAAACTCCGAGCTAAAGTCTGGATAAAAAGCCGCTTTATGGCGAGGTGGTATCGCTTCATCGTGCTCGGATTCTTCCGAGAAATCAAAATGATTCTTATACGCCTGATAACTTTCTCCTAGAACAAATAATTCTAAGCAGTCGATCAGGTCATTTCCTTCATATAATTTGACAATATAGGTTTCAAACAAACGACAACTTTCGCTACTGTCTTTCATGAAGGTGATTGCATCAGTATTTCGCATTTCTATTCTTAGATAATGCTCTCCAATAGCGGGGCATAAACCTTGGGCGCTTTCAAATTGTCTAACTATTTCCCAATGAATTTTCGCATCGGTAGGTATGGCATTGGGATCAATTAATGAAAATGCAACTTGATCTCCAGAGTTAATAACGGTGGCTCTGTATTGAGGTGAAAAGGAAACCAGTTTACTATTAATGCCTCCAGTAGCAGTATCTCCCCGACGTACTTTCCGCTTAACATCTATCCACTTCGTTTTGGAACTGGTTGCAATTTGACCATATGGACGCGTACCACATTGATATTCTTGACCATAGCCAAAAAAAACAACCACCAAAAGGAGTAAGGTGGAAATAGTTCTTACGGGCATAGTTCTTTCAATTCCGTTATTCCATTCCACATTTTCTTTCATATTAAGGTCTTTATCGCTGCAGGACAACCAGCGCCCAACGAATCGTATTGAATACAATTAATATACCGCTGCTATTATTTGGCTTTGGCTACTACTATTACTCTATTACAAACAATAAACCATAGCTTATATCCTCTTAATAAGCAATAGAACGAAAATAATTCAAAAGATTGTGTTTGCGAAATATAGCACATTTTTTTCAATTAATTTCATTTTTAGGGCAGTGCTCGACAACAATATAAATTACGAAATTAATTTTTTGTGAATTAGCCAATTAATTCATTAGCTATCTAAGATTTAATTCTTAAAATTATGTACAAACTTAAAATTTATGCATTGCTTAATATTGATTCTGGGAAGACAACTACCGCCATTGCGGGGCCTTTAAATGTCAACATTAAGATCAATGTTGTCGATACAAATTTAGGCATGCAACTTATACAACGTCAATAATATTCAGGACATTAAACTCCTCATTCTTCATCGGATACTGCACGCCACCGACTTCTTGAAAGAAGGCAACACTAAGCAAAAATACAGTAACAGCACCGCCTCCAGGAAGGCTATTCGGTGTCAAGCTAAAAGTAGATGGCGTCATGGAAAGCGTAAAATTCTCTTTGGGGCTATAAGAAATTTCCGAAAATGCAGTGTCAAAATTGATTGCCAATGCAGCGCCCTGTATGCTCGCATGTGTAGCACCTTCAGGAAACAGCAATTCCGTGGCAGAGACAAAATCGGTAAATGTAATTTTGCCGCTAGTCGTATCCAAATCAAATGGTGCAAATAAGACGCCATTCAAAGGCGCGTTAGCATTAAAATCAAACCCTTTTAAGCTAGTCTTGCCGGCGGGCGTAGACAAACCAATCGCCACCCTGCGGTTTCCTCGTACCGAAGTAGTATCCAAATTCTTAATCCGAAACATGGTTTGAAACATTCTACTACTCAACCGATTATCCTTAGCTTTGATGACCAGACCGTGCAATGCCACTCGCAGCAGCTTTCCTGCTTTTGCACTCTGCTTAAACTCATTCATGTTTTCACGAGTTCGAACATAATTCGGATCGGTTTCAATTCGATGTTTAGAAACTCCTCCTTTCCGCCGAACAAATATCTTACCGTCTCGTCGGTAAAATGTCAAATTCTCGATGGTACCTTCAATACTCAAAATTCCAACTGCCTTAGCCATATAGATAGCGTTTAAAGATTAATAATAGTAAAGGAACAAAGTAAAAAAAACAGTAGGAGTAGCTATTTCCTAATAATGCCGATTTTGCTATTTTTTGCCGAAATAGTTCTTTTTATTCAAAAAAAAATATAGTAATTTTATCCTTCGTCCTAAAAAAGAAATGTGCAACGTTATATATACGTGCAATAAACGTGCTATTTACATTACATCAATCTTATAGGAGCGAGTTGCAGCGGAAGACTAAAATTGCCAAAAAATTACTAGCCAAATAACTGAGATACAAACCAAAAAACCATGAGCAATGAACAGATTGTGCATTTACCCTAAAGACATCCAAAGAATAACCGGAAAAAGCGAAAGACAATGTCGCAATATCCTGGCACAAATTAAAGCTATTCACAACAAGCAAAAACATCAAGTCGTAACCCTTAATGAGCTTTGCTCCTACCTCGATTTAAATCCAGAAGAAGCCAAGACCTTCATAGTTTAATTACAGCTTTAGTTCAAAGAAATACAGGAGATATAGAGGTCCCCTATTTTTTGTTGTTGCTACTAGTAAAAAAGACGCAACTATATGGCACAATACGAGGCTATAACGGCTGTTTTGAATAAAACGAATTTTCGATATTGGTATAAAAGCTATCAGTGTCTGCATTATCTACAGCACCATCTCCATTTAAGTCGGAAGCAAGAACTCCAAAACTTGAATTCTCAATATCTAAAAATATTTCCGAAGAATCACTATTATCGATAGAATCATCCTGATTGATATCTCCGGAATAAAACGCCCATACATCAGTATCAATCTGATTCATATTATTCCCATAGGCCTTAGAACTAGCATTTGAAAAATCATACGTAAGGGCTGTATTCCCTATTATTTGCGGCGTATTGCTCCAGGTCTCAATAAAATTACGGCCATAAACTGCAATATAGTATGATCCGTTTGGCAAGGAAGTAAAATTACAAACCGCTGAACCATTCGTTTGAAGCATCGCAGTTGTAGTTGCAACCATGGACAAATCGAGAGCATTGTACAAAGTCACCGTCACATCTTCAACATCTGTCGCGCTGACTCCAATACCTTGATTCAAACGCACCGGTCGCATCGCCCTAGTTCCAATGTCATAATAATCCTGTATGAAAAATTTAAGATTGACAATAGCACCACATCCAATAGTAATTGTAGTGCTAGTCGGTGTAGCACATTGACCAGCAGTCGGTGTAAATGTATAGTCTGTTGTAACCATATTATTTAACACAGGCGACCAAGTACCTACTATGCCATTTGTTGAAGTGGTTGGCAATGGCGCTAGAACGCTTCCTGGGCAACTTGCACCTACCGAAGCAAAAGATGGCGTGACTAAAGAGGAACATGGCGTTGCTATAGTGTTAGAATTTACAGAAATTACCGTTCCGTTTTTCGCTCTTACTCGATAGTAATATATTGTACTTGCTGTCAGTCCATTGACTATTGAAGAATTTGTACTTTGCCCAGCAATTGGCTTGCTTTGATAACCTGCTACATAAGAATCAACCAAATTGATGGTGTTGAACGAATGAATGCCTATATCTGAAACATCATCTAAATCAGCAGCTGTCCATTGCGTCACTAAAGTAGGGAAACCCGATGTTGGATTTATGGTTACTCCCGATGTTATCGTAGGTAAACGTACCAAAGTCTTATCCAGAGTAGTAGAAGTTCCATTGATCCAGGCAGTTCCTGGGTCCTCTCCTATCCGTCCAAAGATATCTACATAAGAATTGGTAGAAATTTTAAACAAGGCAATAGCATCATCTCCAGTAAAATCTACACTAGTCGAACTTGCTGCAGTTCCACTATAAATTGTAGCATTTACATTCCTATATACAACAGTAGCACCATTTGCTAAAGTACCACTCAACTGATTTGTTACCGAAGCTACGGTCGAACCATTTAGAAATAGCTGCAGTCTGTAATTGCTTAAGTTTACGGATGCCCCTGTTCCATTATAAATTTCTATGTATCTATTAGATCCGGTTCCTTCAACATATTCTGAAAACAACAAATCCGTTGTATTTTGTGTATAAGCATTTGAAAAATTAGGTGTCGTGCTTACGTCCAACAAATAGCCGTCGGTTGCAGTGGAAACGGTATTCCAATTAGCAACAAATGAGTTGGCAGTTACCGATGTAGCAGCCGTTGCAACTGGAGCAACTACAACTAGAGGTGCTCCCCATATGGCCGTTACATACTCCGGATGATCTACAAAAGGATTTCTGTTGTGTTGGGGAGTCTGATAGTAGATGGCATCATTTCTTGCAATTTCCTTGGCACTTACCGGATCGTTTGTAGTCCATTCCAAAAGCATATTCAAAAACCATGGTTTATATTGAGTACCGGTAATGATATCCGCAATTTGCGTAGTTGAATTAGCAGTTACCCATCCGCTGACCTGATCTTTGTAACGTGTTATGATATAGAGGTAAGCTCTAGCAAAATCACCTTTATATTCGTCTATTGGTTCAAAAACAAAACCAGTATAACCTGTCACGCCGCAATTCCCCACTTTACTACCATTGGTAGATGTCCAAGAAACCGCACTTGAATTAACTTTACCAATAGGATAATTGCTTTTTTTTGCGTTCACATACTGATCAGAAGGAAACAAATGATGCAAATCGCTATATTGCTGGTTTGTTGCATTATCAGCACCTCCCCACCAGGACTTTGGAAAACAATGCTCTCTTGAATAACAATTTCCTTCTGCAGAAGCATTGCCACATTGAGAGGTAAAAAGAGTATAAGAATACACCGGAGTACTTCCTGGACGATCACTATACATATCCCAAATTACAGTAGGAGCGCTAGGTCGAACATCTGTAAATTCGTAGGCATTCCAAATATCAAAGCTAGTACTTGTATAAGGTATCTTAACATGGCCAGTACTAATTATTGTTTTCAGTGCGGTTCTTAAGTTTTCACCACTTAATCCTGTCGCATTTGTATAGTAACCTACTGGTATTTGACTCCAGGAAATATTAAGAAATAGAGCAAATAAGATAACCAAACAAAAGCGTAACTTAATCTTCATCATATTATTATTCTTTACCTAGGGAACAAAAGTAATAAAATTAATTCCATTTGGTCGTATTCGTTCTTGAACTGGAAAACAGTTTTGCATCAGCAAACCCTACTCCTAGCAAAGATCCTCTCCTTGGCATATCTTACCTACTTACATTTAGAATCATCTCAAAAAAATCATAGTTAGAATTAATGACAAGTCACATTTACATTCAAATAAACAAATCAACACAACATCTACGCTTTGGCACCACCAATACCTAAGCTATGAAGTAAACAACAAAAAAAGCATGGATCATTAGTCCATGCTTCTTGTTTTTAAACATTCTGCTCTTGATAAGGCTATTGCAGTTCTTTTTCTTCTTTTTTCACTTGTTCTTTCGTCTGTTCTTTGGACAGTTTCTTTGCTGCCTTCCTTGCTACTTCCTCATTGTATGCGCGTTGGGCATCTATTCTAGCTCGCCGTTCTTGATCAATTTGCACTGGACGCTGGGGCTCTTGCTGTATTTTGTCTTGATCGGTTTCCTGACGGTCGTCTTGTTTTTCTACTTGCGCAATGGCTATGACTGTGCCTGCAAAAAAGACAAAAGATAAAAATAATTTTTTCATGACGCTTTCATATTAAGAATTAAAATAAAATACAAAGCTACACCTTGCAAGAAGAAACCGCTTTCAACATTTTATCGAAATTTTGTTTAATTCTAATATTATTACAGAATTTACTACACTTTGCGAAAACACTTTGATGTCCAACGCTTCTCGTACTACTAGAGAAATAGCAATCATAGAAGACGATTTTGCTCATCTAATGCATATCTTCATGGTCAAATTGGAAGTTAATGAAAGGTTTTCGCTGAATTAAATTAATTGCCATCCATGACAAAAAATCTAACGCTTTTTTTCATATTCCAATATATCTCCAGGTTGACAATCTAATACTTCACAAATTGTTTCGAGTGTACTAAATCGTATCGCTTTGGCTTTCCCTGTTTTCAATATTGACAGATTCGAGAGTGTTAATCCTACTCTTTCGGAAAGTTCATTTAAGGACATTTTTCTCTTCGCCATCATGACGTCTAAGTTTACAATAATCGCCATAGTTTATACGGTTAAGTCGTTTTCATTCTGGAGTTCAACGCCTCTTGCAAATATGATTGCGATCACATAAATGACCGCCGCCATTAAAATAAATGCTTGACCATCTGCCCAAAACTCATCTAATTTGTTGATGTCGTATCCTCGGTGTGATAAATTTCTGGTAGTTTCTCTGGCTATAAAACTCAAAAGTCCGATGGAAAAAGTGTAGTAACTCATTAGGAAAATCTGCCTCGAAACAAAGCTGTCAAATGGCTTAGAAAGATCAATTTTAGAAACCAGTCTGACCACGATATAAAATAGAATCGCTTTCAAAATAGCAATGATCAAGATAAAACTGTACATATTATAAAAAGTCGATTTGCTACGATCGTGCATGCTACTTAAGTCTAACTTCTGATACAAATTATGAAGTGCTTCAGGCTTGAATAGACTAAAAATAAAATTGACTATCAAGGCGCCCGCTTCGACGCATAGTCCAACAAAGATGATCCAAGAAACAATCTCTACGACTGTAAATACGAATTTGTTTGTTTTTGTCATAATGAATAGTGTTTAAATTACGAGGCGAATATAATAAATAATTATTGATAAACAATAAATTTTTATTAAATTTAAATATTATCGCTTTTGAAATTTAACTGAATTGACTTTCTATAGTTCCTAATTTGCGTACTACGACAAAGAATGTCAATTGCAAGCAAAGAAGAAAGAATATAACTTGAACTCTTGAATTGATAAAGTACATTGTACAAAAAGAGTTCGAATTAATTAAACTATTCTTTGAAAAGTGAAATTGAAAAACCTCTGTCTTAAATCAGCCGTTTTTTGTTTTAGTAACAACTCATGCCAAAGTTCTATCTTTATCCGAATGGGGATTTCACAATTAATACTATTGCTGTTGCATATCAAAATCAATTTACTATTTTTAGCATTTTATTTTAAAACCATCATCCTACTAATAGCGCTACTCCATGTTTATACAAATTAAGAATGCCTTTTGGGCGTTTTGTTTATTAGCTTGCTTCCCCTTATACGCGTTAGGCCAAATATTGCTATTCATACACGAACATAATCATAAAGATTTCTATGTCGGGCTAACTAAATATAGCACATCATGGATCAATGCGCATCTTATTTTGATGTTATCGCTTTTGCTTATGATTCCTGCTTACCTTGCCATTGGCGCTTTTCTAAAAAATCGCAATTACCCTGTTTGGTTTGGGCTTAGTTTTTTCTTTGTCATACTTTCGATTTTTGTCATGTTTGGTCAATTTACTATTGATTTATGTTTGGTTGAAGTATTCAAATTACCACAAGATAGAGCATACTTTTTGTTAAACAAGATTCAATCTAATAGTATCATTGAACCTTTGTTTTACGATAATTCGAAATTGTTCTTCCTTTTAAAGTACCTAGATTTTTGGTTCCTAAGTCAAATTTTTCTTGCTGGGGCTTTTCTTTCCGCGAGAAAGCTTCCTAAATGGGAATTGGCAATCTTCTTTACGGCTTTAATTCTCACACAATTAGGACCACTCTTCGACCCTTTTTATGGTAGAATTGTAAAACGAGTTGGATATGCACTATTTAGTGTTGCTTATTTTCCTATCGCGGTATATATTTATAAAAATAAGAAGAGTAAACTTGTGTCAAGGGAGTAAGATTTTACAGAAACTCTTAAGCTATTGATGTATCATCAATTGCTACAATTGTTAATTTCAAAGTAAATATTTCCGAAATACACTAAGAATTATTACACCTTTTGCGAGGACAATAGTAGAAAAGTTTTACGTTTTTTGTAACAACTGCAACGTTTGTGTGTCTATTGTAGCAAAATAAATGATTGGACTTTTCAAAAGCCAATATTAAATGTCAATATCACCATACGCATGAAGAAATTTTTACTTGCCGTTATACTCCTTTGTTTTCATTTTGTATCTGCTCAAGACCAATCTATTAAAGGAATTTTACAATTAAAAAAAGATACGGAAGGATCGAACATATCGGTGCTACTCTTTCAAGCCGAAAAGAACGTCCTTCAAAAAACAGCCATCACAGACAAAGAAGGGAAATTTATATTTTCTAATGTTCCAGACGGCAAATACTACCTGCAAATAAATACTATTGGGTACGAAGACTTTCAATCGGAACCATTTGAAAAAAACGATGCACTGAAAGTAATACCAACCATCATTTTACGTGAAAAAACGAATGAACTTACTGAAGTCGTAGTCAAAAATAAAAAGCCAATTGTCCAAGTATTGGCAGATAAAACGGTATTTAACGTTCAGAATACGCTTAACGCAACTGGAATTACTAGATTTGAATTATTGCGAAAGACGCCAGGAATCACCATCGATAACAATGATAATATTATCGTGGAAGGCAAGACAGGTGTACTGATTTACATCGATGGGAAACAATCCTATTTGACGGGCAGCGAATTGATTAACTTCCTAAAAACACTGCAATCTAATGACATCGATAGCATCGAAATAATTACACAGCCATCCTCCAAGTATGATGCTGGGGGAAATGCCGGCATCTTGAATATCAAATTAAAGAAAAACAAGAAATTTGGCAGTAACGGAAGTGCCTCTAGTGGCGTAAACATTGGAAAATACCAAACATCCATCAACTCATTGTCTTTTAATTCCAGAGATAAAAAGTCAAATATCTATGGAAACTACAGTAATCGTTTTGGAGATTCCTATGATTTCATCAACATCTATCGCGAACAAAGCAATACCATTTTCAACTCGAGATCAAATACAAAAAACACCACCAACGCCAATAACATTAAGCTGGGTTACGATTATTATGCGAATAAGAAAAACACCTTTGGTCTGATTGTTAGCGGCAATTTCAATAACAATTTCAGTGAATCAAATACACGAACGCCTATTCACCCTGTAAATAGTGCCATCATAGATAGTATATTGATTGCAAAGAATTTGGGCAAAGACAAATCGTATAATTTGTATTCCAACATAAATTACAAATACGAAGATACTACCGGTGTCAGTTTGAACATGGATGTTGATTATGGAATTTACAGCAATAAAAAGCAAAACGACCAACCCAATACTTATTTTGCGAATGATGAAACGACAGTTCTAAATGAGAATAACAGTTTCCAAAACACGCCTGTTACCATCAACATTGCGACTTTCAAAACAGATTATGAACGCAACTTCTGGAAAGGCAAATTAAGTCTTGGAGGCAAGACATCCTTTGTAAAAACAGATAACACACTCGATTTTTATAGTGTAATTGGAAATACACAAACGCTCAACCCATATAGAAGTAACCAATTTATTTATAAGGAAAATGTCAATGCCGGTTACTTAAATTACAACAGAACATTTAAGAAATTTAATTTCCAAATTGGTGTTCGTGTTGAAAATACTGTGTCCGATGGCGAGCTGATTGCGCTAATTCCTACCAATAACGAGCAAGTCAAAAGAAATTATACCGACTGGTTTCCAAGCGGAGGAATTACCTATAACAAGAATGACAAAAATACCTTCGCTTTCATTTATAGTCGCCGAATTGAGCGACCCAACTACCAATCACTCAATCCATTTGAATACCAAATAGATGAGTTGTCTTTTATGAGAGGAAATCCGTTCTTAAAACCACAATACGCCGATAATTTTAAGTTATCACACACCTATAATTATACCTTAAACACCAGTTTAAGTTTTACGAGAGTTACGGATTATTTTGCACAAGTCATAGAAGCAGCGGGGCCTAGCAGAAGTTTTCTAACTTCTAAGAATGTGGCGAATGAAGAAGTTATTAATTTGGGCGTGTCTTATCCGTTTGAAGTAAAAAAATGGTGGAATGTATTTTTTAGCATCAATGCGTATCAAAGTAAATATATTGCCACCAATGATGCTTTTCTTTCCATCAAACAGGAATCATTGAGTTTATACGGTCAAAACAATTTTACTTTACCCAAAGGCATCATGATGGAAGTGTCGGGTTGGTATAGTTCACCTTCTATTTGGGGAGGAACTTTTAAGACACAAAGTCTCGGATCACTTGACCTCGCTTTCCAAAAACAATTCCTTAATAAGAAATTGACTGCGCGTTTGGCTTTTTCAGACATCTTGTATTCATCGCCTTGGCACGGAAAGACGCAATATGACTTTGTCAAAATTAAAGGTGATGGAGGAAACGATAGCCGTCAAGTCCGCTTCAATTTGACTTACAATTTCGGAAGTGATACAGTTAAGAAGTCACGCGAAAGAGAAACCGGATTAGAAGCAGAGAAGAATCGAATTGGCAAGTAGCGCAAATTTCTGTTTATAGCTATTTTAGTCTGGCTCCACTATTTCGCCTTGCCATTGCATAAAACCGCCTTGCAGGTTAAAAGTGTGCTCGAAACCTAATTGATTCATAATACTGCAAGCTTGTAAACTTCTTCCTCCTGCTTTACAATAGACGTAATAGTTTTTGGTCTTGTCTAATTCATCTAGTTTATATATGAATCCTTGTCCTTCGTAAATATTTATTTGAAGTGCATTTGGAATAATTCCTTCGCTCCATTCTTCAGGAGTTCTGACATCAATAATTACGGCATTATTGTCTTGTTCCAATTGATTAGCCCATTCGTTTTGTGATAAGTCCATGTTGCTTTTTTTTTTTGTAAAAATAACAAAAATCGACAATGCCTACAAACAAAGGATTTAAAGGTCCTATAGACAGTATGAATCAAAAATTAACAAATAAATAACACACACTTGTATATACAAATGTATAAAACACATACATTTGTATCTACAAATATTGTAATTACAAATATGAAAATTGAAGAGATCATAAAATCAAATGTCACATTAGACGATTCGAAGAAAGTCATTCTCAATTTGATATATACGCAAAATGTCATTGGTGACAACTTCAATGAATTGCTGAAACCTTACGATGTCTCGCCGGAACAATACAACGTGTTACGTATTTTACGAGGCCAAAAAGGAGCAGCAGTAAACATGTGTGAAATTCAAGAGCGAATGCTTGCCAAAAACAGTAATACAACACGATTAATCGACAAACTTTTACTCAAGAATTACGTAACTCGTGAAGTGTGTCCTGAGAATCGCCGAAAAATGGAAATTTTGATTACGCCACAAGGATTGGCGCTTCTGGAAGAACTTGATCCCAAAGTAAATGATCATGAACAAACGTTCGCCTCAAATTTGAATGCAGAAGAATTACAATACTTAAATCAATTGCTTGAAAAATATAGAACTTTTAATAACAAATAATACTATGAGCACATTTTTAGAAAATCAAAATTGGCGTTACGCCACCAAAAAATTCGACGCGACGAAAAAAGTGTCGGATGGAGACCTAAGTGCTTTAAAAGAAGCCATTCGCCTAAGCGCATCATCATACGGATTACAACCTTACAAAGTGATTTTTGTGGATACAGCTGACTTACGAGCAAAATTGCAACCTGCAGCTTGGGGACAAAGTCAAATCGTTGATGCGTCACACTTAATCATTTTTGCCAACATCACCAATTTTGGAAATCAAGAAATTGACGATGCAATACAAAAATTGACCACAACTAGAGGCTTGCCAGCAGATGCTTTGACAGGTTATGGTGACTTCATGAAATCGAAAATATCGACTTTGCCGGAAGAAAAAAGAAACACTTGGACAGCAAAACAAACTTATCTCGCTTTAGGAAATTTGTTGAATGCCGCTGCTGAACTTAAAATCGATGTCACACCCATGGAAGGATTTGAAACATTGCAAATCAATGAAATTCTGGGTCTTGACGCTATGAATTTGAGCGCTGCACTGATTGCGACCGTAGGCTATCGTGATGAGTCAGACGCAACACAACACTACGTGAAAGTCCGTAAATCAAACGAAGAACTATTTTTAACTTTATAAATAATTTTTAATTAAAACAAACAACAAAATGAAAAACGTAAAAACTCTTGCCCTACTATTAACAGTAGTTTTATCAACAACAGTAGCAACCGCACAAACCAAAGGAGTTGATGTTGCAAAAAGCACAATTTCTTGGGTTGGGAAAAAAGTAACAGGTCAACACGAAGGATCAATCAAACTAAAGGATGGCGCATTCTTTATGAAAAACAATAAGATCGCCCGTGGTAAATTTACAGTAGACATGACTAGTATTCAAGTGAATGATTTGAAAGCTGGAGAAGGAAAAGAAAAATTGGAAGGTCACTTAAAAGCAGACGATTTCTTTGGTGTTGAAAAATTCCCAACTGCAAGTATCAACTTTAAAAGTGTAACAGAAAAATCAACTAATGTATATACGGTTGTTGGCGACTTAACTATTAAGGGAATTACAAAACCAGTAACTTTTGACTTGATTGTTAAAGATAAAACGGCAACTGCAAAACTAGTAGTGGATAGAACAAAATACGACATCAAATACGGTTCTGGAAGTTTCTTCGATAATTTAGGAGACAAGGTAATTTCTGACAATTTCGATTTGACTGTTTCTCTACAGTTCTAACAAAAAAAGGGAAAAATTGCTATTTAGAAACCTTGGCGCTAATCCGTCAAGGTTTTTTGTTTGCATTATAATTCGCAGAAAAAAATTTTGGAAAGTTTTGTTTTTGTAACTTTGGGATAATCCATTGACTGAGTTACGACCAACTAAAGTATAGCATCATGAAAAAAACACCTTTCCTCCTACTGTTCCTTTTGATTTCCCTTGCCGTCAATGCTCAAGTTCGCAAAATAAATATCACAAAAAGCACCATTGTTTGGACGGGAAAAAAAATCACTGGCGAACATAAAGGAACGTTGCAATTTAAGGAAGGATTCCTTACCTACACCAAAAAGAAACTCTCCAACGGAAGTTTTGTCGTCAATATGACTACGCTAAACAATAACGACCAGTCAGGTAAAGACAAAGCCCAATTAGAAGGACATCTGAAATCCAGCGACTTCTTTAATACAGAAGAATTTAAAGAAGCATTGCTGGTATTTAAAGCGATAAAACCAATTGCAAAGGGAACTTACTCCATTGTCGCAGACTTAACTATCAAAGGAAAAACCAATCCTGTCATTTTTGAATTGGTAATCAAAGGAAATAAAGCTTCCGCAAATCTAGTGATTGATAGAACGAAATACGGCATACAATACGGTTCCGGTAGTTTCTTTGCTGATCTAGGAGACCGAACCATATACGATGAGTTCGAACTGCAAGTCAATCTTGTTTTTTAGAATAGTTGCAACAAGTTAGGATCATCAAATAACGCATGAAAAAAATAGTAGTACTCGATAATTACGACAGTTTTACCTACAATTTAGTTCACTATCTCGAGGATCTAGATTGCGAAGTAACCGTTTTTCGCAACGATGAATTTGAACTCGACGAGTTGGAAAAGTTTGATAAAATCGTGATTTCACCTGGACCTGGTGTTCCTGACGACGCGGGTTTGGTCAAAGCTGTGATTTCAAAATATGCGCCTACCAAGAGTATTCTAGGCGTTTGTCTCGGACAACAAGCTATCGGCGAAGTTTTCGGAGGCACTATCATCAACTTAGAAAAAGTATACCATGGCGTAGCCACGACAATCCATGTACTTGTGGATGATGAACCGTTATTTGATGGTTTAGATAAGACACTGGAAGTTGGACGATACCATTCTTGGGTAGTCAATCCCATCAATTTTCCCGAATCGTTAGAAATTACTTCACAGGATGAAAATAGTCAAATCATGTCGCTGCGCCATCGAATATACGACGTCAAGGGTCTGCAATTTCATCCAGAAAGCGTGTTAACTCCTCTTGGAAAAAAGATGCTGCAGAATTGGGTTAACTAGTAATCATTGCTTACCTAATGCCCCAACGGTTGGAAAATTATAAATGGAAAATTCTACCCAATTAACGCGTTAGTCAAAAAGGTCCACAAGGATTTATGGCTGCACCTAGATTGGTGATTATCTTTTTCCTTTCATTCTGAATGTATAATGTCTTTTTGCCTGACACCTGTGTCGATAACCTGTTTCTGCGCTTTATCCTAAGTATTCAATTAATTAAACGAGAAAAACCAAAATCGATGAAGTTGCAATCCACTATTGTGACTTGATAAGTAACAAAAAAAAGCCTGTCGATGGACAGGCTTTTTTTTATGCTCTTAATTTCGCTTTGGTGCTTTTAGGAACACCAGCTTTATTTAATAAAATTCCGGTCGACTTCAATTGCACAAACGCTTTGGTTACGTACAAATAGCCTTTATAATCATTGGTTTCACCCCACGAATTTTTCACTTTATAGTATTCTTTTCCGTTTTGATCCTTAGCCAATCCAACAATTTGCATGGCGTGGTCATCTGTCGTGTGTAAAGTATACAATCCTTCTAATCGCAAATCTTCAGTAACTGCTTTTTCTGGAGTTGGTCCGTCAAACATTGTTTTTCTTTGCTCATCTGTAATGGCATACAAATCGGTCACATTAGGCACAAAAGCAACACCATTTCTCCAGCTAAAATAGGGTTCTGAAACATCCGATGACCAAGCAATTGTGTATCCCTTTGTTAACGCATAGTCAATAATATCGGTCATCTCCGTCATCGGCACATTATACAATTGATCATAACTCCAGTTATCAGGAACAGGTAATACCATTTTTGAGTAATACGGATTGTCTTTATACGAAGAAAACTCCATATAATCGTCTGGATTGATGCCAACTACTTCTTTGGCGAAAGTTTGCGGCGTGTAGGTTTTTCCAGCATAAGTGAAATTTTCTGGTAGTTTGCCTAACTTTTCATCCATATAATTATTGATGTCAGTTACCCAAGAAGTTCCTTTGGTTGTACTAGGATTCTTGATATAATCGTCTAAGATAGTTTTAAATTTTGCCTGAAATTCATCAGATTTAACGACCCCTTTGCCATAATCTTCCATAGTGTAAGACTGCTGAGGCATCGCGCCATATTTGCGCAACATATTCATGACATCGTGGGTTTCTCCTCCGTCACCCAAACCTAAATTTCCATTAAATAATATGTAATTTCTTGCTTTACCAAGATAGACATGTCTCGCGGCAAAAATTTCAGCTAAATCAACTGGTGTTTTTCCTTTCTTGATCATCTCAGACTCTAAAAAAGAATTTCCAGAGTAACTCCAGCAAGTACCTGCAGATCCTTGACTCTTTACAGAAGTTCGCTCTAAATTGATAATATCTTGAAACTCAAATTTAGAATTAACTGAAGCGTTCTTGATGACTTTATTAATCAAATCATCCTGAGCAAAAACACTAAAGGAACAAAATACGCCGAAGGCAATAAAACAATTTTTAATCATAATTTACTTTTTTTTTAAGGAGCGTAAATGTAATAAAATCCCACAAATCAACAAGCAATTAACTAAAAATTAGAGATTTGAATATTATCGCGTAAAAACCAGCTTCGTTCCCTGCGATAAATTAGCATCAAAACGATAGCCTTCGTAATCAAACCCTTGAAGATCTTCTGCGGTTTGTGCATTAGTCTCTATGATGTAGCGAACCATCAACCCTCTCGCTTTCTTGGCAAAAAAACCAATCATCTTGAGATTTCCATCTTTGTAATCTTTAAACTCTGGCGTAATTACATTTGCCTTCAAGGCTTTTACATCTATAGCCGAAAAATACTCTTTGCTCGCTAAGTTTACTAAAAGTTCTCCCTTCTTAAGTTCTTTATTTAAAGCATTAGTCAGTCTTGCTTTCCAAAAATCGTATAGATTCTTAGCATCGCTTATTGCTATTGATGTTCCCATTTCCAATCTATAAGGCTGCATTAAGTCGAGTGGTTTCAAAATACCATATAAACCAGAAAGAATTCGCACGCGCTCTTGAAGTTCCGGCAACTTTTCAAGCGGAAGAGTCTTCACATCTAGACCAATATAGACTTCCCCAGAAAAAGCAAACACCGCTGGTCTCGCATTTTCAGAAGTAAATGGTGTTTTCCAAGCTTTATTGCGTTGCCAATTGAGTGCGGCAAGTGGCTCTGAAATAGACATCAATTGCATCAAATCTGACGGCTTTTTTTGTTTGAGAACGGCATTGATGATTCTACTTTCTTTTAAGAAGTTAGGCTGTGTTGCGGCCAACTCAGGAATTGGAGATTCAAAATCTAACGACTTGGCGGGCGAAATGACTATCTTCATAAAACAGTTTTACTTTTGAATATTTATGTTCTCAAAAATACAAATAGAAATCTTATCTCCTTCCGACACGGCAACGTTTATTTTTGTAACTTTAGGTACAACTATTCATCCAACATGATAAATCAAGCTTTAATAAATAGCACGGTCGACCTGATGTGGAGCATCAATAAGGAATATAAACTTATTGCCTTAAATGATGCTTTTAAGAATTGTATGAAGTTTTATAGCGGACTTGATTTTAATATTGCAGATTCGATTCTGATCAAAGGTTTGTTTGAAGAAAACCACCCTAGCGAATGGAAAAAATGGTACGACAAAGCGTTTCAAGGCGACAATGTCCGTGAAGAAATCACCAGCCCTAAAACGGATTCTCATGAAACCCAATGGTTCGAAATTAGTATTCACCCGATGGTTGAAAATGACGTCATCATCGGAGCCGCTTGTTTTGGAAAGAACATCACCGCACAAAAAAGAGCCATCGATTCGCTCGCTGAAAACGAAAAAAGATACCGTGGCATTCTCAACAATTTGGAAGCAGGCGTTGTGATTCATAATGCCGACACATCCATTCAAATTAGCAATGCCAAAGCGTCTGAATTACTGGGTTTGTGTGAAGACCAAATGCGGGGGAAATTGGCAATCGACCCGCAGTGGAAATTTATTTACGAAGATGGCTCTCCCCTTCCTTTCGAGAAATATCCCGTTAATGATATTAGAACCACCAAGAAACCTTTTAAAAATAGCATCATTGGTGTCAATCGACCCGAGACAAATGATATCATTTGGTTATCGGTGAATGGATTCCCGCGGCTTGATGAGGACAATCAAGTCATTGAGATCATTGTTACTTTTATTGATGTTTCGAAAAGAAAAGAAATGGAGACCGACTTGGTCAAAGCGAAATTACAGGCAGAATTGGCAAGTCAAGCGAAATCCGAATTTCTAGCGAATATGAGTCATGAAATTAGAACGCCTTTAAACGGAATTATTGGTTTTACCCAACTGCTGATCAAAACAGATTTAGATAAGAACCAAAGCGAATATATGTCGACCGTTAAAGAATCGGCCAATTCACTCATGGAAATCATCAATGATATTTTGGATTTCTCAAAAATTGAAGCAGGCAAACTCGACTTGAATGCAGAGGAAGTCAACATCATCAAACTCACCCACCAAGTCATTGAGTTGTTCAAGCACCAAGCACAACAAAAAAATATCACATTAGACTTGTCAATCGATCCCGACGTACCGGTCTTTATCTTTGTCGACGCCATACGACTAAAACAAATTCTGGTTAACCTCATTAGCAATGCCTTGAAGTTTACGTCTTTTGGGCAAATCCATTTGGATATTCACTGTATTTCAAATTCGAAAGGAACTGCCATGTTGCAATTTTCCGTAAAAGATACTGGCGTGGGGATCAAAGATTTTAATCAAGAAAAAATATTCCAATCTTTTGTTCAAGAAGACTCCACCACAACTAGAAAGTTTGGAGGAACCGGATTGGGTTTGGCCATATCTAATAAACTTTTAGGGCTGATGAATAGCCGTTTGCAACTCATTAGTAAATTTGGGGAAGGCAGCAATTTCTATTTTGAAATTGAAGTTCAAACCGCAGATAAAACAAAAGAGGAAATACTGACGCTCGCCAAAGATCATGCAATTTCAAATCAAAATAGTGTCAATTTTTCGGAGCCTTTAAACATCTTAATCGTCGAAGACAATGCGATTAACATGTTTTTAGCCAATACAATCATCCAGAGAATGATTCCCAATGCGACCATTCACAAAGCATCTGACGGAGAAGAAGCCATCGAACAATTCAAAAATAACGAGTATGACCTAATCTTAATGGACGTTCAAATGCCAAAGAAAAATGGCTATGAAGCTGCCGATGAGATTCGCAAGTTAGAAACGACAAAACGAACGCCAATCATAGCGCTCACTGCTGGAATCATGTTGGGAGAAAAAGAAAAATGCCTTCAAGTCGGAATGGATGATTACCTTCCGAAACCCATTATGCAAAATGATTTGGAAATTGTCTTAAAAAAATGGATCAAATCTTAATGCAGGGTAAATCACTCTTTGCTTGTCACAGCACGTCCGATTTGAATTGTTTCTACCTCGTTAGATAAATCCATCCTACTTTTGTTGATCGATTGGCGTTGAATTCGATGACGTAGTAATAAACACCATCCGGAAGCGTTCCACCATCATCACATTGGCCCACCCATTCGTTGATATAATTCGCTTTAGAATAAACTTTCGTGCCGTATCTATTGAAGATTTCTAACTTCTTCACATCAAGGAGCTGCAAATCAAAGAACTCATTCTTGTCATCATCATTCGGAGAAATTCCCTTTTGAATCGAACAATAAATACTGATTAAAGATACGTCATGCGATTTCGTACAACCGTTCGTTTGGGTAACATCAACGGTAAATGATAAGGGAAACTGTGGTAAAATCGAATTCGAACTAAAGTAATTGGTTACATTAAATGTGGGACTATTGGTGCCGACAGTCGAACTACTACTATTTTTCCAATTAAAATTGGCTTGAGTCAAATCAAAAGAATTGACTAAAGGCACAACTTGAAGTACAAAATCATCACCAACACAAGCTTGTTTGAATTCAAAATCAAAATCATCAAAAACCGTAATAGGCATAGTGAAATTGGTGTTTGTACATTGACCACTATCAGGTGTAAACACATAATTCCCCGAAGTCGTATTGCTTACGACTGTCGGCTGCCACGTGCCTAGAAGTCCATTAGAATCCGTTGGTGGAAGGGTTGGTGCACTGCCTTGATAACAAAACGCCGAAATTGGGGCGAAAGTTGGAATCCTAATCGGATTAACAACAATCGTCATCTGAGTAGTTGTAGCACATTGCCCCAGTACTGGAGTAAAAGTATACGACGTGGTTTGTGTATTGTTAGGAGCTGGCGACCAAGTTCCTTGATAAGCATTCGTTGAAGTTGTAGGCAAATTGACTAGGAACGATTCAGCACAAATCGGCAATATTTGCGTGAAGGTCGGTACAATAGGTTGATCAACTTGTATCGTCATTTGTGTTGACGTGGCGCATTGCCCGACAGTTGGCGTAAAAGTATAGAGTGTTGTTTCCGTATTGTTGGGTACTGGCAACCAAGTTCCAGTCAAAGCGTTGGTGGATGTAGTCGGTAAATTAGATAGAAGCGCTCCACTGCAAATGGCCCCTACTTGGGTAAATGTTGGAGCAATCGGTTGATTTACTTGAATGGTCATTTGGGCGGTCGTAGCGCATTGTCCCACAGTTGGCGTAAAAGTATACAAGGTGGTTTGCGTATTGTTCGGTACTGGCAACCAAGTTCCCGTAAAAGCATTGGTTGATGTGGTGGGTAAATTCGTTAATAAAGCTCCACTACAAACAGCACCTACTTGGGTAAATGTAGGAGCAATCGGTTGATTTACTTGTATGGTCATTTGAGCGGTCGTAGCACATTGCCCGACAGTTGGCGTAAAAGTATACAAGGTGGTTTGCGTATTATTGAGCGCTGGTAACCAGGTTCCAGTAAAAGCATTGGTTGATGTGGTGGGTAAATTCGATAACAGCCCACCTATACAAATGGCTGCAACTTGCGTAAACGTTGGAGCAATGGGTTGATTTACTTGTATGGTCATTTGCGCTGGCGTCGCACATTGTCCAACCGCCGGAGTAAAAGTATATAAGGTGGTTTGGGTATTGTTTATCGCTGGCAACCAAGTTCCAGTGATTGTATTCGTTGACGTTGTTGGCAAATTAGCCAAAAAACTTCCCGAACATATAGGCGACACCGGAGTAAATGTGGGAGCCACAACAGCATTCACCGTAATGGTCATCGTAGCTGTGGTAGCATCTTGCCCGGGATTTGGTGTAAAAGTATAAGTCGTGGTCGTGGTATTATCCAATGCTGGAGCCCAACTTCCTATAATACCATTATTAGAAGTTGTGAGTAAGGCAGCCAGAAGCCCACCTCTGCAAACGGCACCGACTTGCGTAAAAATAGGCGTTATGGTAACCGCACTAATCACAAACGTTTGTGTCGTTGTAAAGCCACAAGGCGCATTAAACTGTGCGACCAAAGAATAAGTACCATTAGGTAAGTTTGTCACCGTATTGGTTAATAAGGTAGAATTATCGGTTTGACTAACAATAACATTGCTCGAATTCAACCAAGTATATGAAATAACTGGTGCAACAAGCGCTGTAGTGATGGTGGCTTGCGCCGTTGTATTATTAATATCAACCTGCGTTTGCGAAATAGCAATAGTAGCACTCGAGCATGTTCCACTATTAATAGCTGAATAAATACCTCCAAAGCCACTGCCACTCACATATAATTCGCTAGAACCTTCCTTAAATTTAATGTCAGTTACATATTTTAAAGTCGTTGTTGATTCCAATGGAATCGAACCAGTGGGTGTAAATGCAGTCCCATCAAAATGAAAACACTGTATAAAACCATTACCTCCAACATATAAGTTATTGCATTCATCTACAGCAATGCCTCCCTGATGCTTTACAGTTTGTCCTGTAAGAGTCGTAGCAGCAATAGTAGCACCATTTGACTTATTATATGCTGCCAAATTATAACCATCATAAAAATACAAAAATTCATTATTTACTGCCAATGCATTAAAACCATTTGAATTATACTCGGGTAAATTGGATCCGGGATAAGTTTTGTTTTGACACTCAAATAAGGTTTGAAAACCTGTAGGTGCTAGCCACACATTTCCATTAAAATTAGTATTTGCCTTCATTAATTTATTGTTTAAGCCTAAATTAGGATTTGCACTAGCAAAAACAAAAAAAACAACCCCATTTGAATCGATTGTGAAGCATGCAATATCTTGTCCTAATGCCGAAGAGTTAATAATACCGCTGAAGTTTTGTGGTGCTATTGCTCCAGTAGTAGTATTTAGAACTCCCGCTGAGTTACTGGATGCAGTGCTACCTCCAAGACCGAAAATTGTCCCATCTGAACACCTATAACCCATATCAAAAACCTCATTCCATAAATAATTTGCAGTGCTGATTAAGTTATCATAAATACCCAAAGAATTTATTCTAACAATTCTTGTTCCTTGATCATTAAACCCTTGTCCAGTATAGCATTTTCCAGAAACTTTGTCAACAATAAAATTCGCTGCTATAGGATAACTATACGAACCATTTGACGTCCAATTCACCGATGGTACTATTCCATTAAATGTCCATGACAAAACGCCATCGGCAGTATATTTTGAAATCAAAAATGGCCCACTACCTCCATAAACATAGTAATTTCCTGCGTAGTCAAAATCGACATCATAACCATAATTATTGCCTGGCATGACCAAATTTATCACCCACGGGTCAATAATTAAATCTTTAGTTTTATCGTAAGAATTTGGCAACTCGAAAGAAATAGTATTGTTTTCAGTTTTAAAATTCGAGACAATTGAAATCCCATTTTGATAACTGATTGGGGCAAGTTCCGTAATATTTCGTACAGCAGTCTTAATAACTACATTGCCATTTACTATTTTAACTTTCTTAATATCTCCAGCATATTTAATCTTAACATCGTTTACATTTCCGCCAGGGCGAACAAGAATTGTATACTTAATTCCGTTTGTTCTTTCGTCTGAAAAAGCATACTCAATATCTATATTATCATAAATATTTTTGTAGGTAATTTTTTTATAACAATCAGATTTGAGTTTTTCGTCACCATACGACTGATAATACGATTGTTTATCACTAAAAATAATTTCGACATTGGCGTTTGAATTCTCCCAACTGACGTCAACAAATGCTTTCTTAGGCGGTTTTACTTTTATTTTCTCACCGTGTTCCCTTGCTTCCATCTGAGCATGAGTCATCGGGTATCTTTTTTGCAATAAATAAGTTACTCCCGTTTTATTAAAATAAACTTGCTCATCTCCATTCGAATAGGCATAGTCAACAGCTTTGCCTCCTGGAAGGATACCATCAAATTGCCCGTTGTTTTTTACAAAAACACGTTGCCCAAATAGGTCACTACTGGCTCCCAATTTATTTTGACCAGATAATTGAATAGAAACACATAGCCAAAGCAGCAAGAAGAAATTTCTGGTCATAAAGCAATTTTTTTCTAAAAATACTAAAGAAATCTAGAAAACCCTATTGTTCAGTCCATTTTTATCATATAGAAGCGAAATTCCCTTTAGTTTACCTAGTTAAATAAATCCAGCCTACTTTGGTTGATCGGTCTCCGTTGAATTCGATGACGTAATAATAAACGCCATCTGGAAGCGTGCCACCATCGTCGGATTGACCCACCCATTCGTTCAAGTAATTCGCTTTAGAATAAACCTTGGTACCGTATCTATTGAAGATTTCTAACTTCTTAACATCAAGGAGTTGCAAATCAAAGAACTCATTCTTGTCATCATCATTCGGTGAAATTCCTTTCTGAATTGAACAATAAATACTGGTTAATGGGACGTCATGGGATTTCGTACATCCGTTGGCGTCCGTAACATCAACAGTAAAAGATAAAGGAAACTGGGGTAAAATCGAATTCGAACTAAAGTAATTGGTTACATTAAATGTGGAACTATTGTTCCCGACTATTAAATTACTACTGTTTTTCCAACTAAAATTGACTTGATTCAAATCAAATGAATTGGCTAACGGAACCACTTGAAGTACAAAATCATCTCCGACACAAGCTTGTTTGAATTCAAAATCAAAATCATCAAAAACCGAAATTGGCATGGTAAAATTGGTGTGTGTACACTGTCCAATAGTAGGCGTAAACACATAATTCCCCGAAGTTGTATTACTCACTGTCGCCGGTTGCCAAGTACCTAGAAGTCCATTAGAATCCGTTGGCGGAAGGGTTGGTGCACTGCCTAAATAACAAAACGCCGTTATCGGTGCAAAAGTTGGAATTCTAATCGGATTAACAACGATCGTCATCTGAGTTGTCGTGGCACATTGACCAAAGATTCAGCACAAATTGGTGCCACTTGTACAAAAGTCGGAACTTGAATCGGATTGACAACAATAGTCATTTGCGCTGACGTGGCGCATTGCCCGACAGTTGGCGTAAAAGTATATTGTGTTGTTTGCGTATTGTTGGGTGCTGGTAACCAAGTTCCGGTAAAGGCATTGGTTGATGTGGTGGGTAAATTCGACAGAAGCGCTCCACTGCAAATGGCAGCCACTTGGGTAAATGTTGGAGCAATCGGTTGATTTACTTGTATGGTCATTTGAGCGGTTGTAGCACATTGCCCGACAGTTGGCGTAAAAGTATACAAGGTGGTTTGCGTATTATCTATCGCTGGCAACCAGGTTCCAGTAAAAGCATTGGTTGATGTGGTGGGTAAATTCGATAACAGCCCGCCAGTACAAATGGCTGCAACTTGCGTAAACGTTGGAGCAATGGGTTGATTTACTTGTATGGTCATTTGCGCTGGAGTTGCACATTGTCCAACCGCCGGAGTAAAAGTATATAAGGTGGTTTGGGTATTGTTTATCGCTGGCAACCAAGTTCCAGTAATGCTATTCGTTGACGTCGTTGGTAAATTAGCCAAAAAACTACCCGAACAAATAGGTGAAACTTGAGTAAATATAGGAGCTACAACTGCATTCACAGTAATAGTCATCGTAGCTGTGGTAGCATCTTGCCCGGGATTTGGTGTAAAAGTATAAGTCGTAGTCGTGGTATTATCCAAAGCTGGAGCCCAACTTCCTATGATACCATTATTAGAAGTTGTGGGTAATGCAGCCAGAAGCCCACCTCTGCAAATGGCACCGACTTGCGTAAAAATTGGCGTTATGGCAACCGCACTAACTACAAAGGTTTGTGTAGTCGTGAATCCGCATGGCGCATTAAACTGTGCGACCAAAGAATAAGTACCATTAGGTAAATTTGTCACCGTATTGGTTAATGAGGTAGTATTATCGGTTTGACTAACAACAACATTGCTTGAATTCAACCAAGTGTACGAAATAACAGGCGAGATAAGCGAGGTAGTAATAGTGGCTTCCACTGTCGTATTATTAGCAGCAACTTGTGTTTGCGAAATACCAATACTAGCAGTCGACGAGCAAGAACCACTATTGATAGCGTTGTAAACACCACCGAAGCCGCTGCCGCTGACATATAATTCATTAGAACCTTGTTTTAATTTTATGTCAGTCACATATTTTAATGTTGAAGTTGATGCAACTGGAATCGAACCATTGGCTGTAAACGTCGTTCCATCAAAATGAAAACACAGAATTAAGCCATTCCCGCCAACATAAATATTGTCGCATGCATCTACCGCAATACCGCCCTGTAATTTAGGAGACAGTCCTGACACAGTCGTCGATCCAACAATTAGTCCAGTAGATTGATCATAGGCTGCAATGTTAAAACCATCGTAATAATATAAATAGTTCCCATTGGCAGCAAGTGCGTTGTATCCACCAGAGCAATATCCAGTTAACCCTGTATTTAGAAAAATCTTATTCTGAGATTCAACAAAAGTACTAAATCCTGTGGGTTTCAAACTCCATTCATTTCCATCAAAAGTACTGTTAGCTTTTAGCAAAGAATTACTTAGTCCGTTAGAAAAAGAGGTCGAGTATAAAAAATAAACGCTACCATTAGAATCAATGGCATGGGAAACTAAATCTTGCCCATAGTCTAGTAGGTTCGTAAAGCATTGCGGCGCAATGGCTCCAGTGCTTGTGTTTAGTATTCCCGCAGAAGCAGTACTGGTGGTGCTACCGCCCATTCCAAATATTTTCCCAGAATTGCAGTCGTAACCCATATCCCATACTTCTTGCCAACCCTGATTAGATGGACTAATAAAATTATCATACAATCCCGCTGTGTCTAATCGCACAATTCTTGTCCCATAATTAAATCCTTGCCCTGTATAGCATTTTCCTGAAACCTTGTCGACAATAAAATTTCCAACATAGCCCTGAACAGGAATGGAAGTCCAACCTACGGAGGGAACCTCACCATTAAACGTCCATAACAACACTCCTGCAGCAGTATATTTTGCTATCAAAAACGGACCGGATCCACCGTAAACATAGTAGTTTCCAGCATAATCAAAATCGACATCAAAACCATAATTATTAGTACCTAATGTAAGACCTATAACCCACGGATCGACTACCAAAACTTTTGATTTATCATACGAATTAGGCAACTCAAAAGAAATAGCATTGTCGACAACTTTAAAATTAGTAGCAACAGCAACGCCTTCTTGACTGCTAACAGGCGCGAGTTCAGTGATGTTTCTAATAGAAGTTTTGATGACCACATTGCCATCTTTTAATGTGACTTTTTTAATATCCCCATCGTATTTAATCTTCACCTGCTCAAGATTTCCTCCAGGATGAACAATGATAGTATATTTGATGCCATCCGCTCTTTCATTGGGTAAAACATACTCAATATCTATATGGTCATAAATGTCCTTATAGGTAATTTTCTTATAACAATTGGATTTAAGTTTTTCATCACCATAAGATTGATAATGTGTTTGTTTATCACTCTCCACAATTTCAACATTAGGATTTGAGTTTTCCCAACGGACAGTAACATATAATTGCTTCGCGGGCTTTGTAGTTATTTTCTTGCCATGTTCAATGGATTCATGTTGCGAGTGAGTTAAAGGATTGCTTTTCCGGAGTACATAAGTGAGACCAACTTTACTAAAACAAACTTGCTCATCTCCTTTTATATAGGCATAATCTACTGACTTTCCTTCCGGCAAAATCCTATCAAACTGGCCATTGTTTTTTATAAAAACCCGTTGTCCGAATAGATCGTTACTGGCCACAAACTTACTTTGACCAAAAAGTTGCGTGGAAACACAAAACCAAAAAAACAAAAGCAAGTTCTTTTTCATATAAAATTTTTTCTAAATATACTAAATCCTAACTAATATACAACTATCCCAACCAACCCTCACGATCAAGACTTCTATATTGTATCGCTTCCGCTATGTGACTAGCCTGAACATTTTCAGCGCTTTCTAAATCGGCAATGGTTCTTGCTACTTTTAGGATCCGATCATAGGCACGTGCCGACAAATTTAAACGCTCCATCGCAGTTTTCAATAGCTCCAACGAAACTTCATCTAATTCACAAAAAGCACGAATCAACTTGGTACTCATTTGGGCATTGTAATTTACGGAATCAAAAGTCTCAAAACGTTTCGACTGAATTTCTCGAGCATGGGTCACACGCTCTCGAATCGCAACGCTGCTTTCCGCTTTTCTCGAATCCGATAGCTTTTCAAAAGGAACAGGAGTCACTTCAATGTGAATGTCAATGCGATCTAACAACGGACCGGATATTTTGCTCAAATACCGATGCATTTCGCTCGGCGATGAAGTAGATGGTGCATTGGGATCATTAAAAAAGCCACTTGGACTCGGATTCATGCTCGCCACTAACATAAAGGAAGAAGGATAGGTCACCGTAAATTTCGCTCTCGAAATCGTAACTTCTCTATCTTCAAGCGGTTGTCGCATGACTTCCAAGACTTCACGCTTGAACTCGGGCAACTCATCCAAAAACAATACACCATTGTGCGCCATTGATATTTCTCCCGGTTGCGGATAACTGCCTCCTCCAACTAATGCGACATTGGAAATCGTATGATGTGGACTCCGAAACGGACGCTGGTTCATCAATCCGACTTCTTTTAGTTTTCCCGCAACACTGTGGATTTTCGTTGTTTCTAACGATTCCCGTATGGTCATCGGTGGTAAAATGCTCGGCAATCGCTTCGCTAACATGGTTTTCCCAGAACCAGGTGGTCCGATCAAAATAATATTATGACCACCCGCCGCGGCAATTTCCATACAACGTTTGATACTTTCCTGGCCTTTCACATCGCTAAAATCATGCTCAGGAAATTCCAACGCTTGGTAGAATTCTTGTTGCGTATCAATTCTGGTGGGCTGTAAGGAACCTTTGCCTTCAAAAAAATCAATAACCTCTTGCACATTTTCAACACCATAAACATCCAAACCATCGACAATGGCGGCTTCTTTGACATTCTGTTTGGGAAGAAAAAAACCTTTAAAACCTTCTTCCTTCGCTTTGATAGCGATAGGCAACGCGCCGCGAATGGGTTGCAAACTTCCATCGAGCGACAATTCACCCATAATGACATAATGAGCACTATCATCTCCTTGAATCTGACCAGATGCCACAAGAATTCCAATGGCCAACGTCAAATCGTAGGCAGATCCTTCTTTTCTCAAATCGGCAGGCGCCATGTTGATGGTAATTTTCTTCCCGGGAAGTTGGTAGCCATTATTCTTGAGCGCAGCAGCAATGCGGTAACTGCTTTCTTTAATGGCATTATCAGGTAATCCGACCAGATGGTATCCGATTCCTTTATCAATATTGACTTCAATGGTGATGGTCGTGGCTTCGACTCCAAAAACGGCGCTTCCAAATACTTTTACTAACATGGCGTATACTTTATATGACGTTAAAAATAATAAAAATTTGGTTTTCAATCACCAAATAGATTTATTTTTGACAACTCAATTCAAACAATTCATACCATGGGAATATTTAATGCGATTTTAGGAAACGCTTCCGAAGTAAATTTAGACAATGTTGCAAAGGAGTTCGAACCCATCTTGATTGACGGTGAAAACATCGAAAAAGCATTTAAAATGGTCAAAGACATGTTTATTTTTACCAATAAAAGACTCATCTTAGTAGAAAAACAATTGGTCGGCTCGAAAGTAGATTATCTTTCGATTCCGTATTCAAATGTGATCAAATTTTCGAAAGAAAGCGCTGGAATTCTCGACCTTGATGCAGAGTTAAAAATCTGGATCAAAGACGAACCTGCTCCTATTTCTAAACAATTTGGCAAAGGCGGTAACAATATCAATGAAGTGTATCAGATTTTGAGCAAACACATTTTGAAGTAAAACGAAATTCCCAATCGCAAGTTTGGGATTTTTTTTGTCTTAGAAATTAATTCTTAAAAAGACATTCGGCATCATCCCCAGCGATTTGTAATCTTGAACCTTGTACTTGGTGCTGACAATATCAGCCAATGAAGTATATTGTCGTTCGTATTCTCTACTGATAATTGTCTTATTGTCGTATACATTATAGATAGAAAACCCAACTTTACCAGACCAGGATTTTTGATTGTGAAAATGGTACATCGCAGAAACATCCATGCGATGGTAAGAAGGCAGTTGCCCTGTATTAAAAGAACCGATCTGACTTCTGTCGTTCAAGACACTATACGGTCTACCGCTGTGCCAAAACCAACCTGACGCAATCGAATAATTGCTCCATTTCTTATAAATTGAGGCGCTAAAAGCATGACGGGTATTGGCATTAATTGGAAAATATTCATTGCCATTTAAATCATCGAACTTATTTTGGGAATCTTGATAGGTGTAGGTTATCCATGCTTTACCGTTGGCGGCACTTTTTTGAACCAAAACATCCATTCCCTTGGTATATCCTTTTCCTTGATGTTGTATCGCGTCTGCTGGGTTTAAGAAACCAAAAGTAAGCGAGGTAATGCCATCAATCGTTTTGTAGTACGTATCCACATCTACAAGCCAAGAATGGTTCTTATAAATGATGCCCGCGGTATATTGCTGCCCTTTCTGAATGGGATATTGATCAGTATCAGATACAATCCAAATATAATTTTCTAAACTCAAGTCATTAGAAATACCCTCTTTGAATTGACTAATAATTTGATGCCTTTTTTCATAGGAAATCTGCGCCGTAACTTTGGTAGATAGTTGCTTTTGTAGTAAGATTCTCGGTTCAACTAAAGCAGTGGTTAGCTTCGAATAAGTGGTGTACCTCAAGCCGGCAGTTGACTTCCATGAATAAAATGAATAATTAAAATTCAAATAACCCGCATTTGAAGTGACAAACAATTGACGCTGATTTAAATTGATTTCCAAATCTTGATTTTTACTGGTAAAGGAATGGGAGATGTCATGTCCTTGTATGTGGAACCCAAAATCGGTTTGGAAGTTCTTCGCAGTTTTCCATTCAAAATTACTTTCTATGCCAGAATCGGTAATGCGATTAAGTTTCTGAAAACGCTCAAAAGTCGAATCAGTCAAAATCATTTTTTTGGCATAATCAAATTGATAAGATGAATAATGAAATAGCACTTTATGTTGAAAATTTGCGCTGTATTTTTGCATCCAATTTAAACTAAATCCTTGATTAGCAATCGATAATCCTTGATTAATCTGCTGTTGATTGGTAGAAAATGTCGTGAAATCTAAATGATTGTCGATCCAAATGCCTGCAACAGCAATGTTAGTACTGGCAGTTGGCTTGAAATTTAGTTTTGCCGTATAATCTTCATATTGAAAACGATTGGATGCATTAAAATTTTGGAACTGTGTATTTTGAAAGACTTTATCCGCCAAGGCATCAAAAGTTGGCGATTGCCACCATTCGGTATATGACTTTCTTCCCGAAAATTTGTACACCCAATTTGTCTTTAAATATTGGCGTTTGAAGAAACATATCGGCATGTAGTCCATTAATTCCTGCATCAACTTTAAGCTGATTTTCAACCTTATCCGAAGATCGAATATCAATAACACTAGCGATGCGTTCTCCGTATTTCGGACTGGTGGCTTTGTTGTGATACGTTACCGCTTGTGCTGCGTTCGGATTAAAACCAGATATCATCCCAAACAAATGACCAGGATGATACATTCTGATGCCATCCCACAAAATAAGATTTTGGTCTAGCGTTCCACCTCTAATATTTAACCCGCTGGAGGTTTCATTTGGACTTTTTACTCCTGGCAATTGTTGTAATGAAAGGAGAATATCAGCATCGGTAACACCGGGCAACATTTCCAATTTTCGCGGAGAAAGTACGATGTCTTGCCCCACTTTATCAATGCCTTTCGCTAGAAAACCTTCTACTAAAATTTCTTTTAATTGTTCACTTCTAATCGGCTCATCCATCTGTCTAACAATCGAAAAATAACGTTGATCGATGGCGACAACCTGCAAAGAAGTTTGCTGTTCAATGGCGATTTGCATCTCCTGTAAAGTATAATCTTTTGGGAGAATGGTTATTTCCTCCCTTGCAATAATACTATCAACATAAGAATATTTGATATCGAATTTTGATTCTACATCAACTAGAAATTCTTTTAAAGAAGTTTTTGAATTTGCAAAAAAAGCGTGCTCCCGCTTTTGAGACCATGAAAATGGGAGAACAAATAGAAAAATACAAATCAAAAAAAAGCTTCTCATTCTGAAATTACAATTTTTCGCGGCGTTAACTTCTTATAGTGTAAGTCCATCGGAACACAAATAGATTGCAACGCAAGATCAATATTACTATGGGTAAAACTTCCAGTCATTTTGGTTTGTGCGATGGCAGCTGGATATTGAATATCAAGATGGTACTGTCGTTTTAATTCTTCAATAACATACTGAAATGGCAAGGCTTTAAAAGCAGATTCACCCGAAATCCACTGGGGTTTTTGTTCCTTACTGAATAGCCATTTTTCTACTTTATTATCATAAAATCGCAACGCCATTCCTTTTGTGATTACTGAAGTGGACGTCTTGGTGCAAACTTGAACTTTACCTTCGAAGCAACAAATTTCAAAAAAGTCAGGATACGCAATTACATTAAACTTGGTCCCCAAAACCCGAACTTCTCCTTCAGAGGTTAGAACAGTAAATGCCTTTCCTTTCGCCACTTCAAAATACGCTTCTCCTTCGAGCCTAATGTTGCGATGAAATTCAAAAAAATTAGAATACGATACTTTTGATTTAGCATTTAGAGTTACTCGTGACGCGTCACTTAAGTTCAAAGTAGCATTTTTCCCATATTCAGTTTGACACGCATTGGAATACTGAAAAACTTGATACAATCCAAAAAACAAAACCAATACCGCAGCAATTGCAACATACTGATTCCAGCGCATCACCTTTACTTTTGAATCTCGTTGTTTTGATCGTATCTTGTTTTTAATCGACGCATAACTAGCTTCCAAATTTGGTGAAACCAATTGCATCGTATTAATCGCGGAACTTAGTTTCTTATACGCCAAAAAATCTTCTTCACTGACCAATTCACGCAATTGACTATCGGAAATTTTGCCGGAAATCCAATCGGACAGAAAAGGGAAATCTTCCTTATTATCGATGTTGTTATTCATGATTTGAAAACTAAAATATTAAACATTTTTTATTACTTTTCTCAAGGACAATAAGGCCAAATGCATGCGCTTCTCTACTGCTTTGACTGATAACTCCAATAGGTTCGCGATTTCTGTATAAGACTGATTTTCCATTCGATTCATTAAAAAAACGGTTCGCTGCTTTTCTGGCAAATCGTTGATGGCTTTTTCCAATTGAATTCTTAATTCTGCTTCGAGTAATATAAATTCTGGCGACTCCAAATGAAGTTCGCTGGGTTTCGATTGAAATTCAAAGTTCGACACTACTTTGTCATGTTTAATCAAATTAAGAGACAGCCGTATAGCAGTCGTAAATAAAAAACTTTTGGCCTGTTCCGGTTTGAGCGTGCCGCAATTTTCCCATAGAATTACAAAAGCATTTTGTGCTGTATCTTCTGCGCGTTCAACATCTTTGTACTTGTAAATCAAGAAATTACGCAAGCCCTTAAAATGCGATTCGAAAATCGATTTAAAAACAAATTCCGAACACAAGAGATCGTTTTGGCTTTCGCTCATTGAAGGTGATTAACTTAAAAATGTAAGACCACATGTTCATCTGACAGAACATGTGGTTTTACACAACATAACACAATTAATTAACTACTCTTTTTCATAATTACGGACAATTCGCACTGAGAATTGCGGCTTCAAATGCGGCTTGATTGCTATAAGTAAATGTTGCAGCTTGTAATCCCCAAGACACTGCAATTGGATAATTCATGATTGGCATTGTTTGCGTCACTGGGTTGTAATACTGAACCAACTCTGCATCAGAATTTACGGTAACCAAGGCGCCTTGATATTGCACTGTCACAGGATAGAAAATATGATAACAGGTTCCCAATTGCGACATAAAGTTGATCGATGGCGTTCCACAAGAAACAAAATCATTGGGCGTAAAACCATCACATTGAGCCAAGCACGCATTGGTATAAGTCACAATAGCACCTCCAGAATATACACATACCGGATTGTAATCTGTTGGACAGTTGCAACCTCCTGAACAAGTCGGTATGGTAAATGATTGCGTAGCGGTACAAGAGTCATTATTACCCGCAATGGTGATTATTACCATATTCAAATTGGGCGCGCCGAGAACAGAGGCAGGGAAATTATCTATTGTAATAGGTAATGAAGCGATAGCGTACGTACCGATTGGACCGATTCCGCCGTTCGAAACTTCAAATTGTGTTGCGCTTGTATCGCTTACGCTAAAATTAATGGTCACAGAATAACTGTTGGTCATCGGATCACATTCTCCTGGAACTGCTGTCAAATTAGAAATATTGCATGTTTGTACGGGATTACACGGCACTAAATCACTTTGCGAATAGCCCGCACAAATAGCATAACACATATTACCAAACTCCATGATCCCATTATTTGTCTGCACGCATACTGGCGCATATTCTTGGGTACAAATACAGTCGTTGGTGCAGTTTATAGCCATTTGATAAAACTCATAAATCGAATTGATAACTACAGTTTGATTTTCAAAATGAACAGAAATCGGGAAAACAACTTGAATTTGTCCGTTAAATCCGGGTGCGTCACCAAAAATGAGCAGTTCCTCTTCGGAATTAATAGTGACAACTTGCCCATCGTATGCGAGGTTTATGGGGAAAATAATATCGAAACAATAGGTGCTGTGAATTTCATCATACAAATTATTAAAACCACAATTATCTATTAAAGCTGCAAACTCGCTTTCAGAATTGATGGTTTGAGAAGTGTTATTTTGAACAATTTCGAAAGGAAAAACGACACCGTCTAAAAATAACGCTGGAGATTCATTATTGATGATTTGCCATAATCCCTCGGAACTGGCTATGGTTACCGCGGTACCATTGTTATAAGACATCACAATCGGATAAACAAATTCAAAGCAAAAAGGATTTACCGGCGTCAATCGGCTGGCCTTTGTAGCACTATTTGCTGGTCGATTTCCTGGTGGATTGGCTTTAACTAACTCAAAAATTGTGGTTCTCAAAGAAACACTTTTTTGGGAAGCGTTTGTTTCGTTGTCTATCGGAGAAGAATCCGAACATGAATAAAAAGTGGCAGCAGAAAAAGCTACAAATACAAAAAACAATTTAATAATTCTCATAGCGATTGGATTTTAAGTTCAAAACTAAGACAACTAAAAATAAGAACACCCTTCTTTTATTTCAAAAAAATCAAAAAAAATCCCAATCTTCCGATTGGGATGCTCTTAATTCTTAAAATTCGCAATGCCTGTTTTCAACCATTTTTGATATAACATCACGTCGGGATCATAACTAGTTGTTGGCGTTTCGA
Source organism: Flavobacterium sp. (assembly GCA_016721735.1). Taxonomy (GTDB): domain Bacteria; phylum Bacteroidota; class Bacteroidia; order Flavobacteriales; family Flavobacteriaceae; genus Flavobacterium. The sequence goes on along the minus strand of JADKHM010000007.1, from coordinate 35,570 downwards.
CATTTAAGGAATTGCCTTCCAAATCAGTCAAAACATACAACGGCTGCGTATTGGTTTGGTATTTCGAAATCATAAAGTCCGTCCATTTATCGCCAATCGTTTCAATCGATTCGCCTGTACTTTTCGAAACAAACTGTTCGCTTTTCGGCAAATCGCGTTTATCATCGACATACAACGAAATCAAAACAACGTCGTTTTTCAATATCGATTTGATGTTTTCCTCAGACCAAACATTGTTTTCCATCTTTCTGCAATTGACACAAGCAAAACCAGTAAAATCAAGTAGTATCGGTTTATTTACAGATTTAGCATAAGCCAAACCTTTTTCGTAGTCATCAAAAACGGTAATCCCGTGTGGCCCTGATTTAGCACCTGATGGCAGCACTGTTGCGGTTGCGGTTGCATGTGAACCTCCAATACCAAACGGACTCTCACTATACTCCATCGGCGGTGGAAATGCGTTGATCAATTTCAATGGTGCGCCCCAAAGTCCTGGAATCATATAAATCGTAAACGTCAAAACAAGCAATCCTATGGATAAACGTCCGACTGAAATGTGCGACAATGGACTGTCATGCGGCATCGTAATTTTTCCAAATAAATAAAAGGCTAAGGTTCCGAAAATGGCAATCCAAATGGCTAAGAAAACTTCTCTTTCTAGTAGGTGTAATTGCAACACCAGGTCGGCATTGGACAAAAATTTGAAAGCTAATGCCAATTCCAAAAAGCCTAGAAATACCTTAACTGTATTCAACCAACCCCCAGATTTCGGTAAAGAATGCAACCAACTCGGGAACATCGCAAACAACATAAAAGGTAAAGCCAAAGCCGACGAAAACCCAAGCATACCAACTATTGGAGCAATACCACCTTTCGACGCCGCTTGCACCAATAAAGTTCCTACAATCGGACCAGTGCAAGAAAAGGAAACAATCGCTAACGCCAATGCCATAAACAAGATGCCGACAATTCCGCCGCGATCTGCTTGACGATCCACTTTATTCGCCCAAGAATGAGGCAACATGATTTCGAAAGCACCTAAAAAGGAAGCAGCAAAAACAAGCAATAGAATAAAGAAAACAATATTAAACCAAACGTTGGTTGATAAAGCATTTAACGCATCCGCGCCAAAAATACCAGTGACCAAAAGCCCTAAAATCACATAAATCGCAATAATCGAAATTCCATAAATAATGGCGTTTCGTTTGCCTTGTGCCGGCGTCTTACTTTGCTTGGTAAAGAAACTCACAGTCATCGGAATCATAGGAAAAACGCAAGGCGTTAACAAAGCCGCAAATCCGCCTAAAAAGGCAAGAAAGAAAATCGTCCACAATCCTTTTTTAGGTTCTTCTTTGGGCTTTTCCACTTCCGTTTTTTCGATTTGAGGCGCAGTAGTTTCTGCAACTTCCTTTGTCGATACTGGAATCGAATCTACTTTGACAGTATCAACAACAGCACTAACTGCGGCAGCTTTTTCTACTGGAAGCGTAAACGTAAACTTCTTTTCGGAGTTAATGCAACTTTGCTTACAAACCTGATAATTCAAAGTGGCCTCAATTGTTTTTAATTTTGGATTAAGGATTGAAACCTCTTGGGTCAAGTGCGCTTTCCCTTCAAAAAAAGTTTCATTAACGCCAAAAACATCATTAAAAACGGTCTTGGTCTTGCCTTCTTTTGTTTTTCCAATCAATTTATAGGCGGCATTTTCATTTTTGAAAATCACTTCTAAAGGCAGCGAGCCACCATCGGCCGTAAACTGCGAATACATATGCCATTCTTTTTCAATGACCGCATCAAAAACGAGTAGATAATTCGAATCTGATTTTTTTTCGATGGAAGTTTTCCATTTTACGGGCTCTAAGATTTGCGCTTTCCCTTGCGTGAAAAGTAAAAAAGCTGCTAGTAAGAAAAATAATTTTTTCATTGTTGTACGGAAATATGGATACTATTTTTGGTTGATTTTTCAATTTTAAAACGTTCGTCTGCACGAATTCCAATGACCCAAACGATTTGATTGTTGGAACAAAGCAGCCAAACCGCTTCCTTGTCAAATAAAGATAACTTCTCGTCTTTCAAAAGTTTACTTACTTTCTTCGATTGCGCTCCCATCCCCAACGGTTGAAAACGATCGCCTTCTTGCCACTTTCGAAGTTGCAACGGGAACGTCAACTTATCTTCGTCGACAAATATACTTGAATTCGAAGAAGTCGAAATGTCTGTTACTTTACAAAGTGTCATAATTAAGGGAACTTTAACGTCCTTTTGACCTTTTTCGATGAAATACGTCGCCTCATCCTGCTCAGCAATTGTACCTAGAATCAAAGTATTTCGATCTTTCAAAAGTCGATGGCTTTGCGAAAACACTTGCTTTCCTGTTTGGCTATCAGCAAGTTCATAAATAGTCGACCAGTCCGAAAATCCAAATTCTTTCAACCACTGATGAAGATAGGAATGATAGTTTGGTAATTGTTGTAATTTCTTTAAATCAAAATGAATAGCGCTTTCCACCTCACGAGCGACTTGCTGATAAATCAAAATCGACGCATCTTCCACCATTTGCTGCGATTCTCGCAAATACGACTGTGTTTTTTCGAAAGTCGATAGAAAATCCGGACTGATTTCTTTCAACACCGGAATCAAGTCATGACGAATTTTATTGCGTAAATATTTAGTTGCTGCATTGCTGCTGTCTTCTCGCCATGTAATTTCATTCGCCTTGGCATACACTTCAATTTCTTCACGCCCAAAAGGCAATAACGGTCGGATGATTCTTTCATTGATTGCGGGAATTCCAGCCAATCCGTCGAGCCCAGTGCCGCGCGACAAATTGATGATAAAAGTTTCCAAATTGTCATCGGCGTGATGCGCCGTCGCAACATAATCGTACGCTTCTTGGTCTAATAATTCATAAAACCAATTGTAGCGCAACTCACGCGCCGCCATTTGAATTGACAAATGATAGTCGTCGGCAAACGAATTGGTGTCAAAAATTGTAGAATAAAAAGGAACGTGATGCTTGTTGCAATAGTCTTCAACAAACTTTTGATCTTCAAAACTTTCGATACCTCGCAACTGAAAATTGCAATGCGCCACGCCCACTCGAAACGCGGTTTGTTGAAAAAGATGGCACATCACCATGCTATCTATGCCGCCGCTCACCGCCAACAAAATCTTTTTTCCCTCGAGGAACGAAAAATGATTTTGCAAATGTTTTTGAAATTGTTCGAGCATAGCCAAAAGTAATTATTTCATTTGAATTAAGTCAAACTTCTTAAATCAAAAGAAACTGCTTCCTATTTTATCTGTAGTCATCATTACAATATTGGCTAGCGCGTGTGTGGAATTTTAGTCCATTATTTTTGATTTAAAAAGCTTATTTTTGTTTGACAGATTAGTTGCTATGAGAGCCTTTATTCTTCTTTTTTCCATACATATGTTGTTCGCGACACTCGCATTTTCGCAAGAGAATGAAGATACCGCTGTGGTGCTGAAAAAAGGCAATGAATTTTTGTATGTCGATCCAATACAAACGCTAAAAATTGGAGAACATTTGATCCGCAGCGCCAAGTCGACAGAGGAAATACTCCACACCAACCTCCTACTCGCCAAAGCCAATCTAATTGTTGGAAACTATACGCAAGCAGTCACGTCTATTAAGGCAGCGCTGCAGATTGTTCAAGGATCTAATGACGTGGCGCTTCAAGTGGAGACCTACTTGCTCGCGACAGAAATATATGACTTTCTCAACCTATTCGAAATTGCAAAACCATACTTCGCAAAGGCACAGCAAATCGCAAAAGGAAATCTAAGTTTAGAAAAGAAAGTCGCCGTGTATGACTTTTTTGTAGTCAATCAAAAAAAGAATCATGATCTTGATTCTAGGTTTCTTGCCACACTACAGGAAGGCAATGAAATAGAAAACGCTATTATTACCAAGGGAACGCCATTACTCTTAACCGCGCTATATTATGCTAAAGCCGACAATAAGTCGGAAGCCTTAATGTACTTTCAGAAAAGTCAAGCAGCCTTGGCAAACAAGTACCCCAATTCGTATTGGGAAATGATGGTGTTACTGCAATATGGTTCTTTTTTATTGGAACAGAAAGAGTACACATTAGCCGAGCAACAATTACTCAAATCTTCGAAAAAAGCAAATGAAATTGGCAATCCTCATTTCTTGGCGCAAATCTGCGGTAGGCTTTCAAATTGTTACCTCGCGCTTGGCAATCAAACCCAATTTCAAACCTACAAATCGAAAGCAACGGAAGCCGAAACCACGGTCGAAAACCAAACAGCAACGGCGACAAACTTTGCGTTTGAGCAGCTACAAAAAGACGCAGAAGCAGAAATTTTAAATACCAAAAGCAGGCAACGCTATAGTAACATGACTTTGGTCTTTTTCTTATCAATTTTAGTAATTACTTGGCTCGTTTTTAGGAGAATCCACCATGCTAAAATGAAGTATCTTTCGGATATTATGAGTTACTTAAAACTGATTCATCAAGTGCCCAAAACTACGATTCCGATTGAAAAATTGGTGGTCAAAAACGGCTCCATTCCAAAGGAAACCGAAGAGCTTTTGCTTGCCAAACTAGACAAATTTGAACGTGGCAAAAAATACCTCAACAAGGATATTTCCTTAGCACAAATGGCATCGCTTTTCGAAACCAACACCAAATATCTATCTGAGGTCATCAATAAACACAAGGGCAAAAATGTCAATGTGTATATCAATGAATTGCGCGTACAATATATCGTCGAAAAGCTCAAAACGGATTCTAAATACTTGAATTATAAAGTGAGTTATCTCGCGGAAGAATGTGGATTCACTTCGCACAGCAGTTTTTCCGCGGTGTTTAAAAATATTACGGGTCTGACCCCCAATACTTTTATCAACTTCTTGAACAAAGATATGGGTGAAATAAAAAAAATGTTAGAAGTCTAATTGGTCGATTTATGAAAATCAAGATTTGTTCTCTTTTGCTCATAGCGATTGTATCTCAGGGTTTTGCCCAAACTGAGATTAAGCAATTGTTGAAAAAAGGCAACGAGGCTTTGTACAAGAATCCGGACAAAGCTATCGAGATTGGAGAGAAAATTCTCTCGACAACCAACGTCAACTTAGAGGACAAAATTGACGCTTTACTGCTGATTACCACCAGCTATTCTTCTAAACGGAACTACGTAAAATCACTAAAGTACGCGGTGCAAGCGGCACAATTGCTGCCAAAAATCGACAACGACGAATTTAAGATAATTATTTACAGTCGACTTGGCGTGCAATACCAACAACTAAAAATCTACGACAAAGCCCACTCCTACTTGGATAAGGCGATACAAATTGCCAATAACTCCAAACAGAAAATCAATCGGGATAAGCTGTTAGGATTCAATTACGGCATTCGAGGCTTGGTTTATAAAGAGCAAATGAGTTGTGAATTGGCACAAAATTACTTCAATAAGTCGCTGGTTCATTATCAAAAAGCGTTGAAGGAGTCGATTATGAACGCCAACATCAGCGTCATTACCTACAATAAAGGAAACTGTTTTATTGCGATGAATCAAATGGACTCTGCAAAAATTTGCTTTGAAAACGCGTATCGTTCCGCGGATAAAGTCAAAGCGAATAGTTTGAAAGCCTTTGCAAATAAAGGACTGGCGGAAGTTTATACATTAGAAGGTCACTACGAAAATGCGATTACGTTGCTATTACAAGCACAAGACATGTCGAAAAATGTGGGCGATTTGATTTTGAATCAAAGCATTTATAAAGCACTTGCCGACAATTATTTGGTCACGAACAATCTCGAAAATCATCAGTCCTATGCAAAGAGCTACGACGAAATTACGGAAACAATCAAATCGAATGAATCCAAAACGCTCAATCAATTTCTAATTCAAATCGACAACGACAAAGCTCGAGAGTTAGAGCAAATAAAATCTACTGATTTGTACTATAAAATTCCGCTGATTTTACTCATTTTAGCCATGATTGTACTCCTTTATTTTGAAAATGTACGATACTCAAAGAAGTACAAGCAGCTTCAATTGGAACGAGAAGCCTTGGAAAAACAAACATGAGTTATAGGTTTTTAAAATTGTCTTTTCTACCTTTAAAGCGCTAAATATGATGACTTTAAATAGAATTTACCATTATCAAATTTCACGAATTTCAACAGACAAGCGCTTTATTATTAGAATATAAGCAATTACTTTAGCATCAAAATAACTTTAAAACTATCGTTCATGAAAAAAATTACGATGCTCGCTATCTTAATCGGAACAGTTTGTGTAAACCACCTAGCTGCACAATTTATTGTAAAACCAACGTACTTTGAAGCGACCGGCGTTTCCAATGACGGAAAAGTGGCTGGATACGAAAACCAAGGAGGCAGCTATTTTATATGGAATCCTGATACCAATAATTTTGATTTGATTGGCGGAACCGCTCCTGGAAATGGCGTTGGTGGCGCAGCGAAATTTTCTGCCGATGGTAATTTTCTGTCGGGAACTTCTACCATCGATCAAGAAATTTCTACAGCTTGGACACGAAACGTACTCTCCGATTATAACTTTATTTTCAAATCGATTTTGTTTCCTGAAAACCAATCTCAGTGGGGCTACGCGGCTGGACAATCGCTAACTAACAACGGAAATGGAATAATCTTACGCACTTTGGATGGTGGCGCAACATGGACACCTAAATGGGAAGATACCAACCAACGCGGGATTGAGTCGATGAGTTTTCCAACGCAATTCACGGGATATGTCTGCGGATGGAACCAGTATTTTGCCAAATCAGAAAATGGTGGCAATGATTGGACTGAGATAAATCCAGCTGGTGCTGATGATGTTTATATTTACACCGCGGTACATTTTACGGACGATTTGAATGGCGTGGTCGCTGCGCAATTAAATGCTGGCATTGCGATTTACAAAACCAATGACGGCGGACTAAGTTGGATAAACGGTAACGGTTTAGATGGCGTGGTTGCAAAAATTACACATACAAGCAACGGAGCTTTATTTCTGGTAACCAATTCGGGTAAGATTCAAAAATCCGTTGATGGAGGATTAAACTGGACGACCGTTTATTCTAATCCCGCAGCGCTATTATTAGGCATACGCTTTTTTGATGATCAAGTCGGAATCGCAACCGGAGAAACAAACATCTACAAAACAACGGATGGCGGCAACTCTTGGACGGTCGCTCCAGTTGTTGAAGGCTTAACAGATGGCGCATTATGGAGAGATGTAGCTTGGCTCAATGACTTGAATCTTGTATTGACTGGTACTTCTGACTTGGTTTTTGAATCTAACGATGGCGGAAGTACATGGACTTGGGCTAACGAGCAAGTCTTTAATGGTGGACCAGCTTTATATGAAATTGCTGCGACCAATTCGAAAATTCATATTTGCGGTTCGCAAGGAAATTTCTACTCAAAATCGCTTATTTCAAGTCAAGAAGTTGCGGAAATATCACGCTACAATACCGCCACAGGAGAATGGACAAGCTTGGGTAATTTGGGCTTTACCGTTGATGCTTCTACAAGTGCTGGTTTTTGTATTTCCGGAGATGGGCAAACTGTCCTAGGGAATTCTTGGGCCAATCCTGCTAACGGAAACGGATTTACGCCTTATGCGCATGCTTTTGCGTGGAATGAAACGGAAGGCACTATCGATATGGGTAGCCTTTTTGCCAATGAAAATAGAAGTTCTAGAATCAACGCCGTGAGCAATGACGGTCAAGTTGCCGTTGGATATCAAGATTATAACGGTCCATGGAAGTCGGCAGTATGGAAAAAAAATCCAGCGGGCGGTTATTTCCCAAACGAATATTTATTAGTCAATCCTGAGGGAAGTGCGACTGATGAATTCAATCAATTGGGCGAATGCAGCGCAGTGTCAGGCGATGGAAATTGGATTGGCGGTGCTGGTGATTATGCGAATGGCGGTCAACCTTGGATTTGGAGTGAAGCTTCTGGTCTTGTTCTTTTGGGTGATCTTACCGGCGGTATCGGAAGCGGTCGAGTTAGCGGTATTAATCAAGATGGAACCGTAGTTATAGGTTGGTTTGATGTCGATTTCTTCTCTCCAAAAATTCCATTTATTTGGACGCCAACTGGTGGAGTTCAAAATCTGAATACCTTTATTCCGGATTTCTTAGGAATTCCACTCGAAGGAAAACAGATTTATATTCCAAATAATTTGTCGCTCAACGGAAAATATGTTGTGGGTTGGGGCTTCGACTTTACAACAAACGAATTCGGAGATTTGTTTTGCTTTCGACTAGAATTACCCGAAAATTTGGGAACCAATCAGTCGGATTTTGCCAACGTTACTGTTTATCCAAATCCAACGAGCAAATACGTTAATATTACTGGAGCAGAAGTGAATTCAGCGGAAGTGTATAGTATTAATGGCGCTTTGCTATTGACTGAAAAAAATCCGAATGCCGCAAGTCAAATTGATATTTCTTCTTTAGAAAATGGAATGTACTTATTAAAAATAAACACCAATAAAGGCACAACAACCTTTAAAGTAATTAAGAAATAAAATTGCCGTCTCAAGCGATTGAAGATCCTGGAGTGTAGTGCTTCAGGATTTTTTTTTAATTGGAATTATTGCAACACCTCAAACATCGCTTTTGCCTTCAGCAGACATTCGTCATATTCCTTCTCTGGAATGGATAGCGAAGTTATCGCGCTTCCAACCGAAAACGAAATATATTGCTGCTCTTGATTATACAATATACTTCGAATCACCACATTAAAATCAAAATCGCCATCGGGCGTAAAATAACCAACCGCACCGCTATACAATCCGCGTTTCGATGCTTCGGTATCTTCAATGATTTTTAAGGCGGAAATCTTCGGTGCACCGGTCATGCTGCCCATCGGAAAAGTCGTTCGCAGCACCTCAATCGGACTACTATCAGCGCGCAATGTAGATGAAATCGTAGAAATCATTTGATGCACTTGCCGAAAAGAATAGATCGCACACAACTCCAACACCTTAACAGAACCTTTTTCTGCAGTGCGAGATAAATCGTTTCGAACGAGATCCGTAATCATGATATTTTCCGATCGTTCTTTGGGGTCTTGTTGCAAGCTGAATTTCGACTTGTCATCTTCCTCTTTCTCATCAAAACGCTTTGAAGTTCCTTTGATGGGTTGTGAAATAATTTGATTTCCTACTTTTTTTAGATAGCGTTCTGGCGAAGCAGACAATAAAAAGTGCTTGTTATTTTTGAAAAATACGGCCAGTGGTGGCTCCGAAATTTGATTGAGTTTGAGAAACTTTTCCAACGGATGAATCGTGGCGTTTTCGGCGTAAAACTCCATGCAAAAATTCACTTCGTAAATATCACCTTGGTAGATGCGCTGTAACAGTCCATCAACTTTTTCAATATACTTTTCTTTGCTAATACGTTGCTGAATGCTGAGAGCGTTGTAAGTTGTAGGCTGTAAGTTGTAGGCTGTATTTTGGATGTTAGTAAAATCATCTTCCAATTCATCATCGCACATCGCTAGATATTGTATTTCGAGTGTATTCCCTTTTAATAGAAATAGTTTTTTAGGTTGAAAGAAATACAAATCAGGAAACGCCAATCCATCATAATTCGCCGAATACAAGACTTCTACGTCATTTTTCAAATCGTATGTCAAATAACCAAACAGCCAATCTTGTGTCGTTTGTTGGTATTGTTTCAGATCATCAAATGCATTGAAATAATCTGTTTTTAATGAAGTAAAAGCATCTACCGCCAATACACAATCGTACTGAGAATACGCATCTTTGTGGTTGTTGCTATCCAAAAAAGTCACTTCGCGATGCGATTGCGACCAAATAAGCAATTGCTGCTTGAATTCCTGTGGATTCGAAATATTTTTGGAAATGGATGTTCTCAAATCGCGGTTTTAGAAGATCCAAAATTACAATAAAAACCCGATAAAATTTGTGGCACGCTTTTTATTGGCAAACTGAAAATTCATCCTCATAAAATTGAAGGCATATTGATAGAAAACTACTTATTAGGTTTTAGCGCAACAACCCGATTACCGTCAAGTAATTTTTTATTCATTCTGTAAAAACAATTTTATGAAAACAATCCCACACATCAGTTTGGTTATTTTCGGCAGTTTATTGCTGGTCATTTCATGCAAAAAAGGAGAAGCTCCCGCTGAAGAATCCGCGGCATCTAATGAAAAAATCGAGGTCTCTTCCGATACTTCAAATCCTGCGAAATCCAATAACCTCCAACAGCCTCAGCGGAAATTCATCCGCAACGCTGATCTCAAATTTAAAGTCAAAAATGTCTCAAAATCAACCGATGTCATCGAAAATACGGCGAGAAAATACGGTGGATTTGTAGCATCTTCTGCGCTTGAAAGTACCATCAATAAACAATTTTCGACTAAAATCAGCCAAGACAGCACGCTTGAAACTACACGTTATACCGTCGAAAATAAAATGCAACTCAGAGTACCCAATGCCCAATTTGACACCGTCGTCAAAACCATCGCGCGTGAGGTCGCATTTCTGGACAGCCGAAATCTCAAAGCGGATGATGTAGCGTTGCAATTGCTCTCCAACGAATTGGCACAACGGCGAAGTGCGACGCATCAGCAACGACTGGAAACCGCGATTGACACTAAAGGTAAAAAACTAAATCAGATCACCGACGCAGAAGACAAAGTTGACGAAACTAGCGCGGAACATGATGCCAAAAAAATCGAAAATATGGCTTTGCAAGATCAAGTTAATTTTAGCACCATTACGCTTCAAATTTACCAAAGAGAAACGGTAAAGCAGGAAATTGTGGCCAACGAAAAAAATGCTAGTGCGTATGAACCTCCATTGGGCTTGCAACTTGTAGATTCAATCAAATCGGGATGGTATATTTTGGAAAGCCTGCTGGTTTTTGTGGTTCAAATCTGGAGTTTAATTCTCTTAGGTTTCCTTATTTTTCTACTATTCAAAAAATATCGGACAAAAGTGAAATGAGTCAATTAAGTAATCGAATGAAAAAAAATCCTATTTTTGATTTTCAACCTTAAAAGAATCAAACTATGAAAATTGTATTCATTGTATTTCGAGTATTGCTAGGACTTTTACTCCTTTTTGCTTCTATTAGCTACTTTTTCAACTTGATTCCAGAGCCTATTCAAACTGGCAACATTAAAGTATTTAACGACGGTTTAAAAGCTTCCGTCTATTTGATACCCTTGGTAAAATCAATTGAATTAACGGTTGGTTTAGCGTACGTTAGTGGAAAAATGATGAAAATCGCCAATCTTTTATTGCTGCCAATTTCCTTGAATATTCTTATGGTCAATATTTTTATGATGCCCGAAGGAACTCCGATTGCGCTGCTCCTATTTTTGGGAAATGTATTTTTTATTTATAGAGATTGGAATTCCTATAAGGCATTATTTAAAGCATAAAAAAAGCCGCTCAAACGAGCGGCTTTCATTATTTCATTTTCAATACCCAAAGGTCATTGATGCCTTTATTTTGAGCGACGTCTTGATCATTACTTTGCGATTCTCCAACTAGGATTAGTTCCTTGTTTGGCGTTTGATAAAAATCGGTTGCGACATCTATCTTAGATCCACCATAAGTTTTTTGCCAATAAATGCTAGAATTGGCTTTATTATCAATTTCAAAAGCCCAAAAATCATTTTCTCCTTTTGCTGAATTCTCACCCAAACTCCCGCGTGTGTTTCCAACTACAACAAAATTGCCGTTACTTACTTTCTTGATGGTGGTGGCAACGTCAAAATCTGCGCCGCCAAAAGTCTTACTCCAGATCAAATGCCCTTCGTCATTGATGTGAATCACCCAGGCGTCAAAATTACCTAATGGTTTAGCGACATCTCCATCTGCACTGTTGGTGCGTCCTGCAATCAAATAGGAATTATTACCTGTTTTGCATATACTGGATGCTTGATCAATACCACTTCCACCGTAATTTTCTTTCCAGTGGAGCATACCATCCGCATGCAATTTGATTACCCAAAAATCATAACTTCCTTTGCTGTGCATGACATCAAAATTGTTGCTCTCTGAGGAACCTACCAATACTAATCCTCCGTCTTCTGCCTCGACGATATCGTTGACACGATCATTTTGACTTCCGCCAAAGTACCGGTACCACATAAAATTACCTTCAGCATTGAGTTTTATTCCCAAATACTCTCCTACACCATGTTGCGGTGCTGCACCTTTCATTGAATGCCCTTCGCCATTATTTCCGGCTTGTCCAGTTCCCTCAATACCAGCAAAATCAGCATATCCGGCAATGAAATAACCTCCATCTTGCGTTTGAATAATTTTATGGGCATGATCATGGCTAGTAAATCCGTAATTTTTACTCCAAATAATGGTGCCTTCGCCTGTTATTTTTGACAAATAGAAATCGTGCATTCCGAGATTTCCTGGAACGTCGCCATCGCTGCTGCCGCTGTATCCAGAAATGATATAATTTCCGTCTCTGGTTGCCGCTATTGAAGTACCATAGTCGTTTTCCGATCCACCAATTGTTTTACTCCAAAGCATCATCCCGTTGGCATCTAACTTGGTCAACCAAATGTCAGATTGATTATACGTTTTGACAATATCACCATCATTGCTGTTGGTATAGCCAATCACTAATAGTCCACCGTCGGGCGTAGCAACGGCATTACCGATTTTTTCATCTAATGAACCGCCATACGTTCTTGAATAAACCACGTCGCCCTTCAACGCCACAGTGGTGTCGAGCGAGCTGTCTTTTTCACAACTCAGTAGTACTAAACCAGCTATTAGACAGTAAAAACTTCGCATTACTTAATCATTAACTTTTTGGTAAAATCATTGTTTACTTTCACAAAGTACAAGCCTTTTTTCACGTCCGACACATCATAAGTTTCCGATTTTTCAAACCTTTTGATTTCTTTTCCTAACACATCAACTAGCCCTACTGTTGCTACTTCAACTTCCGTATTAATTCTGAAATAATCAGACGTCGGATTCGGATAGACTTTGTAGTCGTCAGCGATAAAGGTTTCACTTGCAAGAATTCCATTCTTTCTAACTATGTACAATCCAGAATCAATATCACTAATGATAATAGTTCCGCTTGGGAAATACGGATAATTATTCCATGCACCATTAAAATTTGCTCCATCATCCGAAGGATAGGTGTCGAAAAATCCGACTTCAGTCATCGTGTTCGTAGCAGTAATATTGGCAGTGTTCAAAATTCGCAAACCTGCAGTATAATTGGCTAGAAAAAACTCATTGCCACGAACAAATCCATTGTGATCGATTGCAGTTGTCGGGCCGCTATATTCTCCCTTTAGCACGGGATTATCTAAATCAGTCATATCGACGATTATAGATCTTGAATTGAATCCTAGATTAAGTTCATCTAACTCATCACCCAAAATCCAATATTTCTTGTCGGCGGTAAACCAACCTTGATGCGTATACCCTGTGTTGCTGTAGAAAAAAGTCGAAATGGTCGATGGATTGAGTTTATCAGTAACATCAACGATGACCACTTTGGTTTCGTTCGCGCCAATAAACAACTCGCGTCCTTGATAATCAGGATCGGGTCCATCATAAACGACGATTTGAGCGTCATGAGTATAGTCCTCCGCAGCGTATCCAAAAGAAAAAGTTGGATTCAATGGGTCTTGCAGATTTAAAACATGCGGCCCTCCACTAAATGTACCAGTACCATCGCAATATATAAAACCTGTAGCTGTATTGATGGAAACCGTATGACAATTCCCAAATCCAGTATATCGATTATCAGCCGTAAATGTTTGTGGTGTGGTTACATTTCTTAATCTAGTTAAGTCAAAAATCTGCAAACCATGCCCTGTCGCTTCACTGGCGATATAAGCTGTATTATTATACACGGTCAATTCTCTCCAGATACTAGATGAATTATTAGTGGCGTTCAATTTTCCTAAATAAATTGGGACACTCGGATTGGTAATATCAACGAATGCGGTATGCGTAGAACAGCCCATTAAAGCGTATTCTTTGTTGGTTAACGGATCGGTCCAACCCCAGCAACCACTTCCTCTGGTGCTATTATTTCCTCCAATTTGAGGAAAATCCATATGAGCCATCAAATCGATATTGTTGCAAGGATAAATCCCCGCGAAACCATTAGTGCACAACGTTTGCGCTTGAGAAAAAAGTTGCTATGACTAAGGCACTGATTAGTATAATTTTTTTCATAGTACTTCTTTTTATTTGATACGCTACACATGCAAAGCGCGATTATCTGTTGCCGCCAATGCAGCTTCTTTAATAGCTTCCGCAAACGTAGGATGTGCGTGGCTCATTCTTGAAATATCTTCTGCTGAGGCTCTAAATTCCATAGCAGTTACTGCTTCTGCAATCAAATCGGCACAACGCGCGCCTATCATATGAACTCCCAGAACCTCATCAGTCTTGGCATCGGCTAGTATTTTGACAAAACCATCCAAATCTCCACCGGCTCTTGCACGGCCTAAAGCTTTGAATGGAAAACTTCCAGACTTAAATGCAACGCCAGCTTCTTTGAGTTGCTCTTCTGTTTTTCCAACTGCAGCAACTTCAGGCCACGTGTACACAACACCTGGAATGAGATTATAATCGATATGTGGTTTTTGACCTGCGATAATTTCAGCCACCATGGCGCCTTCTTCTTCCGCTTTGTGTGCTAACATGGCGCCACGAACAACGTCGCCAATCGCATAGATATTCGGAACGTTGGTTTGCAAATGATCGTTAACTTCTACCATGCCGCGATCCGTCACTTTAACGCCAGCTTTGTCTGCGTTTAAACCGTCGGTGTATGGACGACGACCTACAGAAACAAGAGCATAATCACCTTCAAGAGAAATCACTTCTCCTTTAGGCGTTTCCGCTTGAACAGTTACTGTTTTTCCTTTTCGTTCAACCGATTTTACTTTATGCGACACATAGAACTTCATGCCTTGTTTTTTCAAGACTTTGGTGAGTTCTTTAGATAGTGAACTGTCCATGCCCGGAATAATGCGATCCATAAATTCAACTACTGAAACTTGAGCACCCAAACGCAAATACACTTGTCCAAGTTCAATTCCAATAACGCCACCACCAATGATAACGAGGTGCTTTGGAACTTCTTTTAATTTTAACGCTTCCGTAGAAGTGATGATACGTTCTTTGTCTAGTTTGATGAAAGGCAAATTGGATGGCTTAGATCCCGTGGCAATAATGATATTTTTCCCTTCGATGGTTTCCGAAGTGCCGTCGGCTTTGGCGATGGCAACATGCGTGGCATCTACAAATGAACCCAATCCTTCAAAAACGGTGATTTTATTTTTATCCATCAAAAACTTAACGCCACCTGAAGTTTGATCCACTACCGCTTGTTTGCGGGCAATCATCTTCTCCAAATTGATTTTCACGTTTCCGGACACTTCAATGCCATGATCTGCAAAATGCTGCAATTCTTCGTAATGGTGCGAAGATGCCAATAATGCTTTTGATGGAATGCAACCTACGTTTAAGCAAGTGCCTCCTAAAGTGGAATATTTCTCGATAATAGCGGTTTTGAAACCCAATTGGGCGCAACGAATGGCAGACACATATCCGCCTGGCCCTGAACCTATAATGACTACGTCAAATGAACTCATAATACTGTTGTGATTTTTTTTTAAGTGGCGTAAAATTACAATTAAAATGTAAATGCACTTTTAGTTTTTAACGAAAAACTTACTCGTAAAAAGCAATTTATTTTCTCCTGTCATTCGAATGTAATAGAAGCCATCCTTAAAATCGATTGGATTTAACGCGATGCGGTCTCCCGAAAAATGATCAATATGCTTGATTTTTTGTCCGATTGTATTGAAAATATCGAGCGTAATATCCTCAAAAGAAGTATTGCAAAATAAAGTGCCGTTGGCGGAAACGGGATTGGGAAAAATATGGGTTGCGATTGTTGCCTCAAAAGCTGAATTTGCCAAAGGCGTGGCGTTATATCTAGTTATACAAAAGTCCCAGTTCGTGCCATTATAGCTAGAACCTCCAACCAAAATTTTCCCATCTGGTTGGATAAGCATTGCACCTGGGCGACTATAAACATCAACAGGGGTTATAACCTTTCCATCAGTGCCAAAAGTGGGGTCTAACGAGCCATTAATATTGTATCGGGCTACCGCAAAATTATCAGCGCTTCTACCAGCAACCAAAATCTTATTATCGTTTTGAATCGCTACTGCAGAGGCCCAGTCATTACCGCCATTTTCAAAAGTGGTTACAATTTTTCCACCACTCCCAAAACTGTTATCTAAAACGCCACTGATTCCGTAACGAGCCACTGCAAAACCAGTACCTCCGGCCGTGCCGACAGCAATAATTCTTCCATTAGGTTGAACGGCTAAATCAAATACGCTATCATTAGTTCCACTAAAATCGGTAGTTGTACCAAAGGTCGTTGCATCTTGGGTGCCATTTTCACTAAGGCGAGTCAATGCAAAATCGGTGTTTGAGGATAATAAGGAACGGCCTCCCATCACAATTTTCCCACCCTGTAATACTAAAGAAGTTGCATTGCCACCATTTATTTCTGGACCCATAGACACCGTTGTACTTCCTTGACTACCAAACGTGCTATCCAATGTGCCATCGGTATTGTAGCGCACCATTGCACCACCGTATTGATAATTAATAAAATAACTACCTCCAACGATAATTTTACCATTTTGTTGAATTATCAAAGAATTTGCGTAAGCGCTTTCACCAAAACCTTGCACCACTTGTCCGTTATTTCCAAAGCTGTAATCTAAAGTACCGTCATTAAGATAACGCATGGTAATAAAACTGGGGTAGCTGCCGACTCTAGTTGACCCGGCCACCACGATCTTGCCGTCTGGCTGCAACGCAACAGCCCCTAAAGAATCGTTGTTACTGATGTCAGGAATGACTTTGCCCAATGTACCAAATCCGGGGTCAAGCGTTCCGTCAGGATTGTATCGTACCAAGGCATAACCAAAATCGCTGTTAGCATCTGTATTTCCGACCATAATGATTTTACCATCGGGTTGCAAAACCATTCCTCCGACGTAATCCTGACCTATTCCAATTGGGGTTATAACTTTTCCTCCTATGCCGAATGAGAGGTCTAGTGAGCCATCTTGAGAAAATGAGGGAAGGGTAATCAATAATGTTGCTGCGAGAAATAAGGTAGTTTTAAGTTTCATCTTGATTCGATTTTAAATTATTTTATAAATATACAGTTTGTTTTTGGTTTATTCAAGCAATGCTATTGATGAGGCAACCATTTTCAAATTCATAATGTTCTAGTTGCAACAAGTAGCTAAAAAGAACTTTCCATTGTAGCGGCAAAATTTCACTTTTAAAGATTGAAAACATAGCAGCACAACGCAACAAAATCAGACCAAAACAACTGCGTTTTTACAAGTCCATTTTACTACATTTTAAGGTGATTTAAAGTTGCATTTCTTTGCTTTGACTTTAGCAATTTCGTACCTTTAATAGTAGTAATCTTTAAATATAAATGTCATGAAAAATGTAGTAAAATTATTCGTGTTTTTTGCTCTAGGACTCTTTAGTATGTCTTGTGGTGATTCGTCTGAGAATGGTAGTTCAACTGACCTAACAGGGAGTCAATCTGCGATGGGTTTAGCGGGTGTAACTGTGTCTTCAAGTTCTGCGGAAATCGCAGGTGTGAGTGATTTTTCTGCGGTCGTTAATACACTAGAAAACGGAATCTCAACTTACACTGCACAGGCAACTGTGACCAATCCGTTGATTAAGAATATGATTGCCAATTTCCCTGGGGTAGTGATCAACGGTGATGCCGTTTCGATTAGCAACTTGCAAGTCCAACAA
Organism: Flavobacterium sp.; assembly: GCA_016721735.1. Lineage (GTDB taxonomy): Bacteria > Bacteroidota > Bacteroidia > Flavobacteriales > Flavobacteriaceae > Flavobacterium. The sequence goes on along the minus strand of JADKHM010000007.1, from coordinate 17,687 downwards.
ACCTCAGATGGAATCAAATGCATAACTGGTCCATTCGCAGGGATTTTAGTCAAATATGACGCTAATGTAGGAGATACTTTTGCGACCGGCACTGCTGGAAAAGTGAGAAAAGTGGTGAGTAAAACTGGTGTTGATGATTATCCTTATGGTATGTATTTGATTAAAACCATTCAAGTGGAATCAACCGTAAGCGAAGCCAGCAGAATGAGCGGCATCAATAAAATTACATATGTCGCCAATCACAGATTTGGAATGGTCGGCGTTAAAGTAGACTTTGAAGATGGAACGAATGCCACCTTCCCAGTTTATACCAGTGCTGAAAACTAATTAACCGCGAAGTTACGGTGCCATATTTCAATTGGGTAGTGCGCTTTAAACACTACCCAATTGCCTTTCAAAATTTTATTTAACGGCGATGAAAAATTTTCTTTTACCCTATTACTTTAAAACTATTGGTACGTTCTTAATTGTCGTTGGAATTGTCATTGCAGTACTCTACCTAAAATTCAATCTCAATTACACGACTTACGTATTTGCGGTACTTTCCATCTATTTAGAAAACCAATTTTTTGTCATTACAAAAACCAATATTGTCGACGAAGTTATTTTGATTCTCCTACTTATTGGCTTTGGACTTATGGTATTTTCACAGGAGAAAAACGAAAGCGAGTACCTGAATACCTTAAGAGCAAAAGCACTCACGTTTGCGGTAATGGCCAACATGATCTTTATGCTATTTTCTATCATATTGATCTATGGCGGCGGTTTTATAGGTATTCTGATCTTTAACTTATTTTCAGTTTTTGTCTTCTACCTCAGCTATTTTTATCTCAACATAAAAAGAACTGCACAAGATTCTGAAGAATAAGGAAAATCTATAGCAATCAACTTACAGTTGATATGCTGTCGTATTCTTGACTTCCCCAATCATAAACGTGCTATGCGTGCTGCCAATATGTTGCAAAGTCGTTAGTTTCGTCACCATAAATTCTCGGTATTCTTCCATGTTGTTCACGCAGATTTTGAGGATGTAATCGTAGTCGCCGCTAACGTGAAAACACTCTAAAACCTCATCGAGTTGCACGACTTGACTTTCGAAAGTCGTGAGAAAATCTCGGGAATGTTGCAGCAGTTTGATATGGCAAAACACCACAAATCCTTTGTTGATTTTATTCCGATTGAGCAAAACCACATATTTGTCGATGATGCCTTCGCGTTCGAACTTTTTGATGCGTTCGTACACCGCGGTTACAGATAAATTGAGTTTTAAGGACAGTTCCTTTGTGGTTTTTTTAGAGTCGGTTTGGAGGAGTGTAAGGAGTTTTTTGTCGATGTTGTCCATGGTGGTTGTGGGTTGTGGGTTGTTGGTTGTTGGTTGTTGGTTGTTGGTTGTTGGAATTTTAAATATGTGAATTTGGAGAATAAATAATTCTAAAAATATTATTTGTTTACTTTTATGTGACAAATAAACTAAAATTTTACCAAAATATAGTTTAAAAATCTAAATAAAATACAATCTATTGATTTTTGTATTTATAAATTGTTGTTTTGATAGTGAAATATTAATCATAAATCAACAGCCCTAGCCCCGATTGTAGCGGCATCCTTTTGTTCTGGCGTTCAGAACAAAAGATAGAGCGAAAAGCGGGAATGGCTTCTAAAAAAAACAATATGAAAGATTTTAATCCGGCAGATCGCATTCAAGATTTGCAATATTTTGGTGAATTTGGTGGCGTAAACCCATCCATTTCGGACAGTTCAACGTATACGTTTCTCTCCGCCAAAACCATGTTTGACACTTTTGAAGGCAACGCCGAAGGTTGCTATTTGTACTCGCGTCACTCCTCGCCTAGTAATTTGTATTTAGACAAAGCGATGGCTGCTATGGAAGGCACCGAAGCCGCGAATGTTGCCGCTTCAGGCATGGGCGCAATCACACCAACGTTGTTGCAATTGTGCGGGAATGGCGATCATATCGTGTCGAGCAGAACAATTTATGGTGGAACTTATGCCTTTTTGAAAAACTTCACGCCTCGATTTGGGATTCAAACGACTTTTGTCGACATCACAAAATTGGAGATCGTGGAGGCTGCCATCACGCCCAACACCAAAGTTTTGTATTGCGAAACCGTGAGCAATCCTTTGCTGGAAGTGGCTGATATTGCTAGCTTGGCGATCTTGGCAAAAAAGCACAACCTTAAACTAGTGGTTGACAATACGTTTTCACCACTATCGGTAGCGCCTGCAAAATTGGGGGCTGATATTGTGATTCACAGTTTGACAAAATATATTAACGGTAGTAGTGATACAGTGGGTGGCGTGACTTGTGCGTCGCGGGAATTCATCAATAGTTTGAAAGATGTGAATAACGGCGCGAGCATGCTTTTGGGTCCAACGATGGATAGTTTGCGCTCAGCATCCGTCATGAAAAACTTGCGAACGTTGCACATCCGAATGAAGCAACACAGTCAAAATGCACAGTACTTGGCGGAGCGTTTTGAAAAAGATGGATTGAAAACTGTTTATCCTGGATTGGCGAGTCACCCGAGTCATGAAGTGTATAAAAACATGATCAATCCAGAATATGGTTTTGGTGGGATGATGACGATTGATGTGGGCAGTTTGGACAAAGCCAACGAATTGATGGAACTCATGCAAGAGCGCAATTTGGGCTATTTGGCGGTGAGTTTGGGATTTTATAAAACTTTGTTTAGTGCACCGGGAACGTCAACGTCGAGCGAGATTCCGTTGGAAGAGCAAAAAGAAATGGGATTGACAGATGGCTTGATTCGTTTCTCGATTGGTTTGGATAACGATATCGAAAGAACGTATTTGGCGATGAAGGAATGTATGGTGGAATTGGGGGTTTTGTAGGTTGATGGTTGTTGGTTGATGGTTGATAGTTGTCACTAATTACTCGTTACTAATTACTAGTTACTAATTACTAGTCACTTCCCACACGTAAATCCAAAATGACATATCGTAAAGAAATTAAATTCCGTTGAAGCGTCGTTTTCAGCGGATTTTTTATTTCGAATTCTCGATGAAACCCATCGTATTCTCATTGTGAAGCTGATGGTAGTTTTTGATTATTTAACTTTGAAAGAAATCTAAAAAGTTAGTGTATTGAAAATTAATAAAGTAACTTTACGAAGCTAAAACTTCTCTTGATGAAAAAACTGTACTTCTCTTCGTTATTAATTTTTATTTCCTTCTCGTCTTTCGGGCAGATTTTGAACATTCCCGATGCGAATTTCAAAAACGCATTAATCAATTACAATTGTGCCCACATACAAGGTCAATTAATAGATAGCGACGCCGACACCAATAACGATGGTGAAATTGAAGTTAGTGAAGCCGCCGTAGTTGATCGGCTCTACATTCCAAACCTTTCCATTACTAGTATAGCAGGAATAGAACAATTTACAAATCTGTATTACTTGGGCTGTGAAAACAATCAGCTTACCAGTATCAATATCAGTTCATTATATCAACTCAATACGCTCTTTTGCAGTAACAACTTATTGAACGAAATTAGATTATGTGGCACCGCGGTTTCTTGGTTAGACTGCTCTTCTAATCCAAATCTGACCTATGTTTCAGTTAAGAACAATGTAATTTCTCCATTACTGAGAGGCACTAATGTGAAGACTCCTCCTGCCATGATTCTGCTAAATTTTGCCGCTTGCCCTGCATTAAGTACCATTTGCTATGATGAAGGTGAATTAGAAGCAGTGCAGTATACCATTCATTTTACATCCATTAATCTGGTAACGGACTGTCCCGTAGATTGCTTTCTAAATTTCGAAAATTTTAAGGCAGTCAACAAGTTCAATTTGACGCCAAATCCGGCGAGCAACATCTTAAATATTGACGTTCCTTCTGGTGTAACTATTCAATCCATTGCCATTTACAATCCATTAGGGCAATTGGTCAAAACGTTTACTGATGCTATATTAAGTTCGTCATCTTCTATTGATGTTTCCGCTTTAAAAACAGGAACGTACTTCATGGAGATCAACTCCAACCAAGGAAAAACAACTCAGAAATTTGTAAAAATCTAAGCACCAATGTCATGAAAAAAGGCTACTTCACTTCGCTATTTATTTTCATTTCCATTTGGTCTTTTGGACAAATTGTGAACATTCCAGATGCTAGTTTTAAGTATGCTTTGGTCAATTTAAATTGTGCTATTCTTACTGGTAACACCTACGTTGATGTTGACACCAACAACGATGGAGAAATTCAAATCACCGAAGCGCTGGCAGTCCGAAAGTTGAAAATTCAAAATTTTTCATTTGTATCCGCAAATGGTTTAGTAAGCTTTAGTAACTTAACTTCCATTGTTTTTCAAAATGTTGGCTTCTTATCAGACCTAAATATTTCTAATTTCAATTATTTGACTTATCTAGAAATTGCTTACGCTCCAGATTTGACAACAGCTACTGTAAGTAATTGTTCGCAATTAGCTGCAATAAAATTTGAAGACAATATTAGCTTACCGATGTTAAGCCTGAGTAATCTTCCTACCGTTGTTACCATAGAATGCACGTACGGAATTTTATCGACGTTGAATATGAGTAATTTACCACAACTAAAGAAACTCAACTGCGAAAGAAATCAAATCACTGCATTAGATGTAAGTAATTTTCCTTTGCTCGAAGAATTGGTTTGTTATCAGAATAATCTTCAAACATTGACTCTAGGTTCTTTACAAAATCTCACCAAATTAGAGTGCTTCTACAACCAATTGCAAAGTTTGAATGTACACGATCTGACCAATCTTGAATTACTGCGATGTAGCAATAACTTATTGACTTCGATAGATACTTCATCGTTAGCAAACCTCACACTACTCTATTGCGACAACAATTTGATTTCTTCCGTTAACTTAAATAGTAGCTTAAAATATTTATCAATTTATAGAAATTTACTGACGGAGTTGCCTGTATCCAATTTGGTAAATTTGTTACTTCTCAGTTGCGCGTCCAACCAATTAACTTCTTTAGATATTAATAATCTTAACTTATTAAATGAATTTCATTGTTCTTTCAACTTCTTGACTACCTTGAGTATTATTGATAAGCCTGCGCTTAATGACTTCACTTGTTCCAATAACCAGTTGACGTCGCTCAATTTGAATAACGTCCCGAATCTTTTTTATTTTAGTTGTGCTAAGAACTTTTTGACAACGCTAAACGTTCCGGTAATGCTTGCAGGATCTGAGTTTTCCTGCGCGTATAATTTATTGACGCAATTGGATTTAACCAACCAAACTGGTTTTTATTCTCTCAACGTATCTTACAATCAATTAACCGATTTCGTTGTGCCAAAAGTATCTTTCGAAGGCGGTGGTGGTGTACTAAATATTTCTGGAAACTTATACAATACCGTTTCTTTTCAAGAAGGTTCTTTACTCAGCAGTTTTACTTGTAATGATAGCGCGCTCAACACCATCGACTTTTACAATGTAGAAACAACAATACCAGAAAATGATTATCCATTTAGTTTTGCGCTCAATAACAATTTGAGTTTGCAATCGATTAACTTTAAAAACAACACGGTAGAATATTTCAATTGTTCGAATTGCCCATCTATTTCGAACAATCCCTTACTCACAGCGATTTGTGCCGACGAAAATGAACTAAGTACAACGCAAAACGCATTTGGAAACAATGTAACTGTAGGTAGTGATTGCTCGCTTGGAAATCAAGATTTGTCTTTAAGTCAATGGAAACTTTATCCCAATCCTACTAGTAATATATTGCACTTGATGGTTGAAAATACGACACGAATCAACGAAATTAGAATAGTCAATCTGATGGGACAAGTGGTTAAAACAATTACAGAATCAGCACCAAATTCAAATACATCCATCGACGTATCGCAACTAAAAGCAGGAACCTATTTTGTAGAAATTTTTTCAGCAGTAGGGAAAACAACTAAAAAAATAATCAAAATTTAATAAAAAAAGTTATGAAAAAACTATACATTATAGCAGCAATTTCCTGTTTTCCACTATTGTCTTTCAGTCAAATCGTAAACATTCCGGATGCGAATTTTAAAGCTAAACTATTAACTTCCGCCCCAGGCATCCCAATTGCAAATGGTAGCACTGGTGGATACATCGCAATTGATGCCAATGGCAATGGTGAGATTGAGGTTAGTGAAGCAGCAGTAGTCAGCTGGTTAGTCGTTGAAAATGCTGCCATTAGTTCACTTGAAGGCATCGAAAGTTTTCCAAATCTGAAGTTTCTAAGTTGTAAAAATAATAATTTGAGTTCATTTGATTTAAGCAGTTTGACACAATTAGAAGGTTTAGATTGTTCTAATAATCAATTGAGCGCAATAGATATTTCGCAATTAAGTGTAACGCTTAAAACATTGTATTGTAACAATAATCTTCTAACAACATTGAATGTCAATAGTTTAATAAACTTGAATCAAATTAGCTGTAACTATAATCTTTTGACTACGTTGAATGTCAATAGCTTATCAAACTTGAGCCAACTTAGCTGTACCAACAATCAACTCACTTCATTAAACGCAGAACAAATAAACAATAAATTTACACTACTCGATTGTAGTTATAATAATCTAACCTCGCTGATTGTTCCTAACTTCTTCCCTTTTGAAGATATGGGTTATCAACAACTATATTTTGGCTGCGGCAATAATCAGCTGTCACAAATTACTTTCAATCTATCCAATGGATCCGAAGATTTTTCTGGGTTGAATCTCGCTAATAACAATTTTACCAACTTGGACCTATCTAATATTCATGTTTATGGTGGAGGCGCATCTGTTTCAAACAATCCATTAACAAACCTAACCCTAACCAATTTTAGTGTTGGACCAGCTGATCCAGATGATTCTGTTGGCTTCGGTATTGTAAACACAAACTTATCTCAAATAAAACTTCCGGGAGGAGTTGCTAGTAGCTATACTACTGTTTACATCAAAGACAATCCAAATTTGGTTTCACTAGAAATGAAAAATGGTCGTACGGAAGAACTCGTACTAGAAAATAATTTATCTTTGTCGCAAATTTGTTGTGATGAAAACGAAATCACCTATTTAAGTTCATTATTACCAAATGCGCAAGTAACAGAGTATTGCACATTTGCTCCAGGAGGAAATTATAATACGATTCAGGGAAGCGTAATCCTCAATTGCCCTAATGGAAATACAATCAACTCAAATGTAAAAGTCCTAGTAAATAACTCTTTTAGCGCCAGTTTCTTAGAAGGTGAAAACACCTACCAAGCTTTTACCACTACAGGTCTAAAAACCGTCATTGTGAACTTGCCAAATCCGAGTTATTTTACCGTAACGCCTTCTAGTCATATTTTTAATTTTAACAGCTTTGGCAACATTGAAACCGCAAATTTTTGCTTAACACCCAATGGAGTTCATAATGATCTAGAGATAGTATTACTGCCGTTAATGCCATCGCGTCCGGGTTTTGATAGTAGATATAAAATTGTATATACGAACAAAGGCGCAAACAAGTAGTGGCAATATTACCTTTGATTTTGATGATAGCATTTTGGATTTTGTCTCTGCCGATCCAGTGATAAGTTCTCAGTCATTGGGCAACCTCTCTTGGAGTTTTAGCAATTTGGCACCGTTCGAAAGTAGAAGCATTACATTTACTGTTAATGTGAATTCACCACAAGAAAATCCTGCAGTAAATCTTGACGATGTGCTTCAATATACTGCTAATATTTATTCAAGTGAAGGTGTAGATGAAACTCCCGCAGACAATGAATTTGATCTTTCCCAAATCGTTATTGGCTCCTATGATCCCAATGACAAACTAGTAACAGAAGGAACCGTAGTCGACATCAATAAGGTTGGTGACTATTTGCACTATATGATCCGCTTCCAAAATACGGGAACTGCTCCGGCAGAAAATGTAGTAGTGAAAGATCTTTTACCAGCAAATTTGAATGTTCAAACCTTACGAATGATTTCGTCTAGTCACGCATTTACTAGTAGATTGACAGGTAGTAGATTAGAATTCATCTTTGAAGGCATTAATCTTCCGGCCTCAACAGTTGATGAAATTGGCAGCAACGGTTTTGTCGCATTCAAAATAAAACCTGCATCAACTGTAGTTCTTGGAAGTACGATTGAAAATACTGCCTCAATCTATTTTGATTATAATTTCCCAATTATAACCAACACGACTTCTACAACATTTGAAAACTTGCTAAAGACGGATAATTTTGATAGGACACCTTTTGAGTTATATCCCAATCCAGCGAAGAACGTCATTACTATTAGCATTTCGTCTGCCATAACTATCCAATCCATCGCCATCTACAATCCACTAGGGCAATTGGTAAAAACACTTACTGACGCTGAATCGGTTTCGTCATCTTCTATTGATGTTTCCACTTTAAAAACGGGAACGTATTTTATGGAAATCAACTCGAATCAAGGAAAAACAACTCAGAAATTTATAAAACTCTAAGCACAAGATCATGAAAAAGCTGTATTTCTCTTGGTTATGCATCTGTATAACCGCTGTATGCTTCGGGCAGATTGTCAACATTCCGAATGCGAATTTTAAAAATGCTTTACTACATACTAGTTGTGCAATTACAACCACAAGCGGTGGAATAAGAGTTGATGTTGACAGCAATAATGATGGCGAAATTCAAGTAAGTGAAGCCACAACTGTAACCAAGTTGTTTATCGAGAATAATAATATTACATCATTGGAAGGAATTCTTGCTTTTACCATACTTGAAGTTTTATCTTGTGAAAACAACCAACTAACCCAGTTGTCATTGAGTAATTTAGATAATTTATATAATATAGATTGTAGTGATAATAACTTAACCAATTTAGATCTAAGCGGAATAAGTTCTTTACTTGTCTTGTACTGTGCGGGAAATGAGTTGGTCAATTTAGACCTCTCAACCAATGTTAATCTGGGCCACATAAATTGTCAATACAATGCCTTAGCTACTTTGAATATAACAGGGTTGTCAAACCTTACTGAGGTGAATTGTCAATCAAATCAACTGCAAAATTTAGATTTTCACGCTGCTTTGTCAATGAACAATCTTACGTGCAACAATAATCTTCTAACAGATTTAATTTTGCCACAAAGCCTTTCTTTTCTCAATTGCTCTTATAATAACCTAACTTCCTTGGTTTTGCCGACATCATTGCATGGTTTGAGATGTTCTTACAATCAATTGACGCAACTAGATTTAACAGGACTAGATCTTACCGATTTGTGGGTTGGATATAATCAGCTTACGAACTTAGTAATACCAACACCTTCTTCTTATTCACAATTCTATTTTTTAGAGATTTCAGGGAATTTATATACTTCATTAACAATACCCGAGATTCCGATTAAAATATTTTTCTGCAACGAGACACAATTGACCTCATTAAAGTTCACCTATCCCACGTACAACGCAAATAACGGTTTGACTTTTGAAATTATAAACAATCCAAATCTACAGTCAATTTTTATGAAAAATGGCGACACATACATTTGCTATGATCCAGAGACCTGCGGCGCGCTAATTTACAACAATCCTTCTCTAGAATTTATCTGTCTAGATGATGCTAAGGTAACTAATTTTCCAACGGTGCTGCAAGCACTGCGAAATGATAATAATCCCAACTTATATTTTACAAGTTATTGTTCGTTTACTCCAGGAGGAAATTTTAATACAACTGTTGGGAATATTAGATTTGATATCGAAAATAATGGTTGTGATTTAAATGATTTGACCATCCCGAATTTTAGCCTAAAAATTAGCCAATACAATACTATTTTAGGAACCACTTTTTGCAACACTTTTGGAAATTATACTGTTTATTCCACAGAAACGAATACCAATACTACCTTGACCCCACAATTCGAAAATCCATATTTTACAGTAACTCCCGCATCTTACACTTCGTCTTTTGTTGACTTTGGAAATACGGAAACAGCTAATTTCTGTATTGTTCCTAATGGTATTCACAACGATTTAGAGGCAGGTGTCATCGCTATAACGCCAGCACGTCCTGGTTTTGATGCCACCTATAAAATCGTATATAAAAACAAAGGAACCACAACGCAATCCGGAACGGTAACTTTTAATTTCAATGACTTTTATTCGGATTTTGTGAGTGCCTCTTCAGTTCCGAATAACATACAGCCAGATTTGTTAACGTGGAATTTTGCCAACTTAGCACCATTCGAAACCCGTGAGATTACGATTGTTTTGAATGTCAATTCTCCAGTAGAAGTGCCCGCTGTAAACGCTGGAGATCTCTTAATTTTTTCGTCTCAAGTCTCTGGACAAACAGATGAAACCTACATGGATAATTACGCCAATCTTACCCAAGTAGTGGTTGGCTCAATGGATCCCAATGACAAACAAGTTTCTGCTTTATCCTATTTTTATGAATACGCTGACGTAGAAGACTTGTACTACACCATTCGTTTTCAAAATCTGGGAACTTTCGCTGCAGAAAATGTAGTTGTTGCGGATGTTCTTTCAAACAAATTGAATGCTAACAAATTGCAAATGGTTTCCTCCAGTCATCCCTATGTGAGCCGGTACAATGCGCTAACCCGAAAATTGGAATTTATCTTTGAAGGAATTAATCTTCCTGCCGCCATCGCTAATGAACCAGGAAGTCATGGGTATGTTTCCTTTAAAATTAAACCTGTTTCGACGATAACACTTGGACAAACCATCGAAAACAAAGCAGATATTTATTTTGATTTTAATGCGCCAGTGGCAACGAATACAACATCGACCTACATCGAGACTTTACTAAAAGCCAGTACTTTCGAAAATAACACTTTTACTTTACATCCTAATCCGGCGAAACATTCCATTAATATGACTGTTTCGTCCGGTGTGATCATTCAATCGATCGCCATCTACAATCCACTTGGACAATTGGTAAAAACCCTTACTGACGATGAATTGAGTTCGTCATCTTCTATTGATGTAACGGCGCTAAAAACAGGAACGTACTTCATGGAAATCAACTCGAATCAAGGAAAGACAACTAAGAAATTTGTAAAACTCTAAACACAAGATCATGAAGAAAAAGTACTTCTCTTTGTTATTCATCTGTCTTTCCGCATGGTCTTTTGGGCAGATTGTGAACATTCCGGATGCGAATTTTAAAAGCCGATTAATAAGTACCAATTGTGCGCAACTAACAAGTCCAGCTTGGTTGACGGATGTCGACACCAACAATGATGGTGAAATTCAAGTGAGTGAAGCGCAAAATGTATTGGAACTGGATGTTTCGACCAACCAATTTAATGCTGTTGGTGATATCTTTTCGATGGAAGGCATCGAAGCATTTAGTAATTTGTCCAAGCTAAATTGTGGCGGTAACAATTTCTCTTCCCTTGATGTGAGCATGTTAAGCGCATTAATAGACGTTAACTGCGATAAAAGTCATGTGCATTTTCTGAATGTTGCGGGCTTAACAAACTTGGAAATCTTGAACTGCAATTTCAATTCCTTAACGAATATTGATCTCTCGGGACTCACAAGTCTACTTTCATTTAATTGCGTTATCAATGCCCTAACGACATTGAATGTCTCAGATGCGCAAGGGTTAACAAATTTTCAATGTGACCAAAACCAAATTACAACACTAATTCTGGGAGATAAACCAGCACTGCGAACATTGCGATGTGGTGGCAATCCAATAACAACGATTAATCCACAATTATTTCCAAATATTGAATATCTGAACTGCAGTAATACTTTGATTACTTCAATTGATTTGAACGGCTTAAGTGTCCTTACTTCACTTCAATTAGATGCAACTTTGCTATCAGAAATCGATTGCAGTCAAACTGGTCTCTCGTATCATCTGGATTGTTCAGATAACCCGAATTTGACCTCTATTAATGTCCGAAATAATCGTTTGCCAATGTACGACCCAGACATGCTTGATTTTCCCTTTCATCTGGAAAACCTGCCCAATCTGACCAGCCTATGTATGGACGACGGAGAACAAAATTTATTGGTATGGACCAATTATAACGCTAATGGAAATGTACAAGTTTTCGGAGGCCCCAATTGCGATATTCCCTTAGAAATTAATGCCAATGGCACCAGTGATTTTGATTTAAAAAACACCGTTTCTTTATATCCGATTCCAGCAAAAAATACGATTAACATCACTACTGCTTCTGAAGTAAATATCCAATCCATTTCCATTTACACTACATTGGGGCAATTGGTCAAAACACTTGAAGCGTATGACTTAAGTTCTTCATTGCCGATAGATGTTTCTTCCCTAAGACCTGGAACGTATTTTATGGAAATTAATGCTAATGCAGGAAAAACGACTAAGAAGTTTGTGAAATTGTAAATAAATCTTTGGATTTGAAATCCGTGCTATCGGGAATAGAGCTATTGATTGCTGGTATTATAAATTAGGTATTTAAAATTTCTTTTTCAAGTCGATCAAAATTCTCTTCATTTTTGGGTTCAACAAAAGGTCGCATTTTGTTGCATTCTTCAACAGTTTCGAATATCATTCGAAATGAAATTTGAGTTTTCGAATCAGCAATTTTTTCAAATGCAATTTCCATATCAAATAATGGTTGCGAAATCCTTTTCCAACTTATAAACTCATTAGGCTTCACTATACTAAAAACAGAAGAATTCTCGTAGTTGCCTTTTTCAGGTCCATGCATGGTCAAAATCCATTTTCCACCAGGTTGTAAATCAAATTCATGAATGGTGTTGGTAAAACCATGCGGTCCCCACCAATTTTTTAAACGAGAAGGATCAGCAAAGGCGTTGTAAACTCGCTCTACTGGGGCGTTTATAATTCTGGCACTGAAAATTTCAAGATTAGATTGTGAATTCATATGGAAAACATTTGTAATGTTTGCTGCCAACGTTTCGCTTCCAAGCATGGTATCGACTAAAGCACCATGGTTTCTATTTTAGGAGGAAACGAAGTTAGAAAAAAGAAAAATAAACTGTATTTTTGTTTTCATTGTATTGTCGTCAGTGATTTTTGTGCTGACACCGCACTTTCTTGTTTGTTTACGCTTTCTTGGATTTTCAGCTTACTTCAATTTTATTCTGGTGATTTCTTTTTGACTGGTATTCGCAGAAGATGTTTATTCTCTTGCATTGTAAGGAATATAATTTTCCCATTTCCAAGGTGTATAAATATCGCCAATAGCTGTTTCTAATAATTCTTTAAAAATACTTTCCGCATTATCACTATTACTCATAATTATAATTCCTATTCCTGTCTGCGGAAAAATAATGGAATAATGTTGAAAACCGTCGCCGTGACCTTCTTTGAAGGCACCAGTGCCATAGGGAGATTGAAGTAATACCCACCCAAGTCCATAACCCAAATCAATCGCGTCATTTGCATTTGAATCTTTCAATCGTAATGGTCCAAATTGGGCTACTGATTTGATTTTAATTTGTTGGGTAAACATTGTTTTGGTTGTAGATTTTTTCAATAAACTACTTTGTAGCACTGCTTCAGTAAAAAGAGTATAATCGCTCAAAGTCGTTTCTAAAGTGCTTGCAGCTCTTGCGTCGTTATCTTTATCTTTTTCATATGGTTCTCCAGTGGCATTATGTCCAAAGCAATAATCTTTTTCAAATTCGGGTTGCCATGTGTACGAAGAACTATTCATTTTTAAAGGTCTAAAAATATTTTCTTGCATCAATTGTTCTAATGGTTTATGCAATAGATGTTCCAATACCACTTGCAAATAAACCAGACCTTCTCCAGAATAACTATAGCGAGAACCTGGCGTTGTCTTAACCCTTAATTTTTGATCTGGTTCGTCCCAGCGCCAATTTGGAAAGCCAGAAGTATGATCTAAGCACATCCTTGCTGTTATTTTGCTATAGCTTGCATCCTCCTTTAAATCTTGATAGTTATCGTGCCATTTTTTGGTTGGTTTGTAGTCATAAATGGGCTGCGGCAAATAGTCTTGCAAAGGCTTATCTAAATCAAGAATACCTTTTTCAACCAATTGCATGACCAAAACAGCAAAGACTGACTTGCTTAATGAAGCACCATAAAAGTTGGTGTTATTATTAATCAATTCTTTGGTAAGTAGGTTTTTATAACCAAAAGACTTTTTGTAGACTGGTTTGTTATTATTGAAAACGGTCACCGCCAATCCTTGCACATTGGCAATTTTCATCAACGCATCAATTTTCTGATCTAAGTTAACCGATGTAATTTCTGACTTGTCAAGCCGAACAATATTTTGCCCAAGACTGACAGAAAAAACATAAAATATTGAAAAGAGGGTAAAATAATAGTTCTTAAATGACATGATGCGGTTTATTATTGTGACTAACGGTCGATTCTAGCGCTCATGCTGGCGTATGCTAATCTTTTATTCATAACTAATGGAGCGAAGTTATGAAAAAGGAGCGAACAATTTACCGAAAAACGAGCCTTCAGTTTTGGCAAGTGTTCGTGGCAGCAAAACGTCTTCAACCCTCTTTTGTCAAAGTTATGTTTTTGAGTTTCACTCTTATTTATTGGCACAAAATAGATAAGAAGAATACAATATAGCTGCAAAGTGTTAAGAATATTTCTATATAAATGATATCTAAACCATTCATCTCTTAGACTCGACCAGTTGGTTGGTATGGTTGTAGGCGTCCATGTTAGAAATAGATCGTTTAAGGGTCTGTTGCCTTGTAATGCAACATAAGTATTGCCTAAAAGGAGCAGGATTGCCGCTAAAATAAGAAAGCCTTTTGTTTTGCTCTTTTCAATAAAAAAAAGAATGGCAAGTAAGCCGTATAACGAAAGCATAATAGTAAAAATTATCGGTCCTATATTTCTCATTATTAAATCTATTGGGCGGTGCATTTCAATAAATGTTGTTCCTGAAATTTTGTAACCAATGGGAAAAAAAATAAAATCGGAAACACCAGATGCACTCATTAATGAGGGCAAGGTTAGCATAAAAAGCATTGCATTTTTTAACACATTAAGAATTGGGTGTAGCGGTTTTACACTGATATTCTTTTTTGCAGGTAAATAGTAGGTTAACAGAAAAAAAACCAATCCTAACATACCCGATAAACCATAAAAACCGATATATTTTATCCAATCATCTTTTAGGCTTATCCAATTGGAAGGTAAATTATTGGGTGTCCAATTGTTCATTTGGGAGGCAATCGGGTAAGCATATTGTAATACAATAAATACCCCAATGCAATTTGCCAACAATGATAAAACAGCAAACAATGCTTTTAATTTCTGTTTATCTTGAAAAAATAAAAATATTTGAACGATGAGAAAAACCGCCGGAATCAGGTCTAAAATAATAATCCCTTTTAGGTGGACGTAATGTTCTGTAATATTGAACCAATCTAAAAATGATGTAATAGATGTTGACCCTTTAAATACATCTTGACCACTATATCCAATTGAGACTGATAACCCTACAAGGAAAGTAGTAATGAAAAGGAAAGATTTTTTAAGCATAATATTAATTTTAAAATTATCATTTGTTTCATCAGCTTATTGAATTTACAGCTTTCTTGAATTCTTGCCACTAACGTTCCGATAGGTTTGATATACCATTCCAATCCCTTTCAACTGCTACAAAATATCTGTTCGTTACATCAGTCTTCCTCAAAAATAACAAAATTCTCTAACCCGACCAACGTCCTGCTACTAATCTTTTCCTTTTTTAGTGTCATGGACTTTTGTGTCAAAATCCCCCAAATTTTAAAATGGACACAGGTTTTGTGTCAAAATTTTCAGTTCAAAAAATTTGACACAAAATGAGACGGGATTGTGAAAAAAGAAATGAACAATTTACCGAAAATTAGCGATGAGTTTAGCAAGTGCTAGTAGTATTAGTAGTAACTTCTATCCATTATATTATTCCAAATCCTAACAGCACTGAAAATAGCATTAGCATGGTAGCCACAACATATTGGATTGTTTTTATAGTTACTTTTTTCAAAAGTTTGTTGCCAAAATAGGCTCCCAAAAAAGCGGAACCTGTGGCGAATATTATGAGGGAATAATTTAATTGGTCATCGAAGCGAATGATTTGTTCAAAATATATGGTTAGTCTTGAAATATCAACTAAGCAGGCAATTACAATTCCAGTCGCAATAAACGTTTCTTTTGTCATATTAGCTCGAATTAAGAACGCTGTTCGAAGTGCTCCCTGATTTCCAGAAAGTCCACCGAAAAAACCACTTAAAAAACCACCAAGAGAAAGGTACTTTGTGTCAAATTGCAGTTTGGCTAGCTTTGGAATAATGTCAAAAAGTGCGAAAATAAAAAGTAAGAAAGCAATCGTTAGCTTTACTGGAACAACATAAAAAGCCTTATCATAAAGCGTATAACTAAATAAAGGCTCAAGTGTGGTAACATACGTCAAAAGGTAAGCTCCAATAAAGGCAGCTATGATTGATGGAATTCCAAATTTGATAACAACTTTTTTGTCGGCATTCTTACCTAACAGGATTAATTTGAAAATATTATTTAAGAAATGAACAATTGCAGTCAGCATTATTGCAATTTCGATGGGAAAAAACAGCGCAAATACAGGAACTAGAATTGTGCCAAGGCCAAAACCCGAGAACAAAGTCAGTCCAGAACCTAAAAGTGCAGCCAAACAAATAATCACATATGCTGTCATTGACATACTTTTTTTTAGTATTACTGCAAACTTTCCGTAAAGTCTATAAATCCATCTGCTACCTTTCCAATGGATTCAAAAAAATTGGTTCGTTATAGCAGTCCTCCCCAAAAATACCAAAATTTCGCTAACCCAACCCACGTCCGACTACTAATCTTTTATTTTTATAGTGTCATGGACTTTTGTGTCAAAATTTTCACTTCAAAAAAATTGACACAACAACTGTGGCAAAATATTTGCCTCAAAAATTTTGACACAAAACACCTTGGATCATGAAAAAAGAAACTACCATCTCCGCCCTACTCGGTCTTTCACAACAAGAAGTGGCGATGCTACTGGGTGTCAATCGCAGCCAGTGGTCGATGTTCGAATCTGGTCAACGCGACCTCCCGCTCCACGCCAAACAACTACTTGGCGAAATGCTAACTCACATGAAATCGTTCGATGCCTCAAAAAGGCACGAAAGCATCACAAAAATTAACCTACGATCAACTCGAACGCCAGTTGCGCGAAAACGAATACCAACAGTTACTCCTCTCACGCAAAATCGCAGCGATCACCAAAAAGCAAGAAGCTCATGCCCGATTGTCGCACCTCAGCGAATTTTTGAGTGCACATACTTCCTACAAGAACGCAAGTCCACAGTTGCATCAAGTCATTGTCGCCAAAGCGGCATCGAAACGGGAAACGGAATTTTCGGTTGCGCTGAGTGCACTGCAACAGCAACTGGACACTTTAGTGCTAGCCAAAGAATTACTAGATTCGAAAATGGCAAACCTACGGTGAGCATAAAATACGGTTCCGCCTTATGACCACCAAACAACATCCAAAGTGATAATTATTTGACCGCTAATTCGCTAATTAAAGTATATAAAATCAGCGAATTAGCGGTCAAATAACATTTTTACAATCTGAACGAATCGTGCATTCGTGGCAATATATATTTTAAGCTTCACTCCTATTCAACTTACTATTCTTGCTACTAAATCCTTCGCGAGCACAAACCAAACCCCATCGCATT
>JADKHM010000006.1 GCA_016721735.1 Flavobacterium sp. | reverse complement strand
TTTATTTATTGGTGCTGCTGTGGCGGGTTATTTTGGCTTTTATCCCCGATAGGTGAAACAGCTAGTCAACAGATTGGCAGTGTTGCATTAATTATAACCTGGACTGTAATTGGTATTTTGGGTTCTTATACTGTTGCTGCCTTTGGTATTCGCATGAACACCTTAGCTAATGCAAGGATGGCTTTTGCATCATTGCGCAGAAGGCCTTTGAATTTATTAAATATCCGCTGGATGCCGGAATGAGTATAGGTGTAGTACTGATATGTGTGGAATTAATGATGATGCTTATCATTTTATTATTTATGCCAGGCAATCTTGCTGGTGCTTGCTTTATTGGTTTTGCCATTGGCGAATCATTGGGTGCCTCTGCATTACGTATTGCCGGTGGAATTTTTACAAAAATTGCTGATATCGGTTCGGATTTGATGAAGGTAGTTTTCAAAATTGGTGAAGATGATCCAAGAAATCCAGGTGTTATACCAGATTGTACTGGTGATAATGCAGGTGATAGCGTTGGCCCTACTGCCGATGGTTTTGAAACTTATGGTGTTACCGGTGTTGCTTTAATTTCCTTCATCTTATTAGCTGTTACCGGTGGCGAATTATTAAAAGTGGAATTACTGGTTTGGATTTTTGTGATGCGTATTTTAATGGTGATTACTTCTATAGTTGCTTTTTATATAAATGGCGCTATCACAAATGCCCGTTATAAACACAGTGAAGACATGGATTTTGAAAAACCATTGACTAATTTAGTTTGGATAACTTCCCTGTTATCAATATTAGTAACCTTTGTTGCCAGCTATTTTAATACCCGACATCAATGGAAATACAGATTTATGGTGGATACTTTCAACCATTATCAGTTGTGGAACCATAGGTGGTGCATTGATTCCTGAGTTTACCAAGATCTTCACTTCTCCAAAATCTGCTCATGTGCAGGAAGTAGTAAATGCAGGAAAAGAAGGCGGGGCTTCATTGGTAATTCTTTCAGGTTTAGTAGCCGGTAATTTCAGTGCATTCTGGAAGGGAATGGTTTTTGTTCTATTAATGTTTGTAGCATTCTTTGCCAGCACTTATAGCCTGGGCGAAATAATGATTTATCCTTCTGTATTTGCATTTGGCCTTGTAGCATTTGGTCTACTGGGCATGGGACCTGTTACCATTGCTGTTGATAGTTATGGCCCGGTTACTGATAATGCACAATCTGTATATGAATTATCATTGATTGAGGAAGTACCCAATATAGATGATTAATAGGCACGGCTGTGGTTGGTGCTACAACCATGATATTCTCCCTGATTTTGATGATTAAACATACATTGGGTGTTGAGCCTGAAAGTATCCTTAATTTATTAAACCCCTACACTATTCTTGGATTTATGTTAGGCGGTGCAGTAATTTATTGGTTTACCGGTGCTTCTATGCAGGCCGTAACCACTGGTGCTTACAGGGCTGTTGAGTATAAAAAAGAAACATCAACCTCGACCCTAATGCACCTAAAAAGCTGACCCTGAAAAATCAGTTGAAGTAGTAAAAATCTGTACGCAATATGCTCAAAAAGGTATGTTCAATATTTTTGTTGGTATCTTTTTCTTTGCATTGGCGTTTGCCTGTTTTTCTTCTCCTGCCAGTGTGGGTGGCTCTATTAGTGCAACAAGTCCGGTGGCATTGTTTGTAAGTTATCTGATTGGTATTGCAGTGTTCGGTTTGTTCCAGGCAGTGTTTATGGCAAATGGCGGTGGCTGCTGGGATAATGCCAAAAAAGTAGTGGAAGTAGATTTAAAAATGAAAGGCACTCCATTACACGATGCAACTGTGGTGGGTGATACAGTAGGCGATCCTTTTAAAGACACTTCTTCTGTTGCATTGAATCCAATTATTAAGTTTACCACATTATTCGGATTACTGGCAATGGAAATCGCCATTTCACCATCTTTCAGAAATGTAGCACCATTTGCGGGATTATTATTCTTAGCTATCGCATTGGTATTTGTATGGCGTTCCTTCTATAAAATGAGAATAACAAAAGAAGCTATATATAAGAATCTGTTGTTGATATAGTTTAAAAAGAGCTGACTTTTTTCAGGTCGCTCTTTGATTTCATCACAGGCGAGTGTCAGATGGCCTTGTGAGCTGGGGCTGTGGCACCCGATAGCTATCGGGTCGCCGTCTTCTCTATACGGAGCATAAGTTGTAAATTAGCCAATGCCAGTAAAGCGACAGATAACAGAACCAGATGGGGTTTATTTTATCACTTTTACCTGTCACCAGTGGCTGCCACTAATAGAACAAACCAATAGCTATGATTTAATATATAACTGGTTTAACCATTTAAAAGGTAAAGGACATTATATAGCAGGCTATGTTATTATGCCAAATCACCTGCATACACTGATAGCTTTTAGAAACACCGGCCAATCAATTAACACTATTGTTGGTAATGGGAAACGCTTTATCGCTTATGAAATAATAAAAAGACTAAAACGACAAAAGGAAGAAAAGTTGCTACACCATTTACATTTATCGGTAGAAGCAAAAGATAAAGAAAGAAAGAAGAAACATGAAGTGTGGGAAGATTCATTTGACTGGAAGGAGTGCCGGACAAATGAATATATGCAGCAAAAGTTGAATTATATGCGACAACCCATGTAAGGGAAATGGAATTTAGCAGATGCTCCCGTGGAATATGAGCATAGTTCTGCAAACTACTATATAACGGGTGAGCAAGGTATTTATGAAGTGCTTAATTATTGTGAGTTGGCGGATATAAATTTAACAGTGCCGTTAGAGAAGAACGCCGAGTCCACGGCCAATGCACAAGGCTCTGGGTGAGACATCGGCTACGAAGTACTAAATTCGGGAAACTCGGGAGGGAAGCAAACTAACGGAACTATATGCCTTTTTTATTTCCCGGACTGTGGGCTTCTAGACTTTTTTCTGATGGAAATATTGAGTTTATCTTCAGCAACATTAATCATCGTGTCGAGTGCATCGGCACGGAGTTTTTCCCATTGCAATTGCTTTTCAAGTGCAGCAATTTTTTCTGCAAATCATCAGCAGTTATTTGTGTTTTGGGCAGCCTTTTTTTGTTGGGGTCATCCATGTCTCTAAGATAGTGGCTTTGTTGTTTGGTTGTTCTATCTAGTCCATGAACTCCCTGGTAGATTTGCACCCATTTACAAATGGTGGTGCGACTAATGCCATACTTGGCTTGCAACTTGCGATACCCGCAGCCTTGCTCCAGATACTCTTTTTAATAATTTGTTCTTTTAAGTCCATAAAATGGTTGTTTTTTAGTCAACCTATTTCAGGACGAGACACTATTGGCAATACCAATGTTACATGCAGTTTTGTCAAACATGTCCGCCAACAGGATAAAAACTTTCTAAACTGATATCAAGATTCTTTGGTGGCCTTGCCTCTTCTGGCAGCAAATCACGCAAACGGTCTAGGATTTCATTAACAGCGATTACTTTGTTTGCCGCCTGTGCTTCACTTAATAACTCGTTTGTCAACTGTATACCGAA
Source organism: Flavobacterium sp. (assembly GCA_016721735.1). Lineage (GTDB taxonomy): Bacteria > Bacteroidota > Bacteroidia > Flavobacteriales > Flavobacteriaceae > Flavobacterium. The sequence continues at coordinate 12,757 of JADKHM010000006.1, read as the reverse complement.
ATAGAAAAAATCTCTTGTAATAATAGCAGACCAACTTATAAACCACTTGCACAAAGGATGTTGCTTATTCAAACTGCCATTCTTCAATGTTACCTTTTCAAGGTCAGCACAATCCAAAAATGTCATTGGCTGAAACGGTTTAAGTTCTTTATCAATTGTAATTTCTTGTTCTGGCATTTTTGGCAAGTAAAAGCCATCCTTTTCTCGTGGTATATAAGTAACCAGAAAATTCTTTTCAATCATATATTGAGAAAATTCGCTGAAGAATTCATTGTTAAAATATCCAATTCTAAAATTAATTGGCCCTTCTTTAGCAAGTTTTAATGCCTCGTCTATAGTCGATGATCCTTTGTTTTCTATTTGAAGGCATGGTAAAGAATCCCAATATGGCTTGTCCATTTGATATAGCCTTGTTTTTTCAATTGTTTCAACCGTGAAACGCATTCTATAATGACGTTCTATCTTAGGGAAGTGTGCAAAAAGATATTGTCTTGAACCTGCGTACTCATTTAATTCTCTTGTGGCATACATCACATGTGCTATGATTTCGTCAGTTATATTTTTAATTACATTCCTAGAAACCGTGACATCTGGTAATAATGTATCTCGGAACCAAAATAAACCTGTAGATAAATAAAATTTGATGCCTTGAGAAAGGCTCATTATATTGATCAAAGTTATTCAGCTCAAGCTGCAACTGTTGGTCATTATCATATACAATGATACCATTATGACTAACTCTGGGCCAAATAAATTTGTGATGCTCGCCATGCCTTTCTAAAAACTTATCAGGGAATTTAATTGAAGAAATAATGTTAGTTATATCATGAGATTCTTCTCTTTTTATCTCTTGACCATTTGCATTGCGGTCAGTTATTTGACAAATAAATTTCCCTTCGTTCCCCTCATGGGTAATTCTAAAATATTGTCCTGTATTAAAATGCTTGTTGACGTTATTCATTTTAATACGTGGTATTATTAAAACAAGTTGGCCTGCTAGATTCGGAGTAGCAGATTGTCGACTGAGATCAATAGGTCTAACTTCTATTTCTATAGTTTCCACCTCAAAATTTATTAAGGCACTACAGCGTTGAACGAACTCAATTGGCAAAGATGTTTTAGAAGGCTTGCACCAAGGGGTATTTGCTAACTCATTTCTGTCTCCACCTAAAGACTTGCCCTGAAAAACAACCGGTATTTCGGGTGCTAATAGGAACTGTTCTATTTTCTGTTCCATATCCAAACCACGGAACTCCCTTGCTGTTTTTATTCTACAGGCAATTGACGTTCCGGGTAAATCCCTATAACCTTTTTCCCATCCATGGTCAGAGGGCATCCTGTCGGCTTGATGATGCATTTGTTTTGAGCGAATCACCCAAAAACCACCACGGCCTTCAATTGTAAGGCGATTTTTTTGCAATTTTTGGTCTTCACCTGGATATTGATAGCAAGTGCTAATTTCAATTTTATCGCATGTCATAAAACAGGATAAAAGCCCGATTCCAAAACGACTTATAGGTACAAAATCGCCCTCTCCCGCTTCACGCATTTTTATCTTTTCTAATTTAAAAAGATCGGAGTTATAGTATGAATTTCCCTTTTTTAGTAAATGCGATTGAATAATTTCATGATTCATGCCCATACCTTCATCGTCTATTCTTAGCCAATGATAACTTTCCGAATCTTTGAAAAAAGAAACTTGGATAGGTGATGGGGCATACTTTGGATTACGAATAGTTTCAATAAAAGTGCGATGACGAACAGTGTCAATTGCATTTTGTAATAGCTCTCGTATGAACACAAAATCATTGCCGTACAAATCATCCCCAGTCAGCAAATCCAATATTTTATCCTCTGAAAGCGAAAATCGATACTTACCAGATAAATAATTGTTACTTACAATGCCTGTTCGATCTACTCGCTCTGGAAAGGAAAGTTTTGCCATTTATCGGCACAGTAACGGATCACTTTTGCTGCCGCTCCTAATTTAAATCTACCAAGTCAAGGAAATTTCGAATTCCTTGTTCAATGTAAGGATGAGGTGGAGCTGCAACAAAAGAATAGAATTACCATTGGGATGGTCTGGAAATTGGAATCCTCGTGATGCCATGTGTTTGTTCCATTTATCCTTACTAATTCTTTCTGCACTATTCTTAGGATTACCTAAATCTAAAAATCATATACACTCTGGGACTTCTAGAATTATCGAAATCCATTATGTCTGCTAGTCGCAAAAGCAAAGCACAGAAACGTAAATCACATAAGCCTAGAAATTCTTGGTTGAACCTTTGATCATTAATTCTAATTTCCTCAGCTGGTTCATTGTGACTTTCACAAACATAACCTAATTGTAGTCTGAATGGGACACCGTTCCACTCAAGAACTCCGCAATGGCCCTCAACTTCATCTAGTTTCGGCCACACTTTACTGCATGAGCCCATCTACAATACCATTCTGCTAATTTTTTAGATACTTCTTTGTTATTATCTTCAAATTGAACTCGGGCACTGTGCATGTCCGCCAGAAATTCTTCTCGAAAATTTCGATACTCTGGGATAGCCTTACGTTCCTCTTCTGAAAATACCATTCCGAAATCATGGTAAACTGCACTTAATATCAAAACAATAGCTTCTAATCCCGAAACAAGATTGATGTTATCACCAAGCAATTGCCCCATCAGTCGTATGACATTATAGATATGTTCTTTGTTATGAAGTGTATAAGTGGGAAATGTGTCTACATAGTGTTCCATCAACGGCAGAATATACGCCACATGTCTTTCCACCATTGCTGCCTCTTCAGCTTTTGAGTTGGCAACCATACTTTTCCACAACGGTAATTTTTTAAATTCTTCTAAGTTCACTAGGTGTAATATTTTTTAATGAAAGAGGTGTAACGAATTTGATAAGTGTACTTTAAGTATTTCCAACTGTTGTAAACGCATGAAGTGTTGGTTTAAAAATGCATGTAACGAACAGGGCTTTATGCAGGTTGGGAATTAGTATTCCGTCCGCCCGAACCACTGCTGATTGAAAATATTTTGATGAAGTTAAAACTAATGCTCAACAATGTTTGTCAAGCCTGAACCAAAGCCCGGATTTGCAATTTGCTGATGTTAAGTTTGTCAAGCCCAACTTGCAAAAAACCCCATGTTGCCAGTAGTGCCATTTAGTTGTGTTCTGTCCAACTACTTTTAAAGAACCAAATTCATCTGCTAAATTCTTTGATGCTTCGTCTCCGCTAATAGTCCAAAGTCCTGCATAAACTGCGTTGCCAGTTTGGTCAATATAGTCGAGCCAAACAGTTGTTGAATTGTCTATCGAAGTCCATACAATCTTAAAAGGCTTTTCTTCGACAGGTACAGATTCACCGTCTACTATCTTAAATCTTTCTATGATAGATGTCTTATTGAATTCAAGAGCATCTTTGTCTACAGTAATAGATTTTGAATGAGTTTTTGATGCTTTAAATAATTCTAAAAATGAAAAGAACTCTTCAAAAGCTTTTTCGTCATTTTTTAGATTTCTATTGCTTATTTGCCAATGCCAACCACCACTTAAACCAAAATGTTCGTCTAAGTGCCCTACTAGCCAAGTACTGAAATAACTAAAATTAGGAAAGTTGTTTGTTTGCAATTGCTCGTCAGATGCCGCCATAGTAAATCCAGAAATAAAACTGTCAAGCGCCTTAAAATTATAGTCATTGCCTAAATACATCGCTTTTCTCAATTTTAAATGTCCAAGCAGGGGATAAATATTCGTATTATTTGTTTGCATATGAGGACTGTCAAAAGGCATTACTGGCAACGACAGTTTGTGAAAAACTCCACCGCACTATAAATATACACACAATGTGAATGAGGGCAAAGCAGTATGATTATTGTTATAAAGCGGCATGCAATTTATAACAGGACAAAACCGCCGGCAAAGTTATTTCAGCACTTTGGAAGACCAGGTAGCTGCAGATAATGCGGTAAGACTAATCGATGCTTTTATCGATAAACTGGATCTGCCCCGGTTAGGGTTTACTAATACTGTACATAAAAGCGAGGGCCGTCCACCATATGCACCCGGGGTGCTTTTAAAACTGTATCTGTACGGTTATTTGAACAAGCTACGCAGCAGCCGCAAGCTGGAAAGGGAGTGCAGCCGTAACGTAGAACTGCAGTGGCTGTTGCAGAACCTGCAACCGAACTATCATACCATTGCTGATTTTCGCAAACTGCATGCCCGGCCAGTGCAGGCGATGTTTAAATTGTATGTACAGTTCCTTGACGAAGCCGGTTTGCTGGGTAAAACAACAATAGCCGTAGACGGCAGCAAGTTTAAAGCTGTGAACAGTAAAAAAAATAATTACAACCAGAAAAAGATAGACAAGCACCGTCAGTTTATAGAAGACAAGGCCGAAAAATACCTGCAGGATCTGGATGAACTCGATAAACAGGAAGCGGCAGGCGACAAAGAGGAATTAGCTATAAAAAAGGAGAAGATAAAACAGGGATTGGAAAAGCTCAAAGAACGGACCATTAAATACGATACACTTCAACAGCAATTAGATAATACCGACGACAAACAAATCAGTACTACCGACAGCGAAAGCCGCAGTATTATTATTGTAAAAAACATTGTGGAGGTAGCCTACAACATACAGAATACGGTAGATGATAAACATAATTTAATAGTACATACGCAGGCCACCAATACCAATGATGGCAAAGCCTTGCACCATGCCGCTGTACAAGCCAAAAAAATTTACAATTGCCAGAAGCAGCAACGATAATGGTACTGGCCGATAAGGGTTATCATACCGGGGCAGAGTTGCACGGGTGCCAGCAGGACAACATGATTACCCATGTGGCGTATAAAGAACAGCCATCAGTAAAACATATTGCCAATGAATTTTTATCAGAAAGTTTTGATTATGATAAAGCAACGGATAGCTATCGGTGCCCTGCAGGCGCAACGCTAACCAGCCTTGGCACCTGGCATAACAAGAAAGGTGAAGCCAATGAAACGAGCTACCGGTTTAAAACCTACCGTACGGATGCCTGCAAAACCTGTTCCTTAAAACATCAGTGTACCAAACTGCCCAAACGCATCATTCACCGGAGTGAATACCAGGATGCAGTAGATATTAATAATAACAACATCAAAAAAAATCCGCAGTACTATAAACGGCGGCAGGCGATAGTAGAACATCCCTTTGGTACAATAAAAAGGCATTGGGGCTTTACGCATACGTTGCTGAAGGGATTGCAAAAAGTAAATGGAGAAATGAACCTGATTATGTTTTGTTACAACTTTCTGCGGACAAAAAATATACTGGGCTTTGACAAAATGCTGCAAGCGATCCAAAACTGGCAACCAGACTACAGTAAAGTAGTTTGTGCATTAAAAAAGGCCATTATCAAAGTGATTTACAGACGAAATAAGCGATCTGATTTTTTACAATTATCCGTGATGCCCATTTTGAGAGTCACTTAGAAGAAGCTGTGTAACGCTCCAATTAAATTTTACAGAGTGTTTTTCAGACTAATGAGAGTTTTTTCACAGTCTGACGTCCAGGTATTTGCGAAGGCTGGGGAATAGACTTCCGTCCGCCCCGGCTACCTGAAGCTAAATTTATAATTATAAGTTGATGATTTGCACATAGCTAAAATGTTCTTCGTCTGCCCGATATGAAGCCAAACTGAAAGACAAAAGGTTGAAACACGGCTTCCGTCTGCCCAGCTTTTGCAAATACCAATGTTAGTGGCTGTTTTTTGTCACCGTAATGCTTGTTTGATTGTCAAGATTTCCGTTGATAACGTTTCCAACTGCTTATTTGTTTCCTCTTCGCCTTCAGTTAAAGAATGCCCGTTGTCCGCACAGATGTATAGGTCAATCAATGAACCCATTCCAACTCCAACATAATCATTCAAAGAGGCTTTGCTGTCATGTCCCGCTTGAATTTGTTGAATTGCTTTCTTTGTCCTTTGTGGCCAACCGCCTACATTATGTTCTTCAAAGAAGTGTTGCAGTCTCTCTAATGTCTCTATGATTTTAGCTTTTGTTTCCATTAATTCGTGCTTCTAGGAATTTTTTTACTAGTTCATAGTTATTGTCCAAGAACTGCTGGTATAAAACTCTGCTTCTTTCCAAGAGTTAAGTTTCGTTTGCTGGTTGTTTGGTTGTCACCGGAAACGTAGAAGATTTCCAAGTCCTTGTGAACCTCCAAAGCATTCTCATTTTCGTAGTGTCCAACCCAAAAGGCTGCGTGTTCATCGTCCATGTTGAGCGTCTCTTGGATTGCAACTCTAACGTCGTCCATTGTTGCGTTTTCAACTTGGTCGCCCCATGCTTTCTCTATCCAAAACGGTGTCTCCATAAAATAGCCACTAACGTTTTGCGGCTTTGCGAAGAAGCGGATTTCGGAGCACTAAACTGTCAACATAGCACAAAAGTTGATGCGAGGTAGAATGTTCAATTAACCACTGAACCCGCTTTTTTGCAAAACCGCTGTTACCGGTTCGTGCTTCTTTTCTGTCGTGTTGTTGTCTGTCCATGTTGCTCTGTCTTTGTGCGTTGGCTTGGTGGCTCTTTTGCAAAACTTGGCTTTAGCGTGGGCTTGTGCGGTTTTGCAAATGTGCCACCAAATGCGTGGGCTAATTCAGTCGTTTCTTGTCGTCACCATTATTTAAACTGTTTAGTAATTCTATTGGGTTGTTCAGTAATGCAGGATTTTGGTCGTAGAAGATTGTTTCTTCTGTTGTCAAAAGTCTTGTGATTACTTGCTCTTTCCCGTTTTGGTCAGTTGTCTTGATGATGATTAAAGATCCCATTTTTGTCGCAAAGAATGGAACGTCTTTAACTGCTGTCAATAAAGCTGCTGCTGCCTCTGCGTTGTTCTTGTTAGCTTGTGATTGATGCACTTCTATTTGTTGAAGTTCAATCGCCTTCTTTGTCTTGTCGAAAATCTCTTTGGCTTCTTTGCTTCTGAAAACGTTTCTGATTTTATAAACTACTTTTTCTTTGAACCAAGAACCTTGTTTTATTCTTCCTTCTTCTGAAATTTCAAAACCTGATGTCTCAAAGAAATTAATTGTAGCATCGAAAATCTTTTCAGCAACATTGTAATTATCAGTGTCGGCAAAAATGTGTCCGCTAAAACTCAACGCTGAATTTTGTAAAATTTGGTCAAGGTCGTTCGGGTCAAATGAAACTGCCCAACTCCATTTTCCAAAACCTCCATGTTGATTGATGGCTCTGCACCATTCGTCAAGGTATGCTCGTTTGGTTTTGTTTTGTTCATTGTCTTGTCCTTTGGTTTCTACAATTAGGTTTTCGCCTGTTGTCAGTTTTATAAGAAAGTCAGGGAAAAAGCGTCTTACAACTCCTTGATAATTGTAGTAAACCACAAAATTTAAATGGTCGTTTTTAACGAATGATTTTACAACATTGGATTCATTGATTGTCTTTGCTTCCAAGTATTCCCATTTGCTGTCAACCACAACAAAATTGATGTGTGATTTGTCGAATGCTTCATTGGGCTTGCTTGTCCACCAAGTTCTGATGTCGCCAGATGAACGGATAGGACTTTCTTTGTCGAATACTGGTGTTAATGCTTCTGTGTTTACTGCTCGTATTTCATTCCAAATATGCTGAACAACTTTGTTCATGTTTAGCATTATCAAAATTCTTTTCCTTGATTCGTCTTGATTGAATAAAGGATTTTTGATAACGATTTTGTTTGAGTAGATAAACTTCTCAATAATGCTAATCAATTGAATCAAGAATGTTTCTTTGCTTCCTTTCCAATCAGGTTTTTTTTCTGAATTGTAAATGGTGGAAGCAATTTTGAAAATGATGGATTGAAGTCTGAATCGTTCTCCAATTTCTTTTAAGTCAATTTCTGAAAGTGCTGCTGGATTTGGTTTACCTGCAATGATTGCAGCCAATTCAGCTTCTGTAATTGATTCGTAAGGGTCAAGTTCAAGCGTTTTTACTTTGCCAATATTTAAAGCCAGTTGCGGTTTATACACATGGTCAATCCTAACCACATTTGGGAAAGTTATTTCATGTTCTGCTTTTTCTTTAATTGGTTTTATTTCTGTTTTTGGTTTTGGTGGTGGCGGTGGCGGGCCATCTGTTCCGCCTTCGTGTGGAAGGAATGTAAACGGAACTCCGAAAATGTTTACATACTCAGCTTCAAATAATCCATCTTCTGCCACATCATACGAAGTTCTCCGCAAACCTCTACCAACAACCTGTTCGCAAAGTAACTGACTGCTGAATGCCCGTAATCCCATAATGTGGGTTACGGTTTTTGCATCCCAACCCTCACTTAGCATCCCAACAGAAATTACATTTTGAACCTGTTCTCCCGGTTCGCCAATTTTTCCAACGGTGTCAACCGTTCTTCTTAATAATTCGGCTTGTTGTTTTTTGGTGAGCTTCTTTTCTTTTGGTGCATCTTCCGAATCGTCTTCGGTTTCTTCAACCTCTACAAGTTCTACTTCTTCACTTTCGGCTTCTGCTTTTTGCAAAATACTGCTGTCAATCTGCAAGGTCTTTTCAGGATTGCACAAATCACCTAAACCTGCAACCGATAGATTGAAAGCATCTTTGTCGAATGAGTATTTTATTCTGCCTGATGTGAAAGTGGTATTGGCTACCGTAATCATTACAGGTGGAATTTTATATCCTGCCTTTTCCCAATCGTCTTTTGTCGCTTGCCAATCTTTACCTAAAAGCAAATAAGCATTTCTGATAAGGTCGGGGAGTGGTGTTGATTCATCAACCTTTTGGTTGATGTCGTCTTTCACCGTTTCATCCATGTAGATATGATACAAACGTGAACGCAAATCTTTATCTACGTTTCCATCGTCACGAACTACAACTCTTGGAGTCTTTACCAAACCTGCTTCAATGGCATCATTCAAACCAAAGTCTGAAACTATCCAAGGAAACAACGCTTCTTCACTTGCTTTTTTTCCGCTTGGTGCAAATGGCGTTGCCGATAAATCGAAACAACGCAAAATACCTCTTGCTCTGTTGATTCGGTCTAAACCACCAACCCAAACAGTACTTTCTTCAATATCTTCTTTCTTTACGCCTTTGATTTTACTTTCGGCTGGGACACGCCAAGCATGGTGTGCTTCATCATTTATTACAATGATGTTGGTGGCATTTGCCATGTCGCCCAAAACTTCTTTTACATAGGCTTCATCGCTTTTTGCTCCACGCTTGTCAACTGATTTTTTCTTGGCAATTTTTTCTTCAGTTTGCCAAGCCAATCCATGCCAGTTTTTAATTATTATTTTGCCTTGTCGCAAAGAATCCATTAAACCCGATGGCACAATGTTGAACTCTTCGTAGTAGTTTTCAGGGTCGGTTGGATTGAGAACTGAAAGGCGATTGCGAACCGTTAAGCCCGGTGCAACTATCAACACATTTTTTGAAAATCGTGTGTCCTTTCCGTTTGCAATTTTGTTCAATACATTCCATGCAATGAGTTGAGCAATTACAATGGTTTTGCCCGAACCTGTTGCCATTTTATTGCACCATCGGCTAAACTCTCCGCCATCACTCGGAATTTCGATTCCTGTTTTGTCTGCTTCGGGTGCTTCGGTTAACCAAATTAAAGTTTCAATGGCCTCTAACTGACAGAAGAAAAACCTGCGGTCTTTTCTTTCTTCGGGGTCTTGCCAATGTTGTAAAAGTCGTTTGGTTATTCCAGTAACTCCGGGATAACCTGCTTCACGCCATTTGTTTATTCTTGGACGAATGGTATTTACTAAGTCAATTTCTATAAATGTTCCCGGGTCGTCAAATGATTTTGAACTTTCGGAAGCGACTACATAACCTGCTGGTCTTCGACCTGCTTGTAAAACAAATTCTCTTGTGTCTCTGATATATTCCCAATACTGTTGCGGTTCAACGTAAGGAGAATTAATTATCAGCTTGTTTATATTCTTCATATCGAATTACAGTCTGATAATTTTTAATGATTCAATTCCTCTTGCATCAATGATTTTTACAGCAACATTTTTTCCTGCGGTGAATGGAAGGGAAAGAGTTCCGTTAAAAGCCTCAATTTTTTCTTCGTCAATTTCGGCTTTCAGGTTTTTGGCTAAAGTTGACCAACCTTCTTTGGCTCCTGCCATTGGAAAAAAAACTTGCGATGGAAATAAACTTCTTCCGTCATAGTCGGTGTCAAGCATCCACATTGCAATGTCACTTTTGCCACCACTGTCAACTGTTCCTGTTTTTGGGTTGTAGTAATCAAAGCCGTTTACTTCAACGGTGTATTTTCCTTTGTCGTCACCTGATTTTATTTCTTTGATTTGCACATCGGGCTGACCAATAAGCCAAAAACTTTCGTTGCTGCTGCGTTTCTTTTTCAAATCGTCTGTCAGCAAGTCTGCATTCATTTGAGCTTCTAAAAGTGTAATGCCTGGCCAGTTGGTTTCTTCAATATCTTTTCTTGCTTCTGAATCGAAATGAAAAGCACAGAACAAAATAATTTCAGGTTTAGGTTTTAAAGTTCTTGCTTCCTCCAAAGCCAATTCAACGGTGCGTTGCTCTAAAGGGGCATGTTCAGGGCCAAAACAAACCACAACCCGTTTCGGATTGTCTTCTTTTGTTTCTGCTTCTGCCTGTAAAAATCGTGTACCACTTAATGGTTCTACTCGTGTAAATTCAATTAGTTTTCCACCTTTTGTTCTGACTCCTGCTCTAAAAAGTTCATTTCTCCATTCTTCTTGCCTTAATGTTTCCCCACTTCTTGAAATAGAAGTGTCTGCTTCAATGTTATTGTCATTTTCTATATCTTCAAATGATTTTGCTACAGGTGCAGGAACTGCTTCAACTGTAAAAGGTCCAGTTACACGATTTTTTTAATTATCAATGATTGCAGAATCATATAAAGATTCAATTGAAGGACTTTCTTGTTTTCCTGCACTTTTCATTGTGATTTTTTCGGCTTTCTGATATTTAAAGCCACTTCCTATTCCTTCCAATGGGTATGCAAGACTATAATAATCAAAAATAGTTGTCAAGAGTCTTTGTTTTGCAAGTGTAATTGCAATTCTTGACGTATCACAAGTAATCCATCTTCTGCCATTTTTTTCAGATACAAAAGCTGTTGTTCCACTACCGCATGTTATATCTAAAGTCAAATCACCCGGGTCAGTAGCCATCAGCAAACATCTTTCTATAACTTTAGCATTTGTTTGAACTGAATAAATTTTATAATCTCCTCCTGTTCCTGTATCAATCCAGATGTCTGTTAATTGCTGATATGGAAAATCATCAAAGTACCTTACGTAACTTAAAGATTGGCCAGTAGCCTCAAGCCGATTTTCTTTTTTCAAAGCTTTCATCCCTTCAAGACCTACAGACCAATGTCGATTAAAGAAGGTTCATAAATTTGGCCATTAAATTCAAATTTTTGGTCTTGATTATTACTCCCCTGAGAAGTTGTGTCACCAAGTCTATATACTTTGGAATTTGCAGGATATAAATAAGGATTCTGTCTTTCCTCCTTTGTCATTAATCTTCTTGTGCCATCTGCTAGTTCCAAGTATTTATAATTGTCATCATTTATTGGCAATGATTTTTTGGTATTTAATCTTCTAAATTTGATTTGTGATTTATCTTTAGAGTACCATAAAATTCTGTCACCATTTCTACTTAATGTGCTTGATGTAAATCCACTTGAAGTAACGTAACTAATCATGCTGACAAAATTAGATTCTCCAAATACTTCATCAAGAATTGCTCTTACTCTGTGTGCATTTTCATCACTTATTTGGACAAAAAACGCTACCACTTTCATTTAGTAAATCTTTTGCAAGTAATAACCTGTCTCTTAAATAAGTTAAGTAAGAATGAATGCCTAACTCCCAAGTGTCTCTGAATGCTTTGAGCATTTCGGGTTCCAGTTGTTAAGTCGTTATCACTCCATCTTTTACATCTCGCTTATCTACAAATGGCTGAAAGTTGCTTCCATATTTTATTCCATAAGGTGGGTCAAAATATACCATTTGGACTTTACCACTCATGCCTTCTTTTTCAATAAGGCTGTTCATTACAAGTAAGCTGTCACCTGCAATCAGTCGGTTACTCCAGTTTTCTTTGTGCTTGTAAAATTCAATAGCTTCACGCAAAGGTTTCTTTTGTTCTTCAAACAAACTTGTTTGAGTGTATTTCTCTTGCTCTTCCTCTTTTTTTACGGTTTCAATAATGCGTCTTGGGTCAATGCGTTCATGCACATGCAAGCTCACAGTCGGCACATCAAAACTGGTGTGTTCGGCTTTACCTGCCCATTGTAATTGTGGGTCAAGGTGTGGGTCGTATTGGTAGGTTTTCTTTTTATATCCACCGTTGTCGGTGTGTGCATCTACCAGTCCAACAGGTGGGTTGTTTACCCGTTGTTTGTCTTTATGTTCATACTGCTCAATTGGTTTTTGAGTAGTAGCCTTTGTCGCTTTATTTATTCTTTTTGCCATGTATGTTAATTCAAATTCAATTCATTAAAATAGGTCGTAAAGTTAATTTTTAAAACCCTGTTATTGTCAAAAGTTGCCGTCAAATTGTCAACCGTCCACTTGTCGGGTGGTGGGTGGGCTTTGGGTGCGGTTGGGTAAAATTAAATGTGCTGCAAAAGCGTTGGCTTGTGTGTCGGCTTGCAGCTCTTTTAATTTTACGAAGCGTTGGCATTTTTGTCTGTCGTTTTACTGTTAGTTTATTGTCTGTTGTGTCGTCTTTTAGCATGA
>JADKHM010000005.1 GCA_016721735.1 Flavobacterium sp. | reverse complement strand
CCCGTAAGTTTATACGGTCCAGCCTCGCAAGAGGCTGGAGAAACTTTCTAAATCAAATAATTTTTTCTTTATCTCAGTATGTTAAGATATTTGCTCGACGCGAGCGGTTGATAGTTGATGGTTGGTAGTTGATGGAAACACCAACAACCAAAAACCAACAACCAACAACCAACCCCTATAGGAAAGACAGTGCGGGCTTACCTCTTCCCATCCCGAACAGAGTTAAGCCCGCCTGCGCAGATGGTACTGCAATTTGTGGGAGAGTATGTCGCCGCCTTTTTTAGAGAAACCCGTTGGGAAAACAACGGGTTTTTGTTTCTTATGGGTTTTATGTTTTAGCTCAAAAAGGCGCTAAGTCGCAAAGGAAAGATAACAAGTTATTTTAGTAAATAAAAATGCTACTTTTATAATATTAAAAAGTGAATTCATGAAAATATACTACTACATCATACTCTTAATTTTATTTCTTGGATTGCTCTCTTGTTCTAACGAAGAAACCAAAACGCAAAATCAAGTGGCTGCAAGACCAACAGTGCCAATACAAAATGGAGAAGTACAAATTGGCACGCAAGTTTGGACGACCAAAAACCTAAACGTAAGTCGTTTTAGGAACGGTGATCTTATTCCACATGTGCCAGATGCATCTCAATGGGCGTATATAAATTATCCTGCTTGGACTTATTACAATAATATCTCAACTAATGGAACTGTTTACGGGAAATTATACAATTGGTATGCTGTAAACGATTCAAGAGGATTAGCTCCAGAAGGCTTTCATGTCCCTAGTGATACAGAATGGACTACCCTAATTAATTTTCTTGGTGGTGCTTCCAATGCTGGTGGTAAGATGAAAGAGACTGGCACAAATCATTGGTAAAGTCCAAACACTGGAGCAACAAATGAGGTTGGTTTTAGAGGCCTCCCAGGAGGTTGCGTTTTCTACTATGATTCGCCAGGAAGTTACCAAGATGTTCAAGTCGTCGGAGGATGGTGGAGTTCAACAGAAGCTGTTAATTCAGTTGACCCATTTTCAATTGCTGTTTGCTATCAACTTAATAGAAGTTCCCAAAATTCTAATAGATATTCTCATTATAAAAGATACGGTTATTCCGTGCGCTGCATCAAAAATTAGAACCATCGTTTATTTTAATTATGAAAATTAAAAAGCCTTCAAGAGTTTGAAGGCGTTTTTGTTTACAATTGGAAGTTCGTTAAGGTTGCATTTTTTTGATTTAATTAATCATCATTTTGCTGTTTCTTATTCATTTGTAAGCCTAAGCTTCAAGTAATTATTTCCCTTCAGTTGTCATGCAAATCAAATAAAGTACTACCTTTAAAAAAATAAGTCAGTTTTTACCACCAACTAAATCTGTATTGTTATGAAAAGTGCACTAACCATTGTTGTATTATTTCTTGTTTTTACCTTAGTGAATTGCAGTAGTAGCGAGAACAGCTCCAACACCAATGTTCCCACGGATAATTTTACTGAAAATTTTGGAAATGCAGTCAATAGCGATTTTATTGGACAAGTCATCGATGAAAGTTCGCAACCCATTGAAGGCGTTGAAGTAAAAGTGGGTGCGGTTACTAAATACACTGACGCAAAAGGTATTTTCGCTATAAAAGACGCTACGGTGTTTGAAAAATTTGCCTACATCACGGCAAAGAAAACTGGATATATCAATGGGTCTCGAACAGTCGTTCCAAATTCAGGATCAACTACGATTAAAATCGTGATGCTAACTGCAACCGTTCAGGCAACGATTTCTAGTGGAACCCAAAGTGAAGTGCCTTTAAGCAACGGAGCAAAGTATCGTTTGATGGCAATTTTAAAACCGAATCAGGCGCCGCTTATTCTGGTCCTGTCAAAGTAATGATGCATCATTTAGACCCAGCTGATGCCACCACAGTAGATAAAATGCCAGGTAGTTTGATGGCTCAAAACAGCAGTGGCGCACAACGCATATTGGAAACTTACGGAATGATGAATGTGGAACTGCAAGATGCTAGTGGCAATAAGTTGCAAATTGTAAATCCAACTAGTATAGAAATGCCAATCAGTGCTTCTCAATTAGCTACTGCTCCCACAACAATACCTTTGTGGTATTTTGATGAAACTCTTGGCTATTGGAAAGAAGAAGGCAGCGCCACCAAAGTTGGAACTAAATATATAGGTGCAGTAAACCATTTTTCATGGTGGAATTGTGACGCGCCTTTTCCGACGGTAAGTTTAGGAGTTACCGTTTTAGATTCTAACCAAATTCCTCTAGCGAACGTGCGTGTTGAATTAGTACGAAACACTCCGATTGGAAGTTCGATTGCTCCTGGATACACGAATGCAGCAGGTGAAGTTTCTGGATGGGTTCCTGCCAATCAAACCTTAACGATGAATATCTACAGTACCAATCCAGCTTGTCCGAATCAAATCATTTATACGCAGCAAATAGGTCCGTTTTCTAGCAATACGGTTTTAGAGACAATAATTGTCCCTGCATCGGCATTAAATACTACTGTTATTCAAGGGACGTTAACAAATTGCGACACTGCTCCTGTCACCAATGGCTATGTTTGGTTGCAAAGTGCAGGACAATTTTTATATTCGCAAGTAACTGATGGTTCGTTTAGTTTTACCGTTTTAAGTTGTTCTGTTGCAGCAACAAGTTTCAACTTGCAAGGAATTGATTTTGATAGTTCAAAATCTACATCACTACAAATAGGAACACTTAATAACCAAACCATAGCTTTAGGAACGCTACAAGCTTGTTCTGATGAAAATAATGCAGTAGGGCAACTTTATGATATTGATCAAAACTTTTACACAACCGTTACCATTGGGCAACAAATTTGGACGCAGCAAAATCTTAACGTTTCTCGTTATACTGATGGAACACCTATTCCGCAAGTGACCAACGCAACACAATGGTCCAGTTTAACTACTGGTGCTTGGTGTTATTACAGCAATAGCGCAGCCAATGGCACTATCTATGGCAAGCTGTACAATTGGTATGCTATAGCAGGGATTCACGATAATGACCCAAATACACCGAACAAAGCACTTGTACCAGCGGGTTGGCATGTGTCCACAGGAGATGAATTGATAGTGTTAGTTACCTTTTTGGGTGCAGGCATTGATTGTGGAGGAAAGATGAAAGCAACGGGTACCACACTTTGGCAAGATCCGAATACAGCAGCTACTAACGTAAGCGGCTTTACTGGTCTTCCGGGAGGTTATTGCGGCACCTATGGGGGATTTAGCAATATTCACAAGACAGGCGGATGGTGGACTTCCTCAGAGGTTGATACTACAAACGCTCGGAATTTCTACTTAACATACAATAAGGGCGGAATAGACAATCCTTACAATAATAAAAGTCTTGGTTTTTCGGTGCGATGTGTCAAGGATTAAGTGAGAGATTGCCTAGCCAATTCGCTTCGCTAGGGTTTGCGTATAGCCGGACCGCTTTTTTTGTTTTTTTTGCTCGCAAAGCCGCAAAGCCGCGAAGAGAAAGGTTGTAGCCATTAATATTTTTAATACTTTTATAAAGCTTTAAAAGTCATCATCATGAAAAGATATTACTTCGTCATCGCTTCAATCTTAGTTTTAGTAATGGGGATAATTTCGTGTTCTAACGAAGAAACCAAAAAACAAAACCAAGTGGCTGCAAGACCAACAATTCCAATTCAACAAAATACGGTCACAGATATTGACGGTAATATATACAAAATAGTTATTATTGGTAACCAAAGTTGGACACAAACCAATTTAAATGTGAGTCGTTATAGAAATGGCGATCTAATTCCCCAAATCCAAAATGAATCACTATGGGCAGATTTTTACTGGCAAAACTTAACCACGGGTGCTTGGTGTTATTATGAAAATCAAACAGAAAACGGCATAGAGTATGGCAAACTATACAATTGGTATGCAGTTAATGACCCAAGAGGTTTAGCTCCAATGGGTATCATGTTCCTACAGATACAGAATGGAATACTTTAGTAACCCATTTAGGAGGTGCTTCAGTTGCTGGTGGGAAAAATGAAGGCTACTTTTTTATGGGCTTCTCCAAATGGGGGAGCTACTAATAGTAGCCGTTTTACTGGATTACCGGGAGGAAACCGTGATAACAATGGTACGTTCGACCGAGTTGAACTTGATGGGGTGTGGTGGAGTTCGTCTGAAAGTGCTACACAAGGTGCTTGGATGCGAGCCATAGGATTTGTTAATGGAAGTATTGGAAGGGCGGGCTTTCATAAAACTTTCGGATATTCAGTGCGTTGTATCAAGAATTAATATTAAAATTACTGTAGTATGCGTGAGGGATTGCTTCGCCAATTCGCTATCGCTCGTGTGCAGCGGTAGTCCACGGTCGCGCAGTACAGCGGAGCGGCGAGGACTAAGAGCGAATAGCCCGACGGCTCGCAAAAAGTTCATGAATAAGCAAAATGTTCTTGAGCCGGCACGCACGCCCGAGGCTTAAAGCCGAACAAAGCGGAGCTAAAAATCAATCGATATCTTTGATAAATTCGTCGTACTCCAAATAAAATAGCTCTAAAGCATTCATCTTTTCAAAGAAGAAGTCGAAAATCGTATCCCAATAACTTCGGTTGCTAACCGAAATTCCCAATTGTTCTACCCAAATTCTACTGATGGTTTTGCCGTTTTCTAGCGTATGGTTTTTTTGAAATACCAAATCTTGAATAAACTCGTCTTCTAAAATAGCTTTCAGAGCTTCTAGTTTTTCGAAATAGGCATGGCGTTTTTCTTCAGAGCGATGTTCAATCTCAATGCTCACCTGCGCTTTGGTATTGTCTACAAAAAATTTGAAGGAGAAATCTTTGATTTTCGTATCGTATAAAACCCATTTTCTCGGATATTTTTGCGCAAAGGTTACCCAGAATTCTTGCTTTAATTTTTGATTTTCTTGTTTGGAGTACATATTTTTTTTTAATTTCTTTTATAAGAAAAGTCACTTGCTAATTGTATTCTAAGTATCACCGCAGATTCGCAGATTTAAAATTTAGTTGCGGAAATCTGTGAATCTGCGGTTTAATTCATTATCCTCTATAGAATTTTCGTAAATTCGTAAACAATCGTCCTGTCTTCGAATCGCAAAATTACACTTTGTCATGGATTTTCAAGATTTTCTGCAGTGCATTCCACAACTCGAACGCGAAAAACTTCCCGCAGAGGCAGCGCATGATCTGATGACGCCTCCTGAACGCAAAGACTTGATGAAAGCCATCGATTTTGAAATCCAAAAACCACGAAAAGCTGCCGTCATGATGTTGTTATATCCGAAGCAATCGCAAACGCATTTGGTGCTCATTCAGCGCAATTCCTATCCTGGCGTGCATTCTTCTCAAATCGCTTTTCCTGGCGGTAAAGTCGAGTTGGAAGATGAAAGTCACCAACACACAGCTTTACGGGAAACGCACGAAGAAGTTGGCATTGCGCCACATCAAATTCAGGTCGTTCGTGCTTTTACAGAAGTGTATATTCCGCCCAGTAATTTTATGGTTTATCCTTTTATGGGCTATAGTTTGGAGGAACTTCGCTTTAATCCCGATCCCGAAGAAGTGGCTGGAATTATTGAGTTTCCGTTACATCAATTTCTAGATGATAAAATAGCTACAATAAAGAAAATGGATACCGCTTATTCTCAATCGATTGATGTTCCTGCCTTTAAAATCTACGATCATTATGTTTGGGGTGCCACGGCCATGATGCTCAGTGAGTTGAAAGAAACGCTCAAAAAGGTGTTGTAAATACTAGTGAATTTGTAAATTAGCCCGCTGATTTTTAAACAAACAATTATGGGATTATTCGCAAGAAATCCTTTTGGACATATACTTTTTCTGAAGAAATGGCTGATCCGAATTTTCGGCGCCTTGACGCATAAACGTTACCGTGGTTTTAATGACTTGCAGATCGATGGTTCTGAAATTATCAAAGCCTTGCCAGACAAAAATGTCCTTTTTATTTCCAATCACCAAACTTATTTTGCCGACGTCGTGGCGATGTTTCATGTGTTTAATGCAAGTTTGAGTGGGCGAGAGGACAACATCAAAAATATTGGTTATCTCTGGCAACCTAAGATGAATATTTATTATGTAGCGGCAAGCGAAACCATGAAGGCAGGTTTGTTACCTCGAATTCTATCTTACGTTGGAGCAATTACTGTAGAGCGAACGTGGCGTGCCGGAGGAAAAGATGTTACGGAAAAGCGTGAAGTCAATCCCAACGATACGGAGAATATCAGAATTGCCCTCGAAGACGGTTGGGTGATTACTTTTCCACAAGGAACTACACGTTCGTTCAAACCAGTTCGTAAAGGAACCGCGCATATCATCAAACAACACCGTCCGATTGTGGTGCCTATTGTGATTGATGGTTTCCGCCGTTCGTTTGACAAGAAAGGTTTGCGTGTTAAGAAGAAAGGCATTTTGCAATCATTCACCATCAAAGAACCACTCGATATTGATTACGATAATGATACGATTGAGCAAATTGTAGAAAAAGTAGAATACGCCATTGAACAACACCCATCGTTCTTAAAAGTAATTCCAGCAGAAGAAATTGAAGCGCAGGAGGAATTAAACAGGTTGCGAAAGTTTTAAAAAGAAACAAGAGCCAAGAGTCAAGACTTCTAATCTTGTTCCTTGGCTCTTGTTTCTTGACTCTTCACCATTCACTTATCACTATTCACTCTTCTCTACAACTCAATCTTCTTCAATTCCTTATAATTAGCAAAGAGTTTCTTCAACAAAATGCCATATAACAATCGGTAAAACAACCAAAACAAACCGATGATTCCTGCAATAAATAGGGTAGAGACGCCTATGCAAATAAACATAAACAACGTCTTATGACCATCGTGTACTTGTTTCTCCATCATCGAAATCATTTCCGGGTTATGAGAAAACATCATCACAATCGATATGACGATCGTTACCGCGATAATAATCAAGTTGTACCAAATATAGTTTTGCACGGTCTTACGTGTCTTTACAATACTTGCCATCAAGTTTCTGGTTGAATCTAAGGTCGAGATCGCACGGTAGTTTTTATAAAACACGTAGATAAATCCAACAATCACCGCATAGTTAATCACATTTATAATCAACATAAATTGTGCAATGCCATAAGCGTCCAATTTCGCCTGGTACTTTTCGTCGTTCATACCAAAGGCAATCACATTCCAGAATACAAATTCTAAAATACTGATAATCAAAATCCACTTCACAATCGAAGATGATTTTTGATGCAACATCGTATAAATCTGCTTTTCTGAAACTTGTTCAAAAGAACCTTCTTCTTTTTTCCAAGCTTTTTTTAAGATATCTAACTCCTCCATAATCCTTAAGGATTTAATATTTTTTTCAATTTAGTCTTAATTCGATTCATTTTCACTCTAGCATTGACTTGACTAATTCCCAATGTTTCCGATATTTCTTCGTAATCTTTATCCTCCAAATACATAAATACCAACGCCTTCTCAATATCATTCAATTGATACACCGCTTGGTACATTAATTTGATTTGTTCTTCTTCTTCGTAATTGTATTCCTCTTGTTTGATAAATACGTTGGTGGTGTCAAAAGAGGAAGTCGGAACAGATCGCGTGCTTTTCCGATATAAAGTAATAGCAGTATTCAAAGCTACCCGATACGCCCAAGTCGAGAACTTGCTGTCTCCACGAAACTTCGGATACGCTTTCCACAACTGAATGGTGATTTCTTGAAATAAGTCTTTGTGAGCATCTTCCCCAGAAGTATACAGCCGACAAATCTTGTGGATGATATTCTGGTTCTCCTTCAATTGTTTAACAAAAGATTGCTCTAAATCTTGACTCATAACTGCGTTAGTTAACCAATGTCTAATTTTGTTACAAATTAAGGTTTTTTTTATCAGGAGCACAACAACTGTTTTCCAATCCAATGCAGTCCCGCTATACGCTGCAATCTTTGCCGTCGAACTCCGCCGACAAAGGATTTTCGCTACTATCGGGGCTATAATAGAACGTGTGAATTCTATAAGAACCATTTCAATTCGTATTACCCTAAAGCAATCAAATCTTCGTATCTTAGCGCAACACAACTTACAACTTACAACATACAACATACAACCCACAACCCACAACCCACAACTCAATATGAACATCCCGCAATCTAATCTTCCCAGAATCGTAATCATCGGCGGTGGCTTTGCTGGAATTGCATTAGCCAAGAAACTTAAGAATCAGAAAGTACAAGTGGTGCTCATCGACAAGCACAATTATCATACTTTTCAACCTCTGTTATATCAAGTCGCGACTGGTGGACTAGAAGCAGGTTCCATCGCGTATCCTATTCGGAAGATTATTCAAGAGTTTAATGATTTCTATTTTCGTCTGGCGCGCGTCAACGAAATTGATACACAAAGTCAAATGGTTAAAGCAGATATTGGCGAACTACATTACGATTATCTCGTGCTCGCCAACGGTTCTAAAACCAATTTTTTTGGCAACAAAGAAATTGAGCGCAACAGCATGTCGATGAAAACGATTCCGCAATCGCTCAACATTCGCAGTTTGATTCTAGAGAATTTCGAGCAAGCGCTATTAATCAATGATCCAGCGGAACGGAATGCTTTGATGAATTTCTGTCTGGTTGGCGGCGGACCTACTGGCGTTGAACTAGCAGGCGCTTTAGCAGAAATGAAAAACGCCATTCTTCAAAAGGATTATCCCGATTTGGACATCAAGAATATGCAAATCAATCTCATTCAAAGTGGCGATCGAATCCTCAACACGATGAGCGAGAAATCATCGCAAGAAGCAGAAGCTTTTTTGGTTCGATTGGGCGTGACGGTTCATAAAAATATTCGCGTTTTGAGTTATGACGGCCGAACGATTATAACAAATACTACTACAACTTTTGATACAGCTACCGTCATCTGGACGGCTGGTGTTCAGGCGGCTACCATTCCGGGTTTAAGTGCAGAATCGTTAGTCGAGAAAGTAGAACGTATTCGCGTAGATGGCCACAACCAAGTGAAAGGATATGATAACATTTTTGCCATTGGCGACATCGCTTCTATGGAAACCGCTTTGTATCCGCAAGGTCATCCGATGATGGCACAACCTGCCATGCAACAAGGAGAATTATTGGGAGAGAATATCATCAAGAAGATCAACAAGCAACCGATGACTCCATTTGAATACAACGACAAAGGTTCGATGGCAACCATCGGCAGAAACAAAGCGGTAGTAGATCTACCGAAATATCATTTTAGCGGTGTTTTCGCTTGGTTTGTATGGATGTTCGTGCATTTGTTTTCACTGATTGGTTTTAAAAACAAAGCGGTTGTTTTCTTGAATTGGGTGTACAATTACATCAAGTTTGATCGTGAAGGTCGATTGATTATTCGTCCGTTTAAAAAGAAAAGTTTTACGACGTTTACGAGTGATGAAGTGTGATTACTAAGGACTGACAACCGACAACTCACAACTCACAATCTTTATAATAATTCACCATCAAATTCACAAACTTACTATAGCTTTCTAAGCCGTCTTTTTGTTGGTTGAATTTTAGATAAGCTATAGAATTTATGTTGTCTTTTAATTAACAATATGGTACGAAACCAAACGGTCTTCCCAAAATACATTTCCAAACACATAGGCATTAGTCTTCTTTACCAAACCAATCTGTCTTTGATAGTTAGACTCAACAGATTTATTAATCATTGGCACAGTGCCTTCAGGAGAAGTATATTCAAGCACCAAAGGAGAGACAGTATAATTGTTCCCTTCGACGATTATATTGGAATTAGGAAATACGCTAGCGAAAGTAGTACCTGATTCTTGAACCAAAGTGTTTTGATAGGTTATATCATCGCCGGGATGCTTTACATGATTTAATTTTACTCCCGTTCCCGCAGGATCATCAGCTGCTGTTAAAAAATAGGTATTACCAACGAGGTGTCCGAATTCGTCAACTCGGAGATATTCGTATCGTATCTGATTCCCGACTTTATGGCGTAATTTTGAAAATTCAACGCCTTCAATAGCGATAACTGATTCAACTTCAACGCTGTCGATTTTTCCAGTAAAATTATATTCAGACTGGTTCTCTTCGCTATTCTTATATTCCTTATAAACCCATTCATTGCCTACATTCAAATTGAAAAAATCTGGTAATGGTTCAGGTTCTGAATCGGAATTGCTGCTGCAGGAAGTTGCAGCGATTGCAATCAAAACTAAAAAAACGGCAACATGCTTGAAGTTGATTTTCATTGTATTTGGTTTTAAGTTCCTAATACAACGACAATTATAAATAAGTATTGTGAAAGTTTTAAGGCTGTTATTACAAAGGTTTATCTTGATAATAATTCACCATCAAATTGACAAACTTACTATAGCTTTCTAAACCGTCCTTTTGTTGGTTGAATTTCAAGAAATTGTCGTAGAAAATCTTGAATCCGGTTTCAATAAAAGTTTCATATTGTCTCCAAAAATCTTCACTTTCTTGGTAGTTTTTCAAAATGCCAGGATGGATAGTCTTTACCAATTGCTTCAACACTTTTGGGTTGCGAATTTCCCAATTGTGCAAGCAATATCGCAAAGCAAAGCTGTAACCAGAATATTGAAAATATAAATTGTCATTTTTTGTTGAAGCTAAAAATCCAATAAAATTGCATTCACTTTCGCTCGCATAACCCAACTGATGCGCCATTTCGTGGCAAGTCGTCGTGGGGAAATTATACATCGGCCCCATGTCATTAACCTGGGCTTCATTCGTAAATGGATTTAAATAACCGCCAAAACCCATATACGTCAATGGCAGACTAAACAATGATTTTTTGACACTCAAATGCTCGTATTCAAAAATAGGGTAGATCAGTGCCAGATTTTGGTAGCCGTCTAAGTTCATTTCAAAAACTTCCCCTTGCGAATAAGGAAAAGCTACTTTGAGCGAGTCGTTCGTGACAAGTTGATGATGAACGGCATTGGTCTTCGCAATCAGTTTCTTTGTAAAAGTGTATAAATCAGCATCAGTATAATCGCGTTCGATTTGCAGTTTTTCAAAAAGCGGCTGGCGGCAATAGTTCAATCCCCAGCTCAGATTAAAGAAAAAGTAAAAAACGGCAACGAAACTTAACAGTTGTAAACTATTGTTTTTCCATTGTGTTTTCCATGTACGGCGTTTCTTCCAGAACCATCGTATCAATAAAAAGATAGTTATAGCATAAATACAATCTCCAATCGAAAAGGGGATTTTTCCCAATCCCATTCTCCAAAGTCCAGCCATTTTCGGATACCATCCATTACTATAATAATCCTCGACAACTTCCGGAAATAAGGAAATGACTTGCATGGCAAAGATTTCAATTACGAGGAAAATCGGAAGGAGGTATTTGCGTTGCACGGATTTAATTTTGGAATGTAAATATATCGAAAAAGCACATAAACTTTGTAACTTTGGCTTCTTGAGTGGCTGAGTCGCTGAGTAACTGAGTTGCTGAGCACAAGAAAAATCAGGCACTCAGTAACTTAATAACTTAGAAACTCTAAAAAATATGAGCCAAGAAATTAGAAACTTAGAACCAAAAGCATTGTGGAATAAATTTGCCGATCTTAAATGCCGTGCCGCGTCCTTCTAAAAAAGAAGATCGCGTCATTCAATTCATGAAAGATTTCGGCAATAGCCTCGGATTAGAAACTTTTGAAGATGAAATTCGAAACGTAATTATCCGAAAACCTGCAACACCAGGCATGGAAAACCGCAAAACGGTTGTGCTGCAAGGCCATTTGGATATGGTGCATCAAAAGAACGCTGATACCCAATTTGATTTCGATAAACAAGGCATCGATATGTATGTCGATGGCGACTGGGTTCGTGCTCGCGGTACAACTTTAGGCGCTGACAACGGATTAGGTGTTGCGATGGCGATGGCGATTTTGGAAAGTACTGATATTCCACATCCAGCCATTGATGCGCTTTTCACCATTGATGAAGAAACTGGAATGACGGGCGCGTTAAACTTAAAAGGTGGCGTACTGCAAGGAGAAATCCTTTTGAATATGGATACCGAAGAAGATGACGAAATTGATATCGGTTGTGCCGGAGGAATTGATGTAACTGCCACTAGAAGCTATCATGAAGAAGAAACGCCAGAAGGTTCTGTAGGCTATACAATTACTGTTAAAGGTTTGAATGGCGGGCATTCTGGAATGGATATTCATAAAGGTTTGGGCAATGCGAATAAAATCATGAACCGACTTTTGTTTGACGGATTTGAAAATTTCGGTTTGCAAATCGCTGAAATCAATGGCGGAAGTTTGCGTAATGCGATTCCACGTGAAAGTGTTGCCAAAGTGATTGTCGCTGCGATGTATGATGAAGCGTACGTTTTTGATATGCAAGAAATCATCAGCGATATCAAAACGGAATTCAAAACGATGGAACCGAATTTAACGATTGAAATTGTAAAGTCGGATTTGCCAACCAAAGTAATGGAACTAGGCGTTCAAGAAGGTTTGCTACGTGGCATTTATGCCGCTCACAATGGCGTGTACAGAATGAGCGCGGACATGGAGGATTTGGTAGAAACGTCAAACAATATTGCACGTGTAATCGTAAAAGAAGGGGAAATCACCATTCAAAATCTAACGCGTTCTTCAGTAGAAACTTCTAAAATGGATTTGGCCAATGCCTTGCGTTCTGCTTATGAATTGTTTGGTTGTGAAGTCGATTTTTCAGGAAGTTATCCAGGTTGGACACCCAACGTTAAATCTGAAATCTTAGATGTTTTGGTTTCTATTTATGAAAAACAAAATGGTGAAAAACCAAAAGTGGTGGCTTGTCACGCTGGTTTAGAATGTGGAATTCTTGGTACGAATTACCCAGGAATGGATATGATTTCTTTTGGACCAACAATTCACGGAGCGCATTCACCAGACGAAAGAGCATCAATTAAATCTTCTCAGAAATTTTGGAATTTTGTGTTAGAGATTTTAGCTAATATTCCGGTGAAGAATTAATTTGTAATAGCTTCTAGTAAGGACTAAATATTTGACCGCTAATTCACTAATTATAAAAAACAAAATTAGCGAATTAGCGGTCATTTTTTTTAATGCATCAACAACAGGCTAGGTTTTGAAGCGTTTCGGTTATTAATTTACCTTAACCATAAAACCCCGAGCAATAGTTTTAGAAAGATCAATTTTGCTTTTGGTTGTAAACTTCATCGTGTCTTTGCCGAAGTCGCGTTTGTCAATCTCAATCGGATTGTCATCTGAGGAATAGCGCAGCACGGCTCTAAATTTTTCGTATTTGATTTTTCCTTTATACATCACCGCATCTGGCATCACTTTCTTAAAAATCGAATCAACAAAGACCATTTTAAAAGTTTGCTGTTCGTATTTCTTTTCAAAGACAATGCGATAAGTTCCGTTTAGTTTTGGCGTTTCTTGTTGGAATAATCCAAGTAAGAAAAATAGCGCTAATGGGATTAAGATTTTCATAATTCGAGTTTTATTAGTCAGAAATAATTAGAGCTTTTCATTTTCGTGCATTTGTATTTCAGTTTATAAAATCATAAACACTAATTTCACGAATTATCACGAAATAGTCTAGATAAATTCGTGAGCATTAGTGAAATCCGTGTTGAACTCACTAAAAAAATGATAGACGTTCAGCGTATCTTAGTCTATTTTTTCTTCTTCATTGGAAAGCTATCTGAACTTGCTTTGCCACGTTGTGTGCCAGAAATAACGGCAACTAAACTATCAGAAGTGATTTGATTATAGACAATTTTCTTTGGGTAATCGTGATTTGGATTTTCAAAAACCAACTGCTTGGGCGTTTGTTTTGTCAGTAAAAACACAACTGGTTGGTCGTTGTTTTGGCCTTTTACAATAGGAACATACAGCACTTGTTCGTCTTTGATTTCCATTGCGATGCTTTCGCTATGCAGGGTGTCTTTTCCTTTGATCATATAGGAATAACCTTGAAAAACACTATCATTTACTTTTTCCCAACTTTCCTGTAGCTCGCCAAAGTCTGATTTGTTTTCCCAAGTTCCCACGAGCCAATCCATGGTTTTGAGTTTGTTTTCTTTGGATTCTTTCTTACACGCCGATAAGGCTGTTGCGATAACAAATAGTACTATAATATTTTTCATTGAAAGAGAATAGTTTGATTTTAAGAACATACAATATTAGTAAAAAAATGCCATAGCCCAGATGGCAGCGGCATCCTTTTTATGCTGAACTCGTTTCAGTATCTCTTGAAGATGGCCAAGTCATTACAATTATTGAAAGATGCTGAAACGAGTTCAGCATAAAAAGATAGAGCGAACAGCTGGAAATAGCTCCTAAAAAACGACCAACAATCAACAACCAACTATCAACTATTTTTTCTAAATTTGCACACCAAAAAAAAGATAGCATACCATGTTAGATAGATTACAATACGTAAAACAGCGCTTCGACGAAATTTCAGACTTGATTATTCAGCCTGATGTGATTGCCGATCAAAAGCGTTATGTGTTACTCAATCAAGAATACAAAGGGCTGAAAGGATTAATGGAAAAACGTGAGGAGTACGTTTTGCTTGTTGCTAATATTGAAGAAGCCAACGAAATTATCGCTGATGGTTCGGATGCTGAAATGGTAGAAATGGCCAAAATGCAACTCGATGAAGCCAAAGGCCGACTGCCAGAATTAGAAGAAGAAATCAAATTTATGCTCATTCCGAAAGATCCAGAAGATGCCAAGAATGTTATGGTTGAAATCCGTGCAGGGACTGGTGGAGACGAAGCCTCTATTTTTGCAGGCGATTTGTTTCGTATGTATACGAAATACTGCGAAGGTCGTGGCTGGAGAACTTCTGTGGTAGATATGAACGAAGGAACTTCAGGTGGATTTAAAGAGGTGATTTTTGAAGTGACTGGTGAAGATGTCTACGGAACTTTAAAATTTGAAGCGGGAGTTCACCGTGTACAACGTGTTCCTCAAACAGAAACGCAAGGTCGTGTGCACACTTCTGCAGCTACTGTAATGGTCTTGCCAGAAGCGGAAGAATTTGACGTACAAATTGATATGAATGACGTTCGCGTCGATTTTTTCTGTTCCTCAGGTCCAGGTGGACAGTCGGTAAATACCACTAAATCAGCTGTTCGTTTAACGCACATTCCAACCGGATTGGTGGCGCAATGTCAGGATCAAAAATCGCAACATAAGAACAAAGACAAAGCATTGACGGTTTTACGCTCCCGTTTATACGAACAAGAATTGGCGAAAAAAGAAGCGGAAGATGCTGTAAAACGTACTTCGCAAGTGAGTTCAGGTGACCGTTCAGCGAAGATTCGTACTTACAATTACGCACAAGGTCGTGTGACGGATCACAGAATCGGATTAGACGTTTTTGATATGGATGGGGTAATGAACGGGAAAATTCAAAAATTTGTGGATGAACTCCAATTGGTCAACAACATGGAGAAATTGAAAGAAAGCGAAGTTTTTTAAAGGAAAAAGATACAAGATGCAAGAATCAAGATGCCATACGTTTTTTAGTGTGGCATTTTTTTTTAGGAGCTAATCCCGCTTTCCGCAGTATCTCTGCGAGGATACTTGCTGCAATCGGGGCTAGGGCAATTGGGAGATAAGACAGCAAGATTCTAGGATTGCAAGATTGTAGGATCATCAGAAATATATATCTTACAATCTTAAAGTCCTAAAGTCTTAAAATCTATTATAACTTTGCGCCTCTGCGTCTTTGCGAGCCAAAAACCTTTCGCTAACTTCGCAACTCAGACACTCAGCAACTCAGAAACTCAAAAATGACCACACAACAACTCACCCAGCAAATCCACCTCAAAAAATCCTTTCTCTGCATTGGTCTCGATGTCGATTTGACCAAAATTCCACCACATTTACTGCAACTCGAAGATCCTATTTTCGAATTTAACAAAGCCATAATCGACGCCACGCATGATTTGTGTGTTTCCTATAAACCCAACACGGCTTTTTATGAAGCCTATGGCATCAAAGGTTGGCAATCGCTAGAAAAAACCATCAAGTATATCAACGAAAAATATCCAGAAATCTTCACCATTGCAGATGCCAAACGGGGCGATATTGGCAATACTTCGAGCATGTACGCAAAGGCTTTTCTAGAAGATCTCAATTTCGATTCGGTGACTGTTGCGCCTTATATGGGCAAAGATTCTGTAGAACCTTTTCTCGCTTTTGAAAACAAACACACCATTCTTTTAGCATTAACTTCCAACGAAGGCGCCTTCGATTTTCAGACTTTGGAAACAAATGGAACGGCGTTGTACAAACACGTTTTAGAAACGTCAAAATCCTGGAAAAACGCACACAACTTAATGTATGTTGTCGGAGCTACCAAAGCCGAATACTTCGCTGACATTAGAAAAATTGTCCCTGATAGCTTTTTGTTGGTTCCTGGAGTTGGCGCACAAGGCGGCAACTTAAAAGACGTTTGTCAATACGGAATGAATGGCGCTATAGGTTTGTTAATCAATTCTTCACGAGCGATTATTTACGCTAATAGTGGAGAAAATTTCGCAGAAGAAGCGAGGGCAGAAGCACTAAAGATGCAGCAAGAAATGGAAATGATTTTAAGGTTTGCTAATTCTTGATAATCTTAAATGTTTTGAATCCATTTTCCATTTCTACATTTAGAAAGTAAATTCCATTTTTAAAGTGGGAAACATCAATAGCGTTCTGTATTTCATTTAAACAAAAGGAACTAACTTCCTGACCCAAGATTGAATATATTTTTCCTTTCTTTCCCAAAAGATTGTTTGGTATCTCAATGGTAATCCTATTTATAACTGGATTTGGATACAAAACTATATCAATCAAATTCGTTTGATCCTGAATTGACAATGCGTTTTCCTGATAAACTCTTACATAGTCGACTTCCATAGTGCTTTGCATAAAACTAGGGTCAACATTAGAATCAATCGCTACATTTAATAGCACATACTGTTCCGCATCAAATGGCCATGTACTAGAATTTTTCACGGCAGGATTATAAATATAGTGCACATTATTATCAACACTGAAAATCATTCTTTCTGCCGTCCATTCCAAGGTATAAGTATGAAATTGATTTGAAACAGTGCTGATTGTTTGTCCACCATAATTTACTGTACTACCAAAGCTTGACGGCGTGTGCATGGCACTTTGAACATAATTTTGGTTCGTTCCCCAATGTTCCATAATGTCTATTTCTCCACACGCTGGCCATGCTACTGTTCCGTTTGTGCTGCTCCAAAAAGCGCCTGGTTCAATAATGTTTTTACCAAGCATCCAGAAAGCAGGCCACGTTCCTGCTCCAGTTGGTAGTTTTATTCGTGCTTCAACACGACCATATTTAAATGCAAATTTCGAGTTTAATCGTGCAGAAGTAAATTGCTTTGTTTGCCCTTGATCTGTAAAATTTTCCCTTTTCGCCACTATATTTAGTGCTCCATTGCTCAGAAATGAATTTACTTGACGGTTTGTATAATGCTGCAATTCGCCATTATACCAATTTCCTCCGGCGGGCAATTGTGTTTGTCGAAACCAATTTGTTGCGTTTATAGCTCCGCTTCCATCAAATTCGTCTGACCAAACCAAGTTATTAAATACGGGTCCATCGGTATAATTATAAATAAAATCATCTAAATAGGCGACGACTTGATTGTTATTATTTTCTCCATTGATCTGAAGTACTACTCTATTAAAATCAGATCGGTAAAGGGGATTTGGCGAACCACCAT
Source organism: Flavobacterium sp. (assembly GCA_016721735.1). Classification (GTDB taxonomy): domain Bacteria; phylum Bacteroidota; class Bacteroidia; order Flavobacteriales; family Flavobacteriaceae; genus Flavobacterium. The sequence continues at coordinate 61,013 of JADKHM010000005.1, read as the reverse complement.
TTAGATTAATATAAGAATCAGTTGCAAAATTGAAAGTAATCACTTGCCACTGATTTAAAGCAACTGCTTTAATGATCTCGCACTGTGTGGACCATGGCTCAGCTAAAGAACCATTTTGAAGTTTTAATGATATTTGATTGGGTTGAACTCCCGTAATCCCTGAAGAAGGAACATATATTTTCAGTGAAAACGTACTATTTGCTGTCAAATTAAAATTAGATCCGGTATCAAAACGAATATTTGCATACTGACCACCAATATCAGAATATTTCAGGACTTTCGTTGAATTGTTTGAAGCAGTTTGAAAAGGGTTGATAAAGTTGTTGTCCATTCCGCAATCATCACCAGACCATGTCGCAATATTGCCAGTTCCTTGGAAGTTATCCGTTAGCGTTTGAACCTGTGAATATAAAAAAGTTGAAATCAAGAAGGATATAAATAGAAAAGAATGACGCATTTGATTTGGTTTGTGAATTACTCTGCAAAAATGAGACAAATTCGCCACCAGTTAGCGCATTATGACCTATATTAAAACCATACATAAATACTCATAATAACCATCTAATTCAATATTTTTGCACAATAATTACAAAAAGCAGCGGTGAATAAAATTTTAGCAGATCAACTTGGTACATTTCATACGTTCGAATTTTCCCCAAAGCGAATTGTTTCGTTAGTTCCTTCGCAAACCGAATTGCTTTTTGAATTGGGTTTAGAGGAGCAAATCGTCGGTATAACCAAATTTTGTGTGCATCCATTCCATTTCAAATCAACCAAGAAAATAGTTGGTGGTACGAAGCAAGTGAATTTCGATAAGATAATCGCATTGCGACCCGATATTGTCATTTGCAATAAAGAGGAAAATACATTAGAAATGGTAGAAGAACTGCGGAAATTTTGTGTAGTTTGGGTTACAGATATTCGCACCATTGAAGACAATTTTCAAATGATCACCGATTTTGGATTGCTTTTCAATTGTCGCACCGAAGCGCAAAAATGGCATGACAAGTTGCAATTTGCTTTGACAGATTTTAAGTCTTTTATCAAAGAAAAGCCTATTCAAAAAGCAGCTTATTTTATTTGGAAAAATCCATATATGGTCGCGGGTTCAGACAATTATATCAATGAAATATTGACGTTAAATCACTTTCAAAACATCTATGAAAACCTGGGAAGATATCCTGAGATTGAACTCAAGAAAATCAGACTCGAAGGCGATCCCGACATCGTGTTCCTTTCATCTGAACCTTATCCTTTCAAAGAAGAAGATGCGTTTGAAATCGGTCGATTTACCCATCATGCCAAAACTGTGTTTGTAGATGGCGAAATGTTTTCTTGGTACGGCAGTCGATTGCTGAAGGCGCTCTCGTATTTCAAGGCTTTGCATGCTAAGTTATGATTTTAAAATTCCAAATTCCAAATTCTCAAATCCCACCCGAGGCGCAGCCGAACGGAGCGAAGCTAAATTCCAAATCGTAAATCGTAAATCCCAAATCTTTCTCTACATTTACAAAAAAAAATCAAATTGATCAACTACACCATATATCCAAACAAATCGAGCGACCAATGGGTAACTTTTGTGCATGGTGCGGGCGGTAGTTCTTCTATTTGGTTTAAGCAAATTCGAGATTTTCAAAAACACTTCAACGTTTTGTTATTAGATCTGCGCGGTCATGGTAATTCGCAGCCGACATTAAAAGAAGCGTTTCAGAAAAAATATACATTTTCGGCTTTGGCGAATGATATTTTAGAAGTTTTGGATCATCTCAAGATTGAAAAATCGCATTTTGTAGGTATTTCGCTTGGCACCATTCTAATTCGACAATTGGCGGAAATGTATCCCAATCGAGTGCAAAGCATGATCTTAGGCGGCGCCATTCTTAAAATGAACTTCCGTTCGCAAATCCTAATGCGTTTGGGAAATGTCTTTAAATATGTCTTGCCTTACTTGGTTTTGTACCGTTTTTTGCTTTTGTTATTATGCCGAAGAAAAGCCACAAACAATCGCGATTGCTTTTTATCAACGAAGCTAAGAAGTTATATCAAAAAGAGTTTATCAAATGGTTCAAACTCACCGCTGAAATCAACCCAGTTTTGCGCTGGTTTCGCCAAGTAGAACTCAATATACCAACACTTTACGTGATGGGAAATGAAGATTATATGTTTTTGCCTTCGGTGAGGAAAGTGGTTGAAAAGCATTATCGATCTTCACAATTGTTTGTCATCGAGCAATGTGGTCACGTGGTGAATGTAGAGCAACCAGCAATCTTCAATCAACATGTCATTTCCTTTCTTCAGAAAATTGCATAAAAAAAAGCCACGCATATGAGGACGTGGCTCTTTATAAACTAACTCTAAACCAAAATAATAAAAACCTTTTATTATGATACAAATGTCAACTTAAATAGTTTGTCATCTAGTTAACAGTATGTTATTTGTTTGTTGAACTTGTGTTAAGGTTTTATTTTTTGTCTTGCAATGCGAAAACTTTCTTCAATGTCTCGCTGGTTCTTGAATTGAAATTGGTTCTGATGTTTTTCTCTTCAACGGCAATCATTTTAAAAACGCCATCCATGGATTTGTTGGTGACATAGTCCGTTAGATCAGGATTGACTTTATTTACCAATGGAATTGCATTGTATTTTTTAATGATGGTTGACCAAATTTTATCTGCGCCCACTTTTCCAAGCGACTTTTGAATCACAGGACTAAATTTCACATACAAAGCCGAAGAAGTTGAACCTTTTAGATAGTCGGTTGCAGCGACTTCATTGCCCATCAAAATTGATTTGGCATCTGAAAAAGACATGCTCGTAATTGCATTGACAAAGATAGGAGTGGACTCCTTTACCGCATCTTCCGCCGCGCGATTCAGCGATTTGATACCGTCGTTGGCCAATTTACTCATTCCCATTTTTCGCAAAGTTCTATCTACTTTTTGCAATTCCTCAGGAAGTACAATTTTGACCAATTCATTTTTGTAAAATCCATCCGTGGCTGTCAGTTTGGTAACTTGTTTGCTCACGCCATTTTGCAACGCTTCTTTCAATCCGCCTGCAATATCAACAGTTCCAGTTCCCAGTCCAGTTTGGGAAGTTACTTTTGTAATTTCATCTTTGACCTTGTTTAAAACATCTTGCCATTGCGCAAAACCAATTGTTGGAATCAATAGCATTAAGAAAAGTATTTTTTTCATTTTTTCAATTTTTTGTCGGATTTAGCAAATAATGTACCGTTAATCTATTACGAGAAAATCACCGTTCTATTGTTATAAACCATCGTTTTTCTTTCCGCATGCAACTTAATCGCTCTAGCCAAGACGATTCGCTCTAAATCTCGACCTTTCATGATAAAATCTTCAATGGAATGACTGTGCAAAACCCGCGTGATATCTTGCTCTATAATCGGTCCTTCATCCAATTCCTCCGTCACATAGTGGCTGGTGGCGCCAATGATTTTCACGCCGCGCTTAAATGCCGAATGATAAGGCTTTGCGCCAGGAAAGGCAGGTAAAAACGAGTGATGAATATTGATGATTCGGTTTTTATACATCGAAATCAAATTGGGCGTGATGATTTGCATATAACGCGCCAAAACGATAAAGTCAATGTTGAATTCCTGAAGTATCGCAATTTGCGCAGCTTCGCCTTCTTCTTTGATCTCTTTGGAAAATGGCACATGACGAAACGGAATCTCAAATTTATCTGCAATGGGTTTCAAATCGATATGATTGCTTAGGATTAACGGAATTTCTAACGGCAATTCCCCTGTGCTATAGCGCCCCAAAATGTCATACAAGCAGTGGTCGTATTTAGACACAAACAACGCCATTCGTGGCTTCTGATCCGTGGTGTGCATTTCCCAAGACATCTTAAATCGATTCGCCAAATTGATTTGAAAATCGTTTCGAATCATCTCTAAACTCCAACTTTCGTTCATCATGTCGCATTCCAATCGCATAAAAAACACGTTTTGATCGGCGTCAACATGTTGGTCGAGATACACAATATTCCCGTCAATGCTCGCAATATAATTGGTTACGGCGGCAATAATTCCTTTCTGATCTTCGCAGTGAATGAGTATGGTAATTTTTTTCATTTCGTTTTTTAGAAGCTAATCCTGCTGTTCGCTCTATCTTTTTTGCTCGTTGCGCAGTCTTTCACTATAACAAAAAGGATGCCGCTTCCATCAGGGCTAGGGCATTTCGTTATATTAGAGCGTCAAATCTAAAATTAATTTACTCAAAATCATCGGTCTATTATATTTTTATGTTTTATCGTAATTAATAGGCAAATTTTTGAAAATTCTGTAAATTGCACGCCTCTAAATGACATTAATTTAAAAATGGAACAAGTACTCCCGTATATCCCAAAAAATAAGGTCCGAATCGTAACTGCCGCATCTCTTTTTGACGGTCATGATGCTGCGATAAACATCATGCGTCGTATTATTCAATCAACTGGCGTCGAAGTGATTCACTTGGGTCATGACCGCAGCGTTGAAGAAGTGGTCAATACAGCCATTCAAGAAGATGCGAATGCTATTGCTATGACTTCCTATCAAGGAGGTCACAACGAGTATTTCAAATATATGTTCGATTTGCTAAAGGAAAAAGGAGCGGGCCATATCAAGATATTTGGCGGCGGTGGTGGCGTGATTCTGCCTAGTGAAATTGCAGAATTGCATGCTTACGGCATTACCAAAATTTACTCACCAGATGACGGACGAGCCATGGGATTGCAAGGCATGATCAATGATTTGGTTCAAAAATCTGATTATCCGATTGGAGATCAACTCAATGGTGAACTGCAACACATCGAAGAAAAAAATCCAACAGCGATTGCCCGTTTGATATCGGCAGCAGAAAACTTCCCTGAGATTGCCAAACCTGTTTTCGATTCGATTCACCAACAAAACGAAACCTCTAAAATTCCAGTATTAGGAATTACAGGAACAGGTGGCGCAGGAAAATCATCTTTGGTAGATGAACTAGTGCGTCGTTTTTTAATTGATTTTCCAGAGAAAACGATTGGTTTGATTTCCGTAGATCCATCCAAACGCAAAACTGGCGGTGCTTTATTGGGAGATAGAATTCGTATGAATGCGATTAACAATCCTAGAGTTTATATGCGTTCGTTGGCGACAAGACAGTCTAATTTGGCGTTGTCAAAATATGTTGCCGAAGCAATCCAAGTTTTGAAAGCAGCCAAATACGATATCATCATACTGGAAACGTCTGGAATCGGACAATCAGATACAGAAATCATGGATCATTCCGATGTTTCGCTCTATGTCATGACGCCTGAATTTGGAGCTGCAACCCAATTGGAAAAAATCGATATGCTTGATTTTGCTGATTTGGTGGCTTTGAACAAATTCGACAAACGCGGTGCTTTAGATGCTTTGCGTGACGTGAAGAAACAATACCAACGCAATCACAATTTGTGGGATGAAAATCCAGATAGCATGCCGGTTTTCGGCACCATCGCTTCACAGTTTAATGATCCTGGAATGAATACGCTCTACAAAGCCATCATGGACAAAATTGTAGAGAAAACCCAATCTGATTTGAAATCGACTTTTCAAATCACGCGAGAAATGAGCGAAAAGATTTTTGTTATTCCACCGCACAGAACCCGATATCTTTCGGAAATTGCGGAAAACAATCGAAAATATGATGAAATTGCTTTAAGTCAAGAACAAGTCGCTCAGAAATTATATGGAATTTTCAAAACAATTGAAAGTGTTGGTGGTGTAATTCCAACTTTAACTAAAGCAGGAATAGACGAATCAATAGTCAATGCATCCAAAGGTGACGCCTCGTTTTTAAGTTTATTGCTTAAGGAATTCGACCGTGTCAAAATGGATTTAGATCCATACAATTGGGAAATCATTTTGACTTGGGATGAAAAAGTCAACAAATACAAAAACCCAATTTATTCGTTTAAAGTTCGCGATAAGGAAATCAAGATTGCAACGCATACGGAATCACTTTCACACTCTCAAATTCCAAAAGTAGCACTTCCTAAGTATCAAGCTTGGGGAGATATTTTGCGTTGGTGTTTGCAGGAGAATGTTCCAGGAGAATTTCCATTTACTGCCGGATTGTATCCATTCAAGCGAGAAGGAGAAGATCCATCGAGAATGTTTGCAGGAGAAGGCGGACCGGAACGAACCAACAAGCGTTTTCATTATGTAAGCGCTGGATTGCCTGCTAAACGTTTGTCGACCGCTTTTGATAGCGTGACTTTATATGGAAATGATCCGCATATTCGCCCTGATATTTATGGGAAAATTGGAAATGCTGGCGTTTCTATTTGTTGTTTGGATGATGCTAAGAAATTGTATTCTGGTTTCGATTTGGTGCATGCCATGACTTCTGTGAGCATGACAATTAATGGGCCAGCGCCGATGTTGTTAGGTTTCTTTATGAATGCCGCCATCGATCAGCAATGTGAATTGTATATCAAAGCCCATAATTTAGAAACAGAAGTCGAAGAAAAGATCAACGAAATCTATAAATCGAAAGGCGCGATTCGACCAAAATACCAAGGTGATTTGCCAGAGGGCAACAACGGATTGGGATTGATGTTGCTTGGAGTTACAGGAGATCAAGTACTTCCGATAGCGGTTTATAATGAAATTAAAATCAAAACGTTAGCGCAAGTTCGCGGAACTGTACAAGCGGATATTTTGAAAGAAGATCAAGCGCAAAATACCTGCATATTCTCTACTGAATTTGCGTTGCGATTGATGGGCGATGTGCAAGAATATTTTATCAAAAACAACGTCAGAAACTTTTACTCGGTTTCAATTTCAGGATATCATATTGCAGAAGCGGGCGCGAATCCGATTACACAGTTGGCTTTTACGCTTTCTAACGGATTTACTTATGTAGAGTACTACTTAAGTCGTGGCATGAATATCAATGACTTCGGTCCGAATTTGTCTTTCTTTTTCTCAAACGGAATTGATCCAGAGTACGCAGTAATTGGCCGTGTGGCGCGTAAAATATGGGCAAAAGCACTGAAGAATAAATATGGTGCTAATGAAAGAGCGCAAATGTTGAAATACCATATTCAAACTTCTGGACGTTCGTTGCATGCGCAGGAAATTGACTTTAACGATATTCGAACAACTTTGCAGGCTTTATATGCGATTTACGACAATTGTAATTCTCTACACACCAATGCCTACGACGAAGCTATTACTACGCCGACTGAAGAATCGGTGCGTCGTGCGATGGCAATTCAGTTGATCATTAATAAAGAATTAGGATTAGCGAAAAATGAAAATCCGATTCAAGGTTCTTTTATTATTGAAGAATTAACCGATTTGGTTGAAGCAGCGGTTTTGCAAGAATTTGATCGTATTACTGAACGAGGCGGTGTGTTGGGTGCTATGGAAACCATGTACCAACGTTCTAAAATTCAAGAAGAAAGTTTGTATTATGAGACTTTGAAACATACAGGAGAATTTCCGATTATTGGGGTAAATACATTTTTAAGTTCAAAAGGTTCTCCTACAGTAATTCCAGCGGAAGTGATTCGGGCGACAGAGGAAGAAAAGCAATACCAAATTGATATGTTGGAGAATTTACACCAGTTTGGAGCGGAGAAAGTAAATGAACATTTGAATGCTTTGCAAGAAGCTGCCATCAAAAACGAAAACTTATTTGAGCGTTTGATGGAAGCAACTAAGGTTTGTTCGTTAGGACAAATTACAAGTGCTTTGTTTGAAGTAGGCGGTCAGTATAGAAGGAATATGTAAAAATATTAAAGTAAAAAAAACAAAAGCCATAATTGCTATTTCTGTATTTATGGCTTTTTTTATTCTATTGCAATCTGTATTTTGTATTGTAATTGATTTAGCAAGACTTGATATTTGCTACTTTCAATCAAATCGTTGTCATCTGTCGAGAAATCTAGAATTTCATCAAGATATTCACTTGCATCTAATAATTTGAAGTTGGCTTCAATAAAATCTTTTTTAGCCATCAAGTCAATAATTTCTTGCACTTGGTTTTTTAGATTGCTGAATTTATTGCTATTCATTGTTATTTGGATTTTCAGTATTGAATTTCTTTAAAATGGCTTTCAATTTTTCTTTTCGAAGTAGTTCCGCTTGTTTGACTTTGTCTTGTGCCTTGTGCAATTTATCGTTATGTTTTTGATATTGCGTTCGTTATTTCTTCCCATGAGTGTTTGTTGTCTTGTTCAAAAATAGTCATAAATATTTGCTAATTTTATTTTTTGGATTGGTATTTGACGACGCGAAAACAAATCATTTAAACATTGAAATCATGAAAAGAATAATTTTACTTTTATTGGCTGTTTCAACAACAGGTTTTATAGGTTGCGCCGGGCCAGAAGGACCGAGAGGCGAAACAGGTTATAGTGCGGAAGCAATAGTTTATGAAACAGTGCCAATAAATTTTTTGGCCCCAAGTTATGGCGTGTTTTATACTTTCCCGCAAGCTGCTTTAAATTCCGATCATGTCCTAGTATACAGGTTGTCAGGTGTTGATAATGGAGAAGATGTTTGGCAAGCATTGCCTTATTATAAATACTTTCCTAACGGAACTCTTGACTTTGGTTTTGATTTTGATGCGACAAGATTTGATATCAATATTGTCTTGAGAGGAACTGGAGATTTGCAAACTTTGAATGACAATATAAGATTAGGACAAATCTTTAGAGTTGTAATTATTCCAGGACAATTTGCTAATAAAGGAGTTAAGAATACTCTTGATTTAAACGATTATAATGCAGTAATCAAAGCTTACAATATTGATGATAGAAACATCAAGAAAATTAAATAGATCTTAAACGAGAAAACCGTCTTACAAAAGGCGGTTTTTTTATGCATTTTCTTTTGGTGCAGCATTCAAAGAAATCAAAACGCCAACCAACAGTGACAATGCAATAAAACATAGAGAAATCCATTCTGGAATTTCAACAAACTCATGAAAGAGCATTTTGAGGCCAACGAAACTCAATATGGCAATCAAACTATATTCTAAATGACTAAATCTTTCCAGCATATTAGCCAGAAAAAAGTACATCGATCGCAATCCTAAAATCGCAAAAATATTAGAGCTAAACACCAAAAACGGATCAGATGTGATTGCTAATATGGCTGGAACACTATCAACGGCAAATAGAACATCCATCACTTCGATGACAACTAAAGCCACAAAAAGAGGTGTAGCAAAAGTCTTATTGTCTTTTATAATAAAGAAATGTTCTTTGTCAGTATGTGTTGTTATTGGAATAATTTTACCTAATAGTTTATATACTAATGATTCTTTAGGTTCAAATTCATCTTCGTCTTTGGTAAATAACATCTTGATAGCACTAAAAACTAAGAAGCCTCCAAACAAATAGGTGGTCCAGCTAAATTTGTTAATTAACAACACCCCAAAGAAAATCATCAAGCCTCGAAACACAATGGCGCCAATGATTCCCCAAAAAAGAATTCGATGTTGGTATTTTTGTGGAATCTTGAATGCTGCAAAAATAAGCGCAATCACAAAGATGTTGTCGATGCTCAGTGACAATTCAATCAAATAGCCAGTAATATATTTGATTGTAGCCGTCAAGGGCTTTAGTCCAGTTGGATTGCTTACATACGCTTCTTGGTACAACCAAAAGACAATTCCCGAAAAACATAACGAAAGCATCATCCATATGACTGTCCATTTTGCAGCTTCCTTGTTGCTAATGATATGTGGTGTTTTGTTAAAGACACCGAGATCTAAAGCCAGAAAACTAAAGATTAAAACAAAAAAGGCAATCCAGACTATCATATTTGAAGATTCGATTATAAAAGCAAAGATAAATCATCACACAAGAAGAATAACATTTTACTCAAAGTTTGTCGTTTGTCTATAAAAATATTCATTTTAACTATTTTATCATTTTTACCCCTAAAAAAATAGGGTTAATTTATTTAAGGTATAATATTTTTATATATTTGCATCAAATTAATAGGGTATAACTCAATAAATTAAATTTTATGGCAACATTACGTTTTCAAGCTTTAAAAGAAGCATCCAACAGAATTCCAGTTAAATTTGATGAAACCGACAAAAAATCGACACTTTTTGGTTCTAATGTGTTTAATGAAAAAGCAATGAAGCAATATTTGACTTCAGATGCTTATAAAGGTGTTCGCGATGCGGTACAGCATGGAACAAAAATCGACCGAAAATTAGCAGACTATATTGCCATGGGTATGAAAGAGTGGGCTTTGTCTAAAGGCGTAACGCATTATACACACTGGTTTCAACCATTGACTGGCGCAACTGCTGAAAAACACGATGCGTTTTTCGAAACTTCTTATGACGGAAGTGATCCAGTGGAGAAATTCGGTGGTGGCCAATTGGTACAACAAGAGCCAGATGCTTCAAGTTTCCCAAATGGTGGAATCAGAAATACGTTCGAAGCTAGAGGTTACACCGCTTGGGATCCAACATCTCCAGCGTTTATCTTCGGAACTACTTTATGTATTCCGACGGTTTTTATCTCTTATACTGGAGAAGCATTAGATAACAAAATTCCATTATTACGCGCTTTATCTGCAATGGATGATGCGGCTACTGATGTTTGTAAATATTTCGACAAAAATGTAAAAAAGGTGACCGCTACTTTAGGTTGGGAGCAAGAGTACTTTTTAGTAGATAGTTCACTAGCGCAATCTCGTCCTGATTTGATGATGACGGGAAGAACTTTATTAGGTCACACTTCTGCTAAAGGTCAACAATTAGATGATCACTATTTTGGTTCTATTCCAACTCGTGCATTAACTTATATGAGAGATTTGGAACAAGAATGTATGTTGTTGGGAATTCCAGTTAAGACACGTCATAATGAAGTAGCTCCAAATCAATTTGAATTGGCGCCTATTTTTGAAGAAACTAACTTAGCAGTTGATCACAACTGTTTGTTGATGGATGTGATGCAAAAAGTAGCTGAACGTCATGACTTCAAAGTATTATTTCACGAAAAACCTTTCAAAGGAGTAAACGGTTCTGGAAAACACAACAACTGGTCATTAGCGACTGACACTGGCGTTAATTTATTAAGCCCGAGCAAAACGCCAATGAGCAATTTGCAGTTCTTGACTTTCTTTATCAATACCATCAAGGCGGTTCATGATTATGAGTCTTTATTACGTGGATCAATCGCTACAGCTAGTAATGATCACCGTTTGGGTGCGAACGAAGCGCCACCGGCTATCATCTCTGTTTTTATCGGAGAACAATTGACAAAAGTTTTGGCGGAATTAGAAGGTGTGACTACAGGCAAATTATCTCCTGAAGAAAAAACCGACTTAAAATTGAACGTAGTAGGTAAAATTCCAGATGTTTTGTTAGATAATACGGACAGAAACAGAACTTCTCCTTTTGCTTTTACTGGAAATAAATTTGAGTTTAGAGCGGTAGGTTCTTCTGCCAACTGTTCAAATGCAATGACTACTTTGAACACGATCGTTGCGAAACAATTGAAAGATTTTAAAGTTGCTGTTGACGCTTTGATTGATTCTAAAGGGTTGAAAAAAGATGAAGCGATTTTTAACGTGTTAAGAGAATACATCAAAGTATCAAAAAATATTCTTTTTGAAGGTGACGGATATAGCGATGCATGGGAAAAAGAAGCGGCGAAACGTGGGTTGAGCAATTTCAAAACGACGCCACAAGCCTTGAAAGCAAGAGCATCTAAACAAGCCTTAGCTTTGTTTTCCGAAATGGGAATCATGAATCATGTTGAAGTAGAAGCTCGTTATGAAATTGAACTAGAAGAATACACCAAAAAAATTCAAATTGAAGGTCGTGTGTTAGGCGATATTGCCAAGAATCACGTGATTCCAACTGCAATTCGTTATCAAAATACCTTGATTGAAAACGTCAAAGGTTTGAAAGAAATTTTCGGAAAAGACTTCGAGAAAATCGCTAAAGAACAAATCGTTTTGATTAAAGAAATTTCTGCTCACATCGAGGGTATTAATACCAAAGTAGAAGAAATGACAGAAGCAAGAAGGAAAGCCAATGCATTAACAGATGCTCATAAAATGGCGGATGCTTATTGCGAAAAGGTAAAACCTTATTTCGAAATTATCCGCGAACACTGTGATAAATTGGAGTTATTGGTAGATGACGAAATTTGGACATTAACCAAATATAGAGAATTGTTGTTTACGAAATAATTCCTGACAGTTATTAATTGTAGGCCTGTTTCATTTTGAAGCAGGCTTTTTTTTGTGGTAAGTTGTAGGTTTTGAGTCAGGAGCTGTTCCCGCTATCCGTTACAATCTTTTGTGTCGAACGCCGCCACAAAAGGATTTTCACTATTATCGGGGCTAGGGCATTGCGTTCCAATCTGCGTTACTTTTAACTTACAACCAACAACTTTTTTCACTAACTTTCCTTCTCGAAATATAAATCTCATGAAAGCAGTCTTTTTGCTCTTTTTTTGTTTAGTTTCTGCTACTTTCGTTGCTGCTCAGGAACAATTCTCAGTCTATTTCGACAGCAACAAATTCGATTTAACAACCAAAGAGCAAAGCAATCTTAATCAATGGATTTCAGCAAATAGTAAAGTCAAAGTGGTCGGAATTCATGGCTTTTGTGACGAAGATGGCAGCAGCGGTTTTAATGATACCTTGGCGAAAAACAGAATTAATTTCATCTTCAATCTGATCAAAGACAAAATAAAAATCCGCGATGATTTTAAAACGAGAAGCTTTGGAGAACTCCATCAACTATCAAAAATTAAAGCCGAAAACAGAAAAGTGACTTTGTTTTACTTGGAGGAAAAAGATTTGCAGCGCGAGAATGAAATTCTTGGCATCAAAGCGGTTGAACCCATTGCTGAACTCAAGGAAATCATTCACTATCCTGAAAAATTAGTTTTTGACAATCCCGATGGGACTAAATCTGAATACAAACTGGATGTTGCTTTTATGGAAAAGATGAGCAATGCTTCGATTGGTGAGAAATTAAAGATTGAGAATTTGAATTTCAAAATTAATACGTTTATCGTTGTTCCAGAATCGAAAGGGAAAATGTATGAATTGCTGACTGTACTTCAAAAAAATCCAAAGCTGAAGATTGAGATTCAAGGTCATTTGTGCTGCATGCCCGTAGATCGATTAGACTTGTCGACGCAACGCGCCAAAGCCATCAACAATTTCCTAGTTGCCAATGGAATCAAAGAAAATCGATTGACCTATAAAGGATTTGGTAGTTCTCAGCCGCTATTTCCGTTGCCTGAAAAAGATGAAACCCAACGCGCTGCGAATCGTCGGGTGGAAATTCAAATACTATCGAACTAAGACAAAAATTACAATGAAAAAGAAATATTGTATTTGTTTTTTATTGATTGCAACCTTTTTAAGCACCCATGCTCAAGACAAACTCACGGTCTTTTTCGATTTTGATCGATATGAACTAAATGAAACTGCCGAAAAACAATTGCAAATATGGAGGACTGAAAATCCCAAAATTGAAGTTTCCAAAATTTATGGCTTTTGTGATTGGAAAGGAACCAATGTTTATAATGATTCGCTTTCCCTGAAGCGGGTTAAGACTATTTTTGATTATTTGAAATCACATCAAATTCATGTGAAAGATGGATATGAAATTAAGGGATTTGGGGAAGATTTTGAACAGTCAAAAGTGCAATCTGAAAATCGAAAAGTGTTGATTGTTTTCGAACCCAAAAAAGAAATTGGACAACCAATTGGAAATGATCAGCCACTTTCACTACAATTCCAACAAGCCAAAAGCGGCGACGTCATTCGATTGAAAAACATCTATTTCTATAATATGACGCCACGGATTCTGCCAAAATCGAGACCAGTCTTAATCGAATTGCTTTGCGCGTTAGAAGACAATCCAAAACTCAAAATAGAGATTCAAGGTCATATTTGCTGTCAGAAAGTGTATGATATCAACGAACTGTCGGTGATGCGGGCAAGAGCGATTTACAATTATCTTGTGAATCAAAAGATCAATCGGAAACGCCTTTCCTACAAAGGTTTTGGCACTAGTAAACCAATTTATCCCATTCCAGAAAAATCAACGTTTGAGCAAGACGAAAATCGCCGTGTTGAAATATTAGTTCTTGAAAAATAGTAGTTTAAATCCGCAATCAAAATAGTATATTTGCGAAACAACAACACAACAACAGAATGAGTTCAGATACTTCAAAACGTTACGCTGGACGCGGCGTTTCTGCATCAAAAGAAGATGTACATCAGGCAATTAAGAATATCGACAAAGGATTATTTCCGAAAGCTTTTTGCAAAATTGTTCCCGACTATTTAACCAATGATCAAGACTATTGTTTGATTATGCATGCCGATGGAGCCGGAACAAAATCATCACTTGCTTATATTTATTGGAAGGAAACTGGAGACTTATCTGTTTGGAAAGGGATTGCTCAAGATGCCTTAATCATGAATATCGACGACCTTTTGTGCGTAGGTGCTACCACCGATATTTTGTTGTCTTCTACCATTGGCAGAAACAAGAATCGGATTCCAGGGGAAGTTATCGCTGCCATTATTAATGGAACTGAAGAACTCATTGCAGAGCTAAAGACCTTTGGCGTGACAATTCATTCTACTGGCGGAGAAACGGCAGACGTTGGGGACTTGGTTCGAACAATTATTGTTGATTCAACGGTAACCGCTCGTATGAAAAGATCGGACGTGATTGATAATGCCAACATTCAAGCAGGTGATGTTATTGTTGGTTTGGCGTCTTTTGGTCAATCGACTTACGAGAAAAGCTATAATGGTGGTATGGGCAGCAACGGTTTGACCTCTGCGCGTCATGACGTTTTTAACCATGAGTTAGCGAAAAAATATCCCGAAAGTTTCGATAATCAAGTTCCTGTTGAATTGGTTTATTCTGGTCAAAAAAACTTACTCGAAGCAATTGAGAATTGTGATGTGAATGCGGGGCAATTAGTGCTTTCTCCAACAAGAACCTATGCGCCAATTATCAAAAGGATTTTAGAGAAATATACCGCTCATGAAATTCACGGCATGGTGCATTGTAGTGGAGGAGCGCAAACGAAAATCCTTCATTTTATTGAGAATCTGCATATCATCAAAGATAATCTGTTTCCAGTTCCACCTTTATTTCAAATGATTCAAGAGCAATCCAAAACAGATTGGAAGGAAATGTATCAAGTGTTCAATTGCGGTCACAGAATGGAATTGTATGTTTCAGAAGCCATTGCAGATGATATTATTGCGATTTCAAAGTCTTTTAATGTCGAAGCACAAATCGTCGGTCGAGTAGAGGTTGCTGCGTCGAAACAACTTACTATCAAAAGCGAGTACGGAACATTTGAATATTAAATTATTTGTTGATTAATTTAAAAGTGACAGGTTTTTGGTCGTCGGCAGCAATCGTCACGAGAAAAAAGCCAATTTCTTTGATTTCCATGTCAATCGTATCACATTCGTAATAATCCTGCACCTTCTACTTGTTGACCTAAAGTGTTGCTTATTGATACAAAAACGTGGCTGTATTTCTGCCCCAGCGCAATATTGAATTTATGATCAATAGTGGGATTTGGATATAGACCAACAATGTTTTTTCCAAATGTTGTAGTACCGAGTAATGCAGGTCCAATTAGGCGACATACGACAAATTGACCGTTCCAGCCATAATTTCCCGTTATCAGGATTTTTCCATCCGATTGTATAGCACCCTGCAGCGCAGTATCATATTGAGAACCCATATCGACCCAGGCAATACCATTGGTTCCGAAATTTGTATCCACACTGCCATTCTCATTAAATGCAATTGCAGCATAATCTTCAGTTACTGTACTGGCAAATGGCCTCACTTTAGTATATCCGACGAGTATTATTCTCCCGTCTTTCAGAAAGATATCCTTGGATTCAAACTGAAAAGGAGCAGTTGCGCTGAAACCGTTATCTTGCAATCCATCGGTTCCAAATTTATCTATGATGACATTTCCGTTATGTGTAGTTGCGGCGAATATAGCGCCATCTGGCGATGTAGCCATTGCTCTGTAACCGAGGAGGCCACTATTCATAATATATCCGTTTGTATTGAAACTGTTATCGAGCACTCCGTCGGCGGTAATTCGTAGAAGGTAACTCAAGTTGTTCATTACAATGCCTTCATCAAAAGCAATGATAATTTTGTCGTCGGATTGTATAACCAAATTTCTTAAGTGGCCAGTGTAATGCGGCATCGTGAAACTGTATTTTCCACCGACTCCAAACGAAGAATCTATCGATCCATTTTGGTCAAGTCGTGCTACAAAAATCTCTGGGTTTACAGCAGTGGTTTCGCCGCTGATGATAAGTTTCCCATCTTGTTGCAACGCCATCCTGCTGCTATTGTCGACAGTATCGGACGCGTCAAATTCTGCAATACCATCTTCCGACCAGGTTGGGTCAAGACTTCCGTCGTGATTGAGACGTACGACGAGCAAGTGAAAATTATCTCGACCAAAAAGAAGGACTTTACCATCTGGTTGTATTTCAATGTCTTTAGCGCCAGCAGTTGTCGGCCATGAAAGCTGAAATTTGCCGTTTGTAGCAAAACTGTTATCAGGCGTGCCGTTAAGATTGAATGCAATACAAGAAAGTTTATTGATGGTTCCACTTCCGTCGTTGGCATAACCTGCCAGATAGACCCGTGTTGCATCAGTGGCAACCGCACAGCTCCAGTTGATATAAGTCGAACTCACGAAGGTTGTATAGATTTTGCCATCACCATCAAATGAGGTATCAAGCTGGCCTGGGTTTTGGCACCAAAAGGCTTGTGGTAAAAGCAAAAGCAATAAAAGTAATTTCGAACACATTGTACATGAATTAATTAACCAAAAATAGCAAAAAATGTCCGTAATCTATTCAAAATCAATTTCGTTATTCTTGTGTTTTAAATTTTCTATATTATAACATCTTTTCCGCGAAGGTCTTTCAATGTGGAGGCACAAATCGACGGTCGAGTAGAGGCTACGGCATCGAAAAAAACGCAAGATTAATAGCGAGAACGATATTTTTAAGTATTAGAAAGAGTTTTACTTTTCGACTAAGCCGTTGTAACTGTTTCAGTCATTTACCAACTTAACATTGTAGCCTTCAAGTTCAATTATTTCAAGCGCTACGGCTTTTTTGCTTTCATTAATTTTGAGAATTCTGCTGTTGATTTGTATTATTGATACCAACTGAGTCTTAAAAAGAGTCAAATTAAAAGGTCTATTCTATATTGCTTTTCAAAATTGTTTCTCAAAAATACTAACTTTACCCACTATAAATTATACGCTAAAAGATGCAAGTAAAACTAAAATTCGGGATAGATAAATTGTTGTTTGGGATGAAAGAAGCTGATGTAAGGAAGATATATGGAGCGCCGGACAAGCAATTTAAGGATGAAGATAAAAATATTATTTTGGTCTATAATGCATTGCAATTACGCTTGACATTTTACGAAGATGAAGATTTGCGATTGGGTTATTTGATTAGTTCGAATCCCAAACTAACCATATTTGAGAAAGTCGTTATTGATGAAACGGTCGAGGATGTCAAAATGCATTTGGAAGGCCATCAACTTAGATCATGGGAAAAAGAAGATTTTGATTTGACTGAGAATCACTTCAATGAAGAAAACTGGTTGATTTTGCAAAGTGAGTTTGGTCGAATTGTCAAAGTTGAAATCGGCGCAATTATCAAAAACGAAGATGACTTCGACTGGAAGTTTAACGCATAAAAAAAACGCAGATTCACAAAAGTTATGAATCTGCGTTTGCTTTATGTTTTTGCAACTACTTTTTCTCTTGTGTAGCGGCTGGAGCGTTTGGTAAAGTCTCAAACAATTCCACTTCAAAAATGATATTAGAGTTTGGTGGAATTACATTTCCAGCGCCTCTTTCTCCATATCCTAAAGCAGATGGAATGAAAATTACCGCTTTATCTCCAAAAGACAAATTGCTAATTCCTTCTAAAAATCCCGGAATTAATCCGTCTTTTTTACCAGCTTGAAAAGGAAAAGGATTGTACCCATTTTGTTTTGCACGATTTTCATCAAACTTGCCGTACGTTTTGCAAACATCTTCGTAACTGCTGTCAAATAATGATCCGTCTTCTAGGTATCCCGCGTAGTGAATGTAAATGTTAGTGCCATCGACTGGTTTCTTGCCAGTACCAGTCTTGATGATATTGTATTCAAGACCAGTTGCCGATTTTGTTGCACCAGCTCTAACGCCTGCTAAGTATTTTACTTTATCCGCCATCACTGGTGCGTATTTCGCAGCGTAAGCCTTTTTAGCTTCTGCTTCTAGTGCAGCTTGTTTAGCTCTTTCCTCTGCTTGTACGGCAGCCATTTTTTTGTCGTCTTCTGCTTTATTGCCATAGTAATCTGTGAATACTTTGACAGCGTCGAAACTCATGGCTTGCTTACCTTTTCTAACAATAGTTACTTTTTGCATCACATCATCTTGCGCGATTGCGTTAACTACATCTTGTCCAGACACTAAGTAACCAAATATGGTGTGCTTTCCGTTTAACCATGGTGTGTCTTTGTGCGTGATAAAAAATTGACTACTGTTTGTAGCAGGACCCGAGTTAGCCATGGCCAAAATACCAGCTTTGTCAAAAACAAATTCAGGAACGATTTCATCTTTAAAGCTATAACCACAACCACCAGAACCATTTCCTGCAGGATCTCCACCTTGAATCATAAAGTCTTTGATCACACGGTGAAACTTCAAACCATCGTAATACGGTTTACCTTTAAGTTTTTCGTCTGTAATAAAAGTGTTTTTTCCTTCAGCTAAAGACACGAAATTAGCTACAGTAATTGGCGTTTTTTGATACTCTAAACGAATAACAATTTTGCCTTTTGCTGTTGCGATTTCTGCAAACAATCCTTCAGCCGAAGCTTGTGGTGTTCCTTTGGGTGCAGTGCTTTTAGTTGTTTTTGCAGTTGCTGATTTTTTGGCTACCGCAGGTTTTGTCGATTTTTGAGCGTAACCACTCACAATACATACAAACAATAACAAGATAACTTTAATTTTCATTTTTACTTGATTAATAGTTTCCTTACTTACTTCGCTTTATGCAGGGATTTTCAGGTTTGTTCCCTTTTTATTTTTAACTTATTTGGGCATAGAATCTAGTAGTTCTATTTCAAAAATGATATTCGCATTTGGTGGAATTACACCGCCGGCACCTTGTGCGCCATATCCTAAATTTGACGGGATGAATATAATGGCTTTATCGCCAATAGACAACTTTTCAATTCCTTCAATAAATCCTGGAATCATTCCGTCTTTCTTTCCTGCTTCAAACGGAATCGGGATATATTGTCTCGCATCGCATCTTCTCTGGTCAAATTTACCAAAAGTTTTGGACACTTCTTCCAAACTACTGTCGAACAATTCTCCATTTTCCAAAAATCCAGCATAGTTGATAAAGATTGGATCTCCAATCTTTGGTTTCTTACCTTTTCCTTTAGTCGTTATTTTATACGCTAAACCTGATTTGGTCTTAAGTGCGGAACTTTTCATAGCTGCAAAATACGCTATTTTTTGTTCCTTTACGACTTTGTATTTGGCATCGTAAAGTTTTTTGTTTTCAGCATCGATTGCCGCTTGTTTTTTGCGATTTTCTGCCTCAATCGAATAGTAATTTGAAAAGACTTTCAGGGCATCAAACTTTTTTGCAGCAGTTCCGTTTCGGATAATGGTTACTTTGTTAATCACATCATCTTGTTGAATTGTATTAACGACATCCATTCCTTTATCAACAACGGATCCAAAAATGGTATGTTTTCCATCTAACCAAGTCGTTGCTACATGTGTAATAAAGAATTGACAGCCATTGGTCCCTGGACCAGAATTAGCCATTGCCAGCATACCTCCTTTGTCGAATCTTAGGTCTGAGATTTCATCCTTAAATAAATAGCCAGCATCGCCTGAACCGTCTCCATGAGGATCTCCTCCTTGAATCATAAAATTAGGAATTACACGGTGAAATATCAGTCCATCGTAGAACGGTTTTCCTCTAAATTCCTCACTAACAAAAGTGTTCTTTCCTTCTGCTAAAGTCACAAAATTAGCAACTGTAATTGGTGCTTTTTCCATATCAAGTTGAACGATGATATTTCCTTTAGAGGTATTGATTTCGGCGTATAGCCCGTCAGGCAAATTGTTGTGTTCTTCTTTACAAGAAATTAGAATGATTGCAGCAATCAAAAGGGAAACGCATTTTTTCATAACAAAATTTATTCTGGTTGTATTTTATTTTCTGGATTAAAGTCGGTTAGCGTCACAGTACAAATAAGCGGTTGATTATGTCCAATTCGACGATCATCACCATGATAACCGTAGCCCATGTGTGACGGAAAAAGGAAAGTAACTGTCTCGTTCTTGCGCATCAATTTGATACCATGTCTGAGTCCCATAATTATTTTCTGTTCTTTATCTACATGATACGTTTGTGGGCGTAGTTCTAGTTCAGAGTAGATAACATTTCCGTCTAAATCTTTGATTTCATAATTAAAATGGGCAACGTCACCTTTCTTAGGACGCAAAGTATCCAAGTCATTTTTCTTATCATAGCGATACCAATATCCTTTTTGCGAAGTAAGGTATTTAATGTTGGGATCACTTTTGATGATGGAATCAATTTTTGATTCTTCACCAGATATCAATTTTTTGTTGCGCTCCGCTGATTCTCTCATAAAGGAACCGGAAGATTGTGAAATTGGTTTTCTAGCTTGTTGTTTTGAACAGCTGCTTATCATCAATACTCCAATCAATAATATTGCAAAACTGACTATGTTTTTTTTCATAAATTAAATGGTTATTGCTGAGAGTAAATTTTTGAATTTGGAGACTGTATTTTCCATATTTTCATAGGACTTTCCGCCAGCAGCATTGATATGTCCGCCGCCGTTAAAGTGATTTCTTGCAAACTGATTGACGTCAAAATTGCCTTGTGATCTAAATGATATTTTGATGATATTTTCGTCTCTGTGTTCTATAAAAATGGCCGCCAAGTGAATTCCTTTGATGGACAAGCCATAATTTACAATCCCTTCCGTATCTCCTTTTTGATACCTAAATTCATCCAATTCCTTTTGAGAAAGCGTAATGTACGCAGTCTTACGTTCTGGAATAACAATCATATTTTGCAACGCACGACCTAACAATTGTACACTATTGTAAGAGCTATTATCAAATAACCAGATTGGTATTTGCGTGTTTTCGACACCTAAATCAATGAGATCTGCAATAATACGATGGGTAGTTCCTGTTGTTTTTGGAAATCTAAATGAACCTGAATCTGTGAGAATGCCTGTGTATAGGCAAGTTGCGATTGTTTTATCAATGATCTGTTTCTTGTCTAGAAATGAAATAAAGTTGTAAATCATTTCACAGGTCGAACCAAAATTTGTGTCAGAATAGGTAAAAGCTGCGTAACTTTCTGGACTTTGATGGTGATCAATCATAACGAAAGGCACTTGCAACTGACTAAGCACTTTTTCCATTTCACCAGTGCGGTGAAGCGCATTGAAATCTAATGTGAAAATCACTTCGGCATCCTGCAATATTTTGCTGGTATTTTCTCGATCATTTTCATAAATCAAGACCTTTTCGCTACCTGGCATCCAAGCCAGAAAATCAGGAAATTCATTGGGTGCTATTACGGTTGGTACGTGATTGAGTTTCAAAAGAAAATGATACAATGCTAATGTCGAACCCATGGCATCGCCGTCTGGGCTTCGGTGTGGAATAATTGCAATTCTTTTCGGATTGGCGAGCAGTTCAACTATCGATTTGATATCCTCTTTATTCATAGAGTGCGAAGTTACATTTTTTTCCCAAAAAAGAAAGAAATTAACAACATGTTACCAATTTATTTAACCAAGGTAAGTCCTATCCAAACTGAACCTAAACCTACAAAAACACTAGCCCCGATATATAGAAAAGCGAGAGCCATATTTCCGTTTTGAAGTAATCGGATATTTTCGTAACCAAACGTAGAAAAAGTAGTAAAGCCGCCGCAAAATCCAGTAACCAACAGCCACTTTATCGAAGAATCGGTTACATGATTTTTCTCAAGTGTCCCCATGATTATGCCTATCAGTAGGCATCCAAGAATATTAATCATAAAAGTCGCTAGTGGAAAAACGGTTGTGTAGTATTTTTCAATTACTACTGAAGAGAGATATCGCAGTATGCTTCCGATACTTCCGCCAAGCCCAATCAATAATAGCGTTCTAATCATAGGATTTTGTTTTTCAAGGTTTGACTCCACCAAATTTCATTTCAAAAATAGATTTTTTAATTTCTATTTTCAAGTCTAAAATTTTAAAAGTATTTTTGTCCATGCAACACAACGTACTTATTTTAGATTTCGGATCGCAATACACACAACTTATTGCCCGAAGAGTTCGCGAATTAAACATATTCTGCGAAATTTTTCCTTTCCATCATTTCCCAACTGATTTGTCAAGTTACAAGGCGGTTATCCTTTCTGGAAGTCCATTTTCAGTGAGAGGTGACGATGCGCCGCATCCCGACTTATCACAAATTCGAGGTAAATTGCCTTTACTCGCCGTATGTTATGGTGCGCAATATTTGGCGCACTTTAGTGGTGGAGAAGTAACGCCTTCGAATACTAGAGAATACGGTCGGGCGAATTTATCTTTTATCAAGAATGGCGAAATCTTCTTTGAAGGTGTTGATGCGCATTCTCAAGTTTGGATGTCACATAGCGATACCATCAAAACACTTCCGACGAACGGCATAAGATTGGCAAGTACTCATGATGTAGATAACGCCGCGTATAAGATTGAAAATGAATTAACTTACGCCATTCAATTCCATCCTGAAGTGTATCATTCTACCGATGGAAAAACGATGTTAGAAAATTTCTTAGTGAAGATTGCCAAGGTTCCACAGAACTTTACACCTAATGCGTTTGTAGAAGAAATGGTTGGTGAACTAAAAGGTAAGTTGGGTAATGATAAAGTAGTCTTAGGACTTTCAGGAGGAGTAGATTCGACTGTAGCAGCAGTCTTGTTGCATCAGGCTATTGGAAAAAATCTCTATTGTATATTTGTGAATAATGGATTGTTGCGAAAGAATGAATTTCAAAATGTTCTCGACCAATACCAACACATGGGATTGAATGTTAAAGGTGTCGACGCATCGCAGCGATTTTTGAGTGAATTAGAGGGAGTGAGCGAACCTGAAGCAAAGCGAAAAATTATAGGTCGTGTGTTTATTGAAGTATTTGATGACGAAGCCCATCAAATTGAAGATGTAAGATGGTTGGCACAAGGCACCATCTATCCAGATGTTATTGAATCCGTTTCAGTCAAAGGTCCATCGGCAACTATTAAGTCACATCACAATGTTGGTGGATTACCAGACTATATGAAATTGGACATTGTGGAGCCTTTGCGAATGCTTTTTAAAGATGAAGTTCGTAGGGTTGGCGCGACATTAGGAATAGATCCTGCGTTATTAGGAAGGCATCCATTTCCGGGACCTGGATTATCAATTCGAATTTTAGGTGAGATTACTTCAGAAAAAGTTTGTATCTTGCAAGAGGTTGATTCGATTTTTATAGAAGGTTTAAAGTCTTGGGGCTTATACGACAAGGTTTGGCAAGCTGGCGCGATACTTTTACCGGTAAATAGTGTGGGCGTGATGGGAGATGAACGAACCTACGAAAAGGTCGTCGCATTGAGAGCAGTAGAATCAACGGATGGAATGACAGCAGATTGGGTACATTTGCCTTATGATTTTTTGATGAAAATATCAAATGAAATTATCAATAAAGTGAAAGGCGTGAATCGCGTCGTTTATGACATCAGTTCTAAACCGCCTGCCACCATTGAATGGGAATAAACAATACTAGTATGAAAAGAATAATCGTAACGATGGTTGTTACTCTTTTTGTTACTTTTTGTGGATTTAGTCAATCAAAGAAAAAAGAACAAGAAGTTGACATTATTACTCACGAAGTCAAATTGGGAGAGTCTGTTCGGATGCTTTCAAAAAAATATTTAGTAGATCCAGCTGAAATTTATAAATTAAATAAATTTGCAGTTGAAGGCATAAGTGAGGGAATGGTACTCCAAATTCCTGTCCCTCGAAAAGCTGGAGCAACAGTCAAAGAACTAGAATCAACTGATAAAGTAGAAGTCGTTGACAATCAGCCAGAAAAACAAGAAACGGTAGTTGTTGAAACAGTTCCTCAAAAAGAAGTGCAGACGGTGATATTAAGCAAATCATCATCACGGAAGACAAAACAGAAGTGAATCACAAAGTACTTCCGAAAGAAACGCTTTATAGTCTAGCTCGGGATTTTAATGTTTCTGTTGATGATATTAAAGCTAATAATCCTGAAGTAGCCAAGAATGGTTTGCAAATTGGACAAGTTCTTAAAATCTTGACCAACAAAAATGTTGAAGTCAAACAATCAACTTCTGTGATTAAGACAATTTCTAAAAAAGAGGTAGTCGACAAACCAGTAACAACCGAGAAAAAGTCGAGCGATGATTCAAGTGTAATAACGCATAAAGTCGAACCAAAAGAGACTTTATATAGTTTATCAAAGAAGTATAACGTTACGGTTGATCAAATCAAAGAGCAAAATGCAGCTTTGTTAATAAACGGTTTACAAATAGGACAGGTATTAGAAATAAAACTCAACAATTAAGTGTTAAATTTGTTGAAGTTAACTTAATTCTAATATAACCAAAGCTGAATGAAACATCGTTTTTTATTGTCAATGCTAGTCCTCTGCCTACATGCTAGTATCGTATTTGCTCAAGATAAAAGTTATACCAAACATACCGTTGTTAAAGGAGAAACTGTTACGCAACTTGCAACGAGATATAATGTAACTCCACACGATATTTATCAGTTGAATCCCGATGCTCAGAAGGGAATTCAAGAAAACGATCTAATTTTAATTCCAACATCAACATTAAAGAAAGTTGAAAGTGGAGTTGAAAAAGAAAAACCCAAACAAGCCACCAATAGAACTCACATTGCGCAAGCAAAGGAAACACTCTACAGTATTTCTCGAGATTACAATGTTAATGTTGCGGACTTGAAAAGTCTCAATGCTAGTATCTTGGTCAATGGACTAAAAATTGGCCAAACGATTAAAATTCCAGATGCTAACGCAACAGAGAATCCAACAAAAGCCAGTGCGCCCATTGCGGAAGAACCAGTAAAACCAAAAGTTGTCGAATCACAACCCAGTCCAGCTGTAGTATCAAATACAAATAAGGAAAATAGTGTTACTCACATCGTAGAACCTAAAGAAACAAAGTTTGGGATTGCCAAAAAATATGGCATTACGGTACAAGAATTGGAACAACGGAATCCTCAAATTGTTTCAAATTTGCCTGTAGGATTTAAGTTAATTATTAGTGGCGTTGCTTCCAAACCAGAAACTTCAAAGGTTGTAGCTGAACGTCCAATCGTCGAAAAACCAAAGCCAGTAGTTACCGAAATTGTAAAAGACGAAATTGTAGAAACCAAGACGGTGCGAACGCTTACCAAAAACGGATATGCAAATTATGAAGTGAAATCTGGCGACACCATGTTCAGTTTGACGCAGTATTTTAAAGTCACCGAAGAAGAATTAATCCAATTAAATCCGACCTTAAAAGATGGCGTAAAAACAGGGATGATTTTGAAAGTACCAGGAAAAGGTACTATTAAGACAGAATCTAGCCCAGTTCAAGTATACAAAGAAGCGAGCAAAACTGTCGTTGTAAATGCTACCAGAAAACAATTGGCTCTTTTACTACCATTTAATGCAGCTAAAATTCAGAATGATAGCGTAAAAACCATAGATGTGAGACTTAAGAAAGACGCTTTTCTCAATATGACTTTAGACTTTTATTCTGGGGCTTTGATGGCGATTGATTCCGCTAAAACATTGGGTCTAAATGTGGATGTTAAGATTTTAGATTCTGAAGAAAGCAAGATGAGTTCTAATGTTGAAAATGTCATCAAAAACAACAAACTAGAGGAAGCAGATGCTATTATTGGACCTTTTTACCAGCCGTATGTTGAGAAAACTGCAGAACTGCTTGGCGGTAAAAATGTTCCTGTTATTTCGCCACTTTCGAAGGAAATAGGGAAACCCTATGCCAACCTTTTCCAAGCTATGCCGCCGGCAGATTTTGGAAAAACAGCAATCTTTAATTATATGTTATCCAAAAAGGGAAATATCATCGTTGTAAGCGATCCAAAAAGACTTTACAATAAAGAATTTATTACCAAAAATTTCCCGACTGCCAAATTTGTAACACTGCTTGATAATGGCGCTTTAGATATTGTAAATCTTAAATCTTTGTTTGTCAAAGATGTGCCTAACTTTGTTGTGCTGGATTCTGAAAGAACAGGCTTGATTTTAGGGACAACCAATGTATTACTGAACGAGATGTCTAATTTTCAAATCCAATTGGCGATTATCGAACCGAATGAAACTCTTGATTTCGAAGAAGTTTCTATGAAGCGATTGACCATCCTGAAATTATTGTATCCGTCCTTAACTCGCGAGAATAATACTCCAGAAGCGATTGCCTTCGAGAAAAAGTATAAAGATATCAACAAAGTTTTTCCAAGTCAATTTGCAACCCGTGGTTTTGATTTGACGTTTGATACTTTGATGCGTATTACACAAAGCACATCTTTCGCAACTTCAGCAACAGAATTAAAATCGGAGCAAGTCGAAAGTAAGTTCGAATATTCAAAGAAAGGAAATGAAGGTTTTGCTAATAGAGGTATTTACATTATGGAATACCAAGATGATTTGTCTGTAAAACAAGTAAATTAATGACTTCAAAAATAACCTACTTAGGAGAATTACGAACTACTTGTGAGCATTTGCAATCTGGCACTACCATTCTTACAGATGCACCAACAGACAATCACGGAAAAGGTGAAGCATTTTCCCCAACTGATATGGTGGCAACATCCTTAGGGAGTTGTATGATTTCTATTATGGCCATTAAGTCTATGGACTTAGACGTTGACTTAACAAACTCTACCATAGAAATCACCAAAATCATGCAAGCTGAACCAAGAAAAATTGCTAAGATTATTGTTTCGCTGCAACTTCCCGACACAACGGAAAAAAACAAAGTCATCCTAGAACGCGCTGCCATGACTTGCCCCGTGTTTTTGAGTTTGCATCCCGATATCGAAAAAGAGGTTACTTTTAATTGGAAATAATTTCTAAAACAAAGAAAATGGAGCCAGGAAACGAAATGTTTGTCGTGAATCTTGGCTCTTTTTTTTGTTAATTACAATATGAATCAAGATCAAAAGAAGCTCATTGAACTCGCTCATGCAAAGATGCCATTCGGAAAATACGAAGGACGCTTCTTAATTGATTTGCCTGAGTATTACGTTGTGTGGTATAGTAACAAAGGATTTCCGAAAGGAACTTTGGGCGAACAATTGCAATTGGTTTATGAACTTAAATTAAACGGATTAGAAGAATTGATTCGGAACATTAAAAGACAATATCCTAAGCCTATTTAATTTGAAAATTTGAAAATTAGATAATTTGAAAATGTACCTGAAATATTGCTATTTTTCAAATCTAAATTTCCAAACTATCTCATTTTCAAATTCGTTTTTTTCTCAATTAATAATTGTACTTTTGCCTCGTTTTTTAAGCAACAACAACAACACAACTACAACAACAAAACAATGAATCAAACGAAGTATATTTTTGTTACTGGCGGTGTGACTTCTTCACTCGGTAAAGGAATTATCGCTGCTTCATTAGCAAAATTATTGCAAGCACGAGGCTACAGGACTACGATTCAAAAATTTGACCCGTACATCAATGTAGATCCAGGAACGCTAAATCCTTATGAACATGGCGAATGCTATGTCACCGATGACGGCGCAGAAACTGATTTGGATTTAGGACATTACGAACGATTTCTCAATGTTCCTACATCACAAGCGAATAACGTAACGACCGGAAGAGTTTACCTCTCCGTCATAGAAAAAGAGCGTCGTGGTGAATTCCTCGGAAAGACTGTTCAAGTCGTACCTCACATAACCAACGAAATTAAAGAACGCATGCAATTGCTGGGAAATTCCGGTGATTTTGATATTGTGATAACGGAAATCGGAGGAACTGTCGGCGATATTGAGTCACTGCCGTATATCGAGTCGGTGCGTCAGCTGGTTTGGGAATTGGGTGAAAGCAACGGAATTGTAATTCACCTTACTTTGGTGCCGTATTTGGCTGCTGCAGGTGAATTGAAGACCAAACCGACGCAACACTCAGTCAAGACCTTGATGGAAAGCGGAATCAAAGCGGATATTTTGGTTTGTAGAACAGAGCATGAAATTTCAGATGAATTGCGTCAAAAGTTGGCTTTGTTTTGCAATGTAAAAAGAGAAGCCGTTATACAATCGATTGATGCTTCTACGATTTATGAAGTGCCCAATTTGATGTTGGAAGAAGGCTTAGATGTCGTGGCCTTGAAGAAATTGAATTTACCGAAAAAAGCGGCTCCTGATCTTAAAAACTGGAATGTGTTTTTGCATCGATTGAAAAATCCTAAACATACGGTGAATATTGGGTTGATTGGGAAATATGTCGAATTGCAAGATTCATACAAATCGATTTTGGAAGCATTCATTCACGCCGGTGCTGCCAACGAAACGAAAGTCAATGTGGTTTCTGTGCATTCAGAGTATATCGACGCCGATAATGTAGCAGAAAAAATGCAGGGACTCGACGGGATTCTTGTTGCGCCTGGTTTTGGCGAACGTGGAATCGAAGGAAAAATTGAAGCAGTTCGATATGCAAGAGAAAATAACTTGCCATTTTTTGGAATTTGTCTTGGAATGCAAATGGCAGTAATCGAGTACGCTCGAAATGTTTTAGGTCATCAAGATGCGAATTCAACCGAGATGAATCAAGGTACATCGCATCCAGTCATAGATTTGATGGAAGAGCAAAAGAACATTACCGACAAAGGTGGAACTATGCGATTGGGAGCGTGGAAATGTGAATTGAAATCCAATTCATTAGCACATGCTATTTATGGGCAAAGTAGTATTTTGGAACGTCATCGTCACCGTTATGAATACAATAGCGACTATGCCAAAGCATTTGAAAAAGCGGGCTTGATCTCGTCTGGAATTAACCCCGAAACCAATTTGGTGGAGATTGTAGAATTACCCAACCATCCCTTTTTTATTGGAGTTCAATACCATCCAGAATATAAAAGTACAGTCGCTAATCCACATCCTTTATTTGTTAGTTTTGTGGCGGCAACAGTAAAAGCAAAAAAGAAATAATTAATTAGTTTTTAGAAAAATAGAATGGAAGAGAAAAAGTTAGACCTGAATTCGATCATAGGCTTTGCGTTGATTTTTGGTATTTTGATTTGGATTATGTATCAAAATCAACCTTCAGACAAAGAAATTGCTGCAGAAAAAGCCAAGAAGGAATTGGTTCAAAAAGAAGCAGCCAAAAAAGCACAAGGTGGCTGCAGCAAATAATGCAGCTGCTGCAAAAGATTCCGTTCAATTGTCTGCTTTACAAGCCTCTTTAGGAAATTTTGCTTATTCAGCGACACTTCCATCTGCAAAGATAACTTTACGACAATCGAGAACAATTTGGTTAAAATTGTGATTGCCAATAAAGGTGGATTTATTACTGAAGCAACTTTAAAAAATCAAGAAAAATTCAGAAAAGGTTCTGGTCAGTTGGTTTCATTGATTAAAGACAACAATGCTGATTTGAATATTAGTTTGCTGACTCGAGACAACAGGTCGTTGCAAACAAAAGACTTATTTTTTGAACCGACAGTTTCAAAAGTAGGGGATGATCAAATCGTTTCTATGCGATTAAAAGCAGGCGCCAACTCTATTGACCAAGACGCCTTTTGATAGTGCTAAATTGTATTCTAATAATTTGGTTTCAGATACGGAAAAAGATACGCTTTTTACTAAGCAATTCAGAGCCAATATGCCGTTAGCTTTTACTAATGGAGAAGTTGATTATAAAATGAATTGGTATATCGGGCCAACTGATTACGAAACTTTAAAATCATACGATAGAAATATCAACAAAATTATTTCGTTAGGCTGGGGAATTTTCGGATGGATTAACATGTTTATTTTCATTCCACTATTCGGATTCTTGAGTTCCTACATCTCTTATGGAATCGCCATCATTGTGTTTACCATTATCATCAAAATTGCAATGTCGCCGATTACGTACAAGTCGTTTTTGTCGCAAGCCAAAATGAAAGTATTGCGTCCGGAAATCAACGAATTGAATGATAAATTCGGAAAAGACCCGATGAAAAAGCAACAAGAAACCATGAAGTTATACAACAAGGCTGGCGTTAATCCGATGGCAGGTTGTATACCAGCATTGATTCAGATTCCGTTTATGTATGCGTCATTTCAGTTCTTTCCATCGGCTTTTGAATTAAGACAAAAGAGTTTTCTTTGGGCGGATGATTTGTCTTCTTTTGACCAAGTGGTAAAGTTGCCGTTTCACATTCCGTTGTATGGAGATCATATTAGTTTGTTTCCAATTTTGGCTGCGATTGCAATTTTCTTCTATATGAAAATGACGTCTGGCGATCAGCAAATGGCAGCGCCGCAGCAAGAAGGAATGCCGGATATGGGCAAGATTATGAAAATCATGATTTATGTTTCGCCAGTAATGATGTTGATCTTCTTCAACACCTATGGCGCAGGATTGAGTTTGTATAACTTCATTTCCAATCTAATTACCATCGGAATTATGTTCGTTATTAAGAATTATATTGTTGATCCTGAAAAAATACACGCACAGATTCAAGAAAACAAATTAAAAGAGCCAAAGAAGAAAAGCGGATTCCAACAAAAGCTGCAAAAGATTATGGAAGAAGCTGAAGCTCAAAAGGCACAACAAAAGAAGAAATAAGCAAAATAAAAATTTCAGAAATGGCTATTTATATAGCACGATTTGCTTTTTTTGAGCAGTATTTTTTGTTTTGATAATCTAAGGTAAATACGACAAGGTATAATTGGTTTGGAGGAATTTAGTTGATTTATATATTGTTGTATTTAAATTAATTTTATATTTGACGAAGAATTCAAGATTGCATAATTAACTGTGAAGTACCAATTCACACTATTAGACTAAAATTAGATATATGAAAAAATTATTTTTTTGCTTGGGATTGATTGCTATGTTTTTTACATCTGCTATGTTTTTTACATCATGTAACGAAGATGCAAATCCATCGAGTGCAACATTTTTTATCATACCAGAATGTGGTTCCCAATTGGCAGATATTTCTCAATCTATTTTCTGTCGACAACTTCCACCTGAAGTACCGGTATATCGTTATAGATTTATTGTAACGGACGAGGCAACAAATAATTTAGTTGGCATGATTGATACGCCGAAAAACAGTTTTAATATGACTGAATTAGGGCTAAATAATATAGCACTTGCAACTACTTATAAAATAGAAGTACAAGTAGCTTTAGATTCATCACTTAATTTTGAAAATGTTATTAACTTGGCTTGTACTATAAGAACACCGAATTTGCCAGAAAAATCAAGGGTGATAGTTCCGCAATGTGGTAGCACAGTTAATTCGCTTTGGACTACTATTTTTGCAAAGCAAACTTTGGGCGCTGAAAAATATAGATTTGTAGTGGTTGACGGGACTCAAACAAGAATTATCGAATCAACTGAATCAAGTTTTCAACTAGCTGATTTGCCTGGTGGGCCGGCTGCTAATACACAATATTTTATTCGAGTTGATATACAATATAATGGTATGTGGTATGAAGGTGAAGATTTGTGTACTATCACTACCTCTCCAACGGCAAGCTTGAAACAAAGTAGTCCGTTTATGTTTGAAGGACAAAAATAGACAAAAATAATATTGACCTAAAAATATCCCAAGGACGCGTTCTTGGGATATTTTTTTTGCGGTTTAGCTATCTCTAAAGGGTCAGTTTCGGGAGAATTAGAATTGGTATAATGATCTTTTATGCTGACGTAATAATGAGAACTGGAGTTATTAGGAAGATTATTAAAATATGGACCATTTTTTTATTCATTTATCATTAATTGTATATTACAAATCAAAATATGATTACAAACGGGTTTTATCGATGGAAAGTATTTTAACTTATTACGTCCTGACTTAAATTTTTAAATTATTTATTACCATAAACTACTTGTTTTTCAGTTTTTTAAGCTAATTTTACTTTAAACCCATCGGACTCCTGTACCAAGAGGTCATTGTCAAAACCAACTAAAATTTACGCTTATGAAATTAGCAAAATCAATCTCCGTTTTATTACTTGTATTCACCTTATTGAATTGCAGTAAAAGTGATGACAAAGATGTCGCTCCAAATCCAACTGGTAATTTTACTGAAAATTTCGGAAACCTTGTCACTAGGGATTTTATTGGGCAAGTCATCAACGAATCTTCAGAACCTATCGAAGGAGTTGAAATCAAGATCGGCGCCAGCACCCAGTTTACTAATTCCGATGGAATATTTTATATAAGAAATGCAGAAGTTTTCGAGAAATTCGCCTATGTCACTGCAAAAAAATCTGGGTTTATCAATGGGTCACGAACCGTGGTTCCTAGTGCGGGAGAAACCGATATTAAAATTACGATGCTAACTGCGAATGTTCAAGCTACTATTGAAAGCGGTGCATCTAGCAATGTCGCTCTCAGTAATGGGGCCAAAGTGTCGTTTGATGGAAATTTTAAAACGGAATCAGGTGCTGCCTACACTGGAAGTGTAAAAGTATTGATGCACCATTTAGACCCAGCAGATGAAACTACGTTCCAAAAAATGCCTGGAAGCTTAATGGCTGAAAATAGTGCAGGTGCACAACGGATTCTGGAAACTTACGGTATGATGAATATCGAATTGCAGGATGCGACTGGAAATAAATTACAAATTGTAAATCCTACCACGATAGAAATGCCCATTAGTAGTGAACAACTAGCTTCTGCGCCAACTACAATCCCATTATGGTATTTTGATGAAATAGCGGGTTATTGGAAAGAAGAAGGAAGTGCCACGAAAGTCGGGAATAAATATGTAGGAACGGTGAACCATTTCTCATGGTGGAATTGTGATGCCCAATTTCCTACTATTACTTTATCTATCAGAGTTGCGAATTCACAACAAGTTTTTATGTCAGGATTGATTGTAGAGATAAAGCGAAATCCTCCATTTGGAGAATCAATCTCGAAATGGAAATACTAATAGTGGAGGTCAGATCTCAGGTTTGGTTCCTGCAAATGAAGTATTGACTATGGTAATTTATTATAATGACGGAGGTAACTGTCCCATAGATATTGATGCTCTATATACGCAACAAATTGGTCCTTTTTCTTCCGACACTACCTTGCCAACTATTGTATTAGAACCGCCGACAACTATAGATCCTAATACGACAGTTGTTAAAGGTACGTTGGTGAACTGCAACAATGAAAACATCATGAGTGGATACATTAATTTACTTAGTCAAGGTATAAATCTATATTGCGCTGTAAATAATGGTACTTTCCAATTTAATGTGAGAACTTGTAACCCAAATCAAAATTCTTTTACCATGAGTTGTTCTGCTTTCGGTGTAGTTTCTATAGCAACAAGGGACGGCATTCTTAATAATGGTCCCGTGGATTTAGGTATCATTCCAGTTTGCGATGTTATAGCGGATCCGCCAGATCCAGATGGAACTTTTACAGATATAGATCAGAACAATTATACCTACATTGCTATTGGTCAACAAACTTGGCTGCAGCAAAACCTAAACGTTTCTCGATATAGTGATGGTACGGTCATTCCTCAAGTAAGTGATCCTGCGGCTTGGGCGAGTTTGACCACAGGAGCTTGGTGTTATTTTAGCAACAATGATGCTGCTGGGACTACGTTTGGAAAGTTGTATAATTGGTACGCAGTTGCAGGAATACATGATAATGATCCCAGCACACCAAATAAAACGTTGGCACCAGCGGGTTGGCATGTTCCCACTGATGCAGAATGGACAACACTAACTGACTTTTTGGGTGGCGTTGCTGTTGCAGGAGGAAAAATGAAGACACCACTAAATTGGCAAGCGCCAAATGCCGGTGCAACTAACAGTTCTCGATTTACTGCATTGCCTGGTGGTTATCGCGACTTTAATGGCAGTTACTCTAGCAGTGGTGGTTTTGCTGGCTGGTGGAGTGCTACTGAATTTGACGCTGTTTCTTCTTGGTCACGAAACGTAATCTATCTTGGTCCCAATGCAAGTAGAGTGACTGCAAAGAAAGCTCGAGGTTTTTCGATAAGATGTATAAAGGATTAATATAGTATTTGCGTTTTGAGAGGTAAAAAGCAAATGCCTTGTATGGATGCACAATTCGAATAGCTAATTCAAATTTGAAAGTGGGCAACCAACGACTGATCCTCTATAATAACAGAATTAAATAGTATTGAATTATTAAACCGCTTTGGAAACGAAGCGGTTTTTTTTGTAGTAATTGGCGTCTATTTCTTACGATCGCTGCGTTATAGAAACACGGAATTTATGAAGATAAAAATTATGATTTGCTTAGAAATGCTATTTATACACTTAATCGTAAATAGCTGTTTTTAAACGAATTTATAACTGTTTGTAGAAAGTAGTACCTATCTTTATTTAACCTTATTTTAAGAAAAAACATTACTAACATTTAAACAGTAACATTATGAGAAAAAAACTTTTACTAATTCTTCTTCTAGGATTTTTTGGAATCCCAAAGACTTTTGCGCAACAGCAGCCTTTTATTGGGCAGATCATGGCTGTGCCTTATAACTTCGCGCCAACAGGCTGGGCGGAATGTAATGGGCAATTGATACCTCTACAATCGAATGTAGCCTTGTTTTCATTACTAGGTACGACATACGGAGGTAACGGAACTACTAATTTTGCGCTCCCAGATTTACGAGGCAGAGTAATGGCAGGAGAAGGTAGTGGACCTGGATTATTACCAGTGGATCTAGGTGAGTCAGGAGGAAGTTCGCAAACCACCTTATTAGGGAATAATTTGCCTGCTCACAGGCACTCGTTTGGTGCCAATACAGGTGCGGGAACAACAAGTTCACCTGCAAATAATGTGCTCGCTAATACTTCGGATAGTGATCCTGAATTCAATTCATCGGGTAATGTTTTTATGACTCCATCAAATTTTGCTGGCGGGTCAATCCCAATAAACAACATGCAACCCTATTTGGGACTCAAGTATGTTATTGCAACCCAAGGCATATTCCCACCTAGACCATAATTAGCATCGCAAACATTTTAAAAAATCACAATATCATGAAGAAAAGTATTTTTTTAACTTTATTGGTGTCTTTTCTAATAGGCACATCAAATATAGTAGCCCAAGGCGATCAATATATTGGTCAAATAAAAGCAGTGGCTTTTCCTTTTGCACCAAGAGGTTGGGCACAATGCAATGGGCAATTGTTGCCAATCAATCAGAATCAAGCCTTGTTTTCGTTGTTAGGAACTCAATACGGAGGGAACGGTACAACTAATTTCGCACTGCCTGACCTGAGAGGAAGAGCCATTGTGCATTCAGGTCAAGGCAACGGAACACTAAATGTTGCTCAGGGAGAACAAGCTGGGACAGAAAACACATCTTTGCTTATAAGCAATATGCCAGCTCACTATCATACAATCGTTGCGAGTTCGCTAGCCGGAGATACAAGTGTTCCAACGAACAGTTTTCCAGCAAACTCTGGTGCATTAGATAAAGAATATGCATCACAATCCAATTCGACAATGGCTGCTTCAGGTAGTACAGGTGGGAATCAACCAGTAAATAATATGAAACCTTATTCAGCAGTATATTATGTAATTGCATTGCAAGGTATTTTTCCTTCGCGCAATTAACAAACTGAAAAGTATAAAATAATTAATTAAACATAGAATTATGAAAAAAATATTGTCAGTAACCGTACTTTTTTTAGTGCTTTTCAGTTCACAAAAATCCTACTCACAAACTCCATTCGTTGGCGAAATTGCAGCGGTTGGATTTAATTTTGCGCCAATAGGATGGTTAAAATGTGATGGATCACTTGTGCCAATCTCAGAATATGAAACTTTATTTAATCTGATAGGAACTACCTACGGAGGGGACGGTCAAGTAACTTTTGCGCTGCCTGATTATAGAGGGAGAACGTTAATTGGGGTTGGTCAAGGACCAGGATTAACAAATAGAATAGTAGGGGAATCAGCAGGTTCTAGAACTGCGACCTTATCGACAGCTAATTTACCAGCTCATACTCATTCAGTAGGAGCGAATACGGGAGCAGGGACAACAAGTAGTCCTTCAAATGCTGTACTAGCAAATACAGGTGCCTTAGATAAAGAATTTGCCACTTCTTCCAATACCAGTATGGGAACTACGGGTTCTGCGGGATTAGCTACTCCAAATCCGATTGATATATCGCAACCTTACTTAGGAATAAACTATATCATTTCGGTTTATGGTATTTTTCCAACTCAAAATTAATAATGGGCAATTTCCTTAATAATAAAATAAGAAGACATGAAATTAAAAAATAAATTACTAGGAATTTTGTTCGTTATTCTTGCTTTTCAAAGTAACGCACAGAGTTTAAATATAACTGGTTCTTGTGTCGATAGCACAGGATCATTAACACAAGGTGGCGATGTCGCTAATACCAGCTATAACGGACGACCAGTATATTACAACGGGGCTTTAGCGATTAATTTAGAAGGAACTGCTACGACAACTGTAGCTTATCTATATTATGCATTAGGCACTGAAATTGGAACACTAGAAAACCGTTGGGTTGTTTCTTATGACGGACAACCTTATTATTCGTTTATCTCTGATGCGACTGCTGCACCGGGCGGGCAATACGATCCATTTGATACGAATTTGACAACTACACAATGTGGGTCATTCGTCACTATTGCCGTTCCATGTGTTGATCCTACCGCATATACTGTTACCGGAGGTGGATCCTACTGTTCTGGAGGCGCTGGTATGCCAATTGGACTTAGTAGCTCAGAGTTAGGAGTTACCTATGCGTTAACAGATGGAAATGGAGTTGCAATAAGTATTCCTACCCAAAGTGGTACTGGTGCTGCCATCAATTTTGGAAATTTAACACAAGCTGGTACCTATCGAGTTTTTGCAACTCGTGATGGAGGTTCTTGTCCAAGCGTTTCAATGACAGATTCAGTTTCAATCCAAATTATTGAGAATCCAACTGCACTTGCAGGCGGCGCGATGTCAGCGATTTGTCAAGGCGGAACTTCTGCTGCGTTGAATGGATCATTTGGTGGTAGTGCTACTGGAGCAATATGGAGTGATGGTGGAGCAGGAGGTACATTTACCAATAACGATGGTTTAACTCCAGCAACAACAACTTATACGGCTGCTTTAAATGCGCCTTCTAGCGTGACTTTAACATTAACTTCCACAGGTGGCTCATGTGGCGTGGTTACGGATTCAAAAAGTATTACAGTTAATGCGGGAACGCTCTATTATGTAGATGCGGACGGCGATGGATTTACGTCAAATAGTCCACAAGTGTTATCCTGTACGCAACTTTCGGGTTATGTATTAACTTCAAGTGGCGTTGATTGCAATGATTCTAATGCTGCAGTAAATCCTAATGCATCTGAAGTTCTTGCTAACGGCATTGATGACAATTGCGATGGTACAACAGATGAAGCAACACCAACTTCCAATTTACTTGCTCAAAGTTGCAATGTGGTTTTACCATTGATTCAGACCAGTTTATTTTGCGAACCATTAATAAATGCTTTTGCACAATTGGGAACGATACAAGGATTTCGCTTTAAAGTAACCAATGGCGCTACTGTACGCACCTATGATTCGCTAACGAACAGTTTTAATTTAACGCTGTTGCCTGGTGGCGCAACTTTAGGAACTAACTACACGGTTGAAGTTTCGGCTAAGTCAGGTGGTTATTGGAGAGCGTATGGATCTTTATGTACGGTTACTACGCCTTCAGCACCTCGAACTACTTACGTGTCCAATCCGGTTTGTGGCAGTACACTGACCGATATTTCGCAGTCTATTTTTTGTGAAGTAAGACCAAGTGTGTCAGGTTATAGATTTAGAGTTAGAAACGGAGCAACTGTAGTTGGAACTGTAGACAAAATTGTAAACAGATTCAGCCTAGTTGATTTAGGAATTTCGAATATTGCATTCGGAACTACTTATACTGTTGATGTATTGTTAGCATTTGGAGGTATTTTCCGACCAGATACAGAGTACGGAAGTGCTTGTTCTATCTCTACACCAGCAACTCCTGGAACATCAAGAGTGATTGCACCATCTTGTGGAAGTTCAATCAATAACTTATGGACAACTATCTATGCGCAACAAGTATTAGGAGCGCAAGGATATAAATTTGTGGTAACTAACGGAGCTCAAACAAGAGAGTATCCAACAGCTAACCCAAGATTCCAATTGCCATTATTGTCAGGAGGAGCTGCTGCAAGTACTGCTTACACAATCCGTGTAGATGTATTGTATAACTTGAGCTATGTTCAAGGAACAGTATTGTGTACGATCACTACTTCACCTACAGCTACTAGACAAACTAGTTCAGCTTTAGCTATCTATGAAGTGAATGCTTATCCAAACCCATATGCTGAAACATTCAAATTGAATGTAAACACATCAAGCGAGGATCAAGTAGGAGTAAGAGTATATGATATGTTAGGCCGTGAGGTTGAGGCACGTCAAGCATCTGTTGCTGCTATCACTAACTTAGAAATCGGTTCACAATATCCTTCTGGAGTTTACAACATTATTGTAACTCAAGGAGCTAACGTGAAAACGGTAAGAGTGATCAAAAGATAATTAGATTGTCTTTATAAAAGAGAAACCGCTTCGGAAACGAAGCGGTTTTTTTTTGTTTAAGCAAAATCTAGTTTTTTGAGAAAAGCAGCAATAATCTTTAAACGAGCGTTAAATTTTATAAGTATTTGTTGTAAAGCGTGTTATGGGATTATTTTTAGTAATATCTTTAAAAAAAATTAAACTAAATGCTATGAAAAAAATTATACTTCTATCTTGTTCTCTGTGTTTATATTTTGCCAATGCTCAAAATATAACTTTTACAGATTCTTTGCTAAAAGGCGCGCTTATAGATTCCCCTGCTGTTGGGTATAGTACCAGTTTCATCGACTTAAACGGAAATGTTAGCACCAATGTCGATACAGATAATGATGGTGAAATTAGTATTTCTGAAGCTGAGAATATCATTAATATAGACTTCTATTATTTACCTTTCACCGATTTAGAAGGTCTACAGTACTTTACCAATCTGAAGACAATCAGTTCTTTAAACAGTTATGCAAATTCCTTTAATTTTCCTCAATTAACCAATTTGGAAGAACTGATTTTAGGTGGCGCTTCAGGTCAACAAACATTATCAAATTTCGATGTATCTAATAACCTA
This sequence comes from Flavobacterium sp., assembly GCA_016721735.1. GTDB lineage: Bacteria > Bacteroidota > Bacteroidia > Flavobacteriales > Flavobacteriaceae > Flavobacterium. Next base: position 21,460 of record JADKHM010000005.1, on the reverse strand, counting down.
AATCTGAAAGTCTTAGAGTTAAATACTGGTTTTACTAGCACAGTTGATTTGTCTAATAATATCAACCTAAGAGAGCTAAGAATTTCCGACACATCAACTAATTTGAATTTAATCCTAGACAACTTGGTTAACTTAAGAAAACTATCCTATTACGGCAGTCTACCTACTTTGAACATTTCGGATTGCATTAGACTTATAGAAATAGGCATCGGTTTTACAACGGCACAGAATATTGGTCTTTCCTCTATAAATTTGACGAATCAACCATTGCTCGTAAACCTAAATATCAGCAACACTAATATCACCACTTTGGATTTAAGCGCCAATCTTAATTTGGAGAATGTTTATGTTCAAGGCAATCAGCTTCAAACTATCAATTTCGGAAGTCTATACTATGTTAGAAATTTGTATTGTGAAAATAACCAAATAACATCTCTTGACTTAAATAACTTTCAGAATCTTGAAATACTTTCCTGTTCAAATAATAATTTGACAGAATTAAAACTGAAAAATTTCAAAATTGAACAATATATCGATTTTAATGGTAATCCAAATTTGGCCTATGTCTGCTGCGATCCGGAACAAGAGGTTTATATTCAAAATCAAGCTTTATTATACGGGAATTACGATACGGTAGTAAACTCTGAGTGTTCAAGTAATGGTGTTTTCGCAACTGAAACTGTAGAGGATTTCAAGAATAAGATGGTTTTATTTCCCAATCCCGCAAGTGATTACTTGAATATTAGTAGTGCAGCAACTATTGAAAGTGTAGTCATAATTGACGTCAATGGTAGAGTCATAAAAACAATTTATAGGGATGCTAATAAAATAGATGTTTCCAACCTTCAAAATGGTATTTATTTTATGAAAGTAAAAACGAATAATAGCTATGAGACTATGAAATTTATTAAAGAATAGTAATCGTAGTGAAAACAAATAATAAAAAAACCGCTTTAGAAATAAGGCGGTTTTTTATTGATTTGAAACACATCGAAATCCAATATGTTCCATGCCTGTGTCTGGTGTTTCTTTCATTCTTCGGGCATTTCGATAACCTGAACAGTAACCATCATTACATAAAAAAGAACCACCACGAATTGTCTTTTTTGAAGCATAGAGATCATCAGGATCATAACTCTTTGTCGGGCCTTTCGGATTTTTCACTCCCTTAGAAACCAAGCTGTAGTAATTGTAGTCGTACCAATCTTGGCACCATTCCCACACATTTCCCGCCATGTCATACAACCCGTAACCGTTCGTTGGAAAGGTTTTGACAGGTGCAGATTTCAGATATAAGTCAATGTTGGTATTGAAGTAAGGAAATTCACCTTGCCAACTATTTGTTTTTGGTTTTCCTTCGTCTACCGGTTCGTTTCCCCAAGAATAGACATTGTTTGTTAGTCCACCACGTGCCGCAAATTCCCATTCTGCCTCTGTTGGTAATCGTTTCTTTGCCCAGCGGCAATAAGCTTGAGCATCATCCCAAGAAACTTGAACAACTGGATAATTCTCTTTACCAATGATATCTGATTGTGGACCTGAGGGATGTTTCCAATTGGCTCCAGTTTCCATTTTCCACCAATAGTCGCGTTCTGTTTTGACGATTTGAAATACAAGCGCTCCCGGCCTTAATTGGTCTTCTGAAGGTTTTGGCGTTCCGGGCGGCAATTGTTTTTTCAAAGCTTCCCAATCGATTTTCTTTTCTGCGGTAGTGACATAGTTTGTTTCAGCAACAAATTGTGCGAACTGTGCATTGGTAACTTCGGTCTTATCTATCCAAAAACCACTCAGTTCAACGAGATGCTTTGGATATTCGTCTTGAGCGGCTTGATTATTATCTGCGCCCATTTCAAACGAACCTCCTTTAATATAAATCATATTATCGTGGGAGTAATACTTTCCAGAATTTGATTTGGGTGCAGTGATTGGAATTACTTTTGAAGTTGATTCATTTTTACAACCAACAACAAAAAGTATCAATAAAGTCAATCCGAAACAAAATGTCTTCATCACGTAGATCTCTTTAATCTTTGATTACTTTGAAAGTCTTCTTTTGAGCCACTAATTTCACGAAATAGATGCCTTTGCTCAAGTCTGAAAAATCCTTTGTCGCAAGGTTTTTACCTTCGTAAATTAAGGCTCCATTGATGGAATATAATTGAAATTTATCTCCAGTTTGAACGCCATTAATCTTGATGTTGGATTGAAATGGATTTTGTTCTACGGTTATTTCTATTGAATTTGCATCGAATGATTGGGAAGAAAGTGGCGTACAAGTTATTCCAGCTCCCACCAAAGTTGCCATTTCAGAACACAAATAATTGTAATTGTTGACATCATCATTCGTCATTGCCGTTGTCAGTAGATTGTTAGATTCGGAAGGATCTAGTTGTAAATTAAAAAAGGTTTCGGTTCCGTTTGCAAACTTGATCAATTTATAGGTTTCATTTCGTATTGCTTTTCCATCGGAAGCCAAAGGAGTAACTCTGAACACTTCTGAAAAAGCCCATGGACGAATGCTAGTTGCGGTATTATTGAGAATAGGGAGAATACTCTTGCTATCTACAATAGTAGTTGGGATTTGACTTTGCCAGTTGCTATTTCCAAAAAGTTCTTGAATGGTTGCAAACAAATCGACGGTATTGACCAAAGCATCGCTGGTTCTGTTGGGATTAACGACATCAGGACCAGAAATAATAAATGGCACCGCAATTCCACCTTGATAAAGACTACCTTTAGACGGATTCGTTTGGGCAACAAGATTCTCATCTCCATTATCGCCAATAAATATAATGTCTGTGTTATCCCATTTTCCTGTGCTGATGAGATAGTCAAAAAAACGTCCGATTTCAGTATCCATCGCTTCTACCATAGCTTGATAATACGAAACTGGATTAGCGGTGATATCGTTTTGTGTACCCGATAGCGTAGTTGTGGCAATTAGGTTTGAAGGCGGCAGATGATAAGGAGTATGCGGCGAATTGAAAGCCAATTGTAAGTAAAAAGGTTTGGAAGAAGGCTGGCTATTGACATATGAAATGGCATTGTTTACATTTTCAGTAGTAGCGTAATTGGTACAAGTGGAATTCACACCATTGGTGATTTTTGTCCAATTATAAAAGCCTATTGCCAATTGACCTGTTTGACCCAAGGCACCGGCAAGACTGCCTTCAAAATGATCGAATCCCATAGTTGTAGGATAATTGTAACCGACTGGACCGCCAGTGGTTACGTGCCATTTGCCTACGCATGCTTTTGAAATTCCGTTGGGAGAAAAAATATTTAAGACTTTAGGAATGATATTCTCTGTTAGACTCAGCTTCGGATTACTGCCGTCGACAACATCTCCAACTCCAGTTCTAAAGCTATAGCGCCCCGTCAGAATACCAGCGCGAGTAGGGGAACATAACGGATTTGACCAGGCATTGTTAAAAACGACGCCACGATTTAAGAGTCGCTTGATATTTGTAAAATTAACCGTGTTTGCCGCATGATCTGTATAGAAATCGCAATAGTCTTTTCCGATATCGTCGGCTATGATGAGCACTACATTTCTTTGTGCATGCGAATAACTGATTCCTAAAACGAACAATAGAACTAAAAGTATTTTTCTCATCGTGAGCGATTTATGTGTAATTCTGTAAGACCAAAAAGGTTTAACTTCATATAAAATTAAACCTCTTTTCCTAAATTTCTAGATTTTTATTTGTCGATGATGACTTTAAAAACTTTTGAATCTTTTTGGTTTGAAATTCTCAATAAATATAAACCGTTATATACCGTGTCCGTTTCGATAATGCTTAAAGTACTTCCTTGAAGTATTTTTCCAGTTTTGATGATTTTACCCAATTCGTCAATCAATTCAACAGTCATATCTTGTTCTGCCATTTGTGATTGAATGGCAATAAACTCTTGCGCTGGATTAGGTGCAATCTTAATTCTAAAATCTGAATCTTCAAATGAGGTAGCAGCCAAGGTTGATGTATATACTAGTGCTCCTGCAGGAACTGTAGTTACAGTTGTTCCCGTAGTAGCTGATTTATTTCCGTAAAAAGTTGGACCAACAACGTACGGATAAGCAGAATTATGGTTGGCGTCGATAGTTGCAAAATAGCAGTATATTCCATTCGGATATAACGAAATTGGATATTCAGGTGTATTACAAACTCTACCATTGTGAATATCCAAATAGGTCGGGTCATCATTATGAGCCACATATTCGTAATCTTCTCTAAAATAGCCATTGAACATTGTCTGGGTTCCAACAACTTGATTAATCGCAGGTCCATTTGTTCTTGTAGTATTAGTTCGCAACTGATAGCTAGATTTCATTCTTGCAATTTCACCAGTTCCATCTGTATTTGTATAGGCATAAGCGCCATAAATTGGAAAACCATCGTAAGCAAATCCTAACAGCGGGGAATGTTGTGAAGGGTTGATTACATATAGACCATCCGAAGGATAAGTATCACAAACATTAGAAATTACGGTTAAATCTAAATCGAATGCGCTCGGGTTTTGGTGGTGGTGATAATTTCCCATCGCTGGATGTGCTTTAGCGCAATCAAAACCTGCTTTTTCTGCAGGTATGGCATCCCTGTTCCAAGCTTGCGTAGCGCCCGGTCCGCCAGCACATGGTGGATTTCCTGGCCCACCGCACAAGGCGTTTGTAGTGGAACTCCACGCCACACCATCGCGATAATCAAATAAAGCGACACCATTCTTAAATATCCCAATATTTCCTCCAGTAGTTGCGACACCTGTCCCAGTATTTTGCGTAGGGTTTAATGTAATTCTAAAAATCTTGTTTTGAGCTGTGGCTAAGGAAGGATTTCCATCTTGAAAAGGACCAGTGATGTACGCAGGGATTCCAGTCGCCGCAACATAAACATAATTATCATCATAACGAACAGATTGCACATTTGCTAGAACAGCATCAACGACTGGCGTTGGATTTGGAGCAACATAATGTCGACCTGTGATTCCCGTTGTGTTTTGAAGCCAACTCGTTATTGCTGGATTGGTTTGAGCAAAAGAAATTGTTGCAGTTGCTAGGCTAAGTAACGCAAATAGATGTTTTTTCATAATTAGTTCTTTATTATTTTTAATGTTTGATTATTGACAATGAGCATATAAAATCCATTGGGATAATCTGAAAGGTCAACGGAAATAGTATTTTGATTTTGGTAAGTATTTTCAAACAGTGATTGCCCTTGTAGATTGTACAGCACAATTTTATTTATATCATATTGTTTGTTTTGTATCGTTAAACTTCCGTTAGTTGGGTTTGGAAAAACACTCAAGTTTTGTTTGAATTCAACTTCAGAAATAGACAAAAGTTGATTGTTATAATTGAAAGTCGATCCAGTAATGACAAAGTTTCCTGTTCCATTTGGAATTCTTGCATAACCAAGATCCGCAGTTTGCAATCCATAATCAACGCTATCTAAAATGGTTCCGTTTGCATAAGCAAGGATGACACTTTCTCCACTACTAGATAATTTAAAACTTGCGTGTAATCCTTCCTGACCACCATCTTCATCTGCCCAAACAATTAAGTATCCATCGGGTTCAATAGTAATTCCATTTGGAAATTGCCATTTAATGAGATTGGTGCTACTATCTGTCAAGAACAAATTATCTAAGCTCAAAGTTGTATTGGTATTGTTATGCAACTCAATCCAATCTTCATATTCACCATTGGCATCTGTAATCGTAAGTGTATTTTGAGCCATGATTTCATTAATCACCAAATCGCCTGGGTTAATTGTTGGATAACTAGCGTTCAAGCTATAGAATTCATGTTCAGCACGTTCTGGCGAGAATTGCCCGACATTGTTATTTTCTGCATACACATAATATTGCATAAATACATTACTTACGTTGATGCTTGCACCATATACATTATCTCCGGCAGCGCCATCACCATGCAAACCATCATCAAGCATTTGCACTTTCGTAAATGCGAGTTTTTCATTGCTACGATATCCTAAAAATACTCCAGTTGTATTAGAATTAATAACATTTGCAGTGATAAATACATCGCTATTAATCATCGGATTTTCCACCACTGGAGCCACTGCGGTTATGATAGGTCTTGTATTTGTAAAATCTGTTAAGGCAGTCAAATAGGTATATCTACCATTCATCAAATTCGTTATGCCTGGAGCGGGATTCATACCGCCAGTATTGTCTGTCGTCAAGTTACTTTGAAATTGAGCGTAAGTAAAAAATTTATTTGAATCCGCTTGAACGGAAGGTGCGATCAGACTTTGATAAGATTGGGCTGTCGTATAATAACTATTGTTTGAAAAATTTTCTTCCAGAATCGTTCGAAAATGAGCAAGGTACATTCTCTTGTATTTTGGCACACTTAGAAGTTTCTGAACCAATGGCCACGCAGCATCATTGGCATGCAAAAGATGTGTCATTTGCTTTTTTGCAGTTGTATTGCTTAAATTGATGGTTCCAGTTTGTGTAAATACACCAAATGACATATTCAAATCCCAAACGATTGCATTAAAACGACCGTTATCATCTTTATACAGATAATAATTTTGTTTGAACGTGCCGATATAACTGTCTATGTTGACCAAGACATTATCAAAAGCCAACATCCATAAAGCGCGATCTACATCTAAAATAGATTCGATATTGGTAATGTCATTGGATAAGGTGTTGGTTAAGGTTACTAAATCTTCCCACCCGGCGGTAGAATTCATCTCATACGCAGTTTGATAACTCGTAATGTTGGTGCCCAAATAGGAGAGATTTGGATAGCTTGAACTACCAGGTCCTGCACCGCCAATCGGATTGCACTTGAAAAAAGAATTGCTGCTAGAATAAAAATGATTGTCTACAAATTTTTTCGAAATAGATTCCGAACTGACATATAATCCTAATAAGGTTCCATTGACGTAAACATTCGCATAATTCGACAATGGCGCATGCATGTAGTTCCGCAAAATCGAGTAGGAGAGCGTTTCTCGCACAAAACTTGGATCGAAATAGACATTGCTTAATTTGATATCAGTATAACCTTGATAATCTTGATTCACGTAGGTATCCAATTCGATATGAAACGGGTTTTTTATTCTGTTGGCATTATACGTGCTGTTGCCTTTGTATTTTACTCCAACATTATTGAATGTTACCCCATTAATGGTAACTGATTGTGCGGAAATATAATCTTCTGTTGCGTTGGCTTGTGCGTCTAATAAGGCATCCCAATTGGATTCAGCAAAGACAATTCGAATATCTTGGATGGTGTTGATGTCGTAAAAGTCTTGGGAAAATGTCGCGATACTTGCAAAAAAGGCTAAAGTGGATAGAAGTTTTTTCATATTTGGAAATTGGTTTTGATTATAGACGAAAGTTTGTTTTGATTCTTGCGTTATCGTTTAATTATTTTTTGGAAAAGAATATTTTGGGTTATATAAAAATTCATAATCAGTTAATGTTTTCAAAAAAGCTACTAAATCGACACGATTAGCATCGGTTAAATTCATGGGTTCTGCTAATTCTTTTGGTAGCAATCTATTTTTTGAAATTGTGTTGTAGTGTTTTACCACTTCTGTTAATGTCTTGAATCGACCGTCATGCATATACGGAAACGTAAATTGAATGTTTCTTAAGGTCGGTACCTTAAAACGAAGCGAATCCTCTTTTCGTTGTGTCATTTTCATTCTGCCAAAGTCGTTCAACGACAAATCAACTGATAAACCATTGTATTCAAACCTATCGCTTGTAAACAGTGGCTCTTGATGGCAAGAGGCACAATGCATTTTGAATAAATTGTAGCCTTTTTGTTCTTGCTCGCTAAAGTGCGCCTCTTTTCTAACTACTTGATCGTATTTAGAATTGGAGGATTGTAACATCACCATAAACTGAGACAAAGCTTTCAATGTGTATTGGCCAGTAATCGTGGCAGTTCCAAATGCTTTTTGAAATAAGGCAGGGTATTGTGGCGATGCTTGCAGTTTTTGAACGACATGTTCTAAGGATTCATCCATTTCAAATGGACTTGTAATCGGGTTCAAAGGCTGCACTTCTAAATTGTTGACACCGCCGTCCCACATAAAATCTTTCGACCATGCTAAGTTAATTAAAGCAAGTGAATTTCGAGTGCCAATTTTTCCATCAATGCCGTGACTTAAATCGTGATCAATATGAGTAAAACCTGTAGCTTGCAAATGACAGCTGGAGCACGAGATTGTATTGTCGCGTGATAAGATTGGGTCATAAAACAACTTTCTTCCCAATTGAAATCCTTCTTCGGTTAAAGGGTTCTTCTTGAAATCAAAATGTGGTTTTGGCCAACCTTGGGGTATTTCGAAGTAAATTGGAGTTAGTTGGCTTTTTGAAAAAGCATAAATTCCAATTATTGAAATTCCAAAAACCAATGAGACTACTAACTTTTTCATTCAACTGAAAATATTTTTGCAGATAAATCAGCAATTTCCATAGCAGCTTTTCCGGGAAGCATTATAGAATTAGTTTCTTTCAAAGATATTTCAGAAAACAAATGCCCTAAATCCACAATGATATTAATTTCTTCATTTGGAATTTGGTTTTTTTGAATTGGAATTTCAATTTTTCTTAGCGCATAGTTGGGCTTCAAATAACCGCCCAAGTGGAATTGAAATTGATTTTTTCGCGTTTTACAACTGTTGCTCTTTCCTTCAATTTTCATGTTGATGTATCCACTTTGCCAAGCCCAATACATTCCTTTTGCAGGATCTAAGTCGCCACCTAAAGCACCGGAAACACTAGCAATACTGTCAACTCCGATGTCAAAAGTGACTTTGGAAATGAATTTGTTTTGTTTTTTTTCGATTGGGATTGAAAACGATGCTGGATTTTCAATATCTACTAAATGATAGTTGCTTTTAGGTTTGACAATTGTCTTGTCAGCAAATTGGACTTCTATATTTGAAATGTAGTATTTGAACGTCTCTATTTCTAAAGTATCAGAATTGGAAACGTACTTGGTATGAAGTTCTAGTGGTGTGTTTCCAAACCTAAATTTTGATTGAATAACTAGCGAATCCTTTGCCTCTTGTGCAAAAATTCCATTAAAGCAGCAGCAAGTCAGAAACAAAAAATAGCGGTACTTCTTACTCATGTCTTGGTTTTGGTTGCTTACCGAAAATTCTGGAAAGTTCACGGGTTAGATCGTAAAAATTTTCTCGTTGCTCTGGTCTGCAGAGGCCTTTAATGTCTTCAAAATGTTTGAAATGGGTTTGCTCAATTTGTTTTTGATGATCCGCCAAAGCATTGATGAGGCTATCCTTAGTTTTAATGTCGCCTTCTGGTTTAGTTAGTTGCGTGTACAATTCGTTCTTAGTTTCACGAATTTGTCGATCTAGACTGTCAATCGTTTTTCGGTGCCAATTAATTAAAGTTTGATATTCCTTTTGTTGCGTTGTATCAAACTGCAAACGGTCGATGATGATTTCTTTCGGCATGCGGTGTGGCGGCCTGCCGCCGTGTTTTGGACCGGAAATTAGTAAGAAACCTAATGTTCCGAAGTTCAAAAGCAAAAGCGTAATTACCGCGATAGTGAGTAATTTGATTTTATCCATGATTAATACAATTGATTGGATTTGGAGATAGAAGATGCAATGCGTTCAGTAGCTCTTTCTTCCTTATTAGACTTTGAAAAAACGAATTTGATATTGAGCGCAATTAATAATAGAATGGTTGCGGCTGCCATCCAAATCCATTGTGGAGCAACCTTTCTTTGCGAATCGATTTGGTTTTGAATCTGTGAAAATAGCTTCGCATTGGGCACTGCGGGCTTCATTCCGCTGGTGCTGTCGAGTATTTCGTTAATCCATTTTTCTTGTTCCATGTTCCTATAGACGAGTTTAATTATTTTTTCTTGCGGTATTCTGAAAATTTATGTGCTAATTTTTCTTTTAATGTAGATTTTGCCCTGAATAGGAGTGATTCTACAGACGAAATGCTGAGTTGCATAATTTCGGAAACTTCAGGATTGGACAATCCATCGATCTTTGAAAGTATAAATGCTGTTTTTTGATTTTCGGGTAATTCGTTGATCACGCCATAAAGTATGCGTGCATTTTCTTTGTTCTCGAGCAAAATTCCTGGATGCTCGAAGTGAGCGCTATTGAGATAGTCATTTTCGTTTTGACTTTTCTTACCAAAAATAAAGAGCCGTTTCTTGCTATTTTTATGTTTGATAAAGTCAAGGCTTTTGTTGATTGTAATTCTGTAAATCCATGTTTTTAGCGAAGATCTTTGGTCGAATTGATGAAAAGATGCATGCACTTGAATAAATACATCTTGTGTAATTTCTTCCGCGTCTTCGATATTTTGAAGGTATTGCAATGCCACATTATAGACCAATACACAGTATTGATTATAAATCATTTGAAAATTAGAGGCATCATTATTCATGGTCGAAAAGTAAGTATTTTTCTCAGAATAACTATTTGATGAATAGTTTAAATAGAATTCAAAATTTTTTCAAACCACAAATAGTGTTATATTTGACCGACGTTTAATAGCCCTGATAGCAGCGGAAATCCTTTTGCTTTTTTCAAGCAAAAGATTGCAGCGGATAGCAGGAATAGCTCCTAAAAAATAGAACTAAAATGAAATTACTTGAAGGAAAAGTAGCCATTATTACAGGCGCCAGCCGTGGAATCGGAAAAGGAATTGCGGAAGTTTTTGCACAACATGGTGCGAATGTCGCATTTACGTATAGTTCATCAGTAGAATCTGCGATGGCTTTAGAAAACGAATTAAATGCTTTAGGTATTAAAGCCAAAGGATATCAAAGCAACGCAGCGGATTTTAACGAAGCGCAAACTTTTGTAGACGCTGTCATTGCTGAATTTGGAACAGTAGATATATTGATTAATAACGCCGGGATCACCAAAGATAATTTGCTTATGCGTATGTCTGAGGAAGATTTTGATAAAGTGATTGAAGTCAATTTGAAGTCGGTTTTTAACATGACCAAAGCCATTCAAAAGACCTTTTTGAAACAACGTGCGGGTTCGATCATCAATATGAGTTCGGTAGTAGGAGTGAAGGGTAACGCCGGGCAAACCAATTACGCGGCGTCGAAAGCTGGAGTTATTGGCTTTACCAAATCGGTGGCTTTAGAATTGGGATCGAGAAACATTCGTTGCAATGCGATTGCGCCAGGTTTTATTGAAACCGAAATGACTGCAAAATTGAACGAAGATGTAGTGCAAGGATGGCGAGATTCTATTCCGTTAAAACGTGGCGGAACGACCGTAGACGTTGCCAATGCTTGTCTGTTCTTGGCTTCGGATATGAGCGCTTATGTGACGGGACAAGTGTTGAATGTAGACGGTGGCATGCTAACCTAAGAAGTTGTCGGTTGTCAGTTGTCAGTCTAATACTGTTCTAACGATTGATAATCAGTTGAAATTGAAATGTGTAATACAAAATATCGACAACGAGCTAACCGATAACCGATAACTGACAACTGTCAACTAAATCTAAATGACGACCACAATAATCTTATTAACTTTACTATCGCTGATAATAGCGGCTGGCTTGTCATTTTATCAATATTTTTTTAAGAACACAAACGTAAGTAAGCTGACCTGGTTGTTGGCAAGCTTGAGGTTTGTATCGGTATTTGCGATATTGTTGCTTCTGATTAATCCCATTTTAAGGAGCAAGACTTTTGAAACCATCAAAACGCCATTGCCAATTGTAGTTGATAATTCGAGTTCTGTAGTAGACTTAAAAGCAAACGCTACTGCTTTAGAATTGTATCAAAAACTGAGTTCTAATGCGGCTTTACAAGAAAAGTTTGATGTTCAATCTTATCGCTTTGACGCTGAATTTGAAACGGCGACTACATTTGATTTTAAGGGAAAGCAAACCAATATTGAGGAAGTTGCCAAAAACCTAAAAAGTATTTATCGTAACGCTTCCTTTCCTACAATAATGATTTCTGATGGAAATCAAACGATTGGCAATGATTATGTATATAGTTTTGATGCCAACAAGAAGGTTTATCCGCTGGTATTGGGCGACACGACTACATTTCTAGATCTAAAGATTGCGCAGCTAAATGTCAATAAATATGCTTTTCACAAGAATAAGTTTCCAGTAGAAGTTTTTTTGAATTACGCTGGAACAAAGTCGATTTCTGCAGATTTCAAGATCTCACAAGGCAATACAATTCTAAACACGCAAACAGTCTCATTTTCGCCGGAGAAGAAATCAGCAATCTTGAATGTATTGCTTCCAGCCAATCAGGTCGGTTTGCAGATTTTTAAAGCATCGATTACTTCGAGAGAGTCTGAAAAGAACACCTACAATAATGTCAAGAATTTTGCAGTTGAAGTTATCGATCAAAAGACCAATATTGCTATTATATCCGAGTTGAATCATCCAGATATTGGTGCACTAAAACGTGCCATTGAAACTAATTCACAACGAAAAGTAACTATAGTTAAGCCTAACGAAATCAAATCTTTATCAGATTTTAACGTATTGATTTTGTATCAACCATCAAGCAATTTCAAGGCTGTTTTTGAAAGCAATGCGATTGCAGGTGTAAATACTTTTATCATTACAGGTGTCAGTACAGATTATGCTTTATTGAACCAATATCAAAAAAGTCTGGTGTTTAAAATGAGTGGACAACGTGAGGATTATTTGGGCAATTTTCAATCTCAATTTAATTTGTTTGCTTTAGATGATATTGGGTTTGATCAATTTCCGCCATTGCAAAATGCCTTTGGAACCATTACAGCAAATGCGAATGTATCAGTCTTGCTTTCCTCTAAAATCAGAAACATTGAAACCAATGCGCCTTTATTAGCATTTTCTGAAAACCAAGGAAAAAGAAGCGCCTTTTTGTTGGGAGAAAACATTTGGAAATGGCGCATGCAAAGCCACATCGACACTAAATCTTATGAAAAGTTTGATGTTTTTGCCGATAAAATTATTCAATATTTATCTTCCAATAATTCTAAAAAATCTTTGGTGGTTAATCATGAGCGTTTTTATAATTCTGGAGATGCGATTGAAATTGCCGCGCAATATTTCAACAAGAATTACGAGCTTGACGAAAAAGCCCGATTGACCATTTCTGTGACTAATAAGCTTACAAAACAAAACAAGAAGTACGATTTATTGAGAAGTAGCAATGCTTTTAAGGTAAATCTCGATGGACTTCCAGCTGGGCAATATCAGTTTTCGGTGAAGGAGTTGAATTCAAATACAGTTTATAATGGATCTTTCGAAATTCTTGATTTTGATATTGAAAAACAGTTTGTCAATCCAGATTTGAAAAAGCTACAGCAATTAGCTGCTCAGACTCAAGGAGCGGTTTATTTGCCTAATCAAGTCGATGCTTTGATTAAGTCGCTATTAGAAAACCCGAATTACAAAGCCATAGAGAAAGCCATTGTTAGAAAAACACCTTTAATTGATTGGGTTTGGCTGTTAGCATTGGTTGTCATTACTTTAGGCAGTGAATGGTTTATTCGAAAATACAATGGCTTGTTATGTTGTAATTTATTTTGAAATGGAATTCACAACGCCTTTTCCCCGTCAAAATCGGTAATCATGATTGTAAGTCCTCTAATTTTTCCAAGACTTTATTGAGCCCCATTTTTTTCTTTTCTTGCTCGTCCTACAATGGTCTGCAATTGGTATTTTTCAAATCCCAAGTTGACACATGCTTTTGCTGCTTCTGTTGCAAATCCGTGATTCCAGTATTTCTTAAAGAATCGAAAACCGATATCATATTCGTCGGAATCGGGCGTGTACTTGAGTCCACACCAACCTAAGAATTCATCGGACGATTTTTCAATTACAGCCCATCGTCCGAAATCGTGTTTTTCATAATGATCATAATTGGCTAGAAAACGCTGGGCATCAGGAATGTTTTCAAACGAAATATCTCCTGTAAATTGAATTACCTCTGGATCAAGATTCAACAAAAACAAATTTTCCGCATCTGATTTTTCAAACCGTCGTAAGTACAATCGTGGTGTTTCAAGAATCCAATTCTCGTTCATTTTTGAGCTATAATTATCGTGTGCACTTCTTGATCTTTATTGTTTTTGGAGTATAAAACGGGAGTAATCTGCTTCAAGGTAAAATTGTATTTTTCCAGTTCAGTAGTGATATCTCGAATACTATGATAATAGAAATAAGTACGATCTCCGCTGCTTCCTGACTGGTAACCTGAATCCGCATAATCTCCATCCACAAAACTCAAGTATAATAATCCTTTGTCGTTGAGTAATTGATGGCAATCTGCAACTAATTTTGTGAGGTCAGATTGCGATAAGTAAGGTATACAAAAGCCACAAATAATAGCGTCATATTTCTTTTTAATGGTGTCAATAGTCCGAACATCTAATATGCTAAAGTCAACAGTTGGGCAGTTTTTCCTCGCCAATTCAATCATATTGGCAGCAACATCAATGGCTTCAATTTTGAAATCCGGTCTTTTTTTCGCCACATACCGTGTTATATTTCCTGGACCGCAACCCAATTCTAAAACCGTGGGATTTTCGACTGTGATCAAGTCACAAAAAGTGTCGTAGGTTTCGTTGTACAAGTCTAAAGACATAAACTTGTCCTCATATATTTGAGCCACTTTATTCCAAGTTTCGAAGGTTTCTTTGTAGGAGTCCATGCTATTGTTTATGCTATTGGCTAAGTTACTAAATCTTTGGCAATCTTCTGAGAGTAAAACATCAACAAAAAAAACGAATAAATTTATTTGTATATTAAGTATAAATCCTACATTTGACTAGAATTGATAAAAGGTTTCCCCATGACTACAAGACTTTTTATACTCGCATTTCTTTGGGTTTGTGTTCCAACGTGCACAGCGCAACTTTGGCAAAATGATTTACAAGTTGGTCTCAAGGAGGCCGCGCAACAGAACAAGAAAGTGTTGCTCTTTTTTCGGTGCCTGAGCGATGTGACGCTTGTAATAAGTTGGAGCGAAATATTTTTAAATCCCAAGAATTTATTGAATTTGCAAGCGAAAACTATGTCTTAGTTAAAATCGATTTTTCCTATGAGGTTGAAGAACTCTCCAAAGATCAACTTGAAAAAAACTTGTTAATCGTTGAAAATATAATAAAGATGGGTTTTTTCCTCATGTCGTTGTTTTGAACAAAGACGCAAAATCACCAATAAAATCGGCGTTTATACGCGCGAAACGCCGCAGCAATACTTGTCGTTGTTGCGAAACAATTCTAAATCATAACTATTCTATTGTAGTTGATAAACTTTCTTCTTAAAAGCTTCTGAAGCCGTTTGATAATATGAATTGGTTTTTTTTAACAAATCTCATTGAATAATACATATATTCAAAAGGTCGTAAAAGATTTGGAATTCAGTTTTCAATTTTGTCCTAATTGAGCGGTATAATTTAAACTTAATGTTCCCTTAATATGATACAAATTAAGTGCTATTTTAGTTATAAATAAAATAGATTTGTAAGATACTATAAACAGATAAAATATGATGAATCGTCAGGATTTACGTCTATTTTGGTCAAGTTTAAAGATTGTAATTCAATAAATCATGAAAATACTTATTGTTGAGGACGAAGTCGGGATTGCTAATTTTCTAAAAGAAGGATTAGAGGAAGAAGGCTACGAGGTTTTAGTTGCGAATGATGGTAGAAAAGGTTTCGAAATTTCTCAAAGTCAAAAAATAGATTTGATTCTCCTAGACTGGATATTACCAAAAATGACCGGCATCGAGGTTTGCAAATCCATTCGAAAAAAAGATGCCAAAGTTCCCATTATTTTTTTGACCGCAAAAGATACGGTGCAAGAAACTATTGAAGGTTTGAAAGCGGGCGCCAACGATTACATGAAAAAACCGTTTTCATTTGATGAACTCATAGAACGGATTAGAATTCATTTTCGCACCAACAAAGAAAGTGATGAATTAGTTCTAGGTCCAATAAGAATTATCAGCTCCAAATACCAAGTTTTCTTGAATAATCAAGAAGTGGTTTTTACGCAAAGAGAATTCGAATTGCTGTCGTATTTGATCAAAAACAAAGGAACAGTTTGTACTAGAAATCAAATCATTGAGGATGTTTGGGACATTCATTTTGATTATGATACTGGCGTTATTGATGTTTTTATGAATGCCATCCGCAAAAAACTAAATCTCAACAAAGACCAAGAACTCTTCAGGACCATACGCGGCGTGGGCTATATGGCTAATGAAATAAACTAAAATAATGGTTTCATTTTCTTATAAAAATAGAATAGCTTTTAATTATATTCTGAGCACGGCTTTGCTTATTTCTATTGTGTTTTTTGTGTTATTTCAAATCATCCTGCACAATGTCAATAATCACATTAATTACAATATTAATCAGGAAATAAAGAAACACGTCGCAGACATTGAAATCGACATGAAAAAGTCGTATTTGCTGCAAGTTGATAGATGGCGTGCTCGTGAACACAGTACCGTAAATGTGAATCCTGTTTTTGTTCAGTTTCTCGATTGTAACAATGAACTTATAGACAAATCACCCAATCTAAAGGGTTTGGAATTGCATTTATATGCCAAGTCCGAGAACAACAAATATATCGACACCTATCTCAACAAGAAGCCAATCCGACAAGTTCAAGTGCCTATTTATGACAAGAATGAGCAAGTAGGTTATTTGTTTATCGCGATGTCTTTAGAAGATAGTATCGTGATTTTGCAAAAATTAGAGGATATTCTTTTGATTTCATTTCCGCTGATTTTGATTGTGCTATTCTTTATTGCACGTCTTATTGCCGGAAGAAGTATCAAGCCCGTTAAGATCATCACCGAAACCTCGAGCAGAATTACAAGAGATAATCTTAAAGATCGAATTGCATTGCCACAAAACAAAGATGAATTGTACGTGCTTTCGAAAACCATTAACGATCTCTTGAATCGCATTGAAAGTGCGGTAGAGCGCGAAAAGCAGTTCACTTCCGATGCTTCTCATGAATTGCGGACACCGCTCGCAGTTCTAAAAGGTACGTTAGAGATATTAATTCGGAAGCCAAGGAAGCAAGCCGAATATGAAGAGAAAATTGCTTTTTGTGTCAAAGAAGTTGATCGACTCAATCAACTGGTAGACGAGCTGCTGTTGTTGGCAAGGTTTGAAAATCAAAGATTAGAAATTAAGAACAATCCTGTCTATTTGAATGCTTTAATATTAGACGTTTTAGCGCTTCACTCTCAAAGTGTTAAAGACAAAAAATTAAAAATTAAAACATTCTTAGATAAGGAATATTACACAAAATCGGATGACTATTTAGTAGGGATTATTCTCGGGAATGTCATCTCAAACGCGATAAAGTACTCGAATGATGGCGGCGAAATTAGTATCAAATTTATAGAAGAATCCGAGCATTTGGTTTGCGTTATTTCTGACTCCGGAATTGGTATTTCTCAAGATGACGTTGATAAAGTTGTGAATCCTTTTTATCGCGCGAAATCCTACAATCATCCGGAGATCAAAGGTGTTGGATTGGGACTATCAATCGTCAATCGACTTTGCGAATTATTGGAAATTGGTTTTTCAATAGATAGCGAGGAAAGAAAGGGCACAACAGTTTATTTGGAATTTTTTAAGGACACTTTAAGGTAGCTAACAACAGAGTTCTTTTCTAAATTTATACTTTTAATCCATCAAAATATTAATTTATGGATTTAGCCAAGCTGAAAGAACAACTACAAACCGAAGTAGATACTGCATTTTTATATAACAGTATTGCTGCGATTCAATCAGATGAAAACCTTTCCCGAGTACTTCAAAGTTTAGCTGAGATTGAAAAAAATCATGCGAAACATATGCTTGACAAAGTGCATATGATAGACGCGAAGTTTCCTATGCCGGCGCCATCTGGTAGAGCAAAATTTCAGTTAAGATTGGGTAAAATATTTGGCTATTCATCTATCATTAGTAATCTTTCTAGTATTGAAAAACAGTTTGCGGTTCATGCCATCCAGAACAAACTAAAGCACGGCGAAAAACCAACTGGATTTGAGCACAATCACCTTAATATTATTGAAGCTGTCAACAATAATGCGGCACTAAATGTGTCTGGCGGCTTGTTGTCGAAATTTGAAAGTCGACATAAATCTGTTGGCGGAAACGCCTTACGAGCCGCCGTATTAGGTTCAAATGACGGTCTTGTTTCCAATATGAGTTTGGTGATGGGAGTTGCGGGTGCAGCAGTTTCAAATGGAACAATTCTATTAACTGGAATTGCCGGATTATTAGCCGGAGCAATTTCGATGGCGATGGGTGAATGGCTGTCTGTACAAAGTTCAAGAGAATTAAATCAACGCCAAATAGATTTGGAAATGGAAGAACTTGAAGCATCACCCGAAGAAGAGAAAAAGGAACTAGTTCTATTATATCAAGCCAAAGGAATGAGTTTAACTGAAGCAAAAAAGCTTGCTGATAAGGCATTCGAAAATCCAGAAACTGCTATAGATGCAATTATTACAGAAGAATTAGGAATTGACAAAGAAGAATTGGGTGGTTCTGCTGAGAAGCGGCGATCGCTTCTTTTTTATTGTTTGCTGTTGGCGCAATCATTCCGCTATATCCATTTATGATTTTAGACGGACGAAACGCCATCTTGCTAAGTATTGCTAGTTCCGTGGTAGGCTTGTTCGGAATAGGTGCTGCGATTACTTTACTCAACTGGCAAAATATCTGGTTTTCTGGATTTCGCCAAGTGGCATTTGGACTTGCAGCGGCAGCGGTTACCTACGGAATAGGGACACTGATTGGTGTTTCGCTTGCATGATAGTCTTTGTCAAATTAAAACGCATGTTTATATAATTCACACCTTATCAACAGAAAACAAGAATTATCAGGTATTTATGAGTCAAGAATCAATAAATTAGTACGACATAACCATTAAAAACAAAATCTTATGAACGACGCACACTGGCATTTAGTAGTGAACCACTTTCCAATAATCGGGACGATTTTTGGGTTGGGAATTTTAATATCTGGATTGGTTTTGAAGAACAAAACCGCATCAACACGCCTATATTCTTTTCGTAGTAGCCGCAATTTTTGGATTTGCTTCAATGTATACTGGAGAAGGAGCTGAAGAGATGGTGAAGATTTGCCAAATGTAGGCGATCAAATTATCCTACACGGGCATGAAGAAATGGCTGAAAAAATTAGCCATTGTACTTTACATCTTAGGAACTTTTTCTATTGCTGGTCTCGTGCTTAATGTCATGAACCATAGCAAACAAAACTTGTTACTTATGTCGTTTTACTTATTAGTCTTGGGGCTGCATTTCTTGGCAAACAAACCGGAACTACTGAGGAGAAGTGAGACACACAGAAATTAGGCTAATGCAGTCAACCAGTGCGACCAGTCAAAGTGAAGGCGCTGAAGAACACGGGAGTAATTAAAGTTGTCAAAAAAAAGCCAAGTATCAAGTTTCCTCTTTTTGATTAAATTACATCAACATCAGAATCAACAATTGCGCCACAAATATTCTAAAAATCGTCTAAAGGATAGACCGTTGCATAAGATTGGGTTGGGATGTCGGAATCTAGGTATTTTGTGCTAAAAGCCAATGCAGCTGGTCAGTGTAGGTACCGGCTCATTAAACCAACGGGTTGGTAAAGTTGAGTTTCATTGCAAATCGACCCATAATTACCATCAAGAACAACGGAATCAACGTGATAAAACAGCCATAATAAATCCAAAGCCAACCGTTGAATTGAACGAAGTTCGCGTAAAACTTTTCTCCGGCGTGAATCCCGACTGCGCGAAAACATACAAATTCCCATGTCTTTCATAAAGTAAACACGGCACATTATTAATATAAGAGTGAATCACGCCAATACCGGGCCATATCGGCTAATAAACAAGGCCGTTAACAACGGTCCAGCCGCGAACTCCGAGTTCAGAGGCACCGGCAAAGACGGAATAAAAATCGGAATAGAACCAACGATAATCCCGGATGATCAGTCCACCAAAGAGGGATAAAAATCTGGTTCTAACAATTTTTTTCTGAATTTCCGATAATATTTCTTAACTTCCGCAATCGCCTCTTTCTTTCCCTACACATTCTGCAGTTTATCTCTAATAATTGAGTCGCAGGTTAGGATGGGCAAGCAATTCCATACCAGAACGAAAACGCGAGTTACTTTCAAATCAAATTTGTTATATAAGTCAATTCAACGAGTGTTTTGTGCGTGGCAGATGCTTTGGTGACGAAGATATTTTTGGTAGTAACATCTTGTTTTCGGATTCGATGAATAAATCGGTAGAAACTTTTCCAACTTTCTCGATAAAATCGTCGACATTTTCAGAGACCAACCACCATGAGGACATCTTTCTTCATGATTTTTCTATCAATGAAGGAGAATAAACCACTTGAAATGCTGTTTTCAACCGAGAAATAATCAAGTCATGAATTTCAATTCTTAAAAATTTGATAAATGGTCTTTCCTACAATATCTGGATTGGGATTCTGCATTTTGAATGAATAATTGCGTTTTCACTATTTTCTTGTTGAGAAATAATTGATTTTTATCTGTTTCAAGATTAATTTTCAGTACTGATTTGGCAACAATAATCGACAGGATAATCCCCAAAACACTCAAAGGGTAGGTAATCGCATAAGCAATCGCGGGGGTCGCCAAAATTTTGATTGGGAAGCGATTTTGATTTCTTGTATGTTGATTTTGCGGCTCCAAGTCCGGGTGTGTTGGTTGCTGAGCCTGACATCAATCCCACCGCGTTTCAATATTGATATGGGTTAATAAAGACGAAATAGGTGATTAAACCACCCAAAAACACCGTGCTTACCGCTAATGCATTAAACCGCAAACCTTCTTTTGAAGGAAGCGAAGAACGATGGGCCGACTTGAATTCCAATGCCAATAGCAAGGAATCAATCCAAATCTTTACCAAAACCAGCAAGTCAGCGTTCATCTTGTATCCGAAGTGCCCTAAGACAATTCCAACAAATAAAACAGCAGAGACCTAAGCGAAATATTTCCAACCGCAATCTTTCCCATAAAAACCAACACTAATCGTTAGCAACAATACAATTAAGGATTGCAGATGTCTCCCTATGCCACTGGGCGAAATAGGGTAGAAACCAATTGAACATGATGTATGTAAATTTTAGTGTTTTGCTCGAACAAAAGTAGTCAGCCATTTGTTGATTTAAATGACATTTATCATAATAAACCTTTTGAAACCCTCATGAATAGCAAAATTGTTTAGTAAGTTTTTTATTTTCATGATAAATACTAGTCTCTACTTTCGCAAAGTTAGATAGAACTTTGACTTATAAAATTTAACCATTAAAACAAGCAATATGAAAAATATTAGGAGTCATTCAGGAACTACATCAACTTGGAATCACGGGTTTATCATGAAGCTTCACATAATCCAATCCCATGAAGAACTATTTCAAG
>JADKHM010000004.1 GCA_016721735.1 Flavobacterium sp. | reverse complement strand
AATGGACCGATTTATGGCAAATTATACAATTGGTTTGCGATTAATGACCCTCGAGGTTTAGCGCCAACTGGTAGCCATGTGCCTACTGATGCAGAGTGGACAACTTTGACCACCTTTTTGGGTGGAGAAGCTGTTGCTGGAGGCAAGATAAAATCAATTGGGACAACCCTTTGGCTTTCTCCGAATACCGGCGCCATAAACTCCAGTGGCTTTACAGGTTTGCCAGGAGGTGATCGCAACGCTCTTTCTACTGCGGGATATGAAAATTTAAGTACCCTGGGTAATTGGTGGAGTTCCACGGAAGGAATTTCAACGGGCGCCTGGGGTGTCCAAACAGTGTGGTTCGGTAGCATTGCTAGAAGAGTCCAATATGTTAAAAATGTAGGTTTATCAGTGCGCTGCATTAAGGATTAGTGACTGCCTGCGTGAGGGATAGCAGCGGTTTTCCTTTTGTGGCGGTGTTCGCCGCAAAAGATTGTAGCGAATAGCCCGACGGCTCGTAAAAAGGTTCATGAATTAGTGAAATGTTCTTGAGCCGGCACGCCCCACTACTTAAAATCGACCGATAACGAATTGACACAGTATCTTTGTCCAGTTTCCGTCGGTCCGTCATCGAAAACATGTCCAAGGTGGCTGCCACAATTCGCACACAAAATTTCTACTCGTAACATGCCATGCGTCGTGTCTTTAATATATTCTACTTTTCCAGGAATCGATTCGTCGAACGATGGCCAGCCGCAATGCGAATTGAATTTCGAATCGCTTTCGAACAACGCCTCACCACAAGCGCCACAACAATAAGTTCCTTTTCAAAATGAAGGTTGTATTGTCCGGAATGCGGAAACTCCGTTCCTTTTTGACGCAGGATTTTGTAGCGTTCGAGACCCAATTGCGCTTTCCACTCTTCTTCGGTTTTTATTATGGGATATTTCATGAGGTAGTAAATTGAATTGTTTTTTGAATAACAGCCGCATCTCCTAAAATCTTGCGATGCCCTAAGTTTTGTGTAATCATCAATTCGCCATTTTTTAGATTTTGATGAATGTGATGCGCACAGCTGACAGGCACTTCATCATCATTTTCATCATGAATGACCAAGACTGGAATTGTAATTTCGGCTGCCGCGTGAAACGAGGAATAGCTATCCATCGTTCGATTGGATTTTTTTTCAAAGTGAATGCGCAACATGTCGCTGATTTTCGGATGAAGTTCGAGCTTTTTGACAAAGTCGTCCATAATGTCCTTTACAATATCGCCACTTCCGATGATGGTTAATCGTTTGATTTGGAGTCCATCTTTGACCGCATTCAGTAATGCCATGCCGCCTAAAGAATGCCCTACTGCCGCTTCAAACGGACCGAAATGTTTTTCTATTTCGATAATGGACGCAATAAACTCAGGCAGTAAGGTCGTGTTTCCTTGTGATTTTCCGTGCGCGGGCGCGTCGAAACTAACAATTTGATAGCCCAATTTTTGGAAGGCTTCGGCGAACTTCACGAGTTGCGTTCCTCTTCCAGACCAGCCATGAACTAATAGGATTTTTTTCAAACTGGAGCCAGAATGATAGGCAACAATTGACTTCTGAATTGATGGAATAGTCAATGTTTCTTGTCGACTATTCCGATCCATCTCTAATTCGCGTTTTGGAATCTTGTGTTTAATCGGAGAAGTAAACAATCTTGCGGCAAATAGCACTGTCAATTTTGTTGAAATAAACGACAAAAATTGACCAACCACGAGGATAATCTTAGGAATTTTCAAACTTTGGTTGGGTTTTTTGGTTTTCTTTGTCATTTCAATAAATTTTAATGCAAGGTATTGTTTTCTCTATTTTTTATTAAATTTAGAAGTCATAAATAAATTATAAAATGCAACATCAAACCCGAATAGTAATTGAAAATGTATTGCCACAATTAGACGGTGGCGCGTTCGCTATCAAAAGAATTGTTGGACAAAAAGTAACCGTTAGCGCGGACGTTTTTTCAGATGGTCATGACGTTATCGAATGTCAAGTAAAATACAAACATGAAAAAGATAAGAAATGGCAAGACGTTCGGATGCGACCTACAGAAAACGATGCGTGGACCGCGGAATTCAAAGTAGAAAAACAAGGAAATTATAGCTATTTTGTAGAAGGTTGGGTTGATTACGCTTTAAATTGGCAACACGGAACCGAACGCAAAATTCAAGACAATCAATACGTAAAATCTGAACTTTTGGAAGGTGCTGAATACGTCAAAGCAGTTCAAAAATTAGCAGATAAAGACGAAAAAGAATTTCTTAAAAAAGCAGCGGCCTATTTTGTCGATGAAAAAGAATATGACAAAGCAATTGAAATGGCGATGTCGCACGAATTAACTGCCATCTTCAAAAAATATCCAATCCTTTACATCGAAAACAAATCGGCGGAATTACAAATATATGTCGATCGCAAGAAAGCGCTGTTCAGCACTTGGTATGAGTTTTTTCCGCGTTCTGCTTCTCCTGTAAAAGGTAAACATGGGACATTTAAAGACTGTGAAAAATTATTGCCACGTGTCGCTGAGATGGGTTTCGATACTTTATATTTTCCTCCAATTCATCCCATCGGAGAAGTCAATCGCAAAGGAAAAAACAATGCGACAAACGCAGAACCAGGAGATGTGGGTTCACCTTGGGGTATTGGATCACAATATGGTGGACATAAAGCTACGCATCCTGAATTAGGATCGATAGAAGATTTTAAATCATTAGTCAAAAAAGCAAAATCATTGGGAATTGAAGTCGCTATGGACTATGCCTTACAAGCTGCTCCCGATCATCCCTATGTGAAAGATTTTCCACAATGGTTCAAATGGAGACCAGACGGAACGGTTCAATATGCTGAGAATCCTCCAAAGAAATACCAAGATATTCAACCGATTTATTTTGAATCGACGGATTGGAAAAACCTTTGGAAAGAATTATTAGACGTCGCTTTATTCTGGATTGAAGAATGTGACATCAAAGTATATCGCGTGGATAATCCACATACCAAACCCTTTTATTTTTGGGGTTGGTTGATTGCCGAAATCAAGAAAAAGCATCCCGATGTGTTGTTTTTAGCGGAAGCTTTCACACGTCCTAAAATTATGAATGAGTTGGCGAAACAAGGATTTAGTCAATCTTATACGTATTTCACTTGGAGAAATTCTAAAGCAGAGTTAACCGAATATGTAACCGAACTCACACAAACAGAACAAAAAGAATTTTACCGACCGAACTTCTGGCCGAATACGCCAGATATCAATCCGTTTGCTTTACAAAACGGAAACGAATCGGTGCATCTGCAAAAGTACTTTTTGGCAGCAACGTTAAGTTCAAGTGTCGGAATCTACGGACCGGTTTTCGAATACCGCGTTTGTGAACCGATGGCGCCCGGCAAAGAGGAATATCTCAATTCAGAAAAATACGAATACTATCACTGGAATTGGACGATTCAAAACAAATTAACGACACTGATTACGAGAATTAATGCGCTTCGCAACGAGCAAGCTTCCTTGCAACAAACCAATAATATTGTGTTTTGTAGCACGAATAACGAGCAAGTCATGGCGTATTATAAGTACGACGATGATTTGACCAACGAAACCTTGATGGTTGTCAGTTTGGATGCCTTCAATAACCAGCAAGCGATGGTGAGAATTCCAATGGAACAAATGGGGAATGAGCCGATAAAAGTACAAGACTTAATCACGGGAAATACGTATTACTGGGATAAAGAGTGGAATTTCGTAGATTTATCACCCGCTTTGCCATTTCATTTATTTAAAATTCAACGGTGATTTTTTCACCACATAGGAACATAGAAAAGTTGGAAAAAAATAGAAAATAGATTTTTGACATAGGCTATGTTCACTATGATAAAGCAACGCTCTTTTACTCCTAATAGAATCTATGAATCTATGTGGTAAAAGAGAATTAAAAAAATTGAAGCAATGAAAGACACTAAAATTAATGAAGATGAATTTCAAAATCCATTCGTATTCAAAACCGATTGGAAGCATGCCTTTGAAGATGAAGAGTTTGTAAAAGTTTTTACTTCGGATATTTTAGAAAACTACATAATCAACAAGCGTTGGTATGGTGGAAAAGCGAGTACATTAAAGTATATCGAAGTCGTGGAGTTTTTTAAAATGTCTTCTAAAAAAAATACCTATTATGGGGTTCTTTTAGAAGTCAATTTTAAAGAAGCTTTCTTTCAAAATTATTTCATGCCATTGTCTTTTATGGCAGAAGAAGAACTAGATACGAATACCATTATTGCGCCCGTAATAATGAACGGACAAGATGGTTTTTTAGTTGATGCACTACATCAAGAAGATTTTAGAAAATTACTATTCGATAAAATTGTATCGTCTGGAGACAAAAGCGATACCAAAGTTAAATTCCACAGAGGTGAAAAGCTAGAAGAAACCGAGTACAAAAGCTCTAAGTTTATGGGAGTCGAACAAAGTAATACTTCCATCATCTACAACAATACGCTAGTTCTAAAAATTTTTAGACGTATTTACACCAGCACAAATCCAGATTACGAAATCAGTCGTTTCCTAACAGAGCGAATGGATTTTCCCAGTTCACCCGCCTATACTGGAAGTATCAATGTAGCCTTATCTGAAGGAAATATTACGCTCGGAATGATGCAGGAATTGGTGCCCAACCAAGGAGATGCTTGGCAATTTATGTTAGAGGAAACAGATCGTATATTCGAGAATCTCAAAACTAAAAAAATAAAAATCAATAAGCTTCCAGATATCGATTTATTCAAGCGTCTAAAAATAAACGAAATTCCACACGAAATCATCGATTGGGCGGGCTTGAGTATTTTCATTCGCATTCACACTTTGGCAACACGCACTGCAGAAATGCACATTGCTTTGGGCGGCGACATTCATGATACCGCTTTCACACCTACAACATATAACGGCGACTATACCGTTTGGCTGAAAAATCGCCTGACTTACCAGTTTCAAAACAGGTTGAATATCCTTGAAAATAATTTACATAAACTCGATGGACTAGCGCTTGAACTAGCCAATCAGTTTCTAGATAACAAAAAAGAAATTAGAAAGTTGTTCCTCGATTTCGATTGGACGAAAATGAAATCCGAACGCATCCGAATACATGGTGATTACCATCTAGGGCAAGTGCTCGTCAATGGAGACGATTTTTATATCCTCGATTTTGAAGGCGAACCCGAAAGCACCATTCGCGACAGAAAAGTAAAACAACCGCCGCTCAAAGATGTGGCTGGCATGTTTCGATCGTTTCACTATTCGATTTATGCGACGATTTTTAACAACAAAGACAAGTATCCATACGAGCAAAAAGAACTGTTTCAAGCAGGTGAAATCCTGTTCAAATATTTCGTTGGCGTGTTTTTGCAAACCTATACCGAAGTCGCGCAATCAGGTAATTTCAACATCGGTTACCGCAAGGAAATTGATTTCTTGTTGAAATATTGTTTGTTAGAAAAAGCAGTGTATGAGTTGGGCTATGAACTCAATTCTCGTCCACGATGGGCGGTGATTCCGCTGACAGGCATCGCGAGTATTATGGAGTTTGAAGGGAATTAAGAATTACGAATTACGAATTAGGAATTACGAGTTACGATGATTTTTAGGAGCTGGTTCCCGCTGTCCATTATATCTTTGCCGGCGAACACCGCCGCCAAAGGATGCCATTACCATCGGGGCTAGGGCTCGGATTACAAAACAAAATAGGATGAAATTACAATTTTTAGTTTTATTAATAAGTCTAACAACATTTTCGCAAACACTGGTTCCTGATCCAACTTTTGGAAATAACGGTATTGGACGTGTCATATTCCCATCTGGATATTCCCAACCAACCTCAATGCAAATTCAAACGGATGGTAAAATACTAGTGTGTGGTCACACCACTAGCAACTCTGGACATCAAGTTGGTATAACAAGATTTAATCAAGATGGAAGTCTCGACGAAAATTTCGGGACTGATGGTATCGTAATTTTAGATAAAGATGTCATACCATCAGATAGATCATACGTCAGAATCGTCAATGATGATAAAATCATGGTGGTTTCTACTTCTAGACAAACCATTTCGTCTTATGATCGATTTTTAGTTGCACAATACAATAATGATGGAACTTTAGACTCAGAATTTGGTGATAACGGAATTACGCTGATTGACGGAACAGGATATCTTTATGGATTTGAAGTTCAAAGCGATGGAAAGTTAATTTTAATAGGAGAGTTTTATTCCTCTGGTCAGAGCGATTTTGGGATAGTTAGACTAGATGCCACAGGAAGTTTGGATACAACATTTGGACTTGATGGACGAACGGTAATAAACTTTGGGACAATAGCAAATCCGACTATCTTAACCACAGATTTCCCTACTTATTGTCAAATTTTGAATGACGGAAAAATTTTAATTGGAGGCAGCACAAATTCAACAACATATCAAGGATATGAATTTGCATTAGCAAAATTAGATCAAGACGGTAAATTGGATATTACTTTTGGTAATGAAGGGAAGCTAATTACCAGTTTTGGCATCAACAATGCGCAACTCAACACCGTCATGGTCAATGATAATGACGAGATATTCGCACTCGGAGCAATTTATGGAGTTATCGATGCAGGCGCTAAAATTGGATTAGCAAAATACGACCAATACGGAAATTTAGACGTGAATTTTGGAACAAATGGAACGACTATAACTCAAATCAATATGTCAGGAACTTGGGGCTTTCTAAATCAAGCATATATAACTGAAGAAGGAAAAATTCTTGGAGCAGGTTTTAATCAAGTAAATGGGTTTAATGAAGTAGATGTTGTTTTGATGCAATATAATCCGGATGGAACTTTGGATGATAGTTTTGGGATAGATGGTCTACAAATTTTTGATTTCGATCAGGATCCTACATTTGAAAGTATGACTACAATTGTTTCGACTACAGATAATAAAGTCATTATGGCGGGAATTCTCAATAATAATTTTGCAGTAGTAAAACTTATAGACGGAGCGCTTTCCACATCTATCAACGTTCAAACAAATTTTTCGGTATTTCCAAATCCGACTAAGGATGTCTTAAATATTACAAACATTCAAAAAATGGATGCGATAACTATTTTAGATGTTTTAGGAAAAAGCATATTTGAAAAAATAGAAAGCACCAGCCAAATTGATGTTTCAAGACTTCAACAAGGACTCTATTTCATCCAAATACTATCCCAAGGAAAAACCTTCACACAAAAATTTATAAAAGAATAAATTCGCTTCAATGCGATAAAAATAATAATTCAACCATGAGCAAAGTACAACCCCATTCACTTTTCACTGATTTCGATATTAGTTTATTCAAAGCCGGAAAGCACTTCCGTCTCTACGAAAAACTAGGCGCACACCTCATAGAAGTTGACGGTGTCAAAGGCACGTATTTCGCAGTTTGGGCGCCATCGGCACGCTCGGTTTCTGTCGTTGGAGATTTCAACTATTGGATTCAAGGCGAGCATCAACTAATGGTACGTTGGGATGCTTCAGGCATTTGGGAAGGTTTTATTCCTGGTGTTGAGAAAGGATCCACATACAAATACAAAATACAATCTAACAACGGCGGCGTTATTACCGAAAAAGCAGATCCGTTTGCTTTATATTGCGAACATCCACCGCATACTGCTTCCATCATTTGGGATCTCGACTACAAGTGGAAAGACGATAAATGGATGAAATCCCGAAAAGACCATAACGGATTGGATAAACCTTATTCTGTTTATGAAGTGCATTTGGGTTCATGGCGCAGAAACGACCAGGGAAAATTCTTGACTTATCTCGAACTTGCCGATCAATTGGTGAGTTACGTGAAAGAAGTTGGGTTTACCCACGTCGAGTTTATGCCGATCATGGAATATCCTTATGATCCGTCTTGGGGTTATCAGTTGGTAGGTTATTTCGCGCCGACTTCGCGCTTTGGGAAACCTCAAGATTTTATGGTGTTGGTCGATAAATTGCACCAAGCCGGAATTGGAGTCATCCTCGATTGGGTTCCCTCACACTTCCCAGATGATGCGCATGGCTTGGGTTATTTCGACGGTTCCAATTTATACGAACACCCAGACAGAAGAAAAGGCTATCACCCAGATTGGAAAAGTTTGGTATTCAATTATGGTCGCAATGAAGTTCGGTCGTTCTTGATTAGCAATGCACTCTTCTGGTTGCAACATTATCACGCTGACGGATTACGAGTTGATGCTGTTGCTTCGATGTTATATCTAGATTACTCAAGAAAAGACGGCGAATGGGAACCGAATATCTTTGGAGGACGAGAGAATTTAGACACGATTAGTTTCTTGAAAGATTTTAATGAAGCGGTATATGCTAATTTTGAAGGCGTTCAAACCATAGCCGAAGAAAGCACTTCCTTTCCAATGGTTTCGCGTCCAACCTTCGCAGGCGGTTTGGGCTTTGGCATGAAATGGATGATGGGCTGGATGCACGATACGTTGCAGTATTTTCAAAAGGAACCAGTCTATCGAAAATACCATCAAAACGATTTGACTTTTTCGATGACGTATGCGTTTTCGGAGAACTTCATGTTGCCATTATCGCATGATGAAGTTGTTTACGGAAAGAAATCTATAGCGGGAAGAATGCCAGGTGATGAATGGCAAAAATTCGCCAATTTACGTTTGTTATACGGCTATATGTTTACACATCCCGGAACTAAGCTTTTGTTTATGGGCGCCGAATTCGGACAAAGCGCGGAGTGGAATTTTGAAGGTAGTTTAGAATGGTATTTATTGCAATTCGGCTATCACGAAGGCATCAAAAAGGAAATTACCGATTTGAATGCTTTATATAAAAACAATCCAGCGCTGCACGAAAAACAGTTCAGCCCAGAAGGTTTCGAATGGATCAATTATTCTGACGATCAAAATGCAGTGATGTCCTATATCCGCAAAGGAAACAACCCAAAAGAGGATTTGATTGTCGTATGCAACTTTACGCCAGTCGTGCGTGAAAACTATCGCGTCGGTCTGCCTAAAAAAGGAAAACTGTCGCAAGTATTCAATTCTGATGAAACACAATACGGCGGAAGCGGTGTGACCAATCCCAAAGCAATTAAGATCGAAGCAGAATCGTGGAACGGTCGTGAATTTTCAGCTGCATTGACTTTGCCACCACTAAGCATTGTGGTGTTCAAGATTAGTTAAGTTTCTACTTGCTTAAACTGATTTAAGTAATTAAGCTACTATATTCCGAAATCTGGATAGTAGTCGTAATTATCTTGTGGCTTATTCATCGATACCACATGCAATTCTGTATCTTCAAATGCAGGGTCTAATTCTGGTTTTTCAATCATCAGTCGATGAACAACTCTAAGGGTAGGGTTTGCTTTCATAATAATAAGGTTTAAGATTTTGGTAAGTCCAAAGTAGAAAACCCAAATGAACTTACCTTATTAAATCGACAGAAAACCAATATTTCAGACAAAACGTGTGATTTATAGCATGGTAGGAGTAAATTTACCTCTAGAACAAGCCAAGTTTATGAGTTTTCCGTTTTTGAAAACTTTGGAATTCACGACGCCTTTTAGTCAATTAAATAACGAAAACGTTTGCGTGAAAATTAGCAAAATTCACTTCAATTCATTGACAATTTTTGTAAGTTTGAAACCTTTGCGGCATGCCTAAAAGCCGCCCCATAATCAAAATGAAGCTATGATTACAAATACCGAATTAGAATACAAAGGCGATTTATATCCATCGAATATTGTTGAGTTTAAAAAAGATGTTGACAGTGTTTATTTCTACACAGACAATAGCGTAATTCTAAAAATTACTGTTCTCAGAGACAGTTTAATTCGTTTCAGATACACTACAAAAGGCTATTTCAGCAAAGATTTTTCCTATGCTATCGACAAAACACAGTCGCATGGCTACAACTTTTTGGAAGTAACCGAAGAGACAACATGTTATAAGATCAAAACCAGTAAAGTTGTTTGTTCTATTGATAAAGTAGATTTACGAGTTGCGATTCATGATATCGAAGGGACTTGCATCTTAGAAGATGAATTGGGTTTTCACTGGGAAGAAAGCTATCATTACGGTGGAAATATTGTCAAAATGAGCAAGGCTTCCAAAGAAGGAGAATGCTTTTATGGCATGGGAGACAAGGCATCGCACGCCAATCTTAAAGGTAAAAGAGTAGAGAATTGGGCAACCGATCAATATGCATTTCAAAAAGATCAAGAGCCATTATATAAAGTAGTTCCGTTTTATATCGGACTGCATCATAAGCACGCTTACGGTATTTTCTTCGACAATACATTCAAAACAACTTTCGATTTCTGCCATGAAAAGCGAAACGTAATGAGTTTTTGGGCTGATGGTGGTGAAATGAATTACTATTTTATCTACGGTCCACAGTTGCAAGATGTGGTAACCACTTACACGCATCTAACTGGAAAACCAGAATTACCGCCGTTATGGGCTTTGGGCTATCATCAGTGCAAATGGAGTTACTATCCGGAAAGTAAAGTAAAAGAAGTGACTTCTAAATTCCGTGAATTAAGAATTCCATGTGATGCGATTTATCTCGACATCGATTATATGGATGGATTTCGCTGTTTTACTTGGAACAAAGAATACTTCCCAGATCCAAAAAGAATGGTGGCAGAATTGGCGGAGGATGGTTTCAAAACCGTTGTGATTATCGATCCTGGAATTAAAATCGACAAAGAATATTGGGTTTATAAAGAAGCTTTAGAAAAAGATTATTTCTGCAAAAGAGCTGACGGTCCTTATATGAAAGGAAAAGTGTGGCCAGGCGAATGTAACTTCCCAGATTATACCAATCCAGAAGTGCGCGAATGGTGGGCAGGATTATTCAAAGAATTGATTTCTGATTTTGGCGTAAAAGGCGTTTGGAACGATATGAACGAGCCAGCCGTGATGGAGGTTCCTGGAAAAACATTCCCGATGGATGTGCGCCACGATTACGACGGAAATCCATGCAGCCATAGAAAAGCACATAATATATATGGAACGCAAATGGCACGCGCGACCTATGAAGGCGTGAAGCAATTTGCATATCCAAAACGTCCTTTTATTATTACACGTTCTGCCTATTCAGGAGCGCAGCGCTACACTTCATCTTGGACAGGCGACAACGTAGCCAGTTGGGAACATTTGTGGATTGCGAATATTCAAATGCAACGGATGTCGATTTCTGGAATGGGATTCACGGGTTCTGATATCGGTGGATTTGCCGAACAGCCGTCTGGTGAATTGTACGCGCGTTGGATTCAATTGGGCGTATTTCACCCATTTTGTAGAACGCACTCTTCTGGTGATCACGGCGATCAAGAACCTTGGTCGTTTGATATTGATGTCATCAACATTACTCGGAAATTTGTCGAGTTGCGCTATCAATTGTTGCCTTATTTGTATACCATGTTTTGGGAATATATCAACGATGGTGTGCCTATGTTGAAACCACTTTTTTACTTTGATCAAGATGATTCCCAAACCCATTATCGTACTGACGAATTTATCTTTGGAAATCAAATTTTGGTTTGCCCGATTTTAGAACCTAATGCACAAGGTCGACGTATGTATTTGCCAATTGGCAATTGGTATAACTTCTGGACGGATGAATTGGTTTCTGGTCGCAAAGAACTTTGGGTTAAAACCGATTATGATCAAATTCCGATTTTTGTTAAAGAAGGCGCGATTATTCCTAAATATCCAGTGCAACAATTTGTTGGTGAATTAGAATTTGAAGAAATTTCCTTAGATGTTTATTTCAAAATTGGCAAAGAAAAATCTGTGCTTTATGAAGATGCACAAGATGGTTACGATTATAATAAAGGTCGATTTAGTTTGGCAACATTTACGTTGAGAGGAAAGGAAACCGATTTGATTATTCAGCAACATAAAGAAGGAAAATTCGAAACCAATTATGCTAAGTTTAAAATCAATTTGCATGGCTTACCATTTAAAATCAAGAAGATTGAAATTGATAACGAGTTAGTTTCTTTTGATAAAGTTCATTTTGACGGAAAGCACAGTTTGATAATTGATAAAGAATTTTCAGAATTGCATTTCATAGGATAAGAAAATTTTAAAGGTTTTAACTTGATTTTATTGCCGAATCTCCTATACCTTTGTGCTTATCATAAATTCTAAAAATGAAAAAGCTAATTGCCCTTGTTGGTTTTATAGTCCTCGTGTTTTCTTGTGCAACGAATCCTTTTACAGGAAAAAAGGTCTTAAACTTTGTCCCTAACAGTCAACTTTTCCCTATGGCATTTCAGCAGTATGGGACTTTCTTGAAAGAAAATAAGGTGGTTATTGGAACTTCAGATGCCAAAACTGTTGAAACAGTTGGTATCAAAATAAAAAATGCTGCAGAACGTTGGTTGAAGGCACATGGTCAAGGTGACTACTTGAACGGATACGAGTGGGAATATAAATTAGTGGATAGTAAGGAAGTCAATGCTTGGTGTATGCCCGGCGGAAAGATTGTCGTTTATTCCGGTATATTGCCTATTACTAAGGACGAAGCTGGATTAGCCACGGTGATGGGACACGAAGTTTCTCATGCCCTCGCCAATCATGGTGCCCAACGAATGAGTGCGGCACAGTTGCAACAATTGGGTGCAGTTGGTGTAGCCGTTGCCACTTCTGGAAAGACAGAAGAAACGCAAGCCATTTTTCAGCAGGCGTATGGATTGGGTTCGCAAGTGGGCGTGATGCTTCCTTTTAGTAGAGGGCACGAAAGTGAAGCTGATAAAATTGGGTTAACTTTAATGGCATTGGCTGGATACAATCCAGATCAAGCTGTTTTGTTTTGGGAACGGATGTCAGCTAAAGCGGGTGGCCAAGCGCCGCCTGAATTTATGAGCACGCACCCGTCAGATGCTACTCGAATTGCAAACATCAGAAGTTTGATTCCAGAAGCAAAAGCAGAGGCTGCAAAATTTGGTGTAGTATTCAAATAAAAGATAAAAAAAAGCCATCGCAGAGAATGGCTTTTTTTATGGACTTTATTTCTTGATTAGCTTTTGAATTTGGGTTTGATTTCCTTGTCGAACCAAAACCATGTAAACTCCAGGCGCAAGTTTTGAAATATCAATGCTATTTTGATTAGCGACTCTTAAAACACTGTTACCAATTACACTAAAGATTTCAACCGTGTAGTTTTCAGACGTAATGTTGGAAATGGCAATGGAATTTGTTGCAGGATTGGGTATTATGACAAACTTGTTTTTCTCATGATTAAATCGCTAAATTACAATCGAGTTCATTAATTTTCTGCCAAATTTGATTGCATAATGTAAAAGGAACTTCTGAAGAATCGGGCGCGTCTCCCATTCGTATTACAACCAAACCTCGACCAGGCGCAATACTCACAATTTGACCGTTCTTTCCAATTCCAGCAAACATGTCATCTGGCGCATCTGGCGCATAAGAACCGGGAAAAACAATTTGACTTGTTGGCACCATAAAACTTTGCTTTCCGTTGAGCCACCATAAATAGCCATAGGATTTGTTTAGTGTTTGAGACGTATTAATCATCTCATTAAAATAGGTGCTATTGATTAATTGATTCCCATTCCACGCCCCATTACCTTGCATCAATAAACCGAAACGAGCCATGCTTCTGACGTTGCTATAAAATACATTGTCATAGTCGACAGTTGCCCAACCTCCGGTCATACCTGTCGGGTTTTTCAATTTCAATTGTGTGTAAGTATTCAGATTTTGAGAAGTTGCGTTTTCTAAGACATTATCTAACAAAGTGTATGGTGCATTGTGATACGCCCATCGTGTTCCAGCGTCTGCCAAATAATCTAGGCAACTCGGTAAGGTGCAGTGATTGTCTGTAACTCCATCATTAAGTCCAGAAGTCATCGTCAGTTGGTTTTTGATGGTAATATTATTTTCTTGCGGCAGCGTACAATTGGTCCAGCCTGTGCCTAAATATATTGAGCTTCTGTCATTAATATTCAATAGATTTTCTTCTTGCGCTTTGCCAACTAAGAATGAGGTGATGGTTTTTCCTGCAGAGGCCCAATACCATAAACTTTGATCAGTAAAGGTCCCGAAGTATTTTTCTAATACGATTTTTCCATCTTTCAAAATTATAAATCCTTTGGTGTTTTCTTGTTCGAGAAAGGCGTATAAATTGTTGATTCTTTCTGGACACCAATTTAATGTCGTTGGATCGGTAGTTTCCCAAGTTGCCGAAGTGCTTAATGGCGGATAGTATAATGGCTGAGCAAAAGTATCTATGGTGAATACAAATAAAGTGAAGACAAAAAGTAGTGCTATTTTTTTCATGATTGTGCTTTTTTAATTTAGCCTAAGACGACCATACCAAGTAGAAGTTTAATATCAGAAGAAATTAAAATATTTAATTCTAAAATAACACGGTTTGAACTTTTGTAAACAAATTTAAAATAAATTCGCTTTATCAATTCATAATATAATTGAACATGGCAAACTTACCAAAAGGAGACAAGAAATTATTAAACGCATGGGCATTTTATGATTGGGCGAACTCGGTTTATCCGCTGGTGATTTCCTCGGCAATATTTCCAATTTTTTATGAAGCGCTTTTTACTGACCGAAATCATTACATTCATGTTTTTGGAATGGAATTAAAAAATTCTGCCTTAATTAGTTTTGTCACCGCTGCAGCTTTTTTGGTAGTGGCATTTATTTCGCCACTTCTTTCTGGAATTTCCGATTATGTAGGAAACAAGAAGAATTTTATGAAGTTCTTTTGCTATATGGGAGCTATTGCTTGTACAGGTTTGAATTGGTTTAGCCTAGAATCGATTTATAGTAGTTTGCTATTTTACTTTTTAGGATTGATAGGCTATTGGGGGAGTTTAGTTTTTTACAACTCGTACTTACCAGACATCGCATTTACAGAACAGCAAGACCAAATTAGTGCCAAAGGATATTCATTGGGTTATATTGGAAGTGTGTTGCTTTTAATTGTCAATTTGGCAATGGTCATGAAGCCACAATTGTTTCACATTTCAGGAACTGAAGGCGAGGCAGCGATGAAAGCCATGCGGTATTCGTTTGTTATGGTCGGTATTTGGTGGATGGTTTTTAGTCAATATACTTATTTCTATTTGCCCAAAGGAAATGTCAATGCAGATCGAAAAGTGAGCAAAGATGTCATTCTAAATGGTTTTAGAGAATTAAAAAAAGTCTGGCATTTATTGGAAGAAAATAGGATCCTAAAATCGTATTTGAAAGGTTTTTTTGTGTACAGCATGGCGGTTCAAACGGTAATGCTGATTGCTACTTATTTTGGCGCTCAAGAAGTGGCTTGGGAATCTAAAAGTCAAAGCACCACTGGATTAATCATTTGTATTTTATTGATTCAATTGGTTGCGGTCATTGGCGCCACTTTTACATCAAAAGCATCGGAAAAATACGGAAACATTCCCACGCTAATTACGATCAATTGTATTTGGATTGTTCTATGTGTCTTGGCGTATTTCATTACCTTACCCATTCACTTTTACGTCATGGCAGCCTTAGTCGGATTAGTAATGGGCGGTATTCAAGCGCTATCGCGTTCAACGTACTCAAAATTACTTCCTGAAACAGAAGATACCGCATCCTTTTTTAGTTTTTATGATGTAGCTGAAAAAATTGGCATTGTCATCGGAATGTGTGTATACGGTATCATTGATCAAATTACCGGAAGTCCAAGATTTGCTATTGTTTTCTTAGGTATTTTCTTTGTGATTGGTGTCATTTTACTAAAACGAATTCCAAAAAAAAGCGCCTTACCTGAGTAAAGCGCCTCTCCCAATTTACCTTTTATAAATTTAACCTTTGGAAATGTCACCAGAACCAGTGACTTTAGTGTCTTTCTTTGCTGGATC
This sequence comes from Flavobacterium sp., assembly GCA_016721735.1. GTDB lineage: Bacteria > Bacteroidota > Bacteroidia > Flavobacteriales > Flavobacteriaceae > Flavobacterium. The sequence goes on along the minus strand of JADKHM010000004.1, from coordinate 341,954 downwards.
TCCCATATAAGTAATATCTCCAGAGCCTGTGACGCGAGCTTCTAAATTGTCTGTGCAATAAACTTTGCAATCGCCTGATCCGGTGACATCCGCTTCGGCATTGTTGCTTTTTAGTTTTGCCGCATTCAAGTCGCCAGACCCAGTAATTCTAAATTGAACATTTGTACTTTCACCCGCAAGAACTAAATCGCCAGAGCCTGAAACGGATGCCTTTATATTTTTTGCATTGACCGCGAGGTTAATATCGCCAGAGCCAGAAAGGTCGCACAAAAAGTTGTCAGAAGTTATGGTATTTTTTGAATTAATATCGCCTGAACCACAAAGTGAAACTTCATTTATGCTTTCAAACGGAACAGTGATTTGTACTTTTTTTCCATTGCTTGGCACAATATATTTTCCTTTTTCTGTAGCAATTTTTAAAGCATTATTTTCGACGGTGAATACTACAAATTCAATGATATTCTCTTCGCCTTTGATCACAATTTTTCCTTCTTCTCCGCTTTGGAGTTCAACATCAAAAAAGCCATTGACCAAGACTTTATCATAACTGGAGGTAGTTATATTCTTTGAAATGACATGACCATTTCCTTTGATTTTTTCTCTAGAGCTCCACTGTGAGTGACTGTAAAATGGAATAAAGAGTAGACTAATAAGCAGTAAAAGTGAATTTTTCATAATGATTGATTTAATGATGATTGAAACTAAAATTAATTATAGTTGGATAAGCGAAACATTGCCGTAGTCTGATTGAATAGACACTTTGTTTACGCCGCTTTTTTTATAGTAACCTTGGTAATTTTTTGAAAAAGATTTTTCTTGTTTTGAATTAAACTCAAATTCGCCGTTGTATTTTAGGTTTGCATATCTTAGATTGATATCAAAGTTGAACGCAAAATTAGGATGGTAGGCGAGTTCAATCGCAGTATATTCTGCATTAATACTAACTGCTTTAGCCTTTTCATCAATTTCTGCAACAACAATTTTACTGTATTCTGTATTGATTTGCAATGCGTTAGAAATCTGATTTATTTTAATATTGAGGTAATCTCCATCTCCATCTAAGTTTGTGATGTTTCCTGCGTTCAGCTTTGCGTAATTGCTACTGTATTTCAGGTTGGTTCCATTTCCAAGATTACAATCTGTGTAGTCCGAATTAAGTGTCAAACTTCCAAATTCCTTTAATGTAAAACCCGAGTAGTCTGCCGAAATCGTTCCTGTTTTGATATATTCTATCGAAGATTTGGTGCAATAATCAAACGAGATTTGGTTTGAGTTTCCGTTAAGTCTTCCTAAGGTAATCTTCCCGTAATCGCACGACATATTTGTGTTTGAGTACAGATCTGTCGTGATAATTGAACCATAATTATTTTTGATTTTTACGCTGCCGTTTTTCGGAATCTTGACGGTATAGTTAATTTCAAAACTATTGTTTTTAGAATTGTTGCTGTTGAATGAACTTCCGAACGTAGTTTCCGCAGTTACCATCGATTTTAGTGCTTCAATATCTACGTCGATTTCGTCAATTTTTTTCAGAACCCATTTTTCGTTGTCGCCGCTCACTTTGATGATGATACTAAGTTCAATTTTATCCTCATTCCAGGTGGTGACGTAAACGTTTCCATAGGAATTCTTTACAGAAATTCCTGCATCGCTATTGACGATATACGCTTTCTTTATTTCTTTTTGTTTGGTATATTTTCCCAAATCAATCTCGTTTCCAAAAACGAGAATGGGCAGCAGTAGGAGTGCGCACAGTAATTTAAATTGTTTTTTCATGATTTGTGGTATTTAATTTTTCGGTATTATCTATTTGCTTAAGGACGTTTTCAAGAAATTCGATTCTTGTCTTAAAGTTGTGAATCATGGCATATATGATTTGTTTGTTTTCGCCATTTTCTACTAGTTCTCTCTTAATTTTTTCATAGTCAGCGTCCATTTGCTGCATTTGCTTTAATGCGTCATTGACTATTTTTTCGTTCAGTGGAGATTTTTTTTCTTTGATCTGGAGCAATTCATTTTGAACCATCGCACTAAATACCGAATCGGTTCTTTGTGTTTCCGCGGAAGCCAATTTGAAATCGTTGGTGGGTTCGTTTTTGTTTAATAGAAAGAACAAACCAACAAGAAGCAAAATGGAAGCCGCAATGGATATTTGGTACCAAGTTGATTTTGTCTGATTTCTCGATTTTTGTTTGGTGAGAAATCGTTCCTGATGATGATGTGGCAACTCTTGAATATCCCATTGATTTTCAAAGTTTTCAAACAATTTTTCGATAGGGTCATTTGTCTTTTTCATTTTTCTCCTTTTTAAATTACGTCTTGTAGCGCCTTTCTCAGACTTTCTTTCGCTCGACTCAGCGTTGTTCTGCAGTTGGCGTAACTAATGTTGAGTATTTCAGAAATTTCTTCCTGATCATAGCCTTCAATAAAGAACAAGGTGAGCACCATGCGATAATTATCTTTAAGATTTTTAATGACATCAAGTACTTGAGCGACTTTGAGTTCTTGAAAATCTATTTCAGCGGTTATAGTATTTTCTTCCTCTACTTTATACAAAATACGATCTAGTTCTTCTAATTGAAATGCCGAATTTTTTTTGTAAAAATCGATGCTGTGATTGATGATAATTCGCTTCAACCAAGCTCCAAATGCCACTTCCTGACGATAATCATTGATCTTAGTGAAAGCTTTTAAGAAACCTTCTTGCATGACGTCTTCAGCATAATGTTCATCCTTGACGATACGAAGTGCGATATTATACATCGCTTTGCTGTATCGATGGTATATTTCGAATTCAGCCTTTTGATTTTTTTGTTTACAAAGGGCAATTAAATCTTCAATATGTAAGTTGGATAGACTCAATAGATTATTCTTATTTAAGAGCAAAGACAGTCAATTTATTCCTATGTTACAGTTTATTTATTTTTTTTAAAAACTATACATGAAATAATTATATTTGAAAACTAATAAAATATGAAATGAAATCACCAAAATTAGCACTTCTCTTCTTACTGTTTTCGATATTTCTTTTGAATTCTTGTACTGGCGATGACGAACCAATAGATCCAGCATTGTTAATTCCAACTCCTACACCATGTGATGCTCCTGCGTTTTTTAATGTCAGCGCATTTATCAATAACAATACAGTGCGTATTGAATGGGATAAGACCTCAGGTACCGAGTGGGAAATTCAATACGGGGTTAACGGATTTGCATTAGGAAATGGAACTAGCGTAGATTTTTCACCTACCAGTAGCTTAATTAACGGCTTAACTTCAACAGTTGATTATGACTTTTATATTCGTACCAAATGTTCTGATGACGATTATAGCGCGTGGGTTGGGCCAGTATCGCCGGGTACTGAACTTGCATTGTGTGCGAGTCCTACCAACGTCACAGCTGTTAGATCTACAACAGACCAGACTAAAGCGACAGTAGCTTGGTCTGCTGGTCTCGATGGAAATTCTTGGCAAGTGCAATATGGAACTGCTGGATTTACAATCGGTAGCGGCACTATTCTAGCATCTTCAACGCAAACAAAAGTAATTCAGAACCTATTGGCAAACGTGAGTTATGATTTTTACGTGAGATCAAATTGTGATGGCAATCAAAATAGCGCATGGGTTGGACCAGTAAATATTGTCGGAGTGCAGTCAATTGACAATTCACCGGCCTTAATGACTGCTAATATTGCGGGTGTTCCATACAACACTATGGTACCGTATTTATACTCTGTGACAGGAAACGACATTACTGTTCTGAATGGCAATCCTACTGTTGGGCAATTTACTTATGTTCAAGTTCAAGGAGTTACGTCAGATATTGTTGCTAATTCATATCAACTTAACTTATATATTCCTAGTAATTTGTGGTCGCCTGGGACGTATAATTTGTCAGATGCTATTGATTTTGAAACAGCAGATTATTGTCAGTTATTATTACTAACAAATTATGGCGCTGCGGAAGTTACCAATAATGTACTTATTTCTGGTTCTGTAACAATTACCGAATTTAATGAAGTAACTAGGAGAATTAAAGGAACTTTTTCATTTAGATACGAAAAGTCTGTAGATGGTGTTGTTGCTGGAGAATATGAAGTTAGTAACGGTACATTTAATTATGCATTAGATGACCCCTACTTTAACTAATGGGAGAAATAAAGCCTTCAAAAAAACCTGGATCGCAGTTGATTCAGGTTTTTTTATGAGTAATAATTACTATTATAGCAAAGTAACTTAAGGAATTCGTTTTTTTAAGATATTAAATTTCTTTTACAGTAAATGATTAAATAAGTTTGCGAACTAAATCTAGAACTTAGATACCAACTATGAAAAATATTTTGTTTTTTCTCCAGCTTTCTTTTGCTTCTGCACTTATTCTTATTTCTTGTTCAAAGGAACCTATTAATCCAGAATTATCAAACGAAGTTCCGACTGCATGTAATACGCCTTCTAAGTTTGCTGTAAGCACATTAATAAATGACAACATAGTACAAATAAACTGGGATAAAACTTCTGGAGGCTCGTGGGAAATTCAGTACGGACCACAAGGTTTTGAAATTGGAACAGGTACTATTGTCGATTTTACACCTGAAAGTAGCTCAATTAGTGGCTTGACGCCCACAATAGATTATGACTTTTATATACGTACCAAATGTGGAGAAGGCATTTTTAGTGCCTGGTTTGGGCCAGTAGCCCTTGGTACTGAGCGGACCGCTTGCGTAAGTCGAACCAATGTCTCTCCAGTCAGATTGGCGACTGATCCTACAAGAATCAACATTTCGTAGTTAGCAAATGGAGATGAAAATTCATGGCAAGTGCAATATGGAACTGCTGGCTTTTCGTTAGGCAGTGGCACTATTTTGCTATCAACTAATAATTCTAAAATGGTTTCCAATCTATCGGAAAATGTTAGTTATGAATTTTATGTTCGTTCGAATTGTTCCAACGACCAAAATAGCAATTGGATAGGTCCAGTAGTTGTTACTGCAATTCCTATAGAAGATTGCATAGCGCCTTCAAATCTCACCGTGATCAGAAATGGTAATAATATCAGCAGAGCAACAGTAACCTGGAATGCCGGCGGAAGTGAAACCTCCTGGGAAATTCAGTACGGAAATGTTGGTTTTGTTGTTGGCAATGGAACTACGATTATTTCCCAATTTACGACAATTACCGTTTCTGAACTTCAAACTTCATCTTATGATTTTTATGTACGAGCCAGTTGTTCTGAGACGCAAAGTAGTCCATGGTTCGGTCCAATTAATTTGGAACAAACCAACGGAATCGACAATTCAACAGCTTTGATGACTGCAAATATAGCAGGGATGCAATTTGATAGAATGACTCCTTATCAGTATGCTACTACGGGAATTGATGTCACAATTCTTAACAATAGCGCTCCTATAAATGAGCCGCGATATCTGTGGATACAGGGGGTAACATCCGATAATTTAGTGGCATCTAGTGAGATTAGTTTGTACCTCCCTAACAATTCATGGGTCGTTGGAGATTATCCACTTTTGGAATTTGATAACGTGACTACGGCAAATTTTTGTCAAGTGAAATTACTCACTAATCCAGGTTCTACCGTTTCTACCACAAATAGAATTTCAGAAGGAAGACTTACAATTACAGAATTTAATAGTGACACTAGAATTATCAGAGGTGTTTTTTCTTTTTCGTACGAAAAGTTTGTGGATGGAGCATTAGTAGGTGGTTTCCGCGTGTTAAATGGAACGTTTAGTTACCAATTAGATGATCCTTATTTCAATTAAGTACTCCTCTAAAAACAATAAATTATTGAATCTAAACATATCTTGATTTCGATTTTTTATCGCGCATTAGTCTGAGATGTGCTTGGAGTGAAGGTGAAATTGTTTGGGTAGTTTTATTTTATAACTTTAAATTTCATTTACAATAAAGGATTAAATATATTTCTTATCTCAAATGAAAATACATATTCTAATGAAGAATACAAACAAACTTATTCTATTGTTCTTTTTGTTGTTTGCAATGAGTTTTATTTCTTGCGAAAATGAACCTGTTGATCCCGATTTTCTAGTAGAAGTTCCAAGTGCTTGCGATAAACCTACTTTATTTACGGTAAGTTCATTCATCAATGGAAATAGTGTTAGAATTGATTGGGATAAGACTTCAGGAGAGGCATGGGAGATACAATATGGTATTGCCGGTTTCGAATTGGGTACAGGAACTTCTGTGAATTTTACCATTTCAAGTAATACGATTGGCGGTTTAGTTGAAGGTACGGCTTACGAGTTTTACATTCGAACAAAATGTTCAGATAATACATACAGTGCATGGGTAGGGCCCGTGGCTCCGGGATCAATTTCTTCGGAGTGCAATAGTCCAACTGAAGTTACCGCTGTTAGATCTCAAGACGACACCTCAGTCGCAACAGTTGCGTGGTTATATGATGGTACGGAAAGTACCTGGCAGGTTGAATATGGAGCTGCTGGATTTACAATTGGCACCGGAATCAGTTTATTTACGTATTCACCGACTACCACAGTAAATAATTTAATTGAGAATGTCAGTTATGATTTTTACGTTCGCTCGAATTGTGGTGCGACACAAAGTAGCGACTGGGTTGGACCAATAAATATTGCTGCAATTGGAGCACCAAGCACAGACGATTTTTATGCTCTAATTAATGGTTTCGAATTTGTAGATCTAACTATTAATGTAAACCCAAATGCATTACACAATGGTGTTTCTTCAATTAATATTATTGCAAGTAACATCAATGATGACCAGATAGATATTAATATCGACAATGATGTTGTAATCGGAACAGAATACTTCAATACAGATCCATTAACCGACAAATTCAGGTTTATTTATTTTGAACCAGTTCCAAATGAATTTCAAACGGATACCAATGGATCAATTACAATCACAGAAAGAACAGCCACTAGAATTAAAGGTAAATTCTACTTTAATGCCATCAATCCTAACCAGCCACTTGAGTTAAGGAATATTACAGAGGGAACTTTTGATGTCGCGATACCATAAAAACATACTATTTGATAGAGAACAGAACTAGAAAATAGTGACTATTTCAGAAACCTAAGTACAAACCTTAGGTTTTTTTATGGCATAAAAGTTGACTTTTAGTAGCGCCAACGAAATAAAGTGTAGTACATCGATTTTATAGTATTTTATTGAATTGTTCGTCTACATTTGTTAATCCATTTATCAATTTAATGTCAATTTGACCTGCCAAAAATTATGTCACATCATAATATATTATCCTTTGACACATTGTCACTACAAGAATTCGATACCGACGCCGAGTTAATTCCACTATTAACTCCCGAGGATGAAGAAGAAATGAATAATGAAGAATTGCCAGCCTCCTTGCCAATTCTTCCATTGCGAAATACGGTATTGTTTCCAGGAGTTGTTATCCCAATTTCTGCTGGAAGGGATAAGTCCATTCGACTAATCAATGACGCCAATGCAGGTAATAAGATTATCGGTGTTGTGGCGCAGAAAAATGAAGGTGATGAAGATCCAACTAAGAATGATATCCACAAAATAGGAACTGTTGCTAAAATTTTGCGCGTTCTTAAAATGCCTGACGGTAACATTACCGTAATTCTTCAAGGAAAAAAACGTTTCGAAATTGACGCCGTAACTTCCGAAAAGCCATACATTAATGCTTTGGTGAAAGAAGTAGAAGAGAAAAGACCTGGTGTTCATGACTCTGAATTCCTCGCCATTTTAGAATCGATAAAAGAGCTTGCCATTCAAATCATAAAAGAAAGTCCAAATATTCCTACCGAGGCTACTTTTGCCATCAAGAATATTGAAAGCCAATCGTTTTTGGTGAATTTCGTTTCGTCGAACATGAATTTGTCTGTAAGTGAAAAGCAAAATCTACTGGCGATTAATGCACTAAAAGAACGTGCCTAAGAGACCTTGCGATTTATGAATGTTGAACTTCAAAAATTGGAATTGAAGAACGATATCCAATCGAAAGTCCGTTTTGACCTAGATCAGCAGCAACGTGAATATTTCTTGCATCAACAATTGAAAACCATTCAGGAAGAGTTGGGAGGCGTTTCGCAAGAAGAAGAAATGGATGAAATGCGTCAAAAGGCAAAAACTAAGAAATGGGACGAAAAAACACAAAAACACTTTGAAAAAGAATTGTCCAAAATGCAGCGAATGAATCCTCAAGCGCCTGATTTTGGGATTCAAAGGAATTACTTGGAGTTGTTCTTGGACTTACCTTGGAACCAATTTTCAAAAGATAATTTTGATTTAAAACGTGCACAGAAGATACTTGATCGTGATCACTTCGGATTAGAAGACGTCAAGAAAAGAATGATTGAACATTTGGCCGTTTTGAAACTTAGAAATGATATGAAATCGCCGATAATTTGCTTGGCTGGACCTCCAGGGGTTGGAAAAACTTCAATCGGAAAGTCCGTTGCAGAAGCACTAGGCAGAGAGTATGTCAGAATTTCGTTGGGTGGTTTGCGCGATGAAGCTGAAATTCGTGGCCATAGGAAAACCTATATTGGTGCAATGCCTGGAAGAATTATCCAAAGCCTAAAGAAAGCTGGCACATCAAATCCGGTTTTTGTTTTAGACGAAATAGACAAACTATCCAACAGCCATCAAGGAGACCCATCTTCGGCATTGCTGGAAGTGTTAGATCCGGAGCAAAATAACGCCTTTTACGATAATTTCCTTGAAATGGGATATGACTTGTCTAAAGTGATGTTTATTGCAACTTCGAACAATATGCAAGCCATTCAACCCGCCTTAAAGGACCGAATGGAAGTAATCAAAATGTCAGGTTATACCATCGAAGAAAAAGTCGAAATAGCACGTCAGCATTTATTTCCAAAGCAACTGAAAGAGCATGGACTGACAACTAAAGATGTGGTCATTGGCAAAAAACAGTTAGAGAAAATTGTCGAAGGCTATACAAGAGAATCAGGTGTTCGTGGTTTGGAAACAAAAATTGCACAGGTGATTCGTAACATCGCAAAATCAGTTGCGATGGAAGAACCATATAATGTAAAATTGACCGATGAGGATATTGTTCGAATTCTGGGTGTTCCAAGAATGGAAAGAGACAAATCAGAAAACAATGAAGTAGCAGGTGTTGTAACAGGCCTTGCATGGACCGCTGTCGGTGGGGACATTCTCTTTATCGAGTCATTGCTTTCGCCAGGAAAAGGAACGATGACCATTACCGGGAATTTAGGTACCGTAATGAAAGAATCGGCCACAATTGCGTTGGAGTATATAAAAGCTAATGCGTCATTATTGGGATTAGATTCTGAAATGTTGTCAAAATATAATATTCACCTTCACGTTCCAGAAGGAGCAACGCCTAAAGATGGTCCAAGTGCTGGAATTGCCATGTTGACTTCTTTGGTTTCGCTGTTAACTCAAAAGAGAGTGAAGAAAAGTACTGCGATGACCGGAGAGATTACTTTGCGTGGAAAAGTTCTGCCTGTTGGCGGTATCAAAGAAAAGATTTTGGCTGCTAAGCGCGCCAACATTAAAGAGATTATTATGTGCATCGACAATAAGCAAGATGTGGATGAAATCAAGCCTGAATATATCGCGGGCTTAACTTTTCATTATGTTAAGGAAATGAGCGAAGTTTTGAAGTTTGCACTTACCGATCAAAATGTAAAAAACGCTAAAAAATTATAATAAAAAAAACGGTTCATTTAATGAGCCGTTTTTTTATTAAAAATAATATCTTCGCATTTGCGTTATACTTTCTCAAATAGCGCCGCAAAACATGATTCGAAATTTCCTTTTAGTTGCCTTTTTTCTTGTCAATGCCACAGTTTACTGTCAAGTAGGAGGTCAGTCTGTATACCAATTTCTAAATTTAGTAACTTCTCCACGTCAAGCAGCGCTCGGCGGAAAGACCTTGACGATTTACGATCAAGACGTAAATCAAGCACATTTTAATCCAGCAACCATAAATCCAGAAATGGATAATCACTTTGCGTTAAATTATGGTAACTATTTTGGCGAAGTAACCTACGGTACCGCCTCATATGCCTATACTTTCGATCGTCATGTGCAGACTTTTCATTGGGGTGTCAATTATGTTAACTATGGCACTTTCGATGGTTATGACGAAAACGGAACGCCCACTTCCAACTTTACTGGAAGTGATATCGCCTTGACTTTTGGTTATGCTTATAACGTTCCGAATACAAAATTACATGTCGGAGCCAATAGTAAATTAATCAATTCATCACTTGAAAGTTACAATTCTTATGGCGCCGCTATTGATTTAGGTGCTTTATATGTAGATGATGTCAATGCAATTAATTACGCATTCGTCATTCGAAATATAGGAACTCAAATTACCACTTATGCTGGTACCCATGAAAAGTTACCACTCGAAGTAATGGCCGGAATTTCACAACAATTAGACAATGTTCCCATTCGATGGCATTTGACATTTGAAAATTTACAACAATGGAATGTAACCTTTTCCAATCCAGCAAGAGCGCAGAATTCTATTGATGGCACTTCTACACCTGAGAAAACATCATTTTTCAATAATGCCTTACGGCACGTTGTTTTTGGGGCTGAGTTATTTCCGCAAAAAGGATTTAATATTCGCCTAGGTTATAATTTCAGAAGAGCAGAAGAGTTGCGATTACTAGAACAACGGAATTTCTCTGGAATTTCTGTCGGATTGGGTCTTAAAATGGGTCGTATCAAATTTGATTATTCTTATTCACGTTATACTTTAGCCGCCAACACAAGCTTATTTGGGTTGACGATTAATTTCAATGAACAGTAACTGTACGATAAAAATAGCTTCGTGACTTAGCGCCTTTGTGGCATTCGAATATGAAAAAAATTACCATTGCCATCGACGGATATTCTTCTACAGGAAAAAGCACTTTAGCCAAGCAATTGGCGAAACATTTGGGCTACGTGTATGTTGATACTGGAGCGATGTATCGCGCAGTGACCTTCTTTGCAATGCAAAATGGCTATATCAATGCGGAGTTTTTTGATAAAGAAAGTTTAATTCATGCCTTACCATTTGTAAAATTAGAATTTCATTTTAATGCTGAATTGGGTTTTGCTGAAATGTACTTGAACGGCACCAATGTTGAAGCTGAAATCCGAACTATTGAAGTCTCTAACTTCGTCAGCAAAATTGCAGAAGTTTCCGAAGTTCGCTCAAAATTGGTAGAGCAACAGCAGCACATGGGAGAAGGTAAAGGTATTGTTATGGATGGTCGCGATATTGGAACCGTCGTTTTTCCAAAAGCAGAATTGAAAATTTTCATGACCGCAAGTCCCGAAACTCGAGCGCAACGCCGTTTTGATGAACTGCAAGCCAAAGGGCAAAACGTTCCTTATGAAGATGTACTCAAGAATGTGCAGGAACGCGATTATATTGATACCCATCGCGATGATTCTCCACTTGTCATGGCCGAAGACGCCATCGAAATAGACAATTCTCATCTGAATCGTGAAGAACAATTTGAAGCCGTTTTAGACCTCGTAGACGAGTTAATGAAATCGATGTAAGTTTTTGGTTTTGTCATTTTTAATGTTAGATTTACATTCTATTTACATTAGAAACCAAAACTAAAAAAGATGAGTATCAAGTTCAAATTGACGGTAATGAGTTTTCTCCAATTCTTTGTTTGGGGAGGTTGGTTAATCACCGTAGCCAATTATTGGTTTGGCACAAAACAGTGGAGTGGAGCCGAATTTGGCGCCATTTTTTCTACCTTAGGATTATCTTCTATCGTCATGCCAGCACTCACTGGAATTATTGCAGACAAATGGATGAATGCGGAAAAGCTCTACGGTATTCTTCATATTCTAAGCGGAATGGCTTTGCTTTATATTCCACAAGTTGATAATCCAACGACATTTTATTACGTGATTTTTGCGGCGATGATTTGTTATATGCCAACCATTTCTTTGTCGAATTCTGTGGCGTATACGATCCTTAAAAACAATAAATTTGATGTCGTGAAAGTGTTTCCGCCGATACGTGTTTGGGGAACGATTGGTTTTATTGTTGCGATGTGGATAACCAATCTTTCAGGTAATAAAGCGTCAGCCAATATGTTTTACTTTTCGGCGATAGCTGCTTTTGTTTTAGGGATTTATTCCTTTACGTTGCCGAAGTGTCCACCACAAAAATTGATTTCAGAAGATGCTTCAGTGATGGAGAAATTGGGATTGACTGCTTTCAAACTCTTTGGAACATACAAAATGGCGTTGTTCTTTTTGTTCTCGATGTTTTTGGGTGCGGCTTTGCAATTGACCAATATGTACGGTGATGTATATTTATCAGAGTTTGCCAATGTTCCTGAATATGCGGATTCGTTTGTGGTGAAATATTCTACCATCATCATGTCGATTTCACAGATTTCAGAAACCTTATTTATTTTGGCGATTCCGTTTTTCTTAAAGCGATTTGGGATTAAGCAAGTCATGCTTATTTCGATGTTGGCTTGGGTGTTGCGTTTCGGATTGTTCGCTTACGGAAATCCTGTAGATGGTTTATGGATGATAATTATGTCGTGTATTGTCTACGGAATGGCGTTCGATTTCTTCAATATTTCAGGTTCATTATTCGTTGAAACCACCACTGATTCTGCTATTAGTTCATCAGCTCAAGGTTTGTTTATGATGATGTCAAACGGATTCGGCGCATTCTTCGGAGGTTTGTTCAGCGGAATGATTATCGATACTTATTTTACGCACGATGGGCAACGCGATTGGCACAATATCTGGCTAACTTTTGCGGGTTATGCGCTCGTGATAGCGATTGCATTTGCGGTGTTGTTTAAACACAAGCATGATCCGAAAGCCGTGGAGAATGTAAGTCATTAGGAAAGAAAAAAAGAAGCAAGAGTAAAGAAGAAAGAAATTTTCTAATACTAGCATCGTGGTTCATGCATCTGTACTCTTTTATCTAAGAATTTAATAATATATAAATCTAATAAAAAATGGCTTCAGTAAATCCATATTTAATATTCAACGGAAATTGCGAAGAAGCATTTCTATTTTACAAATCAGTTTTTGGAGGCGAGTTTCCATACATTGGAAAATTCAAGGACATGCCGCCATCCAACGATCCGAATTGCGCGCCTCCTTCCGCTGAAGAGGGCGAAAGAATTATGCACGTTTCATTGATAATCGGCAATACGGTTTTAATGGGAAGCGACAGCACGAGCCAAAGCGGAGATGTTCCTGCTTTTGGTGGCAATTTCTCTGTGTCAATTAACACCGATAGTACAGCGGAAGCGGACAAACTCTTTAACGGTCTTTCGGCAGGCGGAAACGTAATCATGCCTTTAGAGAAAACCTTTTGGGGCGCGTATTTCGGAATGTTAGTCGATAAATTCGGCGTGCATTGGATGGTGAATTTTGATGAGGTTCAGCAATAAACTTTAGGACTTAGGAAACCCTTATATTTGAGCATGTCTCGGTTTTTTTTTGGAACAATTGATAAGTTCACTAATTTTTAATTACTTTTCTTGAATAAGAATTTGAACCAGACTTTAAATCAACAACATATATTCCTTTGCTTAAAAAGCTTAAATCTATAGAGGAAGTATACACTTTTTTATTGGAATAGACTAACTTCCCATCTTCATTATAGATACTAATATTATACGGATCAGTATCAGTAACGGATGGTGTCCATTTCAATACGTGATCAAATGGGACTGGATAAAAAGAAAAGTCGTCTTTCTTTTCTGTATTTGAAATAGAGAGCGTTGAGGTATTTATACAATAGGTCACTTTTGAAGAGAAAGAAAAACTTTTAACGATATCGAGTTTAGAATCATTATTTAAATTTCCGATTGCAATATTGTCGGGAAGAACAGAGTTGGTATTAGAATTTACAATGACTTGACTATCGAAATTATTTCCAGTATTTTTTAAATAATATAAAATCACAACACCAGAAGTTTGATTTGCTAGTGCAACTAATTCCTTCAATCCGTCTCCATCTAGATCCGCAAATTCAATAACGTTTACATTTATAGATTGGATTAGGGATTGACTGGCAAAAATTCCATTATTGTTCTTAATTAGATAAATACCTAAATTATAATTTCCTCCAATAAATATATCTTGATCTCCATCGTTGTCGAAATCTGCTATAGCTAAAGAAGTTGCGCCTATTTCATTTTGAACCAAACTAGTTGTGAATATACCATTTCCATCATTTTTGTAGAGATTTAGTCGGGCATAGAAACTAGAGTAAGTAACGATATCAATATCTCCGTCATTATCCATATCACCACATTTCATCAAATAACGTTTGTTTCCATTGGACAAATTATCGATAGTGGTCAAACTTCCAAAAGTAGTTCCTGTTAAGTTAGGAAGCCACGCTAAACTTATGCTTCCATAGTTGATGCAAATGGCTATATCTTTATAACCATCCCCATTAAAATCAACTATTTCGATACTTCTTCCTCCAAGCTGGATTGCAGTGGTAGATCCTAAAGTAAAATTGCCATTGCCGTCATTGTAATATATTTCTATGCCTAATGTTGTTGAGGCTACGATATCAATGTCGTTGTCATTGTCTATATCTACAGGTTCTATATCAAAATTGAACGTATCAGAGTAAGGAAAAGTAGTTGAAATTTTTTTGTAGGATGTAAATGCATCACCGCCTTTATTTTTGTTCCAAACTACAGATCTGAAACATGAGATAATATCATTTTTTCCATCATTATCAAGGTCAGCTATCTTTCCACAAAAAACCCCGCTATTAAAAAAGGAGATCAATTTTTCAGTGTATGAACCTGCATTATTCATAAAGGCGGATAATCTTTGTACATTACTATCATTAGACATGCTGTATGTAGGGACTATGAAGTCAGTAAAAATATCATTATTTACATCCTCAGCAATAAAATGGGTCACAGGACTAGCGTTAAATAATACAATTGCATTTGCGAAATTACCATTGGTACGTTTCATGTAAGAAATATCATTGTCCGTCGAACCAACTAAATCCATAAGTCCATCATTGTTTATATCTTTAAATTTAATTTCATTAAAACTGAAAGTGGTATTCATCATTTGACTATTGCCAAAAGTACTTCCTGACAGGTTTAGCTTTTTGTATACTTTGTTATCGGCTGCATAAACAAAATCTGGATAATTGTCATTATTGATGTCTTCAAAATCAAAGGCCCGACCAGAATTTGCATAAGTTAGTGGTACACTTGGAGCAAAAACCCCATTTCCTAGATTTCTAATCCAATTAATTTCACCGTCCACATTTCCAAGGGCAATATCCAGATTGCCATCAATGTTAAGATCTTTCGCGACTATTTTTTCGACTCCAAAAGTATTGGTGTTATAAATTGGTACTGGGTTTGAAAAGACTCCGTTTCCGTTATTCTTTAACCAGACTACCGTAATATTTGAGGCTAGAGCAACAACAAGATCATCGATTCCATCTGCATCGATATCTGCAACTAGCGTGTATTTTGGCCCATTTGCAATGGAAATCAATGGTGTTAATCCAGAAAAATTAAAATCGCCTAAGTTTCTGAACCAGTTTATTTTATTCGAGAAACGATTGCAGGCAATAATGTCTAGCAGTCCATCATTATCAATATCAATTACGGATATACCAGTTGGATACTCGTTTTGATTGGCTAAAATTAATCCGCAGGGAATCTCGGTAAATTGTCCACCTATATTTTGATAAGCAGTAATATAACCGCCGCTTATATCTGTAGTAATGAGGTCTTTGGTTCCGTCTCCATTCAAATCTGCAGTAAGTGCTTCAGAATTCGAGTAAGGCATTTGAAATTTATCAATTAGAACTTTTTCCTCTTCAAAATTAATCTGACAAAAAGATTGACTGCAATTAATTATAAGAACTAAGAGTATTATTTTTTTTATCATGAATTCTCTTTATAAATCGCTAAACTATAATTTAAAATAAACTTTTCCAATGTTTTGAAGCTACATTATAAATTAGATTTTGAGGTATGTACTATTACAATCATAAAATCCCACAGTCTCAGAGTCAAATAGTCTTGCATCCGATTGCCCTAGCCCCGATAGAGCCGGTATCCTCGCAGCGCAGCGAAGAGATATAGGCGAAAGCGGGAACAGCTCCTGGCGAAAAAGCTTGACTCTTGACTCTTGCTTCTTTTTCCTCAAATTTCTCCACGTAAAAGTTTGCATTTCAAAAAAATAGCCTTACTTTTGCCCACCTTTTGGCGGAGAAGTGTTTCTAAAAGGAATTAACAAAAAAATCAAACAACTTCTGTTTTCTTATCCGCGCTAAGAAATTCAAAGAGAGCAGAATACAAATTATTTATCAGCATGTCTGAATTATTAAAATCACAAACGGAGTTTTTAGAAAATTTCAACTGGCACAATTTCCAAGAAGGTATTGATGCTGTAGACGAGAAAAACCTACAAGAATTTGAAGAATTGGTATCGAAAACTTTTATCGATACGGATCAAGAAGAAGTAGTAGTAGGAGTTGTAGTTCGTATTACGGACCGTGACGTTATCGTTGACATCAACGCGAAATCAGAAGGTGTTATTTCTTTGAACGAATTCCGTTACAATCCAGCGTTGAAAGTTGGAGACAAAGTAGAAGTATTAATTGATGTTCGTGAGGACAAAACAGGTCAATTGGTATTATCTCACAGAAAAGCAAGAACAATTAAATCATGGGATCGTGTTATCGCTGCAAATGAAACAGGAGAAATCGTTAATGGTTTCGTGAAATGCAGAACTAAAGGCGGTATGATCGTAGACGTTTTCGGAATCGAGGCGTTCTTACCAGGTTCACAAATTGATGTGAAACCAATCCGTGATTACGATGTATACGTAAACAAAATGATGGAATTCAAAGTGGTGAAAATCAACCACGAATTCAAAAACGTTGTCGTATCGCACAAAGCGTTGATCGAAGCGGATATTGAAGTACAGAAAAAAGAAATCATCGGTCAATTGCAAAAAGGACAAGTATTAGAAGGTGTTGTTAAAAACATTACTTCTTATGGTGTGTTCATTGACTTAGGTGGTGTTGACGGATTAATTCACATTACAGATTTATCTTGGAGCAGAATCAACCACCCAAGTGAAGTATTGGAATTAGACCAAAAATTAAACGTGGTTATTCTTGATTTCGATGATGAGAAAACAAGAATCCAATTAGGATTGAAACAATTGAACGCACATCCATGGGATGCTCTTGATGCTAAATTAGCAGTCGGAGACAAAGTGAAAGGAAAAGTAGTTGTAATCGCTGATTACGGTGCATTTATTGAAGTAGCTGAAGGTGTTGAAGGTTTGATTCACGTTTCTGAAATGTCATGGTCTACGCACTTGCGTTCGGCACAAGATTTCGTTAAAGTGGGTGATGTTGTAGAAGCGGTTATCTTGACGTTAGACAGAGACGATCGTAAGATGTCTTTGGGTATCAAACAATTGTCACAAGATCCATGGACAGACATTACAGCGAAATATCCTGTAGGTTCTAAACATACTGGTATCGTTCGTAACTTTACTAACTTCGGAATTTTCGTAGAATTGGAAGAAGGAATCGACGGATTGATTTACATCTCAGATTTATCTTGGACTAAGAAAATCAAACACCCATCTGAATTTGTAAACGTTGGTGAAAAACTAGACGTAGTTGTTTTAGAGTTGGATGTTGATGGACGTAAATTGTCTTTAGGTCACAAACAAACGACTGCTAATCCTTGGGATCAGTATGAGGATTCTTTCGCAGTAGGAACGGTTCACACCGGAACTATTTCTGAAATCGTTGACAAAGGAGCTACTGTAGAATTTGGTGATGATATCGTTGCTTTCATTCCAACCCGTCACTTAGAAAAAGAAGACGGTAAGAAATTGAAAAAAGGCGATGAAGCTGAATTCAAAGTAATCGAGTTCAACAAAGAATTCAAAAGAGTCGTTGCTTCTCATACCGCTATCTTCCGTGAAGAAGAAGAGAAAAATGTGAAAGCAGTAACCGAAAGTACAACGAACGCTACTAATGCGCCGGCTGCTACTTTAGGAGACAATAATGACATTCTTGCTGGTTTGAAAGCGAAAATGGAAAAAAGCGAGAAAAAGAAATAATTTTTCTTCTTTAAATATAAAAGCCTCGAAGTGATTCGGGGCTTTTTTTGTAATGTATTTTAAATCAGATAAAACCTTACATTTACTTTTCAAAAATTAATTTTATGAAAAAGCTTTACTTTTTATTTGCCGTTGTTTTGTTTTTTGTGAGTGGACAGGCTCAGATTATTAATTTTACGGATGCGAATTTTAAGGCGAAGTTGTTGGCGGCAGATCCAACCAACAACATCGCTCGGAATGTAGCAGGTGATTTCATTAAAATTGATAGTAATAACAATGGAGAAATAGAAATTAATGAAGCTTTGGATGTTAATTATTTATTTGTCGAATCTGGGCAAATTTCTTCAGTTGTTGGAATTGAAAACTTTAGCAACCTCGAGTTCTTTTACTGTAATGATAATAGCTTGTCTATTTTGAATCTAAGCAATTTGCTACAACTAAAAGCTATTGGCTGTACTTATAATTCAATATATTCATTAAATATCACAGGACTTGTTCATCTTGAATATATTGCATGCTCAAATAACGAATTAAATTCGATAGATATTACAGACGCTCCTAATCTCAGAATATTGAATTGCGAAAATAATAATCTTTCAACAATTAATTTTTCCAATTCTTTGAATTTGGTTGACCTTTATTGCAATGGGAATCAGTTGACTAGCATAAATGTGCAAGCATTATCTAATTTAAGAAGACTAATTTGTTATGATAATAATTTAAGTGCTTTGAATGTTTTGGGGTTGAATAATCTTGAAAACCTAGAGATTAGGAATAATTTTCTGACTTCGCTGAATGTGAGCAACTTGACTAATCTGAGATATCTCTACTGTGACAATAATCAGTTAACGGTTCTTAATATCGATGGAGCAAATGCTTTGCTAGGTATTAGTTGTCCTGATAACATGCTTACAAGTATCAATTTTTCTAGCCTTTATGTAATAGAATTTTTGGATATTAATAACAATCAGATCACGACAATCGATGTTTCAAATCTTCCTAACTTAAGAATATTGGCGTGCGAAAATAATTTATTGACTAATCTTGATCTTACACAAACTTCTGTAAGACGATTATTTTGCGATAACAATGCGTTACTGTCTGGAATATTTATGAAGAATGGTCAATTTACTGATGGAGGACAGTGGTATATAAGAATTAATAATCTTCCAGTACTTGAATATATTTGTGTTGATGAAGATGAAGAGGATTATGTTAGTGATATAGTTAATACTACTGGATATGCTAATTGTACAGTCAATTCATATTGCTCTTTTACCCCAGGTGGTGTTTTTTATACGATTAAGGGAAACAATAAATACGACAGTAATCAAAATGGTTGTGATGAATTGGACAATTTATCATATCCTCGATTAAGATATGACATTACTAACGGTACTGAAAACGGAACTCTCATTTCGGATGAAACAGGGCTTTATGAAATAGCGGTACAAATGGGATCGCATACTATTACTCCAATCATAGAAAATCCAAATTATTTTTCTGTTGATCCAACCCAAGTTACAATTAGTTTTCCTAATGAATCGAGTCCATTCACTCAGAACTTCTGCATTACGCCAAATGGCATCCATAACGATATAGAGATTACTGTTGTTTCGATAAATAATGCAAGACCAGGATTTAATGCAAACTACAAAATCATATACAAAAACAAAGGAACACAGACGCAGTCCGGTGCAATAAGTTTTGCATTTAATGATGCTTTACTAAACTTCGTAAATTCAAATCCAGCTGTATCTTCTCAAGCCATTAATTATCTGAATTGGGATTTTACCAATTTGCAACCATTTGAATCAAGAGAAATTTCTGTCTCTCTTAATGCAAATTCACCGATGGAAAACCCGCCGCTTACTGGTGGCGATATTTTAAACTTTACAGTTTCCGCCAACAGTTTATTAGCGGACGAAACACCAAGTGATAACACTTTTAGTCTTTCTCAAACCGTTGTCAATTCTTTCGACCCCAACGACAAAACCTGTCTAGAAGGAAACTCCATTACGCCTGAAATGGTCGGTAAGGACGTGCATTATATGGTTCGTTTTGAAAATACCGGAACTGCGAATGCGATAAACGTCGTGGTGAAAGATTTGATCGACATGGAAAAATTCGATGTCAATTCGCTGATTCCTATTGCTGGAAGTCATCAGTTTGTGACCAGAATTGGCAATACCAATAGAGTAGAATTTATTTTTGAAAACATCAATCTGCCTTTTGATGACGCGAATAATGACGGTTATGTAGTCTTCAAAATTAAAACCAAACCCAACTTAATTCTTGGTAACACCTTTAGCAATACCGCGAGTATTTATTTTGATTATAACTTTCCAATTATTACTAATACAGCAACAACAACGGTGGCGCTTTTAGCGAATTCAGATTTTGAGTTTGAACAGTATTTCAAAATTTACCCGAATCCAGCCAATGACATTTTAAATATCGAAACGAAGCAAACTATTACAGTAACTTCTGTCAATATTTACAATACGTTAGGACAAGTTGTTTTGGTAATTCCCAACGCACAACAAACCAAATCGGTTGACGTTTCGAGTTTGAAAACCGGGAATTATTTCTTGAAAATCAATTCTGATAAGGGAAGTTCGAGTGTGAAGTTTGTGAAAATGTAAAATTTATTTTTCAATGATAGATTGTACCAACTCTTTATAACTCCTACCAATAGGTATTTGCTTATTATTGATTTCTACATCGGTGGCAGAAAAAGCATCAATTCTGTTTTTGGCTACAATAAACGAACGATGAATACGTAGAAAATGACTTTTTGGAAGTATTTCTTCTATTTGGCTCAATTGAAATTTAACAGGTATCGATTTGTTTGTAGTAAAAACATGAATATATTCTTTGACACTTTCAATATAAAGTATGTCATCAAAATACACTTTCACTTTCTTTTTGCTAACATTAAAGAAAATAGACGCTCTTTCATTTTCTATTGTTGTTACTGCTGTTGGTGAAGTTTCAATTGGTTGTTTCAATTTATTTACTGCCACCAAAAACCGATTAAATGCAATGGGTTTCATGAGGTAATCAACCACATTGCATTCATATCCTTGCAATGCATATTCGTGGTAAGCTGTAGTAATGATTATATTCGGCGGATTTTTTAATGTTTGAATAAAATCAAATCCTTTCAGTTTTGGGAGATTAATATCCAAAAAAATCAAGTCAATTTTTTCTTTTTGTAAAATATCCAAGGCATAAATGGCATCTTCACATATTGTAATCAGATTTAAAAATGGAACCTGATCAACGTAATCTCTTAAAATTTCTGCCGCCAAAGGTTCGTCTTCCACTATGATGCAATTATATTTTTCCATCGTTCAGATTTATGCGAAGTTTTACAATAAATTCATTGGAGTTGTTATCAATCGTTAATTGATGTGAAGGATAAATAAGTTCCAATTGGCGCTTGATATTACTCAAACCAATTTTATCACTTTCTTCAGCAGTAGTAGTTTCCTTCGCCTGTTCGCTGTCGCTCAAGCCTTCTTTTGAGTTTCTAATTTCATAAAACAATTGTTTGTCTTTCAGTGTAAGTTCAACAGCAATATAACTTCGAAATCTAGATTCACCTGCACCATGTTTGAACGCATTCTCTACAAACGGCAATAAAATTAAAGGCGCAATTTTTTCCTTATAATTATCTAACGAATGATTAAAGATTACATCTAATCTATCAGTATAACGCAATTTCTCTAATTCGATATAGTCATTAATAATTCCAATTTCTTGCTCAATTTCAATTGATTCATTGGCGGTTTCGTAAAGCATATATCTTAACATGCTGGATAGTTTCATAACAACATCGGCAGTTTTATCCGATTTCTTTCTTGCCAAACCATAAATGTTGTTTAAAGTATTAAAGAGAAAATGCGGATTGGCTTGTGCTTTTAAGAACTGTAATTCTATTTCTAATTTTTTTTTCAATAATTCTTGCTCCGCTATTTTTTGCTTGATGTTCAACCGAATCAGTTTTATAGAAATCGCGATCCCGCTGACAAATGCTAAGATAAAGAACCAATAGCTTATACTCTTGAGTGAATGGATACTTGTCCATAAATCATCCGTTTTTTCGTTATAAATCAATCCGTACACAATCACTTGATTGGCAAGAATAGAACAAAAGAGCGCCACTGTAAATAGGGCAATAACCACTGCAGCAGTCCTAAAAATAGACCATTGTTTGGATAAGAATCTATCTGTTGTATAAAATAAAGCGTAAACCAACGGAATTTTGATGCTAACGAAAACCAATTGAACCAAAATAATTTCCAGTAATATTCCGATGCCATTTATCTTAACTGAACTGGGATCGAAGTTTAGATAACTCTTATAAAGCACATACAAGACCCAAAAGGCAATATGATAGAATATTCTTTTACGCATATATCAAAAGTAAGCAATATTCTTTTTGCTAGTAAGCAAAGCAAGCAGGTGTAAGCTTTTGTACTACGAACAACAGGTTTTGACTCATGAAATGCATCGATGGACTTTTCGTGGTTTTAATTGTATGATAAACGGTTGTCAATAGAAACACAAAAAAGAGCAATAGAAATTCAATTAATTTTAAGTTGATAATAAAGTAAAAAACAAATCGACATGAAAAAATTAGACAACAAATTATTGATGGTGGCAGTATTTTCAATTATAGTAATGAGCCATAATTTGATTTGTGCACAGACCTTTAC
This sequence comes from Flavobacterium sp., assembly GCA_016721735.1. Taxonomy (GTDB): domain Bacteria; phylum Bacteroidota; class Bacteroidia; order Flavobacteriales; family Flavobacteriaceae; genus Flavobacterium. The sequence goes on along the minus strand of JADKHM010000004.1, from coordinate 319,093 downwards.
CAAAGTGACAACTGGCGCTGTGGTAACAACTCCTGGAGATTCGAGAAGTGTCAATTGGGTTGACACCAACAACGATAACCTTCTCGATTTATTTATTTCTAACGGAAAAGCGGGTGGTCAAAACAACATGCTTTATCTTAATCAAGGTAATGGTGCTTTTAACGCCATACCCAATGACCCAATAGTTCTCGATAACAAACCTAGTGATGGCGCAACGTTTGCCGATTGTGACAACGATGGAGATCTTGATGCCTATGTGGTCAATTGGTATAACGAAGACAATCTTTTCTATGCGAATGATGGTAATGGAAATTTTACCCAAATTACTGTCGGTTCCGTAGCAGATTCTGATGGTTATAGCGAAACTGCCGCTTGGGGCGATTATGATAATGATGGTTTGCTTGATTTGTATGTGACACGAAGCGGGCCGTCTGTAGCTACCAGAAGAAATCTGTTGTTTCACAATGACGGGGGAAACAGTTTTACGAAGATTACTACTGGTGACTTAGTTACAAATGCTTTCTTTTCGAGAAGCGTCAATTGGACTGATATCGATGACGATGGATTGCTTGATATTTTTGTGACCAATGAAGGCAACGCCAATGAGAACTTATACCGCAATGACGGCGGCGGGAATTTCACCAGAATCACAACGGGCGATCTACTCAATAACGGTGGCAAAACGATGAGCAGTAGTTGGGCTGATTATGACAATGATGGCGACCTCGATGTTTATCTTGCCAATGACCAGTCGAATAATGCGCTTTTCAGAAACGACGGTAATCTCGTCTTTACTAAAATCGTTGCCGATCCGGTTTCCAATACCAATTCACATTCCTTCAGTTCCGCATGGAGTGACATTGACAATGATGGCGACCTCGATTTGTTTGTCACCAATAGTTACAATACAACGCCAGATTTATTAAATAATTTCCTCTATATCAACAATGGCAACGGCACCTTTACCAAAAATGAAACTGAAGTAGTAACCACCGACCAATCGTGGTCTTACGGCTGTGCTTTTGGGGATTATGACAATGACGGATTCGAAGATTTAGCGGTAGCGACCGTCGCGTTCAATGGTGTAGACACTCCTGATTTTCTATACCACAACAACGGAAACAGCAATCATTGGATTACGATTAAACTCGTAGGAACGTCGACTAATAAATCGGCTATCGGTACTAAAATTCGTGTCAAAGCTACCATCAATGGTGTTTCGGTTTGGCAAATGCGCGAAGTATCAGCACAAACTTCCTACAATGGGCAAAATGATTTGCGCGTACATTTCGGTTTGGGCGATGCAACAATTATAGAAGAAATTAGAGTAGAATGGCTTTCTGATATCGATGAAACGTATTTGAATGTGCCAGGCAATCATTTCATCAGTATTGTGGAAGGAACTGGGATTTTGGGTTTGAATACCGCCGCGATGGCAAATAATATCCAAATTTATCCCAACCCCGTAATGTCGGTTTTGAATATTGAGAGCAATGAAAATGAAGTTGATTCAATCAATATCTACAATACATTAGGACAAGTCGTTTTAGTAATTCCAAACGCGCAACAAACCAAATCGGTTGACGTTTCAAGTTTGAAAACTGGGAATTATTTCTTGAAAATCAATTCGGATAAGGGAAGTTCGAGTGTGAAGTTTGTAAAATTGTAACCGGAAAACATTCAAAATAAAACCGCAGATTCGCAGATTAATTTAAAAAATCTGTCAATCTGCGGTTGTTTTTTTAAACTTAGCGTCTTTGCGCCTTTACTTCGTCAATTCGCTAATCGCTCGGGTGCGAGCAAATTTCCCTAAATCCCCAAATAATTACTCGGACTAATCGCCAACAATTCTTTCTTAATCGTATTGGAAACCTCTAAAGTGTCAATAAAATCATGAATGGCTTTTTTGTCGATCGTAGTATTGGTTCGTGTTAAACCTTTCAAAGCTTCGTACGGATTAGGATAACCTTCGCGACGCAATATCGTTTGAATGGCTTCAGCAACGACTGCCCAGTTTTTATCTAAATCTTCTTCAATTTTAGCTTTGTTGAGTAGCAGTTTGTCTAAACCTTTCAACGTCGATTCAAAGGCAATCAAGGTATGTCCAAACGGAACGCCAATGTTTCTCAAAACCGTACTGTCTGTCAAATCGCGTTGCAATCGAGATAATGGTAATTTCGCCGAAAGATGTTCAAAAATAGCATTGGCCATTCCCAAATTTCCTTCCGAATTTTCAAAGTCGATGGGATTCACTTTGTGAGGCATCGCCGATGAACCAATCTCACCCGCTTTGATTTTTTGTTTGAAATAATCCATCGAAACATACGTCCAAATGTCGCGATCTAAGTCGATGATGATCGTGTTGATCCGCTTTAACGCATCGAAAAACGCCGCAAAATGATCGTAATGTTCTATTTGTGTCGTCGGGAATGAGTGATGTAAACCTAAAGTTTCTTCCACAAATTTATTCCCAAACTTGCGCCAATCGATTGATGGATAAGCAACGTGATGTGCATTGTAATTCCCCGTGGCGCCACCAAATTTTGCGGCGAAAGGCACGTTGAATAACAATCGCATTTGCTCTTCCAAACGCTCCACAAAAACGGCAATTTCTTTTCCGAGTCGGGTAGGAGAAGCAGGCTGCCCGTGGGTTCTTGCCAAAAGTGGAATGTCACTCCATTCGTCACTTAAGTCTTTTAGTTTGCTCACCAACGCGATGAGTGACTTCAAATAAACTTCCTGAAACGCCTCTTTGGTCGATAATGGAATCGCAGTGTTATTAATATCTTGCGAAGTCAATCCAAAATGGATGAATTCTTTATACGCCGCTAATCCCAACGCATCGAACTTATCTTTAATAAAATACTCGACTGCTTTGACATCATGGTTGGTGATTTTCTCAGTTTCTTTGATGACTTGAGCATCTTCGCTTGTAAAATTCATATACAAGTTGCGCAGGGATTCAAAAACGCCCACTTGAATTCCTTTAAGCTGTGGTAACGGCAATTCGCAAAGTGCAATAAAATACTCCACTTCCACCAAAACGCGGTATTTGATTAAGGCTTCTTCGGAAAAATAGGCAGAAAGCGTTTGTGTCTTGCTTCTGTATCGCCCATCAATTGGGGAAACAGCGTTGAGTTCGTGTAAAGGATTCATGGCAGTAGTGTTGTTGTTTTTGAAAGCCCAAAGATAAAGAGAAATATCTGGAATTGAATTTTAGTTTTTCAATTTTTAAGGAGCTGTTCCCGCTATCCGCTATATCTTTTTATGCTGAACTTGTTTCAGCATCTTTATATAATTTCGGTGACATCTTGTAGATACTGAAACAAGTTCAGCATAAAAAGGATGCCGCTGCTATCGGGGCTATGCCACCCCACCCTTCGGGCACCCCTCCAGAGGAGGGGAAGTCCCCAAACCAACAACCGACAACCAACAACCGCCAACTCACAACAGTTTACCCAACTCCTTCGCCACGATTCTCATTCCGTTTGAACCTGTCGTAGCAATGATCTTAAGATTACTCGGAGCATTCGAAATCGTCGCTGGATGCGGATCGATATAGTAGATCGGAATATTGTTTTTCGTATAATGGAGCAAGCCTGCGGCCGGATAGACTTGCAAAGAAGTGCCAATCACAATCAAAATCTCTGCTTTTTGAACCAATGCAATTGCGGCGTCCAATGCTGGAACGGCTTCTCCAAACCAAACAATATGGGGACGAAATTGGTAGCCGTCTGGATCAACATCGCCCCAAACTAAATCGTGTTGCCAGTCGATGATGTGGTTTTCATTGCCCGTCGAACGCACTTTAAACAGTTCGCCGTGCAAGTGAAGAACATTCGAGCTTCCGGCTTGCTCGTGCAAATTATCTACGTTTTGGGTGATAATGTGAACATCAAAATCATTTTCCAATTCTGCTAGAATTTGGTGCCCGTGGTTGGGTTTGACTTCATGCAATTGTCGTCGACGTTGGTTGTAGAAATCGAGAACCAGTTCGGGATTTCTCTGAAAACCTTCGGGTGTGGCGACATCCATGACATTGTGACCTTCCCAAAGTCCGTCGCTGTCGCGGAAGGTTTTGATACCGCTTTCAGCCGAGATGCCGGCGCCTGAGAGGATGATGAGCTTCTTTTTCATACGGTTTTTCTTTGCGTCTTTGCGTTTTTGCGAGATAAATGGCACGCAAAGGCGCAGAGTCGCAAAGTAGGAAAAGATAAATATTCTAAATGTTAAAGCTACCGTTTTTTGCTATTTTTACGAAAATTTATTCATCTATGATTGACTTGTCCTATTTAAATTATCTTGAGGAAATTTTAACCGAAAATAGAAAGGAAAGATTTCTAAATGTGTTGGCTACACGCACCAATCACTTCACGGTGGCGATTGAAGATGTTTTTCAACTGCACAATACGAGTGCGGTTATGAGAAGTTGTGAGGTTTTTGGGATTCAACAATTGAACGTTGTGGAAGAGAAATTTGGGAAGAGCATCGACAAAGAAATAGCGATGGGTGCACAGAAATGGGTGGACGTTAATCGGTTTGAGAGTATTTCGGATTGTATCGATAATTTAAAATCAAAAGGGTATCGCATTATTGCCACGACGCCGCATGAGAATGATTGTTTGTTGGATGAATTTGATATTACACAGCCGGCGGCTTTGTTTTTTGGTACGGAGCGAGATGGACTTTCAAAAGAAGTTTTAGAGCAAGCGGATGGGTTTTTGAAAATTCCGATGGTGGGCTTTACGGAGAGTTTGAACATCTCTGTTTCCGCAGCGATTATCATTCAGAACTTGATGAGCCGATTGCATCAATCAGACCTCGATTGGGCCTTGAGTGAAGAGGAGATTTTAGAAAAGCGATTGGATTGGGCTCGGAAATCGATTAAAGATATCAAGCGAATTGAGGCACGGTATTTTGAGGGGAGAGTTGCCGAGTAGCCGAGTAGCTGAGTGCCTGAGTAGCTGAGTGCCTGAGTAACTGAGTAGCTGAGTTTCTGAGTTAGTTCTGCGTATCCGGAAACCCTAGCCCCGATTGCAGCGGTTATCCTTTTGTGCTGAGCAAATACCCCTCGACTGCGCTCAAGGGTGACAAGCACAAAAGATAATAGCGGAAAGCGGGAAATAGCTTCTGAAATAAATTAAATCAAAAAAAAAAAACTTAGCAACTCAGAAACTCAGTGACTCAGTTACTTTTTCTTCAACACTTTATAATCTTCGTAACAGCCGCTGATGGCATCCATGATTTGAAGATCGTTCGCCGTTTTGATAAAGGATTCGGAGTAGTTGCAATGATCTAAGATTTCAGCAATTTCCTTTTTGTCGATTCCCAGAAGCACTGCTAGAGTTTCTCGGTCGAATTTGGATTCTAGGAGATTGCGAACCGTTTCGTCTTTTTTGATTTGTCTTAGTCTTTTCAATTCGTTGCCTTTCTTGCCAAAGAAATTATACAATTTATCGGCGGGATTGACGATAGAACCCAAGATGTTTCCAAAGGCGTTGGGCGCATATTCGCCAGCTTCGTAGCCTTGTGGTAAGCCAGAAATGCTGTATCTGTAGTTGTTTGGCGTTGGAATTAGTTTGGAGTCGACTTCTAAATAACCAGTCAAATAATAAGGTTGAATAATGATTTCTTCTAAGGCGATTGCCTTTTCTGTCATCTCTATTTTGGTGGTTTTGTTTTTGAGCCAGTCGTTGGTGACTCTAATCTTTAGCGACTGATATCCGATATAGGAGAGGAGTAGGGTGTCGCTTGCTTTTACTTCAATTTCGAATGAACCTTTCTCGTCTGAAACGGCACCGACCACTTTGTTGAGGTTGATGATATTTACGTTAGGAATTGGAAGCTTGGTATTGTCGTTGAAAATGGTTCCGGAAACTTTCGCGCTTTCTTCTTTTACTTGGGAAAAAGAAAATAAGGAAGTGAGTAAAAAAAGAAAGACTACAAGATATCTCATATGGGATTTTAAAGGTTTAAAAGTAGTAAAACGCCCTAAGATATTTTGTAGTCTTTGGTATTATTATAAGAAAATTAACAAAAAGGTTTAGCTTTTTCTTGGTCTTCTTTCTCTAGGTGTATCTGAAGAACCTTCAGAACGTCTTGGAGGTCTTTCTGAAAATCCACCTGGTCTTGGCGCATCTGAACGTCTTGGTGCACGATCAGCAGAAAATCCACCTTCTCTTCTTGGAGCTGATGAACTTCTCGATTCGCTTCTCCCGCCAAAGCCGCCTTCACGAGGAGCTCTGTCTGAAAATCCGCCTTCTTTTCTTGGTCCAAAACCACCGCTTCTTGGTGCTGAACTTCTATCGCTGCGGAAACCGCCACCACCAGAACTTCTTCTTTCACCACCAAAACTTCTTCCGCTACCACCAGAACTTCTTCCGTTGTGATCGCGTCTTCCGCCACCGTCATTTTTAGAAATTTCTACGTTGATGCGGCGACCTTCTAAAGTAACGTTGTTTAAGACATCCATCACTTTATCGGTGAATTCAGGATCCGTATTAAAGAAAGAGAATCCTTCTTTTACATCCACTTTATAAACATCGTCACGACCTAAGTCTAAAGTTTCTTTTAGATAATCTTTTAATGTCATCCAGTCGAAATTGTCTCGCGATCCGATGTTAACGAAGTAGCGCACTGCGCCTCCGTTGCTTTCTCTCGGTTCTCTGTCGTCACGGCCTTCTCGACGATCATTACCTGAAGATTGTGACGATAAATCGCGGGTCTTTTTGTAGTAATTGATGAATCGATTGAATTCGACAGACACCATTTTCTTGATTAATTCTTCTTTCGATAAGCCTTCTAGAACATTGTTGATGGCTGGAAGATAATTGTCGATTTCGTGGTCAACTTCGGTGTCTTTAATTTTATTGGCTAAGTGCAACAATTGAATTTCGCAGATTTCAATTCCAGATGGGATTGTTTTCTCTTCAAATTTTTGTTTGATGATTCTTTCGATTGCTGAAATCTTGCGTATTTCACTTTTGGTCACAATCACAATCGAAGTTCCTAATTTACCTGCACGACCAGTTCGGCCTGAACGGTGGTTGTAGGTTTCGATTTCGTCAGGAAGTTGATAATTGACTACGTGTGTAATGTTATCAACGTCAATTCCACGTGCAGCCACGTCCGTTGCTACTAGCATTTGAATTTGTCTTCCACGGAACGATTTCATTACAGAATCACGTTGTGCTTGGGATAAATCACCGTGCAATGCCGCAGCGTTGTAACCATCTTCAATTAGTTTTTCAGCGACTTGTTGGGTATCTCTTTTGGTTCTACAAAAAACTACTGAAAAGATATCTGGGTTGGCATCTGCCAATCTTTTTAACGCTTCGTAACGATCTCTTGCATTCACTAAATAAAACTCGTGAGAAACGGTTGCTGAACCAGAGTTTTTTGCACCCACTGTAATTTCCTGTGGATTGTGCATAAATTGTTTCGCTATACGAGAAACCTCTTGCGGCATGGTTGCAGAAAATAACCAAGTGCTTTTTTCGTCTGGTGTTGTAGATAGGATGTTAACGATGTCTTCATAGAAACCCATGTTTAACATTTCATCCGCTTCATCTAAAACGCAATAGTTAATTTGTGTAATGTTGACCAAACCTCGGTTGATCATATCTTGCATTCTACCTGGCGTGGCCACAATAATTTGCGCACCTCTTTTGATATCACGCGCTTGGTCAGTAATACTAGCGCCACCATATACGGCTACGACATTGATTCCTTTTTCGTATTTCGAGTAATTTTTTATCTCGTTGGTAATTTGTAAGCAAAGCTCACGGGTCGGGGATAAAATTAACGCTTGTGTATTTCTATTGTCAGCATCAATTTTTTGGATCAGCGGAAAACCAAATGCAGCGGTTTTCCCAGTTCCTGTTTGGGCTAACGCTACTAAGTCTGTGTCTTGTTCCAATAGCATTGGAATCGCTTTTTCCTGTACTTCGGTCGGATTCTCAAATCCTAGATCGATAATCGCACGTTGTAGCGATTCACTCAATCCTAATTGTTCAAATTTGTTCATTATTTATTTTTAAATTCGGTGCAAAAGTAGGGCGAATAAATGGAATAATCTAATGGATAAATGAGATTTAGCTTTTTATTAATTATTGAAAATCAATAAGATATGATTATTTTTTTGAATTCTTAATTTTGACTTTTGAATTTGGGGTTCACTATGTAGTAAATGGAATTGATTTTTGCTCTAAAATCAATGTTCATAACTCAAAAAATCAATCAGTTGTTTTGTAGCTTTCCCTCGGTGACTGATTTCTCCTTTTTGTTCCATAGAAAGTTGGGCAAATGTTTCAGCAAACCCATCTGGCTGAAAAATTGGATCATAACCAAAACCTTTTTCTCCTTTTTTTTCGGAAATAATTTCACCTTTAGCAATGCCCGTAAAAAGATATTGTTTCCCTTTTAGATTAAGCGCGATTACGGTTTTGAATTGGGCATTTCTATTGGAGTGATTGTCGAGATTCTTCAGAAGTTTATCCATATTATCGGCTGCGTTTCGCTGCTGGCCAGCATAGTGCGCAGAATCGACTCCGGGTTCACCATTCAAAGCTTCTACTTCTAGACCAGTATCGTCTGCGAAACAATCATAGCCATATTTTTCGGTGACGTAATTGGCTTTTTGAATGGCATTTCCTTCTATGGTATTGGAGGTTTCTGGAATATCTTCTAGGCAGCCAATACTTTCGAGACTCATGATTTCGATCGAATTTGGCAGCATCGATTGTACTTCTTTTATCTTATTTAGATTATTAGTCGCGAAGACGAGTTTTGTTTTCATTTATCATAATAATTTGGTTCGAAATTTACAATAAAAAAAGGCGCTTCGTTGAGAAGCACCTTTTGAATTTATGAAGTAACGATTTATTTTACCACTAATTTTCTTGTAACACCTGAACCAGTTCTGATGAAATAGATTCCAGAGTGGAAAGATTTAGTATCGATACTATTTGTGTTTTTCGCTGTCAAAACCAATTTACCTAGAGTGTCAAATACTTCAACATCTTGAGTTTGATTGAACGTTACCACTTCTTTATTAGAAGGATTTGGAGAAATTACGAATTCATTTGAACTCACTTCAAATTGATTAACACCTAAAGTGGTTGCTGCAGTAACTGTAACCATATCATAACGAACTACACCTGTTCCATCGTATGGTGTTGCTCCTGACGTTGACGCTAGGTAATCTCCAGAAGTTGGATCAAAAGCACCGACGATTCTGAAAGCAGCGTCAGGATTATTGTTTAATTCCTCAACACCTGATAAATCAACAGTTCGTAGATTGTACCAAACGTCACCTGTTGTTCCGCCCGGTGCTGGTGTAAATGTAAATGTTTGTGCATCAACCCAATCAGGAATTGGTGCCCCGCCGTCAGTGGTGTACTGAACTACGTACGTATTTCCTGCTTTATTGCTTAATCGTTGGTCAAAACGAAAAGTGATTTCAGCAAAACCAACTGTACTCACATTGATTTGAATACCTCTTTGTTTGTTCTCAGTACCTACCGGGGCATAATTTGTAGTTGCCCAAGCTAAATTTGGTGGGTTGGTTGTAATTGGATCTGAACTTCCTAATCCAGTTGTACCGCTTACTCCGGCAGCAAATGGAATTGTTGAAGTGGATGCACCAATTAATTCAATTGTGCCAGCACCAATAACGGGAAGTGGACTAGTGCCTCCGCCTGGTACTTCTGTAGCAGAAGGACCGTTAAAATTCCACTGCACTAAAGTAGTTTGTCCCCAAGAACTGCTGGAAACCAACATAGCAATCGCAACAAGTTTTAATACATTGTAATTTGTCTTCATAATTTGTCTATTTAAATTTTTGGCTAAATTATCAATAAATATTGAAATGAAATTTATTTTCGATGTACTACAGATAAATTACTATGAACAACTATTTTAACATTCTGATGAATTCTTAGGGTATGTAGGATTTTTATGTAATTTTCTAATTTTCAAAGCCGTAAAATGGGCCATGAATTATCATTTTGACAACATAATTGGATTTTTTTACATGTTAAGTTATCGTTATCATCGATTAAAGACACATAATGACGATTAACTTAAATTGTTGACAAAAATTAACAATTAGTTTACATAAGCTACTTCCTTTCAGATAAATAATCTATATTTTTGTCGCAACTCAATTTTAATTATTTATGAAAAATATGCTACTTTTAAAGAAGGCAAATACCTTTATGTTTTGGTGCGTTGCTTTTTTGCTTTTGTCCTTATCAAGTAAAGGATATGGACAATTGCTTGTAGAGAACTTTAGTTACTCTACGCCAGGGAATATTCAAACCGCTGCAACTCCCAATTGGGCTGCTCATAGCGGAACTAGTAACTACGTTCAGTATAGCAACACAGGACTTACTTTTCCTGGTCATGCAGGTTCTGGAGTAGGTGGAGCGGCAACAACTGCAACTAGCGGTGTGGGAGACCACAATCGTACTTTCACTTCACAAAATTCAGGTACGGTATACATGAGTTGCCTTGTAAATATTACTGCTGTAACTGCATCTGTAGATTATTTTCTGCATTTCAATACTGCCAGTTTTGCTGCGAGAGTCGGTGCAGTCACTAGTGGAACTAATCTCCGTTTTGGGATTAGCAAAGCAGGTGCGCCAACCATAGTAACTACTTCTAATTTTTCTTTGGGTACGACCTATATGATTGTTGTAAAATATACTTTCGTTGCAGGTGCTACTAATGATACTTGTGACTTATGGGTTTTACCAGCATTTACTTCCTCAGAAGCTTTGGCTGGGACTCCATTACAGTCAACTGCTACAGGTGCAGATGCAACAGCATTAAGTTCAGTTTGTATTCGACAAGGAAACCCAGTTCCAGCTGCAACTATTGATGCGTTTAGAGTGGGAACCACATGGGCAGATATTGCACCCGCTGCGAGTCTCATAAATAGCGGAAACAATTATGCAGCAACTGCATTCTCGACCACGTACGGAACTGCTTCAACTAGTCAATCGTTTACGGTAACTGGATCTTTATTAACGAATGATGTCGTAGCTACAGCGCAAACTGGCTTCGAAGTTTCTAGAAGTGATGTTGTTTCGTACGGCGCAACTGCAACTTTTACAGCAGCTGAAGCCAATGCAGGGACACTTTCTGTTTTGGTTCGTTTGAAAGATAATGGGAATGCTGGAAATTATAACGCACAAAACGCAGTCGTACTTTCGAGTAGTCCTGCTGCGAATATCAATATTGTTACAACGGCTTCTGGAAATTCGGTTACGCAATTTGGCTTAACGATTAGCGGCCTTAGTTCACAAGATAAAATCTTTGATGGCAATACTTCCGCTACATTATTGGGAGCTCCAACTTTAAATGGTGTTTTGTTCTCAGACGATGTGTCTTTGACCGGTAGTGCTACAGCAAATTATTCTTCTGCTGCTGTCGGAGGTCCTTATGTCGTGACTGTTACTGGATTTTCACTTTCTGGAACCAAAGCTGCCAATTACTCTTTATCACAACCAACTGTTGCTAATGCGAGTATTACGCCTTCAACTTTGGATGACCAAGTGATTACTTTTCCAGCTTTAACTAGTGTGCCTTACGGAACGATTAGTGTTGCTTTATTAGCTACATCAGACAATCCGGGCGGTAATCCAATTACTTATGTAAGTTCAAACACCAACGTCGCTACAATTTCAGGTAGCTCGGCGATTATTGTAGGCGCGGGAACGACAACAATTACCGCTTCACAAGCAGGCGATGTAACACACAATCCAGCGATTGATGTGCCGCAGTCATTAACTGTTTCGCCATTAGACATCACAATTGTAGGATTGTCTGCACAAGACAAGCCTTTCGATAATACTACTACGGCCACATTAACCGGAACTGCAGTATTAGATCCAGCGCCAATTTTTAGTGATGACGTAACCATTTCTGGTACGCCAGTAGCCAATTTTGCCACAGCCAACGTTGGTTTGCAAGCAGTAACTGTAACAGGTTACACGCTTGGTGGTACGAAAGCAGGAAATTATACTTTGACGCAGCCTACTGTTGCCGATGCAACGATTACTGCGTTAACACAGACCATTACTTTCTTTGGTACCATACCAACATTAACAACTTTGACGCCAGCAGTTACTTTGACTGCAACTGCCGATTCAGGATTAACAGTAACTTTTGTAAGTTCAGATACCAATGTGGCTACCATTGCTGGAAATGTTTTGACTGTTGTTGGTCCGGGTACGGTGACCATCTCCGCACAACAAGCTGGAAATACTAATTACGCTGCGGCACCTGATGTATCTCAAACGAGAACTATAGAAACTGCCTTGTATTTAAACCAATTTACAGGAACATCGGCATGTCCTACACAAGGAAATGTGCCGACTGTAGTAGCCAATATGAGTGGCGCAATTGCAACTCGCTCTACAGTAACTTGCGCTTTATTAGCTAATTCCTGTAGCTCGACAACCTTAAACAATACCGCTACGCTTAATAGCAATTCGTATGTAGAGTTTTCAGCTACTGCAAACACGGGTTACCGATTGAATTTGACGAAATTATCTTTCCTGCGTTCAGGTAGTGGAACTTGTCCAAACCAACTAGAAGTACGTTATAGTACCGATGGTTTTGCAACTTCTACTTCGATGAATAATTCCCTATTGACTTCTACTTCAGCAACCACCTTAACATGGGATTTCGCTGATTTTAATACTGCGGTGGATGGTACTATTACTTTCCGTGTATATCCTTACGGAACGCAACGTGCGGATTTAGCGGGAGGAGCTGCGGCTTCAACTGGTACTTTTAGAATTGACGATGTGACGATTTACGGAACGGTAGTACTTCCTCCACCAACGGTAACAACAACGACGCCACCATCAGTAATTGCTACTGATTCTGCCACTTTAGGTGGTGATGTTACAAATACGGGTGGTTCTCCGATTACAGGCAATGGTGTAGTGATTTCTCAGACCGTTGGAAATGCAAATCCAACTATTGGTGGAAGTTTTGTGACACAAGTTGCCAACGGAAGTTTTACTACTGGAACTGGTTCATTTACAGTATCAACTGGAACCACATTAAGCCCTAATACACAATATTCTTATGCAGCCTATGCGACGAATGACCAAGGTACTTCGTATGGTGGTGTAGGTACGTTTTGGAGTTTAGAACAGACTCCATTTTTTAATCCGATTTTGTATGATCCTCAATTAACGTCGCTGGGATTTACGCTCCCTAATTACATTCCATTTAACCAATTTGCGATTAGAGTTGTCACTGGCAGCAATACCTATTATCTTCAAGCTGATGGCACACTGAGTGCAAACCCTGTATGGCAAAATTCAACAATCCTGGTCTACTCTTAGTAATGTGACAGGCTTGCTAAGCAATACTGCTTATACTTTTGACGTCAAAGCAAGAAATGAGGCTGGTGTGGAAACTGATTTTGGTCCAAGTGTTACTATATCTACTCTAGAAAATTTTGACCCGAATTTAGTGCTAACAAGTGCAGCACCTTCTTTTGGTAACGTATGTACAGTAGGAGCGAATAATACAACTACTACCAGTTTTACTTTGAATGGTTTTTACTTAGATGCTGCTGATTTTTCAGTTGCTTCAACTTCTGGTGAGTTGACTTTTTCTGAAACTGAAAACGGAACTTATGCTAATCCTTTGACATTAGCGCATGCAAGTCCAACAATGACTGGGCAAACAGTTTGGGTGAAGTTTTCTCCTATTGCAACGGGTGCTTTCACTGGTACCATTGCAATAACAGGTGGTGGTTTGGCGAGTGCTTTTGATGTAACCGCAACAGGAATTGCTGTGAACACGCCAGCTACTGTGACCACTGGAGCAGTTTCGGACATTACGGTGGTTGGCGCAACCATTGCAGGTTCTGCTACAGCAGGATGTTCTGCCATTATTGCATCAGGAATTGAATACAGTACCGCTAGTGATTTTACGGGAGCAACACAAGTTGCAGCTGCTTTCCCAGTTATTTTAAATACGTTGTCTCCAAATACCTTATATTATGTAAGAGCTTTTGCCGCTGATTCGTCTGAACTGGGAGGTGTTTATGGAAGTACGACTTCTTTTACAACTTTAGCATTAACAACAGGACCTGTTGCTGATCCAGCCACTTCACTTGAAGCGACAAGTTTTGTTGCCAATTGGCAAGCGGTTACGGGAGCTGAGTCCTATCTTTTGGATGTAAGTACTAATCCTGATTTTGTCGGAGCCATTACAACTATTGCAAATTGGAGTTTTCCATTGGCCACAGACAACAATATTATAGATGCCGGAATTGCCGCGAATACGAGCAATACTTTGACTACTGTAGGCGGTGTTGGAACGATTACTTATGTGCCAGTTTCTTCTAGTGCAACAAGTGCTGCATCAGGAGCCGGTTGGGATGCTGGAAACGGAACGAAATATTGGCAGATTGATATTGCCACAACAGGTTATTCTGATTTGAAATTGTCTTCTGCACAACGTTCTTCTGGAACTGGACCAAGAGATTTTAAAGTACAATATAGTGTCAATGCGGGAGCGAATTGGTTTGATGTTTCAGGTGCATCAGTAACTGTTGGGAACAACTGGACTACTGGAGTATTGAGTGATATTGCATTACCAGTGGCTTGCGATAATCAACCTTCAGTACGTTTGCGTTGGATTATGACATCAAACACGAATGTTTCAGCAGCAACAGTTGCAGGAACAGGAACAAGTGGAATTGATAATATTATTGTAACTGGAAGACCACCGAGCTTCAGTGTTCATGAAGGTTTATCAGTAAATGGATTATCTCAATTTGTAAGTGGATTATCAGAATTGACGACGTATTATTATAGAGTAAGAGCATTTAGTACGAATAGTACTTCACCAAACTCGAATGTAATTTCGGCTACTACTGCTGCGGCACCGCCAACTTTCGATTCTGTCTCTTATATTGGAAGTACTGTTTGTGATGGTGCAAACGGAACATTTGATGTAGCTGGTTTAATTCCAAATGCAGCTTCAAAAATTTACTATAATATTAATGGTGGCGCTACTGAATCAGTTCTTACTACAGTGGCGGATGTCAGTGGCGGTGCTACCTTTACCATTCCGTTGCCTTTGTCTGCTAACAATACTATTTTGACTATTACTACAGTGGCAAGAGCAGACGATTCTTCTTCACTTACGGTAGAATCTGGTGGTCAAGTTTATATTGATTTTATTGCAGCCAATGTGACCTATTATTCAGATGCTGATAGCGATACTTTTGGAGATGCTGCCGTTACGCAAGTGTCTTGTACAGGTGCTCCAAGCGGATTTGTAGCTAACAATACGGATTGTGATCCGGCGGATGGAACGAAATGGCAAATGGCTACATTCTACGTAGATGCTGACGCTGATGGATATGATAACGGATCTGCTTCTGTTTGTTCAGGACTTGGTGCTCCAGCAGGATATTCAGCTTCTACATCAGGAACTGATTGTAATGATTCTAATGCTGCTTTAACTGTTACGTATCCATACTATACAGATGCTGACTTAGATACTTACGGTGCAGTTGGTTCAGCAGTAACACAATTGTGTACTGTAAACGCTTCTTCACCTACATCAGGTTATTCAGTTACTAATGATGACTGTGATGATAGTAATCCGACATTGAATCCAACAAACCCTTGTCCAACGAATTCTATCGTTAATTTGACAATGTTTGTTCAAGGTTATTATGATTCAGCATCTACAATGCGTTCAGTAAAATTGAATCAAGACTTAGGCTTCCCACAAACGGCAAGTGCTACAGAAGTTGAAGATTTGACAATTGAATTGCATGATTCAGTAACTTATGCGATGCTTTATTCAACAACAGCTACATTGAATACTGATGGTACACTTTCAGCTTCGTTTAGTGGTGCTCCTTCTGGATCATTCTATATCGCAGTGAAAGGTTCTAACTTAGTTCAAACATGGAGTGCTGAACCGCAAGCGGTAGGAACTACTCCATTAAGCTATGATTTCACTACATCGTCATCACAAGCTTATGGCGATAATATGTTGGAAGTAGAACCAGGAGTTTGGGCATTCTTCTCAGGAGACTTGAACCAAGATAACACGATTGATAATACTGATTCAGATGCTTTATTAGCGGATGTTGCGATTTCCAATTTTGGACCTTTAGCAACAGATGTTAACGGAGATGGATCGGTAGATAATTCCGATACGGATTTATTCTTCCCTAACTTGGAGAATTCAGTATTTGCTAGTTTCCCAGAATAATTAAGATTTATATCTAGAATAAAAAAAGCCTCTTCCAAGAAGAGGCTTTTTTCATATATATAAGGGATCTATTTCACGGTGCTTTGATTTTTATACAATTTCCCTTACAAATAATATTAATATTAAAGTTATCATTCTGAAAAATAACTATTTATCAACACGAAAACGTTTTCGTAAATCAAAATCAGAATCATAGTTTTTCGTAGTGTTAAAAAATCTTTAAGTTTATAATGTCAAAACACTTGATAGAATGCGTGCTTGATACCAATAGGGGCGTCGAAGTATACATTTTTGTCATTAACATAAAATTAAACTTAATTATTATGAAGAAAATTCTATTTTTAATTTGCTTATTGTCCGTTGCTTTTTCGGCACAGGCTCAGAATTTTACCAACTGGACCGGTGCTGGAAACTGGAGTAACGGAGGCAACTGGTCTAGTGGTACAGGCTATGGACAGTTGCAATTTACAGGTGGCGGTAACGCAACCAACTGCGTTAATAACGTGAGTGGCATGAGCCAATGGCGTCTCTTTTTTAATGGGAGTGTCGCCTATAATTTAACTGGTTCTGGCTCGGTCAATTTATTTGATTTTGGAGGTCAGCAAAGTTGGGTGTTGAGTGATGCTTCGGCCAATCAGACCATTAACTTTCCGATTAATTTTAATGATGGAGGAGCAAGGACTTCATGGATTACTGCCAGAGGTACTGGTGGTTTTACATTTAATGGAAATTTAGGAACAGGTGGAAATATTACTGGTTTGCGTGTTGCCAATACCAATACTGCCAGTTCAATCTCAATAAATACCTTATCAGGAAACAAGTCTCTAATTATAGGTAGAGACAATGTTGATGCGAATCAAGCCAATACACGAGTAACATTGACAGGTAATAGTTCTGGAGGTTATTCGGGAGCTGTATTCGTGCATGCAGGAACATTATTCGTAAACGGAACAACTGCAGCCTCTAGCGCTGTGTCTGTATCCGCTGGAAATGGAGCTACACTTGCGGGCAGTGGAACAATTGGAGGTACTGTTTCCCTTTCTGGTGCCGTTTCTCCTGGAGGTACAGCAAGTACGACAGCTACGCTGACGACCGGTGCATTTACTTTTAATGGCAGTTCTTCCTACCAAATTGAAATGAATGATGCAACAGGAACTTCTGGTGCTGCAAGTGGTTGGGATCGAATAACTTCAACTGGAGTATTAACCTGCTCTGCTTCGCCAATTACGCTAAACTTAGTGTCTTTGTCGGTGGCTAATTTCAATCCAGCTAACAATTATACTTGGCCAATTGCGTCTGGTAGCAGTGTTTCAGGATTTAATACAAGTAATTTTACAATTAATACGTCATCTTTTGCTTCTTTTACAGGAACATTTGCAGTGACTTTATCCGGTGGAAATACAATTAATTTGGTTTATACAGCACCAACTTTAGCTCCGGGACAACCAAGTGCTATTTCGGGTGCCACTGCACTTTGCAATGGTGCTACACAAACTTATAGTGTAATCAATGATATAAACGCAACAAGTTACGAATGGACTTTGCCTAGTGGTTGGACGGGGACAAGTACTACTAATAGTATTGATGTAACTGTTACCAACCCAGGAGGAACTATTTCTGTTGTTGCTAGAAATTCAAGTGGTGATAGTTTGCCTAGTTCATTAGTAGTGTCAGTTGGGGTGAGTACTTCAATTATGACACAACCCGCTACTAGTGCTCAGTCGGTTTGTTTGGGCACGTCAGCTTCAGCATTATCGGTAGTGGCGGATGGCGCTTCTTTAACGTACCAATGGTATAGCAATACAACACCAAGTAATTCAGGAGGAACATTACTAAGTGGTGCTTCTTCAGCTTCTTATACGCCAGTATATGCAGGTGGAACTACTTTATATTATTATTGCGTAGTTGGAGGTTTGTGTGCTCCAACTTCTATAACAAGTGATGTTTCAGGTGCGGTAAGTATTACTGGAATCCCATCTGATACCGCAACTTACGGAATCACTACTGGAGGAAATGGCGGTCAAGGTTTTGGTCCATGGTCTTTATTAGTAAGTGGCGGAAGTGGCGGAACTTTTACAGGTGGATCCGATATAGGACAAGCTTGGGGAATTTATGCTAATTCTGGAGGATTGACTTCAGCGATTCGTCCATTTGCAGGTCCTTTAGAAATTGGAAATACGTTAAGTTTTGCCTTTGACAACGGAGGATGTCGATGCGGGAAAAAAGTAGGATTTCGATTGAGAAATTCAAGTAACAATATCTTGTCTGAATTCCGCTTTACTGGTGGAGATACGCAGTATTTTATTGCTGATGATGCTACAACCAATACTGGAGTAAATTTGACAACTACAGGTTTGAGCAATATAACTTTTGCCTATACAGCGGCTAATACCTACAGTATTTCAATTACAAGATCTGGAGTAACAACAGTCTTAACAGGAAGAACATTCGCGACAGCAGTTGGAGGTCAAGTGCCTGCTCAAATAGAATTTTTTAATAGCAATGCTGGCGGCGGTTCTGACAAAGACGTTTTCTTTAATGATTTAAGAATAGGTCGACCCATTATTTTGAACAGCCAACCTGACGACTCAAGATGCATGTAAAGATTCTTCTTCAAGTCCTTTAACTGTGCTCGCAGCAGGTAGTAATCTGGCATATCAATGGTATCGCAATCCTGGAGCAGATTTGATTTCAGGAGCGACAGCATCATCATTTTCTCCTCCAACGACTACAGTGGGCGCTACAAGTTATTATTGTGTAGTTAGTTATGCAGGAACTTGCGGTACAGCACCTAGTGTAACTAGTTCTAGCTCAGGTACAATTACTGTATTTGGAATACCAACCGCTACCATTTCAGGTTCGAGTTCAGTTTGTCAAAATAGCACAGCTTCTGTCACTTTCACAGGCGCGAATGGTTTACCACCTTATGAGTTTCAGTATATTATTGCCGATGGTATTGTTCCTCCACTATTGCAAACGATTGTTACTACTTCTGGCAATAGCGTAAGCCTGCCAGTTCCGACTGACAATATTAGAAATATAAATTATCAATTGGTAGGAGTTAGTTCTAATGTTGGTTCTAGTCCAACTTGCGTTGCTGATATTTTTGAAACTTTGACTGTTATTGTAACCAGTAAACGCAGGGCACTTTCTATACCGATGCAGATGGAGATACTTATGGAAATCTTGCCGCGCCAGTAACCAGTTGCGACGGCAGTGGTTTACCGCCGAGTGGTAGTGTTACAGATAGTACTGACTGCGATGATAATGATCCTTTCTCACACGAAAAATTCTCTTTTTATGCAGACGCAGATGGTGATACTTTTGGTTTTGGAAGTTTAGTGGACGTTTGTGCGGCTGATGCATTTTCTCCTCCAACAGGATATTCTTTAGATAATAGTGATTGTGATGATACTGATTCAAGAAAAACAATTACTTATCCTTTCTATGTTGATGCTGACGGCGATACTTATGGAGCAGGTTCATTAGTGCAAGCTTGCGCGATTAGTGATGTGACACCACCAACCGGCTTTTCTTTAAGTAATACGGACTGTGATGATACTAATATTTTAAAATTCAATACCTTTTCTTTCTTTGTTGATGCAGATGAAGATACTTTCGGAAGTAATCTAACGGGAGCGGCCTGTGCAGTCGATGACATGTCGCCACCTACCGGTTTTTCATTAAGCAGTAATGATTGCGACGATGCTAACCCATTAAAAACGATTACTTACGTATATTATGTAGATGCAGACGGAGATACTTACGGTAGCACTACATCGGAAATGTTGTGTACTGAGAATGCAAGTTTACCTCCAACTGGTTATTCAACAAATAATACTGATTGTGATGACAACGATGCTACGAAATTTAATTTATTCTCGTTTTACGAAGATCTTGATGGAGATACCTACGGAGCTGGAACGCCACTGTTAGTTTGTGGAGAAAACAGCGCGACACCGCCAACTGGATATTCTCTAGACGGAACCGATTGTGATGATGACAATGATTCGATATTTAGAAGCACAGCATTGTATGGTGATTTAGATGGTGATGGTCACGACGATGGATTTGTACCAGGACCGTTGTGCTATGGTGCTACTCTTCCTCCGGGAACGGCACTTACGACTTTAGGTTCAGATTGTGATGACACCGATGCTTTGATTTATAGAAGTGCTACTTTGTTTACCGATGAGGATGGAGATTCTTATACTGTTGGATCCGGAAGCGTTGTTTGTTATGGTGCCGATCTACCAGCTGGAACCGCATTAGTACCTTCTCAAACAGAAGATTGTGATGATTTTAGTGGCGCAGTTTATCGCAGTGATATTTTGTTTACAGACTTCGATTTGGATGGTTATACAGTCGGAGCTGGAAGTGTAGTATGTTGGGAGGTTTTTTGCCATTCGGTAAAACTCTAACTCCTTCTCAAACGGAAGATTGTGATGACGCAGATTTCTTGGTTTACCGAAGTGCAACTGTACATACTGATGTTGATGGAGATACATACACCGTTGGTGCAGGAACTACAGTTTGTTATGGTGACACTTTACCTGTAGGGACTACGCTTACTGCATCTCCAACAGAAGATTGTGATGACACAAACGCATCAATTTTTACTTCTGCTAATTTGTATACAGACCTAGACGGAGATGGACATGATGATGGCGCCATCATTGGAATTTGTGTTGGAGCTACTATTCCACTTGGAACATCAGCAACAACTTTAGGATCTGATTGCGATGATACCAATGCGTTAATTTACAGAAGTGCAACATTTGTATACTGATGTTGACGGTGATACTTACACTGTAGGAACAGGAAGTGTAGTTTGTTACGGTGCCGTTTTGCCAGCAGGTACTGCATTGACATCAACGGTTGATGAAGATTGTGATGATATAGATCGTGATGTTTATAGAAGTGAGACACTTTATACTGATCTTGATGGCGACACTTACACTGTTGGAACAGGAAGTACAGTTTGCTATGGTGCGACTTTACCTCCAGGAACTACGTTAACACAGTCTGTTGACCATGATTGTAATGATTTAGATCGTGATATTTATAGAAGTGCAACATTATACACTGATGCAGATGGTGATACCTTTACCGTTGGAACTGGAACAATGACTTGTTATGGTGCTAATTTACCAATTGGAACGACAGTAACACAATTAGGTCCTGATGACTGCGACGACAGTAACCCGATAACTTATAGAACAGATTTCTTAGATATTGATGCTGACAATGATGGATATAGCGGCGGTGTATCAACTACTCTTGTTTGCTACGGAACAATCGCTCCAACAGGATATGTGCTGGTTTCTTTAGGTGCGGATTGCGATGATACCAATGCGGAACTGACTAACAATTGCGTTACTGGAAAAGTGGTGAATTTGACCTTGTTTGTGCAAGGTTACTATGATACCGCTTCTACGATGCGTTCTGTAAAATTAAATCAAGATCTAAACTTCCCTTCATCAATAAGTCCAACTGACGTGGAAGATTTGACCATCGAATTGCATGACGCTATTGATTACAGTCTTGTAGATAGCACGACTGCAACCTTGCATGCCGATGGAACGCTATCAGCAACCTTTGCGACAGCACCATCTGGTTCTTATTATATTGCAGTACGTGGCGTTAGTTTAGTTCAAACATGGACTGCTTCTCCGCAATCGATAGGTACGACACCATTAAGTTATGACTTTTCTAGCAGTGCTTCACAGGCATATGGTGATAATATGATCGAAGTAGAAGCTGGTGTTTGGGCATTCTACTCTGGAGATTTGAATCAAGACTACACCATTGATAATACAGATTCAGATGTATTATTAGAAGATGTTTCGATTTCTAATTTTGGACCATTAGCTACAGATATTAATGGAGATGGTTCGGTAGATAATTCAGATACAGATATTTTCTTCCCTAACTTGGAAAATTCCGTATTTGCAAATTTCCCACAATAATAAAACTTAATTAGTACGAAAAAGCCTCTTCATTTGAAGAGGCTTTTTTTATTTAGCTAAATCTTAATCGGACAAAGACATGTTTGATTCCTTTCTTGTCTGAGTCTCGCTCGTCGATTTCGAGAATATCAGTAAGCGACTTGAGCATCGGTGTTAGTTTATTAAAACCGTAATTACGCGGATCGAATTCTGGTTTTTTCTTTACGATGAGGTTTCCAACATCACCTAAGAACGCCCAGCCGTCGTCATCGCCAATAGCTTCAATGGTCGCTTCAATAAGTTCGATGGTTTGAAGGTCAATTTTGTTTAAGGCTTTTTCTGCTGGTTTCTCGATTGGTTTTCTGTTGTCGCTTGGCGTGTTGTTGGTGTTCGGTTTGGGAAGTTTTTTAGGTTTCGCGCCTTCCAATACTTCGATATAAATAAATCGATCGCAGGCTACAATGAATGAATTTGGCGTTTTCTTTTCTCCGAGTCCAATAACTTTCATTCCTGATTCTCGTAAACGAATGGCCAAGCGCGTGAAATCGCTATCGCTGGACACGATGCAGAATCCATCTACTTTGCCTGAGTAAAGCAAATCCATGGCGTCGATAATCATTGCGGAGTCGGAGGAGTTCTTTCCAACCGTATAACTATATTGCTGAATTGGCGTGATGGCATGTTCAAGTAATACGCTTTTCCATCCTCCTGCGTTGGGTTTGGTCCAGTCGGCATAAATTCGTTTGGTGGTTGGAATTCCAAATTTGGCAATTTCTTCCATCATTCCTTTGACATTGCTGTAAGGAACATTATCTGCGTCGATCAAGACGGCTATTTTAAGTTCTTTGGTGTTTTGTGACATAGTTGTGTTGTATGTTGTAAGTTGTCGGTTGTCGGTTGTCGGTTTTGAGTTGATGAGCTCCCTCTACTGCGTTCGGGTTGACAAATGTTGTGGTCAAAGATACGGAGTTTATTCTTAGTGGTGATTTTTAGCCCCGATAGTAGCGGCATCCTTTTTTGAGGCACGAAAAAAAGATAGAGCGAATAGCGGGAAATGGCTCCTAAAAATAAATAGAATAATAGCAGTAATATCAGTCGGAAATATTTAATTTTGCGCCATCTAAAAAAACCGATTTTATATTGAATATTATGGTGAAAGATTTATTTGAAAGAATCCAAAATAATAAAGGTCCATTAGGAAAATGGGCGTCACAAGCCGAAGGTTATTACGTATTTCCAAAGCTGGAAGGTGAATTGGGTCCGAGGATGCAGTTTAAAGGAAAGAACATTTTGAACTGGAGTTTGAATGATTATTTGGGATTGGCGAATCATCCAGAAGTACGAAAAGCAGATACTGAGGCTGCAATTCAATATGGTGCGGCCTATCCGATGGGCGCTCGTATGATGAGCGGTCACACCGATGTACACGAACAATTGGAAAGAGAATTGGCTGCTTTTGTTATGAAAGAATCAGCGTATTTGTTGAATTTTGGGTATCAAGGAATCATGTCAACGATTGATGCGTTGGTGACCAAAAACGATATTATTGTTTACGATGTGGATGCGCATGCGTGTATTATAGATGGAGTTCGTTTGCATATGGGGAAACGTTTCACCTATAAGCACAACGATTTGGAAAGCATGGAGAAAAACCTGCAACGTGCGACCAAGATGGCAACGGAAACGGGTGGTGGGATTCTGTTTATTACGGAAGGTGTTTTCGGAATGCGCGGCCAACAAGGCAAGTTGAAGGAGATTGTGGAGTTGAAAAAGAAATATAATTTCCGTCTGTTAGTAGATGATGCTCACGGTTTTGGAACTTTAGGAAAAACAGGCGCGGGAGCGGGCGAGGAGCAAGGTTGTCAGGATGGTATTGATGTATATTTCTCTACGTTTGCCAAATCGATGGCGAGCATTGGTGCCTTCATCGCTGCGGATAAAGATATAATAGATTACTTGAAATATAATTTGCGTTCACAGATGTTTGCCAAAGCATTGCCGATGATTCAAACGCTTGGTGCCTTGAAAAGATTGGAATTGTTACGCAACCACCCTGAGTTGAAAGACAAATTGTGGGAGAATGTCAATGCGTTGCAAAATGGATTGAAATCGCATGGCTTTAATATTGGAGATACCAATACTTGTGTGACGCCAGTTTACTTAGAAGGAAGTATTCCAGAAGCAATGGTGATGGTGAATGACTTAAGAGAAAATTATGGTATTTTTCTATCGATAGTAGTCTATCCAGTAATTCCAAAAGGGATTATCTTATTGCGTATGATTCCAACTTCATCACACACTTTGGCAGATATTGATGAAACGTTGACTGCTTTTAATGCTATTCGCGAGAAATTGGAGAATGGCACCTATAAAGCAATTGCTGAGAAAACTACAGTTGACGTAAGTTAATTGACAATTAATAATTGATAATTGATAATGAAAACCACTCAAAAAAATGAAGTGGTTTTTTTTAATATAACTGTTATGAAGGAAATTCTTTTTTTTGGTTTGCTAGTATTTATTTCCTGCAAAAAGGAGATGACTGCAGAAGATTATATAATTGAAAAGCCTGTCAATCCGTTTTCTGAAATGTGCTATGAAGGCGTTCATGGGAAAGACACGGTTTCAATGACTTTGGTTATCAAAGGAGATCAACTTCAGTACGGGACATTGTCCTACAATTATTTTGAAAAAGATGATAACGAAGGTACTTTAGTCGGGGCTTTCCGTGGCGATACGCTTAGAGGGAAATATAGTTTCCAGTCAGAGGGAGCACTGTCTGTGCGTGAAGTTGTTTTTTTGAAGCAAGGAAAAAACTATGTGGAAGGATTTGGCCCAGTTACGGAAGATCAAGACGGCAAAGTGGTTTTTAAAGACTACAAAGGAATTCAATTTGAATCTTCATTGCCGCTAGTAGAAGTACCCTGTAAGAAATAATTACAGGTCTTTTCGGTAGGTGCGTCTTCTTCTGGTCACTTTCGAATCGAAGTTTTTCCATAAGTTATGGATGGCGTGATTTTCTTCCAGTTCAGGCGTTCGAATGCAACGAAGAATTCCTTTTTCCTTAAATGTTTTGTAGTACTCATCAAAAATAATCGCTGTGACGCCTTTGCTTTGGTATTCTGGCAAAATCCCGATGAGATAGAAAGCAACTTCTTTACTATGATTTCTGGCGTTAAGCATGTGATACCATCCAAACGGAAATAGTTTGCCTTTGGCTTTTTGAAGTGCTTCTGAGAAAGACGGCATGACGATACTAAAGGCGACCATATTATCGTCTTTATCCATTACAAATTTGATGTATTCTGGATTGATGAACGGAACGTACTTTTTCTTGAAGTATTCTTTTTGAATGTCGGTAATGGCGACAAATGAAGTAAGATTGGCGTAACTCTTATTGAAAAGATCAAACATTTTGTCTACGTAAGGCAAAATATCTTTGGTTTTAGTAAATCGAACGGCAGTTAGTTGGTATCTTTTTTTGACCAATTCTTGAGCTTTTACATAAACTTCTGGAATCACATTGGCAAAAGAGAAGCTGCTTTCGATGTATTCTTTTTCTTTTACATAACCCAATTGTTCTAGATGCTGCGAATAATAAGGATAATTATACCAAGTAATCATCGAACCAATAAAATCAAATCCTTCCGTTAGTACACCTACTTTGTCAAGATTAGAAAAACCAATGGGACCTTCAACATACTCGAGATTATTTTTTCTGCCGATTTCGTAGACTTTTTCTAGAAGTGCTTTGGTCACTTCAATGTCGTCTATGACGTCCCACCAACCAAAACGGACTTTCTTTTTTTGTTGCAGATTGACTTCATTCCAATTAATAATCACGGCAATTCGTCCGACTATTTTTTGCTCTTTGTACGCTAGAAACAAGTGGGCTTCTGCTGATTCAAAAGCAGGATTTTTAGAAGCGTCGAAGCTTTCCATTTCGTCACTTATCAGCGGCGGAACCCAGTAAGGATGGTTGTGGTATAAGCTAAAAGGAAAGGTTACATAGGCTTTCAATAAAGCGGGTGTAGTGACTTCTTGGACGGTAATCATACTTATTTCGCTTTATCTCCTTCGACAGCGTCGATACGTTTGTTTTCCTTTTCTTTCTTTTTGTCCTTCAACTTGTCACTTTTCTTATCCAATTTGCTGCGCTTGTCTTCTTTTGGAATGCGCAACATGACATCTTCGTAATTGGCATCAAAGCGCCATGAAATACCAACGCCTCCACCTACAATGTTAGGAGCACCTTGAAAGTTACTATTAACAGAAGCATCTACTTGTAAGTTTTGCTTTAATAAATAAGCTGCGCCTAGTCGGAAAAAATGATCTTTATAGTACTGGTCATTAAATCCTTGAATTTCAACAAACCCTGATACTCTCGAATTGAATCCACGTGTCATAGTTAAAACATAATCGAACGACGTCGTTTGTGATGGAAATCTATCGATAATGATATTCGTCAAGAACGTATATCGCCCAAATTGATTCTGGGTTAGAATCATTCCTTTTAAGCTAAATCCTTTTTCTGGTGGAGCAGTTCGCAAGAATTTATCTCGCGCCAAATTCAAGTTCACGCCTCCGTACAGCGCCACGGCAGGAATAAATTGCCTCCAATTAAATTGATGATTGGCTTTCCAGCTATATAGATTCGGTTTCTTTTCGTAGTTTCTTTCGGGATCGTAGACAAGAAATTTCGCTCCAATAGTAGTGCGCTTTAAACCGGACTCTTGCTTATCAAAAAGTGGCGTTGTGATTGTTTCATTGAGGTATTCTATATTAGCAATAACTTCTAATTGCTCAAACAATACTCCGTAACGCAAGGTCAAATCGCTCTCCCATATTTTTCCTTTGTAATTTGTAGCATCGTTGGTTTCTTTGCTATAATTGACACCCATTTCAGCCTGAATGACAGTCTTTCCAACCGAAAACGCGGACATCGATTGACCAGGACGATTTGAGTTGATGACGTCTGTAAACTGCGCAAAATTTGAGGTAACTGAAAAGACAAGTATTAGAAAAGTAAAGTGCTTTTTATTGAACATATAAATGGTGTTTTGCATCAGCAGTACTAATTCCCAAATGTACTATAATTTATTATTTATTTAAGAATCCCATCCTGTTTTTGAAGATTTGATTTATTAAATTTGTCGAAATTTATTTGACTATGGAAATGGCCTCTTTTAGTGGAATTCTAAAAACAATTTTTTACATATTGGCATTTTATTATATTTTCAAGTTTCTTGCTCGCTTGTTTCTCCCTATTATGGTGAAAAAAGTCGTGGAAAAAGCAGGAGAGAACTTCCAACGCCAGTATCAGTCGACGTACCAGTCTAATGCCACTCAGCAACAAGACGAATTTGTCAACACAACTTCACAATCTAATAAACCTCGTGAAACCAAGAAAGTTGGTGAGTATATCGATTACGAAGAAATAGATTAAATTGGGTTTTGTTTTCCACGGTTCGTTTACACTTTTTGACTATTTTTGACTGATATTATGTAAACGAATTAGCGCAAAGGCGCACTTCTTATTATGAATGTACTCAAAAAATTTTATGTCCACGGCCTAGTGGTTCTTGGTTTTCTCCTAATTTCTTGTATCTATTTTTATCCTGTACTTCAGGGGAAAAAGATTTTTCAATCGGATATCGTTCAATACACCGGAATGGCGAAGGAGCAAAATGATTTTCGCGCAACCCATCAATCGGAACCCTATTGGACTAATTCGGCTTTTGGCGGCATGCCGACTTATCAGTTGGGCGCTAATTACCCGCATGAGTATATCAGTAAATTGGATCATGTATTGCGTTTTTTACCCCGTCCAGCGGACTATTTGTTTTTATATTTCATCGGATTTTATGTTTTACTTTTAGTGTTGAAAATCGATCCGCTTCAAGCTTTCTTTGGGGCTTTAGCATTTGGATTTTCGACCTATTTAATAGTTATTCTTGGAGTTGGACATAATGCGAAGGCACACGCAATCGCCTATATGCCACTGGTCTTAGCAGGCGTGATGCTTGTCTATCAGCGTAAATTTATTCTCGGTGGAATTGTTACGATGTTGGCGGCAGCATTAGAAATTAATGCGAATCACTTTCAAATGACTTTCTACTTATTGTTGTTGCTTTTGGTTATTTCTTGTTTTTATTTTTTTCAATATATCAAGGAAAAAGACTTTGCAACAATTGGAAAAGTTATAGGCGTTTTCGCTATCGCTGGCGTGTTTGCGATCGGCACAAATGCTACGAATTTGCTGGCAACTTCAGAATATGCAAAGTACAGCACACGGGACAAAAGTGAATTGTCTTTTAATGCCGACGGAACAAAAAACACGACCAAGAATGCCATGTCAAACGATTATATTACAGAATATAGTTATGGTATTTTAGAAAGTATGAACTTGTTTGCTCCAAGAATTTTTGGAGGGTCAAATAGTGAAAATGTGGGGACTGATGGTGCTATGTATGAGTTTATCTTAAGTCAAAATGTACCAGAAGCGCAAGCCAAGGATTTCGTTTCGGCAATGCCGACCTATTGGGGAGATCAACCCATTGTGGCTGCACCAGCCTATATCGGATCTGTCGTTTTTTTCCTGTGCATCGTCGCATTATTTGTAGTAAAAAGAAGAATCAAATATGCCTTTTTAGTTGCCGCGATACTTTCGTTGCTGCTGTCATGGGGAAAGAATTTCTCAGCGCTAACCGATTTCTGTATCGATTACGTTCCGATGTATAACAAATTTAGAGCGGTTTCTTCTATACAAGTTATTTTAGAGTTATGTGCTCCGGTTATAGCCATTTTAGGTTTGCACTATTTTTTCAAAGCCGAAAAAGATCGTCAATGGAAAGTGTTATGGCAGTCGAGTGCTATCGGCTTGGGTATTTTGGCGTTACTTTTCGTGTTTAAGTGTTCCTTTAATTCCTCAGGTGGCTCAGATTCTTATTTCAGAGAAGTTATGGACCGCAGTTCGTAGAGGCTTTGAAGTCCGACCGAAAGACTATGTTTTTAGCAGATTTATTGCGCTCTGGTTTTTTTATTTTATTGGTTTCACTATTGTTTTGGATGCATACCAAAAATCGTTTGGCAAAAAGCACCACGATTATTTTGGTTGGCGCATTAATGGTTTTAGATCTTTTCTTTATTGACAAAAATTATGTAAGTAGTACGGATTTTGTGAGTGCACGAGAAGTTGATATTCCTTTTCAATCAAGTGAGGCGGATGATATGATTCTGCAAGACACCACACATTATCGGGTCTTTGAAGTTGATGGCAACATGTCGAGTGCACGTGCTTCCTATTTTCATAAATCCATTGGAGGATATCATGCCGCAAAACCGAGAAGAATGCAACAGTTGTTTGATTACCAAATCGCAAAAAACAACATGGAAGTTTTGGATATGTTGAATGTGAAATATGTGATTCAAACTGATAAGGAAGGGAAGCAGATTCCTACTCTAAATCCACAACATAACGGAAATGCGTGGTTTGCACAAAAGGTAAAATTTGTTCAAACTGCCGACGGAGAAATGGAATCGTTAAGTAAAATCCCTACCAAGGAAGTAGCAATTGTCAATCAAAGGGAATTTGGTAATTTATTACAGAAATCTGATTTCGTGAAGGATACTTTGTCGACCATAACACTGCAGAAATGCGAGCCGAATCATTTGAAATATACTTCTACTAGCACTAATGACGCTCTGGCTGTTTTTTCAGAAATGTATTATGCTGATGGTTGGAATGCCTATATCGATGGGACAAAAACGCCGCACTTAAGAGCAGATTACGTTTTACGGGCATTGCCAATTCCGGCGGGCAAGCATGTCGTTGAGTTTAAATTTGAACCTCAAGTTGTGCAAACTGGCAGCACGATTTCATTGGCAAGTTCATTAGGAATGGTGTTCCTGATTGTCGGTGGATTGTACTTTGAAAGAAAGAAAATGTGGTACGCTAAAGAGGAGTAATTTGTAGTAAAATTTCAATTATTTACGAATTGAATCCGATGAAAAAAGTCTTAATCATAACGTACTATTTTCCACCTGCTGGAGGTCCAGGGGTGCAACGTTGGTTAAAATTCGTAAAATATTTACCTGATTTTGGTATTCAACCTATTGTATATGTTCCTGAAAATCCATCCTATCCGATTATTGATAATAATTTAGGTAAAGACGTTTCCAGTCAGGTGGTCATACTAAAAAAGCCGATTGTTGAGCCGTATGGACTTGCCTCGATTATTTCAAAATCAAAAACCAAGAAAATAAGTTCTGGAATTATTCCAAGTTCCCATAAACAATCGGTTTTCGAACGATTAATACTGTGGATTCGGGGCAATTTGTTTATACCTGATGCCAGAGTTTTGTGGGTGAAACCTTCAGTAGTCTACCTCAAAAAATATATTGTTGAAAATCAAATTGACACCGTCATAACAACTGGGCCGCCGCATAGCTTGCATCTTATTGGCTTGAAATTGAGAAGACAATTGCCTATTCGATGGATTGCAGATTTTCGCGATCCGTGGATTACTATTGGTTATCATCATCAGTTAAAATTAACTGCTTCATCAATGAAAAAACATGAAGCATTGGAATTAAAAGTCCTAAATACAGCAGATGAAATTTTGGTCACAAGTAAAAGCACAAGATTAGAGTTTCTCAAGAAAACAGTCAAACCAATTCATGTGATTACGAATGGCTATGATACGGAAGATGTTCCAAAGCAAATTCTAGATCAATCCTTTAGTTTGGCGCATATTGGCTCGCTTTTATCAGAACGAAATCCGGTGATTTTGTGGCAGTCTTTGGCTGAATTAGTAAAAGAAGTTCCAGGTTTTGACACGCATTTAGAACTAAAGTTGATAGGAACTGTTAGTGACGATGTGCTGCAAACTATCAAAAGTTATGATTTGGAGCATTATCTGAATTTGGTAGGTTACGTAAGTCATCACGAGGCACTCATTCAACAACGAAAATCACAAATCTTACTGCTAATCGAGATTAATTCGACGAATACAATTAGCATCATACCAGGTAAATTATTTGAATACATGGCATCCGGTCGTCCTATTTTAGCTATCGGACCGTTAGGTTCTGATTTTTCGGATATAATTCTACAAACCAATACAGGTTTATTCTTTGATTATGGACAAAAAGAAGCTTTAAAGAAAGCAATAGTTAGTTCCTACGAATCGTTCCTTCAAGGCAAGTTAAACGTAAACGCCGTTGGTTTAGAGACGTATTCCCGCAAAAAATTGACGGAGCATCTATCAAACATTGTTCACCAATCCAAATTCGAAAACCAAAACTCCTAAGTTGATATGGGAATAGTATTGAATCAATCGATCAAAAATACTGTCATTACCTATTTTGGCTTTGGTATCGGGGCAATTAATGCGCTGTTTCTCTACACCAATTTCTTAGGGAAAACGCATTACGGCATGGTCGCTTTTTTGTTGTCTGCTGCCAATATTATGATGCCGCTGATGGCTTTTGGAGTGCACAATACGCTCATTCGATTTTATTCTAAATGCAATTCTGAAGGGGAGCGAGAAAAGTTCCTGAGTTTTATGCTTTGGATGCCTTTGCTACTGATTGTGCCGATATGCGCTATCACGTATTTCTGCTATGATCAAATCGCCTACTATATACTAAAAGAAAATCCTACTGTGAAGCCATTTCTTTGGTTGATACCCATCATTGGGATTTGTATGGGCTATTTTGAAATATACTATGCTTGGGTTAAGGTGCATATGCAGTCGGTATTTGGTAATTTTATAAGTGAAGTATTAGTGCGGTTTGTGATATTGTTAATGTTGTTCTCCGTTCATTTAAACTGGTTAACTAAAGATGGATTCATATACGGCTTGGTAATCGCTTATTTTTTGCAATTCGTTGCTATGAAGGCTTATGCAATGTACGTGAAGATGCCGGTATTTTCATTTAAGATTCCGCATAATTATAAAGAAATAATTGGGTATTCATCCTTCATTATACTTTCCGGGAGCGTAGCGGTTTTGTTGATGGATTTTGACAAAGTAATGATTCCAGCCTACGAGAATATCGGCAGCAATGCCTTATACTCTGTCGCTATTTTTATTGCGACAGTGATTGCGGTACCAAGTCGAGCTATGCTTCAAATTATTTATCCAATTACAGCCAAATTAATTAGCGAGAATAAGCAAGAAGAGCTGAGAGAATTATATCAAAAAAGCGCCATTAATCTACAGGTGTTTGGAGGTTTTGTGATGCTAGGTGTTTTCTTAAATATCAAAGAAATTTATCAGCTAATACCGTACGAGTATAGTGGCGGAATTTTAGTAGTTTTCTTGATTGGTTTGGCTAAGTTTTACGACGTTATCTTGGGAAATAACAACGCCATTATTTTGAATACGAAGTACTACAAATGGGTTCTGTTTTTCGGATTACTTTTGGTGTTCTTAATGATTGTCTTAAATATGATATTCATTCCGTTATACGGTATTGATGGCGCTGCCTTGGCTACGCTAATCTCCGTAATTGTATATAATTCTATCAAGTTATGGTTTGTTGTAAAGAAAATGGACTTATTTCCATTTACAAAAAAAACGCTGCAATCATTTGGGATTATTAGCTTGGTATTCGTTGTGTTCTATTTTTGGGATTTTCCATTTCATGCCATTATTAATATTGGGCTAAAATCGATTTTGATAACGATGGTGTATGTGTACCTCACATATCGTTGGAAAATTTCCGCTGAAATTAACAACGTTATTCACACATTACTAGAGAAAGCGGGATTCCTATTAAAAAAGAAACCATAAAAAAATCCCGCAAATACTAGAAATACTTGCGGGATTCAACCAAAACAAACCCAATTTTATTTATTTAACCCATTTATTAAATAGGAAGCGTTTGCATTAACTTCCTATTGTTCTTTCATTTTGCAATAATCATACCGAAGGCCAATACCTTACAGCTAATTTTATATATAATTATGTTAAAGTTTTTTCGGTAGTAATCGGGTATAGTTTTGCTGCTTTGGTAAAGAACTAGTGAAAGTGTGAGAATCTTTTGCGTACAATTACTTAGAATGGTGTAACTGATAGTGGCGATTTGTAGTCAATCTGCTGATTATAAATTATTAATGCAGTATTTATGTTAACCTTGTTCACATTTGAACCATTTTTGTACTTTTGAAAAAATTTTGAAAAATACGATGAAGAATCTGATTACTAGTTTTGTACTATTATGGACCTTGTGGGGTAGTGCGCAAACCATGCCAACAAAAATTAATGACCAACGACGTTTTTTTTCAGATAGCAGGTTATTTTACGCTTGGAATCAAGAAAAAGATGCTTACGATCTTAAAGACACAGAATATGAATCCGCTGTGATTGACATTCGTGAAATCAATACTAAGAATAGTGGCTACATTGTAATTGCATTAACAGACGATGGAAAAACCAGACTTTATCATGGTTCTATTGTCAATTATTCTGTCGATGAAGAAGGTATCTCTACTTGGATTTTACGTTCCAAAAGTGCACGGGGAAAATTGTCGCTCGATCATAAGAAAAAGAAAATCACGTATTCATTTGAGAGTAACGAAACTCGTTATGTGAAGATTTTTGTCTTTAATCTATTCTTTGAAGGAGACGAAATCGATGTTCCGGACTAAATCTTAGAGTTTCATCTTTAAATAGGTTCCCGTAATTGATTTTTTGTTCTTGACGATTTCCTCTGGTGTCCCAACAGCGAGTAACTGGCCGCCATTTTCACCTCCTTCAGGACCTAAATCAATAATGTAGTCTGCGCATTTAATCAAATCTAAATTGTGCTCAATAACGATAATGGAATGTCCGTTTTCCAGCAAAGCTTCGAACGATGCCAGCAATTTCTTGATATCATGAAAATGTAATCCCGTCGTAGGTTCATCAAATACAAACAACGCCTTTTCTTTCGTATTCCCTTTAACCAGAAATGTGGCGAGCTTGATTCGTTGCGCCTCGCCTCCAGAAAGTGTCGACGATGATTGACCTAGTTGCACATAACCCAAGCCCACATCTTGAAGTGGTTGTAACTTCTGGACAATTTTCGTTTGTTTGTTTTCGGAAAAAAAAGCGATAGCATCATCTATGGTCATCGTTAGCACGTTATCAATGTTTTTTCCTTCGAAGTGAATCTCGAGAATTTCTTTTTTGAAACGTTTTCCGTTACACGTATCGCAAGGCAGGTGAACATCAGCCATAAAAACCATTTCTACGTTGATGGAACCTTCACCGCTGCAGGTTTCGCATCTACCACCATCCACATTAAACGAAAAGTGTTTGGGTTGATAACCACGAATTTTTGATAGTTTTTCTTTGGCAAAGAGGTCTCTAATGTCGTCGTATGCTTTGATATAGGTCACTGGATTGGAACGTGAACTTCTTCCAATGGGATTTTGATCGATATATTCTATATGACGAATTTTGTGATAATACCCTCTCATTTCGCCGAATTGACCAGCTTTTTCTCCAACCCCGTCCAATTTTTTTTGCATTGCAGGATATAATATTTTCTTTACTAGGGTACTTTTCCCACTTCCTGAAACTCCTGTGATAACAGTGAGTACTTCAAGCGGAAATTTGACGTCTATGTTTTGTAGATTGTGTTCTCGCGCTCCTAAGATTTCAATATAATTTGCCCATTTTCTTCGCGTTTTTGGGACTGCAATTTCTAACGAGCCGTTTAAATAATTGGCTGTAAGCGAGTTTGATTTTAGGATTTCAGCAAAAGTCCCTTGAGCAACTAATTCTCCTCCGAAAGTTCCGGCCTCTGGACCAATGTCAATAATCATATCCGCCGATTTCATGATGTCTTCATCGTGTTCTACTACAATTACAGTATTCCCTAAATCTCGAAGATACAAAAGGACTTTTATCAGTCGTTCTGTATCTTTTGGATGCAAGCCAATGCTAGGTTCATCTAAAATATACATGGAGCCTACCAAACTGCTGCCTAAAGAAGTGGCGAGATTAATACGTTGCGATTCACCACCAGAAAGTGTAGCAGAATTTCGATTCAGCGTTAGATAATCTAAGCCGACGTCTGCCAAGAAATGGAGTCGATTGTTGATTTCGGTTAACAGTCGCTTGGCTACTTTTTGATCAAATTCGGTGAGTTTCATTTCTTTGAAAAAGGTAACCAAGTTCCGAATAGGTAAATCAACTAAGTCCGAAATGGTCTTGTTTTCAATCTTTACATAGCTAGCTTCGATGCGAAGTCTTTTTCCTTTACATGAATAACACTTAGTTTTCCCGCGATAGCGCGATAGCATTACTCTATTTTGAATTTTATAATTTTTCTCTTCTAATTCCTTAAAGAAATCATTGAGTCCTTGAAAATATTCGTTTCCTTTCCAAACAAGGTCTTTTTGCTCGTCAGTAAGTTGATAAAAAGGCTTATGGATAGGAAAATCAAATTTGTATGCATTATTGACTAACTCGTCTCGATACCAACTCATACTTTCACCACGCCACGGAAAGATAGCGTTTTCGTATATTGATAATGCAGTATTTGGTGTTACTAGGTCGGAATCGATTCCGATGATATTGCCGTAACCTTCACAAACTGGGCAAGCACCATATGGATTATTAAAGCTGAATAAGTGGACATTGGGTTCCAAAAACGAAATGCCATCCAATTCGAAATTGTTGCTAAATGCAAATTCCTTTTGGCCCTCTGATTCTTGTAAATAACAAATGCCTTTACCTTCAAAAAAAGCTGTTTGAACTGCATCTGAAAGGCGATTATAGAACTCTTCTTCTTCCTTAACGACTATTCGGTCGATAACGAGAAGGATTTCCTTTACTTTTTTTGCGTCAAGGTCTTTTAATGAAGTTGGTAGTTCATCAAGCCGCAGTATTTGGTTGTCAACAACAATTCTTGCAAAGCCTTGCTGTAGGAGTGTTTTTAGTTTATCCTCTACTTTTCTTCCTTCTTCCACCTGAATCGGTGCTAACAACAACCATTTACTTTCTAGGTCTAGTGTTTTTACTGTATCAATAACATCAGCTACTATATTTCTTTTTACCTCTAGCCCTGAAATGGGAGAGTATGTCTTTCCAATCCGAGCAAAAAGGAGTTTTAAGTAGTCATATATTTCAGTTGAAGTTCCAACAGTAGATCGTGCGTTGGTAGTATTTACCTTTTGTTCGATAGCAATTGCAGGCGCAATTCCTTTTATATACTCTACTTTAGGTTTGTCCAATCGACCTAAGAACTGTCGTGCGTAAGAGGAGAGACTTTCAACATAGCGCCGCTGACCTTCTGCGTATAAAGTATCGAATGCCAAAGAGGATTTTCCTGACCCTGACAAGCCCGTAATTACGACCAATTTGTTTCTTGGTATTGCGACGTCAAGATTTTTTAGGTTATGGACTTGGGCGCCTTTTATGATGATGTTTCTCTTAGGTTCTAGAGTAGAAATATCTCCTATGATCATTATTATTTTGAATTTTGTACAAAGGTAATTAATTCTATTCTGACAAAGGACAAAAGAGCGTTGAACGTGCTGAACAATTGCAAAAATGATAATTTTCATATTTGCAGTTATTTATGTATTTATTTATTCAAAATGCAAAATTGGTCGCTAGAGGTTAGATTAATGTAATTTTTAAAACAAATCTATCAATAGTAATGGCTTATTTGCCTTTACATCGCCTCAACATTTTCTGTTTGTCGTATTAGGTTCCAGTTCGAAAATCATCTCATATTCTTAAGTATATATGGACTTTTAAGCATTTTGGCACCATTTTTTTGTATAGTTTTTATACAGTCTTTTTTGACAGGAACATCAACACATTTTGCTAGCTTTACAGAAACACTTAAATTAATTTATTGTGAAAAAAATTACATTATTACTATTATTATTTGTTACGTCGCAGTTTAGCTTTGCGCAGCAAGTAGTTGTTCAAGATTTTGAAACCTTACCTTCTTTCACTTTTGCTGGCTTTGAAGGTTTGGCTAGTGCTTCTATTGAAGCTGACCCTGAAGTGGGTGGAACAAGAATGAACAATTTGAGGCTAGTTAGCCAATCTTCTGGAAATCCATGGCAAGGTGCTGAAATCATACAGCAGGATATCAGATTAAAATTGACAACTGATAAAACAGTTAGCATTGATGTTTATGCTACTCAAGAGTTTACTATGTTAGCTAAAGTTGAAGTGGGTGGAGCAGGACCGAATTCAGCGGCGTCTCAATCATACACAACTCCAAATGCTTGGCAAACTTTGACCTTCACATTCACACAAGGTCTTGATAATACTGGTACGGCTGATGGAAGTTATCAAAAATTGGTGTTTTTCCCAAATTGGAAAGCTACAAACGATGGTTTCAATAGTCATGGAAATTTCACTGTGTATGTTGATAATGTAACCAGTGAAGCGGCTCCTATTCTTCCAGAGCCTTCACCAGCAACTGCCGCTCCTACTCCACCAAACCGTCCGGCTGCAGATGTGAAGTCAATTTTTAGTGATGCTTATGCGCCTATCGCTGAATTTAACTACTTAGGAGTTGATAATACACCTCTTAATGATAACACATACAACACTTCATGGTGTGGTGCTACAACTACACTAGTTCAAGTAGAAGGAAACAATACAAACAAGATTACAGGATTAGGTTGTGAAGGAATATCATTTTTGTCAGGTAGATTTAATGCTGCTGGTTTTACTAATTTCCACATGGATATTTGGACAGCTACAGCAGGACTACAAAAAAATTAATCATCGAGTAGTAAGTAGCTTTCATTTGATTATCGAATGTTACAAAGTTTCAGAAGTAAGACACTTTCTTCTAATGATTGCTTTTGAAACTTTTTCTCATATTGATTTTTATCCCCGAAAATCAAAGGGAACACAACTTTTATTGTAAGAAAGTTGTTAAATTTTCAACTCATATTTGCTTTTAAGGAAATATTTATGCTACATTTGGCTTAGTATTAATTCTAATTTAACATTTGCCTATAACAAAAAATTACTTTTTAGAGATTTCTCTTATTTTATTAAACTAATTTAAAAAGTAATATATGGCTAATGTACAAATCCCAGATGCATTATTGGTAAAGAATTATGTGGCAGGTGACGAAACCGCTTTGGCTACATTAATCAATAGGCACCAATCAAAAATTTACGGTTTTATCTACTCAAAAATTTCGGATAGAGATTTAAGTGACGATATTTTTCAAGATACTTTTATCAAGGTTATCAAAACGCTGAAATCAAACTCCTATAACGAAGAAGGAAAATTCTTGCCGTGGGTAATGCGAATTGCGCACAACTTAATTATTGATCATTTTAGAAGAAACAAAAAAATGCCGATGTATCGCGAGACAGAGGAGTTTTCTATTTTCTCCATTATGACTGATAATTCCTTAACGGTCGAGAATCAGATGATCACCGATCAAGTTGAAAAAGACCTGAAGAAACTCATCGAAGAACTACCTCAAGATCAAAAAGAAGTTCTAGTGATGCGAATTTATCAAGACCTAAGTTTCAAAGAAATTTCAGAATTAACAGGTGTTAGTATCAATACAGCCTTAGGTAGAATGCGTTATGCGTTAATGAACCTAAGAAAAGTGATCGAGAAGCATCAAATTATTTTGACGAATTAACAATATATAGGAGAATGCCACGTTGTAGTAGAAACAAACACAATAACTACAATATGGCAAAAATTTACTCTAGAAAATCATTAGTAACTCCTTCAATGAAACCTAAAAAAGAAACCATTTCTTTTTTATTAAATTACTCCAAAGCAATGAGCTTTTTGAAAGTCGGTAAATTGAACATTGAAGTAATAGCTAATTAAAAAAAATCCCGAGTCTAATCGGGATTTTTTTATCTATAAGTGTCATCTACTTTTCTTTATTGTGCGCTCAGTAGTTATTTCTTTCAAAAAAGATTTTCTGCCAATCGTCTTCGTAATAATGTCTTTTTCTAAATCAAATCCACGTGCTGGCGAATATTCTCGACCGTACCAGATAATTTGTAAATGCAAATCGTTCCATAACTCCTTCGGAAAAAGGCGTTTGGCATCTTTTTCGGTTTGAACTACATTTTTTCCGTTAGTAAAATTCCATCGATACATCAAACGATGAATATGCGTGTCTACCGGAAAAGCGGGAACACCAAATGCCTGACTCATCACAACACTTGCCGTTTTATGACCCACTGCAGGTAATGCTTCCAGAGCTTCAAAATCTTGTGGAACCTGACCATCGTGTTTATCAATTAATATTTGTGACAAACCATGAATGCCTTTCGACTTCATTGGCGATAATCCACAAGGTCGAATAATGTCCTTTATTTCTTCCACAGTCATTTTGACCATATCATACGGATTGTCCGCTTTCGCAAAAAGTATCGGCGTAATTTGATTCACACGAACATCTGTGCATTGTGCCGAAAGCAAAACAGCAACCAATAAAGTATACGGATCTTTATGCGCCAACGGAATCGGAATGGTCGGATAGTACTCTTTTAACGTATTTATAACAAACGTTACACGCTCTTGTTGGGTCATTTTACTACTTTTATGAGGTAAAAATAAGACAAAATTTAGGATGTGCCTAATCCAGCTGTTCGCTGCAACGCCGCAGGTTCTAAAACTATTTTTATACACAATCGTCTCAGCTTCCTCTGGTCGCTGGCCCATTGCAACAAAAATTAGCTTTATAACCTCCGGGGTTTTCACTGCCATCTGGGGCATGACCTCCGAATCAAAAGACATACATTCTTAATTCAAAATAAGCAACTCATGACGACATTAAAAAAAGGGGATCAAGCTCCAAATTTTTCGGCGAAAGATCAAGACGGAACCGTACATACATTAGCAGATTATCACGGTAAGAAATTGGTCGTGTTTTTCTATCCAAAAGCCAACACTCCAGGATGTACCGCAGAAGCTTGCGATCTTCGTGATAATTTTGCTCGGTTTCAAGCCAATAATTATGCGCTGTTGGGCGTAAGCGCTGACAACGCAAAAGCACAAGCAAATTTCAAAAACAAATTTGAATTTCCTTTTCCACTTTTGGCCGATGAAGATAAATCGGTGATTCAAGCTTTTGGCGTTTGGGGACCAAAAAAATTCATGGGAAAAGAATACGATGGTATTCACAGAACAACTTTTGTTATCGACGAAAACGGACTAATAGACGAAGTGATTTCTGAAGTAAAAACGAAAGCCCACGCCGCGCAGATTCTCAAGTAATATCAAAAAAAAGAGCCAACAAACACAATTTTGTTTTGTGATTGTTGGCTCTTTTCTTTATTCTAAAACTATTTGGTTTCTTCCAAAACCTTATTCGGATCGTAACCAAAAAGCTTGTGTTTCTTAATGAGTTCTGCAATTCCTTTCGGTAACATATTCTCCCAACCAGATTTTCCGTGATTAATCATTTTGAGCACTTCTCGAGAAAATACTTGTAAATTATTTGGATTGAATTCATCAATATCCACCACTTTTCCATTAAACTTAAAGAATTTATAAAGCTCTTTCATACGAGGATGCACTTTCAAATTCTCTGAATTGATTACTTCTCCGTCTTCACCTAACATCGGATATACAAAAACTTTCAAATCGCGATAAAACAACTTTCCGAAAGCTTCCAGTATGCCACCACTCAAATGGCGATAGTATTTTTCGTCAAAAATATCAATCAAATTATTCACACCCATGGCCAATCCCATTCGAGCTTTGGTATAATTAGAAAAATACTCTACTACTTTATAGTATTCCTGGAAATTCGAAATCATTACGGTTTGCCCAAGTGAACATAGTAATTCCGCACGATCCATAAAATCTCGTTCGTCAATCTCACCTTCGGAGCGCAAGTTGGAAAGGGTAATTTCGAAAACTACTAAGGTGTTGTCTTTTTGAACTTTACTTTCAGCAAGAAACATTTTCAATGACTTCTCATACATGTCCATGTTAACGCTAGTAACCGGTCGGAAACTTCCGCGCAATGCTAAGATATTTTTCTTATATAAGATGGCAGCTGGTAAGATATTTTTTCCTTCAGGATCAAACATCACTGCATCGGTCATTCCATTTTTTACCAATTGCAAACTCATCAGACGATTATCCACATCTTCAAATCGTGGCCCAGAGAAATTGACAGTATCTATTTCTAACTGATCTTTGTCTAAGTGATCATACAAATAACGCAAGAGTTTCTTTGGGTCGTTGTATTTGTAAAAAGCGCCATAAATCAAATTGACCCCCAAAACCCCTAAGGTTTCTTGTTGCAGTCGTGCATCAGTTTCTTTAAATCGAATATGAATGATGATGTCATTATAATCTTCTTCAGGTTCAATTTGAAATCGAATACCAACCCAACCGTGACCTTTAAATTGCTTTGCAAAATCGATGGTTGCTACGGTATTTGCGTAACTGAAGAACATTTTGTGAGGATGTTTCTCTCTGCTTAAACGCTTTTCGATAAGATCTACCTCGTGCGTAAGCATTTTCTTTAATCGACTTTCTGTTACGTAACGACCATCTTCTTCGACACCATAAATAGCGTCACTAAAGTCTTTGTCGTATGCGCTCATTGCTTTTGCAATCGTTCCAGAAGAGCCTCCAGATCTAAAGAAATGTCGCACTGTTTCTTGTCCAGCGCCTATTTCCGCAAAGGTTCCGTATATATTTTCGTTCAAATTGATACGGAGCGCCTTGTCCTTTGTAGACGGAACTTGCTCTATGACTTTGTCTCCTTTTAACTTAATTTGTTTATCCATGATTTGAGGTAACGTAGTAATTCTAGCACAAAGTTAACAAAATAGGACTTTACCAACTGATAATTAATAGTATTTTTGTAAAAAAATAACAAATTGAAAGTCTATTTTTTAGGGACTGGCACATCACAAGGTATTCCAGTAATTGGAAGTCAACATTCCGTTTGTCTAAGCGAGGATTCAAGAGACAAAAGACTTCGCGTGTCGATATGGATTTACTGGGAGGGACATTCTTATATTGTTGATTGTGGACCTGATTTTCGGCAGCAAATGCTTCGCTCTAAATGTCCAAAAATTGACGGAATCTTATATACGCACGAACATGCAGATCATACTGCTGGTTTAGATGATATTCGTCCGTTTAATTTTAAACAAGGCCCGATGCCCATTTTTGCCCACAATAGAGTAATCCAGAATTTGCGCCGACGTTTTGATTATGTGTTTGAAGTCGATAATCGCTATCCAGGAGCTCCGTCAGTGATTCCAAACGAAATCATTGAAAACGAACCTTTTCCACTTGGTAATAAAATTGCAATTCCGATTAACATAATGCACGGAAATTTGCAAGTATTTGGTTTTCGAATAGATGATTTTGCTTATCTCACAGACGTTAAGACAATAGCGGAAAGTGAAGTTCAAAAGTTGAAAGGTGTGAAGACTTTGGTAGTAAATGCGCTGCGAGAGGAACCACATCATTCCCATTTTAATTTGGAGGAAGCTGTAGCATTTATCGCAAAAATCCAACCTGAAAAAGCCTACTTAACGCACATTAGTCATTTGTTCGGATTTCATCAAGACATTCAAAAAAAGTTGCCGCCTAACGTATTTGTTGCCTACGATAATTTAGAAATAACTATTTAATTAATAATTTACAAAATGAAAAAATCTCTTTTCCTTTACCTTTTTATTCTAGCGGTCTTGATCAATATTTTTACCTATATGTATTATAGCAAAAAGATGCTTTTCGACGAAACCAGATTTGAAGCAACGAATACAAAGCTAAAAGACAGTTTGATGGCGGTGTCGACAAAATATGATGACGCCAATTATTTTTCATTAGAAAACAATCAAAACGCTCAGAACTATTTTGATTCTGGGGACTCAAAGAAATTCATTCCGTATGAAAAGCTGATTCCGTACGTAAAGGAAAAATTAATGGACTTGAATG
The DNA here is from genome assembly GCA_016721735.1 of Flavobacterium sp. Taxonomy (GTDB): domain Bacteria; phylum Bacteroidota; class Bacteroidia; order Flavobacteriales; family Flavobacteriaceae; genus Flavobacterium. Next base: position 275,954 of record JADKHM010000004.1, on the reverse strand, counting down.
AAAATCCAAAAGGAAATCCATTCACTGGACAAGATCAAATAGGCGCTCAGAAATTTATAATAAACAAAGCAAAAGTCCTGAACCACAGATGGATAATTGCAGATTATAGTGATGGAGAATATTGGGGTGAAGTGCTTTTGAAATATTTTATCAATGAAGATGAAACGGTTACTTTTGAAGTAATTCAATCATTGCTCTACCAAAAGTAACAGGATAAATTATTTGGGTTTACGCTCACTATTCTAAATTTGCTTTTGGTGCACCAAGAAAACAGAGGAACAAGAAAGCTAGTTTAAACTCAATTATTCTTCCAACCAGTTTTTGAAATCATAAAAGTTCTGTGGTGAAACGCCGTGCCCAATGGGATATTCTTTGTAAGTCGTTTTAATGCCTAAAGTCTCTAAAATAGGTTTTGCTTTTCGCGCCCAATCAACCGGAATCACTTGGTCTACCGTCCCGTGTGAAGCAAATATTTTCAAATTGCTAAAGTCATTGCTAGCATAGCTTTCTGTAGCAATGTCAAGATTCAAATAACCACTCATTGCAACAACGCGCTGCACTTTTTGCGGATATGACAACGCAACTGCATAACTCAAAATACAACCCTGGCTAAATCCGATTAGAGTGATATTGTTCTCATCGATGGCGTAATTAGCAACTAATTCATCAATAAAACGAGCAATCAAATCTCTTGATTGGCGTGCTTGTTCGTGGTCAGAAAATTTGTTTTCATCCGCGTCAAAGTTGATGGCATACCAAGCGTAACTACCATACATCATATCATACGGAGCGCGAACAGAAATGACGTAATATTCCTCTGGAAGTTCACTTGCAAAAGAAAACAAATCTTCTTCATTACTTCCGTAGCCGTGAAGTAGCAGTAATAGCGGGTTTTTGTCCTTAATTATTTTAGGCTCACGAATCAGGTGGTGTAATGACATCATTGTAATTTTTATTGTTTTTTAGCGAGCAAGTTTATTTGGTATTTTCCATAATGGCTTTCTTTCTTCAATTCTTATCAATATATTTGAGGGAAACAACAGCAAACAAGCCATGCCAAAACTAATCTTAAATTTCAAATTAAAAAATAAAGTCCTCATTACATTTTTTGCAATGCTCTTTTTGACGTCGCTATATTCGCAAAATCGAATAGTGATTTCTTATAATGAGAAGATAGATTTAGGCGAGGTTTCGAAGGGCACACATTTTTATTTTTTCAATGAGTCACGTAAGATACATCTAAAGAGCAATGAAATTAATAATTACATTTTTTCAACTCCAGGCGTGTATACAATAAAAATTGAAGAGCAAGATAATCATCAAAAAGAGAACTGTGCCGAACGACATTTACCCAAAGAAATTGTCGTTGAAGTAAGTCCCATAAAAATGATTTTCGATTCCAACGCAATTTCATTTTCGGCACCAATTATAAAGAATAGAAGTACAGAAGGAATAGTACTCAGTATTCCGGTAACTATTCAAACGTTTGATCATCGCCTGGCAAAGCTTAATATGACTAAAGTTAATTCAGCAGGTATTGGTACCAATATTACCGCCACTTTGAATGATCGTTTTAAGGAATTACCGGAAGGAACTCACGTCTTGCAATACGAATTAAATGGCATTGTTACCGAGAACGCTTATCTGATGTTTGACTTTATTGATGCCAATGGTGTAATTCAATCTGTTTCTTTAGCAAAACCAGTAATCAACTAAAGATGAAGTATATCTACTTGTTAACCTTAATTTTTGTTTTTGGATCAGTTACTACTTTATTGGCGCAATGCGGAGGCTCTGAATTTTGCAACGGAAATACAGGTTTATATTCTAACGATGACGCCACAAATATTGCCTATGACAATATGGGGTCGTGTTTTCATTCCACTTTTATAAAGGAACCCAATGGAGAATGGAAAGTGTGGGGTGCCGATATGCAGGAAAATGGATTTAGTGCTGCCTTATCTCCAATATCAGTAAACCCAACCAATTACCCTAATTTAACAGGAACTATTTATAAAATTGCTGTTGGTTCCGCTGGAACAAACTCACAACTGATTGTCTTAACTTCTGATGGTTTATTTGTTGGCGGCAACGAAGGTACAGTAATTAGTAATCAAATTACGACTTCATCTATATTAAACAGAATAACAGTAAATGGCAAAACGGATGGCTTACCCTTGAATGTTGGGACTGGAGATATAAAAATGCTTTTTGCTTCTACTAGCACATTAATGATTACAACGTGTATTGGAAGTATGTTTTATCCTCAAGAAATTCCGTCAGGAAATGGAGAACAGGAAGATTGCAATGGCAAGATGCAAGATGCTGCAACACCATTGACAAAGTTATTGTGCCAGAGGGAATTCTGGTTGGCTCGCTTAAAATCTGATGGGACTTTTGGACATGGGGTAATTGTTTTTGGGTGATGGCACCATCTACAAGGAATTATGCTACCCAAATGACTTTACCAGCTGGTATGCCAGGAATAAAGATGATCCAAGGAACTGGTATGGTGGTGTCCTTCTTATTTATTTTGGGAACAGATAAAAATTGTATTCTTAGGTTTAAATTATGGCCAATTGGAGACCAGACAACTACTATAGATTAGTTGGGTAAATGCTTAAATCCTGATGGATCAATTATAACCGATGCCGCGGATTTCGGCCAATGAGCATGAAGGCTTAACCCTACAATTGCAGTATCAGTGGGTGGCCTTTTATACTGCGGGTTCAAATAGTGCCTTTATGATTGGAGAATGAATTTTGTAAATTTTGGATTCACCTCAGGGATACAAGTTCGGATGTATTACGCAAGTGGAAGCTGGAGGACATTCTACTGCGGTCATAAAGTTGGGGAGCGTTAGATATGGTTATGTGGGACATCGAGTTGATGGTTCTATGGGAGATGGTTCTGGGCAGAATATGCAACAACAATCTTTTGATTTTATCACACCTCCAATTGTAGCTGTTTGCGGAACAATCTGCGATCCGCCAACACTTACTGCGGTTAGCCCAACCATTTGTCCGGGAGAAGATGCCGTTTTTGTTATCAGCGGAACAGCTGGTGCTATCGTTAGTTACAAACTAAATAATGGTACTACACAAACAGCAACAATAGGCGCTAATGGATCAGTTCTAGTTACAGTCTGGACCAAGTGTTAATCAAAATATCAACCTAACTTTTATTCTCGGCGGAGATGGAGAATGTTCAAATTTTTATCTTTATCGTCAACCATTACCGTTAATAGTAATGTGACGCCGCAATTCGAGCAAGTAGCTTCTATATGTTCTGGGGCTACTCTAAATGCGTTACCTACAACCTCAATCAACGGCGTCTCTGGGACTTGGGCTCCTCCAATCAATAATGCCGAAACAACAACCTATACTTTTACACCAACTATACAAGGCGCTTGTATTTCCAACGCCGTGATGACTATTGGAGTGTTGTCGATAACCGTTCCTACTTTTCCAAATTCCAGCTATATGCGAAGGTTCATTACTAGATCCGTTGCCACTTACTTCTCTAAATGGGATTGTGGGCACTTGGGCTCCAGCTCTAAATAATCTACAAACAACTACCTATTCATTTACACCAAATGGGGGTTCATGTGTAGATCTTGTTACTATGACCATCGTTGTTAATCCCAAACCTACGCCTATCTTTAGCCAAGTAGCTGCGATTTGCGAAGGCAATGCATTAGCAAGTTTGCCGACGATATCATCAAATGGAATTTCTGGTGTTTGGTCGCCTGCCATAAATAATACAGTTACAACAACCTACACTTTTACACCAAGTGATGTTTGTGCTCTCTTGGTACCAATGACAATTACTGTTACACCTAGAATTTCCCCTGTTTTTTCTCTTGCAGATGCTATCTGTTTTGCAGATTCACAGTTTGAATTACCCACAACTTCCTCAAATGGCATTACTGGTTCTTGGTCGCCTTCTCTGAATAATACACAAACTGCCACTTATGTTTTTACGCCAAATGCGACAGAGTGCGCCGTTCCTACGTCGAAGGAGTTAGTTGTTTTTGATGATTTTGATTTTGAACATATCAGATACTGTCAAAATGGAGAATTATTTCTAGAAATCCTACCAACCTTACAAAGTTTTGATAGTAATTCAGCGCAATATGATTGGCAGTTGAATAACATTACTATTGCAAATAATGCCATTCTGAATGTCACCAGTTATTTGAAAAGTACGAGTATTAATGAAACCATGCCGATTACTTTCGATATTACTGTAACTAATTCGGACGGTTGTCCAAAACAAAGGCCAACTTTACAAAGTGTTTATTGTGAAATTCAAAAAGGGATTTCACCCAATAATGACGGCTTGAATGAATTTTTTGATCTACGATTATTAGATGTAGAAAAACTTGTCATTTTCAATAGATATGGGACTAAAGTCTACAGCAGAAATAATTATACAGAGGAAGGCACGGTCAAGATGATAATGGAAATATGCTTCCAGATGCGACCTATTATTATGTGATTGATTTTAGAAAGTCCATCGAAAACTGGTTGGATTTACATCAATAATGAACACTGATTTCAACAATTGTCAGCATTCATTATATAAAGTGAAATACTTTTTGAAACAAATTTCCTAACAACGGCAATGGTTTCGTATCGCCCTTGATGGCTGTGAAAAAACCGTAAGTCCATAAAACGGAAACGAAAATCCACATCGTGGCGGAAATCATCAAACTATCAAAATTACTCACAAGCAATCCCAACGAAAGAAACGTAATCGATAATCCTAATGCTTGACGGATGTGAAAAGAGGCGAATGAATTCTTATTTTCGGAATTCATCGAAAGTGCTATTAGAACGCCAACAATCAAAATATAACTTGTGATGGCCGCGGTTTTTCCTTCTTCAACTGTATTATTCATTTGAAATAACTAGTTTTCCTTGGTTATAAATTCCGTATGCTTTTCCCTTCATTTCTTGTCCTAAGAAAGCGGAATTTTTAGATTTTGATTGGATGTTTTCTTTGGTGAATGTCCAAGTTCCCTCAGGATTGAAAAAGCTAAGATTGGCAATATTTCCTTCTGTAATTGTAGCGTCTTGAATCCCAAATACTGACTTCCCACTTGTAAGTTTTTCGATAACAGTTACTAAAGGCAAGACAGTTAGCAAGGCGCCAAACGCACTTTCTAATCCAATTGTTCCATACTTAGCCAAATCGAATTCCATTTTTTTATGCTCAATGTCAATCGGATTATGATCGGTAGTAATCATGTCAATCGTGCCGTCAATAACGCCGGCGATTAGTGCCATTCGATCTGTTGCTGTGCGCAGTGGCGGCATGACTTTAAGTCGTGTGTCAAATCCATCAAGTTTTTCATCAGTCAAAACCAAGTGGTGCACCGCAACGCTACAGCTGATTTGCAAACCTTTGGCTCTAGCTTCTTTTATAAGAGCTACTGATTTTTCTGTAGAGATTGTTGGAATATGCAATTTTCCACCAGTATATTCCAAAAGAAATAAGTTTCGTGCGACTTCCAATTCTTCAGCTAAATTCGGAATTCCTTTCAAACCCAAGCTTGTAGCAACAACTCCTTCATTGGCAACTCCGTTTCCTTTGAGGTTTGAATCTTGCGAAAAGGCGAGGACTAAACCGTCAAAATCTTGGGTATATTGTAAAGCAATCTTGAGTAGATTAGTATTGCTGATACTTTTGTTATAGTCACCAAAGGCAATGGCTCCGGCATTTTTCATGTCGAACATTTCAGCCATGTCCTTACCCAAACTTTCTTTGGTAAGTGCACCAATAGGATAGAGTTGGGTAGCAGCATCTTTCGCTTTCGATTGTACAAAATGTACTTGCGATTGGTTGTCAATAATGGGATTTGTATTGGGTTGCAAAGCCACGCCAGTGAAACCGCTTTTGGCCGCCACAAGTAATCCGTTTTCGATGGTTTCGCAGTCTTCATATCCGGGCTCACCAAAGCATACACTTGAATCAAACCAACCTTGCGAAAGATGCAAGTTTTCGAGGATTACTTCCTGTAAATGATCTGAATTTGCTAGTGATGCGCCAATTTTTTTAATCAATCCATTTTCAATCTGGATATCTACAATTTGATTGTGATATGGACTTTTAGTATCGATTATTTTAGCAGCTCTGACAATTAAATTCATTTTACAAATTTTTGAATGAGTACTTCAAGGACTAAAAATAACAATGTGAGGATAACAAACCATTTCCAAAGTTCATTGTTTGTTCTTTCGAACTGCAAGGTATCAAAAACTGCTGATATAGTTTCCTTTTGCGTAAAATCGGCAAGTAGATTGTCTGAACTTCCGGCAAGCGCACTTTCCGTGCGGTTGTAATTGAAACTAATATTCTTGAGTTGTTCATCGGCCTTGAATACACCGTAATTACCAGCAATTTCAGGTTTGTCTGTACAAGTTAATTTTACTTTGTTATTGAGTATTTGTTGAATTGGAATGAAGTTCTCGTCTTTATTTTTAATAGATAAAATGTCGTCTTTACTTAATGTTGCATTCATAAAAATGCTATTGTTTTCTCCAATCTGCATGGATGATATTCCAGTTTTTTGAATGCTTTGCGCCATATTATAGAAAACAGGCACAATCAAAGGTGAATTTTGAAAATTGGAATTTTCCTTGTTCAATGCCGCAGCAAAAACATAAACCGACGATAGCTCATTTTGAATTGACGTCAAAAATGCGCTTTGATCTTCATAACTCAAAATAGCTGGATAAGCGCTGCCAATTCTAAAAGAATTATTGGTTTTTGGGTATTGAAAATTGGCGACTTGTTTTTCAAAAACGGTCTTAAATATCGGGTTGTTATAGGCGATTTTCGTGATTAATTTTTCGTTTTTCTGAAGGTTTTGAAATTGTATTTTGCCAAAATTATTCAGAAAACTATTGACTGTTGCAGTATTACTTTCGTTAGATGGAATCAAAACGACATTGCCGCCTTTGGATACAAAAGTCTTTAGTGTAGTTTGTAACGCTTGAGGAATATCAGTCAATTCATTGAGTATAATGGCATCTTGATTTTCCAGTTGATTGTAGTCCAAATTGGAAAGCTCGGAGTTCACAAAATTGAATTCATTTGAAGTATAAATTCGACTTAAGAATCCGCTTTTTTCCGGGCTTCCAATACTCAAAACATTAATTTTTTCAGGTTTTGAAATGCTAAAATACAGCGTATTGTCGTAGGATAAACTATTATCAGTAATGCTGGCGTAGCCATTAAAATCGTCTTTTGGAATCGTAAATTTTACTGTTTTTTCTTTCGATTCCATTTTAAAAATGGTTTTGGCAATTAGTCTTTCTTTGTTGTATAATGCCATTGGAAACTCTTTTTCATCTTCGCCGTATGACGTGAGATGAATTCCAATTTCATAAAAATTATCTAAGGTTTGTTCGATAAAAACGCTATCGACGGCCACGTTGTTTTTTTGTTCGGCTTTCGGAACAACAAAAATAGTATTCCAAGATTTGTCGATGCTTTTCAGTTGTTTGGGTTGCAATCCGATGGCGTCTGTAATCACAACCACGTCTTTGTTAAGCGCAGATTGATGCGATTTTATTTTTGCCATAGCACTTTCTAACTGGAAGGAAAGCGGACTATACGAAAGGTTTTGCAGTTCCTTTTGTATCGATTTGATGTCCGTATTCCAAAACGTTTCAGAATTGGTTATCAAAGAGAAAGTTTGATTGGCAGGCGCATGTTCTAAAAGGTCTTCGATGGCTCTTTTTAACAAAGCGCCTTTCTGCCCTTTAGCTTGCATGCTATAGGAATTGTCAACGACAAGATAGAGTTCATTGTTGCTATTCTTACTGTCTTTTGCTGCGAAAAAAGGTTGTGCAAAGGCGAGAATGATACATGTCAAAAGCAACAATCTTGTGGCCAAAAGCAACCACTTTTTGATTTTAGAACTCTTTCTGGTTTGAATAGAAATTTCTTTTAGAAATCGAACATTGGTAAAATATTCTTTCTTAAATCGACGCAATTGAAACAAGTGAACCAATATCGGAATAAGCAGTAAAAATAGGAAGTAAAGAATTTCCGGATGTTTGAATTGCATGCTTAATTTAGTTTACATCACTGCTTTTTGACTTGGAAAAGTTCAGTAATTTCTGGATGGTCAAAAATAACAATCAATTATCAATTGTCAATTATCAAATAACATTTATTTCTTGTCTTTTCGTTTCTTATCTCTGGTCTTCAACATGTTTCTGTTGACGGAGCCTGAAGTTTTCTTTTTTGTCTTGGATGGTCCACCTAAATTAACTTTCTTATTCTTCTTTGCTTTGTCGTGAAACGCGCCTTCACCTTCTAATTTTGGTTTTTTGAGTAAGAATTTAATCGGTTGTTTGTCTTTTTCTGGGCCAATCAATTTGAGTGAAACTTCAACTTCTTCGGGGAATGCTACATTTTCAATTTCTAAATTCATCAGAACTTCCGCTTCTAACTTAAATTCTTCTTCTCTTGCGGTGTAAAAACTTATGGCTGTTCCAGTTGCATCAGCTCGGCCTGTTCTTCCAATTCTGTGCATATACAATTCGGGAAATTCTGGCATTTCAAAATTGATGACGTGTGTAATGTCTGAAATATCTAAACCACGCGCCATAATATCCGTAGTGATGATACCACGCAGATTTCCTTCTTGAAACGAAGCCATGGTATTGAGTCGATAATTCTGCGACTTGTTAGAGTGAATCACCCCAAATTGTCCTTCAAAATCTTCTTCAATACTATCGTGAAGCATGTCGGAGATTTTCTTGTTATTTACAAAAATCAAGACCCGACTCATGTTTTCATTTTCTGAAAGCAGGTGTTTCAGTAAATTAATTTTCGTATTGAAATTCTGAACCTTGTATGATAATTGGGTAATATTGGTCAGTGGTGTTCCCGAAGCCGCCAAACTCACTTCTTCTGGAAAATCAAAAAAGTCGTTGAGCACTGCATCGACTTCATCAGTCATTGTTGCTGAGAATAGGATGTTTTGGCGTTTTGGTTTCATCATCGCTAAAATCGAAGTTAGCTGTGGACGAAAACCTAAGTTCAACATTTCATCAAATTCGTCGATGACCAATTTAGAGGTTTCATCAAATCGGATTACGTTGTCTAGCGCCAAGTCCATGGTTCTTCCCGGCGTTCCAACTAAAATATCAGTTCCTTGGTAAACCGCGGTTTTTTGAGTATTGATATTAACGCCGCCATAAATTCCGAGCGTTCGAACTGACATATATTGCGTTAGTTTTTCAACTTCTTCAACCACTTGAACAACCAATTCACGTGTTGGAACCAAGATGACAATTTTTGGTGTATGTGTTGGGGTAAATTTGTATAGTTTGAGCAGCGGCAATAAATACGCAAAAGTCTTTCCTGTGCCTGTTTGAGCGATGCCCATCATATCTCGACCAGACATGATTACTGAGAATGATTTTTCCTGAATTGGTGTAGGCGTAGTAAATCCTAATTCATCTATGGCTTTTTGAACCGACTTGGGTAGATTGAATTGTTCGAAAGTGCTCATTGGGTTTTAATTTCCGCAAAGGTACGCTTTTTAGGTCATCGTGAGCGCTTTCAATATTTCTCTTTTCGGAGGCAATTATATACTTGCTACTTCATTTGTTTTCATATACTGGTAGACGTTCGCTGAAATCTCTTTGATGATTTCAGGTAGTTTCTTGTAATCCTTTCCGCTTGTCATTACTGTAAGTACGTATGCACTGTTATTGATGTAAATAATGGCGGATTCGCTAAGGTGTTGTTCATTTACTTTTCCGGACTCACCAAATTTATGTGCCACTTTGGTGCCTTTTGGTAGTCCAGCAATCATTCCGCGATTAAAATCGCATTGACTTAATAACTCGGCTCCAATTTCAGAATTTTCTTTATTCAGATAGGAACCATTGTAAAGTGCTCTCATAAACACAGAGTACTCTTTAGCAGATATCGGATAATTGCCTGATGTCCAGTCTGGAATTGCTAAACCAAGGTCTGTAAATACTCTTCCAAAAATATCTTTATCGATGTTTTCGTTAAGCAGATTAGTTGCTTGATTGTCTGAATATTTGATCATATAGGTGAGTAATTCACGAATAGTGTACTTATTCCCAACTTGAATGGTTTTCGAATTAAAATTGGTATGTCTATCGAGGTCATTTTTATGATCATAAGAAATCGCACGGTCTAACGTTCCTGGCTTTAGTTCGTTCATTTTTAGATAAGCAATCAATTCAGGTACTTTCATCAAAGAACCTGGCATATATTTCTCATCTACATTGACGCCTGTCCAGCCATTACCTTTAAATTCTTTGATGTACATTGAAGCGGAATTGAGTATACCAATCTTCTTATAATTGTCAATGATGTTAGTTACATTTTGTTTGATGGAACTTAAGTTCTCGGCCTCATATTTACCATCTACATACAGAATAGGTTTCACATATTTATAGCCATCTAAACGTGTGACGTCATAATTATTGTCGTGGCTAATGGCATTTTCTTGCTCTAGATTTGCACTGTTTCTTTTTATCGAATAATACGTTAAAGCATTAGAAGCAATCATCGAAACAATAATAATTGCAAGTGATTTCTTGTTTTTTAGTAATTTCATCGTAAGTTAATATTTTGTAAAAAATGCAATAGGGCGCTGCGAATTTAATAAAATAGACAGTAAATCCATATGGAATTTTAAACAATTAACATTTTATTTACCCTACCTTAAAGCGTGCTTTTGTATTAACTTTTTGAAAATAAGGAAATAAGGTGATTTTTAAAAATTTTCAAAAACACCCAATCCAAATAGTGCAAAATCATATTTTACGGGATCGATTGGGTCTAGTTTTCGAAGATTTTCATCTAACTCAGCAAGTGCTTTTGCGTCATTTTGGTTGCGTGCGAGCAATCCTAGTTTTCGCGCAACGTTTCCAGAGTGTACGTCCAGCGGACAGGACAGTTTAGAGGGAGAAATACTTTTCCATATCCCTAAATCGACGCCAGTATGATCTTGGCGCACCATCCAACGCAAATACATATTAATTCGCTTTGCTGCAGAATTGTTTTGTGGATCTGAAATGTGTTTTTGTGTTCGGTTTTGATGTTCAATTTCAAAAAATAATTGCTTCAATGTATGGATGCTATTTTGTAAATTTTCTTCCTCTTGATGTTTTGAAAATACAGCTTCGAGTCCACCATGGTTTTCATAAATATGTTTCAATCCTCTTATAAATGTGGAGAAATCTGTGCCATTGAAAGTTCGATGAACAAATTGCTCTAAACGCTGTAAATCAGCTTCTGAATGGGACATCACATAGTCAAATGGGGCGTTTCCGAGTAACCGCATCATTTTATGCGCATTTTGTAGAATCATTTTTCGGTTGCCCCACGAAATTGTGGCTGTAAGAAAACCTGCTATTTCAATATCTTCCTTTAAGGTAAATTGATGTGGAATTTGAATCGGATCACTGTCGATAAATTGAGTGGTATTATATTGAACTACTTTCTGTTCTAAAAACTCGTGCAATTCTCCTATTGTCATGGCCTCGTTACTTTTTTGGAACAAAACCCTTCTGCTAAGGTTGGTCCGTTCAGTTGCGGAATGTAACCTATTTTCATTTCGAAATAATCAATTTGTTTCCTATTGACACATGGCAATTTTCCATCTCCCGTGACCCAAATATAACTGTGTTCATCAGGCGAATAATATTGGAGATTTCCTTTTGTTTTTTTTGAAAATGTGGTCCGTAGATTGGAATTTGATTTTGGAATGACAATTTGAGAAAGCGAGATTGACTTCGGATAGAAGTCTACTCGGTTGTGGTTTATTCCTATTGCTATCGGAAATGTTACATAAAGGATTGCAACGAAAAGGCCAATATACAAGGAAATGTAAATAGGTGTATTTTTTACCAAAACAAATGAAAGTAATGTCAATCCAAAGAACATTAGAAAAGACAAAAGGAATCGAAATTGTGGGGCCGTCAAAATCAAAAATACGATTTGAACAATCATTGTTACATAAATTATCCAAAAGGCAGTTTTGTTTTTGGATTTACTGATCGCGAAAGGAACTAGTATAAAGCACGAAAGTAGTATCAAAATGATAGAACGAATTACCCAGGATTCCGATATCCATTGCAATAGAATCTCAAAAGTAGAAATCGGGGAAGACTGGTTTTGAGATAATACAAATCCATAGTTCTTTGATGGACTCCACCAAAATTCGTAAAGCGCGTTTGGGATAGCGTTTTCGAATGCAAAGAAATGTGTTATTAGGGATGAAGGATAAAACGGATAGCCCGTCAGAATAATGTTTTTGACGACAAATAGGATTAAAACCATTATGCCAAAAAAAAGCGTAGGTATTGTTTTGCGTAGCTTTTTATCGGTGTGTAGAATAAAATATAGTAGCGGCACTAGCAAAATTGGCAAAGCTGAGATTTTGATATAAACAATGAACAATGCTAGGAAGGCAAGAATTGTCAATGAATTTGGGTTAGATATTTCATCGTTTCTTATGAAAAAGGAGAACAGTAAAAGTGAAATAACAATAACTGCCAAGTCAGGAGATGGAACGCTTGAAAAAGGTAAGAGTAAAACGACCAGAGATGGAAAAAGTCCTATCAATAAAGAGTGAAGATTGCCTTTCTTGAAGTAGTTATCAAGTTGCGTAATAGAAAATGCAATTCCTAAAAGCAAACAAAATCCATTGAGATCGTTGCAATTGTTCGTAAAATAAGAAAATGTGAAAACGCTCTGCAAAATATGCCAACCCGAGGTTTGTCCGAGGAAAACATGAAGATTGGCTAATCCTGGTACAAGGCCATATTCGTTAAGCCATTTAATGGTTTGCAAATAATAGGTTTCATTGTCAACATAGGATGAGCTAGAGGATGATTGAAATAAAACCAACCCAGAAGATAATATCAAGAAATACTTTAGCTTAGAACTTAATGTTCTGAAATGATGGAAAATTGCGCTGTAAAAATGCCTTAGTTCGCCTTTATATCGGAGAAAAATCAGCAGTTGAATCAACAGTAAAAACAACTGAAACTCATAATTTATTCTGCCAAATATTGCCCAAACACTGGCGATTATAGTTAAGCAAAACATACCAAAAACAATGGTTAGAAAAGCGTCAAGTTCCTTTAATTTTAGGAATTTGTTGAAAGCAAATCCAAAATTAATAAAGGTAACTCCAAGATAACACCATATCAATAGGATGAGAAGCATAAGGCTTAAGAGGATATTTTTCCATCAACCATGGTCAACTTTCGGTCGGCCATGTTTGCCAGTTCTTCGTTATGCGTAACAATAACGAAGGTTTGTCCGAAATTATCACGAAGATCGAAAAACAACTGATGCAAGTTCTCCGCAGAAGTGGTGTCTAGATTTCCAGAGGGTTCATCTGCAAATATAATTGCGGGTTTATTAATTAATGCACGTGCCACAGCAACTCGTTGTTGTTCTCCACCGGAAAGTGCATTGGGTTTATGATGAATTCTGTCGGATAATCCGAGGTATTCCAAGAGTTTTTGAGCTTCTGCCTCCGTTTCCTTTTTGTTTTTGTTGGCAATAAAGGCTGGAATACAAACATTTTCTAAAGCAGTGAACTCAGGTAAAAGCTGATGAAATTGAAAAATAAATCCCAAGTGCAAATTTCTAAATTGTGACAAAGCTTTGTCATTCATCTTCAATACATCTTCGCCATTGATTTGCAATAGGGTTTCGCTAGTTGAAGTTGGGCGATCCAAAGTACCAAGGATTTGCAAAAGCGTTGTTTTTCCAGCTCCTGACGCGCCAACAATGGAAACGATTTCACCTTGTTTGATGTCCAAGTCAACACCTTTCAACACTTGAAGTTGATCGTACGATTTCGTAATATTTTTGGCGTGAATCATTTCAAACTGTTTTCACAAAGAAACAAAGTTTTTTAGAATTATTGGAAAGAATAAAACAAAAGGTTGTATTGCAAAAACATGGACATATGACAATTAATAAATAAAAGTTAATTTAAATTTACTGTTTAATTTTTAATTACTTTTGTTAAACAAAAAGTGATATTAATCTAACTGCTGATTCAAATTGATAAACACAGATCCAACTTTAAATTCGTTAGGGACTACAACCGAAGTAGCCACTTTTGCTGGTGGTTGTTTTTGGTGTACAGAAGCAGTTTTCTTGTCTTTGACTGGTGTCAAGAGTGTCGAATCTGGCTATATAGGAGGGAAGACTATCAATCCAACATATAAAGAAATATGCACAGGAGAAACAGGTCATGCGGAGGCAGTTCAAATTACCTTTGACGGAAATGAAATTAGTTTTAGCGACTTGCTACAAGTATTTTTTGCAACCCACGACCCAACCACTTTGAATCGCCAAGGAAATGATGTGGGCACGCAATACCGAAGCGAAATTTTCTATCACACAGAGCATCAGCGGAAATTTGCGGAGGATTATATTAATTTGCTGACAGTTGCACAGACGTTTTCAAAGCCAATTGTTACGAAAATCTCTAAGGCGAGTCACTTTTACGTTGCCGAAGATTACCATCAAAATTATTACAATCTAAATAAGTCGTTGGGATATTGCAGTTATGTAATTACACCGAAAATGGAAAAGCTGAGAGAGTTGTTTTCATCAAAACTAAAAAAATCAGGCTCTTAAATTTATCAAATATGAATACGCTAACGGAAAAAGAAATTTTTGAAATTATAGGCGACGAACACCAAATGTCATCGGCGGAAACGCCATTACGTCCGGATGCTTTTGTCAAAACTGATGCGCAAAAAAAGGCAGTAATTGAAAAGCATTTTCATAGTATTATGGAAGAATTAGGGCTTGACATGACCGACGATAGCCTTCGAGGAACGCCTCATCGCGTGGCAAAAATGTTTGTGGAGGAGATTTTCAGTGGCCTCAATCCACAGAATAAACCCAAATTATCAGTATTCGAAAATAGTTACCACTATGATAAAATGTTGGTAGAAGCGAACATCACGTTCAACTCTACTTGTGAGCACCACTTCTTGCCAATTATCGGGAAAGCGCATATCGGCTACGTTTCGAGTGGAAAAGTAATTGGACTATCAAAACTAAATCGAATTGTAGATTATTACGCCCGTCGACCTCAAGTGCAAGAACGAATGATTATGCAAATCTTCAATGAATTAAAGTCGGCGTTGCAAACAGAAAATGTCATTATTGTGGTTGAAGCGACTCATTTGTGTGTTTCAAGTCGTGGTATCAAAGACGAGTCGAGTTATACGTCAACATTGCAATATGGTGGGATATTTAACGAAAAAGAAAATCGAAATGACTTCTTTAATATGTTGAAGACCGAAAAATAGTACCGCATAGCACCCATTGCAAATTCGCCTCGTCATCGAGGCGTTTTTTATTTTGAATCATCTTCTTTCGGCAGTAAAAAGCCCAATTTCATACTTCGTAACATTTTCTTTTCAAAAGCCCAAAAGAATTTGAATTGACCAAACAAAAAACCTATCGCCACCAATAACACTTGATAAATGGGAAAAATCAACAGCAATCGAATGGGCGTAAACCAAAAGCCCAATTCTTCTTTTGTGATTCCAAGCAACAAGCAAAATGGTTTAGATAGCCAAGCCGACGCCGATCCAGTAATTGCGAAAACGACAATAATTACGGTAAGTTGGAAATTAGAAACAATTCCCCATCGCTCTTTAAAACCTGCCATATGCTAAAAATTGACTGCAAATATACTAGAGAATCTGTTCATAATCGCTGTTTGTATCTGCTTTGGAAGTACATAAAATAGTGATATAACAAATAATTAACTTCATAGCCATAATGAATATGCGTGAAGTAGTCAATTCGCATTTCATATAAATTCGGATCATATCGGTAAGGCTGTGCCACGCGATTATTCCATTCCGTAACAAATCGGATATTGCGGTTTTCTAAGAAAATAAGAGAATAGTAATTTCGAGGTTTTTGGGTAGTCAGCCAAGCGTTAAATCCTGGTTCAATTATAATCACTTCATATGCTAAGGAATCGTTAGCAATTCGAATCGTATCTTTTGCCAATGCAACTTCTGACGACTTTTCGGGCACGAGAGATTTTTTTTGCGAACAACAGCAAATTAAGAGTAAAATCACAAGAGCCACGACGATGTTCTTCATTTTAATTTCTTTCCATAAAGTTAGCAAATCCATTTTTAATCTGCCGCAGTATTGGTTCTTTTAACAAAAAAAAGTCAAGCAATAGGCCTGACTTTCATTATTTTATATAACTCTTGTACGTGCTATCTTCCGAACAGCTTACCCAATAGTCCGCCGATGCCTCCTTTTTTGCCAACTGCTGCCATGGCGTCGCTCATATCTACTTTTCCATCCGCATTTTGATCTAAACCAAATTGGCCACCGTATTGAGAAACTGCATCCATTAGACCTGAATTGCCTTTTCCTCCTGAAATCGCATTGACTAAATCTGAAACTTCGAAACCTTTGTGATTTGGGTCTTTGGCGTTTCCAACTAATGAACCCAGTACTTTCGGAATCAAGTTACCTGCCACACCTGAGGCTGCGTCGCCACTCAAACCAAATTTTTCACCCAAATTACCCGTCAATTGTTCTTTCAATTTTTGCACTACTGGATTTGAGGAATCGGCCGTTGTACTTCCATTAATTAAGCTTGCCACGTCTGAAACGTTTCCCTCGGCGACCATATTTTTTAGTCCATCAAGAATCGAACTACTCGCTTCATTCATCACTGCTTCATTCTGCTCATTTGGAACTGCATCGTTTTTGACTACTGCATCTTGACCGAACTGTTGTACTAATTGGGTTAATTGTTCAAACATGGTTTTGATTTTTTAAAGTTGGAAATCAAATTTAACTAAAAACTACTTCTGATTGCAATGTACATGAGACTAAATTTATAGGAAAAACAAAATATGGCTCGCAAAGCCGCAAAGGCGCTAAGAAATGTTGTACTCAACTTTGCGACTCTGCGAGCAAAAAAAAGAGCCAAGCTAATAACTGCAGCAGGCAAGAATTAATGCAAAATAATATTCTTTGCTTACGATATACTCAAAAAATAAACCGCAGATTCACAGATTTTTTAGCAATTCCAGAATCTGCGAATCTGCGGTCTAGTTTTTAACTTTCTGTACTTTTACAAAAAAAAAGTCAAGCATAAAGCCTGACTTTCTATCATTTACAAAAGAGCAATTTAAACCTTTTCCGATTTCATAATGCTACTAATTTGCTCTGCCAATTCAGTTCCAATCCTATCCTGAGCTTCCAACGTAGCCGCTCCAATATGTGGTGTCAAAGAAATTTTAGGATGCATCAAGATTTTAATTTCTGGTGTCGGCTCGTTTTCAAAAACATCCAAACCTGCAAAAAGTACTTTTCCAGCATCGAGCGCTTCTACTAACGCAACCTCATCAATTACACCACCACGTGAACAGTTGATAATCCCTACATTGTCTTTCATCGCAGCAATTTCATCGCGACCAATCACATAACCGTCTTGAGCGGGCACGTGAAGTGTAATAAAATCAGCGTGTTTGAACAAATCCTCTAAAGGTTCCGTAACGATATCTACATTGATAAATTGGTTGTTGTAAAAATCAACTCTGATTTCAGCATTGTCAACATATTTATCCGCAGCAATCACTCGCATTCCCAATCCCAACGCCATTTTTGCAGTCGCTTGACCGATGCGACCAAAACCGATAATTCCTAAAGTTTTTCCGCGCAATTCGATACCGTTGGCATACGCTTTTTTCAAACCGTCAAAATTAGTATCGCCTTCCAATGGCATATTTCTATTGGAGTCTTGCAAGAAACGAACCCCTGTAAACAAATGTGCGAACACCAATTCAGCCACGCTTTCCGAAGAAGACGCCGGCGTATTAATAACATGCACACCTTTAGAACGCGCATATTCCACATCAATATTATCCATACCAACACCGCCACGACCGATAATTTTCAGGCCTGGACAAGCATCAATAATATCTTTTCTCACCTTGGTGGCGCTGCGCACCAAAACAACACTAATGTTATTGGCATTCACATAATTGGCTACTTGTTCTTGTGCTACTTTGGTTGTAATTACTTCAAAACCACCTTTTTCTAAAGCAATTCTACCGCTTTCAGAAATTCCATCATTGGCTAATACTTTCATTCTCGTTAAATCGTTTATTCGTTTATTTTTAAGTTTCTGAGTCTCTGAGTTCCTGAGTATCTTAGTTTCTTTTCTCAGGCACTTAGGCACTTTTCGCTCAGTTGCTTTTTTTATTTCTAGGAGCTAATCCTGCTTTTCACTATATCTTTTTCCGGCTGGAGCAGCCAGAAAAAGGATGCCGTTACAATCAGGGCTAGGGCATCAAATTAGATTTCAACTTATTATTAAGTAGGAAAATACCTGAAGTCCACTGGACTTCCTCCTCTTAATATCAAATTATCAGCGCTAGGGCATCCCTTAATTATCAATTATCAATTATCAATTATCAATCAAAACTTCATTCCTGAAACTTTGCTTTCAAAATCCTGCATAACATCAACCAAGACCTGCACGCTTTCAATCGGCAACGCATTATACATTGATGCTCTGTAACCACCCACCGAACGGTGACCTGTAATTCCAGAAATACCCGCTTCTTTCCACAACGTATCAAAAATTGGCGTGTGTGCTTCGTTTTCTAGCAAGAAAGTCGCGTTCATTGCCGAACGATCTTCTTTTGCAACCGTTCCTTTGAAGTACGGATTGCGATCAATCTCTTTATATAACAATTCCGCTTTAGCGTTATTCTCGATTTCAATAGCTGCAACGCCACCTTTTTCTTTCAACCATTGCATGGTTAATAAAGACGCGTAAACAGGAAATACAGGCGGCGTATTATACATGCTTTCCGCTTTGATATGTTTTTGATAATCTAAAATCGCTGGAATAGGACGTCCAGTTTTTCCTAGAATTTCTTCCTTAACAATCACTAATGTCGTTCCTGCTGGACCCATATTTTTCTGCGCTCCTGCATAAATCAAATCGAATTGCGTGAAGTCGATGACTCTGGAGAATATATCCGAACTCATATCGCAAACTACCGGAACATTGCTTTTTGGAAAGCTTTTCATTTGCGTTCCAAAAATCGTATTGTTGCTCGTGCAGTGAAAATAATCTGCATCTGCCGGAATGACAAAATCTTTCGGAATGTGCGTATAATTGTCACTTTTTGAAGATGCCACAACAACTGTTTCACCAAAAGCTTTGGCTTCTGTAATGGCATTGCTTGCCCAAGTTCCTGAATCGAAATACGCTGCTTTTCCATCTACTTTCATCAAGTTGTATGGCACCATCAAAAATTCTAAACTCGCACCACCGCTCAAGAATAAAGCTTGATAACCTTTGCCTGTCAAACCCAATAAGTCTAATGCCAAAGCTCTCGCTTCTTCCATGACAGCAATAAATTCTTTGGAACGGTGTGAAATTTCTAATATCGATAAACCAGAATTATTATAATCTAAAATCGCAGCTGCTGATTTTTCAAAAACTTCTTGTGGTAATATGCACGGACCAGCACTATAGTTATGCTTCTTCATCGTATCTGTTATCATAGTAAAAAAATTAAGCTGCAAATTTCGGTAATAGGGTTGTAATAACCGAGATTATTTGCAATTTATTCGTAGGATGTTATTAACAAAAACGTTGTAGTAAAACGGGATTGTCTTAATTTTTTACAATCTTAAATGTTAGGAAAACCTCACTTTGAGAATAAATTTTGGCAAAGTAAAGTCCTGTAGAAAAGTTCTCGAGTGAAATTTCGTTGAAATTAGAATTTTGAGTTTGCAGTAATTTACCAGAAACTGAATACATTTCTATTTTGCTAATCGCAAGCGAACTACTGTTGTTTACAAAAACACGATCGCTAGTCGGGTTTGGGAACACGGAAATAGCATTGTATTCAAACTGCTCATTAGCCAAGAGGTAATCTAAAACGTAGACATTTCCACTATATGGCAATATGATACGTTCAAGAGGTGCACCGATAATAAGTGAATTTCCTTTACTAACGAGAACGCTGCCAAAATAATCATCTTCACCACTTGGTCCAGCGCCAAAATAGGAGGATTGATAACTATAAGTATTTCCTGCTTTCTTATAGTGCAAAACAGGAAATTTTCGTGTCATTTGCAAAATATAACTATTTGATCCAATAAAAAGATTGTCATCGATTGCAGCAATTGTACTGAAAAGATGGTCACCGTGAATTTCAGGGGCAATCTGAAAATATCCAGTACCACTAAATGAATTGTCATTATTAAATGTTAGTACATTAACCACCCTGTTTTTCAAGATAGACAGATTATTGTCGTCTAAACAAAAATCAAATTCATCTTCTAATCCTTCGGCGGAATAACCTCCAACTGAAACATATTGATTATTGCTAAATATAAGAAAATCGATGCCATGACCATTATTGGAGTTATTGCGAGTATAAATGACTAGCATATTACCATTGAATTCTATTTTTTTTCCATAATAGGCATTGGGAGCTGTGCCAATTAATTTTTGTTGAAAAACCCATTCCGTTCCATTATACAAATAGTGATAAACGGAACCAACATTGCTTGATGCGTTTTGATAGTTGACCTGATTCTCAGCGGCAATGAATAAATGGTTTCCAAAAATCTTCACGTAACTGCCAAAATGATAATTTAACGTAGCTTCGGGCGACGGAATGATTTGCTGTAAGTCATACAAATCACCAGTTTTGCTATAAATAAAGACCGAACCGGCATTCTCAGCAACACTATTGATTAGGGGATCTCCAATTGCAATCCGATTATTTTCAATTGAAATAGCATATCCAAAAGTCCCATCGGATGCATTTGGCGAATAGATGATTTGCTTTTGCTGAACACCATTGGTGTTTTTATCGAAGACATAAACTAAAGTTCGTTGGTTAGAAGCTATAATTTCATTGCCGTCCAAATCGACTTTGGATCCAAAACCTAAACCAGCCTCAATGGGGTTAAAAGAGGGATAAAAAGAAAATGGTGTTTGCGAATTGGTAGAAAGTACAACAGAAAGAAAAACGAATACAAGGATACAATTTTTCATAGGTAAGTGATTTTACTTCAAATATATACAAATTATATCTTCGATAGAAACGAAAGCGTATCAATTCCATCCGCATAATCCCACAATTCTGGTTTTTGCGTTTTCCCAAACGGAATGCTGTTTTTGACTAAATCATTCGAAACGATGCATTGAATACTGTCTTGATCAGCGACCAAACGATTTTCAACTTCCTCGAGGTTATCGTAAAATTCATAAAAAACACTCGAAATCGGCGACGCATGGCTGCTGTCTTCCTTGATGGTTAGAAAACCATTGTCCAACAATTTGAAATTACTCATCAAGAAAACTGCTTTATTGTAGTCGTAATTGTTCGCATATTTCTCGTAATGAATCACATCTTGAAACTCGAAGATTGCTTCAAAAAATGCGGTAAAATCGTAGCTTTTCGGGACAAACAATTTCGAAACATTACGACAACCCAATCCAAAATAGCGAAAAATATCGTCGCCTAACGCAATCAATTCTTCCTTGGTTTCTTTGCCGTTCAAAACTGCCACAGAATTTCTCGACTTGCGAATAATGCTGGGTTTGTCTTTGAAATAATATTCAAAATAACGCGCCGTATTATTACTTCCGGTGGCAATGACAGCATCAAAATTTTCTAATTTTCCGTCGATAAAGGTGATTTTGCTTTTCAAATCGGGTTCGACAGCCATCAAATAATTCGCTAAAAAAGGCAACAAATGCTGGTCGTTTGATGAGGTTTTTACTAGAACTGAATGTCCCGAAATCAAAACCGAAAGAAAATCATGAAAACCTACTAGTGGAATATTTCCCGCGAGAATTAATCCAACTGTTTTCGAATCAATTTGATTAAAATCATATGTCGCCAACCAATGCGTCAAATTAACTTCAGTCAACGCATCCGCCCAAGATTGAATAGCAAAATAAATTTGCTCTTTGGTGTACCAACCATTGTGCGATTGCGATAAGGCAATCAAATCTGTAAAAGCATCGAAATAGGTGTCATTGTATAAAACGCCTTCATTTCTACTGCTAGAATTTTCGAAAAATTGCCCTAAAAATTTCCCCAGTTCCACAAAAGCTTTTATTTTATCAATTTGTAACATTTGTTTACTTGTATATGAATAGATTTGATTGTAGTTTTGCACAAAAATAAACTATTATCGGCTATATGCAATAAGCTTTATGCAATAAGCTTTCTGCCTATAGCTTGTAGCGTAAAGCATCAAAAAATGGCAATAATTATTACAGACGAATGTATCAATTGCGGCGCTTGTGAACCAGAATGTCCAAACACCGCAATTTATGAAGGAGCAGACGATTGGCGTTATAAAGACGGAACGAAATTAAAGGGTAAAGTAATTTTGCTTGATGGAAGTGAAGTTGATTCAGAGGCTGCTCAAACCCCAATATCAGACGATATCTATTATATCGTTCCGGGGAAATGTACAGAATGTAAAGGGTTTCACGATGAACCACAGTGCGCTGCTGTTTGTCCAGTAGACTGTTGTATTCCGGATGATAATCATATAGAAAGCGAAGAAACATTGCTGAACAGACAGGCTTTTCTTCACAATGAATAAAATTGAAATCTCGAAATTTATTTCGGGATTTTTTTGAAGTATTTGCAATATTTTATTATTTTTAGCAGCAAGGTTAATTTAATTAAGGTCATATATCTATTCTTTTTTTAGTAGGTTTGTTAAAATTTTGTGATTTATGAGAAGAGCCATTTTGGTTTTGTTTTTATTAATGAATTCACTGCTCTCTTTTTCTCAAAAAGATGATAAGATTATTGTCGTTAAGGATCAAGACACCAACCTGCCTATCGAAGATGTGACCGTAACCATAGTAAAGACGCGTCAGAATCTATTAAGTAATAAGGACGGAGTGGTGACTTTTACGCTCCTTGGTGCCTCTAATATTCAGATAAGACATTCTGCGTATCTGGGAATTACGATTCGTTCGGTCATGCTCAAGGATGACTCGACAGTAATATTCTTGAAAAGTAATATCACTGACTTGGATGAGATCCTTGTTACCAAAAGGCATCCACAAAAGATTCTTGCGTCGCTCGTTGAGAATTCTAAAAAAGAACTAACTATTCCAGGTCGATTGAAAGTGTATTCCCGAGAGTTTTTTAAACTTAATGGCAAGTATTCCTACTATAATGATGGCTTGATGAATTTTCAATTGATTGGTAAATCCAAAAAAATAAATGCTGTTTTATTGGTCGAACAAAACCGTTCAAAAAGTCTAAATGACGAGGAAGTGACTGCTGATTTATTGGGTTACAATTTGAATGACATCATGGAAAATTACTACAATTTCAAATACTTAAATCCACTTTTAACTTCGGATGCAAAAAAAGAATACGATTTTGTAATCAAGGTATATTCTAAAAATAGGGACTTAAACATTATCAGTGCGGTTCCGCTAGAAACAGCTAAAGGATTGCGAGACGACTTTTCAATTATCTACGATCCGAAGAAGAAAATAATTATGGAAGTGAGTTCATTCGTTTCCCCTTTTGTCTTATCCAAAGTGCGAGAAAAAACAGCAAGTGGCGCTAAAAACATCAATAAATCTTATTTCAAGACCATCTACAAATGTCAAAATGACGACTACTATTTGATGTGTTCCAAAGAAGAAATTGGTTTTGAAAAAGTTGAGAAGAACCACTCCAAAGACATCGAAGTGCGAAATTATTTCCTGACCACGAACTTCAGCACTCAAAATTATCTTTACAAAGATACCGAAGTATATAAAGACAAAACGCTTTATAATAAAAAAGATGTCATCTTGACTGATTACTGGAATGATTCTGGACTTACGGCCACTGAAGAGGAAAACCAAATCGTTAATGAAGTTAATGACGATGTAATTAAATGATAAAATCCTGAGTCTTACGTCAGGATTTTTGAAAGCAATAATCTTACTCCAATTATCATACATAATTTGATATTTACTTCGCCGAAAATGAATGCTTTTGGTTCTTGGTTTTATTACGCTATATTTGCACACTTTTTAAAACAAATCACCATAATGAAAGCAGGAATTGTCGGATTACCCAACGTAGGAAAATCAACACTATTTAATTGTTTGTCGAACGCAAAAGCGCAAAGTGCGAACTTTCCTTTTTGTACTATTGAACCCAATATTGGTGTGGTGAATGTTCCAGATCCAAGGATTGAAAAATTGGAAGCAATTGTAAAACCGGAGCGAGTTCAAATGGCAACCGTTGATATTGTAGATATTGCTGGATTGGTAAAAGGTGCCAGTAAAGGTGAAGGTCTTGGGAATCAATTCCTTGGAAATATTAGAGAGTGTAATGCCATCATTCACGTCCTTCGTTGTTTTGACAATGACAACATCGTGCACGTTGATGGCAATGTAAACCCAATTCGTGATAAAGAAACGATTGATATCGAATTACAATTAAAAGACTTAGATACAGTTGATAAACGACTTGAAAAAGTAAAACGTGCTGCCAAAACTGGAAACAAAGAAGCGCAAGTTGAAGAAGCGTTTTTAAACAGAATTCGTGAAGCGCTATTGCAAGCCAAATCAGCTCGAACTGTAGAACCAAAAAATGTGGACGAAGAAGAATTAATGGAAAATTTCCAATTGATTACTTCAAAACCAGTTTTATATGTTTGCAATGTCGATGAAGGTTCAGCAGTCAACGGAAACAAATATGTAGACCAAGTTCGCGAATTAGTAAAAGACGAAAATGCAGAAATCATCGTGTTGGCCGTAGGAACCGAAGCCGATATTACAGAACTCGAAACCTATGAAGAACGCAAAATGTTTCTGGAAGATCTAGGTTTGCAAGAACCAGGAGCATCTGTCCTCATTCGTGCTGCTTATAAATTACTAAAGCAACAAACGTATTTTACCGCAGGTGTAAAAGAAGTGCGTGCATGGACCATCAATATTGGCGCAACAGCACCACAAGCCGCGGGCGTCATCCACTCCGATTTTGAAAAAGGATTTATTCGTGCTGAAGTAATTGCCTTCGATGACTATGTTGCCTATGGCTCGGAATCGAAAGTGAAAGAAGCCGGTAAATTGAGAGTAGAAGGAAAAGAATACATTGTAAAAGATGGCGACGTCATGCATTTTAGATTCAATGTTTAGTTCTGCTTTATAGAAGTTAATTTCAATAGAAATACAACCTGTAAATAAATTACAGGTTTTTTTTGTTTATTTAAATTCCTTTCCTTTCCTTTATAACTCCCAATTGTTAAAAGAGTTTCTAATTCTTTAAGAACTTAATCTATGAATCTACAACAACTACTAATCAAGGCGACGTCTGGTCAGCAAATGGTCAGTCAGAGCGAAGGTTTTAATCCATTGAAAGCTAGTCTTGTATTGGCTTTTGGGCAGCGAACTTTGCTAGAAGCTGTGCAACCGTACAACGGACTTAAAGCTACTTTTCCAAATGCGCAAATCGTAATTTGTTCTTCCTCTGGACAAATATCCAATCAATGTGTTATCGAAAAAGATATTGTTGCCACCGCCATCGAATTCGAAAAAACCAAAATCAAATCTTGTGAAATTGACATTATTAGCAATACTAATATTGACGATTTGGGTAGGAAAATAAAAGATGAACTGGCTTCGGATGATCTAAAATCAATTTTGATTCTCTCCGAAGGAAGTTTCGTTAATGGAACCGAACTCATCAATGAACTCATCATACAAACCAACAAACAAATTCCAATATTTGGGGGTCTTGCCGGTGACGAATATGCTTTCGAAAAAACAATAGTTGGACTCAATATTGACGCGACTGCCGGAAAAATTGTAGCAATCGGATTTTATGGTGATCATATTCATTTTGGGTTTGGCTCAGAAGGCGGTTGGGGAGACTTTGGACCCGAACGCGAAGTGACAAAATCAGACAAAAACGTACTCTACAAAATTGGGGATCGCTTTGCCCTAGACTTATACAAAGAATATCTCGGAAAATACGCTGAAGAATTGCCAGGATCATCGCTCTACTTTCCGCTCTCGATGAGAGAAAACGGAACGACCGCCTCAGTAGTAAGAACGATTCTATCCATCGATGAAGAAAAAAAATCGATGACTTTTGCAGGTAATATTCCGGAAGGTTCATCAGTTAGATTAATGAAAGGTAACATCGACAAACTCATAGATGCTTCAGCGATAGCGGCTTCAAGAACTAATGCAAATTCTTCGCAGAAGCAATTGGCATTGCTCGTAAGTTGTGTGGGTAGAAGAATTGTACTTGGCGATAGAGTAGAAGAAGAACTCGAAGTAGTAAAGGATATTTTTGGTGATCAAACAATCTTGTGTGGTTTTTATTCTTACGGCGAAATTTCTCCTACTTTAGAAAATGTGGCATGTGAACTACACAACCAAACGATGACCATTGCAACTCTTTTTGAATCTTAATTGATGAACAAATCTCATCTCCATAGAAACCTCAAACGGCAAGTCGATAAATTTTTGTCGGATGATTTTATCGAGCAAAATCCAAATTTGCTTTCGTTTATTCAAACGGTCAATCAAACGTATTTGAATTACGAAAAAGACGCGGAATTGTTCGAACAATCGGCGCGTTTGAACGATAAGGAATATGGCGAGATGAACGCCAAACTGAAGGACGAACTAGAGAAAAAGGTTTTCTTCCAAAGCAAATTGATCGATGCAATCAAACAGCTTAATGCGGAAGGTCAAGAGTTAGGCAGTGACGACAATCTTTTAGATTTACTTCATATTCTTCATAAAGAAATTGAAATCAAAGCTGAAATTCAAAGGCAATTGTATGCTTCTATTTCTGAAGCTGAGGAAGCCAATGAAGCCAAGTCTGAATTTCTTTCCATCATGAGTCACGAGATTCGAACACCACTCAACGCGATTATCGGACTCATCTATATCATGGAAAAAGAAAATTCCTTAGAGAGTTTTCACGAGAATATTGATGTGCTCAAACATTCGGCGCAAAATTTATTTTTGTTAATTAATAACATACTCGATTTCAGCAAAATTGAAGCTGGTAAAGTCGATATCGAAAAAATTCCGTTTAATTTAGTAGATTTAGTTAAACAGATTGCACGTTCACTAGATGCGCGCGCTTCCGAAAATTTGAATTCCATCGAAGTTAAAGTAGATCCCGATTTTATTCCAAATCTTGTCAGCGATCCGTTGCGCATCAATCAAGTTATTACCAATTTGATTTCAAATGCCATCAAATTCACACAAGAAGGAAAAATTACGATCAAGATGAATCAAATCGCCATGCACGAAAATGTTTCTTCGTTCAAAATTGAAGTCATTGATACGGGAATTGGCATCGATAAAGACAAATTCCAATCTATTTTTCAAAAATTTTCCCAAGCCGAAACCAAAACCTCACGTCAATTTGGCGGGACAGGATTGGGATTGGTCATTACCAAAAAACTATTGAATCTGTTGGGTTCGGACATCCAATTTGACAGCGAAATCGGCAAAGGTTCTAATTTCTTTTTTATCTTGCATCTTCCCATCGACGCCAAAGGAAGCTCAGTCAATACCAACAATCTACACGAGGATTACAAAGAAGAAAACCTTAATGGACTTCGTGTGCTGCTCGTTGAAGACAATATCATCAATACCAAAATTGCGCAGAAAATCATGAGTCAATGGGACGTTACAGTCGAAACTGCGGAAAACGGCTTGATTGGCGTAGAAAAATTCAACGCGAATTCCTATGATGTCATACTGATGGATCTCTCCATGCCAGTTATGGACGGCTATGATGCCACCATCGAAATCCGAAAAACCGACAAACTCATTCCAATTATTGCGCTGACCGCTTCGGCTTCGTTCGGTTATCTCGATCGCGCGCTGCAAATCGGAATCAACGAATATATCATCAAACCTTTCAACCCAAAGGAACTCAACATGAAGTTGCGCAAGTATTATTTCTATTGATTAAAGGGCCAATTTCCAGCTGTACATTCCAAGATTTTCGCAAAAACCCTTTTTTTGAAAGCCCCGAAAAGCGCTCCCGCCGGTCGCATTTTCAGGACTACAAAAAATAGTGTTTTTTGCAAAAATGCTTTCCATTGCCATCTGGGGCAGAACAGAAAATACCAAATAGTAAATTCCAAAACCCAAAACCCAAAGCCTCCAAACCTACAACTTACAACTTACAACCAACAACTGACAACTGACAACTGTTTTTTTTGTCAATATCCTATTAATAACTTCTATTTTTTCTGCTTCCAAAATCTATTGAGATATGCTATATTAGCACGTTTCCACAAAACTTACTATGTCCGAACAAAATCAATATACCGAAGATAATATTCGCTCGCTCGATTGGAAAGAACACATCCGCATGCGACCCGGAATGTATATCGGAAAATTAGGCGACGGTTCGTCTCCTGATGATGGTATTTATATACTACTCAAAGAAGTCATCGACAACTGTATCGACGAGTTTGTGATGGGTTCCGGGAAAACCATTGAAGTTACTATCAAAGACAAAACCGTTTCGGTACGCGATTATGGTCGAGGTATTCCGCTCGGGAAAGTAGTTGATGTGGTTTCTAAAATGAATACCGGCGGTAAATACGATTCGCTTGCCTTTAAAAAATCTGTTGGTTTAAATGGCGTCGGAACCAAAGCGGTCAACGCCTTATCCAACTATTTCCGCGTCGAATCGGTGCGTGAAGACAAACAAAAAGCAGCGGAATTCAACGGAGGAAATCTCGTGCTCGAGGAAGATATCATCGAAACTACCAAGCGCAAAGGAACCAAAGTTACTTTTATACCAGACGAAGCCATTTTTAAAAATTACAAATTCCGAAACGAATATGTAATCAAAATGTTGAAGAATTATTGTTACCTCAATACGGGTTTAACAATCATTTACAACGGCGAAAAATTCTACTCCGATTACGGACTAAAAGACTTGCTTGATGAGAATATCGCCATCGAAGATATGGTTTATCCAATCATTCATCTTTTGGGTGACGATATCGAAGTAGCCATCACGCACAGTAAATCACAATACAGCGAAGAATACCATTCGTTCGTCAACGGTCAAAATACCACGCAAGGAGGAACGCATTTGGTAGCTTTTCGCGAGGCCATCGTCAAAACGATTCGGGAATTTTATAACAAAGGTTTCGAACCTTCGGATATAAGAAAGTCAATCGTGAGTGCGGTGAGCATTAAAGTCATGGAACCTGTTTTTGAGTCGCAGACCAAAACCAAATTGGGTTCGACCGAAATGGGCTCTGAACCTGGAATGCCTTCGGTGCGTACCTTTATCAATGACTTTATTAAAAACAAATTAGATAATTTTTTACATAAGAATCCAGAAACGGCCGACTTACTGTTGCGCAAAATTTTGCAGGCAGAACGCGAACGTAAAGAACTGTCTGGTATTCGAAAATTAGCCAAAGACCGCGCGAAGAAATCGAGTTTGCACAACAAGAAACTGCGTGACTGTCGGGTGCATTTGCCTGATGTTAAAAATCCACGGTATTTAGAAAGTACACTTTTTATCACTGAGGGAGATTCGGCTTCCGGCTCGATTACAAAATCACGTGATGTCAATACACAAGCCGTGTTTAGTTTGCGTGGTAAGCCTTTGAATTCGTATGGCATGAGCAAAAAAATTGTTTACGAAAACGAGGAATTCAATTTATTGCAGGCGGCACTAGACATCGAAGACGACATGGAGAATCTGCGTTACAACAACATCGTGATCGCTACCGATGCCGACGTCGATGGGATGCACATTCGCTTGTTGCTCATTACGTTCTTCTTGCAGTTTTTTCCGGAATTAATCAAAGAAGGACATTTGTATATTTTGCAAACGCCTTTGTTCCGTGTTCGAAATAAAAAGGAAACCATCTATTGTTATTCGGATGAGGAAAGACGTGATGCGATTGAAAAA
The DNA here is from genome assembly GCA_016721735.1 of Flavobacterium sp. Taxonomy (GTDB): domain Bacteria; phylum Bacteroidota; class Bacteroidia; order Flavobacteriales; family Flavobacteriaceae; genus Flavobacterium. The sequence goes on along the minus strand of JADKHM010000004.1, from coordinate 245,931 downwards.
TTAAAACCAAAACCAGAAATCACGCGATTTAAAGGATTGGGGGAAATTTCGCCGGATGAGTTCAAAAATTTCATTGGAGAAACCATCCGACTTGACCCGATTATGATGGACAAAAATACCTCCGTAGAGCAACTATTGTCGTTCTATATGGGAAAAAACACACCGGATCGCCAGGATTTTATCATCAATAATTTGAAGGTAGAATTGGATACGGTGGAAGCGAATTAAATCAATAGAAACGGAGAGCCCTAGCCCTGATAGCAGCGGTATCCTTTTGTGACGGCGTTTACTGCGTCAGTCGCTCCGCTCGGGTGGCACAAAAGATTTAGCGGATAGCAGGAATAGCTTCTGAAATAAATTCAGAATAAATCCTAAAAAAAGATACTGAAATAAATTCAGCATAAATGAAAGACGAAGAAGACGAAGATATCAATGACAACCTAGAGGAAGACGACGCTCAGGAAGAAGCCCAAGAGGAATTGGCTGATGCCGTGAGTCCTGCCGTTGAGCATCATTTCTACGAGAATAACGAAGACGAAAACGATACGATTACCAAAGTTACCGGTATGTATAAAGACTGGTTTTTGGACTATGCTTCGTATGTAATTCTAGAGCGCGCCGTTCCTGCCATTGAAGATGGATTCAAACCAGTGCAACGTCGGATCATGCATTCGCTCAAAGAACTGGATGATGGTCGATATAACAAAGTCGCTAATGTCGTTGGTCACACCATGCAATACCATCCGCACGGAGATGCCAGTATCGGCGATGCGATGGTGCAAATTGGTCAAAAGGAATTGCTGATTGATTGCCAAGGAAACTGGGGAAATATCCTCACTGGAGATGGCGCTGCAGCTTCGCGTTATATTGAGGCGCGTTTGTCGAAATTTGCTTTAGAGGTTTTGTACTCGCCAAAGATTACCGATTGGGGTGTTTCTTACGACGGTCGACGTGCGGAACCAAACAATCTTCCGGTAAAATTTCCGTTGCTTTTAGCGCAAGGTGCTGAGGGAATTGCCGTAGGTTTATCTACGAAAGTGTTGCCGCACAATTTTAATGAATTGATTGATTCGTCGATTAAGATTTTAAAAGGTAAACCATTTCAGATCTTTCCGGATTTTCAAACGGCGGGAATTGCAGATATATCCAATTATAACGACGGGATGCGCGGTGGACGTGTGCGAGTTCGAGCGAAGATTGGACAATTAGACAAGAATACGTTGGTCATTACGCAAATTCCGTTTTCGACCAACACCACCACATTGATTGACAGTATTTTGAAAGCCAATGAAAAAGGCAAAATCAAAATCAAGAAAATAGAAGACAATACGGCTGCGGAAGTGGAGATTCTGATTCACTTATATCCCGGCGTTTCTCCAGACAAAACCATCGATGCGCTTTTTGCTTTCACCGCTTGTGAAACTTCCGTCGCGCCTTTGGGCTGTGTGATTCAAGACAACAAACCTTTGTTCGTTGGCGTGTCGCATATGTTGAAAATATCGACGGAGCGTACGGTGCAATTGCTTAAAAGTGAACTTGAAATTCAATTGAGTGAACTCGAAGAACAATGGCATTTCTTGTCATTAGAACGTATTTTCATCGAGAATAGAATCTACCGTTTGATTGAAGAAGAAACCACCAAAGAAGGCGTGATTTCTGCCATCGACGAAGGATTGAAACCTTTTATCAAACCTTTAAAAAGAGCGATTACCGAAGAAGATATTTTGCGTTTGACGGAAATCAAGATCATGCGTATTTCCAAATTCGATAGCAATAAAGCGCAAGATAAAATTGATGCGTTAGAAGGTGACATCGAACAAGTCAAATATGATTTAGAACATTTGACGGATTTCGCCATTGCTTATTTCACCAAGCTTAAAGAGAAATACGGAAAAGGACGAGAACGTCAAACCGAGCTGCGCATTTTTGACGATATTGAAGCGACGAAAGTGGTACTTCGAAATACCAAATTGTATGTCAATCGAGAAGAAGGTTTCATCGGAACTGGACTCAAAAAAGACGAATATGTCACGGATTGTTCCGACATTGATGACGTGATTGTATTCCTGCGCGACGGAAATATGATGATTTCAAAAGTGGATGACAAGAAGTTTGTCGGCAAAGACATTATTCACGTAGCGATTTTTGATAAAAGTGATAAACGAACCATTTATAACATGATTTACCGCGATGGAAAATCAGGTCCGGCGTATATCAAACGATTTAATGTTTCGGGCGTGACGCGCGACAAATTGTATGATTTGACTAATGAAACCAAAGGTTCGCAAATTCTTTATTTTACTTGTAATCCAAACGGAGAAGCAGAAGTCATTACCGTTTTGTTGCGTCAAGTGGGCAGCATTAAGAAACTCAAATGGGATTTGGATTTTGCTTCTATTGCGATTAAAGGTCGTGCTTCGAAAGGAAATCTCGTGACCAAATATCCGATCAAGAAAATCGAAATCAAGGAGAAAGGAATTTCTACGTTGTTGCCGAGAAAAATCTGGTTCGATGATACGGTTCAAAAGCTCAATACCGACGCACGTGGCGAATTATTGGGTGAGTTCAGACCTAGTGACAAGATTCTAGTGATTTCACAAACCGGAAAACTCAAAGTCATCATTCCGGAAATCACGACGCATTTCGACGAAGATATGGTTGTCCTAGAAAAATGGATTCCAAACAAACCAATTTCAGCCATTTATTACGATGGAGAAAAAGAGCGCTACTATGTGAAGCGCTTCTTGGTTGAATCCGAAGGCAAAGAAGAAACCTTTATTACCGAACATCCAAACTCACAGTTGGAAATTGTTGCCACCGATTACCGCCCAGTTGCAGAATTGGTTTTTACCAAAGTCAAAGGCGTGCAAAAAGAAAATCAAGTCGTCGACTTGGAAGCGTTTATAGCCGTCAAAGGATTTAAAGCGCTCGGAAATCAACTCACCACAGATAAATTGAAGCAAGTCAATTTGCTCGAACCATTGCCTTACGAAGCGCCAGAAGAAGTCGTTCCAGAAGAATTAGAAGTGTCGGGAGAAACAGATGTTGAAGTTGCCGATGAAGATATTCAGCTCGATGACGATGGGCAGATTACTTTGTTTTAACCGCAAAGTTCGCACAGAATAAAAACGCAAAGGGCGCAAAGATTGATTTCTTTGCGCCCTATTCTATTAAAAAATATCTTCGCGTCTTCGCGTCTTTACTTCGTCAATTCGCTACCGCTCGGGTGCGAGCAAAAAAACTACTCTTCCTTATTCTTCTTCGACATTTTCATATTCAAAACTTCCACCAACAACGAGAAGGAAATCGCAAAATACAAATAGCCTTTCGGCACCACATCTACATGGTTTCCGAAGAAAGAAGCATTCGCCAAATGAGCGCTTTCGGTGACTAACATAAAGCCGATCAATATCAAAAACGACAAACCTAAAATCTGAATCGATGGATGTTTATTCACAAAAGTGCCTACTGGTACCGCAAACTGCATCATAATCAACACCGAAATAACAACCGCTGCAATCATTATGATTAACGCGCCTTCGACACCATTGGTCATCCCAACTGCCGTCAAAATACTATCGAACGAAAACACCAAATCGATCAAAATAATTTGAAAAATCACGCTGCTAAAGGACTTGGCTGCCGAAGTCTTCAATTCCTTTTCTTCTTCGCCTTTTTGGTCCACTTTTTCGTGTATTTCTTTGGTGCTTTTATAAATCAAAAACAAACCACCGAGCAATAAAATCAGGCTTTGCCCCGAAATATCTGCACTCAACCAACTCAAGTGAAAACTCACCCACGGTTCTTTCATCGCAATCAAAACGGTAATGCCTAAAAGCAGCGCAATTCGCATAAACATCGCCAAAAACATTCCGATTTTAGTGGCTCTTTTGCGTTGTTCTACAGGTAATTTCCCAGTGGCAATTGAGATAAAAATGATGTTGTCGATTCCTAATACAATTTCCAAAAATGTTAGTGTGAATAAGGCAATCCAAGCATTCGGGTTTGATATAATTTCAGTCATGATTTAAGTTTTCGTTGTCGGTTATCAGTTGTCGGTTTTCAGTTATGAGTTGTCGGTTATCAATTATCCATTATCAATTATCAATTAACTCAGCGGTTCCTTTTTGTCTGGCATTACTGCCCACCGCACCGAATTCAAAAGTATAGGAATTTTTCGACGTGGTCAAAATTCGGATCGAAATTGCTTTTTGTTCCGCCATATTTTTGGGGTGGACTTTCCGCAAAATATATTCGCAATCGTTCACCCAACGAATAGACGCTGTGTCGGTCTTGCCTTTGTAGGTTTCGATCACCAACGAATCGGTGCGAATAGAAGTTGTGGTATGTTTGACACCGTTAATCGAAATTTCCGATTGGTAGGTTCCCGTTTTAAAATCGCGACAATCACGCGCCACGTCGTAACAAGAGAGAAGTGTCAATAGGAACGGGAATACAAATATTTTTTTCATAATTTTTAGAAGCTTGTTCCTGCTATTCGCTATATCTTTTGCGCCACTCGAGCGGAGCAAACAGACGCAGTAAACGCCGGCACAAAAGGATATCGCTGCTACCAGGGCTAGGGTTATTGTTTAAACTTTGCGTCTTTGCATCTTTGCGAGCAATTTTTCTTTCTCTCGATAAGGCGCAAAGGCGCAAAGAAAAGCTATTTATTCAATCGATTTAATTCATCATCAGTAAAATTCTTAATGCTTTTGTCTTTCGAGAATTTGTCAGCATTGTAACTGTTCGAAGCATTTCTCGGAATTGATAAACTGTCCCATGAACTATTCTTCAGTTGTTTCGCCGAAAAGACGATTTGCCCAATGTGATACGGATAATGCGCCAACTGTCGATTGATGGCTTCAATCACCGTGTGTCCTTCGTTGCGAATATAAATAATATGAGCCAGATGTTCCGGTTCTATCGAATTTAATGCGTACAAAAAACAATCCCAACCTTTGTCCCAAAGTTGCATCACTTCGTCTTTCGTGGTCAAATCATTTTCAAACTCAGCATCACGCCGACGCCATTCTTTCTCACCATCGGTCGTCATAAAGTCCGTCCAACGCGACAACATATTGCCCGCCAAATGCTTTACGATCGTGGCAATACTATTCGTGTCTTCATTCGCCATAAAGAAAAGTTGCTCCGGCTCGAGTTGATGCATCGCTTTTTCTCCCAACATTTTGTAATAGAGAAATTGTTTTTTTACGCTTTCGAGATAGCTTTCAGTCATTCTATTTTTTTTTATTTTTTTACTTCAATCTGCAGTCTAAAATAGACTTTCACACTTTTTCAATTTTTGCTTCAATATCATCCAACAATACTTTTACTAATTAGTTGTCTTTTGAATCAGTGTCAGCTATGGTCGACTGCTTTCTAAATATCTCAATATAGTATCCAATTTGCAGAAAGTCTCGACCTGTTTCGTCATTGATCTTATAATCAAATTGATGCAAGTAACCAATTTGTAAAGTCGTTGCTTTTGAAGGTTTGTAATTAAAAGCAAGCAGTATCCGATTTCTTTCAAAATACGGTTCCTCATTAGTAAAAAAGAGTTCGTTACTTGCACTAACCTGAAAGGGTTTGAATCCTTTACTTTCCTTTCCAAATGGATATGACATGCCAAGTCTGTAGCGGTAGCGATTTCTGTAACCATTGCTGGTATATCTAAATTCGGCTCGGTAGCGCTGCTCGATAGTAAAGGCGCCTAATTTTTGCGATAGCATTACTTGTGGCCAAATTCTAAACTCGTTATTGTTTTTAGGCGTCACAAAGTTTCCGCCTTCTTTATAGGTTTGGTAACTTCCAGCACCCAAAGTTAGCTTTAGATTTTTTAAGGCTTTAAAGTCAAAACCGCCTTTGTATTCGTAGTAATGAAAGTCATCGTAGAATTTAAGTGAACGCAATTGTGCTTCCCCAAACACACTCATCTTATCATTGAAAGTGTATTTTAGATTGAGGACATTCCAACTGCCTAATTCGTTTGATTGTCCAAATGAACTTGTAGAAAAGTAAAGCAATAACATGGCTATGTATAGGATTCTCATGTACAACTCGATTATTCTATTTTAATATCATACTGCTCCAAAAGTCCCATGATTCCTGCGGTTGAAAACTTGGCTTTCTTCATCGGATTAAACTCAGGATTGATTTTATAGTGAACAGCAGTCGTAAAATCAGCGCCAGCCAACTGGGTTTCATTAAAAATGGCATTTTCCAAATTGCAATGATCGAAAACGGCTTGTGTCAAATTGGTGCCGACAAAATTGACTTCTTTCATCGAGCAGGAAACGAATTTCGTTTTGGGCATTTTCTTGTTGGCAAACGAGGCATAATCTAGAATGCAATCTTCAAAATTGACTTGAAACAAGAAGTCCGTGCAACTTTGAAATTGAATGCCCAACACTTTGCATTTTTTAAAAAACACCGATTGCAAGCTCGTATTCGCAACTTGCCACATCGACAAATTACAATCTATAAATTCACAATCTAAAAAAGTGTTGTTAGAGAAATCGCTATTAGAGAAATCACAGTGTTTAAAAATGCAACCTTCAAATTCTTTGTGCTGAATCGAGGCGCCAATCGCCACTACTTTTTCAAAAGTTTTATTGATGTGGAGCAAGTCTTCCATTAGTCGTCGTTGCTATCAAACAAACAATCTACGATGGTTTTGATGCCCATAAACATCAAATATACGCCGCCCAAACAAATCGCTATTCCAATTGCTAGTACCAAATAATGCCAGTTATTTCCTTTGTTGATAAAAGCGTTGTATAAAAGCGCTGGTCCTGTAAGTAACAACGGTAACGCCCAAGCCAATTTGCCGATGCCTTTGTTTAATTGTGTTCTGTCGATTCCCATCTTTTGGCTAATTTATAGTGATAAGTCAATGCAAAAATAAAACTTCCTACTGCATGAAAAGCGATTAGGTACAGGAATAAAAATATTTTTTTTAGTTCCCACGGATCTTGCTCGAAAAAGCGAATGCCTGAAAATAGAATTATGAAACTGTAAAGAATCAGGACAATCGTGTTAACTAGAACGTATTGTTTAAATCTGATCCATTTTCGCAAAAGAAATCCGCTGATAAATCCTAGAATCGGAATCATTGCAACGATCACGTAGAATAAGTACATTTTAATGTGAATTATAAGCATCTACAGCTTTTCGAACGCTGCCGTGTTGCTGCAATAGAGCGGCGCCTTCTTCGTACGAAACGCCAATTTCGCCGATAATCATTTTAACACCGCGATCAACGAGTTTGTCGTTGCTGAGTTGCATGTCGACCATTTTGTTTCCTTTGACTTTCCCAAGTTGAATCATCGTGGCAGTCGATATCATATTGAGAACGAGTTTTTGTGCGGTTCCTGCTTTCATTCGGGAACTTCCTGTGACGAATTCGGGACCAACGACTACTTCAATTGGGAATTGCGCGGTTTGTGACAATGGACTTCCTAGATTGCAAGTGATGCAACCTGTTACGATGTTATTTTCGTTGCATTTTTCCAATCCGCTAATGACGTATGGTGTAGTTCCTGACGCTGCAATGCCGATGACCACATCGTTGTTATTGATGTGATGCTCTTGTAAATCGAGCCAAGCTTGTGTGGTATTGTCTTCTGCATTTTCTACGGCGCGACGGATGGCTTTGTCACCGCCGGCTATAATCCCGTTGACGAGATCGAAAGGCACGCCAAAAGTCGGTGGACATTCGGATGCATCAACAATGCCGAGTCGACCTGAAGTACCTGCTCCGATATAAAACAAACGGCCACCGAGTTTCATTTTGGAAACGATTTCTTGCACCAATTTTTCTATTTGCGGCAGTACTTTGGCCACTGCTAAAGGCACGGTTTGATCTTCTTGGTTGATGTTGGTGAGCAAGTCAGCTACCGACATTTTCTCGAGGGCTTCGTATTTGGAAGATTGTTCTGTGGTTTTGATGAAGGACATTGGGTTGTGAGTTGTAAGTTGTTTCAAAAATAGTGTTTTTTGCTCGCAAAGACGCAGAGGCGCAAAGATTTTTGGTATTAAATGGATTTGAAATGCACTACAAGGTTGCGTGAGGGATAGAAGCAAGTACCGCGTCGCCCCGGCTCCTGTGTTTGGGCCCTTCTTAGAGACAGATGTTAACGGTAGTTTTTTGCCGGCCGGTCACGCCCAAAATCATATAAAATACGCCAACAAAATCCCCAAAACAATCATCGAGACTTTAGCAATGTTAAATTTGTGACCTTCACTGCTTTCGAAAATAATTGTCGATGAAATATGGAAGAGGATTCCGATAACAATCGCCGTGATTTCGGTGTAATATTCCGTTAGAAAACCCACTTTGTTCGCAACCAAAGTCCCGAGTGGCGTCATGATGGCGAAGGTGAGCATAAAGAAAAAAATCGCCGTTTTGTTGAGTTGACTTTTGATAAAAAAGGTCGTCAGAATCACCGCTATGGGTAAGTGGTGAATGCTGATTCCCCATGCTAAGTTGTGGTGGCGATTTACGGGTAGACCTTCTAGGAAAGCGTGAATACACAAACTGATGAACAACAACCACGGAATTTGAACCATCGTTTCGTGTCCATGTACATGGCCGTGTTCTGCGCCTTTAGAGAAAAATTCTAAGATAATCTGGAACAAAATGCCGATCATAATGTAAATGCCAATGTTGTGAGAATGTTTCTGGTAAATTTCCGGCAACAAATGAACCACGGTGAGCGACAACAAAAATGACCCACTAAAATGCCAACAGCAATTTGAGGTTTTTTTTGTTTTTGGGTTGGAGAAACAAAGCCACGCCGTAACCCATGAGTACTGATAAAAAGGGCAAAAGATAGTTCATTATTTGAATATCATGATGAGACGTTCGCTATCGGTTTTGTGGAATTTCTTGAGTTTATAATCGCCGAAAATGTCTAAAAGATAAATGCCCGCTTCGGTCATCAATTCTTGAAAATCTTGCAGCGTAAAAGCGCGCACTTTTTCGGTAAAATGAAATTGTTGACCGTCATCTTCAAAGTCGATTTCCTTATAAATATAGCCGTCAATATGATAGCGCTTGATGTGAAAATCGATGTTGTCTACCGTCTTGGTTTCTTCGGGAACTAAATTGGCTACGACGTTATTGACGTTCATAAAATCGATTACGCCAAAGCCATATTCAGTCAGACTTTCTTTAATCGCAACCAGTGTTTTGAGATGGTCGGCGTCGTTTTCAAAATAGCCGAAGCTGGTGAATAAGTTGAAAATTGCGTCAAATTTTTCCTCGAAAGAATGTCGCATGTCATGCACTTGAAAATGCAAAGTGGCGTTGGCGTTTTTGTTAGCAATGGCAATACTGTTTTCGGAGAGATCAACGCCCACAACATCAAAACCCAATTGATTGAGATAGATGGCATGACGTCCTTTTCCGCAGGCTAAATCCAATACCTTCGCGTGTTCAGGCAAATTGAGATATTGGGTGAGATTATCCATAAAGATTTGTGCTTCACGGTAATTGCGTTCTTTATATAAAATGTGATAATACGGCGAATCAAACCAAGAGGCGAACCAGTTTTCCGACGTTGGATTTTGAGAATTTGACATTTATTCTATTGCATTGAATTCTGAACGGGCAAATTTAGTGTATTTTTGCACCGAATACTTGATTTTGCAATGGAAAATAATTTTAAAATGATTGCCAAAACCTTTTTTGGTTTTGAAGAAATACTCGCTAAAGAACTGAGAATGTTAGGTGCACAAGACGTCGAGGAAGGCGTTCGCATGGTGAGTTTTAAAGGCGACAAAGGTTTTATGTATAAGGCCAATTTGTCTTTACGTACGGCTTTGAAGATATTAAAACCCATTTATTATTTCCGCGCGAACACTGATGTTGCTTTGTATAAAGGGATTTCTGGTATCAAATGGTCGGAGTATATAAATTCGAATCAGACATTTGTGATAGATACGACGGTGCATTCAGATTATTTCAAACATTCGCAGTTTGTGGCTCAAAAATGCAAGGACGCGATTGTTGATCAATTCAGAAATAAAACTGGACAACGCCCAAGTGTCGACAAAGATTATCCAGATTTACGCATTAATATTCACATCGATAAAGATCAGGTTTCGGTGGCTTTGGATACTTCAGGTGTTTCTTTGCACCAACGCGGTTACAAAACGGCCACGAATATTGCACCGATTAATGAAGTCTTAGCAGCAGGAATGATTTTGCTTTCTGGTTGGGAAGGGCAAGGCGATTTTTTAGATCCGATGTGCGGTAGTGGAACTATTTTGGCGGAAGCGGCGATGATTGCGTGTAATATTCCAGCCAACATCAACCGAAAAGAATTTGCATTCGAAAAGTGGAACGATTGGGACAACGATTTGTTTGATCAAATTATGGATTCGTTGTTAAAGAAAGTCCGCGAATTTCATTACACCATCAAAGGTTACGACAAAGCGCCAAGTGCGGTTTTGAAAGCGAAAGACAATATCAAAAATGCGAACTTAGAAGAATACATCACAATCCAAGAGAAGAACTTTTTTGATACAGAAAAAGAAAGTAAAGGCCCGCTGCATATGGTTTTTAATCCACCATACGGCGAACGTTTAGATATTGAAATGGAACGTTTTTACCGTGAAATTGGCGATACATTGAAGCAAAATTACCCGGGAACCAACGCCTGGTTTATTACTGCGAATCTTGAAGCATTGAAATTTGTAGGTTTGAAACCTTCTCGTAAAATCAAATTATTTAACGGAAGTTTAGAAGCACGTTTGGTGAAATACGAAATGTATGAAGGTAGCAAGCGAGCGAAGTTTAATTCAATTGATAATGAATAATTAGTAATTAATAATTATGACAAAATTGCAACTGAGATCTTTTCTTTTCCAATTATTGTGTTTTGGAATCCTATTTATTGGTTTTCGATTTCTGATTGGAAAATATACCAACTTAACTGGAATATGGATTCCGTTGACTGCTTTTGTGGTTGGAACTTTATTATCACCACAATTTCAAGCCGTCAAAACCAAAGACGGGGAGAAGTTGTTTATGAAATGGATTTTTATGAAAGGCGTGAAAGTGATTAAATAATTACGAATTGTTAATTACGAATTAGAATTATGAAGGAGAATGTTATTCAGGTTAAGAGTTATGCTTTTGCTGTAAAAATTGTAACAATTTATAAGCATTTGTGTGAGAATAAAAAAGAATATGTTTTGAGTAAGCAATTGCTTCGTTCTGGAACCTCAATTGGAGCGAATGTGGAAGAAGCAATTGGCGGACAATCAGAAAAAGATTTCTTTGCAAAGCTTACAATTGCTTACAAAGAAGCTAGAGAAACTCATTATTGGGTAAGATTATTAACCGACACAGAATTTATAAGTAAAGAAGAAAGTGAAAGTTTATTATTTGATGTTGATGAGCTATTAAAAATCATAGGTTCCATACAAAAGACATTGCGGAATAAAAGCAACTAGATTCGTAATTTTCAATTCGTAATTCGTAATTATTTTTTCTTCTTAGCCGGAGCCGCCGGAGCAACCGCTTTCTTTTTATAAATCGGAATAAAATACGAAACCGTGTAATTGAATCCTGCTCCAAACGTACCATCATAAGTCCGATTGAATCCTGGAATAAAAAGATTATCAAAGTTATCCGGTCGTTTGTTGGTAAACAATTTATTTACCCTTAGACTAAAACCAACATAAAAATTATTGATGACTTTGGCCTTGACTCCCAATAATATTTCGACCCATTGTGCTGATAATCCGGTGAATTTTTCTCCAGACTCGATATTTTGTGGATATCCAAAATAGGGATAACGATCATAGACCTTGTAGGAATTCAACGTTTGGCTAAACGAACTCACACCATAACGCGCCCCGATATAGACCATATTCTCCATGTCAAGCCAGTTCTCATATAAGTTATAATCAAAACCAACTTTGAAAAAAGTTCCTTTGGTGGTAAAATTAAGTAGCTCGTCATTGACTGTTTTTTCTTCATTTCCCAACTCGCCAGCGATATAATATTTTTTTGTCAAACGATAATCGCCCACCAATTCCAAACCTTTATAATCTTTTTCGTAAAAGGCGCGGGCAATCTTTGATACGTCGACGCCCACTCGAACGCCATAACGATACGTTTTTGCGGGTATACTATCCGGTTTTTTGTCCTGTGCCTTCGTGTCTAAAGCGCAACACACCGCGATCAGACTAAAAAGAAATGCTAAGGTGTGTTTCATCTTCATTGTTAATATTAGATTGTAGTACAGTAATATTTTTCATCCACAAACCGTCGGGAGTTGTGGCGTCTGTTTGTGTAAACGGACTTGTTTCACTTAAGGTAAAAAGTGTTTTATAGCCGCAAGCTCGAGAAACAAAGACATTATTTCTCGTATAGTCGAATTGTAAAATATCGGTGTTGATGAAAGCAGCGTTGCTATTTCCGTAGTTCAAAATGAATTGGTAATTGGAAATGTCTTTAGTTAAATCAAGTGGAATTTGAACTTTACTCACCCCATTGAATAAGATTACCGTATCCAAACCTTCTCCAATAACGCCCAAGTTAGTCACGTTTTTGGTGAGTGTTGGATTGGTAAAATCATAAAAATCAATAATCAGTCGCGGTGTAGTTGGCGTAGTTTCGGCGCAGATATCATCTTTTTCACAACCAGAAAAAATGGCTGTAACCAAAAGGACGAGTATACTTATTTTCTTCATAAATCTCTTGATTCTTGATTCTTGTCTCTTTCTATTCTAATTCCTGCGCTCCAAAAGTACAACATTTTCAACATGATGCGTTTGCGGAAACATATCAACTGGACGAACTCGGGTTACCTGATATTTTTCGTCCATCAAAGCCAAATCGCGGGCTTGGGTTGCCGAGTTGCAGCTTACATAAACGATTTTCTTCGGTGCAATTTTCAATATTTGATCGATGACATCTTTGTGCATACCATCTCGTGGAGGGTCAGTAATGATCACATCTGGATGACCATGTTGCGCAATAAAGGACTCATTGAATACCACTTTCATATCGCCCACAAAAAACTCACAATTGTCAATTTCGTTGCGTTTTGCATTTTCTTTGGCATCAAGAATGGCTTCAGGAACACTTTCTACACCAATTACTTTCTTCGCTTTTTTGGAAACGAATTGGGCAATGGTTCCAGTTCCGGTGTACAAATCATACACAATTTCATTACCTGTTAAGCCTGCAAAATCGCGGGTAATTTTATACAACTCATACGCTTGCGCCGAATTGGTTTGGTAAAATGATTTGGCATTGATACTAAAATGCAAACCTTCCATTTCTTCTAGAATGTAGTCACGACCTTTATAAAGATGAACCTTTTGATCGTAAATAGTATCGTTGGGTTTGCCATTAATGACGTACTGCAAGGATGTAATCTGAGGAAATTTACTGTAAAGGTGATCCAAAAACAGCTCGCGATTGGCTTTATCTTCTTCAAAAAATTGAATCAAAACCATAATTTCGCCAGTAGATGCTGTACGAATCATCAACGTACGCAACAAACCTTCGTGATTTCTTGGATTGAAAAACGACAAATTATTTTCGTTGGCAAAATCTCGTATTTCATTTCGAATGGCATTCGACGGATCTTCTTGCAAATGACATTTGGTGATATCAAGAATCTTGTCCCACATTTTAGGAATGTGAAAACCTAAGGCATTTCGGTTTCCTAAATCATCAGTCGATTCAATTTCTTTTTCCGTCAACCAACGCGCATTCGAGAATCCGAATTCCATTTTGTTTCGATAGAAAAATTGTTTTTCCGAACCTAAAATCGATTCAAATTCCGGAAGTTCGACTTTTCCGATGCGTTGCAAATGATTTTTGACTTCATTTTGCTTGTAAAACAGCTGTTGCGAATACTTCATGTTCTGCCATTTACAACCTCCGCAAACACCAAAATGTTCGCAAATGGGCTCGATACGGTGTTCGGAAAATTCATGAAAACGAATAGCTTTGCCTTCGTAATACGCTTTTCTTTTTTTGAAAGTTTGCACATCAACGACGTCTCCAGGAACTACATTCGGAATAAAAATAACTTTTCCGTCGGGTGCTTTGGCTACAGAAACGCCTTTCGCGCCTGCATCCAAGACTTTGATATGATCAAATATGATTTTGTCTGTGGTTTTCTTTGCCATGTCGCAAAAGTAGGGAAAGTTTGTTAGAATTTTGTTGGTCAAATTGAGATTTACAATTTAGAATATGCGGCAGCTGGAACACCCAACAGTGTAGTATTGTCTGTAGTGCAATCCTTAATAACACATGCCGATGCGCCGATTGTAATTCCATTCCCTAAAGTAATCGGCCCTATTATTACGGCGTTAGCGCCTAAAGAGCAATTATCGCCAATATTAATATCGCCATAGGTACAACCTGCGTTTCCTCCAATGATGTTCCCGCCAGTTAGGGTTAGGTTTTCACCAATAACTGAAAATCGGGAAATTACGATACCTACAGACGGATGTAAAACCAACAATCCGCCCTTGATATCCGCGTAATAATTGATCTCAATATTGGAATATGCACCGATGAGGTTGTAAAACGGAATGAATAATACCCGTACGATTTTATAGTTTTTGCCTATTAGCAAGAACAAGCTTCGTTCGAAGCGGTAGAGGAAAATTCCCCAAAAACCGCGACTTAGCCAAATGTGGAGTATTCTAATTTTGTGCTTACCAAGCAATTTTCTAAGATCCTGCCTGAAATATTGAAGTTGTTGTCTCATATACCTTTGAATGTGGCATTGGAAAATATTTTCAACGAGGATCCATGATCTGGATCATCTCATTGTGATGTTAACATTAGGGAAGCAATATAAGTTAAAAAAGCAGATTATTACATGCTAATTTTACCTATGTTTGTCGAGATTCCAAATGGACCTAGTAGTAAGGAAATTTTATGTCGCTGCTGCATCAAATTATTAAAGATGATACCTATGAACACGATACTTTTGTTTCCAAATTGCTTAAAAAGAAGGGTCACTTTATCCATATCTGTGGGAATTTGTTTTTTACTTTTTTCGAGTTGTAGTAAAGATATAGCGTCTGAAATTTCCAATCAGTCAGTAGCAAAAGCGGGTGATGAAATTGGTACTGCAGCTGCAATGTATGTCACTCCCGAAACGGAAGATATCGTAATGTATGAAATTAATATCAATGCATTTAGTAGCATGCGCAATTTGCGCGGTATTATCAATAGGCTCGATGCCATCAAAGCGCTAGGAGTCAACACTATTTGGTTGATGCCGATTTACCCTGTCGGCACCGTTAATTCTTTTGGTTCTCCTTACTGTGTAAAAAATTATACAGCGGTTAATCCGAGTTTTGGGACAATTACTATTCTTCAAGAATTGGTTGATAAGGCGCACCAACGAAACCTTTCGGTGATTTTAGATTGGGTCGGAAATCACACTTCATGGGATAATGTTTGGATGAGTCATCCAGATTGGTACACACACAATACAAGTGGACAAATTATCAGTCCAGCGGGAACCAATTGGGCAGACGTAGCCGATCTAAACTACAACAATACCGAAATGCGAACAGCGATGATTGCAGCAATGCGTTATTGGGTAAACGTGGCGGGCGTCGACGGATTTCGTTGCGATGCTGCCGATTATGTTCCGTTCGATTTTTGGCAACAAGCGATTACCAGTTTGCAAACAGGTCGGAGAAAACAGTTGATAATGCTAGCAGAAGGAGCGCGTAATGATCATTTTGCCGCTGGTTTTAAAATGAATTGGTCATGGAATTACGTCACCGCAATCAAAAACGTTTTTGGTCCTGCCAATTTTTCTCCAACGTCAATTTATACAGTAAACACAAGCGAATATGCTGCGGTGCCTATTGGAAGTAAAAAACTTCGGTTTACAACCAACCATGATGAATCAAATACTGCGTTGCCAGTAACTGTTTTCAATAATAAAAATGGAGCCTTATGTGCTAGTGCGATTACTATTTTTCTGCAAGGAGTACCATTGCTTTATTCAGGTCAAGAAGTAGGAGTGGCTAGCACTTCTGTGTATAATGGAGGAACCATTAATTGGTCCGCCAACGCCGATATGCTCACTGGCTACCAACAATTATTGGCTTTTTACAACAGTTCACCTGCAGCCAGAAAAGGGGAATTGATTACCTATAGTGATGCCAATATTGTTGCATTTACGAAGACTCTGGGTAACGAACAAATTCTAGTTCTTGCTAATCCTCGAGGAAGTTTGAGCGGTTTTGCTGTTCCTGCTGTACTTGCTGGTACTTATCTAAATGTACTTACCAATACGACTGTTACAATTTCAAATAATTTAGGCTTTTCCGCGTATAAATATTTGATTTTAAAAAAGATCAATTAAAAATATAGGAATTTGTCTAACTCAATTCGAAAGTTCTCAGCCTTTGAACAAGTTGCGTTTGCCATAAATCGATTTCCAACTTTTCCCTATATTTACCCAAAATATATAACACATGTGTGCTACATCAAACAAGAATGAATTTATGCAGGAAGCCATTCGCCTGTCGATAGAAAATGTAACGAGTGGCAAAGGCGGCCCTTTCGGCGCCGTCATTGTAAAAGACGGAAAAATCATCGCTCGCGGTGCCAATCAAGTAACTTCATCAAACGATCCAACTGCCCATGCTGAGGTTGTGGCGATACGAAATGCCTGCAAGGAATTAGGAAGTTTTCAATTGGATGGCTGTGAAATTTATACCAGTTGCGAACCTTGCCCAATGTGCCTAGGTGCGATTTATTGGGCACGTCCTGATAGAATGTATTTCGCCAACACCAAAAAAGATGCAGCGGATATTCAATTTGATGATCAATTTATCTACGAAGAATTGGAAATTCCATACACCAACCGCAAATTAGAAACAATTCCGTTGATGCGCGAAGAAGCACTTGAAGCCTTTCGTTTATGGACGGAAAGCATCAACAAAATAGAATATTGATTCCCTGATTTTCATGATTGAATTCCTATTAAATAATCGAAAAGTACAAACCGATAAAGCGCCAACAACGACTTTACTCGATTTTATTCGATACGACGAAAACTTGCGTGGCACAAAAATAGGTTGCCGCGAAGGCGATTGTGGTGCCTGTACCGTTTTGATAGGCACGTTAAAAAACGGAAAGTTAGACTATCGAAGCGCGACTTCCTGCTTGACGCCATTGCCTAACGTTCACGGAAAACATGTGGTCACTGTTGAAGGACTCAATTTGCCCAACAAACTCAATCAAGCGCAACAAGCGATGGTCGATTGTTCCGGAACACAATGTGGTTTTTGTACGCCAGGATTTGTCAATTCAATGTGTGGATTTGCCTTAAATACAACGCAGCCAACTTTAGAAAGCGCCATTAGTGCCATTGACGGAAATATTTGTCGATGTACGGGTTATAAGTCGATAGAACGCGCTGCTGCAAAACTCGCGCAAGAGTTGCAATGGAAAGATGTTGATCAACCGCTCTCTTGGTTAGTAGAACATGATTTTATTCCAGATTATTTTTTGGAGGTAGAAGAGAAACTGCAAAGTTTTAATATAGAATACAGCACTGAAGGTCAAATACCAATTGGTGGCGGAACGGATTTGTATGTGCAAAAACACGACGACTTACACGACATGAATATGGCGTATTTGTTCGATCGATCTGAACTCAACGGAATTACATTTGAAGGTTCAAGATGCACGTTAAAATCTGCTGTTACTGTAACAGATTTAATCGAAAATGAAACCTTATTAAATGCCATTCCGAATTGGTATAATTACCTGAAATTAGTTTCATCAACGCCCATTCGAAACATTGGAACTATTGCAGGAAATTTGGCAAACGGTTCTCCAATTGGCGATTTTACAATCATATTGTTGGCGATGAATGCCCAATTAACTTTGACCAACAAGAACGACGAATCGCGACATGTAGCACTCAAAGATTTCTATTTGAGTTATAAAATATTGAATAAAACTGAAGACGAAATTATTACTGAAATTGTATTCGAACTGCCTTCAAAATCTACCCAGTTTCATTTCGAAAAAGTGTGTAAACGTCAGTATTTAGACATTGCAAGCGTTAATACAGCCATCACGATTACGATGATTGGCGATGTGATTCAAGAAGCGCATTGTTCCATTGGTGGCGTTGGTCCAATTCCAAAGTTCTTAGCACATACTTGCGAGTATCTTACAAATAAATACATTGAACCAAAAGTAGTTTTGCGGGCGGAGGAAATTCTTCAAACCGAATTGTCTCCAATGAGCGACGCACGAGGAACCAAGGAATACAAAAGACTGTTAGCGAGACAATTGTTTTTCGCTCATTTCATCGCATTATTTTCGGAATCAATCAAAATGAGTGACTTGATATGATTAATATAGACGCACATAATCACGTAAAAGGAAAGTCCATTTATCTGGATGACATTCAAGAAATGAAAGGCACTTTATATGCTTTGCCTTTCGATGCGACGGTTGCTCACGCCAAAATTACGAGCATCGATTTGCACAAAGCTTTACAACGTAAAGGAATTGTAACGATACTAACCGCGAAAGATATTCCAGGAGAAAATCAAATTGGTGGAATCATTCCAGATGAACCTTTATTCGCCGATGGTGAAGTGCATTTTAGAGGTCAAGTGATTGCATTAATTATAGGAACTTCCGAACATCATTGTCGACAAGCAGCCAAATTGATTCATGTTGAATTTGAAGAATTGCTGGTAATTACCGACGCTCGTGAAGCGCAACGACAAAACAAATTGATTATTCCACCGAGAACATTTACATTGGGAAATACCGCCGATGCTTGGTCGCAATGTGAACATATATTCGAAGGTCGCACCGATGTTAATGGTCAAGAACATCTATATATAGAAACGCAAGGCGCGTACGCACGTCCAAAAGAAGATGGTAGTATTGTCGTTTCTTCGTCAACTCAAGGTCCAACTGCGGTGCAGAAAATGGTCGCTCGTGTACTCGGAATTCCAATGCACAAAGTGGAAATTGACACCGTTCGTTTGGGTGGTGGATTCGGCGGAAAAGAAGATCAAGCAACACCTTGGGCCGTGATGGTCGCTTTGGCATCGCAACATTTGCATCAGCCCGTAAAAATGGCAATGCATCGCATGGACGATATGCGCATGACCGGAAAACGCCATCCGTATTCTTCTGATTTTAAGATTGGATTATCCAAAGATTTAAAAATACTCGCCTACGAAGTAACGCATTATCAAAATGCAGGCGCAGCGGCCGATTTGTCGCCAGCAGTAATGGAACGAACGTTGTTTCACTCCACCAATGCGTATTATGTTCCCAATGTAATCGCCAAAGCGTACAGCTGTAAAACCAATTTGCCTCCGAACACCGCGTTTCGCGGCTTTGGCGGACCGCAAGGAAAATTTGTGATTGAAGCAGCCATTGTCAAAGCAGCGGAATCACTGGGAGTTAGTCCAGCCGAGATTCAAAAAGCAAACTTGGTAGTCGATGGTAATGAATTGTCTTATGGGCAAATTTTGCAACAAACCAACGCGCATGCAAGCTGGGATTCGAGTATGAAAACCTATGATTACGCCTCGCAGAAACAACGTGTTGTAGATTTCAATAATAACAATTCAAGATATAAAAAAGGATTGGCCGTGCAACCGATTTGCTTCGGGATTTCCTTTACCAATACGATGATGAATCATGCCCGTGCGTTGGTTCATATTTACCATGATGGCAGTGTAGTCGTGAGCACTGGCGCAGTCGAAATGGGACAAGGCGTCAACACGAAACTCCTGCAAATCGTTACCCAAACATTCGGCATCTCACCTTCGAAAGTGCGGATCGAATCGACAAATACTTTAAGAGTGGCTAATACGTCGCCAACAGCTGCAAGTGCTGGCGCTGACTTAAATGGAAAAGCGTTAGAAATGGCTTGCAACGCCTTGTTGGGTCGATTGAAAACGGTCGCTCTAAATGAACATAACGCTTCGGAAATTCAAATCAAAGACGAACAGATTTTTGCCGATTCAAAGGCGACCGACATGACTTGGAACGATTTGATTTTAAAAGCATTTACGCTTCGTGTGGCGTTGAGTGAAAATTCTCATTATGCGACGCCAACCATTCATTACGATAAGACCAAAGAAAAAGGACATCCATTTGCGTATCATGTGTATGGAACTGCGATTGTGGAAGTGACAGTTGATTGTTTGAAAGGAACTTACGATTTTGACAGCGTCAATATTGTGCATGATTTTGGAGAAAGTATGAACAAAGACGTCGATAATGGTCAAATTGAAGGCGGCTTGGTGCAAGGCATCGGCTGGATGACACTCGAAGAAATTGTTTACAACGAACAAGGTCGATTGGTGTCAAATGCGCTTTCAACTTATAAAGTGCCAGATATATATTCTGTGCCGAAATCAATTCATATTACACATCTAGAAACTGAAGGTCACGAATTGGCGATTAAGAAATCAAAAGCTGTTGGTGAACCGCCACTAATGTACGGATTGGGCGCTTACTTTGCAATTCGGTCTGCTGTGAAAGCTTTCAATCCAACTGCGGATTTGGTTGTCAATGCGCCGTATACGCCAGAAAAAGTGTTGATGGATTTGTATAGAAAATCATAAACTACCATAAATTCGTAGCTTATGGTATTGGATTTTTATAATAAAATAAAGTCACTTCTTCAAGCTGAAAAGCAAGGTGTTTTGATGGTAGTGATTGCCAACGAAGGCAGCAGTCCTGGTCGAAAAGGCTTCAAAATGTTGGTTACCCAAAACCAAATGTACGGCACGATTGGCGGCGGCATCATGGAGCATAAGTTAGTGGAATATGCACGAAGTTTATTAGAAAAATTAGATTTCAAGCCTTTCATCAAACATCAAATTCACGATAAGTCTGCGCCAACCAATCAATCAGGAATGATTTGTTCCGGTCGACAGACAATTGCTTTTACGCTTTGAATGTCGAGAGTCTGAATTGGATTGATTTAATCTTAAATTCGGAAAACGGGAAGATCTCCTACTCAGAAAATGGAATTCA
Source organism: Flavobacterium sp. (assembly GCA_016721735.1). Lineage (GTDB taxonomy): Bacteria > Bacteroidota > Bacteroidia > Flavobacteriales > Flavobacteriaceae > Flavobacterium. Next base: position 224,891 of record JADKHM010000004.1, on the reverse strand, counting down.
CCTAGAAGCAACAACTAATGCAACCGAATGGGAATTTATAGAATCCATTTCGCTGCCGAATCAAGTTTACATTATCGGCGGTGGTCACGTCGGTTTGGCATTGAGTGAAGTCTTATCTAGATTGGATTTTGAACTTCACTTGCTCGATCATCGCGAGAATCTCAATACGATGGAGGCGAATAATTTTGTGCATTCAAAACAAATTGTCGAATTCGAAACCATAGATCAACATATTCCCGAAACTGAAAATACTTACGTGGTGATTATGTCTTTTGGTTATCGCACCGACGACATCATCATTCGCCGTTTGTTGGGCAGGAAATATAAATTTATCGGCATGCTCGGAAGTCAAGAAAAGATAAAAACCTTGTATAAAAATCTCTTGGCTGATGGATTCTCAAAAGAGCAAATCGATCAAGTTTATGCTCCAATTGGCCTCGACATCAAAAGCGAAACTGCCGCGGAAATTGCCATCAGCGTGGCGGCACAATTGATTCAAATTAAAAATAGAGCATAAAAATGATTTCAGTGGATGAGGCTTTTTCAATCTTAAACAAAACTACTTTTTCTCCACAAGAAGTAGAAGTTAGATTGCATGATGCTCATACATTTATACTAGCAGAAACTTTGATTTCCCCGATTTCAATGCCGCCATTCCGACAAGCTAATATGGACGGATTCGCACTTTCGCTGCATCACGAATTAACCTATGACATTGTGGGCGAGATCAAAGCCGGCGATTTTTTCGATGGTCAACTGCACCCTGGGGAAGCGATAAAGATTTTTACTGGAGCAGCCGTTCCAGATACGGCGGAGGCTGTGATTCAAATTGAAAAAGTGACCGTAAAGAACAGGAAATTGCAACTTCATGAAAACGTCAAACCCGAAACCAACGTTCGCCCATTAGGTTCTCAAATTGAAAAAGGAACGGTGGCTTTAGAAAAAGGGTCATTTGTGAACCCCGCTGCGATTGGTTTTCTAGCTGGTTTGGGCCTTACTTCGGTTAGAGTTTATGCAAAACCCAAAATAGGTATTGTAATTACAGGCAACGAATTGGTGCAAGCGGGACAGCCTTTGCCAAGCGGAAAAGTATACGAAAGCAATGCGATCATGTTGCAATTGGCTTTGCAATCGGCGCATTATTATCAATTAAATAGTTATCAAGTTGAAGATAATTTCGAGGCTACAAAATCTGTTCTTCAACAAGCGATCGAAGAGAATGACGTCATCTTAATTTCCGGTGGAATTTCTGTTGGCGACTACGATTTTGTTGGCAAAGCATTGGAAAGTTTAGCAGTGGAAACCTTGTTTTATAAAGTGAATCAAAAGCCAGGAAAACCATTATATTGTGGTAGATTAAAGGACAAGATGATCTTTGCATTGCCAGGAAATCCAGCGGCAAGTTTGACTTGTTTGTATGTGTATGTGCTGCCGACCTTAGATCGAATTTCTGGAAAAAACGCTTCGTATAAGTCATCAATTTCGAAACCGTTGGCACACGATTACGAAGTGAATAATTCAAGAAGTCAGTTTTTGAAAGCAATCATATTGGATGATGAGGTGACCATTTTGCCACATCAAGATTCATCAATGTTGGATTCGTTTGCGTTGGCAAATGCATTGGTTTTTGTGGAAGAAGGTTTTTATTTGCTAGAGAGAGGCGTAAAAGTTGCCGTTTATCTTTTAAAGCGGATAGAATAGTCTTTATATTTGTTTTAGATCTACAGTAAATTTATGAAATCAAAAATTACGTTTTTAGCAGCATTTTTTCTCTTTCTTAACATGGTAGTTGCGCAGGTAAAAACCGTCAGCGAATCGCAATTGAACATTGGTGAAATCAAAACTATTCAATCAAAAGTTCTGGGTGAAAGAAGAACTTTGAATATCTATTTGCCACCAACTTACACTAAAGACAAAGCTTATCCAGTTTTATATTTGCTTGATGGTTCTGCCAACGAAGACTTCTTGCATATTGTTGGTTTGGTGCAGTTTTATAATATGCAGTTTCAAATGCCAGATTTTATCGTGGTGGGAGTCGCCAACGTCGATCGCAAAAGAGATTTTACTTTTCCGACAGATGCCGCCGATTTAAAGAAGGAATTTCCAACTACAGGCGGCTCTGCGAAATTTATCAATTTTATTGAAAGTGAATTGCAGCCTTATATCCAATCAAAGTACAGCACAACAGAAACTAAGTTTATTATTGGGCAATCACTTGGTGGACTTTTAGCCACTGAAATTCTATTGAAAAAACCGCAATTGTTTACGCATTATTTAATTGTTAGTCCAAGTTTGTGGTGGGACAATGAAAGTCTACTTAAAAATGCGCCTTCACTTTTAGAACAAAACAAAAATAGAACGGCGGAAGTTTATCTTGCCGTTGGAATGAAAGAACATGTAACGATGGTTAAAGATGCAAAGGACATGAGTATTGCATTTAGAAATGCCAAAAATCCGAAAGTAAGATTCGATTTTATGGAGATGACCAACGAAAATCACGCATCTATTTTGCATCAAAGTATCAACGATATTTTCAAAAAAATGTATCCGTTGAAGGAATAATCATGGAAATAGTCGATTTGTTGCAAGTGCCATTATTGCTCTTACTGTTGCCGATTGTGGCGTTTTTATATGCCAGCGTTGGTCATGGAGGCGCCAGTGGTTACTTGGCTTTGATGAGTCTTTTTGCCTTTCCAATTGCCTTTATGAAACCCACTGCTTTGGTGTTGAACATCATCGTTTCTGGAATTTCGTTTTACTTTTATTTTAAAGAAAAACAATTCGATTGGAAGCTGTTTTACCCATTTGCCTTGACGTCGATTCCTTTTTCTTTTTTAGGTGGATTGCTTACCATTGAAACACATTTATATAAAAGTATTTTGGCAACAGTCTTGATTTTTGCGGTTTTGCGATTGCTGGGTATTTTGGGTAAAGAAAAAAAACAACCACAACCTATTCATTTTCCATTGGCGCTATTAATCGGAGCATTGATTGGATTCATGTCTGGTCTCATCGGCATTGGCGGCGGCATTATCTTAAGTCCCGTTTTGCTGCTTTTAGGATGGGCCACAATGAAACAAACTGCCGCAGTTTCCGCTTTATTTATATTGGTCAATTCGGTCGCAGGACTTCTCGGATTTATAAGCAAAGGCGAATCTTTACCAATGTCCTCGTTGTTCGTCATTGCCATTGTTGCTGTCGGTGGCATTTTAGGCGGTTATTTTGGAAGCAAGAAATTTAACACCGTTACTTTGCGCAACTTTCTAGCTTTGGTGTTGGGAATCGCTATTGTAAAACTTTACACCACTTAAAATGCAAATCAATTTGAAGTATTTTGGTTTGGTAGCCGATCATACCAAAAAGAAAGACGAAGTGATTTTCTTTGAAGGCAATTCGATAACTTTGTTGGAAGTCCAAACGAGATTGCACCAAACCTATCCTGAATTGACCACAACTACGTATTCCTTTGCGGTTAATCAAATGTTGATTCAAGGAGAGGCTTCGGTTAATAATCTCGACGAAATTGCCTTATTACCGCCGTTTGCTGGTGGTTAAATAAATCTTATGAATCGATATCAACGTCAAATCGCATTACCAGAAATTGGAGTTGCAGGTCAACAAAAACTGACCGATGCAAAAGTATTATTGGTCGGCGCAGGTGGTTTGGGTTGTCCGGTTTTACAAAACTTGGCGGCTGCTGGCGTGGGAACTATTGGTATTGTAGATGGCGATTTGGTAGAAGAAAGTAATTTGAACCGTCAGTTTTTATTCCACAATTCCGATTGCGGAAAAAACAAAGCTACCGCTGCTGCAGAAAGTCTCATCAAGCAAAATCCAAATTTGAAAATCATTGTGTTTGCGACCGATTTTAATCGCAACAATGCATTTGAAATTGTGGATGGTTTTCAAATCATCGTTGATTGCACGGATAATTTGCCAACAAGATATTTAATCAATGACGTGGCTTTGGTCAAGGGAATTCCGATGGTGTATGCGTCGATTCATCAGTTTGAAGGGCAGTTGTCGGTTTTCAATTATCAAAACGGACCAACCTATCGTTGTCTATTTCCAGAAAAGGCAAATCTTGAAAGTATTTCTTGCGAAGATGCGGGTGTTTTAGGCGTGATTCCAAATGCAGTAGGTGTAATGCAAGCCAATGAAGTGCTGAAAATTATGCTTGGCATTGGAACAGTTTTGAGTGGGAAATTATGGTTGTATGACGGATTGCAAGCAACTTCACATAAGATTTCCGTTGAGAAAAATCCGCTTGAAATTCAAAATGGACTCCAAATCGGTTTAGCGCTTCGGAAACAAACGCAACTTAAAGAAGTCAAAACTATTGACGCAGTTGATTTTCTTTCCGCCATCGAAAATGAAGAAAATATCATCATCGATCTGCGGGAAGATTTCGAAGAACCAAATTTAGATGTGCCAAATATTCAAAAAGTTCCCATCGATCAGTTGGAAAAATACTTGGAAAGTGTCGATAAGAACCGGAAAATAATTTTACTTTGTCAATACGGAAACAAAAGTCAATTGGCTGCAGATTACATTCTAAAACTAGGATTTAATCAGGTTAGCCATTTACATAAAGGCATCGCAGCGCTAGAGCATTCGAAATTATTCCAATCCTAAAATGAGTACAGAAAAAGTCAAAAAATCATCTTTTATTCAAGGTCCGATTTCGTCCGATTTTATTGGCGAATCGATTGCGAAACACCAAAATAAAACCACGATTGGTGCGCACAATATTTTTTTGGGACAAGTTCGTGCTGACCAAATAGAAGGGAAGCAAGTAGTCGCGATCGATTATTCTGCCTACGAAGAAATGGCGGAGCAAAGTTTCTACGAGATTCGTGAAAGTGCTTTTGCTCAATTTGAATTATCTTGCTTGCATATATATCATAGTCTGGGCGAAGTAAAAACTGGCGAGATTTGTTTGTTTGTATTCGTTTCCGCTCCACGACGAAAAGTAGTTTATGAAGCGTTAGAATTTTTAGTCGAAGCCATCAAAGAAAAAGCACCAATTTTTGGAAAAGAGATTTTCGAAGACACATCGTATACTTGGAAAAAAAACATGTAAATGGTTGATATCACTCATAAAATAAGTACACTGCGAACCGCCACGGCACAAGCGATTGTCAACGTTGGCTCGCCAGAGACGATACAAGCGGTTTTGAATAAAACAGTTCCTAAAGGAGACGTTTTAGAAGTAGCGCGAACTGCTGGTTTATTTGCAGTGAAAAATACCCCAAGTGTCATTCCCGATTGTCATCCTATGCCGATTGAGTTTACTGGAATTCAATTCGAATGTTTGCCAGATTCGATTCAAATAGAAGTAACGGTGAAGACGATTTATAAAACAGGCGTCGAGGTGGAAGCCATGCACGGCGCGTCGATCGTCGCTTTGACCATTTATGATATGTTGAAACCAATTGATAAGAAAGTTGAAATTGCTACCATAAAGTTACTTCATAAAAAAGGTGGTAAATCTGATTTCGCCGATTATCAAGATTTGAATCTTTCTATCGCCGTTATCGTTTGCTCGGATAGCGTCGCTGCTGGAAGGAAAGAAGATTCGTCTGGAAAAATCATCGTTTCAAAATTAGAAAAACTCGGAATGACCATTGCCGATTATCTGGTGATTCCAGATGGCGTTGCGGGTATTCAAGAAAAAATACACCACTATTGCCAGCAAAAAACAGATGTCGTAATCCTCACTGGCGGCACTGGTTTGTCTCATAAAGATGTGACTCCAGAAGCGATTCTTCCTTTGCTTGACCGAAGAATTCCTGGGATAGAAGAAGCGATTCGTTCCTACGGACAAGAGCGCACGCCGTATGCAATGTTGTCGAGAAGTGTCGCTGGATTTAAAGGCGAGACGTTGATTTTGGCTTTACCAGGTTCGACTTCAGGCGCTGGCGAATCTATAGACGCGGTGTTTCCGTCGGTGTTGCACGTATTCAAACTACTCAACGGCTACAACCATGGACAATAATTCGCGGGAATTGCAAGATGATTTCGGTCGATTTCACAATTATTTGCGGATTTCGATTACAGAACATTGCAATTTGCGATGCACCTATTGTATGCCGGAAGAAGGCATTGCCTTGACGCCCAAAGAACATTTAATGACTGCAGATGAAATTTTGGAAATTGCGCAAACGTTTGTCGACTTGGGTGTGAACAAGATCCGCTTAACTGGCGGTGAACCTTTAGTTCGGAAAGATGCGAAGGATATTATTTTGCGATTGGGAAAATTGGGAGTTCATTTGACTTTGACGACCAACGGAATTTTAGTTCCAGATTTTATCGCAACCTTTCATGAGGCTGGAATCAAGACAATCAACATCAGTATCGACAGTTTGGTGAAGGAAAAATTCAATCAAATTACACGTAGAAGTTATTTTGAAACTGTTTTTGAAAATATCGAATTGCTGTTGAATGAAGGCTTTCAAGTCAAATTGAATGTCGTTTTAATCAAAGGTTTTAATGATAATGAAATTGTCGATTTTATTGCATTAACCAAAAACAAAAACATCCAAATTCGCTTTATTGAATTTATGCCTTTCAATGGAAATCAGTGGGATAAATCGAAGTTGGTGACGTATTCTGAAATCTTGGAGATGCTCAAAATCAACTTTAATCATCACGAAATTGAGCGTTTAAATGACGCGCCGAATGACACCGCCAAGAATTATAAAATCAAATCCCATCAAGGTAGTTTTGCGATTATAAGTTCCGTAACCAATCCGTTTTGCAGTACATGTAATCGGATTCGATTGACTGCCGATGGTAAATTGAAAAACTGTTTGTTTTCGAATTCCGAGACGTCTTTACTAGAAACGTTGCGCTCGGGAGAGTCGATTCTACCTTTGATTCAACAAAACATATTGTCCAAAAAAGCCGTTCGTGCCGGAATGGATGACGATTTGAAATTCCAAAATCCAACATTGTTTTCTCAAAACAGAAGCATGATTGCCATTGGAGGCTAATATAGGTCCACTCAATTATTTTAAACTTTGCGCCTCTGCATCTTTGCGAGAGATAAAATTTGGCTCGCAAAGACGCAAAGGCGCAAAGAGCTTAAACTGTATATTGCAATTATAATAGGTCAAGACTTGTGTTTTTTTGATTTAACTCTATATTTGTATACCTTACGAAACCGTTATAGTTCTAAAAACGAAACCTTGCAACAAAGAAAAATATACAGTCACAAAGTTTGGGTTGACGATCAATCACAACCTGCAACGATCTCGTTTCAAGAGGGTGTAATTACCGCTATCGATTTTGAAAAATTGACCGACGCTGAAGATTTCGGGGATTCTGTAATCATGCCTGGCGTTATCGATGTTCATGTGCATATCAACGAACCCGGAAGAACCGACTGGGAAGGTTTTGACACAGGAACGCAAGCCGCCGTCGCTGGTGGAACTACAACCATTATCGACATGCCGTTAAACGCAAGTCCAGTGACGACAACGCTCGCAGCATTTCAAGATAAATTAGATTCCACAAAGGGAAAAATGCACGTCAATGTGGGTTTTTACGCTGGATTAATTCCAGGAAATGCCTTACATTTAGAAGCCATGATGCAAGCTGGTGTCATTGGCGTGAAATGTTTTTTGACGCATTCCGGCATCGATGAGTTTCCCAATGTCACTGAACAAGATTTAGATGAAGCGATGCCCATCATTGCGAAATACAATATTCCATTACTAGCGCATTGCGAGTTATACGAGGCTGAAATCGATTGTGATTTTGAAAATAATCCAACAAGCTATTCCCATTATCTCGCGAGTCGACCTAAAAAATGGGAGAATGACGCCATCGCTTTGATGATTCGAAAGTGTCGCAAGCACCATTGTCCAGTGCATATTGTGCATGTGGCGTCGGATGAGGCTTTGGCTCAAATTGAAGCGGCTAAAAAAGAAGGATTGCCGATTACTGCAGAAACTTGTACGCAGTATTTATATTTCAATGCCGAGGGAATTCCTGATGGAAGTACCATTTATAAATGCGCGCCACCCATAAGGGAAAAAGCCAACAATGACAATTTAAAACAAGCTTTTCTGTCGGGAGTTCTTGATTTTATTACAACCGATCATTCACCAGCACCGCCAGCCATCAAAGAAATGGAGTCCGGCAATTTGAAAAAGGCGTGGGGTGGAATCGCAGGCATTCAGTTTTTATTGGCGGGTTCATGGACAGCTTTAAAAGATATGATGACTTTAGAACAGTTTATTCCGTTGGTGACATCAAAACCTGCGGCGTTTCTGCAATCCAAATCAAAAGGAACAATAGCCGTCAATTACGATGCGGATTTCGTCATTTGGAATCCAGAGCAAACCCAAACAGTTACCGAAGACGACATTTTATTCAGATATAAAATAAGTCCCTATATTGCACAAACCCTTAGCGGTGTTGTGGTAGAAACAATAGTGAATGGCAACAGCGTTTATAAAAACAAATCATTACACCATAAAAATAAAGGACAATGGCTTTTGAAAAAGTAAAAGAAATCATCAAGGAATCCCCTGCGTTTACGCAATTGACCGACTTAGCTGCCGAACGATTGGGCGGAAAAGTATTGTATGCTACAGATGATTTTTTCGCAGAAAAAGAAAACTTGATTGCACCAACGCGGGGCATCTTCATCACTGATAAATATACTGATCGTGGCAAATGGATGGACGGTTGGGAAAGCCGGAGAAAAAGAACACCTGGTCATGATTGGGCGATTATTCAATTGGCAACTTCTGGGAAAATCACTGGATTTGACATTGATACGAATTTCTTTTTAGGCAATCATCCGCCACATGCGTCGATTGAAGCCATTAATCTTGCCAATTCTGATGGAATTACCGATTGGGAAAATTTAGCATGGAAAGAAATCTTGCCAAAATCGCATTTGGATGCGGGTTCGCAGAATTTCTATGAATGCGAAAGCAACGAAATATACACGCATCTTCGCTTGCATATTTATCCAGATGGCGGTGTCGCAAGGTTCCGTGTTTATGGCGAAGTTTTTAAAAATTGGGATGCAGTTTCAACTGATCATATTTTTGATTTAGCAGCTGCGATTAATGGTGGTCAAGCTATTGCCTGCAACGATATGTTTTTTAGTGCGATGAGCAATCTCATCATGCCAAATCGTGGCGCCAATATGGGCGACGGTTGGGAAACCAAGAGGAATCGAACGCCGAACAACCGCGATTGGGTGATTCTTAAATTAGCACATCCGGGCGTTGTAGAAAGTATTTTGGTAGATACCTGTCATTTCAAAGGCAATTATCCTGATAGTTGTTCAATTGAAGCTTGTGTTTCGGAAACCGATGATGTTGTCAATGCAACGCACTGGCAAACGTTGTTGCCCCAGCAAAAATTGAGCGCCGATCACGAACACCACTTTGTGCAAGAAGTCAATGCTCTCGGGACTATTACACACTTGCGATTGAATATTTTTCCAGACGGTGGCGTGAGTCGATTACGAATATTTGGTAAAATCAGCAAATAGTGACCATCAACTTATTCATATTGATTGTTTTATACGTCGTTTATTTCGGCATCCTGATTTTGTTGGGCTATTTGTCCTATAAAATGCCGAAGTTTTTGAAAAACAAGTCTGCGGCATCGGAAGCGAACAATGAGGATATAGAAGTTAGTAGTCTCAATTATATGTATACCGGAATGCTTTTGGCGATTCTCGGAATACTGGTGAATACCTACATTTTAGTGATGGGCACTCCTTTGGAAAGTCACATGATGGAATGGCTGAATATTGTCATTCGATTGATGCACATTACTTTTGGAATTGCATGGATTGGCGCTTCATTTTATTTTGTATTTCTCGAAAATGCTTTGAATAGAACGGAAGATGTTCGCGATGAATTGGCGGGCAATCTCTGGGCGGTGCATGGCGGTGGATTTTACTATTTGGAGAAGTACAAAGTCGCACCGAAGACGATCCCAAAACACTTGCATTGGTTTAAGTACGAAGCTTATTTTACTTGGCTTTCGGGTTTTTGTTTGCTGTTTGTAGTGTATTATTTCAACGCATCCGCTTTATTAATAGATAAAAACGTCTTGGATATTTCCATTACGCAAGGTATTTTGATTGGTGTGAGTTCATTTGCTGTCGCGTGGATTATTTACGATACGATGTGCAAGTCTCGACTGATCAAAAACCAATTGTTATTTGCTATTGTGGGGTTTGCTATTCTAATCGCGTTCGCTTGGTTTTATTGCCATGTGTTTAGTGCTCGTGCGGCATACATCCACTTTGGGGCGATGATTGGCGGGATTATGGTGGCGAATGTGTTTTTTGTAATTATTCCTGGTCAAAAGGAGATGGTGCGTTGTGCCAAATTGGGCATTCCATTAGATCCGAGTTTGGGAAAAAAAGCTTTAGCGCGGTCGTTGCACAACAATTATTTTACGCTTCCGGTTTTGTTTGTAATGGTCAGCAACCACTTTCCATCGACTTTTGGTTATGAATATCCATGGTTGATTTTGGGCGTGATTTCGTTAGGCGCTGCCGGCGTGAAGCACTATTTGAATTTAAAGGAAAAGAAAGATTTAAACGTTTGGATTTTGCCTGTTTCTGTGGTGATTCTTTTGGCGGCGAGTTTTATATCTGCTCCGAGCACCAATCCGTATGAATGCAAAAAGGAAGTTTCCTTTTCGGAAGTGAATGAGATAATTCAAAAGCGATGTGTTTCTTGTCATTCGGCAAATCCGACTGATGATGTTTATAAAGTGGCGCCAAATGGCGTGATGTACGATACACCAGAAGGCATTGTCGCCAAGAAAGATTTGATTATGCAACGCGTTGTCATCACGAAGACCATGCCTCAAAATAATAAAACCAATATCACGGAAGAAGAACGCAACACGCTTCGATGTTGGATTGAACAAGGTGCAAGCACTAAATAAATTAATTTTTAGCCACTGAAGACATGGAAAAGGATTTTGAAGCAATTTGTGCGTAAAATTTGATAGACTTTAAAGTTTACTAAAATTTTTAAATGGTTTTACGTAACTGTCTAATCAGTAAAATCCGTGGCAAAAAAATAGGAATTGAAATATTAGGGATAAAAAAACGAAAACAATGACATTAGCAACATTTAATGCTTTAGATAAAGAAACAGCAAAACAACATTTGTTCGCTTGTTGCGGTTCGACAAGATGGGCCGATATGATGATGCAACATTTTCCTTTTTCTTCTGAAAAACAATTGGTGGATTTGAGTTCAGCCATTTGGTATGAGCAATGCCAGGAAGCTGATTGGAGAGAATCCTTTACCCATCATCCTAAAATTGGAGATGTCAAAAGTTTGACGGAGAAATTTGCAGGCAAAGAACAAGCCGGTGTCGCAGTAGCAACCGAAGAAATTATTCAGGCGCTGGCGAAAGCGAATGCAGATTATGAAAAGAAATTTGGTTTCATTTTTATAGTTTGTGCTACCGGTAAATCAGCGAATGAAATGTTGCAATTGTTGTTAGATCGATTGCAAAATACAGTGGACGAAGAACTCCACATTGCGATGGGTGAGCAACAAAAGATCTCAATCATTCGATTCAAGAAGTTGTTGACTGCAGCCAATTTTGATTTTTTGAAAGTCAGTCAAATAACCACCCACGTTTTGGATAGTGCTATCGGATTGCCTGGCAAAGATATTTCGATTCGGATGCAAGCCATGAAAAACGGAGCTTGGCAAACCATCGCGCAAGGTATTACGAATGCCGATGGCAGAATTCCAGATTTGTTGCCACAGGAACGAATACTAAAACCTGGTACGTATAAAATGGTTTTTGATACCGGAAGCTATTTTAGAAAACAAAATCTAAAGACTTTTTATCCGGCCGTGGAGATTATTTTTAATACATTCGATGAGGCGCATTATCACGTTCCGTTGTTAGTGAATCCTTTTGGGTATAGCACGTATCGGGGAAGTTGAGCGGATAGTAATTAGTAACTAGTAATTAGTAATTTGGAAGAGTATTTTCTTTCACAAAACAAAGTTCAAATAGAATCGGATGCCCTAGCCCCGATAGCAGCGGAAATCCTTTGTCGGCGGTGTTCGACGGCAAAGATTGCAGCGTATAGCGGGATTAGCTCCTCAAACATATAATAATTCGTAATTCATAATTTTTAATTCGTAATTAAAATGACCATTCCTTCCCATAAAAAAGAACAATTATTTCAAAGCTTGCGTCAAGCCAATAGTACTTTTAATGAAATATATCCGGGCGATAGAAGCGATCGGCAACCTGTGCATACCTTGTATGGTGGTGCGAATCTATTCAAGTCGGATGCACCGATTGCTTTAGGGCATCGTGCATTGGAAATTTTAGAAACGTACGCGCCGAATCATGAAGTTTTTGGAAAAGCCTTCGGATTGACGGGCGGTAACGATTTTAGCAAACGCATTTACGATAAAGTAGTTGCCAAGTTGAAATCGGAAGCGATTGAAGATTTTAGAATTGATTTTGAAGATGGATATGGCAACCGAAGCAACGAAGAAGAAGATGCTACTGCAGTATCGACAGCCATTGAAGTCGCGAAAGGCATGAGAGAAAAAACCCTTTCGCCCTTTATTGGCATCCGCATCAAACCGTTTACGGAAGAAATGAAAGAACGCGGTTTGCGCACCTTAGATATTTTTGTCAGTACATTAGTGAAAGAAACGGGCGGGAAATTGCCAGAGAATTTTGTGGTGATGTTGCCGAAAGTGACTATTCCGGAGCAACCAGAAACTTTGGCGAATTTCTTTTCGATTTTGGAAGAAGAATTGGGATTGGCAAAAGGGGTTTTGAAAATGGAAATGATGGTCGAAACTACACAAGCGATTATGGATATCAACGGGACGAATCCGTTGTATCGATTCATCAAAGCGGCGCAAGGACGTTGCATTGCGATGCATTTCGGAACTTATGATTATACGGCAAGTTGCAGCATTACGGCGAAATACCAAGAAATGGATCATCCGGTTTGCGATTTTGCGCATCATATGACTAAAGTGGCTTTGGCTCATACCGGCATTTGGTTGAGCGATGGCGCGACGAATACGATGCCTATCGGTCCACATCGCGGTGACTTAACGCCAGCTCAAGAAGAAGAAAACCGTCAAGTGGTGCACAGAGCTTGGAAAAAAGGATACGATCACATCCGTCATTCTTTGTGGAATGGGTATTATCAAGGCTGGGACTTGAATCCGGCGCAGTTTCCGATGCGATATGCTGCCGTGTATGCGTTCTTCTTGGAAAGTTATGACGATGCGGTAGATCGCTTGAAAACCTTTGTGGATAAAGCGGCGCGGGCGACTTTGATTGGAGATGTGTTTGATGATGCGGCGACTGGACAAGGATTATTGAATTATTTCCTTCGCGCGTTGAATAGCGGCGCCATTACCGAGGAAGAAGTATTGGCGACTGGATTGACTTTAGAGGAAATCCGCGGTCGTTCGTTCAAGAAAATTTTAGAGAATAGAATGGCGAAATAGAGTAGGTTCTCAGAAACGATGATTAAAAGGTTATTTTATGATGAATATAAAAAGCAAATTAAAGCGTTTCTGGAAACTTTTAGGACCTGGACTCATTACAGGCGCCAGTGACGACGATCCGTCTGGTATTGCAACGTATTCGCAAGCAGGAGCAGGCTTTGGACTATCGACACTTTGGACGGCGTTGATTGCATTTCCGTTGATGGCCAGTATCCAACAAATGTGTGCCCGAATCGGCTTGGTTACCGAGCAAGGATTGACGGGAACTTTGAAGAAGCATTATCCGAAACCTGTTTTGTATTTGATGTTGTTGTTTAGTTTTCCTGCGATTGTCATGAATATAGGCGCAGATATCGCTGGAATGGGCGCGGTGGGGAATTTATTGTTTCCTAAGATTGAGGCGACTTACTTTAGCGTGGTATTTACTGTGATTTTGTTGATCTTGATTATTTATCTTCCATATCAAAGGATTGCGGCGATTTTGAAATACTTGTGCATTGTTTTATTGGTTTATTTGATTGTGCCATTTTTGTACCATCAAGATTGGTTGTTAATTCTGAAATCGACTTTTGTGCCGACCATTCATTTTGACAAAGAATTTATGGGAATTCTGGTGGGTATTTTAGGAACTACGATTTCTCCCTATTTGTTTTTCTGGCAAGCGTCGATGGAGGTGGAGGAGATGAAGCACAAAAAGAATCATTTGATGGTCAATAAGAAAATCATTAACGAAATGAAACAAGATGTCGATTTTGGGATGTCGTTCTCAGGTTTGGTCATGTTTTTTATTATTTTAACAACGGGAACGGTGTTATATCAAGGCGGTGTGCGTCAGATTGATACCGTTGAGCAAGCGGCGCAGGCATTAAAACCATTAGCAGGAAATTTAGCGTATTTACTTTTCGCAATTGGCGTAATTGGAACGGGATTATTAGCAATACCGGTTTTGAGTGGATCACTATCCTACATTATCACCGAGACTTTCGGATGGGAGCAGGGTTTAGATAAGAAGTTTCATGAAGCCAAAGCGTTTTATATTGTGATTGCGATCTCTTTGGTTTTGGGATTGTCATTAAATTACATCGGAATTTCACCGATTAAGGCGTTGATTTATACGGCTATTTTATACGGAATTACCGCTCCTGTATTGATTGCAATTATCTTGCACGTTTCTAATAACAAGTCGGTTATGGGAAGGTTTACGAATAGTAGAACGTCCAATATACTTGGCTTTTTAGCTTTGATTATAATGAGTTTGGCTGCAGCAGTTTTGATTTACTTACAATTTACGACCTAACAGTATTTTAAGATTTTTCCAGTTTTCCATATTATTGAAGAATATTCATTATTTTTGAACAAAATTGGATGATTTCTCTCCACAAGAAGGAATTATTATACATTATTTAAAAAACAACAATACAATGTCAGTTTTAGAAAAATTGAGTTCGAAAACAATTATTGATCTTGAAAACAAATACGGTGCTCACAATTATCATCCGTTGCCCGTTGTTTTGAGTAGAGGAGAAGGTGTATATGTTTGGGATGTGGAAGGAAAGCAATACTATGATTTTTTATCAGCTTATTCGGCGGTAAATCAAGGACATTGTCATCCGAAGATTGTCAATGCAATGGTGCTACAAGCACAAACCTTGACGCTGACTTCACGAGCTTTTTATAATGATCAATTAGGACCATACGAAGAATATCTGACAAAGTACTTTGGTTTTGATAAAGTACTGCCAATGAATACTGGAGCTGAAGCGGTTGAAACTGCGTTGAAGCTTTGTAGAAAATGGTCTTACGAAGTAAAAGGAATCGCTGAGCATCAAGCGCAGATTATTGTTTGTGAAGGGAATTTTCACGGGAGAACAACTACAATTATTTCCTTTTCTAATGATGAAAATGCCCGTAAGAATTTTGGACCTTACACTGATGGATTTATCAAAATTCCATATGATTCGATTGAGGCATTAGAAGAAGTTTTAAAAAGCAATCCAAATGTAGCGGGTTTTCTTGTGGAGCCTATTCAAGGGGAAGCAGGTGTTTATACGCCAGCTGATGATTATATGATGCGAGCGAAGGAATTGTGCAATCAATTCAATGTTTTGTTTATTGCTGATGAAATTCAAACTGGAATTGCTAGAACAGGATCTTTATTGGCAGTATGCGGAAATTGTACTTGCGAAAATCACTGTGAGAAACAAGCTACTTATGCTACACCTGATATTTTAATACTAGGAAAAGCCTTGTCTGGCGGTGCCTATCCAGTTTCAGCAGTTTTAGCAAATGATTCCATTATGAATGTGATTAAGCCTGGTCAGCATGGTTCTACTTTTGGCGGAAATCCAGTTGCTGCGGCAGTTGCAGTCGCTTCATTAGAAGTAGTTGTTGATGAAAATTTAGCACAAAATGCTAGAACTTTAGGGAAATTATTCCGATCTAAATTAACTGAGTATATCAAAACGAGTAACATCGCTACATTGGTTAGAGGACGAGGTTTACTAAATGCGGTTGTTATAAACGATACTGAAGAAAGCGATACCGCTTGGAATATCTGCATGGCGTTACGCGACAATGGTTTGTTAGCGAAACCAACGCATGGTAATATCATTCGTTTTGCACCTCCATTGGTGATGAATGAAGAACAGTTACTGGATTGCGTTGCCATTATCATTAAGACGTTGAAACAGTTTGAAAAATAAAAGAAAAACCTCCAATTTGGAGGTTTTTTTTATTCCATTTCTTGTTGGTGTTTAATTTTTTCGATTAGGTTTTCTTGGAAGTCCTTAATGCCTTCTTCGCCCAATACAACGTACATATAAACGTTTACAACTAAATATATCGCACTGAGAACGATACCGATAATAGCCAAAACACGTCCGGTATTAATATTGGAATAGCCTTCATACTGTTCAGGATTCTCTGCATACAAAGCCAGATCTTTTTTTGCTAGTACTAGGGCAACAATTCCTAGAATCAATCCGATGACACCCCAACAACAGCAAGTTAAAATTGATAAGATTCCTAAAACGAGGACGGCAGTAGCATTCGGTAATTTTTGTTTTTCCATAAAAGATAGTTTAAGAGTGAGTCAGTTTGTAAATATAGGAAACAATCATAATGATTGCGTTAATGATAGCCAAGCCCACGATGAGTTTATGGTAGTTTCTACTCTTGTCCACAAAATGCAAGCCTACGATTCCAAAAAACAAAAGCGTGGTGTAAATCGCAGGAAACTGAAAAAAAGCGTCATCGAAATCTCCTTTCAAAATAAGAACAATCGCGCGTTGCGTTCCACAACCCAAGCACTCTATTCCAAAGAGTTTTTTGTTCAAGCAGGGAATCATATATTTTTCTAGATCCAAAATGGTATTGTTTAGTAGTACAATTTTACAAAAAAAATGATTGCAAAATTTGAAGATTGTTACTTTAAAGTTAGTTACTTTTGGTTGAAATTAAATCAATACCAAGGTGAAAAAGTTTCTCATTCCCATCATGATAGTTGCTATTTGCATTGCATTTTATGAGCAAAGTAAAGCGGAGAAAAATGTATTTATTATCATTATTGCCATTGTAATTTTTATGTTTGGCATGATGAAATTAAGTGCCAAGACACCAAGTAAAAACCAAAATAGCGACGACGAAAATGTTTAAGATAGGTGATGAAGTTTCAGTGTTGGATGATGCCATCGACGGCGTTGTAATTGCCGTGAATAATAATGAAATAACCATCGAATCAGAAGACGGTTTTACGATGACATTTTTTGTCAATCAATTAATTAAAAATTTTAAAACCAGTAGCTTAAGTAAAAACATAGGAAGTTTTAATTCAGATAAAATAAAACAAGATAAAGCAATCGAAAAACCGCGAAGTTTTGTCAAAGAAAAGAAAATTAAAGGTGAAATTCCGCCTCCAGAATTTGACTTGCACATCGAAAAATTGACAAAAAACTTTCGTGGAATGAACAATTACGAGATTTTAAATTTGCAATCAGAAACGGCTAAAAGGCACATCGAATTTGCCATCAGAAATCGCATTCCAAAAATTGTTTTTATTCACGGAGTGGGTGAAGGAATTCTAAAAGCCGAATTGGATTTCTTACTTGGGCGCTACGAGACGATTTCATTTCGTGATGCCAATTACCAAAAATACGGTTTAGGAGCTACTGAGGTTTTTATCCGACAGAATTCAAAATAGTTTCTAATTGGTTGTTAGTAGATTTCCTAAAAGTACAGCATTGCCATAATAGAAGGTGCTATTTCCTTTTTGAAAAGTAACCGCCTTTAAGACAATCGTGTGTAAGAAACCAGTTCCGTTCGTCGTGGTTGTTACTTCTATGATTCCACTCACATCTGCAATACCATCTTGCGCAATCCAAAGCTGACTTATAGGAGGGAAACTTGGAAAGCCAGCACAGAAGTACTCGTCATTATTTGCTGCTGTAATTGCTGTGCCAAAAAGCAGGTACGACAGTTTATTTGATGTCGAAGAGATCAATCCAGTTTTTGTCACACCTAAGTTATCGGTTGATAACAAGCTTGTGTCGAAGTTTTCAATTGCTATACCTTCAATTCCATTGATTCTTGCGTTGTACAGTACGTTATTCGAACACAGTTTTAGATCATCTGGATTAAAGTTAAATGGAAGTGTCGTTGGTGTCGTGCTGTATTCTCCGAAGGTAAACGACTCGTAAATTTGCGTGCCACTTGGTTTTTGAAATACAATATTCTTAAAAACGATATTATGGGCATATCTTGAAATGGTAGTAGCTCCAGTTGTTTCGTTAGTTGAATAGACCGCAATTGAAGTAATTTCAATATTTCCGGAAGATGCTGTCCATTCTTCTGTAGCTATCGGAGATATTGGTCCTGGAGTTGCACATATATTTGCCGCCGAAGGAGCGCCGTTATAAGCACGATATGTTACACTAACATCACCGCCGATAGGTATCACGATTGGTGCGTCGGTAGCTGTTATTTCGTTGAGAAATGCATTACGACTTGTCGGTATTTTAATGTACATTGCCTCATTACCATTCAGTTTATAGATGGTTTCTCCGCAACTATTGGTTGTTACTGAAGCAAAATCAATATTTTCAACGGTCAAATCGCCATCGTCACATCCGTTTAACAAAAATAAAAGGAAAAGCAGCCCGAGAATATTTTTCATGTTCAAAGTATTTTTGACAAAAATAGGATTTTAATTGACAATCGGCAATCAAATCAACGTCGATTAGAAATCCAAAATTATTACATTTGACCTATGAAAAAAGTATATCTAGACAACGCCGCAACCACATCTATTTATCCAGAAGTAATTCAAGAGATGACCAAAGTGATGCAGGAAGATTTTGGAAATCCATCTTCGTCGCATAGTTTTGGTCGCCAATCGAAAAGTGTACTTGAATTTTCCAGAAAGTCAATTGCGAAGTTACTCAATGCTACTGCGCAAGAAGTTATTTTTACTAGCGGCGGCACAGAGGCAAACAATTGGGTTTTGCGGAATGCGGTAACGACATTAAAAGTAGAAAGAGTTATTTCTAGCAAGATTGAACACCATGCGGTATTGCACGTATTGGAAGCTTTGCAAAAGGAGTTTTCCATTACTATTGATTACGTTGCTATTTTGCCCAATGGAGAAATAGATGTGACGCATTTGGTGACTTTACTTTCAGATGATAAAAGGACCTTAGTATCCTTGATGCACGTTAATAACGAAATCGGAACTGTTTTAGATTTGGATTTGATTGGACGAATTTGCAAACAACATCAAGCGTATTTTCATTCGGATACGGTTCAATCAATAGGGAAAGCCTCGTTCGATGTGCAGCAGCTTCCTATCGATTTTTTGGTAGCCAGTGCCCATAAATTTCACGGTCCGAAAGGAGTTGGGTTTGCATTTGTTCGAAAAGGCATTGCAGTTTCACCAATTCTATACGGCGGTGAGCAGGAAAAAGGAATACGACCAGGTACAGAATCAATTCATAATATTGCTGGGATGGCAAAAGCTTTGGAGATTTCTTACGCCAACTTAGCTGACAATCTAACTTATATTAGTGATTTGAAAAGCTATTTGGTTTTGCAACTGCAGTCGTTTTTTCCTGGTTTTCAAATTAATGGCAATCCAGAGGGATTTTACAATATCATCAATGTGCTATTGCCATTTTCGGAAGATAAAACGGCGATGATTTTATTTCATTTGGATATGAAGGGAATTGCAGTTTCACGTGGTAGCGCCTGTCAGTCTGGTAGCGCAAAGCCATCGCACGTATTGGCTGAAGTGCTTCACGGAGCAGATTTAGCAAAACCATCTTTGCGAATTTCGTTGAGTCAACACAATTCTAAGGAAGATATTGATTACTTAATCTCAACCTTAAAGGAACTCTAGCTTTATTTTTTTTGCTTTGCTTTCTCTTGCTTTTTGAAATAGCCTTTGAAGAAAAAATTGTGTTTTAATGCTTCTAAATTCTCATTCAATCGGAAACTTGCTTGATTGATATTGGTCATCGTAGAGTCGATTTTTCGTACCAATTTCGGATCATTCGATAAGTAATTGATCGCGCCCTTTCCGTCTTTCATATTGATAATCGTGGCATTCAAATTTTCAACGACTTTGTTGATGTCACGACTAGACTGCTCTAAATTAATGGTTATCGATTTGATTTTATTGGCAACCACAGTGTCACTCAAGATTCCGACTACATTGTCTTTTCTACTGAGTGTCGTAATCAATTGATTTAATTTTAATACAGATTCAGACGTCCCTTTGCTTGTTACTTTAAGATAACGCATTGTTTTCTTTAGGTCGTTTGCCATGACTGTGTCGTTGATGAGCATGCCGACTGTACCTTTTCCTTGAGTAATCTCCTGCGTAATTTTTAGTAGATCGGCGGTTAACAGGGCGGCGTTTTCGTTAGTCGTATTGAGTGTATTCAACATATCATCAGTCCTAATTCGATTGAAAGATTTTATTACATCGTTTGGTTCTACCACAGCGGCACTTCCCGATCCAGGAGTGATATTAATAATCATACTTCCTACCAAACCATCAGAACCGATGGTTGCAATTGCATTTTTCTTGATTTGTTGAAAAATTGTTTTGTCGATGACCATATCAACTGCAATCGTTGTGTCATTGACCATCTCGATGCCCTGAACAGTCCCGACATTCAGCCCTGAATAGCGCACATTATTCCCTAATTGGAGTCCATTGACGTTGGTAAAAACAGCTTTCAAATGTTCTGTTTTGCCAAACATTTGTTGTTTGTTGCCAATAAAATAAATAGCAAGTATGAAAATAAGGAGTCCAATAATGACAAATAAACCGAGCCGTATTTTTTGTGAAGTTGTTTTTTCCATTTTCTTTTATTTAAAGAATGCTTGTATTTTTGGATCATTTGACGCTGCTAATTCCTCGAACGTGCCTTCCACATAATTAATGCCATCCACCAAGAGAATCATCCGATTCGAAATCACGCGAGCGCAATCAACATCATGCGTAATAATAATCGAGGAAGTATTGTATTTCTTTTGGATGCTCATCATCAAAAGTATGATTTCTTTTGATGTAATCGGATCTAAGCCAGTCGTTGGTTCATCGTATAAAATGATTTTTGGTTGTAATATTAACGTTCGTGCAAGGGCAATTCGCCGTTTCATTCCGCCGGAGAGTTCACTAGGCATCAAATCTATAGTATGCGCTAAGCCAACATTTTCAAGCGCTTCCATGACCATCGGCGTGGTATCTTCAATGATGCCGAATTTTTTGGTATGTCTTCTCAGCGGGAACTCCAAATTCTCTCTAACAGACATCGAGTCATAGAGCGCGCTTCCTTGAAAAAGAAAACCAATTTCTGTTCGTAACTCGTCCAGTTCATCCCGTTCTAGGTTGCCAATCACTTTTCCCATGACAGCAATAGTTCCGCTATCAGGTTCTTCTAGTCCCACCAAGCATTTAATCATCACTGATTTTCCCGAGCCTGATTTTCCCATGATCACCAAGTTTTCTCCTTCATATAACTTCATGTTGAAACCATCCAATACGTGATTGTTTCCATAACTTTTTTTCAAGTTAGAGATGGCAATAATCGGAGTTGAATTCGAATTAAACATGATTAGCTATAAAAAATATTTGAAATGAAAACAGCGATAAAATCGATAATAAAAAGCAACATTGAACTGAATACAACTGCCGAATTAGCAGCAAGACCGACACCAGCCGTTCCTTTTTTGCAGTTGTATCCTTTGAAGCAACCGACCATTCCGATGGCAAATCCAAAGAAAAATGTTTTTAGAGTTGATGGAATGACGTCACTAAATTCTAAGTGATTGAACACTTGCGTAAAATAAAGCAATAGCGATACGTTTCCTTTGATATTTTCGATGATATACGAGCCATAAATAGCGATGATATCACCAAAAAACACTAGAATTGGCAGCATAAATGTTGTGGCAAGAACGCGCGTGACGACTAGGTATTTAAACGGATTGGTTCCAGAAACTTCCATCGCATCAATTTGCTCGGTAACGCGCATGGAGCCAAGTTCCGCACCAATACCCGAACCAATTCGACCAGCACAAATCAATGCGGTGATGATTGGACCAATTTCTCTGATAATCGAAACACTAACCATGGCTGGAATCCATGAAGCGGCGCCAAACTGTTCAAGGGTGGGGCGGGATTGTAAAGTAAAAACCAATCCGATGATAAAACCTGTGGTTGCGACAAGAAACAACGAACGGTTTCCAATGTAAAAACACTGACGCAAGAATTCTCGAAATTCGATTGGCGGTTTTATGGCTTCTTTAAAAAAGCGCATGGTAAAATAGGAAAGTTCACCGATTTCAATCAAAAATAGCTGGATGGATTCGAGGATTTTATTGATGCCATTCATACTTTTATACCATTGATTAGGAAAGTTGTCCTACTCAAATGTACGATTTTTTTAGGTAGAATAGATGGATTGTTTGACAAAAAATCCATTTCATCAGCAGACGAAATGGATTTTGTGAAAAGGTTGGAAAGAAAGCAATTATTTTACAAGAACTAAGTATTTCCATGGCGCTAAAGTAATAACATCATCGCCTTTTAGTTCGAAGGGCTTACCAGTGAAAAGTTCGGTATAGGTTCCTTTTTGGTATTTTGAATTTAACGTAACGGTTACTGGTTTGTCGCTATAATTAATAATTGGAATGACTTGATTACCACTTTTACTTCTTGAAAAAGAAATCACTTGTTCTGGTTTATCATTGAAAATACGGATCATTACGCCACCTTCGTCGCCATTCCATAGGGCGTGATTTTTATGTTTTAGATCGAAGAGTTTTTTAAACAATCCTTCGTAGGGCATTTTACTCCAATCGATGAGGTCTTTGTCGAAAAACTGAAGCGACTTATTGAGCCCAGCTTCCTGTCCGCCATACACTAAAGGCATTCCATTGACTGTACCGCATAGTACTATTGACGCTTCTAGACCATCACCAAAATTTTTGAATTGATTGCCATTCCAAGAATTCATATCGTGATTGTCTGTAAAAGTCATTCGGTAGCCATTGCGAGGGAAAGTACTGACATCATGTGCCATATATTCGATTAAACCGCCCAAAGGTTTGTGGTCACGAGTTACTGCAGCCATTTTATCCCACAACGTCCAAGAATAAGTCATGTCGAAGGCTTTTTTGTGTAAGTCTCTCGATTCCCATTCCGCTAACATAAATACAGGTTTTACAGCATCCATTTCGGCTCTAGCATTGTCCCAAAAATCGGTAGGAATAAAGCCTGCCGTATCACAACGATAACCATCGATGTCGAAATCTTTAACCCAATACACCAGCGCTTTGGTCATATATTCGCGAAGTTCTGGTTTCTCATAGTCAAAATCGACCACATCATCCCAGTCGTACCATGGTGTCGGTTGGAAATTTCCTTCGGGTGTTTTAGAATACCAATCGGGATGGTCTTTTACTAGCGCATTATCCCAAGAAGAATGATTCGCAACCCAGTCAACAATCACATGCATTCCCATACTGTGAATTTTCGTCACCAATGCTTTAAAATCTTCTTTAGTACCAAATTCTGGATTAATGCCGTAATAATCTTTGACGGAATAGTAACTTCCTAAAGTGCCTTTTCTTTTTTCGACACCAATCGGGTGAATGGGCATCAACCAAATGATATCAATTCCCATAGCCTTAATTCTTGGGAGATGTGCTTCGAAGGCTTTGAATGTTCCTTCGGGTGTGAATTGTCGCACGTTTACTTCGTAGATAGTGGCGTTTTTACTCCACGTTGGATGTGTCAGCTCCACATAAGGATGAGGTTGATATCGCGAGGCATTATCAGTGGTCTGATTTGTATTTGATTTGTTGCAGCTTGCAAGCATACCAAACAGTAGAAGCGAGCTAATCTTAAGAGATAGTTTCATTGTAGTGAAATTAGAAACCGAAATATAATACTTTTTGAAAAAAAAGAAACCATTCTAAATTATTTTTCTAGAATGGTTAGTAAAGAAGTTGTAAATTTTATTTTGCTGTAGGAGCCGGCGGTGCGGGAGGCAAATCAGAATTAAAACAATCGCGGTGCAATTTCCAAGTGCCATCTTCTTTTTTGTAGATTTCTAATGATTTGCCGCTATCAACTGTTTTTCCGGTTTGATCTAAAAATTCCCATTTGTTTTCGGCTGCAAGTACATTCTCGTCGCCCCAGACTTCAACTGTGTTGATTTTGATTTGCAACATGGGACCTTTCATCCACATGCCAAATAATTTTTGAATGTTTGCTCTGCCTTCAACGGTTTTGTCGTTTGGCTGCATGAATTTCGCATCTGTGGTATAGCAATTTGCCAAGCCAACGGAGTCTTTTGTGTTTAGCGCTTCTTCGAATACTTTTTCTCGCGCTTCTACCTCAGTCTTCGCAACCGATAAGTCAAAAGTTGCTTCTTTTGGTGCTTCTGATTCTTTTTTACAACTTGTGGTCAAGACCAAAGTGATCCCAACCAACAATACAGATAAGATTCCTTTTTTCATAATAAAAATGGTTTAGTTAGAATTAATACCCTAAAGTTATAAATAATTGGTTTTCAGAGTACTTAGTCTTATGATAATTATCAACAAAAAATCCGTCTTGCTTTCACAAAACGGATTTCTATATGAGTTTTAGAATCTAACTACTACAAATGAATTACTTCTCCATACGCATCAGCTACAGCTTCCATTACCGCTTCACTCATCGTTGGATGTGGGTGAATTGCTTTCAAAATATCATGACCAGTTGTTTCTAATTTACGAGCTACAACTGCTTCAGCAATCATGTCTGTCACGCCAGCACCAATCATGTGACAGCCTAACCATTCTCCATATTTTGCATCAAAAATTACTTTTACAAAACCATCAGGCGTTCCTGCAGCTTTTGCTTTTCCAGAGGCGGTAAATGGAAATTTTCCAATTTTTAAGTCGTAACCTTTTTCACGCGCTTGTTTTTCGGTCAATCCAACCGAAGCGATTTCTGGCGTTGCATAAGTACAACCAGGAACATTTCCGTAATCAATAGGAAGTACATGTAGTCCAGCAATTTTTTCCACGCAATTAATTCCTTCCGCGGACGCAACATGCGCTAAGGCTTGACCTGGCGTAACATCTCCAATTGCGTAATATCCCGGAATATTGGTTTGATTGTAGGCATTCACCAAAATTTTATCTTTATCAACGGCAATTCCACATTCTTCCAATCCGATATTTTCGATATTGGTTTTGATTCCAACTGCTGAAAGCAAGATTTCGGCTTCTAGCGTTTCTTCTCCTTTTGCAGTTTTAACGGTGGCCTTTACACCTGAACCTGAAGTATCGATTTTTTCTACGGAAGAAGAAGTCATAATTTTCACTCCGGCTTTCTTCATAGAGCGTTCCATTTGTTTTGAAATATCTTCATCTTCAACAGGAACAATGTTCGGCATAAATTCTACAATCGTAACATCAGTTCCCATCGCATTATAAAAATGAGCGAACTCAACTCCAATAGCTCCTGAACCAACAATAATCATCGATTTTGGTTGCGACGGCAGAGTCATCGCCTGACGATAACCAATTACTTTTTTACCATCTTGCGGTAAATTCGGTAATTCTCTTGAGCGTGCACCAGTCGCAATGATAATATGGTCTGCGCTATATTCGGAAACTTTTCCATCGGCTGCAGTCACGTCTACTTTTTTACCTGGTTTTAGTTTACCAAATCCTTCGATCACATCGATTTTGTTTTTTTTCATCAGGAATTGAACACCTTTGCTCATTCCATCAGCAACGCCACGGCTTCTAGCAACCACCGCATTAAAATCTTTGTCGAAGGAAGAAATAGTCAATCCGTAATCAGAAGCGTGCTTTAGGTAATCAAATACTTGAGCAGATTTTAACAACGCTTTTGTTGGAATACAACCCCAATTCAAGCAAACGCCACCTAAATTTTCTTTTTCAATTACGGCTACTTTGAAGCCCAATTGTGAGGCACGAATAGCGGTAACGTAACCACCTGGACCACTTCCTAAAACTATAATATCGTATTTCATTTTACTTGTATTTACGTGATTTAAATATGGTGCGAAAATAAGGATTTATTTTTAAAAGTTGGCACTATCAACTGACATTCAACGATGCGTATTAGAACGTTATGGTCATTCCAATAAGATTAGTATTATTGAATCGATTGTAGTTTTAACTGGTCTTGTATTTGGTTTGATGCGGAATAATGTCTGAATTTTTTGTCGTCTTTGTAATTCTTCGGTCAGCGGCATTTTTACCAATAACATAACCGAGCAAAATAGCAATAGGATAATCGGAAGCCCAATGCACTTTTCCGCTAACCATGTTAAATGCTAATGCTGTTCCGAGGGTGTATCCTACTGGTTTTATCCATTTGATTTCTGGATAATTTGTCGCGATCACTGCAAGCGTTGCCACATAGGTAGCGATGTGACCTGATGGCATAGCATCGTAATTGGGCGTGTCACTTGCAAACGCAGTAAAACTTGTGAAAGGATGCCAAGCACCACCATCTTGTGTGGCAGCAATTGGACTCTGTCTTCCGCTAATTCTTTTGATAGTTTGTGTTGCAACACCTACCGATAATAGTACTTCGATCAATTCACTAGAAGTATTCAACGCACGATAATCGTCTTTGCCAATTTTTCCTACCGCATAGAAAAAACCACTTAACAATAAGGTCGTATTGCCATTCCCAAAATAGTAGACACCTGAGGAAATACTGGTAGGAACTATTTCAATTCCTAAAACTCGTTTGTATCGAGACAGTCTATCCCAGCCACCAATTCGACGACCTACTTTTTCTGAATCTTCTAGTATTTTTTGGTCGTAAGGTATTATGGCCAAAGTAGAGCCAATTGCCAAAGCATCCCATTTTAAGTTTTCTTTCTGAATGGTGAATTTTCCAAAACCAACTAAGTCATCTGGAATATAACGAATCAGATCGATAAATTTAGGTCTGGAATAGGTGTATTCTGTGGAGTCGTTAATTTTAAAAGTCTGCGTCGTAATCGATAAACTGTCTTTTGTTTGTGCGCAAGTAAAAAATGAAATAAGAACAAACGGAAGCAGAAATCGTATTTTAGATGCCATTACGAATTTTTAAATAGGGTGTCAATATGGTAACTTCTATTTTATTTTAGTGTGAAAAATAAATTACTCTAACGATTCTTCTACTACAAACTGAGAATCATATAATTTCTTATAAAAACCATTTTCTTTCCCCAGCAATCCGAGATGTGAACCTTGTTCGACAATCCAACCTTTGTCCATAACGACAATTTTGTCAGCATTGACAATCGTCGCCAACCGGTGTGCAATCACAATAGAAGTTCGACCTTCGGTAATTCGCTCCGTCGCTTTTTGTATTAATTCTTCCGAATGCGTATCAATAGATGACGTCGCTTCATCCAAAATCAAAATACTCGGATCACTCATATAAGCCCGTAAAAATGCAATCAATTGCCGCTGTCCTGAAGACAACATGACGCCACGTTCTTTAACGTTATAGTCATAGTTTTCAGGCAAACTCATGATAAACTCATGCACACCAATTTTCTTAGCCGCCGTGATGACTGCCTCTCTGCTGATTTCCGGATTATGAAGCGTGATGTTGTTTAAGATCGTGTCCGCAAACAAAAATACATCTTGCAGAACCACCGCAATTTGTTTTCGTATCGAACTCAAACTATAGTCTTTGATAGAATTTCCATCGATACAAATCGT
Source organism: Flavobacterium sp. (assembly GCA_016721735.1). Classification (GTDB taxonomy): domain Bacteria; phylum Bacteroidota; class Bacteroidia; order Flavobacteriales; family Flavobacteriaceae; genus Flavobacterium. Next base: position 197,131 of record JADKHM010000004.1, on the reverse strand, counting down.
GCCGCCATCTATTTCATAAAATCGATTCAATAAGTTAATGATGGTCGATTTTCCTGCCCCAGTAGCGCCAACAATAGCAATGGTTTCGCCAGCATTGACATCCAAATCGATGCCTTTGATAATGGCTTCACCTTCAATATAACTAAAGTGTACGTTCTTGAATTGTATCTTTCCTTCAAACTTTGGAGCTTCAATCGTGCCCGTATCCTGAATTTGATCTTGGGTGTCAAGTATGTCAAAAACACGATTTGCAGCAATCATACCCATTTGCATCTCATTAAATTTATCCGCAATTTGTCGCAACGGATTAAACAACATCCCAATAAACATGGTATACGAAAACAAATCTCCAAAGGTCGTAAAATGATCGCCGTGCAAAATACTAATGCCACCATACAAAACCACAAAACCCAAAGTCAACGAGGAAATTATATCAGCGATAGGGAAAAAGATGGAGTTGTACAATATGGTTTTTACCCAAGCTTTTCGGTGTTTGTCATTGATCTCGCTAAATTTCTCTGCTTCAATATCTTCTCGATTAAATAGTTGCACGATTTTCATTCCCGTTACGCGTTCTTGCACAAACGTATTCATATTGGCGACCTGATTACGAACATCCTCAAACGCCAATTGCATTTTTCGCTGAAAGATTCGCGTAAAAAACACTAAAATTGGCATGGCTACAATGACAATCCACGTCAGACGCCAGTTCATATAAAACATAAAAATCAACACCACGAACATCTTCATCAAGTCGCTTAAAATCATAAACAAACCTTGACTAAAAATCTTGGCGATTTGCTCAATATCAGAAACCGATCTCGTGACTAATTGTCCAACTGGAGCGTTGTCGTAGTATTTCATCTTAAAACTCAACATGTGCTGAAAGAGCTTCACACGAATGTCTTTGACAATGTCTTGTCCCAACCAATTCGCCCAAAGAACAAAGTAAAATTGCGAAAATACCTCCGCCAATAAAACAATCCCCATCAAAATAATGTAGAACAGCAAACCATGGGCATCATGCGTTTTGATATAGCCGTCAACCGTTTGTTTTAGCAAATACGGACGCAAAGCCGCGAAGACCGATAGTGAAATCGCGAAAAAGATCACGCTATTAAACCGCCATTGATAAGGCTTAGTGTATTTTAGAATTCGCTTAAAAACCAGCGTATCAAATGCTTTTGCTTTCATGTATTTTAGAAGCTATTCCTGCTGTCCGCTATATCTTTTGTTCTGAACGCCAGAACAAAAGGATGCCGCTTCCATCAGGGCTAGGGTTTTACGTAATCATAGACAATTTCGGTCAAATATAATCCGTGAGCAGGCACCGAAAATCCAGCTTCACTTCGGTTTTTACTATCTAGAATCGCTTGAAATTCCGCTAGTGTAATTTTATGCAAACCAACATTAATCAATGTTCCAACAATCGCCCGAACCATATTTCGCAAAAATCGATCTGCGGATATGGTAAAAATAAGCGAATTATGGTCTTGTTCCCATGCCGCATGCGTTATCGTACAATTAAATGTATTGACGTCGGTATGCACTTTCGAAAAACATTCAAAATCCGTGTGCTTTAAAAGTAATTTGGCTGCTTCGTTCATCGCCTCTATGTCAAGTTTTGCATTGTGCTGCCAACTCAATTCAGTCAAAAAAGGATTCTTATGCGTATGGATGTGATATTCATAGGTTCTCTTTTTGGCATCAAACCGAGCATGTGCTTCATTATGCACGACTATAATTTCTTGAACCGCAATATCTTTAGGTAAAAATGAGTTCAGTTTGTGTACAATAGTATCCGCATCAAATGAAGTCGCTACATCGAAATGCGCATACATGGTTTTGGCATGAACACCAGTATCAGTTCTTCCAGCTCCCATCAACGCTATCGGACAATTCAAAACCGTTGCCATTGCGTTGGTCAGTGTTTCTTGAACTGTTACGGCATTGGGTTGTGATTGCCAACCGTGATAATTCGTGCCGTTGTAACTGAATTTGATAAAATATCTCAAGCGTATATTTGCCTTTTTTAGCACGGCAAAGTTTATAAAAAAAATCCGTTCAACAAGCCTCGTTTCAAAGTTTTACTGTTGCGGAAAGGTTAAAGTTTAGGAGTTTCTGGCGCGTTCCATTTTTTTCGTCATCAATTTATAGATGATGGCAAAAACTAACATCCAGAGTGTTGCAAAGGATTTAAAATTGGGGTCTGGAATAAGTTCATAGGTAATAACTATTAAAAAGGCTGCCACAGAAAATCCAATCAATGAGATTTTTCTTTTTTGCAATTCAATCAAATGTTCTTTTGTATCAATATTTAAACGAATGGATGGTTTCTTATTTACGATGTAATGGTAAAGTAGATATTGCGCCAAAATACAGAGTAAAATGATACCCAAATACAAGTAGAACGGAATCATTTGACCTTTACCACGGGCAATCAATGTGGCACTAAAAGGGAAAAGACCAATAAAAAATAACAGCAGCATATTGCGGAAGACAAGTCCTTTGTCATAGTCTTTTAATATGCTGAACATCTTCAAATGCTGGTACCAAACTGAGCCAATAAAGGTAAAGCTAACAACATAAGCCAGAAAGGTTGGTGAAAGATGAAGTAGCGCTTTTGGTAAAGTTGCTTCTGTAATGACTTCTGTTTCGGGGATTTTTATTTCGATGGCCATCAACGTAATGACAATGGCAAAAACCGCATCGCTAAACAAAATCATTCGTTCTAGTTGAAACTCTTTCTTTATTTCCTCTCGGGTTATTTCGTCGTTATTGTTTTGGCTCATGATACCTGATTTATTTGTAAATCAAATCTATAAAAAATAATTTGATTATTATTCTGTGTGGTAAATCCAATCGCTAACCTTTGTATTTTAGCGCTTCGAATTTGCGACTATGAAAAGAATCCTATTGCTCTCCGACACGCACAGTCACCTAGATGACGTCATCTTAAAATATGTTGATCAAGCCGATGAAGTTTGGCATGCGGGTGATATAGGTAATTTAGAAGTCACAGATACGCTTAAGAAACATAAGCCATTGCGCGCTGTCTATGGCAATATTGATGACGACAAAGCCAGAATGGAGTTTCCGCTGCACAATCGTTTTTTCTGCGAAGGCGTTGATGTTTGGATCACGCATATTGGCGGTTATCCTGGCAAATACAATCAGGAAATTAGAGCAGAAATTACTAAGAATCCGCCGAAGCTTTTTATCTGCGGACACTCTCATATTTTGAAAGTTATTTATGATAAGAAGTTGCAATTATTGCATATGAATCCGGGTGCAGCTGGGAAAAGCGGCTTTCATCAAGTGCGAACGATGTTGCGTTTCATCATTGATGGAGAACAGATAAAGGATTTGGAGATTGTGGAGTTGGGGAAGAAGTAGCTGAGTTGCTAAGTGCCTGAGTTGCTAAGTTCGTTTTGTAATAGCGAGAAGATTTAGTCTTGAAGATAAAATCTAAATTTTAGTAGAGTAGAATATCGGCTCAGTAACTCAGATGCTCAGATACTTAATAACTCCAAGACGAAAAAAAACCCAGACATTTGTCCAGGTTTTTCTTCGCACTAAATAAACTAAGTTTATAGGTTTATCTCAATCGGTCAACAGATTTTACGAGATCTTCATCCTTTTGGATGGCTTTGTTAGCCAGCACTAAAAAAACGATAGCAATAATTGGTAGAAACATCCCAATACCCTTCTCAGAAACAGCAACTGCTTCTCCAGATAAGTTTAGTGAACGATATACAAATAAGCCTAATAAAATTAAATTTAATATGATATTCAATCTGCCAATGACAAATTGATGTTGTCTTTTTTTATAAAATAGGATACTCAATAAGGACAATGATGTACTTAAACCAAAAATTGCGGAGTAGCATTGACTGCTCATAAACATTTCCGCTTTTCCATCACTTAGGGTCCACAACTTGAAAACAAAAGGTAAAACACCTGTAATGACAAAGGCCAATGCCAAATAAACCGTCTGTATTCTTTGAATCATTTTTTGTTTTATTGTGTCACAAAAATATATTTTCTTTTTTACAAATACTATTGTATGATAAATTTTTATTCGTATTATTGCATAACTAATTCGTAAGTACTTCATTTTACGACCTGTTGCCCGCATATTATTACACTACAAATTTTTTAGAAAAATCCAAATCAATCTAAATTCAAATAACATTCATGTTTGATATTTCTGTATTAAAAGAAATGAAGCTGACTGAGCTTCAAGATATTGCTAAATTAGCAAAAACCATAAAGTTTAACGGAGTAAAAAAAGAAGCTTTGATTGCTATGATTATCGAAAATCAATTGGCAAGCGAAGCAAAGGAAAATACTAAACCAACGAAAGAAAATAGTTCTGAAGAGAAATCAAAAAGAACTCGAATTACTGCTGATAAAAAGCCTGCAATTACAAAATCTGCGACACTTTTTTCAGACCAAGAAGCGCCTGTAGTTTCGGAACCAGTTGTGAACGAAGAACCGCAATCTACTCAGACCAACGCGTCTCAAAAGGAGCCGAAAGTGGTCAAATTTAAAAAAGCGGATTACGAGAAGAAAGTCGGCAATAAAATAGAGAAGTCTATCGTAGCAGAACCATCTACTGCTGAAGAAAACGAATCGACAGAAAAAACTGCTGAAACAAATCAAAACCCGGTTCAGGATAAGAAAGTTAATCCAAATCAACAGCACAAACAGAATCTGAACCAGAATCCAAATCCGAATCAAAACGGTAATGGAAATCAAAATGGGAATGGAAACCAAAACGGAAATCAAAACCCGAATTTTAAAAACAAAAAGAACAACAATTTCAGAGATGCAGATTTTGAGTTCGACGGGATTATTGAAAGTGAAGGCGTTTTAGAAATGATGCCAGACGGCTATGGTTTCTTGCGCTCTTCCGATTATAATTATTTGGCTTCTCCGGATGATATTTACTTATCGACTTCGCAAATTCGTTTGTTCGGTCTAAAAACCGGCGATACCGTAAAAGGAGTAGTGCGTCCGCCAAAAGAAGGAGAAAAGTTTTTTCCTTTAGTGCGCGTTCTCAAAATTAATGGTCATGATCCGCAAGTGGTTCGCGATCGTGTTTCTTTTGAACACTTAACACCTGTATTTCCAACTGAGAAATTTAAAATAGCAGAAAAAGGAAGTTCCATTTCAACACGTATCATCGATTTATTTTCACCAATTGGAAAAGGTCAACGTGGGATGATTGTAGCGCAACCAAAAACAGGTAAGACGATGTTATTAAAAGACATTGCCAATGCCATTGCTGCGAATCATCCTGAAGTGTATTTATTGGTTTTGCTGATTGATGAGCGTCCAGAAGAGGTGACAGATATGCAACGCTCTGTTCGTGGAGAAGTAATTGCTTCAACATTTGACAGAGAGCCACAAGAGCACGTAAAGATTGCCAATATTGTTCTGGAAAAAGCCAAACGTTTGGTAGAATGTGGACATGATGTAGTGATCTTATTAGATTCCATTACCCGTTTAGCAAGAGCGTACAATACGGTGCAACCTGCCTCAGGTAAAGTACTGAGTGGTGGAGTTGATGCTAATGCCTTGCAAAAACCAAAACGATTTTTCGGAGCTGCTCGTAATGTAGAAAATGGAGGTTCGTTGAGTATTATTGCTACGGCATTAACGGAAACCGGTTCTAAAATGGATGAGGTTATTTTTGAAGAATTCAAAGGAACTGGTAACATGGAACTACAATTGGATCGTAAGATTGCTAACAAACGTATTTTCCCTGCTATTGATTTGACTTCATCAAGTACACGTCGAGACGATTTATTATTAGATGAAAAGACCTTACAACGTATGTGGATTATGCGTAAATACTTGTCGGATATGAATCCAGTTGAAGCGATGGACTTCATTAATGATCGCTTTAAGAAAACGAGAAATAACGAAGAGTTTTTGATTTCGATGAATGACTAGGCAATTAATAATTGATAATTAACAATTGATAATTTAAAAAAAAGCTCCAATTATATTGGAGCTTTTTTTTGTACAATTTATTTCAAAAATCTAGTTGACGATTACTTTGCGAATTGTAGATCCTTCATTAGAATTTATTTTGATAAAGAAGAATCCATTTGGTAAATTATCTAGTGTGAAGTCATGATCAGCATTGGTGAATGGCTTAAATTCTTTGACGATTTGTCCGCTAGTGTTTATCAATTGAATAGTATTGATTGCAACATTTGAAGACACTTTTACTTCATGGTTTTGTGTCGGATTTGGATAAATAGTGATGGAACTACTCCAATCAAAACTTGTATTAGTGGATAGATTTGGCCATCTATTTTCGGCAGGCGTTCCACCCCAGATTAAGGTTGCTAAATAGGGATTGTCGATAAAAGGATTTCTATTTCCCTGAGCGAAAAAATTATCGGTATTACCTAAGTAGGTATTTCTTGTATCTTCAAATTCCGATACGGGATCTTCTGCATTCCATTGCAATAGCAGGTCTACCATATTGATGTCAGAACTCATCAAATTTCCAACAGCCACATTTTTTGGTAAGCATTGGTTTCCGTAGCGCAAATACATATACATCATCATTCGAGCAACATCACCTTTCCATTCGTCACCCGGATACCAATAAGCGCCGTTGTACCCAGAATTGCCAGCGCCTGGTCCGTATTTTGAATTCCCTCGGTTTGCGTTTCTACTTACATCTGAGGCTCTGATATGATGTACATCGGCGCCTGGACCATCGGTTCCTAAATCAGGATTTCCTAATGATTTGGGATAGGTATGTTCGCGATTCCATTGACATGAACTTGTTCCGTCATCAAATCTATTTCGTCTTCGGTGGTCTTGATAATCAATTGAATTTTCTGGACACATATTTTCACTAAAACCATATACGAGCAATACCGTTTGATTACTCTGGTCTAGCGGATCACGGTCAATTATTTTGATGGCGTCTTCTGCATCTTGGTAAGTCAATAGTCTCGTATGAGTGAAAATGACTTTGTCGCTAAGACTATAGCGCAATGCAAAACCTGTTTGATTAAAATCAAAACCGTCGTAGTAGGGCGAAGCAGGATTTCCAGCCTGTCCGAAACCAATAATAGTAACGAAGGATAAGAATAAGGTATAAGTTTTTTTCATATTTATAATTGAAGTGTAAATCTAGATTGTTTTTTTGGAATTGGTCAATAATTAACTTTTGTTTCATGCAAAAAAAAAGTGCCTTCTTCTTCAGAGGGCACTTAAAGATGTTTTATGTTCAATTTATTTTACAATTATTTTTTTGACCACCGAGGCATCAGCTGAAATCATCTTAACAAAATAAAAACCAGACGTAAGTTGATCCAAAACGTAACTATTTTCTTGGATTACTGGTTTTTTAATCTCTCGGATTATTTGTCCATTGATACTAATCAATTGAATATTTTCGAGCGGAATTGAAGATGAAATCGTTACAGCATTTGTACTTGTTGGATTTGGAAAAATTTGTGTAGCTTCAAGAAGTTCAAATGAAGAAACTCCAAGTGGCGCACCCCAAATACTCGTTACATAGGAATTGTTGTCAATAAATGGATTTCTGTTCTTTTGTCTTGCATTGGTTCCAATGGCATTATTTCTCGCAATTTCTCTTGGGCTAACTGGGTCAAGCGCATTCCAAGTCAATAGAATATTTAAGAATGGCTGCGCGAACACACTCGTACTAGTTCCATTGAACATTTCGTACGAATAGCCAGCTACAATATTTTCGTAACGTGTTGCGAAATAAAGAAGACAACGTGCGATATCGCCTTTGAATTCATCGATGGGTTCAAAGACAATTCCACTATATCCAGCCGAGTAACCAGAATTAAGGTTAGTGCCTCTTTTGGTGCCATTCGTTCCTGTCCAATTCGCTGATCCCACTTTTCCGAAGGGCAAATCGCCTCTCACGCCGTTAACATGTTTGTCCGCTGGTAGCACAAAATGCGCATCTGAATACATTGGCGTTTCTGCATTAAAAACAGATTGCGGAATGAGGTGTTCCCGATTGTATCTTTCACATTCATTATTGCCAAGGGTTCCGTCATCTTGACCGACCCCATAAGTAAACTCACATTCTGGACCCGTTGGATTCTCCGTATAGACGTCTAACATAGTTCCGTTATTTTCATAATAGAAATCTTTGTCAGAGGTAACATACGTAGTATACAAACCTGCATATCCGCGATCAGTGCTAATTCGAATAATATTCCACAGCTGCGTTTTTAGTGCAAAGCCAGTTCCTGTGGCTGTATTGTAGTACCCCGCTGGAATTTGTGCAAAACCACTTGCAACTACCCAAAACAATAGTACTGAAAGATTTTTTTTCATTTTAAATGTATTAATTTATTTTTCGTTCTAGCAACGCCATGTAAAAACCATCAAATCCAGATTCCGATGCTAGAATTTTAGAATCCTTAACAAATGTAAAGTTTTTACCTGTATCGCCCTCCAAAAAGTGTTTTATTTGCTCTTGGTTCTCTGATGGCAAGACGGAGCAGGTCGCATAGACCAATTTGCCTCCGGGCTTCACCATTTTAGAATAGTTTTCTAGAACTTCGGTTTGGACTTTCTTGATATTATCGATAAATTCTGGTTGTAATTTCCATTTGGCATCAGGGTTTCTTTTTAGAACTCCCAGGCCACTACAAGGAGCATCAATCAGCACTCTGTCGGCTTTTTCGTGTAGCTTTTTGATCACTTTCGTCGAGTCGATAATGCGATATTCGATGTTGAAAGCACTATTTCTCTTTGCTCTAAGCTTTAGCTGTTTGAGTTTACTTTCGTATAAGTCCATCGCAATCAATTGTCCTTTATTTTCCATTATTGAAGCAATGTGCAAAGTCTTACCACCTGCTCCTGCACAAGCATCTACGACACGCATGCCAGGTTTTACATCTAAGAAATGAGCAACCAATTGCGAGTTGGCATCTTGCACTTCAAACATTCCTTCTTTGAACGCATCGGTAAGAAAAACATTGGCGCGTTCTTTCAGCACTAAAGCGTCCGGTTGATCTTTAAGATATTCGGTTTCGATATTAAGATCCATTAAGATGGCTCTTAACTTATCTTTGGTAGTTTTGAGTGTGTTGACTCTTAGAATAACTTTTGCTGGTTGATTTTGCGCTGCAATTTCTTTCGACCAAACTTTTTCACCAAGCTCTTTGACGCCCAATTCATCCATCCAATCAGGAATAGATTCTTTGAAAGTTCTGATTTTTGACAATTCATCAAAACGCCCTTTAATTTTACGCTCTGGAGTGCCTTCTAGTTGTTTCCAGTCAGGAATTGGATAGCCTCGCAACACTGCCCAAACAGAGAACATTCTCCAAAGATTCTCGCGGTCGTATGGTTCTTTGACGTCTGCTATTTCGGCGTAAAGCCTTTTCCAACGTACGATTTCATAGATGGTTTCCGCTACGAATTTCCGGTCAGAACTTCCCCAACGTTTGTCTTTTTTTAACGCTCGTGCTACTACTTTGTCTGCATATTCTCCTTCGTTAAAAATTGCGTTTAGAGAATCTATTGTAGTGTAAACTAAATTTCTGTGTAATCTCATTTTAATTAATTGTGGCGCAAAGGTAGTACTAAATGCTGAATGAAAAATGCAATAATTTGAGGATGACGAATATTGGCAAAGAAGATTTTATACATTTACTATAAATATACATTAGCATGAATGGGAAAATAGGGAATCACGATTTAACTCTTGTACTGTTATTAATTTTTTCATTGACATCATCGTGGTGCCAACCATTTGCAATTGGGCATAGTACAATTAATTTTATTGATTCTTCGCGGGGAAATAGGAGTATTGCCACTGAAATTTATTATCCAGCCGATGAAGCTGGTGACAATGTCTCGCTTACAATTGCGTCAATGCAGACATTTCCGGTTTTGACCTTTGGACATGGATTTGTCATGACTTGGGATGCTTATCAGAACATATGGGAGGCAATGGTTCCCAGAGGTTATATTATGGCTTTTCCAAAAACAGAAGGCGGAATTTCTCCATCACATATCGAATTTGGAAAAGATTTGGCTTTTGTATCTACTCAGGTTTTCAATTTGGGAATGCTACAAAGTACCATCTTCTATAATAGAGTAAGCTCAATGAATGCAGTAATGGGTCACAGTATGGGAGGAGGAGCTGCTTTTTTAGCGCCACAGTTTAATTCAAACATTAAATCAATTGTTACGTTGGCTGCGGCTGAAACAAGTCCATCTGCGATTGATGCCGCAAATAGCATTCAAATTCCAGGATTAGTTATAGCAGGTGAAAACGATTGTGTTACGCCGCCGAGCACGAATCAACTGGCGATGTATACTTCTTTAGGTAGCGCCTGTAAGACGTACGTTTCGATAAATGGTGCGAGTCATTGCCAGATGGCAAACAGTAATTTTCTTTGCAGTTTCGGAGAATCAACATGCAATCCTCAACCAACAATTACCCGCGATCAGCAACATTTAGTATTAGAGCAATACCTTACGTTATGGCTTGAAGCACAATTAAAATCGGACTGTGTTGCTGGCTCCGATTTTAATTCATTGATAGATACTGATTCGAGAACTACCTTTCAAAAAAATTGTTCGCAGTGCGAGCCACTTCGAAATGTAAGCATTCAAAAAGAAAATCGTATTTCGCTGTACCCAAATCCTTTTTCAACTTTCTTATATGTAGGAAAAACAGGTGAGGAAACTTATACCATCAAAATATACGACGCCGCAGCAAGAGTTATAAGTTCAAAGAAAATTAAAAGTAACCAAGATTTTATAGATACAACTTTTCTTGCTTCTGGAATTTACTGGTACGAAGTTATGACCCAAAATGGATTTACTGAAAGAGGTAAAATCATCAAAAATTGATTTTATTTTATACGGTCTAGATGGATTTTTTCAGGAGCATGCAAGACCAATGGAAATTGTTCCACTTTTACGGAACTGCTGTCCAATCCAAATCCTTTTTCTTCAGACAAACTGAATTTCTTCATGATAAAATAGGCGTTCATCACAATTTTTTCGAAAAAAGTTACATCGCTGTCGTTGGACAAGAATTTCTCTGAAAGGACAAATTTGAAATCGCCAAGAATGTTGTTTTTGTTTAAAGATTCGTAGCGACTGGTGATATCTACTTCACCGTTATTAACCATGTCCTTGATAACTTCTTTAAACATCAAATTGATCTTAGTTGGTTCTCTAAATCCAAGGAAAAAATCAATTCTGTAGATGTCATCTGGCACGATTTCTACTACTTTGTATTCTTTACGATACGGTTCATTCATTACATTGACATGAATAAACCAATATATGTCTGCTCGTTTCGGTCTTTTTTGGAGAATGGAGTACATTACTTTTTCCTCAATTTCGTCTGATTTTGTCGAGTTGGTCATGTATACTAAATGCGTAGCATATTTTGGTATAGATAAGTCGACGCTTAGTTCAGCCAACACCTTTTTATACTCGTTAATCTTAACAATTTTCGTGTAATTTTTGCTAATTCTTTTGGCGAGGAACCAAGTAGACATGATGCCAATAAGAATTAAAGCAATAAATAAGGTGACAAAACCACCGTCTAAGAATTTTACAATATTAGCGGCCAAGAAACTCAATTCGATGGTAAGATAGACGAGAATAATTGGCGCAATAAAATACCATTTTACCCTTTTCATAATCAAATAAAAATTGAGCAAGATCGTAGTCATAATCATACATAGAACAATGGCAAGTCCATACGCATGTTCCATATTACCTGATTCTTTGAAATAAATTACGATGCCAACACAACCCAAAAATAACAGCCAATTGATAGATGGAATGTATAATTGACCTTTCACATCAGTTGGAAACTTAATCTTAACTTTTGGCCAAAAATTGAGACGCATGGCTTCATTAATAAGGGTAAATGAACCGCTGATTAAGGCTTGAGAGGCAATTACCGCTGCTAAAGTTGCAATTACAATTCCTATCGGTTGAAACCAAACAGGCATCATCAAGTAAAAAGGGTTAGGATTTGAACTACCCAACTGCTCTAAAGTTTTTCCTTCATGAAGTAACAAATAAGCACCTTGTCCGAAGTAGTTCATGACCAATGCCATTTTTACAAAAATCCAACTTATTCTAATATTTCTTCGGCCACAATGCCCCATGTCAGAATATAAAGCTTCCGCACCAGTAGTGCAAAGGAAAACTGCTCCTAGAATAAAAAAGCCTTGACTACTTACGTCTGAAGTCAATAGATTATAGGCGTAATAAGGGTTTATCGCGTTGAAAACTTCTAAGTTAGTGCACATTTGAACCATTCCAAGTATGGCTAACATCGAGAACCAAATCAGCATCATCGGCGCGAAAAATTTACCTACGAGTTTGGTCCCAAATTGCTGAATCGTAAAAAGAATAAATAGAATGGTAATTACAATTGGGATGGTTGGAATGTCTGGTTTAAAGATCCGCAATCCTTCAACCGCGGAAGCTACCGATATAGGAGGTGTTATGATTCCATCAGCAAGTAAGGCACTACCGCCAATAATTGCTGGAACAATCAGCCACTGAATTTTTGTTTTTTTGACTAGTGCGTATAAAGCAAAAATACCACCTTCACCATTATTGTCTGCGCTGAGGGTTATAATCACATATTTAAGTGTCGTCTGCAAAGTAAGTGTCCAAAAAATACAAGACAATCCACCAAGAACTAAGTCTTTTGTGATAATACTATTGTCGATGATGGCTTTCATAACATATAGAGGAGAAGTTCCAATATCGCCATAAATAATACCAAGAGTGACTAAAAGGCCAGCTGCAGAAAGCTTGCTGTGGAGTTGATGCGAGTGACTATTTGAACTCATGAAATGCTATTAAAAAAGAGAGCAAAGATATTATTTTTTATAGCGTGAAATAAAAAAGGCACCGAATATTTTCGATGCCTTTTTTATATTATTAGTAATTGGTTTTGCTTATCCTCGTCGTGAATTTCCCGCATTATTTTGTCGAGCTATTGTTCGACCTCTTGATGAAGATTCGTTTCTAGGTTGTGAGAACGAATTGTGATCGCTACCTCTGTTCGAATTCTCTTTGATGTGGCTATTTTGGTTTGAGTTTCCACTTCTTGTTTCTGAGTTTCTACTAGTCAAATAGGTAGAATTTGCTTGTGAATTTTTTGTGTTACCTGAAACCACCTGTCTGATATTTTCATTTTGGCGAGTCGTCCCATCATGGCGAACTGGATTTTTAGGTACTTCAGAGAAATTTGGTTTTACTCGATCGCTGCCGTTAGAAGTAGTTGTTGTTCTACTTGGGTATGAATTCGTAGAAAAAGAGTTATTTCGTGACGTTTTAACTGTTCGACTAGTAAAGTCAGTTTTGTCATTGTTGTTTCTAGGTGTATAAGCGACATTATTTCTTGAAGAAAGATTCTTTATGTTTCTTGTCTGGTCTAATTCATAGCGGTTTTTTACATTATTGTTACGATATGTAAATCCGCGATTAGGAGCGTTTCTCTCACAATAGTTAGATCTTCTTCCTTCATACAAGGCTACTGCTCTGTGACAATGTCTTGTATTAACATAGTTATAATGATGGTTTAGATTGATATGTAAACTAATATTATTACGGTATCTAAAGACTGGGCAAGGACGCCAAGTGTAATAGAAACTTGGGTAGTAGTCCCAATACCAAATCGAGCAGTATGGGCGGTAGGTTGGAATCCAAAAAGAGCTATAAATTATTGGAGTGGCAACATATATTGGTTCATAAATATAATTTTGACCATACATATATACATCTCCAACTACTTGAACTTGCACTTGATTGTTGCGATCTTTTTCTACTTCAATTGTAGCAACATCTTGGTAAGTATCTCTTCCCAAAACAGATTGCACGATAATCAAATGGGTATTTCCTTCAACAGATTCAATAACTCTCAAATAATCTACTTGATTGTCATCATTCAAATCTAGATTTGAAATTTGAATCTTAGGATCATTTAGCTGTCTTTCAAAATCTTCTAAATTCTTGGCATCGCCAAAAATGGAAGCAATCGCTCTTAAGTCGAGATTGTCACTAATTTCAGAGCTTGTTGCATTTACGGTTGTTCTATCCTGAGCCGACATCGGTAAGGCAAAAAGAATAAAAAATAAAGCGGAGGAAATAATTGTAGTTTTCATGTGCTCAATAGTTTGGTTAATAAATAGAAATAAAAAGGAAGTTTTTATTCTGGTTTTGGGGAATCCAATTACTATGCCACTTTGTGTTTTTGAATCGCAGATGCATTGTCTACCCCTTCGAATAAAGGGAAGTTTGTTAAAAATTATTCCTTACCAACTTTATCTTTGAACTGTTTTAGTAATTTTTTATTAAATCCTTCTTCCGCTTTTTTTAGCTTTAATATTTTAGTAGCGGGCAATATGCCTTTTAGGCTAGCAACAAATTTCTTGCGATTTTGGAATGCATCTTCTTCAGAATTTTCAATTTCGTTCAAGACTGCGATTGCTTCTTTTTCGGTCATCTTATCTATATCGCCACTTTCATTCTGATCTAAATAAGAACGAATTCTTCCTTTTCTGAAATTCTTTTGTTTCTCTTCATAAGCATTAAAAAGCGGCCAAAACTTGGTTGCTTCGTCAGGGGTTAGTTTAAGTTCATCAGTGATGTACGCTATTTTCAATGCTTTTATTTGCTCCTTTTTTTGATTGAATCTCGGTTGACCAATCGCAATTACAGAAAAAAGGAAGGCTAAGATAGAAAGTAGTTTTGCAGTTTTCATGGGATTTTTATTTGTATTAATTGATGATGTCATCTTCTAAATTTGAGTTGGTTAATAAGGCGTCTTCCAACTCATTGGAGTCAACATTTAAATCTAGTTTGATTTTTTCTATTTTTTCTTCGTCCAACAATTCTACGATGTCATCTTCGGATAAATTAGATTGTTCGCAAAGATAATTTTCCAATTGGACTTCATCAACAGTTGACGTCGAAGTGGTCATCTGATTTACAAGTGGAATTGACAACGCAATAACAAAAACAGCTGCAGTAGCGAGTAGCCAATTTCTCTTGGTAAATAATGTAAAGACAGGCGTTTCTTTGGTAGAAATCTTCTGTAGTATTGAAGATTCAAGGTTCTCAAAATAGGCATCAGGGACTTTAAATCCTGAATTTATTTTGGGTTTTTTATCAAGTTTGAATGCTTTCATGGTCGTTGGACTTTATCTTATTTGATTCGTTTAATTGGAAGTCATATAAATTTCAATTTTTTTTACGGCATGGTGGTATGATGCTTTCAATGCGCCTACAGATGTGCCTAAAATCTCCGACATATCTTCATATTTGATTTCATCAAAGTATCTCATTTTGAAAACCAATTGTTGTTTCTGTGGTAGAAGGGCAATCGCTTTTTGAAGTTTGATTTGAATTAGATCTCCATCAAAATAGTCATCTGCCTTCAAATTATCGACTATCTTCGACTGTAACGCCTCGCTTGTAATGCCATTTCTTTTAGCTTTTTTATTGATAAAAGTAATCGCTTCATTGGTGGCAATTCGGTACATCCATGAAAATAATTTACTTTCTCCTTTGAAATTTTTTAGGTTTTGGAAGACTTTTACAAAGGTGTTTTGTAGCACATCATCTGCATCGTCGTGGTTCAGCACAATATTGCGAATCAAGCTATACAAAGGCCGCTGATATTCTTTCAACAGTTGCTGAAACGCCGTGTTTTGCGTTTTAGGATCCAATAAATTTTGTATGAAATCTTGTTCGTCCAAAGAAATTTTTTGGTATTGGAGTGCTACAAAATGAAAAGGTTTAAATACAAATAAAAATTAGGGTGTTTTATTTTCAATTTGCGTATTTGAGATTGGTGCCACAGTTGGGGAAACCGTCGGTTGCACTTCTTTTTTTGGTACTTCTGCCGTTATTGTTGTAGCCTTAATGGGAATATAAATTTCTGTAATCCATTTTGATGGGTTAGCAACTTGAACCATGTTCTTTGTATAAATTTCTACTCTCGGAACATCAGTATTTTGTGTAAAATTATTCTTTTTGATATACTCTATCGTTTTATCCCACGCTTCTTTGCTATGCGAATAATCTCCTGTAAGCGTAGTTTTTACTGAGGAAAAAGGATATAATAATCCAGAAGTAATTTCGCTTTCTTCGGTTGTTCGTATTTCTTCTTTTACAGGAATACAAACCGATAACTTTGTGATTCCATTAGTCATATCATAAGTATGATAAATTACGAAAGGTTTCCCATACATAACCAATTGGTTCTTGGCGAAAAAATGAATCATTTTCGGAATGAGAATTCGAAGATTATGAGGAACATTACTTATTTTGCTGGTAATTGTTTGCTTCAAGTAGAAAGTTCCAGATTTTTTAACGGCTCCATCCACTTTGATTTTGTAGGTTTTCATTTCATAGTCGATGGTTTTTCCGAGGTTGGCGAGACTTTTCTCATACATCGCCCCAAAGACTTGATCGGCTCCACCACTAAAAATCGATGAGACCTTACACTTAAAACTCATGATGCCTTTTACGCGCCAACTTACTTTGGTTCCACCAGTGGTATCTTTAAATTGCCAAGTCACGATTCCTTCGGTCCCATTGTAATTCATTTTTTGCCGAATGGATTGATTGGTAATGACTGCAGTGGTTTTCATTTCTCCTTCATTATCATTTCCTGTCCACGAGTAGGAACCACCTGTGCCAACAGTATTTTTTGGGTAGTTGAAAGTCATTCCTGAATCTTCTTTCTTCCATGAACCGAAAGTTTCCCAATTTCGAAAGTCGTTGATATAATTAAATAGGGTTGTTCTGGGAGAATTGATCACGATGCTTCTTTCTACTTCAAAATCTCCTTTGAGTGTTGCGACGTATACCGTGGAAGCAAAAATTGCCAATAAGAAAAGCAAGAAAAGATACTTTAGGATTCTCATTTCGTAAATAATGTTATTTGTGTAAAGTTAAATATTTTATCATAAACTAAACGCTATGTGCCGAAAACATTCATGGTAAATCTGTTTTATATTTGGAACTAGTTTTGAGAAACAATCATTATATTTGGTTCCCGTTATTAAATAATTATTAATACAATTTACAATGAAATTAGCTAAATTCTTCACTGTTTTTATTGCTGTTGGCTCGGTCACAATGATGTTGGCTCAAGCCCAGAAAACTGACAAACCAAAGGCCGATATTGACTCATTTTCATACGTAGTTGAGAAGTTTGCCGACATCAATGTCTTACGGTATCAAATTTCAAGTTGGGACGATCTAACCTTGAAAGAAAAACAATTGGTTTATTACTTAACCGAAGCCGGTACTTGTGGTCGGGATATTATGTGGGATCAACATTATAAATACAATCTAAAGATTAGAAAAGCTTTAGAGAATATCTATACCCAATATAAAGGTGATAAGAAATCTGATGACTGGAAGAACTTTGAAGTTTACCTCAAACGCGTTTGGTTTTCTAACGGAATTCACCATCACTATTCCAATGATAAAATTAAACCTGGCTTTTCTAAAGACTATTTTAAAGGTTTGATGGCCGCTACTAAAACTAGCCTTGACGCAAATATTGTCTCTATATTGTTTAATGAACTAGATGCCAAAAAAGTAAATCTAGAGGAATCAAAAGGTTTGATTGCTGGTTCTGCCATCAACTTTTACGACAAAGGAATTACAGAAAAAGAAGCCGAGGCATTCTATGCCAATATGAAAAGTCCCGATCCAGCGAAGCCTTATTCATATGGTTTGAACTCGAAGTTGACACGAAACAAAAAAGGGCAACTTGAAGAAAAAGTTTGGAAAAGTGGCGGAATGTACGGCGCTGCAATCGACAAAATTATCTACTGGTTGGAAAAGGCAAAATCGGTTGCTGAAAATCAAAAACAAGCTGATGCGTTGGGATTATTGATTCAATATTATAAAACGGGAGATTTAAGAACTTGGGATGAATATAACATTGCTTGGTTGCAAGCTACCGACGGAAATATAGATTATATCAGCGGTTTCGTCGAAGTGTATAACGATCCATTAGGCTATAGAGGTTCCTACGAAAGTGTGGTGCAGATTAAAGATTTTGATATGTCTGCCAAAATGGAAGTGGTCTCTAAAAATGCACAGTGGTTCGAAGATAATTCACCGCTCATGGCGGAACACAAAAAGAAAAATGTTGTTGGTGTATCATACAAAACTGTAGTTGTTGCTGGCGAAGCGGGAGATTCTTCTCCAAGCACACCGATTGGGGTTAATCTCCCAAATGCCGATTGGATTCGTGCCGCTTATGGTTCAAAATCAGTATCTCTAGGTAATATTATTGATTCATACGCCAAATCTGGCGGAAAAGGTAAATTATTAGAATTTGCCAACGATGCAGATGAAGTGGCATTAGCACAAAAATATGGAGAACTCGGAGACAAGATGCATACTGCGTTGCACGAAGTTGTTGGTCACGCTTCTGGTCAAATCAACCCAGGCGTGGGAACTCCTAAAGAAACTTTGAAGAGTTATGCTTCTACTTTGGAAGAAGGAAGAGCAGATTTGGTAGGTTTATACTATTTGTACAATCCAAAATTGCAAGAAATTGGTTTGGTCGATGACTGGAAGAAACTTGGAATGGAAGCCTACGATGGGTATATCCGAAATGGTATGATGATGCAGTTGGCTCGTCTAGAATTGGGGGCAAATCTTGAGGAAGCTCATATGAGAAATCGACAATGGGTGAGTTCATGGGTTTTTGAAAAAGGTCAAAATGACAATGTGATTGAGAAAATTACTCGTGATGGCAAGACTTATTTCAATATTAATGATTACGAGAAATTACACGAATTGTTTGGACAGCTTTTAAAAGAAGTGCAGCGAATTAAATCCGAAGGAGATTTCACCGCAGGAAAGAACTTAGTAGAAAATTACGGCGTGAAAGTAGATCAAAAATTGCATGCTGAAGTCCTAGAGCGTTGTAAACAATTTACTGCAGCACCTTACAACGGATTTGTAAATCCGGTCTTGGTTCCAAAAACTGATGACAAAGGAAATATTATCGCAATAGAAGTGCAACAGCCAAAGAGTTTTGCAGAACAAATGCTATACTACGCTAAGAACTACAGTTACTTACCGCTGGAAAATTAGTGAATATTGAGACTATAAAAAATGCCTGCTACTTAGCGGGCATTTCTTATTAAAAGAAGTAGTTGTCGGTCAGAAACCTTTTGATTTTATTAAAACTTCTTGTGGTTTCTGGAAGTTCCTCATTCAAAATATATTCTATTTTTTCAAACGTACATTTCATGCCTAGATTTCTAAGTTGCATATAACTATTGATAAATAGTAATACCTCGTAACCTTCTTTTAAATTCAATTCAATGGTGTCTTTGAATCGTATTTTTTTTGGAAGGTTTTCCGCAGTCTCTGGGTTCCATCGATAGGAATAGCGCAAGTCGTTTTCACTAAAAGTTGCCATTTCGCTTACTTTAAAACGACAAAGTTAATGAACCAATGTATAAAAAAAAGCGGGTTTTCCTCGGGGTTTTCCTTAGGGTTTTCCGTACGGATTTCTTCTAGCGTTTCATAAATACTTTAATTAGGAAAAGCAAAAAAATAAAAAAAAGAAATGCGAAGAGTACTTTATAACTTCCCTTGTAAAATTTCTGATGAATTTGGATGTCTTTTCGGTACGCGACTACCATAACTAAGACAAAACTAACTAAAAATAAAGCGGCGAAAACCCATTGTCCTGTCGAAAACATTGTGATAAAATTTTTGCCAAATGTAATCAATTGTTAGTGAAAGTTTTTATTTTGCGCTAGCAATAAAAACCTCGATATTATGCAAAAACAACTTCACGCAGTAAAAGAATTTCATACTGCCTTTGCCATCGGACACAGTGAACATCCTAGAGCAGATTTAGGTGAGACTAAAAAGACACTTCGTTTCAATCTGATGAAAGAAGAAAATGAAGAATACTTAGAAGCGGTGCAAAACAACGATTTAGTAGAAATTGCCGATGCACTTGGAGATATGTTATATATCCTCTGCGGGACCATCATAGAGCATGGTTTACAACATAAAATAGAAGAAGTTTTTGATGAAATTCAACGCAGTAATATGAGTAAGTTGGGTGAAGATGGAAAACCGATTTATCGTGAAGACGGAAAAGTGATGAAAGGACCAAATTACTTTAAACCAGATTTTTCGAAAATACTGAAATAATTGATAATTGATAATTGATAATTGATAATTGATTTTTGAAATTAGACATAAAAAAAGGTGTTGTTTTTCAACACCACCTTCATTATTGTCTATGCTTAATTGGATATCAAATCTTCACCATCCAACCAAAGGTGTCGTCGGCCAAGCGGTACTGAATATTAGTCAATTTTTCCTTTAATTCTAAGGCAACAGAGTTTTCTACTTTAGGTAATTCGTAATACACATCTTCATACGAAAATCCAACAATTGGATTTACAACTGCAGCTGTTCCGGCACCGAAAATCTCTTTCAAACTTCCGTCCTTGGCTCCTTGAATGATTTCATCGACTAAAACAGATCGCTCTTCTACCTTAATTCCATCTCTTTTTGCAATCGCAATCAAACTTTTTCGTGTGACACCATCAAGAATTCTCTCGCTGGTAGGTGCAGTATATATGGTATCATTAATTCTAAAGAAGACATTCATTGTTCCGGCTTCTTCCAATTTGGTATGTGTGGCATCATCGGTCCAAATGATTTGTTGGAATCCTTTCTCATTTGCCAATTTAGTTGGATAGAATTGAGCAGAATAATTTCCTGCTGCTTTTGCGGCTCCAATTCCACCATTGGCAGCACGGCTGTAATGTTCTGCAATCAATACCTTAACTTCTCCTGAATAATACGATTTTGCTGGTGAAAGAATGATCATAAATCGGTATTGCGTTGACGGTGCTGCAATAACACCGCTTCCAATAGCAATCATAAAAGGACGAATATATAGGGTGTTTCCAAATCCTTTTTTTACCCAATTGCGCTCCAAATCTAAGAGTTGATGTAAACCACTCATGAAGATATCTTCTGGAATTTCTGGCATTGCCATACGAACTGCCGACTTATTTAGCCGATCCAAATTTTGATCAGGACGAAATAACCAAACGTCGTCATTTTCATCTTTATACGCTTTCATTCCTTCAAAAATAGCTTGTCCGTAGTGAAAAACTTTGGCTGATGGGTCTATCAAAAAAGGTTCATAGGGTTTAATACTAGGTTTTTGCCATTTACCTTCTTTAAAATCGCAAACAAACATATGATCTGTAAAAACACTTCCGAAAGAAAGGTTTTCAAAGTCAACAGTTTCTATTTTTGAGTGAGGAACAGTTACGATATCGATTTCGTGAGTAATATTTGAACTCATTAGTGGGAAGTTTTGAGGTGAAATAAAAATATAAAGCGCTGTTAATGAACGTATAGCAATTAAAATAAACTAGATTTATTTTTACTCACTTATTTTAGGCTAAAATAATAAAATTACGCCATTTTAATAATTTGTCCTTAATTATTTTCTCAGTTTTTACAATAATGATGATTTACCATTAATTTGATTCTATTTTGGTAATAGGTATCAAAAAAGTTTCCATTATTTTCACTTTGAATGGCTTTAGTGGCTATTTTTGTTGCAATTATTAATACCAAATTATTATGATACTCAGAACCTTTGTTTTTTCTCTTGCTGTTGTTTTAACAAGTTGTAAATACTCTGCTAGCGTTGGAGATAACGACGTTTCGTATAGTTCCTTTGGCGACAGTATTACCGCTGATCATGCGATATCTAAGGAAGATCTTTTCAGTAAATATGAGTCGATGAAAGAAGGCGACACGCTGAAGGTAAAATTTTCATCTCAAATAAATGACGTTTGCCAAAAGAAAGGCTGTTGGATGAATGTTGATTTGGGCAAGGGCCAGGCAGCATTCGTGAAATTTAAAGATTATGGTTTCTTTATGCCATTAAATGCAAAAGGTGAAGAGGTGGTAGTCAATGGTAAAGCATTTCTGAGTATTGAAAGTATCGAAGAACAAAAACATTATGCAAAAGACGCTGGTAAATCGCAAGCGTCAATTGATAGTATCACGACGCCACTTAAGAGCTACTCATTTGTGGCGGATGGTGTGTTAATCAAGAATAATGAAAAATAGTATACAAGTATTTATGCTTTTGCTATTTGCAGTTGCTGCATGTAGTAAGAAAGAGTCGAAAGTCGAACAAGAATCGTGTTCAAAGGAATCAAAAGGCAAATCATTTAAGATGTATCAAATGTCTGAAATGTCAACGTTGATGGAGCAAATGTATGTTGATAATCAACGATTGAAAACCCGAATTCTAAAAGGGGATACGATTGGAAAATTTCCCAACCATTTTCTAAAAATTCATAGTGCAGTGATGACGGATCCAACTGAGAACGATCTCTTTTTTAAAGAGCAAGCGCAACGCTTTATCGCTGCACAGGAACTGATTTATAAAGATCCGAAAAATGCAAAGCAACATTTTAATGACGGGGTGAATTCCTGTATTCAGTGCCATGAAGAAAAATGTGGTGGACCTATCACTAGAATCAAGAAATTGTATATTCCCTAACTTGTGCAGAGAGAAATACACATCACCTCTGACGGTTCCACTACAATTCATTTGTCCGATTGGGACGAAAATTACCATTCAAAGCATGGCGCAATTCAAGAAGCGAAACATGTTTTCATCAAGAATGGATTGAAGTTATTCGAAAATCGAGCAGTTTCCATTTTAGAAATAGGATTTGGTACAGGTCTCAATGCGTTTATCACTTTTTTGGAATCAAAAGAGAAGCAACAACCTATAAATTATGTTGGTATTGAAGCATATCCAATCTCTGCGGATGAAGTAGCGGCAATGAATTTTACAGATGAATTAAAGGTTCAAGACCACGATTCTTTTTTTCAATTGATGCATACTTGTCCGTGGGAACAAGAAATGGCGATTTCAAAAGATTTTCGTTTGACGAAAAGAAAGCAATTTATTGAAGCAATTGATGATCAGGAACAATTTGATTTGATTTATTTTGACGCATTTGGCTTTAGAGTGCAACCCGAATTATGGACAGTAGAAGTGTTTTCGAGAATGTATAATGCATTGAAACCTGCGGGTATATTAGTAACTTATGCTGCTCGTGGCATTGTAAAGAGAAATATGATTCAGGTTGGATTTACAGTAGAGAAACTCGAAGGTCCTCCTGGGAAAAGAGAAATGTTTAGAGCAAGAAGGTGATAATTTTTCTTGATTAATGCAATATTCCCAATTAACATTTCGTTTGTACTAACGAATCATTTTTTATTTAAATTTGATTTATAATTAATCAACCAGTTCTTTAAATCTTTGATACATTTTATGAAAAGAACCATGTTTGCGTACACCAAAAGCATACTCGAAAGAGTGAGTTTCGATCCTTCACTTTTTTGTAAGGAACTTGAGAAAGCGCTAAGAGTGCTATTGCCTTACGAAATTGAGCAACTTACCGAATGGCTTTTAAATTACACCGTCGAAAGGCCAGAATTAAGGCAGTGTCTCATCTATGTTAACAAATAAAACTAATAGGAGCTTAAATGGCTCCTTTTTTTATGGTAATTTTTGATTGTCAATTTTATCATTTGTAAGTATATACTTTATTTATTTTAAGAAAACATGCATTTAATCGGATTTTTATGTATTTAATCGGCGTAATTTAAATTTAATTTTACATTTACCTCACGTTCTTATTAAGATAACCCCTAAATCTTACAATTATGCCTAGAATGATCTACGACTACACAAAATCGGTGCTTGAGAGAGTGAGCTTCGATCCAGTACTTTTTTGCAAAGAATTGCGTAAAGCGATAAAAAATTTGTTGCCTTATGAACTTGAGCAATTAAAGAAATGGTTACAGAATTTCACCAGTGAAAAGCCAGAACTTCAGCAATATATAAGTATTGTGAATTGATATCGAAAAAGGAACTATTTGGTTCCTTTTTTATTTTTGGCATCGGACTTATGATTTCAATATTTTGGAATACAATGGCACCTTTGACTACTCCTGCAATTGTACTTCGCAATGCATCGATGATTTGAATCTTCAATTCCGTTTTTGGAAAAATCAAACTGACTTCTCTTGCTGGTTTTGGTTCAACAAAATGTTTCAATTTTAGTTTATCATTTTCTTTTAAATCTAAGGTATGCAAGTAAGGAAGTAAAGTGATTCCTAAACCTTCATCGGCCAATTTGATTAGTGTTTCAAAACTGCCACTTTCTAGCTGAAAATGCGAGAATTCTGATTTACTCACATTTTTACAGAGATTTAAAATTCCATCTCGAAAGCAATGGCCGTCTTGCAAAAGTAATATTTCATCTACATCCAAATCGCTAACTTCAATTTCGTTTTTTGGATAGTATTTGTGCCACTGTGGAATATAGGCCATAAAAGGTTCAAAGTATAAAACGACTTCCTTGATTTTTTCCTCCATCAATGGTGTTGCTGCAATTGCGGCATCGAGATGACCATTTTTTAGTTTTAGAATAATCTCATCCGTATTTAATTCTTCAATGATTAGCTTGACTTTTGGATATTTCTTGATAAAATTATTCAAAAACATCGGCAGCAAAGTTGGCATAATCGTCGGGATAATTCCCAAGCGAAATTCACCACCAATAAACCCTTTTTGCTGTTCAACGATATCCTGCATGCGATCTGCTTCGTTGACTATATTCTTTGCCTGATTCACAATCTTTTGCCCAATGTCTGTTAATTGAATGGGTTTTTTGCTTCTGTCAAAAATCTGAATATTAAGTTCTTCTTCGACTTTTTGAATCTGCATACTTAATGTAGGCTGGGTGACGAAGCATTTTTCAGCCGCCAAAGTAAAATTTTTGTGTTCAGCAACAGCTAGGACATATTGAAGTTGGGTAATCGTCATTTCAAATAGTTTTTTGTGATGCAAATATAATTACTATAAGCTATAACTATATAAATTTACTTTTCTTTTACTATTACCATAGATTGCAATATTGTTACTACTTGTTAATTGTTTAAGAATTAATAAGGTTTTATTTTGATTACAATAAGGAACTCTTATTTTTGTTGAATGAAATTAGTAGGAGGATTTCTTTTAGTACTTTTTGTAACATATTTATCAACGCCGACTTTTGTTATCTTGATAAAGAATGTTGCTGATATTTCATTAGATTATGATTTGTCTGAAGAAGAAAATCAAAAAGAAAATAAAGAAATTAAATCTGATTTTATTCTTAAAACTCAAATTGAACATCTTACTTTTGACGCCTTTTTGCGTAAAGCAATTATTTTAGAAAATGTATTAAAATACAATACTTTTTCTGAAGAAATTACCATTCCTCCTCCAAAATTAATTTAGTACATCCGTATTTTGTTATGAACAATAGCGAAATAATATATTTGTATAAATTTAATTTAGGACATGACAAAAAAAATCAATCTTTTTGCCAACCTCAAATCTGATTTTTCATCAGGTTTAGTGGTTTTTTTAGTGGCTTTGCCATTATGTTTGGGAATTGCGCTTGCGAGTGGAGCGCCATTATTTTCAGGTATTATTTCGGGTGTTGTTGGAGGAATTGTAGTTGGACTTTTAAGTAAGTCACATCTCAGTGTTTCCGGTCCAGCAGCAGGATTAACAGCTATTGTTCTAAGCGCAATATCTGACCTTGGAGCGTTTGATGTATTTTTGACAGCAGTTCTTATCGCTGGCTTGATACAATTGGCCTTAGGCTTTTTAAAAGCGGGCGGCATTTCAAATTTTTTTCCTACTAACGTAATTGAAGGAATGCTAGCCGGCATCGGCGTAATAATATTTTTAAAGCAAATACCAAAAGCGCTAGGATCTGATGTCTCTGTTGGTTCAGGACTTAAAATTTTTAGTGACGTAGTTGCGTCGTTTAGTGATATCAAACTTGGAGTCGTAATTGTAACAGCAATCTCTGTAGCAATCCTTTTGATCTGGAACAAAATACCTGTCCTAAATTCTATAAAATTGCTGCCTGCGGCTCTAATTGCTGTGGCTGTCGGAATTTTTGTTAATGAGTTTTTTTTCAAAGGAACATCATATGAAATTACGAGTAAATACTTAGTTTCATTGCCAGTTCCCACAACTGTCGAAGAGTTTAAAGCAATAATAATACTTCCAAATTTTACTTCAATTACAAATCCAGCAGTTTGGATTGTTGCCATGACTATTGCAGTTGTAGCATCAATTGAAACCTTATTGTGTATCGAAGCTTCGGACAGAATGGATGCTCAAAAAAGATATACGGATACGAATACTGAACTCAAAGCGCAAGGAATAGGAAACATCATCAGTGCACTCTTAGGAGGTTTACCTATGACATCCGTGGTGGTGCGATCTTCTGCCAATAATAACGCAGGAGCAAAATCGAAAATGTCAACGGTAATCCATGGAGTCTTATTGCTAATTAGCGTTTTGACAATTCCTGTTTTGTTAAATAAAATTCCCTTTGCGACTTTAGCCGCTGTCTTACTATTGATAGGTTATAAATTAGCAAAACCTTCTATTTTTAAGCATTTCTGGGAGCAAGGGAAATATCAATTTGTTCCATTTATTGCAACTTTCGGTGCGGTGGTGTTTTTAGACTTATTAAAAGGGGTTGCTTTGGGGATGATCATAAGTGTATTGGCAATTCTAAGAGGAAATATGAAAAGAGCATACGATTTCAGAAAAGTAGAATACAAGGAAGGCGATGTGATTCATATTGATTTGGCACAAGAAGTTTCTTTTTTGAATAAAGCTGCAATCAAAGCAACTTTGGCTTCAATACCCGAAGATTCGAAAGTAATTATTAATGCTGCTGAAACGGTCTATATTGCTCATGACGTTTTAGATTTGATCAAAGAGTTTAGAAAAATTATAGCAAAAGAAAAAAATATAAAAGTCAATTTGGTCGGTTTCAAGAAAGAATACCAACTGGAAAATACAGGAGAAGAAGAGAAGCACGTTTTTGTTCAGCATACGATTTAATCTGTGCTATGAAACTTTTTCTTCAATGAAAACGATAAGTTTAATACTATTGGCGCTTATCTTTTGCAACTTTTCCTTTTCTCAAAAGTCAGATATCGAAAATTGGTTTATTTATGTTGGAAATCAAAAAATCAATGACAATTGGAATTGGCATCACGAAGTCCAATATCGAAATTTCGACTTCATTGGAGATACCAATCAACTACTATTGAGCCCAGGTATTGGACATAATCTTACTGAGGATAATTACAATCTTTTATTAGGATATAGATTTATTCAGATGTAATAAAAAAATAATTTATTTAATATAAAATGAAAGCACATACCAGAGAAACGCAAGAAAAAATGACGCCAAGAAAGGCATTACAGTTCTTGCAGGAAGGAAATAAGAGATTTGTAAATAATCTTAAAGCCCATAGAGATTTATTAGAACAAGCCAACGCAACGATTGATGGTCAATGGCCATTTGCAATCATTTTAAGTTGCATTGATAGTAGAACATCAGCAGAACTAATTTTTGACCAAGGACTTGGGGATATTTTTTCTGTGAGAATAGCGGGAAACATCGTCAATACTGATATTCTAGGAAGTATGGAGTTTGCCTGTAAAGTTGCAGGTTCTAAATTAATAGTGGTGCTTGGTCATAGCAAATGTGGCGCCGTAAAAGGAGCTTGTGATCATGTTGAAATGGGTAATCTAACAGAGTTATTGTCCAAAATTCAACCTGCAGTTTACCAAGAAAATACAACAAAACAGAATAGAAATTCTAGTAATAGTCCATTTGTTGAAAGTGTTGCAGAAATAAACGTAAAAAGAAGTGTCAAGAATATTATTGAGCGTAGCAATATTTTAGAACGTATGATTGAAAATCGTGAAATTGGAATTGTTGGAGCCATGCATAACATAGAAACTGGGAAAGTTACTTTTTATAATGACGTGATGTACATCAAGGATGATGAGAATCCAAATTTTTCGGTCGCGGATATTCAATATTAAATCAGAAGAATGACTACTACTCGATTTGACGAAAAGCATGTCTTACATGAATTGAAGCATTATCTTCCAACACAAACACCGTTGAAGGATTTTATTCATCACAATTCGCTGCACGCTTTTCAAAGCATGAAGTTTTATGACGCGATTTTTAAATCTTCAAAAATTTTTGGACATCAAGCGACTATGCCACTTTCTGATTTTAGAAAGCTATATGCAATCGGTCGTATTCGTGCTGAAATTGTTGAAAAAATTACTGCGTCTAGAAAGCCTAATGACACCATTGAAGTGTGGTTGGACAATTTGATTTCAAAAGAATATGATGAACATATCGACTATAGAATAGGTAAACTTAGAAACAATTGGAAGTTGAATTATCGTATTGATTTAGATAATTCGGTGCAACCTTTTCTTTTTCGATTTTTATGCAGTTATCTCGACCAAGGGATTTCTATTTGGAATTTTCCGATTGGGAATAAAGGCTTTTTAGCGTCTATTAAAGAATTAGAAAGAACAAGTTTTACAAGTTTCTTTAAAACAAAGTGCGCTAAAGAATTGCTTCTAAATGAAGATACTTCAATTGAAAGTTTATTAAATATTGTTGTTGGAAATGAAGATTATTACGCGCAATATCTTTTTGATCAACAATTTAGTCACAGAGGCTGGAGTGGTCTCGTAGCTTCTGTTGAGGCAAATCCTGAAACACTTTTGAGCCCTAAACCCATTTCATTAAGTGACCTAATCTTTTTTGAATTGTTATTGGAAATTGATCATTTAGAATATCAATTAGGCAAAAATTGGAAACCTATTTCTGAAATTACATCTCAAAATCCCATTGACTTATTTCAAGATATTGAAAACACGGAGTATCACGAGGTCATGAAAATATGGCAAGATGCTTTTGAATGGAGTTACTATGACGAAGTTTTAGCAGGAATTCAACAATTAAGCAAATCTAAAAGAGAAAAAGAGTCTGTCAAAGGAGCTCCAAAATCATTTCAAGCTTTATTTTGTATTGATGAAAGAGAAGACAGCATTCGTAGACATGTTGAAAGTATCGATTTGAATTCAGAGACTTTTGGAACACCAGGTTTTTTCAGTGTTGAATTTTACTTTCAAGCATTTGGAGCGAAGTTCTATGACAAATTATGCCCGGCTCCAGTTACTCCCAAATATCTTATCAAGGAGTACAATGTTACGAAAGAAAGAGCGCATGACTTGTTATATACCAATAAGACACATCAACTAACAACAGGCTTTTTAAGTACTTTTATTTTTGGATTTTGGGCTGCTTTTAGATTAGTCAAAAATTTGTTTTTTCCACAAGAAAGTCCTGCAATATCTAATGCGTTTCTACACATGAACGCGGAAGGAAAATTAACCGTTGAGAATACGAGTACGGAGGACACCGAAAATAATCTTCAAATAGGTTTCACCGCCGAAGAAATGGCAACTCGAGTGGCTAGTCTTTTAAACGGAATTGCATTAACTAAAAATTTTGCTCCAATTGTATACGTTGTAGGTCACGGCAGTAGCAGTGCCAATAATCCGCATCATGGAGCGCATGATTGTGGTGCTTGCAGCGGTCGTCCAGGTTCTGTTAATGCACGCGTTTTTGCTTTGATGGCAAATATTCCTAAAGTGCGAGAATTGTTAGAAGAAAAAGGAATTTTTATTCCAGTTACAACACAATTTATTGGGGCATTGCACGACACTGCTGCTGATGAAATAGAGTTTTATGATGTGTTAACTTTAAGTGAGGAAAATGTGGCAAATCACAATAAGAACATTCAGACTTTTGAAGATGCTTTGGACCTAAATGCTAAAGAACGTTCTCGACGTTTTGCTTCCATCGATACAAAAAATAGCATAAAAAAAGTGCGAAAAGCGATTAAAGAACGGTCCGTTTCTTTGTTTGAACCTCGTCCGGAATTAGGACACGGAACCAATACATTATGCATCGTAGGCAAACGAAACTTGACCAAAGGTATTTTCTTAGACAGAAGAGCATTTCTAAACTCGTACGATTATGCAACTGATTTGGATGGTACTTTTTTGACCGGTATTATGAAACCACTCGGTCCTGTTTGCGGTGGAATTAATTTGGAATATTATTTTTCGAGAGTGGATAATTATAAATTAGGAGCTGGTACGAAATTGCCTCATAATGTCATGGGACTTTTTGGCGTCGCTAATAGTAGTGATGGCGATTTGCGCCCGGGATTGCCTTGGCAAATGATTGAAGTGCATGATCCTGTTCGATTGATGATTATTGTAGAACATTTTCCTGAGGTTGTTTTAAAAGTAATTCAATCGGTGCCAGAAATGTATGAATGGTTCATTAATGAATGGGTGCATTTGTCAGTAATCAACCCAGAATCAGATGAAATATTTTATTTTAAGGAAGGTAGTTTTGAATCGTATCAACCATTGACTAACAAAATTCATTTCTTTAGAGATGTTCACTCATTATTGGAAGATGCTAAAGAAATGGAAACCAACCACATTACTCATGCGACTCAAGAGAATTTACCAATTTATTTTTATAACGAAAACTAATGGAGCAATTACTACAGTTCTTTCTACTTATTCCATTATTGGGGTTTATATTAGCGTCACTATTCCGTCGTAAAGACGAGAATGCCATAGCAACAACCGCAGTCTTGGCAGTTGGAGCACAGTTAATTGGCTTGATCTTATTTATCACAAATTGGATTGCTAAAGGTTCACCAGTATTAGATATCAAACATTTTACTTTTTACAAAGAAGATAATGTTGAAATATTTATTGATCTATATTTTGATAAGATAACCGCTGTTTTTGCCTTAGTAGGTTCATTAATTACTTTCTTAGTTGCCATTTTTAGCCGTTTTTACTTGCATAGAGATAGCGGATTTAAACGATTTTTCAGTACATTATTGTTGTTTTTCTTTGCCTATTCATTAATCATTTTTTCAGGAAATTTTGAAACATTGTTTATTGGATGGGAGTTCTTGGGAATCACTTCCTTTCTCTTAATTATCTTCTATAGAGATCGTTATTTACCGGTCAAAAATGGACTAAAGACGATTTCATTATACCGCTTAAGTGATGTTTGTTTGATGTTAGCTATGTGGATGAGCCATCACTTATGGCACGAAAACATAACTTTTGTTAAGCTAAATGATTTAGATTTGGTAATTTCACATATAGAGGAACATCAGTATTACGCTTCGTTTATAGTTTTAATGATTGTAATCGCGGCTGCCATAAAATCGGCTCAATTTCCTTTTTCCTCTTGGTTAACAAGAGCTATGGAAGGTCCGACAACTTCTAGCGCTATTTTTTATGGATCACTTTCAGTTCACATTGGTGTTTTTCTTTTGATGCGAACGTATCCGTATTGGGAAAGTATTTTTAGCATAAAATTATTAATAATCATTGTTGGATTAGTCACTTCTATTGTGGCGACCTGTATTGCAAGTGTACAATCATCGGTCAAAACTCAAATTGCTTATGGCTCAATCGCACAAATTGGGATTATGTTTATTGAATTAGCGATGGGTTGGCATACGTTGGTTTTGATTCATTTTGCGGGTAATGCTTTTCTACGAACCTATCAACTTTTAGTTTCACCTTCTGTGCTAGGTTACCTAATTCACGATCAGTTTTTTAGTTACGTTCCAAAAAGATATGGTGCTAATAACACTTTTGTCAATAAGGTCACCAATACTATTTACCTTTTGAGTGTAAAAGAATGGAACTTAGATGTTTTTCAGTATAAAATTATGTGGTCGCCATTCAAATGGATTGGCAGAAAACTCAATTTCTTAAGTAACAAAACCGTGCTATTTTCCTTGGTTTTGATTTATATTATTGGTATTTTTTTGTTTCTACATCAAGACAAACTACCGAAGGAGTTGGATGAGGTTTTGCATATTTTCTTTGCACTTATTGGAATGCTACTCGTACTAAAGTCGTTCTCAAAAAGAACTGATGCAATTGTTGTCTGGTTTATGATTATTGCAAGCCAGATTTATATTTTATTGGCTATAGCTTTTTTAAATGATCAATATGAATATGTTGAAATCTTAATATATGTCAGTGGATTATTATTTGCTGCATGCGGAGGTTTTTTTAGTTTATATAAGCTAAAAGCGATTGAAAAAAATATCGATTTGAATGATTTCTATGGGTATAATCACGATCATCCACGATATGGTTACTGGTTTTTGATTTCTTGCTTAGCCTTTGTTGGATTGCCATTTACGCCAACATTTATAGGTGTTGATCTAATGTTTAATCATATTGATAAAAATGAATATGTCTTAATCATCATTACAGCAATTAGTTTCTTATTTATTGAAATTTCAGTGTTACGAATTTATGCAAGATTGTTTTTAGGTCCGAATAAAAAACAAAATCATCCGATTGCCTATCGATCTTCGTAGAATATTATAGTATTGATATATTACCAAATAAATCGGTCATTCAAATGGCGTCAAAGGCATGATAACTTTTGAGTTTATTCCTCCTCCAGATTTTCATTAAAAGAGGAAGGCAATAGCTGCGGAATAAATTTGATTAAGATGGGCAATAATAAGCTGCCTCCAGGAATTAAAAATATCGTCAACGACGGGATTGTTTTACAAATATCTAGGATTTGCTTTTTTACTTTTCTCTTTTCCTCTTTATCTAAATCTCGTTGCGTCGAGTAGGCTAGTAGTACCATCAATTCCTTACTTTGAGAAATTTCCTTAGACAAACGTTTCTTATTTCGGTTGATCAAGGTAATAACCAATTGGGTCGTTTGATCGTAAAAATGTTTGACAGGATTAGAATAGTTGAAGTACGGAATGTCCTTTTTGTGCATCGTAATAAATGCATTGGTTGATTGAATGCTATCGATAACGAAAGTATCGGGAACTGCTATAATCTCGGCCAAAGTATGTAAGAAATAGGCTTCGTCTTTTTCTACAACGCCGTCACTCCATAAAGCCAATCCTGCAATATCAATAAGGTAATACTTCTCAAGCTCATTGGCAAAATAGTCGAGTCCAAGTGTTTCAAGATTCTGATTGCTGATTTTAGAAAACTTACTATACCGAACCGAAGCTTCAAATAGTTTGATTAATAAATCGTCGTGTTGGGATTTATTAGATTTGGTTCGCAATGACAAAGTCACAATGCTAACAATCGTTTCCTCAATTTTCTTTAAATATTTCTCCGGTATATGACCTTCATTTAAATAATGTTGAAAAGCGAGAATGTCAACAAACAATAAGGCATTGGTAACAATATGTGAGAAATTTTTACTGATAATATTATCATTCGTTTGAACCCGTTCATCAATAATTTTTTCTAAAGTTGATGATGCGGTTGAATGGGGAAGAACTTTCTTAAAAAAATTAAATCCTTGTGGATTCATCTCGTTATAAAAAGCCACTGCGTTTTTCAGAAATAGATCTGCACTTTTGTCCACAGAATTCAAAGCGAAAACGCCATAAAGACCACTCAACAAAGCTACTTTTGAAATTTCATCGTCGAGCCATCCGTCTGGAATTTTCCCGTTCTGAGAAGCAAAAGCGATGATATGACCGTAAATAAAACCCGTTTTTCGAATCTCAGTATAAAATGAATCCGCGCTTTCTACCGCTTCAAGTTTGGCAACTTTTTGCTCGATAAAAAATTTGTCAATCCAGCCGTGTACTGAAGGGTTAATCATTGCTTTGTTTTAAAGCTACAAAGCTATGCTTTTTTGAGAAATGTAATCGAAATGAACTTTATATTATTGTGAAATTCTAGCTATCTAGATTTGATGTTTTGTGCGCACAACCGAATGATTTCTAGAATTCTAATAGATCTTGTTTCCGGTCTTTTCGCTTGGTTAAGCCAATATAAATAGCTCTTTCTGTAAGATCGACTAAATTGATGATAATTGTCGAAGGCAGTTTTGTTTCCGTGAAAAGCCATCAATAAATCCTCTGGAATTTGCAAATCTTCAACAGCATCCAAGGATTCCCATGAGCCATTTTGTTTGGCAATTTCTATTTTTTTTAATCCACTTTCGTGCATCAATCCTTCCTCAAGTAATTTTTCAATGTATGTTTTGTTGAGTTTACTCCAAACGCTCTTGTCCTTTCTAGGCGTAAAAGTTTGTTTGCGTCGCTCATCGTCGAGTTTTCTGACAGTGGAATCAATCCAACCAAAACAAATGGCTACTTGAACCGCTTCTTCCCAGCGCATACTATCGAATGGGCTATCAACGCGATAGAAAACTAGTTCCACTTTCTTATAGAAAAGGTGATGTTCATGAAGCCACTGGCGCCATTCACTAGCATTTTTGAAATAGAGTAATTCAGGATATTCCAAATGAAAAAAGTTATTTGATGATTGCAGAACAAGCTACACGAGCACCAGCATTTCCAGTAGGTTGCGTTGTGAAATCGTCCGTGCCAGCATGCACAATCAATCCTTTACCCATGATGTCTTTGGCAGGATCGCCACAACCGATACACCATTCATCTGTGCTTAGCGTAATGGTTCCATTTCCTTTTTCATCTGCGGTAAAGTTGCCAATATCACCTTTGTGGTATTCGCCAACGCCCCATTTGCCATGTTTTTTGAAGGTGGGATTCCAATGTCCACCAGCTGAACTTCCATCAGCAGCAGAGCAATCTGATTTTTCGTGAATGTGAATAGCGTGTTCTCCAGGTTTCAATCCAGCAATTTTAGCAACAAAAGTTACTTTGCCATTTTTTTCTATGAAGGAAGCCGTGCCAGTTACCGAACTATTACTTTTGGATTCAAATGCAATTTCTAATTTTTTAGTATCGCTGGCATTGCTATTGGATTTACAATTGATAAGTAAAGCTGTAATGGCAATCATCGAGAGCGCTATTTTTTTCATAGGAAGGGATTTAAAATGAACTCTAAAGTTACGGTTTAAAAGCGGTCGTAGTTATTAAGTTACGCTTAAAACTACTTTGTTTTTTCACCAACGAAATAATCGTTCTGCGATTTGAATAGTACATTGAAAGTAGTCAAACTTCCGTAGATTCTGGTGATGTATTGTTGCAATTCTACTTTTTCAATTTCTTCTAAATTGCTGGCGTTGATTTTTTGCTCCATTACGCGTAATCGGTCGCGCAGCATGACTATTTTGTGGAAGAAAACATCAATCGGAACGTCTTTCGATGCTAATCCAGCTTGTCCAGGTTCAAGCGTCATTTTACCGCCTTTCCATTTATCTCCAATAGCAACAGGTTCGCCAAGTCCATTCCATTTTTTTAATATAGATAGAAGGCTTTGTTCCACATCGTAAAAGCTAACCGTGTCGACTTCGTTTTCGGCTGCGGCAATAACTTCGAATTCGCTATCGATCTCGATGGTTTCTAATCCATTGTCAATAAAGGTTACCCAATATTCTGTTGAAGATACGTTTGTAATCACTCCTTTTCCGTATTCCGAGTGATTTATTCTAGAACCAATTCCAAGTAATTTCATATCGTATTTTTTTTACTAAAATACTCGTTTAGTATAAATAAAAAAACCGTTCTGTAGCAAAACAGTAACGGTTTTTCAACATTCATTTCAACAGTTTTCTTAAAAACAATATTCGTTTTCAGCCACCAATTTCGTTGTAATCGTTTCACGCAATCCGACGATATTTGGCATATTAGTGTATTTTGTAAATCGACGTAATCCCATCAACATCATCCGTTGTTCGTCGCCTTCGGCAAAGGATATAATACTTTCTTTTCCTTTTTGAGTCACGATATCCACCGCTTTATACAAATACAATTTCGCCATGGCAATTTGTTCTTTGACATTGGCTTCCCCTTTATTCTTCGCTAGTTTTTCGGTCCGAAGTAGCGTAGATTCTGCCATATAAATTTCAATCAAGATATCCGCTGCCGCCATTAATAGTTGTTGATGTCCGTCTAATTCTGGTCCGTATTTTTGAACCGCACCGCCAGCTACCATCAAAAATTCTTTTTTCAGTTTGCCAATCATTTCTTTTTCTTCGGCAAACAATTCAGAATAATCAGGCGTATCAAAAGAAGGGATACCCATCAATTCTTCCTGTACTTTTGTCGCTGGACCCAATAAATCAACATGGCCTTTGAATGCTTTTTTGATCAACATCCCGACGGACAACATTCGATTGATTTCGTTCGTGCCTTCATAAATTCTTGAAATACGGGCATCACGCCAAGCACTTTCCATTGGTGTATCTTCAGAGAAGCCCATTCCGCCGAAAATTTGAATGCCTTCATCTGCGCAATTTTGAACATCTTCTGAAACCGCAACTTTCAAAATAGAACATTCGATGGCGTATTCTTCCACTCCTTTTAATTCTGCTTCTTGATGTGAACTTCCTTCGCTTTCTCGGATTTGAATGCGATCTTCAATGTCTTTAGCTGCACGATAAGTAGCGCTTTCTCCAGCATAACAACTCGTTGCCATTTCTGCTAGTTTGTATCTGATTGCTCCAAATTGTGCGATGGCAGTATTAAATTGCATTCTTTCATTGGCGTATTTTACAGCGCCAGAAGTGACTCTGCGTTGCGCATCTAAACAAGCAGCCGCCAATTTGATTCGACCGACATTCAAGGCATTCATCGCGATTTTGAAGCCATTGCCTCGTTCCGAAAGCATATTTTCTGCTGGAACTTTGGTTTCATTAAAAAATACTTGTCTGGTCGATGAAGCGCGAATACCGAGTTTGTGCTCTTCTTCATTCATTGTAATGCCATTGCTAGGATCATTTTCGACAATAAAACCGGTGATGTTTTTGTCGTCTTCAATTCTTGCAAAAACGATGAAGAGTGAACAGAATCCAGCATTAGAAATCCACATTTTTTGTCCTGTGATTTTGTAATGGCTTCCATCTTCTGAGAGAACTGCTTTTGTTTTTCCTGAATTGGCATCTGATCCAGCACCAGGTTCGGTCAAACAATACGCTCCGAACCATTCGCCGGTAGCTAATTTCGGAACGTATTTTTGCTTTTGAGCTTCTGTTCCATAAAGTGTTATCGGCATGGTTCCGATTCCGGTATGTGCACCAAAAGCAGTAGAAAACGAACCAGTCGCACCTGAAATATAATCGCACACCAAACACGTATTTACGAATCCCATTCCCATACCACCATAGGTTTCAGGAACAGCAACACTAAGAAATCCTAAATCGCCCGCTTTCTTCATACATTCCTCCGTAAAGGCGTAATCTTTCTTTTCGAAACGATCTTTGTTGGGCCAGATTTCTTTGTCGACAAACTCTTTGACGGAGTCACGCATCATCAATTGTTCTTCATTAAAATCTTCCGGTGTGAAAATGTCTTCACATTGGGTTTCTTTTACGAGGAATTGTCCACCTCTT
Organism: Flavobacterium sp.; assembly: GCA_016721735.1. Classification (GTDB taxonomy): domain Bacteria; phylum Bacteroidota; class Bacteroidia; order Flavobacteriales; family Flavobacteriaceae; genus Flavobacterium. The sequence goes on along the minus strand of JADKHM010000004.1, from coordinate 159,725 downwards.
GTTTTATCGTTCATAGTAATTTTTTTTAGATAAAAGATGTTAGAATCAAGAACCAAGATTTAACTTGTCTATAAAACCAGTAGTCATCTTTTGAAATTCAATTATTTTATTTTCGAGTTCAATTGTTTTTTCTTCAGATAAATAGTCATTTTGTCGCGCTATTAATAGTTGTGTTTGTAGTTCAAATGAAGAACCTAAACTTATATTCAAAAAATATTCAAAATGACTTTTAGTTCTATTTGAGCCTTCGGCAATATTTGATGGCATTGATACTGAACATCTATTCATTTGACTAACTAATCCATATGTTTCATACTTTGGAAATGTCAGTGCTACTTTATGAATATCTGCTGTGATTTCCATAGACAAATTCCATATTTTCAAATTTTTAAAGTTGTGGCGCATAGTATAATTTTTTAATTGTTGGCTTATATTTAGCTTTTTAATCTTAATTCTTGTCTCTTGACTCTTGCTTCTTTTATGTATATCCTACATCAACTCATAAATCCCCGCGCTCCCTTGTCCAGTTCCTACACACATACTTACGATTCCATATTTGTTTCCTCTTCGTTTCATTTCGTCAAATAATTGAACGGAAAGTTTTGCGCCCGTGCATCCCAATGGATGACCTAGAGCTATCGCGCCGCCGTTGACATTGACTATATCCGGATTCAATCCTAATTCTCGAATTACTGCCAAAGATTGTGAGGCAAATGCTTCGTTGAGTTCGATCAAATCGATGTCTTTCAGTTGCAGTCCAGCTTGTTTTAGTGCTTTAGGAATCGCTTGCACTGGGCCAATTCCCATGATTCTGGGTTCAACACCAGCGGAAGCAAAATTGACCAAACGAGCAATAGGAGTGAGGTTGAGTTCTTTGACCATATCTTCACTCATAATCAATACGAAAGCTGCGCCATCACTCATTTGCGAGGAGTTTCCAGCTGTAACACTTCCGTCTGCAGCAAATACAGGTTTTAGATTACCAAGTGCGGCAATATTTGTATCTGCGCGTGGTCCTTCGTCATTACTGACGGTGTATGATTTGGTTTCTTTTTTCCCGCTTTCGTTAATGAATGTTTGCTCGATGGTTATGGGTACAATTTGCTTATCGAATTTGCCTTCTGCTTGCGCTTTTAACGCTTTTTGATGCGAGTTGAACGCAAAAGCATCTTGATCTTCTCGCGAAATATTGAATTGTTTAGCAACAGCTTCTGCGGTTAATCCCATTCCCCAGTAGTAATCTTCATGACCGTCTTTCGCAACGGCATAATCTGGCGTTGGTTTGTAACCGCCCATGGGAATAAAGCTCATGCTTTCAGCGCCACCGGCAATGATGCAATCTGCCATTCCAGCTTGGATTTTTGCAGTCGCCATTCCGATGGTTTCTAAACCAGAGGCGCAATATCGGTTGACTGTGACACCCGGAACATCGGTTACTTTTAATCCCATTAGTGAGATCAATCGCCCAACATTCAATCCTTGTTCCGCTTCTGGCATGGCATTTCCAACCATCACGTCATCGATTCTTTTCTTATCGAAGTCAGGCAATTCATTCATCATAAATTGAATGGTTTCCGCCGCTAACTCGTCAGGTCGCTTGAATCGAAAAACACCTTTTGGGGCTTTTCCGACTGCGGTTCTGTATGCTTTTACTATATATGCTGTTTTCATTTTTTTATTTTTTGAGAATATAGACGGAGAGATGATAGATGATAGACTTTTCTATTTGGTCTATTATCTCTTCGTCTATTATCTATTATCTAATTTCTCAACGGTTTTCCTTTTGTTAACATGAATTGAATTCGCTCCAATGTTTTTCTTTCCGTGCAAAGCGATAAGAAGGCTTCACGTTCGATATCTAATAAATATTGTTCAGATACTAAAGTGGGCTCGGATAAATCTCCACCTGCCATGACATAAGCCAGTTTATTAGCAATTTTTAAGTCGTGATCGGAGATATATTTACCCGCAACCATTTGATTCGTGCCGACCAAGAACATTCCTAACGCTTGTTTTCCTAAGACTTTTACATCTGTTCTGCGAATAGGTTGGGTGTAACCCGCTTCGGCCATCAGTAGCGCATGTTTTTTGGCTTCGGCAATTTGGCGATCTTTGTTGACCACCACGATATCTTTTCCGTGCTGCAAAATCCCTAAATCGAAGGCTTCATAAGCCGAAGTAGAAACTTTCGCCATGGCAACGGTTAAGAAATACTCTTGCAAGACATTCAACTCGACATCATTTTTTCTAAACAAATCAGATGCACGGAGCGCCATTTCTTTAGAGCCTCCACCGCCAGGAATCACACCGACTCCAAATTCAACCAATCCGATATACGATTCTGCAGCAGCGACCACCTTGTCGGCATGCATACTCATTTCGCATCCGCCACCTAACGTCATTCCGTGTGGTGCAACAATAACAGGAATACTAGAATAACGTACACGCATCATGGTGTCTTGAAACATTTTGATGGCCATATTTAGTTCGTCGTATTCTTGCTCGACCGCCATCATAAAGATCATTCCAATATTGGCGCCAACAGTAAAATTGGCTGCTTGATTTCCGATGACCAAACCTTGATATTCTTTTTCAGCAAGATCGATGGCTTTGTTGATGCCTTGCAGGACATCGCCTCCGATGGTATTCATTTTCGATCGGAATTCAAGATTTAAGATTCCATCTCCCAGATCTTGAATGATTGCGCCACTGTTGCTCCATACTTTCTTGCTTTCACGGATATTATCCAAAATGATAAAGGCATCTTGGCCAGGTACTTTTACTTGTGATTTTGTTGCGATGGAATAACAGTAAGTCGCACCTTCGTTGACGGTGAAAAAACTTGAATTTCCAGAGGCCAACATATCAGTTACCCAAGCTGCAGGTGCTAAGTTTTCAGCCTTCATGATTTCGATTCCTTGGGTAACTCCAATGGCGTCCCAAATTTCGAAAGGTCCGTTTTCCCACCCAAAGCCAGCTTTCATAGCATCGTCTATTTTGTATAAATCGTCTGCGATTTCTGGAATTCTATTCGACACATAGGCAAACATTCCAGCGAAACTTTTTCTGTAGAATTCTCCTGCTTTGTCTGTTCCTTTTACCAGGACTTTGAAGCGATCAATGGGTTTGTCGATGGTTTTCGTTAATTCTAAAGTGGCAAATGCTGCTTTTTTTGCGGGTCTATATTCGAGTGTGTTTAAATCTAAAGACAAAATATCTTTATCGACTTTCTTATAAAATCCTTGGTTGGTTTTGCTTCCCAGCCAATTGTTTTCCATCATTTTGGTGATGAAATCGGGCATTTTGAAAAGTTCATGCGCTTCATCATTTGGGCAGTTTTCATAAATTCCGTTAGCCACATGAACCAATGTATCCAATCCCACCACGTCAACTGTTCTGAAGGTTGCTGATTTTGGACGTCCAATTACTGGACCAGTTAGTTTGTCGACTTCTTCAATCGTTAGTCCCATTTCTTTCACCAAATGAAACAGACTTTGAATTCCAAAAATACCGATTCGATTGCCTATAAAAGCAGGCGTATCTTTCGCAACGACGGAAGTTTTTCCTAAAAATTGTGAGCCGTAATTGGTGAGGAAATCGAGTACTTCAGGAGCAGTTTGCGGTCAAGGTATGATTTCAAATAATTTCAGATAGCGCGCCGGGTTGAAAAAGTGGGTTCCGCAAAAGTGTTTTTGGAAATCGTCACTTCGACCTTCACTCATATAATGAATCGGAATTCCAGAAGTGTTTGAAGTTACTAATGTTCCTGGTTTTCTATATTTTTCAATTTGTTCAAAGACAGATTTCTTGATATCTAATCGTTCCACCACCACTTCAATAATCCAATCAGCAGTTGCAATTTGAGCGAGATCATCTGTGGTGTTGCCTGTCTTAATTCGACTGGCAAATTTTTGATGATAAATAGGCGAGGGTTTCGATTTTAGTGCGTTGGCAAGATGTTCGTTTACAATTCGATTGCGGACGATTTTGTCCTCTAACGACCATCCTTTTTTAGTTTCAGCATCGGTAAGTTCTCTTGGAACAATATCAAGTAGTAGAACTTCGATACCAATATTAGCAAAATGGCAGGCGATTCCTGAACCCATGATTCCGGAGCCAATTACTGCAACTTTTTTAATAGTTCTTTTCATTTTTTATATTTCGGTTTGCTGCGCCATTTCACTGGTGCTCGGGTGATTAAAAATGCTTTTATCTTGTATTAATTCATTGATAGATTCCGCCACTTCCATAAAGTGTTGCAGTTTTTCTGCGGGTATATTTTTGCGAATCGTATCATTAAATTTCAAAACCGTATTGCGAGATAATTCTCTTTTTTCTTTTCCAAAGTCGGTCAAATAAATGAGTACACCGCGACCGTCATTTGGGTTTTTCTTTCGTATAATTAGACCGCGATCTTCCATCGACTTCAATGTTCGAGTAAGACTAGTTGCTTCCATTCCCATTGTTGGTGCTAATGCTGTTGATGGTGTTCCGTCTTCTCTGTCTAAACTCAAAAGTGCAAAACCAGTTGCCATCGTAGCATCGTATTTTGTTGCTTCTTCATTATACATTCTTGCGACTGCTTGCCAGGTTGCTCGGAGAACATAATCAATAGTCTTTTCTTTCATAAATGTAGTTTTGAAATTCAAATATAGTTAAAAATACTATGCACGCATAATAAATTATTGTTTTTTTTATGTTAATTAATGGAACAAAAAAAACTCCTCGCATGGAGGAGTTTCAGATTTGGTATAAAATAAAACTATTTCATCTTGGCACAGACTAATGCAATTACTGCACCCATCATGGCGCCAATAAACGTTGAAATGGCAATATCAATGGCCATATTTTGATAATTAACTTCCATTCCAGAGTACATAAAAAGATTCATAGATAGGCTACTGAATATACCAATCGTGGCTCCTGCTTTCAATCCGGTTACTGGATTTGTGATGTGTGCCCACTTATTAAAGATATAAGCGATAAATAGACCAAAGGTCATGCAACCAAGAAAAATGAACACCAAATTCACATTCTCATTTTGAGGATATACATCTTTAAACAACATTCCGTAGAAAACCCAACCTAAGAGAAAATCGACTATTCCTCCTACAATTCCTGAAATTAAAAAGTTTTTTACATTCATAATTTTATAATTTATTAGTTAATATTATAAAAGTATTAAAATTGAATGCGTTCTTATTTTGTTAATAATTTAATTATCAACCTTTTAATTGCGAATTTGTTAATAAGTGTAAAATGATGTCACCTAGAAATGTGGTCAAAATCCTTCTTGTCTCTTAGGAATTGGGGTATATTTTAGTATATAAGTCCTTGTATTTTTCCCGAACAATTTTGCGTCTTAGTTTCAAAGTAGGAGTCAAATGACCTCCGTCAATAGACCAAACATCTGGAGTGAGTTCAAAACGTTTGATTTTTTCCCAGTTGCCAAATTTCTCATTCAGGCGCTCTACTTCCTCTTGAATCCTTTCGATCACTTTTCGGTTGCTAACAATCTCTTCATTGGTTTTGCCAACTTCAAGTCCATGAATTTTCTCCCATTCCCGAATGAAATCAAAATTCGGCTGTATAAAAGCGGCTGGCATTTTTTCGCCATCACCAATCACCATGATCTGTTCAATGAATCGCGATTGTTTCATCACGTTTTCAATGATTTGAGGCGCAATATACTTTCCGCCAGACGTTTTGAACATTTCTTTCTTTCGATCGGTAATTTTCAAGAAGCCATCTTTGTCGATTTCTCCAATGTCTCCAGTCATAAAGTAGCCGTCCTTCAAGACTTCAGTGGTGAGCGATTCATCTTTATAATAGCCCATCATGACGTTTGGTCCTTTGCAAAGAATTTCACCATCTTCGGCAATTTTTACTTCTACATTTTGAATTACTCTACCGACGGTTCCGATTCTAAAACCACCTTCTTTATGACAATTTACTGAAATCACCGGTGACGTTTCCGTCAATCCATAGCCTTCCATGACTGGCATTTCCGCAGCGGCAAAAACACGAGTGAGACGCGTTTGTAAAGCAGCGCTTCCGGACACCATCACATTGAGGTTGCCGCCCAAACCTTCTTTCCATTTACTAAAAATCAGTTTTCGAGCAATGGTTAATTGAATTTCGTACCAAAATCCATTGGCGCCATACGGCTCGTATTTCAATCCTAAATTTATCGCCCAGAAGAAAAGTGCCTTTTTGATCCCGGTTAATTCTGTTCCTTTTGCATAAATCTTGTCATATACTTTTTCTAACAGTCGCGGTACAACCGAAAACACAGTTGGTTTTACTTCTTTAATATTATCCGATAATTTGTCAATCGACTCGGCAAAATAGATGGAAACGGAATAATATTGATAGATATATAAAATCACCCGTTCGAAAATATGACAAATCGGAAGAAAGCTCAAGGCAACGCTAGTGCCTTCGTCGAAAGGAATGCGCGGTGAACTATCAATAACATTCGAGACGATATTATGGTGAGAAAGCATGACGCCTTTAGGTCGGCCAGTGGTACCAGAGGTGTAAATAATCGTGGCAAGATCTTCTGGTTTGACGCGATTTTTACAATCTTCCACTTCATCTTGATTTGAAAAATCCTTTCCTAGCTGCAAGAGTTCCTTCCAATTTTTGCATCCTTCGATATGATTAAAGGAATACACTTCAATCAGATTTTTTAAATTTTTCTTGATGAGATTTATTTTTCGCAACACTTCATCGTCGGAAACAAAACAATATTTAGCTTCGCAATGATTTAAGATATATTCGTAGTCGTCTTCTGAAATTGTCGGATATATAGGGACGTTTTGCGCTCCAACTTGAAGGACACCAATGTCCATGATATTCCATTCCGTTCTATTACTAGAAGAAATAACCGCGATTTTGTCATTTTTTTGCACACCCAACCGCAATAACGCTCTAGAAATACAATTCGATTGATCTACGTACTCTTGTGTCGAAGTTTTTACCCACTTACCATCATATTTGGTGACCAATGCCGCCGGAATATTATTCTTTTGAAGTTGGTAATAGGGAAAATCAAATAAACGTGTAATGGAGTTCATTGGTACTCATTTTGGAATTGCAAAATAATCAATTAATTTCAAATCTAAATATAATTTATTTGAACTGACGGAAGTGTTGCATTGCGGTTCATAAATTTAAGTTTAATTTAAAAGGAATAAATTTTTCTTCCATTTAATTTGATAATTTTGTGCCTTATTAATTATCAATGGTCAAGCACTTCAGATTAGGCGAGTATAAAGTATTGGGATACAGAATCCTTTTGGCTTATCTTTTTTATTTTATTGCTCGTGTACTTTTTTATCTTTTTAATGCCAAGTTGCTCAAATTGAATTCTATTTCAGATTTCTTCGAGCTTTCTTACTATGGTTTGGCTTTCGATACAACGGCGATTCTATACGTCAATCTGCTGTTTATTGTGTTTTCAATTTTGCCTTTCAAGCGCAATACGAGTGCGGGTTATCAACGATTTATTTGGATTCTTTATTTCGCAACAAATTTCATTGCTTATGCGACGAACTTTGTTGATTTGATTTACTATAAATTTACGTATTCTCGTACGACCACGGCGGTCTTAAATGTTATTGAACATGAAGTCAATTTGAGCAAACTCTTTGTCAGTTTCATCATCGATTTTTGGTATGTATTTGTCCTGTATTTTGTTTGCGCTTGGCTGTGGATTTATTTATATCGGAAAGTCAAGATTGCGCCCTTTAAGCCTACGAAAAACGTACCCTATTACAGTTTTTCATTTTTCGGTTTTTTACTTATTACGACTCTTGTCATTGGCGGAATTCGTGGTGGTGATTTCAAAAAATCGACTAGACCCATTAATCTGTTAGATGCCAATCGACATGTAAAAAACATTGCGCACGCCGATATCGTTTTGAATACGCCGTTCGCTATTATTCGGACGTTGAGAAGCAATAGTTTTGTAAAAACAGATTACGAAGGTGTGACTTCCGAGTTAATTTTGGAGAAAATTCAACCCATCAAAACCTACAAAAACAATCCGCCGACCAAACCCAATGTCGTAATGTTTATTTTAGAAAGTAACGGACGAGAATACTACGGTTCGTTTAATAAGAAATCAAACATCAAGGATTTTAAAACGCACACACCATTTCTCGATTCGCTGGCGCAACATGCTATGATTTATACGAATGCGTATTCCAATGGCAGACAATCTATTCACGGAATGTCGTCAGTCTTGGCTGGAATTCCTTCCTTTAAGGATGCATTTACGTCGTCACCTTTTCCAAAACAAAAAATAGAATCTTTGGTGTCAACATTAGAAAGTGAAGGCTATAAAACTTCTTTCTTTCACGGTGCAGCCAACGGATCGATGGGATTTTTGGGCTTTGCCAATATTTTAGGAATCGATAAATACTACGGAAGAACAGAATACAATGACGATTCCGAATTTGATGGCTTTTGGGGTATTTGGGACGAGCCATTTCTGCAGTTTATGAAAAAGACTTTAGACAAAGAAAAATCGCCTTTTTTCTCCACTGTGTTTACAGTGTCGTCTCACGAGCCATTTAACATTCCAAGCAAATACAAGAAAAAATTTCCAAAAGGAGACATTCCGATTCATAAGTGTGTTGAATATACCGATTATTCGGTGCAGCGTTTCTTTGCTGAAGCCAAAAAGTCGCCGTGGTTTGCGAACACGATTTTTGTTTTTGTTGCTGATCATGCCAATGCGATTTTTTATAAGGAATATACTAGAGGAACAGAGCATTTTGCCATTCCAATTATGATTTACCAGCCCAATAGCAAATATGTGGGTGTCGATGAAGATTTGGCGCAGCAAATAGATATTTATCCAACTATTCTCGATATGATTGGTTATCAAAAGCCCTTTAGAAGTTGGGGAAGAAGTTTGTTGGATAAGAAATCATCAACGCCATTTGTGATGAATTCAACTGGCAATTTATACCAATTCTCCCGCGGCAATTACATTTGTATTTTCGACGGCAGCAAGTCGATTGGTTTTTATGCCAAAGATGATAAAGCGCTTCTTCACAACTTGATTACAATAGAAATGCAGAAATGAATGACATCGAATTGAATTGCAAAGCCTTTATTCAAGACTACATGGAACGTGTAGTAGATCAAAAATTAACCTCTCATTGATATGAAAAATACCAAAAAAAGAATTGCCCTTGTTGTATTGCTTGTCGTCTTGGTTTTTGTTGGTAAATATGTCTATGACATGAACATCAATCATAATTTCGAGACTATTACAGAAGGAAAAGTATACAAATCAGGCGTTATTCCACCAGATGAATTGGAAAGTTACGTTAAGAAATACCATATCAAATCTGTAGTTGATTTGCGTTTTCCGGGCACTGCCGATTTGGTGAATAATCCCGAGATTCCGCAGGAACTTACTGCAGAGAAAGAAGCAATCGCAAAGATTAATGGCGTTAACTATTTCAATAATGGTTCTGATCAAGTGCCAAAACAAGAGAATTTAGATCGTTTTTTTAAGATTATGGATAACCCCGACAATTATCCGGTTTTGATTCACTGTTACCATGGCGTTGGTCGCGCTGAGATGTATTCTGCATTATACCGAATTGAGTATGAAAAATGGACTAACGAGCAGGCTAGAAAAGGTGTAAGAACAGTCATCAAATTTAGTTCATTTGATGACGGAACGCCAAAAGGAGAATATTTGAAAGCCTATAAAAGTAGAGCAGAATTGGCTGGAAAACAAAAGTAGTTTTTTTGTTTCTCTTAATTCTTATAGAATTTCTGTCTTTCGGTAAAGTGGTTTGATTTCATTTCAATAATGTACATGCCAGTATTAAAATCACTAACATTTATACTTTGAAGTCCATCATTGGCTTTCTTTGAAAAAACCAATTGACCAACCAAATTATAAATATCGATATCATACTCGTTTTGTATGGTATTAATATGAATAGTTGAATTCGTTGGATTAGGGTATATTCTAAATTTCGAAATCTCTGAAGTAGTCGATGAAAGTGTTGCCGCTACAGGTACGTTTAACTTCAAATCATCAAAATAAAACCCATCTAAATTGCTTCCCTGGTCGGAATTTAATATAAAACGGATCCTAATATTCTGTCCTAAATAATCTTCCAAACTGATTTGTTCAGTAACCCATGTCGATTGTTCCCCATCGTATAGTGGTCCTTCTGGCTGACCACTGTTGACGTTGCCGAAATTGGTATATTTCCCACATTGCGACACCCAAGTATTGCTTGTCGAAGGTCTAATCTGAAATCGAACCGAATCGAAGTTGTTTTCAATCGCCCATTTCGCTGAAAATGTCAAGTTGGCTCCAGTTGTGTTTGGAACCGCTAATGGCGCAGTAAGTATCATCACTTTTTGCTGTGAATCAGCATAATTACTATTTGGAGAATCAGTGATTGATGTTCCTGGCGATACAAAATCTTCCGTTGTGGTACCCCAAGTTCCCGTAAAATTTGAAATGGTCGAGCAATCATTATTGTAAATTGTTTGCATGCCACCAAATCTCTTAGTGACTAGAATCTTTTCAGTAAATGTTCCATTATCGACTACCAATTCGTAGATGATAAGATCTCCAGTAGCAGTTCCGCTTGCCAAACCTAATTCGATGTTGGCACTGACAGGTTCAAAAATATTGAGGCTACTTGCCACAAAAGGAACGCCAACACTAGTGATATTTGACGAAATCGGATTGATAGAAACCGTGTAGTTATTATTGGTTGCCAATCCAATTTTAGTCAATTTAAAATCGGCATTTACAATCGAAGTGCTGCCCAAATAGTCTGCTGAAGTATCTTCCAAAAGAGTATAATCACCTGCGAATTTAGCCATGGTCAAATTCGTGTACATCATTTCTTTGCAAAGTGGCAAAATCTCGGTTTCGGCAGGCCAAAAGGAGTCGCCGATTTCTGGCGTATAAGCATAAATTTTACTGTGATTCATCGTTTGTCCATACATAAAATCATCAGAGTTCCCCGAAGCTGGATATAAAAGCGAAGAAATAATGTTTGCAAATTTGTTTTTTGACACCATAATTTCACCGAGTTTGCTAAAGATAAATTCATCTGGACTAGGCGTATTGAGATCATAACCAAAAGGATGAAGCAATAAATTACTGAAAGTATGAGCATTCAACGCCGCTTTGAAATTATGCGTATTCACAAAGTATTCAATGGCTAAATTTTCTGGTTCAGACATTGCACTTGGTCCAGGATAAATTTCTGCTGTAATATCTGGAGAAACTCCGTTGGTATTCCACACACTTTGAAAAGGGTCATTGTCTTTCCAATAGTCATAGTTTCTATTGTTGTCTACTCCAAAAAGATCGCCATCAAAAGGTCTTCTGTTTTTTCGCCACATCCCACCACCGCTAGGGTCTGTGGTTTGGTTATAGATGTAGCCATCGGGATTAATGACTGGAATAAAGTACAATTCCGTGTTATCTACAATTCTTTTGATGTCCTCATTACTTTCATAATTCTCGAGCAAATACCACATGTAGAAAATGGTTTGAGACAACGAAATGGGTTCTCTTGCATGATGCACAGCCGTGTATAAAACTTGCGGTTTTGTGGAGGGAACTTCAGGATTACTCGTAATTTTTTACGGATTGCAAATAACGGCCTTCTTGCGTAGTGAAAGTGCCAATATTTTCTCTTGCGGTAATCAAGTTAGGAAAAGCGGAATGCATCGCGTCTAATTGAAATAGCATTTCTTCATAGGTGAGGTAACCGCCCATCGAACCCAAACTGAAATTAAACGGAACGACATAGTCTTCAGGAATTTCGTTGCAGGATCCATTTTGTGGACTAGAGATGCGTTGCTTTTTTACTTTGTTTTGCTCGACGTAGAATTTTTGAACGTCTGTTATTTCAATATCGACCTGAAGACCTAAGTTTTTCGCTTTTTGAATTTCAGAATCTGAAAAATCGGAAGTCAATGAATAGCCCATTTTATGAATTCCATGGTCCATTGGTACTCCCAATTCTTGCAATTTTGTTAGATTTTGTATGGAGTTGTAGATGATTTTTGCACGATGGTATTTTTCCGATTTGGGTTGTGCAAAAAGTGACATGGAAACAAAACACAGGAATACAACGAGTTTGAAATTATTCATGAAAGTAAAATTAGATTTCAAAGATATTCTTTATTTCGAATTCACTTCAATGATTAACATTTGTTTCAAGTCATAAATTAATATAAAATTGCCCGCTTCCATCAGTCAAATTAAGAATGATAATAGCAAGTAATCCCATCATAATACCGAGCGCTGAAAAATAAAAAAGTATGATTCTCCAAAGAAATCCCCAGAATGTATAAAGACCCTTAGTGGCATTAAAATAAACCCAAATTGGAAATAATGGAATTAAAAAAGTTGAAATTACTTCTAAATTAGTGACAAAATATGGCGAGTAATATTCGTTGATAAAATTAAAGAATGGGTATAAAATGCTAGTTACTAAAATTCCCAACAAACAAAACCCACTAAGGATAAATTGCTCAGCAATATTTAGTTTGAGTCGACGAAAAATCCAATAAGAATTTAAACCCAAGATGGGAACAATGCTTAACAGAATTGTTTTGAGATGTTCTTTGAAAAAATTAGTTACTTGAATCGTGTCGTTTTTCGGATCAACTTTAGTATGTAAAATAGAATCGTAAAAGTGACTCAATAAAATATTCAAACCAATCACGAGTAAGCAAAGATAAAACACATTATAATACCGAATTCGCTTGCCTTTGACATAATCTAAAGCCGCTTGGCCAGGCCGAATTATTGTTTCTTTTAAAGTAAATAGAATGCCTTTGTCGATATGCCAAACGCCATGCAATAAGTCGTGAAATAAAAAATGTTTAATCGTGATGCGATGAATGCCTGTCTTTTGTCCACAAGTTGAACAATAGTTCTTGTCAATTTCAGCTTTGCAGTTTAAACATGTAGTTGTTGTCATCGTTTAGCAAACATACATTTTATTTCTCTTTTTCGGTATAACTCTTCTCGCGTTCCCCTTGAATAAACATTTTCAAAGTATTAAAATGTATGGTAAAAGGAACAAGATTCCAATCTAGATTCGTGTCTGCTTCATACGTTGTTAAGAATTGATACCAGAGCGAATAAGCTGCGGTATTAAATCCTTTTTTGAATAGCGGTTTTCCCTCTTTTTCACATTCAATACCCCAAGTGATAGGTCTCTTGGGTTGATCATGCAGTTGGTAAAACCCAGTTCCGTCCTCCTTCAATTCGACGATGGGTTCACCACCATTGAAAAGATATGTTCCTGTAATCGGATAATTAATATTAGTTCGAATAAAGTGGTTGCCGGATTTTGTTTGTATTTCGGTAACGGTATTTTGTGAGAAACTTTTAAATGTAAACAATACGACCACAAAGAAGCATACAATACGTAATTTCATATTTGTTATTTTTAAAGGTTATCAATCCATTTTTTGGCATTCACAAAAGCTTCCAACCATGGCGAAACTTCATCGCTTCTGTCCTTTGGATAATGCGCCCAATTCCAAGAAAACGTCGATCTTTCTATGTGCGGCATCATCACCAAATGTCGACCTGTTTTATCGCACAGCATCGCGGTATTAAAGTCCGATCCGTTGGGATTGGCGGGATAGTTTTCATAGCCGTACTTGGCCACGATATGGTATTTGTTTTCTTCGTATGGCAAATCAAATTTTCCCTCTCCATGAGAAACCCAAACGCCTAATGTACTGCCAGCAAGTGAACTTAACATGATCGAATTGTTGTTTTGAACTGTCACAGACGTAAAAATACTTTCGTGTTTTTGACTGTCATTGTGTTTCATTTTGCCATGAATTTCGTGCTCAGGATAAATGACTTCGAGTTCCATAAATAACTGACAGCCGTTACAAATTCCGACTGATAAGGTGTCTTCTCGTTTAAAGAAATTCTCTAAAACCAATTTAGCTTTTTCATTATACAAAAATGCGCCAGCCCAACCTTTGGCAGAACCTAAAACATCCGAATTTGAGAATCCTCCAACTGCGCCAATAAACTGAATGTCGGTCAAATCTTCGCGTCCTGAAATCAAATCGGTCATATGTACATCTTTCACATCAAACCCAGCGAGATACATCGCATTAGCCATTTCCCGTTCGGAATTGCTTCCTTTTTCGCGAATAATAGCTGCCTTTGGTCGTGGTTTTGAAGTGTCAATACTTGGCTTTTTTCCAGTAAAATGCGTAGGAAAACTGTAGTGTAATGCTTGATTTTTATAATGGTCAAAACGCTCTTTTGCCTTATTGTTCTTGCTTTGATGGACGTCGAGTAGGTAAGAGGTTTCGAACCAAATGTCTCTGTAAGTTGACAGTTGTAAGTTGATAGTTGTCAGTTGTGAGTTGCCAGTTGTGAGCTGTAGGTTGTCGGTTGCTGTAACCGTTCCTAATTTGTAAAATGAAACAGCATTGTCTTTTAATGCACTTTCGAAAACGGAATCTTCTTTGGCTTGGATTACAATTCCTATATTCTCAGCAAACAGTACTTTGATAGCATCATTTTCTTCAAAAACAGTCAAATCGATATTCGCTCCCAAACTGATATCCGCAAAACACATTTCCAAAAGTGTCGTAATCAATCCACCGCTGCCAATATCATGTCCAGCAACAATTTGATTGTCAAGAATTAAACGTTGAATCGTATTGAAAACACGTTTAAAAAAGTCGCTATCTTTTATTGTTGGTGCGTCGCTGCCAATTTGATTTAAAATCTGCGCGAACGAACTACCGCCCAATTTGAATTCGTCTTGCGATAAATTGATATAATAAATCGAACCGCCATTTTTTTGCAAAACAGGTTCTACCACTTTAGTAATGTCGGTGCAATTTCCGCCAGCAGAAATAATCACAGTTCCAGGCGCAATGACTTCTTCGTTGGGATATTTTTGCTTCATCGACAGCGAATCTTTTCCAGTCGGAATATTGATTCCCAATTCGATGGCAAAATCCGAACAGCTTTTAACTGCGGCATACAATCGTGCGTCTTCTCCTTCGTTTTTGCAGGCCCACATCCAATTGGCAGACAAAGAAATACCTTTGATTCCGTCTTTTATTGGCGCCCAAATGATATTTGACAAGGCTTCACCAATGGCGTTTCTGCTACCAGCAACTGGGTCAATCAAAGCGGCAATCGGCGCATGTCCAATTGAGGTTGCAACACCTTCATTTCCTTGAAAATCCAGCGCCATCACACCAACGTTATTTAATGGCAGTTGCAATGGACCGGCGCATTGTTGTTTGGCTACTTTTCCACCAACACAACGATCGACTTTGTTGGTCAACCAATCTTTGCAGGCAACGGCTTCTAGTTGCAAAACTTGGTGAATGTAATCTGTTATTTTTTCTGGGGAATAAGCTAAATCTTGATATTTTCTGTCGACAGAGATGTCGGTCATAATGACTTTTGGTGAACTTCCAAACATATCCTCAATGGCAAAATCCATGGGTTTGGCACCAGTCGTTTTTGACTCAAAAGTAAAACGATGATTGCCAGTAATGTCGCCCACTTGATACATAGGCGAACGTTCGCGGTCTGCGATTTTTTGCAATAATTCGATGTCATTTTGACCAATTACCAACCCCATTCGTTCTTGCGATTCGTTGCCAATAATTTCTTTTGCAGACAAAGTCGGATCACCAATAGGTAGTTTGTCTAAATCGATAAGTCCACCCGTTTCTTCCACCAATTCAGAAAGACAATTGAGATGTCCACCAGCGCCGTGATCGTGAATGGAAACAATCGGATTGACGTCACTCTCGACCAAACCACGAATGGCATTGGCCGCTCGTTTTTGCATTTCAGGATTTGAACGTTGGATGGCGTTTAGTTCAATACCAGAACTAAATGCACCCGTATCGGCAGAAGAAACTGCAGCGCCTCCCATTCCGATTCGGTAATTTTCACCACCTAAAATCACGACTTTGTCTCCCACTTTAGGTTGATGTTTGAGCGATTGATCTAGTTTTCCGTAGCCAATGCCGCCTGCTTGCATAATGACTTTGTCGTAGCCTAAGGTTCTGTTGTTTTCTTTATTTTCGAAAGTCAATAAGGAACCAGTAATCAATGGCTGGCCAAATTTATTTCCAAAGTCGGAAGCTCCGTTAGACGCTTTGATCAAAATATCTAAAGGCGTTTGATACAACCATTTTCTTTCTGGTAAGTTCGCATCCCAAGTTCTGTTTTTTTGCAATCGGGAATAGGAAGTCATGTATACTGCGGTTCCTGCGAGTGGCAATGAACCTTGTCCACCAGCTAGTCGATCTCGAATTTCTCCACCCGAACCTGTTGCAGCGCCGTTGAAAGGCTCGACAGTTGTGGGGAAATTATGTGTTTCTGCTTTGAGGGAAATTACCGAATCGAAATCTTTGATGGCGTAGAAATCTGGTTTTTCGGGAGATAATGGTGCAAATTGTTGCACTTTCGGTCCTTTGATAAAAGCGACATTGTCTTTGTAAGCTGACACAATATCGTTTGGATTTTCAGCTGATGTTTTCTTAATCATCTTAAATAAAGAGGATTCTTGTTCAATGCCATCAATTACAAAAGTGCCGTTGAAAATCTTATGTCGGCAGTGTTCGGAATTGACTTGCGAAAAACCAAAAACTTCAGAGTCAGTCAGTTTTCTTCCAATTTTAGTGGATAATTTATTTAAATAATCAACCTCTTCAGCACTCAAAGACAATCCTTCTTTCTGATTGTATTCGGCGATATTGTCTATTTCTAATATTGGTTCAGGTTGAATATGAATCGTAAATATATCTTGATCTAAAACCGCGTATTTTTGAGATAGCATCGGATCGAAATCGGAGAATTCTTGACTCGATTTTTGAAATTCTTCAATGCGAATAATGCCGTTGATGCCCATGTTTTGGGTTATTTCGACGGCATTGGTGCTCCACGGCGTAATCATGGTGGCGCGTGGACCAACAAAAAAATCCGCGAGTACGGATTTAGGTTTGTTAGTTTGAGAATCTGAAACGAGTTCAGATTGAAAAAGCCAGTTTAATTTTGAAATGGTTTCTGCCGAAAGTTCGTCTTGCGTCTGTACGGCAAAAACGGTAGCACTTTCGTTTCCGAAGAAATGAATCATTGTTGTGTAGTTGTAGTTGTTGTCGCAAATTTAGGTTAAAAAAGCGCAATCTACAATCAACATTTATCACGACTTTTAAACAATTACTCTGGGAAAGCGGCACTTTGATAGGCGCCCATATCTGGCGGATTGGAGGTTCTAGGTAATCCCAAAACATCCAATGGAACTAAGTAAGCCAAACTACCTTTTGTAAATGCAGCTGAAGTATCATCAATATTGAGCATGTTTAGATTCGCGTTGAAGAATTTTGGGTCTTCATTTTTAATATTGCCTTCTAATTCATTTCTTATGAAATCATAAATAGGTTTTCCTGCTAAAGAAGTTCCGCTGTCTCTAAATTTAATCAAACAATATTTTACATCAAAGTTGAACGGAATGGATTCGTCATTTATTTTGTCTAAGAAAATACCAATATTGTTGCTGCTATATATAATGCAATTGTAAAAATTGGCTTGTGCTAAAGATCCCGTTATGTTCGTTCCGTCCGGTTGTTCTTCATAATTACTCATCAAAACGGCAACTTGGTTTGAACTTGCCCAGTTGTTATTGAACGTACAATGTTTGAATTGATAACTGCCGCCAATAGTGCACGCTAAAGAGGCTTGTCCCGCCAAATTAACAACCAGATTTTCGCAATTATTCATCGTTGCTCCACGTGCCAATATGCCATAATTGGCAGAATTGTAGATTTGAGAATTCTGGATATTTAAAACACAATTTTCCACTAATAATCCTACAGTTGCATTCTTTAACGTAAGATGATTAATGCTGTTATTAATACTTCCGCCACGTAACCAAATGGTTCCCCATTGTCCGGGAATATCTTCATATAAAGGTTCAAGACGATCGCCTTCAAAAGTGACTTCATTGGCCTGCGGATGATTCGGATCTGGCGAAGCGGCACCATTTATATTGATGGATGCTCCAGGTTGAACAACGATTCCAGAGGCGTCATGAAAATAAACTTGAGCGCCAGGATCTATAGTCAACGTTCTGCCATCCGGAACCCCAGCATAGCCATAGATTACGTATGGTTTGGTATTGTTAAAGTGATATTCGTCGCCGTTGACAGGGTCATTGTCATCCAATTCAAAACCGTTGATGCGAACTTCTTCACCACTATCATCGGTACCTAGAAGCAAATTTTCTTTAATGCCGTTTGCATCTTTTTTAGGAAATAGAAAATACGCATCGCGAATTAGCGTCACTAAATTCACCTTCTGTGGACCGTTGGCTGAATCAAATACAATATCATCGGTATATAAAAAGTCATCTGGATTCGCATCAGCAATATTTGCTGTTGTTTCTATAAATACATACATGCTGTCTTTGGCGAGCAACTCGACATTGTTGAAAATTCTTCCGTCTCCAATGCCATTATTGTCTTCGTCTTCGCCTGTCATTCCATCAAGCATCATTCGGTATTTAGAATCTGCTTTTCCTAGTCGGATTTTAGGAATCTTGATGTCTTCATTGCTACGATTGTACACTTTTAACGTGTAAGTGCTTGAACCAATGTTACTAAAAACGGTGTCTAAATAAACGGTATCTTTTGAGAAACCAAGATTTCCTTGACTAGGAACGGTTTCAAAATCTTTACGGCAGGAACTAAGTGAGATGATAAAACCTATAAGGACAAGACAAATGAGAGTGCGCATTTTATTTGATTTTTGGTAAAAATAGTAAAAAATGTTAAGTCGACTTAAGTTGAATTGTTTTAAAACGCTTATTCTAAATTTTTATTCTATACTAAAGTAAACTTTCGAAAGTTGATGATTTCAAACCTAATAAATCTTAATTTTGCCCAAAAAAGATATGGCCTTTGATAAAGAGAAAATGCTGGACCTTTGTAATACGATTTCGAAGAATACTTTGATGGAGACTTTAGAAATCAAGTACATCGATGCAGGAGAAGATTTTTTGGTGGCTCAAATGCCAGTCAATCCTAGAATTCATCAGCCAATGGGCTTGTTGCACGGCGGCGCCAGTGTTGCTTTGGCAGAAAGTGTTGGAAGTGCAGCATCGATGTTGTTGGTAAATAATGAACTCAGTGAAATTCGAGGCATCGAAATCGCAGCCAATCACCTGCGAGCCAAACGAACTGGGATGGTTACCGGGACGGCTCGAATTGTTCATCAAGGAAAGAGCATCCATTTATGGGAAATTAAAATTACCGACGAAAACGGAAAGTTGATTTCCATCTGCAAATTGACCAATATGGTGTTACCAAAACGAAAAATATGACGTCGAGCACGCTGCAAAAATTCAGACAACAGTTTGATCAGCAATTGCCATTTGTCCTTTATAGAAAGCCCAGCGCAAAAGAAGTAATTGGATTGCTTCAACGAGACCAAACGCTGCACACCGTTATGAATTTTGCTGAAAAAGGTTTTGTTTTTGCTCCTTTTAATGGAGACGAAATTGTGACTTATTCCTCAAGATCAATGCGATGTTAAAATGATGCCGTTTGAATTGTTGGAACAGAGTATCAATGAAATTCCGAAGCCTGAAAGTTCAAATGCACTTGCGAAAGAGAAACATATTCAATTGGTAGAAAAAGCAATAAGTAAGATTAATCAAGGCGATTGTAGTAAAATTGTAATTTCTAGAAAAGAGATTTTGCCACTTGTTGATTTTGATCTTTTTGATGGATTTCAAAAATTAGCACAATTTTATCCAAGTGCTTTTGCTTATTGCTTTTTTCATCCTAAGGTTGGTTTATGGTTGGGTGCTTTTTCTGAATCGTTGTTGTATGTCAATGAATTGGATTTTCGAACGATGGCTGTCGCTGGCACGCAATTATATGACGAGAATGCCTTTGCAGTTTGGGGCGACAAAGAAATTGAAGAACAAAAACTGGTGACTGATTTTTTGGTTTCCAACTTAGAGGATTTAAGTGCTGAACTTCAAGTTTCGAAACCGTATGATTTGAAAGCTGGACAGCTGATTCATCTAAAATCTGACATTCATGGTACATTTGAAACCGCAACAGATTTGAGAAAACTACTTTCCGTCTTACATCCAACACCCGCAGTTTGTGGCTTTCCAAAAGAGGTTGCTAAATCATTTATTCTGATGAATGAAGGTTATGACCGAAGTTATTATTCTGGATTTTTGGGAGAATTCAATATTGATTTTCAATCGAATGAAAACGCTACGGATTTGTTTGTGAACTTGCGATGTGTTCAAATTGAAACCGACGAAACGTCAAATAAACGAACCGCTCATATTTATGTTGGAGGCGGAATTACTGCCGAGAGCAACCCCGAACGCGAATGGATAGAAACCGTCAACAAAGCAACGACAATAAAAAAAGTGTTACTTTAGATTTATTATTTTACGACATTAAAAAATTCAGAATATGAAATTAGATATACTCGCCTTTGGAGCGCACCCAGATGATGTTGAATTAGGTTGTGGCGGCACCATTGCCAAAGAAGTATCACTCGGAAAGAAAGTGGGCATCATTGATTTGACTCGCGGCGAATTGGGAACGCGCGGAACCGCCGAAACTAGAGACATGGAGGCGGCTAATGCTGCTGAAATTTTAGGTGTTGCAGTGAGAGAGAATTTAAATATGAGAGATGGCTTTTTTGTGAATGACGAAGAACATCAATTGGCCGTTATTCGAATGATCCGAAAATACCAACCCAATATTGTGTTGTGCAATGCGATTGACGACCGTCATATTGATCACGGAAAAGGCAGCAAATTAGTGTCTGATGCGTGTTTCCTTTCCGGCCTTATGAAAATTGAAACGGACTACGATGGTAAAAAGCAGCAAGTTTGGCGCCCTATGGTAGTATATCATTATATGCAATGGAAAAATTTGGAACCAGATTTTGTCGTTGATATTTCTGGTTTTAATGAAAAAAGAGTCGAAGCTATTTTGGCTTATAGTTCACAATTCTACAATCCAAATAGCACGGAACCAGAAACATTAATCGCAACTAAGAACTTCTTAGAAAGTTTGAATTATCGTCCACAGGATTATGGAAGATTAATTGGAAAAGACTATGCTGAAGGATTCAATGTAGAAAGATATTTGGGTGTCAATAGCTTAGGAGATTTGATTTAATTTTTTAAATTATTTCTTTGTATAATAAAACTTTTGCAATACATTTGCACTCGTTAAAATGGTGGTTGTAGCTCAGCTGGTTAGAGTATTGGTTTGTGGTGCCGAGGGTCGCCGGTTCGAACCCGGTCAGCCACCCAAAAGCAAAAGCTTCGAGGAAACTCGAAGCTTTTTTTGTTATAATTTATTATCTCTTATTTGCCGTCTTTGTCAACGACCAAACGTTTTTCTCGATTGGCAATTTCCCAAGCGATGGCAAAAGCATACTTCGTTCTTTTGGTCAACGCATCAAACTCAATTTTGTCGACATCATCGCCAGGCTTGTGATAATCTTCATGTACTCCAGTAAAAAGAAAGACAGACGGAATTCCATTTTTTGCAAAGTTGTAATGATCGGAACGATAGTAAAAGCGATTCGGATCCGCGCGATCATTGTATTTATAATCGAGTGCAAGGTGTCCGTATTTTTTGTTGGTGTCTTCACAAACATTAAATAAGTCAGTCGAAAGATAATCTGAACCAATCAAATAGATGTAGTTGCTATTGTCAGGGTGAAATTCGTCGTGTCGTCCGATCATATCAATATTCACGTCAGCGACTGTATTTGCCAACGGAAACAAAGGATTTTCAGAGTAAAATCGAGAGCCATGAAGACCGTGTTCTTCACCAGTTACGTGTAGAATAAGAATCGAACGCTTTGGTCCATGGCCTTCTAGTTTTGCTTTTTGAAAAGCTTTGCCAATTTCAATCAACGCAACTGTTCCTGAACCATCATCGTCTGCGCCGTTGTAGACTTCTCCTTTTTTAACACCAACATGATCATAATGTGCTGAAACTACTACAATTTCATCAGGCTTTTCAGAACCTTCGATGAACGCCCAAATATTCTCAGAATCCGAAAGATTTTCTTTATACTTCTCATTAAGGTAAGCGGCAGGAATCGGTTGATAAAAATTACTCGCTCCTTTTGGAAATGACAATCCATTGGCTTGATGTTGTTCGATTAAATAACGCCCTGCTTTTTTTTGACCTTCGGATCCGGTTTCGCGACCTTCCATGGCGTCAGAGGCAATGTAAGTTAGATTTGTAGTGAGACTTTCCGCGGAAATGACGTTGATATAATCGGCTGCTGTCTTTGAGGTAATTTCTTTTTTAGTAGCACAACTACAGATTATAAAAAGGGATAATAATGGTAATAGACTTTTTTTCATGTTTTTTAATGGATATTAATAAAGGTATATAGTGCAAATAATAAAATAATAATAAAGATTAGAATTATATTGATAAAGAATAACGCGATACTTTTGACGAAGGAAATAAGACGAGTTTCACCATAAAATCGGTGATGCGCTGGAAAAAAATAATAGAACATCCACAGAAACGCGACAAGATCGACGACGCCTTTAACCGAGTCTGAAATAGCGGAAGTTCCAAACAGAGACAAGAATTTACTGAATAGAAATACAATGAGAATGATGAGCAAAATAAACGAAAAGTAATGTAATATAAATATGCCGTGATCGAAGTAATACCAACGTTTCTTTCCGTGAAATAGCCAAAGGAAAAAGGCAAATAGTGGCATATAAATAAACAAGGTCTTGGAGAAATTATGCACGAAAGATTCCTTGAATTTTTTTATTAATTCTTCGTTAGTGTTCCTTGCTTTGACTTCGAGTGTTTTCTTCACAAACCAATATTCAATGGCATCTAGGCGTTCATCTTCGCTCCCAAATTGCTGTAAAGAATCTAATTCTTTTATTGACTCATAACCAAAATTAAACATAGAATCCATTTTCTTCTTTTCCTCATGGGTCACTTTGGCAATATTTGCTTTTAGAGAATCTTTAATTTGGGCTTCCATCTTTTCAGCTTCAATTAACTCGTCTAGACTTACATTCTCGGTTTTGGTTATTTTTTTATTTGATCCTGTCTGCGAAGTCGTTGTCCTTTTCACGTTTATTAAATTATAATCGGTATTAGGCGTTACCGTTATTAAAAAAACGTAATAAAACTGATGAAAATATATAGCCGAACTGGCGCCAAATAAGACAATCGCTTTCCCGATAGATACTCCTTAGTTAACGATGCGGGTTTGAATAGCAGGTTTTTGATAGTTCGCCAAAATGCATTTTCGTAATGCGTCAAATCTTCAAAAAAGTGCAAAAACAATTGATGAAAAGATTTACGGCTATCAATATTTTCTTGTCCACAATTTGGGCAGAATCGTTCTTGAACAACGTGGCGGCAGTTTAAACAGGTCTTATCATTACGAATAGAATTGTGACTCATACACTAAAAATTAATTGCTCTAAAGTAAATATAAAATCTCTAAAATGCTTCTTTCAAAAATAGCAAAAAGTGTTGCCAAGATCGTTCTGCGGCTTTTTTGTTGTACGCAGCTCCCGTAGCATTATCATTGCCAGCTTCAGGATTAGTAAAAGCGTGAACAGAATTTGCATAGGAGATCATTTGGTAATCTGCTTTGGCGTCGTGCATTTCCTTTTGAAAAGCCATCACTTCATCGTGAGGAACGTAAAAATCATCAGCTCCATGACAAACTAGTATTTTGTTTTTAATTTCCTTTACTTCTCTTGCACTGTCTTTGCCTAAACCGCCATGAAAAGAAACCACTCCCGCTACCGGGAAATTGGCTCTAGCCGCTTCTAAAGCGCCAGTTCCTCCGAAACAAAATCCGATGATTACGATTTTGTTGGGATTGGCACCTTGGTTTATAAGTTGTTCTAGCGCCAATCGAATTCGGGTCTGGTACTTATCAATATTCTTTTTGTAAAACCCAGCTCGTTCGCCTGCTTCTTTCGTATTTTTAGGATAGTTTCCTTCTCCATAAATATCGGCGACAAACGTATAATAGCCCAAGTCAGCGAGTTGTTGCGCGGTTTCCTTAGCATGATTGTCAATTCCTTTCCACGCTGGTAAAATAAGGATGCCAGATTTATCGGCATTGGTTTTTTTTGGAAGCAGACCCAATCCAGTAAGTTTTTGATTTCCATCAGCATAAGAGATTTCTTTGAATTGGGCTTGTGTTGCTATCGAACAACTTAAACTGAGGCAGAATAGTAGTACAATTGTTTTCATCTTTTTTCTTTAGTAAACAAATATCTATAAATTTAAAGTGCAATGACACAGTATTTTAAAAATTATCAAAAGATTTATATTTGCTTAGGAAAATTTCTTCGATATTATGGATAAAATTTATCTTTAACAGATTTTAGATTTGAAAGTGAACTAATAAATTTGATACAAATGCAATCAACTGCAAAAACCCCATCGGAGTACTTAGAAAGTTTGCCTGACGAAAGAAAAGAAGTCATGATGAAGATTCGCGAGGCCATTATGCAACACCTTCCGGAAGGTTTTGTGGAAGTTATGAATTATGGTATGTTGGGCTATGTTGTTCCGCATTCTGTTTATCCGAAAGGCTATCATTGCGATCCAAAACTGCCGCTTCCTTTGATGGCATTGGCTTCACAGAAGAATAACATATCGTTTTACCACATGGGAATTTATGCTGATCCGGAATTGTTCAATTGGTTTACAGCAGCATATCCCGAGCATGTAAAATCTAAATTAGACATGGGAAAAAGTTGCATTCGCTTTAAAAAGATGAATGAGATTCCGTATGCACTGATTGGAGAACTGGTCGCTAAACTGAGTACAGAAAAATGGATTGAAATGTATGAATCTAATTATACAAAATAGCACTAAGTTGCTGGATAAAACTTAATGGTGTTCGCAATTTTTGCCAGACGCATTTGTGCAACTTTTTCTTCATTTAGCGATTTATCTAAAAGTTCAAAAATGGTGTTTTCTTTTAGATTTTCTGCGTATAAAGTCAATATGGTATAGGATGCAATTTCGAAATGCTCAATCTTGTGCAGCGCTAAGATGATCCCAGCATCGCGAATCATTCCGAATTTGGTATTTTCAATCATTGATTCTAACTCAGCAATCATGGAGTCAATGGAGTTGGAATGTGCTAGCAGGACTTTTTCGTTAAGGAGTTCAAATGATTCTTCAATACGAAGCACTTGTTTTTGTGTGTCTTGTTGGTGAATGTATATCGCTTCTATCAGTTCATAATTGCAAGCGTTCTTGATGATCTTAGCAAAAGATTTGGAGACTACTTTTTCGACATAATACATCGACCGAAGTTCCTGCAACATCAGTTCTCTCAATCCCGCTTCACCGTCAAGTTTTGGTTTTACAGCATGGATTTCATTTTCCTTTTTTTCAGGAAAGTTCTCTTCAGATTTTTTTGCATTTTCCATAACATTTCAATTTTAGACACTGTTCATGATTGTGATTTCTGTTGGTAGATTTTATTTGGGGTAAAATTCACTAAATCAGTCGATTAATAATTAGAAGACCAAATTAGCTATTAATAATTTGAATTAAAAAAATACCCGACAAACGACAGCAAACTTTAACAGATTATGTTGATTTCGCCTTAATTTGAAGTTCATGACTTACGATTTGTGCATTTTAACTACAAAACCAAGTAACTTGTCAATTTTATTAGTTTTTTCAGATCTTTTTTTCTAACTTTAGGTACCCAAATCTTGAGATAATTTATTAATGTAAATAAATTAATCATGAGAACGCGGCAAAGAATACTTCTGGTCATTTTATTTTTCCTCCTTCAGTCAACTTATGCGCAAGTTCTTTTAGAAACTGTTTATGTTTCACGGCCAAAAACCGCTAAAGTCGTTCCAGCCGTTCGGTATTATTATTATCCCAACTTACAGGCGTATTATGATACTTGTATCGGGAAGTATTTGTATATAAAAGAGGGTGAGTGGATTACGGCGGATTTTTTGCCATCAAATTACCGAGGCTATTGTATTTATAATAATAATTATGTTTTGTTATATGGATTTACGGAGGATGAACCGTATACCTTCATTAATGATCATAAAAAGAAATACCCTGCTAACTTTTCTAGTAAACGAAGAAAGGACAATCCTGTAGTTCAAAAATAATCGGTATTTATTTGTTTTTGGTTTGCCAAAGAGAACAATATTGTGCTGCACTGGTGATGTAATTGTGTTCTTTTTCGACAAATTTTCGTGCGTTTTTGCCGATCTCGGTAATATCGTTTGGGTTTTCAATTAATTGACTGAGTTGATCAACTAAATAAGGCACATCCGGCCGGGCATTAATATTGACGCGTTCTTGAAGTTGATAGTAATCATAGAATTCCTTTTCTGCACAAGTAAAAACGACTTTGCCTTTCGCCATGGCTTCGAGCGCATGGAAACCTTGATCATAGCCGTAAACCATATCTAGCAGTATGTGAGCGCGATTATATAAGTCGATGTATTGGGCATACGGAATACTTCTGGTTGTGATAATCTCTACTTGATTCGGGTATTTTTTTTCAATTATCGCTAGTGCTTCTTCAAAATAATCATTGCCTTTTTTGAAGTAACTTTCTGAATTAATTCCGTGAAAAATTACAATTTTATCTTCAATTACAAGTGGAGCAAAAGCTATTTTATCACTATTTATTGGATTTGGAATCATCCCTAAGTATTTATCTTTTCCTTGCATTGGGATATGATAGTCGAGATCTGAAGCAATCACACCTTGAATATTTTTATAAAGGTAATCATGTGTTTTTTTAAATGCTGTCCGTCTAAATTTTAGAACGCCTTCGAAATTTTTGGCTTTTATTTTTCCCTCTAAATAGGGAGGAAGTAAGGACATAAAAGAAGGATTCTCGAAATAGTAGTTTACCGTCGTATAGTCCGTTCCACAACACATTAGAAATACTTTTTTATTGTTTTGGAAAAGAAATTGTAGCATTTTCTTTTCATAAAAATAACCACAGTAGAACGCATTTTCATTGATTATTTGAACTACATCAAAGTTCGTCAGTCGATCTTCATATTTCCTAAATTGACGGTACGTAAACCATGAAGTGATATTAAAACCGGTCAGTTTATACAGCAATACTTTGCCTTTTTTGAGTAGACCTGAATTCCATTTTTGTTCCAAAGGAAAATCGACTGAAAAGCCCTTGAAACCGTCAGAAAATCCAATGATTACGACGTTGTGTCCCAATTGTTCCAATCCTTCTTTTAAGGAATTGTGAAGTCGACTGTATTCTCCGACGAGTAAAATGTTCATATATTGTTATCTTTGGCAAATATATTCACTATTCGACAATTAATGAGTAACGGTAAAACTAAAATTGCTATTGTCTCCCGGTCATTGGCTATTGGAGGAGCCGAAAGATCTAGCGCATTGCTTTCGATATTGTTATCTAATGCTGGTTTTGAAGTTCATATTGTCACCATACTTGATGAAATTGAGTTCGAATATCAAGGTCAATTGTTCAATTTAGGTGTCCTAAAGAATAAGGATGACTCAATTATAGGCAGATTCAAACGTTTGTTAGTTTTTAGAGATTACATAAGGAAAAATAGATTTGATTGGATCATCGATAATCGCACGTCAAGATCAAGCTGGTCGGACTTTATTGTTTCAAGATTTGTCTTTGATCCACCTAAGACCATTTACGTTATTCGGAGTTTCAATATTCAAAAGTACTTTCCCAAGAATCATTGGATAGCAAGAATTATTTATCGGCATTCACCGTATATTGTTTGCGTTTCAGAGGAAATAAAGCAGGTTGTGCAGAAAACTTACGGCTATACTAATCTTGTTAGGATTTATAATCCTATTGACACGAAAGAAATTGTATCGCTGGCTGGAAACGAAATAGGAGATGATAGCTATATTCTTGCTTACGGGAGGATTGAAGATGCAACAAAAAATTATTCGCTTCTCATTGATGCTTATGCTAGATCAATTTTGCCAAAACAAAATATGCTGCTTTTTATAGTGGGAGATGGTTCTGATGTCTTGAATTTAAAGCAAAAAGTAGAAGCACTGTCGTTGTCAAATAAAATTATTTTTAAACCAAAAATGGTTAACCCATTTCCCATTGTGAAGCATGCATTCTTCACGGTATTAACCAGTCATTATGAAGGATTTCCGAGAGTAATTATTGAATCTTTATCATTGGGAACGCCTGTACTTTCCGTTGATTGTCAATCAGGTCCCAAAGAAATTATTCAAAACGAAAAAAATGGTTTGCTTGTCGAAAATCACAACGTGGCGAAATTGAGTGAAGCTATGAATAGATTGGTTCAAGATCAAGAACTATATCGTGTTTGTAAAGCAAATGCCCAAGAAAGTGTTGCTCATTTGTCGCTTGATAATATTGCAGCACAATGGAAGGAAATTCTTGAAAAAATCTAGAATCGAGAGTTTCTTAATCTCCTATTTACTAAAAAAAGATCCAGTTTAACTAATGCTCTTAGCACTATTGAAGGCAATTCAAGTAGAATTCTTTTTCTAAAAGGTAATTTATTTAAGTCGATTTTTTTGTAGTACAAAACAAAGTTTTTCTTGTCATTTGCCAACTTTGCTCTAATTGCAAAAGAGAAAATATTGAGGTCGATAAATCTTTTCAGGTTCGGATTACTTTTTTCGAGTGATTCGAATTTCGAAAAATTAAATTTTTTGTTTAAATATTCTTTTTTCCTAGAGAGGCTATTTGAGTCGTAAACATACCGCGCTAAAATTTTCCAACTGAAGACAACCGGAAATTCCAAGCCCATTCTAATCCACATATCAGTATCTTGACCGCTTTTGATTTCTGGATCGAAATCGCCTACTTTTTCAAAAACACTTTTATCAAAAACAGCACATGAAGTGCAGATTATTGTCGTTTTCATACTTGCCAAAAAGTAATTGACTATTTCTCTTTCGCTAGATTTTCTAATCGAATACTGAGATGGAAATATCACTTTTTCACTTTCAACTTCAATGGCAGCTGAAAAGATTTTATGATTTGGAAATTCTTCAATACAAGAAGCCATTTCTTGTAGAAAATCAGGATACCAATAGTCATCAGCATCCAAAAAAGTGATGTAGTTAGCTTTTGCTTTTTCAAGTCCAAAATTTCTGGCTGTAGATGCACCGCCATTTTCTTTTGTGTAATAGGTGATCCGATTATCTGAAAACTTTTTGATTTGAACCTCACTATTGTCAGTAGAACCATCATTGACAAGTATCAATTCAAAATCAGAAAAACGTTGTTGTAGAACACTTTTGATGGTGTTTTCAATAAATTTTTCTTTGTTATAAACCGGTATGATGACAGAAAAATAAGGCATCTAATATTTCTTTATACTACAAAAGTAGCCTAATTTGTATACGTCAAAAAGAAAAAGTGAGGGTTGGGTTGAGAGAAGATTTTTTTTTAATGATGCTTCTGTCAAATTAAAGAGAAAAATGGTCAGTTGCTTTAGTCCAAATCGGCTTAATGTTCTTTTTGTTTTACCCAATTTTGTTTCATCTATACTTATGATTTTCTTTGACATCAAATAATGTAAGTTATTGATCGCGTTCAAGTGCTTTTCTAAAAAAACGGTCGATTTTTCTAAATTCAAATGAAAAACAGGATTGTCAATATGATTAATAGGAATCGCGTTTCTCTTCAATTCGTGAATAAAAACAAAATCTTCAAAACCATAATTATTAATTGAGGTATCGAAGGGATGCTCAAGGATGATATTTCTTTTGAGCAAAATATTGGATACCAATGCAGCGTCGTAACTGTTTTTTTGTCTTATTTTGACTGGGATGGCTTCTCTCTTTTGACCGTAAATCCATCGAAGTAATCTATCATCTTCAGGTCTTGTTGGCTCATACGCAAGGCCGCCAAAAAAAACGGAGTCTTCTTTATTCGCAATACAATCAACATACTTTTTGATGAAAATATCGTTGGTGGGTTTGGTGTCACAATCTAGCAGTAATACCCATTCGAATTGCGCTTTCTGACAGAGTAAATTTCTTATTTTACTTCGACCAATATTGGTTTCTACGACTTCATAATAAATACCATCTTTGTTTTTTAGCGTTTGATTTTCAGCTAAAAAGGAAGTGGAAGCATCATTTAAAACAATGATTTCGTAGGAAATACCTAATTTTTCGATTTGCTCCTTGAGTTCTTGAACCAAAGGTGAAGCATCATAATTGAAAACAGGAATCAGTATTGAAAGCATTATTTTCTGTATAATGTGATGCTCTAATAGTTGATTTTATTCGACTAAAAGACTTTATTTTTTGTTTTTCTCGTTGAAATCATCCCGTAACAATCCAAATTGAAAGGCATCTCTAAATTCACCTTTGTGAAAGTAGTGACCTACCAACAAACCTTCTTGCTTAAACCCTAGTTTTAAAGTTAGATTGACGATTGCCGCGTTGTCAGCAAAAGAATCGGATATAATTTTATTTAAGTTTAAGGTATTAAAACCGTAATCTAACATCAAATTAATAGCCTCCGTCGCATAGCCTTTTCCCTGTTGGTTTGGGTCTAATCGAATTCGCCAAATTGCCCGCTGATGGCGCGCATTCATTTCGTACAAACCGATGGTTCCAATAATAGTCAGTTGATCACCTTCTTTTACGAAAATAGACAAGGCCAAATCATTTTTCTTGATATTGTTAAACCAATCCATCTGATTTTTATAGGAAATCGGGTCATGAATCAAGAAATTCATTACTTCTTGTTCCCAGCGTAAGTTGAGTAAGAATTTGAGATCTTCAACTTCAATGGGTTTTAAAATTAATCTTGTTGTTTCTAGTACTCTCATGATTTTTAGGCTCCCATTAAGTTATGATACACTTCATTTAACGACATGATCGGATAATTGTTCTCTTTTACAAATTGAACAATATCAATAACAGTTTGTCCGATTCCAGCCTCTCTGTTGCGCAACTTTTCGATGGTTGCTGTTGAAATATTGTTATATTCTTCTCTAGTCAATGAATCTTTAATTTGACGCATAAACGTCATGTTTGGAGAATTAAAGACAAAATTTATTGGGTGGAAGCTAATTATTTTGATACCAGGTGTTGTGAACAAATCGGTGTATTTCTTGAAGTTTAGATCCAATTGATTATACAAATGCGTCCCGTCTTCAAAAAATATTGGAATATGCACCAATCCGGATTCGTGCAATATTGGTTTGATATTCGTTTGAAGAATGGTTCCTAAATTAGAAACATATTGGTAACCGTAGTCATTTTTTAGCATGTGCGTAATATCGGTCACGTCAAAAAGGCGATGACTTCTAAAACCATAAGATTCAGGTGCAAATTGACGAACAGTTTCTATGATTTCTTTGAAAGAATCACCATGTGAACTATTACTTAGAAAGTTCGGGTGGATGCCACGTTCAATTTTTCCAGCTTGAAAGTTTGCTTCGATAACCGCTGATTCGTGAGTAACGAATAAAGTTGGCTTAATTTCCAACGGATTAACAATATTGAAATATTCCGTCATTACATCTTCGGATGCCCAATCAATATCAGAGTTAAAACAAAAAACAGGTTGGTCATCCCAAACGTGTTTTCCGTTAATTTTGCTTAAAAGTGATTCAATTTTTTCTTTCATTACTTAATTGTTTTGTCTGTTAATATTGGTAAACAGCGATTCTTTTTAATGTTCTAACTATACCGATCTTTGCACCACTTCAAATACCTTATTGTCCTCGCATTTCAATGTTTTTGAAGGATACTTCATCAATAATGCATAATCATGTGTCGCCATAATCACGGTTTTTCCATTCGAATTGATTTTGCGCAATACTTCCATTACTTCAACACTGGTTTGCGGGTCCAAATTCCCGGTTGGCTCATCCGCTAAAATGAGTTCGGGATCGTTTAATAAGGCTCTTGCAATTGCAACGCGTTGTTGTTCTCCACCAGATAATTGATGCGGCATTTTGTCTGCAATGGCTCTTAAGTCTACCTTATTCAATACCTCATCTATTTTTTCTTGCATTTCTGCTTCGTCAGTCCATCCGGTTGCTTTCAAAACAAACAGCATATTTTCTTTGACGCTGCGGTCTGGCAATAACTGAAAATCTTGAAAAACGATGCCGATTTTTCGTCTTAAATAGGGGATTTTATCATCTCTTAGGTCGGCTAAATCAAAATCAACGACACTGCCTTGTCCTTCTGTTAAAGGCAAGTCTGCATATAAGGTTCGCATGAAACTACTTTTCCCAGATCCGGTTTTTCCGATGATGTAGATAAATTCACCATGATTGACCTCGAGATTTATGTTTGAAAGTATGACTCTATTTCCTTGATAAATGGAAACATCTCTTAAGAATAAAACAGGTTGTGACATCGTAATTTGGTTTATGCGGTAAAAGTAGTAAGATAACGTTGGCATTCAAAATTAATTTTAGAAGAATACATCTTAATTCGTACTTGTTAAAAAATATGTTCATAATAAACACTTCTGGCGTTCCGTTATAGCTTTGAGAATGGAATACATTTGAACATCTTAAAATCTGCGGCAATGCACAAAAAAATCTGGCTTTTTATTGGAATTCTCTTTCTTGGATTTACGCCATTGATGGCTCAAAAATCAGCAGTCTATACACACGAATTGGAAGAATATGATCGGGCTATAGGATTGTATAAAGAATCACAATACCAATCCGCGCAAATTCTTTTTGACAAGATTATTTCTGAAAATAAAGATGCCGAATTGCAATCTGATTGCGCCTACTATAGTGCGAATTGTGCGATTCGACTCAATCAAGCAAATGCTGACGAACAAATGGAGAATTTTGTAAAAAACTATCCCACAAGTCCAAAGCAAAATCAAGCATACGTTGAAGTCGCTCATTATTATTTTGAACAAGGGAAATTTCCACAAGCCTTGGAGTGGTTTGATAAGTGCGACGAGAATTCTCTGGGCTATGAAGAATTAGAGAAGTTTAAGTTTCAAAAAGGCTATTGCTATTTTAGTGCTGGTAAGAAAAAAGAAGCGACACCTTATTTCAATTCGGTGATTAATTCTAAAAACTACGGATCGCAAGCCAAGTATTATATGGGATTTATGGCCTATGAAGGCGATAATTATAAAGAAGCTTCGAAGTATTTTGACGAAGTGGCGGGCGAAGAAAAGTATAAAGAAAAACTGTCTTATTTTCAGGCGGACATGAACTTTAAAGCGGGTAATTTTCAAAAAGCCATCGATCTTGGGTTGGCGGCAATGCCAAAATCTACCGCGCAAGAAAAATCAGAATTGAATAAGATTATTGGCGAAAGTTATTTCAATTTGAAACAATACGACAAAGCGATTCCGTATCTCAAAGAATACAAAGGAAAGAAAGGCAAGTGGAACAACACCGATTTTTATCAATTGGGTTATGCGTATTATCAAAAGAAAGACTACGAAAATGCCATTCCGCAATTCAACAAAATAGTAGATGGTAAAGACGCCGTGGCGCAAAATGCTTACTATCATTTGGGGGAAAGTTACTTCAAAAGCGATATGAAGCAACAAGCGTTGAATGCTTTCAAAAACGCATCTGAAATGACTTTTGATTTAAAAATTCAGGAAGATGCCAGTCTCAATTATGCGAAATTGAGTTATGATATCGGGAATTCCTACCAACCTGTTCCGGATGTACTTTATGCATTTTTAGAGAAATATCCGAATTCGCCAAGCAAACAAGAAGTCGAGACTTTATTAATCAATTCCTATATCACAGCGAAGAATTACAAAGGCGCATTAGAAGTTTTAGAGAAAAATAAAAACTTCGCAAACAAAGAAGCTTATCAAAAAGTAACGTTTTACCGTGGATTAGAATTGTATACTGACGGCAGTTATACCGAGGCGTTGGCTTTATTTAAAAAGTCGATTGCGGAACCAAAGAATGCAAAATTCCTTGCTCGCGCTACTTTTTGGAAAGGAGAAACCGAATTTGTTTTGGACAATTTCACTGAATCATTGAGCAGTTATAAGCAATTTATGGCGATGGGTGAATCGAAATCAACGCCAGAAAACAAAAACATCAATTATAATGTTGCCTATGATTATTTCAAATTGAAAGACTACGATCAAGCGGGCAATTATTTTCAAAATTATATTGACGTAGTTAAAGATGACAAAGTCCGTTTGAATGATGCGTACTTGCGTTTGGCTGACAGCCGATTTGTGATGACGAAGTATTGGCCTGCGATGGATGCATACAATAAGGTAATTGAATTCAAAAGTGTAGATGCCGATTATGCCGCATTCCAAAAGGGAATTAGCTACGGATTTGTAGCCAAGAATGATCGGAAAATTGAAGATTTGAGCAAGTTCGTTTCGACCTATCCAAAATCGCAATACAGAGATGATGCACTGTTTGAATTAGCCAATACGTATGTTGCCGAAAAGAAAGACGATTTGGCCATTAAGACTTATGATCAATTGCTGAACGAATTCAAAAATGGTTCTTATTCCTCTAAGTCGATATTACGTCAGGGCTTAGTGTATTACAATGCGCAAAATGATACACAAGCGTTAGTGAAATTTAAGAAAATTGCGGCGGACTATCCTAAAAGTCCCGAAGCAGTTGAAGCTGTTGCGACAGCACGTTTAATTTATTTGGATAACGGAAAAGTTGATGAATACGCAACTTGGGTAAAAACACTCGATTTTGTTTCGGTTTCTGATGCAGATTTAGACAACGATACTTATGAAGCTGCGGAGAAACAATACCAACAAAACAACACCAAACAAGCGATTGCCAATTTGAGCGGCTATGTTTCGAAATTCCCGAACGGGATTCACGCTTTGAAAGCCAATTTCTATTTAGCGCAATCCTATTTTGCAGATGGAAACGCCAACAGTTCGATTCCAAATTATGAATATGTTATTGGTAAATCGAGAAACGAATTTACCGAGCAATCGTTGGCTCGTTTGGCGGAAATTTATTTGAAAAAAGAAGATGCTGGCAAAACCATCACAGTCTTAAAAAGATTAGAAACGGAAGCTGATTTTCCTCAAAATGTCACGTTTGCCCAATCTAATTTGATGAAAACGTATTACGAAGAAAAGGATTATCCGAATGCGGTTGTTTACGCCGAGAAAGTCCTCGCCAATCCAAAGATGGATAATAAAGTCAAGTCGGATGCGCAAATTATCATTGCAAGATCGGCTATTCAAACCAATGATGAAGCGAAGGCAAGAGTGGCGTACGCTAAATTGCTGACCATCGCAAAAGGTGAATTGGCAGCGGAAGCCCTTTATTATGATGCATATTTCAAAAATAAGGATGGCAAATTCGACGCTTCGAACACAGTAATTCAAAAATTATCGAAAGATTACTCTGGTTATAAATATTTCGGAGCCAAAGGATTGATTGTGATGGCGAAGAACTTTTATGCTTTGAAAGATAGTTTTCAGGCGACCTTTATCTTAGACAGCGTCATCAAGAATTTTGGCAGTTTTCCAGATGTTGTTGAAGAAGCACAAATCGAATTAGACGGAATTAAAACGAAAGAAGCCCAAACCAATTCATCAATTCAAAATTAATAAGGCTGCTAAGTGTCTAAGCCGCTGAGTGCCTGAGAAAAAGCTCAGCAACTCAGCAACACAGCAACTCAAAAGAAACAAACTATGAAAATCAAATTTCAATATATTCTAATCATAGCACTGACTGCAACGTTTCAACTTTCCGCCCAAAAGAAAGACGAAAACATTGGGACGGAAGTGGTGAATGTCGTGAAAGCTTATACGCCCACCATTTCTGATGCTTTTAAAGTGAAGGAAACGCCTGGCTTAGAAGACGAAGACAATACCAAAAGAGAACCAATTCAGTATTCGATTTTTTCTTTTCCGGTGGCTTCTACTTTTTCTCCATCTAAAGGAAAAGCGGCCAATGTGGATAAGACCGAGCAAGAGCGTTTGTTCAAGAATTATGCAACACTTGGCGTAGGAAGTTATGCCAATATTTTGGGGGAATTATACGTCACAGAAAATATTGGAGACACCGATTTTATTGCGGGAAATATCAAACATTTATCTTCTTTTTCAGACGTCAAAGAATCGGAGTTGCCTAGTAAGTTTTTAAATTCATCAATTGGTTTAACCTATGGCAGTAAGAAGGAAAAGTACGCGTGGACAGGAGATTTAGGCTATCAAATTCAAAAATATTTTTGGTACGGATTGCCGGATGATTTTGGTGATGGACTTACGGCAGAGAATCGGGCTTCTGTGATTGATCGCATCGACCAAGGGCAGACGTATAACAACTTTAATTTGGGTGGGAGAATTAGTTTTAATGAAAGCATCTTTAATGGTTTGAATGTAAAGTACAACCGTTTTTGGGATGCGTATGGTTCAACAGAGAATCATTTTCTTGTGAGTCCAACTTTAGGGTTTGAAATGCTTAGAAAAGATATCAAAACGACAGTCACTGTTGATCATGTTAGCGGTTCTTTTAATGATACTTTCGATTTTAAATACGGATACACGAACTTGGGAGTTCATCCAAGTTTTGGAATGAGAAAAGATGAATGGTCGTTTGAAATTGGTGCTCAGGTTGTGCTAGGAATGGATACACAAAATAGTAACAATGAATTGTTTTTTTATCCAAAAGCCAATGCCTCATTGAAAGTGGTGGGTGATTTTATGATTTTCTTCTTAGGAATTGATGGGGAGTTGCAACAGAACTCTTACCGAGAATTTACAAACGAAAATCCATTTTTATCGCCAACTCTAGTGATTGCGCCAACCGACAAGCAATTTGATGTTTACGCAGGTTTGAAAGGGAAGTTAGCCAATAGTGTGAGCTATACCGTTCGAGGTTCGGTGATTAATGAGAAAAACAAAGCTTTCTTCGTAGCCAATAATTACGACGATACTATTTTGGTGCAAGAAATGTATCAATACGGAAATTCGTTCGGGTTGACTTATGATAAGCTCAGAACGTTTCGATTGTTTGGTGAATTAAGAGCAGACTTTTCGAAAAATGTTTCGGTTGGTGTGAATGGTACTTTCAACACCTATTCTCAAGAGGATCTTCCTGAAGCATGGAATTTGCCGCAATTCCAACTCGGAGCGAATATCGATGCGAACATTACTGCAAAATGGTATGCGGGAGCGAATTTGTTTTTTGTAGGCGATCGTAAAGACTATCAGTCAAATCTTTCTATAATCAATATTGTGCCGAGAGATGACACCAGAACTGTAAAGAGTTATTTTGATGCCAACGCACATTTGGGATACAAATACAACCAACGTTTTACCGCTTTTCTTCGTTTGAATAATATTGGAAATCAAGCGTACGAAAAATGGCTAAATTACCCAGTGCAGTCTTTCCAGGTATTGTTGGGAGCGAATTATAAATTTGATTTTTAAAAATAATAACTACAATTGCTGTGCTTTTTGGTTTTCATTGTTAAATCTTAAATCAAACTTATTATATTGCAGTACGATTAGGTGTCGAAACTGTCTTGGTGTTAGTTATTCCAGATTATATTTTGATAATTCAGGTATTTCATCGTGAAAGTTACTTTTAAGATAACCTATTGCGTTAGTTCAAAATAGTACCTAGATAAATTAATACAGAACGAAGGAGATATGCTTTTTAATTCATTGAGTTTTGCCATATTTCTGCCGATTGTATTTTTTCTGTACTGGTTTATTGCGAAGCGAGGAGTAAGGTTTCAAAACATAATTTTATTAATTTCAAGCTACTTTTTCTACGCTTGCTGGGATTGGCGGTTTTTGTTTTTACTTATCGCTTCGACCTCATTAGATTATTATACTGGCCTCAAGATATCCGATGCTTCCACCAAAGAAAATAAAAAGTTTTGGTTGTGGCTGAGCGTCATCGTTAATTTGGGATTTCTTGGTATTTTTAAGTACTATAATTTTTTCGCAGCATCCTTTGTTGACGCACTTTCTTTGGTGGGTTTGAAAGCGGATTTGGGATCTATTAATGTTATTCTACCTGTTGGAATTTCTTTTTACACTTTTCACGGATTATCCTACGTAATCGATCTTTATAAAGACAAAATTAAACCAGAACGAGACATCATAAATTATTCTGTTTTTGTGTGCTTTTTTCCACTATTGGTTGCCGGTCCTATTGAGAGAGCCACACATCTGCTCCCACAAATAATCAGAAAGAGGGAGTTCAATTATTCTCAATCAGTCGATGGCTTAAAGCAAATTTTATGGGGTTTGTTTAAGAAAATGGTAATTGCAGATCATTGCGCTACTTATGTCAACTTAATTTTTAAAGATGCTTCAGATTATACTGGAAGCACTTTGGTTTTAGGAGCAGTATTCTTTTCATTTCAAATCTATTGCGATTTTTCAGGGTATTCTGATATCGCGCTAGGAACAGCGCGGCTTTTCGGCATAGAACTTCTAAGAAACTTCGCTTTTCCTTATTTTTCTAGAGATATTGCTGAGTTTTGGAGGCGATGGCATATTTCTTTGTCGTCCTGGTTTCGGGATTATTTATATATTCCGTTAGGGGGAAGCCGCGGTGGTAAATGGATTAGCGTTAGAAATATGTTTATTATTTTCTTGGTTAGTGGCTTTTGGCATGGCGCAAATTGGACGTTCATTGCTTGGGGAACGCTACATGCACTTTATTTCGTGCCTTTATTGCTCATGAATAAGAATCGCAATCACATTGCAGATATTGTTGCAAAAGGAAAGTACTTTCCAACCTTTAAAGAATTTTTTTCGATGTTGTTTACGTTTACTTTAACTGTTTTTGCATGGATATTTTTTAGGGCAGAAAACATGGGGCACGCCGTAAGTTATATTACTGGAATCTTTTCGATTGATTTATTTCGTCAGCCATATTTCCTAGGAATAAAGGAAGCGCTGATAACAATATTGTTTATAATTCTAATGGTAATCATCGAATGGGTGGGCAGAGAACAAGCGTATGCCATCAAAGTAATTGCTTCACGATGGAGGAAACCACTTCAATGGTGTTTTTACTATGCGATAGTAATGCTAATTTTCTTATTCGGATCGAAGAGTCAGGAATTTATTTACTTTCAATTTTAGTCAAATGAGGAAATTTGTAGTCAACGTATTGCTTTTCGGAATTTTATGTATCATTTCCATCTATATCGTGCTAAAGATGACGGATGGTTACTCAGATGCCTATTACCTTAGGTTTACGACTCCAAAACAAAGCAACTTTATTATTGGTACTTCAAAAGCCGCACAAGGGATGAATCCAGCGGTCATCAATAAGATATTGCATAAAGAACTCTATAATTACTCATTTGATATAAGTAAAAGCCCATTTGGACCAGCTTATCTAAAAAGTATACAGCGCAAGCTTAGCAAAGAGAAAAAAGACGGAATTTTTATTGTTACGGTCGATTGTTGGAGTATCTATAGTAAATGCAAAAATCCGAATGATATTGCCAGTTTTGGCGAAAACAGTTCCAGTGTTGGTGAAATAGAGCAAGTAGATCAAAATCCAAATTTTCAATACTTAACAAAATACATGTCTGGCAATTATTATAAAATCATTTTTAAGCCGACTGTAGCGCAATTGCACGAAAATGGGTGGCTTGAAGTTTCACTCGATATGGATTCGACATCAGTTGCAAGAAGAACAAAAAACACCTTGGTTGAATATAAAAATTTGTTGTCGTTGTATCAATTTTCGCAAGTACGACTTGACTACCTCGTTGACACAATAGATTTCCTTAATCAATACGGGCATGTTTATTTAGTGAGGTTGCCTGTGTCTCCAAAGTTGATGGATATTGAAAATCAACTATCTCCAAACTTTAGCAGTTTAATGCAACTTCCCGCCGAAAAATCATACGGTTTTCTCGACTTGACTTCAAAAAATAAATTGTTCCGTTATACCGATGGTGTTCATCTTAGTAAAAGATCAGGCACATTAGTTTCTGAAGAAATCGCACATTGGATAAAAAATAGCGAACGAGACACCGATACAAAGCATCACAAACAACAATAACGAAAGAATTATTCAAAAGAATGATTTTCCTTTTGCAAATTTGCAACCAATTCTCGAATCTAAATTATGACGCTTAAGCAAAAAATTCATCAGCATTATTCCATGTTATTACAAGACAAAATCGATGTTTTTCGAGATATGATCGCAGCATTGACCGAAGATTCAAAAAACGACGCTAAAGGTTCTGCCGGAGACAAGCACGAGACTGCTTTGTCGATGATGCATATTGAACAGGAGAAGCTCAATCGGAAGCTACAGGAGTTTTTAGATCAAAAAGCGATACTTGATAAAATTAATTATATTCAAAATAGCACTAAGATCAGTATTGGCAGCCTCGTGCAAGCGAACGGAATGTGGCTATTTGTTGCCACAGCTTTGCCAAAAATTGCGGTTGAAGACAAAACGATTATCGCGGTGTCTCCACAATCACCATTGGGAAGTCAATTGTTAGGAAGAGAAATCGGGTTTACCTTCAAAATCAATGAAACCCAGTATATGGTCGAAAAAATCGAGTAGTTAAGGTTTGATTTTTTCGAAAATATCAATAAATACCTGTTGACTTTCGAAATGTTTAATACACTTGTAAGTTGCTGGATTATGAATTTCGTCATATTCTTGATCGCTCACATTGAAAATATTGGAGTAGAAAACATATTTTCCATTCCCGTTATAAAAGGTAAATCTTCTCTCGTCTTTATTGAGATCTATCAGATTCATTGTCGCAAGGTTTGGAAAAAAAGATTGCACTTGATTGTATTCGATTTTTTCTTTATCAATATAGGCTACTGCTTGATGTCTTAACTCGTAATACGGTAAATGTGCTAGTGTGCTATCCCAACCTTTAGCAATCTTGTCTGGATACACAATAAAATTGCCGCCGATTAGACACAGAACCCAAAAGAAAAACGCAGCAATCTTCCATTTGGTTTCAAGAAAATCTGAAAAGAGAATAGAAGATACAAGTAGTGAAAAGGTAAGATATATTGGAATTAAGTAGCGAAATCCCATCAAGTTTTTAGCCCAGATCATATTCATGGGAAGAAGAATCATAATGCCAACAGTAAAGAATAGCAGTAACTTAATTTTCTGCGATTTTGCCATTTGTTTGCCATAAAGCGCAAGTAGAATAAAAAACAAAATCCAACATCCAAATCTGCCATAATCTAATAACCGCCAACCATATAATCCAACATTGAAAAGTAAACTTCTAAAATCATCTACTCGCTCAAAGCTTTCGGCCCAAGGAGAATCCTTATGGTAA
Organism: Flavobacterium sp.; assembly: GCA_016721735.1. GTDB lineage: Bacteria > Bacteroidota > Bacteroidia > Flavobacteriales > Flavobacteriaceae > Flavobacterium. Next base: position 118,370 of record JADKHM010000004.1, on the reverse strand, counting down.
CCAATCCAGCCAGTTTGATAATAATGATACGAACTGAAAGCAGCAAAGACGGCAACCGCTGGCCAGTATATTAGACTTCGTTGGAGAAGGAAGTTAGTTATATTTTTTGCAGCTGTTTTCCAATTAATATTGAGGGTGAGATCCAGACCGAGTAAACAAACGGAAACCATCATCCCACGCATACTTGTAAGAAACAAAAATAGGATGGCGAACGCCAGTGCCAGCTTATTGTTTTCGAGAACCGCGTTCATTCCCCAAAAAAAGAAGAACACTAAACAAACATCGGGGGAAACTAAAGTCATTTGACTTAAGAGCGATGGATCTGCAATGATTAAAATTAAAGCCAATCCAATAAATTGTTCTGGAATAAATTTGCTACACAATTTATACGCCTGCCATACAATTCCAAGCGCAAAAGGGAGCATAGCCAAATGACTTACTACTAGACTTCTTTCGAATATTTCCCACGATAGCGCAATATAAATACCGAACGTTGGAATATGTCCGCTATCCATGTCATTAGGCAGGAGCAGAGAAGAAAAATGTGAAGAATAGTAATAACTAGCGTGCTTTGAAGCCAATTGAACAGTATCCCAAAAAAAGCTGTTGTGCCGGGTCAGAAGAACTAGGAAAAGCACGATGATCCAGCAAAAATACAAACAGAGTCTATTTTGAATCTTTGCAGTCATCATTTTCTAGAGAATTTGACATTTTTAAACAACGCACTTTCATAAATCTTGTTTTTCGCTAAGAAGTATAAAACAGAAACTTTTAAAACGCCAAAACCATAAGTTGTACTCCTTTGAAAATTGATTGATGACGATTCTTCGAAGTACTTGGTTGGACAAGTTATTTCTGCAATTTCAAATCCATTATAGAAAATCTGAGCTAGAAATTGATTGTCAAAGATAAAATCATCGGAGTTAGTATTATAATCGATGCGCTCTAAAACGTCCCGACCATAGGCTCTGTAACCGGTATGGTATTCTGATAATTTTTGATTCATTAATAGATTCTGACTTAACGTTAGAAATCTATTGGCAACATATTTATAAATCGGCATTCCGCCTTTTAAAGCACCTTTACCTAAGATTCTGGAACCAATGACTACAGGGTAAACTTCATTGGCAATTAAGTAACTCATAGATTGAATTAGTTTTGGTGTATATTGATAATCTGGATGCAACATGATAATGATATCTCCACCTAATTCTAGTGCTTTGTTATAGCAAGTTTTTTGGTTTCCTCCATAGCCCAAATTGATATCGTGTTTGATGATATGTTTAATACCAAGTTCCTGTGCGACTTTGATTGTTGCATCCGGACTGTTATCATCTACAAGAACCACCTCGTCTACAATATCAAAAGGAATTTCATTGTAGGTTTTGATGAGCGTAAGTTCGGCCTTGTACGCGGGAAGAACAACTATGATTTTTTTCGAACCGATCATTGCAGGAGTTAAAGTATAGCAAATATAAAATTCAAAATCAAAACTAGGCGATTTTTAACGAATTAAAACCTAGGCATAGATAAATTGGTTTAAATACTTACAATTATGACGTATATTATTATATTGTGTTTAAATTTATAATTATATACTTTATTTGTGTTTATATTTTGTATCTAAATTTACATATTTGCCACAGATTATAATTATCAAATTAATAAGAATTACAATATGTGCGGAATAGTATGTGCCTTCGACTTAAAACAAAAATCTGAAACATTACGACCTCAAGTCTTGGAAATGGCGAAAATTATTCGTCATAGAGGTCCGGATTGGAGCGGCATTTATAGTAATGATAAAGCCATTCTTGCACACGAAAGATTGGCTATTGTAGATCCAGCGTCTGGGAAACAACCTTTGTTCAGCCCAGATAAGCAATTAATCTTGGCGGCAAACGGAGAAATCTACAACCATAGAGATTTGCGCAAACAATTCGAAGGGAAATATGACTTTCAAACCGAAAGCGATTGTGAAGTCATCTTGGCTTTATACCAAGAAAAAGGCGTGCATTTTATTGATGAAATGAATGGTATTTTTGGGTTTGCGATTTATGACGTAGCGAAAGACGAATACTTCATCGCTCGAGATCACATGGGTATTATTCCACTTTATATCGGTTGGGACCAATACGGAACTTTTTATGTGGCGTCTGAATTGAAAGCACTAGAAGGGTATTGCACTAAAATTCAGTTGTTTCCTCCCGGTCATTATATGTCGAGTAAAGACGGTGAATTTGTGCAATGGTACAAACGAGAATGGACAGACTATGATGCCGTAAAAGACAACGAAACTAGTATCGCGGAAATCAAAAAGGCATTGGAGGCAGCTGTTCATCGTCAGTTGATGAGTGATGTTCCTTATGGTGTTTTACTTTCAGGAGGATTAGATTCGTCGATTACTTCGGCCGTGGCTAAGAAATACGCGCAAAAAAGAATAGAATCCGGTGATACCGTAGATGCCTGGTATCCGCAATTGCACTCATTTGCAGTTGGTTTAGAAGGCTCGCCTGATTTGGCGGCTGCGAAGAAAGTGGCGGATCATTTGGGAACCATTCACCATGAAATAAAATTCACCATTCAAGAAGGATTGGATGCGGTTCGCGATGTAATCTATAATATAGAAACCTATGATGTCACGACAATTCGAGCATCTACGCCAATGTATTTGATGGCGCGGGTAATCAAATCGATGGGAATCAAAATGGTATTGTCAGGTGAAGGTTCAGACGAATTATTTGGGGGTTATTTATACTTCCATAAAGCGCCAAATGCCAGAGAATTTCACGAAGAAACAGTTAGAAAACTCAGCAAATTACATATGTATGATTGTCTACGTGCTAACAAAAGCTTGGCGGCGTGGGGCATCGAAGGGCGCGTACCTTTCTTAGACAAAGAATTTATGGATGTGGCGATGCGCATCAATCCACAAGACAAAATGATCAATGGGGAGCGTATGGAAAAATGGGTGCTGCGAAAAGCTTTCGAAGATATGTTGCCGGCAAGTGTCGCGTGGAGACAAAAAGAGCAATTTAGCGATGGTGTTGGCTACAGCTGGATTGACACGTTGAAAGCGATGGTCGCCACGGAAATTTCGGATGAACAATTGGCTAATGCGAAATTTAAATTTCCAATACAAACGCCTACCTCTAAAGAAGAATATTATTACCGGTCTATTTTTCACGAACATTTCCCAAGTGATGCTGCTGCATTGAGTGTTCCACAAGAGGCGAGTGTGGCCTGCAGTACCAAAATTGCGCTAGAATGGGACGAAGCATTCAAAAACATGAATGATCCGTCAGGCAGAGCAGTGGCCAACGTTCATGATGATGCCTATATAAAAGTTTAAATAAATAAAAAGTTGGTTTTAGTTTAGTTTGTATTTTTAAGGCGTTGATTTCGGTCAACGCTTTTTTTAAACACTAATTTCACTAATTTGCACGAATTAATTAGTGCTAATTCGCAAAATTCGTGTTCAATTTCAAGCCTAGGAAGGCAAATTAAAAGATTCAAAAATCCGCCTAAATTAGCTTCATCCGCATCAGCCCAATTTATTTTTAAATGAAAATCAATCTTTCGTTCCAATTCTACGATTTGCCATTAGCGCATCCGTTTACGATTTCTCGATACACAGTTCATATTCAAAAAACGGTCGTTGTTTGTATTTCCGATGGAATGCATTCGGGATACGGTGAAGCTACCGTTAATCCTTATTATCACAGCACAACAGAGCGGTTAACTACAAGTTTATTAAAAGTAAAGCAAGTTTTTGATGGTGGTTTGGAATTACATCCAAGCGATATATGGCAACAATTATCTACTGTTATTTCCGAGGATTATTTCGCGCTTTGTGCCGTCGATATTGCGTATTGGGATTACTATTCAAGAAAGCATTCACAGACGTTGAGAAGCTTTTGGTCTAAAGAAGGTGACGTCACGCCGCTAACTTCCTATACGATTGGAATAGATTCATTGGAAATGATGCAGCAAAAGATAATCGAGAAGCCGTGGCCCATTTATAAAATCAAACTGGGAACATTGGACGATATTTTTATTGTCGAAAGTTTGCGCAAAATTACCGATGCTATTTTCCGAATTGATGCCAATTGCGCTTGGTCTGCTGAGCAAACTATTGACAACGCTAAAATTTTGAAAGAGCTAAATGTCGAATTCATTGAGCAGCCTTTAAAAGCGGAAGATGTTGATGGAATGAAACGCGTCAGAAAACATTCCGTTTTGCCCATTATCGCTGATGAAAGTTGTCAAAGAGAGTGCGATGTTGCGACTTGTTCCGAGATTTTTCATGGTATCAATATTAAGTTAATGAAATGTGGTGGAATAACGCCCGCATTACGGATGATTTCGCAAGCAAAAGAGCAGGGCTTGCTGCTCATGGCAGGATGCATGACTGAATCGACGGTTGGTATTTCTGGACTGTGTCAAATTGCACCACTTTTGACCTATCTGGATGCCGACGGAGCCTTGCTGCTAAAGGAAGATATAGCAAGTGGAGTTGATTTCAATTTTGGTCAAATTGTGTATTCAAAAGACTTTGGAACAGGTGTAAAAATGTTATGAAAATAAATCAACATAATGTTAATAACTTCATGTCCATTTACCGCATTTTTACTATGAAATCGTTCCTGTTTTAATATATTTGCGTGTTAGACAAAAAACACATTTTTTAGAGAAAATTTTTATGAGCGAAGAAATCAAGAAGCACAATTATTCGGCAGATAGTATTCAGGCATTAGAAGGAATGGAGCACGTAAGAATGCGTCCATCGATGTATATTGGAGATGTAGGTGTAAGAGGTTTACACCATTTGGTTTACGAAGTAGTAGACAACTCGATTGACGAGGCCATGGGCGGACATTGCGACACAATTGGCGTTGCGATTAATGAAGACGGTTCGGTTACGGTGGAAGATAACGGACGTGGTATTCCAGTCGATTTACATAAAAAAGAAGGCGTTTCTGCGCTCGAGGTCGTAATGACCAAAATTGGAGCAGGAGGAAAGTTTGACAAAGACTCGTATAAAGTCTCTGGAGGACTTCACGGAGTTGGAGTTTCTGTAGTAAATGCCTTGTCAAAGCACATGCGTTCGACGGTTTTTAGAGACGGAAAAATCTACGAACAAGAATACGAAAGAGGTAAAGCGTTATATCCTGTAAAGCAAATTGGTGAAACAACCAAACGCGGTACGATGCAAACGTTTTATCCTGATGAACAAATCTTCACGCAAACTACAGAATTTACCTATGAGACATTGTCTGCTCGTATGCGTGAATTGTCGTTTTTGAACAAAGGAATCACCATCACTTTTACAGATAAAAGAGAAAAAGATAAAGACGGCAATTTTATTCAAGAAATATTTCATTCTGACGAAGGATTGAAAGAATATATCCGTTATTTAGATGGTAATCGCGAGCCTATTATTTCCCACGTTATCTCTATGGATAATGAAAAAGGAGAAATTCCGGTTGAAGTTGCGTTAATCTATAACACGAGTTATACAGAAAATATTTTCTCGTACGTAAACAATATCAATACGCACGAAGGAGGAACGCATTTGCAAGGTTTCAGAACGGGATTGACACGTTCTTTAAAGAAATATGCGGATGCCTCTGGAATGTTAGATAAATTGAAATTCGAGATTGCTGGAGATGACTTCCGTGAAGGATTGACTGCGATTATCTCGGTGAAAGTGGCTGAACCTCAATTTGAAGGTCAAACGAAAACCAAATTAGGAAACAGAGAAGTGGTTTCTCCAGTGAGCCAAGCGGTGAGTGAAATGATCGAAAATTATTTGGAAGAGAATCCAAATGACGCTCGTATCATCGTGCAAAAAGTAATCTTGGCAGCTCAAGCCCGTCACGCAGCGAAGAAAGCGCGTGAAATGGTGCAACGTAAAACTGTTTTAGGTGGCGGTGGATTGCCAGGGAAATTATCAGATTGTTCGGAGCAAGATCCAGCAAAATGCGAAGTATATTTGGTCGAGGGAGATTCGGCTGGTGGAACAGCAAAGCAAGGTCGAGATCGAAATTTCCAAGCCATTTTGCCTTTACGTGGAAAAATCTTAAACGTAGAGAAAGCCATGCACCACAAAGTTTTCGAAAACGAAGAGATTCGAAATATTTTTACCGCATTGGGCGTAACGATAGGAACAGAAGAAGATAGCAAGGCTTTGAATTTAGAAAAGCTGCGTTACCATAAAGTAATTATTATGTGTGATGCCGACGTCGATGGAAGTCACATTTCTACCTTAATATTAACGTTCTTCTTCAGATTCATGAAAGAACTGATTGAACAAGGACACGTTTATATTGCAGCGCCACCTTTATATTTGGTTAAGAAAGGAAACAAAAAAGAATACGCTTGGAATGACGATCAACGTGATATCGCCAACGAAAAAATGGGCGGAAGCGCAGCAATTCAGCGTTATAAAGGTTTGGGTGAAATGAATGCAGAGCAATTGTGGGAAACAACAATGGATCCTAATTTTAGAACCTTACGTCAAGTTAATATTGATAGTCTAGCAGAAGCTGATCAAGTGTTCTCCATGTTGATGGGCGATGAGGTTCCGCCACGAAGAGAATTCATTGAGAAGAATGCGGTGTACGCCAACATTGATGCATAAGATTATTCTAAATTTTGAATTCTAAATATTGAATGATTTAGAATTCAAAATACATTCAAAATTTAAAATTCATAATTCAAAATAGAAAAAAAATGAAAGTTACCATAGTAGGAGCAGGCAACGTAGGAGCGACCTGTGCAGACGTGATTGCCTACAGAGGCATTGCCAGTGAAGTAGTAGTATTGGATATTAAGGAAGGATTTGCCGAAGGAAAGGCAATGGATATTTCTCAGTGTGCTGCCAATACAGGTTTTAATACTAAAGTAAATGGTATTACCAATGATTATTCAAAAACTGCTAACAGCGATGTCGTTGTGATTACTTCTGGAATACCAAGAAAACCAGGAATGACTCGCGAGGAATTAATCGGAATAAATGCTGGGATTGTAAAATCGGTAGTGGATAACGTTTTAGCGCATTCTCCAAATACCATCGTGGTTGTGGTTTCTAATCCAATGGATACAATGACTTATTTGGCATTGAAAGCTACTGGTTTACCTAAAAACAGAATTATTGGAATGGGTGGTGCTTTGGATAGCTCTCGTTTTAAATATTACTTGTCAAAAGCACTAGACAAACCAATCAACGACATCTCTGCGATGGTAATTGGTGGACATGGAGATACAACAATGATTCCATTAACACGATTGGCGTCTTACAATGGGATTCCAGTTTCTGAATTCTTATCTCAAGAACAATTAGACAAAGTAGCTGCCGATACGATGGTGGGAGGAGCAACACTTACAGGTCTTCTAGGAACTTCAGCTTGGTATGCGCCAGGTGCTTCTGTGGCTTACTTAGTAGACAGTATCTTAAACGATCAAAAGAAAATGATTGCTTGTTCGGTCATGTTAGAAGGAGAGTACGGACAAAGTGACATTTGTATTGGCGTGCCATGTATTATCGGTAAAAATGGTATAGAGGAGATCGTTACAATTGCATTAGATGAGAAAGAAAAAGCAGCTTTTGAGAAAAGTGCAGCAGCAGTTCGAAGTATGAATGCTGACTTAAAATCGGTTTTAGCATAAGTTTTTTCATGACATAAAAAGAAGACTGCAGTTTCGCAGTCTTTTTTTTGAGATTAATCGATAAATAAATTGGTTAATCTTATCGTAAATTATATATTTGCTCGTTTTAAAAATTGGAGAAGTGTTGTCTGAGTGAATTTTTTTATAAAATTTTCAAAACTCAATGTTTTATTAACTTTTAAATAAAATATTACAAACGAAAATTAATTAATTATTAGTAATAATGCAGAATAGAGGACTAGTTAAATTTTTTGCAATTTTATTTGCATTGGTAAGTATTTACCAACTTTCTTTCACTTTCGTATCGCAGAATGTAGAAAATGACGCGAAAATATTTGCGAAAGGCAATTCCGAAAAAGAATTAAAGTATTTAGATTCCATTGGGAAAGAAAAAGTATTCAGTCTTGGATTTACTGATTTCACTTACAACGAAGTGAAAGACAAAAAAATCAACAAAGGGCTAGACTTAGAAGGAGGAATCAATGTACAACTTCAAATTTCTGTAAAGGACATTGTAAAAGGATTGTCAAACAATTCTAAGAATCCAGTTTTCAACCAAGCTTTGGCGAACGCTACTAAAAATCGTCAAGGAAACGAAGATTACCTAGATGTATTCTTCAGAGAATTTGAAGCAGTTTCTAACGGAACCACCAAATTGGCTTCTCCTGAAATTTTTGCAAACAAAACTTTAGGTGATGAGGTTAATTTCAAAATGACCGACGAAGAAACAAAGAAAGTAATTCGCAGAAAAGTAGATGAGTCTATTGACAGCGCCTTCGAAGTATTAAGAAAACGTATCGATAAGTTTGGAGTAACACAACCAAACATACAAAAATTAGGACAATCAGGAAGAATCTTAGTAGAACTTCCAGGGGCTAAAGACGTAGATCGTATCAAGAAATTATTGCAAAGTACTGCACAATTAGAGTTTTGGGAAACCTATAAAATTGATGATTTAGGTAACTTCTTAATGGCTACCAATAACGCATTAAAAGCTACTGAAAAAGCTGTTGAGCCTGCTACAGAAACTGCGACTGCTGCCAATGACTCTATCAATAAGTTGTTGACAGATGATAAAGTAAAAGATTCAACTGCTACTAAAAAAGGAGATAATCCTTTGCTTGATAAATTTGTGGCGCAAGGTGGTGGACCAGTTTTAGCTGTTGTTGACCCAAAAGATACGGCTGTTATTAATAGCTATTTGAAACGTCCAGATATCAAAGCTTTGTTGCCAGCTGACAAAAGATATGCAAAATTTGTTTGGGGTAAACCTTCAACAGATGTTGATGAGAAAACTAAAAAAGCAGTTACAACTGTTGGACTTTACGCTTTAAAAGGCAACAGAGATAACCAAGCTTCTATGAGCGGTGGTGTAGTAACTGACGCACGTGATTCATTTGATCAATTAGGAAAGCCATCTGTAACCATGCAAATGAATGGTGCAGGTGCTAAATCATGGGAAGAATTAACTGGAAAAGCTTTTAGTACAAAAGGTAACATCGCCATCGTATTGGATGACGTTGTATATTCTGCTCCAGGTGTTTCTAGTGGTCCAATTTCTGGAGGAAGATCTGAAATTTCTGGTGTTTTTGATGTTACAGAAACTAAAGATTTAGCGAATGTATTGAGAGCTGGTAAATTGCCAGCTGCTGCTGAGATTGTTCAGTCAGAAGTGGTAGGTCCATCCTTAGGTCAAGAAGCTATTGATAACGGAACAACATCAGCGATTATCGGTCTTTTGATCGTATCACTTTGGATGATTGTTTATTATGGTAAATCAGGATGGTTTGCAAACATTGCATTGGCCATCAACCTTTTGTTCTTGTTCGGAATTCTAGCGAGCTTAGGAGCTGTATTAACTTTGCCAGGTATTGCTGGTATCGTATTAACAATGGGTACAGCTGTTGATGCAAATATCATTATTTACGAAAGGGCCAAGGAAGAACTGCGCTCGGGCAAAACCATTGAGGATGCAATTAAAGCTTCATTCGGTTGGAAAGGTGCGATGCGATCAATTGTAGATGCGAACGTAACTCACGTTTTAACTGGAGCTGTATTATTGATTTTTGGTACTGGTCCAATTCAAGGATTTGCTACAACTTTATTAATTGGTATCGCAACCTCTTTATTTACTTCTATTTTTATCACAAGAATCTTATTGGATTGGAGTGTAAACAGAGGTAACAAATTGACTTTCGTAACTGGTTTCTCTAAAAACTTCTTTACGAACTTCCATTTTGATTTCCTTGGAATTAAGAAATACACCTACATATTTTCAATCTTGGTTTGTATTGTGAGTGTTATTTCTTTATCAACACACGGATTGAATTATGGTGTGGATTTTAAAGGAGGTAGAACTTTCCAAGTTAGATTCGAAAAACCAGTTTCTGCTGAACAAGTAAGAGAAGAATTGGTAAAAGTATTTGATGGTAGTGCAGAAGCCAAAGTTTTTGGAAAAGACAACCAATTGAAAATTACAACAAAATACAAAGTTGACGAAGCGGGAACTGAAGCAGATCAAGCGGTAAATCAAATTTTGTTTGACAACTTGAAAAAGCATTATGACGCCAACATGACTTATGACAAATTTGTCAATAGTTATGAAGGTAAGAAATATGGTATTTTACAAGCGTCTAAAGTAGGTCCAACCGTGGCAGATGATATCAAAACCAACTCTTACTGGGCGGTATTAGGTGCGATGTTGATTGTTGGATTGTATTTGGTAATCAGTTTTAGAAAATGGCAATATAGTTTAGGTGCGATTGCAGCGGTAGCGCATGACGTTATCTTCGTATTGGGTATCTATTCATTACTTTGGAAATACATGCCATTCGGAATGGAAATCGATCAGCACTTTATCGCGGCGATTCTTACCGTAATTGGATATTCGATGAATGATACTGTAATTGTATTTGATAGAGTTCGTGAATATTTAGGTGGTAAAGCTAAAGGTAACTTCAATCAGATTGTAAATCAATCGATCAACTCAACGATGTCGAGAACAATCAATACGTCATTGACGATGATTTTGGTGTTGTTAATCATGTTCGTATTTGGTGGCGAATCTATCAGAGGATTCATCTTCGCGATGTTGATTGGTATCGTAGTTGGAACCTACTCATCGTTGTTTATTGCGACGCCAGTATTGGTTGATACAATTTCTAAGAAAGAACACGAAAGAATTGAAGAAGAGCACAATAGAGATTAATCTCCTCTTTAAAATGTATAAAAGAAACCCGATATCAGTATCGGGTTTTTTTATTCCCCTCCATTGGAGGGGTGCCCGCAGGGTGGGGTGGTTTTTCTTTGTTCGGGTTTAGGTAGTTGTAGTGCGTTTGGTGGGTCAGGTTCACTTCTATTAATGGGCGAGAGAATTTTGGTGTTTCCTTACTGCCGAATTAATGTTCGTAGTTCAAGATTTTTGCAGTTTGAATATGGAATAGCGAATGTTGAATGAAGAACCCGGAGCCCTAGCCCTGATGGAAGCGGCATCCTTTTTATGCTGAACTTGTTTCAGTATCTTTAAAATAATTACAATCACGTCGACAGATACTGAAACAAGTTCAGCATAAAAAGATATAGCGGACAGCAGGAACAGCTACCGCAAAAAAAACCACTAACAAATGCTAGTGGCTTTTAGAATGTGTCTTATGTTTTTTTTAGATTTCCTCGATGGGTTTCTCGGCATTAAAAACAAAATATAAGCCTACCAATATAAGTGGAATGCTCAGCCATTGTCCGGTCGAGAATAGACCCAGATACTCTTCGATACCACCTTGACTTTCCTTCACGTACTCTACAACAAATCGAACTGACCAAAGTAAAACCAAGAATAGTCCGAATAGAAAGCCAAGTTTTTCGCGAACATTGGTTTTCCAGTATAAGAAGAATAGGATTCCAAATACAAAAACATAAGAGATAGATTCGTACAATTGCGCCGGATGTTTTGCAGGAACTTCTTGCAAAACGGTTGCAAATTTAGGATCCGTAACAATCGCATGATAGGCATCTTTGGCATTAGAAATTTGTGTTCTTGCCATCGCATCTCTGGCGCTAAAATGATCTCTAACGAAACGAACACCAAGCGAAGAGGTGGTTTCTTTCCCTACAATTTCTGAATTGAAAAAATTACCGATTCGCACAAATATAGCACCGCTAGCTACTGGAATGACAACGCGATCTAAAACCCACAACAATGGTCTTTGCATGACGTTTTTGCTGAAGAAATACATGGCAATGATGATGGCAATGGCAGCACCGTGGCTGGCTAATCCTTGAAATCCAGTAAATTCAAATACAGGATCAAATCTAAAAGGCAGTAATATTTCAGACAGATGATTGCTATAATATTCCCAATCGTAAAAGAAAACATGGCCCAATCTGGCGCCGAGAAGCGTCGCTAATACGGTCCAAATGAACAGTGAGTCTAGCTTTTCTAAAGATTCGTTTTCGCGTTCAAAAATATGTTTCATGATGTACCATCCCAGCCCGAAAGCGATGACAAACATCAAACTATAATATCGGATGACAAAGAAACCTAAATCGATTCCTTCGGTGGGATTCCAAACCATTGATAAGGGTAAAGACATAACTTTTGGGGTTTTTGTTTTTGTAAAAATAAAGAATTTTGATAGAGTTTGCGCAAAAGCGCTTGAATCTTTGCGAGAACCTACTTTTTCGGAACAGGATCGTAGCCGCTTTTTCCCCAAGGGTGGCAACTGCTAATTCTCTTGATTGCTAACCAACCTCCTTTAAAAATTCCATGTGTCTTGATTGCTTCCAAACTATAATGAGAACAAGTTGGTTCGAACCGGCAGGCCGCTGGAGTGAATGGCGAAATCGCGACTTGGTAAAATCGTATGAGTAGGATAAAGGGAAATTGTAGTATTTTGGAAAGCATAATTGGAGTTGTACGTTGTAGGTTGTAAGTTGTAGGTTTGATTACGTTAACCTGCAACTTACAACCTACAACAATCATAGACTAAATGTAGTGCCGTCTTTTCCGTCTTTCAACTGAATACCTAAAGCAATCAATTGATCCCGTATTTGATCAGAAAGCGCAAAATTCTTGTTTGCGCGCGCATCGTTTCGCATACCAATGAGCATGTGAATGACGCCTTCTAATTTTTGAGTGTTGTTGCCTGTTTCTTTTTCATTCACCAATCCTAAAACGTCGAATACAAAGGCATGCATTAATTGGGTAAAGCTTTTTAAATCCTCGGCGTTTAAAGTAGCAGAACCATCATTCAGTAGGTTAACAAAGCGAACGCCTTCAAACAATTGCGCAATCAAAATGGGAGAATTGAAATCGTCATTCATGGCTTCGTAACACGCATTCTTCCACGATTCTATATCTAGTGAAGAAGTTGTATTGGATTGGATTTCGTTTAAAATCCCCATCGCTTCCATCAATCGATTATAACCTTTTTCAGCCGCCACAATCGCATCGTCAGAAAAATCGAGTACACTTCTGTAATGCGCTTGCAACATAAAAAATCGTGCAACGCTTGGTGAGAACGCTTTGCTCAAAAATGGACTTTCCCCAGTCAGAATTTCTCTCGGAAGAATATTGTTTCCGGTAGATTTCGCCATTTTCTTTCCGTTTAACGTCAGCATATTGGCGTGCATCCAATAATTAACCGGTGTTTTGCCCGTGCAAGCTTCGTTTTGTGCAATTTCACATTCGTGATGCGGGAATTTTAAATCCATTCCGCCTCCGTGAATATCAAACTGATTACCCAAATATTTCGTGCTCATTGCAGTACACTCAAGGTGCCAACCCGGAAATCCATCACCCCAAGGAGAAGGCCAACGCATAATATGTTGCGGTTCGGCTTTTTTCCATAGTGCAAAATCTTGTGAATTTCTCTTGTCAGATTGTCCGTCTAAGTCGCGGGTGTTGGCCAACATGTCGTCGATGTTACGACCGCTTAATTTTCCGTATTGATTGGTTTCGTTGAATTTGACAACATCAAAATATACCGAGCCATTCGCTTCATAACCAATTCCACTATCGATGATTTTCTTGACAATTTCAATTTGCTCAATGATATGTCCAGTGGCGGTCGGCTCTATGCTCGGCGGCAAGAAATTAAATTCATGCAATATGTCGTGAAAGTCAACGGTGTACTGTTGCACCACTTCCATCGGTTCCAATTGTTCTAGTCGTGCTTTCTTTGCAATTTTATCTTCCCCTTCATCAACGTCATCCACGATATGTCCGACGTCTGTGATATTTCTAACATAACGAACCTTATATCCCAGATGCAATAAATAGCGGAAAATCACATCAAAAGACATAAAAGTTCGGACATTTCCTAAATGGACATTGCTGTAAACTGTGGGACCACAAACATACATACCGACATTACCCTCGTGAATAGGCTTAAAAGTTTCTTTCTCTCCGGAAAGCGAGTTGTATATTTTCAGCGTTTGATTTTGGTATAAAGGCATTTTGTTTTTTTTAGGAGCTTATTCCTGCTTTTCGCTACAATCTTTTTTGTTCAGAAAATCTACTAAACGTTGTTAAGTCGACAAAACAAAAAAGGATTTCCACTGCAATCAGGGCTAGGGCAATTCGTTACAATTAAAATTTCGTATCCAATTTAATATATTCTAAAAACTCTTGGCGTTTCGATTCATTCTTAAACTGACCACCATATTCTGCGGTGACGGTACTGCTCTCGATATCGCGAATACCTCTTGAGTTCACGCACAAATGCTTCGCATCAATGACACACGCAACATCTTCAGTTTTCAGAACCTTTTGAAGTTCTTCAACAATTTGCATAGTCAAACGTTCCTGCACTTGAGGTCGTTTGGCAAAGTAATCTACGATGCGGTTCATTTTTGAAAGTCCAATGACTTTCCCGCTCGAAATATAGGCAACATGCGCTCTTCCTATGATGGGTAGCAAATGGTGTTCACAAGTCGAGTAGAGTGTAATGTTCTTTTCAACGAGCATTTCGCCGTATTTATATTGATTCTCAAATGTCGATGAACTTGGCTTTTTGTTGGGATTCAAACCGCCAAAAATTTCCTTTACAAACATTTTTGCGACACGGTTGGGAGTCCCTTTGATGCTGTCATCGGTGAGGTCCATTCCTAACGTAAAAAGGATACTTTCAACGTCTTTTTTTATGGCTTCTATTTTGTCCTCGTCAGAAAGATCGAAGGCGTCTTTTCTGATCGGATTATTGGCATTTGAAGTAAAATGATCCTGCGCTGCATCGTCTTGAAATTCCTCGTTTGTTGTCATCAAGTGGTAGTATTATTATCGCTTTTTTTTTGAAGGACAAAGATAAATAATTAAAGTCAAAAGAAAATCAGAGACTGTTAAATATAAATAATATTTAAATTTAGGATATTTCTTTGTCAAATTTTTGTAAATTACGCTGCCAAAATTATTTGCTATGAAAAAGAAATTACTTTGTTGGATATTTATATTCGCGTTTATTCCATTTATATATTCTCAAAATTTAGTTGTTAATGGTAATTTTTCCGCAGGAAATAGCGGTTTTACTTCTGATTATGGTTTTGTTAATGCGCCTAACCTTACAGGTGTTTCGGGCAAATATGGTGTAGCCAGCAATCCGAATACTTGGCTTGCTAGTAATTCAAGTTGCGGTGATCATACAACGGGTTCAGGCATCATGATGGTGGTTGATGGTTCGGTCGCCAATTCTGGTAATGACCGGGTTTGGATTCAAACTGTTCCTGTAACTCCTGGAAAAAACTATTCGTTTACCTTTTGGGTTCAATCATTAAATATTGCTAATCTAGCTTCCTTGGAAACACAAATCAACGGTGTTTCTTTAGGTGCCGCAGTAGCGACTCCATCAACGATAGTTTGTGGTAATTGGTTGAGAGTCAATTATACTTGGAATTCAGGTGCAAGTGCGTCCGCTCAAATTGCAATTTTTGACAGAGTAGTGCAAGCTACAGGAAATGAATTTGCAATCGATGACATTGAACTGGTTCAATTGCCTACTGCAACAATTTCAGGAGGGAATACGGTTTGTCTAAACAGCACTGGAAACGTACTTACATTAACGGGGGCCGATGGAATCGCGCCTTATACATTCGTTTATAACATCAATGGCGGGTCAAATTTGTCAGTAACATCAAGTACTGGCGATTCAGCCACAGTCCAAGTACCAACTGATGTGGCCGGAACTTTTAATTATAATCTAGTAAGTGTTTCGTACGGAACGGCACCGATTTATTCACAAAGTCAAGCTGGTGTGGCGACAATAAATGTGCTTACTTTGCCAACCGCTACTATTTCTGGTGATGCTTTTGTTTGTTCTGGTGCTACTGGTACAGTTAATTTTACTGGCACGCCCGGAGCAACAGTTTCTTACACTATAAATGGCGGTCCAAACCAGACGGTGACTTTGAGTGCAGCGGGCACTGGATCGGCTACTTCATTGCCATTAACTGCAAGCAGTACGTACGAATTGGTAAGCGTTGACTCAAACGGGACAACGAATTGTAGCCAAAGCATAACAGGAACTGCAACTTTAAGTGTTCCAACAGCTACTATTTTTGGAAGTACGACTATTAATCCTGGTGAATCAGCAGTAATTACTTTCTACGGAACGCCTGGAGTTACGGTAAACTTTACATCGACATTGGGACCTCAAAGTGTAGCCATAAATACTGCAGGGGTTGGAACATATAATATTCCTTATCTTGATACTACTACAGTGTTTTCATTAGTGAACGCTACGGTTGGTGCTTGTATTACTCCATTGTTAGGAAATGTAACTATTACAGTGCGAACAGTTTGTGATATTGCCAATACAGGAGATTTACCTTTGGCAGAGGTTGATATTGTAGCTCCGCAGGCAGTTTGTAATGTTGGGCAATGTACTGACCTTTTAGCTGAGTACACAAGAATAGCGACCACAGATGATGGTGTTGCTGCTACTGACGATTACGCAGTATGTTCAATACCTTATGCGCCTACTTTTCCGTTTACTGGAGGAACAGTGGTAAATGCAACTGGTGATGACGCGTGGTCATCTATAGCAACATTACCTTTTACCTTTAATTTTTATGGCAATTGTTATAATAATGTATTGGTAGGAACAAATGGTGTTATCACTTTTGATATTGGAATAGCACCGCCACTTCAAGTTCCCTTAGGATATTGCAATTGGCCGTTTACCGCAACGATACCTAATGGAGGATTTCCAATTAAAAATGCTGTTTTTGGAGTGTATCAAGATACTAATATTGCGTCGCCACCGGTTGTAGATCCAACCATACAAAACGTAAACTACTATGTTTTAGATTCTGGACCGAATGCTGCACCTAATCGTGTTTTTGTGGCAAATTTTAATGAACTACCGCAATTTAGTTGTAATGATGGAGTCGGTCGTCAAACCAGTCAAATTGTATTGCACGAAACAACAAATATCATTGAAGTTTTGGTAAGCAAACGAACTTCTTGTGTCGGTTGGAATTCTGGTAGTGGTTTGATAGGAATCTTGGATCAAACAGGCACATTGGCCGAAGTTCCCCCGGGAAGAAATACAGGCACTTGGGGTGCGGTAAATGAAGCTTGGCGTTTTTCTCCGATAGCAGAACCAAACCCAACTGTGACAGAACTAACTTGGGAGTTAAATGGAAATCCAATCGGATCGTTGAACGAGAATCCGTTAAATATTTGCCCAACAGTGAGTGGCACCTATTCAGCGGTTGTAAGCTATAAAAAATGTGATGGAACGACAGATGAAGTGAGAAAAGATATTACCGTGGGTCCAGCACCACCATTGCCAGCAACTGATCCAATAAATATTACTGTTTGTTCATCGAGCTTACCGCCGTACACTATTAATATTGATCAAAATGCTTTGATGCTTAGTACGATTCCATTGGCGGATCAAGCTAATTATAGTATTAAGTATTATGAGAATTTAAATGACGCAAAGAATGATGCGCCGACTAATATTGACCTTTTAGGTACCGCAGCTCTAGCAACATATCAGGTTTCAGTGGTTCCGAGAACAATTTACGTTCGCATCGAAGACTTAGTTACGACAGGTTGTTATAATATACGATCCTTCGTGATTGATGTGGTAAATAGTCCTTCGGGAACTTTTAGCTATCCTGGAAGTCCTTATTGCAATAATGATGTTGTTCCAAAGAATCCAACATTGTTTGCGCTGACTTCTGGTGGTACTTTTACCGCTTTGCCAGCTGGCTTAACTATAACTCCAAGTACTGGTGCAATTGATGGTTCAACAAGTGCTACTGGCGTTTATACAGTGACCTACGATATACCTGCAACGGCGTTATGTCCGGCATTTACTACTTCCGCTACAGTTGAAATAATTTCTTGTAGTTGTACTGTTACTTCTTCTTCTGCTTCACAAACGATCTGTATGGGTACAGCCATAACTCCAATAACCTATACTTCATCGACAGGAGCAACAACTGCTTCGGTCCCGATTGCTGATTTGCCTCCAGGAGTTACAGGTAGTTTTTCAGCAGGAACTTTTACGATTTCAGGAACTCCGACAGCGGCTGGAACATACACTTTTACTGTTACTTGCGAAACAGGAGTAACAGACACTTGTTCTGCTACTACTACTATTCAAGTTAATGCACAACCCGACGCCGGCGTTGATGGTTCGGCAGTTGTTTGCGATAGCAGCGTTACGCCAGTTGATTTGAATTTGTTAATTACCTTAGAACAATCTGGGGGAACTTGGACAAGACTTACGGGAACAGGAGGAACATTTAATGCTGGTTTGGGTACATTTTTACCAGCTATTGGTGCTTCCAATATTAATACTTTTGAATATAGAATTGCAGGTGTTGCGCCATGCGTTGATGATTTTAGTGTGGCGACTGTTACGATAAATGCACAGCCCAATGCGGGAAGCGACGGTAGTGTGCTGGTTTGCGATAGCAGTGTTACTTTGATAGATTTGAACACTTTAATTACGGGTCAGCAAACCGGAGGTACATGGACCCGCACCAGTACTGGCACTGGCGGAGTTTTTAATGCAGCGGCGGGGACATTTATGCCAACTGGAGCAACAACGAGTACTTTTGAATATACGTTAGTTGGAACCGCGCCATGTGTTAATGATGTAAGTGTAGCCACGGTGAATATTAATGCGCAGCCTAACGCAGGAGCAGACGCCACACCACAAGTTGTTTGTGATAGCAATACGGCAGTTATAAATTTATTCAATTTGATCACCGGTGAACAGTCAGGTGGCGTTTGGACCAGAACAGGAACAGGCGGTACATTTGATCCAATAGCTGGAACTTTTGCGCCTGCCCCGGGAGCTACAACGAGTACTTTTACTTATACCCTAACAGGAACAGCGCCTTGTGTTAATGATTCTAGTGAAGTGATAGTAAATATTAATCCGCAGCCTGATGCTGGAACAAGCGGATCTACCCTTGTTTGTGATAGTAGTACAACATTGATAGATTTGAACACTTTAATTTCTGGCCAACAAGCCGGAGGTACATGGACACGCACGGGCACTGGCACAGGGGGAGTTTTTAATGCCGGAGCTGGGACTTTTATGCCTACAGGAGCAACCACGAGTACATTTGAATATACCTTAGTTGGCACCGCGCCATGTGTTAATGATGTAAGTACAGCCACGGTTAATATTAATCCCGAGCCTAACGCAGGAGCTGATGGAGCGACGCAAATCGTATGTGATAGTAGTACGACAACAATAAATTTATTCAATTTAATTACGGGCGAACAGTCAGGTGGAGTTTGGACCAGAACTGGAACTGGAGGAGCATTTGATCCGATAGCTGGAACCTTTACTCCAGCTCCTGGCGCTACAAGTAGTACTTTTACTTATACTGTAACAGGAACACTTCCATGTGTTGATGATTTTAGTTTGGTTAATGTAACCATAAATGCACAACCAAATGCTGGAACAAGCGGATCTACTCTTGTTTGCGATAGCAGTACTGCGTTGATAGATTTGAACACTATCATTTCTGGCCAACAATCAGGTGGAACTTGGACGCAACTCACCGGTAGCGGAGGATTATTCGACCCAATATTGGGAACTTTTACGCCAGCTTCGGGAGCAATTAACAGTACATTTCAATACGAATTAGTAGGTGTTGCACCTTGTGTTAATGCGACGAGTGTTGCCACAGTAAACATCAATCCACAACCCAATGCAGGAACTTCAGGAGGCGTTACCATTTGCGAGACAGATACTACAGTAATAGATTTGAACACCATAATTTCAGGTCAACAACCAGGTGGTACTTGGACACGAACAGGAACGGGAACAGGAGGAACATTCAATGCCACAACAGGAACCTTTATCTCAGCCATCGGCGCTACAACGAGCACATTTGAATACAGATTGCCAGGAGTTGCACCGTGCGTAGATGCAACAAGTGTTGCTACGGTAACAATCAATACGCAACCCAATGCAGGAGTAGCAAGCGCGCCGCTGCTGGTTTGTAGTGATAGTACTACAGCAATTAATTTATTTGATTTAATCACTGGAGAACAAAGTGGAGGCGCTTGGACAAGAATTGGAACTGGGGGTGTTTTCGACCCGATAGCTGGGACCTTTATTCCAAGCCCGGGTGGTAGCTCAAGTCTTTTTACCTACTTTATTGCTGCAACGCCTCCTTGCTTAGATTCGAGTAGTCAAGTTAGTATTGTAGTCATTGCCGCTCCCAATGCGGGAGTTGATGGCGCGACCACGATTTGCGATAGTAGTACAACTCCAATTGTTTTAAACACACTCATTACAGGGGAACAACCTGGAGGAGTTTGGACACGAACAGGAAGTGGAACAGGCGGAAATTTTGACCCAATAGCAGGTACGTTTACTCCAGCCTCTGGAGCCACTACAAGCACTTTTACCTATACTGTAAATGGAATTGCACCTTGCGCGAACGATACAAGCATAGCCACGATTAACATCAATGCGCAACCTTTTGCAGGAGTTGATGGTTTACCCAAAGAGGTTTGTGATAACGATACTACGTTTATAGATTTGTTTTCATTAATTAATGGAGAACAAACAGGAGGGACTTGGGTAAGGAGTTCAGGTATAGGCGGTATATTTGACCCGATAACAGCAAGATATACACCCTCGCCAGGTGCTACCAACAGTACCTTTACTTATACCATAACAGGTGTAGCACCATGTGTAAATTCTAGCAGCCTTGCCACGATAAACATTAATCCACAACCCAATGCGGGAGTTGATGGTGTGGTAGCTGTTTGTGATAGTAGCACAACTGCTATCGATTTATTTTCACTAATTACGACAGAACAGCCTGGAGGCGTTTGGACCCGAACAGGAGGAACAGGAGGGGTTTTTGATGCTACCTTAGGGACTTTTACTCCAGGAGTTGGAGCCACAAGCAGTACTTTTGCCTATACTTTACTAGGAATATTACCATGTACAAACGATAGTAGTATCGCCACAGTAAATATCAGTCCACAACCCAATGCAGGAGTAGATGGGGTGACTTCGATTTGCGATAGCAGCGCTACTGCCATAGATTTGTTTGGCTTAATTACATCAGAACAAGCAGGAGGTACTTGGAGTAGAACCTCAGGAACAGGAGGCTTGTTTAATGCTGCAAGTGGTAGTTTCACGCCATCGGCAGGTGCTACAACAAGTAGTTTTACCTATACCATACCAGGGGTTTTACCTTGTGTGAATGATAGTAGTGTTGCTTTGGTGAATATCAACAACCAACCCAATGCGGGAGTAGATGGAGCGCCACAAATAGTTTGTGAGAGTGGCACCACCACCATTGATTTATACTCATTAATTATTGGAGAACAACCGGGAGGAACTTGGACTAGAAGTTCAGGAACCGGAGGGATATTCAATGCAATAGCTGGTACATTTGTTCCAACTGTGGGAGCTACCTCTAGTACATTTACTTATACTTTACTCGGCACAGCGCCTTGCGTGAACGATAGTAGTTTGGCTAGTGTGACTATTTTACCAACGGCTAGTATCGCATTAACCTCAGGGTTGAGTACACAAACACTTTGTATCAACAATAACATCACGCCATTTTCTTATACCATCGGCAATGGCGCATTAGGGGCATCGATTACCTCTGGAGATTTACCACTAGGGGTGAATCCTATTTTTACCGCGGGAGTTTTGACCATTAGCGGAACCGCCTTGGAGTCTGGAACATTCCCTTTTGTGGTTACTACCACAGGAGGATGTTCGTTTTCTTCTCTGAGTGGCGTGTTAGTAGTTTCTCCGGATGTTCGTTTGATTCCAACCTCCCCGACAAGTACTACTTATCAAAGTGCTTGTATCAATGCGCTAATAGATCCTATAACCTATAGAACCGAGAATAATCCAACGAGTGTTAGTGTAACAGGATTACCACCCGGGATCACAGGGGTTTATGCAGGAGGCGTTTTAACAATCTCAGGTTCGAGTTCCGTTGTAGCTACCTATCCTTATGTGGTGACCACCGTTGGAGGTTGTGGGGTAGATTCTCTAAATGGTACCATTACCATCAATCCAGATGTTACTATCGCTTTAGTGAGTCCAGCTTCAACGGCTTCTCAAACGGTTTGTATCAACGATCCGATACTGCCGATAACTTACCAATTAGGCAATGGTGCAACAGGAGCATCACTAGTAGCGGGGACAGTTCCAGAGGGTATTCAAGGAAGTTATAATTCTATTACAAAGACCTTTACCATCAATGGTGTCACAAGAGAATCGGGAACTTTTACCTATATCATACGAACTTTAGGCGGATGTGGAACGGCGAGTTTGACAGGCACGATAAACGTTAACCCACTTCCTGTGATTAGTTTACCACAAGATGGCTACATCTGTGTTGACCCATCTGGAAATCCAATATCGGATTATACACTCACCACCAATTTGAGTACATCCCAATATAGTTTTGAATGGTCGGACATTAACGGAGTTATAGTAGGGGAAACAGGTAATAGTTATTTGGCTACAGTTCCTGGACAATATAGCGTTAAGGTAACGAGTCTTGCCACAAATTGTCATGACACACAAAATGCAACGATTACACCTTCCTTGGCGCCAAGTTCAGCAACTACATCACAAACTACTTATTTTGAAAATAATCAAGAAGTGGTTATCAGTGTACAACCGCCAGGAGAATATTTGTATCAGTTAGATTCAGGACCATTTCAGGCAAATAATTACTTTTTAGCTTTGTTCTCTGGTGAGCATACCGTAACGGTGAAAGATAAATTCGGATGTGGAACTGCGCAAACCACTTTTAGAATCGTCAACTTTCCAAAGTTCTTTACTCCAAATGAAGATGGCTATAATGACACATGGAATATATTTGAAATTGCTGACCAACCCGAGGCCTACATTTATATATTTGACCGCTATGGTAAATTGATCAAGCAAATTTCCACCCAAGGTGAAGGTTGGGACGGGAAATATAATGGCACCGCATTACCTGGCGATGATTACTGGTTTAAAGTGTTTTACAAAGAGAATGGACAAGACAAAGAATTTAGGTCGCATTTCTCTTTGAAGAGATAAAAGTCACAAAAAAAAGCAACTCGTGAGAGTTGCTTTTTTATTAGATAAAATATTCGTTGTAAATCGAGTGCCCTAGCCCCGATAAAGCCGATATCCTCGCAGCGCAGCGGAGAGATAAAGGCGAAAGCGGGAATTAGCTCCTAACTACTTTTTATTATAGACTTTGATAGCCTCTTTAAGAATTTGAACAGATCGAATCAAATCGTCTTTCTTTAGAACGTAGGCGATACGGACTTCGTTCAAGCCAACACCAGGTGTTGAATAGAAACCTGCCGCTGGCGCTACCATCACGGTTTCTTTGTTTAAATCAAACGACTCTAAAAGCCATTGTGCGAAATTGTCGGCATTATCAACTGGCAATTGCGCAATGCAATAAAAGGCACCTTTTGGTTTCGCCACTTTTACGCCTTCAATTTTTTGTAATTCGGCAATTAAAGTATCACGACGATCGCGATATTCTGTGATGACTTCGTCGAAATAACTTTGAGGCGTTTCTAGTGCCGCTTCGCTTGCGATTTGTGCAAAGGTTGGTGGACTAAGACGCGCTTGCGCAAACTTCATTGCCGTAGCCATCAATTCTTTGTTTTTAGAAACAATACAACCAATACGCGCGCCGCACATACTATATCTTTTGGAAACAGAATCAATCATGATGGCATTTTCCTCCAATCCTGGAATATTCATTACAGAATAGTGAATGTCTCCGTCGTAAGTAAACTCGCGATACACTTCATCCGCAATCAAAAACAAATCATGCTTTTTGACTAAGTCTGCCAATTGCATCATTTCTTCTTGAGAATAGAGATAGCCCGTCGGATTTCCTGGATTACAAATCAAAATGGCTTTGGTTTTTGGTGTAATTAATTTTTCGAAATCCGCAATAGGAGGTAAGGCAAAACCAGTATCAATGGTAGAAATCACAGGAACTACTTTTACTCCAGATGCAGTAGAAAAACCATTGTAGTTGGCGTAGAACGGTTCAGGAATAATGATTTCATCACCCTGATCCATCGTGCTTCCCATCGCAAAAAGTAGCGCTTCGGAACCACCAGTTGTGATAATGATATCGGCCACATCTATCGGTAAGCCGTGGTTTTTATAGTATTGAGACAATTTAGTTCGGTAGCTTTCAAATCCGGCAGAGTGACTGTATTCGAGTACTTTGATATCCAAATTTTTTATGGAATTCATCGCTACTTCCGGCGTTTTAATATCTGGCTGTCCAATATTGAGGTGATATACTTTATTTCCTTTCTTTTTTGCAATATCAGAATAAGGAACCAACTTTCGAATTGGCGATTCTGGCATTTGCTTTCCTTTGTTGGATATTCTTGGCATGGTGAATTGTTTTTTTTGAATTGCAAATTTGCGAATTTTTTAAGAGTACACCAATTGTTTTAGTTGATATTATTGCTACTCGAAACATCCTTTTTCCTTAATTTTATGGAAATATTATTTATGAGAATTTTCTGTGCAATCTTATTTTTTCTTTGTGGCCCAGCTTTATTGTTTGGTCAAGGTGAATTTCAATTTGAAAATCACAAAGAAAAGATTGCGATTCCATTTCAGTTGATAAACAATCTAATTTTCATTCCACTCGAAGTAAATGGTGTAACACTTAATTTTCTTTTAGATTCTGGTGTCGACCAAACAATCTTACTGTCCTTAGATGATAAAGAAGCCGTAAGTATGCACAGCGTGCAGAAAATTAAACTAAAAGGTTTGGGAAGCAACGAACCAATCGAAGGATTAAGATCTTCCAACAATATTTTGTCATATAAGAGTCTAGTTGATAGAAATCACGACGTTTATATTGTTTTAGATCAAAGCTTTAATTTTTCTTCGCACATCGGAATTCCAGTTAATGGAATCATCGGATACAATTTCTTTAAAAACAATTTGGTGGAAGTCAATTACGACAAGAAGAAAATCATCGTTTATGAAGACGCAAATAAGGCGAGAAAGAAGTTTAAAAAATATGTCACTTCTCCCATTACCATTGAAAGAAATAAACCTTACCTCATGGCGAATATTCGGATTGATCAAGAGGTAATTCCTTCGAAATTGCTGGTAGACCTTGGAAATAGTGACGCGCTGTGGATTTTCGAAAACCAATCGAAAAACATCAAAATTCCCCAAATCAATTTTGAAGATTATTTAGGAAAGGGTTTTAGCGGAGATATTAACGGTTTCCGAGCAAAAATTCCAAGTGTTGCCATTCAATCCTTCCGGTTTGAAAGTCCAATCGTGGCCTTTCCTGACTCTGTTTCTATCAAAAGTGTCAATAAGGTAGTTGATCGAGTGGGTTCTATCGGAGGTGAAATCCTAAAACGCTTTAATCTCATTTTCGATTATCCAAATCAATCCATTTATTTTAGAAAAAGCCGTTCCTTTAATAACCCTTTTTCGTACAATATGAGTGGCATCGAATTACAAAATGACGGCGTGCAATGGGTGCAAGAAACAATGAACTTACAAACGGTCAACCTCGATAATACCGCAGATCCCACCGCAAATAATGCCCAAAATGACTTCAAACTAAAGTTCATCCTAAAACCAATATTTTCCATTGCAAGTATTCGCAAAAATTCTCCAGCGGAAGCATCTGGATTGGAAGTTGGAGATATCCTCGTGTCTATCGACAGTGTCGAAGCCTATCGCTACTCACTACAAGATATCAATAATCTACTAAAATCTGAGGAAGGAAAATGGCTCTATCTTACCATCGAGCGAAATGGCAAACCGCTCAAGTTCAAATTTCAACTCAAAAGCATATTGTGAGAAATGCAATTTTCTAACACGCAATTTTATCGCAAAAAAAAGAGCTTCATTTCGAAGCTCTTCCTATTTAATTGTCGCTAGACATAATTCCCTTTTTCTTTTCTAAGACGTTGACCGCCTCTTTCACCAAAACTTCACCTTTGATTTTGATGGCTACTCGTCCGCCTTCTACATTTGTGGCATTCGACTCGACAGTGATGGTTTTTCGAATTGGCCCCGGATTCATATTATACTTAACGTCTATTTTTCCAGATTTCCCCGGCATAATTGGTTCTGTTGGTTTCGAAGGCACCGTACAACCGCAAGTCGATTGCACATTCGTAATAATTAACGGCGCATCTCCAGTATTCTTAAACTCAAAAGTTCTGATGCCACTGTCCTCTTCTTTATAAACACTTCCAAAATCTACCGTGTTGTCTTTGGAAACAAACTCTATCTTAGCACCTTGGGCGGCAGCTGTCATCGTGAACCCTATAATTGCAAATGCAAGTATTAATTTTTTCATTCTTTTGTTACTTTTAAGTTGAGTAAATGTACTTTGTTTTCTGAAATGTGCAAATAATTAATTCTTAATTTTTTATAAGGACGTAATTATTTACTTTTGCAGGGCTTACAAATAGCATACCAGTTTCAATTATATTTTTTGTGAGTAGCTTTCTCCCGCTTTTCTCTCTATCTTTTGCGGCGAACCCCGCCACAAAAGGATGCCGTTACAATCGGGGCTAGGGCTCTAGAATAATTAGATAATTTAGAAATAATCAGAAGATATAGTAAGTCAAGAATTAAAAGATTCAACAAATAAACGCAACATGACAATATCAGCTCAATTTGACGCCAAAACGATAGAACCAAAATGGTACGACTACTGGATGAAAAACAACTATTTTCATTCAAAGCCAGACCACAGAACGCCTTACACCATTGTTATTCCTCCACCAAACGTAACTGGAGTTTTGCATATGGGACACATGCTCAACAATACGATTCAAGACGTATTGATTCGTCGTGCACGTCTTCAAGGTTTCAATGCATGTTGGGTGCCAGGTACCGATCACGCATCTATTGCAACTGAAGCAAAAGTAGTGGCAAAACTAAAAGCGGAAGGCATCAACAAAAACGATTTGTCTCGCGAGGAATTCCTAAAACACGCTTGGGATTGGACAGACAAATATGGTGGTGTAATCCTAGAACAGCTCAAACAATTGGGCTGCTCTTGCGATTGGGATCGAACCAAATTTACCATGGATCCGGATATGTCGGCTTCTGTTATTCGCTCGTTTGTTGATTTATACAACAAAGGATATATCTATCGCGGCTATCGTATGGTCAACTGGGATCCAGAAGCCAAAACAACTTTGTCTGATGAAGAAGTAATTTATGAAGAACAACAAGGAAAACTGTATTTCCTTACATATAAAATCGAAGGCAGCGAAGACTTTCTAACCATCGCAACGACACGTCCAGAAACTATTTTTGGAGATACTGCAATTTGTATCAATCCAAATGACGAAAGATTTACGCATCTCAAAGGAAAAAGCGCCATCGTGCCGATTTGTGGTCGCGTAATTCCAATTATCGAAGATGAGTATGTAGACATCGAGTTTGGAACAGGTTGCCTAAAAGTTACTCCCGCACACGATATGAATGACAAAACGTTAGGGGAGAAGCACAACCTAGAAATTGTCGATATTTTCAACGATGATGCTACACTAAATAGTTTTGGATTGCATTACCAAGGTCAAGATCGCTTTGTGGTTCGTGACGCTATTGCAATTGAATTGGAAAAAATTGGCGCACTGGCCAAAACTGAAATACATCTGAATAAAGTAGGAACGTCTGAAAGAACAAAAGCAGTCATCGAGCCTCGCTTGTCTGACCAATGGTTTCTAAAAATGGAAGACTTGGTAAAGCCCGCCATTCAATCGGTTTTGGTTGATGAAGAAATCAAATTGTATCCAAAGAAATTTGAAAATACGTACCGTCATTGGTTAGAAAATATCCGCGATTGGAACATTTCTCGTCAATTGTGGTGGGGACAACAAATTCCAGCGTATTACTATGGCGATGGAGCGGAAGATTTTGTAGTGGCGGAATCCATCGATGAAGCTTTGGTTTTAGCAAAACAGAAGACCAACAATCCAGCACTGACCACTAAAGATTTAACACAAGACGCCGATGCTTTAGATACGTGGTTCTCCTCATGGCTTTGGCCAATGGCTGTTTTTGGTGGCATCATGGATCCAGAAAGTGAAGATTTCAAATATTACTATCCAACTAACGACTTGGTAACGGGTCCAGATATTTTGTTTTTCTGGGTTGCGCGTATGATTATTGCGGGTTATGAATATACTGGAAAGAAACCATTTACCAATGTTTATCTAACTGGACTAGTTCGCGACAAAAACCGTCGTAAAATGTCGAAATCATTAGGGAATTCGCCAGATCCATTAGATTTGATTGATAAATTTGGTGCCGATGGTGTTCGCGTTGGACTGCTCCTGAGCGCTTCTGCCGGAAATGATATCATGTTCGACGAAGAATTGTGCAATCAAGGAAAAGCATTCTCCAACAAAATATGGAATGCCTTCCGATTAATCAAAGGCTGGGAAGTTTCATCAGAGATTGAGCAACCTGAATCTTCTAAAGTTGCGATCGAATGGTATGAAGCGAAATTGCAACAAACATTAGTCGAAATAGAAGATCATTTTGAAAAGTACCGTATTTCCGATGCCTTAATGGCCATCTATAAATTGGTATGGGACGATTTCTGCTCTTGGTTTTTAGAAATGATCAAGCCAGCTTATCAGCAACCCATTGATAAAGTAACATTTGATGCGGCGATTGCGATGCTCGAAAATAATTTGAAATTATTGCATCCATTTATGCCATTCTTAACAGAGGAAATTTGGCAACATATCGCAGAAAGAACTTCAGAAGAAGCTTTAATCGTTTCAGAATGGCCGAAACTAAAGCCGTTCAACAAACAATTGATAACAGATTTTGAGACCACTATTGAAGTGATTTCTGGAATTCGAACAATTCGAAAAGAGAAAAATATTCCGTTTAAAGACAGTATTGATCTAAAAGTGATCAATAATGACAAGGTTTCAAGTCATTTTGATGCTGTCATTACGAAGATGGGAAATATTACTTCGTATGAATATATCGAGGAGAAAGTAAATGGAGCATTGACGTTTAGAGTAAAATCGAATGAGTATTTTATTCCAGTTGCAGGTTCGATTAATGTGGAAGAAGAATTGGCAAAACTGACGGAAGAATTGAAATACACCCAAGGATTTCTAAAATCAGTTCAAGCAAAATTATCAAATGAGCGATTTGTTGCAGGTGCACCAGAAAAAGTACTCGAAATAGAACGCAAGAAGGAAGCGGATGCTTTGGCAAAGATTGCTACTATTGAGCAGAGTCTAGCCAGTTTGAAATAGTATCTAAGAACACAAATTCCACTAATTGGCACCGATTAATTTGTGCAAATTAGTGGAATTCGTGTTATATTTACAGATGCATTTATTTAGCATTCATAGCTTCTTCGTAACGTTCCGCAACTTTTTTCCAATTGATAACCTTATAAAAAGCGTCGATATACTTTTTCCGTTTGTATTGATAATTCAAATAATACGCGTGCTCCCATACATCAAGCGCCAAAATTGGAGTGCCTTTGATTACCGCATTCGACATCAATGGATTATCTTGATTGGATGTGCTTGTAATTTGTAATTTGCCAGCTTTATCGGTGACCAACCATGCCCATCCAGAACCAAATTGCTTGGCGGCAGCATCATCAAATTGGTTTTTGAACTCATTAAATGATCCAAAATCTCGATTAATAGCCACAGCTAGAGAATCTTTGGGTTGCCCTCCAGATTTTGGTGCGATATTTTCCCAAAACAGACTGTGATTGTAATATCCTCCAGCATTGTTTCTCAAGTCGCTATTACTGACATCTAGTTTTTTTAAGACTTCTTCAATAGTAAGCTGATCTAGTTCCGTCCCTGCAATTGCTTTATTTAAGTTGTTTGTATACGTCAAATAGTGTTTTGAGTAATGTAACTCCATCGTAAGGGCATCTATATTTGGTGCCAAGGCTTCGTATCCGAATGGTAGTTTCACCATCTCGAAGGTTCCTTCGTCTGCCTTTACATCATCAGGACTACCGATGAGCATTTTTTCCTCTTTAGAAGGAAGAGGAACTTCAACCACTTCGGTCAGTTTTTTATTATTGCAGGAAACTAAGGTTAGTACAAGTAAGCAGAAGAAAAATCCTGTTTCTTTTTTCATTGCATTTATTTCTTTGTGAGTGACAAAATTGCCTCGATATAAAGTTCTTTGGCTTCATCAGCGCTAAGATGGCTAATTTGCATCCAAGCGTTGGTCTTGAACGCATCTCTAAGATGATAAGTAGCAGAAATAGACAACGGATCAACAGTGCCAAAGGTTGCCTGTTTATAATAGGCATAGAGGCGCAATTGTACGTCTTGTGGTAAAGAAGCTTGCGACATCGTATCAGCGATCGCAACAGCTTCTTGAAATCGAATATCTAGTTCTTTATCATCCATTATTTTGAAGCGATGATGGTTTTTCCTCCTATTGCTTTTTGGTTGAGTTCGACGTCTATTTTTGTACCTAGAGGCAAAAACAAATCGACTCTTGAGCCAAATTTGATAAATCCCGCGTCAGTACCTTGAACGACTTGCATTCCTTCTTCCGCATAATTGACAATTCTTCTTGCCAACGCTCCCGCTATTTGACGGTAAAGAATTTCACCAAAAATTCGATTTTCTACTACCACAGTTGTTCGTTCATTTTCAGTACTAGCCTTTGGATGCCAAGCTACCAAGTATTTTCCTGGATGGTATTTGCTAAAGTTTATTTTTCCGTTGACTGGATAGCGAGTCACATGTACATTTATCGGAGACATAAAAATGGAAACTTGCAACCTTTTGTCTTTGAAATATTCGCTTTCAAATACTTCTTCGATAACAACTACTTTTCCGTCAACTGGGGCAATCACGTGGTTATCGTTGATTGAAACGTCTCTTTTTGGATTTCTAAAGAACTGCAGAATCAGTATTAGAAAGGCCAAAATCAGAAGCTCCACGGTTTTCTTCAGCCAAAATAATGTTATAAAATGATCTGCAAGTAGCAAAAATACTACTGTTAGCGTAGTTGCAATAAGGATGATTTTTCCGCCTTCTTTATGAAACATAATTTAAGATTTGATAAAACAAAAATACAAAAGGTCCCGCAAATATAATACTATCCAAACGATCTAAAATTCCGCCGTGTCCGGGCATTATTTTCCCGCTATCTTTAACTCCAGCAGTTCTCTTGAATTTAGATTCGATTAAGTCGCCTAAGGTGCCAAATATGCCAACAATCAAAGCGATAATTATCCACTGGGCAACAGGTTGATAAATGTAGTACTTTGCTATAAAAATACTAATCAATGCAGAAAAGATAAGTCCTCCAAGAAAACCTTCAATTGTTTTTTTAGGAGATACTCTTTCAAATAATTTTGTTTTTCCGATCGATTTTCCCACTACGTAAGCCATCGTATCATTAAACCAAATTAGAATAAATAAGCTGATGACAATCTTTGGATTAAAAAGTGTTTCAACGAAAGGCAATTTGCCAAGCAAAATGAATGGAATGATAATGTAACCAACCAAGTAGCCATATTTTTCAACTAAATTAATTTTGTTATCTGCACGCGTAAACAAGTACATCAAAGCCTTGATAGCAATGACAAGAAAACAAACTACTAAAATAGAAGCTATGCGAGCATCTACAAAGTAATTTGTAAATAAATAGTACGAAACGAGTGCAATCAGAATTGGAATTGCTTTCTGAAGTTTGACAAGTTCACAGTATTCATAGACGCTTAACATCAGCAGCAAAGCGAATAGGACTAAGAAACTGTCTAAGAACAAGGTCGCGGTGACTAATATAAAAATATATAAAACGCCAGAAAGTGCTCTTGTTAGAGTTTCATTCATCTTAGAGGTCTTCTAAAAGAAGTAAATACAAATTTTTAGCGGAACTACCGTACTGCAAGAAGTCTTCTTCTTTCGCTTTTTCAAAATACTTGATGGTAGTAATATTGGTGGGATAATCTTTGTCGTATTTCTTTTTGATGGCGCGAAGTCCATCGCTTTTACTTTCCAAAATCTGACTTGTAGTCGCCAAGATGACCATATTTACGGGAAGGTCATTTGGTTTGTTTTGCTTAATTTGATTTGATGAGAACAAAATAGAACCTTCATCAGCAATTAGGTTCTCACAACTTGCCAAAAGAAATTTAGGGTTTGTTGTATTTTCGTAGATTAATTTATTCTCGTCAAGCATCGAATAGAGTTTTGGCTCAAAGCAAACAGCTTCAGACTCAAACCAGTCATTCTCTTCTAGGATGTGCTCAAAGTGGTCTTTTACTTCTGTTAAGTCTTCACAATAAAGAAATTTACCTCCATTTTTCTTGAAATTGAATGTAAATTTTTCATCTGCCGGTGCTGATAAATGTGCTTGCTGCGCATTGAATTCGCTGTGCTTTTCTTCTTCTGAAGAATCATTTCCAGAACCGAAAAATTTTCGAAAAAGACTCATATAGTAGGTACTCGTTAGTATTATATTTAGGAAAACATCCAAAGATAAAAAAATCTTAATTCAAATGTAATTTTGAATTAAGATTTTTAAAAAAATATCGCTTTTGAGTTGATTTATAAATCCGTTTCTTCTTGAAGATTGGAATCGAATTTTCTTTTCCCAAAAATGGCTTCTAAATCGTCTTTAAATATTACTTCCTTTTCTATCAGAATATCAGCAAGTTGGTTTAATTTATCCTTGTTTTCTTCAAGAATTTGAATGGCTCTTTGATATTGACTTTCAATTAATGCAGAGATTTCCTTATCAATAACCATGGCAGTATCTTCAGAATAAGGTTTTGAAAAATTATACTCACTCTGTCCCGAAGAATCATAGTAGGTCACATTTCCAATCTTATCGTTCAGCCCATAAACAGTTACCATTGCTCGAGCTTGCTTAGTTACCTTTTCCAAATCACTCAAAGCACCTGTAGAAATTCTGTTGAATGTTACTTTTTCTGCCGCTCGACCACCCATCGTTGCGCACATTTCATCTAACATTTGATCTGGACGAACAATCAATCGTTCTTCTGGCAGATACCAGGCCGCACCCAAACTTTGTCCACGTGGGACAATAGTTACTTTTACTAACGGTGCTGCATGTTCTAACATCCAGCTTACCGTGGCATGACCCGCTTCGTGAATAGCAATCGCTTTTTTCTCGTCTGGTGTGACAATTTTGTTTTTCTTCTCTAATCCACCGACGATTCGGTCAACAGCATCTAAGAAATCTTGTTTGTCTACAGCGGTTTTATTATTTCTAGCGGCAATCAAAGCAGCTTCATTACATACATTGGCAATATCGGCTCCAGAAAATCCTGGAGTTTGTTTTGCTAGAAAATCAGTATCTAAATTCTCTACTTTTTTTAATGGCGCTAAATGCACTTCAAAAATTTCTTTTCTCTCTCGAATATCTGGTAAATCAACAAATATTTGTCGATCAAAACGACCAGCGCGCATCAAAGCTTTATCTAAAACATCAGCTCTATTGGTTGCTGCCAAAACAATAACATTTGAATTGGTTCCAAAACCATCCATTTCTGTTAGTAACTGATTCAACGTATTTTCCCGTTCATCATTTCCGCCAGAAAAATTACTTTTTCCACGAGCACGACCGACGGCATCAATTTCGTCAATAAAAATAATTGCAGGTGATTTCTCTTTTGCTTGCTTGAACAAATCCCGTACACGTGAAGCTCCAACGCCTACAAACATTTCTACGAAATCTGAACCAGACAATGAGAAAAATGGGACTTTAGCTTCTCCAGCTACTGCTTTTGCCAATAATGTTTTTCCGGTTCCAGGAGGACCAACTAATAGCGCTCCTTTTGGAATTTTCCCTCCGAGATTGGTGTATTTTTGAGGATTTTTTAAGAACTCCACAATTTCTTGGATCTCTTCCTTCGCACCTTCTAGTCCAGCAACGTCTTTGAACGTCGTTTTGATATCTGTTTTTTCATCAAATAATTTAGCCTTCGATTTTCCAATGTTGAATATTTGTCCACCGCCACCTCCGGCACCGCCACTCATTCGTCGCATGATGAAAATCCAAATACCCACAATGATCAAAATAGGCAACAGACTAAAAAAGATTTCAGACCAATTGCTTTTCGGCATAAAATTGTAGTCCTTTAATTTGCCTTCCGCTACCGCAGTTTCTAACTTCTTTTGAAATATTTCGTCGTTTCCGATATCAAAAACATAGTGTGGACCTTTGGTATTTGGTCGGTTGAGTAAGTCTTTGGCAACGGCTTTATGAATAGGTAATTTCAGAGCCTCAGGGGTCAAATAGACTTCTGCTTCCGATTTGTTAAAAACAATTACTTTTTGAACATCACCGTGGTCCAAGAAAGTATTGAATTTCGATGAGGATGTTTTCGCTAATTCTTGAAAGCTCGATCCGCCAGTGGCATAACTAATAAATAGAAAAACAACAACAATGGCCCCATAAATGAGCCATGGACTTACTTTTAATTTATTAGGATTGGGTTTATTATCGTTGTCCATTTTTTATCTTAATATTTATTTGCAATAGTGGTGATTTTGGCATCGCCCCAAAGACTTTCTATGTTATAGTATTCTCGGATGTGCTTTTGAAAGACGTGAACAACTATATTCACATAGTCCATAAGAACCCATTCCGCATTGTCGGATCCTTCTACATGCCAGGGTTTGTCTTTGATTGCTTTTGAAACTGTTTTTTGGATGGAGTTAACTATAGCGTTAACTTGTGTATTGGAGTTTCCGTTGCAGATAATAAAATAGTCACAAGCTGAATTATCTATTTCTCGTAAATCTAAAATGTCAATATCATTTCCTTTTACTTCTTCAATTCCTTTGATGATATTTGCTAAAAGAACATCATTATTAATCGCTTTTTTCGTCATTTATTATTTTGTATATGTTTGCAAAGTTATCATTTTTTGTCATTATTTTTGAACCTTAACATAAGATTAAATTCTGTTATTCCTTTATTTGAAATGAAGCTAGTCAAACTCGATGCCATAGACTCTACAAATGACTACTTGAAAGATTTAGTTCGTACAATGAACGCCGAAAATTATACTGTAGTTACGGCGGAACATCAAACAAAAGGTAAAGGTCAAAGAGGTTCTACTTGGGCATCAGAAAAAGGCAAGAATTTAATAATGAGTATGTTAGTGCGTGATTTTATTAATTCTGGCACAGCAATGTTTGATCTTAATATCGTAGTGTCACTAGCCGTACTGCAAGCTTTAGATTCTTTGGATATTCCCAAACTATCTATCAAGTGGCCAAACGACATTATGTCAGATGACAAGAAAATCGGAGGCATATTGATCGAGAATAGTTTCAAAAGTGACAATACCGTTGATTCTATAGTTGGTATTGGACTTAATGTCAATCAACTCAACTTTGAAAATCTGACTCAAGCATCGTCTTTGGCCGTTATTACTGGATCTTCTTTCGACAAAGAACATATACTAGAGAAAATTGCAAATGCCATCCAAGATTATCTTAAGTCTTGGCCCAACAACGGACAGCAATTACAAAATACCTACACAAATCTACTGTTTAAGAAAGAGGAACTGATGGTTTTTCAAGCGTCCGACGATTCTTTTTTCAATGGAACGATTAAAGGAATCACAACTGGAGGTCGACTAGTAATCGAAAATGACAAAGGAACACGACTAGATTTTGACATCAAAGAAGTGAAGATGATTTTCTAAAGAGAAAATTCTTCGCCCAAATAGAATTTAATCAACGCATTGTTATACAACAATTCGTATTTCGACTTGATCAATTGTGCTTGTGAATCAATATAGTTGGTTTTGGTAAAATTCAATTCATTAATATTAATTTTTCCTAATTCGAATTTCAACAAATCGGCTTCATAACTTTTCTGTGAAAACTCAAATGCAATGGCAGAGGCTTCGTTTTTCTTTATCGAAGTTTTGGTATTTGTGATGATTTTTAAAACCTCATTCGACAATGAATTTTGCGTAATCTTGGTGTCGATTTTAGCTTGCTTATATTCGAATTTACTAGTTTTTATTTTTGATCGGTTATCGAGTTGACTGAAAATAGGAATGATTAAAT
The DNA here is from genome assembly GCA_016721735.1 of Flavobacterium sp. Classification (GTDB taxonomy): domain Bacteria; phylum Bacteroidota; class Bacteroidia; order Flavobacteriales; family Flavobacteriaceae; genus Flavobacterium. Next base: position 82,141 of record JADKHM010000004.1, on the reverse strand, counting down.
TCAACCTGAAAATATTCACTTCATTATTTCTTATTTGTTCATTAAAGTCGAGTAAATCTTCTTCATTATCTTCATATTGCGTTTTGGTATATTGGGTTCCGTATTGTGCTCGCATCGATAAAACTGGATAACGCCCAGCTCTTGCGATAGCCAGTGAAGCTCTTGCTTTTTTTTCACGCAACAAACTCATCGAATACGCCGGATTGATTTCGACAGCTTTTCTTGCTAAGGCATACGGATCTTCATCGAGTGTTACTTTTTGATCTAAAAGCAATATCGGTTTGACCAGCACAATCTCCTTTTCCAAAGGCATATTCATCAGCTGCTTTAGGGCAACAAAATTATCCGTAAGATTGTTCTGATTGGTCAACAATTTCAATTCTTCAGATGCTTTTTGAGATTTAATTTTAAACACTTCGCTTTCAGAAATAGCACCTGCTGCGAACTTTAAAGTTGCCAATTCTAGCTGTTTGTCACTCGATTTAATTTGATCCTGGTTGGCAAGAATAATTTCCTGCAAGTAAAGTATGGTAATGAATTTCTCGGCAAGATTTATCTTAATTAAATTCTCGATGCGATCGATGTTGCTTTCCGTTAAATTCTTTTCTTGTTTGTTGTATCTTATGGTATTTAAAACATTAAATCCTGCAAACAAATTATAGGTAGCATTAATATAGCCCACATAATTTTTGATGTCAGTATTAATAAAAAGATTCGAATTCGGATCAATATCGCGACCCCAAGAGTTTTTATTTTCAGCTGATCCGTAGATGTTCGGTAATAATTTCCCGTAACTGGATTTATATTTAACATTGGCAATTTGATTACTGTTGACGGCTGTTTTTAGGTCTAAGTTTTCTTTCATCGCCAATTCCAAACAGTCTTTATAGGTCATCAGGTCTTGTCCAAATGTCGCATTTGAAACTACCAAAAGAAGTAAATAGAGAAACTTTTTCATAGCGTTAATTAACATTGCTATCAATTTTATTAAACAACTTCTTAATAATATATTGATATAACTGCATTCTTTCTATAATTACTTCTCCTTTGAGTTTATATCCTGCTTTTAAGTTGATGCTTGGATTGTATTTTTTTATTGTCGCCAAACAGTAAAAAGTTTTATCCACATCTGATGGTGAGACATAAGTAATCTTTCCTTTGATGGCGCCATATCTGTAGTAATTGTAAGCATCTAGTTTTAGGTTTATTTCTTGACCGTTTTTAACGTATGCCAAGTCTTTTTCATCCAAGATTACTTTCGCATAAAAGTGTTCTTTCTTAGGAGCAATTATCGTTAACAACTCGCCTTTTGCCAGTATTTCTATATTCTGTCTTGAGTTAAAAAGGTTAGAAATTGTTCCGTCTATGGTGCTAAGAATTACCATTTTTTTCAACTCATCTGCGATATAAGTAAGATTATATTTACCATCTTTAATCTCAGTTTCTAACTCAACTAATTCGCGCTGATAGTTTTGCAATTCGTTGTCGACGTCGATGATGGTGCGCTGTAAATCATTTTTGGAGCGTCTGTAATTGTTGTACAGATTCTCGAAATCGTAGCTCTTAGCTCCGTACGTGGATTTAACTTCCACTTGCGACTTTCTGTCATCCAAATTCTTGTTTTTTGTATCTGTCATTTCATAGCGAGAAATGGCTCCCTTTGCATACAGCAGTGAGTCTGTCTTGAACTTATCTGTCAAAATAGAACTTTGCTGTGAAGACAAATTCAATTTATTATTCAAAGCCGCAATCTCTAATGCTGATTTTTTACGGTCCGTTTTATAAATTCCTGACTGAATCTTCAATAGTTGAAGTAAAGAATTTTTGCGATCCGTAGTGTTTGCGATCAATTTTTTGATGATACCAATTTTGTGCTCTTTTGAAGCTAGATCGGTATTCAAAACATTAAAATCAGATTCTGTCTTTTTGTTTTCCAAGACAAATAAAGTGTCGCCTTTTTTGACTTCTTGACCTTCTTTGACGGCAACCTTTAAGACTTTGACTTCGTTGGGTGCGTTGATTTTTAATTGTGGAGTGTCGGAATAAATTTGACCTTCCCTGAAACTAACAGTATCATTTAACCTCAAGGCAAAAATCAATACTAAAACAATAATTAAAAAAGCAACTAGAATTTTATTGAGGATCTTAATAAAATTGATCGACCTCGTGTTGTAAAATGTAGAGTTCTCCATTAGTTATTTTATATTTTTTCGTGAAGTTAATGTTTTTTATAGGTTCATGCGAAATGATAATATACGTTTTATCATTGTCGTTGTCGATTAGAGATTCGACTTTACTGCGAGATTCGACATCCATTCCAGATAATACTTCATCTAGAATAATAATCTCTGTTACCGCAAATAAGGCACGAAGCAATAGAATCTTCTTACGTTGTCCGGTTGATAGATTTTTTCCATTTTCATTAATGATAAAATCCAATCCGTCTTCCTTAGAGGCGATAAAATCGTAAAAGTTGATCTCTTTCGCCTTGTCTAAAATGTCTGAGATACTGATGTCTTTTCCTAAGGCAATATTGTTGTAAATACTGTCATTGAATAAGATGTCTTCGTTGGTTACCAACAAGATTTTTTCTCTCATTTTTTCTTCATCATAGAATTTTTTGTCCTTATTGTTCACCAATACTGAACCCGAATCCGGATGATAAAGTGTTGTTAGAATTTTGCTGAAGGTAGATTTCCCAGATCCATTTTGTCCTTCAATTTTGATTTTCTCCCCTTTTTTGATTTTTAAGTTGATGTCTTTCAAGACAAATTCATTCGGCATATAGCCATAGTGAATTCCTTGAAATTCAATCTTATCAATCGTAAAATCTTTAATGCCTTTGTTGGCTCTTACTTTGGTGTCTTCATCAAAGTCTAAATATCTTTTTAGAATTACTTCATTTTCTTGTAGCGTCATGTTGTCGTCAAGAATTCCTTTTAGAGAAGAGAATATCTTCGATGATAAGGCAATGAAGGTTACAATTTGTCCTAAAGTTATAATCTGAGTTTGTATCGCCGACATGGTCAAAAATACCATGATCAAAACCGATGAAAATATGATAATTAAGGCAACGACAATTTTATTTACAATATCTACATAGCCATTTCGCAATTGGATTCTCAAGTAATCATTGATGCTTGAGTAGATTTTGTTCGAGTGAAAGCGTTCAATTTTGAAACTCTTGATGACTTGAATTCCTTCAACTTTTTCCATCATTTTAGAGATGAAATCGGCTTTTCTGATATAACGTAGTCGTTCGTTTTGTTTCAAATAAGGTGTGATAAACTTAAACCAAAACACGAATAGAATCATCACCACAAGTACAATCAACGTCAATGTTTTATCAATAAAGAACAAGATAAATAAAGAGTAGATAGAAACACTGATGTCAACTAAAATTCCAGTAAAAAATTTCATGAAAAAAGTCTTCAATTTCATCGAATCGCTCACACGTTCCATCAAATCTCCTTTTTTGTAAGAGTGGATGTAGGCTAGCGAAGAGGCATTGATTTTTTCATCAAAAGAAAATAGAAAGTAACGATCAAGAGCATTACCCAAGTGCATACTCACGTAGTTCTTGTACAAAGTCGTAAACAAATCGAATACTTTATAAATTCCCAATCCAACAGCAAACAAAATTAAAGTGTTGAGATTGTATGTCGGTAATACGTTATCGATCAAAATCTGATTGGTGAAGACAGCGATTTGAGCGGTTGTTGCCGAGAATAATGCGGCAAAAATATAAATATACCACAGTTGTTTATAGTCACCTAATTGTTTGAAAAGCTGCCAGTAAAGACTTCCTTTTTCTTCTTCAGGGTAAGCAACGGTAGCTTCTTTTACTTCGTTCGATTTTACGGCAAGAATTAGCGGTGCTTTATTCTTGATTTTTCCTTTTTCTAATTCTAAAGTTTTGAAATTATTCGGAATACTAGAAATTTCCTGGTTTTTCAATAAGTCCAACAAGAAACTTTTCTCTGCTTCAGCGTTTTTGAAACCAAAATTTTCTCTTAGATATCTAAAATAAGTTAGTTTATTAAACGCGTTTGCATGGCCGTTCTCAGTGATTACGTCAGAAACATTAATCTTGTATTCTTGCAAATCTTCAGAACAAATCGCAACGATTTTATCTTCTGTTTCAGCAAAATCCCAATCGGTCTTATTGCTAATCGCTTTGTTCTTGATTTCTGGCAAAGTCAAGTAATATTGACTTCCTTTGCTAGGATCATACACTTTGAATTTTTTCCCTTTGAGCTCATTTAAAATGAGGTAACGAGAACCATTCTTGTGTTTGACTGGCAAAACAAACGGAAACAAATCTTTGATTCTAGATTCATTGCCTTCAATGTAATTGATGTCAAGCAGTTTGAAATCAGCTTCAAATCCGTTGGTGTCGAAAAAGGTTTTTAAGTCAGAAAGTCGAGATCCTTTTTGGTCTAGAGGAATGTTTTCTTCAATATACTTCCGAGAAATATTCTTCTCGTAAATATTGAAGACGGTCTTGATTGCACTAATACCGCAATCATTGCTCTTTAGTTGTTGGTCTGTCTTTGGCATAGATTTGGGGGTTATCTTATCCAATTTATTTATTAAATTATTGTTATCAAACGGTTAATTAAATAATCCGATACAATATTAAATAGAATTCCTCGCACCGTCTAAAATCTTCTATAACTAACCTGAAAACTCGATAAAATGCGAAAAGATGACCATCTATTGTATTTCATCGAAATAAAAAGCCTTTCAGCAAAATACTGAAAGGCTTTTTCTCGCTTATCGGCGTTCGTTACTTTTATAACTTATTCATATTCATTGATAAAGTTTCAATAAACTTTGAAATTGGTCCTTTAATCATCATCGCCATCATGGCATTAAATTCGCCTTCAAAAAAGAGTTGAACCTCAGAAGTGGTATCCGAAACCCCAGCAATTTTAGCCGTTAGTGTAAAAGGAAGTTTATCGCTAGCAGCGCCCAAAACGATTCGATTGGGTGCGACTTTTTCTTTCATTTTTAATTTGATCTCAGGCATACCACTTAATCCAAACAGAAAGGAATCCTCGCCCAATACTTCAAATTTAGCGATGGAATCTGGCATTAATTTTTCGAAGTTCTTGACATCAGAGAGCGAATCAAATAAGTACTGGGCAGATTGATTAACGCTCGTTTTTGGGCTTTCTAAATTCATATTTATTTTTGGTGTTTTTTGTTTGATCTAAACTTCAATGCCCCAAGTTGCTGGAGCAGTACTCCATTCTTGTAAGGTTAATTGTTCTTCTTCCGTGATATATTTCTTAGCAACGGCGAGATTTAGTAAGTTCTGGTAATTGCTTAACGTATACAAATCAACATTAGATTTCTTGAAGTTTTCTTCTGCAATTTCAAATCCATACGTAAAAATCGCAACCATGCCTTTGACATTGGCACCAGCATCTTTTATAGCTTGAACTGCCATCAGGCTGCTATTTCCGGTGCTGATTAAGTCTTCGACAACGACAACGTTTTGTCCTTTTTGCAAAAATCCTTCCACCTGATTTTGGCGTCCGTGTTTTTTAGGTTCTGGTCGCACATAAACGAAAGGCAGTCCCATATATTCCGCGACAAGCATTCCGATACCAATCGCACCAGTAGCAACACCAGCAATGACGTCCGGTTTTCCAAATTGTTTTTCTATATTCTTAGAAAATTCTTCGCGAATATAATTTCGAATGGGAGGAAAAGACAGTGTGAGTCGGTTGTCACAATAAATAGGAGACTTCCATCCAGAAGCCCATGTAAAAGGATTTTTTGGATTCAATTTAATTGCATTTATTTGCAAAAGCAATTCTGCTGTTTTTTCGGCGGTTTCTCTATTAAAAATCATAGATACAAATGTATAAAGTTTTTGTAAACGATAAGCCTTTTTTCTTAACAAATGAAATTGTTAAGGAGACAGATTTTCAATTGTTTTTGTTAGAAAGCACCGACATTAAGAAGCTGGTAATTAATATGTTTAATAACAAGATTAAGAAATGTTATTTATATTATCCAGATGAAAAAGTAATACTGAAAAAACTAAAGGAAAAAATCCCTGTGCAACGCGCAGGCGGCGGATTAGTTTACAATAAAAAAGGTGAAGTGCTTTTCATTTACCGAAATGGAAAATGGGATTTGCCCAAAGGCGGCAAAGAGAAGCGCGAAAAAATGAAGCTAACTGCCATGCGTGAAGTTGAAGAGGAGACCGGCGTAAATCAGTTACGGATTACAAAAAAACTTCAAAAAACGTATCATATTTTCAAACGAAATGGAATCTATAAACTCAAGATTACCCAATGGTATGAAATGAAAACAGATTTCGAAGGCACGCCAGTCGGTCAACTAGAAGAAGGCATCGAAAAGGTAGCATGGCTCAACCCAGAGCAAATTCTAGAAGCAATGAAAAATTCGTACGAGAATATCAAATTGGTATTCGAAGAAGATCAACTTGCCAAGTAGGAATTTTTTATTCTTACAATTCAACACAGAATACCTTACTTTTGTCCGATGACAAAGCACCACCATTCCAATAACATACTGCTCAATTTAGGGATAGAAAGCCTCAACGAAATGCAAATCGCCGCGCAAGAAGCGATTATCAATGACGCAAATATCTTATTGCTTTCACCAACAGGATCAGGAAAAACACTCGCTTTTTTGCTTCCTATTTTTGAATTACTGGATACTGAAGTCAAAGACGTGCAATGTCTAATTCTGACGCCTTCTCGCGAATTAGCGTTGCAAATAGAACAGGTTTGGAAGAAAATGGGAACGGCTTTTAAAGTGAATGTGTGCTACGGTGGACATTCTATCGACACCGAAATCAAAAATTTAAGCAATCCACCAGCGGTTCTCATCGGAACGCCTGGCCGAATTGCGGATCACCTAGAGCGCAGTACTTTTTCAGTGGCTAGCATAAAGACGTTGGTTTTAGACGAATTTGACAAATCGCTGCAACTGGGTTTTCATGAGGAAATGTCCTTCATCATGCAACAATTGACCAAAGTAAATAAACGGGTTTTGGTCTCGGCGACGTCCAATATCGAAATTCCAAAATACACGCGAGTGACGCAACCTTCTGTTTTGGATTTTATTCCTGAAGAAACAGAAAACCAACAGTTGTCCACTTTAATGGTGGTTTCGAAAGAGAAAGACAAAATCAACACTTTATTTCAATTGATTTGTTCTTTGAAATCGGAATCTGCATTAATCTTTTGCAATCACCGTGATGCAGCGGAACGAATTAGCGACACTTTAAATGAAAAAGGAATTTATGCAACTTACTACCACGGCGGCATGGATCAAGACGAACGAGAACGCGCGCTGATTCAATTCCGAAACGGCAGCGTAACCTATCTCATCACGACAGATCTCGCAGCTCGCGGCCTCGATATTCCCGAAATGAAACATGTGATTCACTACCATTTGCCATCAAAAGAAGAGGAATTCACGCATCGCAACGGACGAACCGCTAGAATGTTGGCTTCCGGAACAGCCTATATTTTGCTTCATGAAAGTGAGAAAAAACTAGACTATATCGACTACGGAATGAAAGTGTGGTCCCTTGATGGCGCGACAAAATTACCCAAACCACCGCAATTTCAAACCATCTACATTAGCGGCGGCAAGAAAAATAAGTTGAACAAAATTGATATTGTGGGTTTCTTTTCTCAAAAAGGGAAATTAGAAAAAGGCGACTTGGGCTTGATTGAAGTCAAAGATTTTATTTCGTTTGCTGCTGTCAAATCAAAGAAAGTTCCTGATTTACTGCGCCTGATTCGCGATGAGAAAATGAAAGGAAAAAAATACAAGATTGAAGTGGCGCGGAAAGTGATCAAAAAAGAAGAAGAGAATTAAACACGAATTTCACGAATTAGCACGAATCAAAACTATTTTAATTCGTGCTAATTCGTGAAATTCGTGTTCCATTTTTACTTTTTCACTCGTACTGCATCCGGTACCAAAACCGTGTAATCGCCACCATTTCTAATCACATCTCGAACGATACTTGAACTAATATAAGAGGTTTTTGACGCCGTTAAAAGAAAGACTGTTTCAATTTTAGAAAGCTTCCTATTAGTGTGCGCAATGGCTTTTTCAAACTCAAAATCCGCCGGATTCCGCAAGCCACGCAAAATGAAATTGGCTTTGAGTTTCTTACACAAATCAATGGTTAATCCTTCATAAGTAACCACCGAAACAGTCGGTTCATCCGCAAAAGAAGCTTCTATAAACTGCTTTCTTTCTTCCAACGAAAACATATATTTTTTTTCTGCATTGATGCCAATAGCAACCACAATTTCATCAAATAGCGGAATGCTTCGTTTGATCAAATCGTAATGCCCTAAAGTAATTGGGTCAAAGGATCCGGGAAATATGGCTTTTCTCATTTTTTGGAGTTGCTGAGTTATTGAGCGGCTAAGTTACTGAGTTTTTTCTTTTGAGTTACAAAGTTTTTAGGAGCTGTTTACTTCGTCAATTCGCTTTAGGAGCTCGGGTCCTGCTCTCCATTACAATCTTTTTATGCTGAACTCGTTTCAGCATCTCCTCAAAATGTTTAGGATTTATATTAAAGATGCTGAAACGAGTTCAGCATAAAAAGGATTTTCTTTGCGATCAGGGCTAGGGCTTTTCGTAAACCAAGACGAACTCAGAAACTCAGAAACTCAGCAACTATTTCAAAGCCAATTCAATGGCATTCGTAAACAAATCTTCTAACGAAATTCCAGCTTCTCTGGCTTGCTGTGGAATCAAACTCTCCGTCGTCAATCCTGGAATGGTATTCATTTCTAACATATATGGTTCTCCATCCACCAAAATAAATTCACTTCTAGAAAAACCTTTCATATTCAAAATTTCGTAGGCGCGTTTGGCGACAGCATTGACTTTCTCCGCGATGTCAGCCGGAATTCGAGCAGGTGTAATTTCTTGAGATTTCCCCAAGTATTTGGCTTCGTAATCAAAGAAGTCATTGTCAGAAACGATTTCGGTAATCGGCAAAACGGTGATTTTTCCTTTATAATTGATGACACCCACAGAAACTTCAGTTCCATCAAGGAAACTCTCGATGATGATTTCACTGTCTTCTTTGTAAGCAACTTCAATGGCGATGGGCAATTCGGCTTCGGTTTTTACTTTAGAAATTCCGAAACTAGATCCAGATTTATTGGGTTTGACAAAGCAAGGCAACCCAACTTTACTGACAATTTCACTAGTATTTATGGTTTCTCCTTTGTTCAAATAATAAGAAGTAGCGCATTTGATTCCGTATGGTTTCAGAACCGATAACATATCCCGTTTGTTAAACGTCAATGCCGCTTGATAATAGTCACATGAAGACTGAGGCAAATGAATCAAATTGAAATACGCTTGCATCAGTCCATCTTCTCCCGGCGTGCCGTGAATCGCATTAAAAACAGCATCAAAGGTGATTTTACTTCCATCAACTGTGACGGAAAAGTCGTTCTTATCGATGGGAAATTCGTTATTGTTGTCATCCACATACACCCATTTTTCTTTGAGGATGTGAACGCGAAATCCGTTGTATTTCGTTTTGTCTAGAAATTGATATACGACGTTGCCGCTTTTGAGAGAGATTTCAAATTCGCTGGAATAGCCGCCCATGATGATGGCAATGTTTTTCATTGATTTGGATTTAGATATTTCAATATTCGTGATTGAGCGTTCGTTGTTCAACATTTTTTTAGGAAGTTGAATGTTGATCATTTACTACTTGGCGAACGATTAGCCCTAGCCCTGATGGAAACGATATCCTTTTGTTCTGGCGTTCAGAACAAAAGATTTAGTGAACAGCAGGATTAGCTTCTCATTAAATTCCAAAACAAAATTATCATTTTTTTTGAAACAAAATGCCGCTTCTATTTTTATATCTTTGTCAAAATATTTTACCCATGAGTTTACAGGAATATCTTAAGAGTCGGACGTTTTTATTTCAAATGCTAATTGCGATGGCAATCATCGGTGTGTTGGGTTATTTGTTTATGCATTGGTTGACGTATACGACTGATCATGGGAATGAAATCACCGTGCCCAATCTTCAAAAATTGAGTGAACAACAAGTCGAAGAAAAGTTAGATGATTTGAATTTGGATTATGTGCTTTTGGATAGCGTCGACTATAATCCTGATTTTCCGAAGCATACTGTGGTTGAACAAGATCCGATTGCGGGTTCAAAAGTGAAAGAAAATCGCAAGATTTATATCAAAATTAATTCTTCTGGATTTACGACAGTTAAGATTCCGAACTTGATAGAAAAAACATACCGTCAAGCAATTCCTACGTTGAAAGCCCTTGGACTAGAAGAAGGGACAATCTCTTACAAACCGTATTTGGGTAAAGACATGGTTTTGGAAATGCGCTGGAATGGCAAGAAATTGAATCCTGGTGATAAAGTCTTTAAGTCTTCTAAAATTGATTTGGTTTTGGGCGATGGTAAAGTAGGTTTTGACGAAACACAGTTGGATAGTATTCCGCCGACAGAAGAAACGCCAGCCAATGCAAACTAACGAAGATAGCCCAGAATTAGAAGACGAATTGTACGAACATTTTCGGTTTGAAGTTCCGAAAGGGCAATTGCTTTTGCGTATTGATAAGTTTTTGATGAATTTGATTCCGAATGCGACTCGAAATAAAATTCAGCAAGCGGCGACTAATGGCGATATTTATGTCAATGACGCTCCGGTAAAATCCAATTATAAAGTCAAACCGCTAGATGTGGTGCGAATTCTTTTGTCGCATCCGCCTTTTGAAAACAGAGTTGATCCTGAAAATATTCCGTTAGATATTGTTTATGAAGACGATGTGTTGTTGCTCATCAACAAACCGCCTGGTTTAGTAGTGCATCCCGGTCATGGGAATTATACCGGAACTTTAGTAAATGCTTTGGCGTATCATTTTGAGAACTTGCCGATGAATAGTAGCGAGCGTCCAGGCTTGGTGCATCGTATCGACAAAGATACTTCGGGGCTTTTGGTGATTGCCAAAACCGAAGCCGCTATGACGCATTTGGCGAAGCAATTTGAAGCAAAAACTTCGGAAAGAGAGTACATCGCAATCGTTTGGGGGAATGTAAAAGAAGACGAAGGTACGATTGAGGGAAATATCGCTCGACACGTAAAAGACCGCATGCAAATGGCAGTTTTTGCTGATCCTGAAATAGGAAAACCAGCCATCACGCATTATAAAGTTTTAGAACGATTTGGTTATGTGACCATGGTTTCTTGTATATTAGAAACAGGAAGAACGCACCAAATTCGCGTGCATATGAAACACATCGGACATCCGCTGTTTAACGATGCGCGTTATGGAGGTGATTTGATTTTAAAAGGCACCACCTTTACCAAGTACAAGCAATTTATTGACAATTGTTTTAAAATCTTACCTCGACAAGCCTTGCACGCAAAAACACTTGGATTTGTGCATCCTACAACTGGTGAAATGATGCGTTTTGATACCGAACTGCCAGATGATATGAAGGAGTTAATTGAGAAATGGCGTGGTTATTCGAAATCGAATGCAGCAGGTGAGGAAGAGGATTAATAAAACACGAATTTCACTTATTTGCACGAATTAATTAGTGGTAATTTGTGAAATTAGTGTTCTATTTTCTAGTTCACTTCCTTAAAGGTATCTCCCAACTTAATATCTCCCGATTTAAATCCAAGATTAAACCAATACATTCTTTGCTTTGATGTTCCATGCGTAAAACTATCAGGAACAACATGACCTTGCATTTTGCTTTGAATCGCATCATCACCAACAGCGTTGGCGGCACTCAAAGCTTCTTCGATATCGCCTTGTTCCAACACTTGATTCATGTTTTCGTTGTAGTGCGTCCAAAGGCCTGCATAAAAATCAGCTTGAAGTTCAAGTGCAACCGAGAGTTTATTCGCGTCGGCTTGTGATTTGCCTTCTTGCAATTGTCGCACTTTTGAAGACGTTCCTAGTAAAGTTTGAACGTGATGTCCTACTTCATGCGCAATCACGTAAGCAATTGCAAAATCACCACCTTGGGCGCCAAAGCGCGATTTCAGTTCTTCGAAAAAAGCCAAATCCATATAGACTTTTCTGTCGGCTGGACAATAGAACGGCCCAGAGGCAGCGGTTGCCGAACCACATTCTGTTTCGACATTACTAGTAAACAAAACCATTTTCGGTTCTTCGTAGGTTCGACCGTTTTCTTGAAAGATTTTTTTCCAAACATCTTCGGTGTCAGCGAGGACAGTGGCTGCAAATTCGCCTAATTCTTTTTGCTCTGGAGTTAATGCTTGTGCAGTTTGTTCTGTTTGCGGTCCTTGTCCTTGCAATTGTTCTAAAACTGGCGTCAGTTGTTGGGCACTTTCCCCGCCGAATGCATTAATCAATAGGATAATCAGTCCAATTATACCACCTCCAACGGCAACTTTTCCTCCTGAAACACCGCGTCGGTCTTCCATATTGTCACTTTGTCTTCTTCCGATCCATTTCATGATTTTACGCTATTTGTTGTTAATCGACGGCTACCCATTTGGCAATGACCAATTCGAGTGTGTCTTTAATGATAGGTTTTGAGGCATAATCATCCATGCCAACTTCGATACATTTTTCGCGTTCGCCAACAACGGTTCCCGCAGTTAATGCAATGATTGGGATTTTTTCCGTTTGCAATTCCCGAATTTTTTTGGTCGCTTCGTAGCCATTCATATTAGGCATTTGCACATCCATAAAAATAATATCGACTTTGTTTTCCTTAAATTTTTCGATGGCATCCAAACCGTCGATAGCCTCAATGATAAGTGAATTGGGGAGAATTTGTTTGATTAGCGTTTTTGCCAACAACATATTAATCTTGTTATCTTCAGCAATCAATACATTTATGGTTTTCATAAAACTTTGATCTGCAGCAGTTGATTTTTCCGCTAACGCCTGTTTACTTGCTTTTGCTTTTGATTCACTCGCGGTTTTAAGTTCAATATCGAAGAAAAACTCACTTCCTTCTTTGTATGCACTAATCAATTGGAGGTGGCTGTCCATGAGGTTCAGCAGTTGGTTTGAAATCGATAACCCTAATCCTGTTCCGCCGAATTTCTTGGTGGTTGAAGAATCTTCTTGAGAAAACGCTTCAAAGATTTTTTCTTGGTTATTCTTCTTGATTCCGATACCAGTATCTTTCACGGAAATCCGCAGCATAACCTTGTCGCCTTTCTTGCCTTTGTATGAGATATGTAACGTGATGGTTCCTTTTTCAGTAAACTTCACCGCATTGCTCAAAAGATTAATCAAGACCTGTTTCAATCGGATATAGTCGATATAGATCGTTTTGGGAACTTCTTTATCGATATTTAGAATGAGTTGAATGTGTTTCAAATTGGATTCGTATTTCACCAATTCGATAACTTGGTGCGCCAATTCAATGACATTATATTTTTCGATGTTGAGTTCCAATTTTCCAGATTCTATCTTCGAGAAGTCGAGGATGTCACTAATAACCTCCATCAATAAGTTAGCAGACTGATTGATGGTATTCATGTATTGCTTCTGGAAGTCCTCTAATTGCGTTTTCATTAGCAAATCCGTAAATCCGATGATTCCATTTAACGGTGTTCGGATTTCGTGACTCATATTGGCTAAAAATTCAGATTTTGCCTTATTGGCAGCTTCTGCAATTTCTTTTTCTTTTACAAAATTTTCGGAGAGCTTTCTTTCTGTAATATCAATGAAAATTCCGCCGATAAATTGAATTTCGCCGTCCTTCAGAATAGGTTCACCAAATTCTTCAATCCAGACAATTTGCCCATCTTTATGTATAATTCTGTAGGTAAGGTGGATTTTCTTTTTGTCATTAAAAAGCTTTCGGGCAACATCGATGAACTCCTCCAAATCGTCTGGATGAACCAAATCGATATAATATCTCTTGTTTTCTAGGAACTCTGATTTTGGATAACCAGTGAGTTTTTCGACCTCGTCATTCAAGTAGATTTTCGACCACTTTTCATCATAATTAGAAAGATATACTGTTCCTGGAATATTGTTGGCTAATAGACGGAATTTTTCTTCACTTTGATGAATTTCGTTTTCATTGTCAAGTCGTTCGATAGACGAGGCAATGTTGCTGGACAAGATTTGCAGCGTGTTAATCTCATCTTCAGACCAGTTGCGTTCAGCATCAATAACATCCAAACCAACAAATCCGGTGAAATTTTCTTTGGCGTAAAGTGGGAAAATTAGGATTGATTTTATTTGATTGTCGATCAACAGTTTTTTTAGAACACCTTCGTTGAGCTCGCGGGTATGACTTTTTAACGATTTACGTTTAGCGGCTTTTTCTACAATTTCTTTAAAATCATCATGCGAAAAGTAACGCAATGGTGTGATTTGCAATTCGACGTTTTCCCTTCCCCATTTGTATTTTTGTCGGAACAGATTGGTAGACGGGTCATTTTCGTAATAATAGAGGTGATCTACTTTGGTCACTTTACCGATAATTGGAAAAGCTTCACGGAAAATATCAATTTTTTCTTTGGTATTGATAAACTTATCAGTGCACATCACCATAGCGGAAAGTAGTTCGCTTTTATAAACCAGTTTCCTTTCTGAATCAATTCGCAATTGTGATTCGATTGCGATGACAAGTAAATCGGTTATTGCTCTTGCAAACGCTATATCTTCATTATCCCAATTTTTTATTTTTTCTATTTGTTCAAAACAGACAATTCCTTTGAGTTGACCGTTAATAAAAATGGGCGTATCCAATAATGAAAAAATGTTATTTTTCGGAAAATAATCGGCGCATAGCTCTTTTGTAAATTCATTGTTAATGGCGTCACTAGCAATAATTTGCATTTCATTTTCTATTGCTTGGAAATAGTGTGGATATTGTTCTTGCTTTAAAATAAAACCTTTTTCAAATTTGTTCTTATGTTCTTCAAATAGATTTATGCATTTAATTTTATTAGGAAAATATTCCCAATAACTGGCTCTTTTTGTATCCATTGTGCGACACGCTGTTTCCAAGAATTCTTTGAGAATACTATCAAAATCTTGCGAAGTGGAGTAACTTTTTGACATCAAAGCTTTGAGAACATCATTATATTTCGAAAGCTTATTTTGACTCTTTTGTTTTTCTAATTCGATGTTTTTGAGTGCTGAGATGTCTCTTGCAATAGCGGAAAATCCGATGATCTCACCAGCATTGTTTTTTCGATAGTTTACTTTTTCCGATACCCAAAGGAAATCGCCATCTTTCTTGATAATGGGGAACTCAATTGTAGCACTATTAGAATCATTAAAATTGGTATTATTCAGGAAATGATTTACTTTTTCAACGTAATCAGGATGGATGTATTTTGAATAATGCGTTCCTATGACGTCTTTAGAACTATAGCCGAGCATTTTTTCGCTAAATTCATTTATAAAAGTAAAAATACCCTGACCGTCAGTTTCGTAGATGAAATCATTGGCGGTCTGAATCAAATTTTTGTACTGATCTTTCGCAATGATTTCTTCGGTAACATCTTGTCCAATACCAATGACTAGATTTTCGGTAAATTTTTTGTCTTTCCATTGAATGTACTTGTATTGGCCATTCTTGCATTTCAGTTTTCGTACGTGTAAACGATTGTCTACGTACTCTTCATGGTAATCTTCGCCGATAAAATCAGGATCTTCAGTCAATGTCCAAAAACCAAAACCAAGAACTTCGTCCGGCGTGTAACCAAGAATGTCTACAATAGATTCGCTACAAAAAGAAACTTCTCCTTTCTTGTTGGTCGCGATGATAAGTGAATTTCCTTTGTGAACAATTTCGTTCGAAAATCGAAACTTGTTTTGAGTATTTAGATAGGTTACATATTGAACATAATGAATGAAACCAATTAGAAAACAAAAGTTAGCTAGAATAATTAACGTTTGGAGAGGAATCCATTGAAAAACGAAGGAGCAAGTTATATAGATGATAACATAAACAAGAAACATCCAATAAAGCTTTATTGGACGAATAACCTGAAGTGAAAAGAAAAAAGATACGATAAAACCAATTAAAGTTACCTCGTCATAATCTGCAAGAGCAAGTTTTGATGCCATCTTTATCATGTACGCGAAAAAAATGACAATAAAAATGCTTTGAAGATTCTTGTTGAACCATCGATTTTTTTTACTTAAAAAGTATATGCTTATGGAGGAAAATCCAAGAATGAAATTGGTCTTCAGTGGACTTTTTAATCGAATAGAATAGACTTGAAGGACGATTTCAAGAATAATAAGCAGGATTCCTATAAAAAGAAAATACAATTGATATTCTCTAGTTGTCGACTCCTGTTCAGAACTTGTTTCGAGTTGTTTACTTGTAAATTGCTTATTGATTTTTACAAAGTTTATAATCAGTAAAGCTACAAGAATGGCAAGAACAGGAATGATAATCCAAACGAGGTTT
Source organism: Flavobacterium sp. (assembly GCA_016721735.1). Taxonomy (GTDB): domain Bacteria; phylum Bacteroidota; class Bacteroidia; order Flavobacteriales; family Flavobacteriaceae; genus Flavobacterium. The sequence continues at coordinate 65,697 of JADKHM010000004.1, read as the reverse complement.
GGAATGATGGCGAAAAACTCCTCCAATTCAAAATTAGCAAATAAATTAAAAATGGCCTGGCTAAACAATGTCATATGAATTCATTTTTAAATCCGATCCGTCCAATTGCTATCGTCTTGTATGTGCTATATTGATTTGTTAAAAATACACAATTTAATATTCTTTTTAGTGCTTCTTCATTCTAAAATTACATCATTTTCGCCCTGTTCCATTTCAGCTTGGTTTTCATTTTCATGATCGTCAAGGATGGTAGCATAAATGCTGTAGGTCATGGCATTTAAAAGCGGCATTGTGAAAAAGATTCCGATACACAATCCAAAAAGTCCTAGCATACAAAAAAGACCAGTTACAATAAGCAATCCTATGATAATTAGAAATTGCTTAGAAATGATGATGATGCTTCCTTTGATTGCGTTCATCGGATCTAAATTGCCGAAAATGATAAGTGGAATAGTAAGAAATGTCAGTAATGAAACAACCAAATTGATAAGGACTCCTAGGATTTTGTAATCTATTAATTCTAGTCCAACATCTACTAAAGTTGTAAAACTTCCCAAAATAAACGAGGCCACTAGAATTTTTGAAAAATAGCGCCCACCATAATAATCGAAAGCGTTTCCGATTGAAACTTCTTCATTTTTTGAGGCATTTCTGGCCATTTTAGTGATGCCAGCCGTAAATGGACTTCCTAGCGCCGTTACGGCAACCATAAAAGCGACATAAGCTACAATGCCAAGTGGAGAAAAATTAATAATAGAAAATTGTTGCATTTCATCTGCGGAGATACCAAAGCCCAAGATTCCCACAACGAGGCCAACTACAATAATGCAAAGCAGCATGGAAAACAGCAAAAATGCCACTCCAGCGTTAATCGCTATTTTCTTATAAATTTCAAAAGCATGGTTGAAAACCGTTCCGAAATCGAGTTCATAACTGTGAGATTTAATTTCTTCTATTTTTTCCTCAGTACTTTTCATGTCGTAATATGATTAAAAGATTGGTTTTTCAATAGTACGATTTTATTTTTAATTATAGCCAATCAAGTAATTTCTTGACCCAGCGAATTTTGTCATTGTATGGTGCGTATCGGATTGGGATGTCGAGCCAATTTGCTTTTTTTACTACAGATTTTCTATGCGAGAAGGTATCAAAACTGTGTTTACCATGATACGCGCCGGAACCAGAATGTCCAACACCTCCAAAAGGTAGTTTTTTATTGGCCAAATGAATCGCGACATCATTGACGCATCCGCCGCCAAAAGAATATTTGAAAAGGCAATTTGCGATAAAGGAGCGCGTGGTCGAAAACACATAAAAGGCCAGTGGTTTTTCAAAGTGATCTAGAATTTCCTCAAGTTCGTTTTCTCCGTTGTAACTCAGAATCGGTAGTAATGGTCCAAATATTTCCGCTTTCATGATGTCACTTTCAAGTGAAGGTTCATCGACGATCGTAGGAGCAATATACAGTGAAGATTCGTCAGAAAAACCACCGATGACAATTTGCTGCTCTTTTAGCAATTGCTTTATTCTTAGCCAATTATCGTGATTAATGATGCGCGCTAGATCAGTTGATAATTCTGGATTTTCGCCATATGCATTAACTATTTCGTCTACTAAATACTTTATTAATTGCGATTTGACACTAGTGTGTACTAGCAGAAAGTCAGGAGCAACACACGTCTGTCCGGCATTAAGGAATTTGCCCCAGACAATTCGTTTTGCCGCCAATTGTAAATTGGCTGTTTCATCAACCACGCATGGACTTTTTCCTCCCAATTCAAGTGTGACAGGCGTCAGGTGTTGAACGGCGGCTTGCGCGATTTTTTTCCCGACAGCAACGCTACCCGTGAAGAAAATGTAATCCCAACGTTTTGCAAGAAGTTCTTGTGATACTTTAAGACCGCCTTCAATTACGTCAACTTCAGTTTTTTCAAATACAGACGCAATAATCTTAGCAATTAGATTTGAAGTGTGGGGCGCTAATTCAGAAGGTTTTAGAATGACTTGGTTTCCAGCGGCAAATGCTGCAATGACTGGCATTAGCGCCAAATGAAAAGGGTAATTCCAAGGTGAAATGATAAGCACTTTTCCGTAGGGTTCTTGATAAATAAAATCAGATGATGGAAAATTCACCAGCGAAGGCCAAATCCTTTTTGGTTTCGCCCACTTGTTGATATTTCTAATCGTGTATTTTAATTCGGATTTAACTAGCGCTGTTTCGGTAATCAATCCTTCAAATACTGGTTTTTTGAAATCGGCGTACAGAGCACTTAGTATCGCGTCTTCTTGCATCTCTAATTCGTGCAATAAGCGAATTAGTTTCTTTTTACGATGGTGGATTTCTGAAGCAAGATTCATCTCGACTTTTTTATTTCTTCCTATGCGTAATTTAAATTTCTATAAGAATGCCCAGCGGAATCCCATATTAAAATCGACTTTCTTCGTGTTGCTGCTTAATGTTGAAATCACTGAACTCGATCCCATATAAAAACCACCTAGGCGCAAACCAAGTCCCGTATTTCCGCCTGAAATTTCGTTGTGTGAAAATGGAATATAGGCTTCGAAATAGCCCAAATTGATTCTAGGAATAATACTAAAGCTGTTTTGTGCGGTAATTTGACGGTTTTCGTTATTGTCACCCATTTTCGTTTGCAAATAACCAGTGATGTAAAATTTGTGGTATACTTTAAAATCGCCATACATGCTAAAGAGGGTTGGGAGTCTGGCTTTAAAGTCTTTGTTGGAAGTTTCATTTTTCAAATAATTTTGATCTTTAAGTATCTGTTCTACCTCGACCAGACTTTCCGTACCATCAAAAATATTTAAGTTTAACGGGTCGCTCGCAGGTATATCTAGAACGTAGGAATTTGACGAATTGTTAGAATCTTTAAAAGTCAAACTCCCCATATTGCGAATAGACATCCCTGCATTGATTTTGTATTTCTTATCGCTATCCTTCAATTGGTAATTGACACCCAAATCTGATCCGACGCCACCTAAATTTCCAAAAACAGAACTGGTATAATCATTCACATCCGTAAATCGATCCGCCAAATTTCCGGAATAAGAGAAGTTGACGTTAACAGGAATGCTCGTCGTCAGATAAGCGGCAGAATTATTAGGATTGTTTGGGTCATAAACAGTGGTTACATTTCCTTGAAATTTATCTACACCAGCATTTGCGTAGGAACCTGGGAATAAAAGTTTGAAAGTGATTCCTGCATTGAAACGGTGTTTTTCATTTTCGAAAACAGTTCGTCCAGCAGAGAAACCAATCTCGCCCCACGAAACACCGCTCATTCTTTGGTTGTAGTCGTTTTTGATGAAGGTGGTCCCACTTTCAGTGATGTCATCTGTGTTCAAAATAGCATTGGCGAATTTCGGGTCAACATCTACGACATCAAATTTAATATGACCTTTCGATGAAATTCCGAATCCCCATTCTTTCCATTTCATCGCAACACCAGGACCTGCATATTCAATGTCGGCTCCCGCGTTTACGATTCTGTCGCCTGTGAAAAGTAAATTTTCGATATCAGTGTCAGAGCTAAGATCCTTGATGCCAATGACGTTATTTGAAAAATTAAGACTCAACCCGTAGATGTTTACCTCAAATTTCTTCGATAGATTTGGTAGTTCCGCTGGATTGACGCCGACATTCAAGATCCCAACCCGGGAAGAAGTTGTTACTCCAGTGAAATGATCTTGTGCAAATGCATTAAAAGCAAAAGTTATAAAAGAAAAGAAGATGATTTTTTTCATAAGTACTTTGTTTGTTAGGTTGATTTGATGGAACGTAAAAATACAATTTTAAAGGACTTAAATCGCATCCCAAACTGAATTTTTTGGAGTTGCCGCCACAAGATCAATTTTTTCCTTAGAAACCGGATGCACAAAAACTAATTTTCTGGCGTGCAGGTGAATACCGCCATCGGGATTACTTCGGTCGAAACCGTACTTAAGATCTCCCTTGATTGGACAGCCAATCGCAGCCAATTGCGCTCTGATTTGATGATGTCTACCAGTATGCAAATCGATTTCCAGTACAAAATAAGAATTCAGTTCACGGATGATCTTATAATCTAATTTGGCTATTTTACTATCGGGAATTTCTTTAAGATGTGCTTTCGAAGTGTTGTTTTTTTCGTTACGTTTTAAAAAATGAACCAGTGTATCTTCGGTTTTGTCCGGTTTATTTTTCACCACTGCCCAATAGGTTTTTTGCGTTTCTCGCGCGCTAAACATTTCGTTCAATCTAGTGAGCGCCTTACTGGTTCTTGCAAAAACGACAATGCCTGACGTCGGTCTGTCTAATCTATGAACAACACCGAGGAAGACTTCGCCTGGCTTGTTGTATTTGTCTTTGATATATTCTTTGACTACTTCTGATAGTGGTTTGTCGCCAGTTTTGTCACCTTGAACTATATCTCCCACGCGTTTATTGACGACAATAATGTGGTTGTCTTCGTGCAGGATTTGGAGATTGGATTTTGTGGAAACTATTTTCATATGGAAAATAAAGGCGTTGCTATTTTCAGATGTTGCGTTAGGGATTGGAGCGGAAATCCTTTTGGCTTGCTTATTAGCAAGACAAAAGATTGGGAGCGCAAAGCCCGACCCTTGCGGTAACGCCCCAATTATTAACTGTTAATTGTTCATTATTAATTAGGAATTAATACTGTTCTCCCGAATTCGGAAAATCCATCGACTTCACATCACTAACGTACTGACCAATAGCTTTCGTCATTTCTTCGTATAAATTGAGATAGCGACGCAAGAACCGTGGACTAAACTCATTGTTCATGCCCAACATATCATGAATCACCAAGACTTGACCGTCTACGCCACCGCCGGCACCGATTCCTATCACTGGAATAGCAATGCTTTTGGCAACTTTTTCCGCCAAATGAGCAGGAATTTTCTCCAATACAATAGCAAAGCAACCTAAAGTTTCAAGCAATTTAGCGTCTTCTAACAGCTTCTCCGCTTCTGCATCTTCCTTGGCGCGAACCGTATACGTTCCGAATTTATAGATTGATTGCGGTGTCAGTCCCAAATGTCCCATAACTGGAATTCCGGCGTTTAGTATTTTTTTGATGCTGTCTTTAATTTCACCGCCACCTTCCATTTTGACCGCGTGTGCGCCACTTTCTTTCATAATACGAATGGCAGAACGCAAGGCTTCTTTTGAATCCGATTGGTAACTTCCAAAAGGTAAATCAACCACAACTAAAGAACGATGAATGGCACGAACAACACCCGAAGCGTGGTAGATCATCTGATCCAAGGTAATAGGCAAAGTGGTTTCATGTCCAGCCATAACATTACTGGCAGAATCTCCTACAAGAATCACGTCGATTCCAGCAGCATCGACAATTTTTGCCATTGTGAAATCATATGCTGTGAGCATGGAGATTTTTTCTCCGTTTTCCTTCATTTCAATTAATGATCTCGTGGTAATTCTTTTATAATCTTTTTTGGCGACCGACATAGGTTTTTCGTTTAGTGGTGTAAAAGTAATAAAATCGGTTCGGGTTTTTAAAATATAGCAGTCGAATTGCAATAATGTTGTAACAATTCGTTTTAATTATTTACTAATGGTCTGAATTTTTGAGGTCTAACTTTTAATCAAATCTAATGGAAATAAATCTTAAAAACTGGAAAAAGCTGGGCGAAGGAAACTACGCACTATACAAAGAAAATAGCAAGTTGGGCAGCCTTTCCATTCAAACGAACCTATTTGAGCGAAAAGCTACACTTGACATCGATAATCAATCTTATAACCTAAAACACACTGGTTTTTGGAAAAACAATATTGAAATTACAGATGCGCGCGGAAATGTTGTTTTGAAAACGCATACGCCAAAGTGGTACGCCAATACCACGATTATCGAATTTGAAGGCAAGCAACTACAGTTACTCATTCGAAATAATCCGCTCGCCGAATATGCAATTTTAGAAGGTGATAAGGAAATCTTGGCGTATGGACTAGATGTCAAAGAAGGAAAAGCAGTTACAAGAATTCAAACTGCAATTCATAATAAATCGTATCTATTAGATTTTTACCTTTGGTATTTATTTGTGCCGGTGGCGCAGGAAAATATGGGGGAAGATTTAACTTTCCTACTTTTGGCAACCGCTTAAAATTCGATTATGAGAAATTACATTTCAGTATTATTCGCTTTTTCTACTACAGCTATAAATGCGCAAAATGATGAGATCAAACATACCATCGAAACCTTTTTCGAAGGCTTTCATCATCGTGATACGGTTTTGCTGCATCAGGTTTGCGCCGATAAAATGATTTTGCAATCTATCGAGGAAAACAGCAACGGCAACAGTCTCACCGAAGAGCCACTGCATTTCTTCTACCGTTCGGTCGCCTCCATGCCAAAAGACTTGAAATTTAACGAGCAAATTTTGAGTTACACCACGCAAGTCGATGGCGCTATGGGACACGCATGGACACCTTACGAATTCTACGTCAATGGCAAATTAAGCCATCGCGGCGTGAATGCATTTACCTTGTTTAAGGAAAAAGACCAGTGGAAAATCATTTATATTATCGATACGAGAAGGAAGTGAAGTAGATCGATAGATTTTGAGACTGTAGGATTGTAAGCCTTTAAGATTGTAAGATCGCAAGAATGTAAGATTTAATGCTACCGTCTCATCATCCTTTAATCTTAAAATCCTATAGTCTTACGGTCTTAAAATCTTTTTTTAAGCTAATCCGGCTGTACCCTACAAAAAAAAGCGCGTCTTGCCCACAATGGTATAGGCTGACAAGAGCTTCCGTTGGTCGCTTTCTCAGCCCAACCAAAGTAAAGGCAAGACGCGGTTTTGTTTTCCGGTTCCATCCGGGCTAGGGCTGTCAACTTCGAAGTTTATTATTCAATACTCATCGATCAACATGCAAAATGATGAGATCATACAAACTGCATCATACCTAGAGATTTTGATACTAATAGCTAAAATCATGAAACTCGAGTTCATTTATATTGCCTAGTATTACATTAAATAAACTAATCAATCAAAACTCATGGAAAATAACGATTTAGGTTCAAAGAAAATGAATAATAAACAAGAATCTACTAGCATTAACAACCCCAGTACTGCTGCTATGCATCCTGAAATAGAAGCAGATCAATTAGGTGTAAAAAAAGTAGTTAATCGCGCGAGACAGATGGATCAAAACATAGCTGATTTTGAATTTCATGCGGCAAATGAACTAGGTTCTAAGCCTAGTACAGCGCCTGAAGCTCTCGGCAAAAAGATGGTCGAGAATAGCGACAAAAATTCGGATATTACAAGTACTCGTTATCCCAATTCACATCCTGATAATCATGAAAATCGAGGGAATATCTGATCAAATTGGATTAGCAATCCGCCATATTTACCGCTACCGCCAATCCGCCTTCAGATGTTTCTTTGTATTTAGAATTCATGTCCTTAGCCGTTTGCCACATGGTATCTACGACTTTGTCTAACGGTACTTTGGCATTTTTAGCATCGGTTTCCATCGCCAATTCAGCGGCGTTAATGGCTTTGATGGCGCCCATTGTATTTCTTTCAATACACGGAATTTGAACGAGTCCACCAATAGGATCACACGTTAATCCTAAGTGATGCTCCATAGCGATTTCGGCTGCCATTAGGACTTGATCTGGAGTTCCGCCCATGACTTCACAAAGTGCCGCTGCTGCCATGGCTGAGGAAACGCCAATTTCGGCCTGACAACCGCCCATCGCTGCAGAAATCGTAGAACCTTTTTTGAAGATGCTGCCAATTTCTCCGGCGACCATGAGGAATTGTTTGATTTCTTTTTCGCCCGCTTGGTGATTTTCGATGACCAAGTAATACATTAAGACGGCCGGAATGACACCGGCACTTCCATTGGTTGGCGCAGTGACAACGCGGCCTAAAGCAGCATTGACTTCGTTGACAGCCAAAGCAAAACAAGAAACCCATTTAAGAATTTGACGAAATTTTACTTCCGTTTTTCGGATGCATTCTAGCCACTCTTGAGGTGAATTGTAATTCGCGAGTCCGATGAGGTTTTGATGCATATCGAAAGCACGTCGACGAACATTCAGACCGCCAGGCAAAATGCCTTCGGAGTGACATCCGATATACATACATTCTAACATGGTAGACCAAATACGCATTAATTCGCGGTGAATATCTTCCTCGGAGCGCATCGATTTTTCGTTTTCGTAAACGATTTCAGAAATGGTTTTGTTTTCAGAAATGGTATATTGGAGCAGTTCTTCCGCATTTTGAATCGGGAAGGGAAATGCACATTTAATCTCTAATTTCTTTTTCGCATTGACGCGATCTTCTACGACTACAAATCCACCACCAATGGAGTAGTAGGTTTGTTCATACACTTCATTATTATCAAAACTGGCGGTAAAAGTCAAACCGTTGGCATGAAAAGGAAGAAAATTTTTATTGAAGACAATGTCCATCAGGAAAGAGAAAGGAATTTTGTGCTCGTTGCCTAAATTGATTTGGTTTTGCTCTTCAATTTCCTTGATGATTCCAGCGATATCTTTGACGGGAATGGTTTCTGGATCTTGCCCGCTCAATCCCAACATTACCGCTAAATCAGTGGCGTGTCCTTTGCCGGTTAGGGAAAGTGAACCGTATAAATCGACTTTGACGCTGGTGGTTTGATGCAGCAAATCTTGATTTCTGAGTTCACCCAAAAACCGTTCTGCAGCACGCCATGGTCCAAGGGTGTGTGAGCTCGATGGACCAACACCAATTTTAAGCATGTCAAAAACCGAAATACATTCTTCCATAAGTGTAGATTTGTATCGCAAATATAAATTAATGTGGATTCAAAACGAATTTTAGGCCGCTAATCTTAAGGTAATTGTTTTCTGAAATCAACTTTCAAAGTTGATGATGGCAAAATTTACCTGCAGATATTTATGATTTTCGGTGAAAAATCATTTGTTTCATCAAGTTTTATCCTATTAGTCATCATTTTAAAGGAAAAAAAACGGCTAATTATAAGGTATTAATAATAATTTAAGTAGATTTTGAAATAAGTTAGGTTTTATCCCTTTTTTTTAATTCATTTTGACTTAATTTGGCGTAGGTACTTTTTTATTAACTCTTATCATTAAATATATGAAAAAAAAATTCATTAAAATTGTTATGGTTATTGCTGTAGGTTCATTTTTGTTTTCCTGTAGTAGTAGCAGCTCTAAGTCTGAACCTGCACCTGCACCGTTAGTTGGTCAGGATGGTAATCCGAGGTTTAACTTAGTATTTACTAATCCTGAAAATGTGGATATGGATTTGTATGTTAAGACACCAAGTGGTGCTGTCATTAGCTATAATAACCCTTCTGCAGACCTTGGAACTTTAGATGTTGATTGTTTATGCGGTGGTTGTACACAAGGGCCTAACGAGAATATCTTTTGGGAAAACGGAACAGCACCAAATGGGACTTATGAATATTGGGTAAATTATTATGGAGATTGCGGCGTGGTTGGATCGTCATCCAGTTTTACTGTTAGAGTTATTCGAAACGGAGCGATTTTAGAAACTAAGACTGGAAGTCTAAATGCGGAAGGAGATTCTATGCATTGGACGTTTGAACAATAATTTGTCTTTTGAGTAAATATAATCCCTTTGATGATTCAAAGGGATTTTTTTTTGGATAACGATGGTTGTGTCATTATTATTTTTTAATTTTAACGCTAGTACATTGTTTAGTAACACTTTAAAGGTATTATTATGAAAAGAACATCTTTAATTTTAGGACTATTTGCGGTTTCAATTTCCTTGTCTTGCAGCCAGAGTAGTGAACCAGCTTCACCCGACAATAACGACGACGTGTTGGTAGGACAAGACGGTAATCCACGATTCAATTTATTGTATACGAATCAGGCCAATGTCGACATGGATTTATTTGTTAAAACACCCAGCGGAGCGGTCATCTATTACGATAATACCAGCGCGGATTTAGGAACATTGGATGTTGATTGTTGGTGTGAAGAATGCGTTAATGGACCAACAGAAAACGTCTTTTGGAAAAACGGAACCGCTCCCACGGGCGAGTACGAATATTGGGTGAAGTATTATGCTAATTGCGGCGCTGCGGAAGCCACATCAAATTATATTTTGAGAGTGGTGAAGAACGGAACTGTAGTGGTTAAAAAAGTAGGATCGCTTTCGGCAGTTGGAGAATCTGAACATTGGACATTTACCCAATAGCAAGTCGGATGTTGTCGAAAGGTGTTTTTTAACTTTTTCGTCTTCAGAAATATTTCCCGTTGAAGCACTTTCATTTACTACTTTTGTCGCAAAATTTTCTTCATGCGATTCAATAAATATTATCTAGCTGCACTAACTTCTTTTGTGATTTGGGGCTTTTTTAGTTTGGCTTTAAAACCGCTGCAAAGTTATGCTTCGCTGGATATTTTGTTTTATAGAATTTTCCTAGCTACGATTTTCTTGTTGATGATCAATCTTGTTTTTAGAAGGAACGAAGTGCATAATGATGTTGCTGTTTTCCGTGAAATGGAAAAGACAACCAAACGACGAACGATTGTCCTGACGTGTTTGGGCGGTTTTCTCTTGATTCTAAATTGGTTCTTATTTATCTATGCGATTAACCATGTAAGTTTGCAGTCGGCGTCGTTTGCGTATATGATTTGTCCAATCGTCACCACGATTTTAGCTTTCTTTATTTTGAAAGAAAAGCTGAGTCGATGGCAATGGTTTTCCGTAGCACTTTGTATTATTAGTTGTGCAATATTGGCGTATGGACATATCACGGATTTGGTTTACAGTTTGGTCATTGCTTTTTCTTTTGCGCTCTACTTAATCAGCCAACGCAAGAACAATCAGTTTGATCGATTTGTGGTATTGACAGTGCAAATGGTAATTGCCTCTGTTGTGATTCTTCCTTTTTATCCTGCCTACAGCGGAATGTTGCCGACCGCTTCTTTGTTTTATATGTTGTTGGTTGTGATTGTCATTGTGTTTACAATTGTTCCTTTGTATTTAAACTTGTACGCATTAAAAGGGATGAATTCCTCAGCGGTTGGGATTTTGATGTATACGAATCCGTTGATTCACTTTTTTTTGGCGGTGTTTTACTTTAAGGAGGAAGTACATCTCAATCAGATTGTTTCTTATGGATTGATTTTGATTTCGATTGTGGTTTTTAATGAGCGGCTGTTGTTTGGAAGAAAAGCCAGACTTTAAGACTTTAGGATTTTAAGACTGTATGATTGAATCTTAAAATCTTAAAATCTTACTGTCTTACAATCTTACTATCCTAGCCCCGATTGCAGCCGATATCCTTTTTTGGATGAGGCACGAAGACAAAAAAGATAAAGGCGTAAAGCGGGAAACAGCTCCTAAAAAATGACATCATGTCAGCTAATTTTCTGCAAAACTGACAATTTAGAAACCCCAGTTCGCTTGGCACAAAGATTGACTACTGCACCCCGAGTTGTTAAAATAGGCACACTATAATAAACTAAAATAAAACTAAAATGGGTAAAATAATTGGAATTGACTTGGGTACAACAAACTCGTGTGTTTCTGTAATGGAAGGAAACGAAGCAGTAGTAATCCCGAATTCAGAAGGAAAAAGAACCACACCATCGATCATTGCATTTGTAGAAGGTGGCGAGATTAAAGTAGGTGATCCTGCAAAAAGACAAGCGGTAACCAATCCGACGAAAACCATCGGATCGATCAAAAGATTTATGGGACATTCATTCTCTGAAACTACAGGTGAGGCGAAAAGAGTTCCTTATTCAGTGGTAAAAGGAGATAACAACACGCCACGTGTTGATATTGACGGTCGTTTGTATACGGCGCAAGAATTGTCAGCGATGACACTTCAAAAAATGAAAAAAACTGCAGAAGACTATTTAGGTCAAACTGTGACAGAAGCGGTTATTACGGTTCCTGCTTACTTCAACGATGCACAACGTCAAGCTACGAAAGAAGCGGGTGAAATTGCAGGCTTGAAAGTAATGCGTATCATCAACGAACCAACTGCTGCTGCGTTAGCGTACGGTTTGGATAAAAAAGGAGTAGATCAAAAAATTGCAGTATACGATTTAGGTGGAGGTACATTTGATATTTCTATCCTTGAATTAGGAGACGGAGTTTTCGAAGTATTGTCAACTAACGGTGACACGCACTTAGGTGGAGATGACTTTGACCAAACGATCATTGATTGGTTGGCAGACGAATTCAAAGCAGAAGAAGGAATCGACTTGCGTTTAGATCCTATGTCATTGCAACGTATCAAAGAGGCTGCTGAAAAAGCAAAAATTGAATTGTCTTCTTCATCAGAAACAGAAATCAATTTGCCTTACGTTACAGCTACGGCTTCAGGACCAAAACACTTAGTAAAAAAATTGACTAGAGCTAAATTTGAGCAATTGTCAGATGCTTTGGTAAAACGTTCTATGGAACCAGTTGCTAAAGCTTTAAAAGATGCAGGTTTGTCTACAAAAGATATCGACGAAGTAATCTTAGTTGGAGGTTCTACTCGTATGCCGAGAATTGCGGATGAAGTAGAAAAATTCTTTGGTAAAAAAGCGTCAAAAGGAGTTAATCCTGATGAGGTTGTAGCGATTGGAGCTGCGATTCAAGGTGGTGTATTGTCTGGAGATGTTAAAGATGTATTGTTGTTAGACGTTACGCCTTTATCTTTAGGAATTGAAACTATGGGTGGTGTTTTGACTAAATTGATTGAAGCCAACACAACGATTCCAACTAAAAAATCACAAGTATTCTCTACCGCTGCAGATTCTCAACCAACCGTTGAAATTCACGTGTTGCAAGGAGATAGAGCGATGGCTGCTGATAACAAAACGATTGGTCGTTTCCACTTAGATGGAATTCCACCAGCACCTAGAGGTGTTCCGCAAATTGAAGTATCTTTTGATATCGATGCGAACGGAATCATCAAAGTATCAGCGACTGATAAAGGAACTGGTAAATCACACGATATCCGTATCGAAGCTTCTTCTGGATTGACCGCGGAAGAAATCGAAAGAATGAAAAAAGATGCAGAAGCGAATGCTGATTCAGACAGAATTGCTAGAGAGCGCGTTGAGAAATTGAACGAAGCAGACAGCATGATTTTCCAAACGGAAAGTCAATTGAAAGAACTAGGTGATAAATTATCTGATGATAACAAAGTAGCGATCGAGTACGCTTTGACTGAATTGAGAATGGCGCATGGTAACCAAGATTTGGATGCGATTCAAATTGCATTAGACAAAATCAATGCAGCTTGGAAAACAGCAACTGAAGCGATGTATGCCCAAGGAGAACAAGGACAAGCTCAGGACGCACAACCGCAAGCAGATGCTTCTGGCGATAACACACAAGATGTAGAGTTTGAAGAAGTAAAGTAATTAGATAAAAGATAATAGACTTTTAGATAATAGAAGAAACCGAGTTAGCAATAACTCGGTTTTTTTATGCTTTGTTAAAAAGCAAATACATCTCATTTATTTTTGTAATTTTCCGCAACCAAAAAATAATGTTATGAAAAAATGCCTGCTTATCGTTGCTGTACTTTTTGTAGCAACAACCACTTTTGCTCAGAAGAAAAAAACGCCAAAAGCTACTGCTACTGCAGCGTTAGCGAAGCTTAACAATCTTTCGATGGAGTTAATTAAAGATAATCTCTATTTATTTATTGAAAACAAAGGCGCCAAAAAAGACACCATTTTACTAAAGAAGTACGATGTAAAAGGCAACCCAACCGATTGCAAAATCACGGCTTTTACAACGAAAGGAACGCCGTTGCATTTGATTTCTTGGGCGGAAACTGCGGTTTCAGAATCGAAGGAAAAGACAGAGAGCAAGACTATGCAGTACAACGAAATTTGGAATATCAAAACCAAATCAAAAGCCCTTTCCAATCTGCAAACCACCACTAAAATCAAAGAAATTCAGTACCTGGATAAATTGAAAAACGCATCACAAACCGTCGATAAAATTCGAAATGAAGGACTCGCTTTCACCTTAACCAAAGAAGGCGATGTCAATTTGAAAAACAAAACACAAGAAAACAACTTGAGCTATAATGCGTCGAGTAATGTGTATCAGAATTTAAAGGATCTCGCGCCGAAGAAGAAGTAGTTGATGGTTGTATGTGGTACGTTGTAGGTTGCAATCTTAATAAAAAACAAAAAAGCGGCTTCAATTTGAAGCCGCTTTTTTGTTTTTTATACAGTACCAACCAACAACTGACAACCGTCAACCATCAACTAATTCACCCTAATCTCAAACATCTTATCCCAATTTTTCCCCGTCACAAAGATCGTTTTGGTTTTTGGGTTGTAAGCTATTCCATTCAGCACTTCCGCGCCAGCAAATTTGACTTTACTCCGCAATCCAGCTAAATTCAAAACGCCTTCTACTGCGCCAGTGCTAGGATTAATTACTGCAATCGCATCTTTTTGCCAAATGTTGCCGTAGATTTTTCCGTCAATCCATTCGAGTTCATTGATGCTTTTGATTTTATTAGTATTCGTATACACATTAATGTAACCTTCCATTTTTTGCGTCTCTGGATTCATCGTCCAGATCTTTTCCGTTCCGTCCGATTGGTAAATATTTTTCCCATCATTGGTCATTCCCCAACCTTCAATAGGCTTGTCATAAGTAAAAGTCTTGATTTGTTTGAGTGTATTGGCATCATAGATAAATCCAACATTCGATTGCCAAGTCAATTGGTAAATTTTGTTATTAATCACCGTAATTCCTTCACCAAAATGATTAGGATTGTCCATATTCACTTGCTTGAAAACTTTCCCCGTTTTGTAGTCGTATTTTCTAAAATGCGACGCTCCTTTTTGTCCAGTACTTTCTATCAAAGTATCTCTAAAGAATTCAAATCCCTCCGTAAAAGCCAACGTATCATGGGGAAAAGTATTGACAATGGTGTAATTGAGCAATTTCGGTTCAATATTAGAAACCACTTCAATTCGAGCCGTCGTTTCTACATTCTCGCCTTCAAAATACACCAACGCTTTAATATTTTGATAACCAAATTTTTTGTCATTCAAAGCCAAATTGACTTTGTCACTTCCTTTTTTCGAGGCGATTTTCACGTCGTTGGCGTAATAAATAATACTGTCAATTTTCTTGTTTTGCGGATTCAAAACCGACAAAGTAGCCGTTTCATTGGGCTGATAGACTTCTTTAAAAGCCGCCGTATCAAAACTGAAAAGGCTTTCATTATCTTTTTTAGAGTCGCCGCAAGAAGCTACGATTGACGCTAATAAAATGAGCAATAGGGAGTTATAATTTTTCATCAATACAATTTTATAAATGCAATATACAATAGTAATTTATATGTTCAATTCCGTTTGCGAAAATACAAAAAGATTGTATATTTGCGGCGGCAAGTCCTACACGACCAGCTCCTGCAAAATCCTCCAGGATGGGAACATAGCAAAGGTATGTGGTTGAGCGGTGCGATGTAGGTCGCTTGCCATTTTTAATCTTCCTTGATGGAGGATTTTTTTTTGATTTTTTTTTTAGGAGCCGGGAACCTGCTATCCGCTATAGTCCTCACTGCGTTCCGGGCTAACGCTGCTATCAGGGCTAGGGTTCTCGGTTGTCAGTTCAAGGTTAAGTTCCCGTTAAGTAAAAGTGTTCAATCGATAACTATTTTTCACTGGTTCCCTAAAACGTAACCTACAACATACAACATACAACGTACTACGTACAACTCAAAACCCACAACCGACAACAAAAATTATTATCTTTACCCTCAGACAGTCTTACAGTCTTATAATCTCAAAATCTTATAATCTCAAAATCTCACAGTCTAAAAATGAAATCCATCCTTATCACATTCTTATTCATCTCAACACTTTCCTTCGCCCAAACCGACGCCAAGGCGCAATACCAAACTTTCGCTGCCGACTTTGAAGCGTATAGCAATAATCCTGAAGTCGCTTCGGATAACAGCACTCTAAAACCCGGCCCATGCGGACAGTATAATCTAAAGTTTATGGTCACAGGACAAGGCGAAAAACAAGTGGTTAATACGCCTCCAGCGCGCAAATTGTGTTTCGATTTGAACCGCTACGACAAAGCGAAAAACCCAGATATATCAAAAGAGTGGGAATACGAAATTAAACCAATTGGAGATCGATTCTATACGATTCGTGCGACTAAAAAAGGAGCCGAAGACAAGCAAGAAATGTATTATTACGAACGAAAGAAATAGAAAACGTTATATGTTGTAAGTTGTAGGTTAGAATGGTCCTAACGTACAACTTACAACTTACAACCTACAACCTACAACCAAAAACATGAACAAAGTCGTCCTCATCACTGGCGCTTCCTCAGGCATCGGCAAAGCCATCGGCGAATTCCTACATCAAAAAGGATTCGTGGTTTATGGCACCAGTCGAAATCCAGAGAGAATTACAAACTCTGTTTTTCCATTGATGGCGTTGGAGGTGCGAAATCCAGATAGTATTCAAGCTGCCGTGGCAAAAGTCATTGCTATTTCTGGCAGATTGGACATACTCATCAACAACGCCGGCATTGGCATTACGGGTCCGTTAGAAGAAATTCCATTAGAAGAAATCAAAGCGAATTTTGATACCAATTTCTTTGGGCCAATTTCGGTCATGCAAGCCGTTTTGCCTCAGATGCGTAAACAACAATCGGGTTTGATTATTAATATTTCATCTATTGCGGGTTATATGGGATTACCGTATCGCAGCATTTATTCAGCTTCGAAAGGTGCGTTGAGTATCGTTACAGAAGCTTTACGCATGGAAGTCAAATCTTTCGGAATTCAAATTACAGATGTAGCGCCCGGAGACTTTGCTACGAATATTGCAGCTGGTCGTTTTCATGCACCAGTAATTAAAGATTCAGCTTATGAAAAACCATATGCTGCCACTTTACAAATGATGGATGAGCATGTCGATTCAGGAAGTAATCCAACAGAAATGGCACAAGCGATTTACAACATTATCCAGAATTCAAACCCAAAAGTGCATTATAGAGTCGGACTTTTTCTTCAGAAGTTTTCTATCGTTTTAAAGAAAATTTTGCCAGATAAAGTTTATGAAAGGATATTGATGAAGCATTATAAGCTTTAAAAGATTACAGAATTTGACCTAAAAATAGATAAGCGTAACCGAAAAGCTATACGAGTAGGAAATTAAAAAAAAACATTAAATGAGAAAACAATTACTTTTTATTGCTATTGCAAGTTTAATTACTACCGTAGCATCTGCGACCGATTTGTATGTTAGAGATTTAGGTGCTGGTGGCGCGTATTCAACGGTAAGTGCTGCAATTGCAGCTGCTTCTGATGGAGACAGAATTATTATTAAGCCTAAAACAAGTGGGACTGGTGCTTATGTAGAAAACATAACGATAAACAAATCGCTCACTTTTGTATCGGAAACTATTTATAACAGATATTTTATAAAAGGCAGTATCAACATTACGCCACAAGCAGGAAGAATCGTAACTATCAGTGGTTTAAGTTCTGGTAATTTTACGATTTATAATGTAACTGTTACCGCACCAACTATTGGAGGTCGAACCACTGTAAACCTACTAAATTGTGATTTGAATAATGTTGATACCACTGCGGCAAACACGACAACTAATATGTCAGGATGTAACGTTGGCGGATATGTATTCTTCTCGCACGGAAGACTAACCGGTAACAAAGCCCAGCGAATCACTGCCTACAATACAAGCGTTGATACTGCTCTTGCGGCAGACGATATTGAAATTATTGGAAATTTTTCCGCATTTGTAATGATCAATCAACAATCGAGTTATGCTTTTAAGATGAATAATAATTTTACAGCAGGATTTAATGTTTTCGGAAGTAAACCGAACAGTTCTAATGAAATTATAAACAATACAATTTATGACCCTAATGGCGGAGACATTGCTCCGATATATCTGACCGGAAATGGTGATCCAGGTAGTGGCGGAAACGTTGCAATCATGAACAATGCGATTTCTTTTGTAGTTGTTCAAACCAATTTCTGTATCCAAACCGATGGCATAGCAACCGTAACGGCATCTTATAACGTATCTACAAATGCGTTTATAACTGAAGGGGCAATTACGCAAAACAACAATACTGGAGCCGTCAATATGAATTTTGATAATACTTACTACACGGTTACCGGAGGTAATGTAAATGCCGGAAATCCTGCTTTAATCTATACCGATTTAGATTTAACCAGAAACGACGCAGGTCATTATGGTGGTTCGAATAGCTGGGAGAATTACTGGCCAGCAGATGGAGGTGGAATGCCACAAGTGAACTATTTGGTAACTCCAAGAGCAATTTTAAACACCAGTACTTTGAATGTTACGGGTTCAAGTTATTCTAAATAATTTAAAAATTATACAAATGAAAAAATTTATATATACTATAGCAGCTTTCTTAACGATAGTTGTTTGTTCAGCACAAAACTCAATAGTACAAGCGGAATATTTTTGGGATACAGATCCGGGGCCTGGCCTTGCAACTCCAGTTTTAGCCACTGATGGGAGTTTCAATAGTGCCTTTGAACAATTAAACAAAACCGGAATTGCTTTACCTCCGTTAGGATTGCATGTTTTCAATATTCGTGTAAAAGACAATGCTGGCGTTTGGGGACCTAGTTTCAAGAATGTGGTCAGTGTGCAAACATCGTTAGGAACGGCTGATTTTGATTTGAAGAATGTAGTTGCCTATCCAAATCCTGTAAAGGACATTTTGAATTTAAGCCTTGAACAAAATATCACCGCGGTGTCGCTTTATAATGCACTTGGTCAAGAAATACAAAAGAAACTTTATGATAGTAAAGAAATTACCTTCGATGTTTCTTGTTTGTTAACTGGGACTTATTTTGTGAAGGTAACTTCTAATGATGGCGTAAAAACTTTAAAAGTGATCAAAGAGTAAAAGTTATAATTTTCAATTCATAAATCCCAAATTCCAAAAGAGTTTGGGTTTTTTTTGGTTTGTTCGTTGATTCGTGCAGGGATTAAAAAATTCTCAGCAACTTAGAAACTCAGGTACTCAGAAACTTAAAAAATAAGTTGTAATTTTACGACCGCGTTAAGGATGGGAGCTAAGTGCCGCGCACTGCGGACAGCCTGACCCGGAGTTTACGGAGGGGAACGCCCAAAAAAACAAAAGATAAATTAAACAAAACGATATGAAATTTTTTATTGACACTGCCAACTTAAACGAAATTAGAGAAGCACAATCGCTTGGAATTTTAGATGGCGTTACGACCAATCCGTCGTTGATGGCGAAAGAAGGCATCACAGGGAAGAATAATATTTTGAAACATTACGTGGATATCTGCAACATTGTGGATGGCGATGTAAGTGCTGAGGTTATTGCAACCGATTTTGACGGAATGGTTCGTGAAGGCGAAGAATTGTCGGAATTGCACGAGCAGATTGTAGTGAAATTGCCCATGACCAAAGATGGTGTGAAGGCTTGTAAATACTTCTCTGACAAAGGAATTCGTACCAATGTGACGTTGGTATTTTCTGCAGGTCAGGCTTTGTTAGCGGCGAAAGCAGGAGCGACCTATGTTTCGCCTTTTATTGGTAGATTGGATGATATTTCTACAGATGGTTTGATTTTGATTGAAGAAATTCGTTTGATTTATGATAACTACGGATTTGAAACCGAAATTCTTGCCGCTTCAGTGCGTCATACCATGCATATCGTAAATTGTGCTAAATTGGGCGCTGATGTGATGACGGGTCCACTTTCTGCGATTTTAGGATTACTAAAACATCCTTTGACAGATAATGGATTGGCGCAGTTTTTAGCGGATTACGCGAAGGGAAATCAGTAGTTGGTTGTCGGTTGATAGTTGTCGGTTGACAGTTATACTGCACTTAAATAGAAAAAGCGGCTTCAATTTGAAACCGCTTTTTTAATTATCAATTATCAATTATCAATTGTTAATTATCAATTGACTAAAGTTCTTTCTCAAAGTTGACATCGAACAAATTCGTGAACGCATTTTTGATCGCGCCATTTTGGTCAAGGACAATGGTTCGGTGTACTTTCATAATGGCCCAATTGGCTTTGAGGTCTTCGAAGTTGGTGCAACGGTATTCTGTAATTCCAGCATACTTCAAATCGTGTAATTTGGCTTTCCAGAGATCTTGATCTTTGTCGAGATTGATGCCAATGAACTGGTAATCTGGATGCAATGCTTTCAACGCCAGTATTTTCTTGTGAGCAGCATGCATATGCGACGATAAGTTGTCCGTCCATAGAAAAATGACCGTTTTCTTTTTGGCAATATTGTCGGAAGAAATCAATTGGTTGTTGGCATCGACCAATTCTACCTTTGGCAACACATTGCCAATTTTCAGCATTTGGATGGCGGTGCCGATTTTTAGAATTTCATTTTTCTTGCTCTTATCGGTAGAATATTTATGATAAGTATCCAAGAAAATCTTATTGTTGACCATGTTTTGATCTTCAAGCAAATAAGTAAAAGCAATGTTGTTGAGGATGATATTCTTTACGGCTTTATTTTTAATCAGACTATCCGCAAAATTGAGTTTATTGATGTTCGTCCGCAGTGCTAAATCTAACGGCGTATAGTGATTGTGGTAATGAATTGTCGACATATTGTTGAGCATATACGTCAGATACGTCACAAAAGGAGAGAAACTACAAAGTTTAATATCGTTGAAGTCGATGGTTTTTCGGTAATCATAAAAATTAGCAGGAAGATTTTCGATAATATCTTCGCCAGTGCGCATCATGTGTGCTGTCGGATACATTTCCTTTTTTGCATAGTGATGAAAGTCTAACGATGCTTTTGCGTATTTGTCGAAATCTTCACTCCACTTGACAGCGTCTTTTTTGGTGTCGTAAAATTTCTTTTTTGATGCATAAGAGGAGTCGATATTCTTAGTGAAATCCGTAATCGAATAATCGAAAGCGTCGAACAATTTACTCCGATCGTCTTCATTTTTCATATACATTTCCATCAGGAAATTATTCTTTTGATCGCCTCTACCACAGAAAATAATCGAGTTGTCGAAGTCTTTTGCGTTGATGCGAACCATGATGCTGTCATTCTTATCGAAATAAACGTATTGGTATTCTGGTTCATTTTTGAAGGTGTACAATCCTGGCGTCAAAGAATCAAATTTGATAAAAAAACGATTGTTCTCATCAATTTTGGCGCTGTCGATTACTTCTGAATTTCGACAAAAAAGAATGTATGGGTTGTTGGGATTAGTGACTTCTCCACCAAAATACGCGGTATAATTATCGCCTTTATAGGCTTTGTTACAGGAACAAAACAAGGTTATGACTGAAGAGGTAAGTAGTAGAAATGTATGTAGTTTGGTGCGATACATGGAAACTAAGCTAGTCTACAAAAATATTCAGTTGTGCCGAGTTATTCTGTTAACACAGCGTTAAATAAAAACCGCCATATTTATTGGTTTTAGAACTTCATTATCAGTCCTATTTTTATACTTTTGCAGAAAATTTTATAAATCAGTTTTTCATGTTAACAGTTAATAATTTATCGGTACAATTTGGAAAGAGAATCTTATTTGATGAGGTGAACACAACCTTCACGCATGGGAATATCTACGGTGTTATTGGAGCCAATGGAGCCGGAAAATCAACCTTCTTAAAAATTATAGCGGGCGATATCGATCCCACTTCAGGTCACATTCATTTAGAACCTGGAAAAAGGATGTCGGTGTTGAATCAGAACCACAATATGTTTGATGAACATACGGTTTTGGAAACGGTGTTGATGGGAAACAAAATCCTGTACGCGGTTAAAAAGGAAATGGATGAATTGTATCTTGATTACAATGACGCCAATGCCGATAGAATAGGAGAGTTGCAAGTGCAATTTGAAGAAATGAATGGCTGGAATGCTGATTCTGACGCGGCTTCGTTGTTGTCAAACTTAGGAATCACTGAAGACAATCATTATACTTTAATGGGAGACTTGGATGGAAAACTAAAAGTTCGTGTCTTATTAGCGCAAGCTTTATTTGGAAATCCTGATGTATTGATTATGGATGAGCCGACGAATGACCTTGATTTTGAAACCATCGCTTGGTTAGAGAATTTCCTAGCCAATTATGAAAATACAGTTATTGTTGTTTCGCATGACCGTCACTTTTTAGACGCGGTTTGTACGCATATTTCTGATATCGATTTTGGTAAAATCAACCATTATTCTGGGAATTATACTTTTTGGTATGAGTCTTCGCAATTAGCCGCAAAGCAAAGAGCGCAGCAAAACAAGAAAGCCGAGGAGAAGAAGCAAGAATTGGAGGAGTTTATTCGACGTTTTAGTGCGAATGTCGCCAAATCGAAACAAGCGACTTCAAGAAAAAAAATGATTAGCAAGTTGAATATTTCCGAAATCAAACCATCAAGCCGTCGTTATCCTGCAATCATATTTGACCAAGAAAGAGAAGCGGGCGATCAGATTTTGAATGTAGAAAACCTAAGCGCTTCGGTCGAAGGGGAAACTTTGTTTTCTGGCGTTGATCTCAATATGGCGAAAGGCGATAAAATTGTTTTGTTTTCTAAAGATTCTAGAGCAACTACCGCGTTTTATGAAATCTTAAATGGAAATCAAAAAGCAGATTCTGGCACATTCGATTGGGGTATTACAACCAATCAAGCGTATTTGCCTGTCGATAATCATTCGTTTTTTGAAAACGACTACACTCTAGTAGACTGGTTGCGTCAATGGGCGAAAACAGAAGAAGAACGGGAAGAAGTCAATATCCGTGGATTTTTAGGCAAGATGATTTTCTCAGGAGAAGAAGCGCTGAAAACGAGTCGCGTGTTGTCCGGAGGAGAAAAAGTACGATGCATGTTGTCGCGAATGATGATGGAACGCGCCAATGTATTGATGTTGGACGAACCAACGAATCACCTCGATTTGGAGTCGATTACAGCCTTCAATAATTCCTTAAAGAATTTTAAAGGTTCTGTAATTTTCACGACACATGACCACGAGTTTGCACAGACTGTCGGAAATAGAGTAGTGGAGTTGACGCCAAAAGGAGCGATTGATCGCTATATGACTTTTGATGATTATTTGGATGATGAGAAAGTACAAGAATTGAGAACAAAGATGTATTCATAACAATAAAGAACCGCTTTAATTTTGAAGCGGTTTTTTTTTACAACAACCATAAGGAATTAAATAAAAACCGTATTTTTACACACCAAACGCTTGATAGTATGAGTCAAAAAATATTGCTCACCTCGAAAGAAGTCAATATCATATTGCACCGTTTGGCTTGTCAATTAATCGAAAAACACCTTGATTTTTCTGATACTATTCTAATTGGAATTCAACCCCGAGGTATTTATTTGGCGCAACGACTGAAAACGCTACTCGAAAAAGAATACCACATTGCAGACATTTCTCTAGGTTTCTTAGATATTACTTTCTTCAGAGACGACTTTAGACGAACAGATAAACCGCTTGAAGCCAACCGAACCCAAATTGATTTTATTGTAGAAGACAAGAAAGTCATTTTTATCGATGATGTCTTGTATACAGGAAGAAGCATTCGTTCGGCATTAACAGCCATTCAATCCTTCGGAAGACCTTCAGAAATAGAATTACTGGTTTTAATTGACCGCCGATTTAGTCGACATTTGCCTATTCAGCCTGATTACCGCGGCAGACAGGTTGACGCAATAAATAACGAAAAAGTAATCGTAAGTTGGCAAGAGCAAGACGGCGTTGACGCGGTTTACTTGGTTCCAACATCAAATACAGCAGAAAATGAGTGAGTTAAGTGTCAATCATTTATTAGGAATTAAATATCTTCAACGGGAAGACATTCAGCTTATTTTTGAAACGGCGGATCATTTTAAAGAAGTGATCAATCGTCCGATCAAGAAGGTTCCGTCGCTGCGAGACATCACCATTGCCAATATTTTTTTTGAAAATAGTACCAGAACAAAGCTGTCTTTTGAATTAGCCCAGAAAAGACTTTCCGCAGATGTCATTAGTTTTTCTGCCGCACAATCCTCTGTTAAAAAAGGTGAAACGCTAATTGATACGGTCAATAATATTCTCGCCATGAAAGTAGATATGGTTGTCATGCGACATGCGAATCCAGGCGCGGCTTTTTTTCTCTCTCAAAACGTAAAGGCAAGTATCATCAATGCTGGAGATGGCGCACATGAACATCCAACACAAGGTTTGTTAGACAGTTATTCTATTCGGGAGAAATTAGGTGATGTCGCAGGGAAAAAAGTGGTTATTGTGGGCGATATTTTACATTCACGAGTGGCACTTTCCAATATTTATGCGTTGCAAATGCAAGGCGCTGAAGTCAAAGTCTGTGGCCCGAAAACTTTGATACCCAGATATATTGAATCACTTGGAGTAAAAGTAGAATCGGATCTTCGGAAAGCATTAGAATGGTGCGACGTCGCCAATATGCTTCGCGTGCAAAACGAACGCATGGAAGTCAATTACTTTCCCTCAACAAGAGAATACACCCAACAATATGGCGTGAATAAAGAACTCTTGGATTCTTTGAACAAAGAAATTGTAATTATGCACCCGGGACCTATCAATCGCGGTGTGGAAATAACCAGCGATGTGGCGGACTCTAAACAATCTGTCATCCTGAATCAAGTCGAAAATGGCGTGGCTATTCGCATGGCAGTTATCTACTTGCTGGCGTCTAAAATTCAATAATTAATTGCCGTTTTTGGTTCGTAATAAAGTTTAAAAGTTGTAAATTAGCGTACATCTAATAGTTTATGCCATGAAAGTAGAACAAAAAGGACATACCGTAACCATCAAGGACACACAAGGCGATTTAGTTTCATTTTTGATGAAAGTAACCCACGAATACAAATCCTTCGAGAAGTACAATATTATTTTAGACATTGCCTTACACAAAGACTTAACAATCAAACAGATCAATACCTTCTTGCCGCTCATTAAGATGCATTCCAAAGCAAAAAAGTCAATCGTAATCGTTGCCGATGGCGTTCATTTTACCAACGTATCCGAACACATTACCATTGTTCCTACACTGCTGGAAGCCCACGATATCATCGAGATGGAGGAAATAGAACGAGATCTTGGATTTTAATTCATTGCTATTTTTCTTCAGAAGCCGGGAACCTGCTGTTCGTTGCAATCTTTTTTATGATGAACTCGTTTCAGCATCTCCTGAAAACGTTTAGGATATCTGTTAGAGATGCTGAAACGAGTTCATCATAAAAAAGGATTTCCGCTACCATCAGGGCTAGGGTTTATCATTACTACAAACCTTCGCTTTTCATCAACAATTGATAATTATCAATTATCAATTATCAATTATCAATTCAAATGAAACTAACCATACTTGGCTGTTATGCCGCGACACCTCGAACCATCACGAATCCAACTTCACAAGTTTTAGAAATTAGAAACCGAATGTTTTTAATTGATTGTGGCGAGGGAACGCAAGTACAGTTGAGAAAACACAAAATAAAATTTTCCAAAATCAATCACATTTTTATTTCGCATTTGCACGGCGACCATTATTATGGACTAATTGGACTGGTTTCGACATTTATGCTCCTCAATCGAACAAACGATTTGCATATCTACGGTCCAAAAGGAATTAAGGAAATCATTACGTTGCAACTTCGACTTTCTAATTCATGGACAAATTATGGTCTGTATTTTCATGAACTAGAATCCAACGAAAGTGAAATAGTCTATGAAGACGAGAAAGTGCTCGTCAAAACAATTCCGCTTAAACACCGTATTTATACCAACGGATTTCTTTTTATAGAGAAAATTGGCGACCGAAAGCTAAACATCGATGCTGTGCAAAATTATGAGATTGATCCTGTTTATTATCAGAAAATAAAGAACGGTAAAGACATCACCTTAGAAGATGGACGCGTCATAGAAAATCACCTATTGACCTTTGACCCAGAGAAACCTAAGAGTTATGCATTCTGTTCCGATACAAAGTACGAGGAGAAAATCATACCTTATATTAAAGATTGTACTGTTTTGTATCATGAATCTACTTTCCTAGAATCGGAAGTTGAAAAAGGTGCTATCACGATGCACAGTACTGCAAAAGAGGCGGCACGAATTGCATTGAAAGCAAATGTTGAGCAATTAATATTAGGACATTTTTCAACTAGGTATCCTACTATTGCACTATTTAAGGAAGAAGCGGAAACCATTTTTCCAAATGTTTTGCTCGCGGACGATGGTGTTAGCTTTGAATTTTAGTGTCAAGTAAACGAAAGATACAGAACAAACTTAGTATCTTAGTACTGTAAAATATATAGCCACAGTAAGCATGAATGATTTGAGTAACTATAGAAAGTCTTATGAAAAAAGCGAACTTCTTGAACAGATGATTCCTGAAGATCCAATTAATTTATTTCATAAGTGGTTTCATGAAGTCAAAGATTTTGGTGGTGTTGATGAAGTAAATGCAATGACTGTAGCTTCAATTGGGCTAGATGGTTTTCCAAAGGCACGAGTGGTTTTGCTGAAGCATTATGACGAGGAAGGATTTATTTTCTATACCAATTACAACTCAGAAAAAGGGAAGTCAATACTACAAAACCCAAATGTTTGCTTGTCTTTTTTTTGGCATTCTTTAGAAAGGCAGGTTATTATTAGAGGAACCGCAGAGAAAGTAAGTGCGGTAGTTTCGGATAATTACTTTGCCTCGCGTCCCAAAGGAAGTCAGTTGGGCGCTATAGTTTCTGATCAGTCTGAGGTTATTCCTAATAGAGAGGTGCTCGAAAAAAAACTAACCGAATTAGAAAAACAGTGGGAAGGAAAAGAAATTCCACGTCCAGCCAATTGGGGTGGTTTTTTGATACGACCTATTGCTGTGGAGTTTTGGCAAGGAAGGCCAAACAGACTGCATGATCGGATTCGCTATTCCTTAGAAGATGACTACAGTTGGACTATAGAGCGCTTAGCTCCTTAACATATTTTCTGTAGCGTCTTATTGATGATCACTTTTCTGGTGATCATTTTTTTTGAATTAGTAAATTGTAATTATACTTTTGTAAGAAAATTAGTTTATTAAAATTGAAAATGATGTAATTCAACGATTTTATTTTGCACTTAAACGGTAAATGCTGTAATATTGACTCAAGAAATAAAAACAACACGTTCATCATTATAAAATAAAAGAAGTTTGCCCCACATGCTTCTCGAGTTTTAAAAAAATATTAAAGGAGTTTGCCCCACAATCTACTTTAAACTTAAACCTACAGCTTATGAAAACTAATGTACTTAGAGCAATCGTGCCAATGGCATTCTTGTTCACTTTGATTTCTTGTTCTTCGAATGAAACAGAAGAAACAACTGCAGCAAAACCAGAATTAATTCAAAACTATGAGTACAATTCATCTGAATTGCAACTAGCAGATTTGATTAATGAGCACAGAGTTAGCTTAGGTTTAAATCCACTACAATTAATTAACCACGTTTCTTACAAATCAGAAGAGCACAATGCTTATATGATTGCAAGAAAAGTTGTAAATCACGACTTGTTTCCTGAGCGTTCTGAGAATATTATGGAAGTTCTCGGCGCTGTAAAAGTAAATGAGAACGTGGCATACAATTTTGTGTCATCAAGTTCTGCTTTAAATGCATGGTTAAACAGTCCAGGTCATAGAGAAAACATTGAAGGAAATTTTACTCATTTTGGTATCTCCATAAGAGAAGATGCTGAAACAGGAAAAAAATACTACACGAATATCTTTGTTAAAAAATAAATTAAAGTTGAGTTTAATTTAATTATGTTTTGTTTTGACACTAAAACCACTCTTACGAGTGGTTTTTTCATTTTATATATTTTGTAATTGATTTGTTTTCAAGAGCTAACCATTTGATGAAATAGCCTTTTTTATTAGAAGGAATAAGTTTACCTTCGTTATTGAAACCTGCTTTAAATATATACGCGACGCTGATGTTCTTGAAGAAATATAAATGTATTTTGTTTTTCTTGATATTTCTGAATTATCAAGCGGTGGTTTGTCAAGAGAACGGAAAGCCTAAAGATACCGCTAAAGTGTATAGAGCAATTGAAAATTACTCGAAGAGAAGTAAATTTACAAATTACGTTCACAGGTTACTGTTTGAACCAATCGCGAAACAAAAAGTCACAAAA
This sequence comes from Flavobacterium sp., assembly GCA_016721735.1. GTDB lineage: Bacteria > Bacteroidota > Bacteroidia > Flavobacteriales > Flavobacteriaceae > Flavobacterium. Next base: position 37,500 of record JADKHM010000004.1, on the reverse strand, counting down.
GTGGTTGTTGCCAAATTGAAAAAACAGAACTACAAAAAGCTAGAAGGAAAAATAGTACGAAAAATTAAGGTCACGACTTTAGATCCTTTTAGTTATTCTGCGTCAGATACGACGCAAGTCCCGACCAAGAGATTAGCCAAAATAGGTAATAGCTTGCATCTTAAATCCAAGAATTTTGCGATTTATAATCTACTACTTTTCAAAAAGAATCGGCCATTGGATTCTATTTTAGTAAAAGAATCGGAGCGTTTAATTAGAAGACAAAGATTTGTGCGAAGTGTTGCCATAACTTCAACCTTAATTTCTAAAAATTCCGACTCTGTTGATGTCTCAATTCGTGTACTTGATTCTTGGAGCTTGGCGCCAGACTTTACTTTAAGCGGATCAAAATCTACTTTTTTTTTGCGTGAAAGAAATTTTGCAGGCACTGGTCACGAATTTACAACCTATGTTTCAAGAAACTTAAATGATAGTGAACAAGGATTTGGTACAAATTATACAATTCCAACTATTAAAAACACATACATCAAAACAACGTTCAGCTACGAACGAGGGTTTGATAAGAGTTATAAAGAGTATATCAATATCGAACGGCCATTTTATTCGCCATTGACTAAATGGGCAGGTGGTATTTATTTCGACCAAGTACTTGAAAAGCAACTAACAACAATTGCTACAAGAGATACAATTCTAAATTCAAAGTCAAGGGTAAAAGATTTTTGGGGAGGCCGCTCCTTTTCAATTTTTAAGGGAAATAGTGAATTTGAAAGATTCACCAACTTTGTCGTTTCAACTCGATTTCTCAATAAGGAGTTTTCGGAAGTCCCGATTGTTGGTGTTGACAGCTTGGGAGTCTATTCGAAAGAGAATCTATATCTGGTTGCGTTCGGAATTTCCTCAAGAAAATATACGCAAGATAAATACATTTTTAACTTTAATGTCACCGAGGATATTGCATCAGGATATACTGTTTCAATTACTACGGGTTCCCAAAATAAGAACAAAAATGACAGAATGTATTTTGGTGCAAGAGCTGCTTATGGCAATTACTTCGATTTTGGGTATTTGAGTAGCAATTTAGAATATGGAACTTTTTTTGAAGGATCGACAACCGTGCAAAGTGCCTATAATTTCAATATTACTTATTTTACCAATCTAGTTGATACTGGAAAGTGGAAATTTAGACAATTCATAAAGCCCCAAGCAATTATTGGTACAAAACGGATTGAGTCAAATACCGATAGGATTACGCTAAACGGTGAAAATGGTATTTCAGGTTTTAGTAGCAGCAAGATCTTCGGGACAAAAAAGTTACTGTTAACTTTTCAAACTCAGGGATACTCGCCATGGCAAGTACTCGGTTTTCGTTTGAATCCTTTTATCAATTATACTTTAGGAATGATCGGACAACCAGGCACCGGATTTAGGAATAGCAAATTGTATTCAGAATTTGGCGTTGGAGTCATTATCAGTAATGATTATTTGGTATTTAGCAATTTTCAATTTTCACTTTCATTTTTCCCTGTTTTACCTGAGGATGCTACAAATTCGTATAAGACTAACTCGTTAAAGACGTATGATTTTGGGTTGCAAGAATTTGATATTGCAAAACCAGTTTTGGTACGATATCAGTAATCTTTGTCATTAAATTCTCTATAGATTTGGGCAACAAATAACAGTTGTAAAGGAATGAATTTCCGAATTCTGCAAAATTACGCCGCTTTTGTCGGGCAATTCTTTTTGCTTTTTCAGAAATTTAGGATTGAAATAATCAAATGCAATAACGCTCACATAATCTTATTAAATCCAACGCTTCTTCAAATTCAAGAAATAACTTTCAAAATATTTATAGGAAAAATGAGCTGTAATAATTGTTAGTAAAAAGACTAAAATATTAAAGATAATAATCGAAAACAAGCTTGGAATTGCCTGCGGCACTTTTAATTTAAAGAATAAGAACCCTACAAATTGCATTAAAATGGCGTGATACATATAAACACCGTATGATATCGTTCCCAAATAATTGATTATTTTACCTTCGAATATCTTAAGAGGTTTTTCGGCAAAGCTTGCAATGACTATTCCGAATAATAACATACTAAAAAGATGGTACCAAAAGCTATTTAGGAAATTTTGGAATAGCGATGTTGTAAAATACACAATGAAAACCCCAAAAACTAGATATCTAAAATGCTGAAGTTTGATTTTTTTATTGAGGGTTAGAATAGAACAAATTCCGCTAAAAGAAAAATAGAAAAATAGCATATGGTAACTTTTGAGAAAGCTCATTGATTTAGAAAAATAAAGGAGAAAGTAGATTACCGTGAATGCCAATAAAAATCGCGTAATATACTTAAATGGCAGAAGCAAAATTAATGGCGCAATAAGAAAGTAAAATTGTTCTTCAATGCCTATTGACCATAATATTTCTATTATTCCACCTGGCTGGTATAAAACAAATATATTGGAAAAGAAAGTATACGATAGGAAAATACCATAAAGTAAATCGTAGTTATTCTGAAAACTAAATCCAAAATAAGGCAGTATCAGTCGATAATACACCAGTCCAAAGCTAAGTACGAAATAATACAAGGGGAAAATTCTTAGAGCTCTTTTTAGAAAGAACTTCTTTAAGTTAATGGAATTAGTAGCAGATTTTTCCAGATAAAGTTGTCGGATGATTAAGAATCCACTTAACGAAAAAAACATGTAGACCGCTTCCTCTCCTTTATTAAAAATCGGTAAAGAATTAAAGAAAGGAAAACCTCGATTTTCGCAAAAATGAGGGATGTGGAAAATAACTACCAAAGACGCTAAAATAAATCTAAGACCTGTCAAATTTGGTAATACTTTCATAGAATGCTACGTTTCATTTTCAATTATTCGATCTTGTTTAGATGATTTATTGTGGCTATTTTTTGTTTTTTGAATTTCTCAAATGTAGAATTTTTAATTAAAAAAGGACTTAATTTTAGAGATAAGTTTCTCAAAATTAACGAATGTAATTACGCACTACAATCACTAGATTAATGGATGAAGTCATAGTATAATTATTCGAATGCTAGAACGCAATTTTGAGCATGACTAACTTTATGTATAGAAATACAAAGTATTATGAGATTTGAAAAAATGCACGTTGCTTCTTTGCAAATAGAATTTGCAGGAAAAGATGTTGCATTGAATCTTCACGAATCGATTTTTTTGTTTTGTGCACTATTGATACAAAAATGTTGCGCCTCTTAGCCCAAAAGACACTTCCTATTCCGTTCATTTTTTGCCGGAGCAGGAAAATACTAAATTTTGCTTTCTAAGATTAAGGAAAATATGATCGTGTTGTTATTCCTTTTGATTGAAATAGGCAACGCCCATCCAAACCAAGCCTAATCCAACCCCTAAAGTCAATGAAAGCTGTATGGTATCATATATCAATCCGAGAATCAATCCAATAAATACGCAGACAAAAAACACCATGAGCGCCTTTAAAAATCCAGGTTTTTTTGTTTCATTGAGCAACTTTGAAAAAACGCCATTGCTAGTTTCATTATTTTCCATGATTTTATAAATTAAAAGTTAGTTTCAAGCTTAGTTTTAAACTCTAGTTAATTGGTTCATATTTCTTTAAACGTTTTTCTAAAATCTTATCGATTAGGAAAAATGCAACATTATTTTTTTGTTATTAATAACGAAGTTAGGAAAAAAAAACTCCCAAAACGGAAAAAAAAACATTTAGGTAAAAAGCAAGTCACTATGCTAACATTTTAAAAAAGAGAATATCAAGTTTTAAAATTAGTGCTCACCTAGGTTTGCAAGTAAATGAGGGTATGGTATTTATTTTGCAGGAAAGAAAAGCATAGTGGTTAGAGTTGTATAGATTAATTCTTCCTAATCTTACCCTTGGCTTGCAGTTGCTACCAAAGAATCTTGCGTCAATTTGGTAACTTCAATAACTTGTGCTCCCCCTGCTATAGTACTTCCTTCAATTGGTGTCATCTTAAGTGATGTTGAAGTTTGCCAAACCCATGTTCCAAGACCGACTCCCAATGCAGGAAGAAAATTAGTCATATCTTGTTTGTATTCACCATCGGCACCAAAATAGTAAGCTTTATACAGGGTGAAATTATCTTCGCCAGGATACCACCATCCATTAATTTGAGTTTGATCGACTGCTCCTGGCGTTGGAGAAGATGATGATGAATCACTCGAACAAGAAGTTTGCCCTAAAATAGTAACGAAGAATAATGTACCTAACAATAGTTTTTTCATAATGTATTTAATAATTGGTTTGTTGATTTAATTTCTTGCAATATAGATATTTTTATCATTTGTCTTATTTAAAATAACGAACATTTGTAAAGCACTTATTTGTAACACCTATTTTTAAATTTTCTCGAAATAGAGTGAATCATAACGTTTCCTTGCTAGAGTTCGTGATGGCTTATCATTCTATTGTAATTATTTTTTTTGCTTTTTTATTCCAAAGTGCAATTCTTTGTTGTGTACTTGAAGTAATAATTTTCTTCCCATTTTTATTCCAAGAAACTCCCCATAAATAGTCTTTTGAGTTTCCAACTGAAATAAGGTTTCCTTGTGTGTCCCAAATTCTCAAAGCATCACTTGCTGTCGCTAATCTATTTCCGTCGGGATTCCATGATAAATTTCTGTATTCTCCAATACTGATGTCAATTGATTTCAGAAGTTCACCTTTTTCATTCCAATATTGAAGTAATGATTTGTCCTTTTCATCTCCATAGTCTCCTGTTACAAAGAAATCTCCGGATTTGTGCCAGGCCACGCTTAATAACATTACTTCTTCAGGTCTGTGTTTGATTGATTTTATTAGGTTCCCTTCAATATCTAAAAAACGAATTTGGTCAGTAACTGTAGTAAGAATATTTTTTTTCGGATGCCAAGCGATGTCCGTAATTCCTTTTGTTGAGTTGGTTTGATTGACAAACTTTCTGATCAACTGACCTTTTACGTTATAAATTAATATTTGGCCATCATTGTCTGCAACCGCTAAATATTCACCAGTAAGATTCCAATCAATTCCTCTTGCTCCGTCAGGAGAAATTCCGGTTAGTTCAATTTTTTCATTTGAATCCAAATTAATAACGAACGATTTTTCAGTCGATAATTGCGTTGCCACTGCAATCATATTTTTTGAAGGATGCCACTTCACTCGAGTGATCGTATTTTTCACGGGAAATGATTTATGTAGTTTTAAATCTGCGTTATAAATATTTAAAGAATTTACGTTTCCACCAATTGCGATAAGTTCTCCATTTGGACTCCAAGCTGTTGTCCAAAGAATTTCCTTCTCATTTTGAGCAATTATCTGATTGCAAGATAAGATTATCAAGAAATTTAGAATTGTCAATACCTTAATTCGGATGTTCATTGTTCTGTGGTTTTTCGTGGGCTGTCACTAACGTTCCGCTGCCAGACAACGGTCGAGGCTAAGGAACTGAGTTTTCTACATTTGGAAAAAACGAATATAGTAAAAAAAGCGACCCGAAACCGAAAAGTAAGCTAGTGCGCTTACTGGATGCTGTACGTAGTTTTTTTATTCGGATTGATTGTTAATCCAAAGCATTAGTTCTTTTTTGTCTATTCTTTCCCAAATTGTATCTGAATTCTTTTTTTGTGTTTTGTTATCATCAGACTCAAAAACAATTAATTCTGTATTTAGATTTCCCGCAAGTTCTAATTCCGCCAAAAGTCCAACCGCGTCTGGGGAATTATTATCATACATAGTTTTAAGATGTCTTTTGAGCCAATATTTTATTGCAGGTTCGATATATGCTCTTACAGAATAATTAGTATAGAATTTAATTTTTTCATTTTCTTCATCAAAGTAACTGTAAATTGAGAAATCATAATAACTCTTGGCATTGGTTTTTGGTGTGCCATTGAGATGAGTTTCTAACATATAATTTGCAAATGTTGGTTCCCACAAGTCATTTCTTTTATTTCGTTTTTCTCTATCGTATTTATACCATTCCATTGCCCAATCAAGTTTAGTATTACATATAACTATTCCTTTTATATTTAACTGAAAAGGATAATTATCTTCTTTCATAAATTCGATATGTTTCATCGCTCTATGTCCTGACAATGCAACTCCAATAAAAAAAATGTTCTTATTTGGTAAATTATATTCTTTAAAGACCTGATTGATTATTTGATGTGATGAGAGAGCTGAGTTTTTAGAAAAGTAAAAATCAAAAGGAATTTCACTTGAAACCGATAAAACTGCAAATCCATTTTTTGAAGCCTCATTATAAATTTGCCTTGAAATTTTATTCTTCTTATCGTATCCAGAATCTTCAAGAAATATTAATACACCTTTTAAGTTTTTCTTTTTTGGAAGCATTAGTGTATAGCCTTGTGGGATAAATGGTAAAAAATCTTTTTCTCCTATTCCTATTCTTATGCTATCATTTTTCTTTTGTTCATATTTTTCATGAATACTTTGAGAAAAAAGCGCATTACTCCAGCTTAGAAGCAAAATTATTGAAAAAAGGAATTTGAAAATTTTCTTCATATTTTTTGTCTTAAAATTGCATTGTTTTCTTGATTTTTCTGATTCTTCTGTAAAATTACGCACAACGTTTCGCCAATAGACGGATTTTCTTTAATGGGAAGAAATCTTTCCACTAAAGAAAAACGAAAATACGAAAATAAACGTTCCCGAAACTGAAAAGTGAGCAAGTGCGCTGATTGGCTATTAGCAGTAGGTATTAATATTTCATTCTTTTACCACACTCAATTCAAGATAAGTTGGATATTGATTATTGAAATAGACAGTATGTGTAGCTTTTACAAAATCACTTTCTTGTGCTTCAAAAATATTCGGAACATATTTTTGTGGATTGCGATCAATAATTGGAAACCATGAACTTTGAATCTGAATCATCATTTGATGTCCTTTTAAAAAAGTATGATTGATATCATGTAGATCAATAACGAATTCTTCTACTTTACCTGGCTCAATAGGAGAAGGATTTTCAAAATTATTACGAAAACGCCCTCTAATAACTTCCATCGCTACAGGTAATTGATACCCGCTCATCTTTAAATCTGCATGATAAATGGCTGGATAAACATCAATCAGTTTTACTACAAAATCGGCATCAGTAGCAGTAGTTGATGCAAAGAGATGCGCAATAACTTTTCCTGTAATTGTGATGTTTTGCGTTAGGCTGTCCATCACAAAACTTACTACATCTGGTCTAGTAGACACAAAACGTTGGTCTTCAACATGCCAAGAGTTCCAACGGCTACCTTTCCCATATGTCGCTTCGATAGGCAAAGAACGGTAAGGTATTGGAGAGGTAGGATCACTTATATAGCTTATAGATCCATCATTTGAAATGGGTTTCGTAAAACTAGCATTATGATTATCATGAGCATATAGTTTTTTTAATTCCCCATTTTTTGGTGGCCATGAGTCATACGTCTTCCAAGTATTGCTGCCGGTTTGGAAACAATTTGCCTCAGCAAATTTGCCTTCTCCTTGGCCTTTGAGCCAATAATCAAACCATTTTTTTTCGAAGGCTTGAAACCAAGCTGATGTGTTACTTCCGAATTTTATTTCACCAAGACTATCCGCATTTTTGCTTTCCCATCCTCCATGGTTCCATGGTCCTAGACAAATAAAGTTATTGTTTGAAACATCTTTTTTCTCTAAATGGTTGTACATAAGCTGTGGACCGTTTAAATCTTCTTGATCAAAATAACCACCTACATGCAAAATTGGAATCTGTGGTTTGTTTATGTAGGTAAGTGTGGATGCTTTTATCCAATATTCATCATGGTTTGGGTGTTTTGTAAAATCATTCCACGAGGGTAATTTACCTTTAAAATATTTTTCATTTACATTTTTCAAGGAACCTAATTGCAAATACCAATTGTAGAGATCGTATTGTGGGAAAGGGAAATCACTGTTAGATAATTTATCATTTTCAACTAGAAAACTATATTCAAAGCCGTAGCTTAATCGGAATGCGCCATTGTGATGAAAATCATCTCCCAAAAACATATCCGCTGGAGATGCTTGTGGTGAACTTGCTTTTAATGCTGGATGTGGATCTACTGCGGCATCAAGAGCAAGATATCCGGGATAAGACACACCATGAATACCAGCTTTCCCATTGTTATTTGCAATATTTTTTACTAGCCAATCTACAGTATCATATGCGTCAGTGCTCTCATCGGTTTTTGTTTTGTCTATCAGATGATAGAGTGGGCGAGTCATTTCAAAAGTGCCTTCGCTTTTGAATTTTCCGCGCAAATCTTGGAATACTAATATATAACCGTCACGAGCATACGCTTCCAAAGATCCCATTTTGTTTACGGGAATTGTGGTATTATTTTCTAGTGGAAAATCAGCACCATAGGGTGTTCTTTCCAGTAAAAAAGGGCTTGGTTTTAATTGTTTTGTTGGAAAAAGTACAACTGTGAAAAGTTTAACTCCATCACGCATTTTAATCATGTAAGTTTTCTTAGTGTAAGAAGCAATAGTATCTGTTTGTGAATATATATTGTTGAAGAGTAAGTAGACCAACAAAGTACAAAGGATTTTCTTTTTCATAATTAAATTATTAATGTTTGAATGCTCTAAATAGTTTAACTTTTGCGTCAACTGAACAACTTGCTGCTAACGTTCGGCCATTAGTCGGATTTGCGGCTAATGGAAAGAGATCTTTCCATTAAAGCACAACGAAAATACGAAAATAAACGTTCCTGAAACCGAAAAGTTAGCAAGTGAGCGTATTGGCTCTTAGCAGAATTTTCATAGAAATAGGTTAACCAAAAGGAGATAAATTAACTTGCCCAAATTTCCAATTGGTAATAAACCCAAAAACAATCATAAACAAAATTGCTATTTCGAAACTAATCAAAACAAAAAACAACAGAATTCTAAAAGCAATTCCAAATTTGGTATAATCATTACCAAACGCATTAAAGTAACCAAATCCAACATGTATGATTATTAATGCAGTTACCAATAAACTAATGCAGCTAGTAAAAGTACTGTTAAACGGGATAATCAGATCAAAATAAAAAAATAAATTTCCTAGCGCAGATATCAGTAACATACCCAGTAATATCATTCCCGCAATTATAAAATGTTCACTAAGATTCAATTTTTTCTTTCTAAATAAAATAAAGCCATTTAATGCAGAAAGTGGAACAAAAAGAAAAATTATCACCTTGCTTTTTTGAGAAAATATTTCATCCAATGTTTTACTCGCTTCATTTAGATCTTTAGTATGCGAACTTTCTGGAGTAACTTTTCCGATTAGTATACTGTCTAATACATCGTAAAAATGACGAAAGAAAAGAATTAAACCAATTGTTATCAAAATCAAATAAAACACATTGTAATATCGAATTCTCTTTCCTGCAATATAATCTAGTGCTGCTTTTCCTGGGCGGGTTAAAGCCTCTTTCGCAGTAAACAACATTCCTTTTTCAATATGAAATGTTCCATGTAGTAAATCGTGAAAAACAAAGTTTTTGAAAGAAATTCGATGTGTTTCTGTTTTTTGCCCGCAACCCGAACAATATTTATCTTTTAATTCTTTATTGCAGTTAAGGCAGTTTTTATTTATCATTTATTTTTTTGCAACAATTTAGGGTTGATATTCCTGCTAACGTTCCGCTAATAGGAAGATTTGCTTTAGTGGAAGGAAAACTTTCCATTAAAGCAAAACGAAAATACGAAAATAAACGTTCCCGAAACCGAAAATTTAGCAAGTGCGCATATTGGCTGTTACCGATAGTTACAATTTATTTGGAATATATTCAATTTCAATTTAGGCTAAACGCTATTTAAGATTCTTCAATTATGAAAAGTTTTCATGTGGAAATCAAAAATACAACCGTCGAAAATATACTAAGAGGCAAAAAAAAACCGGAGAACAACTCCGGGTCTTAGTTTAAGAAAAATACTTTAGTTTGGTATATCATATCGATAATCAAATGTACCATTAGTAATATCATAATTCACAATATAAGGAGTTGCTTCACGATCATCACTTGTTTTAAAATGGAATGTGCCTTTTACCCTTTTGGTAGTAGTATTTATAGATGTAATCGTAATTGCGCCTTCGCGAGTCCACTCAGATACATCGTTTGAATTATTGATAAGATCAATGTGTGTGGTTACCATATCAGTTTCATTATTTACAGGGTATGTACCAACAACCAGATCGGTACGTTTTAGAATGAGGTTAATCTCGATTCCATCTCCTATAGTCAAAGTTGAGTTTGCTTGTAGACGAATGAATTCTGCATCAGGATAATAAGTGAATAGGTTAGGAGTTGATTCGTTGGTTCCCCATGTATTGTTTCGGTTGAACTGCACTCCATTCATCTTCCATGTCATTGCAAAAGCCGGATTGGGATCAGAATTGTTGTTATTGTTGTTATTGTTATTGTCGCTATCATTTCCAGAGTCTGAACAGCTAGAAGCCATAAATGAAAAGACAGCTGCGCAAAAAAGTAACTTAAAAAATTTCATAAGTAATATTTGTTTTGGTTAAGCGTCAAAAATAGATAAATAATTTAGTTTACGGTTGTTTTTAGCAAGTATCGGTAACGTTCCGCCAATAGGCAGATTTGCGGTTAATGGAAAGAAATCTTTCCATTAAAGCAGAACGAAAATACGAAAATAAACGTACCCGAAACCCAAATGTTAGCAAGTGTGCTTATTGGCTGTTGTCGGGAGTGTTTTTTATTTAGCGTTTGTTACAATTTTTTTTATCAATACAATTTGTCCTAAATGATAATAACTATGTTCAATCATAGCGTCAATGTTTCTCTTATAAGTTCCGTATTTTTCCTCCACAAAAATTTGTTTTAGATCTTCATCTGACATTTTCTCAACTAAATTAGCAAATTCTTCACTATCATTCCAAAATTTTGACAAGAATGATTCCCAATCATTTTGAGATTCAATTTCTGGAAAATCAAAACTAAATTTGTCTTTAATGTCAAGCGTTCCGCCTCTCAAAACACTATTTATTCCATTTATATAATAATGAATATGTTGAGCTAACACAGCAATTGTGTTTAAAGATTCCAATCTGGTTGATGCTATTTGCCAATTTAAGTTCGATAATTGGTCTTTAAAATTTGTATTTGCTATCCAAGTTCCATTTAGAATAACTTCTCTAAAGCGATTAGCTATTTGATGATTTTCCATTTGTTCTTTTTTCTTAATATTTCCGACAACGTTCCCGCGCCAGACGCAGTCGCGGCTAAGGAACTGAGTTTTTTCTATTTTAGAAAAAACGAATATAGGAAAAAAAAGCGTCCCGAAACCAAATTTTAGCCATGAGTTTTAGCAAGTGCTAGCGGATGTGCCATTATTTATCCATACTTTCAAATTAAAATCAAATAAGTTTGCAAATTGAAAACTCTTAATTTAAGTTTGTCGCATGAAAATCCTTGTAAAGAAAACGATTCTATTTTACACCGAAAAATATCCAATTGCTAAAACTCAATTGTTGATTTGGTATAATGAATTTTCGAAACTAGATTTTCACGATTTCAATGAACTCAAACGAGTTTATGGAAATGCAAGTATCGTAAACAACGAAAGAGTTGTTTTCAATATTAAAGGAAATGATTTTCGATTAGTGGTTTCAGTAAACTTTTTGCAAACAGCGTGTTATGTAATTTGGTTTGGAACTCACAAAGAATATGACTAAATTAATGTTGAAACTGTTGCTTTTGATACAGCAATCCTAAACTATAAAAAGCTATAACGATGAATTGGAAAATATTAAAAACAGAAGAAGATTACAATAAAGCTTCAATGAGATTGATGGAAATTTTCCATGCAAAACCTAACACGCCAGAAAGTGACGAGTTAGATTTACTTATGGTTTTGGTAAAAGATTACGATGATAAGCATTATGAATTACCTGAGCTTGATGCATTAGAAGTTATTAAATATAAAATGCAGGAAATGGGAATGAAAGCAAAAGATCTTGAGCCAATAATTGGAAGTAAAGGTCATGTTTCTTCTATTCTTTCAGGCAAACGTGAAATCACTTTGAAAATGGCACAAAAGCTCAAAAATTATTTTAGTATTCCTGCTGAAGTATTTTTGCATAACGCATAGCTTTCAACTTTCTCTATTCTTCAAGGCATTTCCGCTAACGTTCCGCGGCTTACGCGCAGTTGCGGCTTATGGAAAGCAATCTTTCCATTAAAGCAAAACGAAAATACGAAAATAAACGTTCCCGAAACCCAAAAGTTAGCAAGTGCGCTTATTGGCTGTTGGCGCCAGTTTTTTATTGTATTGCTTTAATAAATTTTTTCATTTCGTCCATTTTACCCACTGTAATCCTTGTCCATTTACCTTGCTCTTCATATATTCTTCCACCTTGAATATTATTGTATTCTAATTGCTTAAAATAGTCCTTATTATATTTTTCAAGTGAAAAATAGATAAAATTTGTATTGGATGAAATGCATTCACAATTTAATTTTTTGAGTTCGCTTAGAGTATATTCTCTTGCATTTTCATTTAGCAAGTAGCAACTTGAAACAAATTTATCATCTTTCAATGAAGCTATAGCAGCAAGTTTTGATAATACACTAACACTATTATTTGTATTGGATTGCGAATTTGCCAAATTATCAATTATTGCTTTGTTCGCAATTGCATACCCAATTCGTGCTCCAGCCAAACCATAGATTTTGGAAAATGTTTTGACGATAATAATATTTTTGTGATCATTTACGATATTGCTAAGGGACTGCTGTTTAGTAAAGTCCAAATATGCCTCATCAATTAATACAATTGTATTCAGTGAAATCTTTCCTATAAATTCTACTAATGCTTCTCTTTCACAAATTGTTCCTGTAGGATTATTTGGATTACATATATAAACCAATTTCGTGTTTTGGTTTACAGCTTCCAACATAGCTTTTAGATTAATTTTCTTGTCGGCTGTAAGTGGTACTTTATTTTTGGTTAAACCAAAATTATCTAATGTAACTGTCCAATAATCATAGCTTGGGTCAGCGATTACATAATTTCCTTTGTCTAATGATACAAATTTTGCGACTAAATCTAAAATTTCAGTTGAACCAGCGCCCAATAATATGTTTTCGTCTTTTACACGATTTTTCAACGCAATAGCAGAAATTATTTGTGCTTCTATATCCCAGTTGTACCTGTTGCTAATATTCACATTTTCAGCAAATGCTTTCCTTGCTAATGAAGATGGACCATATGGGTTTTCATTTGAACGTAAAAAAATTAAGTCAGTATCATTCTCAAAACTATTAATTAAATTTTCTGATACAAGCGGAGAGGCAAATGAATTGAAGTTTGTAAGACCAATGCCAGCTATTCCAAGTCCAATTCTTTTCAACCAAAGTCTTCTGTTCGTTTCCATATTTTCTTTTTCTTCAACTAGTCTTTAAAAAAAATAGTTTGTTACAACGGCGGAGTTCTAAAATTGCCTCCAACGTTTCCTTGCTAGAGCTTGTGGCGGCTTATGGAAAGCTTTTTTTCCATAACCGACCAAGCGAAGTTATGAAAAGTAAACGAACAATTTACCGAAAAACTAGCCATAAGTTTTAGCAAGTGTTAGTGGCTGGCATAATTACTACTAAGTTGTCTTTTCATTTGTATTGTTCAGAATAACAAGTAAAGGTTTTTCCATCGTACTTAAATAAACCTGTATTTCTTGTGCCAATCCAAATATTTCCATCTTTGTCTTCAATCATACAATGAACAAAGTAATTCCCCATTCCATCTTTCACACTAAAGTTTTTAAAATTTTCCCCATCATAAAACCAAATTCCATCTTTGTTTTCAAAATCATTATTTGCTTCTGCTCCCGTAAACCATATATTGCCTTTGCTATCCGATAGAATTGAGTTTCCAATTCCAATTTTTTCGGTAAAATTGGTAAAACTCGTTCCATCAAAAAAGAAATTACCGTGGTTTCTACCTCCAAACCATATTTTTCCTTGTTTGTCTTCAATTATATAGCGTATCCAGCCATCTCCATTTGGTTTTGAACTAGTCAGGGATTTTCCATCATAATAAATTACACCTTCTGAACCTGGAGGCATTCCAGATCCAAACCAAATGTTTCCATTCTTATCTTCTAAAATACTGGTAATGCCTTTGAGTTGAACTCCATCTTTATTGTTTAAGTTTTTCTTGTCTAAAAAGCGATTTAAAGTTTCTCCATTGGAACAATACACTCCATCATCAGTGCACAACCAAATTAATCCATTTTTATCCTGCATAATCCGCCATACACTGCTATTTATAGCCAGTTCATTGCTTGTTGGGCCATATACATTTATTTCTTTTTCGTTTGTAGCGTAGATTTTAGAAATTTTTTTTCCATCAGAAAGACAAACACCTCTATTTGTTCCAATCCAAATATTACCTTTTTTATCTTCCATAATTGACCAAACAGTATTACTGTTCAGTCCATCTTTTTCTGTAAATTGAATAAATGTTTTTCCATCATAACGGTAAACACCATCACCTGTCGTACCAAACCAGAGATTACCTGTCCTGTCTTGTAAACCACAATATACATTATCATTTCTTTGCGAACCTTGAGTTGTTATTAGTTTTGTTTTTCCAATTTGAATATTTGTTTTGACTTGACCTTGACAGGAACTTAATAAAACCGATAGTGAAAAAACAAACAAAATTTGTATAAGTAGAGATTTCTTTTCCATATTTAAATTGTCTTTTGTTTCAGTTAGTCTTGTCAAAAATGATTTCGTTTTTAGTTCGGAAATGGTTGTCACTAACGTTCCAGCGCCAGACGCAGTCGCGGCTAAGGAACTGAGTTTTCTCCACTAGGAGAAACGAAGTTAGGAAATAAAACGTTCGATTACCACAAAACCAGCGATTAGGCGTGACGGCTGTTAGCGGCTGTTTTTTATTTCTTTAATAAGTGTTTTTCTATTTTTCACAATAAAATTTTCAAGTTCCAAAGGATTTAAATTTTCTCCTTTTAAACTAGAATTTTTCTGTTTATTATTTTTAACATCATAAATCCTGATTCTTAAATTCCATTTATCAGTTTCCATATTTCCAGTACCACTAACTTGATCAATTTTTGACATTATAATTACATCAGCTTTTATCTTTTGCAATATTGGTTTGCAGAACTTTTTATCAAAAATATTTTGGTATGGAACTCCCATTAATTTTTTGAAAGGAAACTTCATTATAAAAAAATCTTTATCCTTAATGTTTTCTTCGATACTTTCCCTAACATTTGGTGAGATTCCTGCATTTGCAATTTCATCATAAGGAGGAAGGACAATAATGGTCAATTTCTGTGGATTATTTTGCTGGAAATTATTGTAAATACTCAAATTAAAAATATTAAAAACGCAAACTAGCGTAATTTTTACTGAGGAAAATATTTTCATAAAGTTAATTTTAGGTAGTAGTTGTGAAAATAGCCGCTAACGTTTTGCCAATAGGCGGATTTGCGGCAAATGGAAAGAAATCTTTCCATTAAAGCAAAACGAAAATACGAAAATAAACGTTCCCGAAACCCAAATGTTAGCAAGTGTGCTTATTGGCTGTTATAGGCTGCCAAAATATTTAATTTAAATATCTAAATCTTTTTCTTCCATCTTGAACTTCTATTTTTGAAATACTATCAAGAGGAATTTTACGTCCAATAAAAGAAAGGAACCTAGATTCATAGCCAACTAACAATCCATTTTCTACATAAATTCTGTCAAAGTAAAAGATTACACGCTTTTTTTTGTGACCATAAGTTGCTCGAAGTTCTATTGATGGTCTATTAAGTAATTGCGCTGGCTCTCCATTTTTATTCACACATTTTATTAAAGAAATTGGATTTGCTTTATATCTATAAAGTTCATTTACTGGTCCAATAGTAGTTACATCTATCAATTTTGTAGAGTTAATTGTGTCAAATTGTTGCCTAAAACTTTCCATTGGTATTGTGTAAGTTGTACATGAACTTAATAGCAAAATGCAAAATATAATTGTAAATAGTTTGTACATAATTTGACTTATTTCAAGGTTTTCTTTTTCTGGTTGGTTGCCTATAACGGTTTATGCTAGAACTCGTGGCGACTTGGCGACCGAGTTCTTTCCATTACCGCAAAACGAATTTAGGAAAAAGAAACGGACAATTTACCGAAAAGCTAGCCATGAGTTTTAGCAAGTGTTACCGGCAGGCACTCCATTATTTAATATTTGTTATTCTAAAACTATCAATAATTTTAGCAAAGTCAGCCTTCCAATAAATTTCTTCGGATAAATCATAGTAAAGGTTAATTTGATGAGCTCTGTCATTATTGTTGAACAAGTAAATACTGACAAATTCATATGGTTTGTTTTTCACTTGTCTAATGAAGCTATGATTCATGCAATACATTCCATTTATTAGTTTGATTTTCAATGGATAATATTCAATTAATTTGGCTTCAGAATTTTTGCTCAAACTTTTTTTAATAATTTTATTTAAATCATCAATTTCTTTTTGCGATACATTATTTAAGCCGTAATTCAATTTTTTGTAATCGCCAGGAGAAGTAACAGTATTATCTATAAATATACTTGCGTGTTTTCCTTTTTCAGTTTTCGATGGCTTCTTTGAATTGATCTCTAAATTTGAGGTAACGTATGTTGTAGTTCCTTTTAGTAGATCAGAATCTTCTTTATATTTTCCTTTTGGAATTTCCATTGTTGGCGGTAAATCGATACTTCCAACATCTTTTATGAATACTCTTTTCCAATCTTTTTCTAATAATGGTGGCAATTTTTGTGTAAATCCAACATTTTGAAAAAGAATGCAACTAAGCAAAGCAAATATTATTTTTTTCATAAACTAGTTCAATATTATTATTTACGTCGCGCGCCGCTTGCCGGTAACGTTCCGCCAATAGGCGGATTTGCGGCTAATAGAAAGAAATCTTTCCATTGAAGCAAGACGAAAATACGAAAATAAACGTTCCCGAAACCGAAATGTTAGCAAGTGCGCTTATTGGCTGTTATGTGGTCGGCTTTTTATTTTGTCTTAATTTTTGATATTGTTGCGCCGATTGATTTTGTCGGCTTGTCCATATCTTTTATGGCAAAATCAATCGCTTCTTTAATTAAATTTTTCACTTGTGAATTTCTGTAATCGCTTGGTTTTTTAACATCAATATGCCTTATCAATGTCCCTGTTCCTGTCAACAATTTATTAGGATCTTTCAATAGCGTTCCTTTGTTAAAGCCTAAATTGAGATGATTTGTGTAAATGGGCAACATGCAAAATGCGTCCGATAGCTTATCAGAAATTGAAAAAACTGCCGTCAATGCGCGAGTATGGTAAAGCAGTTCATTACTTTCAGGATGAAGTTCTAAAATGTACTCTCTTAAGTCACAAAATAGCTCAATTAACTCTTGCTCTTTTAAGTTTAACAACAGTTGAAAGTCTGGGTTTATGATTCTTGAGTTTTTCATTCTTTATTAAGTTCGTTAAAGTAAAATGCAAAGAGATACTTTTATTTTTCAAATCTCTGATTTCAATAGTTTTGGTTTTTTTAAGCTGCCGCATAACGTTTCCTTGCTAGAGCTTGTGGCGGCTTATGGAAAGCTTTTTTTCCATAACCGACCAAGCGAAGTTATGAAAACTAAACGGACAATTTACCGAAAAACTAGCCATAAGTTTTAGCAAGTGTTATGAGCTGTAGCTGTTTATGTTGTATACAGTTTGATTATCTTTTCCTTGCTTCGTTATAAGATTTAATTCTGCTGCTTTTTTCAAATCTCTCGAAGCAGTAGCTGTCGATATATCTTTAAAAGTGTTCATGTAATCTTTTCTAGTAAATTGGTTTGATGAAATTTTTAAAAAATACTCAATCCTATCCATTTCTCTAAGCGTGCGATTTTTAAAATTTAGAAGTTCACCAAGCGATTGATCAATTACATGTAACATATATTCAATAAATACAGTTGAGTTTCCAGCTTTATCACTTAGTGCTAAAGATTCATAATATTCTTTTTGTGTTTTGTTGATTAAGGTTTCAAAAGGTAAAAACTCAAAAACTGGATATTTTTCCATTAGAATAATCGTTTGCCACAATCTTCCAATTCTTCCGTTTCCATCAAGAAATGGATGAATAAATTCCATTTCGTAATGAAAGACACAACTTTTTATTAAAACTATTTCATCAGATTTTTTGAGATAAGTAAATAAATCTTTCATCAAAAATGGAACATTTTCAAATGGCGGTGCAACATGTGCAAGTTCTAAACCTTTGACAATTCCAACACTTTTATTTCTATACTTGCCAGGATTAGCAATTAATCCTTTCATCATTATTTGGTGCGCATATAAAAATGATTTTTCATCAGTAGCTTTAAAGCTCTCTAAATTTTCATATACTTTAATTGCATTGAGAACTTCGGTTACATCTTTCTCAGGACCAATTACTCTTTTGTTTTCAATCAGCGCTGTAATCTGTTCTTGAGAAAGTGTATTTCCTTCGATTTGAAGTGATGAATGAATTGTCTTGATTTTGTTTTGCTTGCGTAGAGTAGGTGATTGCTTGTTTAAATAGTTAGCATTCACTTCTCCAATCTTCTCAGAAATTGAAGTTATAAGTTTTAAAATCGTCTGTGTAATTTCATATGGTGGTTTCATTGATGCTATCATTTGATGCTACCAAAGATATGAATTGTTTCCGGATTCCCAATGCTATAGCTCATAACGTTTCCTTGCTAGAGCTTGTGGCGGCTTATGGAAAGCTTTTTTTCCATAACCGACCAAGCGAAGTTATGAAAAGTAAACGAACAATTTACCGAAAAACTAGCCATAAGTTTTAGCAAGTGTTAGTGGCTGCTCTTTATTCTATTATTTAGTTTTAAATCTTTCAAATGTGTCTCCGTTAAACTTAAATGTTCCGTTTTCCGGTGTTCCAAGCCAAAGATTGCCTTGATTGTCTTTATACATTGAAACTAAATTAACGTCTTTCGTGCCGTCTTTAACTGCATAATTTGTAATCGTTTTACCGTCATATTTATATACTCCTTTGTCCCAAGTTGTCAACCAAATATTTCCATTACTGTCTTCTAAAATGTATGAATAGTAGATATAATTATCTCCACCAAATATTTTTTCATTTACAATTCCTTCAGTTTTCTGATATTGAAGTCTGTCACTTTTTATTGTCTTTTCAAAATCGAAAATATACTTGTGCCAAGTATTACAGAACCAAAAACTACCTTCTTTATCTTCAAAAATGGAACGAATACCAAAAGTGCCGCCATTAGGTACATAGGTCAAATCATCTTCGTACATCCATTTTACTGTTTCTCCATCAAAACGACAAGCTCCAAAAACGGAGGTACCAAACCATATTGCACCTTTTCTGTCTTTATAAATGGAATACACTTCGTAAGGACTAAAGAACGAATTGACAACTCGCGGATAAATTTCATCGTGAAGATAATGTTTGGGAAACTCCAAATTATATAAATTTTTTCCATCGTAGCGATAAGCACCTTCATTCTTTTTGCCCAATATGTAAAACCACAGATCATTGGGTTCTAATTTCCATTCTTTGCTTTTGATTGGTTGCAAAGTCGTAAATGCCTTTCCGTCAAACTTGTTGATGCCACCGAAAGTTGAAATAAATATATTGCCAAATTTGTCTTCTTGGATTTGTCTTATGGTGTCGTTAGCAAGTCCATCTTTTGTAGTAAAATTGACAATCGTTTTTCCATCATAAAGATAAACGCCTTCGCCATTACTACCAAACCAATAATTGTTTTTTGTGTCTTGAAAAACGTACCATAAATGTTTTCCAAGTTCATTTACAGATTTTCCAATAGTCTTTTGTCCGTTGCACGAATTGAGTAATGTAAGTAATGTTAAAAATAAAAATAAGTTCTTCTTCATTTTCTGATTTTTCAATGTTTACGGTGTCGAGGTAGAGTTGCCACTAACGGTCGATGCTAGAGCTCGTGGCGGCTTATGGAAATCTTTTTTTCCATAACCGACCGAGCGAAGTTATGAAAAGAAAACGAACAATTTACCGAAAAACTAGCCATGAGTTTTAGCATTTGTTAGCTGGTGGTGTTTATCGTCGATTCCCGTTAAATTAAACTATTTAAAAGTGCTACAAGTAAGAGAGTATTTTACTTTTAATTTTATGAGTAACTTTTTTTGAAGTTCCAAAGTCTATGAATCCTCCGTCATTTCCAAAGTCTATTTGTTGGGCATTCAAATAGAAATTTTCGGCATCTAGAAAAATATAAATATCAAAACTATTCCAAAAACGTCCAACATATTTAAAGTGAGTATATTGTTTATTTCTTTCAAGTTCGTTTAATTTAAAATCTTTTATTATTTGATTCAATATTTCATTTTTTTTTAAAATTGAAAAATCTGATCGAATAGAAGTAATTTGATAAGATTTAGGAATTCTCCAAAAACCGTACAGCCCAAGAGAGATAAGAAGACTCATAAAAATGATAAAGCTCCATTTTGGAAAATAATCTTTTGTTGTTGTTTTGATTTGATTCCAATCGGCAAAAAGAAACTTAGAAATAAAGAATATTCCAATTGCAATGATTGAAATGCAAATGAAATAATTCCAATATTTATCGAATATGTTTCTCTTTTCGAATTTATTTAAAAAATCTTCGTACGTCATATCTTTCAAATTACATTTTCATAATTTTCAAATTTCGATTCAGGTGTTTTTCACACTAGCAGCTAACGTTTCCTTGCTAGAGCTTGTGGCGGCTTATGGAAAGCTTTTTTTCCATAACCGACCAAGCGAAGTTATGAAAAGTAGACGAACAATTTACCGAAAAACTAGCCATAAGTTTTAGCAAGTGTTAGCTGTGGTTTTTTTATTTCACGTTGATCGTCATTGTTAAATTGTGAAAATATTTATCTCCATGTTTGAAAAAGTTTTTCATTACTCCATTTTCTTCAAAGCCCATTTTTCTATATAGATTTATTCCTAATTCATTTTCTAAATAAACTTGTAGCCAAACTAATTCTAAAATTGGATTTTGTTTCGCCCAATCAATTATGGCTTTAAGTAATGAGCTTCCCAACCCTAAATTTCTCCATTCGATCAACATTCCCATTCCAATAACGGCTGTGTGCTCCATTATTTTCCTTCCATTTCCAGTTAAATCAATGTTTCCAATCATTTCATTTTCATATTCGGCTACTAGAAGTAAAGAATTTTCATTTTTCAAAAACGAGTTTATCCATTCTTTTTCTTGTTCAATCGTTAGTTTGATTTCTTGTTCAAGTTTTGGAATGTAATTGCTTTGAGGAATATAAGTTTTTATGCAAGCAAGTAATTTTTCGGCATCGTCAATTTCAGCTTGTCTAATTGTTACAAGCTTTCCGTTTTTTAATTTAACTATTTTAGGTTCAAATTTCAACATTGCCTTTTTTAAAATCACAGCTAACGTTCCGCTGACAGACGACAGTCGCGGCTACGGAACTGAGTTTTTTCTATTTTAGAAAAAACGAAAATAGAAAAATAAAATCACAATTCACCGAAAACCAGCGATTGCGTTTGTCAGCTGTTAGTGGCTGGGCTTCTTCTTGTCAGCAAGTTTTTTGTTTCAATTACAAATAACTCAACCACCATTTTTCTTTATTATTTGTTTTGTATTTATCATACCATTTGCATAACGGATACAAGCATAGAATTACAAAAAGCCAAATACTATAAACGCCTAATAGACCAAAACCTTCGCCTGGCACTACAAACTTCCATTTAAAAACGCTTTCGCCT
Source organism: Flavobacterium sp. (assembly GCA_016721735.1). Lineage (GTDB taxonomy): Bacteria > Bacteroidota > Bacteroidia > Flavobacteriales > Flavobacteriaceae > Flavobacterium. The sequence goes on along the minus strand of JADKHM010000004.1, from coordinate 15,696 downwards.
TCGGAGATTTTTGCTAACGTATGTCCGTGAACATAAAAACTTATCGCAGCCAAAATATGAATTAAGTACAAATGCAATATATAATAGAAAAAAGCAGTTCTTCCGAAAACAACCATGATTTTGGTAAATCGGTTTTCTAGTTTTTCTAAATGAGGTAAAAGCAATAAGGCACAACCAATAGTTACACACATATATAACAATGATGGCGGATATTTATGTATATTCATAAAAGAAAAGAACGTATACAAACCGTTTTGTTGTTCTGTCCAACTTACAGGATCACCGTAAATATTGATGCCACGCAAAATCATAAATAAAATTAACAATCCAATTCCCATTTGGGTTAAAAGTCTTTTTCTTCTTGCAGTGTCAAATTGAGGCGAAAAAAGTTGACCAGCACAATATCCTATCATCATCAAGCCAAGCCATGGCAGAAAAGGATAAGCAATAATTAAATTTCGGTTTTCAGCTATTTTATAAGAAGTCCATTTACTACTGTGCAATAAATCCAAAAAGAAACTGCCATTAAAACCTGTTGCAGCTTCTGGAAAATCTAATAAATTGTGTCCAAAAATAATTATCAATCCTCCGACTAAAATTGCTTTATAAGGCAATCTGATTAAAAAACCAAGTATAAACATACTTACACCAATTGACCAAATTACACCCAACGGAAAACGTTCGAAGGCAGGATTAAAAGACCATGCAAAAGAAATAATGAAAAATTCGACAAAAATGAGCCATAAGCCGCGTTTTATTAAGAAAATACTCAATTCGTGTTTGGTTTTTCGCAAGCTTTGCAAATAAATAGAAACACCCGAAAGAAAAACAAATGTTGGCGCGCAAAAATGAGTAATATATCTTGTGAAATAAAGTGCAGGTGTTGTAGTTTCTAAATTCAATGGGTCATCTGTCCATGCGTGTATGTGAAAATAATCTCTCACATGGTCTAATGCCATAATAACCATTACTAAACCTCGTAAGATGTCTATAGATTGTATTCTGGGTTTATTTATTGCTATCATAACTTATTTATTAAAGTTTTTTGTTAAAAAAATTGCGTTAGATTCTTGAATTCTCCAATCTGCGGTAGCCTTGCCACTAACGTTCGGCTGCCAGACGTAGTCGCGGCTTGGCAACCGAGTTTTTTCTATTTTAGAAAAAACGAAGATAGGAAAATAAAAGTCTCAAGCCACCGAAAACCAGCGATTGCGTTTGACAGTTGTTAGCTGCTGGCAAATTTTTCTAATTGTTTTTTCAAATTTACTTTTACGCTTTCGTTCCATTCAGTTTTCAGAATACTCAACCTTGCTACATCAATTCTTTCTCCTTTTGCATCAGTATTACAATTCCTTAAAACTCCCTCAACAACACAACCAATACTTTTCATCGCGTTTAAACTTCTATTGTTCTTATTATTGGCTGCAAATGCAACTCTCTCCATTTGTAATTTGTCAAAGGCAAACTCTAATAGTAAAAATTTGCAGTTTTTGTTAATTCCTGTTCCTTGATATTGTTGTCCATACCAAGTATAACCAATTTCGATTGTTTTATTTTCCAAAAAAACCGCATAAAACCTTGTGCTCCCGACATATTTATTAGCTATTTTATCAAACACAATAAATGGATATTCTTTTGATTTTCTCTTTGAGTCAGAGCGTTTTTTTATATACTTTTCAAGGTTTTCTTTTCCGTTTGCTCCGCCTGAATTGTATTCCCAAATTTCAGGTTCATTTTTAGAATATTCTAATAAATGGTCAAAATCATAATGCTCTAATGGTCGCAATAAAACAAAATCATTCTCTAAAATATATTTTTCTGTAAAGTCTAGATTCATAATTGTCTATTTTGTTGCGTTTTTTATTGCTTGCAGCTAACGTTTCCTTGCTAGAGCTTGTGGCGGCTTATGGAAATCTTTTTTTCCATAACCGACCAAGCGAAGTTATGAAAAGTAAACGAACAATTTACCGAAAAACTAGCCATAAGTTTTAGCAAGTGTTAGCAGCTGTGCTTAAATTGTATTTTTTCCAATGCTGAGAGAATTCCTAGTTAATTGATAAATTATTTCCCAAGATAATATTGTAAAGAATGCATTTACAATTAACCATATCCAAATTCCCCAGATTTCATTTTCCACATTTATTCCAACAGTTAATAGCACAGCTAAGAAATAGCAAATTAAGTTGGTAGTTAAAGCAAAAGCGAGCTTTTTCAATAAAGTAGACTTTAAAATATAAAAGGAATATATAATATTTAAACTTAAAATCACAGCGAAAATTCCTAGATGCAATGGATTGCCACGGTTTCCGCCAAGATACATAACAATTGAATAAAATAATATTGGGATTATAGTCAGTGATAATGCGAAAACTAAATGTCTAATTGATCTTGAATTTACAATCATAATAGTTATGTTTTTTTTGTTACAATTTTCGTGTATTATTAATAACGTTGTAATTATGAAATATTGCTATTGCATTGCTGCTAACGGTCCATGCTAGAACTCGTGGCGACTTGGCGACCGAGTTTACTCCACTACCGAAAAACGAAGTTAGGAAAAAGAAACGAACAACTTACCGAAAACCTAGCCATGAGTTTTAGCATTTGTTATGAGAAGTGCTAAGGTTTTACTCTAGTGATTTTATTATCCTTTAGAATCACTAGTTCACTGTTCATTTTCTTTTTGAACTCGATTAATTTGTCGTAAACTTTATCCATTCCTTCCAAAATTTTAGTTTGGTTCGGTGTCATTTTATGTGTTTCCATGATAATAGTTTTTAAGTTTATTGAATTTGGTTTCGCTAAAAATATCGATTTCAGTTTCCAAAGTTTTTTTGGCAATCAAGTCATGTTTTCCCTCTGAATTATCAAATATCATAACTTCGTCTGCAATTGGAAGATAAATATCAAACAGATTTTTTATTCCATTTAAATATCTACGTTTTATAACTTCAGTTTCAATATTATGTCCACCTTCTATAACTCTTGTTTTAACTCTTTCAATTGCTAACTCTACATTTTGCAGCCAAAAAAATAAAAGTGTAACATTATAGTTTTTGCTTTTCGCTTCTGCAATTTTTGATTTATAGCTTTTAGTAGCTAATGTAGTTTCAAAAGCAAAGTTTTCATTGGTTTCTAAAAGTTCGTTTATTCTTTTCAGCATTATTCTTCCAGCTTCGAACGAAACTTTTTCCGGTTGAAAAGGCGACAAACCTTTAGCGATTTCATCTGCGTTTACAAACTCTTTACAATCTAATATCTCAGGCAATATAGTAAAAGAAGCAGTCGTCTTTCCGGCTCCGTTACAACCTGCAATTATGTAAAGATTCTTTTTCATAGTTGCAAATGTAATTAATTCAATTTTTAACGGCTATTTCTTGGTTACGAATTTTTCAAAGCATTTCTCATAACGTTCCGCCAATAGGCGGATTTGCGGCTAATGGAAAGAAAACTTTCCATTTCTGCAAAACGAAAATACGAAAATAAACGTTCCCGAAACCGAAAAGTTAGCAAGTGCGCTTATTGGCTGTTAGCAGCTGGGTTTTTTGCCGGTTTTCCTTAAATTTCTTACGTTGCCTTTTGAAAATGTATACGTTGCGCTATAAAATAAATCGAAAAGTATATTAACACAGTATCTCTTTTCTAATGACATTTTTATATTGGTAGTTTGTTTATTTGGTTTTCCAGATATCATTAAACTTGGAGCTATGTGAATTGGGACATGGTCAATTCCATCATCAGTCATGTATTCTTTTTTCAATTCATTTAAAACACCAAGAAAATTGAACAACAATTCCGGAAATGGGTTAAACTGTTTCACTTCGCAAAAAGACATCAAGTCTTTATTTGTAACAAATGAAAAAGTTGTTTTAGCGTCATAATAACTTTTGGTATACTGAACTTTATCTTTCTTTATGATTGAAATATCGGGTGTTGTAAAAATATTATTGTCATGGGAAGATTGTACGGCAAGGTTGTGTTGAATTTCAAAGGAAAATTTTTCTTTACCAGAATCAAAAGTTGCTTCAAAGTGTGAAAAATTTGACTGAATTCCTGCAGGAGAGCATTTGTATTTATATCTTTTTGCTTGCAAGTTTGTAGCTTCTAATTCATAACCATTTAATTCATAAAATTTTACAATGTAATTAAAGCAACTCATTTCAAAATAGTCGCTTGTGCGTTTAGCTTGACTAACAACTGTAGTTTTATATTTATTAGCAAAATCTCTAATTTCTTTTTCAAAATCAATCCAATCTTTAAAAGGGGAGATCGTCTTCGTTGCTTTCGTTGCGATTGTCGCTCTCGTTTGCTTTTCCTTTTCGGTTTTCTTTATCGGCATTTTGAAGTTCAGATTTTAATGAAATTATTTTTTTTAAGAATTCTCTTGTCTCGTCGTATTCCATTACTATGGAAGGAATTGAAAACCTTTCTAGTAAGTGATTGTAATTTATTACAACTGCAAGTATTTTATTTTTTTCTTCTTCAGTTAGATCATAACTTCCAATTCTTATTGTATCGGTTTTCCCCTTTTTAGTTACTGTTCCGTAAAACTTTACGGCTCCATCTAAATTGGCTATTACTCTTCTATGAAATATTGAAAGTGATAATAGAAGTTCAACTGTTTGCGAATTTTCGCTAAGTGATTTATAAGCTTTGTAATTTTCTATTAAATAATTTGCTTCTTTTTTTCTACCCTGATATTCAATGTAAATTTGATTTGCCAACTTGAATGGAAGTTGATAAGTTAAAATATTGATTATTGGAGTATCTTTTGACATATTTCATTTATACGTTGATTTCGTAACCTTGCTGCTAACGTTTCCTTGCTAGAGCTTGTGGCGGCTTATGGAAAGCTTTTTTTCCATAACCGACCAAGCGAAGTTATGAAAAGTAAACGAACAATCTACCGCAAAACTAGCCATAAGTTTTAGCAAGTGTTAGTGGTAGTGTTTTTTATTTATTCCTTTATAAATTTTATTTTTTTTGAAATTCCTTCGGATAAAATTTCAATTATATACATTCCTGATTTCAAACCTTGGATATTTACATTTTCGTAAATATTTTTAATACTGATTATTTGGCCCAATAAATCATAAATTATAATTTTAGATATTTGTATTTTTTTTGAATTATTTATGTTTAAAAAATCTTTTGTTGGATTTGGATAAATTGAAAATGAATCATCCAATAATTCAATACTCATTATGTCTAAATTGGGGCAGTTAACTGATTGTGGTATATTTTTATTGATGTTATTTCCATTTCCTAATTGCCCATAGTAGCCTCCACCCCAAGACCAAAGTGAGTAATCTGTTTTTAAAGCAATAGTATGATAACTAGCCTTAATGCTTAACCATGAAATCCCATTAGTTATTTGAGTTGGATTATTTTTACTCGTAAATGTACCATCCCCTAATTGACCATAATCATTAAATCCCCAAGCCCAAAAAGTTTCATTATTTTTTTTTGCAATTGAGTGACTACTTCCAGCAACTATCGACATCCAGTCTGTTGCTGAACCAATCTGAATTGGATAGTTTTTGCTTACATTAGTATTGTCTCCTAATTCACCATTAATATTAACTCCCCAAGCCCATAACGTTCCATTATTTTTGATTGCAATTGAAAATAATTACCAGCTTCAACTGATTGCCAATTAGTATCTGTACCTACTTGGGTTGGAAAAATCTTATCTATATAGTCTCCAACACCAAGTTGTCCATTACTATTCTGTCCCCAAGCCCAAATTGTGCCATCTGATTTTATTGCTTGACTATGGAATTTTCCGACTGAAATATGGTGCCAATTAGTTTCTGTTCCGATTTGAGTCGGAATAGATCTATTTATGTTAGTACCATCTCCTAATTGACCATATGAGTTATTTCCCCAAGCCCATAAAGTGCCGTTATTTTTTAATGCTAAACAATGACTTTCTTTCGCGTCAATCGTTAGCCAATCGAAATCAGAGCCAATTTGAGTTGGGATTAATAAATTTGTTGTATTTCCATTTCCTAATTGGGAAGCATAATTTGAACCCCAAGACCAAAGTGTTCCGTCAGTTTTTAAAGCAATTGTGAAATAACTACCAGAAAATAATGACTGCCAATTTGTTGCAGTTCCTATTTGGCTGGGTATATTTATGTCTAAAGTTGAATTATTACCCAATCACCATTAGAGTTATATCCCAAGCCCAAAGTGTCCCATTTTGTTTTATAGCAAAACTATTGCTATTGCCAACTGAAATAGATTTCCAACACTGAGATTGTGTTTGAATATTGATTAATAAAACAAAAAGTATAATTGTTTTTTTCATATATTTTCATTAACTCATTGAATTGTCCCATTTTTTTTAACATTACATAACGTTCCGCCAATAGGCGGATTTGCGGCTAATGGAAAGAATTCTTTCCATTAAAGCAAGACGAAAATACGAAAATAAACGTTCCCGAAACCGAAAAGTTAGCAAGTGCGCTTATTGGCTGTTATGATTTGTTTTGCCAGGACACGAGAGCAGACAAAACTATTCGTTTCCAATTTTCAATTTCAATCTGTTTATTTTCCACAACAACAAAACTTGAATTTAGAATTAGAAGTGTCTATTTAGAGTTTTAATTTGCAATTTTCTGAACGAAATGTCGCTTGATAAGATTCTCAGCAAAGTTGCTCACAGTCGAGCGAAAGCGAGTTTTTATTTCGTTGAGTTTTTCACTACAATTATTTCATGATCTGGAATTTCTCAACATAGAATTTCTTTCTATTTGAACGCGAATTTTCAATTAAGATTTTTTCATTTTGGATTGCTACAATTTTAAAATCGAATGTCGATTTTCCAACGGCAAAATGAATCATAACGTTCCGCCAATAGGCGGATTTGCGGCTAATGGAAAGAAATCTTTCCATTAAAGCAAAACGAAAATACGAAAATAAACGTTCCCGAAACCCAAAAGTTAGCAAGTGCGCTTATTGGCTGTTACCGCTAGTTTTAATCTTTCAAAAATGCAGAAATCTGCTGATGAATATCTGGAATTTTGTTTTTCATAACATCCCAAACAATCGAGTAATTAACTCCAATATAATCATGGATTAATCTGTCTCGCATTCCTGCCATATTTTTCCATTGAATTGTATTCCATTTTACTTTGAAGTCGGCTGGAATTTTCTTTGTTGCTTCTCCAACAATTTCCAAACTTCGAACAACAGCGCGTTTTAGAGTTTGATCTTCCATGAAATCTTCATACGATAGATTTTCAGTTACTGAAATAATGTATGAACATTCATCCTGAATATGTCTTAGATATTCTTTAGGCTCTTTAGACATATTGAACTTCATTTAAAATTTTTGGACCAATGTATGGGCTTAATCCATTTATAGTAACAACTTCGATTTTTTCATTTTTAAATATTTTTTCAAATAAATCGTAAACTGCCATAAAATTATCGAAGTTCTCTTTTTCCGGCTCAAAATCAATCAACAAATCAATATCGCTTTCACTTGATTGCTCATTACGTATGTACGAACCAAACAAACCAACATTTCGAATACCAAATTTCGAAAGCTTTAGCTTATTAGATTTTAGTGTTTTTAATATGTTATCTTTTGTTGTCATTTCAAACTTTTTTCAAATATACAAAAGTTTGTTGTTCGAAGTTCTCGGGGTTCAAAAATTAGCGGTAACGTTCCGCCAATAGGCGGATTTGCGGCTAATGGAAAGAAATCTTTCCATTATAGCAAAACGAAAATACGAAAATAAACGTTCCCGAAACCCAAATGTTAGCAAGTGCGCTTATTGGCTGTTACCGGCTGGTGTTTCTATTTACAAATAAGCAGCAACTGACATTTGTATTTCTTCAATTAATTCTTCGTCCATGTATTTATAATTGTCAGCAATTTCGAGAATAATTATTTCTACATTTTTTGTTTCGCTTGGGAAATTCAAAATCAATTTTTCTTTATGATGTTTTTCCATTACAAAAATTAAATCTGCCCAAATCAATAATTTCGAATTAATTTTTACGCGCGCAGAATTTTCTGTTCCAGCTGATTGTACTAAAAACTCGGGATTATTTTTATAAATAGTTTCGGCGGTTAAACTTCTCCATTTATTTCTACTGCAAACAAATAATATATTCTTCAAATTTGTAGTTTTAATTTCAGTGCTATTGCTCTACACTTGCCGGTAACGTTTCCTTGCTAGAGCTTGTGGCGGCTTATGGAAAGCTTTTTTTCCATAACCGACCAAGCGAAGTTATGAAAAGTAAACGAACAATATACCGAAAAACTAGCCATAAGTTTTAGCAAGTGTTATAAGCAGCTATTCTTTATCCCACAAATTAAGCATTGCTACTAACTCGTCATATTCCTCTTTATATCCACCATCAAGCATTTTAAATTTGCTCGGAAATGAATTGAAATAATTTCTTGCTTTTTCACTTCCAGAAATTGTGGCAACAAACAATTTGCTTGCGAATTCTATTTTGTCAAAGTCTGTTTTTACAATTTCAGATTCATACTTTTTTAAAACTTCTAAAATCTCGTTGCTGTTATATTTTCTAATTTGTCTATTTACTTTGCTTTCTCTAATAAGTTTATTGCTTTTAAAATATATTTTGTCGGTTGTCCAAATAGTTTCCTTTGGGCCAAGTTTTTTGTCAATAGGTAAAATATAAAGTTCATTAACTAATAGCGTATCTTTTTTAGTTTCTAATTGACAAATTGTGGTTGCGTCCCAAAAATCTATAATAGATTCTTCTCCACAAACGCTCAAAACAAATTCTGAAAATGTAATCGGTAAGCTTTCTAGATTTCTATAACCGCACAATGCAATTTTTTTGTTATTTGAAAGCGTGAAAATTGTATCGGCAATAGTAGTAGCAGTAAATTGATTTTCGCACAAGCACAAGAAGTATTTTTAATTTGTCCATAAGAACAGATTATTGACAAGAAACAAATTATAATTGTTAAACGATGCGTTCTCATATAGTTGCTTATAACGTTCCCGCGCCAGACGTAGTCGCGGCTGATGGAAATAGTTTTCTCCACCAAGAGAAAACGAAGTTAGGAAAAAGAGACGAACAATGAACCGAAAATCAGCGATTATGTTTGACGCGTGTTAACGGCTGTTTTTTTATAATGATTTTGAAGAAATTTCATCGCGACAAAATTGTAGATAAAAGAAATCTTCTTCTAAATCGGGAAATTCGCTACCATCAATTATATTCCAATAATTCGTTCGATAGATAATGTTTTGAGGTGGAAAATTTAATTGCATCATACCTCTTTGAGGAGTTTCGTCAAATGAAATCTTATCAAACTGTAATTTAGCGGTTTTACTTCTAATCATAATTTTATCTGATAGAATTGTAGATTGAAAACTTATTTTTTCAGATTTGATAGCTTTAGTTTGTTTTATAAATGAGTAATATGTATCAACCATTGTTGAATCATTTTTTATTCCACCATATAAACCCCAATAACCATCTCTATTAAAATAATATGTATATGTATAATTGTAATATTCCAAGAAATTTCCTTTTTTAAATGCTCTCAGTGTTATCCTTGTTTGTTTAGGATGAAATTGCATAAACATATCATTTCTAATGGATTGCAATAGCAATTCTTTGCATATAATAAATCTTTCTTCTTTGGAATTAAATATTTCGAAGGGTAAACTTAAAAAGAGTAATTTTTGCTTATATTCTTTTTTAAATAAAAAACTAAGCATGTCAGAAGGTATAAATACAGTATCTGATTTCCTTTTTACTACAAAAACTTTATTGCCATAAAATAAATCTTCTGGGAAGTTTTCAGTATAAATGTCATTAGATATACTGCTGTATAAATTTCTAACTGATATATCTTTTTTTAAAAAAGCTAAATTTGTAAAAATTAAGACAGACCAAAAGAGTAATATAATGCTTAATGATTTTAGAGGTCTTTTTATATATTCCAAACCTTGAATGTTGATATTTAAAATGTAGTCTAGAATATGATATTTCCCGAGGCTAAATACAAAAACAACGATGTCAGTTATAGTTAAAGTAATTAACAGCTGAATAGATATGGCAAAATCATAATTACTAAGTTTAAAATATGGAAAGTTTGTTATTAACGACACTATTGAGAACCCAGGGAAAAATATCAAAAAATAAATTGAGTACTTAATCAGTATAATGTGCTTATTGGGATTGTTATAATTGACTCTCATAATAAGCTTGCCGAAAGTACTTCCAAGAAATAAAAGACAAGGAAAAAATAATAACAAGAAAGTTGTTAAAAGCAAATAAAATGATGCCTCAACATTGTTATTAATTGAGTATAATATTCAAGCATTCCAAATCCTATTAGGAATAGAAATAAATCGATAAGATTACTCGCTATTCTCTTGAGTATGACGATTAGTTGCATATTTTAAGCCATAATGATAGATTGCGAAGAAGATTGCTAAGAGAATGATAATGAACTCATAAATGTATTGAACAAAGTAACCCTTTATACCAGTAATGTTATATGTTTTCTCAAAAAAAGCATCGCCATCACTATGTGAAACTATAACTTCATTATCAATTAAACTACTTTTAAAACTACCCCATAGTTTAATTTTAATGCTTTTTTCTCTTGGTAAATCAATAAGTTGGTTTAAAAATGTAATACTTCGATTTTTATCATAAACGAGATTATCATACAATTTTGTTTCCTCATCCCTATTAAAAAAGTCACTACTAATACTATAAGCTGTTATATAGTCTGTGTTTATATGTTTAAAAGTTACATCCCTTAGTGTTTTATCTGATACATTTTCAATTATAATTGTTTTTTGCTCTGTTGTTTTTAAAATAAAATCGTAAACTGACATTGCATTTATCATTTGTAAAGTATCATTTTCAGGTAATTTATCAAAAACTTTTTTATAGGAAGCGCCAATACTATTTGGATAATTCATTTCCGTAGTTTGAACATTGACTTTGAGATCAGTTGGCGCAAAAATAAAATTATACAAACCGATTAACAATGTACCAAAGAAACCCAATGTAATTAGTAGGGCATAATATGGCTCTAGTGCTTTATTTAAATTTTTGACGAAATTCATTTTATTTAGTGTTTGTTAAAATAGCCGTTAACGTTTCCTTGCTAGAGCTTGTGGCGGCTTATGGAAAGCTTTTTTTCCATAACCGCCCAAGCGAAGTTATGAAAAGTAAACGAACAATTTACCGAAAAACTAGCCATAAGTTTTAGCAAGTGTTATGAGCTGTAGCTTTTATTTCAAATGAAATTCTATTAACTTTCGATTCACTATTTTTTTATCACTTTACTTACAAATGTGCCTTCAGCATTTGTGACACGAAGTATATAAATTCCAGAGATCAAAAAATCAAGTTCTAGATTTACAGTTTCTAAAGCGTTGTATGTCTGATTCATAATTTGTTTTCCAAGTACATCATTTACTGCAATTTGAGTTATTTTTTTTCCAGTAATATTTAGCATTCCTAAAGTAGGATTGGGCGAGATAGCCATAGAGTGTTCGTCAGAAAAATCGGAGACGGCTAATTGCGCTTGACGAAGTAATGCTCCGCCACCCCAATTAAAAATTCCTTGATCAGTACTATTTTGATCGAATCCACCCGCAAAGCCATGGTCTTCATTAAGCATTTCAATTACACTACCGTCTACAAAATTTGTGTCTGGGTTGTTATTGATACTTGTCCACGTTAATCCACCATCAATACTGTATGAAGAACCTCGTTCATCTACAATGGGAAAATCCTGAATACCTACTGTAATATATGTTTCAGGCATACCAGGTACGGCTGCAATATTGAAATTTCTCACAAAGCCGCTATAAAATATTTCTGTCCATGTCGTACCGCCATCTCCTGTTTTATACAAGTGATAATCTTTGGTTTGTAACAAACCGTTAGACAAATCTGAAAATGCGAAATTACCACTGCCAGCACTAACTCCAGCACCTCCAAAACTTGGAATTGGAGATTGCGATACAGTCCAAGTAAGCCCTTTGTCCGCAGATTTTAATATTCGACCAAAAGAAGTACCTACCCATATTGTATTGTCATTTACTTCGAAGACATTTGGAGTTAAATATTCTGAATTACTTAAAGGAACAATGGTAGGAGTTGAGGCAAGTCGTGTCCACAAATCCCCTCCATTAGAAGTGATATATATTTCATAATAACCATCGACTGGATCACCTATGGTTAGTCCTTCGTTAGCATTCCAAAAGTAAACCAAATGAGGATATGAGTTATTGCCTGAAAAAGAAGCGCTTGACTGTCTAGTCCATGTTATTCCCCCATCTTCTGTTTTGAAAATACCTCCTTGAGCAGGAATTCCATTTGCGAAAACAGAAGCATATGCAACTGATGAAGAAACACCATGAATATATGAAATTCCATAATTATCTGAATTTACTCCGAAATCAATAAGACCAAAGGTCCATAAAGTACCGCCGTTAATTGTTTTGGAGAAGCTTCGTAGTTCCTCTCCAATAGTTGCGTCATACATTGTTAACCAAGTAGTGTTTTGGTCAACAATAGAAATGCTCCTAACTCCAGTAGCTATAAAGGCTGTGCCGTTGAATATTCAGTCCAAAAGTCTTGCGCATGAGCTAATACTGTTGTTAAAAAAACGAAAAAGAGGAGTGATTTTTTCATGTTTAAGTTTTTAGCGTTCGAAAAATAAATGTAGACATTAATCTTTAGAAAGTTACTATGGATGTCGTTTTCAATTAGAATTTAACGATTCTGAACTAGAATTCGATTGATTATTCTTGTTTTTGGGCTCGCGCTATAGCTCATAACGTTTCCTTGCTAGAGCTTGTGGCGGCTTATGGAAAGCTTTTTTTCCATAACCGACCAAGCGAAGTTATGAAAAGTAAACGAACAATTTACCGAAAAACTAGCCATAAGTTTTAGCAAGTGTTAGTGGCTGGCAAATTGTTTAAGTCTTTCTTTTACGGTGTTTTTCCATTCGTCTTTTAAAATACTCAAGACAATACTATCTCTACGTTTTCCATCTGGTTTATAAGTATTGCTTCTAAGAACTCCTTCAACAACACAACCAATGCTTTTCATTGCGTTTATACTTCTTTGATTTTCATTGTCTGCTCTAAATTCCACTCTTTCGACTTTCAGGACTTCAAAAGCAAATTTCAAGAGCAAATATTTACAGTTCTTGTTTAGTCCTGTTCCCTGAAATTCTTTTCCGTACCATGTAAAACCAAGTTGCAATGAAGCGTTGTTAACTTGTATATCATAGAATCTCGTACTTCCAGCATATTGATTTTTTCGTTTATCAAATACAAGAAATGCATATGAATTCTTATCTTTTCTTCCTTCAAGAGCTTTTTCAATATAACTTTTCATTTGCTCGGGTGAATTTGCTTGAATTAAAGAGTGCGTCCATAATTCAGGTTCATTAGTAGTAAATTGAACTAAATTATTTAGGTCATCTTCTTTTAAAGGAGTTAATCTCACTATGCTATTTTCAAGAATATACTCTTCGTTAAAGTCAATCATGATACTTTTCTTATGCTAATTTTATTTACTTAAAATTATTCTCGTTATGTACGGTTTTTTCGCGCTTGCCACTAACGGTTCGCCGCCACGTCTTGTTGCGGTTAAGCGAACCGCGATTTTTCCACTAAGATAGTTTTTTTTTCGTGAAGAAAATGTTGCGGCTAACGAAATCGAGCAATGAGTCGTGACGGCTGTTAGCAGATGTTTTTTATTTACTACTAAAACTCCAGGTTAAGATAAATTTAATTGAGTTTGTTTTTGATGAATAGTTTTCGTAATAATAGTTTAGAGAATTAATATCTTCTAGTCCGTAATCATTCCGCAACTCTATTGAAAGACTATTCCGTGACGTTAAGTTAAAGCTGGAGCCAATGCCAAGTACAAGCCCAATATCATTATTGTCGAAAAAAGAGTTGTAATCAATTGTGCTATATTTTTCACCAGTAGTATTATTTTCTAATGTATTTTTAAGATCAATGAGATTATTTAGAAAAATTCCTCCGTTGATGAATAGGTTATTGTCACCTCCAAAATAACATCTAAATAGAATAGGCATATTAATATACTTAAATTTGATTTTATCTTCAATGGTTTCGGGATTTGTGTCAAAAATGTCATCGTATTGCAAATAATTTGATTTAACAGACTTATTTTCTAAATTTAGGTTAACAACTATTGATCTATGTTTATCTATTTTGTATTCAATAGACAGACCTCCGAAAGAGTTAAACTGTGAATCATATTTATTTTCAGAGTCAAGAGCTGGACTGAACTTCCTCTTAAGCTAGTATAATTGGGACCAACATTAATTCCCAAATTTGAACTTAGGATATATTTCCTTTTTTTCCTTTTTCTTTTGCGAATTAATTTGGTTTGAACTTAGTAAAATTAGTATAAGTATATAAAGTTTTCTTTTCATAGAATATCGGTTCTTCAAAATATCTGCTAACGTTCGGCTGCCAGACGTAGTCGCGGCTTGGCAACCGAGTTTTTTCTATTTTAGAAAAAACGAAGATAGAAAATAAGTCTCCAACCCACCGAAACCTAGCGATTGCGTTTTGACAGTTATGTTATCTTCGGTGGCGACACACAAACTTTGGCAGACAAACTATTTTTCAATTTTCATTCCAATTGGTAAATCGTTTTCAATTTTTCACTCCAATTTTTTCAAATTTGCTTCTTTAAAATTCAAAAAAAAATCGCGCTTCGCGCGATGTCTGACTTGCTTTTAAACTGGCGCGCGAGCAAGTTTCGCTTTTATTTAATTCAAAACACTTTTGCGTTCATTTTCTATTTATTCCAACTTTCAATTCTCTCAATAGAATTTTTGTCAATTTTACTTATTCCAACTTTCATTTTTTTTTATCGCACAAAAGTCAAAACAATGATTCTTTTAATAGTTCTTAGAATTCCAATTTTCCATCTTCGTAAATTCACTTGTGAATTTGGATGCAGCTCGGAGCCATCGGAGATAACGTTTCCTTGCTAGAGCTTGTGGCGGCTTATGGAAAGCTTTTTTTCCATAACCGACCAAGCGAAGTTATGAAATGTAAACGAACAATTTACCGAAAAACTAGCCATAAGTTTTAGCAAGTGTTATGAGCTGGTTAAGTATTTATTCAACTTTGCAATTCCAATATTATAAGTGCTAATGTCAACTATTTATTTTTTCAATAAGATTTTATCCAATTATTATTTTCAAAATTCCCATTGCGAAAGCTAATACTCCAACTATCATCATGATCAAGCCTTGACTTTTTACAGCAAATAACATTTTAGTTTTCAACTTTGGCTTTTTCAATTCACTTTCATCAATTACATTTTTTCCTCCAAGATTGTATAAATATTTTCCAACTAAAATGCATATCAAACTGACAAACAAAAAAAGAACAAGTTTAAATTTCATATTTATTTTTTTTGATTTCAATTTCTACGCGGTTTCGAGATAACTAGCTCATAACGTTCCGCCAATAGGCGGATTTGCGGCTAATGGAAAGAAATCTTTCCATTAAAGCAAAACGAAAATACGAAAATAAACGTTCCCGAAACCGAAAAGTTAGCAAGTGCGCTTATTGGCTGTTATGTTTGGTTCTGCCGACGACACGAGAGCAGGCGAGGAGAGCAATTCCAATTTTCCATTCCAATGAGCAAACAAACTTTGATCTT
>JADKHM010000003.1 GCA_016721735.1 Flavobacterium sp. | reverse complement strand
TTGAAACATATCGGTAAAAGAATAATCAACGATCGACGGTGCATTTTTTCCGCAATTTGATGCAAAAATGTGATGGTGTCTGTTCGCTTTGTTTCTTTGGATTCTCGAGCAATTGCTCCAATTGATTCAGAACCATGCGATGTTGACGGTCGCTTCCTTTCTCGGGAGCGTAATATTCGTAGGTGTCTGAATAAATGCTGAGTCCAACTGCATCACGTTGTTTCTTCAATAAATTCATCAAAACCGCTGACGTCAATACAGAAGAAACCAATTTTGCTTTCGTGAAAGGCTGGTCCCTCTTTTAGCTTAGGATAATGCATTGATGATGAATTATCGATAATCCAAATGACATCTTAGGTTTGTCTCTTCTTCGTATCTTTTGGTCTCCAATCGATCCAGTTTTGGCAAACAACTTCCAGTCCATGTGTTTGGTGCTTTCTGCACCTGAATTATAGGCATATGCTCAACAAACTCCGCCGAAATCCGTGAAAAGGCGATTTGGCCATGCCGGAAATAAAGCCTTCTACCGCTTGGTTGTAAGTAATTCAAGGTGCTGGCTGGACTATTTTTCTTGTTGCGATTCGATGTTCATGCTTCAAATATACTATGAAAAACAAATTATCGATTCCGCTTAGTAAAAAATTAAAGAAACGATTATTCTTCATAAGTCACCAAAACTCGAATCGGTTTGGATAAAAATAAAGGTAAATTCGCAAAGTTTGTTTTATTACAGTTACATTTGTTCCGCTAATAAAATAGTCAAATTCAACCTGCTGAAGCCGTATAAGAAGGAGGAACGCTATTACCAATGAATATTCTACCAATATGTTGAGCGCAAGAATTTTTTGAACTAGTTAGTCCATGTGCCATCGAAATTGAAGAACCTTGAGCAGCATTGGTTGTTCGGTGAGTTTGATCATTTTTACCGCAGGCGCTGTTGTTCCTAGTTTAGTAAACCCGTTTACTTCTAATTCAGCAGTTGGCGCTGCGGTTCCAATACCGACTTCACCGGTTCCTTTGATGCGCATTTTTCTCGGTAAATGAAGCTACTACCATAACCAAAAGCAATATCATCAGTACTGGCTGCCGTAATGTTGTAGCAAAGCACTTTGAACTCCAAAGCCGTAATGATTTCCAGCGCCTCCAAAGAATGCTTTATCTCTGGCACGCCATTAAACTGGGTGGAAATCTGATTTAAAGCTGCAATTCTACATTACCAACGTCAGAAATCGTCATTCGCAAGTCAGATTTGTATTGGTTCTAAACTGAATGCATTCGGCATACTCGCTGGACTATAAACGATACCTCCACTCGTGGCAACACCAGTAGATCGAACAATACTCCAGATTCTTGATTTGACAAGATATTTAAAAAGGTAAAGTCATCATCTTCAATTGTTGCTGAAGCGTTGGGATTGGGCGTCAATGCAGTAGCGCCGCTTCTTACATGAAGTTTGGTTTGCGGCGTTGTTAATCCGATACCTAAGTTACCATTTCCTTTGATGCGAACGTTCTCTGTAAAGTGGCGCTGTTGCCATGTCAAACGCAATATCATCCCACTGTTGCTGCCATGAATTTGAAGTAAACTGTTTTGTATTCCAAACCCAAATTGAATCGAAGCACCATACAAAGCTATTTTATCGCCGTAATTGTCATTAAAATGCAAAAGGAAAATTAGGGTTTGAATTAGTATACCCACGTTGCCATTTCCTTTAAATCGAACATTTTCAGTAAACGCCGTGCTGCTTCCATATCAAAGGCAATATCAACGTTGTAATCGGCGTGAATTTGCATTAAGTTACTCTGCATCCCAAAACCATAATGATTCCCAGTTCCGCCATATAGGAAATCTTATCACCCAAGATTCCGTCAAATTGTAGTGGATAATCTGCTTTAAAATTCCAATCGCTACATACCAACATCTGAAATGGTCATTCGAGGTAGATTATTGTTGGTCCTGAATTGTACTTTGGGCATGGATGCTGGACTGTAAATAACACCACCACTCGTACCTATTCCTTGCGTTCGAAAGTTATTCCAGATTCTTGATTGGACAATGTATTTCAAAAAGGTAAAATCATCATCTTCAATTACAGTTGATGCTGATGGAGTTGGAGTCATACCAGTATCTATTGTTTTAATATGAAGTTTATGAACGGGATTTGTTTCCACCAATACCAACATTGCCATTGCCTTTAACGCATCGTCTCGTTTAATGCGGCTGTGCTCCCATATCCGAAAACAACATCCCCACATTGATGTTGGTTGTGTTACAGCTACAAAGCTAAAGATTGAATACTAAACCATAATTTGAACTACCGGATCCCACAACGCAATCTTATTACCAGAAGTTGAGAAATGTAATGGAACAGTAGGGTTGCTATTTCCTATTCAACAAATCCATCTCCTGTTATCCTAACATTTTCCGTAAAAGCGCCACTACTACCATAACCAAAAGCAATATCGCTAACGACAAGATCAAGAATGAATTTGCATCAAATTACCTTGAATTCCAAATCCATAATGAGCGCCAACACCGCCGTATAATGACAGTTTATCTCCAAGTAATGAGGAAATTGAAGCGGAAGAGTTGGAATAAAACTACCAAGCGCAATATTTCCGTCATTAGAAATAACCATTCTATTGACATTTCCATTCGTTCGAAATAGCATACTATTGGGTAAAGTAATTGGATTATAAACTATACCGCCATTCGTAGCATTGCCATTTGCACCAAATAGAGCTCCAGATTCTAATCCGGACAATATGTTTAAACGCACTTGTGTTGTTCTCCAAAGTGGCAACTGAGTTACTATTAGGAGTCATTCCCGAAGCATTGTTCATTACATGCAATTTAAAACGGATTGCTATTTCCTATACCAACTTTCCCATCATGAAACATATCATCAGTAATAGCCGATGGAGCCGACGTTGTTCCCATTTATACCAATCCTTCATCGCCATTGGCTGTTGAAGAACTTCCTATCCACTAGTAGTCACATTATCCCAATAGTAAAGTCCCGGAGGATTCGCACCTGCCGTTACCATCAAATACACCATCATGCCTTGCTGCGCTGCGGTAGGGTTAATTAGAGGAAAAGCGTCAACTCTAGGAATCAAAATTCCATCTGTGTTTGTTGGCGCTGCTTGGTCACTTGCTTTGATGTCCAATTGCGCATCGGGCGCTGTGGTGTAATCCCTACCTGTGCATGGCTTTGTATGAAAAAAAACAAAATTGCAATTCTAAAAACGGTCTTCATAATGTCATATTTTGAGCAAAATTGGGCATTTAAACCTTGTGAAATGGGAATATTATACGAACGACATTTATATTATACTAGCGACAGTTTGTAACAAATTTTAGCTATTTTGAAAGACAAAGTGCTTGTATGAAAACTTGGAACTGTATTATCGTTGATGATGAAGACGTTGATCGACTCATGGTTGTTTCGTTCGCCAAGAAGTTTCCGCAACTCAACATTATTGGCGCCTATTCATCAGCCGATGAAGCACTGGGAGTTTTAGAGAAAAATACCGTAGACATTCTGTTTCTAGACATTGATATGCCAGGTTCTAATGGTGTTGAATTGAGAAAAAAAGCCATGGAAGTTCCTGTTTGTATTTTCATCACTGGACACTCCGAGTACGCAGTGGAAAGTTTCGAATTGGAAACACTTGATTTTATCGTAAAACCGTTGCGATTTGAAAGATTTGAAAAAGCGATGCAACGAGTAGAGCAATTTTTGGAGATTAAGGAGAAAGCCACCTTGTTCGAGTTGAGTTTTGGAGAAAATTCAATTTATATTAAAGAAGGAACAGAAAAATCAAAAGTAAATCTTTACGACATCCTATATTTAGAAGCTTTAAAAGATTATACTTTCTTGGTGACACCACAAAAGAAGCATTGCGTTTGGTCGAATATTGGTTCACTTTTGAAACAAGAACCCTTTCAATCCTTTACCAGAATTCACCGAAGTTTTGCGATTCAAAAACAATTTGTAAAAAAAATATACGCCCAAGAAATCATGCTGAGCAACAATGCGCTACTTCCGGTAGGCAGAAGTTATAAAGAAAGTGTAAAGCTGCTGTTATGAGTAAAAATTGGTTGTTGTTGCTGCTCGTAATACCAGTCTTCGTGTTTGCTCAGAATCAAACGCCAGTTGAGGAATGTTACGTTCACTTGAACGCATGAAGAAGATACCTTAAAATAGTACATCAACTCAATAAAATAGCACTTTCTTATAGTAAATCAGACACCGCAAAAGCTTTTTTCTACTATAACAAAGCGCTTTCACTCGCCAAGAAATCAAAATGGAAAGACGGTATCGCAATCTCTAATTTTTACCTTGGCACAGTTAATTATGATCATCACAATTTTAAAAGAGCATTATTGTTTCTTGCTCAGTCTCTAAATACATCTAATAAAAAGACGGAGTAAATCCTGCAACTAATTGCGGAAGTTTATTTATACACCAATAATTTTTCTAAAGCGTTAGACTATTCGTATCGAGCATTGAAAATCGACAAGCAATTGGAAACAAAAAGGTATTGCAAAAATTTACGCAATTTAGGCTCAATATATTATGGCATCAAAGTTATTCAAAGTCCTTGATTTATTATCAAAAAGCCATTAAATTGAACGATGAATTAGGAAATATAAGTGATTTAGCGATTATCAATAGAAACATAGGAGGTTTGTATAATAGTTTAAAAAAACCAAAATGTCATTGACGTACTACGAAAAAGCAAATGTTCTGTGCGAAAAAAGCAAACAACAAAGCGCTGCAAGCTCGAATACTATCCGATGTTTCACTTGTTTTATTTTAATTCCCAGAACTATGACAAAGCAATAGAACATTGCTATTTATCATTAAAGCGATTCCAAAAGGAACCAACGACAAACAAACAGCTGCGTTTACTTTCGGTGTTTAGGAGATTCTTATATAGAAAAAAGCGAAAGCCAATCGAAATAATTTAGTGTTGTTAGACGGTGCAAATTCAATTTAAACAAAGCTTTAAGTTGCACAGGGAACTCACAAAGCAGACGGATTTGGCTTATGATTATTCAAGTATTACACAGAGCATACAAACTCCGGGTGATTACAAAAACGCATTGACTTCTTATGGAACTGCTATGGCTTATGAAGGATTCCATATTCAATACTGACAACAAAGAAACCATCAAAAATTTGGAAGACAAGCGAGCGATTGAACTGCGTGATCGCGAAATCAAAATCAACAACTTAGAACTTGAAGCCAAAGAAAAACAAAAATGGATGTTGCTTTCGGGTTTTGGCTTGGTTGGGAATTATCGGAGGTTTGCTTTTTATCAAAATTCAAATCGAAGAAAAATCAATAGAAAATTACGGACTTTAAACCTCAATCTAGCAGAAAAGAACAACGAACTCGACCAAGCGAATAAAATTAAAGCACGGTTTTTTAGCATCCTAAATCACGATTTGCGCAGTCCTGTGTACAATCTGATTCACTTTCTGCATCTGAAAAGAGAAAACCCTGAATTACTTGATGAAGCAACGAAAATTTCGATTGAACACAAAACGATGTCTTCGGCCGAAAATCTACTTCTCGATGGAAGACATGTTGTTGTGGAGTAAAAGTCAAATGGAAAATTTCAACCTGAACCTAAAAACGTCAGCATCCATTCGCTCTTTGACGACACTCGCAAACACTTTGAAGCGAGGAAAAAGTAAAATTACTTTCGAAAATTCGAGCGATATTCAAATCTACACCGATGAAAATTATCTCAAAACCATCATCAGAAATTTGACGGGAAATGCCATCAAAGCACTAGATAAAGTAGAAAATCCAACCATTATTTGGAAAGTTTGGCAAGAAGCAACCAAACGTTTTTATCAATTACCGATAATGGTCGGGCGGAAGTCAAGAACAATTCAAGGCTTTATACGACGATACAGAAGTCGTTGGAATTAAGACTGGTTTGGGATTGCATCTGATTCGCGATTTGGCTAAAGCGATTGCGTGCACGATTACCGTAAATTCCATTTCGAATAAAGGACCGTTTTCACTTTACAATTTCAATAGTTTTTCTTCTATTGCTTTTAGTCGACCCTCGAGTGATTTAATTGCAATATTTTGATTTTCAATAATTTCTTGTTGCTCTTGTACTGCTTTTACCAATGGAACTACAAAAGAAGCATATTGAATGCTGTATAAATCTCTTTCATTCTTTGGCGCTTTCACCCATTAAAATCATAGCCTGAAAAGCGGGCTGCTTCTGCCACTTCTTGTGCAATGAAACCGGTTTGAAGTTCGTTTTCTAAATCATATTTACCTTCCCAATCGCCGATTTCGACGTCTTTATAGACAATTTCATTTTGTTTATGAATATCAAAATAATACGTCACTGGTCGAAGTCGTTTTATAAAAGACAATCCGGCACATTATGCTGTACATTTTTCTTTATTCTTCCATCACTATAATTAAAAAACCCAACTTGACCGCCAATCCAACTCACGCTGGTATTGCCGATTTCTGGTATTGGTATTGCTACCCACATATCCAGCTGCATAGCCAAAAGCGCCAAAGTTGGATGGATTAATTCCAATGGCACTTCCTGCTTGCCTTCCTAAAACTGTATTGTTGTCGCCAGTTGTGTTAAATTGTAAAGCTAAAGCACCAACGGCCGTGTTACCAGCACCAGTGGTGTTGGTTTCTAAACTTGCGACACCAATGGCTGTATTTCTATTGGAAGTACTCAATAACAATGCGTTTTTTCCCACCGCGGTATTATAATCCCCCACTACATTTGATTGTAGTGCAAAGTTCCTATCGCGGTATTTCCTGAGGATGTTGTCGAACTATACATTGCCTGATTGCCCAGTGTTGTGTTGTCACTTCCTGTAGTGTTTAGAAAATTGGCGCGGTAACCAACGGAGGTATTTCCAATTCCAGTAGTGTTATTAGATAACGTAGCTACTCCACAAGCTACATTTGCCCAACCATCGGTGTTATTAAGCATACTGTTACTACCAATTGCTGTGTTGTAATAGCCCAATGTATTTCGGTAGAGTGAACCATAACCAAAACTTGAATTGTCGTTTCCCGAAGTATTTGAATACAATGCTGAATTCCCAAATGCCGCATTTCTAGAACCACTTACATTCAATCGCAAAGAACTCGTTCCCGCTGATGTGTTGTAATTCCCGATGGTATTTTGAATTAAAGCGTAAGCCCCGAAAGCACTATTTTCTCCGCCCGTTGTATTGTTTCGTAAGGCATACATTCCACTTCCAGTATTGTAACTTCCCGCGGTATTGAGAAGTAGCGATTGATAGCCCAGAGCGGTATTTTCAACGCCACTAGAGTTGGTAAATAAAGATTGGAAACCTATTGCTGTCAGATTAGAACCGCTAGTATTACTTTGCAAAGCTTCTAAACCTACTGCAGTATTATTGCTTCCGGCAACATTGTTGAATAGGGCACTGAATCCAATTGCGGTATTATTTGCTCCAGTAGTGTTTAAGTACATTGCTCCACTGCCACTTGCGGTATTCAAAGAACCTTGTGTATTGGAAAATAAAGCGCGAGCACCATTAGCTGCATTATAACTTCCAGAAGTGTTTGCTCGCAAGGCGTTGGTTCCACTTGCTTGATTGTAATTTCCATTCAAATTCGAATTTAGCGCATAGGCGCCAACTGCGGTGTTGTCAACGCCAATTGTGTTGCTCTTTAATGCGTTATCTCCTATAGCGGTGTTGAAATTTCCTGTCGTGTTGGCCATTAGCGTTTCGGTTCCAATGGCTGAATTCCCAATTCCTGAATTGATTGGATTTAATGAGTTGACGCCAATTGACGTTGAAGAAACAGACAGTTTTCCGGCTTGTACATTGTTTCTCTTTAGAACTAAGTCCGTATCATCGGAAGTCCCAATAAAGTGAGTCGCTGGATTGGTTCCAGAATTTCCCAAAATCGACCAATTGGTTGTACTTCCACCCAAGCTAATCCAAGACGTTGTTATATCATCCCAATAATAAAACCCTGCAGGATTTAATCCCAAAACTGGTGTCAAATAGACCAACATTCCTTGTTGCGAGGCCGTTGGATTTACGACTGGAAAATCGTCGATCTTGGGAATCAATACGCCATCAGTATTAGATGGTAAAGCTTGATTGCTCGAACGAATATCCAATTGTGCTTCGGGCGAAGTTGTGTTGATTCCGACCTGTCCAAATCCTTTTAAAAATGAAAAAGACAAGGCCATTACTATTAAAGTAGTTTTCATTTTTTACTGCAAAAATGCAACTTCAATGTATTCGAAAAATTAAATTTAGACGAATGCGTTTAGAAATCGACGAAGCGCTAAGAGATTAAATGCTATCCAACAAGAGTAGCCAGTTGTTTTATTGCGTTTACTTATATCAATCCCTTTTCAAATGCCACCCGTACTAATCCCGCACTGTTTTTTACGCCTAGTTTTTGAATGAGATTACTCCGATGCGACTCTACGGTTTTGGTACTAATAAAAATCTTAGCTGCAATCTCTTCCGTGGTGAATTCTTTGATAATTAAAGAGAGGATTTCCTTTTCGCGAATGGTCAATTTTGGGATAAAATAACTTGAATTGTCAATGCCAATAGAGTCATTAAGTAAGATGTCATTTATTTTTTTTGGAAGATATCTATTGCCCACATGTACAGATTTTATTGCCTCTGTTAATTCTGTTTTATCTGTGTTTTTCAGCAAATAACCCATGGCTCCATTTTTAATAATTTGCTTAATAAAAATACTGTCTTCAAAATTAGTAAGCGCAATAATTTTCAAATGTGGATGTTTCGTTATCAATTCTTTGCATGCGACAATTCCGTTTCCGTCTGGCAAATTGATGTCTAAAAGCAAGACTTGAATTTCAGAACTTAAATTATCAAAAGTATCTTTTATCGTTACGAAAGACTGCAAAACTTCAATTTCCTTATTGGATTTGAGCATTGTCTTGATGCCTTCAATGACAATAGTGTGATCGTCTGTAATGGCTATTTGAATCATTTTGCTTTGTTTAGATCAATAGAAATTGTGTAGGAAGTGCCAATTGATGAACAGTTTACATCTAATTGTGCGTTAAGAAAATCAATTCGCGATTTAATGTTTTTAAGTCCAATTCCGTCCGAAGGTTTGGTCGTATCGAGACCGATTCCGTTATCTTCAACAGTGATAAAAAGTTCGTCATCTCTGTAGTTTAATTGAACCATTGCTTCGGTAGCTTCTGAGTGTTTTAGGACATTTGTTATTAATTCTTGAATAATTCTATAAATGTTTGTCTCTATTTTCTTTGGCAATATGATACCATTTCCAAAAGACTGAAAATCAATTTTGATTGGCTGTGAAGCATTCATTTTGATACAAAATTCCCGAATGGTTTCTGCCAAACCATAATCAATAATCGACGAAGGCATCAAATTATGCGAAATGCTTCGAACTTGAGCGCACGATTCGTCAATCATATTGATGACTTTGGTTAAGTTCTCGCTATCATTAGGACTCAAATTTGAATCTTCGAGTGCAGACAATCGGTATTTAATTGCAGATAAATCGCCGTTTAATCCATCATGAAGCTCTTGTGCTATTCGCCTACGCTCGTTTTCTTCACCATCAATCAAGGCTTCAAGCCTGCTAATTTCCTGTTGTTGTTGTAAGGTAATTATTTCTTTATTCTTGATTTTTTGTCTTTGCTTAAAGAAAAACCATATCCCAAAGGATAGCACAACTAAAAGTAGACTGACAATCAGATAAAATTGTTTTTCTTTTTTATTTTTTATCAAATCTAGCTCTTGCTTTTTGAGTCTAATTTGTTGTTCTGCTATTGATTTGTCTTTCTTTTCAGTTTCAAATTGCGTCTGAAGTAAGGGTCAACTGTTTGATGTGATCTTCATTCAAAAGCGTGTCTTTCAAATTTGAACTTATTAGTAAATGATCATATCCTTTTTGATATTGTCCTAATTGATTATAAATTGTTGAAATTCTTTTTTGAGAGCGAAACAAAAATTCTTTTGCATTAAATTTTTTAGCCAATTCTAATGATTGAAAACTATAATCAAGCGACTTATTGTAGTTTTTGGTTTCATAGTATAAACCACTTAATGTGTACAGCAAATCGATTTTTTGAAAAGCATCGTTCTGGCTTTCTGACAATTGCAAAGCTTCTTCATAATTAGCAATTGCCTTTGGATATTCTTTCGTGTTATTATAGTATTCGCCAAAATTTCTTTTAGTAAAAAACAACAAACGTTGACTATTATTTGTTTTGGTTAAAAGCGCAGTTTTTTCAAAATAAACAAGTGACTCCTTGGTCTTTTTTTGCTTTAAGAGCGTTAGTCCAATATCTCCGTAGAGTAATCCCAGTTGCTCCGTTTTTGTTTTGTCTGAATATTGAATCGCTTTTTTTAGGTATAACAATTCTAACTGTTCATTATTAACATTTTCATAAAGAGCGGAAAGATTCTGATAACTTTGACTAATCGCAGCGCTATCTCCTAAGGACTCAAAAATTTTAATACCCAGTAAGTAATTCTTTTGCAGCTTTGGTGTATTCTCCCTTTAAACTGATGTGCATTGCTGCATTATTATAGCTAGACGCTTGACCTCTTGGATACTTTATTTTGACGCAAAAGTTTTTTGATCTTTCATAATATACCAATGCCGAATCATATCTGCCGTTGTCACTATGAACAATTCCGCTGTATTGCAATGATTTAAAAACACCGAGGTCGTACTTGCTTTTCAAACTCAAAAGATAAATTTTGATAGAGTTGCAATGCTGCTTTTGGAGACGACGCTTCAAGACTATATGCTTTGTCTAATAATTTAGTGATAGCAATCGTATCATTTTGAGCGATTACTTTTGAGGAAAAGAGAAAAAAAATCAAACACAAAAATGATTTATACATGCTAACTAATATGGTGTGCGTTAAAACTAGGGAATTAATTGATTGCTTCTATTCTTTTAGTATAAAAATAAAAGCGAATATGAGTCCGGAAAAAATAGCAACAACTGACAGGTTTGCTACCTAAGCCAATCGTCGTGCTTGCTTCAATGTAATTGTAAAAAAAGAAATGGCGTTGTTTTTTCATGATGATTTGAGTAAAAATTTATGGCTTGTTTTCCAAATTTTCTAATCGTTGCATGATGATGATTAACTTATTGTTTTGAACCTCTAGCTGCGCTCTTAATTGATTGTTTTCTTCTTGCTTTTGTTCAATAATGACTTGTTGTTCTTGAATGGCTTTGACTATGACTGGAATAATTTCAGCATATTTCATTCCTAATCTTTCGGATTTTTGCCAAACTTTTTCTGAACTTTCTTGCAATGCTATCCAATCAGAATCGACGATTACTTCTGGTAGAACCTGTTGAACTTCTTGTGCCACAAAACCTAAATGAATAGAAGAATTATCAATTGAATTGTCTTTCCATTGAAACGAAATGGGTCTTAATTGCTTGATCTTATCCAAACCATATGTTAATGAAGTCATTTGTTTTTTATCATTTGCATCACTGGTTTGAATAACGCCATTAACTGCAAAAACGCTAGTCCATCTTCTCGCCAATTGCCCCAAGGAAACAACATTATCAACAGCTGGCGTAACCGATCCGCCACCAATTCTAAATACATCGGTAACCGTTACTAAATCATCCCCACTTTGAGCAAATATGATTTCACCTGTATCATTTCGCATTTGCCAATCGGAACCGACCCTTTTTAATTCTAATCCAACATCGGAGGCAGTTGTGCTAGAAATTCTCCCATACTGAACCGCTAATCCTGAAACTTCAAATTTTCTATCTGGAGTAATTGTACCTATACCGACTTCACCTGTTCCTTGTATCGTTAACAAAGTTCCAGTTGTCACAGCGGTTGCTGTAGTTGCACTAGTTCCTATTTTGAATTTATCTTCGGAAGTATCTAATCCTAAGTTAAAATGTCTTCCTGCCGTATTTCCAATATGCATGAATGCATCACCAGTTCCTGATTGTTGCAAATAAAGTTGACCAACCGTAGTTGAGGTAGTATTTTCTTCGATGTGCAATTTTCGAGTTGGTATGGTTACTCCGATACCAACGTTAACTGAGCTCGTTGCTCCATTAACTCCGTTGATACTGCCTAACACCATTGAATTGCCTCCCACTTCTGCTCTTGCTCCAATAGCCGAGGCGTTTACAAGATTTCCTACGGCAACATCGGAGTCGCTTCCTAACGCCGTGTTAAAATCTCCTGTACTGTTTGAAAGCAATGAAGGCGTCCCGATTGCTGTGTTAGAATCACCTATAGTGTTTTGTATTAATGCACTAGAACCCATTGCAGTATTCAAACTCCCTGTAGAGTTGGCAACTAGTGCCTCTCTTCCGTTTGCTGTATTTCGTACTCCTGACGTATTACTGCTTAGTGCGTTATATCCAATTGCAGTATTCTCAAATCCAATAGTATTTGAAGCTAGTGTAGTTGCACCAACCGCAGTATTCCCATTCCCTCCATTACTAGCCAATGCCAATTCGCCAACTGCTGTATTAGAAAGTCCAGAAATATTTGCTGTTAGTGCTGAAAAACCAATTGCAGTATTGCCAGACCCCGCAGTGTTAGAGGTGAGTGAATTTACACCATTTGCTGTGTTACTTAGACCTATTGTGTTTGAATCAAGTGCATTCACTCCAAAAGAACTATTACTAACGCCTAACCTTCCAGAGATTGTGTTGTTTCTTCTAAAAACCAAGTCTTGATTGTCTGTTGTTCCAATAAAATTGGTAGTTGAAATGGTTCCTGTATTTCCAAGTAAACCCCAAGCGGTAGTGGAACTATTTTGCCATGTGGCTGTGCCATTAGAATCGCTGGTTAAGACTTTTCCAGCGGCTTGGTTGCCATCTGCCATGCGAATATTTCCAATCACATGCAATTTCTCTAATGGTGTTGAAGTACCAATTCCGGCATTACCGTTTTTAAGAATTACAAATGCATCTCTTCTTTCTGCTAAATCAACCACATCGTTATTGTTAGCATCAGTAGCATTTCCTATGACAAAAAGTCTATCTGTAACGTTGGCACTTCTAAACTCTGTTGCCCCATTAATTGATGGCGTGTAAGTGGTTGCACCAATACCAATAACTGTTTCTCCATAACTTGCTGCCAAATTCATTTGACCGAAGACAGTTGACATGCTTCCGCTTGCCGTAGAAAAATTTCCAAAAGCAGTTGATCTGATTCCGCTTGCCGTAGAAAAAGCACCAAAGGCAGTTGAACCACTTCCGCTTGCAATTGATGAAGCCCCAAAGGCAGTTGACCCATTTCCAATTGCAGTTGTTGATTGACCAAAAGCAGTAGCAGATGAACCACTGGCTAAAGTACCTGCGCCAAAAGCAGTAGCTGTGTTACCTGTGGCATTTGCAATATTTCCAAAAGCAGTGGCATTATCTCCACTAGCTCCAGCTGCAAAACCAAAGGCGGTAGAATTAATACCAGAGGCAGTTGTCGAAAATCCAATGCAGTAGAACCAGAACCAGAGGCTCTAGAATTAAATCCAAAGCTACGAATTCCCCCCAACATTTACGTCATCCCATTCAGCTGCTAAAGCTCGACCTGCTCTAAAGGCAGATTTTCTTGGATTCCACACCATTCTTGTGCCTGCTCCTGAAGGCATAATACTACCGCTACCTGCAGTACCCGTTGAAACCAATCCATCTGTACCACTAATTAAAACCGCTCCCGAATCTGCCGTTATTGTTTTTCCAAAACCGGCTCCACCAAAATCATAAGCTTGATCGAGTGTTCCACTAGAAGAACTAGATATGATCGATATCCAGCTTAACGTTCCAAAATTCCAATAATAAAATCCGGGTTGGTTAGTTCCAAATGGGTTTTTAAGATAAACTAACATGCCTTGTTGGTCAACCGTCGGATTTGTAGCAGGAAAAACGTCAACTTTCGGAATCATCAGACCGTCCGTGTTAAGCGGAATTGCTTCGTCGCTCGATTTTATTTCGAATAGGGCTTTTGGTGAAGTAGTATTAATTCCAACTTGTGCATTTATTGATCCAAACGCTAAGTACAATAACAAAAAAAAGTGTTGCTTTTTCATTTCTAAGTCTTTATCTAATTACCATTGCAAGCTACTTTCATAAGTTCGCGCAATTATGAGGGTATTTATTGATTTTTGTAACTAAGGGTTTTCCCTGATAAAAAAGATAATTTCCTTTCGCCGCAGAAAAACTAAAATAAAGCCGAATAGATAAACAGTTCGTTTTACTTATATTTGAAATAGAAATTCGATCGATGAAAAAATTCAATTGTATTATTGTTGACGATGACGAAGTGGCGAGACTCAAAGTAGTTTCTATTGCCAGACAATTTCCTTCGCTAAATATAAGTGGGCACTATCACCTGCAATCGCTCTAACATAATTGAACGAGAAAATTACTGACATCCAATCTGATATAGACATGCCTAACCAGTGGAGTTGGAATTCCGTCGAAAATTCCGAGCGATTCCAGTTTGTGTTTTTATTACTTCCCATCCCGAACATGCGGTAGAAAGTTTCGAATTAGACACGTTAGATTTTATCGTAAAACCGTTGCGATTAGAACGCTTTCAGCAAACCATGAAACGCATCGAAGAGTTTATGGAAATCAAACAAAAGCAACTTGTTTGAAAGCACTTTTGGTGATGATGCTATTTATATCAAGGATGGTTATGACGAAGTAAAAAGTAAAACTCTATTGATATTATGTATCTAGAAGCTTTAAAAGATTATACCATCGTAGTGACGGCTCATAAGCGCTATTGTGTACTTTCTGGAATAGGAAATTTAGTTAAAGAAGATCCATTTCAATCCCTTTGTTAGAGTGCATCGCAGTTTTGCTTGTGCAAAAAAAATTCGTGAAAAATTGGAGCACAAAGTCTTTCTCTAATTAACGGTACTGCCATCCCAATTGGAAACAGTTTCAAAGAAAGCATAGAAGAATTGTAATGAAAGTAAGATTATTGCTGATACTGTGCTATGTTTCTTTATTGACAACTGCTCACAAAACACTACAAGTCATTGATTCTTTGTTGAATGAACTGCCAAATGCAAAAAACGACTTATTCGACGCTAGAATTTATATTCGCTTACATAACAATTTATAAGTACCAACATAATCCAGAAAAGGCCTTGATGTATGCGAATAAAGGACTGAAAATCGTAACCAAAAGATGAATTGGCATAAAGGTTTAAGCGTTTTCCATAGTGACATTGGAAATAGTTACTTGGGTCAAGGGAAAGGCAAAGAACATTAGAATACTATTTAAAATCATTTAGTTTTCAAAGACTTGCCATCACTGCGGGCGAATACGTTCAAAATACAAGCATAGTTTATTCAACGAAGAAGAAAATATTCCGCTTCCTAAAAAATAATAATGGAAGCATTTCAATTGGCAAAAAGGAGAATAATATCAATTGTATCGCCGATTGGCACACTTTTAATTTTAGGCTCATATTCAAACATGCTAAAGACTTAAAAAAGCGAATGCGTATTTCTTAAAATCTCTAGCGATATGGAACAACCAAGGTGATTTAACTTAGCAAGCAGTGATATTAACTCATTTGGGTGATATTGCTGAAGACTTATGGTTAAAATTGTACTATAATAAATTTGTGTGCCAATTCTAAATTCAAGAAAAAATCCTTCCTACTTGTTAGCTGCTTCCTAAACATTTTTGGATTGGTAGAAGCCAATATCAGTTTGCTAAAAGGATGTTGATTTACTCAAAAAACTGAAATCATCAAGACAAAGAAACAATTATTAGAAGAAGCAGAAAGCTATCTGCAAAAGCACTTACTATTCTAAAGAATCAACAAGTTCAACAAAACTAATGTATTTTATGGGAAAATGTCGAAGTAAAAGAACTTCAAGGAAATTATAGCAGCACTCGACTACATCAACTTGAACTATGAAATATATGTCATTTTCCCAAGAAACAAAAATAAAATAGCTGCAATAGAAACTAAAGAAAAGTTGGCCAAAAAGACAAAGAAATTGCCACAAAACTGACGCTGCTGCAGAATGAAAGACAAAAATGGTATTTCGTTGGCGGTATTTTTACTACTAGGTATACTAGGATTTCTTGCTTTTATTCAAAACAGAAATCGCAAAATCTAAACGGCACCTTACAAAAACTAAATTCAGAATTGATGCTGCCAATAATAAAGCGAAAACACTTGATTTTAGTATTTTGAATCAAGATTTACGAAGTCCAGTTTTAATTTAATTGATTTTTGCACCTTCAAAAAGACAAAACAGACTTGTTAGATGATGCAAACCAAAAAACAAATAAATACCACTTTTAACTCCTCAGCGAAAGTATCTTATCTTCTATGGAAGACATTTTGTGAATGGAGCAAAAGTCAAATGGAGAATTTTAAACCACAGCCCAAATTGATAGAATTAAACACATTATTTCAAGACACCAAAATCACTTCTCTAGGAAGAAAGCTTCAAATGGTATTTCAAAACCCATCGAATATTCAAATCACAACGGACGAAAATTATTCCCTAAACCATCACCAGAAAGCCTAACTGGAAACGCCATCAAAGCACTAAAACCAAGTTCAAAATCCAACCCTAATTTGAAAGCCTCGAAGCCAGAAACAACCAAACGTTTCTATCCATTACCGACAATGGACCGAGGAACACACGCAACAATTCAAAGCGTTATACGATGAAATCTGGGGTGGTAGGCATTCAATCTGGTTTGGGATTGCATCTGATTCGCGATTTGGCCAAAGCGATTGATTGCAAAATTGACGTAGATTCTAGACCCAATCAAGGAACCACTTTCACACCCGGCTTCAAAAACTCCTTATGACCGTTTAAACAACTTTAGCATACTTCTTATTGCTCTAAAGATTTTTCTCCATTTGAAAAGCAGCATTCCCAATATATTGTAGTCTAGTTTTTCATAAAACGACAAGCTCTGGTAATAGATCTAAACCCACAACCATATTGCTTTTTCACCTTTCTGCACTAGTATAGAGCATCTTCGATGAATGCTAATAATTTTCTCCGATGCTCGCCGCAAAACCATTCTAAAATATATAGTTTATTGAGTTCTGCAAGCGATAATGTTGCCAATCGGACTTTCCTGACATTTCGATTTCAGCAATACCAACTAAATTTTCGTATCTCAAGCCACCACAATAGCTTCGGGATGATTCCTAAGTAGTGTTTTCTTGATTCTTTCACTGAAAATCGCTCAGTGATAAATTGCAACTCATCTAAAACGCCATCGACGCCATAGGTTTGAATATAAACTTATTTGAATAAAACGGATAGTTTTACCGCATCATTTAATCTCTGCTCTGTATAGTATTTTTTCTTCCAAAGTATTTTTTAAATAAATTAGTTGATTGAAAGCCAGGTGGAAAGTGTAATGTGGGACCCACTATAACTTTTGACTTACATTTTATTGCTCATAATGACTAAGATGCGAATAGGTTTACTTTCAAGAACGAATCCGGAATTCCCAGACTTGTTACTTAATCACCATTTTTTCGGTTTTTCATTGATGTAAACATTGAAATTCCTCGTATCCTCGATTAATAGTGTGTAACTAGTAGGTAAGAAACTTCCGGAAAGTACTTACCAAAGCCGAGATTTCTAAAAATTTTATTATCAACGCCATGTGGTGCTACAATCGAATTGCCCCGAACGCTGCAGGTGCTGTGTCGTCAATCGGATAACTTTGATCGCTGGTCCACTTGCGCTAAGTTTGGTAAAACCAGTTGACTTCCGCATTGTTTCGATGTCAACCTCATTACTTCAGGTAAAGTAATAGTACGGGAGCGACATCGTTATTATCGCTTGTTCCGATATAATGGGTCGCCAGGATTGGTTCCAAGCTGGTTTCCAGTGGTAGTCCAATTGTTTAGCTCCGACTCTAGCCAAGTGGTTGTGGCCTCGGTTCCAATAATAAAATCCGGGCTGCTTGTTCCAATGGCAGTGGTTAAAAACCACTATTCCGTTTTGAGATGCGGT
>JADKHM010000002.1 GCA_016721735.1 Flavobacterium sp. | reverse complement strand
ACCAATTGGAAAATGTATTTCCAGTTATTGTTTTTGTTGGATTAGTAGCACCATCAGTATTTTGCCAGCCAGTAACGGCAGTGCTTCCAGAGACGGTAATGTTAGATAAATTGTTGTTATTATTATTAATGATTGAGCCTGCAACTGAACTCGAATTGTCTAAGTACACAGTTAAAGAGCCTGTCGCACCTCCTTTTACAAACGAACCGACAATGCTATTTGAATTCATGTTTTTTGTTCCTGTGGCAGTCAATGTAACACCATTTGTAAACATATTAATTCCGCCAGTTGTATTGATATTCAAGTTTGTAAAAGTATTCGAACTAATGTCTTGTGAAAGGGTTGAGGCTCCATTATCAATAAGATTGTGACTTGGAGAAGCCGTAGCAGCAACGGTATGAACAATACCTCTAAAATCATTTGATACAATAGATAATGTTGCTGTACCTGCACCACCACTATTTCTGATTCCTCTAAATAATCCAGAAGTAGCCGCGGTGTACGTTACTAAATCGGTCCCGACTATTCCTAAACTATTATTAGATATTGATATTGCTGTGGTTACCGCGCCAGTATTGCTAATTCCTGTAAAGGTTGAGCCTGTTGTGCCAGCAGAAGCAAATCGTACCCCACGAATGCTATTGTAAGTAATATTGGTTGTTGCATTTGCTCCAGATGTAACGATGCCACTAAATGCATTTGTATTATTTGCATTAAAAGTAATATTTTGAATGAAATTAGAGAAACCGGAAGAGCCAATAGTTAATGGAGATCCTGTCGATGTGGAGTTAATTCCAATAAAAGTACTACCAACCGTAGAGGTACCTAAAACTCCTAAATTGATGCTGTTCGCGGGGGTAAAATTTCCGATGGTGTTGTTTGTGACAGTATAAACTGCCGCCCCAGCAATATTAATTCCAGTTACATTAAATGCAGCTAACGGTACTCCAATAGTCGTAATTGCCTGAATTGTGTTGTTTTGAATAGCAACAGCACCAGTACCAGTCATATTAATCCCGAACGCTGTCCCTCCAAATCCAGCGGTTGCATTAAATGTAATTGGGGCTGCTGGTAATCCTATTGTGTTTCCCGTAGAATTTCCAATATTTACATTTCCAGCAGTTACATTTATGGCATTGAACAAGGTCGTAAAAGTACCTGAAGAAGTGTTATGGGAAATTCCGGCAATCGTATTGTTTTGAATACTCGAAGCGGTTGCAGCTCCAACAGCAAGCATAATTGGATTGAAGACTGAACCCAGAATTCCCACAAAATTATAGGTGCCTGTTCCGGCTGATGAACTGTAACCAATGGTATTTCCGGTTATAATCATATTGTTTGCAGCCCCATTATTTATTCTTATACATGAATGAATGACTCCGTTGTTTGTGTTCTTGTTAATGTTTGGTAAAAACGCTTGTTGGTAATTGTAAGATTTGATACGCCAAAGGTTGTTAAATCAATTCCAGAAGAAGACACAGCAGGACTGAAAAAATCATAAATATTGTTGTTGTTTATTACAATATTATCATTGGCGAGTGCATTAGAGGTCCCAGAGAAATAAATTGCTTTCGAAGGCAAATTACCACCGGCAGGTCCAATGTTACAATTCGAAATCGTATTGTTATCATTCCCAGTTACTGTTGCTAGTGCGCCAAACCATATATTTCCTCCGGCCGTTCCAACGGCGCTTGTGCTAGATCCTAAAACACTGCAATTAGTTATTGTATTGTTGGTTGCATCGTTTTGGAAAGCAATCGTACAAGTATTCGGCACCGCAGAAATAGTTGTGTTGGATATTGTCAAACTATTTCCATTTGCGTTCAATCCATCGATAGTCACATTGTCTGCCCCATTCAAGTAAATTACAGGATAAATGACCGGCGCCGTTGATCCAGCAGTGCCAGTTCCCGTAATTGTTCTTGGTCCACAACCAGCTGGTTCAATCCTAACTGAAGTAACGCCAGCTACTTGGTTTAGTTGTGCTGTATTGGTGCCCTTCATTGAGGTCATTCCAAAAGGAAATCGAAATTCCTCCATGTGTAGATAAGTCCGGGTTAATCGCGTCGAATGCTGCTTTTAGTGTAGTGTAATTCGCTGTTAATAATGTTCCCGAAGTGGCAGTTAAGACAACGTTTCCGGGAATCAATTCACCAATTGGGCTGATGCTAGCTCCAGCTGCGTAACCTTGAAACGTAATTTGTGCTAATTGTCCTGCCGTTAATCCTGTATTGTTATTTCCAACAAAAACTTTAGCTCCTGTGCAACTATTTGTCCATCCCGTTATGGTAAAGGTTCTGCCTGGAGTCCAAGCTACAAGATTGCTCGCTGCAAAAGTCAAAATATGATTTCCTGTTCCTAATTCAATTGTTGAATTGTCTGTCAAAGCAAGTGTACCAACTGTATCACTGTAGCCAACGGTAGCACCGGTACTATATTTACCGCCATTTAAAATAACATTACTGGTATTCACAATCGCGTTGGCTACACCATATTGCAAAGTTCCTGCATTAACAATTGTATTTCCGGTATAGGTATTGGAAGCGGAAAGCCTCGCTAAACCTGCATTTATTTTTTGAATGCCGCCAGTTCCTGAAATAGTATTGGTGAAATCTACGGTTCCGCCAGCATTAAAAACATCAATATTGACTACATTATTATTGAGATTGATTGTACCTGAATAAGTGTGCGTATTAGAGGTGTTTAGCGAGCCAATTGTTGCATTTGTCGAGTTGGCAGGAACTGTAATAGCGTTTGCGACTGTGGTTGCTATACTTGGATTGCTAATGTATAATTTATTGACATTCGCATTTCCAATACCAACTTGAATTCCTCCTTGAATGACACCAGCTGATTCTACCCAAAGTTCTCCACGTTCAACAAAGTATCCGCCGGATAGGGAACCTGGGTTATTGTAGTTTACTTCTACTATTGAGTATTCTTTGATGTAAAAACCAACTGTATTATTGCCTTCTGGGTAACCATTTAACGTAACTTTCCTAGAGTTTGGACCGTATACTTCAAAATTTCTATTGCCGCTATTGAAGATGGTTCGATTAAAAGTAAGTCCACCATTTATAGGGTTTAATTCGATTATTGTGGCATTTCTCCCATGAAAAGGGAGGTTAAAAACCTGAGTCAAATTTGGAGCATAATTTTCAATCTTTCCGTAAAAATTGAGGCCATTCTCATTAAACAAAGGTCCATCTGCATCAAACTGTGTGACAGATGAAGTGTAACTTGCAAAATAGGTAAGGTTGTTAATGTCTTTCCAAGTACCAAAATTGAGGTACATTGTTGTTTGGGACGGATTGTTTTTGACTTGAATATTCAAATCCGTTGTGGAGTTCCATGTAACTGGACACGCATCAGCAAACCAATTGTTACATAGTTGAAATTCTCCTAGCGGATTGTCTCCATCCCAATTGTTTTGCGCTTGCATTTGGAAAGAGCCTAAAACAAGTATTATCCCAACAATTAGTTTACAATTTATATAATTTTTCATAACGTCATTTATTTGGATTTGGCAGCCTAAAAAGATATTTTAAGCCACTAGTTAAACCTTACAAAAGTATTATTTTTTTTTTTAAGATGGACAACTATTCTTAACATCTTGTAAAAAATAGAGAATTATTTATAACATCATAAAATACAGTAGTTTATAAGCTAAAAAAACCTCATTAATTTATGAGGTTTTTAATTTTTTTAGCAAATCTTTAAAAAATGTATTTTCAGATGTTTATAAACACTATTGCTTTTTGTTTTGGATTAATTTTTTTGTCACAACAAAGCCACTCTCTAGTTTTATTTTTACCAAATAGGCGCCTTCCGCGAAATAGAAATTGGAACTAAAATGATGACTCTTTTCAGCTAGACTGACATTACTTAGCAATTTGCCAGAGATGTCGTAAAGGTCGATGGATGTTATGTTTTGAGTTGCTTCAACAACGAGATTTTTTTCGGCAATGAAAGCAGTAACTTTTGGTTCTAGATCTGCGGACGATCTTGCATAGCCATTTTCATCTGTAAATCTAAGCACAAATCGATCGTTATATTTTCCAATACCAGATGTAAAGTTGTATGGGCTTTCTTTGAGATTATGTATAATGTGTAATTCCTTGTCTTCAACATAAATTTCATGATTTTCAAATATGCCATCAAAATGATCTAATCGCAATGAAAAATTCTCATGTAATGTTGCTTTAAATCCAAGTCGGACAACATCATAGTCGGAAAAAGGTGTTGGTCGTCCCTGAATAACAAGGTCTTGGTCGTGCAATACAGAATAAAAACTTGTTCCAGAATCATTTCCAAATCTAACCCCATCATACGCTCGATCCCAGCCATTGGTTGCTCCATCAATATATCCAACCAGAATTTGGTTAAAGGATCCGCTGTTACTTATTAGATTAAGCCAAATTCGGTGTTTTTCAATTGTTGTGTTTTCAAGTCTATCTCCATCATTTGTGCCAGGATTTAATCGGAAAAATTGTTGATTATTTCCAGTGACCCTCATTGAATTCTTGAAAACAACTGGATTACCACTTGGTGCAGTTCCAGTGCTTTTAGTAAAGAATCCTTGTCCAGTGCCAATATATCCATTTGGTGTAGTACCGCCTGACAATGCCGCTGAACCTCTAGATCCAACTGCGCCTAAACTATTCCATGACGCGTAATCGCTATCGGTATAATTGATGACAAAATCATTGTAAAAAGGGTCAATATAGGATGTGCTCGGTGACGAATTGTGTGTCCAAAAATAAATTGTACCGTCAATCACCGCGGCATTTGCTGTATCAGTCAAGAATGCTTGAGCATCTATAGCTGAAGGGTAAGGATTTCCAAGCAAATTATACTTGTCATTGTTTGTCGATGCTCCTAATGTTCCGTGGTATATCGGACAGGAAATGTCTCCATTGTTTGGAGTTCCAATAAAATTCGCTGGATATGGAACAAATGTGGTTGGTGTGTAAGAATAAGTTTGCGGTGCACGAACGATGTATCCCTTAATAGGATTCATGATGGTTGCAGCCGATTCAGAAAGCCAGTTTCCAAATCCATTAGCAACAGTGGGAATCCAACTAAAGTACTTATCAGCTAATGTTAAAGGTGATAGATTTCCTAATGTGAAATTAGAACCAAGTGTTACGGGACATCCCCAATAAGTGTAGTCAAATCGATACATAGGTTGCGTGATTCGCTCGACATTAATAACGCCTGTATTGGTAACATTATTTACTTGTACTAGGCTCGCGGAATTACTGATGTTGAATTGACCACCTGCGACCACATTAACAACATCAGTCACTGTAATTGTATTGGTCGCATTAACTTGTAAAATTCCCCCATTAAGAACTGTAAGGCTATATGCATAAGCGTTGTAAGATGCGCCGGAAATAATAGGGTCGATTGCTGTGTTTCCGACGACAACGCAGTCTAGCGAAGTAGGTATACCAACGGGGTTCCAATTACTTGCTGTATTCCAATCTGAAGTCGCACCATTCCAATTTTTGATCCGCTAATCACTCCCGTTCCAGTCAAACTTGCCGCTGGTGCAGTGCAGGTCCCATTAGTCAAAGCTACAAGTGTGTAGTTTGTCGGAACTAAAGGCGATACGTTGAAAATGTAAGGATTGGTTGTGTTTCCATTGACTGTAACAGGAGTTGTACCGTTGGTATAAGTAAAATTCCAAGGGGAATTCCCGGTAAATGTTATACTCAGCGGAACGCTACCACTGCAAGTCGAGCCAGATCCTGAAATAACCGCAGATAGACCATTAATAACAAAATTAGCCAAAGATCGCACGCTTGGATTATTTGCGCAAGCAGCATAGAAAGGATAGGTTCCCGGCGTATTTGTGTTTGTTAATCCTGAACCCGACACCCCAACAGGATTAAATGGCGTTCCTGTGCCGATTGGAACACCACCGCTGGCAGCAGTATACCATTCTACGGTTCCTCCAACCACGCCTGAAATTGTACCTGGACCGGCCACATTCCATTGAAAAGTATTGGTTAACGTGATACTAGATCCTGAATATAATGTTGAAATTAATGTATAGGTTACACCGGCTGTTAGCGTTGAACTCATCATTGGTTCAAAAGTCGTTGGTCCACTATCGTCATCCCCCACAACCCAAGTTCCACTTCCGCAAACACCGGGATTAAATGGATTTATTACGATATATCCCATTGCATCATAAGCTGTGGTTGGAGCCATTGTAAAAGTGTAGAAGCCAGTTGTACTAACCTGGAAATCTAAAGAAGTATAGTTGGATGTTAGTCCAGCGCCATCAAACTGACAAATAGGTGAATTAGCAATGAAAATTATTGGACGAACTGCACGTGGATCACCTGACGCATCCCACGAGCCATTAACAGTTGTTCCCAAATTCGTAAGATTTGTACACGATCCTGTTGCAGTCAAAGTTGCGCTGCCACCAGCACAAACCGATGCATTTGAAGTAACAGGAGGTGCAGCATTTGTAATAAGAGAGATTGGTCCGACCCAAACACCTTTATTTGCACCGCAATTAGATCTTACCCAAACATAATACATCGCGCCAGATGATAAACCAGTCAAATTTGCGGTTGTGATTCCCGCTGCGGTGCTTCCATTTGGTGGAGTGGCAGGAACGGGAGCTGTTGCTGAAGTGGAATAAATATATTCATATCCATTTGCTGGCGCTGGAGATGCTGCAGTCCAATTGATTGTAGCAGTGGTAAAACCAATGCTGGTTGCAGGTAGGTTGGTTGGATTTCCGCTGCAAGGCAAAGCAACTACATTAAAAGTGTAATCTTCGGTTTCTCCCGTTGTAATCGAGCCACAAGGCAAAGGATTTGTATCGCTCCAATTGGCTCTAATTCTCATTCTATGACTTCCAACAGTTGCGTTAGCAGGCACAGTGAAACTACCAGTATTGCTTGCGAAAAAATTCCCAGATCCGTATACTTTTTCACCGATGTCAATAAAATCTAGGTCATTATTCCAATCAATCCATATGTTAAATCCGAATGTACCTCCAACATAAGCAGAAGAAAAATTTACCGTTCCATAGGGCTGTTGGCTCGCTGATTGGGCGACAAAGTTACCATATCCTGATGTAGAAAAACCGGATCCGTTATTTGTAATGTTTGAAATACCCCCGGTAGTTGAGAAATTATTAATATAGGATGTCGTTGATGTTGATGTCGATAAACAGTACCCGGTTTCGAAAAAACCTGACGGTGACCATGCACTAAACGTTCCGCCGCAGTTGCTTCTCACAAAAATATAATACGTCGTGTTGGGTGTTAAGCCTGTCAGATTTGCTGTCAATGCAGTAGTTGCTACTCCTGAAATTACTGGAGTTGTGCTACTTGTTGACACAATGTATTCGTAACCTGTGCTCGGCACAATTACTGGAGCAGCCCAATTAATGGTAGCGGTAGTACTGGTAATATTTGTTGTGTCTGAAAGTGTTGGAGGTTGACATGCTGAAACTGTTGAAGCACAGATTCCAAAAGTACCGTTATTGTCATTTCCAAATTCCCAAAATCGAATATAGACGGTGCTTCCTGGGGTTAATCCAGCTCTATTAATATGACATAGCGCCATTTGTACTATCATCATCATCACATTCTATTAATGTCAAAGCACCACAAGAACCAGAATAAAGTGCCATTCCAGAATCTAAAATAGTTCCAGCCTGAGAGTCTAAAATTAAGATTCCATTTGCAGGCGACTGCACTAAACCATACGTCTCCACCGGAATATAAACCAC
Organism: Flavobacterium sp.; assembly: GCA_016721735.1. Classification (GTDB taxonomy): domain Bacteria; phylum Bacteroidota; class Bacteroidia; order Flavobacteriales; family Flavobacteriaceae; genus Flavobacterium. The sequence goes on along the minus strand of JADKHM010000002.1, from coordinate 513,595 downwards.
AGCCTGGTGCTGGTGTTCCCACGGTTGAACTAGTTGTTGCGAGTGCATTGGAATAGGCTGACATGATGCAATTGACACCAACGGTTAATGGTATTGCAGTGCTACAGTCATCATTAAACCCAGCAAGAGTAGTTCCCGTTCCGGTTAAAGGACTGGACAAATAATACGCGGGTCCACCAGAGCATGCAGAATTGTTATAAGCATAGATAAAATAATAATATTGCGTACTAGAAGCTAATCCAGTTCCTACAATTGTTGTGGAGGCACCGCTTTGAACAAATGTAAATGCAGCACCCAAACTGGCAACATTTCCAGCGGTATAAGTTGTTCCATTTACAGGTTGACTAGGAGGAGTGCTGGTTAACGAACGAACAACTAAGTATCCGCTGGCAGTGCCGGAAAAGTTGCGGGAACCGATGTTGAAGTAACCGTTCCTAAAACGAACGAACTGGCTTGGCGAGGAGCAACACAAAGAGGAAGTAACGTTGTTACGTTACCAGTCACATAAGCACTGCCACATCCGTTGCTTGCTAAATTCGATAATAATACAACATATTGAGGATAATCCAGTTACTGTCAAAGTTGTTATCGGAGCAAACGGTAAAAAAGGAGAACCGCCAACATGCGAAGAATATCCTGAGTCAGTTGTGACTTGAACAGTATAAGTTATAGGAACTGAGGCACCTCCTGTTGGTGCGGTCCAATTGAGTGTAAACCCATTGAAAAACAATGCTTGCCGTAGCAACAGTATTAGGAATGGCAGGGCAAGTAACCGCAGTTCCTACTAAAGGTCCGGCGAGATTGTAAGCTGGTCCGCCAGAACATCCACCATTATTGTATGCAAAAATAGTAGTAATATTGTGTGTTCGCGGTCAGTCCACTACCAGTAAAGTTGTGCTTGCACTACTTTGAATAAAAGTAAGTCCAGCGCCTAAAGTAGCTATGTTCCCCGCATAATACAAAGTCCCATTTACGGGTTGTGTCGGAGGCGTTGGGCTTGTAGACTGAATGACTAAAAATCCATTGGCATTTCCTGTGAATGACCCAGGAATCGTAGTTTGTGTAATGGCACCTGACACGAACGCACTAGCTTGGCTTATAGGAGCGACACATGGCGCAATTATGGTTGTAAAAGTTCCGTATGCAGTCCATCCACTGAATGTACCTCCGCCGCAATCACTTCTTACAAATACGTAATAAAGCGTATTTGGCTTGCAAGCCAGTCACATTCGCAGTGGTTCCGGCGACGAAAGTTCCTGAACCCGAAGGGGCAAAATTAGAAGTGGAAACTACATATTCATAACCATTGCTGGTGCAGGACTCGGCGCCGCCCAGTTAAGTGTTGCGGATGTTCCTGTGATTGCAGTGGTGGCTGCCAAAGTTGGTTTCACACAAACAACAGGAGAAATACAACTCACACTAGCCAGCCATCCAGAATTATTAATCGACGCATTAGAACGCCATCTGATGGTAATCGCTCCTGAAGGATCAGTTGAGGTGATGGTTCCTGGACTTGTTGTGCCATAAAAAGAGCCCGCTGGGCAGTTGGCGCCGCCGGCGGGAAGACCAGATAAAATCTGAGGAGAAGCGGTCGTAGGACCATCATAAATCACCATGCCATCATTACCAGATTCTGTGTTGAAAGTGTTAAATACTAATTCCACTTTATTAGTTCCCACTGAAGGTGTGAATGTTATCGTATGATCCTTATTGATGTTGTAGGAGTCGTTAGTACCTCCTTGATCGGTAAAATTATAAGTGGTACCGCACACTATCGTTTGTGAACAAGTAGATGGTGTCGTATTTAAAGTTGGGATTATGGTATTATTGGCGGCAATAGTGGATGTCCAAGCAATGTCATCAACCCATCTGAAGTCCACACCGCTAGCTCTTTCATCGATAATTTGCACATAAACATTGGTGAGCCCTAGTGCACTAAATCTACACTAAAGGGTGTCCAGCCTAGACTAAAAGCGCCAGTTGAACCTCTGGGTGTCCATGTTAATAGGTCCGTAGAAGTACGAACAGTAAACTTGGGTGTGCCTCCAGGAGCACCACTTCTTTTGTAATAAAAAGAAAAAATACCAGGATTACTAATTAGCGGTGTAATGATATAATCACCTACGGCATCAAACTGAAGTTGATTGACTCCTGAATTTGCTACCCCAGTATTATAAGTCGCGGAATTGTCAGTCCAAGTTCCTCCTGAGGTCGGTTTAGCCGTCCCGAAACTTTCATAGTTTTGATAATTGGCGCATTGCGAGAATCCTTCATGACCAAAGAATAGCATAGTAAAGATTACCGCCAATTTTAAAGTTGCATTGAATCGTATAAGTTTTGCATTGCAAACAATGCCGCAATTCTTTATAATGTAAGATACCAAAAGTTCTAGTTTCATAATATTATTGTACAAAAAATAAATGGAGCTATAAAATTACAAAATTTTATCCCTTGACATTTATAGAAGTTTACTTTTTTATTAACTTTAATCAATATCTTACAACAATATTCGATAACTGTTGCGTTTTGTTTAGCTATACCGCCATAAATGACTAGGAATTTCTATAATTACTTTCTTCTGGTCTCTGAGGTGGTGTCGAAGTCTTTTTCTTACTAATATCAAAAAAAAATACCCTCCAACAAAAATACTATCGGAGGGTATGAGTTGAAAAAGGAAAATTTATTTCTTGTTTACTAGTTTACGTGAAACTACAATACCATTTTTGAGTTTTGCTTTTAAGATATAAATACCTTCTGCCAATGAAATGTGTGATTCGAATCTTTTTTGAGTTTCACTTAGTTCAAATTGTTTCACCAGTTTACCTGAAATATCAAAAATGTCCAATTGAGTCATAAGTTCTGAGGAAATAACAACCAGTTTTTCATTATTGATGGAAGAAAATAGTGTTGCGGAAACGTCCAATTCATTTTGATTGAGTAACGCGTTTGATGTATATCTCAAAACAAATCGATCGTCGAACGAACCAATTCCAGAAGCAAAAGTATAAGGGCTTTGCTTTAGATCATGAATAATATTCAGCATTCGATCTTCAACATAAACATTTTGATTCTCAAATAATCCGTCAAAATGATCAATTCTAATCGAGAAGGTATCGTTTACGGTTGATTTATAACCCAAACGTACTTGATCCTGATTACTAAATGGCAATGCTCTTCCTTGAATGACTAGATTTTTATCGGGAATAGTAGAATAGAAAGTAATCGTATTATTATCAGTAAATCGGACACCATCAAAATCTCGATCATAGCTATTGCTCGCGCCTTCTGCATAACCCACTAGTATTTGATTGAATGAACCACCATTGTTGATCAAATTTAACCAAAGTCGATGTTTTTCATTTACCTCTTGATTTGTGCGACTATCTCCACTTGTTGCGGTACCAGTACTTTTCGTAAAGAAACCCTGTCCAGAAGCGATAAAGCCGCTTGGAACAGCACCGCCAGAACCAGCTGCAGCAGTAGTTCCAGTTCCACCCAAACGATTCCAGGAAGCATAATCATTAGCCGCGTAATTGATGATGAAATCTCCATAGAAAGGGTCAATATTGGCTGCGCTTGGTGGCGAATTATGGGTCCAAAAATAAATCGTACCATCAATAATCGGAATGTTGGCAGGATCGCTCAAAAACAGTTCCGCATCAACAGCTGAAGCGTATGGATTTCCTAATAAGTTATATTTATCATTGTTATTCGCCAATGGTAATCCACCGAAGTAGATGGGGCACAAAATGTCACCATTGTTTGGAGTACCAATAAAGTTAGCAGTATACGGAACTTTTACATCTGGTGTAAATGAAAAGGTTTGAGGAGCTCTTACGATATACCCTTTGATTGGATTCATGACCGTTGCTGCCGATTCAAAAAACCAACTTCCAAAACTATTCGAAACACTAGGTGTCCAACTAAAATACTTATCAGAAAGTGTCAAGGGAGATAACATTCCCAAGGTGAAATTCGAAGCCGCTGTAACAGGTGATCCCCAATAAGTATAATCAAAACGATACATCGGTTGGGTAATTCGCTCTATATTGACGCGACCAATGTTTGGTACGTTATTAATCTGAACGAGGCTTGCATTATTGTCAATTTCGAATGAACCTGTTGCGTTTACATTTATCGCATCGTTAACAGTTATAGAATTATTTGAACTTAATTCAAGTTCACCTCCAGCCAAAATGGCTAATGATTTTGCATAAGCACTATAATTACTTCCTTGAATTTCAGGATCGTTCGCCGCATTTGGAATTACAACACAATCCGCTATAGTAGGCACGCCTATTGGCGACCAATTCAAACCATTATTCCAATCTGTATTTACTGTTCCATTCCATGTTTTGCTATAGCTTGTAATGGTCAAGCAATTGCTAATCTAGTACATTGCACACTATTTAGAGTTGATGTTATTACCACACGATAATACGTGGTTAAAAGCACATTCGGCGCATCATAAGTGGCACTTGTTGCTCCCAATATGTTTGTCCAAGATCCGCCACACCCAGTTGTATTGCTTTGCCATTGATAGGATAGTGTTCCGTTTCCTGTTGCGGCAGTGCTAACGGCAAAAGCCGCCGGATCGTCAGCAGTACCGCAGACACTTTGATCTCCTGTCACCATTGATGGTGTAACGGAGTTTACAAAAACGGTTACAAAGTTAGAGTTTGCAGAACAGCTCGTACTATTAACAATAGCGATAGCAATTCTTCTATAATAGGTAGTTTGTGTTATCGGTCCAGGTGCATCATAGGTATCAGTTGTTTCACCAGTAATATCTGTCCATGGACCAGCACTAGTGGTTGTACTGATTTGCCATTGATATGTCAGATTAGTTCCAGTTGCAGCAACTGAAACTGTAAAAGCCGCAGGATCTCCACCATTACAAATCGTTCTGTTGCCACTAATGGTTCCGGGTGTAATGGCGTTTGCCGTCACTGTAATGCAATTGCTTGTAGCTGTGCATGCAACAGAATTTAAAGTTGAGGTTGTGACTCTTTGATAGTAGGTTGTGACAACGACTCCAGCAGGAGCATCATACGTTGCAGAAGTTGCTCCAACAATAACTGACCATGGCCCAGCGCAACCTGTCGTACTACTTTGCCATTGATAAGAAATCGTACCAGCAGCATTTGCCGCAGTTAACTCGTTAAAAGCAGTTGGATTATTACCACATAATGTCTGGTCGCTTCCAACAGTTCCGCCTGTTACGGCATTAACAAAACAGTAATACAATTGCTGAAATCTGAACAGGCAACACTATTTAATGTAGAAGTTGCTTCTCGTCGATAGTACGTAGTTACTGTTAAACCTGCAGGAATATCATAAGTCGGATTCGTTGCTCCAAGAATATTTGCCCAAGAGCCACCACATCCGGTTGTGTTGCTTTGCCATTGATAAGAAATGGCTCCAGCTGCAGTCGCAGCTACACTAGTAAAACTACTAGGATCTCCACCATCACAAATCGTTTGATTTCCAGATATGGTTCCAGGATTGATGGTATTTACAGTTACAGAAATTGCTGCTGATGTCGCGATACAACTGGTTCCATTTACTGTAGATGTAACCACTCTTCTAAACCAAGTGGTTTGTGTTAATGCGCCAGAATCATACGTACTTGAAGTAGCTGCTGAAATATCGCTAAAAGATGAATTATCGGTGCTGCTTTGCCATTGATAAGTTAAATTTACACCAGTTGCTGCAGTGGTTTGCGTAAATGCCGCGGGATCTCCACCATTACAAATCGTCTGATTTGCAGCAATAGCGCCTGCTGTGACCGTTGGTGCAATCGTAATAGAAATCACAATTGGGGTTCCGGCACATCCGTTAGAGGATGGCGTTATGGTAAATTGAACTATTTGACTTAATGCAGTGGTATTAGTCAATGTTGGGTTTAGCGAAAAGGTGCCACCTGCCACAATGTTTCCAGAATTTCCAGAGTTCGTGCCAGTTACATTAATCGTATTGTTTCGTGTCCAAGCATAACTCATCGTAGCATCGGTGATGTTACCACTTACGACAATTCCAGCGCCACTTACGTTGCAAACTGTAGTGTTGTTGCCGGTCGCTGTAGCTACAGGAATTGGTCTGATTGTTACGCTAAAAATTTGTGGAGAAGTGCTGCAAATAAACGATCCGCTTGGTGGTCCTGGAAAATTATACACATTCGGATTGATGCTAACAGAAGTTACAATCGTTGCATTGGTATTGTTAACTGCCGTTAATGGTCCTATGGTTGCGCTCGAAGTTCTAAATCCGAGGAAGGCACCGCCAGTCGTTCCTATCGGACCGCCCGTAGCTGGAGTAATATAAGTCGGGTCAGCAGTCCAAGTAAATCGAACGGCAGAGGTAGAAAAGTGTACAGAATTAATATCTGGTGTAAAAGAACTTCCAGAGCAAATAGGTCCAGTAAGGTCATCATTAAAACCAAATGAAAAACCAATATTACTTACTACCTCAACAAATATGACATTGCTTGTGACGCTGCCACAGATATTAGTTGTGATTAATCGATAATAGGTATTAACTGTTGCTCCATTCACAAATGGCGGTTGATAGGTAGCGTTGGTAGCACCGCCAATATTATTAAACGTAGTTCCGTTTGTACTATTTTGCCATTGATAAGAATACACTCCCGAACCTCCTGAGGCAGGCGTTGTTATGGTTAATAATGATGGGTTTGAAAATACGCAAACCGTTTGAGGTGCGTTTACAGTTGGCGCAACCAAAGGGGCATAAACAGTAACTGAAACGGTAGAAGTTGAGCTACATCCATTTGGTGCTAAGGCTGTAATGGTAAAAATTGTCGTTTGAGTAGCTGTGGTATTATTTGAGAATGTACCTGTAATGCTATTTCCATTTCCTGATGCGGCAATTCCAGTCAATTTGGAGGTGTTGTCTCTTGTCCAACTGTAGGTCGTTCCAGCTACAGCATTCGAATTTCCAATTGTGATTGCATTTATCGCCTGCAAATGACATCTTGTTTGTGTATTTGGTGTAATTGTAATAAGTGGTGTGGGTAAAAGATCAATATCAACAGTTGTTGTATTTGAACTACAAGTTCCAGCAGCAGCAGTAATGGTAAATGTTACCGTTTGTGTGCTGTTGGTGTTATTTTGTAAAGTTCCCGAAATGGTTGAGCCAATGCCAGAAGCGGCTATTCCTGTTGCATTTACGACGTTGTTTCTTGTCCAGGAGTAGGTTGTTCCAGCTACAACATTCGGATTAGAAATAGTAATTGCCATAAAGGGCGAACTTCCGCAAAGCGTTTGTGTTGCTGGTAAAGCAAGAACTGTTGGCTTCGGATTGACGGTAATGGTAATCGTATTGATTGTCGTATCACAACCATTGGCGGAAGCCGTAATGGTGAACGTAGTGGTTTGAACGACGTTCGTGGTATTTGTTAATATTCCACTAATTGAAGTGGAAGTGCCGGAAGAAGCAATGCCCGTTAGATTAACGGTGTTGTCTCTTGTCCAACTAAACGTTGTTCCCAAAATACTATTTGGATTTGTAATTGTAATTGGCGCAATCGTATTTTCTGAACAAATAGTTTGACTCGCTGGCGTGGCGGAAACCGTCGGAAGTGGATTAACGATTACGCTTGCAGTTGCTGCATTCGAAATACAGTTGTTATCAGAAGTTGCCACAAACGTGAAAATAGTGGTCTCCGGGGAAGTAGTCATGTTGGTCAAATTTCCGGAAATGGTAGCTGTATTTCCGCTTGATGGAATTCCAGTGGTGTTCGTGGTGTTGTCGCGTGTCCAACTAAAATCTATGGTTCCAGCAATTCCGTTTGTATTGCTCAATAAAATCGGCGTGATTGCCGCTCCAGAACAGGCGGATTGCGATAGGACGCTAGCTGCTACCGTTGGTTTTGGATGAATAGTGATATCGACAGAAAATGTACTTGATGGACAAGATCCTGAAGTTGCTGTTACGGTATAAGAGGCCGTCTGATCAATATTTGTTGGATTTGTTAATGTTTGTGCGATTGTTGTTTGTCCACTTCCTGCACTTCCGCCAGTCATACCTCCTGTAACGGTTGGAAGTCCCCATGAATAAGTGGTGCCAACAGGAACAATATTTCCTCCTCCATTGACAGGTGTAAAGGAAAAGCTTTCTTCACTACAAAAAGCAGCGGTAATATTATTGATATACGGTGTTGGATTAACCGTCACGAATAATGCGAAATCTGGACCAATACAAGTGCCCGTATTTCCAGAAGTTGGCGTAATAAAATAGATGGCCGTCTGTGGTGTATTCGTAGGGTTTGTCAAAGTTTGACTAATACCAGTTTCATTATTGCCAGCGATTCCGCCAGTCATTCCGCCAGTCAAGATTGGCGAAGGCCACGTGTAAGTGGTATTGGTAGGCACTACAGTTGCTGCTGTTGGAACTCCACTAACTAAGTTCAAAGTGAAAGTGTCTTCGCTACAAATTGAGAGCGTTTGGTCTGGAATTAAAGGCGTTTCATTGACAATCAATTCAGCATTACTTGAACTTAATGCTGGTGTGCAAACGTTACTAACAACACAATGATAGTCTGCTGCGGCATCTGATAATGTAATCGGATTGATGGTCAAGGTGCTTGTAGTGGCACCAGAAATCGGACCTCCATCTATCAATATTGATGCTCCTTTATACCATTGATAGTTGAGGTTGCTTCCTGTTGCAGTGATGAAGAAATTGGCAAATAAATCAGCGCATATCGTTTGCGTTGCATTCGGTTGAATTGTTATCGCAGCGAAAGTATTTACAATCAGTTCGGAATTATTAGAAGTGACATTACTGCAAGGACTCGTTCCACTTACAATACAATAATAATTGTTGGCGGCATCGCTTACGGTCAATGAACTTATAGAAAGAGTAGATGAAGTTGCTCCAGAAATAGAACCTCCATCCACTAAAAGTGTGGCACCTTTATACCATTGATAAGTCAATCCTGTTCCAATGGCAGCAATCGAAAAAGAGACGGTACTTCTAGTACAAAAAGATTGCGAAGGCTGAGGTTGGGTTGCAATGGTTACTTTTTCATTTACGATCAATGCAGCTGTATTTGAACTAACAGGTGCCGTACATGGACCGCTAATTACGCAAAAGTAATTCGATGATGCATCTGTTATTGAAACCGGATTTATTGTCAAGTTCGCTGTAGTTGCGCCGGAGATTGATCCGCCATCAACTAGTAATGTAGCGCCATTATACCATTGATAGGACAAAACTGTACCAGTGGCGCTTACAGAAAAGGTTACACTAGAATCTGAACAAACAGTTTGTGTAGCCAAAGGTTGAAGCGTAAAAGAATGCGGTGTATTTACCAATACCGAAACACTAGCGCATGAAGTAGTATTGCAAGTGCCGCTATATCGAACAAAATAATTTGTTGTCGAGACCGGCGTAATATTAATGCTGTTGCCCGTACCTAGATAAGTTCCGCCACATGAGTCAGAAAACCATTCTTCTGTTGCTCCAGTTCCTGCGAATCCACCGATTTTATTTAATGTAGTACTGTCACCTGAACAAATAGTCGTTGTTGCGCTAATGTTCGTAGGCGCTATTGATAACGAATTAACAGTCACCGTTACTGACGTACAAGAAGTTGTGCTACAAGGTCCAGTGTATCTAGCAAAATAAGTTGTTGTTGTGATAGGCGAAACAGTAATGCTATTGCCAGTCCCAGCTGGAGTACCGCCACAAGAATCTGTAAACCATTCGACGGAATCTCCACTCCCTAAAAATCCGCCATTGACTGTCAAAGTTGTCGAACTCCCGCTACAAATAGTGTTCGTTCCAGAAATACTTGTTGGCGCTGTTGAAAATGTGTTTACTGTTACGGTTGAAGATGCACAACTAGTATTGTTACATGTTCCGCTATATCTGACAAAGTATGTTGTGTTTGATAAAGGGGAGACTGTAATACTGTTTCCTGTTCCAGCGCTGACACCTCCACACGATCCTGAAAACCATTCGGTTGTGCCTCCTGTTCCAATAAATCCTCCACTTGCCACTAAAGTAGTGGAATCTCCTTCGCAAATAGTATTGGTTCCTATAATACTAGTAGGTGCGACTGAAACAGTAAGTACCGTAACGGTTATCGTAGCACAACTCGTCGTATTGCAAGTTCCGCTATATCTTACAAAGTACGGCGTATCGTTACTTGGTGAAACAGTAATACTATTTCCTGTTCCTACACTAGTGCCACCACAAGATCCGGAGAACCATTGGGCTGTTGCTCCTGTTCCTGCGCTTCCGCCGCTAAGCGTTAGTGTTGTTGAACTACCATTGCACACGGTAGAGATTCCTGTTATACTTGTCGGGGCAGTCGAAGCCGAATTTATACTTACAGTAACCGAAGCACAAGTTGTTGTGTTACAGGTGCCATTATATCGAACAAAATACGTAGTATCCACTAAAGGCGAAACAGTAATGCTATTGCCTGTTCCAGCACTGGTACCGCCACATGATCCCGAAAACCATTCGGCTGTCGCTCCAGTTCCGGCTGTGCCGCCACTTAAAGTCAATGTCGTAGAATCTCCACTACAAATTGAAGTAGTTCCCGAAATGCTTGTCGGTGCCACCGAAGTAGCATTAACGGTAACCGTTGCAGAAACGCAAGAAGTGGTATTGCAAGTTCCGCTATATCGTACGAAGTAAGTGGTGTTTGTTGAAGGTGAAACAGTAATGCTATTTCCGGTTCCAGCGCTAGTTCCGCCACAAGAGCCAGTAAACCATTGAATGGTTGCACCAGGAGCAACTGTTCCACCATTTACAGTTAGTGTAGTTGAATTCCCATTGCAAATAGTTGTAGTCCCAGAAATACTTGTTGGTGCGACAGAATTTGTGCATGCAGGTCTTAATGCGAGCAAAATTCCACCGTTTCTTTCTGCTAATGAAAGGGTTGCTGTTCCGTTTCCAGTTGCACCAATTGTTGGTTTGGCCGCCCATGCTGCTCCGACAGATGATTGATCTCCACCTCCTTGACCAATATCAAATAATTCCGTAAGTCCTCCCGGAGAAGTAGTATTCCAAGAACCATTGTTCCATGTCGGATTATCTCCGGCGGCTTGTCCAAACATCACAATAGCAGTATTTGCAGTCACAGTGGTTTTACTTGTTGCCACAACTCCAATTTGGCTTCCTTGTACAGAAATGGTGCCTGGCGCAACATCAAAAGGCGTTGTGTTGTTTACTCCAGAGAAAGCAACTATTCCACCAGAAGCACTATTCGTTCCTGCACCCAAAGCAAAGGTATAGTTGGCAGGCTCGGCTGCTCCTGCTATTTTGTATAAAACACCGCCGTATCGTTGCGTTCCTCCTCCTAAATCAGCACCAGTAATAAATGTCCAACCGGCTGATGAAGGATTCGTAGTTCTGTTACCTCCTTTGGCAATGTTAACGAGCATAAGGTCTCCAGCAATAACGCCAGCAGGTTTATTAATCGTTATGTTAGTATTGGTAGACGTCGAAACTGTCGCTGTTCCTCGCAAGGCAATCTGCGCTTCTAAAGGATTTGAAATAAAGAAAATCAAATACAAAAAAAGAACAATCGACCGTTTTAATGTCGATCGAAATAGGGTCACAAGTGAGGACACAGAATTTGGGTAATTCTCTTTCATTGGGTTTAAGCATTATGATTTGGCACTACAAATTTATTTTTGCAGAACCTTAAATGCTATTTTTCTAGGTAACTAACCATTAAAGTCGATGAAATGTAACAAATCGAGAATTGTTTCTTAATTTTTATCAAAATCATTGGTTAATAAGACTTTACAATTATTTAACACCTTGTTTTTCATCGATTTTTTATGCATTTTAAAGAGTTAATTTTGAAAGAACTATACAAATTTTGTAACAGTTTCAATCTTTATTTTATTACTTTTGGACCACAGATCTCCAAGATGAAATATTTACAATTATTTGTCTTTTTTTCAACCGTTTCGATGCTAGCGCAAACTAGTTTTGAAAATGGTGAAAAATGCTACTTGCTTGGAAAATTTGATCAGGCAAAAACTTTTTTTGAAACTTCACTTAAGCAAAATCCAAATGATTTGAAATCATTGGAATATTTGGGAGATATTCAGTGTCATAACAAACAATGGGAAAAAGCGGTTCCGTTCTATTTGAAACTCACGAAGCTAAAGCCAGCAAATGCCGAGTATTTCTATAAATACGGTGGCGCACTCGGAATGCAGGCCAAGGAAGCGAACAAATTCAAGGCGCTATCACTCATTGACGATGTTAAAGTAGCCTTCAAAAAAGCCATTCAACTCAATCCAAATCATATTGGAGCACGTTGGGCTTTGTTAGAAATATACATTCAATTGCCGGGAATTGTTGGTGGAAGCGAAAGCAAAGCCAAAAAATACGCCGACGAATTGCTTAAAATTTCACCCGTTGATGGTTATTTATCTAAAGGTCACATCGAAGAATATTTCAACCGATATAGCAATGCGGAGAAATATTATCTCAAAGCCATCGAAATTGGAAATTCAAAAACGACCTATCAAAAATTAGCAGACTTATATAAAAACAAAATGGCCCAACCTGAGAAAGCCAGGAAACTTTGGGCAACCTATAACGAAAAAAACAAATCGTAAATGCGCACACATTTTATAGCAATCGGCGGAAGCGCCATGCACAATCTAGCTTTGGCTCTACACAATAAAGGTTATCAAGTAACTGGAAGCGATGACGCTATTTTTGAACCTTCAAGAACACGATTAGAAAAAAAAGGGTTGCTTCCACAAGAAATGGGCTGGTTTACAGAAAAAATCACGAACGATATCGAAGCGGTGATCTTAGGAATGCATGCCAAGGCCGACAATCCTGAATTACTAAAAGCGCAAGAACTAGGGCTTAAAATTTATTCTTATCCTGAATTTTTATACGAGCAATCCAAAAACAAAACACGCGTTGTCATCGGCGGATCGCATGGTAAGACTACGATTACATCGATGATTTTGCACGTGATGCATTACCACAATATCCAAGTTGATTATATGGTCGGTGCTCAATTGGAAGGTTTCGACACCATGGTGCATCTCACCGAAGAAAATGATTTTATTGTTTTAGAAGGCGATGAATATTTGTCTTCTCCGATGGATCGTCGTCCTAAATTTCATCTTTATCAACCCAATATCGCTTTGATTTCTGGTATTGCTTGGGATCATATTAATGTTTTTCCGACTTATGAAAATTACGTCAATCAATTCGAAATTTTCATTCAATTAATCACCAACGGCGGCATTTTAGTTTATAATGAAGACGATGCGGAAGTGAAACGAGTGGCAGAAGCAGCGACAAATCCGATTCGGAAGTTGCCGTACACTACACCAAAATACAAAGTCGATAATGGTGTCACTTTATTATCTACTCCAGAAGGCGACATGCCGATTGAAGTTTTTGGAGCACATAATCTCAACAATTTGGCAGGTGCCAAATGGATTTGCCAAAACATGGGCGTTGATGAAGCGGATTTTTACGAAGCGATTGCCTCGTTTAAAGGCGCGTCTAAGAGACTAGAAAAAATTGCGGAAAGTAAAAATAAAGTGGCTTACAAAGACTTTGCACATTCACCAAGTAAAGTAGCGGCAACAACCAAGGCCGTCAAAGAACAATATCCTGACCGAAACGTCATCGCATGCTTGGAGCTCCATACTTATAGCAGTTTGAATGCAGAATTTCTTAAAGAATATCAGGGCGCCTTAGAATATGCTGATGTAGCCGTTGTTTTCTATTCGCCAGACGCAGTAAAGATAAAACAACTGGAAGAAGTCACTTACGAGCAAATTGCAACATCATTTAAAAGAAATGACTTGATTATTTATACCAATCCGAAAGATTTCAAAGATTATCTTTTCAATTTAGATCTCGATAATTCGGCACTTTTATTAATGAGTTCGGGCAATTACGGGGGATTGAATTTTGATGAGGTGAAGGCTTTGATTGAATAAGAGTAAAATGTTAAAGGTTGTATGTTGTAAGTTAAAACGTCTTCTGCATTTTAAAATAGATCTACTTTGATGTGCAACGCTTTCATCGATGAAGTACATTGATTGTTAGTTTTTTTATCTTGTTGTTAAATCCTACAGCATTCAACTTTCAATTAAATTTTTTTATATTTACCATTACGGAACCGACAACAATCAACTGTCAACCGACAACTAATTTATACGCCATACAACATGTCTGAAAACAATTATTTCCCGATTCGCCATTGGTCCGAAGACGACCGCCCACGCGAAAAATTACTCCTCAAAGGCAAATCTGCACTCAGCGATGCCGAACTTATTGCCATTCTAATTGGTTCAGGAAGTCGAAATGAATCTGCCGTAGATTTAAGCAAACGAATTCTAAAAAGCGTCGATAACAATCTGAATGCTCTAGGAAAAGCAACAATGAATCAATTATTGCAATTCAAAGGAATCGGAGAAGCCAAAGCGATCAGTATTCAAGCGGCGATGGAACTAGCCAGAAGACGACGCTCGGAAGAAGCGGTAGAATTGTTCAAAATTACTTCTAGTCAAGCCGTATTTGATGTCATGCAGCCACTCATTGGCGAACTAGCGCACGAAGAATTTTGGATTATCTATCTGAACAATGCCAATAAAATCATCTCGAAGTTTCAGTTGAGCAAAGGCGGAATTACCGGTACATTGGTTGATGTTCGTCTCGTGTTCAAAACCGCTTTGTCACATGGTGCTGTTGGAATCATACTCACACATAACCATCCATCAGGAACACTCAAGCCTAGCGATTCCGACAAACAAATCACGCAAAAATTGAAGATTGCTGGCGAACAATTAGACATCAAAGTTCTCGATCATCTCATCATCACGGAGACCAGCTATTTTTCATTTTCCGATGAAGGAATTCTATAGAATAGTCTAATCTAAATGAAAAATCTTTACGAGATTTGCATCGATAAATTTACAACATTGAAAGACCAAATTTCACATATTTTTTTCGACTTAGATCACACCTTATGGGATTTTGATAAGAATTCTGTGTTGGCATTTGACAAGATTTTTAATAGCGATTTCCCTCAAGTTAATACCAAGCGCTTTATTGAACATTATGTTCCTATCAATCAGGCTTGTTGGAAATTATTTCAAGTGGATGCGATTTCCCACGAAGAGTTGCGCTATCGAAGGTTGAAGGATTCGTTTGAAGCCATCAACATTGCGATTTCGGATGCGGAAATTGATCAAATTTCAGAAGATTACATTCGATTTTTGCCTGATTTCAATCATTTATTCGAAGATGCACTCGATGTTCTAGCGTATTTGAAGGACCGCTACGAATTGCATATTATCACCAACGGATTTGCGGAAGTACAATTCAAAAAAATTGCAAATTCAAAGTTAGAACCCTATTTCAAAACAATCACCAATTCTGAAATGGCAGGAGCTAAAAAACCCAATCCGATTATTTTTCAGCATGCACTAGACAAAGCAAACGCATCCAAAACAGAAAGCATTATGATCGGAGATTCAATGGAAGCAGACGTCATCGGCGCCCTCGATTTTGGCATCAAGGCACTTTTTTTCAATCCCAATCGAATAGAAATATCTGAATCCATTCCGCAAATAACTACATTAGCAGCACTAAAATCGATTTTTTAAATGAAAAAATATTTCGTCTTACTCCTATTGTGCGTCAATGTGGCGATTGGACAAACGACAATCAATCAATACAAATATGTGATCGTGCCTGCGCAGTTCAACTTCCTAAAGGAAAAAGATCAATATCGACTCAACACACTCACCAAACTATTGCTGGAAAAATACGGTTTCACGTCCTTTTTCGATACGGAAGAATTACCTGCAGGCATCATCAATTCAAATTGTGACAAATTGTATGCAGATGTCATCAGCACAGGGAATTTCACCCGAACAAAATTGCAAGTCATCCTAAAAGATTGCAGAAAAAATATGGTTTACGAATCCATCATCGGGGCAAGTAAAGAAAAAGAGTACAAAGTTGCCTACACACAAGCCTTACGTGCCGCTTTTCAATCTTTTGACACTTTGCAGTACCATTATAGTCCGGAACCCAACAATGGTCAAATTCAAAAAAAGGAAGAGTCAACAAACAATACTGTTATTCGAACTGAAACTTTTGATGAAAAAGTGGAAGTGCTATATGCGCAGCCAATTGCCAATGGATTTCAATTGGTAGATTCGATTCCAAAAGTGGTAATGAAAATATTCAAAACGTCTAATCCAAATACTTTTTCAGCAGTAAAAGGGAATAGTCAAGGTGTTTTACTTCTTAAAGACGATCAGTGGTTTTTCGAATACTACGAAGAGGAAAAATTGATTTCGGAGAAAATCAACGTCAAGTTTTAGACAAAAACGATAACCGACAACTTACAACCGACCATCCTTTCATCAATAGCCATACTTGTCTTTCCAACGGTTTTTTAGGAATTCCCTCGTTCCGTTTTCGCGACTGTTATTTCCAGGTTCGTAAAAAGCAGTTTTCGAAATCGCCTCTGGCAGAAATTCTTGTTCTGCAAAATTATTGGCAAAATTATGCGAGTATTTATAGTCATCACCATAACCCAATTCTTTCATCAACTTGGTGGGTGCATTGCGCAACGGGATAGGTACGGGCAAATCTCCAGTTTCTTTTACCATTTGTTGCGCATGGGTAATCGCCATATAAGAAGCGTTGCTTTTTGGTGAGGTTGCTAAGTAAATCGCACATTGACTCAAAATAATGCGGCTTTCAGGATAACCAATAGTCGAAACAGCTTGGAATGTATTGTTCGCCATAATAAACGCCGTTGGATTGGCATTACCGATATCTTCGCTAGACAGAATTAACATCCGACGCGCAATAAATTTAACATCTTCGCCGCCTTCAATCATCCTTGCTAACCAATAGACTGCTGCGTTCGGATCGCTGCCCCGAATCGATTTAATAAAAGCCGAAACGATATCGTAATGTTGCTCACCAGTCTTATCATACAAAACCGTATTTTGCTGTACGATTTGCAAAACGCGCTCATTGGTGATTAAAATTTCGCTTTCATTCGATGCGTTTACGACCAATTCGAAAATATTTAATAGTTTACGTCCATCGCCGCCAGAAAGTCGCAACAGCGCTTCTGTTTCCTTTAATTTAATTTTTCTTGTCTTTAAAATCGCATCGGTGGTCATCGCACGCTCAAGCAAAAGTTCTAAATCCGATTTCGTAAACGGATTCAATACATATACCTGACAACGCGACAGTAACGCGGGAATTACTTCAAAACTTGGATTTTCCGTTGTAGCGCCAATCAAGGTAATCCAACCTTTTTCAACCGCAGCTAATAACGAATCTTGTTGCGATTTGCTAAAGCGATGAATTTCATCAATAAACAAAATCGGGTTCTTCGCGGTAAACATGCCACCACTTTGTTTTGCCTTTTCAATCACATCACGAATGTCTTTTACACCAGAATTGATTGCACTTAAGACATAAAAAGGCCGCTTCGATTCTTGGGCAATAATCTGGGCAAGCGTCGTCTTTCCAGTTCCAGGTGAACCCCAAAAAATCAAAGAAGGAATGATGCCTTTTTCAATCTGCAAGGTCAGGGAACCATTAGGCCCGACCAAATGCAGCTGGCTAATATAGTCTTCCAGTTTTTGCGGACGAATGCGTTCTGCTAAGGGTGCTTCCATGCGGTAAAAATACTGTTTTTAAATTAATTTTTAGGAGCTTTTTCCAGCTGTCCACGGTATCTTTTGCGCAAGGCAACGAAGCGTACCGATGAAACAAAGCGCTGGCGCAAAAGGATGCTGTTCCCATCTGGGCTAGGGCAGTTGTTTTTAAATGACATTTTCGCAAAACTGACAAAATAGCACGAACTTGCTTTTGGACACATTTTTGACAACCGACAACCGATAACCGACAACACATTCATGGAAGACCATCATTTTAAATTTTCACCTTCAGTTATTGTTATTCCATTTCTCTCCGTATTGGTTTTGTGGGTGGTGTTTTGGTGGGGCATTCGTTTTCAGATTGATCTTGAGACATTCGGAATTTACCCAAGAACACTCAAAGGCATTCGAGGTATTTTCTTTTCTCCATTTATACATGGCAATATCGAGCATCTTTATAATAACTCTATTCCGTTGTTAATTCTGATTGCGGCTTTGCGCTTTTTTTATCGGGAGCAGACTTTTTCCGTTTTGGGATTCGGCTTGTTGTTAACGGGTCTAATTACATGGGTGATTGGCAGAGAATCCTATCACATAGGGGCAAGCGGATTGGTGTATGTACTTGTTAGCTTTATATTTTTTAAAGGAATCCGGACCAAATACTATCGTTTAGTGGCGTTGTCATTAATGGTGGTGATGGTCTACGGAAGTTTGGTCTGGTATATTTTTCCCAATGTGAAAGAAGGTATTTCTTGGGAAGGGCATTTAGCTGGATTGATTACGGGATTTGCCTTTGCGGTTTCATTTAAAACTCCAGAGTATAAGAAACTGATTCGCTATGATTGGCAACGTCCTGACTACGATCCGACAGAAGATAAGTTTATGCAACGCTTTGACGAGCATGGTAATTTTGTCAATCTACCCACACCTGAAATTATAGAAGAATTGCCAGTTAATATGCATGCTACGACCTCCGAGTACGACGTTGTTTATGACGCCGTTGAAAACAAATACATTATTATAAAGAAAAATACGCCTTAGTTTCTTTGTCGCACTGCTTCGTAAAGAAAAGCACCACAAGCCACAGATACATTCAATGAACCAATGCTGCCGAACATAGGCAATTTGGCTTTTTCATCTACGATTTTCAATACAGAAGGATTGATGCCGCGATCTTCGCTTCCCATGATAATTGCCACGCCTTCGTTTAGTGTTACATCATATAGATTTTGCTCTGTTTTTTCTGTAGCTGCGACAGTTTTTATTCCAGATCCTTGAAGGTAAAAGATGGCGTCTTTAATATGTTCTACTTTGCAAATCGGCACATTGAAGACAGCACCTGCGGAGGTTTTTACTGTGTCGCCATTGACTGGTGCAGAACCTGCTTTTTGTACGATGATGCCATCAACGCCCGTACATTCTGCAGTTCTAATGATGGCACCAAAATTTCGCGCATCTGATATTTGATCAAGAATTAGAAACAGTGGTGTTCTACCTGACGCAATGGTTGCTTCGACCAAATCTTCTAAATCAATAAAGCCAATTGGAGAGATGCTTGCCACAGCTCCTTGGTGATTATTTGGTGTCAATCGGTTGAGTTTTTCGACTGGAACGTAGGAGAAATTGATGTTAGCGCGTTTCATGACTTTCATCAAATCTTTCATCAATTCACCTGAAATTTCCTTTTGAATAAAGACTTTATCCACTTCTTTTCCTGATTGAATGGCTTCTATAATTGCTCGTATTCCGAAGATAAGGTGTTCTTTTTCCATGGCGCAAAGATATAAAAAAACCATCCCGATTGTGGGATGGTTTAAATTAATAATAGCTATCAATATTTTACAAATGTATTGGCGTTTTTGTAGTTATTGATGGAATCGGACTTGGTGTGTTTGGGTTGGCATTAATCTCCGATTGCGGATATAAGAAACGTTGTGGGCTTCCAGGATTTCCAGATTTTAATTGGATTTCTGCAGCATTATCAGATCGCCCAAAGTCATTAAAGCATTCAAAAGTACCCATAAAATAGATATATCTTTCTTCAAAAATTTCCCGCAATAATGCGCCTTGGTCTGTTAGTGAAGAAGTAGCGTTTTCCATTCCTCCGGCTGAAAAATCTGAAGCATCATAAGCATCATAAAGATAGCTTTCAGAATTGTCAGTTTTAGGATCGCCATCGCTATCGTATCCATCGTTATTAACACCAATTGAATAGGCAGAATTCAATAATGCTCTATAGTTATTATATGAAGCTAAGCCAGCGGAAAAATTATCTCTGGCATCAACTTCTGCAATGATAAGAAGCATTTCTCCATAGGTGACCATTGGGATTGGAGAATCACTTCCGAATTTTCCACTAGTTCCACCGTAGTCCCCGCCATAAATATTCAGAGAATAAGGCGAAAAATATTCCTCATTATAGGTATAAGCATATCGTGCAGCCTCATCTGTTTTTGCATTCCCTCTATAAAGAGCAGCTGATGGGTCTAAAAGTCGAGCAGCATAACCATCGCCAGACATATAGTCATCTCTGTCGTACACTAAAAAGGAGTAGAAAGGATTGAAACTTTGTAAATAAGAATTGCCAAATTGAGCTTTCATGTCGTCATCTGCGTTATCGATTCCTTGAGCAGCATATAGTTTTGCATTTGGATAATCTTTTACATGCAGGTAAAAGCGTGCTTTTAGGGAATAGGCTAATTTTATCCACTTACTTGTATCTCCAGCATAATAAAGATCTTTGCCTCCTGGAATTCCAGCACCAATTGTTGCACTAAGATTTGCTATTGCATCATCTAGTAACGTTTGCATTTGCGCATAGATACTTGCTTGAGAGTCATATACTGGCGTAGGATTGTTTCCGCTAATATCTAGTTCGCTATAAGGAGCATCTCCCCAAAGTGAAGTTACCGTTCCCATACAATGTGCTTCAATTACTTGCATCGCACCTTTCAAGTTTGGATTTACTTCGAGATCAGCCTTTGCTTGTGCAATTTTTGATTGTGAAATGCAGTTCACATAGGCAAAACTCCAATTGTCATCAAATTCAGAGGCAACGGAATTGTTCCAATTATTTAGAATAGTGTATTGACGATTTTCGCCATTTGCTTGATTTAGCCAAATCATTGCAGATCTTGCATTTGCAGAGGTTTGAAAGAACTGGTCTGCCAATAAAACACCTTGAAATAAGTTTGTTGCATCAGAATCTGTTAGTAGATCTGGATCTATGTTTGAGTCATCTACGTAGCTTGTGCAACTAAATGTAAATGTCAATACTAAACAAGGAATAACAATTTTAAGAAATATATTTTTCATGTTTTAGAATTTTAGGTTTATAGTAAAGATTAAAGACTGAGAATTTGGATTGTTAAAGTATTGCAATCCACGTCCGTTAGAGTTACCAGTAAGATTAGACTCAGGGTCTTGGCCTAAAGTCTTGTCTTCGGTCCATAACCATAAGTTTCTTCCTGTTGCAGAAAGGGAAACACTTTCAAATCCTAACATTTGATCTTCTTTAAATTTGAATAGGTAGGAAAGTGTTAATTCTCTCCATTTTACCCAGCTTGCGGATTTAATAAATTGCGAAGCCACTGGTCCGAAACCACCACCTAGACCTTGATACCACGCCTGATCTAAAAGTACAGGTCCGGCTCCAAAATCTCTAATATTTCCTCTCACAATAGTCCCCGCTGGAAATACGTCGCCTGCAGCATTAGTTGTTGGTGCGGACAAGGTTACTTCATTGGCAGTTTCCCATGTACGTCCAAACTGATCTAACACTCCGTTTGTTCCATCCCACAAATCGCCGCCCATAGAGCAATCAAAAAGTGTACTTAATGTAAAATTCTTAAAGCCAATTGAAGTACCAATACCACCTCTCCAATCTGGATTTGGATCACCAATAACGCCTTCTGCATTTGCAACGGTTGGGAATCCATTTGCATCTAAAATTAAGTTTCCGTTGGCGTCTTGGTCAAAAGATCCTCCCCATAAAACACCGAGAGGTTGTCCAAGAACTGCGCGAGAAGAAGACCCTTCAAAACCATTTAAAAATAATGAATTAGTTCCTTCTAATTGAGTTACTTCATTTTTGTTAGTGCTCCAATTTCCGAAAACAGACCATTTTATAGCAGATTTAGAGGATAAAAGATTTGCATCGAATTCGAATTCAAATCCTTTGTTTTGAATTGTTGCAGAATTGCCATATTTTGAATCAAATGTTGAACTTGGATTTAAGGGAACTTCCACCAGTAAGTTCTTGGTTTCATTGGTATAGTAGGTAGCATTTAATTTGAATCTACTGAAAAATTCTAAATCTGTTCCCACTTCAATTTCGGTTTTTATTTCAGGTTTTATATCCGCTGATCCTTGTCGTCCTGATCTTTGAAAAGAACCATTGTAAGATCCTGCATCAAACGCTCCTCCCCATCCTTCAGTAGCAGTGGCTGAGTTTAAATAGGTGCTGCTTAGATAAGGTTGCGGAATTGATGCTACTTGTCCGTACGTTAATCTCAATTTACCATTGGTCAAGATGTTACTTTGCATTTGTTTGGAGAACAAATATCCTAATTCAACACTTGGATAGAAGTATGCCAATAAGTTCGGATCATAAGTAGAAGATGTTTCTAATCTACCGCCCAACGTTAAGAAAAGATAGTCTTTATAATCGAAAGCAGCTGAAAAGTTGAACGCATTTAGCTTAGAATAGGTTCTGTCTAAAAAAGTAGTTTTGTCAGCGATGACGGCATTATCGTATGAAAATGAATCTGAATCAATCAAGAAATTCTTGTAAGTTCCACCTCTTTGATCATATTTCGTTTCTGCAGTGTTGAAACCAATCAAGTAGTTTAAATCTATAGATGAACTTAATTTTAGATCACCTAAGGCCATGATGTCTACATTATATTGAAAGAAATCAGTAACATCTTCCCTAGCACTACCGTTTCCTGCATTTTCCACAGAATTTTTTGGGAACATAGAGATTCTTTTATCGCTGTAACCATCTAGACCAACTCTTCCCAAAAGTGTAAACCAACTGGTATATTCATGTTTTAATTCGAAACCTGCAATATAACGGTCCACTCTATTTGGATTTAATTGTACGTCAGTAGTCCATAAGGGATTATTGTACCCAGGTGATAAATCACCATCAAAGGTTCCAACATCTTGTCTGTATGCTCTATGACTGTTGAAGGAAGGAACTCCGCTTGCGTCATAATGAGTACCAATGTAATCAGAATTGTCAAAATCGGCAGGAGATCGGTATAGGCCTAACATTAATCCACTAGTATTAGAACCTTGTTGAATTCTATTGGAGTTGACAGCCGAATAGCCAAATTTGCTTTTGAAAGTGGTCTTCTCACCAATTTTAGACTCAGAAGAAAAGTCGACGCTATTTCTTTCGTAAGTGCTATTTTGGATTATACCATCTTGTTTAGAACTTCCTATTCCTAAATAAAAATTAGTATTTTCTCCACCTCCGCTAATTCCTACGTGGTTATCTAGCAGAAATCCTTTTCCAATAACTGAATCCATGTTTGAATCTTCAAAGGAAACTCTGCTATTTTTACCTCCAGCTGCAATAGGATATATTACATTTCCGCTATTAGAAACGAAATATGCGCCAGTTGTAACAAATGTATCTGCAGCTCCCGATCGGTCCGAAATTTTATCTCCCCAAGAATTGGAATTATTTTTTATCCAAGCACCGCCAGACCCTTGTCCAAAACGATCCTGTAAATCCATTTTAACATTTACTTGATCAAAAGAAACACTAGAATTAATATCTACGGAAATTTTTCCTTTTTTTCCTTTTTTAGTTTTTATCAATACTACACCATTTGATGCTCTGTAGCCCCATAATGCTGCGGCTGAAACTCCTTTTAATATTTGAACGGATTCAATGTCGTTTGGATTTATGTCATTTAATCTACTTTGTTGGCCGACTCCATCTACTTGATTTGCAGATGTTCCGATTTCGTCATTGGAAACAGGTATACCGTCAATTACAAATAATGGTTGTGTTGAACCGGTAATGGAGTTTTGTCCTCTAATTTGAATGTAGGCACCAGAACCTGGATCACCAGAATTGCTAACAATGCTAATTCCAGAAGATTTTCCCGATAGTCCTTTTAGAACTGAAGTCTCTCCAGAAGCTGCTATTGCAGTACCTTTTACTCTAGAATACGATGAGGCAACTTGATTTTTTTTAAGTTCAATACCCAGAGCATTAACAACAACTCCTTCTAGTTCGACAGCATCATCTGACATTTTGATATTCATTTTCCCAGTAGCTTTTGATTCTTGTGATTTCATTCCCAAGTACGTAAAAACTAAGGTTTCTCCTTGTTTTGCGGAAATTTTAAAATTTCCATCAAAGTCAGTTTGGGTTCCGTTTGTAGATCCCTTTACGAGTACATTAACTCCCGGAATAGGTAGACCAGACTGATCTGTGACCGTTCCGCTTACAGCAATCTCCTGTGCAAAAGTGAGCTGCGCAATTAACATTAGTAATAATGTTAAAATTTGATTGGGCTTTAGTTTCATTTCGAAAAATTTAGAATTAGTTTGTCAAAATTCTTAAAAAAATGTTAATAAGCCTAGTAATATTATTGCTATTTTTTCAAAATGATGAAAATAATTTAAAATTGCGTCTTAAAACTAATATGAACTATTGAATTTGAGCTTTTTACAGTTTGTTCTTTTGTACTGCCATTCGCATAAACAAGGTTAAAGAGTCCGTTTTTAGTGGCTAATCCAAATCCGAATCCCAACCCGACGAGGTTGCCTTTATTGCCTGACGTTTGGTCGTCATAATAGCCATAATCCATGATTGAATGGATGTAGAGATTTGGCGCGATGATATAGCGATACTCCGATAACAGTGAGGTAAAAAGACTTGCTTGCAGGCTGTTTTCATTAAAACCTCGGATCGAGTTGATCCCTCCAAATCGATACAATTCATTCACAATATAACTGTCGCTATTCAAGTAATAATTTTGACTTTTTATTTGGATATTATTTCTTGAATTGAGAAAGAAGGTGTGCTTTAAATTGATGTTAAAAAAGACTTGTTCATTCTTGTTTATCTTAGATCGCCTCGATCCAACTCCCGTTTTAAGGTCTATTTTAGTTTTTTCTGGAAACAGAAATTCATCCGACTTAAAGTCGACAAACTCAAATTGAGAGGTGATATACGAGTTCGTGTAATCACTAATGCTGGAGGAATTTTGATTTTGAATATCACTCGATTCCGAAGATTGGTAACCGAGGTACAATCGAGTATTGTAGTCAAAGAAATAACCTACGTCCAGTGCGGTTTTGGTATTTTGGAAAGTACTGTCTTGTTTGAAAATGTTGAGTTGCGCTTTCAAGCCAAATGGACTTTTGAAAATGTACGGAAGTTCAATCGAAGCGTTAAAGGTTTTTTGGTCGTTACCATCGCTTTTCCAATTCAAAAAAAGCGTCTCTCCGGTGTTCAGAAGATTGTTGAGTACAATGTCTACGTAGCCATTTACAGTTAAATCTTTAGAGTCGTTGTTTGCAAAACCGATAAAGCCGTCAAAGTTATTGGATTTTGATTTTTCAAGATAACAGAAAACTTTTGTCGAATCTGTTGAAAATAAAATCTCGGGATATTTTACTTGTTTAACAAAGCGAAATTTTTCGATATCGGAGTAAATGCTTTTTAGATTGTCTTGGTTGAAAACTCTTTTTTTATAGTTTCGTTTTAATTGAAGTCTGTGGCTTTCGGGAAATTTCGTATATCCATTAATAATGATGTCGTCTAACGTTCTTCGTTTCTCACTTTGTATTTGCAGTTCTGCATAAAGTTGATTGTTCTTTTTTTCGAAATTAATCAATCTAAGTTTAGATAGCGCAAAACCTTTTTTTTCCAGTTGAGAAAGAGATTGTGTCAAGAACGCTTTAGCTTCGCTAAAAGCAATAGTTAATGTGTCTTTCTTGTTCTCTTTGAAAAATAGGTTTTTGAAAGCGGGACTACCTTTTATATATATATGTATGGTGGATGTTTTGTTTCCAAGTCTTAATTGATATAAAAAAGTACTGTCGTTTTCCTTGGTGTTTTTCTCAAGTTCAGACTCTATAAAGCCTGCTTCTAATAGTTTCTCGGAGAACAAATTGATTTCATTTACGACGGATTTAGCATCTGAATGCGTTTTAGTATAGCTGACGGAATCTATTTTTTTTTGTTCAACAGGTGACAAACTTGTAATGCGCAGGTATTGCTTTTGCGCATTGATGGAAATGCAAAAACAAAAGAAAAGCCAGAAAAGAACAACTCGTTTCAAATGGAAATTTTATTTTGATAAAAGTAACGCAAAATAAAGTGTTTTGTGATAAAAAAAATTGTTTGATGATGTGGATGAAAAAGCTTTCCATACTTGATTTTATTTTGGGAAGTAAAATGAATTGTAGGCTATTCTATATGTTGTTAAAAAACAAATAATTACTTCGTCAAAAAATTAATTACTTATGATTTGTTTGATTAAAAAAAAGTACTACATTTGCAACCCCGTAAAAAGCGGGAAATTTAATATATAAGTATTTTTAGTATTAATTATGCCAACAATTCAACAATTAGTAAGAACTGGAAGAACTCAGATAACTAAGAAGAGTAAATCGGTTGCTTTAGATTCTTGTCCTCAAAGAAGAGGTGTTTGTACGCGTGTTTACACTACAACTCCAAAAAAACCAAACTCAGCGATGCGTAAAGTAGCGCGTGTACGTTTGACTAATGGAAATGAAGTAAATGCTTACATCCCTGGTGAAGGACACAATCTACAAGAGCACTCGATAGTATTAGTTAGGGGTGGAAGGGTAAAAGATTTACCAGGAGTTAGATACCACATTGTGCGTGGTGCGCTTGATACATCAGGTGTAGCAGGAAGAACACAAAGAAGATCTAAGTACGGTGCGAAACGCCCAAAAGAAGCAAAAAAGTAATTTAAAAACTTTTAAGAAAAAGACATGAGAAAAAGAGCGGCCAAAAAAAGACCCCTTTTACCAGATCCGAGGTTTAACGACCAACTGGTAACGCGTTTTGTGAACAACTTAATGTGGGACGGAAAGAAATCAACAGCTTTTAAAGTGTTTTATGATGCCATTGACATCGTAGAAGCTAAAAAGCAAGATGCAGAAAAATCATCATTAGAAATTTGGAAAGATGCCTTGACCAACGTTATGCCTCACGTAGAAGTACGTAGTCGTAGAGTAGGTGGAGCGACGTTCCAAATTCCGATGCAAATCAGACCAGACAGAAAAATTTCTATGGCAATGAAATGGTTAATCCTATATGCTAGAAGAAGAAATGAGAAATCTATGGCTCAAAAACTAGCTTCTGAAGTTTTAGCTGCGGCTAAAGAAGAAGGAGCTGCTGTTAAAAAGAGAATGGATACTCACAAAATGGCTGAAGCAAATAAAGCATTCTCTCACTTTAGATTTTAATCATACGAAATGGCAAGAGATTTAAAATACACGAGAAATATTGGAATTGCAGCTCACATTGATGCTGGTAAAACTACCACAACAGAGCGTATATTATTCTATACTGGAAAGTCACACAAAATTGGTGAAGTGCACGATGGTGCTGCAACAATGGACTGGATGGCACAAGAGCAAGAAAGAGGTATCACTATTACTTCTGCTGCTACAACTTGTGAGTGGAATTTCCCAACAGAACAAGGTAAAATTTTACCTGAATCATTACCTTATCACTTTAACATTATTGACACTCCTGGACACGTAGATTTTACCGTTGAGGTAAATCGTTCTTTGAGAGTTTTGGACGGATTGGTTTTCTTGTTTTCTGCTGTTGACGGTGTTGAGCCTCAATCAGAAACCAACTGGAGATTGGCTGACCAATATAGAGTTCCACGTATGGGATTCGTTAATAAAATGGACCGTCAAGGTTCTAACTTCTTGGCAGTTTGTCAACAAGTAAGAGATATGTTGAAATCGAATGCAGTAGCAATTACATTGCCTATTGGAGATGAAATCGATTTTAAAGGAGTAGTTGACTTAGTGAAGAATCAAGCTATTGTATGGCATGATGAAACGTTAGGAGCTACTTTTGATATCGTTCCAATTCCTGCGGAAATGATTGACGAGGTAAAACAATACAGAGATATTCTTATCGAAGCAGTTGCTGATTATGATGAAAACTTGCTTGATAAATATATGGAAGATCCAGACTCTATTACAGAGGAGGAAATCAACAACGCTTTAAGAGCTGCTACTATGGACATGGCTATCATTCCGATGATTGCTGGTTCTTCTTTTAAAAATAAAGGAGTTCAGTTTATGTTAGATGCAGTTTGTAAATATTTGCCTTCTCCAATGGATAAAGAAGGTATTCAAGGTATTCACCCTGACGACGCTGAATTGTTAGAGGAAGACCAAACTAAAATCTTACGTCGTCCAGATGTAAAAGAGCCTTTCGCGGCTTTGGCATTTAAAATTGCTACTGACCCATTCGTTGGTCGTTTGGCTTTCTTCCGTGCGTATTCTGGTCGTTTGGATGCTGGTTCATATGTTTTGAACACGCGTTCTGGTAACAAAGAAAGAATTTCACGTATCTACCAAATGCACGCTAACAAACAAAACCCAATCGATTATATCGAAGCAGGTGATATTGGAGCAGCTGTTGGATTTAAAGATATCAAAACTGGAGATACTTTGTGTGATGAAAAACACCCAATCATTCTTGAGTCGATGAAATTCCCTGCGCCAGTAATCGGTATCGCTATTGAGCCTAAAACTAAAGCAGACGTTGATAAAATGGGTATGGCTTTGGCAAAATTGGCTGAGGAAGATCCAACGTTTACAGTTAGAACTGACGAAGCTTCAGGTCAAACGATTATTTCAGGTATGGGTGAGTTACACTTAGACATTCTTGTAGATCGTATGAAACGTGAATTCAAAGTTGAGGTGAATCAAGGTGAGCCTCAAGTAGAATACAAAGAAGCATTTACAAAATCTGCACAACACAGAGAAACTTATAAAAAACAATCAGGTGGTCGTGGTAAATTCGGTGATATCGTATTTGTACTCGAGCCAGCGGATGAAGTTGATGGTAAAGTTCCTGTAGGTTTGCAATTTGTAAACGCGGTAAAAGGAGGAAACGTTCCTAAAGAATATATTCCATCCGTTGAGAAAGGTTTCCGTGAAGCTATGAAAACTGGTCCGTTAGCGGGTTACCAAGTAGATAGTTTGAAAGTGACTTTGTTAGATGGATCTTTTCACCCTGTAGATTCTGATGCACTTTCTTTTGAGTTGGCGGCAAGAATGGGTTACAAAGAAGTGGCGAAAGCTGCTGGAGCTATCATCCTTGAACCAATCATGAAAATGGAAGTAATTACTCCTGAAGAAAACATGGGAGATATCGTTGGTGATATCAACCGTCGTAGAGGGCAAGTAAATGACATGGGAGATAGAGCTGGTGCTAAAACTATCAAAGCTGATGTGCCGTTGTCAGAAATGTTCGGATATGTAACAACATTAAGAACACTTTCTTCTGGTAGAGCAACATCTACTATGGAATTTTCACACTACGCTGAAACTCCTGCAAACATTTCAGAAGCAGTAATCAAAAAAGCAAAAGGAAACGCTTAATTTTTAAAAAGATGAGTCAAAAAATCAGAATAAAATTGAAATCTTACGATCACATGTTGGTGGATAAATCATCAGAAAAGATTGTAAAAACAGTAAAAAGTACTGGAGCTGTTGTAACTGGACCTATTCCGTTGCCAACGCACAAAAAACTTTTCACCGTATTGCGTTCTCCACACGTAAATAAAAAAGCGAGAGAGCAATTTGAAGTAATGTCATACAAGAGATTGATCGACATTTACTCTTCTTCATCAAAAACCATCGACGCTCTAATGAAATTAGAGTTGCCAAGTGGAGTTGAAGTAGAAATCAAAGTATAATTTCGGTATAAGGATTTTAGTAGTGCGTGCTAATTTTTTTAGCACGTACTATTTTGTGTCTAAGTACTATTTTTTAATAATCAATAAATAATAATTATGTCTGGGTTAATTGGTAGAAAAATCGGCATGACTAGCATTTTCGACGAGAACGGGAAGAATATTCCTTGTACGGTAATCGAAGCTGGACCATGCGTTGTTACCCAAGTCAGAACCAAAGAGGTCGACGGGTATGAAGCGTTGCAACTTGGTTTCGATGACAAAAACGAGAAACATTCCACGCAAGCGGCCATTGGTCACTTTAAAAAAGCAGGAACTGTAGCTAAGAAAAAAGTCGTTGAATTCCAATTTGAAAATGAGTACAAATTAGGTGAAGTTTTAACAGTAGATGTTTTTGCTGAAGGCGAATTTGTAGATGTGCAAGGTGTATCAAAAGGAAAAGGTTTCCAAGGTGTTGTTAAGCGTCACGGTTTTGGTGGTGTTGGACAAGCAACTCACGGACAACACAACCGTTTGAGAGCGCCAGGTTCTGTTGGAGCTTCATCTTATCCATCTAGAGTATTCAAAGGAATGCGTATGGCTGGAAGAATGGGTGGAGATAATGTGAAAGTACAAAATCTTAGAGTTTTAAAAGTAGTTGCTGAAAAGAACCTACTTGTAATCAAAGGATGTATTCCTGGATGTAAAAACTCTTACGTAATCATTCAGAAATAATGGAAGTAAAAGTTTTAGATAAAACCGGAAAAGAAACTGGCAGAAAAGTTCAACTTTCTGATTCAGTATTCGCAATCGAGCCAAATAATCACGCAGTTTATCTTGATGTGAAACAATACTTGGCAAATCAAAGACAAGGAACTCACAAAGCGAAAGAAAGAGCTGAAGTTACTGGAAGTACACGAAAAATCAAAAAACAAAAAGGAACTGGAACTGCTCGTGCGGGTAGCAAAAAGAGTCCATTGTTTAAAGGTGGAGGTACTGTTTTTGGACCACGTCCTAGAAGCTATTCATTCAAATTGAATAAAAGCTTGAAGAGATTGGCAAGAAAATCTGCCTTCTCAATTAAGGCAAAAGAATCAAATTTAGTAGTAGTGGAAGACTTCGATTTTGAAACTCCAAATACTAAGAATTTTATTGCTGTTTTAAAAGCTTTAGGATTAGAGAATAAAAAATCTTTATTCGTGTTGGGTGATTCAAATAAAAATGTATATTTGTCCTCACGCAATTTAAAGGCGTCTAGCGTTGTAAGTAACTCAGAATTAAGCACTTACGCTATATTAAACGCTAATAATTTAGTTCTTTTAGAGAGTTCTTTAGAAGGAATTGAAGAAAATTTAAGTAAATAATAGGATATGAGCATCATAATTAAACCTATAGTAACTGAAAAAGTAACCAAACAAAGTGAGGTTTTGAATCAGTTCGGTTTTGTGGTAGATAGAAAAGCAAACAAAGTACAAATTAAGAAAGCTGTTGAAGCTGCTTATGGTGTATCAGTTGTTTCTGTAAATACCATGAATGTAAGACCAGACAGATCTACAAAATACACTAAAAGTGGACTAATCAGTGGAAAGACTAACGCTTACAAAAAAGCGATTGTTCAAGTACAAGAAGGAGAAACAATAGATTTTTACAATAATATTTAACAAGAAGGCAGCATTATGTCAGTTAGAAAATTAAAACCTATTACCCCGGGCCAGCGATTTAGAGTTGTAAATAGTTTTGACGCTATTACAACTGATAAGCCGGAGCGTTCATTGATCGCACCGATAAAAAACTCAGGCGGTAGAAATAGTCAAGGAAAGATGACCATGCGTTATACGGGTGGTGGTCACAAGCAGAGATATCGTATTATCGATTTCAAAAGAACTAAAGATGGAATTCCAGCTTCAGTAAAATCAATCGAGTACGATCCAAACAGAACTGCATTCATCGCTTTATTAGCTTATGCTGATGGTGAGAAAACTTATGTTATTGCTCAAAACGGATTGCAAGTTGGTCAGAAATTAGTTTCTGGTGCTGATGCGCAACCTGAAATTGGTAACACTTTACCATTGAGTAAAATTCCATTGGGAACGGTAATTTCTTGTATCGAATTACGTCCAGGTCAAGGAGCGGTTATCGCTCGTTCTGCTGGAACATTTGCACAATTAATGGCGCGTGATGGAAAATACGCTACGATCAAAATGCCTTCTGGAGAAACAAGATTGATCTTGTTGACTTGTTCGGCTACTATTGGAGCGGTATCTAACTCTGACCACCAATTGATTGTATCTGGTAAAGCAGGTAGAACAAGATGGTTAGGAAGAAGACCAAGAACAAGACCGGTAGCAATGAACCCTGTCGATCACCCAATGGGTGGTGGTGAAGGACGTTCTTCTGGAGGTCATCCACGTTCTAGAAAGGGTATACCTGCTAAAGGTTACAGAACCCGTTCTAAACAGAACCCGAGTAACAAGTATATCGTAGAACGTAGAAAGAAATAATAAGATATGGCACGTTCATTAAAAAAAGGACCTTTCGTTCACTATAAGTTAGACAAGAAAGTTCAAGAAAACATCGAAAAAGGAAACAAAGGAGTAGTAAAGACTTGGTCTAGAGCTTCTATGATAACACCTGACTTTGTTGGACAAACAATCGCAGTTCATAACGGACGTCAGTTCGTACCAGTTTACGTAACAGAAAACATGGTAGGTCACAAATTAGGAGAGTTTTCACCAACAAGATCTTTTAGAGGTCACGCTGGAGCAAAAAATAAAGGTAAAAAATAAGAAGCAATGGGAGTTCGTAAAAGAGAAACAGCAGATGCGAGAAAAGAGGCTAATAAGTCTATTGCTTTCGCGAAATTGAATAACTGCCCTACTTCACCTAGAAAAATGCGCTTAGTAGCGGACTTGGTAAGAGGTCAGAAAGTGGAAAGAGCTTTGAATATTTTAAGATTCAGCTCTAAAGAAGCTTCAAGAAAATTAGAGAAATTAGTATTGTCTGCCATCAACAATTGGGAGCAGAAAAATGCTGACGGAAATGTTTCAGAAGCAGGCTTATTTGTAAAAGAGATCAGAGTAGATGGTGGAATGATGTTGAAAAGACTTCGTCCAGCTCCACAAGGTCGCGCACACAGAATTAGAAAACGTTCTAATCACGTTACAATCGTATTAGGAGATAACAATAACACACAAAGCAATTAATAAAGATGGGACAAAAGACAAATCCAATTGGAAATAGACTTGGTATCATCAGAGGATGGGACTCTAACTGGTATGGTGGAAATGACTACGGTGATAAAATCGCTGAAGACTATAAAATCAGAAAGTATATTCATGCTCGTTTATCAAAAGCTAGTGTATCGAAAGTAATCATTGAGAGAACTTTGAAACTTGTAACCGTTACTATCACTACTGCAAGACCTGGTATCATTATCGGGAAAGGTGGCCAAGAGGTAGACAAGTTGAAAGAGGAATTGAAAAAAATTACTGACAAAGAGGTTCAAATCAACATCTTTGAAATTAAGAGACCTGAATTAGATGCTTATTTAGTTGCAACAAGCATTGCCCGTCAGATCGAAAGCAGAATTTCTTACAGAAGAGCAATTAAAATGGCTATTGCTGCCTCTATGCGTATGAACGCTGAAGGTATCAAAGTTTTAATCTCTGGTCGTTTGAATGGAGCTGAGATGGCGCGTTCAGAAGGTTTCAAAGAAGGTAGAATTCCTCTATCAACTTTCAGAGCCGACATCGATTACGCTTTGGCTGAAGCGCATACTACTTATGGTAGAATGGGTATCAAAGTGTGGATCATGAAAGGTGAAGTTTACGGAAAGAGAGATCTTTCTCCACTTGTAGGCATGGACAAAAAACAAGCTGGTGCTGGTGGTGGTAAAGGTGGTGATGCTCCAAGAGGAGATCGTAAACCTTTCAACAAAGACAGAAAACCTGCAGGAGACCGTAAAAGAAAGTAAATTTTTAAACTAAAGAAAAATGTTACAGCCTAAAAGAACAAAATACCGTAAGGTACAGAAAGGTAAAATGAAGGGAAATGCCGGAAGAGGTCATGAACTTTCTAATGGAATGTTTGGAATTAAATCGGTTCATGAAGATGGAATGTTCCTAACTTCTCGTCAAATTGAAGCAGCGCGTATTGCAGCTACTCGTTATATGAAAAGAGAGGGACAATTATGGATCAAGATTTTCCCAGACAAACC
Source organism: Flavobacterium sp. (assembly GCA_016721735.1). Taxonomy (GTDB): domain Bacteria; phylum Bacteroidota; class Bacteroidia; order Flavobacteriales; family Flavobacteriaceae; genus Flavobacterium. The sequence goes on along the minus strand of JADKHM010000002.1, from coordinate 479,789 downwards.
AATCACCAAGAAACCTCTAGAGGTACGTATGGGTAAAGGTAAAGGAGCCGTAGAATATTGGGCTGCCGTAGTAAAACCAGGAAGAATCATGTTCGAAGTTGGAGGAGTACCTTTGTCAGTTGCAAAAGAGGCGTTACGTCTTGCAGCTCAAAAGCTTCCAGTGAAAACTAAATTCGTCGTAGCTAGAGATTTCGAAGCATAATTTATATTTATTATGAAACAATCAGAAATAAAAAATCTTTCTGCAGCGGAGTTGCAAGAGAAACTTAGTCAAACTAAGAAAACATATGCCGATTTAAAAATGGCTCACGCTATTTCTCCAATTGAGAATCCACTTCAAATTAGAAGTGTAAGAAGAACAGTTGCAAGATTAGCCACTGAGTTAACTAAAAGAGAGCTACAATAATTCTGCTTAATGATGGAAAAAAGAAATTTAAGAAAAGAAAGAATTGGTGTTGTTACGTCAAACAAAATGGACAAGTCTATTGTTGTGGCACAAGTAACAAGAGTAAAACACCCATTATACGGTAAGTTCGTGTTGAAGACTAAAAAATATCATGCACACGACGAAACAAACGACTGTAACATTGGCGATACTGTAAAGATTAGCGAAACGCGTCCTTTGAGTAAAACAAAATGTTGGAGATTAGTTGAAATCTTAGAAAGAGCTAAATAATTATGGTACAACAGGAATCAAGATTAAAAGTAGCAGACAACACAGGAGCAAAAGAAGTTTTGACTATCCGTGTTTTAGGAGGTACCAAAAGAAGGTATGCCTCTGTTGGTGACAAGATTGTAGTATCTATTAAAGATGCCACTCCAAACGGAAACGTTAAAAAAGGAGCGGTTTCAACTGCAGTTGTTGTACGTACCAAAAAAGAAGTGAGAAGAGCTGATGGATCTTATATCCGTTTCGATGACAACGCATGTGTGTTGTTGAATGCGGCAGGTGAAATGAGAGGAACTCGTGTTTTTGGTCCAGTTGCGAGAGAACTTCGTGAAAAACAATTCATGAAAATTGTATCATTAGCGCCAGAGGTGCTTTAATTAGTAGTAAGATGATAAAGCTAAAAATAAAATCAGGAGATACTGTTAAAGTAATCGCTGGAGACCATAAAGGTTCTGAAGGGAAAGTTTTGAGAGTAGATCGTGAAAAGAACAAAGCGATTGTTGAAGGTGTAAACATGGTTTCAAAACACACGAAGCCAAGTGCAAAAAGCCCTCAAGGAGGAATCGTTAAGAAAGAAGCTCCTATTCATATTTCAAACATTGCGTTGATTGATCCAAAGTCAAAAAAAGCGACTAGAGTTGGGATGAAAGTAGAAGGAGATAAAAAAGTGAGATTTTCAAAAAAATCTAATCAAGTATTATAGTGATGGCTTATATACCTAGACTAAAAGATGAGTATAAGAACAGAGTAGTCTCTGCTCTTAAAGAAGAATTCGGTTACAAAAACGTAATGCAAGTTCCAAAATTGGAAAAAATCGTTTTGAGTAAAGGAGTTGGTGCAGCAGTATCTGACAAAAAATTAATCGACTATGCAGTTGAGGAATTAACAAAGATTACTGGACAAAAAGCGGTTTCTACAATCTCTAAAAAGGACGTTGCGTCTTTTAAATTGAGAAAAGGAATGCCAATTGGTGCCAAAGTAACTTTGCGTGGCGATAGAATGTATGAATTCTTAGATAGATTAGTAACTTCTGCGTTGCCACGTGTTCGTGACTTCAACGGAATCAAAGCTACTGGTTTTGATGGAAGAGGAAATTACAACTTAGGTGTGTTGGAGCAAATCATTTTCCCAGAAATTGATATCGACAAAGTGAATAAAATTTCAGGAATGGATATTTCATTTGTGACGAATGCAAAAACAGACAAGGAAGCAAAATCCTTATTGGCTGAATTAGGTTTACCTTTTAAAAAGAATTAAGATATGGCTAAAGAATCAATGAAAGCCCGTGAGGTGAAAAGAGAAAAAACGGTAGCGAAGTATGCTGAAAAGAGAAAAGCTTTAATCGAAGCTAAAGACTATGAAGGCTTACAAAAATTACCAAAAAATGCTTCACCAGTTCGTATGCACAATCGTTGCAAATTGACCGGAAGACCAAGAGGTTATATGCGTCAATTTGGTATTTCACGTGTTACTTTCCGTGAAATGGCGAACAACGGATTGATTCCAGGGGTGAAAAAAGCCAGCTGGTAATCCAAAAAACAAGAGTATAAATGGTTTCAGGTTCAGTAAAATAGTTTTATTGAAAACCGTTACCGCAATTTAATAAATATGTATACAGATCCTATTGCGGATTATTTGACAAGAGTACGAAACGCCGTGGCTGCAAACCACAAGGTTGTTGAGATTCCTGCTTCTAATCTAAAAAAAGAAATCACTAAGATCTTATTTGATCAAGGTTATATCTTGAGTTACAAATTTGAGGACAACGCTGTTCAGGGTTCAATCAAAATCGCTTTGAAGTATGATAAAGATACTAAAGAGCCTGTAATTAAAGATATCCAAAGAATTAGTAAGCCAGGTTTACGTAAGTATGCAGGTGCTTCTAACTTACCAAGAATCCTTAACGGTTTAGGTATTGCGATTGTTTCTACATCAAAAGGTTTGATGACTGGAAAACAAGCCAAACAACTTAATGTTGGTGGCGAAGTAATTTGTTACGTATACTAAAAAATAGTTAGACATGTCAAGAATAGGTAAAAATCCAATTTCGATTCCTGCTGGTGTAACTGTTGAAGTAAATGACAACATTATTAGCGTAAAAGGAAAATTAGGTCAGTTAACACAGGAGTATAGCGATATCACTGTAAAAATTGAAGAAGGCGTTATCACTTTAGAGCGTCCTTCTGATCATAAAGATCAAAGAGCAAAACACGGATTGTACAGATCCTTAATCAACAATATGATTGTTGGTGTTTCTGAAGGTTTTACTAAAGAATTAGAATTGGTTGGAGTTGGATATAGAGCTTCTAATCAAGGACAAAAATTAGATCTTGCTCTTGGATTTTCTCACAATATTGTTTTAGAATTGGCTCCAGAAGTAAAATTGGAAACCATTTCTGAAAAAGGAAAGAATCCAATCGTAAAATTAACTTCTTATGACAAACAATTGTTGGGTCAGATTGCTGCGAAAATTAGAGGTTTCCGTAAGCCAGAGCCATACAAAGGAAAAGGAGTTAAGTTCGTAGGTGAAGTATTAAGAAGAAAAGCTGGTAAATCCGCTTAAAAAAGATAAGATTATGTCATTAACAAAATCTGATAGAAGACAGAGAATTAGATTCAGAATTAGAAAGATTGTTAGCGGGACTGCTGCAAAACCAAGACTTTCTGTGTTCAGAAGTAATAAAGAGATCTACGCACAACTCATTGATGATGTGAATGGAGTGACTTTATTAGCTGCATCTTCAAGAGAAAAAGGAGTAAGTAAAGGTACAAACGTTGAAGTTGCTACTGCAGTTGGAAAATTGATAGCAGAAAAAGCGTTAAAAGCTGGGATAGAAAATGTAACTTTCGATAGAGGAGGTTATTTGTATCACGGTCGTATTCAATCATTAGCGGAAGGTGCGAGAGCAGCCGGACTTAAATTCTAATATAGTATGTCTAGTAAATACAAGAATATAGAGCTAGTAAAACCAAGTGGTCTTGAATTAAAAGATCGTTTGGTAAGTGTAAATCGTGTTACTAAAGTTACAAAAGGTGGTAGAGCTTTCGGGTTTTCTGCAATTGTAGTAGTAGGAGACGAGAATGGTGTTGTTGGTCACGGATTAGGAAAATCTAAAGACGTTTCTGAAGCAATCGCTAAAGCGGTGGAAGATGCTAAGAAAAATTTAGTAAAAATTCCTTTGAATGGTCAATCAGTACCACACGAACAAAAAGGAAAATTTGGTGGAGCACGTGTATTCTTAATTCCTGCCTCTCATGGTACTGGAGTTATCGCTGGTGGAGCTGTTCGTTCAGTTCTTGAATCAGTTGGAATTCACGATGTATTGTCAAAATCTCAAGGATCTTCTAACCCTCACAATGTGGTAAAAGCAACTTTTGATGCTTTATTGCAAATGAGAAGCGCTCACACTGTTGCAAAACAAAGAGGTGTTTCGTTAGAGAAAGTTTTTAAAGGTTAATTCAAGGAAATTATGGCTAAATTATTAGTAAAACAAGTTCGAAGTAAAATCAACTGTCCTCTAACTCAAAAGAGAGGATTGGAAGCTTTAGGTCTTCGTAAAATGGGCCAAGTTGTAGAGCACGATTCAAATCCTGCAATCCTTGGAATGATAAATAAAGTTAAACACTTAGTTTCCGTAGAGGAAGTTAAATAACAAATACAGTTATGAATTTAAGTAACTTACAACCTGCTGAAGGTTCGACACACAATCAAAACAAACGTTTAGGACGTGGAGAAGGTTCTGGAAAAGGTGGTACTTCTGCAAGAGGTCACAAAGGAGCAAAGTCTCGTTCTGGATATTCTAAAAAGATTGGATTTGAGGGTGGACAAATGCCACTTCAAAGACGTGTTCCTAAGTTTGGTTTTACAAACATCAATCGTAAAGAATACGAAGGGGTGAATTTAGATACACTTCAATTGTTAGTAGATAATGGAATTGTAACTGATACAGTAGATATGTCTGTATATGTTATGAACCGTTTGGCTACTAAAAATGAAATCGTTAAGATTTTAGGTAGAGGTGAATTGAAAGCAAAATTAAAAGTATCTGCTCACAAATTTACTGCAACTGCAAAAGCGGCTATTGAAGCTGCTGGTGGAGAAGCAGTAACACTTTAATTTTTCTACGGATATGAAGAATTTTTTTGAATCATTAGCCAATGTTTGGAAAATCGAGGAACTTAAAAATAGAATCCTAATCACTTTAGGTTTACTATTGGTGTATCGTTTTGGTGCACATGTTACTCTTCCAGGTATTGATGCTACTCAGTTAAACAGCTTAGCAGGTCAAACTAAAAATGGTATTGGTTCAATTCTAGATATGTTTACAGGTGGTGCTTTTTCTAAAGCTTCTGTATTTGCTCTAGGTATTATGCCTTATATCTCTGCCTCAATTGTGGTACAGTTGATGGGAATTGCAATTCCTTATCTACAAAAACTACAAAAAGATGGCGAAAGTGGTAGAAAGAAGTTAAATCAAATTACACGTTGGTTAACTATTTTGATCACTTTGGTTCAAGGGCCTGGTTATATTTACAACCTATATCAAACATTACCAAGTAGTGCATTCATGTTAGGTTTTGATTCTTTTAGTTTCTTATTCTCTTCAGTATTAATCTTGACTACAGGTACAGTTTTCGCCATGTGGATGGGAGAGAAAATTACGGATAAAGGTATTGGAAACGGTATTTCATTATTGATCATGGTTGGTATTCTTGCACGTTTACCTCAGGCATTTATTCAAGAGTTTAGTTCTACGATTACCAATAATAATGGAGGTCCGATGCTTTTAGTAATCGAGATTATCATTTGGTTGTTAGTGATTATTGCTTGTGTATTGCTGGTAATGGCAGTTAGAAAGATTCCTGTTCAATATGCACGTAGAACAACAACGGGTGATTTCGAACAAGATATGATGGGTGGTAACAGACAGTGGATTCCGCTTAAGCTTAATGCATCTGGAGTAATGCCAATTATCTTTGCTCAAGCAATCATGTTTATCCCAGCAGCATTAGCTGGTTTATCTCAAAGTGAAACGTCCCAGTCAATTGCTGGTGCTTTTAGTAATATGTTTGGATTCTGGTATAATTTTGTATTCGCTTCATTAATTGTTGTGTTTACTTTCTTTTATACTGCGATTACAGTTCCAACCAATAAGATGGCAGATGATTTAAAACGTAGTGGTGGGTTCATTCCTGGAGTTCGTCCTGGTGCTGAAACTTCTGATTACTTAGATCATATTATGTCATTAATTACATTCCCTGGTTCATTATTTCTTGCATTAATCGCTGTGTTCCCAGCCATCATTGTAAGTCTAGGTGTACAACAATCATGGGCAATGTTCTTTGGAGGAACTTCTTTAATAATTATGGTTGGTGTTGCAATCGATACGATTCAACAAATTAATTCCTACTTATTAAACAAGCATTACGACGGTTTGATGAAAAGTGGTAAAAATAGAAAAGCAGTAGCTTAATTTTTATGGCGAAACAATCAGCAATAGAACAAGACGGATCCATCATTGAAGCATTGTCAAATGCGATGTTCCGTGTAGAATTAGAAAATGGACATATTGTAATTGCCCACATTTCCGGAAAAATGCGAATGCATTATATCAAGTTATTACCTGGTGATAAAGTGAAATTGGAAATGAGTCCTTACGATTTGTCAAAAGCAAGAATTACTTATAGATATTAAAGTATATTACAATGAAAGTAAGAGCATCAGTTAAAAAAAGAAGTGCCGAGTGCAAAATTGTACGAAGAAAAGGCAGATTATACGTAATCAACAAAAAGAATCCTAGATTTAAACAAAGACAAGGATAGTTATGGCAAGAATAGCAGGGGTAGACATCCCAAAAAACAAAAGAGGAGTTATCGCATTAACCTACATCTTCGGAATAGGTAAAAGTCGTGCAAGCGAAATATTGGCTAAAGCGAATGTAAGCGAAGACATTAAAGTACAAGATTGGAATGACGATCAAATCGGAGGAATTCGTGAGGCTGTTTCCTATTTTAAAATTGAAGGTGAACTACGTTCAGAAGTTTCCTTAAACATCAAACGTCTTATGGACATTGGATGTTACAGAGGAATCCGTCATAGATCTGGTCTTCCATTACGTGGACAAAGAACTAAGAACAACTCTAGAACAAGAAAAGGTAAAAGAAAAACTGTTGCGAACAAGAAAAAAGCAACTAAATAATAAGTAATATGGCTAAAGCAACAACAAAAAAACGTAAAGTTATCGTTGAATCAACGGGTGAAGCTCATATTAGTGCCACTTTCAACAACATCATTATTTCATTAACCAACAAAAAAGGTGAAGTGATTTCTTGGTCTTCAGCAGGTAAAATGGGTTTCAGAGGTTCTAAAAAGAACACTCCGTATGCAGCCCAAATGGCCGCAGAAGATTGTAGTAAAGTAGCGATGGAAGCTGGACTTAAAAAAGTAAAAGTTTATGTAAAAGGACCAGGTAACGGACGTGAGTCTGCAATCAGATCATTACATAACAGTGGGGTAGAAGTAACAGAAATCATTGATGTTACACCAATGCCACACAACGGATGTCGTCCTCCTAAAAGACGTAGAGTATAATACTCAAATTAATTATAGTATAACCTAGACAGAATAAAGATTATCGAAGGATAAGACCTGAATTCATAATCTCTGTCTTAAACAATTTAAAATGGCAAGATATACTGGTCCAAGTACAAGAATCGCACGTAAATTCGGCGAAGCAATTTTCGGAGATGACAAATCTTTCGAAAAAAGAAATTATCCACCTGGACAACACGGGATGGCTAAGAAAAGAGGTAAGAAATCGGAGTATGCTGTTCAGTTAATGGAAAAGCAAAAAGCGAAATATTCTTACGGAATTCTTGAAAAACAATTTAGAGGTCTATTCGAAAAAGCATCTGCTGCTCGTGGAGTAACAGGTGAAGTTTTGCTACAACTTTGCGAAGCTAGATTAGATAACGTAGTATATAGAATGGGAATTGCTCCTTCAAGAAGAGGTGCACGTCAAATCGTTTCTCACAGACACATCACTGTAAATGGAGAATTAGTAAATATTCCATCTTACCACCTAAAACCAGGTGACAAAGTGGCTGTTCGTGAAAAATCAAAATCAGTAGAAGCAATCAATCATTCATTAGCTAATTCATCTCACGTTTATGAGTGGATTACTTGGAATAACGACACCAAAGAAGGTGTGTTTGTTTCTGTTCCTGCAAGATTACAAATTCCAGAAAATATTAAAGAGCAGTTAATCGTCGAATTGTACAACAAATAATAATTGACTTAGTCGAAATTATGGCAATATTTAATTTTCAGAAGCCCGATAAAGTTATCATGATCGATTCTAACGATTTTGAAGGTAAATTTGAGTTTAGACCTTTAGAACCTGGTTACGGATTGACCGTTGGTAATGCACTTAGAAGAGTAATGCTTTCCGCTTTAGAAGGATATGCCATTACTTCTGTTCGAATTGAAGGTGTAGACCACGAGTTTTCTACTATTTCAGGAGTTGTTGAAGACGTTACAGAAATCATTTTGAACTTGAAACAAGTGCGTTTCAAACGTCAAATAGAAGATGTAGATAACGAATCAGTTACAATTTCAGTTACTGGTAAAGACCAACTTACAGCTGGCGATTTCCAAAAATTTATTTCTGGATTTCAAGTTTTGAATCCAGAACTAGTAATCTGTAATTTAGATAGCAAAATCAAATTAAATTTTGAATTAACTATCGAAAAAGGTCGTGGATACGTGCCTGCTGAAGAAAACAAAAAACAAAACGCAGCCATCGGAACTATTTTTACCGATTCTATTTTTACGCCAATCAAAAACGTAAAATATGCTATCGAAAATTTCCGTGTTGAGCAAAAAACAGATTACGAAAAATTAGTTTTTGAAATTAAAACTGATGGTTCAATCAATCCAAAAGATGCTTTAACTGAGGCGGCAAAAGTGCTAATTCACCACTTTATGTTGTTTTCTGACGAAAGAATTACTTTGGAAGCAGACGAAATTGCACAAACCGAATCTTACGATGAAGAATCGTTGCACATGCGTCAATTGCTAAAAACAAAATTAGTCGATATGGATCTTTCCGTTCGTGCATTAAACTGTTTGAAAGCTGCAGAAGTAGATACTCTTGGAGACTTAGTGTCTTTCAATAAAAATGACTTAATGAAGTTCCGTAATTTCGGTAAAAAATCTTTGACAGAATTAGACGAATTAGTCGCTGTGAAGAACCTAACCTTCGGAATGGACTTAGCCAAATACAAATTAGATAAAGAATAAATTACTTCATATTTTGCTCTCCAAAGCGGATTGAAGCAAGATGAAGTTTTAAAAAACACGTCATGAGACACGGAAAAAAATTCAACCACTTAAGCAGACAAACCGGACATAGAAAAGCTATGTTGGCTAATATGGCTTGTTCTCTAATCGAGCACAAACGTATCAACACTACGGTTGCTAAAGCAAAAGCGTTAAAACAATTCGTTGAGCCGCTGATTACAAAATCAAAAGAAGATACTACCCACAACCGTCGTATCTGTTTTTCTTACCTACGTAGCAAATATGCGGTAACTGACTTGTTCAGAGACGTAGCTGCAAAAGTAGGTGATCGTCCAGGTGGTTACACACGTATCATTAAAGTTGGAAATCGTCTTGGAGATAACGCTGATATGGCGATGATCGAATTGGTAGATTTCAACGAACTATACAACGGTGGTAAAAAAGAAGAGAAAAAAGCAAAAAGCCGTCGTGGTGGAAAAGCTAAAGGTGCTACAACAGCTCCAGCTGCTGCTCCAAAAGCCGCTCCGGTTGCTGAAGCTCCAGAAGCAAAAATCGAAGAAGCTCCAGTGGCTGAAGCACAAGTTGAGGAAACTCCAGTTGCAGAAGCACCAGCAGTCGAAGAAGCTCCAATCGAAGAAACTCCAGAAGTTACACCAGAAGCAGAGGCGCCAGAAGCTCCAGCCGCTGAGGATAACACCGAAGAGAAACCTGAATAATGAAATTCGTCATTCAATAAAAATCAAGGATAAACTTTTAAAGTTTGTCCTTTTTTTTTATCTTTTTTTTCGGAGCCGGGAACCTGCTCTACGCTACTATCTTTTTATCCTGAACTCGTTTCAGGATCTTCAGAAAGATTAAAAAGTATTAGCGGAGATCCTGAAACGAGTTCAGGATAAAAAGGATAACCGCTCCGATCAGGGCTAGGGCATTCAGGTGCTGTTCAAAAGTTTTGATAAACCTTAGCGCCTTCGTGCCTTTGTGGCGAAATAAATAAATAAATTTGCACAACAACTAACTACAATGAACTACACAACACGACAACCAGCCATCCTCTTACTCAGCGATGGCACCATTTTTCACGGTAAATCCATTGGGATTTCCGGCACCACTTTCGGCGAAGTTTGCTTCAATACCGGAATGACTGGTTATCAAGAGATTTTCACCGATCCATCGTACTTCGGACAAATCATGGTGGCTACGAATCCACACATCGGAAACTACGGCGTGAATGACAAAGAAGTAGAATCTGATTCCATCAAAATTGCTGGCTTGGTCTGCAAAAATTTTAGTTTCAATTATTCCCGAGAAGACGCGTCGCAAAGCCTCGAAGATTATTTTAAAAATCAAAACCTAATCTGCATTTCAGACGTTGACACCCGTGCACTAGTAAGTTACATTCGTGACAATGGAGCCATGAACGCGGTAATCTGCACTGATGGTACTGCCGTAGATATTCTGAAAGCGCAATTGGCAAAAGTACCCGACATGAAAGGTTTGGAACTGGCCTCTAAAGTGTCCACCAAAGAACCTTATTTCTTTGGGGAGGAGAATGCAAAATATAAAATCTCTGCCCTTGATTTAGGAATCAAAACCAACATCTTACGCAACTTAGCCAAACGCGATTGCTATATCAAAGTATTTCCATACGATGCTAGTTATAAGGATTTAGCTGAATTCAATCCGGATGGTTATTTCCTTTCCAATGGTCCTGGCGATCCGGATCCATTGTTTGGAGCCATTCAAGTGGCGAAAGATATACTCGAAAACAACAAACCGCTTTTCGGAATTTGTCTTGGCCATCAAGTTATTGCGTTAGCGAATGGCGTTTCCACCTACAAAATGTTTAATGGACACAGAGGAATTAATCATCCTGTAATGAATGTCATTTCTGGAAAAGGTGAAATCACGTCCCAAAATCATGGATTTGCGGTCAATAGAGAAGCGCTCGAAAACCACCCAGATCTCGAAATTACACACGTACATCTCAACGATCAAACCGTGGCTGGAATGCGAATGAAATCTAAGAACTGTTTCTCAGTGCAATACCATCCAGAAGCCAGTCCAGGACCGCACGATTCCTCTTATTTGTTCGACCAATTCATCGAAAACATACAATCTAATAAGAACTAAATCGTTATCGTTAATAACAATCCCGATTTTAATTTCGGGACAATTGCAGATACAATATATTTGTAATAATTACGGAGTGATTCATTCAAAATTCAAAATTTATAATTCAAAATAATAGAACATGAGCATTATTATCAAAATCCACGCAAGACAAATCTTCGATTCTAGAGGAAATCCAACCATCGAAGTAGATGTAATAACTGAAAACGGAGTTCTTGGAAGAGCAGCTGTGCCTTCTGGTGCATCAACAGGTGAACACGAAGCAGTCGAATTGCGTGATGGTGGAAAAGCTTACCTTGGAAAAGGAGTTTTGAAAGCTGTTGAAAATGTAAATACCAAAATAGCAGAAGAGTTACTAGGAACTTCTGTTTTCGAACAAAATCTAATCGACCAAACTATGATCGATTTAGATGGAACTGCCAACAAATCAAATCTTGGTGCGAATGCTATTCTGGGAGTTTCTCTTGCAGTAGCTAAAGCAGCAGCCAATGAATTGGGCTTGCCTTTATATCGTTATGTGGGCGGTGTTTCTGCTAATACACTTCCGGTTCCGATGATGAACATCATCAATGGAGGTTCACATTCTGATGCGCCAATTGCGTTTCAAGAATTTATGATTATGCCGGTAAAAGCAACCTCGTTTTCACAAGCTTTACAAATGGGAACCGAAATTTTCCACCATCTAAAGAAAGTTTTACACGACCGTCATTTGTCGACTGCTGTGGGGGATGAAGGTGGATTTGCTCCTAATTTAGCCGGAGGAACAGAAGATGCTTTAGATACCATCAAAAAAGCGGTAGAAAATGCAGGTTACAAATTCGGTGATGAAATCATGATAGCACTCGATTGTGCAGCATCTGAATTTTATGTTGACGGAAAGTACGATTACACCAAATTTGAAGGTGCAACCGGAAAAATTAGAACGTCTAAAGAACAAGCAGAATACTTGGCAGAATTAGCAGCGAATTATCCAATTATTTCCATCGAAGACGGAATGTACGAAGATGATTGGGATGGCTGGAAATACTTGACCGAACTCATTGGAAACAAAACCCAATTGGTTGGAGATGATTTATTCGTAACCAATGTAGAGCGTTTGTCAACTGGAATCGAAAAAGGAATTGCGAATTCAATACTAGTAAAAGTAAACCAAATCGGAACTTTGACAGAAACGATTGCTGCCGTAAATATGGCAAAAAATGCAGGTTATACTTCTGTAATGTCGCATCGTTCAGGAGAAACCGAAGACAATACCATTGCTGATTTAGCTGTGGCTTTGAACTGTGGTCAAATCAAAACAGGTTCTGCATCACGTTCAGATCGTATGGCAAAATACAACCAACTATTACGCATCGAAGAAGAATTAGGCGACACAGCTTATTTTCCTGGATTGAAAGCGTTTAAATAAGATTTTGCAGTTTTTAAAATAAGACCTGATTGGGAAGCCAGTCAGGTTTTTTTGTTTGGATTCTTAATCGTATTCTAAGTCAAACACATCAAATTCTAAATTGCACTTTATATCAGTCGTATTATTTGGTATATTTGAAGTAAACCAATTCATTGAAGCATTATGAAAAACTTGTGCTACCTTTTAGTATTTCTGATAACAAGTATGCAGGCGCAAATTGTCAATATTCCTGATGCGAATTTTAAGCAGATATTGGTCTCTGCTAATTATGATAATCAAATTGCGTCAGCCAACGAAGGTGGTGCTTATATGACTATTGATAGCAATAATGACGGCGAAATTCAGATGGGTGAGGCGCTAATGGTAAGAGGTCTAAATCTTGAAGGTTACGGCATCAGTAATCTCACAGGTATAGAGTACTTTACGAACCTAATCAACTTAAGCTGTAAGAATAATAACTTGACACAACTTGACCTTTCTACACTTAATCATCTCAGCGGATTAAGTTGTTCCTACAACCAACTTACAAGTCTTGTGTTGCCTCCGTGGATTTGGTATTTATATTGTGATAACAATCAATTAGTTAGTCTTGATTTAACTAATTCTCCACATGTCATCAATTTTGATTGTAGTAATAATGTACTTACTTCTCTGACTTTTGCACCGGATAATTATTACCTGATGCATATCTTTTGTGACAATAACCAACTGACGACATTAAACACGGACGAATTGCATAAATTGTATACGGTAAGATGCCGCAACAATGCAATTACATCGTTGGATTTTCAGTACAACCCATTTTTTTGGGCTTTACTTTGTAATGACAACAACCTAAACTTTATCAATCTAAAGAATGGAACTAATATGATTGATGAGAGTATTAGCAATGCGTTCTACAACAATCCAAACCTGAGAAGTATTTGTGTCGACGACACTGAACAGGATTTCATTCAGGATTTGTTAACACAAAGCGAGATGTTGAACGTTTCGGTAAGTTCGTATTGCTCTTTTTCCCCCGGAGGTAGTTACAACACCATTGCTGGATCAGTACGATTTGATACCAATGAAGATGGATGTAGTCTAAGCGATCCTGTTCTTCAAAATATGAAGATCGATATTACTGATGGTGTTTCGTCAGGCGCTGCATTTACGTCATTAAATGGCATCTATACTTTCTATGTTCAGCAACCTAACCTTACCCTTACTCCCGTTTTTGAAAATTCACTTTATTTTACAGTTGATCCAATCGATGCGACTATAGATTTTCTATCAAACAATTTTAGCACGCAGCTCCAAGATTTCTGTGTTAAACCTATTGGTTTTCATCCTGATATTGAGGTGATTATTTCACCTCTAACCAATGCTCGGCCAGGTTTTAATGCGAGTTATCAAATAACCTACAAAAACAAAGGTAATTATGCCTATTCAGAAGGTATAGTAGGTTTTCAGTTTGATGATACTGTTTTAGATTTTGTGTCGGCTTCCGAAATTCCATTTACACAAGCTGCGGGTCAAATAAATTGGAATTTCACCAATCTGATGCCATTTGAATCACGAAGTATTGAAGTTACTTTAAATCTCAATGGACCGATCGAAATACCAGCTGTGAATATTGATGATATATTGAATTTTACGGTATCTTCTTTTCCTTCAGAAGTCGATGAAACGCCGCTAGACAATAGTTTTACCTTCCAACAAACTGTCGTTGGTTCGTTCGATCCAAACGACAAAACCTGCCTCGAAGGCAACGTTATTAGCACGGAAATGATTGGAAATTACCTGCATTACAATATAAATTTTGAAAATACAGGAACAGCTGCGGCAGAAAAAATTGTAGTTAAAGATATCATCGACACAACTAAATTCGACATTAGCACTTTGCAGGTTTTAAATATTTCGCACGCAGCGATAACAAAAGTTTCAGGAAACAAAGTCGAATTTATGTTCGACAACATCAATCTATTACCTGCTGCACATGGCAATATCGTTTTTAAATTAAAAACCAAAAGCGATTTGGCTATTGGCAGCACAGTTTCAAATAAAGCGGATATCTATTTCGATTATAACTTCCCAATCGAAACCAATACGGCAACTTCTACTTTTCAATTGTTGAACAACACTGCATTTGAAATCGACGATTCTATTACTGTTTATCCAAATCCAGCGAAGAATCAAATTACGGTTAATGCAAAAAATACGATAAATTCAATGCAACTATTTGACGTGCAAGGAAGAATTATCAATACCAGTTTAGTCAACGATAGAAAATTGGATTTCGATATATCTTCTTATTCGAACGGAATTTATTTCCTAAAAGTAACGACTGATAAAGGCATCAAAACGCAAAAGATTATTAAGGACTAGTTGTTTGATCTCCTATTTCATAAGCAATTCAGTTCGTTATTAAGAATTGAAAGGTTTTTTCATTAAATCAAAATTGAAATAATAAACCAAAACCCCCAAATACTAAGTCAAACCAACTTAATACTAAATAGCGTAATTTTAACCAATAGCATCCCTATATATTTGTATAGAAAATTAAGTCAAGCTATTGTGAAAAATAATTGCTACCTATCGTTTCTCTTTTTGATATTAAGCATCCATGCTTTTAGTCAATCAAACAATACTGCAATTGATAGTCTAAAAAGAGTGCTTGCTGTTGCCAAAAGTGATACGGCTAAAGTCAACACTTTCAATAGCATTGCCGACAAATACAAAGAATCCAATCCCGATTCTACTGCTTTTTATGCGATTAAAGCGGCAACATTAGCCGGCAGATCAAATTATGATTTTGGACTTGCCAATTCCTACATTAATTCTGGTAATTCAAACATCATTCTAGGAAACTACAGACAAGCCAACCAGTATTTTAATAAGGCACAACAGTCTTTTGAAAAACTCTTACATGCCAATTCTGACATCGAAACCAAACGAATTCAAAATGGCTTAGCGCGCGCATTTGCCAGTCAAGGCATTGTTTTTTCCCAAGAAAGCAATTACTATATGGCATTAGAAATGTACCAAAAAGCGTTGAAAATCTACCTCGAAATTGGTCAAAAAATCAATATTGCCAAAGCGTATAATAACATCGGAATCGTCTACAAATCGCAACAAAACAATGCTAAGGCGTTAGAATATTTTAAGAAATCGTTCCAGCTTCAAGAGGAAATCGGTGAGCAAACTGCCGCAGTGACTTTAACCAATATAGGTGTCATTTATGCCGAACAAGGCAACCAAAAACAAGCATTGCAGTATTATCTGAAAGCGGAAAAGTTATTTCAAAAAATGGATAACAAGCGTGGCTTTGCACTGCTCAATAATTATTTCGGGGATTATTATAAAACCCAAAAAGACTATACCACGGCAACAAAATATTACACAACTGCTTTGTCAATGTATGAGGAAATGCAAAGCAAATTTGGAGCTTCTTTGGCTTTGTACAATTTAGGATTGCTCCAATTAGAATTAAAGAAATACGACGATGCGATTGCACTAGCAACAAAATCTTTAGACTATGCCAAAGCCATCGGAATCTTAGATCAAACCTATCACTCCGAAAAATTATTAAGTGATTTATACGCCATCAAAAATAATCCAGCATTGTCTTTTTTGCACTACAAAAATTATATCATTGCCCGAGATAGTATCGTCAACCAAGAGAATAACAAAAAGATTTTGCGCTCCGAATTGGAATCCGAATACAAACGCAAAACGGCGATTGTTGCGGAGCAATCCAAAAGAAATTTCCAATTGATTCTTTTTTCAATCATAGGTTTGGGATTGTTGATTGGGCTGGTCTTCGTAACCTACAATAGAAGACAAATCAAACGCCGCTTGACTTTGCAAAAAGAAGTTGCGGAATACGAACAAAAAGCGCTGCATTTGCAAATGAATCCACATTTTGTGTTCAATTGTTTGGGATCGATATCAAGTTTCATTGTGCAGAACGGAACCGACTCGGCATTGAAATATTTATCGAAGTTTTCCAAACTAATGCGTCTTACACTGGAGTATTCAAAAGGTTCTTTGATTCCGATTGACAAAGAAATTGAAAGTTTGCAGAACTACTTGGAGTTGGAGCAGTTACGTTTTCACAATAAATTTACCTTCACTATTCAAGCTACGGAGAAAGTCGAATTTAATATGGGAATTCCACCATTACTAATTCAACCCTTCGTAGAAAATGCTATCCTTCACGGCATGGTGCCCAAAGAAGGCAATGGTAAGATTGAAGTGAATTTTGATGTGCAAAACGGACAATTCATTTGCAGCATTTCGGATGACGGCATCGGGCTTTCAAAATCAAAACATCTGAAGGAAGATTCCGTTACCGCACACAAGTCGATGGCATTAGAAATCACCAAAAAGCGATTGGAAATTATGGAAGCCACGACTTTAAAATCAGCGCAAATCGACATTCAAGAATTGACAAACGATAAAGAAGTGATTGGCACAAAAGTGACGCTGAGATTACCAATTCAATACATCAAATAAAGAAAATATTTTAACTGACAACTGACAACCCACAACTGCTAACAGATATGATCACTGCACTACTCATAGACGACGACAAACACTTACGTGAAGGACTAAAAGCGCTTCTAGATCGCTATACGAATGACATTCACATTATTGGGGAAGCCGAAAGTGTCAAAACCGGAATTGTTGCTATCGAAAAGCTGCAGCCGCAAGTGATTTTCCTGGATATTCATTTGAGTGATGGCACCGGTTTCGACATTCTAGAACGTCTAAAAAAGACCAACGGAAAAATTGCATCGCACATCGTTTTTATTACCGCTCACGAAAAATACGCTGTAAAAGCATTTAAGTTTAGTGCACTAGACTTTATTTTAAAGCCGATTGATCCTGAGGAATTGCAGGATACGATTGCCAAGATTAAGGAGATTTCATCATCAACCAAATCATTCGATCATATCGATTTACTGTTGGAAAACATTCGAAAGAAAGTAGATAATTTTAGGCGGATTGCGCTTTCTACGAGCGATGGTATTCATCTTTTTGAAGTGGCAGATATCATTCGATTAGAGGCGAAGGGCAATTACACCGAATTCTTCATCAAGAATCACAAGCCGGTTTTGATTTCTAAAACACTCAAGGAATATGAAGAAATGCTTACTGAACAAGGATTTGAACGAATTCATCAATCGCATTTGATCAATCTGTCTTTTTTGAAATCGTATATCAAAACCGACGGAGGTTATGTGATTATGGCGGATAATACCAACATTCCAATCGCACAAAGTAAAAGGGAAAAATTGCAAGAATTGATTAAAGCACTTTAAAAACTAGAAATCATGACTAAGAAACTATATAAAACTAAAACTATGAAAAAACTATTGTGGTTACTGTTGTTGTTTACCGGGATGGTAAATGCACAACCTCCGGCGATTACATCACAAAATCAAACCGTTTTTGACACCAATAACGATAATTACGAATGGTTTGATTACAATACATTAGCTCCTCAAATTCTTGGAAATAATAGTGCTGCAGACTATAGCGTTAATTTTTATCTTGATGCCAATTTTCAAAACCTGATTCCGGAAGGCGCTGGATCGATTACATTTGACAGTAATAATCAAACTATTTATGTCAAAGTAACGGAGAATGCAGATCCTAGTAATTTTGCGACGACTTCATTCTTAGTAGTTTTATTTCCAACACCTATTCTGGGTTTTCCACAGCATATTTTCCAATTGGATAATCCGTATGACGGCATTGGAATATTCGACTTAACGTCGCAAGCAGCAACAATTTTAAATGGACTTACAGGCGTAGATCTAGTCTATTATCCAACTTCAGACGATGCGCAGGCTGCCACCAATGCGATTACTAATCCAGAGGCCTACACCAACATTTCTAATCCACAAATAATATGTGTGAGAGCGACCGATCAAGCGACAGGAAGTTATAGTCTTACTCAATTCATGATTGTACTGAACAGTGTCGAAACAATCACGATTCCTGATAATTATTTCAGAGCTCGAGTAAATGGATATGATTATAATCTAGACGGACAGATTCAAATGAGTGAAGCTTTGTCTGTAACCACTTTAGATCTTTCGAATCCCGATATCTGGAATCAGCCAATTTATGATCTGACAGGAATCGAAAATTTCAAAAACGTAAAGGATTTGTTTATTGGCGGAAATCCGTTAGGCGCTGTCGACTTATCGGCTTTGACCAAACTCGAGAATCTCAGCATGTCGAGAACAAATTGTACGGAGCTAAATGTTACTGGCCTCACTTATTTGAGATCAATTATTGCTGATACTGGCCAGATCGTTAGCCTTGATGTTAGTACTTGCTCTAGTCTCGTAGACTTGTTTGTGCCGCGCCAAATGCTAACCTCATTAAACTTCAGCGGTTTAACGGGAATTATAACGCTCTATTGCAATAACAACAATTTGACTTCTTTAGACGTAAGTCTTCTGACAAACATGACATACCTTTGCTGCTCCGACAACAACTTGACCTCATTAGATCTTACGGGCTTGAACCAGATCACAGGTTTGTGTTACGGAAACCAAGCGATGAGCCCTGTAGACACAAGCCATTTGACCAATCTTTTATGGCTGTCATATGGCGGTGGATTGGCAACTACCTTAGACCTGAATACAGCTCCAAACCTGCAAACGATGTTGGCATGGAACAGCAATTTGACGGAATTGGATTTATCAGGTTTGCCGTTGGTCAATGTTGTGCGTTTGTTTAATAACAATGATTTGACTTATGTGAACATGAAAAATGGTGGTCAATTTTTGTTCTCTGAGGAGTTGTCGTCTTATAATTCAGAATTTCAGTCGAATCCGAATTTGTTTTATGTGTGTACGAATGAAGTCGATCAAGTGGCGGTCAACAATAGACTTTCGGCAGCTACAGCGAATAATGGTGTGGCACATGCAGGAACGTATTGCACCTTTGTTCCGGGCGGAGATTTTAATACAATCACAGGAATTGTAAAATTGGATGCCAATAACAATGGCTGTGATCCGTTGGATGTTATTCATCCGAACATCAAAGTAAATATTAATGACGGTACCAATATTGGTTCTACATTTATCAATAATTCTGGAGTTTATGCTTTTTATACAGAAACTGGAAGTTTTACTATCGCACCTGAAACAGAGAATCCATCATGGTTCACGTTTTCTCCACCTTTAGCAACAGTAGATTTTGTTGACAATAACAACAATACCACGACGCAAGATTTTTGTCTGACCAGCAATGGAATTCACCATGATGTTGAAATTGCAATTAGTCCAGTTACTCCAGCGCGTCCAGGTTTTGATGCTGAATACAAATTGTTTTATAGAAACAAAGGGAATCAGACAGAAGAAGTATTTCTTAACTTCTATTATGATGAAGATCGTTTAGATTTTGTATCCGCATCAACAATTCCAAGTAATTCAGGTGCTGGTTTTATCCAATGGAACATTACCAATGTGTTGCCCTTTGAAAGTGGAAGTATCTTAATTACATTAAATGTAAACTCTCCTTTAGAAGCACCTCCGGTAAATAATGGAGATTCCTTAACTTTTACGTCTTTTATTGATATTACATCAACCGAAGAAGAAAACTGGGCTGACAATAGTTTTACACTAAATCAAATTGTGGTCGGATCATATGATCCAAATGATATTGTCTGTATCGAAGGCCAAACCGTCAATCCTTCGGAGATTGGAAATTATTTGCACTATTTAGCGCGGTTTGAAAACACAGGAACATTTTACGCAGAAAATGTGGTTGTAAAAATAGACGTAGATTCCAACAAATATGACATCAGTACCCTGCAATTATTAGACACCTCGCATTCCTGTTACACTAGAATTGTCGGTAATACTGTGGAGTTTATTTTTGAGGGCATTAATCTAGAGGCGAGAAGCGGCAATCCACCCGTTGGTGGTCATGGTGATATTTTATTCAAAATAAGAACGAGAAGTGATTTGGAGACTAACGATTTAGTATCAAAAGTGGCTAATATTTATTTTGATTATAACCTGCCAGTTACTACCAATACAGCGTAAACAGTTTTGCACTCTTGAGTAATGCGGGCTTCGCTTTAGACGATAGTATTACAGTATTTCCCAATCCGACGGCTTCTCGAATTACAATCAACTGTAACACCAATATTAAGTCGTTGGAGTTGTTTGATACCCAAGGTAGAATATTGCAAACGGTTCTTGGAAATCAGAATAACTTAGACATTTCAAGTAAACCAAAAGGGATTTACTTCTTGAAAATCAATACTGAAAAAGGAAGTAAAGTGGAGAAGATTATTAAAGAATAACGATTTCAATTTAAAAGTAAAACCTTTCCATTCGAAGCATCGTTTGGAAAGGTTTTCGTTTTAGTATGATGGCAATTTTCAAATTCTTGCCAAAATCCATCGTTTTCTCATTCAAATCCAACATCTCTTCATTGCCTTAATAGTATGAATAAGTAAATAGTACATTTGCTTATCAATTAGAAGGAAAATGAAAACACCCATTCTTTTATATTTATTCGTCATAAGTTTCACAGTTGCACAAGCGCAAACCAAAGCAATCGATAGTTTGTTAGTGGTTTTGGAGCACGCAAAGAACGACATCGACAAAGCGCAAACACTCAACGCTATTTCGGATGCTTATAAAACCAGCAATCCAAAATTGATGTTGCAATATGCGAACAAAGCGTTACAACTGTCGCAAAAACTACAATACAAAATTGAAGAAGGCAATGCCCAACTCAATCTCGGAAATGCCAACGTCATTTTAGGAAATTATTCGCAAGCACTGAATTACTTTGCTTTGGCGCAGTCTATTTTTGAGAATGAAACGGGTACCAATTCGAAAAATAGTCTACTCATCAAAAAAGGACTAGCAAAAGCCTACGGAAGTATCGGGATTGTATTCGCAGAGCAAAGCAATTATGCTAAAGCGCTGCTATTTCATCTCAAATCCGTGCGTGTCTATGAGGAAATTAAAGACCTTAAAAAATGTGCTCAAGTATATAACAACATTGGCGTGGCATACCAATCGCAAGGGGAAATTTTTAAAGCTTTAGAATATTTTATCAAGGCTGAACAACTACAAGAAAGATTCAAGGACCATCATGTCGGCATCACGCAAACCAATATCGCCAACTGTTACCTAAAGCAAAAAGATACTGACAAAGCCTTAGCTTATTATACAAAAGCAAAAACCAACATCGATAAAAATCCAGATCCGAGAGCGTTGGGCGAGTGGTATAACAATATGGGATTGTATTTTACGTCGACTCAAAATCCGATCAAAGCTATCGAAAACTGGAATTTGGCGATTCAAACGTTCGCTTCTATCGCAGATAAATTTGGTGTTGCCGATACGCATTTGTATTTGGGTCAATTGTATTTTGAACAAAAGAATCCAACCGCAGCAATTGTCAATGCTAATTTGGCGTTGCAATTATCCAAAGAAATCCATGTTTTAGAACAAACGGTGGTTGCCGAAAAATTGCTGAGTGCGATTTATGATCAACAAGGTAACGCGACGCAATCATTGGAGCATTTCAAATTATACAGTCAAGCAAAAGACAGCCTAACCAATGCCGAAACTATTCGAAAAAGTGTGGAGTCGGCCATGAATTTTGAATTCGAGAAACGCGAAGTACTTCAAAAAGAAGAACACGAAAAGCGAGAACTATTGCTAAAAGAGCAAGCTAAACAAAACAAATTGCAGTTGCTGTTCGCCGGTCTTTTCGCTTTGCTGTTGGCTGGCATTGGATTTTTGTTCTACAATCGCATGCAACTTAAGAAAACGCTGACGCTTCAAAAAGAATTGGCGGAATACGAGCAAAAAGCGCTGCACTTGCAGATGAATCCACATTTTGTGTTCAATTGTTTGGGATCGATTTCGAGTTTTATCGTGCAAAACGGAACCCATTCTGCGGTAAAATATTTAGCGAAATTTTCTAAATTGATGCGACTCACTTTAGAGTATTCTAAAAAATCACTGATTCCAATCGACAAGGAAATTCAAAGTTTGCAAAACTATCTCGAGCTAGAGCAGTTGCGTTTCAACAACAAATTTAGTTTTACCATTTCTAAAGACGACAATATCGAAGACGATCTGGCATTGCCACCATTATTGCTGCAACCTTTTGTAGAGAATGCCATCATTCACGGCGTCATTCCAAGTAAAGAAAATGGAACCATTTCAATTGAATTTAGTCTTGATGCCCACAATTTGATTTGCACGATAACGGACAACGGCATTGGTTATGCGACGTCAAAAGCAATCAAAGAAAATTCGGTTTCGGTGCACCAATCGATGGCGCTAGATATTACCAAAAAAAGATTAGAGATGATTGCCACTTCTACCTCTAAAAAAGCAGAAGTGATTATCGAAGAATTGGGTAATGGCTGTTCAGGTACCAAAGTCACCTTGCATCTGCCAATTCAATACATCGAAAAACCAACCCATAACTCACAACCCACAACCGACAACTAAGATGATCACAACACTATTAATAGACGACGATAAAAACCTTCGTGACGGCATGCGAGAATTGCTTTCCTTTTATGCGCCCGATATTCAAATTATTGGGGAAGCCGAAGATGTGGAAAGCGGCGTGGCAGTCATAGATAAACTCAAACCGCAAGTTGTTTTTTTAGATATTCAACTCAACGACGGAACTGGTTTCGATATTTTAGAGCAATTGGCCAAGAAAAACGGGAAGACCACCTCGCATATCGTTTTTATAACCGCTCACGAAGAATACGCGATCAAAGCCTTTCGATTTAGTGCCTTGGATTTCTTGCTCAAGCCTGTTGATCCGGATGAATTGGAAATCGTAGTCGGAAAGATTAGAGGTGTTTTAGAGAAAAACGATAGTTACGCCCACATCGATTTGCTGCTGGAGAACATCCGAAAGAAAGTCGACAATTTTAAAAGAATTGCACTGACAACTGCCGATGGAATTCATTTGTATGAAGTCAGTGATATCATCCGATGTGAAGGCGAAGACAATTACACGACCTTTTATATCAAGAACAATAAACCGATTGTGATTTCGAAAACGCTTAAAGAATACGAGGAATTGTTGTCAGAATACGGATTTGAACGCATTCACCAAAAACATCTGATTAATCTCGCTTATTTGAAATCCTATGTCAAGAAAGAAGGCGGTTATATTGTAATGTCAGATAATAAGCAGTTACCCATTTCGCAACGAAAAAAGGAACGGCTACAGGAATTAATTAAAGCACTTTAAAGATAAGATTATGAAAACTAAACAAAACGTAAACTCAAGCCAAATGAAAAATATTTTCTTACTGTTGTTGCTCGTTACTGGGATGGTAAAAGCACAAATTGTCAATATTCCGGATACAAATTTTAAAGCGAAGTTAATTTCACTCGGAATTGACACCAATCTAGACAATGCCATTCAGGTATCTGAAGCGCAGGCTGTAACAGGAACATTGGATATTTCTAGTGCAAGTATTCAGAATCTAACAGGAATAAATGCTTTCGTCAATATTACTCGGTTAGATTGTAATTATAATTTAATGACTTCCGTTAACATTGATTTGCCAAATCTTACTACTTTGATACTTTTTTCAAATCTTCTAACTACTGTTTCAATAGCAAATGGTCAAAATCTAATAAATGTAAACGTTGCTGAAAATGATATTACATCAATGACTTTTTCAACTATTCCAAATGTAGAAACATTAAATTTAAATGGGAATAAATTACCATCTCTTGATTTTAGCACACCACTCTTAAATTTAAGAACGTTGAATACTACTGGGAATACTTATAATGCTCTTAGTTTTCCAACACCACTTCCAAGTTTAAAGACTTTAAACTTTGGGCATCCAGATTTATATTCTATAGCATTGGGAAATGCACCAAATCTAGAATATCTAAATTGCTATAGTGCAGATCTTATTGTAACTGATATTTCAATGTTGGTACATTTAAAGGAACTTAGACTATTGAATTGTGTTTTAGGTTCTCTTGATGTTACTGCATTGGCAGATTTAGAAGTATTACTTGTTAGAGGTAATCCAATCAGAAATCTAGATTTAAGTCAAAACCTAAATCTTTGTCAATTATCAGCGTCGGATATGACACTTCTAAAGACTATCAATATGAAAAATGGCTCGATAAGTTGTTTGTCAAGTATTGACTTAATCAATAATCCACAGCTTAGATATGTTTGCGCAGATCCCGATGAACAAAATTACTGGCAAAGTTATTTTATTAGTAATTCAATGCCCAACGTATTGGTTGGCGATTATTGTAACTTTTTCCCAGGAGGAAATTATAATACCATCACAGGTAACATCAAATATGATTTGGACGCCAATGGTTGTGATTTAAATGATGTTATTTACCCAAACATTCGTGTAAATATTAATGACGGAATAACTCAGAGCGCCAATTTTACCAATACATCAGGCAATTATGCCTTTTATACTGCTACTGGAAGTTTTGATGTAACACCTGTAGTAGAAAATCAGACTTGGTTTACTATTTCTCCTAATAGTGTGACCGTTCCTTTTGACAATATTAATAATAATATTGCCACACAAGATTTTTGTTTATCGGCTATTGGCAGTCATTCTGATGTAGAAATAGTGCTCTCTGTAGTTACTCCCGCTCGTCCTGGATTTGATGCGATATATAAATTGGTATATAGAAATAAAGGAACGCAAGTTGAAAATGTTGTGATTGATCTTAATTTTAATGACAATTTATTGAATTTTTTAAATGCTTCAATTGCACCTGATACAACTAGTTTTGGATTTTTAAGTTGGAATGTTGCTAATTTGTCACCATTTCAAAGTGGAAGCATTGATTTCAGATTGCATGTAAACAGTCCACAGGATGCACCTCCAGTAAATAATGGAAATGTATTGAATTTTTCAACTTCAATAAATCTATTTAGCGATGAGAATCTAGCAGACAATAATTTTACCTTAAATCAAATTGTCGTGGGTTCATTTGATCCAAATGATATTGTTTGTCTTGAAGGCGATGTTGTAGCTTCAACAGAAATTGGGAAGTATCTTCATTATGCTATTAATTTCGAAAATACAGGAACAGCAATAGCAGAGAATATCGTTGTAAAAACTGAAGTAAACGCCGTAGATTTTGATATTAATACACTGCAATTATTGAACAGCAACTATCCAGTAGATGCTAGAATTACGGGCGATAAGATAGAATTTATTTTCGAAAACATTAATCTACCAATAGGCGGCCACGGGCATGTTTTATTAAAGCTTAAAACCCAAAATACTTTGATGACTGGCGATGCAGTTGCAAATCGTGGCGATATTTACTTTGATTATAATTTTCCAATTGATACCGGTTTGGCAAATACGGTGTTTCAAACCTTGTCAAATAGTGTTTTTGAAATGGATAATTCGGTAGCTGTTTATCCGAATCCAGCTGCAAATGAAGTGACTATCAAAGCAGACAACAAGATAAAATCAATGCAATTATACGATGCTCAAGGAAGAATTGTCCTAACTAGTTTGACCGATGCAACAGAATCGAAATTGGATGTCTCTAGCTTTTCAAAAGGAATTTATTTTGTCAAAATTACAACTGAAAAAGGAGCGCAAGTTCAGAAACTGTTGAAAGACTAGTCATACAATTGCTTAAAAATTTACATCATGAAAACAAAACAAAACATAAACTCGAACCCAATGAAAACTATTCTTTTACTGTTGTTGCTTTTTACTGGGATGGCAAAAGCGCAGATTGTGAGTATTCCGGATCCGAATTTTAAAGCAAAGTTGATTTCACTTGGAATCGATTCTAACAACAGTGGTGAAATTGACACGTTTGAAACCACTTTTGTGAGTGATTTGCATCTTGAAAATTCAAATATCAATAACTTAATTGGTATTGGGGCATTTACCAATTTGAATATCTTGTATTGCGACTCGAATAATTTGACTTTTTTAGACTTGTCAGATAATGTAAATCTAACTTTTTTGTCTTGTCGAGTGAACCAAATTCCGTACTTGGATTTGAGTAACAGTCCAAATCTAACGGATGTTCTCGCAGACAGCAATGCATTAAACGGAATTAATATTAGTAACAATCCGAGTCTCGAAATGTTGTGGGTAGCGGACAATAATCTAACGACTTTAGATACGAGTAGCTGTGTCAATCTAACGCAATTATGGTGTTCAAATAATAATTTAACTTCTTTGAATCTTACATCAAGTAGTAATCTAGCACGATTACTCTGCGAAAGCAATCAACTAGCAAATATCAACTTAACTGGCTTAAATAACCTGTACCAAATTGATTGTTCATTTAATCAATTGTCGTCGCTAAATGCAAGTGCTTTGCCAGCTCTAAAATTCTTAAATTGCGCTTCCAATTTGCTTCCGTCTTTGAATGTTTCGGGTTTGACAAATCTGATCACTTTAGCGTGTGATTTTAATCAAATTCCTGCTTTAAATGTTACTGGACTTACCAATCTTGAAAGAATTTCTTGTCGTCATAACCAACTCACCGCATTAGATCTTACCGGATTGACCAATCTAACGGAATTGGATTTCGACAGCAATCAAATCGCATCCATCGATGTTAGTAATTTGCCGAATCTGGTTAAATTGTATTGTGGTTCAAACTTACTGACGACCCTTGATGTTGCTGGTTTGACAGATCTTTATCAACTTAATTGCGAATTCAATCAATTGACTACTATTGATGTCAGTACCTGCATTAGTTTGCAAAATTTTTACTGCGATAACAATTTGTTGACGACTTTATTTATCAAAAATGGAAAAGTTGAAAATATTGGTTTGAATAATAATCCAAATCTGCTTTATATCTGTGCTGATGAAGAGCAAGTGTCTGGTATTCAAACTTTGGCATTCAGCAACAATCCGAATATTGTGGTGAGCTCCTATTGTTCCTTTGTACCTGGCGGGAACTATAATAGCGTAACGGGAACGGCTCGCTTTGATTTAGATAACAACGGTTGTGATACCAATGATTTCTTTGCTAATAGTGTTCGATTAGACATTACCGATGGATCTACGCCTAGCGCTACTTTTTTGAATGCTTCTGGGAATTATACCCTTTATACAGCCATTGGGAATTATACTTTGAGTACATCAATCGAGAACCCAAGTTATTTCACGATTTCTCCCGAATCCTCGCAGCTTAATTTTGTGAGTTTAGACAATACAGTTGTAACACAAGATTTTTGTATCACAGCTAACGGAGTTTATCCAGATTTAGAAATTGTTATTGCGCCAATTACACCAGCACGACCAGGTTTTGATGCGAAATATCAAATTGTATATCACAACAAAGGCAATCAAGTGCTTTCTGGGAACATAACTTTTACCTACAACGATGCTGTACTAGATTTTGTAAGTGCTACAGTTGCTCCTGATACGCAGACTCTGGGTTTATTAAACTGGAATTATTCCGATTTACTGCCATTTGAAAACAGAAGTTTTTATGTCATCTTAAACGTAAATTCGCCATTAGAAATTCCAGCCGTAAATATTGGTGATATTCTAAATTACGAAGCAACGATAACCCCAGTTATTGGTGATGACATTCCTGCGGACAACCTATTTACTTTTAATCAAACAGTAATTGGCTCTTTTGATCCCAATGATATCACTTGTATAGAAGGCGATTCGGTACCATCGTCTGAGATTGGAAATTACCTTCATTATGTTATTAATTTCGAAAACACCGGAACCTATCCAGCAGAGAATGTAGTGGTTAAAACAGAAGTTGATGCTACAAAATTTGACATCAGTTCACTGCAATTGATGAACTCAAATTTCCCAGTGAATGCGAGAATAACAGGTAATAAAGTAGAATTTATTTTCGAGAACATTCAATTGCCGATCGGAGGTCACGGTCATATTTTACTAAAAGTGAAGACACGAAACTCTTTGGTGAGCGGAGATGCAGTTGCGAATCGTGGGGATATTTTCTTCGATTATAATGCGCCAGTTGATACGGGATTTGCGAATACGGTATTTGAAGCACTATTAGGTAATTCTGTTGTGAATGATGAAATCGTTTCCATTTATCCTAATCCAACGAGTTCAATGATCAATATCAAAAGCGATGCTGAGGTGCAGTCGATATCCTTGTTAGACATAAAGGGGAGAGTGCTTTCGAGCCAAAAAGTGGGTACAAAGCAAATAGCGATTGACTTGACTGGAAAGGCTAAAGGCATCTACTTTCTGAAGTTGGTTACTGCTAAAGGAATTTCAATTAAAAAAGTAATGAAAGAGTAAATTAATAAAGGTTAAATTCTGTAGCAACCCTTTCTTCGTTTTCGACTTAGAAAGGGTTTTACTATTTATATAATAATTAACAATTTCCTTGTAAAATTCATTTTTTAATTCATTTCAATTTCCCTAGTTTTGTTAAATTATTATTTCAAAGAAAAAATTCCCTTTTATATTATGTCAAAGACAGCCATTTTAGAATTAGACGGAAAGAAGTATGAGTTTCCCGTAATCGTAGGAAGTGAGAACGAAGTAGGAATCGATATCAATAAGTTGCGTGATTTATCCGGAGCAATTACGATGGATCCGGGTTATAAAAACTCAGGTTCTTGTACCAGTGAAATTACTTTTCTTGATGGCGAAGAAGGAATTCTCCGTTACCGCGGTTATGCTATCGAAGACTTGGCGGATAAAGCGGATTTCCTTGAAGTAGCTTATTTGGTTATTTTTGGTGAATTACCTACAAAACTGCAACTGGCACAATTTGAAACGGATATTCGCAAATATACTTTGGTCAATGAGGAAATGAAAAACATCATTGATGGATTTCCAAAAACGGCACATCCAATGGGTGTTTTGTCTTCTTTGACAAGCGCACTAACTGCTTTCAACCCGAAAGTCGTGAATGTTGATAATGAAAAAGAAATGTACGAAGCGGTTTGTAAAACGATGGGTAAATTCCTAGTGATTGCCACTTGGACGTACAGAAAGATGATGGGTTATCCTTTGAATTATTACGACAATACAAAAGGATATGTAGAAAACTTCATGCACTTGATGTTTGAGTTGCCAACCGGACCTTACACTGCAAATAAAACAGTCATCGATGCCTTAGACAAATTGTTTATTTTACACGCAGATCACGAGCAAAACTGTTCGACTTCTACCGTAAGAATTGTAGGTTCTTCGCATGCAGGTTTGTTCGCTTCTATTTCGGCAGGAGTTTCTGCACTTTGGGGACCATTGCACGGAGGCGCGAATCAAGCAGTGTTGGAAATGTTGGAAGAAATCCACAAAAATGGTGGCGATGCCGACAAGTATATGGCAAAAGCCAAAGACAAAGAAGATCCATTCCGATTGATGGGATTCGGACATAGAGTGTATAAGAACTTCGACCCAAGAGCACGTATTATTAAAAAAGCGGCTGATGAAGTATTGAATACTTTGGGTGTAGACGATCCGATTTTGGATATTGCTAAAAAATTAGAAGCTGCAGCTTTGGTTGATGAGTATTTTGTGTCTCGTAAATTATATCCAAACGTCGATTTCTATTCTGGAATCATCTACAGAGCGCTAGGAATTCCTACGGATATGTTTACCGTAATGTTTGCCATTGGTCGCTTGCCAGGTTGGATCGCGCAGTGGAAAGAAATGCGCATCAACAAAGAACCAATAGGAAGACCGCGTCAAATATACGTAGGTCATCCATTAAGGGATTTTAAACCCATGGACAAAAGATAAATTGATTATATCATAATTTGAAAGCCATTCTGAGAAGAGTGGCTTTTTTATTTTATACAGATTTATTGGACTAATTATGAAAATTCGATATTTAACTTATATTTGTAAACAGTGCCTTAGCTATAAATATCTGACATGTAATGCTTTTTAATTCTCTAAATTTCGCGCTTTTTCTTCCTCTAGTTTTTGTTTTGTATTGGTTTATAGCGAATAAGAATTTAAAAACTCAAAATTTACTTTTACTTGTTTCAAGCTATCTTTTTTACGCTTTTTGGGATTGGAGATTTTTATTCTTATTAATATTTTCAACGTTACTCGATTATTACACGGGGTTGAAAATGTCGCAAACCGAAAATCAAAATACAAAAAAGACGTGGTTTTGGATTAGCATATTTGTAAACTTAGGATTTTTAGGGGTTTTTAAATATTATAATTTTTTTGCAGCATCTTTTGCAACGGCAATTTCAAATTTTGGTTTGCAGGTCAATCCTTGGACGCTTAAAGTCATACTGCCTGTTGGGATTTCGTTTTATACTTTTCATGGATTATCGTATGTTATAGACATCTATAAAGACCGAATAAAGGCGGAGAAGAACTTTATAGATTACTCCGTATTTGTTAGTTTTTTTCCGCTTTTAGTTGCTGGTCCAATTGAAAGAGCAACCCATCTTCTGCCGCAAATAAAAAAGAAAAGAGCCTTTAATTCCGACCAAGCAATTGATGGAATTTATCAAATTATATGGGGCTTGTTTAAGAAAATCGTTATTGCAGATAGTTGTGCCCAATACGCAAATGAAATATTTGCAAACTATGAAAGCATGAATTCGATCTCATTATTTCTTGGGGCATTCTATTTTTCTTTTCAAATTTATGGTGATTTTTCAGGCTATTCCGATATTGCTCTAGGAACTGCAAAACTTTTCGGAATCGATTTGCTTAGGAATTTTAACTTCCCCTATTTTTCGAGAGATATCGCGGAATTTTGGAGGCGTTGGCATATATCACTGTCGTCTTGGTTCCGAGATTATCTATATATTCCTTTAGGCGGAAGTCAAGGTGGAAAATGGACAAAGATTCGAAATACATTTTTGATTTTTATCGTGAGCGGATTTTGGCATGGAGCAAATTGGACCTTCATTATTTGGGGCGCTCTCAATGCCATCTATTTTTTACCACTTTTGCTAACCAACACCAACAGAAATAATTTAGAAATTGTGGCAAAAGGAAAACAATTTCCCAGTCTAAAGGAAGTGTTTTCAATGACTTCTACTTTCTTTTTAGTTTTGATTAGTTGGATTTTTTTTAGAGCGGATTCTATAACCATTGCATTAAAATATCTGAAGAATTTATTCCAATGTAATTTCAAAAACGGATTGGAATATTTAGGTATTGAGCGATATTCTGCAGAGTTGGTTTTACTCATCATTTTCTTTTTATGCTTAGAATGGATTTCAAGAGAGAGAGAACATCCTTTTTTCGGAAAATGGATCTATGTGAAATTGACAGTAATTCTGCTTAGCATCATCACATTAGGGGTTTATTCGAATATCACAGATTTTATTTATTTTCAATTTTAGAATCACATGAAAAAATTTTTACTGCACATTTTTTCGATCCTAGCACTAGTTTTTCTATTGTTGTTTTTGTGTGATCTATACTATTCAAAAATATATCGTGACGGCATTCCAAGAAACAAGCTGCATTACATTATCAATCTTAAGAAAGAAAGCTTTGACGTCGTGTTTTTAGGGTCGTCAAGAGTTGCGAACCATATCGACACGGATTTGTTTAACAAACTGTCCAATAAAAGAACCATCAATTTAGGAGTGGAAGGCGCAGGTTTAAATGACAATTTGCTGCAAATTAGGTTGTTGCTAGCACATAATCAAGTGAAAACAGTATTTCTACAAATAGATTCTAATCTTGAAACAACAGAATCTTCCAATATCTCCACTGCGGAAGCCATGCCTTTTATCAACAATCCAATTGTCACGGCGCATACAAAAAAATACAATCCTAATTTTGATGGTTTATACTATATTCCTTTTTATCGCTATGCCATTAATGACGCTAAAATTGGTTTCCGAGAGTTGTTTTTTTCTTTCTTAAATAAGAAACCAGGAATTGATCCTAGTGTCGGTTATACGCCAAAATTTGGCAACGCGATACCGAATACACCACTGGTGATTATGGGCGAAAAAACAATACTTCACGGGAATTCTGTTTTGAATGAAATAAGACTACTATGTAAACAAAAAAACACCAAATTGATGCTGTTCATTACGCCTTTTTGTAGTAAAATCAACGTGGATCCTTACATTCAAAAAATGAAAAAACTGGCGCCTGACTTGATAGATTTATCGAAAGGTTATCCAGATGCAATGTTTTATAATTGTGGACATTTGAATGACGAGGGAGCCAAGAAGTTGACTAGAGAATTGTTTGAATCAACTAGAAATCAATTGGAATAAACGTTCACTTTAGGGCACTTGAAGATTAGTGCAAAATTATAATAAATTAACTAAAATGGTTTAGCTAATTTTTAAAAAAGGCATTCAATTGCGCATTGTCTTTTAGAAATAAATTCATTTTGCTAACTCCATACTTGTTTAAATGGGTTGGGCTGTAAAAAAGATTGATGTCGTCTTTAAAATTTTCTCGACTCAAATCAAGAAACGGGATGTTCAATTTTTGACAAATGAGTTGGGTACGCTCAAAGGTTGTTTTTTCATAGATGACTTTATAAACTGGAGTTTGAACGCACATTAATTTACAATTGTTTTGGATACATATTTTATTTAAATCACTCAATGCTTTGGTTACAGCGTTTATCTTATCGCTTTTAAAGTAGTATTTTTTTTGATCCATTGTAATTGGATTATGAAGTGTATCCCACTTTCTATCAACTAAATGACTTGCTGACGGGTCGTATTTTTTCGCGCCAATACTTTTCACACAGTCATCAAGCAACTTATACTTAAAAATGGAATATAAAGGAATGTATTTTTCGGCTGTATTAAATTTAAAATAAGTAACAAAAGGAGTGTTTTTCTCAGTTGGAAAAAATGAATAACGTGCAAAAGCATCCTTATGAATAAGATTTTCATTCATGGTTTCCGAGTCGCCATTCATTAAAGGATCAAAACTCAAAATCACAAATTTTGGGGGTTTATTTCTCGATAAATAGTCTTTTAACCTTAGGGTCGCCATTGCCAATTCTGAATGTCCATCAACGCCAATGTTGGCACTGTTTTGATTGAATGTACTGTCGAAAAATGAAGTGTCAAATTGTACCCAGCATCTTGAACTTCCTAAGAAAACTAAGGTAGCATTGATATTTGAAGTTTGCTCAAGATTATCAACTTCATTTAATGATTTGCCACTAATTACCAAACCTAAAATGAACTGAATTAGAAAAGCGATTCCAACTAGAAATAATGAAAATCGAATGAGATATAGGAGGAATTTTTTCATTACTTAAAATTGAAAATAAATAAATTGTTGGTTTACTTCAGATGAATAAGAAAAGTAAGAGATTACGAGTATGAAAAAGCAATAAACACTCCATCTGATCATTCTTGGCCATCTGATACCGAGTGATTCAATGGCAAATTGCTGTTCTCTTCCTAGCCATTCAATAATAAAGAACAGAAGAAGAAAAACGAAAGTGGGAATACTGGTGCCAATTCCTGGAAAATACGGAACTTCAAAAAGTGAAAGTGATGCTATTTTAGAAATAAAACTGTAAGCATGACTTAAATCGATAGCTCTAAAGAAAATCCATGCAAATACAGTAAGGCAAAAGGTTAAACTCATCTGAAATAGTTCTTTTATTGTTGGCAAAAATTTTCCTTTCGCCACGATATCTAGATGATTTCTGTTCGTATTAAAAACTATGGAGGGCATGATATATAAAGCATTTAGAAAACCCCATACAATAAAGGTCCAATTGGCTCCGTGCCAAAACCCGCTTACTAAAAATAGTATAAAAGTATTTCTTATTTTTTTCCACGTCCCGCTCTTACTGCCTCCGAGAGGAATATAGAGATAATCTCTAAACCAAGTCGATAGCGAAATGTGCCAACGTCGCCAAAACTCTGCGATGTCTCTTGAAAAGTAAGGAAAGGCAAAATTGCGCAGTAAGTCTATTCCGAAAAGACGCGCTGTTCCCAAAGCAATATCTGAATATCCCGAAAAATCACCATAAATTTGCATGGTAAAAAAAAGTGCGCCTAGTACAAGTGTACTTCCAGAGAATGATTCCGCACCATTAAAAACGATATTTGCATATTCAGCACATTGGTCAGCAATAACTATTTTCTTGAATAATCCCCATAAGATTTGTCGTAAACCATTGACAGCTTGGTCATAATCAAATACTCTTTTTTTCTTAATTTGTGGTAATAAATGAGTAGCCCTTTCTATCGGTCCAGCGACTAGAAGTGGAAAAAAACTAACGAATACGGCATATTCTATAAAGTTTTTTTCAGCCTTGATGCGACCTTTGTATATGTCGATCACGTAGGACAAACCATGGAACGTATAAAAAGAAATCCCGACAGGCAGAATTATTTTTAGTGTCCAAGGATCTACTTTTAAACCAAAATGGGTTATCGCTTCCGCAAAAGAAGCTGCGAAAAAATTATAGTATTTAAACACCGCCAAGAAACCTAGATTTATCGAAACACTGAGCCAAAACCAAAATCGTTTTTTGCTAGGACTAGTGGTGTCCGACATTTTGATTCCTGTATAATAATCCAACAGGGTTGAAAAAACTAAGAGAAATAAAAATCGCCAATCCCAAAAGCCATAAAAGAAATAGCTTGAAACCAGAAGTAATAGGTTTTGAATTTTTAAGCTCTTATTCGTGACAAACCAATATAATATAAATATTATAGGGAGAAAGATGGCAAAGTTAAGGGAGTTAAAAAGCATTTCTAAAGCACAACATTTTTGTTGGATTTCAAAAGTATTAATTTATTCTAACATAATCTTTGATACTGATTCACTTTATCTTTTCATTCCAAAGACAATGTCAATCCAAACATGGAATAGATAACAAATCTTGTCTTTAATTTTATATTTCACGTTTGTTGACATTTGAACGAGGTAGGAGCATAGAAACTGACAAACGCGCGCTATGAAGCGGCAATAATTCCTAAAAACTACATCTTAATTTGACTTTAATCGATAAAAAAAAAGGCCATTCCAAAAGTGGCTTTTACTTATTGACAATTTATTTTCATTAACGTAATACAACTAGAACTTTTTTTGTTTAATTTTAGAGGATAACTTTAAAAACCAATATATTATGAAAACAACACGATTATTTATTGTTGCAATAATCGCAACTTTAGCAGCTATTCAACAAATTGATGCTCAAAACTTTTTTGCACCTGTACCTCCAGTAAATCTTGTAACGGGAAATGACAACACTGCGATAGGCGATAGGAGCATGTATTCTAATGTGGGCGGTAATCCAATCACTGTTTCTGGTTTCCGTAATACTGCCGTAGGAAAAATGTCGTTAAATACCATTACATCAGGGAGTGATAACACCGCAATTGGCCATCAAGCGATGTATGTGAGTGGTATGGGAAGTAGTAATGTGGCAGTGGGAGAACGAGCAGGATTTGGTGTTGCAAACGGAAATTGCAATACACTAATAGGTGCTAATTGTGGCGGTTCAATTAATTTTGGAATTGGAAATACTTTTTTGGGAAGAGTTGTCTCGACCGGTGATGTTTCCAATAGAGTTATTCTTGCTGATGGTGGAATTGCGGGTGTTAATAACGGATTTGGAAGGCAACGATTGTATATAGACAATTTTGGTCGAACCGGAATTGATGTCGGAGACAACCCAATTTTAGGCAACAGATTAGTAATTAACTCAAATGGTACAGGCGCAGTAGCAGGAACCACAGGATTGCGATTTATGAATTTTGCCATTCCGAATCCAATGCCTACTGCAACAAATTTTTTAACTGTTGATCCTATTACTAAAGATGTGATCTTACGAGCATTGCCGTCAGGTGGAGGAGCGCCTACTGTTATACAAGCCGGCACAAATATAACTGTAAATGGATCTGGAATAACAAGTGATCCATTTGTAATTAACTCACCAACACCTAAAACATTATACACTCATGATGGTACTATAGAGACAAGCCAAGATCCTTTAAATCCAAATTATCAACTAAGATCGGTTACAATGAAAGATTGCAACTTGTTTTTTGACACCGCAGATGCTGCGAGTTACCCTAATACGGGTAAAATATATATTGGAGATAATTACAATTTTAATTCAAGCACAGGTGACTACAGGTTGTACGTTGAAGGAGGAATTCTAACTGAAAAAGTAAAAGTAGCTTTACGTTACGATGGTAGTGGCGGCGTTGATCCAAACTGGGCAGATTATGTTTTCGCCAATGACTATAAATTAATGCCACTGAAAGAAATTGAATCCTTTGTTAAAGAAAACAAACATTTGCCAGGGATTGAATCTGCCTGCGAACTTATAGAAAACGGTCTTGATCTAGGCGACATGCAAGCCAAACAAATGGGTAAAATAGAAGAACTCACTTTATACGCTATAGAACAAGAAAAAAGATTAGACAAGCAAAGTAAAGAAATAGAGGAATTGAAAGCTATAGTGAAAACTTTACTTGAGAAAAAATAAGATGCGTTTAACTTAAATTTTAAAATTATGAAAAACGTATTTAAATGGAATTCGAATTTCATACTTATTATTACTTTAATAAGTATGAATTCTTTTTCACAAGAAATAGTTGTATGGGATGCTATTCCTAATAATACTATAGGCATAACAGGAAATTGTAGTGCGGGAATAGTTACAGCTTCAGCGATCGGAATAGGAAGTACTCTGCTGTTTAGAATATAGGAGCGTCGGATTTCAATAGTTTCTGGACAGATGGACCCAGAATTAATGATCCGGCTCAAAATATAATCTTCAACTTTCCGGTGCCTGTTGTTATAACAAATTTTACAGTTACGGATATTAATTTCAATACCAGCCCATCAATTGGATGGGATGATTCTTTTCAACTAACCGATGTGTTGTTTTCTAATGTGACAGCAATAGGAAGTAATCCGGTTAACTGCTGTGCTACTACCACTGGTGTGAATGTCTGGACGGATATAGGCAGAACGCCAGCTGCAACTTGGTCATGTTCGAATTCTATTAACAACTTTACACTAGATTTCACTGAAGCACACGGATTTTCTACTGCGTTTTTGTTTTACACCATTGAATTGGTTGTAGTCCCCAAATAAATCCAATATGTTTGAACGATGCGGCACTAGATTTATCAACAATTGTTGTTGGAAACAACATTCAAGGAACTTGGAATCCATCAGCAATTGATACAAGTATTTCTGGTGATTTTATTTACACTTTT
Organism: Flavobacterium sp.; assembly: GCA_016721735.1. Lineage (GTDB taxonomy): Bacteria > Bacteroidota > Bacteroidia > Flavobacteriales > Flavobacteriaceae > Flavobacterium. The sequence continues at coordinate 442,121 of JADKHM010000002.1, read as the reverse complement.
ACGCCAAATCCTGGTCAAGCATTAACATGCCCGATACCAGTAAATGTTACTATTTTGCCTTCAGATGATTCTAGATGTTGCGTTCCGGATTTAACTTTAATATCTTCGTTAAATGATGTAAGTAACGATTCGAGTTTTCCTATTAACACTCGACTTAGGCATACCTCTGACTGGATTAGGGCCACTAATCTTGTAACAGTTGGTGACAATGTTCTTGGAAATGGTGTAATTTATAAAGCAGGAATTTTATTGAATTAAATCCTGGTTTCGAAGCCTTATTTGGTTCGCAATTCTCAGCTTATCCTGAAGATTGTTTAGCGCCTTTTGTATATAGAAATCCTAATAACTCAACAGATGAGCTAACTAAAATTACCAATAAAATTAATTCTTTAAAAACTTTCCAAGAAATTGATATTTATCCTAATCCTGTAAATACATTATTAACAGTAAAAAATTGGAATTCTAATATTACAAAAGTTTCAATAACATCCTTAGATGGAAGGGTAGCATCAGAAAGAATAGTGAATCAAGAAGTTTGTGAAATAGATGTTAGTGCCTATGCCAAAGGATTGTATCTCATTACCGTTCAAACCGAGGATGGACAAACCATCATCAAGAAATTCATCAAAAATTAATTTTCAATCAAGTACTCCTAAAACCGCTCCCAACAGAGCGGTTTTTTGTTTGAATTATCATATCAATAATTTTTCAACAAAATATTACCTATAATTCAATAATCAACCCGCTTTCTATATCTTTGTTTCCAATCAAAGCAAATGTATGTTACCAATTCATGTTACGAATGAATCTTCCCGGCTGAGAGCAGTCGTGCTAGGTTCAGCCCTTAGTAATGGCCCGACGCCAACCGCAGAAGAAGCCTACGATCCGAAATCTTTAGAACATATTTTGTCAGGAACTTATCCCACCGAAGCAGATATGATTGCCGAAATGGAAGGCTTCAATCAAGTGTTTCAAAAATATGATGTCAAAGTCTATCGCCCAGAAATGATTGAAAACTACAATCAAATTTTTACGCGTGATATCGGTTTCGTGATCGAAGATACGTTTATCAAAGCCAATATTCTTCCAGATCGCGAACGCGAATTGGATGCCATTCAATACATCATCGATCAAATCAATCCCAAAAAAGTAGTGCGTCCGCCAGCCGAGGTCCACATAGAAGGCGGCGATGTCATCTTGTGGAATGACTACATTTTCATTGGGACATATAAAGGAAGTGACTACAAAGATTACATCACAGCACGCACCAATATGGAAGGCGTGAACTATATCAAACAATTATTCCCCAATAAAATCGTCAAGGAATTCGACTTGGTAAAATCTAAAATCGAAGCCAGAGACAACGCTTTGCACTTAGATTGTTGCTTTCAGCCAGTGGGTGTCAATAAAGGAATCATCTACAAAAGCGGCTTCCGTGAAGAAGCAGATTATATGTATTTGGTGAAACTTTTCGGCAAAGAAAATCTCTTTCACATTACGAGAGATGAGATGTACGAAATGAACTCCAACATTTTTTCTATCACGCCGGAAGTTGTGGTTTCTGAAAAAAGCTTTACTAGATTGAATACTTGGTTGCGTGACAACGGATTTACCGTCGAAGAAATCTCGTACTCCGAAATTGCGAAGCAAGAAGGACTGTTGCGTTGTTCTACGCTGCCTTTGATAAGAGATTAATATTGTTGTAGGTTGTAAGTTGTGAGTTAAGTGTTTTGATATAGAGTGAATTTAATATAAGCCAAAAAAAAATTTGATATGAGCAGTTATAAGGATTTAGAGATTTATACTTTGGGACTAGAGTTGTTTTATAAAGCACACTTTGCCTCTTTAAAACTACCAAAACACGAAATGTATGAACTTGGGAGTCAGCTACGAAGATCAGCAGATTCTGTACCGACCAACATTGTGGAAGGTTATGGCAGAAAACGATACAAAGCAGATTTCATTAAATTTCTTACCTACTCATATGCAAGCTGTCTTGAAGCTGTATTCCATTTACAAAAAATAACAACATTATATCCAACCATAATTGAAAATGAACAAGAATTCATTGACAAGTACAATGAGTTGAGTGCCAAAATTTATAATTTTACTAAATACGTCGAACAAAACTGGAAATCCTAACTTTACAACTTACAACTTACAACTTACAACCTACAACCCACAACTTCTAAAACATGAAACAAACCACCAATTCCATTCTAATGATTCGCCCCGTAGCGTTTCGAATGAACGAGCAAACTGCCGTCAATAACTATTATCAAAAAGTTTTGGATGGCTTATCTTCTGAAACTGTCAATGCCAAAGCACAAGAAGAGTTTGACGCTTTTGTCAATAAATTACGCATGGTTGGTGTAGATGTGATTGTCGTAGAAGACACCAAAACGCCCGATACACCCGACTCAATTTTTCCAAACAATTGGATTTCCTTTCACGAAAATGGTGATGTAGCTTTATACCCAATGTTTGCCGAAAACCGCCGTCACGAAAGACGAGAAGATGTCCTAGATATTTTGGAAGACCAAGGTTTTGTGATCAATAATATCATGGATTATACTTCTGCCGAGGAAGATGGTTATTTTCTAGAAGGCACGGGAAGTATTCTTTTAGATCGCCAAAATGATAAAGCGTATTGCGCATTGTCGCCGCGCGCCGATGAAGAATTATTCATCGAATTCTGCGAAGATTTTGAATATACTCCCGTAATTTTTGAAGCGTTTCAAACGGTCAATGGCGAACGAAAACTCATCTATCATACCAACGTCATGATGTGTCTAGGAGAAACCTTTGCAGTGATTTGCGCCGATTGCATCGACGATAAAAAAGAACGCAAAATGGTGTTGGACAGTTTGCGTGGCGACGAAAAAGAAGTCATCCTCATTACCGAAGATCAAGTCAATAATTTCGCAGGCAACATGCTTGAAGTGAAAGGTTCGGACGACCGTAGATATTTGGTGATGAGCAAATCGGCGCACCAAAGTTTGACCAAGAAACAAATTGCACAAATAGAAGAACACGTTACCATCTTAAGCTCAAGCCTCGACACCATTGAAGCCTGCGGCGGTGGAAGCGCCCGATGTATGATGGCAGAAGTATTTCTCCCGAAGGAGTAAAAAAAATCTCGCAAAGACGCAAATAAAAAATTAAGCAAATTCTTTGCGCCTCTGCGTCTTTACTTCGTCAGTTCGCTACCGCTCGGGTGCGAGAAATGTTTTTTATTTCAACTTATCAAAAACATATCCCGCTTTCGTGGCGCCCCAAACTTGCTTTCCGTCTTTATCAAATCCTTGATCCCAAGACAAAATTTGCGACGGCGTCACTGTTACTTTTGATGAGGCATAACTTGCTCCGCGCAATTCACTTGGACAGGTTTTCTCTCCTGTACTTCCTTCAAATTTGTTCTTTCCGCTGCGATGCAAGACGACCCCGCAACCTTGTTTGAGCTCGATGTCATTTTCAGTCAATGCATCAAATGCTTCGGGAGTGGCCCATTTTCCAATCCACTCTTTTTCGTTTTTCAAAGTGTGAATTTCACTGATAAATTCGTTTTCACCGCGTTGTGACACTTTGTAGATTCGAACGCGATATGGCTTGTCCTGCTTCTTGAATAACGCTTGCTCTACATACAAATAATGACCTTTGTTTTTCCAAATCGGAACCATGCGCAAGGAAATATTAAAGTAACTCGTGTCTTTTACTGACTGTTTTTCAGAAGAATACGTTCCTTGCATGATGGAAACTAATTCGTTCAAATGGGCTTCGCTTTTTGACGCTACATTTTGGCCCGATTTACAACTTGCGATCGCAATTCCTAGTATAGCAATGAGGAATAATTTTTTCATAAATAAGGGAGATTTTTAGGTGTTGTTTAAAGCCGTAAAGATAAATATTGACGAATTATTACTGTTAGTTTGCTGTTAAAAATTCTGTGAAGATTTGTCAGCGCTTCATTTTTTGTACTTTTGTTCTATGAAAAATAAAAAAACTGTGGTTTTGGGCGCTTCAACAAAACCAGATCGATATGCGTACAAAGCCATCGAAATGTTGGTCGATAAAGGCCATTCTACTTTGGCAATTGGCCAAAATGCTGGAGAAGTCGCTGGAATTAAGATCCAAACCAAAGCGATTCCACTTAAAAATATCGATACGGTGACGCTTTATCTCAATGCGCTGCGCCAGCGCGATTACTACAATTACATTATCGAAACCAAGCCAAAACGTGTGATTTTTAATCCAGGAACGGAAAATCCTGAGTTATATCAACTGCTAAAAGCCAACGGAATTGGAGTAGAAGTAGCGTGCACGTTAGTATTATTGACCACCAATCAATATTGATTTTTAGGAGCTTATTCCCGCTATTCGCCTTTATCTCTCCGCTACGCTTCGAGGATACCGGCTGCTATCGGGGCTAGGGCATTGGTGTAAAAATCAGAATTTCGTTTGCGAAGTCGCAGGTTTGCTAATCAACAACAATCCCAAGAACGTAATTAGTCCGTTAATGATAATCAGTTCATTATCGATTACATAATCGCCCAATAATGCTGCCGAATTTTTACTGATCAAAAAGCAAATCGCAGGCGAAAGTACACATACAAAAGGCACCCATTTGTCCTTCACAGTTTTTGACTTCATAAATAATCCGAATCCATACAATCCTAACAAAGGTCCATAGGTATAGGATGCGATTTTAAAAATCATACTTACCACCGATGCATCATTGATCGCATTAAATATAACAATCACGATAAACATCAAGAACGAAAACGCAATATGAACACCATGTCTGGTTCTCACAATATTGGGTTTGTTGGCGTTTTCGGTTTTATCCATTCCTAAGAAATCAACGCAAAAAGAAGTAGTCAAAGCAGTTAGTGCGCTATCGGTTGTGGCAAACGTCGCAGCGGTTAGTCCAAGTAAGAAAACCACCGACGGCACAATACTCAAATGGTGAAAAGCAATTTCAGGGAATAGCAAATCCGTTCGTGGTTTACCGGTAATGAGATCATTAGGAATTTCGATGTTATTTTGACTCGCGTAAATATAAAGTAACGCTCCCACGCTAAGAAAGAAGATGTTGATTAAGACAAAAATTCCAGTAAAAGTGTACATGTTTTTTTGCGCGTCTTCAATATGCGCGCAACTCAAATTCTTTTGCATCAAATCTTGGTCTAATCCAACCATGGCAATAGTAACAAAGATTCCGCCTAGAATTTGTTTGATAAAATAAGTTCCTTTTAGATAATCTTCATAGAAAAATATCTTCGAGTAATTGCTGTTTTTGACTTTTTCAAAGGCTTCAAAAAACGACAAGTTTAAGCTGTTACAGATAAAAATAATCGTCAGGAAAACCGAGGAAACTAAGAAGAACGTTTGTAAAGTATCTGTAATGATGATGGTTTTGAGTCCACCGCGATACGTATATGCAAAAATCAAAGCCAACGAAATAAGCACAGTCAGCGCAAACGGAATGTGATAAAAATCAAAAACATAGCGTTGCAAGACAATCACTACCAAATACAAACGGAAAGACGATCCAATCGTTCTGCTTAGAAGGAAAATAAAAGCAGCAGTTTTGTAACTCACCGTTCCGAGACGTTGTTCTATATAACTGTAAATTGAAGTCAAATTCATTCTATAATACAGCGGAAGCAACACTTTAGCAATAACTAAAAAACCAATCGCATTGCCCAATACAAACTGAAAATACTTGAATTGATTCTCGGGATTACCGACTTCGCCAGGGACAGAAATAAAAGTCACGCCAGATAAGGCAGTTCCGATCATTCCGAAGGCAACTAAATACCATTTTGAATTCTTGTTGGCTTTAAAGAAAGCGTCATTGCCGCTATTTTTTTTGCTCGTATAATGCGAAATAATAAAGAGCAGACCGAAGTAAACGATGATGAGCGATAGAATAGCAAATGGAGTCATAGTTCTGATTTTATGATGCCAAAATACACAAATTATCTTCAAATTTTCAAATTATCTAATTTTCAAATTAACTACCTTTACGCCCATGGAATTTTCTTCAAAATTATTAGAAAAAGCAGTCAACGAAATGGCGCAATTGCCTGGAATTGGTAAGCGAACGGCTTTGCGATTGGTATTGCACTTACTCAAACAACCCACAGAAAAGACGCGCTTCTTGAGTGACGCCCTAACGACGATGCGAGAGGAAGTCAAGTTTTGTAGTAGTTGTCACAATATTTCCGATGTAGCATTGTGTGAAATTTGTTCAAACACTAATCGGAATCACAAGATTATTTGTGTTGTTGAAGATATTCGCGACGTCATGGCTATAGAAAACACGCAGCAGTTCAAAGGAGTTTATCATGTTCTAGGGGGGAAAATTTCGCCGATTGATGGTGTCGGACCGAGTCAACTTAATATTGCTACGTTGGTTGATAAAGTAAAAACAGGAACAATAGAAGAGCTCATATTTGCGCTAAGCTCAACCATGGAAGGCGATACGACCAATTTCTTTATCTACAAACAAATTAAAGATTACAATATTATTACTTCTACGATTGCAAGAGGAATAGCAGTTGGCGATGAATTGGAGTATGCCGACGAGGTGACTTTAGGTCGCAGTATTTTGCAACGAATTCCGCTAGAAATTTCCTTCAAAAACAATTAACTATTTTGTTGCCTCGTTTTTTTGTAATTCTAAATGAAAAACTATCTTTGTTTGCTAAATTTTTTGAAAAAAATGAATAAGAAATTACTGTCCCTTTTAATTGTTATTGGACTATTTTTTGGGTCCTGTGTGCCAATTAAAGACTTGATATATTTACAAAACAAAGACAAATCACAGGCGTCAACCGCAGTAAATCCAATAAATGCTTTGCCGTATCGTCTTCAAATCAATGATGTGGTTAGTATTTCAATAAAGGCGAACGATCCCAAACTTGTTCAAATTTTTAAGCCTGACAATAGCCCAAATGAAATGGGAAAAAATGATCAGGCGCTTTATTTTGAAGGATTTACAGTAGATGATCATGGCAATATAAGAATGCCCTTGTTACAGGAATTGAATGTTGTAGGTCTTACTTTAGAAGAAGTTCGTCTCAAGATTGAGAAGCGATTGTTGGATGATTATTTTAATAAAGAGGCGAGTATCTTTGTTTCGGTTAAATTAGGTGGTTTACGTTACACAGTCAATGGCGAAATAAACTTGCCGGGAACAAAGACGCTATACCAAGAGAAGCTGACCATCATGGAAGCCATCGCTAATTCTGGAGATATTACTGTTACTGGTGATCGAAAAGATGTAGTTGTCATGAGACAAACTCCTGCTGGAACAGAAATGCATACGATTGATTTGACAGATATTAAAGCGATGCAATCGCCTTACTACTACATACAATCTAATGATTATATTTATATTAAACCGCTGAAACAAAAATCTTGGGGTACGGGAAAGACAGGTGTAGAGTCTCTTACAACAGTAGTTTCAATTCTTACACTGCTACTCACAACTTTTATTATTTTAAGAAACTAAAACAGGCATGACAGATAACAAAGATTTTTCGTTTTTTGAAAGCCAAAATAGCTTTGATTTTAAAGGATTCATAATTAAGATTACCAGTTATTGGAAATGGTTTTTATTGAGCTTAATTATCACTTTTACAATAGCATATCAAGTCAATTTGAGAAAAGAAAAGGTGTATGAAATGCAAACTTCTATTGCAATCAAAGAAGAAAACAATCCCTTTTTTACTTCTACAACGAGTTTGGTTTTTAACTGGGGAGGAACCTCTGACCAAGTGCAAAACATATTGAATACCCTAAAATCTAGATCTCACAACGAGTTGGTTGTTGAAAAACTCAAGTACTATGTTGATTATGTTAAAAAGGGAAAGTATAATTACCAAGATGTTTATGGAAGTATTCCTTTTTACATATCGTTCGATAAGAATAGCAAACAGCTTTTTAATAGCTTGATCAATATTAAGTTTATTAGTGAATCAGAATATGAAATGCGATTGTCCTTTGAAGGAAAAAGTGCCCCGTTGGTCAATTATTCGGATAATAGCAAGAGTGAAATTTCCGTTGTGCCAGGAGAATTTGTGAAACGATTTAAAGTTGGGCAGCAAGTAAACTTACCATTTTTGAAGTTTCGACTTGAGCTAACGCCAAATCCTGGAGATTATAAAGGCAATGACTATTATTTCCGATTTAATGAGTTTGATGAAGTGGTGGCGAGATATCAATCGATCAAAGTTGATATTGATAACAAAGCGCCTTCCATCTTAAGATTAAGTTTGCAAGGAACCAATAAGGCGAGAATGGTCGACTATTTGAATGCAACGGTCAAAATGTTGATCAGCGTTCAGTTGGAAAGAAAGAACCAGTTCGCCACAAATACGATTTCCTTTATTGATAGTACTTTAGTTTCAATGGGTAAAGAACTCAAAGAAACTGGAGATGCTTTGAAAGCCTTTCATCAGAGTAAAGATGTCTTATCAATTCAAGATGAAGGGACTGGGATTTCTGGACAATTACTAGAGTTAGAAGTTCAAAGAGACGCCATCAACAGAAAAATTTCCTATTACAATACGCTAAGAAATTATTTAAAAAACAGTATGGATTATTCTAAACTTCCTGCGCCAACTGTAGCAGGAATTGACGATCCCAATATTTTGATTAATGTTTCTAAATTAATTGAATTTTCAACCAAGCGATCTGAATTGGCGTACTCAGTCAAAAGTGAAAAGATTTTTAGAGATTTTGACATTCAAATGGAATCTATCAAGAGAGTGCTTCTAGAGAATATCAATTCTGTCAGTGTTGGTTTAAAGTACGATCTTATCCAAATTAATAATAAGATTAATGGCGTCGAGAGTGATATCAAAAAACTCCCTGAAGAAAAGCAAGAGTATTTGAAAATCGTGCGGAAATATGATTTGAGCGACAATATTTACAACACATTTCTTCAAAAAAGAAACGAGGCCGAAATTGTGAAGGCAGCCAATTTATCAGATATTCACTTTATCGATTCCGCTAAAGATACAGGCGGTGGTTTGATAGGACCCAATACAAGCGTCAATTATGTCTTAGCTACTTTTCTCGGCTTAATCATTCCGTTAATCATTGTGTTTATTGTGTTTTTCTTAGAAAACTCTATTCTCAATACAGAAGATATCGGTAAGTTGACCTCAATACCCATTATAGGTGTCGTTGGAATTAAGCATTCAAATACCAACCTCTCGGTATTTGAGCGACCAAAATCAGCCTTGTCAGAATCCTTTAGGACTATTAGATCTTCACTCCAGTTCTTATACAAAAAATATGATATTTCGGGGTCAAAAACATTAATGCTTACTTCGTCAATTAGTGGTGAGGGAAAAACATTCTGTTCGTTAAATTTGGCAACGGTGTTCGCCTTGAGTGAGAAAAAGACTGTTATTGTAGGTATGGATTTGCGTAAACCTAGAATTTTTGGAGATTTCAATATCAAGAATGAGATCGGTGCCGTAAATTACCTTATTGGACAAAAAACCATTGATGAAGTCATTCAGAAAACGCATATTCCTTACTTGGATGTTATTACTTCAGGGCCAATTCCTCCGAATCCTTCAGAGATTATTATCGGCGAAAGTATGCGAGAGTTTATGCGCATTCTTAAATTGAAATACGACTATATCATTCTTGATACGCCGCCTGTTGGACTGGTGTCGGATGCCATCGAATTGGCGGAGTATGTAGATTTGACACTCTATATTATGCGTCAGAATTATACAAAAAAGGATATGATTACCTTATTGAATAATAGAATCAAACGTGGCGAATTGGAAAACATTAGTATCATCTTCAATGGTTTCCAAAATAAGGCGAAGTATGGAACTGGCTATGGATATGGCTACGGATACGGTTACGGATATGGCTATGGTAATTACGGAAACGGTTATCATGAGATGGAGAAACCAAATAGCATATGGGAAAAGATAAAAGCATTCACAAACAAAATATAATCATAATTAGAGTGTAGTAAATGGAAAGTTCTTCAAAACATAAAATTCTAATTACTGGCGGTGCGGGCTTTATTGGTTCGAACTTGTGTGAGTATTTTATTAGCAAAGGCCATGAAGTAGTTTGCTTGGACAATTTCGCTACGGGTCATCGACATAATTTAGAGGCACTAATCACTCATCCGAATTTTAGTTTAATAGAAGCGGATATTCGGAATTTACTCGACTGTGAGAAGGCAGTTGATGGCTGCGACTACGTGTTGCATCAGGCTGCGTTGGGCTCTGTTCCTCGATCTATTAATGATCCAATCACTACTAATGACGTAAATATTTCTGGATTTCTAAATATGCTACAGGCATCTCGTGATGCAAAGGTCAAGAGATTTATTTACGCTGCAAGTTCATCAACTTACGGCGATTCAGTAGCAGTTCCAAAAGTGGAGGATACGATAGGAAAACCACTTTCTCCTTACGCTATTACAAAATATGTAAATGAATTATATGCTGATATTTTTAGCAAAACTTATGGAATGGAAACCATTGGATTGCGGTATTTTAACGTATTTGGAAGAAAACAAGATCCAAATGGCGCCTATGCGGCTGTAATTCCAAAATTTGTAATGCAATTAATAAATCACGAGAGTCCAGTCATAAACGGTGACGGAAATTATTCGCGAGATTTTACTTATATAGACAATATCATTCAAATTAATGAGTTGGCCATGTTGACTCAAAATAAAGAAGCGGTCAATACAGTGTATAATGCAGCATTTGGCGACAGAACAACGCTAAATGACCTGGTTCGTTACCTCAAAGCGTCATTGACTAACTTTGATCCGAAAATAGCTAACGTACCAATTATTCACGGGCCAAATAGAGCGGGAGATATTCCGCATTCATTAGCAAGCATTTCAAAAGCCCAAAATTTATTGGGATATGCACCCAAATTTTCGATGCAAGAAGGTCTACATGAAGCAGTACAATGGTATTGGGATAATCTAAAGTAGTTACAAAATAAATTTATTTAAAATGAAAATAGCAGTTGTTGGATTAGGATATGTGGGTTTGCCTTTAGCGCGACTTTTTGCGACAAAGTATCGCGTGGTCGGGTTTGATATTAATCAAAAAAGGGTTGACGAATTAAATGATGGAATAGATAGTACACTAGAAATTGATGCGCCATTATTGCAATCGGTACTCTTAAAAGATCCGTCTAGTAATGCAACTGGTTTGTTATGTTCCACTAATATCGAACATATAGGAGATTGCAACTATTATATTGTGACCGTACCAACGCCAGTTGATAAGAATAATAGACCAGACTTAACGCCTCTGTACAAATCAAGCGAAACAGTCGGGAAAGTACTTAAGAAGGGGATATTGTTATCTATGAATCGACTGTTTATCCTGGAGTTACTGAAGATGAATGTGTTCCTGTTTTAGAGAAAGTTAGTGGACTGAAATTCAATGTTGATTTTTTTGCCGGATATTCTCCTGAAAGAATTAACCCAGGTGATAAATTACACACGGTAGAAAAAATACTCAAAGTAACTGCCGGATCAACCCCTGAAGTTGGTGTCAAAGTAAATGATTTATATAAATCTGTAATTACCGCCGGAACGCACTTAGCACCGACAATCAAAGTAGCTGAAGCGGCTAAAGTTATCGAAAATTCGCAGCGCGATATTAATATTGCGTTTGTAAATGAATTGTCGAAAATTTTCAACATCCTCAATATTGATACTCATGCTGTCCTTGAAGCCGCCGGAACAAAATGGAATTTCTTGCCATTTAAACCAGGACTTGTTGGAGGGCATTGCATAGGTGTAGATCCGTATTACTTGGCTCAAAAAGCGCAAGAAATGGGATACCATCCTGAAATAATATTAGCAGGACGACGATTGAATGACAGCATGGGTGAGTATGTAGCTTCTCAAGTTGTTAAGCTGATGATTAAAAAAGGTGTAGTTGTGAATGGCGCACAGTTGCTCATGCTAGGAATTACCTTTAAAGAGAATTGCCCTGATGTAAGAAACACCAAAATTGTTGATGTTATCGCTGCGCTGTCAGAATATGGAATTAAAGTTAGCATTTATGATCCTTGGGCAAATCCTGCTGAGGTTGCACACGAGTATGGCTTAGTTACGACAACTGTATTGCCAAGCAATAAGTTTGACGCGATTGTACTTGGAGTTTCACATGATTCTTTTACTTCACTTGATTTCAATGCGATGAAGAATGATAATTCGGTTTTGTATGATGTAAAAGGAGTACTGGGAGAAAAAGCAGATGGCAAATTATAATTAAGTGAACTGAATATTGGGATATGAAAATAAATTCTATTTGTTGTATTGGTGCAGGTTATGTTGGAGGTCCAACAATGGCAATTATAGCGCAAAAGTGTCCTCATATAAAAGTTACTGTTGTTGATTTAAATGAAGAGAGAATAGCCGCTTGGAACGATCCCGATGTAAATAACATTCCTATATACGAACCTGGTTTGAGCGAATTGGTTGCCGAAGCAAGAGGAAGAAACTTGTTTTTTTCAACGGAGGTTGAAAAAGCAATCGACGAAGCGCAAATGATTTTTATTTCAGTAAATACGCCGACCAAGACCTATGGTTTAGGGAAGGGTATGGCTGCTGATCTTAAATATATCGAGCTTTGTGCTCGGCAAATAGCCAATGTTGCAAAAGACAATAAAATTGTCGTTGAAAAATCTACCTTACCGGTAAGAACAGCAGAGGCAATCAAAAGTATTTTGGATAATACCGGAAACGGTGTGCAGTTTCAAATTCTTTCAAATCCTGAATTTCTAGCGGAAGGTACCGCTGTGCAGGATTTACAAAACCCAGATCGGGTTCTAATTGGTGGGAATACTTCTAAGGAAGGTGAAGAAGCAATAAGAGCTTTGGTTGAAGTGTATGAAAATTGGGTTCCAACTGATAATATCCTAACGACAAATTTGTGGTCATCTGAATTGTCAAAATTGACTGCCAATGCTTTTTTGGCGCAACGGGTATCATCTATCAACGCAATCTCGGAGTTGTGTGAAAAAACGGGAGCAAATGTAGATGAAGTAGCGAAAGCAATTGGTATGGATAGCCGAATTGGTTCAAAATTTTTGAAATCTTCCGTAGGCTTTGGTGGTTCTTGTTTTCAAAAGGATATTTTAAATTTAGTATATATCGCCAAGTCCTATGGCTTACATGAAGTCGCAGACTATTGGGAGCAAGTGGTCATTATGAACGACCACCAAAAGAGGCGGTTTGCGGGCAATATTGTTCACACGCTTTATAATACCGTTGCAGGAAAGAAAATTACTTTTTTGGGCTGGGCTTTTAAGAAAGATACGAATGACACAAGAGAATCAGCGGCAATTAATGTTGCTGAGTATTTGCTACAGGAACAGGCGAAAATTGCTGTATTTGATCCCAAAGTGAAAAGAAAGCAGATTATTGCCGATTTGAATTATTTAGAAACGCTAAGTGCAACAGCGGTAGAAAATGCTGTTGAATCTTTTGAAGATCCATATGAAGCATGCAAAGATGCGCACGCTATTGCTGTTTTAACAGAATGGGATGTTTTTAAGGAATATGATTGGCAAAGAATCTATGATAATATGCAAAAACCAGCCTTTATTTTTGATGGCAGAAATATTTTAGATCCTAAGAAAATAAAAGCAATTGGTTTTAATTTTAGTGCTGTCGGTTCCTCCCATTAGACTCAATTTTATCCTTAATTCTTGTTTTTTTAGTCACAATTTCTTTACACTTCGTTGCTAGATTTAAGTCAAATTTGAAAAAATAAATTAACTTTATAGTTATTTATAATTTTTAAATAAAAACGAGTACTTTTGTTACTCGTTATTTTAAAATGTATTTCATGCTTGAATCATTAATAACTTCTAAAACACGCTTACGAATATTAGTAAAGTTTTTTATAAACGTTGCCAATAATGGATATTTGAGAGGTTTGGCGGAAGAACTTAATGAATCTACCAACTCAATTCGCAAAGAGTTAAATAACCTCTTGGAAGCTGGATATCTTGAAAAAGAGTCGATACAAAATAGGATTATTTACAAAGCCAATACAAAGCACCCTCTATTTTCCGTATTACAAAAAATTGTTCGCCAACATATTGGTCTAGATGCTATCGTGGAAATGATTTTACAGCGTATGGGACAAGTAGAGCGTGTCGTTATCATTGGCGATTACGCTAAAGGTATAGATAGCGGAACGATTCAAGTAATATTAGTTGGAAGTGACCTTAATGCAGACTACATTGAGCAGTTGGTGATCAAGATTGAAAAAGAAATTAAACGGAAAGTCCGGTTGCAAATTACCAATGAACATGACGGGGAAGGCTTAATCATCTATGAAACAATCTAATTGATGATGCTATGCCTTGGTACGTAATATATACAAAACCTAAGAATGAAAAGAAAGTTGCAGATCGTTTACAGCAAATAGGAATTGAGGTGTTTTGTCCTTTGGTAACTGTTGTCAAACAATGGTCTGACCGAAAGAAAAAAGTCCAAATTCCATTATTCAATTCATACGTATTTGTATTTATTGATGAAAAAGATCGGGAAAAGGTTTTTCAAATACAAGGTGTTGTTCGTTATTTGTTTTGGTTAGGAAAGCCTGCGATGGTGCGTGAGGATGAGATTGCTGCGTTGAAGGAAGGATTGAAAGAGACCATGGTTTCTTATGAAGTGAAAGGAATAAAAGTTGGGGATTTGGTTCCAATTCCAAGCGGACCATTTCACGGAAAAGAAGGTGTAATAAAGCAGATAAGTAAAAATAGTCTACAATTAGTTCTTACAGAATTAGGAGTTTTGATAACGCTGAACAGAGAAGACAGATAGTAATATGTTGTAGAACACTTATTCATTAGTTTCATTTTATGGGACTGATGGGGCGAAGCCGTGAAAAAATTATAGCTGTTTATATAGAATTATGAAGAAAGTGCTTATTACCGGAGGGGCCGGATTTATTGGTTCACATGTAGTTAGAAGGATGGTTAATGCTTATCCTGACTATCGTGTTTTTAATTTGGATGCATTGACTTATGCGGGTAATCTCGAAAATATTGCGGATATCCAAGATAAACCGAATTACGAATTTATTAAGGGAGACATCGTTGATGCCGATTTTGTTAATCAACTTTTTCATAAGCATCAGTTTGATGGTGTTATACATTTGGCGGCCGAATCGCACGTCGATCGATCGATAACAGATCCGTTGTCATTTGTCAAGACCAATGTCATTGGAACCATGAATTTGTTAAATGCAGCAAAAGCAATTTGGCAAAACAATTATGAAGGAAAGCGCTTTTACCATGTGAGTACAGATGAAGTCTATGGTTCGCTAGGAGCAACAGGATTGTTTACTGAAACAACAGCATACGATCCGAATTCTCCTTATTCCGCGTCGAAGGCAAGTTCAGATCATTTCGTTCGTGCTTATGGAGAAACTTACGGCTTACCATACGTAATCACCAATTGCTCTAACAATTACGGACCCAATCATTTTCCAGAGAAATTGATTCCACTCTTAATTAATAATATTCTTCAAAACAAACCACTGCCAGTATATGGTGACGGAAAATATACCCGAGATTGGCTTTATGTCTTAGATCATGCAATTGCAATCGACCTTGTATTTCACAAAGGTAAGAATCATGAAACATACAATATCGGAGGTTTTAACGAGTGGCAAAACATCGATTTGGTAAGACTACTTTGTCAAAAAATGGATGAAAAAATAGGACGTGAAAAAGGAAGTTCAGAACAATTAATTACGTTTGTAAAAGATCGTCCAGGTCATGATTTGCGTTATGCCATTGATGCATCCAAAATCAATAGCGAATTAGGTTGGCGACCTTCTGTTACTTTTGAAGAAGGATTGTCAGAAACCATCGATTGGTATCTAAACAATAGAACATGGCTAGATAACGTGACAAGCGGTAATTATCAAAATTATTACGAAAAGCAATATCATTAAGAAAGATAGTGAATTCACTAATTATAGTGCAATGGAATTAAAATCAGATTTTTCGAAACCACAAATCCTCCAACTTCCTAAAATTACGGATGTGCGAGGTAACTTATCTTTTTTGCAAAATGAAGATCAGATTCCTTTTGCTATTAAACGTGTTTTCTGGATTTACGATGTGCCCGGTGGAGAAACACGAGGAGGTCATGCTTTTAAAACACAACACGAATTAATCATTGTAATCAGCGGAAGTATTGATATTGTCGTCGTAGATATAAGCGGAATCGAAACGAAGTTCTGTTTGAACAGATCGTATTCGGGATTGTATATTCCGCCGATGCATTGGCGACATTTGGAAAATTTTTCGACCAATTCTGTGTCCGTGCATCTCTCTAGTGCTGATTTTTCAGAAGCCGACTACATCAGAAATTACAACGAATTTTTAGGTGCAAAATAAGAGGTTATGAAAAATTCTACTGTATTTGATTGCTCATTAATTACCTTACCGATAAATCACCAAGCCAACGGAAATTTAACTTCGGTTAGTAACAATATTCAAGTTCCATTCGATGTCAAAAGAGTGTACTATCTCTATGATGTACCCGGTGGATTTAGTCGCGGTGGTCATGGTCATTTAGAATTGCAACAACTGATAGTTGCCTTGAGTGGCAGTTTTGACATCACAGTCGATGACGGAAAAGTAAAACGAACATTTCACCTTTCACGACCGAACGTTGGACTTTACATGCCCTCAGGACTTTGGAGAGAATTAGACAATTTCTCTAGCGGATCCATTTGTTTTGTTTTGGCGTCTATCGAATATGATGAAAAGGACTATTTTAGAGATTATGAAAAATTTGTTGCATGGAAGTCGTTGAAGTAAGTCCCCAATCTTATTCCGACGCTTTTCCTAATCCGTCGCACGTTTTCAATTCAATGGACTTTAATGCGTTGAATGAATCGAAATGTGATTCGGTTTATTATTTACTTTTCAAAGATTCAAAAATTCGCTTGGGAATTATTTTTGGAGTGAGAAATAACATATTAACGTCGCCTTTTTCTGCCCCTTTTGGCGGATTTGAGGCAAGTAGTCTTGATATACGTTTACAGCAAATAGATGCCGCATTGCATGCACTAGAGCATTGGGCAACAAATAAGAATTTTGACGCTATTCGAATTGTTTTTCCTTCTTTTTTCTATGGTTCAAATCTACTCCATAAACTGTGCAATTGCTTGTCTAGATTTTCCTATGAAAGTAAAAAGGTAGATTTAAATTATCATTTCCAAACTTCCAAACTGGATGATCATTATGCCAAGAATATTTGGTATAATGCCCAGAAAAATCTAAAAAGAAGCATTGAAAAAGGATTGACTTTTGAAAAATTAGATAATAAAGATGGGGAACAGGCTTACAGAATAATTGCGGCCAACAGAAGTTCACGCGGATTTCCATTAAGAATGACATGGGAACAAATCGTTGAAACTGGGAAACTCATTGATATTGATTTCTTTATTGTAAAAAAGGATCAAATTGATATTGGCGCTGCCGTTGTTTTTCACGTGGCAAAGGAGATAGTTCAAGTGGTTTATTGGGGTGATTTGCCCGATTACTCAGAATGTAAAACGATGAATTTTCTATCCTTCCAAGTTTTTCAGTATTATAAAAATAACGGAATTGAAATCGTTGATATTGGTCCATCAACGGAGAATTCCATCCCAAATTATGGTTTGTGTGAATTCAAAGAAAGTATAGGGTGTGATATTGTCGTAAAGACCGAGTTTTATAAAAAATTGGCGTCTCATTCAAACCAGACGGCCAAGACGGAAGAGCTTGGAAATGGCAAATCGTTACTAAATGTTGACGCTGCGGAATACCATTATTATTTTCCGCATGATCCAAATCCATTTGTATCAGAGAAGTTTATCAACTTAAATGCGCATAAAGTAGATCAAATTGTGCGCTTGATTCCAGTTGCAGATAAAGTACATATTGGTCTGGTTGCCGGCATTAAAGATGGAGTTTTAAAGGCTCCGTTTTCTGCTCCATTTGCAGGATTCCATTGCAAAGGCGAAAATATTTATACCTCCGTAATTGAATCATTTTTGCAAGATTTGATTGTATATGCACAAGCTGAAAATATCAAAGAAATCGATATCACCTTGGCGCCAGATATTTATTGTCCACGTTCGAATGCGAAAATAGTAAATGCCATGACGCGTCTTGGGTTTCAGATGCAATTGCCGGAGATTTTTAATTGCGTCAATCTGCTTTCTTTTCATAGTGTGTATACTCATAATGCGAGTCGAACCTACTACAATCAGGCGCTCAATAAGCATCTAACTTTTTGCGATGCAACCACATTACAGGAGAAAGAAACAGTGTACAACATTGTTTTCGAGAATAGAGCTAGAATGGGTAGGCCAATTTATATGACGTTTGATGATATAATGAATACAAGCAGCATTTTTCCTACTGATTTCTTTAAAGTGATAAATTCAGAAGGAATGGTAGTCGCTGGCGCAATTATGTATCGTGCTCATGAAGAAATTGTCTATGCGCTTTTTTGGGGAGATGCAGCTGAAGGAAGAGGAGATCGGGCTATGGATTTTTTAATTTTTAATTTATGGAATCACTATAAATCTGCTGGATTTAAATATATTGACTTAGGAATCTCAACCGAGTCTGGAAATCCAAATGAAGGTTTACTTCGATTTAAGGAAACACACGAATGCACGTCGTCTCTTCGCTATACATTCAAATGGACATCACCAGAAAGCGTACAAAATTAGATTATTATGTTCATCCTCAATCCCGATCCTTATAGTCTACCGACTTACCGAATAGGTCCTTTTAAGACGGATGACGTTGGTAGCAATGCAAAGTTGCCGATTGACGATTTTGCAATTGATTATTTCAACAATCGATTTGGCGCTGGTAAATGGCAATACACTTTCAACGGTCGAGAAGCCATTAAAATCGCTCTAGAAAAATACAATTTGCAGCCAACAGATTTGGTGACCATTCTAACGACTTCACAGAATTTTTATATCAGTTCTTGTGTTACCAAAGAAATCGAGTCCTTTTGCCGATGGAATCGTGAAATTGTACCAGAGACAAAAGTAATTTTTGTTAACCACGAATTTGGATATCCTTATCCAGAAATGGAAAAATTAGTCGCAACAGGCTTACCCATAATAGAAGATTGTTGTACGACTTTCTTTAGCCAAGATCAATCTGGTAAGCTAGGTCAATATAGTGATTTTTCTGTTTTTAGTTTTCCGAAATTCCTGCCGATTCAAATCGGAGGTTTGTTGGTAAATAATGCGTATGCTGACGTAAAGAAAAGTCAACGATTGAATGAAAAAGAACTTGCCTACATTCAAAATGTGCTTTCGTATTATTTAAGGAAAGATGAAGCCATCTTGAAGACAAGAAAGGAAAATTGGAATTACGCGATTTCAAAGTTCTCCAAATTGGGACTAACACCAAGATTTCAAGATCATAAGATGAGTGTTCCTTCAGCGCTGGTTCTCCAAAATAACGGTACCATAAAAGATTTGAATGAATTCAAAACTTTCTTATACAATCATGGCATCCAAAACAGTGTTTTTTACGGAGAGGATGCTTTTTTTATTCCAGTGCACCAAAACTTGACCTTTGCTGACTTCGATTATTTTTATGAAGTTATTCAATTTTATATCCAACACTAAGAAGCCAATTGTATGCACGATCACAACGATTATCAACTCAACTATCAAAAACTTTCTTTTGAAGACAAGTTGAGAAAATACCGCATGGAATACGTTGCGGATTACTTGCGTACTATCAATTCACGTAAAATCTTAGAAATTGGATGTGGGAATGATCCAATTCACTTCTATTTCAATGATTTTGAAGTTTTAGATCTTATTGAGCCAGGAAAACATTTCTATGAATTTACAAAAGGCAAAATAGAAAATGATCCTCGCATCACCATTCAAAATTGCTTTTTAGGAGAAGCCAATTTGCGCGATGATTATGATGTGATTATTATCGGTGGATTTTTGCATGAAATTGACAATCCAGAAGAAGTATTAGCTGCAGTAAAAAATGTTGCTAATCCAAATACAATAGTGATTACATACGTTCCAAATGCAAATTCTTTCCATAGAATTTTGGCGTTAGAATCGGGATTAATTAAATCCAATTATGAGTTTTCCGAAAATGACAAAGCCTTTGGAAGACGAAATGTTTTTAATCTAGAATCCATTCAATTCTTGTTTCAACAAAGTGGTTTTGAAACCGTAAAAAGCGATACTTATTTCATCAAACCCTTTACCCACGGCCAAATGAATGAGCTGATGGAAACTTCATTTCTTACAGAAGATTTATTATCAGGTTTTTTCAAAATGAGCCAATACATCCCGAATATGGGTTGTGAGATTTTTTTGTCGGCGCGAATAGTAAACTAAAGAATCTTTATCCATTTTTGGTTGATTTGACTAAAAGTCGAATTACAAAGAACACACAAACGAATAATATGCATATTTCAAACATCCAGTTAGGTAAAAATGTCCAAATTGAAATTGACGCTAATGTCAATAACATCAAAATCGGAGACAATACAAGGATTGCGAATCGAGTTAAGATTTTTGGATCTGAGAAGAACATTCTTGAAATCGGAAAAAATAGTTATGTTGGTATGAATTCCCTTATTGAAGGTTTTAATTCAAAAGTGGTCATTGGTGATCATGTGAGTATTGCTCCCAATGTCAGCATTATCTCAGGTTCAGGGCCAAATGCCTCGCCGCCCATGCAAAAGGTTTTTGGAAATGCGCGAGGTGCGATAACTATTGGTGATCACACTTGGATCGGCGGAAATTCTGTCATCATGCCCGCCGTAACTATAGGAAACTATTGCATGGTTGCAGCTGGTAGCTTTGTAAACAAATCATTTCCGGATTACTCCATAGTTGGAGGAACACCAGCAAAACTTATTAGAACTTTAACTCCAAGTGAAATAGAAATACTACACTCCAATGATTAAATTTTTAGATCTTCAAAAAATAAATGCACAATACGCCGCAGAACTCAAACAGGCCGCTGCTGAAGTGATTGATTCTGGTTGGTTTCTGATGGGCGATAAACTTTCAAATTTTGAAAAAGAATTGGCGCAATTTGTTGGTGCGTCTCATGCCATTGGCGTCGCAAACGGATTGGACGCGCTACGCTTAATATTGAACGCCTATATTGAATTGGGTGTGATGTCGGAAGGCGATGAAGTTATCGTTCCAGCCAACACCTATATCGCTTCACTTTTGGCAATTTCAGACAACAATTTGACACCAATTTTGGTCGAACCAGACAGCCACAGTTTTAATCTTAATCTTGATTTGATTGAAAAACATATCACACCAAGGACAAAAGCGATTATGGTTGTCCATTTGTATGGTCAAGTTTGTTGGAGTGCTGATTTAGTCGCCTTGGCTAAGAAGCACAATCTAAAAATTATTGAAGACAATGCGCAAGCTATCGGCGCGGAATGGAACGAAATCAAAACCGGGAATTTGGGTGACGCCGCTGGTTTTAGTTTTTATCCAGGGAAGAATTTAGGCGCTTTGGGAGATTCAGGCGCCGTTACCACTAGCGATCCTGTTTTGGCAGAACAAGTTCGAGCACTTGGAAATTACGGCAGCAAGAAGAAATATGTCAACGAGTATCAGGGTTTAAACAGTCGACTCGATGAAATTCAAGCAGCGTTCTTAAGTGTCAAATTAAAACATATTGATCGTGAAAATCAATATCGTAGACAGTTGGCATCTTTATATTTGAATGGGATTTCTAATCCAAAGATTCAGTTGCCTATTCCGAATAATGGCAATTTTAGGCACGAAAACAATACCGAACACGTCTGGCATTTGTTTGTCATTCGAACGTCAAGACGAGATGAATTACAAAACTATTTGACGGAGAATGGAATACAAACGCTTATTCATTACCCGATTCCGCCCAACAAGCAATTGGCTTATGCTGAGATGAATCATCTCGATTTCCCGATTACCAACGCTATCCACAATGAAGTGTTGAGTTTGCCTATAAGTCCAGTAACGACAACTGAAGAAGTGCAGAAAGTTATTGAAGTTTTAAACAAGTTTTAATAGGAATTGAACACAAAAGCAACCAATTATAAATCAATCTTCAAGGCTACTTCGATCTTCGGAGGTGTTCAGGTTTTTAATATCTTGATTACACTAATTCGAGGGAAAGCAGTGGCTATCCTCATCGGTACTGCGGGAATGGGATTGAACGGTTTGTTTTTGTCAGGTTTAAATTTAATCAAATCTATTTCTTCACTAGGAATTACCGAAAGTGCTGTTCGTGATATTTCGAAAGCGCATGCAACTGAAGATGTTGCTCAAATTGGAAAAACGTTCACTGTTTTTAGACGATGGATTTGGATTACCGCAGTCTTTGGAATTGTAATTACGATCTGTTTTTCACCATTGTTGAGTCAATTCTCGTTTAATTCCTACGAGCATACCATCGATTATATTTGGCTTTCCATCACCTTTGTTTTTGGTGCGTTAACCGGAGGAATTTACACGTTATTGCGAGGAACCAGACAGCTCAAATATCTGGCACAAGCCAATGTTTTTGGTGGTTTGGTCGGTTTAGTAGTGGCCTTGCCTATTTTTTATTTTTACGGAATCAAAGGCGTTGTTCCCGCGATTATCATTACGGCCATTGCCAATTATTTGGTTTCGTTATATTTCAAAAAGAAGGTCCATTTCACTCCAGCAACTATCGATTGGAAAGAAACGTTAGCATTAGGGAAGCCAATGGTAAGGTTGGGCATCAGTCTCACGTTGATCAATTTGTTGGCTGCTTTTGTTGCTTTTGTATTAAGTGCATTTATTTCGAAGACGGGTAGTTTGTCTGATGTTGGACTTTACAATGCGGGTCTAGCCATCGTCGATGGTTATGTTGGAATGGTTTTTACAGCCATGGCAACCGATTATTTTCCTCGTCTGTCTGCAGTTATTGGAGAGGACAGTAAATGGAAACAATTGGTTAATGAACAAGCAGAATTGGTTTTGATCATATTAAGCATGGTTTTGGTACTTTTAATCTCAACCACACCAATATTGATTCGAGTTTTATTGAGTAAAGAGTTCTTGTCAGCGCAGGATTTTATTTTATGGGCTGTATTAGCCATTCCGCTAAAAGGAGTGACATGGGTTTTAGGATTTATTATTCTTGCAAAAGGTGACAATAAGCTCTTTTTGATTGTGGAGACTTTCTCTAACCTATTGGTATTATTGATTAACCTTTTATTTTATTTTTATTTCGGCTTGACAGGGCTTGGTATCTCTTTAATGATTAGCTACGCCATTGTAACAGCGTTGATATTATTTATCATAAAATCTAAATATGATTTTCAATTTTTCAAAGCGGTTTACGTTATATTTTTTATTTCAATGATTTCGTTGTCGCTATGCGTAGCAAGTATCTACGGTTTAGGCTATCCAAACGCCTATTTTGTTGAGGCTTTAATTGTACTTGCTACTTGCAGCTATAGTTTATACGAACTAAATAAAAGGATGAATTTGAAAGAGATTGTTGTGAAATTCAAGTCCAAAATTAGCAAGAAATGAGCTTAAAGAGAATTTCAATTATTTTCTTAAATGTCATGAAATTGTCCTTAAAGCTCAATTTGTGGAGTACAATCTATTTTAATTTCAAAGTATTGCCTTTTCGTCAAGCCATAAAACTTCCTTTTCACTTTTTTGGAAAAACTGATTTTGCTAACCTAAGCGGAAAATTTATAATTCAAACCAAAGAACTTCATTTCGGAATGATTGTATTTGGCGGAAAACATGAAGTTGTGATTTCATCTAATGTTCCAACTCGGATTTTTAATTCTGGAATTATCGAATTCAAATCAGAGGCAAAGTTTGCGCGAGGTATAAACATAATGGTCTGGAATCATGGTTTGCTTTCTTTTGGGGATGATTTTTCAATCGGAAGTCTAAGCAGAATCATTTGCTTTCGAAGAATGAATTTTGGTAATCAGGTTTTAATTTCTTGGGAATGCCAGTTCTTCGATACCGATTTTCATTTTATTAAAGAGCAAAATAGTGGTATTAAAGACAATTGTGGTGAAGTTCATATTGATGATGAATCGTGGATAGGCGCGCGTTCAACGATTTTGAAAAATACGACCATTCCAAAAAAATCAATTGTTGGAGCCAACTCTGTCTGCTCTGGAAACTATACTGAAAAATACGGTGAAGGCATTCTGATTGCTGGAATTCCTGCCAAATTGCTAAAAACGGGAGTATCTTATATAACAGACAAGAAACAGGAAGTAGATTTGTTTGCGTATTTTGAAAACCATCAAAACCAAATTTTCAATTGAAAACCTTAGTTACCGTAATAGTTCCGACTTATAATTCTGCGCCGTATGTGCTAGAAACATTAGAAAGCGTGTACAATCAAACGTACTTGAACTTAGCGTTAATTATCTCTGACGACTGTTCAAGTGATGAAACCATAGCAATCGCAAAAGAATGGGTCTCGCAAGATAAAGTAAAATCTCGTTTTCAAGATATTCAAGTACTCACGGTTCCCAAAAACACCGGAGTTTCGGCTAATTGTAACCGAAGCATCGCTGCTACAATATCAGATTACTTTAAGTTTATTGCAGGTGATGATATTTTGTATCCCAATTGCATTGAAGACAATATGAATTTTGCCGGCGAAAATCCAAACGCTAGAATTATTTTTAGTCAAATAAAATTGTATCAAGATCAATTTGACGAGAAGAACTACATCAAAACAACGCCGGAAGATTATCCAAAAAATATTATGGATTCGGCTTTAAGTGCTCAAGACCAATATGCCTTATTGCTGCTTTCAGATAGAATTCATTACACACCTTCTTTTTTTGCAAATAAACAAGCGATTCTGCAAGTTGGCGGCTATGACGAAAACAACAAGTTGGTTGAAGATTATCCAATGTGGTTACAATTGACTAAGGCTGGCGTGCGACTAGATTACTTTCATAAAGTAACGGTTGGCTATCGGATTCATTCAAAAGCGACAAATAACGTAGGCGACACTGTCTTATTCAAACCATCTGTTTTCAACACATTCAAAATTAGGACGCAAGTAGCTCATCCAAATTTGCCATGGGAAATCGTTGCGTCTGAATATCATATGTATTGGGTGTCGCGGTTTTTTAGCCAAATGAATTGGAACAAAAAGACAAAAATATATGCAGGATTGTATAGGACATTTTGTTTTTATCTCAATCCGTTTCAATACATTTACGCCTTAAAGAAAAGGCTACCAGCGAATAAACGTAATTCATTTTATTTTTAATGATGCGATTAAGTATAATAGTGCCGGCATATAAAGTTGCAGATTTTATAGAAAAATGCATACGGAGTTTGGAGGCTCAAGATATTCCAAAGTCAGAATATGAAATTATAGTCACCAATGATGGCTCTCCAGATAACTGCAAGGAAATTGTAGAGAGTCTCCAAAGCGAATTTTCGAATTTGGTTCTCATCAATCAAGAGAATCAAGGCGTTTCGATGGCGCGAAATAACGCAATTGCCATTGCAAAAGGAACTTACATTTTGCCCATAGATCCCGATGATTATGTAGTGCCTAATTCCTTTCAAAAAGTGTTGTCAAAGGCAGAGCATCAGGAATTGGACATACTCTACCTTGGATTTGAAATCTTTGATGCCAACAATAAAAGCACTTGGAAAACCGATTATCGAGAACAAGAAAAGTCTTTGTATAATGGTATCGACGGGTATTTTATCTCTAGAGGTTTCGAAGTAAAAGATCCAGATCGATCTTGGGGAATTCTATTCAAAAGAGAACTTTTAAAGCAATATGAACTTACCTATCCCAAAGATGTTCCCTATCTTGAAGACGGATTATTCTTAGCAAAGGTTTTTGCTGTTGCCCATACTGTTGCCTTCGATAATGAAATATTTTATCAAAGAACGACACGAAAAGGATCTGCCACGAATTCTAGGCTCTTTTTTAACGAGAAAACGATGCATGGATTTATCTATGCGATCCAAGATATCAAAGAATTTGGAAGTCGGCAGCAGCTCGTAAAAGAACAAATACAGCTGATCAACCATGTCGTTGGCAAATTTGTTTTATTAGCGCTATCGCCGAGTATGGGAGCTTTTAGATTCAAAGATTATTTCCGAGTGGTTGCTATTCTTAGAAAAGCAAATTTGGGAAGGTTAGAAACGGATGGTTTACGATTCTTGTATAAAAAACACATCCGGATGTATAATTTTTCAAAACTTATTTTTCCGTTTTATTTTCGCATTACCAATAAATATCAAAGATGATTTTAGACAAATTAAAGTTTCGTAATGGGCAAGAAAATGAGCCTTCAAAATTGTTGGAATATTTGTTTTCTGTAACTACAACGACCCTTTGATTGATAAATTTCTTTTTTCAAAAAATTATGAGAGTTAACGCAGAAGTGCCCTTTATGTTGAACTGCGCATCGCAAGTTAGCAATTTGATAACTCTGTAAATTTCAATATTCAAGGAATTAAAATCATTTCCAACAATCATGACGTACAAAAACATAATAAATCGACGTTGCCAGGAATCATAGAAAATAATTGTTAGATTGTTACCAATGCTGTATTCTTCACAGAAGTGCAATGAAGGGATAATGTCATGGCAGCACGGTCGGTCTTATCTAGACCTTTTTCTTGTAAAGCAGTATTGGGAGATGTTCCTGCAACAATAATAAAAAAAAATGAATAAAATTACACTAATAGCGGGGGCAAGACCCAATTTTATTAAGATAGCACCGATTATTCATGCGCTTAACAAAAACAGAGAACGTTCAAATATTTCCTATCGATTGGTTCACACAGGACAACATTTTGATGAAAAAATGAGCCACACTTTTTTCAAGCAATTAAATATTCCGGAACCTGATGTAAATCTAAACTGTGGCGGTGGAACTCAAGCCGAACAAACAGCAGCAATAATGATTGCGTTTGAGAAAGAACTGCTGGAGCATCCGGCAGATTTGGTTTTGGTTGTTGGTGATGTCACAAGTACAATGGCTTGCACCATAGTTGCAAAGAAAAACAACATAAAAGTTGCCCACGTAGAAGCAGGAATTCGATCGTATGACATGAGTATGCCGGAAGAAATTAATAGGCTAGTCACAGATTCGATTACTGACTATTTTTTCACAACGACATTGTGGGCAGGTCGCAATTTATTGCAATCAGGAGTTCGCGAAGACCGCATTTTTTTTGTTGGTAATGTCATGATTGATACTTTGTTTAGTAATCGCAGTAAATTTGTTAAACCTGAATTTTGGGATAGTTTGAATTTAAAACCTAAAGGGTATTTTGTATTGACATTACATCGTCCTGCAAATGTTGATGGGGCGCACAATCTAAAAGTACTACTGAGTGAAATAATTAATAACGTACAAGGATTGCCAATTCTTTTTCCAATTCACCCCAGAACATTGAAAGTGCTACAGGAAGCTAAGATTGACGCTCCTAATTTACATATCATTGAACCTTTAGGCTATTTGGAGTTTAATTATTTGGTCGAGAACGCTCTTGGCGTAATTACGGATTCAGGCGGGATTACTGAAGAAACTACAGTAATGGGAATTCCTTGTATAACACTTCGTGATAGTACAGAAAGACCAGAAACAATTGAATTAGGGACCAATGAATTGATCGGTACCAATCCGAATGCGATTCGACCAGCGTTAGAAAAATTATTTAATAATCAATGGAAGATAGGTACAATCCCTGAAAAATGGGACGGAAATGCGGCCGAAAGAATAATAAAGCAACTCATCCTTTTAAATAAGAAGAATTAATTCGATTAGCTGCAGGATACAATTATAAATTAAAGAATTCTAGCGGTTACTAGTAGTTCTTTGTCTTAAAATTCAGAGACCTATTTTCTTGCTTCCGATATATTAATAAAAAAAATAGATGATTTTAGATAGATTTAAATTTAGAAATTGGAAAAAAAATGAGCCATCAAACTTGCTGGAGTATTTTTTTTCTCCTACTACAACTAATCTTCGTTTGGTCAATTTCTTCTTTCAAAAGATTATGCGAGTAAATGCGGAAGTTCCATTTATGGTTCATTATACTTCGCAAGTCAGTAAAACAGTATTTCTTGGAAAAGGTGTTGCACAGTTTTTTGCGAATTCAGGGAATTGCTATATTCAGGGAATTAACAAAGTTTATATAGGAGATCACACGCTTTTGCACCCAGGCATAAAAATTATTTCTGCCAATCACGAAAAAAACGATTTGAAGAAACATGATAAGACTACAGCTCCAATAATTATAGGTAAAAATTGTTGGATTGGCGCCAATTGCGTTATTTTACCTGGCGTAGAATTGGGAGATAACGTCATCGTAGCGGCTGGTGCAGTCGTTTCGAAGTCTTTTCCTGGCGACTGTATCATTGGCGGTGTACCTGCTAAAGTAATTGGGAAAATGAATAGTATTCACAAGAGCATAAGCTCAATAAAATATAGAATTTTAATTATGAAAAATTTTGTACTCATCGGAGCCGCAGGTTACATCGCTCCACGGCATATGAAAGCAATCAAAGATACGGGAAATCATCTCATTGCGGCACTAGACGTTAATGATTCTGTTGGAATTATAGACAGCTATTTCCCTGAAGCAGATTTTTTTACCGAATTCGAACGACTCGATCGACACATCGATAAATTGCGAAGAGAACAGGACGGCCATGCTGCAGATTATATTTCTATTTGTTCTCCAAATTATTTGCATGACGCTCATATTCGATTTGCTTTGCGATCTAATGCCGATGCGATTTGCGAGAAACCTATTGTGTTAAATCATTGGAATATTGATGCGTTACAAGCGATAGAAAAAGATACCGGAAAAAAAGTACACACGATTCTGCAATTGCGTTTGCATCCTTCAATAATAGCATTAAAGCAAGAAGTTGATGCGGCGCCAACAGGTACAAAATTTGACGTCGATCTAACTTATATCACGTCTCGTGGAAAATGGTATTTTCACTCTTGGAAAGGAGATGAAAAAAAATCTGGAGGGGTTTCTACCAATATCGGAGTGCACTTTTTTGATATGCTACATTTTGTTTTCGGAAAAGTGGTTGACAATAAACTACATTATCGCGACGAGTTTAAAGCTGCTGGATACCTTGAATACGAAAAAGCACGAGTTCGCTGGTTTCTTTCGGTAGATGTTGAAGATGTGCCAGAAGCAGCCCAAAAAGAAGGTAAACGAACTTTTCGATCTTTGACTATGAACGGAAGATCGATTGAATTTTCTGACGGCTTCACCGATTTGCATACTAGAGTTTATGAGAATATCCTAAATGGACAAGGATTTAGTTTAGAGGAAAATCGCGTTGCCATTGAAATTGTTGGCGGAATTAGATCACAATCGCCGAAAGGATTAACAGGAGATTACCATCCATTCTTAAAAAAGTAAAAATGAACTATTCTAAACATGAAACAGCCATCGTTGACGATGGTGCGCAAATAGGTAACGAAACAAGAGTGTGGCATTGGGTTCATATTTGTGGCGGAGCAGTAATTGGAGAGAAATGCTCTTTGGGGCAAAATGTATTTGTAGGCAATCGCGTTGTTGTCGGAGACAATGTCAAAATACAAAACAATGTTTCTGTGTATGACAATGTGACGCTGGAAAACGATGTTTTTTGCGGCCCAAGTATGGTTTTTACCAATGTTTATAATCCTCGTTCGGCAGTCACTCGAAAAGACGAATACAGAGATACTTTGGTTAAAATTGGCGCCACTCTAGGTGCTAATTGCACAATCGTTTGTGGTGTGACTATAGGAAAGTACGCTTTTGTTGGCGCTGGAAGTGTTATCAATAAAGATGTTCCTGATTTCGCTTTGATGGTTGGAGTCCCTGCAAAGCAAATTGGTTGGATGTCTCGATTTGGAGAGCGAATGGAATTGCCCTTGACCGGCGAGGCAACTTATGTTTGTCCACATACCTCAGATCACTATAAGCTTAAAGGACACCTCGTGAGTTTGATTGAAAATTAATCTCCTTGATAATTTAAAAACATTATAAAATGAAAATTATTACGATTATCGGAGCAAGACCGCAATTTATTAAAGCCGCTGTGGTTTCTAGAGCCATGCGCTTAAGATCAAATGAAATAACAGAACTGATTGTGCATACAGGTCAACACTTCGACTCAAATATGTCGGACATTTTCTTCGAAGAACTTGACATTCCAAAACCTGATTTTCATTTAGGTGTCGGTGGTGGTTCCCATGGTCAAAATACCGGAAGAATGCTGGAAAAAATTGAAGAAGTTTTACTACAGGAGAAACCAGATTATGTTTTGGTTTATGGCGATACAGATTCTACCTTAGCTGGAACCCTCGCAGCAAAGTTGCACATTCCGGTAGCGCATGTAGAAGCTGGATTACGTTCTTTTAATAGAAAAATGCCTGAAGAGATTAACCGAATATTAACGGATCATGCTAGCGATTTGTTATTTACTCCTACGATCACTGCCGTAAAAAATTTGAATAATGAAGGAATTGATGCATCGAAAATAAAACAGGTTGGCGATGTCATGTTTGACGCAGCCATATTTTATGGGGATAAAGTTGAACAAAACAGCAGTTTACTTAAAGATTTAGGGATTGAATCAAAAAAATATGCCTTGGTTACTTTACATAGAGCTGAAAATGTGGATAATAAAGAACGTTTGTCTTCTATTATTAAAGGACTTGATGCCTATAGTAATCAAATTATTTTGCCACTACATCCTCGAACAAAGAAGATGTTGCAGAATTTTGAAATTGCTTTACCCCAAAACATCAAAATCATTGACCCCGTTGGTTATTTGGATATGATTCTATTGGAAAAACATGCAGACATCATTGCTACAGATTCGGGAGGTGTACAAAAAGAAGCCTACTTTCATAAGGTGCCCTGCATTACGATGCGAGATCAAACGGAATGGATAGAATTGGTTGAACATGGAGTCAACATTCTCACAGGAGCAGATACCAACGCGATTATTGATGCATTAAGAAAAGTAACTACAATTGATTCGGCTCTCTTTGATGAACCTTTATACGGAACTGGGGTGTCAGGAAACGATATTGTTGAAACTTTAATTCGAAAAAAATAATGGATACAAAAAAAATACTTGTAGTTAGTAGCGCTTTTTATCCAGAAAACAGTCCACGTTCTTTTCGAACAACAGAGCTAGTAAAAGAATTGGCAAGACAAGGACATAGCGTAACCTTATATACTTTGAAAAAACCTGAATTTCATACTGCAATTGAGAAGGAATTCGGAATAGTAATAAAGGATTTGGGGACAAGAAAAATGCCAATTATCAATGTTGGTAGCGGTGCAAAGCCTATTGTCTTGATGAAAAGGATTATCAATAGAGCCTTATTACAATTGATTTCTTACCCAGACATCGAATTGATGTTTATGGTAAAAAAAGCGCTGAAGAAGGAAAAAGGCACCTACGATTTGTTGATATCGATTGCCGTTCCTCACTCAATTCATTGGGGCACAGCTTGGGCAAGAACAAAATCCCATCCTTTAGCAAAAAAATGGGTAGCTGATTGTGGTGATCCATTTATGGGAGCAATTCATGACTCCTTCAAAAAAGTGTTTTATTTTAAGTATTTGGAAAAATGGTTTTGCAAAAAGGCAGACTATATTGCAGTGCCTAAATTGGCCATGAAAGAAACGTATTATCCTGAATTTAGAAACAAAGTAATTGAAATTCCACAAGGATTTAAGTTTGACGAAGTTGTTCTTAATAATTTTACAAAAAATGACGTTCCAACGTTTGGCTTCGCTGGTACATTTGTTCCAACTACTAGAAATCCAACTCCTTTATTAGAATATCTTGCTACAGTAGAAGCGCCGTTTAAATTTATTATTTACACAGAAACACAGGACTTAGTGCTTCCTTTTATTCCGATTTTAAAAGAAAAATTAGAATTAAGACGCTATGTACCTAGAATGGAATTGCTAAAAGAATTGAGTAGTATGGATTTTTTGGTTAATATCTCCTACGATCCTGTTCACCAAGCGCCAAGTAAGTTGATTGATTATTATCTTACTAGAAGACCAATTCTATCGTCTGCGTCAAGTATTTTCGAAACTGCGATTGTTGCAGAATTTCTAAAAGGCGATTACAAGAATGCCTTTGTCTTCGACAATATTGAACAATACAAAATTGAAAATGTCGCTAAATCTTTTTTATATCTTGTAAAAGAATAGAATAGTTTGAAACGAAAAATAGTACATCCTTTGAAGAATAATTTTGTTTTCTTTCTAATTTCCCCGTTCTTGGGTTTTGTTCAAGCCTTCAAATATTATAAAGAAGATTGGGCTAAGAATAGAGTATGGCTTTTTGTCATTTTTTATGGCTATACCATGTACCGCCCTGAAATAATGGATTGTACACGGTATGTTGTTAATTTGATAAATCTATACAATAATCCTTTGAGCTGGGATGTTTTTGTGGCTAACTTTTATTCAGATGACTCCGATACTGTCGATATCTATCAACCACTAATAACCTTTCTTCTTTCCCGTATCACAAAAGATGGCAACATCTTGTTTGCTGTTTTTGGTTTTGTATATGGGTATTTTTTCTCGAGAAATATTTGGTTGGTCTTAGAACTTGCCAAAGGTGCAAAAGTTGACAGAAAGTTTTGGATAATAATAATCTCCTTCATTTGTGTCCTTGGTTTTTGGAATCTTAACGGCGTCCGAATGTTTACAGCAGCTCATGTATTCTTTTACGGAGCATTTCAATACCTCGTAAACAATAAGAAAAGGGAATTCCTATTGTAATTTCAACCGTCTTAATCCACTTTTCCTTCATATTACCGGTTGGCGTTTTTCTTTTATATATTCTAGTTAAAATTCCATGGCGAGTACTTTACTTTATGTTTTTGGGTAGTTTTTTTATTTCTTCTTTAAATGTTCCGATTATTAGAGCTAAATTAGAAAGTATTGCCCCCGCTTTCTTGCTTCCGCGCGTAAATAGTTACACCAGTGACGGATATGTTGAAGCATTTGCCGATTTGAATGAATCTGCAAACTGGTATATTAAGTATTATACAAGTACTTTGATGTGGTTGTTAGTAGCACTCTTTACGATTATTTACTTCTCAAAGAACACAAAATTCAAAGAAGACAAATCTTTCTCAAATTTGTTTGGATTTTCACTTTTGATATTAACCGTAGGAAACATTACATCCCTACTGCCATCCGGAGGGAGATATGTCTTAATTGCCCAACTATTTGGCGTGGCATTGCTAGCTTACTATTATGTTCGGTTTGAAGACCTTTTGTATCGGAATTATCTTAAACTTCTTTCGCCGTTACTCTATTTCTTTATTCTCGTAAATTTGCGAATTTCCTTCGATACAATTTCGTTTATGACGGTTTTTAGTAACCCAATTTTGGCAACCGTAGTTGATTTGCCTATTCCTTTAATTAACCTATTCAAATAGACCTACAAGGAATTAAATCAAGACCAAATGAATAAAAGTCAAATAATCCAAAGTCTAAAATCGTACCTCTCGGCCACGCTGATTAATAAAAAAGGCAAAACCGTTGGTCAAAAATTGGTCGTTATAGAATCTGATGATTGGGGAGCAATCAGAACACCTTCAAAAGAAGCATTAAGAGCATTTCAAGATAAAGGGCTAGATATTGGAAATAGCATTTATAAAGTAGACGCGCTAGAGTCGCAAGATGATTTGGAATTGCTTTTTTCTGTCTTATCAAAACATAAAGATAGGCAGGGTTCAACAGCAAAAATTACAGCAAACGCCATCATGGCAAATCCTGACTTCGACAAAATTAAAGCATCCAATTACACCGAATTTCATTACGAAAAATTTACCGACACGTTTCAAAAATATCCAAACCATGCTAACAATTTGAAATTATGGTTGCAAGGAAAATCGCAGGGAGTTTTTCAGCCACAATTTCACGGTAGAGAACATCTCAATTTCAAGCGATGGCTAAAAGTCTTGCAGCAAGATAACATGGCCGCACAGTTTTGCTTCGATTGGAATGCGACGTATTCAGGAACGGGTGATTATAGCTTTATGGAAGCCTACGATTGGGATTCACCCGCAGATATTCCGGATCAGAAAGCTATCATTGCAGATGGACTTAGGGTCTTCAAAGAAACATTTGGTGAAGATTCTAAATCTTTCATCGCTCCATGCTACAATTGGGATTCCGAAATAGAATCAGTTTTGAACGAAAATGGTGTAGAATGGATCCAAGGATTGCGTTCTCAATTAAGCCCAACCGGAACTTTTGATCAATACGATGCCTTGCCACACACTTTTGGCGAAACCAATGCATTGGGCATGAAATACAATATCAGAAATTGTATGTTTGAACCTTCCATGAATCCAAACAGAGATTGGGTAAATAGTTGTTTAGCTCAAATGGCAAGCGCTTTTCATTGGAATAAACCCGCAGTTATTTGTGCGCATCGCATTAATTTTGTAGGTTTCATCGACGAAAAAAATAGAGATCGAGGTCTCAATGATCTTGATTTGCTTTTGAAGTCTATCTTACAAAAATGGCCAGATGTTCATTTTATTTCGACTGATGAATTGTCAATGTATCTAAACGAATAATTAAGTAAAATAACAATACTGATTTATGTTATTCAATTCCATAGAATTTGCGATTTTCCTACCAATAGTTTTCTTACTCTATTGGTTTGTGTTTCAAAAAAACATTAGTAAGCAAAACTTATTAATTCTTTTAGTTAGCTATGTATTTTATGCTTGGTGGGATTGGCGTTTTCTTTTCCTCTTGGCATTTTCTACTTTCCTAGATTATTTTTCTGGATTGAAAATAGAACAAGCCAAAACACAAGCGCAAAGCAAATTTTGGTTGATTTTGAGTATTGGAATCAATCTTGGTTTCTTAGGCTTTTTCAAATACTACAACTTCTTCGTTACTGAGTTGACAAATGCGATTGCAAATGCAGGCATAGTCATCAATCCATGGACACTCAAAGTCATCCTGCCGGTTGGGATTTCGTTTTATACTTTCCATGGACTTTCATACATCATCGATGTGTATAAAAAACGAATTATTGCCGAAAAGAATTTTGTTGATTATGCCGTTTTTGTCAGCTACTTTCCACTACTTGTCGCTGGACCCATTGAAAGAGCCACACACCTTTTACCGCAGTTTAAGAAAGCAAGAACATTCAGCTACGAGCAAGCTACCGATGGTTTGCGTCAAATTTTGTGGGGATTATTTAAGAAAGTGGTTATTGCAGATAATTGCGCCACTTATGCCAATCAAATCTTTAATGCGAGTGGTGAACATAATGGAAGCAGCCTCTTCTTAGGCGCATTATTCTTTACTTTTCAAATTTATGGTGATTTCTCAGGATATTCAGATATTGCATTAGGAGCTTCACGATTATTCGGAATCGAATTGTTGCG
The DNA here is from genome assembly GCA_016721735.1 of Flavobacterium sp. Taxonomy (GTDB): domain Bacteria; phylum Bacteroidota; class Bacteroidia; order Flavobacteriales; family Flavobacteriaceae; genus Flavobacterium. Next base: position 406,594 of record JADKHM010000002.1, on the reverse strand, counting down.
CAACTTTGCTTTTCCATATTTTTCGCGGGATATCGCTGAATTCTGGAGAAGATGGCACATTTCATTATCAACTTGGTTTCGGGATTATCTCTATTTTCCTTTGGGCGGAAGCCAAGGCGGAACTTGGATGAAAGTAAGAAATACCTTCATTATCTTTCTCGTCAGCGGATTTTGGCATGGCGCCAATTGGACTTTCATCGCGTGGGGATTTTTGAATGCGCTGTATTTTATACCATTACTTTTATTAGACAAGAATCGAAATCACTTGCACGTTATTCCAACGCATCAATTCTTGCCTTCAATAAAGGAATTTTTTCAAATACTATTTACATTTTTCCTAACGGTCATCGCTTGGATATTTTTTAGATCAGACACCATCACGCAAGCTTTTGCAATTCTACGAGAAATATTTTCAAAGAGTTTACTGCAAAAACCAAATTTCTTAGGAAAGCAAGATATGATCTATTTCCTCATTCACTGCAGTATGATTGCAATATTGATATTGGTAGAGTGGATGCATCGCGACAAACAATTTGGTCTGCAATTCAATAAAGGCACGATGAATTCAACGGTCAAAAGATGGTCGATTTATGCTGTAATAACAGTATTTATTTTACTCTTTGGCGGTAAACAGAACAACTTTATTTATTTTCAATTTTAATCAAGAACGGAAAAAATGGAGCAGTTTTTTAGAAAGTTATTTTGGTTCTTAGTTGTTGTAATTGCGCTGAATTTGGCCTATTTGCTAATGTTGGTATTTTGGAGTCCAGGGTTCAAGAAAATCTACGAAATTTCAAGATTTGAAAAGCAAAATTATGAAACCATAGTTTTAGGAAATAGCATGGCTTTGGATGGCATTGACGCCGAATATTTATCAAATAAAGGAATGTCAACCTACAACCTTTCGGTCGCTGGAAATCACATTTCGACTTCCGTATCTTTGCTCAAGGATTATCTTGAAAAGAACGATAAACCTAAAATGGTAGTCGTTGGTCTGTCTTCTGCCATCGGGAAATCTTACTTAAATCCAGTTCCGTTTACCAATCCGGAAGTGGAATTTTTCTACCATCCAAGTTTGATTTCAAACCTCAAGAATCCTCCATTACTGAATTTTCAATGGCTTGCGGTCGATCTGCTAAAAATAGTTATTTCTAAAGATCATAGAAATGCTACTATGGTTTTAGGACAATGGAAAACAAAAAAAGTAATTCCTGACGGAAGTGTTTTCAAAAACGCTATCGCAAAACCAATAGATTACCGCGATCCTTTTCTCCTTGAAATCACCAAGATTTGTCAAGAACAAGGAATCAAATTGGTTGTCGTTGAGCTTCCAGGATCGAATAGTAACCAGAATAATTTGCCTTTTCAGTACACTGTAAAATTGAAAGATGGCACAAGCCAAATGGTATACAATCTCAATAGCAATGCAGTAGGATCTCAAGTTCTCAATCCCGCCACAGATTGGCTGGCGCAAGATCACTTGAATCAATTTGGTGGACAAAAAATCACAACTTTTCTTTTAGAACAAGTATTTCAAAAGAATTTGAATAGTAACCTTTCATCTCAAGACAAACCATGATACAAATAGGATTTACAGGCGATTTTTGTCCATGGATGCGCATAGAAGAGCACTATAAAAGCGATCAATGGAAACCGCTTTTCGAAACAGTTGTTCCGTTTTTTAATCAAAATGATTTGAATATATTGGATTTGGAATGTCCGCTGACGACTTCAAATTCACAAATTACCAAGACTGGGCCACACATCAAAGCGAACCCAGTTACCGCAAGAATTCTCAATCATCTGAATTGTAAAGTCGTGGCAACCGCTAACAACCATTTTAAAGATTACGGTTGGGAAGGCATGATGGAAACGTACGATTCGCTGCAAAAACATGATATCAAGTGGTTTGGTAGTGGAGCAAACCTTCAGGAAGCATCCAGAACTTTTTACTGGGAAAAAGACGACACCAAGTTTGCGTTTATTAATATGGCAGAAAACGAATGGACTACAACTTTTGGTGCCGAACCTGGTTGTCATCCGATAGATTTAGTTAGCGTTTTTAATCAGATTCAAGACGCAAAGTCGAAATCCGATTTTATTGTTGTTGTTGTTCATGGTGGTCATGAGCACTACGATTTGCCAAGCCCAAGAATGAAAAAATGGTATCGCTTTTTTGTCGATGCTGGCGCTAGTGCTGTTGTTGCGCACCATACACATATTATTTCAGGATACGAAGTCTATAAAGAGGCACCAATATTTTATAGCTTGGGTAACTTCTGTTTTGATTGGGAAGGCTTGCGTGATTTGCCGTGGAATAAAGGCATGATCGTTCGACTCCAATTTGAAAAAGGAAAGCCAATCACTTTTGAAAGAGAATATGTTGAGCATAATACCAATGAGGTCGGCGTTCGATTACTCGCTTCCGAAGAAAAGAAAAAAATCGAAGCTCACCAAGAACAATTGAATAGCATTATCGCCGACGATACAAAATTGCAAAGTGCATTCGATGATTATGTACAGCAATGGAAACCGGTAATGAACACATGGATTCAGCCCTATAAAGGAAAATACTTGCCAAGTTTATACAAAAAAGGACTCTTGCCGTCTATCATTTCTAAAAACAAAAAATTGTTATTTACCAATTTGATTCGATGTGAAGCGCATCGCGACATTTTGATTAATTCTATAAACCCCAACAAATAGTTATGTGCGGATTTACAGGCTATTATAACTTAGATTTTAAAAAGGAAACCAGCAATAAAGCCATTCGCGAAATGCTTGCTATTCAAAAGCATCGCGGACCAGATGATTCTGGAATTGTGGGAATTGATACCTTAAACAAGTCATTTGAAGCGATTTCAATATCCGAAGACAAAGACTTTGCGACCGAAAAAAACCTCATTTTTGGTTTTAATCGGTTGAGTATTTTAGATCTTTCTCCGATGGGGCATCAACCTATGGTAAGTCCAGATGAGCAAGTGGTTTTGATGATGAATGGCGAAGTGTATAACGCCTTCGATTATAAAGCCGATCTAGAAAGTAAAGGACATCATTTCAAAAGCACTTCTGATACCGAAATTGTTTTGCATTTGTATCTAGAATACGGCATGGAGCAAATGATTTTGATGCTCAACGGGATGTTTGCTTTAGCGATATATGACTTTCGATTGGATACTTTATTCTTAGCTCGCGATCGATTCGGAATCAAGCCGTTGTACCTTTTGAAGGAAAAAGGAAGATTAGCTTTCGCGTCTGAAATGAAAAGCTTTAAAGCGTTGCCAGATTTCAAATTCGAAGCCGATTTCGAAAAAATGGATGAGTTCTTATTATTTAGAAATGTCATCAACAATACGCTATTCAAAAATATAACTAATTGCATACCAGGAACGTACTTGACGGTCAATGGTGGTATCATTAAGTCGCATAAATATTACGATATTAATACGGAAGGAAGTCAACAGATTTCTAGCGCAGAAAGTAAATCATCCTTAGAAAATGCCTTGCAAAAAAGTGTGCATTCTCAAATGATTAGCGACGTAAAATTAGGTTGTCAGCTTTCAGGAGGCGTTGATTCTTCACTGGTGAGTTATTACGCTGCCAAGGCTTTAAATCAGGGAAACCTCGAAACTATTTCGATTGTATTTAAAGACCCAAAATTCTCGGAAGAAAAGTATATCGACATCGTAGCGGAGCAACTTTCGTTACATGCGCACAAATTCGAAATGGAAGCCAATTATTATTTTGAAGTACTAGAGAAAGCAATTTGGCATTTCGAACAACCGATGAATCATCCCAATACGATTGGCATTTATTTGTTGAGTCAAGAAGCAAAAAAACACGTCACAGTTTTATTAAGTGGCGAAGGTGCAGATGAGTCTTTGGCGGGATATAGTCGATTTGTACGTGCGACACAATTTCCCTTCTTTAGAAAAACCTTCTTGAGTGCATTGAAGAAAAATCTAAAAAATATTTCTGAATTTCTAAGTTACTACCTCGATAGCAACAAACGCATGATCATGGAATCTGCCTTTGGAAGTCTCGAAACAGCGCATGCACTAAAAGCAGATTTTAGTTTGCAAAATGCCATTCAAGATCGATGCGATACCATCAAATCGATGAAAGGCGATACGATTTTAAAACAAAGAAAATTCGAATTATTGACCTATTTGCCAGATTTGCTAATGCGTCAAGATAAGATGTCGATGGCACATTCTATCGAGAATCGCGTACCGTTTTTAGATAACGAAATGGTAAGCACATCTTTGAATATTTCTGGCGCTGATTTGGTCGGAAAGCACAAAGGAAAAGACGAAGCTAAAGTAGTCTTGAAAGACATTTGCGCGGAGAAGTTCGGCGAAAAATTTGCTTATCGTGAAAAAATGGGCTTCGGCATTCCGCTGCGTTCCTTTATGTCTTCAGCTACGTTTCAAGAAAAATGGAAGACACAAGTGGCGCCAGGCATTCAAAAACGAGGAGTATTCAAACTAGAGGAATTAAGCCATTGGGTCAATAATATTTCGATAGCAACACCAGAACAATTAGACGCAATTTGGTTGATGCTCGGATTCGAATTGTGGGCACAGCAATACTTAGATTAATATGATAGCAATCCACGATAATAATAGTCCAGTTTTATTTCATTTTAGATGGATAGACTATTGTCAAAAGAACAATATTCCCTATAAATTGGTCAATTGCTATGCGAATGATATTGTCGATCAACTGCGAGATTGCAGCGCATTGATGTGGCATTATCATCAAGCAGAGCCGTCCGATATTGTCATGGCAAAATCCTTACTTTTTTCTATTGAACAAAGTGGCAAAAAAGTCTTTCCTGACTTTAATACCGCTTGGCATTTTGATGATAAAGTGGGACAAAAATATTTGTTAGAAGCACTCGATATTCCAATTGTAAAGACGTGGGTTTTCTATAGTGAAAAAACCGTTTTGGAGTGGATTGACAGCACCACTTTTCCTAAAGTTTTTAAACTTCGAGGTGGCGCTGGTTCTCAAAATGTGCAACTGGTACATACTGCAGCGCAGGCACAAAAATTAACGCATAAAGCATTTGGAAAGGGTTTTCCTGCCTACGACGGTTGGGAAAGCATTCAAGAAAGATACAGAAGATGGCGTTTGGGAAAAACAAATGCAATTGATGTTGTAAAAGGTTTCGTTCGTCTAGTAAAGCCACCGCGTTATGCAAGTGTCATCGGAAATGAAATGAATTACTTGTATTTTCAAGAATTTATAGCCAACAATGATTCCGACATCAGAATTGTGATTGTTGATGGAAAAGCTTTTGGCATCAAACGGATGAATCGCAAGAACGACTTTAGAGCGTCCGGAAGTGGATTCATCATTTACGAAAAGAAGCCATCGATGAGCGATTTGTAAAGGTTTCGTTTGAATATCAAAGAAAATTAAACGCGCAATGCATCGCATACGATTATGTGCTGGATGAAAACAATCAACCATTACTTATCGAAATTAGCTACGGATTTGCCAACGCTGGTTATGATGATTGTCCAGGTTATTGGGATGAGCAGCTCGTTTGGCATGAAGGGAAGTTTAATCCCTACGGCTGGATGGTTGATTTAATTTTAAAAAACTAAGATGAAGATACTAATCATAGGTTCCAAAGGTTTTATCGGTTTTCACGCCATGGAATATTTCAAGAATCAAAACTTTACTGTTTTGGGTTGTGATGTTGTGACGGATTATGTGAGCAAAGATTATTATCAGATAGATGCGACTAATTCTGATTTTCATTCGTTATTTGAAAAACATCAATTCGATGCCTGTATCAATTGTTCAGGAGCAGCGAGTGTTGCGTTGTCTATAGAATTTCCCTTAAAGGATTTTAATTTAAATACGCTAAACGTTTTTAAGATTTTAGAAGCGATTAGAACCTATCAGCCTTCGTGTAAATTCATCAATTTATCGAGCGCCGCAGTTTACGGAAATCCGACACAATTGCCAATCAATGAGAATATTGCATTAAAACCACTCTCGCCCTATGGAATCCACAAATTGCAAGCAGAGCAAATCGTCAAAGAGTTTATTGATTTTTATAAAATACAAACTTGTTCCTTGCGCATTTTTCAGCGTAAGAAATGGCTTGAGAAAGCAACTTTCTGGGATATGTATCAAAAGTTTTTGAATGCGGATTCAATAGCACTATACGGAACAGGTAAGGAGAGCAGAGACTTCATTCATGTTGATGATATCGTGCGTGCTTTCCACTTGGTTCTTGATAACGGAAAATTTAATGGTGAGGCGACTAATATTGCCAATGGCGAAGAGTTTACTATTGAATACGTTTCAGAAATATTTAGACGCAATTTTGAAGGGCAAAAAACAATTACGTTCAACAATCAAGTGAAACAAGGAGATCCACTCAATTGGAGAGCCGATATCTCGTTGTTGAATTCTCTCGGATATAAGCAAACCATTTCGTTGGAAGCAGGCATACAAAGTTATATTCATTGGGTAAATTCGCTATAAATTAAGATGACTGCAGTTGTAAAGAAAGATATTTGTTTTGTGATACATTCCCTTCAAGCGGGAGGGATGGAGCGCGTAATGTCTGAACTTCTCAATTACTTTGCTGCGAGTAATCGCTACCATGTTCATTTAGTATTGTACGGAATTAAGCGAGATGTTTTTTATGAGATTTCAAAAGACATCATTATACATCGTCCATCTTTTGAGTTTGACAATTCAAAGCGATTGCTTTCCACGATCAAAACGAACTTTTTCTTGCGAAGAACCATTCAGAAAATAAACCCAATTGCAGCGCTTTCTTTTGGCGAACGATGGAATAGTATGGTTTTATTAGCGCTTCTCGGGACGAAGGTTCCGCTCTACGTTTCCGATCGTGCGCAGCCAAATAAAAGTTTAGGGAAATTGCATGATGCTTTGCGCAAATGGTTGTATCCAAATGCGAAAGGCGTGATAGTACAGACGGAAAAGGCTTTGTCGATTTATAAAGAAAATGTATGCTCAAACAAACTTTAAAGTAATTGGAAATCCCATTCGGCAGATTCCTGCTCAAGATATTCCTCGAGAAAATTGCATCTTGATGGTGGGACGTTATATCAAATCGAAGCAGCAAGATGTCTTAATTGAGATTTTTTCAAAGTTGAATGCCCCTGATTGGAAGCTGGTGTTAGTCGGTTATGATCACTTAAAGCAAAGTAACCAAGAAGAATGGGAGGCTTTAGCCAAGAAGCTGCATGTCGCTGATCGTGTTGTTTTTGCAGGAAAACAATCAGAGGTCGAGAGGTATTATTTGTCAAGTAAAATTTTCGCTTTTTCTTCCGCGTCCGAAGGATTTCCCAATGTTGTGGGAGAAGCCATGTCGGCAGAATTACCAGTAGTTTCGTTTGATTGTATCGCCGGACCAAGTGATTTGATTTGATGAAACCAATGGTTCTTGATACCATGTTGGATCAAAAAATGTTCGTTGAAAAATTACAGGTCCTAATTGACGATTCTGGATTCCAGAGAAGAGATGGCAATGAAATCAAAACAACTGATTCAAAAGTTTGAATTAAACTATATTTGCAGCGAATTTGAAAATTTTTAGTTTCAAATTAGGAAGATTAAAACTATGGAAGAGAGTAGATTTAGACTCGGAATCATTTTCAATTTTAATCCCAAATGGACGGGAGGTTTGATTTATGTTCTAAACTGTATTAAGATCTTGAACTTTTTAGAAGATAAAGACAAACCCACGGTCGTGATTGTCTACCCTGAACATTTGAAGAAATACCTCGATGAAGTGGATTATCCGTATCTCGAAGTTGTAGCGCATCAATTCCCCTCGATTTACAAAGGATATGTACAGTCATTTTTAAAAAACAAAAACGTTTTTGTGCAGGATTTGGTCATCGATCAAAAATTGGATGCGGTGTTTCCAATGCATGATTATCCGGTCAAGAGTAAACTCGACGCCAAATTAGTTTCTTGGTATGCAGATTTACAGCACATGTATTATCCGCAGTTCTTTACCAAGAAAAAAAGGTTGGAAAGAAATGCTCGAATCAAATTGATTTTAAGAAATTCTCGAGACTTAGTCGTATCGAGTCAAGCGGTTAAAGACGATTTCTTGCAGTTTTTCAAAGTGCCGAAAAGTTTGAAAATTCATATTTATCACTTTGTTTCAATTGTAGATCATTTGCCAACAATAACTCGAGAAGAGATCCTAAAAAAATACGCTCTACCAGAGCAGTATTTTATGATTAGCAATCAATTCCACAAACACAAGAATCATAAAGTAGTTTTCAAAGCTTTAGCGAAACTAAAGAATAGCGAACGAATGCCACATTTGGCCATTACAGGAAGATTTCCAGAGGAACCAAATTCAGATTATTTGAAAGAATTACATCAAATCATTGATGAAAATAGCTTGAAAAACGCCATCACATTTTTAGGATTGATTCCACGTGGTGACCAATTACTACTCATGAAATACGCAACGGCTATCATTCAACCTAGCTTGTTCGAAGGATGGAGCACCGTAATAGAAGACGCAAAATCACTACAAGTCCCAGTAATTGCTAGTGATTTAAAGGTTAATATTGAACAATTGGCTGAAAAAGGAACGTACTTCGAATCACACAATTTCGACGAATTAGCAACAATTTTAGAGCACTATCCGGTACGGAATTTCGGAGTAGACCTCTATGATTCCTATGACAGTAGAATGAAAAAAGCGGCATACGAATTTTTATCTGTTTTCAAATAATTAATACCCATGAATAAAACATCAAAAATATACGTTGCAGGTCACACCGGAATGGTGGGTGGAGCTATTTGGAGCGCCTTGAAAGCTGCGGGTTATAACAATCTCGTTGGTAAAAGCAGCAAGGAATTAGACCTGAGAAATCAAAACGCAGTGCTAGCTTTTTTTGCTAATGAAAAGCCTGAAATTGTTATAGATGCTGCGGCGAGAGTAGGAGGAATATTAGCAAACAACGATTATCCATTTACTTTTTTAATGGAGAATATGCAAATTCAGAACAATCTGATTGATACTGCACTAAAACAAGATGTCGAGAAATTTATTTTCTTAGGAAGCTCGTGCATTTACCCAAAACTTGCGCCACAACCTTTAAAGGAAGAATGTTTGTTAACTTCATCTCTAGAGCCAACTAACGAATGGTATGCGATTGCAAAAATCTCTGGCGTCAAAAGCTGTGAAGCTATTCGCAAACAATACGGGAAAGATTTTGTGAGTTTGATGCCTACCAATTTGTATGGCCCGAACGACAATTTCGATTTGCAAACCTCACATGTTTTACCAGCCATGATGCGTAAATTTCATGAAGCAAAAGAAAATAATCATGCTCCAGTTACGCTTTGGGGTTCCGGAACACCGATGCGGGAGTTTTTGCATGTGAAAGATCTTGCTGAAGCGGTTGTTTTTTCGATGGAGCATTCGTTTGAAGAGAACTTATATAATATAGGAACAGGTGTTGACCTAACCATAAAATCGTTGGCAGAACTGATTCAAAAAACCGTTGGACACCAAGGAGTAATCATTTGGGACAGTTCTAAACCAGACGGAACACCGAAAAAATTAATGGATGTAAGCAAAATGAAAAACCAAGGTTGGAGCGCTAAAATTTCATTAGAAGATGGAATACAAGCCACCTACCAATGGTTTTTAGAACATGCAAACAATTACAAAGAAGTAAAAATTTAATTAGAAATATATTAAACTAGAAGCAATGAAAACGGCATTAATTACAGGAATAACAGGTCAAGATGGTGCGTATTTAGCAGAGTTGTTACTTGAAAAAGGATATATGGTTCATGGTATCAAAAGAAGATCATCTATGTTTAATACGGCAAGAATTGATCATTTATATCAAGACCCACATGCCAAAGAAATTAGATTGAAATTGCATTATGGTGATATGACTGATTCGATGAACTTAACGCGAATTATTCAAGAAGTACAACCAGATGAAATTTATAACCTAGCGGCCATGTCACACGTGAAAGTTAGTTTTGACACTCCTGAATATACCGCCAATGCAGACGGAATTGGAACATTACGACTTTTAGAAGCGGTTCGTTTGTTGGGACTTCAAAATAAAACCAAAATTTACCAAGCGTCAACTTCTGAATTGTACGGTTTAGTACAAGCAGTGCCACAGTCAGAAACGACGCCGTTTTATCCGCGTTCGCCATATGCAGTTGCTAAAATTTATGCGTATTGGATTACCGTAAACTACAGAGAAGCCTATAATATGTTTGCTTGTAACGGAATTCTTTTCAACCACGAATCGCCTTTGCGTGGAGAAACTTTCGTAACCCGAAAAATCACGCGAGCTGTGGCCAAAATTGCTTTAGGTCTTCAGAACGATTTGTTTATGGGGAACCTTGATGCGCAAAGAGATTGGGGTCACGCCAAAGATTACGTAGAAGCAATGTGGAGAATCCTTCAACAAGACGTTGCCGAAGATTACGTCATTGCAACTGGAGTGACAACGCGCGTTCGTGATTTTATCAAAATGGCTTTTCAACAAGTTGGATTTACCGTTCGATTCGAAGGAGAAGGCGTTGATGAAAAAGGGATTTTAGAAGCCATCGATCAAGAAGTATATCAAAAGGCGCTAGGGCATCAGGTCAACGAATTTAATATTCCAGCTATTGGTTCAGTATTGGTAAAAGTGGATCCAGCTTATTTCAGACCAACAGAAGTTGATCTTCTCATTGGTGACCCAACGAAATCTAAAACAAAATTAGGATGGCAACCAAAATACGACTTGAAAATGTTGGTGGAAGAAATGGTCGCGATGGACGTTTCTTTGTTTTTAAAAGACATTCATTTGGTAAAAGGTGGACATAAAATCTTGAAACAAGCGGAGTAATTTTTTGAGGAGCTAATCCCGCTTTCCGTTGCAATCTTTGGCGCCACACGAGCGGAGCGAACTGACGAAGTAAACGCCGCCGCCAAAGGATTTTCACTGCAATCGGGGCTAGAAACCACCCCACCCTTCGGGCACCCCTCCAAAGGAGGGGAAAGAACATCGGATAAATTATACAGCATTCAACCCAAATTAGGCATGGAGAAAATAACAAATAGAAAGATCGTGGTCGTCAATCAAGCGACCAATTATCTCACTATTGGTTTTTGTAACGCCTTTTCAGAGCGATTTGAAAAAGTAAGCCTGATTACCGGCAGCGTTCACGTTCAAGGCGAAGAACTAAAGGACACCATTGAAATTACCAAAATCAACAAATGGGTAGAACGTCCAGCAAGCAAAAAATTCTTGTCCTACATCAAAGCGTGCTTCAAAATCTATTGGTTGTTACTAACTAAATTTCGCGGATACGAAGTATTTTTTGTTTCTATTCCACCAATGGGTTATTTGCTAAATTTATTGTTGCCACATCGCTTCAGCATGGTGATTTGGGATGTTTATCCCGATGTGTTTAAAATCACGGGCATGAAGGAAACCCATCCTTTATACCGGATTTGGGCGGCATGCAACAGAAAGTCTTTTAAAAAATCATATCGACTTTTCACGATTAGCGATAAGATGGCAGATTTGGTCGAAGCGTATGTTTCTCGATCTAAAATTATCATCCAACCTATTTGGTCGATTTTTCAACAAAACGAACGGGTTTCAAAATCACAGAATAAGTTTATCGCCCAACACCAATTGCAAGATAAATTTATTGTTCAATACTCTGGAAACATAGGATTGACGCACAAAGTTGAGGTTGTCGTGCAACTAGCGGAACTTCTAAAAGACAACCAAAAAATTCTTTTTCAAATCATAGGTCGCGGCCCTCGAGTGCCAGCTTTGCAAAAAATGGTCGAAGAAAAGCAACTTCCCAATTGTACGTTTCTACCATTTCAAACCGACGAAATGTTTCCTTTTTCTTTGTCAGCAACCGATTTGGGGATTGTTATTTTAGATGAATTGACTTCCAAAGGAAGCGTTCCCAGCAAATCCTACAATTTGATGAGTTATGGAATTCCATCGTTATATATCGCCGGTGAAGATTCGGAGTTGCATTCATATGCTAATAAATACGGTTATGCAAAATGTTACACCGAAAGAGAATTGGAAAAAGCCAAAGATTTTATTGTTGCCTTGAGCAATGATCCACAAAAATGGCAAGAAATGTCGGAAAATGCGATTCAAACTTCGACCTTATTTAGAAGAGATAACGCCGACAAGTTTGTCAATATGTATTTGAAAAACAGCTAATGATATCAAAGTTAAAAGATAGTCTCATCAATAATTTGAAAAACAGCATTGGTTGGAAAACCAAACGTAAGATTGTTGTTTTTTCTGTGGATGATTATGGGAATGTGCGTTTGCATTCGAAAGAAGCAAGAGCAAAATTAGACCAAGCTGGACTTAAAGTCTATTCTCGTTTTGATCTCTATGACACTTTAGAAACCAAACAAGATTTGGAACAATTATACGCAGTATTAGATTCTGTAAAAGATAAAAATGGCAGAAGCGCCGTATTTACGCCGTTTTCGCTTCCTTGCAACATCGATTTTGAAAAATGGAAGCGGATAATTTTCAAAAATTCTACTTTGAAAATCTCCCAATTACCTATAGTAAATTAGCTAAAGAACAGCCAGAAGCCTATCGTGGCGCATGGGAATTGTGGCAGGAAGGCATTGCGAAAGGGTTTTTAAAACCGCAATTTCACGGCAGGGAACATCTCAATTTATTTGTATTCAATGATAAATTAGAAAAAAGAGACCCGGAATTGCTAACGGCATTACAAAACAAATCCTACACCAGCATCTCAGATGAAGATTATCCGACCATGTCGAGCACCGCTGCTTTAGATTTTTGGGATGTCAACGACAATGAAAAACTAAAGCCGATTTTAGTTGAAGGACTGCAACTTTTCAAGGAAGTCTTTGGTTATCCAAGTAATTACTTTACGCCGCCGGTGTATCAAATTCATCAATCTCTTTTTTCAACTTTGAAAGAAAATGGAAGCAAATACATCGATTTGGGCTTGGTTAGAAAAGAGCATCAAGGTCAGGATAGCTATAAAACAAGTTTTAATTATATCGGAAAGAAAACCAAAGAAGGCTTGACTATTATGGTGCGAAATATTGTTTTTGAACCGACTGAAGATCGCGGTTTGGATTGGGTGACTTTTACAATGAAACAAATCGAAAGAGCGTTCCGATGGAATAAACCCGCCATTATTAGTTCACATCGCGTCAATTTCTGCGGTCACATCGATCCGAAAAACAGAGCGATGGGCTTGCAAACTTTGCAAAAACTACTGCAAGAAATCGTCAAAAAATGGCCTGAAGTCGAGTTTATGGCGGCAGATGAATTGGGTGATTACCTTACAAATCAAAGAAAATGATAAAAAGATTCGTCTATTTAGGATATTATTTGAAGCAATTGGATTGGAAGAAGTTTTGGCTCTTTCTAAGCCATGCCGCCAAACAAACCCATCGAAACAAAATCAGCATCTTGCTAGATGTTCTGCTTTCGGTATTTACCTACAACATTTCAATTTTAGAATATTTTCAATTTCGTTTTTTTGAAAAGAATAAAGACGAGCGCAAACTATGGGCAGGAACAGGTTATATGTTTGAGTACCAGCTCAAAATGAATCCCAAAAATCAAAGGGATATCTTAGATGACAAGACTAAATTTTACAGAAGTTATGGTAATTATTTTGTTCACACAGTTGCCGATATTACTGATTTGAAAAAATATCCAGAGCAAACGCAAAAGCTGTTAAATAATCCTTCTGGAAAGCTTGTTTTTAAAGTAGCTGATGGGAAATGTGGTGTTGCTGTGGAAATCAAAAACGCGAGTGAATTTACCCCCGCATCCATCGTTGATTTTATGGAAAAAAATAGTTTCGATTTGGTGGAGGAGTTTATCATTCAACATCCAAAACTCACAGAACTTTCTCCTTCGGCTGTCAACACGGTGCGGATTTTCACCCAATTGAATGCCAATAATGAAGTTGAAATCTTAGGTTGTCGTCAACGAATATCCGTTAATTCCTCCGTGGATAATATGGCTGCAGGAAATTTAGCTGCGCCTATCGACGAAGTAACAGGTATTGTAATTGGTCCCGCAGTTTACAGCGATATTACCAAACCCGAAGAGATAAATCATCCAGTTACGAAGATTCCGATTGTTGGTTTTCAAGTACCATTTTGGAGCGAAACTATCGCAATGGTAAAGGAAGCCGCACTGTTACATCCACAAAATCGCTCGATAGGTTGGGATATTGTCATTACTGAAAATGGCCCAGGTTTTATAGAAGGCAATCATGATTGGTGTAAATTATTATGGCAATTGCCAGCGAAGAAAGGATTGAAAGAATTGTTAGAAAAACACCAATCGTAGCTATGTATTCGGCATTCTTTAAAAGGGTTTTAGATATATTAATTTCACTAGTGGTTTTGATTTGCGCGATGCCACTATTACTAGTTGTTTTTTTGATTTTGTTCTATCAAAACAAATCTAAAGCATTCTTCTTCCAAGAAAGACCAGGTTTGCATCAACAACCATTTTATATTATCAAGTTTAAGACCATGACCGACGAAAAAGACGCAGATGGAAAGTTGTTGCCAGATAATAAAAGGCTCACGAAAGCAGGTCGATTGATTCGGAAATTGTCGATTGATGAGTTGCCGCAATTGGTCAATGTGCTTAAGGGTGACATGAGTTTGATTGGTCCACGGCCGTTACTGTTTAAGTATATTCCGCTGTATTCAGCAACACAACTTAGACGTCATGAAATGCGACCTGGGATTACGGGTTGGGCGCAAGTCAATGGTAGAAATTCGATAGCATGGACCCAAAAATTCGAATACGATGTTTATTATATAGATCACGTTTCCTTTGTGTTAGACATCAAGATCTTGTGGATGACTTTTCTTAAAGTAATTCAAACACAAGGCGTCAATCAGAGTGATGATCGACCTATGAACCCATTTAATGGAACAAATTAAGACAATATGAAAATATTAATTACCGGTGTTGGCGGACCAACGCCAAGAAGTTTTGCCATCTCTTTAAAAAAGTACTCTTTTTACAAACGCTTCGAGCTAATTGGAACTGATATCAATCCACTGTCCATTGGTTTGTATCAAAATGAATTGTTCAACAAAACGTTTGTGGTTCCGGGTGCTACAAGTCCAGATTACTGGAGTAGCATCGAGGCCATTATCAAAGAAAATAACATCGATTTGGCAATCATTCTGCCTGAATTGGAAGTGATGGAATGGAGCAAGAGAAAAGAAACGCAATCCTTACCGTGCAAAGCTTTGATTCCGGATTGGTCGATGGCAGATTTGTTAGTCGATAAATCTAAAATGACGGAAATTCTAAAAGACTTGGATATTGTCCCGCCATCAGTGACTTTTGATAGAGATCATCAAAATCTTAAAGAAGTTTTCGATGTTTTGAAAGGTAATTTTTGGGTTAGAAGTACCAGTGGAACCAGTGGATTGGGATCATTAAAAGTAGAAGACGAAGATTCGTTGAAAAATTGGATTCAAATTAATCCCAACGTTCAAACCTTTATTGCGAGCAAGTTTTTACCAGGAAGAAATTTAGCCTGTAAGATGCTTTATTTTAATGGGAAATTACTCCGAACAGCAACTGCAGAACGCGTGAACTATATCATGGCGAAAGTAGCGCCGTCTGGGATTACCGGGAATACTTCGTTTGGAAGATTGCTCAATGAACCACATTTGGTGGAAGAATCGAAACGAGCGATGGATTTTCTTTTCAAACACACCGGTGCTAAGCAACATGGTTTTTTTACTGTTGATTTTAAGGAAGATGAAAACGGAAAACCGTACATTACAGAAATCAATGTTCGACACGTTGCTTTTACCCAGTGTTTTGCCGCGGCTGGAGCTAATTTTGCTTCCGACACAGTCAGACTCTTGAATGGAGATCCAGAGTTTGATTTGATCTACAAAATGTATGAGTTTGAAAAAGACTTGATTTTCCTACGAGATGTTGATTCGTTGCCTATTTTGATGAAGGAAAAAGAACTCTTAAAGAAATTGAGCTAATTCAATAAAATATCGAGAAGGAGCGGGAAGGCAACTGACTTTCAATGTTTCATTTCGATTCTTAAATTCAACTTTGTGAAACGCATATTTGACATCGTATTTTCAATAGTTTCACTTTTGCTTTTGAGTTGGTTGATTCTACTTTGCTTTATTATTGCCACAATAGAAACGCAATCGAACGGACTTTTTATACAAAAACGAGTGGGACAATGGGAAAGATTTTTATGATATTCAAAATAAGAACAATCCATCCGCGAACTCAGAAGATAACTTACTTTGGACATTATTTTCGGTTGTATAAAATAGACGAATTACCGCAATTTTTAAACGTATTGATAGGAGATATGTCGATTGTTGGACCTCGACCTGATATTGAAGGATATTACGATTTATTAGAAGGAGAAGATCGAAAAATGCTGGCGTTGAAACCTGGCATAACTAGTGAAGCCTCTATAAAGTACAGGAATGAGGATGCGATATTGAGTCAACAAAAAAATCCACTCGAATACAATGACAAAATCATTTTCCCAGACAAAGTAAAAATGAATTTGGCGTATTTTCACCACCATACTTTTCTAGGAGATTTGAAGATTATTTATAAAACCATATTTGGCATTTCTGAAAATAATAGTGTAGGATAGTACTGCGGGTTGTCCTATCTTTGCAACCCGAAAAAGATTAAAGAAAAATGATTGAATCTAAAATTTGGCTATCATCGCCACATATGGGCGGTAGCGAACAAAAGTTTATCAAGGAAGCTTTTGATAGCAATTGGGTTGCACCTTTAGGACCAAACGTTTCCGGTTTTGAAAATGACTTAGAATCTTATATTGGCGAAAATAAAGCAATAGCCGCTTTGAGTTCTGGCACTGCCGCAATTCATCTTGGGCTTGTTCTTTTGGGAGTCAAAGCTGGCGATGAAGTAATTTGCCAAAGTTTTACATTTTCAGCATCGGCAAATCCGATTTTATACCAAGGAGCACATCCCATTTTTGTGGATAGTGAAAGAGAAACCTGGAATATGTGTCCCATTGCTTTAGAAGAAGCAATCGTCGATCGAATCTCCAAAGGGAAACGTCCGAAGGCGATTATAGCAGTGCATCTCTATGGAATGCCATTTAAAGTTGATGAGATTAAGGCAATTTCTGAAAAGTATGATATTCCACTTTTAGAAGACAGTGCTGAAGCTTTAGGAAGTACATACAAAGGTCAGAAATGTGGAACTTTTGGTGATTTTGGCGTACTATCCTTTAATGGAAATAAAATCATAACGACTTCTGGAGGAGGCGCATTAGTATCGCCTAACACAGTGCTGAAAGAAAGAACTATTTTCTTTGCAACGCAATCACGTGATCAAGCGCCGCACTATCAACATTCTGAGATTGGATACAATTATCGACTTAGTAATATTTCAGCTGGAATTGGGAGAGGGCAAATGGAAATTTTAGAGAAACACGTTCTATTGAGAAGAAAGATGCATGATTTTTATGCAACTTATTTTAAAGACATTGAAGGTGTAACGGTATTTGAAGAACCTACTCCAGCTTATTATTCCAACCATTGGCTTTCTGCGATTTTAGTTGACCCGAGCAAAACAAACGGGAAGACTAGAGAGGATTTGAGAATCGCTTTAGAGAAGAAAAACATTGAGTGTCGCCCTTTGTGGAAACCGATGCATTTGCAACCAATTTTTGAAGCATGCCCTTATTACGGTGGCGATACCGCCGCACAGCTTTTTGATATTGGACTTTGTATGCCGTCGGGGTCAAATTTGGGAGATGAGGACAGAGATCGAATTAAGGCAGAACTGGATATTTTTTTTAATTAAAAAGTAATAAAATCATTTGGTTTTATTAGAAAATGTTATTTTTATATTGAATTTTTATAGTTATTGATGAGCAATTCTATTTTTGGTATTGTAAAAAATAGTGTTTTAGGGAAACGATTCCATAATATTGGTTATTTGCCAAGGTGGATTATTTTCGCTATTGATGTATTTATTGTACTTGTCGCAAGTATAATAACCTATCTCATCATTTATAGTTTGTCGAATTTGCGTTATAACTATTTTGGAATGGCTACTCGTTATGGGCTAATCATTCTAGTAAACGCGATTTTTTTCTTGGTCTACCGAACGTATGCCGGTATCATAAGGCATTCTACATTTATTGATGGTGTGAAACTTTTGATTTCTACCACCACATCTTATATTTTCTTGCTTGTTGTTAACTTTTCATGTCTCGTTTTTTTTGATAAAGTCATTTTTGTTACGACAGGTTTGTTTATCAATTTCGTTTTATCATTCTTGTTGCTTTTCCTATTTCGAATTCTAATCAAATATGTATTCGAAAAATACATGCATTTTGAAGATAAGAAAAAGTTGATAAATGCAGTGATCTACGGGTCGGACGCAAATGCTATATCCGTTGCTAATGCGCTAAAGACAGAAACTCCAAGTAGATTTAAGTTACGAGGATTTATTGATAAATTCAATCAAAATAAGACGTCCAAAAGTATTTTAAATCTACCCATATTTAATCAAAATAAGAAAATTGCTGTTATACTACGATCTTTAAAAGCCGATGCATTGATTATCGCTGAAAAGAGCTTAAGTAAGGAAGAAACGATAGCGATTGTTGAGGAATGTCTAGAGTTTAACTTCAAAGTCTTTACCGTGCCATTGATCGCAGATTGGGAAGACGAAAAGCAAATTTCGACGAAGGTGAAAAGCTTTGAAATTGAAGATTTGTTAGATAGAAAACCAATTGTTTTAGACACAAGAGCTATATCAACGCAACTTGATGGAAAAACCATAATGATTACAGGCGCCGCGGGGTCAATCGGAAGTGAGATTACCCGTCAAATCTTGTCTTTTAATCCAAAGAAAATCATCATTGTCGACCAAGCAGAAACGCCGTTGCACAACCTAAGCCTAGAGATTAAGCCTTTTAATGACAAAGTAGTACTGCGCTCTGTGCTGGCAGATATTAGAAATAGGGAAGCGCTTGATATGGTTTTTGCTAAGTACAATCCAAATGTGGTTTACCATGCAGCCGCTTACAAGCATGTTCCCTTGATGGAGGAAAATCCCTCGCAAGCTGTATTTACAAATGTATTAGGAACCAAGAATTTGGCCGACTTGTCTTTGCAATATGAAGTAGAGTGTTTTGTTATGGTTTCTACTGATAAAGCAGTTAATCCAAGTAGCGTAATGGGCGCAAGCAAGCGTATTGCTGAGAAATATGTGCAAACTTTGAACAGCAATCTGAATAGTGACAATCGTGCAGTTAAGACGAAGTTTATTACTACACGATTTGGAAATGTCTTAGGCTCTAATGGGTCGATTGTTCCCTTATTCTCTAGACAAATTGCAGAGGGAGGACCATTAACAATCACCCATCCAGATATCATTCGTTATTTTATGACCATTCCGGAAGCTTGTCAGCTTGTATTAGAGGCAGGTGCGATGGGGAAAGGTGGAGAAATTTTTATTTTTGATATGGGCCAGCCAGTAAAGATCATCGATTTAGCGCTAAAAATGATACGATTAGCGGGCTTCATTCCATACAAAGAAATTGATATTAAAATCATAGGTTTGCGCCCAGGAGAAAAATTATATGAAGAATTGTTGAATGATTCCTCGAAGACTTTACCGACGCACAACAATAAGATTATGATTGCTCAGGAAATTCAAGAAGATCATGCAAGCATACAAACTGCTACGAATGCGCTATTGTTGCACCTTGGAAAAAGTTCAAATGAAGACATTGTCTCGGCAATGAAAAAAATTGTGCCTGAATTTAAAAGCATGAATTCCGTTTTTGAAACGCTTGATGCTTAATAACTAATCTAGATTTTCTTATTTTAATACTGACATTAAAGCTTTACAACTATATTTGCAAGAATCAATTATAAACTATGAAATTTTCAACTAAAGCCGCGTTTTTATATTTATTTGCTTCATTTTTTCTTTTCTCATGTGTTTCGAGAAAGAAATTGGTTTACTTACAGGATATTGACAATCAAAAAAATTATGATAGCTCACTTCGATATGAGCCAACGCTTCAGCCGGATGACTTACTCAATGTAATTGTAAGCGCAGAGAATCCAGAGGTGACAGTTCCGTTTAACTTACCACAAATACAGGGAAATTATCAATTAAACGAAAATCAAAGCAACATTAAAACCTATTTAATTGATAATGATGGTTTTATTGAGTTTCCTGTAATAGGAAAAGTTAAATTAGGAGGACTGACGAGATCTCAGGCTATTAGTACATTGGCTGATAAAGTTTCATTTTATATTAAGAATCCAAGTATTAATTTGAGAATCTTAAATTATAAAATTTCAATTTTAGGGCAAGTATCTAAACCAGGTTCTTATACCATACCTAGCGAAAGAATTACAATTTTAGAGGCGTTAAGTCTTTCTGGTGATCTAACGTTATACGGAAAGCGAAATAACATTTTATTGATTCACGAAGAGGAAGGAAAGAAGACTTATACCAGAATTGATCTTACAAAAGTTGACATCCTCAATTTAGAAAATTACTACTTAGCTCAAAACGACATTATATATGTTGAACCTAATAAAACGGCAATTAATAGTTCTGCCGTTGGGCCGAACACCGCACTATACCTGTCGGGTTTGACCGTAATATTGTCATTAATATTAGTACTCAAAAATTAAAAAAATATGATGGAAGAAAATACTCCAAATTTTAATGAAAAACATGAGGATGTATTCGATTTTCATGAATTGGTAGAAAGATATCTATCACAGTGGAAATGGTTTGGATTTGGAATTTTTGTGTGTCTAGTTGTAGCCTCTTTGTACTTGCGTTACGCGGTGCCGATTTATAATGCCACTGCAAGTATTTTAGTTCGAGATGAGAAAAAAGGAGGGTTACAATCTGAGTTGACTGCCTTTTCCGACTTGGGGATTATGGCTGGCGTTAAGAATAATGTTGACAATGAAATTGAAGTTATTCGTTCCAGAAATATTATCGGTGGAGCAATCAAGAAAATTGGACTCAATGTATATTACACTTCTATTGGAAGGGTAAAAACGATTGAGCTCTATAAGGAGAAGCCTGTAGAATTTTCTTTTTACGATATCAACGATAGTTTTTATAACCACCAAAAATCCTTTACACTCAATTTTGTCGATGATACAACGTTTGAATTGGTTTCAGATGGAGTAACCACTTTGGGCAAATTCAAATATGGTTCAATTATTAACCTTGATGACTCTAAGTTAGTAGTAAATAAAAACCCTAGAACATTTGCGAATTATTCTAAAAATATTCCGATTATAGTCGAAGTCCATAGAATTGACGATGTTGTTGATAGTTTTAAGGGCAGATTAAATGTATCTTCTTTAAGCAAGAACTCTAGTATTGTATCATTGGCAATTAATGATCCGGTAAAAGATAAAGCCGTAGATTTTTTAAATACACTTATTGAAGTCTACAATCAAGATGCCATCACTGATAAAAAGTTTATTTCTGAAAACACCTTGAATTTCATTCAAGATCGTCTAAAAATTATCACTTCAGAGTTAGGTGACGTAGAAAAGGATGCGGAAATTTTTAAGAAGTCCAATGATGTTACCGATATCAATACACAAGCGGAGATATTTTTACACAATTCTGTAGATTTTAGTAAAGATCTTATTGCAACGGAGACACAGATAAAAGTGGTTTCGGAGATGCTAAGTTATATGAAATCAAAGGGTAAATGGGATTTGGTACCCAATAATTTAATATCGGTCGCTGACGGAAAAGATGTCACGAATTTTATTGTTCAATTTAATGATTATGTCATTCAAAGAAATAGAATAGTAAAAGATGGTACAAAGAACAATTCAATCGTTATTAACCTTGAAGAAAAAATTGAAGAGCTTAGTGCGAATGTGAGTGCGAGTTTAAAAAGAACACTTGCCTCTTTAAATATTAGGAAGAAAGATCTTGAAAAACAAGATAATCTTATTAAAGGTAGAATTTCTGAATTGCCAACCCAAGAAAGAGAATATAGAATCTTGACAAGACAGCAACAAATTAAAGAATCATTGTATCTTTATTTGCTGCAAAAAAGAGAAGAAACGGCGATATCGTTAGCGGTAACAGAGCCGATTTCGAAAATTGTAGATGCCGCATTTTCCTCAGACTATCCAGTATCACCAAGACGAAATATCGTATTTATTATTGCCATAATGATCGGAATGTTTGTGCCGTATTCTGTGATTTACATCAAAAATCTTTTTGACAATAAAATAAAGAACAGACAAGATTTTGAGGGTAAATTATCTGCACCTTTCCTTGGAGATATTCCGCAATCTGAAAGTCACGATGAAATCATTAATACCAATAGCAAATCTAGTTCTGCGGAAGTAATCAGAATTATTAGAACTAATTTGGAATTCTTGGCAAACAAAATTCCTGAAAATCAATGTAAAACGATTTTTGTCACCTCTACCATCCCAAAAGAAGGAAAGACATTTGTGGCGGTAAATTTAGCTAGTACGATTGCCCTGTCAGGCAAAAAAGTACTGTTGGTTGGATTGGATATTAGAAACCCGAAGATAGATCGCTACTTGCAGTTGCCAGCACAAGGATTAACAAATTATTTGTCAAAGAGCAACGAAAACATCAATGACTACATTATGAAAGTAGACAACTTTGATAGTTTCTACATCTTGCCTTCTGGTGTTGTCGCACCGAATCCAGTTGATTTATTGATGAATGGCAAGATTGACAATATGTTTGAGGAATTAAAGAAAGAGTTTGACTACATTATTGTCGATACCGCTCCAGTTAGTTTGGTGACTGATACATTATTAGTAGCTAAATTTGCGGACATTTTTATCTATGTCATTCGCGCCAATTTTATTGACAAACGTCAAATAAAGATGATTGATGATCTTTATCGTCAAAAGAGATTGCCAAATATGTCAATCTTATTGAATGATACACGCTGGAGAAAACCATACGCTTATGGTTACGGCGGATATGGCTATGGCTATGGATACGGCTATGGCTACGGGTATGGAGTGGAGCAAGAAGTTGAAAAGAAACCTTGGTATAAGTGGTTTAGCAAGTAATCACAGCTTAAAAAATTGATTATTTTCGATTGCTGCTTTTAGAGGCTTAAGATCATTTATAAGTATTTTGCTCGAAAATGACTCAAGATGTTTGGTGTGATGTACATCTGAACCTACAAAGTCAACGAGGCCTTTCTTCAGAAGTAATTCACAAGATTTGGTGGCCTCAGTACCGTAATAGCCTACTGTCGACAATAAATTCATTTGAAATAGGCAGCCCGCATTTCTTAGTTTGGTGAATTCATTCAAGTTGGAATTATAAAAAGGGTAACGCTCAGGATGTGCTAAAATAGGGCGGTATCCCGCAATTTGAAGTTCAAATAGAATATCATACAGTTGAATAGGTGGGTTGATGTATGACAGTTCAACCAGTACGTAATTCTCCTTCAAGGTTGCTAATGATTCATTTTGAAACAATGTAGCGAAGTACGGGTCGATCATATATTCGGCTGCAAATCTTAAGGAAGTGTCTTGCGGCAATGATAGTATCGTTTCTTTGTGCTTTCTTTCAATCAAATCTTTCGTATTGTCCCAAACGGTGGTGTAAATATGTGGTGTAGTTATAAATTGCTGAAAACCAATTTTCCGTAATTCACTAATTAATAACAAGGTGTCTTCTATAGTAATAGCACCATCATCTATTCCAGGCAATAAGTGACTATGAATATCGACATAATTAGAAGGAATGATATCTTTTAGATAAGAATTCTTTTTGAGAAAATGGAACATCGTTGAGATTAAAATTATATAAAATAGTAACTACAAATATACTTACATTTTGTTTTACTTTAAATTTAGTTTATGCTAGGTAAACTATCCAAAAAAAGTATAGTGATCAAGGCTAAATACTTATATTTGCAGCAAAAATTTACCTGCCATTTGAAGATTGTAAAACTACTTTTCTAAGTGTAGAAAACTGTAAAGAATGAAAGAAACAATTCAATCTGAAGATTGGAATCTTGTTATAAAAGGACATAGTTCGTTATTTGATCTAAAATTCAGTGATGTTTGGCGATACCGAGATCTCCTATGGATGTTCGTGAAACGTGATTTTGTGAGTTTCTATAAACAAACTGTTCTTGGTCCGCTTTGGTTTTTTATCCAACCGCTTTTTACAACGATAGTCTTTACTTTTGTTTTTGGCAACCTGGCCAAGATGAGTACTGATGGTTTACCGCAACAGTTATTTTACTTAACAGGTATTACCGCATGGAATTATTTTTCAGATTGTCTTACAAAAACAAGTACTGTTTTTCGGGATAATGCTTCGATTTTTGGTAAAGTTTACTTCCCACGATTGATTATGCCGTTAAGTATTGTCGTCAGTAACTTGGTGCGATTCGTAGTCCAGCTACTTTTATTAATAATAATGATGGTGTATTTTGGTTTTCAAGGAGCCAATTTTCATATAACTTATGCCATTCTTTTTTTTCCGTTTTTAGTTGCATTGATGGCGCTTCTAGGATTAGGTCTTGGATTAATCATTACGGCTATGACTACGAAATATAGAGATCTTACGTTTTTAGTTGCCTTCGGAGTGCAACTTTTGATGTACGGAACTACGGTTATCTATCCGTTAAGTGCCGCACCAGCAAAGTACAAATCAATCATAGAGCTTAATCCAATGACTGGAATCATTGAAGCATTTCGATATGCATTTCTTGGCAAAGGAGAATTTTCGGTCTGGAGCATTAGCTACTCTGTTTTGGTTACGATCATCGTTTTATTTATAGGAGTAATCATTTTTAATAAAACTGAAAAGAATTTCGTAGATACAATATAATGTCAGAAATAGTTATAAAAGCAGAGAATTTATCAAAAGCATACCAAATTGGTCAAATTGGTACGGGTACTATTTCGCGTGATTTAGAGCGATTTTGGACAACCAAAGTTCGCGGAAAAGAAGATCCATTTCTTAAGATCGGAGAAGCAAATGACCGCAGCATCAAAGGAACGAGCGATATTGTTTGGTCTTTGAAAGATATTAATTTTGACATCCATCAAGGTGATGCCGTTGGGATTATAGGAAGAAATGGCGCCGGAAAAAGCACATTGCTCAAATTATTGTCAAGGGTAACAAGTCCAACGACGGGTCAAATTAAAGTCAAAGGACGAATCGCCAGCCTTCTAGAAGTTGGAACTGGTTTTCATCCTGAATTGTCAGGTAGAGAAAACATCTATCTCAATGGCGCTATTTTAGGGATGCGTAAGAAAGAAATTACGAGAAAGCTGGATGAAATAATAGATTTTTCTGGCGTAGAACGATATATTGACACCCCAGTAAAACGATACAGTAGCGGCATGTATGTTCGATTAGCTTTTGCCGTCGCAGCACATCTCGAAAGTGAAATCTTGATTGTAGATGAAGTTTTGGCAGTTGGAGATGCAGAGTTTCAGAAGAAATGTCTTGGCAAAATGGGCGATATTAGTAAAGGCGAAGGAAGAACAATTCTTTTTGTCAGTCATGACCTTAGTGCAATTTCAACGCTTACTTCCAAAAGTATTTTATTGAAAAACGGTCATCTTCAAATTTACGATTATACACCAAAAGTTATTGCTGAATACTCTTTGCAATATAAAGGCGAGCATGTTTATGAGCAATTACCAGTCATAAATAAGCCTACTATAACTAAGGTTGAATTGAAAACATCGGAAGGCGGCATGATTCAAGCCTATGGAAAATCCTTAATAATTTCTCTTGAAATTAATATGCCCATCGATAATTACGAAAATATTGCCCCCGCTATTCAAATATTTGATGATTTAAATAAAGCAGTACTATTGTCGTATATTTTTGATATTGATTCTCCAATTTGTAGAAAAAAGGGTGTTAATAAAATTACGTATGAATACACCAACATTCGCCTGTATAAAGGAAGTTATTACCTAAAAATGCATTTGGCAAACTCGAAGACTAGAGAAAAATTTCAAGAATTTGAATGCTGTTCTTTTGAGGTAGAAATGATCGATCAGAAAGAGCCAGAATGGGGATGGCAGAATAATGCTTGCAAATATATTGACGAAGGAAAATGGACAATTGATGACTAAAATACAATGAAAAAACTAGTAAAACGGATTGTAAGTAAATCAAAACATATTAACGAAACGAACAAAGCTAGAGCAATTTATAATAAGTATAAAGGCTTTACAATGATAGGTTCGTCGGTTTTTATAGATAATTTAATCTTATGTAATAGTGTCAGCCATATAGAGGGTTGCATTGTTGAATGTGGCGTTTGGCGAGGTGGAATGATTGCCGGTATTTATGATTACTCCGATAAAAAACGAAAAAGTATTTTGTTTGATAGTTTTGAAGGATTACCTGAAGTCAAAGAAATAGATGGTCAAGCTGCGAAAATTTGGCAGGATGATAACAATGGAGTAGGATTAGACAATTGCAAAGCAGAGATTACTTTTGCAGAGGAAGCGATGAAATTGGCAAAATCGGATAAGCACGAAATTGTGGCAGGTTGGTTTGACAAGACAACGGCAAATACTGAAATAAGTGAACCTATTGCCATCTTAAGGCTTGATGGTGATTGGTATGATTCTACTTGGGTATGTTTGGAGAATCTGTATCCAAAGGTGGTTGAAAATGGACTCATAATCATTGATGATTATTATGCTTGGGATGGATGTTCTAGAGCAGTTCATGATTATCTATCAAAGAATAATTTGCCCTTAAGAATTTCTCAAACCAAACATGGTGTTTGTTATATAGTAAATCAAAAACAAGGAAGAAAACTAAAATAAGATGACGCCAAAAGACTATAGTGATAATTTTCATCATGCGCATTATCGCAATTCAATAAGCTCTGCGAAAGAGATAGTTCCACTCTTTCTAGATTTCTTTAAACCAAAATCTGTTTTAGATGTTGGTTGCGGTCTTGGAACATGGTTGACTGTTTTCGAAGAACATGGATGCGAAATATTCGGAATTGATGGCGATTATGTAAAAAGCCAAGATCTAGTTATCGACAAAGAAAGGTTTAAGCCTTATGATCTTAATAAATCATTTGATTTAAATGAAAAATTTGACTTAACAATCTCTCTCGAAGTGGCGGAGCATATTTTTCCTGAAAACGCTGAAAAATTTATAAAGTCAATTTGTCTTCATAGTGATATTGTTTTGTTTTCTGCAGCGGTAATCGGACAAGAAGGAACGCTGCATTATAACGAGCAAAATAACGAGTATTGGATCGAATTATTTTCTAAGAACGGATATGAATGTGTCGACTTTCTAAGACATAAAATTTGGAATAATACTAAGATCAGTTGGTGGTACAGACAAAATATATTGATTTTTATTAAGAAGACTGAAATAAATAATTCAAGATATGAATTGTTAGTAAGCGAAGCTAATAACTACCAAAATACCTATATACATCCAGATTTGCTGAAGCATAAATGCCAAAGAATTAATAAGCTAGAAAAGATATTAAATAGTCCGTTTCAGATTTTGAAATATTATCTAAATGGAAAAAAATAGTCTATAATGAAACGAGAAGAAAACCTTCAACGGTATGAAAAGGCAGTAAAAGTAACGGTTTCAAATAGTAATTATTTGGTGTATTCCTCTTTTCACCACGAGTTGCGTAATGCAATTGAAAAGTATGCTAGCGGCAGTCTTTTAGATATCGGCTGTGGAAACAAACCCTACGAATCTTGGATGACCGGAAAAGTTACCAAATACGTCGGCTGTGATATTGTACAATCGAGTGCAAATAGAGTTGATGTATTGTGCCCTGCGAATAAGATTCCGCTCGAAAATGAAACATTTGACACAATTTTTTCATCACAAACCATAGAACACCTTGAAGATTATCAAGGAATGGTCGACGAGGCATTTCGACTATTGAAAAGTGGTGGATATTTTATTCTTTCAGGACCATTTTACTGGCATCTGCACGAAGAACCCTATGATTTCTATAGGTTTACAAAGCACGGTTTTAAATATGTTTTAGAGAAATCCGGTTTCGAAGTTTGCGAAATTCGAGCCAATGGCGGCGCTTGGGCAACACTCGGTCAGGTCATTAATCATACATTTTCATTTTCGAACCCCAGCGCGAATAAAATTGCTAAAGGAATTAAGTATCTATTCAGAAAACTTCGACTATTTATATTGGTAAATAGGATTTTTAGTTACTTGGATTCAAAAGATTTTAATCCAATTAATACCATCAATTATGTTGCAGTTGCCAAGAAAATATAAAATATGAGCGCTTTGTTGTCAATAGTAATTCCATGTTATAATCACGGTAAGTACATTCAGGAAACGATAGAAAGTATTGAAAATGCTAAAGGCAAATATGAGGTCGAAATCATCATTGTCGATGACGGATCCACTGATGCCTTGACAATTTCAAAACTGAGCGAGTTAGAAAAGAAAGGTTACTTTGTTTTGCACCAAAAAAATGGAGGATTAGGAAACGCCAGAAATAACGGAATTAAATTAGCAAAAGGTAAATATATACTGCCATTAGATAGCGATAACACCGTTCTTAAACCATATCTTGACGACGCAATCGAGGTGTTAGAAAAAGACCATTTTTACGATATTGTATACGGAAACGCCATTTATTTTGGTGAAAAGAAGGGTAATTGGATAGTCGGCGACTATAGTTTGCTAAGATTTATCCCCAATAATTATATCGATGCTTGCGCCGTTTATAGAAAATCCGTTTGGGAAAAACTGGGAGGCTATGATGAAAAGATTCCCAAAATGGGTGTTGAGGATTGGGATTTCTGGTTAAATTGAAGCTTCCATGGCTTTCGGTTTTTACTTGCAAAACCATGTTTCAACTATAGAGTTTTAAAGGAATCTATGATACGTTCTTTTTCGGAAAATGACATAAAATCAGCTAGAAACTATATAGAAATTAAGTATAAAAATCAACTTGCTTTTCCTGATTTAGAATATTATTATGCAAAAAGAATGTTGATAAATGAATCATTTTTAACCAACAACTTGTCGGTAAAAAAGATCATTAAAATCCTGTTTTTGAAAGTATTTTCAAAAGTCACTAAGAATAGATGATCCTAGTTTTTGGAACATAGGTTTCAAAGTTATAATTCTTTAATAGCTAAGAATTAATTAATTTTAAAATTTAAATTGCAGTTTATTTCCTATCTGATTTTCGTAAAAGAATAATCGAAATAGGTTTGGAAAAGATAAAATTGGAAAAGGGGAATGAAAGTATCATCCATATTTTTAGCGAGAACAGATTCCGTCGAATCTTATGCAATGACCACCAAATGCATTCAATCTGCTATGGAGTCAGATCCAGACGTAGAATTCGAAATCATCATTGTCGAATCCAACAAAACGTACTACGAATCGACTTTTATTTATCCAGATTTTGTGAAGGTAATTATTCCGCAAGAGCAATTTAATTTTCATAGATTTTTAAATATCGGAATTCAACATGCCACAGGAGATTTTATCGCGCTATGCAATAATGATCTAATTTTTCATCAGAATTGGTTTACTGAAATCTTAAAAATCGCAAATCTTCATCCGGAAATCCTCTCTTTTAGTCCGAACGGAAACATAAACAAAAAGGCACAACAAATTGATTATCAAATTGGTTATAAAGTTATGCAACAGCTTAAGGGCTGGTGTATCGTAGTTAAACCAAAGATTTTTAAGAAAATTGGCCTATTAGATGAAACATTTAGCTTTTATTATGCTGATAATGATTATGGAATGACTTTGAAATATTACAATATAAAACACGCACTAGTTTTAAATTCTTATGTCGAACATTTAGAAAAGAAAGCAAAACCTAAAACGGAATTAATTCTGAATGAAGCATTTATAAAGAAATATAATATTCCAGACTATTTGCAAGAGGAGCGTTTTCATTATCTCTATTACAATGAAAATGATTTTAAGGATTTTATGAAATTTCACAACAAATGGGGATCGGTAAAGATTTTATATCGAAAAAATAAAATTGCTGATTTGCTATTGAAATATAATTTAGGATATCTTAATCGCTTTTTTTTAAAGCTTAAATTCTAATATTCTATCGATTTTCTATTTTAAAAACGCACGAAATTATTATTTTAAATGGGGCTTGAACTAACACTTTTATTTACGTATCGAAACCGAGACTTAGAGCGAGTAAAAATCGCTATGGATTCCTTAGATGCTCAAAACGATTCTAATTTCACGGTCTTATTTATCGATTATGGTTCAAGTTTGGCACATTCCAAAGCACTTCAGGAGTTACTTAGCAATTATTCGTTTGTTACTTATTTTTATTCCTATCATATTGATCAACCGTGGTCGCGCGCTAAAGCTGTAAACATTGGAATCCAGTTGGTCACTACTCCTTACGTTTTTGTCTCCGATATTGATATGATTTTTAAGCCGAATTTCATTGAAATTGTTCAACAGCTCAAAGATCCAATGGTTTCGGTCTACTTTAAGGTAGGTTTTCTTAATCAAATAGAAAGCAAAAAGAATCAGCCTTTTGAGGATTATAAAATTAGTTCTTCTAGCAAACCTGGCGCACAGGGATTGTCATTGTTTCTGGTTGCAGCACTGAAGAAAGTAAGAGGTTTTGATGAGTTTTTGCATTTTTGGGGTGCAGAAGACGAAGATGTTCACAGCCGACTTTTGCAAGTAGGATATGAGGTTAATTTTTATGAAAAGGAAATTTTGCTTTTACATCGTTGGCATCCGACCTACAGAAATTCGGAAAGTGATGTCGTAACCAAAAATCTGCAACTGCATTCGATTCCAAAATTAAATCAAGAGTATTTTGCTTATAAGCGTGAAAGAAAAGTGCCTACTGCTAATGGCAGTAAATGGGGTGTGCCCATAACTAAAGAAGATTATGAATCCCTTGTGAGCAATGATGTAAAAAGAGTTATTTTGAATAATAAGGAATATATTTATCTTTTTTTATTTGTTGAACTACCACGCCTAGACGATGGAGTCATCGCCGTTGAGTTCAGAGAAGATCCTTTTCAACATAGCTTAAAATATTTCTTAAAAAAGAAGTTAGGAAAGTCAGTTTCGTCTTATTTTACCTTAAAAGAAATTAACGATTTGCTCTTGTTGCATTTAATATTTTTTTATCCTACTTACTTATATTCATTCACTGTCGGAGCTGACTTAAAATCAATTCAATTGAAGCTTAAAAAATAATCGCATCCTTTTTAATACTTTTATACTCTGAAACCATCTGAAATGCCAAAAGTAATACTCCTTTCGCAGGTGCCTATTCCATATTCAAAAATTGGAAGTTGGACAACTTTATACAAGAATTACTTACATGGCAATCATCAAATTGACTACATTGTATGTAAACCGCCAGAGCAATTTGCTGAAAACGTCCAATATATATTGGTACAAAGAAGGCTGATTGAAAAGGTGAGGCTTTTCCTCCATAAAGTTGGTCTTCTATCCAGGAAAGAGAAATACAACCACTATGTAAGGTGCTTGAAAGATAATATCCAACCAAATGAAAAATATATTATTCAAATAGTTGATAATTTTGGTGTTGTAAAGCCAATCGTTGATATGCTTGTAAAAGAAGGAATAAGAAAGCAGGCCTACGTTCAGTTTTTCTATCATGGATATCCTCCTTTTTTTGGTGATTTTGAAGGTAGATGGTTTTTTGAAGCCATTGATGAAATGGTGCTTTTAACCCACGCCAGTTATCAAGCATACAAGGACTTTTATAACATTTTGCCTTGTAAATTTTCTGTTTTGCATAATGGAATTGATAGCCAGAAATTCTTTAAAGTCAGTCAAAATGAAAAAAACACTTTAAAAGAGACATTTGGCGCTGCGAATAAAACCGTGTTTTTGTGGTGCTCACAGGACCGGCCGAAAAAAGGAATTCATATTGTTTTAGAGGCTTGGAAACGTGTTTATGACCCCAATAAAAATATGGTTCTTTGGATTATTGGTTGTAATCCAAAAGAATCTATGCCAGGAGTTCGGTATTTTGGAGAAATGCCAAATGATGAACTGCCGCAGTATTTTCAAGCGTCAGATTGTTATTTATTCCCCGTCCTTTCTAAAGAAGGATTTGGATTGAGTCTTATCGAAGCGCTTCATTGTGGTAATTTTTGCATTGCATCGGCACTTGGAGGTGTTTCAGAAGTATTGCAAAATGGTCAATTGGGGCAATTAATAGAGAATCCTCATTTTATTAGTGAATGGGAAAAGGCAATAATTTCGTTCACGGAAAGTCCAACAAATAATCTGCCTTTTGATACAACATTGTATACTTCAAAAAAGTGGGCAAATGACTTAAATCAAATTATAGAAGAAGCAAAAAAATCGTTTTTATAATTACCTTTCGCGCTTATATTTTTTAAAAAGTAATATGAAGATATTAATAGTTGGGACTGGATCAATTGGTATGAGGCATTTAAGAAACTGCCTTGCTATCGATCATTCTACTTCAATCGCGGTGGTCAGTCGCAGTAAGTCGCACCTTGAGGAATTTCCAACCATTAAGGTTTTTGGTACTATTGAGGCGGCTTTTGTGGAGCAACAAATATATGATGCAGCCATTATAGCCACGCCAACCTCTTTGCATGTAGAAAATTGTGTTGATTTAATCGAGAATGGTATAAAGAAGATTTATTTAGAAAAGCCCGTAGCTCAAAATCTAGATGATGTAGATTCGTTAGTTGCATTAGCTCAGGCAAAAAAAGTGGCGGTTTTTGTGGGGTTTGATTTGCGTTTTGATTTAGGCCTGAATCACGTAAGATCATTGCTTGAAAAAAAGGTTATTGGAAACGTAATCAGTTTTCAGGCTGAAGTGGGGCAATACCTCCCAGACTGGCGCGAAGGCACCAATTATAAAGAAGGGATGAGCGCTAAAGTAGCACTCGGAGGCGGGGTTATGCTCGATCTAATTCACGAATTCGATTATTTATCTTGGATGCTCGGTGGTTTTCAGAAAGTTTACGGTTTCCATAAAAAAATAGATGCGTTAGGCATTGAAACCGAAGGAATATCAGTAAATATTTTAGAAACGAAAGCTGGTGCTTTGGGTGTGCTATCTTTAGATTATGTTCAAAAAGCGTTGAATAGAAATTCAAAATTCATTGGAGACGCGGGAACCATAGAATGGAATTACGTAACCGCAGAAGTAAAGTGGAATACGCATGCTAATCAAGAGTGGCAGTATTTTGATTATAATAGTGTAGCAAGAAACGATAGATTTATAGCCATCTTAGGCGCCTTTTTAAAAGCCAATTCTTCTAGTTTTGATGACCGATTGACTTCGCTAGAAGAAGGAATACAAGCTTTAAGAACAGTAATTCAAGCAAAAAACAGTAATAATTTCGAATACGATAAAATATGATTTTAGGTTCTATTTGTATTAGAGGTGGCTCAAAAGGGGTTCCCAAAAAAAACATCAAAATGCTTAATGGTCATCCATTATTGCACTATACTATAGATTGCGCTAAGCATTCTTCCCTCTTAGATGATTTGGTTATTTCTTCAGATGATGATGCAATGCTGGCTATCGCACAACAATTGGGAGCTGAAAAAATCATCAAGCGACCTGATTATTTGGCATCAGATACGGCGTCAAAATGGGATGTATTTATTCATTTGGTGGAAGAATATGAAGCAAGTACAGGAAAGACGGTTGATTATTTAGTTGATCTAGACGTTACTGTTCCATTAAGAAAACCGGAGCATATTGAAGGCGCTATCCAAATGATGCTTGACAATGATACGGATGTGGTGATCACAGGCTATGAACCTGAACGAAATCCGTATTTTAACATGATGGAGCTGACCGACGGAAAGTATGCTACCATGGTCAAAAAATCAGAGAAACCAATTGTTCGTAGGCAGGACGCTCCCGCCGTTTTTAGCTTGACTCCCGCCGTTTATGTTGTAAAAAAAGAAGCGTTATATCAATTCAAACATTGGTCAGAAGCGCGATGTATGATTTATGAAATACCAAGACAAAATGCGGTTGATATTGATACCGAATTTGATTTTAAATTAGTCGAATTCTTAATGCAAAACACCAATAAAAATGAATGATTTATTTGACTTAAGTGGAAGAATAGCACTGATTTCCGGAGGCGCTGGCTTATTGGCTTCAGAGCATGCAATAGCATTGGCAGCATACGGAGCGACTGTAATTATCAGTGATTTGAATGTAGAAGCTTGCCAAGAAAAAGCAACTGAACTTGAAAAGGAAAATGTGCATGTAGAAGTGATGCAACTTGATGTCACTTCAAAAGAAAATTGGATTTCAGTAACGGAAGCAATTATCCAAAAACATGGTAGTATCGATATTTTAGTCAACAACGCTGGATTCACCAATCAAAGCAAAACAAGCGCTTTTGATCGTTCTTTCGAAAATTTTCCCTTAGAAGATTGGAATGCCATCATGAATGTAAACCTCACAGGAACTTTTTTAGGATGTCAAGTGGTAGGTGTTGCAATGCTCAAACAAGGAAAAGGAAGCATCATCAACATCGCCTCCTTATATGGTGTGGTGAGTCCAAATCATAAAATGTATCCTGGAACTGGAATTTCGCAACCTGTTGCGTATAGTGTTAGCAAGCATGGCGTTGTTTCCTTAACCAAATATCTAGCGACACTTTGGGCAGAAAAAGGAATTCGCGTGAATAGCTTGACGCCAGGTGGCATTTGGAACGGACATGACGGCTTGTTTTTAGAACGATTTAAAAATCTAAATCCAATAGGTAGAATGAGCGATAAAACCGAACTTCGCGGCGGCATTGTTTTTTTAGCTAGTGATGCCAGTAGCCATGTCGTGGGACACAATTTAATAATAGATGGCGGTTGGACTGCCTGGTAACAGATAACAAGATGAATCCGTATATAGAAATCGCAGGACGAAAAATTGGACTTGACTATCCGCCTTTGGTTATCGCTGAAATAGGAATCAATCACGAAGGCTCGTTAAAAGTGGCGAAAGAAATGGTTGACGCGGCGCATCGCGCTGGAGTAGAAGTAGTCAAACATCAGACTCATATTGTAGAAGATGAGATGAGTGGCGCTGCAAAAAAAGTGATTCCAGGAAATGCAGATGTTTCCATTTATGAAATCATGGAACGTTGCTCCTTGAATGAAGAAGAGGAATTAGAACTAAAAAACTACGTAGAAAGTAAAGGAATGATTTTCATTTCTACGCCATTTTCTAGAGCAGCGGCCAATCGATTAAAGAAATTTGATATTCCTGCCTATAAAATTGGTTCCGGTGAATGCAATAATTATCCGTTGTTGGAGCACATTTGTTCCTTCGGAAAGCCGGTCATTTTGAGCACCGGAATGAATACAATAGAAAGCGTAAGTAAAGCAGTGGCAATTTTTGATAAGCACAATATTCCTGTCGCATTATTGCATACAACGAATCTTTATCCGACACCGGTACATTTAGTGCGATTTGGTGCAATGACGCAATTACACCAAGCTTTTCCGAATAAAGTTTTTGGTTTGTCTGACCATACCTTAAATAACACAGCCTGTTTGGGAGCCGTGGCACTTGGAGGCAGCATTTTAGAACGTCATTTTACCGATCATATGCAGCGAACTGGCCCTGATATTATTTGCAGTATGGATGAAAATGCTTGTTCTGAGCTGATTGCGTTTTCTAACGAAATGTGGCAAATGCGCGGTGGAAACAAAGAACCTGCAAAAGAAGAACAAGTCACTATCGATTTTGCATTCGCAACAGTTTGTAGTATTGCACCCATTAAGGCAGGAGAAATTTTTACGAAAGAAAATATATGGGTAAAACGCCCTGGTACTGGAAAAATTCTCGCAGAACATTTTGAAAGTTTACTGGGGAAAAGCGCCACGAGAGACATTAATAATGATGAGCAACTAACTTTTGAAGATATAAATAATGGATAAATTATACGATTTAAGTAAACGGTTTGACTATGAAAACGGATTTTACGCTACGGCTGATCCGTCAAGATTCAGCAAGTTTATTACACATTTGGAGTTTTTTAAACAAACATCAACCGTCCGCGGTGAAATTCTTGAATTTGGAATTTTTAAAGGTAATTCCTTTTTTCGATGGATTAAATTCAGAGATCTATTAGAACAAACTTCAAGCAGAAAAGTAATAGGATTTGATATTTTTGGTGATTTTCCAGAAGCAAAATTCGAGGGAGACAAACAAAGACGCGATGATTTTGTAGAAGAAACAAATGGAGGAAAAAGCATTTCTTTAGAGGAAATGCAAGAACTTCTAGACAAACAATCATTGTCAAAGAACGTTGAGTTGGTCAAAGGTGACATTCTTGTTACGCTAAAAGATTATTTGAATAAAAATCCACATCTAAAAATTTCGCTACTTCATATTGACGTCGATTTGTATGAACCAGTGAAAGAAATTTTGGAGCAATTATATGACCGAGTTTCTACTGGCGGAATCATCATTTTGGATGATTACGGAACTTTTGCCGGGACAAATAAAGCGGTCGATGATTTCTTTAACAATAAAGCGGAAGTAAAAAAACTGCCGTTTTCCAATACCATTTCTTTCATCGTAAAATAAATGAATAAAGTCCTATTCTTAACAGGAACCAGAGCTGATTTTGGCAAGATAAAATCGTTGATTCATATTTTGGAAACCCATCCAGATTTTGAAGTTTTTGTTTTTGTAACTGGAATGCATCTACAAAAAGAGTATGGCTATACTTTGTTGGAGATTGAGCGCTGTAATTTCAAAAATTTGCACACTTTTCAGAATCATACGCATGAAACTACGATGGATTTGACATTGGCAAAAACAATTGAAGGGCTTTCTAGTTATGTCAACCAAACAGCTCCAGACTTGATTATTGTTCATGGTGATCGCGTAGAAACTTTAGCGGGCGCCATTGTAGGGTCACTCAATAATATCTTAGTTGCGCATATTGAGGGAGGCGAATTGTCTGGCACTGTTGATGAATTAATCCGACACAGTGTAAGTAAGTTGAGCCATATTCATTTTGTCTCCAATGTTGAAGCAAAGAAGCGATTGCTTCAAATGGGCGAAATAAAATCCTCTATTTTCACTATTGGGTCACCGGATATTGATATTATGTTTTCCGATGATTTACCAGACATAGAGACTTCGAAAAAGTACTATGAAATTGCATTCGAAAAATATGCCATTGCCATGTTTCACCCAGTGACAACTGAAGCAAAATTTATGAAACAGTATGCAGAAAATTTCGTAAACGCATTAGAGAAAGACCATCATAATTACGTTGTTATTTTTCCAAATAATGATTTGGGAAGTCAGTTTATTCTTGACGCTTATCAAAAAATTAAAGAGAATGCTAGATTTAGAATATTTCCATCTTTGCGATTTGAATATTTCCTCACATTACTGAAAAACAGTCAGTTTATCATTGGAAATAGTAGTGCGGGGATTCGAGAAGCACCTTACTACGGAATTCCAATCATTAATATTGGTACACGGCAGCAAAATAGGGCTGTTATTTCAGATATCATCAATGTGGATTACGAAGAAAAAAGTATTCAAGAAGCTTTAAAATCGATAGATTTGCATCAAATGCTTCCAACAAATTGTAATTTTGGCACTGGGAATAGTGCGGAATTATTTCTAGAAACCCTTGTTGACGAAAGCATTTGGAAATTAAACAATCAAAAACAATTTCGAGATATTTAAAGGAAATGGTTTCTGTAGTATTAAAGTAGTTAGTCTGAAGATTTAAAATGGATCGAAAAAAAATATTTATTCTATTGCCGGATGGCATTGGACTCAGGAATTTTGCCTATTCTAATTTTAATAATATAGGAATTGAACAAGGGTTTGACGTGGTATATTGGAATAATACGCCATTTGAATTGCAAAACTTAGGTTTTCACGAAATTAAGATTCAAAATGCGAAACCGCATCTCCTGACAGACATTCTTAAAAATGCCCAAAAACAAATTGAACTCCGTTTAAGCGCAAGAAAGACAAAAGATAGTGCTTACGAAACGTACAATTTTCCGCTTCCTCATAGAAATGCAAAAGATATTAGCAGAATCATCGGTGTTAAAACGCTAAAATTCCTTTATTCTTCAGAGAAGGGATTGCAAAAAGTGAAGACGTGGATCAAGAAAAAAGAGCGGGAAACCCCTTTTTATACGCAGAGTTTAGCGACTTTAAAGAAAGAAAAACCTTCCTTTGTGTTTTGTACGAATCAAAGACCTGTATTGGCTATTGCGCCAATTTTAGCTGCTCAGGACTTAGGAATACCTACCGCTACCTTTATTTTTTCTTGGGATAATTTGCCGAAAGCGACAATGGTTGTTGATACAGATTATTATTTTGTTTGGAGTCAACATATGAAGAACGAGTTGTTGTTTTATTATCCCTATATTGAAGCATCTAAAGTTTTCGTAACTGGCACACCTCAATTCGAATCTCATTTTGATAAGAGCAAGATTATTTCTAAAGAAGCGTTCTTTGAACAGCACAATTTAGATCTACAAAAAAAATATATTTGCTATTCTGGCGATGATATTACAACTAGTCCAGATGACCATCACTACCTTGAAGATGTCGCCAAGGCTGTTGTTCAATTGAATGAAGCAGGAAACCACTTCGGCATTATTTTCAGACGGTGTCCCGTTGATTTTTCCTCACGTTATGATGTAGTTCTCGAAAAGTACAAGGACGTAATTGTTCCTATTGCACCTAAATGGGAGCAGGTTGGCAATTACTGGAACGCTATTTTGCCAACAGTAGATGACATTGATTTGCAATTAAATACAATTACACATACTGAATTGGTTATTAACTTGGGATCTTCCATGGTTTTTGATTTTGTAACCCAAAATAAACCCTGTCTTTATATCAATTATGATGTTCCCGAAAGAGCTTTGAAGTATTGGTCTGTAGAAAAGATTTATAACTACATTCATTTTCGATCCATGCCTTCTAAAGAATCCATAATTTGGTTAAATAGTCCAAAGGAAATTCAAACAAAAATTCAAGGTGCCCTGACAGACTCACATAAAGTAGTTTCTCATGCCCAAAAATGGTTTGAAATTATCGTGCATCATCCGCCTGAAATGGCATCAAAAAGAATTTGGGACCAAATTAAATCACTTGCAAAGTAATGCATATTGCTTTTTTAATATCGGAATATCCGCATGAAAAAGTAGCTCATGCTGCAGGAATAGGTACTAGTACCAAGAATATTGTATATGAACTTGTGAAACAAGGTGTTCAAGTTTCAATTTTTATTTACGGGCAACAAAATGAAACTGTTTTTGTTGAAAATGGAATCAAAATTCATTTAATTCCACATAAGAAAAGATCGTTCTTGACTTGGTATCGGTATCGAAAGTACTTGCAGAATTACATCAATAAAGCTATTGCTACTGATAAGATTGATTTGTTGGAAGCGCCGGATTGGACAGGAATAACGGCCTTCATGAAACTAAATGTTCCATTAGTTATTCGCTTTCATGGAAGTGATGCTTATTTCTGTCATTTAGAGAAAAGAAAACAAAAATTGAAGAATTTCTGGTTTGAAAAATTAGCAATTCTAAACGCTAGTGCATTTATTGCACCAACTGATTTCGCAGGAGCGCTTACTAAAAAGATCTTTAAAATTCACGGAAAACCGATGACGACAATTCACAATGGATTGCCGTTGAATGAATTTTACAATAGCCAACCAACGGACTATGAAAAAGGGTTAATACTATATGTTGGGACTATCATTCGAAAAAAAGGCGTACTAGAGTTGCCAGATATACTCGAAAGGGTGCTTTCAAAATACCCTGAAGCCCATTTGGTTTTGATTGGTAGTGATTCGAATGATTGGCAAAGCAAGGCCATTTCGACATGGGAACTACTGCAACGTGATGTGTCCGAATCTGTACTTAGCAGAATAGAATACGTTGGAAAAATCCCTTTTTCCGAAGTAAAAAACTTCATTAGAAAGGCGAATGTATGTGTTTTTCCTACTTTTGCCGAAACGCTTGGCATGGTTACCATAGAAGCTATGGCAATGTGCAAGCCAGTGGTTAATAGTAATATTGGTTGGTCCCCCGAATTGATTGAAGATGGAGTTAGTGGCTTTTTAGTAGACCCAAAAAATCATAGTTTATTTGCCGACCGAATTATTGAATTGCTAAGCGATGATAATTTGTGCATCAAGATGGGTGCTGCGGCACGGAAAAAGACAGAACAAGAATTTGATATTCAGCATTTGGCTCAAGAAAACATCTCCTTTTATCAATCTTTAATTTCTAAAAATTGATTATAGTTTACCATTCTTCCGTTAAGGTTGACGAAGTTATTTTAGTCGGCAGTCAACAAATTTCTTTTGATTCTAGAGATTCTATTGCTTTAGTTTTAAGTAAGTTAGCGCGGGAATTTTCATCGGAACCCATCGTTTGGTGTAATTCGATATTCAAGAAGGATTTGCAGATATCCAACATCACTAGCGAATTTCATCATCACAAAATGATGTTGTCCTATAACCCACATGATAATGATTTTTTGGGGGAAGACTTGGGTTATATCGAAGAGTTTTTATATTTGAATATCGATAGGAATTTTTCATACCCAACTTGGCGAATGAGCAGTGCTGTTGGGGTTATTCACGCATCAGTCTTATTGGAATTGGAAAACAAAATAGTACAAGATTCTAATTTTGACTACTATCTGAATTCCCTTGCTAAATTGTGTATGCCGCTCGGTTTGTTATGTTATTCGGAACCTAAATTGTTGAACGGACTTCGATTACCGACCTCAAATAAAAACAGTTTTTTCACGCTTTTTCGTTTTGCAAAGCAGCATTATAAGGCAGTTTGGGTGTATTTGTTATTTCTAAATTTGTTTCTTTATGAAGGAAAATTTCCGATTCTTCCGTTTGTAAATTCCTTTTTCTTCAAAAGAAGAAAAGCGAGGGGTATCGATTTGGAACCCATTTTAGCATCTTCTTCTAAAAAGGTAGTATCGCAGGGAACAATTGATGTTCTTATTCCCACGATTGGTAGAAAAGAATACTTGTATGATTTCTTAGTCGATTTGAAACAACAAACGGTATTGCCTTCGTCGGTCATTATTGTTGAGCAAAATCCAGAATTGGGAAGCAATTCCGAGTTATCCTATTTGAAGGACCAAAGCTGGCCATTCGAAATTAAGCACACTTTTATTCATCAAACGGGTGCTTGCAATGCCAGAAATATTGCACTTAATCAAATCACTAGCGAATGGGTTTTTTTTGCTGATGACGATATTCGGATTGAGCCGACTTTTATTGAGGATTCCTTCCGACAAATAACTGCTTATGGTATTCAAGCGGTATCCATTCAATCGCATCATCCTAATGCTAAACCTATTGATTCCGTTGTTGGTCAATGGCACACATTTGGGGGAGGCAGTAGTTTTGTTGCGTCTGAGCGTTTGAAAGGTTGTTCTTTCCCTTTAGCCTATGAATTTGGTTTTGGAGAAGATTTTGACTTTGGTGTGCAATTAAGAAGTAAAGGTTGTGACGTTCTATATTTTCCGAGGCCGCTTATTTTGCATTTAAAAGCTCCCATCGGAGGTTTTAGAACTAAGCAGGTTTTTAAGTGGCAGAATGCTCCTATTCAACCCAAACCATCTCCCACTGTCATGTTGTATTTTATTAAAAATTATTCTAAGCAACAACTAAATGGTTACAAAACTACTTTGTTTTTTAAGTATTTTAAAGTGCAGAAAATAAGGAACCCTTTCCTCTATTACAAAAACTTCAAGAAACAGTGGGAACAAAGTCTATATTGGGCTAACGAATTAAATAAAGTAGAATGAAGTTTTCTTTAATAATTTGCACCTATATGCGACCAAAGCCACTGCTGGATTTGTTAGCGTCAGTGCGCCTGCAGACCGTTTACCCTACAGAGATTTTGATTGTTGACGGATCTACTAACATGGAAACTCAAAACATGTTGCTAGAAAATACTTTTTCAAATCTGAAATATTTTTTAGTGTCCGAAAGCGACAGAGGTCTAACAAAACAAAGAAATTTTGGAATCAAGCAAGTTGGTGCTAGTATTGAAATAGTTTGCTTCTTAGACGACGATACTATTTTAGAAAGCAATTATTTTGAAGAAATTATCAAAACGTATACGCTGTTCCCGCAGGCTTTGGGTGTTGGCGGTTATATTTCCAATGAGGATGAATGGGTTTTTGTTGGAAGTCCATATCAACCAAGTCATAAAGACTACTATTATGATGGCTGGAAAAAGCATGATGGAGCACGTTTTGTCTTAAGAAAAAGGTTAGGTCTAGACACTAATACAAAGCCAGGATTCCTTCCTGATTTTTCCCACGGAAGAA
The DNA here is from genome assembly GCA_016721735.1 of Flavobacterium sp. Taxonomy (GTDB): domain Bacteria; phylum Bacteroidota; class Bacteroidia; order Flavobacteriales; family Flavobacteriaceae; genus Flavobacterium. Next base: position 364,120 of record JADKHM010000002.1, on the reverse strand, counting down.
GTATTGGTTTTTTACCACCTTCCGATAAGATATACGAAGTAGAACAATTGATGGGAGGAGTTTCTTCCTTTCGAAAAGAAGTTTTTCAATCCTTTCAGTTTTCGACCTATTTTGAAGGTTACGGCCTTTATGAAGACGCAGATTTCACTTTGCGACTATCAAAAGTCGGTAAGTTATTCGTTAATACTGCCGCTAAACTAGCGCATTACCACGATAGTTCAGGTAGGCCAAATCAGTATCGCTATGGCAAAATGGTGGTTCGAAATGGTTGGTATGTATGGCGGATAAAACATCGCTATCCCAGTTTTAAGGCGCAAATGAAGTGGCATTCAATAACGTTGCTGTTAACTTTTATTCGATTAACTAATACATTTACATCAACCAAAAAACAAGATTCTTTTTTTGAATTTTTAGGAAGAATGGTCGGTTGGTTTTCCCTACTTTTGAACAAGCCAAAATTATCGTAAAATGACATTATTTCATTATATACAATCAGACTACAATAAATACAAAAAGTACGGTGCTAACTTTTTTGTAATTCTATTCTTCACCCAAGGATTTTGGGCATCGGTTCAATATAGAGTTGCTCATTATTGTTTTGAAAAAATTACATGGCAACCGTTTCGTTTCATTTTCAAGAGCATCTTTTTTCTATGGCAAAAGCTTATAGAGCTAACAACGGGAATATCTATTCCTTCCTCGGCAAAGATTGGACACTCATTTTATATTGGTCATTTTGGAGGTATAATTTTTAATAAAGATGCCATTATAGGTGACAATTGTAATGTTGCTCAAAATGTTACTATTGGTGTTTCAGGTCTAGGAGAAAACAGAGGTGTTCCAATAATAGGAAACAATGTTTATATAGCGGCAAATTGTGTAATTGCCGGGAAAATAGTAATAGGAGATGACGTTTTAGTTGGTGCTTGTTCCTTAGTCAATTCGGATGTTAAGTCTGGTTGTACAGTTGTTGGTGTGCCAGCGGTAGTGGTTTCTCAAAATGGCTCTAAAGGATATATTTAATGAAACTAGTTGTAATTTCGTTTGCACCTTTTATCAAAAAAGAAGGGCGTTTTTATGCCTATAGTCCCTATATAAAAGAAATAGAACTTTGGGCAAAGCATTCAGATGAAATTGCATTTGTTTGTCCAATTTTGAAGCAAGACAACGATCTATTAATCTCCCAAATTCATTTTCCTATTTCTAGAATTTTTGTTGCAAAAGCTTTCTATGTAAAATCGTTTTGGAGCAGCGTGAAAGCTTTTCAGTATTCTTTTTGGAATTTTTATCAATTATTTCGTGCCATGATATGGGCGGATCATATTCATCTGCGATGTCCTGGGAATTTAGGATTGATGGCATGTCTTGTTCAGATTTTTTTCCCAAGTAAAGTTAAAACGGCAAAATATGCAGGGAATTGGGATCCGAAGTCAATACAACCCATAGCGTATAGACTGCAGAAATGGCTACTTAGCAATACTTTTTTGACCAAAAACATGAAGGTTTTAGTTTATGGAAATTGGGAAAGAATGACAAGAAATATCAAGCCTTTCTTTACAGCGTCATATAAGGAGGAGGACAAAATAGAAGTTGGTTCGCGAGATTTTGATCAAGTGATTGATTTTATTTTTGTAGGAACACTGTCAGAGGGGAAAAGGCCATTGTATGCCGTAAAAATAATAGAGGAATTGGCAAAGAATGGTCTTGCTGTTAGGTTGAGCCTTTACGGAACTGGACTAGAAAAATCTAAATTGGAAAATTATATTGCTGAACATCAATTGGGAGAGATCGTGTTTCTTAAGGGAAATTATTCTCACGAAGAAATGAAAAAAGTATATCAACAAGCACATTTTAATATTTTACCTTCCAAAAGTGAAGGTTGGCCTAAAGTAGTTGCTGAGGGAATGTTTTGGGGATGTTTGCCGATTGCAACTAGAGTTTCATGTGTTCCGGATATGCTAGACGAAGGGAAAAGAGGTCTATTATTGACGATGGATTTTAACAAAGATGCCATTTTGATTTACGACTTAGTGAAAAATAAGGAAGCGTGCCAGAAGAAAGCTATGGAAGGATTGGATTGGTCTAGAAGATACACTTTAGATTTATTTGAAAGTGAAATAAAAACTTTATTGCAACAATGAGAATACTTCAGCTTATTGATTCACTTGAAGTAGGAGGAGCGGAGCGTATTGCGGTAAACTATGCCAATGCGCTTTCAAATCGAATTGAATTCTCCGGGATTGTCGCTACTAGAAAAGAAGGCGCTTTAAGAAGTCGAATTGATCATAAAGTCTTTTTCAATTGCTTAGAAAAGCGGTTTACTTTTGATTTGATTTCAATTTTTAGGTTGCGTTCGATATGTAAAACTAATCAAGTCAAATGGGTTCATGCCCATGGGACATCCTATTTTACAGCTTTTCTACTAAAGTTAGTGCACCCAAGAATAGAAATTATATGGCATGAGCATGCAGGAGCTCGTAGCGAGAAAATGTCAATTCACAACATTATTTTGTGGGTATTGTCACGTGCTTTTTGCGGTATAGTAGTCGTAAATCATAATCTTGAGCACTGGTGCAAAACAAAATTGGGATTTGATCGAGTCATCTATTTGCCAAATTTTACAGTTATTAATCATTATGAATCCAAAGAAACCTTCTTAAAAGGATTTGCAGATAAAAGAATAGTTTGTTTGGCTAATTTAAGACATCCTAAGAATCATAAATTGCTAATAGAAGTAGCGATTAGACTGAGAGATAGTAATCCGGATTGGACATTTCATTTTATTGGAAATGATTTGCAGGATAATTACGCTGCCGAATTAAAAACGATGATTGCTAGCAATAAATTAGAGGAAAGTGTTTTTCTCTATGGCATGTGTCAAGATATTGATCATATTCTAGAGCAAAGTGCAATAGGCGTCATTGCTTCTACTTCTGAAGGGCTGCCAGTGGCTTTGTTAGAGTATGGTATGCATAAGAAAGCAGTTGTTGTTACCAATGTTGGAGAAATTCCATTGATTGTAAACGACGGCGTCAATGGTTTTGTTGTAAAATCGAATTCGGTAGAATTATTTCAAAAGGCATTGGTGCAGTTGATAAATAGCTCGAATTTAAGAAGTAAATTTGGCGGTCATTTAGGGGAGGTAATCGATAATAACCATAGTGAAAATGCGGTTGTCTCGAAATATATTAATTGGATTAAAGACGATTTAAAATGTTAGATCAAGATAAGAAGTACTTTTTCTGATTCTATTGCATATTGTGATAGGAGCATTGTTGTACAACAATGAAATTATCCCTAAAGTATATGGATATAGTATCATTTTTGGAGGTATTTTATATATTATCAATTCCAAGAATAAGAATAATGAAGTTCTCTATGCCACGGCCTATATGGTAGGAAGTGAGATTGTATTGCGAATGACTGATGGTAATCCAGTGTATGAATTCTCGAAATTTGGAGTCATCATTTTTATTTTGGTAGGAATCTACTTTCAAGGAATATCGAAAAATGCCATCGCCTATTGGATATTTCTAATATTGCTCATTCCTGGGGTAATACTGACAAGTCTTGAGCTAAATTATACAATCAGTTTGCGAAAGGAAATATCCTTCAATGTTTCAGGGCCTGTATGCTTGGGAGTCTGCGCCTTATATACCTATAGTAGGAAAGTCACTATCGACCAATTAAACAATCTACTATTGTGTATTGGCTTGCCAATCGTAAGTTGCGCGACCTACTTGACAATTGTTACACCCAATATAAAGGATATTATTGTGGGTACAGAATCGAATTCTTTAACTTCAGGTGGGTTTGGCCCCAATCAAGTTTCTACAATGTTGGGTTTAGGGATGTTTATTTTTGCTTCAAGATTGATCTTGCTTTCTAATACATTTGTACAGTTCAGCATCAATTTGATATTGACCATGTGTATCGCATATCGCGGCTTTATCACTTTTTCAAGAGGGGGAATGATTACAGGATTCGTGATGATTTTTGTTCTGCTAGTAGTTTCTTTTATATTTATTGACAAGAAAAGGAAATTGAGAATGCTTGGTATGATTGTCTTTATTTTTATTGCTTTTTTAGGTGCATGGTCGTATTCTACTGAGCAGACCAACGGCTTAATTCAAAAACGGTATTCCAACCAGGATGCCAGTGGTAGACTTAAAGAAGATCAGTTGACAGGTCGTGGCGAATTGGCTAGTGAAGAAATAGAGACTTTTTTTGAAAACCCAATTTTTGGAATAGGTGTTGGCAGAAATATGGAAAAAAGATTCGAAAGAACCGGAGAAATAGTCGTTTCTCATAACGAAATTACAAGAATGATTGCCGAGCACGGATCACTTGGTATTTTAGGACTTTTGATCATATTTATTACTCCTTTGATTTTGTACGTAGACAATAAGTACAATATTTATCTACTTTGCTCTCTTTTATTTTGGCTACTAACAATTAATCATGCCGCTATGCGACTTGCTGCCCCTGCATTTCTCTATTCACTGGCGCTTCTAAAGGTCGTCAAGAAAGAAGAACCGTCTTTATAATCGTTCATTTGATTTAGAAAGAACGCTAATTTATGCAAAATGAATTTCTAATGAATGCTTTTATTTTACTAAATTGCAGCCATAAAATTTTGTTTTAGATTGTCATGGTTGTTAACAAAAAAATTCATTTTGAAATTTCTGAACGCAAGATTCTATTGAGAATTTTTGATGTAATGACAGTCTTGGTTTCCTTATATTTTGTGGGAATTATTTTCAAATTCAATTATTTTAATATTTCAGCAACAAATTATTATTGGACTATTGTCTTAGGGATTTATCTCAATATTATCGGAACCGTTTTCGAAATGTATAATCTTCAAGTTGCGAGTAATCAGTACCAAGTTATAAAGAGTATCATATTGACAGCGTCTACCACTGTTTTGATTTATTTGTTGACACCCATTTATACCCCATTTCTGCCTGCAAATCGAATTCAAATTTTGTTTTTTTATGTAGCCATTTTACTCTCACTGTTTTTGTGGAGGTTGTTGTATGTGAAATTCCTTGCCTCAAGCCGATTCGAGAAAATAGTAATCCTCATCTGCGACAAAGATCAAGCAAAAGAATTGGTACTCGGATTAGAAAATGTAGATCCACATTATAAAGTAATGGGTTACGTTAATTCTGATAGCAATCAAGTAGGGAAATCCAAAAAAGAAGAAGATTTTGTCAAGAATATTGACATAGATAAATTAGAAGATTTTGTTGTAAAGCATTCCGTATCCGAAGTCGTAATTGCATCGCAAAAAACAGACGGAATTACAGTGAATTTGTATAACCAACTTATTCACCTTCTTGAAAATGGTTACGTCATTCGAGAATATACCCAGGTCTACGAAACCATTACAAACAGAATTCCAGTGCAATATGTCGCCCGAGATTTCTACAGGTATTTTCCCTTTAGCAGAAGCAACCAAAACCAATTATACCTGATGATTGTTAGAATTTTGGAAATTGTAATTTCCATTATTGGCTTGGCAATTGGAATCGCACTTTTCCCCATGATTTTTATTGGGAATCTTATTGGTAATCGTGGCACATTTTTCTACACCCAAGAGCGAATAGGTAAAAACGGAATTCCATTTAGAATTTTAAAATTAAGAACGATGGTTAAAAACGCAGAATCTAATGGCGCTGTTTTTACCACGAGCAATGATTCAAGGATAACTACTTTTGGGAAATTCTTGAGAAAAACCCGTATCGACGAAATACCACAGTTTTTCAATATTTTGAATGGAGAAATGGGCGTAATTGGCCCACGTCCAGAGCGACCAGTTTTTGTTCGCGAAATTGCTGAAGTAATGCCTTTTTACGAAACGCGCCACGTCATTAAACCAGGTTTGACAGGCTGGGCTCAAGTAAATTACTCCTACGGTGAAACTATTGACGACAGCTTGATCAAATTGCAGTACGATTTGTATTATATAAAACATCGAAGTATCTTTCTTGACATCAATATTGTACTGAAGACCTTTAGTACAGTTCTTTTCTATCGCGGTCAATAGGCACGCTGTCTAGTTTTCTTAAATAGTATATAAGTACTTAAAAGCACTAAAGAGAACACGGAAAAATAAGCGATAAAATCACCATGCTGCACATAAAAAGTCATCTTACTATTTAGATGCACTTTTCCTAGTAAGGCTTTCTTCTCTCCGTAATTTGTTCGTGATACGATTTCTCCTTTTTGGTTAATAAAGGCTGAAATCCCAGTATTTGCACTTCTCGCAATATCTCTTCTGGTTTCAATCGCGCGCATCGTCGCAAAGGTTAAATGTTGTTTGTGACCTTGCGATTTGTCCCACCAAGCATCATTGGTAATAATTGCCAAAAACTGTGCGCCATGCTGCACGTAGTCCGTCACGTATTCACCGTAAACAGATTCATAGCAAATAATGGGAGCTACCTTTGTGCCATCGTTTGCAATAAAAACACTGCGCTGTTCTTGTGTTGTTTTTGTCGAAATTGTTCCTCCTAAATCTAACATCACATTACCGAGTAAAGGCTCTAAAACGCTTTTGTATGGCAAGTTTTCAATGCCTACAACCAACTTCGATTTGTAGTATTTTTGAAAGTCAGGCTGATTGTTTATGAATAGTGCGGCATTGTAAAAATCAACCCAAATTCCATCTCTGAAGACATTTGAAGACGAAGAAAGATTCTCTTTATCGTAGATGAAATTGTAAGTGTCAATTCCCCACAAGAGCTGTGCTTTAGGATGCGCTCGCAGATAGTTTATCATGAGGTAGCGACTGGGAGAATTATAAAATTGGTCAAAAGGAACACTTTCCGCTAATACCGTTTCTGGAGCAATGATAAATTCTGTATTTTCCGTAACTAACGAATCCGCCTGCTGTAGGAGTCCTTTTGTAATGGCAAAATTAGGGGTGTCGTACTTTTCAGTATAAGGATCAACATTGGGCTGCAGGACAATTACTTCTTTTGTTTTTCCTTTGATTTCGTAGTTACTAAACATCCACAATGAAGCGACAATTGGAATGGCAATTAACAAAGCAAGACGAGGAAAAATCGCTTTTATAATTTCTTGAATGGAGGTTGTTGCCTGTTTTGAAATCAGATAGAAACCAATCAGATTTACCGACAAAACCCACAATGATCCACCAAAAGCACCGGTAAATTCATACCATTGTATCCACTGCGGAAAGTCGGCAAAAACATGTCCCAAGTTTAACCAAGGCCACGAAAAATCCCAGATTAAGTGAAATTTCTCAAAACTAATCCAAAGAAATAGAAAGAACAATAAGCTCAACTTCTGCGAAATTCTTTTGGAAACCAAATGATAAAGCAAAAACAAAATACTCATCAGTAGTGCATTGACAAGAACGGCGAAAAACATCCCGAAACCAGAGGCGTAGTAGAGCCACCAGGTCGTTATGGCATTCCAAATTACAAAAGTGCAATAAGCGTGGGTTAAGATTTTCAGTTTTACCTTTGGACTTTTTTTACGCAATTTTTTTTCTGCAAATAATAACGGAATAAAGGCAAAGAAGATCAATAAGGGAAATCCATAAGTTGGCCAACTCAATGCTAGCAAGAGGCCCGAAAGTACTGCAAGAAAAAGTGGTTTTTGAATGAGTTGTTTCATCCTACTTAAAAATACCTAAATCAACTTTAAGTGAGAAAATGTTGGAATATAGTGCGGCACTTTGGTTACCAAGATCGGTCAAAGCATAGTCAATTTGGATTCCTTTGTACTTAAATCCAAGTCCAACATTCGGCTGAAAACTCAACTTTGTGGTATTGTCAATTTGAGTGATATTTTGAAAATTACCAAATCCTGTTCTCAAAAATACTAAATCAGTATAACCGAATTCAAAACCGACCGCTGGTGCAATACTAACGAAATCAGAGGCGATAATATCGTTGGTTTTTGCAGATTCCATATTGAAATTGATGGCTGGTAGAAATGTATAATCGTAGTCGTATTCAAATTTTCTTGAGATTCCTAATTGGGCTTTGGGCAAAGTAATCTCGGTACTTTCAGGTTTGTCTTGATTTTGCCCGTCAACCGCATTTTTAATTTTGGCATATTCATCTTCATCAATATTCCAAATATTGTAAGTCGTTGTAATATCTCGCAACATTAATCCAACATCCCATTTGTTTCTTTCAAATTTGAATCCAACATCAACGCCGAACCCCCACGAATTGGCAAACTTTCCAATAATTCTCCGAATAACTTTGGCATTTACACCATATTGCAATCCGTCTAGCGGTAATTTTCTGGCGTAGGAAAATGTAAATCCATAATCAGCGGTAGAAAATCTGCTAACTCTATTGAAATCTATATTTCCTTGGTCATCAATTAACTCAGTGGTATTGAGGATGTCATCGACGCCAAAACGAATCATAGAAATTCCCCATGCACTCTTATCATCTATAGGTTTGGCGTAAGCAGCATAATCATACTGCGCAATATTGGCAAAATAACTAGCGTGCATTAAAGCAACTTGGCTATCTTCAATTCCAATTAAACCAGCGGGATTCCAATATCCTGAGTTGACATCATGAGTCGATGCGGTAACAGCGTTGGCCATCCCAAGTGCTGCCGCGTCGACACCAATATTCATAAACTCGTTGGAGTATTTTCTAGTGGTTTGCCCGTGAATGAAGCCAACACATAATAGAAATACAATACACAATTTTCTCTTCAAAGCAATTTGATTTTCAAACAACAGGTTGCTATTATTTTTTTTCAAAAATATACATTTTTGTTGAGCTAGTTTCCCGCAAATTTCAATTTTTGGAATTAATTGTGAATTGACTAAACTAAAACTCTACAAAAAAACGCACTTGTCTTTAACTTATTGTGCTAAATTTGCTTCTCAAAAAAAATATAGACATGCGAATTAAAAAGTACATTCCAAATATCATCACCTTGTTAAACTTGTTTTGTGGTTGTATCGCGATTGTTTTTGTGGCTCAAAATGATTTTATGACCGCTTTTTTTTTCGTTAGCTTAGGTATTTTTCTCGACTTTTTTGATGGTTTTTTTGCGCGCTTGTTTAAGGTTTCTAGTCCACTTGGTTTGCAATTAGATTCATTAGCGGATATGGTTACGAGTGGACTTGTTCCTGGGTTTACGATGTTTATGATGCTCTCCAAGTTTGATCTTCAACCTGAATCTCTGGTTCCTTATTTGGGTTTCATTATTACGTTAGGAGCGTGCTATCGATTGGCAAATTTTAATATAGACACCCGTCAAACTAACTCTTTCATAGGATTGCCAACACCTGCCAATGCGTTATTTATATTGAGTTTACCACTTATCATGCAAGAGGACAACTACCAATTTATTTCCGAATTGTTGACAACTTCATGGTTTTTATTGCTAGTTTCTGTCTTGAGCGCCTTTGTAATGAATGCCGAGATTGCGCTTTTTTCGTTAAAAATTAAAAAGTTAAATCTTAAGGATAATGCACTTCAAATTACATTTCTACTATTGTCCGTCGTGTTGCTGTTGATGTTTCACTTCCTAGGTGTAGCGCTAGTCATTTTGATGTACGTGTTGCTTTCAATCACGCAAAATACTTTCTTTAGTCAAGCAAATAAGTAATGAAGAAAAGGGTTTTAAAAAGCAAAACTCCCATTCGAAAGTCTAGAAGTAGAAAAAGAAACTTGTCCTCAAGAGGTACGTGGCTTCGTTATTTTTTTGTCACATTTTTGCTCCTGCTTCTATGCGGAATTGCCTATCATTATCGAAATGGTCTTGCCTATTATCTTGGTTTTAAATCCGATAAAGTTTTGGTAGCGAAGGAACAAAGACACTTTTCAGATGTTCGAAATTATCAAGTGCTGAGCAGGCATGAAGATCTTGTTGCCGGTATTGACGTATCGCAGTATCAAGGAACTATAACTTGGAGTAAAGTAAAAGCTGTTGAAGGCACTTTTCCCATTCGTTTTGCATTTATTCGCTCCACCGCTGGAACAAATAAATTAGATCAAGAATTTCGTCAGAATTGGAAGAATTCAAAAGAAAATGGAATTATTCGTGGCGCTTATCACTATTACAGACCTAATGAAAACTCTATTGAACAGGCCAATTTTTTTATTAGCAATGTAACACTTGAAAAAGGGGATTTACCCCCAATTTTAGATATCGAATCGCTCCCAAAAAATCAATCGATTGATAGTTTGAAAGTGGGATTAAAACGCTGGCTGACTATAGTTGATGCTAAATTTCGGCTGAAACCTATAATTTATACCAATGAAAAGTTTTATGAAGATTTCTTAAAAGACGATTTTAGTGAGTTTCAATTTTGGATTGCCAACTACAATTTTTTTACAGAAACGATGCAGGACGATTGGTTATTCTGGCAGTTTACTGAAAAAGCGTCTATAGCAGGTATTGACGGAAATGTAGATGTCAATTTATACAATGGCTCGCCAAAAATGTTGCGCTACCTGACCAAGCCATAATTATGAGGTATGAAAATTAGTAAATAGAACTAGCCAACCGACAAAAATTAAAAATAGCACCAAGGCTACCACAGATTTGGTATCTGCAAAGTTGATTGTCCATCCCATTTGTTTATTGCGCTTAGGAGGGAAAATTCTTTGGTCGTCTGGGTTATAATAAAAGACACCGAATTTCCAATTCTTAGGATCTTTGTGCCATTTTTCAAATTTTTCTGTATCTTCCATTTGATGTTATCTTAGTGTCGTTAGAACTCTAATTTTTTCTTTCTTAATTCAAAATTTTGACCCAAGTAAACTCTTCGAACCATTTCGTCTTCAACCAATTCTTCTGGAATTCCAGCTTTTAAAATGCCTCCTTCAAACATCAAGTATGTTTTATCGGTGATGGCTAGGGTTTCTTGAACGTTGTGGTCGGTAATCAAAATTCCGATATTCTTGTTTTTTAATTGTGCAACGATGCGTTGGATGTCTTCTACCGCAACAGGATCGACCCCAGCGAAAGGCTCATCCAACAAAATAAATTTCGGATCCGTTGCCAAAGCTCTAGCTATCTCCGTTCTTCTTCGTTCGCCTCCAGATAATAAGTCTCCTCGGTTGGTTCTAATATGCTCCAAACCAAATTCATCAATCAGCGATTCCATTTTGGCTACTTGTTCTGCTTTGGTATGTTTTGTCAATTGCAACACACTGAGGATATTGTCTTCTATACTTAGTTTTCTGAAAACGGAAGCCTCTTGTGCCAAATAACCAATACCTTGTTGCGCTCGTTTATACATCGGATATTTGGTAATATCAAGATCGTCTAAATAGATATGCCCAGCATTGGGTTTGACCAATCCAACAATCATATAGAAAGAAGTGGTTTTTCCTGCGCCATTTGGCCCCAGCAATCCAACGATTTCTCCTTGATTTACTTCAACGGAAATGCCCTTTACAACGCTTCTTCCTTTGTAGGTTTTGACTAAGTTTTCTGCTCTTAAAATCATTTTGTTTAATTGTTTAATCGTTTAATTGTTGATTTGTTCGAAAAGTTGTTGGTTTGTTTTTTCAGAAGCTAATCCTGCTTTCCACTATATCTTTTGCGCCGAACCACGGCACAAAAGGATATCGTTCCAATCAGGGCTAGGGTTATCTTCTCGATTTGCATATCCGATTTAACGATTAAACAAGCATCACGATTAAGCGGTTACAGGATTCAACCTTGTTCCTCTAAATTTCCCCAAAACTCGTAGGCTCTTCTCAAATGTGGAATGACAATGGTGCCGCCTACTAAAGTGGCAATTCCCATGGCTTCCATCATTTCTTCTTTGGTGATGCCTTCTTTAAAAGAGGTTTCCAAATGATATTTGATACAATCGTCACAGCGCAAAACTGTAGACGCTACCAATCCTAATAATTCTTTCGTCTTGACATCTAGCGAACCTTCAGCGTAGGCATTGGTATCTAAATTAAAAATACGTTTAATAATCTTATTGTTATCGGCTAACAACTTTTCATTCATTTTAGCACGATATTCATTGAATTCTTGTACTTGATTAGCCATTTGCTTTGATTTGTTTTTTATGAACCAATACCGAAATCAAGATACTGGCTTCGTAGATTAATAACATAGGAATCGCCACAATCAATTGACTTACGACATCCGGTGGCGTTACAATTGCGGCCACAATTAAGATAATGACAACGGCATATTTCCAGTATTTTCTGAGAAATTGTGGCGTTACCAATCCTAATTTGGTCAGAAAGTAAATGATAATAGGCATTTCGAAAAAGAGACCACTCGCAATTACTGATGTTTTTATCAATCCGATATAAGAATCTAAACTAAACTGGTTCTTTACTACCTCGCTAACTTTAAAGGTTGCAAAGAAGTTTACCGACATGGGAATCACCACAAAATAACCAAATAAGACTCCTAAGAAAAACAAAACAGAAGCAACAAAGATAAAAAGTTTGGCATTTTTGCGTTCTTTTTCGTAGAGCGCTGGACTGATAAATCGCCATAATAAATATAATATATAAGGAAAGGCAAGAATGAATCCGGCAGTAATACATATCCAAACCAGAATATTTACTTGGCCTTCCATGCTGGTATTTTGGATAATAAAGGAAAAACTTTCTACGCAAATACTATCTTTAAATCCTACGTAGTGCGATAACTCACAAAAAAAACGATAGGTAATAAAATCAGGATGTGTTGGTCCGAATATAATTGTATCAAAAACGTAATCGCTCAGAAAGAATGCAATAGTCGCCATCAAAATAATCGCAATAGTGCTTCTAACTAACAACCATCGCAATTCTTCAAGATGGTCTAAAAACGACATTTCGTTAAGGTTTTTCTTCGCCATTATATGATGCCTTCTTTTAAAATGTCATGCAAATGAAGTACGCCTTTATATTCGCCGTTGTCAACCACAACAAGTTGTGTAATCGAAAAATCTTCCATGATATTAAAGGCGTCAATAACCATCGTTGAAGAAGAAATCATTTTTGGGTTCTTTGTCATGATATCTTGTGCCTTCACTCCAAAAATAGAGTCACGGTTATTGAGCATTCGTCTAATATCGCCATCAGTGATAATTCCAACGATTTTGTTTTGATCAGCAACTGCTGTGACTCCCAATCGTTTTTCGGAAATTTCAAAAATTACTTTCTTAATCGGTGCATCTAATGTCACAACTGGTTTGAGTGCATGTTCTAGCATGTCGCTAACACGCAACAATAATTTCTTGCCCAAAGCGCCCCCAGGATGGTATTTGGCGAAATCAGACGCTTTGAAATCTCGCAATTCCATCAGACATACAGCTAAGGCATCTCCCATGACCAATTGTGCCGTAGTACTATTGGTCGGTGCTAGATTGTTTGGACACGCTTCTGCCTCTATAGTTGTGTTAAGAACCAAATCCGAAGATTTTGCTAAATAGGACGTTATGTTGCCCGTGATTGCAATCAGTGCCTGCCCATAGTTTTTTAAGAATGGCACTAAAACTTTGATCTCTGGACTGTTCCCACTTTTCGAAATACAAATAATGACATCTTCCTTTTGAATCATGCCTAAATCACCATGAATCGCTTCAGAGGCGTGAAGAAATAACGAGGGTGTTCCGGTGGAATTTAGAGTTGCTACAATTTTTTGGGCTATGATTGCACTTTTTCCAATTCCTGTGATGACTAGTCTTCCTTTTGAATTGAAAATAATTTCTACAGCTTCAACAAATTGATGGTCTAGATAGTCGACGATTTTCTTTATAGACTCACTTTCAGATAGAATGGCTTTTTTGGCAGTTGCCAATATATTTTCTTTTGTTATCAAAACTGTATGATATAAAATTTGTACGTGTAAAAGAAAGTTGTATCTTTATGTGATGCAAATTTATATAAAATACCATTAATAAAGAATGAATTCAAACGAAATTGACATACACAAAGAACTAAAAAAGTATTTTGGTTTCAACCAGTTTAAAGGTTTACAAGAACAAGTCATAAAAAGTATACTAGATAAGAAAAACACCTTCGTTATTATGCCGACAGGAGGTGGGAAGTCGCTTTGCTATCAGTTGCCTTCGTTAGTTCAAGAGGGAACTGCTATCGTTGTTTCACCGCTTATTGCCTTGATGAAGAATCAGGTCGATGCAATTAGAAGTGTATCTTCCGAGAATGGAATCGCGCATGTACTAAATTCGTCACTGACGAAAACAGAAATAAATCAAGTTAAGAAAGATATTACCCAAGGAATTACCAAATTGCTCTATGTGGCACCAGAGTCTTTAACTAAAGAGGAGTATGTCGCATTTCTCCAGACGGTTCCAATCTCGTTTGTCGCCATTGACGAAGCGCACTGTATTTCTGAATGGGGTCATGATTTCCGTCCTGAATATAGAAACTTAAGAAATATCATCAAGCAACTTGGAGATGTTCCTGTAATTGGTTTGACAGCAACTGCCACACCAAAAGTGCAAGAAGATATTTTGAAGAATTTGGATATGTCGGATGCGACAACATTTAAGGCGTCGTTTAATAGACCCAATTTGTTTTATGAAGTACGAACTAAAACGAAAAATATTGAGTCGGACATCATTCGATTTATAAAACAACATAAAGGTAAATCCGGTATCATTTATTGCTTGAGCAGAAAGAAAGTAGAAGCAATTGCCGAAGTTCTTCAAGTTAATGGTATCAGTGCTGTTCCGTATCACGCTGGTTTAGATGCCAAAACTAGAGCAAAACATCAAGATATGTTTTTGATGGAGGACGTTGATGTTGTTGTTGCTACGATTGCTTTTGGGATGGGAATTGACAAACCAGATGTTCGATTTGTTATTCATCATGATATTCCAAAATCTCTAGAAAGTTATTATCAAGAAACAGGGCGAGCAGGTCGTGATGGAGGTGAGGGTTATTGCATGGCGTACTATTCTTATAAGGATGTAGAAAAACTAGAGAAGTTTATGTCTGGCAAGCCAGTGGCAGAACAAGAAATTGGCTTCGCTCTTTTACAAGAAGTAGTTGCTTATGCAGAAACTTCCATGTCACGTCGCAAGTTCTTGCTGCATTATTTTGGAGAAGAATTCGACAGCGAAACAGGTGATGGTGCTGACATGGACGATAATGTTCGTAATCCTAAAACTAAAGTAGAGGCAAAAAATCAAGTAGTAAAATTACTAGAAGTAGTGCGCGATACAAAACACTTATATAAATCTAAGGAAATTATCTACACTTTGATTGGGCGTGTCAATGCAGTAATCAATGCTCATAAAACAGATGCCCAGCCTTTCTTCGGATCAGGTAAAGATTTTGAAGAGCGCTATTGGATGGCATTGATTCGGCAGGTTTTAGTGGAAGGTCTACTATCAAAAGACATTGAAACCTATGGTATTTTAAAGGTAACGGAAAAGGGACTTAATTTTATTAAGAACCCAGTTTCCTTTATGATGTCTGAAGATCATGAATACAACGAGACCGAAGATGAAGCCATTGTAACGGCTGCAAAATCCTCAGGCACGGCAGACGAAGCACTTATGGCCATGTTGCGAGACTTACGAAAGAAAGTAGCAAAAAAATTGGGCGTGCCACCATTTGTCGTCTTTCAAGATCCTTCGTTGGATGATATGGCGCTAAAATATCCTGTTTCCATAGAAGAATTGATTAATATTCATGGTGTTGGAGAAGGAAAAGCAAAAAAATACGGTAAAGAATTCGTAGAACTAATCAGTCGTTACGTTGAAGAAAATGACATCATCCGTCCTGATGATTTAGTAGTGAAATCAACCGGTGCAAATTCAGCAAATAAACTTTATATTATTCAAAATATTGACAGAAAATTGTCTCTTGATGATATTGCGTCGGCGAAAGGAATGAACATGGATACCTTAATTAAAGAAATGGAACAAATTGTTTATTCAGGGACAAAATTAAATATTAAATACTGGATAGATGAAATGTTGGATGATGAGCAGCAAGAAGAAATTCAAGAGTATTTTATGGAATCCGAATCAGACAAAATTGAGGAAGCCTTAAAAGAGTTTGATGGCGAATATGATATCGATGAGCTGCGATTGATGCGCATCCGATTTATCAGCGAAGTAGCGAATTAGGGATGAGGACTTTGACTTATTAAAAATTTCAAGTTCGAATTTTCAATTCACATTTGAATATATTTCACCGCGGTGTGGTCTTAAGGCATCGCGAACTGCAATCATATTTGTTTCTTCAACGACCATGTAAGCAATTGAATGCATGTCATGTATGATCTTAAATCCAGTAATATTCAATTCGATTTTTTCTGCCCGAATATATTCTTTCAAATGAATTTCGTGGTGCTCTGCCGTCTTGGCTGAAGCCGGTCCACGGAAATCCCAAATGAGTTTAATTTGTTGTGACATTTTTCTCGCAAAGATAATTGATGTCTAACTTATTTTTATATATTTGAATAAAAACTAAAATTATGAAGTACAATTACTTATCTAACAAATTGTCGTTCAATGTACTAATGTTAGTACTTTTTACAGTAACTATTCAGGCGCAAAACGACTATACTGTTTCGCCAATTCCTTATCAAGTTTACACTGCTACCATGCCTGTTCAGGGAACTTTAGACGATACTTTTTCAGCGCCGATTCCCCTTGGATTCGATTTTAAATTCTTCGGTGCAACGTATCCTCAAGTTAACGTTAGTACCAATGGTTATATTAGTTTTACGCCACACGTTCAGGGCGATTTCTCTCCTTGGCAATTTAACACTCAAATTCCAGATGAAAGTTTTGCGGTAAAAAATGCATTTTTAGGATGCTATCAGGATTTGTATGACAATAATCTTGGTGGAACGATTACCTACGCAGTTATTGGTAACGCGCCATACAGAAGAATGGTCGTGCTTTTTGATAATCAAGCAAGTTTTTCATGTGGTGTTAATGCTAGAAGCTCATTTCAGATGATTTTGTATGAAACACTGAATATTCTAGACGTTCAAATAATAGACAGACAAGCTTGTACCACGTGGAATAGCGGAAACGCGGTGACAGGAATTATCGATGATTCTGGACTAATTGCGTATACACCTACAGACAGAAATACAGGGCCTTGGACAGCTTTTCATGAAGGATGGAGGTTTCAACAGCAAGTGAATACAAGCAACTATTTGTTTGCAAAATGCGATGATGATGCCGATGGTTACGTGTCATTCAATCTACAAGTAGCACAAAATGATTTGAATGCTATAAATCCATTGCTAGTATCTTTCTACGAATCAGAATCTGATGCTATTTCACAAACGAATGCATTGAGCAATTTGAACTACACAAATACAGCTGCCAACATGCAAACCATTTACGCTAATGTCGATGGAATGGTAAGTTCAGTTGTACTTCGAGTGATCGATTGCGCAAATGACTATGATATGGATTCTGTGGCAACGGCAGAGGAAGATTTAAATGCCGATACAAATCTAGCAAATGATGATACAGATTTAGACGGGATTCCGAATTTTATTGATAATGACGACGACGGTGATTTGATATTAACCACAGTAGAATACGTTTTTGCTAGAAGTGGAAGTAGTGATATTTCCTTACTGGATACTGATAATGATGGAATTCCAAATTACATCGATGCAGATGATGATGGCGATGGTATCTTAACAATCCTTGAAGATGCAAATAACAATCACAATCCAGCAGACGATGACGTAAATGCTAACAGCATTCCTGATTATTTAGAAAATAACGGTGCACTAGGAATAAACAATCCGTCGTTTAAAAATGACGTGACGATTTATCCAAATCCAGCAAGTTCTATTTTGAATATTGAAAACAAATCAAACGAATCGGTTGCAGCCATTTCAATATATAGCTTAAACGGAGCATTGGTTAAAGAAGTGAAGTCAGCAACTTCTTTGCAATCTATTGCAGTTGCAGATTTACAAAGTGGCATTTATTTTGTAAAAATTCAAATGAATACTCAGGTTCTAAATTATAAGTTTATTAAAAACTAATTTATTTTTTTTCTAATTAAAAGGTCTGGCTGCTGCTGGACCTTTTTTTTATTCTGATGTTGAAAATTTAGAAGCGTTATGGTCACTTTACTGTGCCACTTCTTTTGGTCAATAGGTTCTTTACTTTATATTTTTTCATTCTTTTAGAACTTTTTAGATATCAAATGGTTAAGTATTTTTTTTTATTATATTTGACCAAACAAAACCAATTAAAAACCAATTATTATGATTAAAAAGTACCTTTTTTCATTACTCGTAGGCGCTGTTGCTATGCAAGCAAATGCGCAATACGACTATGCAGTAACGCCCATTCCTTTTGCACAATATGAGGCTTCATCAGCAAATTTAGCCACGCAAGATGACCGTTGCTCAACTTTAATTCCGTTGCCATTTGCATTTGATTTCTATGGCGTAAGTTATTCTGAGATTGTAATTAGCACTAATGGTTATATTGATTTTCGAACTTCTTCGGCAGGTGCACCTTCGCCTTTCGCATTCTCACAGACAATTCCAAATGCTTCGTTTCCCGTTAAGAATTCAATTCTAGGAGCATATTCGGATTTGAATAATGCTAACGGAGAAGGAACCATTACATACGGTCAGTACGGAACGGCTCCATACAGAAAATTCGTTGTGTATTTTTACAACAATTCCTTTTTTGCTTGTACGTCTAGCAAAAGTACTTTCCAAATGATTCTAACGGAAACTGCAAATACTGTAGATATTCAACTTATTGATAAACAAACTTGTTCTTCATCAGGAAGTGGAAGAACGGTAACAGGTCTTATAAACTCTGACGGAAGTGCCGGAATTGCTGCTCCTGGAAGAAATACAGGAAC
Organism: Flavobacterium sp.; assembly: GCA_016721735.1. Taxonomy (GTDB): domain Bacteria; phylum Bacteroidota; class Bacteroidia; order Flavobacteriales; family Flavobacteriaceae; genus Flavobacterium. The sequence continues at coordinate 345,305 of JADKHM010000002.1, read as the reverse complement.
TTGGACTGCTTTTCACGAAGGATGGCGTTTTTACAGACCAAATTATTACACTAATTATACTTTCGTTCGTTGTGATGATGATGCTGACGGGTTTCAAACTTTTGACTTAAATGTTGCTGCCAGTGATTTGTCGCCTAATAATCCTGCTGCAATTAGTTTTTATGCAGATATGGCGATGACTATTCCACTTGTAAATCCTAACGCATTTGTCAATACGACGAATCCGCAAACTGTTTATGCAATGGGATTGGGAATGGTTAAACCAGTTACGCTGTCTGTTATTGATTGCTCTGTTGATGCAGATAATGACACCGTTGCTTCAGCAGATGAAGATGCTAATTTAGATACGAATTTGGCAAACGACGATACTGATTTTGACGGTTTGCCAAACTACTTAGACAATGACGATGACGGTGATTTAATACTTACAAATGTGGAGTATGTTTTTGCAAGAAGCACAAATGGTGCTCTTTCGTTATTAGATAGCGATGGAGATACTATTCCTAACTATTTGGACAATGATGATGATGGTGATAGCATATTAACATTTATTGAGGATTATGACGGAGATGGAAATCCTTCTAATGACGATACCAATAGTAATTTCGTTCCAGATTATTTAGAAAATGCAGTGGCTTTAGGTGTAAGTAATTTTGCCACAGAAAAAGAAGTGACAATTTTTCCAAATCCTGCGAGCTCAATCTTAAATATTGATAACAAATCAACTGAGATGGTAAGTGCAATTGCCATTTTTAACATCAACGGATCTGTAGTAAAGGAAGTGAAATCTTCTACTAATTCTCTACAATCTATTTCGGTAGCAGATTTGCAAAGCGGTGTTTACATGGTTAAGATTCAACTAGATTCAAAAGTTTTGAATTATAAATTTATCAAGAATTAATTTGATTTAAAAATAGAAAAAGGTCTAGTACTACTAGGCCTTTTTTTTTGCATTTTTTTTGCATTTTTTATTTTATTAAATATCTATTTTTGCTACACAAAAAATCAGATTACTATGAACTATTTGGTCGTTAGAAAATCAATGATGGTTTTCTTTTGTTGCGTTTTTTCCCAATTCTCAAGTGCTCAATCCGGTTATAAGATTGCCATAAACATGAAAAATTGTAACGATACCATTGCGTATCTTACTTTTTATCAAATGGATAAAACTTATATCAAAGACACTTGCAAAATTTTTAAAGATGGAAAAATAGTATTCAAAGGCAAAGAAAAACTTGATCGAGGAATCTATTCGATTGTGAATCAAAAGAAATCTATTGTATTTGATTTTTTTATTGATGAACATACACAAATTGTTGAATTTGATGCTGATGCAACAAATATGGCAAGGCAAGCGGTTGCAAAAAATTCCAATCAAGAAAATGATTTTTTTAAGTACGTCAAATTTCTCACAGATCAGAATATGAAGTTCATGGGAGAAAAAGACAAGATTAAGGGACTTGCCAAAAAGGATTCAATTTCAAAAATAAAAGCACTTCAAAAAACACTAGAGAGAAGTATAGAAGATTACGAGAGTGCGCTTGCGGAAAATAACAAGAGTAGTTATTTTGGGGATTTCATAAATCTAAAGATGGAAAGAACTTTAAAAGATGTTCCAACCGCTTCAAACGGAAGACCAGATAGCTTGAAGGTTTACAAATATTATAAGTCACACTATTGGGATGGAGTTACATTCAAAGACGACGCCATCACAAGAAATCCTTTCTTCTCTTACAAATTGAAAAAGTATTTTGACGCAGTTGTTTTTCCTCATCCAGACTCTGTGACTGTTGAGATCGATCGGATTATGCGTTTGCCTAATCAAGGTACTACGATTTTCAAATTGTTGCTGGCACATTTTACAGCAACCTACGAAACAACGAATATCATGGGTTTTGAGAAAGTGTTTGTTCACATGGCCGACGCTTATTTTAAGACAGGAAAAGCAGTCGGAACGTACGAAGACGATGTTATTGATAGAATCATCAAGCGTGCCGATAAACTAAGACCATTACTGCTTGGTTCCGTGGCGCCCGAATTATCTATGATCAAAGCTGCAGATCGCGACAAGATTGCTAAAATGGGTTTTGAAAATGTCAAGACTAGCGCCGAAGTCACCCAACTTTTTTACGATCATGTAAATGAAATTAATCCGTTGTTTTATAAGTTAAGTAATATCACCGCAGATTATTTGGTTTTGGTTTTTTGGGATGTCGATTGCGGGCATTGTCAAAAGGAAATACCAAAACTTCTAGATTTATACCACGACTTTCAAAAAGAAAAGAAAGATGTGAAAGTTTTTAGTGTTTATACCCAACAAGAATTAGATAAATATCTAAAATACATCGATGAAAAAAAGCTAGATTGGATCAATGTTTACGACGGCGTTCACTATAATAATCTAACAGAGAAGTACGACATTTATTCAACTCAGGTAATCTACGTTTTAGACAAGAACAAGGTCATCAAGGCAAGACGCATCGAGGTTGAAAAAATCAGAGACATTGTCAAAGATATAGAGGCTGAGTACAAGAAAGTGAAGTAATCTTTCCACTTCAATTTCCGTTCAAAAAGGCACTTCTTGACAAATTATTTATAAGTTTGTCAAAAATTCTATCATGCCCAAAGAATTATTGCTGCAAGTTGCACCCGAAGTGGCGGCAAATGAGTCGTTGCTTAAAGAGCACGTCGGCAAGTTAATTCAAACTAGTTTGGATGACATTCAACACATTTCCATTCTAAAACGCTCTATCGACGCACGTCAAAAGGCAATAAAAATCAATTTGAAAGTTTTGATTTATTTTGCTGATGAAGACTACATTGCGCCAAAAATTCAATTGCCTGACTATAAAAATGTTGCCAATTCCCAAGAAATAATTATTGTAGGAGCGGGTCCAGCGGGTTTGTTTGCAGCGCTTCAACTCATCGAACTGGGTCTAAAGCCAATCGTAATTGAACGCGGAAAAGATGTTCGTGGCCGGCGTCGTGATTTGAAAGCAATCAATTTAGAGCATATCGTCAACGAAGATTCTAATTATTGTTTTGGTGAAGGTGGCGCTGGAACCTATTCTGATGGGAAGCTATATACACGTTCCAAAAAACGAGGCGACGTTACTAGAATTTTGGAATTGTTCGTCGCCTTTGGTGCTTCTCCAGATATTTTAATCGAGGCGCATCCGCACATCGGAACGAACAAATTACCCCAAATTATTCAAGATATTCGCGAAAAGATTATCGAGTTCGGTGGTCAAGTCTTATTTGAAACACGAGTTACAGATATACTGATTAAAAATAATGAAGTGGAAGGAATTGTCACTTCTACCGGAGAAACGCTTACTGCGTCTCATATTATTCTTGCCACAGGTCATTCTGCAAGAGATATCTATGAGTTGCTAGACAGAAAAAAAGTATTTATCGAAGCCAAACCATTTGCTATTGGCGTTCGGGCTGAACATCCTCAAGCTTTGATTGATAGCATACAGTACAGTTGTGATTACCGTGGTGACTATTTGCCGCCGGCACCGTATTCGATTGTGAAGCAAGTCAATGGGCGAGGCATGTACTCGTTTTGCATGTGTCCAGGTGGCGTCATTGCGCCTTGTGCGACGAGTCCAGGTGAAGTTGTTACAAACGGTTGGTCGCCTTCAAAAAGAGATCAAGCAACAGCCAACTCTGGAATTGTGATCGAATTGAAATTAGAAGATTACAAACCTTTCGAAAAATTCGGTGCACTTGCTGGATTAGAATTTCAAAAAAGCATTGAGAAAAAGGCTTGGCATTTGGCAGGAGAGACGCAGAAAGTGCCGGCACAACGAATGATCGATTTTACTCAAAATAAGGTTTCTAGCGAAATTCCTAAGACATCGTATGTTCCTGGAACAACCTCGATCGAAATGGGACGAGTCTTCCCAGGATACTTATCTCAAATTCTCCGTGAAGGATTCTCCCAGTTTGGTAAATTAATGAAAGGATATTTAACCAACGATGCGATACTTCATGCGCCTGAAAGTCGAACTTCATCACCTGTTCGAATTCCGAGAAATTCCGAAACACTCGAGCATATCCAAATTAAGGGATTGTATCCTTGTGGTGAAGGCGCCGGATACGCTGGTGGGATCATTTCCGCTGCAATTGATGGAGAAAAATGTGCGTTGAAAATTGCGGAAATTTTGTGTAAATAGGACGCTATTTTTTGACTAGTTTTAGCGACTTGTTCTTGGTTTGGAGAAAGTAAATACCTGTTTCCAAACGTTCAATTGAAATATAATCACCCACCGAAGAATAACCAGTTTGTATTAATTCACCAAGGCTATTAAGGATTTGATATTTTTCAACGCCTTCGAGATTGAGAATTTGAACTCGATTTTCACATGGATTCGGAAAAAGTTGTATTTCGCGACTAGCTATGTTTAGTGATGAATTTGACAATAAGTCCCCAAAAAGTGTAACGTAGTTGTCGGCGTATTCGAATGAATTTGAGTTACAAGTCGCTACTTTGTCCCAATTGATTGACCACGTCATCATCCCTCCTAAATTTGAATATCCGTTAGCGTTGGCTAGGACGTAAGTTCCCGGTTGTGGTCCAACACCACGAAGGTATTTAACCGCATTTTCTACAGCTGTTGTATTGACAAAACCGCCACCGGCAGCACTTGGACAGGCAGGTAGACCAATGACTACTTTATTAGCTGGTAATCCTTGAAAAAAACCACCTGAAGTTGCAAAACCCTGAATCAATGCTTCTGTCATGGCAACAATGAAATCAGAGGTCCCTTGATTGTAAATATTCCCGTCGATTGCGTACATGCTTCCACTGTTATACAATTGCACATGCACATAACTTAATTCATTTCTAAATGCGTTAATGATAGGCAAATAGCCGCCCCAAATACCTCCAAACGCAGACATTCCACCTTGAATATAGGCCGTCTCAGGCGCGAAAGTCAACATCATTTCTCTGTTAAATGCAGAATAGTAGTTGCTTTTTATTTGACTAATTGCGCTAATCAAATTAATAACATTGGGAGAATTTGGAATTGAGATTGTACCGCTGGCAAGGATGGAATCCCCGTGTTCAACATCGATGTCAATTCCATCAAATCCATAAGTGGTTAATAGGGTAGTCATTGAATTGACAAATAACGCACTATTTGTGTTATTGTTTAGAGAAATCGACGTGTTTGCGCCTCCAATGCTCAAAAGCACTTTTCTTCCTTGATTTTGTAGCGTTTGAATTTGAGAAATGAACGTCGATTGAGTTACTCCGTCAGGGACGAAGTTCATGGTCATGTCTGATGGAGAATTTGGCACAGCAAACGAAACGCATATGACATTGTATCTAGAATCAACTTGATTGAGCGGAACATACGGTGCGCTAGTGTCATTCCAATTATGCCAATAGCCAATCAAAACAGGATTTTGTGGATAAAGAAATGAACTACTTAGAAAGAAAATTATGGCGATTAGATTTTTTCTCATATCAAACTGTATTAGATATTTTATAGTTGTATAAAAGTATCAAATCCAACCCAATAAAAAAAGCCGAAACGAATTCCGGCTCCTAGGTAACTACTTCTTTTTCAATCTATTTTTAAATATTTTTTCAAATTTGGCAATTTTGGGTTGAATTACCATTTGACAATAAGGTTGGTTTTTGTTGTTCTGATAGTAATTCTGATGGTAGGCTTCTGCTTTATAAAACTTTGTAAATGGTTCTAAGGTGGTGACAATTGGACTGTCATAAACTTTTGCTTTATTTAAAACCGCAATAATTGATTGTGCTGCCAACTTCTGTTGCTCGTTCCTATAAAAGATGACTGAACGATACTGAGTACCTTCATCGGCGCCTTGACGGTTTAACGTTGTTGGATCATGTACAGTAAGAAACACTTTAAAAATTTCATCGAGATTCGTAATTGACTTATCATACGTGATTTGAACTGACTCTGCATGACCAGTTCGTCCTGTAGAAACGTCTTCGTAACTTGGGTCAGTGTTCTTACCACCAGAAAATCCAGACACAACCGATTTTACACCAACTAAATTTTCATAAACTGCTTCCACACACCAATAACAACCACCTCCCAATGTAATGGTTTCAAGATTGCTTGACGAGTTAGTTGGCGTATTGTTTTTTTGCGCAAAAAGAGAAAATGTGGTCATAATTAGAATTAGAAATGTTGCTTTCATAGCGTGATTATTTTGTGTCAGGTTCAAATTCTAAAGAAATGGCATTCATGCAATACCGTTTTCCAGTGGGAGCTGGACCGTCGTCAAATAGGTGTCCAAGGTGACTGTCACATCTTCCGCAAAGGGCTTCAATTCGCTGCATACCATAGGAATTATCATTTTTAAAAATAATACTTGATTTGTTTTCCTGTTCGAAAAAGCTCGGCCAGCCACAACTGCTAATAAACTTCTGATTGGATCGGAATAGTTGGTTTCCGCACACCGCGCAGTAGTAATTTCCTTTGGTTTCGGCGTTCCATAATTTTCCTGTAAACGCAGGTTCTGTCTCGGCATTTCTGGCAACTGCATATAAATCAGCAGGAAGTACTTTCTTCCATTCTGCGTCAGTCACTTGTAGTTTTTTGTTGTCGGTTCTAGAGTAATAGGGGTTTTCATCGGTTTGTTATTGCTATTTGATTCTTGTTTTTCCGTCGCTTTATTTTGTGCACAGGTCGTGAAGAAAATAGAGCATAATGTAATTGTCATTAAATTGAATACGGTTCTTTTTTTCATAAGTAGAGCTGGTTTTTAATTTCAATTCAAAATTATACAGATAGCAAAGTTCAAAATGTCTGATAGTTTACAAATGCACTTTAATTACAGTAACCTTAACAATTACGCTGGAATTTTGAGTCGAATAAATTTAAGAACATAAAAAAGGTTAGGGATAAAACACTCGTTAAACTTATCACAATTGGAAAAATCTGGAGATTCCGCACTCTTTTTTTGTATTTTTGAACATCTGGAAATACTATGAAAGAAGAAGAAGTTATTTTAGTCAATGAGTTGGACGAGCCCATCGGATTGATGCCAAAATTAGAAGCACATGAAAAGGCGGTTTTGCATCGTGCGTTTTCGGTTTTCGTTTTGAATGATCAAAATGAGATTCTTTTGCAACAACGTGCACACCATAAATATCATTCCCCTTTATTATGGACAAACACTTGTTGCAGCCACCAAAGAAAAGGAGAAACCAACATTGAAGCTGGAACCCGTCGATTGTTTGAAGAAATGGGTTTCAAAACCGAACTCAAAGAATTATTTCATTTTATCTACAAAGCGCCTTTCGATAATGGCTTGACTGAGCACGAATTAGATCACGTGATGATTGGCTATTTTAATGAAAGTCCGACAATAAATCCAGAAGAAGTCGAAGCTTGGAAATGGATGAAAATTGAAGATGTAAAAGCAGATATGATTGCAAATCCGACTATATATACCGTTTGGTTTAAGATAATCTTTGATGAATTCTATCATTACATTGAAAGCCATAAACTGTAGAAACCTCCTTTAATTCTGAATCCCAATGAAAGTAACGATTAGTAGAAGAGCTCATTTTAATGCCGCCCATCGATTGTATCGTAAAGATTGGTCTGATGAAAAAAATAATTTGATTTTTGGAAAGTGCAACAATCCCAACTTTCACGGACATAATTACGAGTTAATCGTGAGCGTAACTGGCGAAATTGATCAAGAAACAGGTTATGTTTTAGACGTAAAGGTATTGACTGACCTTATCAAAGAGGAGGTTGAAAATCCGTTTGATCATAAAAATCTAAATTTGGATGTGCCAGAATTCAAAGAATTAAATCCAACCGCCGAAAATATCGTTGTGGTCATCTGGAATAAACTCAGAAAGCGACTCGATTTGAAATTTGAGTTAGAAGTTGTTTTGTATGAAACGCCGCGTAATTTCGTAACTTATAAAGGAGCATAATGGCGTTGCAATTAGGAGATGCCGTACCTCATTTTGCTTCACATTCCGCAGATGGTAGTTTGTTTGACTCTAATGATTATTTAGGTAAGAAGCCATTGGTTATTTATTTTTATCCAAAGGATAATACGAGAGTTTGCACGATACAGGCTTGCAGTTTCAGAGATCAATACGAGGATTTTAAAGCTTACGGTGCAGAAGTTATAGGCATCAGTAGTGACGGCTCTCAAGCCCATCAAAAGTTTGCAAAACAACATCAATTGCCCTTCATATTGTTGTCAGATTCAGGAAAGCAATTGCGAAAACTATTCGGGGTTCCTAATGATTTGATGGGATTGATTCCCGGTAGAGTAACCTACGTCATTGATAAGAAAGGTATTGTTCAATTGATTTTTGATAGCATGTCTGGTCCGATTCATATTCAAAAGGCGTTGGAATGTATTCGAAAATTAACTTAAATAAATTACTATGTCTATAGCTATTGGTTATTCGTCGAAAGAAAAACGAGGAATGTAGCAATGAGTAAGCTGTTACCAATAGTTTTTATAATTTTATCCTCAAATTAAAAGCAAATGAAATTTTATCCACTACAATTCCAACCCATTCTTAAAGATCGAATTTGGGGTGGCACCAAGTTAAAATCGATTTTAAACAAGCCAATCACTTCAGATATTACAGGAGAAAGTTGGGAATTGTCAACTGTGGGGGGCGACGTAAGTACCATCGCAAACGGTGATTTTTCTGGTAAATCTTTAACTGAAATAATCGACCAATTTCCGCAAGAAGTACTTGGAACTCGTGTATTTGCGCATTTTGGCAAACAGTTTCCATTGCTTTTTAAATATTTAGATGCTAGAGAAGATTTGTCAATTCAAGTGCATCCCAACGACCAATTGGCTAAAGAGCGCCACAATTCATTTGGAAAAACGGAGATGTGGTATGTCATGCAAGCAGATGCAAATTCGAGTTTGATTGTTGGTTTCAAAAAAGATTCAAATGCGGCGGAATATGTTGAGAATCTCAATAGCAAAACCTTACTTTCAATTTTAGATACGGTTCCAGTTCAAGTTGGAGATGTTTTCTTCTTAGAGACTGGAACGGTTCATGCGATTGGCGCTGGATTATTAATCGCTGAAATACAACAAACTTCTGATATCACGTACAGACTCTATGATTTTGATCGCGTTGATGCGAACGGAAATACAAGAGAGTTGCATGTCGATCTTGCACTTGATGCCATCAACTATAAGAGAATTGAAGCTCAAAAACATTATCAGAAGCAGGAAAACACCTCGAACGAAATGGTCGATTGTAATTATTTTACGACCAATTTCATTCCTCTTAGCGGAACGATGAATTTTGTAAAAGATGGGTCGACTTTTCATGTTTATATGTGTACTGCGGGTAGCTTTACGCTGAAACAAGACGGAATAGAATACACTTATAGTGCTGGAGACACCATTTTGATTCCTGCTGCAATCTCGAGTTACCAATTTGATGGGAATGCCTCAATATTAGAAATTTATATTAAATAGTTTGTGATAGAAAAAATAGGTGTACTTTTGCCCGCGAATTAAAATCAAAAAAATACCCATTATTATGGCAAATGTTAAGAATCTAAAAAAAGACATCAATTTCGTTTTAGGAGATATTATTGAAGCAGTTTATTTGTTTGAAATGTCTACTACCGGAAAACCAACTGCAGAAACCAATGCATTAATCGATGAAGCGATTGCGTCATTCGACAATTTGATTGCAAAAGTAAATGCTAAGAAAGTGGAGAACAAAAAAGCACACTTTAAACAAATCAATCAAGAATTAGAACAAGCTGCAAATCAATTGATTGTTAAAATTAACGCTTTACAGTAAAATATTGTGCTAAAAAAGTTTCGTTTTATTTTGCATATTTAAAATGGACTTCTATATTTGCAATCGAAATACGTCGCCAGCGTAGCTCAGTTGGCTAGAGCAGCTGATTTGTAATCAGCAGGTCGTGGGTTCGAGTCCCTCCGCCGGCTCCAAAAACCATCACAGTTTTGTGGTGGTTTTTTTATTTACAAAAAATCCCCAAACTTGGAGAAGAATGGGGATTTTTTATTATTCAAAAATCTACTGTTAGCCTTTCAACCAAGAATTTTTTAGATTGCTCTTAGCTGCATCGGTAAATTCATAACCAATATTATCCTCACTTGGCATTTTTGTTTTTCCAGTAATCAATTGCTCTTTGCCGTTACGGCTAATTTTGACTGTTATCGGATCATCATTTTTCCACAATTGACTAGAAGTAATTAAGTCGTAGATGTTGTCCAAGGAATATTTTGTAGCATTAATTTCGGTTAAAACATCTCCCGCTTGAATTCCGAGTTCCGTATAAAATTCATTAAGTTTTTCTGCAGGCAACACAATAATCTCTTTCGTCTGTTGGTTAACGGTAATTGTAGGTACTTGACCTTTCAGGAATGGATTACCAAAGCCCTTGATGATTTTTTGAGAAACGCCCACTTTGCTTAGAAATTCGTTGTAAGGAATTGGCGTAGCGCCCGAAACGTATGTTTTTAAAAACTGACCAACCTCAGGGTAAGTAAGTGTGGTTATTTTTGCAAAAAGTTCATCGTCGTTAAAGGCCTTAGAAACACCGTACTCTTGAGATAATTTTTGCATCAAATCTAAAATACCGCGGGTGCCATTACTTTTTTCGCGAATGATGATATCGATACACATGCCAATTAAGGCACCTTTTTCATAAACGTTCAAGTATTGGTCTTTGTATGGTTTTGTCAAAACATTCGCACTCATTTTAGTAAATGGCATCGTGTCATCCATATTGTTGGCGTTAGAAATCTTTGCTGCCATTCGAACATAAAAATCAGACTCCGAAATCAGCCCTTGATTGATTTGGAACAAGTTGGCAAAATATTCAGTAACTCCTTCATACATCCATAAATGCTCAGACATTTTTGGATTGGTATAATCAAAATCTTGAATTTCTTTTGAATGAATCGTCAACGGCGTTACGATATGAAAAAACTCATGCGAAACGACATCTTTCAATTGTTCGCCCAATTCGTCGATTCCCATTGCTTCAGGCATGACAACTGTTGTTGCTGTTGGATGTTCTAGTGCGCCGAATCCGTGCGCGTCATTTTCGTTTTGAACATCTGATAAATATACTAGAATGCTATATTTTTTTGTACTGTTGAATTTCCCCAAGAAGTTCTTCTGTGCGGTCATCATCGACTTCATTGCTGGCGTAATTCCCTCAGCGGTATGAACACCATTTGGAGAGTAAACCGCTATTAGTATTTGCATGTCATTGATGGTAAAAGTGGTGTAATCCGGCTTACCGTACATGATTGGGTTTTCCACCAATTCGGCGTAACGAGAAACTGTAAAAACGTCGCTCTTATTATTAGAATCGGTATCAGTTAGTGAGGTTGCGCCCCACAATGATTCAGGATGTGTTACGGTGACTTTGTAACTTGTACTCGCAAATCCATCAAAGAAACCAACAAAACAATGCGTGTTGAGCATGATGTTTTTTCCCACTTCAATATTACTGCCAACTGGCGAAAAGATCTCGTGCGTAGATTCTATATCGTAAGTATCATTTACTTGATAAGATATAGTTCCTATTTTGGTCGCATTCGCAATTTTCCATGAATTGTCATCAATTTTTGTGGCCGTTAAGTACGCTCCGATTTTGTCATAGACTTTAAAATTTTCTATGTATAAACCGAAATTATCCGCCGAATACGTCCCAGGAACTGTTTTAGGAAAATGAAAAACAATTTCGGAAGTTTTTATTTTTGGAGGTGTTACCGTAACAGTAACTTTGTCATTTTCGATGGATTGCAGGTCAACAGTGACTTGTACAAGTTCTTTTGATTGACCAAACACGCTTATTTGATGAATGCAAATTGTAAAAAGAACTAATAGAATACTTTTTTTCATAGGTTAATTATTCATTTCTGATGAGCTGCCAAATGTATAAAATTGTTTCAGTATCTATCTTTTATTTCTGTAAGTTTTAAGAAAGTTCAAAGAAATACCTGAGCTGTAAACAAAAAAAAACTCTTGCATAACAAGAGTTCTCTTTTTTAATCTAGTTTATTTTTTATGTAGTATTTGCCGTCTAAATCATCATCAAAATCGTCAATCTTGATTTGTTTTGGTTTTGGTTTCGCCGCGTTGGCCTTCTTTTTCCAGATTTCAAATTTGTCCGCTGGCAATTTTTTCTTCATGATCTCTAGGACATCTTTTTCGTCAATGCCTAATTCCTTTTTGATGATTTCGTAAGGATTTCGTTCTTCTAAAGCCAAGGTGATAAGTCTTTCGTTTTGCTCCCAAGTCAATTCGATACGTTTACTCTTTTTCATTCTTTGAAAATTAATTCAACTTTTTTTAAAGGTTACTAATTGTAATTCAATATTAAGAAAAAATCCAATTACTTTATACAATCGATTTTATTTTTTTTATTTAATCGTACTGTTTCGATACTTCCCAAATGGTATTTTCAGCAGTGATGCAACGCTATTGTGCTCACGGGCTTCTCGATAAGTGTCAATTCCAAAGATGATTTTGTCGGTTGACAGCGATTTATAAGTGCCGAAAGTTCGATCCCAAAGAGAGAATATGTTTCCGTAATTACTATCTGTGTAAGGTAAAAGGTAATGATGATGCATTTTATGCATGTCTGGCGTTACGATAAAGAGGCAAAGCACCTTATCTAATTTTTTGGGTAATCTAATATTGGCATGACTAAATTGTGTAGCGACAAGCGATAGCGTTTGGTACATAAATGCTAACCACATGGGGCTACCAACAATCCATACGCCAGCGCATGTAAATGCAAATCTCAGTACACTTTCTCCAGGATGGTGTCTGTTGGCGGAAGTAGTGTCTATCCACGTATCGGTGTGATGAATAAGATGAAATCGCCATAAAAAAGGTACTTTATGTTCAATATAGTGAATGAGATAGGCGCCAATAAAATCGAGTAGTAGAATGCCAATGATACAAGTTATTATTGGATTCATTTCTGGTAACCAATTCAAAATTCCAAAATGGTGTTTTTCTGTCCACGTACTAGTAGAGAGTAGAAGAAACGCCAGTATAAAATTGATAACAATAGTCGTAAAAGTGAAAAAGAAATTAATTCCTGCGTGCTGCCATTTGTGATATTGAAATTGAAACATCGGAAACGCTTTCTCCAGCCACCAAAATAACGTGATGCCAGCAACAAGTATTAAACTTCGGTGCGCGGAAGGAATATGTTCAAAATAGCTGATTATTTCATTCATATATTTACTTATTTAGAATTGTATATTAATGAATCACTCGAAAAGTAAGGTTGATACGACCGCCAATAGGCTTGCTTGTTTTGGGAATTTGATGCTTCCAGTGGTGCTGCGTTGCGCCTTTCATGATGAGCAAACTGCCGTTTTCTAACAGTATATTTTGCCTGAGTGACGGATCGGTGTTGTGTTTGAGTTGAAACATTCTTTCCGAACCCAAACTTACGGAAGCAATTGTCGGATTTAAACCTAATTCTTTTTCGTTATCCGAATGCCAACCGTTGCTGTCTTTTCCGTCTCTATAATAGTTGAGTAAAACCGTCGTGAAATTTATTTCAGCAACACTTTCTACATGATATTTTATTTTTTGAAGCAACAAATTCCATGGCTTCGGTTGCATAGTAATGTTTGAATAGGAATATGGCTTGGCATCATTTCCAAACAAAGCCGTCAATCGGGGTTGGGCATGCTCTTTTCCGAAAACTTTGATGTTGTCTTGTTGCCAAGGAATTTCACGTAACAAGTCGAGATATAAATCTGCGGCAACTTCACTACTAAAAAAAGAAGGAAAATAAACGATGTCCGCATCGGGAAGCTGCAGCGATATAGGTTCAGCTGGAAAAAGGGAACTCATTATTCGTTTTTTGTTTCGATTAAATCTTTTAAATGCAAACGCAACGCCGTAACTGAAATACTAATTTCCCAGAATGAAATTCCAAGCGAAATCAACAGGCTCAACAAGCTCAGACCAAACAAGTAGATTCCTGCAGTGGGAGATTCTAGAAAAAGTAGCAGCATCGCAAATACCGACAAAAATAAAGACAAAACGCCAAAAAGTTGCATATATCGAATGAGTGTCAATCGTAAATTGAGATTCTTTATTTCTAGCAAAATACTCTTATTTTGGACTTCATCGTAGGTCTTTTTAAGCCCACGTACAATTTGTGCAATCGTCAAAAATCGATTGGTGTAAGCCAATAGAATTAAGGAGGTAGCTGAAAATAAGAGGGCTGGAGTAGCTAAAGATAATGTCATTTATGTCGTTTTTAACAATGGTAAATTTAGGTTTTTTCTTGCTAAGTTTTGGGAACATTATGGGAATTCTATCGGCTAAGAATAAGGAATCGTTAAATACAATTTTTCATAGTATTAGATTTTCAAATAGTAGTAAATTGCAGCCTCAAATTTAGATGTTAAATGACCTGTCCATTTAGTTTTCGAGCTGTTGTTCTGCTTTTATTATTTACTTTCTCCTCTGTCAATACATTTTCACAGTGTTTTCAAATTGAGACGATTCTTGTCGACGCCTGTGATGATTCAGGTGATGAAGGATTTAATGAAATGGTTCGTTTTAAGATAGGAGGCAGTGCCGTTAATATATCTGGAATGAACGTCAATTGGCCAAGTAATTCGTGGCAAGGATTGGTTCAAAATGCTACGACAAACTCGAAAGTCGCTACTTTGAACGCTCAGATTACCGCGCTTGGCGGTTGTGGTCGGCTGATTCAACCTACGGCTGGTGCAATTCCAGCAAATAAAGAAGTAATACTGATTACCAGTCCTAACTTTAGTCTAACTGCAAACGCATTTGGCGCATTAACGCAAGATGTCTATATTATTTTTCAGAATAACACGACGATTACCGCTGGACATTTTGGAAATTATAATGCCGCAAGTGGAATAAGAACCTTAAGTATTTCTTTTGGTTCGTGCAACGATTCAGTGAGTTATGACCGTTCTCTATTAGTAGATGCAGCGGGAAATCCAGGTGCTGCCAATGGTGCAACCGTAAATTTTACGTCAAGTGGTAATGCCTCATATAGTAATTTAGGTTGCGTGGCGCCCATCGATGTTTTTTCTGTTGAGGCCGGAACTACGTCGGGAACGGCTTGCCCAGGAACAACGTTACCACTATCGGGAAGTTCACTTGGCTATTCCTCACTAGTATGGTCAGCGCCAAGCGGAACGTTTTCAGATGCTACTATTTTGAATCCTACTTACACTTTATCACTCTCCGCTTCTGGCTCCATAGTGCTGACACTAACCGCTACCAATTCTTGCGGAAATACAATAAGTGATACGGTAACTATAACTGTGATTGCAGGCACTATACCTGACTTTCCTCCCAATCTTTCCATTTGCGCAGGTAGTGTGGTTCCAACTTTGAATCCGACTTCTCCAAATGGCGTTTCGGGTAATTGGTCGCCCGCAGTAATTAATAATACAGTGAGTGGCAATTATACTTTTACCCCGAGTTCTAGTTCATGTAGTGCGAATTTTGTCACAGCCGTTACCATCGTTCCACAGGTGATTCCTGATTTTCCAGCCACTTATACAATTTGTTCTGGCGGGATTGCACCAGTGTTAAATTTGACTTCACCCAACGGGGTGTCGGGAACTTGGGCTCCTTCGGTCATCGACAATACGATCAACGGGCCATATACTTTTACGCCAACTTCTGGTCAGTGTGCTACTGGTTTTACTACGAATGTAACAGTTACGAGTAGTAATATTGTTCCAGATTTTTCTGCAACAATTACGTTGTGTTCGGGTTCTGTTGCTCCTTTGCTCAATGTGACTTCTCCCAATGGAATATCAGGCACTTGGTCACCGCCAACAATAGATAATACAGCAAGTGGCTCATATGTCTTTACACCAAGTGCAGGTCAATGTGCAACAAATTTTACAGCATCAGTTACAGTAACGAGTTCTAATATAGTTCCCAATTTTGCTGCAGCTTTGACGTTGTGTTCAGGAAATGCAGCGCCACTATTAAATAACACTTCACCCAATGGAATTGTTGGAGTTTGGTCACCACCAACCATTGATAATACCAGTAGTGGATCCTATACCTTTACGCCAAATGCGGGTCAATGTGCTACAAATTTTACTACATCAGTCACGGTAACAAATTCGACTATAGTTCCTAATTTTGCCACTACTTTATCGTTATGTTCTGGAACTGCTGCGCCGGCATTAAATAGTACTTCACCCAATGGTATTGTTGGGATTTGGTCTCCATCAACGATTGATAATACCGTAAATGGAAACTATACTTTTACGCCAAATGCTGGTCAATGTGCAATTCCAGTAGTACTGACAGTTACAATAACACCTTCGAGTATTACTCCCGTTTTTGCACCACTAAGTCCAATTTGTTCGGGTGACAGTATATTGCCATTGCCTACCACATCTACTAATGGAATTAACGGAACGTGGTCTCCAGCGCTAGATAATACAGCTACAAAATTGTACACCTTTTCGCCCAATGCGGGACAATGCGCTACAACGACGACCTCGACTTTGGTTGTTACACCGAAAATAACTCCTGATTTTATTACAAGTATGAGTTTTTGTGCAGGAGCTGCGGTGCCTACTTTGAATTTAACGTCGCCAAACGGTATTGTCGGAATCTGGTCGCCTCCAACGATAAGTAATATGGTCAGCGATGTCTACACTTTTTTACCAACAGCAGGTCAATGTGCGAATTCAGTTGCATTATCCGTTACCATTTCAAACAATCAAACGATAAGTAAGGAATATGCTTTGTGTGTGGATAGTTTAGGTAATGCACTTTTTCCAATTCAAATAGATGCTGGTTTATCGCCACTAGAATATACATTTACGTGGACTAACGCTGGTAATCCGTTGGCAATTACAGATTATTTCTACATAACTTCAGACGTCGATATTTATCAAATTCAAGCAACCAATATCGTGACGGGTTGTATCACTACAATTGATGTCAATGTTTTTGGGAATCCACCAGCCACGGCCATCGCTTATGTTAATGATGATTTTTCGGATAATCAACAAATTGTGGTTGAAGTTACGGGAGGTTTAGATAATTTTCTTTATCAAATGGATTATGGTCCATTTCAGGAAAGCAATATTTTTCCTGGTGCGCAAGGTGGTGATCATATCATATGCGTGAAAGATACTAGTGGTTGTAATTACTTTGAATTGCAAGTTACCACACTCAATTTTCCAAAGTTTTTTACGCCGAACGATGATGGTTATCATGATTTTTGGAATGTAGAAGGCATGCTATCGTACCAACGAGGAAGTATCTTAATTTTTGATCGATACGGCAAACTACTCAAGCAGCTTTCTCCATATGGCGAGGGTTGGACGGGAAAATATAACGGAAACCTATTGCCTTCTGACGACTACTGGTTTGTGGTTTCGTATCAAAGTCGATCAGGAGAATCGAGAACTTTTAAGTCCCATTTTGCCTTAAAGCGATAAAAAAAACCTGCAAGCATCAACTTACAGGTTTCTTATTTTTAACGTAGAATTTTTATTTAATCAATTCAAAACTGCGTTTTACAAAAGCGGTGAGTTCTTCGCCCTTCAGTAAATTTTGAGATAGTTTGGCTAAGTCTAGCGCTTGTTTTACCAAATTTTCTTGCACCAACTTATCTTTTGAATTTAGAATATTTGTCGCCAATTCAGAATTCGTATTGACTACCAAATTATACATGTCAGGCATATTTCCCATACCGAACATGCCGCCGCCACCACTTTGACTCATTTCTTTCATGCGTCGCATAAACTCAGGTTGTGTGATAATAAATGGAGCTGCATTACTGTCAAGCGCTTCTAATTGCACATTATAGCTAGGTTTTGGTACAATTTCTTCTAAAACCGTTTTCAAGTTGGTTTGTTCTTCCTCGGATAATTTCGAAATGGCAGTTTCCTCTTTTTTGATGAGGTTATCAATATGATCTCCATCTACTCTCGTAAAAGTTAGGTTTTCATTGTCCGCTTCTAATTTTTGGATAAGATGCGAAATAATCGGAGAATCTAACAATAGCACTTCATATCCTTTTTCCTTCGCGATTTCAATGTATGCGTGCTGTGCATCTTTGTTACCAGCGTACAATACCACCAATTTTCCATCTTTATCCGTTTGATTGGCTTTTAGATTTTCTTTTAGTTCCTCTAAGGTAAAGTACTTTCCATCTACAGTTGGATACAATACAAAGGCACCCGCTTTTTCATAAAACTTGTCCTCAGATAGCATTCCGTATTCTAGAACAATTTTAATGTCATTCCATTTTTTCTCGAAATCTTCCCGGTTTTCCGTGAATAGTGCTTTTAATTTATCAGCCACTTTTCGGGTGATGTAATTTGATATTTTTTTGACAGCACCATCTGCTTGAAGATAAGAGCGCGATACGTTTAGTGGAATATCTGGTGAATCGATAACTCCTTTTAACATCGTCAAAAATTCAGGAACGATTCCTTCTACATTATCCGTCACATACACCTGATTTTGGTATAATTGAATCTTATCTTTTTGAATTTGCATATCGGAACCCAGTTTTGGGAAATACAAAATTCCGGTAAGATTGAAAGGATAATCAACATTTAAGTGAATGTTAAACAACGGTTCTTCAAATTGCATAGGATACAATTCGTGATAGAAACCTTTGTAATCCTCATCAGTTAATTCAGTTGGCTGCTTGGTCCATGCTGGCGTTGGGTTATTGATGATATTATCCACCTCAATCGTTTCTGCTTTGTAGTCTTCTGGAGCATCTTCAGGCTTTGGAAGCGTTTCTTTTTTCGTTCCAAATTTGATTGGAATCGGCATAAACTTATTGTATTTGTTCAATAAGGTTTTGATTCTTCCTTCTTCCAAAAATTCTAATGAATCTTCCGCAATATGCAGTATGATTTCTGTACCACGTGAAGTTTTGTCAGCCGGTTCAATTGTAAATTCAGGGCTTCCGTCGCAAATCCAGTGAGCCGCTGGTTCATCTTTAAATGATTTCGTGATGATTTCGACTTTTTCTGCCACCATAAATGCGGAATAAAATCCTAAACCGAAGTGACCAATTATTCCAGCGTCTTTAGCAGAATCTTTGTATTTGTCTAAGAATTCTTCTGCACCGGAAAAAGCGACTTGATTGATGTATTTTTCAACTTCTTCGGCGGTCATTCCTAGACCTTGATCGATAATGTGAAGTTTCTTGGCCTCTTTATCAATTTTAATTTCTATCATAGGATTGCCGTATTCTATTTTGGCTTCTCCAATACTCGTTAGATGTTTGAGTTTGAGTGTGGCATCAGTCCCGTTTGAAACTAACTCACGTAAGAAAATTTCGTGATCGCTGTATAAAAATTTCTTAATTAAGGGAAAGATGTTTTCTACCGATACATTGATTTTTCCTGTTGTCATAATTCTTTTTGTTTAAAAATTTTTAAAGTGTTGTGCTCTTTTCAAATAGAGTACCAACTTGCATTTGAATGACAAATTGTCGGAAATAAAAAAATCTAGGATTCTTTACTGTTTCATTCGGATGGGTCGTATATTTGCAACATAAATTATATACACTATGAGAAAATTAATTTTAATGCTTGCTATTTCGATAGCAGTTGCCTCTTGCAAATCGACTTCTGCTACTAGCACAAAAATCGATTCAAAATCGCAATATGCGATGAAGGGAAATTGGACAATCGCTTCAGTTGATTATCCTGGATCAGAGTACATCAAAGTAAACTCTTTTCAAATTGCCGATTCGAAATGTTTTGAAGGTAGTTCTTGGAAGTTTGTTGCAAATAACAACACGGGAGATTTAAGTATGGATAAATCAGGTTGTCCTTCGATGCGTTCTCCTTTTACTTGGTTTATTAATAAGGAAGGACAGTTTGTCTTGAAAATTTTGAATGCAGGTGAAAAAGCTAAAAAAGTTAAAGAAGGATATGTGCTTACCATTTCAGGAATGACAGAAGACTCCTTCCAATTGATTGATAAGATTGACGTTGGTGGTAAATTAACAGATGTAGTATACCAATTTAAAAAAGTTTCTAAATAATTAAAGATATAGCTATGAAAAAAGTAACCGTAATTGTATTGGCATTAGTACTCACAACGAGTTCATTGTTTGTAAGTTGTGAAGCCGCGAAGAATACGAACAAAACACAACGAGGAGCTGCAATTGGTGCAGTCGGTGGTGCAATTTTGGGAGGTGTTTTGGGAAATAATATTGGTAAAGGTGGTAACGGTGCTTTGGGCGCTGTTTTAGGTGGCGTAATCGGTGGTGTTGCTGGTGGCGTTATTGGAAACAAAATGGACAAACAGGCTCGTGAAATTGATACTGCGTTGCCAGGCGCTGATGTTGTGCGTGTTGGAGAAGGAATTAAGTTAGTGTTAGGAGAAAATGCAGTACGTTTTGATTTTAATAAATCGACATTGACACCACAGGCGAAGGCGAATTTAGATAAGTTAGTTAAGGTTTTTACTGATTATCCTGATACTAATATCGTAATCTACGGATATACTGATAATAAAGGAGCGGTAGATTATAACTTGAAATTGTCGGAAGATAGAGCAAATGCTGTAAAAAGTTATTTGACAAAGAAAGGACTTGTTAGCACTCGATTCACGACAACAGGAATGGGAATTGCAGATCCGATAGAATCAAATGATACAGATGCTGGAAGAAGCAAGAACAGACGTGTTGAGTTTGCTATTACAGCGAATGAAAAAATGATCAAAGAGGCAGAAGGGAATTAATTTCTCTGAAAATATTTATATAAAGACTGTTCCAATTTGGAGCAGTTTTTTTTTGCACTAAACTTTAACAGAACATTTTGTTTAAAAATTTGGTCAATAAGTTGAACAAAACTTACCTTTACAATCCTAAACAAAAGATCCCATGGCAACTACAAAAAAAACTGCTACAAAATCAAAGCAAGTAGATGATTCAAAAATTATTGAATTGTATATGAATAGTGTTCTTACAGAAAATGCTTCACCCAAAAATGCCTATTTATTTTGTAAAGAAAATGCCATTGAAGAATCTGATTTCTATTCTTTTTTTGGTTCTATCGACAATGTCAAGCAAGTTATTTGGGTCAAGTTTTTTGAAAATGCGATCACGGCTATCAATAACGAAGAAGGGTACGCAACCTATACAGACAAGAACAAATTATTGACTTTGTTTTATACTTTGTTTGAGATTCTAACCCTAAACAGGAGCTACGTTCTATTTTCGCTTGAAGAGAACAAAAATAATTTTAAGAATCTGAAAGATTTGGTACTCTTTAGAAAAGAATTCAAAGCTTTTGTATCCACTATAATCGATGAGAAAGAAATTCCAAGCATCACGAAATTAGACAAGATTACAAAACCTTTATTTTCGGAAGGCGCATGGGTTCAGTTTTTATTGATCTTGAAATTTTGGATGGATGATTCCTCTAAAGGGTTTGAAAAAACAGATATTTTAATCGAAAAATCGGTCAACACGGCGGTAGATATTTTCAATACAAAACCTCTTGAAAGTCTTATTGATTTGGGTAAATTTCTTTGGAAAGAGAACAAAATGAGCTAAGTTTTTTACATATAAAATTATTATTCCAAATAAATGAAGACATTAGAGAAGATTCCAACGAACAAAATTGAACGTGCAGGTCAACTGGTGAAAACTGGCTTCAAAGTAGGCGGGAACTACATTGCATACTATGGTGAAAAGATGATCAATCCATCATTGACTAAAGAAAAGTTGAATGAGAATAATGCGGAAGATATCTATGATGGACTTCAAAATTTGAAAGGAAGCGCGCTAAAAGTTGCACAAATGCTGAGTATGGACAAGAGTATTATGCCCCAAGCGTATGTCGATAAATTCTCACTGTCGCAATTCTCAGTACCGCCATTATCAGCGCCATTAGTTCGTAAAACTTTTAAAAAATATTTAGGAAAATTTCCTGAGGAAATATACGATTCGTTTACACCAGATGCTTTAAACGCTGCCAGTATCGGTCAAGTACACTGTGCAACCAAAGATGGGAAAAAACTTGCTGTGAAAATCCAATACCCTGGTGTAGCGAATAGTATCAGTTCTGATTTGGCCTTAGTAAAACCTTTTGCGACACGAATGTTCAATTTGAAAGGAAAGGATTCCGAAAAGTATTTTATTGAAGTTGAAAATAAATTACTTGAAGAAACCGACTATACGCTCGAATTAAAACAAAGCATCGCAATGGCCGAAGCGTGCAAACATATCCCAAATTTGCGCTTTCCAATTTATTATCCGGAATTGTCATCTGAAAGAATTTTAACTATGGATTGGATGGAAGGGCAGCATTTGTCTGAGTTTACTTCAAAGAATACAGATTCCACCAAAGGGAATAAAATCGGACAAACACTTTGGGATTTCTATATGTATCAAATGCACCATCTTCGACAAGTGCACGCCGATCCACATCCAGGAAATTTCTTGATTGATGAAAATGAGAACCTCATGGCCATTGATTTTGGATGTATTAAAAAAGTACCAAATGAGTTTTATGTTCCTTATTTTGAATTGGCGGATCCGAAAACAATCAATAATCCGATTTTATTTGAAGAGAAATTGTATCAATTGGAGATATTACGAGCTGATGATACTCCAGAAGAAATAGTTTATTTCACCGGTATTTTTCATCGACTGTTGCGTTTGTTTACGCAACCTTTTCATTCAGATTTCTTTGATTTCTCTAATGAAGAATTTTTCGATGCCATTGCAACGATGGGAGAGGAGTTTACCAAAGATACGCAGCTTCGAAAAATGAATGGAAATAGAGGTTCTAAGCACTTTCTCTATATCAACAGAACTTTTTTTGGGTTGTATAATTTAATGCACGACTTGAAAGCGGCTGTAAATACCCAAAATTACCTAAAATATGTGGTAGAAAAGTAAAGTTTTTTGGTCTAATTTTGAGGGTTGACTTTGTTAGTTTTTCTCTAATTTTTCTAAACGTTCTAGTATTGCCGCATTGGCCTTTTTAAGCTCAGCATTTGATTTTTGAAGCTCTTCTATTAATTGTTGTTGCTCTTGTATCGCTTTTACTGATATCGAAATAAAGTCATTATAGCGAACTCCTAACATTCCTTTATCATCTTTTGTGATAATTCCATTGTTTGTGTCGCCAGCTTTCTGCAACGCGGCATCGACATCTTGGGCAATAAATCCGTATTCTGTTTTTTGCTTTTTGTCATTATTACGTGTATATGAAACTGGACGCAATGTTTTTAGGAAATTCAATCCTAATGAAGAATCTTTAATATTGTCTTTCCATCTTTTGTCTGAAGTTAAAGTCCATGCTACTTGACATTCAGCCAAAGTAATGGCGTTGTTTCCAATCTTTATCTGATTATTACCAGTAGCACTAGCCACTTGTGCCAGATACCCAATTGCTATATTATTTTCTCCTGTTGTAATTGCATTTCCAGCTTGATATCCAATTGCAGTATTATTGATTCCTCTCATTGCGGTAGAGCCATCTACTGAGTAAAGCGCTTGGAAACCTACGGCGGTGCAATTTTGTATGTCTCCTGTGGTAGTGCCCATCGCTTCAAATCCGACAACGGTATTGCGGTTTGAGGAGGCAAGGTTAAGTCCTTGCAACGCATTTGTTCCCACAGCAGTGTTGAAGTCAGCACTTGCGGCACAATCTCTTAAGGCATTTTGACCTACTGCTACGTTATTATTTCCTGTACTTACAGATAATGCATTGTTTCCAATGGCGGTGCTATTTGTCGTAGCTCCTGAAGATAGGGCACCCACACCGAAAGAAGTGCTTGTTGCTCCGATTTTTCCTGCAGCTAAATTATTTCTTCTGAAAGCCACGTCTACGTTGGTTCCGGCTGCAGTTCCAATAAAATTCGTGCCATCGATGATTCCAGTATTACCAGTTATAGACCAACCGTTAGTATTTGCTGTTGCAATTCGAAACCAATTCCCACCGACCCCACCAAACCAATAATAATAGCCTGGTGTTACATCTCCAGCGGTGTTAGTATTAAAAACAATCTCTGAGTTGGCAGGAAAAGTTAGTGGTGCAGCAAGAGTAGTTGATGTTAAAGCAACTCTTGGAATCAATAAGCCATTAGTGGTTGAAGTAATATCTAAAACCCCCGCTGGAGCTGCTGTGCCAATACCTACACTCACCGTGTTGTCAAATATGGTTCCATCTACAAGCGTAGTACCATTCCATCTTGGAACTCTGCTGGCTGTGACTGATGAAACCTGAGGGTCTGTCTCGGTAATGGTCAATGTATTAGCATTCACCCATGCCCCGTTTCCAGTCGCATCGCTTTGTAAAACAAAATTGGCAGTTGCACCAGTTGTCATTTGAAAATTTGTAGTTCTGGTTTTACCTGCTACGTCTAATTTATTTCCTACTGACGGGGCAACTCCAACTCCGACATTGGTGCCGTCATCAGTTACAACCCCATCCACAAGCGTCGTTCCATTCCATTTTGGAATTGTATTGTTTGTAGCAGAAGAAACTTGTGGATCGGTTTCAGTAATAGCTAAAGTATTTGCATTAACCCAAGATGCATTTCCTACAGCATCACTTTGTAACACGAAATTCGCCGCAGCGCCAGACGTCATTTGAAGATTTGTTGTTGATGTTGTTCCTGCAACAGAAACACTCGTTCCGTTGTCGGTCATAATTCCATCTACAAGCGTTGTTCCATTCCATTTTGGAATCGTATTGTTTGTTGCAGAAGAAACTTGAGGATCCGTTTCGGTAACACTTAATGTAGAAGCAGATACCCAACTGGTAGCGCCTGCTCCATTGGTTTGAAGAATTTGATTTGCTGTTCCGCGAACGATTGGCAACGCATATCCATTAACTCCTGCAGGATCACCAATTTGTAAAGTACCATTCGTTCTTAGGATAGGAGTAGGGCTAAATTCACCATATACTAGTGAGGTTGTTGGTGTAGTAGCTGAATTAGATATATACAACTTATTAGAACCTGTTTCTGAGAACCCTGCTTGATTACCTATTGCCACGTTACCAGTTCCAGTTACATTTGAACCCAAGGCACTTGTTCCTACGGCTGTATTGTCAGCTGCAGTGCTGTTGGTAAGCGCATTATACCCAATTGCGACACTATTTGAAGAAGCGCCATTTGCTGAAAGTGCGCTAAAACCTAGGGCTGTGTTATTTCCTCCCGATGAAAATCTTCCTGCGTAATATCCAATTAGCGTATTATTTGAGCCGCCGACACCAAATCCAGCTTCATTTCCGACGGCAGTATTATTGTCTCCATTGGTGTTATTATTTAAAACACTGGCACCGACTCCAGTATTGCCAGTTGCACCTCCAACTTGACCTTGAAGTGCATTAAAACCCACTGCGGTAGAATTATTGGCCGTATTTTGGAAAAGTGCACGCGCTCCAACTGCAGTAACATTGGAAATGTTTCCCGCTCCTGTCATGGCTTCAAAACCGATTGCTGTATTGTTTTGTGCTGCTGGGTCATTGATTCCGCGCAAAGAGCTGGTTCCCACAGCTGTGTTCCATTGAGCCGTTGAAGCGGAATTTACTAAAGCATTCTGACCTACGGCAACGTTATTGTTCCCAGTACTAACCGACAAGGCATTATTGCCAATTGCCGTGCTATTTGTTGATGCACCTGCGCTTAAAGCACCGACGCCAAAAGAAGTGCTAGTAGCTCCTATTTTTCCGGCGGCTGAATTATTTCTTCTGAAAGCTACGTCAATGTTTGTTCCGGCGGCTGTTCCTATAAAATTTGTTCCATCTATGATTCCTGTAT
Source organism: Flavobacterium sp. (assembly GCA_016721735.1). GTDB lineage: Bacteria > Bacteroidota > Bacteroidia > Flavobacteriales > Flavobacteriaceae > Flavobacterium. The sequence goes on along the minus strand of JADKHM010000002.1, from coordinate 319,504 downwards.
TTCCAGTTGTTAACCATCCTGTATTTCCAGTAGCAAGTCGAAGCCAACTCGAGCCATTCCAATAATAATAACCTGGCGTTACATCTGAAACTGTTGCAGTATTATAGACCATCTCGGATGTCGTTGGGAATGTCAAAGGCACTGCACTAGCTGTTCCTGTTAATGCAACTCGTGGAATTAAGAATCCATCTGTAGTTGAGGTAACATCTAAAACTCCTGCAGGAGCCGCTGTTCCAATTCCGACTCTTGTTGTGTTGTCGAAGATACTGCCATCAACTAGCGTTGTGCCATTCCAACGGGGAACCCTGCTGGAAGTGACAGAGGAAACTTGCGGGTCGGTTTCAACTACAGTCCCTGTTGCAAGTCTCACCCAAGCTGCACTATCCCAATAATAATAGCCAGGAGTAACATCTGCAACTGTTGCAGTATTATAAACAAGTTCTGAGGTTGTTGGCGCAGTGAGTGGTAATGCACTAGTAGAAATCGTCAAAGCTAACCTTGGGATCAATAATCCATCGGTAGTAGAATCAACATCTAACGCTCCCTGTGGCGTAGTTGTTCCTATTCCAACTTGACCAATACTGTTTAAGGTAATAAACAGGGAAAATACTATGGTTATTAGATATTTATTTTTTTTCATAATAGGGAAATTGTATGTATATTTTTTGATACTGATTTGTCACAAGAGCGATATCTTTGGATTGACTTGATATTGCAAAAATTCACTTTTTTTATTTTTAAAACTTGAATTTTCGGCCATGGTTATTACCAAGAAACTTAGGTTCTTTGAAACAGATTTGTGATTATTTCTTGTTTATGAAATGTTCACTTTTGGGGTATGTTAAAGTACGATAGTAGCACTATTAAATTTTCATAAGTTAGTATATTTTAACTATACAATAAAATGTTTAATCGAGCAAGAGGTAAAGCGTTGTTAACCCTTGTGTTTACCGGACTTTTTAGAGTACTTTGATTTTAGCAAATCGGACCGTCGATTAATGATGTATAGTTTATGTAGTGTCGCTATAATTATATACAGGTCTGTTTTTGGATTATTTTGGCTTGTAAGTATTACCGTTTTGTGTTCATTTTGTAGTTAATGCATAAATATGAGTCGAATTATATTTTATATATTTTAATAGTTTTTATAATAGTGAAGCAATAGTTGTACATAAAGAAACGTAATTGTTTTTCGTCTTAAGTGAATTTTACATATTATCTACTTGAACTTAAGACTGCAAACTATGAGAGTTTATACAAAAAAAACCGCTTCGTTTCCGAAGCGGTTTCTCTTTTATAAAGACAATCTAATTATCTTTTGATCACTCTTACCGTTTTCACGTTAGCTCCTTGAGTTACAATAATGTTGTAAACTCCAGAAGGATATTGTGAACCGATTTCTAAGTTAGTGATAGCAGCAACAGATGCTTGACGTGCTTCAACCTCACGGCCTAACATATCATATACTCTTACTCCTACTTGATCCTCGCTTGATGTGTTTACATTCAATTTGAATGTTTCAGCATATGGGTTTGGATAAGCATTCACTTCATAGATAGCTAAAGCTGAACTAGTTTGTCTAGTAGCTGTAGGTGAAGTAGTGATTGTACATAATACTGTTCCTTGAACATAGCTCAAGTTATACAATACGTCTACACGGATTGTGTAAGCAGTACTTGCAGCAGCTCCTCCTGACAATAATGGCAATTGGAATCTTGGGTTAGCTGTTGGATACTCTCTTGTTTGAGCTCCGTTAGTTACCACAAATTTATATCCTTGCGCTCCTAATACTTGTTGCGCATAGATAGTTGTCCACAAGTTATTGATTGTACTTCCACAAGAAGGTGCAATCACTCTTGAAGTTCCAGGAGTTGCTGGTGTAGTGATTGAACAAGCACTTCCGTACTCTGTATCTGGACGTAAATTACCTCCAAATGCTAATAATACATCAACAGTATAAGTAGTTCCGAATGCAATATTCGAAATTCCTAAATCAACTAGGCTGAATCTGCTTACAGTTTTGTCTACAGTTCCAACTACAGTTGCTCCGTTCATAACTCTAAATCTGTATCCTGAAGCACTTGGTACTTGAACACAGAAAATAGATTGTGACATATCAGTTAATGTAGATCCACAAGATGGATTAGCAATAAATGTAGAACTTGGAACCGCTGGAGTTGTTACGCTACAAGCTGGTCCGTATGCTCTGTAGAATCCATTTGATTTAACTGAAACCTCAACTGTATAAGTAGTAGCATAAGTAGCTCCTCCTGGCAATTGAGATAAAGCGAAATTATTTGAAGATCTATCGATAGTTCTTACACTAGCTCCGTTTGTTACTCTGAATCTGTACCCTTGAATTGTTCCAATTTCTGGGAATGAAGTCAATGGGTAAGCAAAGATTGCAGACTCTAAACTTGTTAGAGTAGCACCACAACTAGCAGCAACTAATGAAGATAAAGCCGTAACCTCATCTGTAGTTCCATCACAGTTGTCATCAACTTCGTTTCCTGCGATCTCAGATGCATTAGGATTAACTGATGCACTGTTATCATTACAATCAACTCCGTTGTTTACTGCTACAAATCCTGATGGAGTTGTTGCTCCGTAACATACTGATGTTGCTGGGAAACCATTGTTGTATCCATCGTTATCAGCATCTGTAAAGAATGTTCCAGTTCTCCATTTTGTTGGATCTGTTGGAGCACAGTCAGTGTTGTTAGTAGAGGTTCCTTCTGGTTGACCTGTACAAGACAAGATTGGAGCACCTGCACCAAAAGTATCACCATCAGTATCAGCATAGAAAGTCTGAGCTGAAGCATTGATTGTTAAATCTAATGTTGCAGTGTTACATCCTGTTACATGAGTGTAAGTTCCTGAAGTAGTATAGGTTGATCCTGAAGCAAATTCACCTGTCCATGTGTAAGAACCACAAGCAGTAACGGTATCGCTACCAGTTGTAGTAGTAGGATTAACTGTCAAGTTCAAAGTAGCTGTGTTACATCCCTGAACGAATGTAGTTCCTTCTTGAGCTGTAGTATACGATTGTCCATTTGCTGGCCAAGTGTATGATCCTCCATCACAAATTGCTGTAGATACACTTCCTGTTGTTGTACTTGGCGTAATTGACAAGTTTAGAGTAGCTGTATTACATCCCATAACGTGAGTGTAAGTTCCTGAAGTAGTATACGTATCTCCAGAAGCAAGTGCACCTGACCATGTGAAAGTATCACAAGCTGATGTAGTCAAATCACCATCAGTAGTACTAGGAACTAAAACCAACGTCAAAGTAGCTGTGTTACAACCTACAACGTGTGGATATGATCCTGAAGCATTATAGGTAGCTCCACTTGTTGCCCAAGTATAAGAAGTACCACAAGCTGATACTGACTCACTACCTGTAGTAGTTGATGGATCAACTGTCAAGTTCAAAGTAGCTGTGTTACATCCTGTAACAACAGTAACTCCGCTTTGATTTGTGTTATACGTTTGTCCATTTGCTGGCCATGTATAAGTTTGTCCTTGACAGATAGAAGTAGTTACACTTCCAGAAGTAGTCAACGGATTAATTGTCAACGTTAAAGAAGCTGTATTACATCCTGAAACGACCGTAGTTCCTGCTTGAGCAGTAGTATATGTTTGTCCATTAGCTGGCCAAGTGTATGAATCACCAGCACAAATTGAAGTGATTACAGTTCCTTCTGACGTCAATGGATTAACAGTCAAGTTCAAAGTAGCTGTGTTACATCCTGAAACGAATGTAGTTCCTTCTTGAGCTGTAGTATACGATTGTCCATTAGCTGGCCAAGTGTATGAACCACCAGCACAAATAGATGTTGTAACACTTCCATTAGTGGTAAGTGCTGCTCCAGCTCCGATCGTAAACGAGGAAGTAGAAACAGGACTACATGTTGGGTAAGTAATTGCAACAACGTGAGAACCTGCAGCTAGACCTTCAACTGTAAAAGCTCCAGCTGATAAAGTAGCATTTTGTGTAGCACCACCATCAACAGTATAAGTTACTGCTGAACTTGGGTTTGGTGCTCCAGTTAAAGTAATTACTGCACTTCCATTAGCAGCACCAGCACATGGTGATTCTGCTACTAAGCCACTAGCTGCAGCTGCAGTAGGACAATGGTAAGTCTGTATCGACCTACTCTATACGTTCCTGGAACAAGATCCGCCGTACTGTTCTGATTAGCTCCTTGTACAATTCTCAAATGTCCTGCAGGAGTAGCTCTGTATGTTGTATTCACTGCTGACATACCTGTAAATTGAGAGGCAGCCGTACCTGGAATCAAAATAAAAGAACCGCAGTTAAGTGTAGTACAAGGCGCTCCTCCATTTAAAATCGCAGTGTTGAACTCTACACCAGCATTAATACCAGTAAGACGAACCCCAGCAGGTGGAGAACTAGGAACAGTTAACATTAGATCAAATTCTAATGTGTTACTTGTAGAGGCTTGATTCGCTAAAGTAAGTGTAAAGGTCGGAACCTGTGCATACCCCGTAAGAGCGAGTAGTAATAAGCAAAGAACAAGATAATTCTTGCTTAACATGTTAATCATTATTCTCATGTATTTAAAATTAATTGGTTCGTAATTATTATTCAGGGAAACTAGCAAATACTGAATTCTCCAAGTTAGGGAAGAATAAATCCGTATCTGAATTATCTACAGATCCATCTCCGTTAACATCTGTAGCTAAAGGTCCAAAATTGGAAATCGCAACGTCAGCCAATAAAGCATCTGAATCAGTATTATCAACCGTGTTATCTTGGTTCAAGTCTCCTGAGAAGAATGCCCAAACTCCTGGTTCTACTTCAATCATGTTGTCGCCATATGCTTGTGTTGCACCTATTGAGAAATCATAGCTTAGCGGTGTAGATCCTACTGTTTGCGGAGTAGAGCTCCAAGTTTGTACCATATTACTTCCTTTTACAACAACATAGAATGAACCACTAGGTGCACTGCTGTAAGAAACTGTAATTATACCATCAGTTTGTACTGTCGCCGTGGCAGAATGAAGCGTTTCATAAGGAGCAGTCGTAGCGTGTAATTCTACAGTAATATCTGCTACATCAGTTGGAGAAGAAACCCCGTCTTGATTAAATTTAACAGAGTTCATTGATGACGCTCCAGTATAAAAACCTTGCACAAAGAATCGCAAATTAACAATTGAAACTGGCGGAGCACATGGATTTGTTGGATTTAACAATGCGTTAGTATCATCACAGTCATCACTATTGCTTACGTAACCAACAGGTTGCGTTGTAGCTACAGTTGTTACCAGAATGTTTCCATAACCATCGCCGTCGCTATCTTGGTAAAAAGTAGCATTATCATCACTAAAATAGATGTTGTCTAAATAAATTTGAGTACTGCTTGGCGCAACATTTTGCTCAATTTTAAACCCATAAATATCATTTAATGCACCAGGATAAGCACTTAAAGGAATGTTCAATGAATTCCAGCCTGCCACAAGTGGTCCAGTAGAATAATTTCTGTCTCCAGGAGCTAAAAGAAATACAAATAGATTGGATATTGGTGTATTACAATAAACATCTAAATGCAAATTAGTCATAGCTGTTACATTAAGTCGTCTTTCCGTTGTGTCTGCCAAACCGATAAATCCTAAATTATTTACTTGAATACAAGTATTGTCTCCATTAGCAAAGTTAAAGTTTGCCGTTGTTGCTCCTGTCCAAGATGTTCTAACCAAAGAATAAGCAGGACTATCAGCATATACTTGCGCTGGTGTTCCTGTGTATACAGACATCACTTTTAAAGGATCTCTTGCAGGTGGAATAGGAGATGGACCAGGAACAGGATAAGTTACAACTAAGTTAGCCGTACTGCTTGTTGGACCATAAACGCCATCTGTAACTTGCGAAGCTGTAATGACAGCTGTTCCGCCACCTACTACAGTTACCATATCACCAGAGATAGTGGCAATGCTAGTATTACTACTTGTATAAGTAAATGGGCTTACATTGTTTGAAGTTGGAGGAGTCAATTGGAATGGTGCATCACCCAAAACTTTTGCAGGTACGGTAAAAGTACCAACAGTTGCAGGAGGAAGCGTAGCGTCTCTGTAGAAATAGATGTTATCTACATATGCATTTCTAAAACCACCAGCTCCGTTAGGATTTTCAATTTTGAAAATGTTAACAGCAGCCAAATTTACTCCAAGTGTAGCATAATCTGACAATGGAATATCAAGGCTAGTCCAACCATTAATAGGAGTTGGAAGTATTACTCTTTGATTTCCTAACCAAAACCACAATGGTGTTTGATCTAATGAAAATACATCAACGTGTACCCATGTCATCGCAGAAACATCAACATTTGCGAAGGCAACTTGTCCGAAAAGGAAGTTGTTCATCACTCTTGTTGTATTCCCTTCAATAGTTACATCCGCGGTTTGACCTCCCCATGTTGGAGTAGATTGATTGGCGTACGCATCGCTATAAAAAGAGATACGATCCCAAGTATTTCTAACTGGAGGCGTTGGTGCTGCAGGAGGCGTTACTGATAAAGTAGCTGTTGTGCTTCCTGAACCATAGCTTCCATCAGCTGCTTGCGTTGCTGTTATCGTTGAAGTTCCAGCACCTACAATAGTTACTGTATCTCCACTAATAGTTGCTACCGCAGTATTACTACTTGTGTAAGTAAATGCCCCAAGACTGTTTGAAGTTGGCGCTGTCAAAGTAAATGGTGCTGCTCCAACAAGTTGAGCAGGAACTGTGAAAGCCCCGAGTGTTGGTGGTTGCGTTGTAGCTGCTCTGTAGAAGTACATGTTATCCATATATACTGTTTTTCCACCAGTACCTACAATTTTAAATTCCTTCAAATTAGTGGCTGAAAAACCACCTTGGCTCGTCCAAGCAGTTAAAGGAATGTCATAGCTAATCCACGATCCTTGCGTTAATGCACCATACGGAGCAGCTAGCGCAACAGATCTTTCACCTGTTGTATTACTAATTTGGAAGAATTGTAATGAAGTTTCATCAAATGTCCAAACATCTACGTGAAAGTGCGTCATTGCTGAAACATCTGCATTACTTCCAAAAACAATTCCTTGATAGTTCAGGTTTGAAGCACGCCATACATTGTCTGCACCTGCTAGAACAACCGCTCCTGCACCTGCTTGTCCCCATCCTGGATTGTAATTTCTTGTTCCAGGAATTAAGGTGTAAGATGGTTCATCACTAAATACTGAAAAAGCATCCCAAGAATTTCTTGCTGGAGGTGCTGTTGGTCCTGAAAGCGGAACACTAGAAGCGGCTACAGTTAAGGTAGCTGATATAGAACCTGTTGTAAAGAAACCGCTTGCCGCTTGAGTCGCAGTAATAGTTGAAGTACCAGCCCCCACTACAGTTACAGTATTACCACTTATAGTTGCCACAAGTGGATTACTACTGGTGTAAGTAAATGTTCCTGGGCTTGTAGAAGTTGGAGCTGTTAAGTTAAAAGGAGCTGCGCCATTAACTTTCGCTATTGCAGGGAAGTTACTAAGAGCAGGTGCGCCACCTGTATAGAAATAGACGTTGTCTATGTATATTTGACGAGGTGTACCACCACTTTGCTCAAATTTTATTCCGTTGATGTTAGTTAAAACACCAGGGTATGTGGTTAATGGAATATCAAAAGAATTCCAACCTGTTGCTAGTGGTCCTATTGAATAATTTCTGTCCGAAGGAGCCAAAAGATTTAAGATCATGGTTGTCATCGGCGTGTTCACATAAATGTCTACGTGTAATGTTGACATTCCTGCGACGCTGAAATTAGCGCCATTGGTTACCAATCCGAAGTAACCTAAATTGTTAACTTGAATACAAGTATCCGAACCGTTAGCGTAAGCAAAATTAGAGTTTGTAGATCCAGTTGACCAACTTGCTTGAACTGCAGTAGTTCCGTTAGCATACGTAGTTGGTGTACCTGTATACATTGAAACTACAGAGGCAGGATCTCTTGCTGGCGGCACCGGTGATGGACCAGGTGCTGGAAATGATACAGTTAAAGTTGCAGAAGTACTTCTTGCGCCATAAGTTCCGTCAGAGGATACAGTCGCGGTAATGGTACTCGTACCTCCGCCAACAAAAGTTAAGGTATTTCCACTTACTGTTGCAACAGCAGTGTTACTACTAGTGTAGGTAAATGTTCCAGTACTATTTGTTGTTGGGTTAGTCAGAACTGCAGGTGCGTCTCCCAAAACAACTGGTGATGGAAGAGTTAACGCTCCTAAAGTTGGAGGAGGTAAAGTAGCTGCTCTGTAAAAGTAGATGTTGTCTACATATACTTGTTTCAAAGGAAGACCTGCTCCCGTTGGGTTTTCAATCTTAAATAAATTTACAGTTGACAAATTTACCCCTAAAGTAGAATAACTTGACAAAGGAATATCTACACTAGTCCATCCATTAATAGGAGTAGGAACAATCACACGTTGATTCATCAACCAAAACCACATTGGCGTTTGATTTATAGAAAATACGTCGATGTGCACATGCGTCATTTCTGAAACATTGGTTGCTGCGAATGCAATTTGAGAAGCGGTAACGTTAGCTAAAAATCTTACATTATTTCCGCCGATAGAAACGTCGGAACTACCTGATCCTCCCCATGTTGGTGTTGATGAAAGTGGATATCCACTACCGTCACTGTAAAAGGAAATAACATCCCAACTATTTCTTGCTGGGGGTGTTGGTGCTGCAGGCGGGGTTACTGTTAATGTTGCCGTAGTGCTTCCAGCACCATAAATTCCGTCAGCCGCTTGAGTAGCTGTAATTGTCGATGTTCCGGCACCTACTACAGTTATTGTACTGCCGCTAATAGTTGCAACAGCAGTATTGCTACTAGTGTAGGTGAATGCTCCTAAACTGTTAGAAGTTGGGTCTGTAATTCCAAATGGCGCATCTCCCACTACTTTTGCAGGAACTGTAAATGGTCCAAAAGTCGGAGGCTGTGTTGTAGCAGGTCTCCAGAAAAACATATTGTCAACAATTAAGTTTTGAATGTTACCTGCTCCCGCTGGTTGATCATACTTAATTTGACGAAAAATTGGACGAACTGCATTATAAGCAGCACCACTAATATCTATGTTAAATACGTTCCATGTTCCTGGAGTAAGGGCTAAGGTTGTTGGAACTTCTACACCACCACCAGTCGTCTTGATGAGCGATACTCTTATTGAAGTGAGCGTTGATGAATAAATTTCGATGTGAAATTTAGTCATCGCTGAAATATTAACATCGGCTGCCGTTTCAGTACCTTGATAATTTCCGGTATTTTGATACTGTTTAACTTCGTCTCCGCCATAAGACGGAGTAGTCAAATTGCCCGGATAACCTGAGGTTTGACCCCAATTTGGGTTAAAGTTGGTTCCCGCGAGGTCTGTGTACGCTGCGGAAAAGAGGGAAATAACATCCCAAGAGTTTTTGCCGGGGTCACCTGGCGCAGCTCCTTGCGAATATCCTAGTGAAAAAGTCAATAGGAAAAAAAAGAGAAGTAATTTTTTCATGAGTTTAAAATGTTTTTGTTGAATCTCAAATTTAATCATATGTAGCTCATGAATTCTTTTTACTAAAAGGCAAAAAAACTATACCGAATGATATTCAAGAGGCAATCCTTGATAAGCATACATTTTACAAGCTTTTCACTAAGAATCATTACTACATCGTTTTCGATATAATCAGTAAATACGGCGTTTTTTTTACTTGATGTTGTAGTAATGTAATGGTGTCAATTTATATATTTTATAATAATACCCCTACATTTTTATTGTATTATCGTTCCTAAATGGATAAAATAGCAAATATGTATTTACGTTTATGGTAATTTATTTTTCCTGCTTTTAGGAAAATCGTATAAAAATTGAAAATTTATAATCGTATAATCAGTAGTGTTAACAATTGCCTGAAGTAAAGGATTATTGAAAAATCCACAGATATATGGATTTTTCAATTATAGATTTTATGTCTTTTTACACTAAATGTAGAAGTGGAATTATCTGATTTGGGTTACTTCAAAAAAAGTTTTCCCTGAATAGGAATCAATAACAACGCTGGATTGATAATTCTCTGCAAAAATCTCAACATACTCACCAATTGCCAAATAGACTTTGCAAGTAATATTTCTTGCTACTGGTCCTAAATTCGAATGATTACCGGAAGTTTGTTGGTATAAAGATCCGTTTCTATAAACACCAATCGAGTAAAGTTGTATATTGCTTTGATTATCGGTATGGTAGCCAGCATTTACTTCATAGTAGCCAGCTCTTGTGGCAACGAAACGATTGGTGCCAGTGTTGAATTCATTATTAATATCAAATACAACAGTATTAAAATTAATAATCTGCCAACCAGTTGTAGCTAAAGCTTGATTTGCAGTTAGGTTTGTTCTAACAACTGACAATGAAGTGGGAGCGACCCAAGATGCATTTCCACTTGCATCACTTTGCATGACTGCGTTTGCAGCAGCGCCAGAGGTCATTTGAAAATTGGTTGTTTTGGTTTTTCCATTCACTTCCAATTTGTTTCCAGCAGTGGGTGTGGTTCCAATTCCGAGATTGGTGCCATCATCAATCGCAACTCCGTCCACTAAAGTGGTTCCGTTCCATTTAGGAACAGTGTTATTAGTTGCAGCAGAAACTTGTGGATCGGTTTCTGTAATAGCTAAACTGGAGGCATTTACCCATGATGTCGCACCCGATCCATTGGTTTGAAGGACTTGGAGATTGGTACCTCGAGAGGTAGGAAATGCATAACCAGAAACTGTCGGATTGCCTACTTGAATTTCACCATTAACACGAACTATGTTATTGTCAAATTCGCCGTAAATCAAAGCTCCATTAGCATCTGCACTCGAGTTTTCGATATATAATTTATTACTTCCTGTTTCGGCACGACCTGCCTGAAAACCGATTCCAACGTTCCCATTTCCTGTAATATTTCGAAGTGCATCATAACCAACAGCCACGTTGTTTGTTCCTGTGATGGAATTACGTAGGGCGCAAAATCCAATTGCTGTATTTCCTGTGTTGGCTAAAAAAGGAGCATTGTAGCTGGTCATCGCTTGACGTCCAATTGCTACGTTAAAATTAGAAGTCGTATTTGAAAACATCGCTCCTGAACCGATAGCGATATTTTCAGAGCCTGTCGTATTTGAAAAAAGGGCAAGATCGCCCATTCCAGTATTCCGTTGTCCTGTCGTATTTGCGGTCAAAACATTGGCACCAAAAGCTGCATTTCTTACCCCAAATTGTGAGGCAAAGTTAATGGTTGGATTTAAAAGTGAATTGGCTCCAAAAACGGTATTTCCATTAGTATAATTAAAGCTTCCGTCGTAGGTTGGATCACCGATATAGCCTGAACGAATTCCATTTCTTTTGAAAACAATGTCTTGATTATCTGTCGTCCCAATAAAGTTAGAAGCCGGTGTTGTTCCGCTATTTCCTGTCGTTTGCCAAGCTGAGCCATTGAGACTTTGCCAAGTGACATTTCCAGAACCATCTGTCTGCATAAATTGTCCATTACTACCGCGAGAAGGTGGCAAGATATAGTTGTTCAAAGTAGTTGTTCCAATTGATACGTTTCCTAAAAAGTAACCGGCGTAATTGGTGCCTGCTTTTAATACTTCTGAATAAATTCCGTAATGTGTTCCGCCAGCAGCAGGGTTGATGTAATTGTAGTTGCCATATTTTAAACCCGTCCCAGCTCCATCTAAAGTATTGAAAGTCCCGTAATGTGTTACGTTAGCGCTATTTGTAATCTGGTTATAAGTTCCGTATTGCAATCCAGTTCCAGTGCCCGACAAAATATTAAAGCTTCCAAAGTGAATGCCGCTTCCAGTATTACTGATAGTGTTTGCTGTTCCGTACTGAATGCCGGTACCTACACCACTTAAATTCGTAAAACTGCCATAGTGATTTCCTGTTCCTGTGTTTCCAATATTGCTACTCATCCCGTATTGGGTGCCATTTCCACTACCCAATAGATCAAAGTAACTTCCAAAATGATTCGCATTTCCAGTATTGCTTAGACTAATATATTCACCATATTGCTCGCCAGCACCAGTTCCCGATAAATCAGTAAATACCCCGTAATGAATACCAGTTCCTGATCCCGAAAGGTTGTTGTTAGTGCCATAGTGAATCGCATTACTCGAATTGGAAATATTAATACTACTTCCGTATTGTTTGCCAGTTCCTGCTCCACCAATATCGCTATACACACCATAGTGATTTCCTGTTCCTGAACCAATCATTTCATTGTAAGTATCATGATGATTGCTATTCCCCGAATTGCTAATCGTATTAGCAGTTCCAAATTGAGAACCCGTTGCTCCAGTTCCTGACAGACTGTTCAGTACGCCGTACGTTGTATCTGTTGAAGAACCACTTAATGAATTATTCAAACTAATATTGGTAACCGCATTACTTGTAGTGTTGGTATAAATTAAGTTTGCATTTCGATCAACATTAGTCGATTGTACTTCCAAGGGGTGATTGGCGGTATTTTTTCCAATCGCTACATTGCCAGTATGAAACATATTGTCGGTAATAAGAGTTGGTGCTATCGTTGTTCCAACTTTATACCAATCGGCATCCGAGTTTGCAGTGGAATTAATACCAATCCAAGCACTTGAAGCATTGTTCCAATAATAAAATCCTGGTTGATTCGCACCCGAGACGGTCGTTAAAAAAACCAACATTCCGTTTTGAGAGGCAGTTGGATTAGATGCTGGAAAAGTATCGACACGTGGAATCAAGATTCCATCAGTATTTGCAGGTGTCGCTTGGTTTGAAGAAAGAATGTCAAGAGTAGCACGAGGAGTCGTCGTTCCGATACCAATTTGAGCGTCAGCAAATTGTATTATTAAGCATAAAACTATAACAAAGTATATTTTCAACTTCATATTTTAGGTTATATTGTAAATTAAGGGTACAGCAAATGTAATTTAATTTTCTAAAAAAAAAGTATTTTAGGCAGTAAAATCAACTCTTTTTGATTAAAAACAGCAGTTGTTTGCACTGATTTTTACATTTATTTTTTAGTTCAAGTTAGTTTAATGATTTTTGTACTTCAAACTTGCTTATGTTAAGTGTAAAAAATATTTCATTTTCCTATACACAGAAAAGAATAATTAACGAGGTTTCATTTACGCTAACGAAAGGTAAATGTCTTGCCGTAATAGGGGAAAGTGGTTGCGGTAAGAGTACACTACTGCAACTAGTATACGGCTTGTATGATCTAGACGAAGGCCAAATTTTGTGGAATGATACTGAAGTCCTTGGGCCAAAGTTTCATTTGATTCCAGGGATGGAAAAGATGAAGTATTTGGCGCAAGATTTTGACCTAATGCCTTATATCACTGTTGCTGAAAATGTGGGAAAGTACCTTTCAAATGTCAACATGAAGGCGAAGAAAGCAAGAATTTCCGAGTTGCTTAACTTGGTGGAAATGTCTGAATTTGCGGATGTAAAAGCACAGTTCTTAAGTGGCGGTCAAATGCAGCGCGTTGCTATTGCAAGAGTCTTAGCTTTAGAGCCGGAACTTATTTTATTTGATGAACCCTTCAGTCATATTGACACTTTTAGAAAAAATAGCCTGCGTAGAAAAGTATTTCAATATTTAAAAGAAAAAGAAATCACTTGTATCGTCGCTACTCATGACAGCAAAGATATACTGTCATTTAGTGATGAAACTCTTGTACTAAGAGATGGAAACGTGGTTGCAAATGCCCTAACAATACATGTTTATCAAGAACGATCCGACTATTATATTGCGTCACTTTTTGATGATGTAAATGTGCTATCAAGTGCCGCGATAGGAATTGAAGGAGAGGAAAGACAACTTTACTTATTTCCTTATCAACTCAAAGTAGTCGCTCATTCAAAATTGAAAGTAACGGTGACGCAGTCCTATTTCAAAGGAAACGGTTTCTTGATAGCATCGACATTTCTACATCAAACAATTTTCTTTGAAAGCAAATTGGAACTCCCAATCGGTAGCAAAGTTTATTTAGCAGTGGAAAATTAGAAATTGTCGATTGTATTTAATTTAAGAATGAATTGTTTCTATAAATTTGTAGCAAAGTAATTTACAGTATGAAAAAAATTCTCTTTCCTGTTCTTTTGATTTCAGTTGCGCTACAAGCACAATTGCAATGGCGACCTCTGGCTTCCTCAATCACCAATATTGACAATCAACGGTTTGATGACATATTTTTCATCAATGAAAATCTAGGTTGGGCTGCAAACGGTGCTTATGCTGCTGTTTACAAAACAACAGATGGCGGTGCTACTTGGACTACACAAGTAACTGAACAGTCTTTGGGAGGAAATTATTACTTCAGAAATATTGAGTTTTTGGATGAGAATATTGGGTTTTTAGGAACGCTAAATAATCTATTTCTAAAAACAAATGATGGAGGCACCAATTGGGTGCCCGTCACCAATCTTCCAAATAATCCGGGGCTATTTGTGGACTTGATGCCGTTGGATCCTCAACAATTTACGGATGTGGCGCTTATTTTTCTCCAGCTTTCATCATCAAGTCGAGTGATAGCGGCGAAACTTGGACATCCAAAGATATGAGTGCCTACGCAACTGCACTAGTCGAAATTCTGTTTTTGGACGAAAATAACGGCTATGCATCTGGTGCAGATAGTACTGGAGGTATTGTACTTAAAACTACAGATGGAGGAGAAAATTGGACGAAAATATTCAGTTCAAATATTACAGGTGAGTATGTTTGGAAACTACAAATTCTTGCTTCAAATTCGAATGTTATTTTTGGTTCCGTAGAAGCCAACGCACCCAACAATGGAAGGATGATTCGTTCACTAGATGCTGGAGCCAATTGGATAAGCAAAGAAGTGCCTTATACGAGTGTTCAAGCGGTTGGGTTCTTAACGGAAACCCACGGTTGGATGGGTGGATATACGTCAACAATCGGTACAAATTTTCCATTTATGGAAACCCAAGATGGGGGAGAGACATGGACCGATGCCGGCGTTGGTGGTAACTTGAATAGAATATTCTTTCTTTCGAATAATTTGGCGTATGCCTCAGGCGCGACGGTCTATAAATTCAGCGAAGGCAGTTTGTCAAATGATAGCTTTACAGAATCGACGCGCGTTCCGTTGAATGTCAAGATTCTGCCTAATCCAGTCAAAGACAAATTGAATATTGCGATCGAATTTACCAGCAATGATCACATCGTATTAGAAATTTATGACGCGACAGGTAAATTCATAAAATCACTCAAAGTGGATACTATTGAAAAAGCAGGAATCAAAAATTATTCGTTTGATTTTCCGTATGCTTCAGGTGCGTATTTGCTTAATCTTCACAATGACACCGGCAGGCAATCTGTCAAGTTTGTGAAGTAATCACTTCTGTTTTTTTGTACATCAAAATAAATGCAATATAAATTATTGTCAATTTTACTATTGCGGTATTGACAATTGTTTAAATTTGACTTCTATTTTTACTAAATCAATATAAAATGTTTCATTCTAAAATCTCTGGACTGGGTTACTTTGTTCCTGAAAATATTGTCACCAATGATGATCTTTCAAAAATTATTGATACCAATGACGAATGGATTCAAGAAAGGACAGGAATCAAAGAGCGCAGGCATGTAGTGAAAGGTAGCGGAGAAACGACTACGACGATGGGAATCAAAGCGGCTCAAATTGCAATTGAACGTTCTGGAGTTGCGAAGGAAGATATCGATTTTATTGTTTTTGCAACAATTTCACCAGACTATTATTTCCCTGGGCCCGGCGTTACTTTGCAACAAGAATTGGGATTACGAACTGTCGGAGCCTTAGACATCAGAAATCAATGTTCGGGATTTGTCTATGCCTTGTCGATTGCCGATCAATATATTAAGACTGGAATGTATCGCAATATTCTGATTGTTGGATCTGAACTACAATCCATCGGTTTAGATATGACCACACGAGGTAGAGGTGTTTCGGTAATTTTTGGTGATGGTGCTGGCGCGGCTGTTATTTCGCGAGAGGAAGACATCGGCAAAGGAGTATTGTCAACCCATTTGCATTCCGAAGGCGAACACGCAAAAGAGCTAGCTGTCTTAGCACCAGGAATGGGAGGACGTTGGGTTACTGATATTCTAGCGGATAACGATCCCAATGATGAAAGTTATTTTCCTTATATGAATGGGCAGTTTGTTTTCAAAAATGCGGTTGTCAGATTTAGCGAAGTGATACACGAAGGTCTAACCGCAAACAATTTGCAAGTAAGTGATATTGATATGTTGATTCCACATCAAGCAAATTTGCGTATTTCGCAATTCATTCAAAAAAAGTTTGGCTTGTCTGACGATCAAGTGTTTAATAATATTCAAAAATACGGAAATACGACTGCGGCTTCTATACCAATTGCTCTAACTGAAGCTTGGGAATTAGGCAAAATTAAAACGGGAGATGTCGTTGTATTAGCCGCTTTTGGAAGTGGTTTTACTTGGGCAAGTGCCATCATCAAATGGTAGCATTTAAAATATAGAGACAAAAAAAAACCAGAGTGCACACTCTGGTTTTTTCTCTCTAACTAAAACTCAATTTATATAAAACCCAATTAAAAAATTATTAACTAATTCTATTTTTGATTGATGTACTTAGTAGACTTTCATTTCTACTTTTTGTTACAATCAACTTTAAAATAGTTTTTGATTATACGCTATCTTTTCATTGCAAAGTGCGATTTGAATTCTTTCTCCACCTGATCTTCTTCATAAGTGATTGTAAACCAATAATCGTCTGAAGGCAATATTTGTCCACTAAATGTTCCGTCCCAACCGCTGCTGTTTGGCGTAAGTTGCGTAAGCAGTTTCCCGTAGCGATCATAGATATAGATAACTGATTTAGCTTGATCTTTTAATGCTGTTATGTTCCAAGTGTCATTATAACCGTCACCGTTTGGAGTGAAAAACTTAGGATAGTTCACTACCAATGCTTGCGTCGTAGTATTTCCGCAACCATTTTTGTCTCTAACGGTAATAGTGTGCACTCCTGAGGGAACATTTTCAAATGATGGACTATCTTGAAACGGACCAGCATCTAATTGATATTCGTAATCTCCTCCAACGCCAGTCGCTTGTACGGTAATGATTTGATTGTCATCAAAATTTTCAGTCATAGCATAACTCACAATAGCTGGTTCTGACGAAATAACAGTAGCTGGAGCTGGTTCTGACGAACAACCTGTCGAGATGTTTGTCGCAACAACAGAATAAACACCTGGTAAAATAGCGCTGTACGAACTTCCGCTTCCAACAACAACGCCTTCTTCATTTACCCATTGGAAGGTGTAAGTGGTTGCGCTCAGACCACTCGTAATCGTGTAAGGATTTAAAAGTACTTGATTTGCGGTGTCGTAACACATGGTTCCACCTTGTGGTTTTGGTTCAGGCAGTTTATTGATATGAATTTGAAAAGTCTTAATATCAAAACAATTGGTAGTAAGTGTGTTTGAAACACGAACAAAAATTGTTTTTAGGTTTGTACTAGTAATGGCATTGGTGTTGGCTACAGCATCATCAAATGATCCGTAGTATGTAGCAATAAATTCACTTCCAGTTTGATTTCCTAGTATAGTTGAATCTAAAGCAGTCAAATCGAAAATTGTTTCTCCGTCATTTGTACCATCAGTGTCACAAGTGGTCAACATACTAGTTGGTAATGAATGAACCACCGGAGCGTCTACAATAGTTAATTCAAAGGAAGATTCGTCGTAACTAATAGAATCAAAAGGAGCAATTCCGTAGATGTATACCGTTTGAGAGCTCGTTATAGCTTGACCTGGGAACAATTGCGTTCCTGTGCCTAGCGAACCTGTATAATATTTTCCAATAGTTAGTGCAGGCAGCGTATAACTGTCACAAGTAGTCACGTCTGCAATTTCATCTACGTTAAAAATCGTCGTTGAAAAACTTTTCTCATCAGTACAGTTTGGAGTTGTTCCAGTTTCTGCATAAACGTATATGGTTTGATCATTGTTAATGGCGTCACCAGCGTTTAACATCGTTCCCGTTTTGTTTGGTCCGGTGTAGTAGTTTCCTATTGCAAGCGGTGGTAATGTATAAGAATTAGTAGCATTTACATGTGCAAATGGAGCAACTACTGGTGTAGCATTAATCGTTACTGTAAAGCTGTTTTCATCTGTACAGTTTATTCTTTCTCCTGATTCTCTATAAACATAGATCGTTTGAGAAGTAGTAATTACATCACCAGCAACCAATAGATTTCCTTCTCCGCTGCTTGGTCCTCCAGGCAATTTAAAGTAATTCCCGTGTTGTAGTGCTGGTAAAGTATAACTGTCGCAAGCCACTACGTTTGCAGGAGCATCCGCCTCGATAGAAAATACGGTAATAGTGAAGCTGTTTTCGTTAGTACAAAACGGAGCTACAGTTGAAATGGCATAAATGTAAATTGTTTGCGAAGTTGTAATGACAGTACCTCCTGGTAATTGAGTTCCCGTACCATTTGGACCAGTAAAGTAGTGTCCAACTGCTAAATCTGTCAAAACGTAAGAGTCACAAATATCGATATCAGATCTCGAATCAATTACTGGCTTAGCGCTGATGGTTACAACAAAACTAGATTCATTGTTGCACGATGCACTTGATGTTGATTGCTTAAATATGTAAATTGTTTGCGTTGCTGTAATTACATTTCCTGCTACCAGATGTGAGCCAGTTGCGTTTGTGCCAGTATAATATTCACCACTAGTTAAATTAGGTAGTGTATAGCTTTCGCAAGCAGTAACATCTGTCAGCACATCAATGATTGGTTGTGCAATAGCTACTGTAAAATGCACATTGTCAGTACAATTGCTTCCGCCACTGGTTGGAACATAAAGGTATATTGTTTGTGTTACATTGATAACAGTTCCACCTGGTATTTCTTGGCCCGAGCCATGTGGTCCGGTATAATATTTTCCTACAGTTAAAGTAGGGAGCGTATAGGGTTCGCATTGCGAAATGTCAGTTGGAAGATCCAGGCCGACAACAACTTCAAAGGAAGCGTCTGCAGTACATTCTTCTGGAGTAGCAGCATGCACATATACGGTTTGTGACGCAGTCAATGTAGTTCCTGCCGCGATAAGTGTGCCTGCGCCACTGGCTTCTGTAAAATAGTTTCCAACGCTCAAGGCTGGCAACGTATAAGCTACGCAATCAAAAACATTGCTGAAAGAAGGCAAACTAATCGTTGGTAAGATTGTAATTGTAAAATCTTCATCAATGATACAAAACGGTGGTTCTGGAGATTGATAATAGAAATTTAAGGTTTGGGTTTCAGTTAATACTGTTCCGTTTGGTACCAAAGTTCCTGTTCCGCTATGACCAGTAAAGAAATTACCAACTGCAGGACTTGGAAGTGAATAGCTTCCACAGTAACTAGCACTATCGGGAACTAACGATTCAGGATCAAGAATCGTAATTGTAAGAGTGCTACTGTTGGAACATCCGTTTGGTCCATTTGGCTGATTAAAAATATGTACGGTAGAAGTTGTTGAAATATTATCACCAGCCGACAATGCAGTACCATTACCATTAGCTTCAGTAAAGTAATTTCCATTAGTTAGTGATGGTAAAGTATAATATTCGCAAACAAAAACAGGCTGTAGCAAATCTACAGGAGGGAGCGCATTCACTAATAAGGTAAAATTTGAAGTACTATAGCAAAAGCTATCTGTTGCGCTTTGCACTCGCACATATATTTGCGTATTACTTGTTGCAAAAATAAAATTATTAGGAATTGGATTTGTTCCACTGTTGGCGTCTGCTTGTGAAGTATAATATGAAATAGTATATTCTGACAAAGACTGGCTTCCTAACACTGCTGCGGTTTGTTGATTTAAGTCAAATCCGGCATTATTAAAATTAGAGGTCGAGCATTTAATAAAGTTAGGCGCTTGGTTTGCCGCAGGTGGTGCTGAAACTAGCAATTGGAATGATTTAGTAGTATAGCATGCACCAGTATGGCTTTTTACTCTCACATAGATGGTAGTTCCAGATGTTGCAGTATAGTTCGTTGGTAACGGATTTGTTGCAGCGTTGGCATCTGCCAAAGTTGCAAAATAAGTAACTTGCGTAAGTGGATTCAGTCCCATTTTTACTACTTCAGTATTTAAAGACAAGTCGTAAGTATAAGTTGCACTTCCGCTGTTACATCGGTATAAATTCATCGGTTCTTGGGCCAGAATTTCAGGTAAATATTCAACAGTAATAAAGTCAGTTACAGGTTGACAACCGCTAATTGTTTTTTGATATGTAATGCCGTAAACTCCTGGTTGGCTAACCGTTAAATTGGGTCCAGTTTGCCCAGGAATTGCAACGCCGTCTTGAGTCCAACTGAAGTTGTATTGCGTTGGATCTAAGTTTGAAGTTAAATTGCGTGTAGTCCCATAACATATGGCCGCATTGTTAGCTGTTGTTAAGTCCAGACCTAAAACATCTTGTCCGATATTAAAAGTATCAGAAGAAATGAATATGGAAGAATCTGAGCTTTCGTCAGAACGATCTGCAATTACCAATTTGATATGATACGTAGTATTTGGAATCAATACTGCCGAAGCATTCATCAATTTTGTCTGCCCATTAAAGTTGATTGCAGCAGTTGCAGCAGAAGAGCCTCCATTGTATGCTCCGAAGTATTGTGCATTAGCCGAAGGACAAGAAGAGTTGTATAAGAAATCTCTAATAGTCACTACAGAAATAGGAATATTGGTACTAGGAACTACTGCAAGGTTTTTGGTAACACCTGTTGCGGTATTTGTCAAAAGAAATGCAAAAGCATCAGAGAATTGACATTGGAAATTTCCATATTCTTCAGAGGCAAATAGAAATTCAAAACTAAACGTTGGCGAAATTGGCGTAAAATCAAATTCTAAGATTGACGCATTAACCGAGTTCATAGAAATTCCAGACTGCAATAAGGTGCTTTCTAGATCTGCATCACCAGGCCAATTTGCCGCGCCGTCATTCAACATTGTAGTGTTTGGACCAGAAGCGTGAGTGACGTCACCGGTGCTCAAGATAACTCCAGATTGCATGGGGAAATTCGGATTCGCGTTCTGAAAGTAGCCTATCCCATTGGAAGAGGCGAAGTTGGTTCCCGTTTTCCACGTAATATTTGTGGCAGAAACGCAAGGAGAATTGATTAATACCGAATTCACTAATTGTGGAACGGTGTACGAACTTGTGCTGACTGTGATTGCTTGCGAGAAACAATTAACAGTTATAGCCGAAGCTATAATGAGTAGTAATTTTTTCATAGTAGATTGGGGATTTACTATTAAACTATATTTATTTTGACACTCCAAAGATTCAACTATATATCGGTAAAAAGCAAATAAAATCGATGAAATACATGTTTTGTGATTTAATAGATATAAAAATCTTACAAATAGTTGTGTCTGTATGACAATTTTTGACTTAAAATTAAGTGATAAGTATATTGCCGTTGGGCGTGAAAATAATCTTGCTGTCTATTGTTTTCAATTGGATTTCAATTTCCTTATTGAAAGTGTAATGACTATATTTGCCATCTTAATCTATCATACATGTCACTCTCAGTAATCCTTACAACCCCCATAAAAAAAGCACTCCAACAGCTTTTCGATGTAACTTTCGATAAAATCGAGTTTCAATCTACTAGAAAAGAGTTTGAAGGTGATATTACTTTGGTTTTGTTTCCTTTTTTGAAACAGTTGAAAAGTACTCCGGCCGAGCTAGGTAATCAACTCGGGAACTATTTGGTTGAAAATCAAGCTGAAGTAGTGAGATTTAACGTAGTTTCCGGATTCTTAAATATTGTTATTTCAGACCAATACTATCTTCAATATTTTAATGATATTAAGGCTGAACAACGATTCGGCTTCGCAGCCGTTGATCCTACTGAAAAGGCAATTATGGTAGAATATTCCTCGCCAAACACCAACAAACCACTGCACTTAGGTCATGTTCGCAATAATCTACTAGGTTATTCTGTCGCAGAAATTTGTAAAGCTGCCGGCAAAAAAGTATATAAAACGCAAATTATTAATGATCGAGGAATTCACATTTGCAAATCGATGTTAGCATGGCAAAAATTTGGAAATGGTGAAACGCCGCAAAGCACCAATCTAAAAGGTGACAAATTGGTAGGAAAATACTATGTCGCTTTTGACCGTGCCTATAAGGAGCAAATAAATCAATTGATTGAACAAGGAAAATCTGAAGATGAAGCGAAGAAAGAAGCGCCGATTCTCGTAGAAGCTCAAAATATGTTGCTTGATTGGGAGGCCGGAAAACCCGAAGTTGTAGCGTTATGGAAAACAATGAACCAATGGGTTTATGACGGATTTGCACAAACGTATCAGCATCTTGGCGTCGATTTCGATTCGTATTACTACGAAAGTAATACCTATTTACTGGGTAAAGAAGTAGTTCAGATTGGTCTTGACAAAGGTGTTTTTGAGAAAGATCCTGACGGTTCGGTTTGGATTGACCTGACTGCAGATGGACTTGATCGTAAAATTGTATTGAGATCTGACGGGACCGCGGTTTATATGACCCAAGATATCGGTACCGCTATCCAACGAGTAAAGGATTTTCCAGATGTTGGCGGCATGGTGTATACGGTTGGTAACGAGCAAGATTATCATTTTAAAGTATTGTTTCTAATCTTGAAGAAATTAGGATTTGACTGGTCTGAGAATCTGTATCATCTTTCGTATGGCATGGTCGATCTGCCATCAGGCAAGATGAAGTCGAGAGAAGGAACGGTTGTCGATGCCGATGATTTGATGGAAGATATGACGCAAACGGCGCAACAACTCTCAGAAGAGCTTGGTAAACTCGAAGGTTATTCGGATGTTGAAAAGCAGAAATTATATACGATGATCGGATTGGGTGCGCTAAAATATTATATTCTAAAAGTAGATCCGAAAAAACGAATTCTCTTCAATCCAGAAGAATCTGTTGATTTTGCTGGTAATACAGGGCCATTCATTCAATACACTTATGCGAGAATTCAATCGATTTTGCGCAAAGCTGACTTCGATTTGAGTCAATCTATTTCGGAATTGACTATGCATTCAAAGGAAAAAGAACTGATCAAACAACTCGCATTGTATCCGGAAGTTATTCAAAATGCAGCTCAGCAGCATAGTCCGGCGCTCATCGCAAATTATACTTATGAATTGGTGAAAGAGTACAATTCATTCTACCAATCAGTTTCCATTTTGGGAGAAGAAGACATGATAAAGAAAGTTTTCCGTGTACAACTTTCTAAGAAAGTCGCTGAAACCATTCAATCATCTTTTGGTTTACTTGGAATTGAAGTTCCAGATCGCATGTAAATTAAAAACTGAGTTTCACATTCAAATTTGGAGTGCGCTTCAACGAGTAAGTATTAACTGTTTCAATCCCATCTTGAGTCGAATTTATGCGGTAGTATTTTTGGATGATATTCGATTTATTCAATAAATTCAAAATCGAGAAACCACCCTGTATACTGACACGTGAACTAATTTTCCAATCTCTTAAGGCTGAAAAATTAAGTTGAAAATAGTCTGGCAAATTGGAATTATTGGGCAAATCATATACGATTTGTGGGTTCGATGGATTATCAATATTGATATTGTTACTAGCCGTGTTCGTAACTGGTTTTCCCGAGTGCCATTTTCCACCAATGGCTACCTTAAATTGCTTCCAATCGTAGACTATTGCAGTCGAAAGCACATGAGTCAATTCAAAGTTGTTAGGGAAATTGGTTGTGCTTAGATCTCTGAATAGGTACTTATTGTCATTAAAACTATAACTTAACCAAGTTTGTAGTTTTTTAAAGCTTCTTTGCAGCAAAAGCTCAGTGCCAATGACTTCATAGCTACCACTTGATCTCGAAAATTCAAATTGATTCTGAAATCCCTGACTACTTGAAGTGACGCCGTTTACTTTCTTGTAAAAATTATCCCAAGTTACCAACCATTTGTTGTCTTTGTAAGTCAAGCCAACGCTCCATTGATTGCTTCTTTGAATTGGAATTGTGCCATCATTCGCCAAGGTCCATCTCCGTTTTTCAATTCCCAAAAAATCCTGTTGCAAGTCGATAATTTGTGACAAGGTTTGGCTTTTTGCTTCCGCTAGCAATTCAATACTCAAAGTATTCGAAATCGCCTGATGAAACTGAAGTCTAGGTTCGATAAATACGCTATTGAATTTTTCAAAGTAATTCAATCGGCCACCAAAATTCAAAAAAGTTCTGGAATCTAACGTTTGGAATTTCAATTCCGCAATTCCGGTATGTGTTATGGATACTTCTTTTATGTTTCTCGAAAACAATGGAGTATTGATTTCATCGGAATTCGTTACGCCAATTTCATCAAATTGATATCCACTGTTTAACGTGATTTTTTTTGACAATTTATGGGTGTTTTTAATTGAACACCGAGGTCTAGAACAGTATTGCTTTGAACAAAGATCTGATTGTTTTGGATTGCTTCATTGGTCGCGTCTAGATTATAGTATGAAGATGAAATATCTACTTGAGTTGAGTTATTGTCATTCCACGTTGTCTTCCATCGAATAGAACCACCAATATTTTCCTGACTTAAGGAACTGTTTTTTTGAATGGTATTTCTTGTTTGATCAATTTTTAGATTGTTGCGGACGGCAATGCCATCAATCCAAAATTCGTGTTTTTTACCCACTTTTTGCTGGAACTGTAAAGTCAAATCATAGAAGTAAAAATTTTCTTTGCTTTTTACAGGCTCAGTAATCGTATTTGTTAAATCGGTAATAATAGTATTTTGGAAGACACGGTCAGTGTAATTTCTATACGTTGGAGACGAAAAAAAATCGGTTAACGATCTGCGTCCAGAGACCTCAATACTGGACTTTTTTGACACTTTTATTTTTGAATAAAATTCAGAACTAATCAAATTGCTACTGATGCTTGATTTCGTTTCTTCAATCGATTTGGAATGGGTGGAAATTGAGACCAAGCTGGAGACACTTTCACCAAAAAAAGCAGAACTGCCATTTTTCGTGACAGAAATCGTATGCGCTAAAGACGGATTGAAAGCAGATATGAGTCCAAAAAAATGTCCTGTTTGAAACATTCGAATACCATTCCATAGAAACAAATTTTGATCATGCGTTCCGCCGCGAACATTAAGATTAGAAATAGTTTCATCGGTGCTGGAAATCCCCGGAATTTGTTGCAAAGTTTGCAAGACGTCGGGTTCAATTAATCCAGGTAGTAAGCCAAATTTTTTGGGTTTTATTTCGATACTACCATCTTTCTTTTTGCTGATACCTGCCGTCAAAAATCGATTTGTTACGACTTCGGTTAGTTCTTGGGAGAAAGGAATCAAATTGAAAATTGGACAACGACCAACGTATAAATCTTTAACTTCAATGTCTTTACTGACATAACTTTGATGTCTGAATGCGATGTTATTGGGAGAGACGATTGGTAATTCAAAATATCCTCGCTCATTTGTTGACGTGATGGTATTGGTATTTAGGATTTGAACGCTCGCGTTTTCAATGGGCGAATTTGTTTCCTGATCAATCAAATAGCCACACAAGGGTTTGTCTACTTTATGATCGTTGTAGAGCGTGTAGTACTTTTGATCAATAATGGTGATCTTGAGCTTTGTCTTATCCTTAATGTAGTTTATTTTGTCCGGCAATGTCCAATCTTGTGGAGGAGGAGCAATTGTAAAAACAACGATTTCATCCTCAATAAAATTGAATTTTACATCGTGTTGTATGCTAATTTGTGCCAAAATTTCCTTCAAAGGAAATACCGCTTTTTCACTTTGAGCTTTTACACAAGGTAGAAAAAGAAAAAGTATTAAGATAGTAATGATGCACCTATTCCTCCACATTAAGAAGTTCTAAAGTAATTTCATTGTTAGAAGAGCGCGTATACTTTACGTGATACATAGATGAAAGTATCTGTAATCCTTTTTCCAAATCATCTGCTGGCAGTGTTCCAGTAAAAAGCTGCGTACTGACGATGTTCTGATGTTGAATGGTGCAATCATATTGTCGCTGCATTTCGTCCAGAATTGAAGCTAGGTTGGCATCAACAAAAGTCAATTCACCAGCTGTCCATTCTGGTTTTGTAGCATTTGTATTTGGTATTTTTAGCAAAACGCCATTTTCAAATGATACTCTGTTTCCTCTAGTAATGATTACTTGTTGCTGCTGGTAGTTGACCTTTACGCGGCCTTCATAGCACGTCACATCAAATCGGTTTCCTCTCGCTTTTACGTTAAATTGAGTCCCAAGAACAGTAACCGTTCCGAGGTCGGTTTGGACTTCAAATTTTTTGCCTTTAGCCACTCTAAAATACGCTTCTCCAGCAAGTTCTAAATGACGGTTCTTATTCCAATTCCATTTGTTGTAGTCAATCTCTGAACCTGCGTTTAAGACCACTTGAGAGTTATCCGGCAGTAAAAAATTAGTTTGTTCTCCGTTTTCAGCGTATTCACTTATGGCAATGCTCGATTTATAAAAGACCGATAAACCAGCAAAGAGTACAAATATCGCAGCAATCTTAAACCACATCGTCTGGTGAAAAGCAATGACTTTGACAGATTCTTTTTTAGTAGAAACAATTTTGTCGTACAATTTACTTTCGTCAAAAGCTGGTGCCTCCAATTGACTCGAATAATTGGCGATTTTTTGGTAGATGGGAAATTCAGAAGTTCGTTCAAAAGCCTGTAATTCAGCCTCTGAAAGTTCTCCAGCCAACCATTTTGCTAATGTATAATTATCTTCCATTTTGTTTTTTGTTAATGCTAAAACAATTAAAGTTTAAAAAACCCTACTTAAATTGTTCAATGTTAGCGCGCAACGAAATCAAAGCGCCATGTATTCTTTTTTCTACGGCCTTTACAGAGATATCTAACATAACTGCTATTTCCGCATATTTCTTACCTTCAATTCGATTGAGCAAAAAAGCAGTACGTTGGCCTTCAGTCAAGTTGGCGATGGCTTTTTCTAATTTAACTTTAAACTCGTCTTCTTCAATTATAAACTCTGGACTGATATTCGTTCGATCATTCAAAGAATTATTTTTCGAATAGTTTAGTACTACTTTTTGATGTGCAATTTGGTTAAGGCTTGCATTATTTGCCACCGTGTAAAGAAATGATTTGGCCTTTTCAGGAGGAACATCGGAGCAGTTTTCCCATAATTTGATAAACGCTTCTTGCGCCATATCATTCGACTGTTCCTCATTGCCGAATTTGAAATACAAATAGTTTCGTAAAGATTTGACGTTGTTTTTGAAGAAAGCAGAAAACAGGTTTTCGTCACAAATGCCTTTTGACTGGTAGCTATTCATAATTTGATACTCGACTTTTTTTTTGTGAAATTAGCTAAAAAAAATATTGTAGGTAGGGTTTTTTTATTGAAATTTGTTTTAATGTTGTCACTCAGTACACAAAACATGAAAAACTTTACATTTTTATTGATCGTAATGATTTTTGGAGGTTTACATTCTTGTCAAAAAGACGAGATTACTGAATCAAATTCCCCACAAAGCTTAACGAAATCGTCAACATTATCCAGTCTAATGGCTCGTGTTTCTCAAAGTCCAACATCAAAAGACAATGTCTTGGATGGCACCAGTTGCTTTGCCGTGGTTTTGCCAGTTTCATTGACAGTGAATTCGAATAATATCACGGTAGTGGATAGTGATTCGTATGAAACAGTGCGTGATATCGTTGATGAATATACAAACGATGATGATGTTATTCATTTTAATTTCCCGATACGTTTGAAATTTGCAGATTTCCACGAAGTTGAAGTCGCGAATCAAGAAGCGTATGAAACTATACTAGAAAATTGTGGAGATGATGAAGGTTTCACGATATAGGATGTATTGATTTTAATTTCCCCCTTGTACTAAAAACATACAACAGTGCGACACAAATTCCAAGTACTGTAACAGTTACCAGCAATTATCAACTATATAATTTTTTGAATGGATTGACGACAAATGTCGTTTACAACATTTCTTATCCTATCTCGATGACTTCCTCTACCGGAAGTATTGTGACTTATAATTCCAACTCGGAGTTGCAAACTGGCATTGAAAACGCTATCGATGATTGTGATGACGATGGATCTAGTACTGAAGTATTTTCAGATTTGATTGTCAACGGCACATGGAAAATATCAAGTTTTATAGATGGTGATGAAGACGAAACCTACCATTATACTGGCTATGTTTTTAGCTTTTCATCCAACGGAACGTCCTTGGCTGTAGCAACCGCCGCCTCTCTCAACGGAAACTGGGCGTATTACACAGAGGACGATTTATCAAAGCTAACGCTGAGTTACTTTGGCGAAACACTTGACGAGTTGGAAGAAGATTGGCAAATAATAGAATTTAATAGTACGTTCATAAAACTTCGACATATTAGTGGAGGAAATGGAAATACACACTACTTGACATTTACAAAGATTTAATTTTATAGCTTTGTAGCATGAAAAATATTTTATGTACCACATTGCTGTCTCTATTGATTTTGTCTTTTATTGGATGCTCAAAAGATGACAAAACAGTTGCGCCAGGTATTACGGCCGCACAAGTAAACACAATCATTACCGAAGGTTCTTGGAAGGTTACTTCGTATACGGAAGCTGGAAATGATGAAACTTCTAATTTTTCAACTTATACTTTTACTTTTAGCCCGGAAGGTGTCTTGACTGCGACGGGAGCAAAAACAAAAGTAGGGACTTGGAGTTCTACGACAGACAGCGGATTAGTAATTATTCCAGTTGCTTTTGCAAGTGAAGTTGATGGTCCATTTGAATCGATTACTGAAGATTGGAGCGTCCTGACTTGCACGAATCTAAAATTAGAACTTAAACATACGAGTGGAGACGACGGAAGCATAGATCTTCTAAGTTTTGAAAAGATGTAAATCAATTCTATTGATTACTAATACAAGCCAGTTTAATGCTGGCTTTTTTTGTGGTCTTTTGTTTGGATCCTCAGAGTTATATATTAGTTGATGCTCACTTGAGGTTGTATATGGCTCTCTTTAGGCAATTTTTTGAAGAAAACACTGCCATGTCCTAAAAGTGAAAAACCACCTAAAGCGCAATGCCTTAAGCGGTTTTTCGGTCAAAAACTAAACAAACAATTTTTATTTCTTTTCTAGAGGAAAGTCTAAGGAAACTTTAATGTTTTCAGCAAATTTCTCTTTTACTAAACTTGGAATTTCAATCGCATAATCTTTACATTTTACGGTAAAATTACTCGTTGCCACTACTTTTCCAGCACTTTCCACTAAGGTGATTTTCGTTTTTATCTTTTTGGTAACACCGTGAATGGTTAAGTCTCCTTCTAATTCGTACGAACTTTTTGTTCCACTTAATTTAGACGCGTCAAAATTGAGTATCTTACCTTTAAAAGTAGACTTCGGAAACTTTGAAGACTCCATATAGTTTTCATTAAAATGTTCTTCCATTAGCGGCGATTTGAATTTAAAAGATTTTATTAGTGCAAGAGCCACAAATTCACCGGTGCTTTCATCAAAAATACATGAGGCACCTGAATTTGTTCCAGCAATTTCAACCAAATCAGGCATTGATGCGTCGAACTTTACTTCGCCGGATCGTGTCATCAATTTTTGAGCGAACATAGCTTCACCCATGAGCAATGACAATACAACAATCAGAATTCTTTTCATATTTGTTTTTATTTATTGTTCGAGATATCCTTGTAACGCCCAATTTTGGATTATGTCTATCCTTGCTTTTGGCATTTTTCCTTCGGTTGGCATAATTGAACCGCAAGAACCATCAACCTTACATAGTAAGCTCCCATTTTCACAGGCATCTTTTACCAAATCATACGTTTGCAAATAAGGTTCTTGTCCGTAGTCTGGGTTGTGACAAGAATTGCATTTGTCTTCCATAATTCCTTTTACGTTGGCTTCGTAGGTAGGATTTTCGACTACGCCGGCAATTTCTTCGTAGGTATTCGATTCGCATGAAAATAGGATCGAACCCAAGGCCAGTGAAATTAATAGGGTTATTTTTAGTGTCTTCATAATTAAAATACTCTATACATGTTAAATCCAAAGTAAATGCTTCCTCCGTTCCATTTTCCGTTTGCATTGGTAAAATATGCAACGTCATTCATGGCTTGTGAGTTGGAAAATACAAGTTGAAATACGTGACCTCCAGTCTCAATATCAAAACCAGCAGTAAGCGGATTATGATATACTTCCTTCTCTGGTTCGTTCAGACGATACGCATATTCTAAGTTGAAACTAATTCGCTTAGACAATTTGCAACGTCCACCTCCCGCAATCAGCACTTGGTCTTTCTTCTCAGTACCAGGTTGAGCGTCATATAAATTTTTATGCACCAAAATAGGATTGATTTCAAAAGAAACAGATTCGTTAAATTTTCTAGAAATCAAAAGTTGTGAGGTATAAGCCATTCGATTACTGTCTTTAAAGTTAGGATACTCTTCTTTGTTAAATTTTGAAGAATTAATATCCATCGAATTATAACCAACAATCGAAAAAGGGAATCCGTCTATTTTTTGGCTCACCAGCATGTATTTTGCGGAAAGTTCAAATGTCTTATTGAACGTATGTCGAGAAGCTCCTAAAGACAACCAATTGGTTGCGCCGTATATTCCGCCAATTCTCGTCAGTGCATTATCCAATCCGAAGAAATTATTGATTCCTTCTGTAAGATCACCAAATCTGTGCGACACTAGAAAATACCATTCTCCTTTTATAGGAAGTTTTGTTGATTGCATACTACAAACTTGCAATCCTTTAAAGGCGGCAATTTCTACCTGTTTGCCTGTTGGCTTTATGGTATCGAGCTGATTCAGTAAGTCATCTTGTGCCGACACAATACCGACAAATGAAAAAAGAAAAAGCAAGGAAAAAAGAGGTTTCAAATTCATTATTTCTTATTTAGATTGAAAAGCATTGATCTAATTTTATTTCTTCCATCAAATCGTCATAACCAACAACTCTTCCTTTGATAGTTATCGCTTGATTCACTTTGATAGAAGCATCCGATTTTTTAAGACTGCAAACAATACCATTGTCAAGGGTAATTTCGTTTTCATTTGCATCAGTAACAATACCGCTCACAGCCACTGCTTGCTCAAGATATTTTGAGTTGGCCAGTTTGGTATTTTTTGTAAATGCTTCTGCAAGTACTTTTGAACTCACAGAGAAATTAGTTGCTTCTTCAGACAAATCTCTAGCACCACCATGCATTACATAATTGTACGTTGAAATCCCAACTATTACTGCTACAAGCAGGAAGAGGGCAATAATTCTCGATTTTTTCATCTTTTGTACGTTTTTAGTTGATTATGATTTTCTTCACTACTTGATCAGTATCATTTGCAATTTCCATAAAGTACATTCCTTTGCTTAATTCTGTTAGATCGATAGTGTTGTTTTGATCTGTAATTTCAGTAGCAATAACTTTCAAAAGCTTCGCATTCACATCATAAACACTAATTTTGTTTATGCTGGTCAGGTTATTTTTGGCAATTGTAAAAATTCCGTTTGAAGGATTTGGATAAACTACAAGATCAGTCAATGTCGTATAATCTTCCACTCCTAAAACAGCAGAGAACGTCAGTGTTTTAGATCCGAATGTTGAATGTTCAGAAGTTACATTAGTTGATGGTCCGATACCCCAAACAATATTTATAGAGTTGATGGTGTATACAAATGCATAATCCTTGGCATCACCAGTAGTAAAGGGTCTTGTATAGACAACAGTTCTAGTACTTCCGCTTACGGTATTGCTAACCAAAGTCAAATTATTAGTTGCATCCGTAGTTGGTGCAACGTGTCCATTGCTTGTGAAATATTGATCAAGTAGTGTGGTTCCGTAAGTGTGCACGTCTTTATTTACGGCCATATCAGAGGTTCCCAATCCTATCGAAATCCACTTTGTTGATGGACCAACCATCGTAATGGTAGCAGTTGAAGTCGTAGAATCCATGTTGATTTTTACTTTCATTCCACCACAGTTGGTAAGAGGTGTTTCTTTTTGTTGTGCAAAGCCAAATTGCATTACACCAAAACATAGCATTAGCAGGTAAGATTTTTTCATTGTTTTCATGATAGGTTAAGTATTAGATTAGATTAAATTGAATTCTATTTTTGTAATAGTATTGTTAATTCGGTATTCTTGTTGAAAGTCGCGTAATCTAGGGCGGTTCGACCATCAATATCTTTTATATCTGTAGCAGCATTAGCTTGTAACAGCATCTTTGCTAAATCATTTTTGTTGAAGAAAGTGGCGTATATTAAGGCGGTTTTTCCACCTTGATCAGACAAATTGAGGTTCGCTTTTACTTGAATCAATTTCTCTACAATTGCGTTACTTCCCGACATGACTGCGGCCATCAGGGCTGTACCCATTCCGGAATTGTAATTCACATCCTTAACTTTTTCCGCTAGAAATAATGCCACCTCTACGTTACCGCGATAGCTTGCTAAAATTAGTGGACTCGACTTCTTTTCATCAACTGAATTGATGACATCTGGGTTCTTTTTGTAGGCATTTTGAAGTTCTTGTAATGTGCCCTTTCTCGCAATGTCGAAGATGTTTTTCTCTTGTCCATTGGCAAAAAGGGAAAGAAGCAAAAAGGATATGTATAAGATTCTTAGTTTCATATTTTACAATTTTAAATTCAAAATTTAAGAGAAAACGCGAAGCGAATTTTCAGTCAATGTTGTGTTGTAACTCGTCAAATTGGTACTTGTTGGTCCATCGATTACAGTTCCGTTGCTGCTAAAATCTGCACCGTGATTTGGACAGTGGAAATTATTAGCACTCGCCACATATTTTACATTGGTTCCTTGATGTGTACATGAAGCAGACACGGCGAGGAATTCACCGTCATTGGTTCGAGCGACTACAATGCCATTTTTGGTCAAATAACCACCATTGGTTGCCAATGCACCTGTAGTAATATCTAAGGTAAAATCAACATTCGTTGGAGCTGGCGTTACATCGCCATCATCATCATCGTTGCTACAACTGCTAGCCAAACCTCCAATACAAGCTGGTATGAGAACCGCAGCTGCTCCTAATCCTACTCTTGCGAAAAATTCTTTTCTGGTCATTTGGATTTCATTTTAAGTTTGACATTATGGGTAGTAAACAAGTAGAATTTGAATTACCCTACTTGCAAATAGTTTTTTTTTGTAATTAAGAATTGTTTTCCATAATTTCAGTAAAGCTACCTGTAATTCAAAGGATTTGTGTTGTCAGTTTTTTCATAATAGTTCTAATATTACTATCTTTTTTTCCGTTTTTTTATCAAAGAATCTTCAAAACTTCAAACTCAAATGCCTAAATTTGCGTGCATTTTAAAATGAATTTCAATTTCTAAAAGTACCGAGCAATATGTTTGATAATTTAAGTGACAAACTAGATAAAGCCTTTCATATCCTAAAAGGACACGGAAAAATAACCGAAGTAAATGTTGCTGAGACCCTGAAAGAAGTACGACGCGCGTTGCTTGATGCCGATGTCAACTTTAAGATTGCAAAAGAATTTACAACCAATGTAAAGGAAAAAGCGATTGGGCAAAATGTTTTGACAACGCTGCAACCAGGTCAACTTTTGGTTAAATTGGTAAAAGACGAACTAACCGAATTGATGGGTGGCGATGTTGCAGGAATTAACCTTTCTGGAAATCCAACCGTCATCTTAATGTCGGGTTTGCAAGGTTCTGGAAAAACCACTTTCTCTGGGAAATTGGCTAATTTTCTTAAAACTAAAAAGAATAAAAAACCATTGTTAGTGGCCTGTGACGTATATCGTCCTGCAGCGATCAATCAATTGCACGTAGTGGGTGATCAAATTGGCGTTGAAGTCTATTCAGAAATTGGAAATAATAATCCAGTTGAGATTTCTCTAAATGCCATAAAATATGCAAAAGAAAAAGGATACAATGTAGTCATCGTCGATACCGCTGGCCGTCTAGCGGTGGATGAAGAAATGATGAACGAAATCTCGAACGTGCATCAAGCCATACAACCACACGAAACTTTGTTTGTTGTTGACGCCATGACAGGTCAAGATGCGGTAAATACGGCAAAAGCCTTCAACGATAGATTGAATTTTGATGGGGTTATCTTAACAAAATTAGATGGTGATACACGAGGTGGAGCAGCCATTACCATAAAATCTGTAGTCAACAAACCGATTAAGTTTGTCGGAACGGGAGAAAAAATGGATGCTATCGATATTTTCTATCCATCGCGTATGGCGGAAAGAATTCTCGGAATGGGCGACGTGGTTTCCTTAGTTGAGAAAGCGCAAGAGCAATATAATGAAGAAGAAGCTAGAAAATTACAAAAGAAGATCGCTAAAAACGAATTCGGATTTGATGACTTTCTTACTCAAATTCAACAAGTAAAGAAAATGGGTAATATGAAGGATCTCGTGGGCATGATTCCCGGAGCTTCTAAAGCCATGAAAGATGTAGAGATTGAAGATGACGCCTTCAAACACATCGAAGCCATCATCTATTCGATGACACCAAAAGAACGCAGTAAACCCGCGCTAATCGACATGAAACGAAAAACGCGCATTGCCAAAGGCTCAGGCAGAAAAATTGAAGAAGTCAACCAACTCATGAAGCAATTTGACCAAATGAGCAAAATGATGAAAATGATGCAAGGTCCAGGCGGAAAACAAATGATGAAAATGATGGGCGGCATGAAAGGAATGCAATAAAACGTTGTAGGTTGTAAGTGGTAGGTTTGGGCGTGACCACAAGGGTCGGGCTTTTCACACTCGCTTTTTTTGCTCCGCTAGCTCCACAAAAAAGAGCTCAGACAATGCTACAATCCCTCACGCAGGTTTAGGGTAACATTCCGATTAGCGTAAATTGTTAGTGTTTTCATTTATTCAATATTCTTAAATAGGGAAACGCATAAAATAGAGAACAAAAAATCGTAAAAATCACTAACTTATAACCAACAACATACAACCCACAACATACAACCCACAACATACAACATACAACTTACAACATACAACCAACAACTCACAACCAACAACACAACTACCATGCAACTACTAGACGGAAAGAAAACAGCTGATGATATCAAAAATGAAATCACCGCTGAGGTTGATTTAATGAAAAAAAACAACGAAAAAGTGCCGCATTTAGCAGCAATAATAGTAGGAAATGACGGTGCGAGTTTGACCTATGTTGGCAGTAAAGTGAAAGCCTGCGAAAGAGTTGGATTTGAATCGACGCTGATCAAAATGCCAAGCACTACGTCTGAAACAGAGTTGCTTAAGAAAATCAAACAACTCAACGAAGACGACGACATTGACGGATTTATAGTGCAACTGCCATTACCTGATCAGATCGATACACAGAAAGTAATCATGGCCATAGATCCTAGAAAGGACGTCGATGGATTTCACCCAGAAAATTTCGGAAAGATGGCGCTAGATATGACAACTTTTATTCCAGCAACACCATTCGGAATATTAGAATTACTAGAACGCTACAATGTCGAAACCAAAGGAAAACACACCGTTGTAATTGGAAGAAGCCACATCGTAGGAAGACCCATGAGCATCTTAATGGGACGCAAAGGATTTCCTGGAAATTCCACCGTTACTTTAACCCATAGTTACACCAAGAACATCGCGCAAATCACGACCCAAGCGGATATTATTATCACGGCACTCGGCGTTCCGAATTATCTCAAAGCGGAAATGGTCAAAGATGGTGCAGTAGTCATTGATGTAGGCATTACCCGAGTTGAAGACAAAACCACCGAAAAAGGCTATCGGATAACCGGTGATGTCGATTTCGAAATGGTCAGTAAAAAAGCCTCGCATATTACGCCAGTTCCCGGAGGCGTTGGACCCATGACGATTGCGATGTTGCTTAAAAATACACTTTTGGCTAGAGAGCAACGAAGGTTGTTAAATAAATAGTCTTATTTTTTGCTAACTATTTAGGAATATTACTTGACCTCGCTTAATTGCGAATAATTTTCTGTACTTCAGAAAAAGTTCCTCCTGTTATTTTTGCGAAATATATTCCTGCTGCGTAATCTGACAGATTTACCTCGGTTGCCATCTTGTTCTCAAGTAGTAACTTTCCTGTTGAATCGAATATTTCAATAGTGTAATCTTCATTTGAACTTAGGGAAGTTGCCATAGTAATAGTAAATTTCCCTGAAGTCGGATTAGGAATCACGGTAAAATTATTTTTAGTTTCATTTTTTATGACTGAAAGAGACACTTTATGACTGATATATAGTTCGTTTCCTGCCCATATACCATCAAAATTTCTAACAAAAACCACCCATTCTAAATCACTTGACATGGTAGGCTGTATGTTAGAAGGCAAGGGTTCATTGAGGTCGGAAATTTCTTGTAATGCGCTGGAGCTAAAGGCATCCGCTATGGTGCTTCTCTCTAACTGATTAATAGAGGCACCGAATCCTGCATTATTTATCCCCAAGAAGTAGGTAAGATCATCTTTTGAAAGTTGACCTGCTGAAGTATTTAAGTTGGAAGAAGAAAGTAATGGTCCTACATAATCAAATGAATTGGAGCTGGTTCGATTGAAAGTAATTACACCATAACCAGCCGCATAGAGTATTAATTCAGTTTGAGTTGAATTTAAAGAAGCTCCCGCAATAGAACCTAAGGTTATCCCATTTAAAAAAATTTCCTCCGGTGCACCAAAAGGTTCTACAATTGAATTTCTTTGATAATAAACGAGTATTCCTCCACTCACAAAGGTTGTAACATATGCTTCTAATTCATTTTCAGAAAGCCATATAGACTTTGGGGTAACAACATTTATTGGCACTAGTGTTGGTGTTTGAAATGGACTATCAACATTGGCTCTTTCTGAATAATAGAGCAGACTATTGCTCGAATCCGAACCATTGGTGTAGTAAAGTCGCAGTCCATCACCAGAAATCCAAGGATATGCATCAGCCTCGCCAACAATATTTATTTCACTTAATGCTTTGTGTCCGCATATCCTAGAACAATATCATCGGTGCTTCTAGGTGAAAAATCAGTAGCGCGACTGTCTTGCTTTTGTTGACTTTTAGGAAACCCATTGGCGTCTAGTAGATTTTTACTTCCGTTTACTTTGCTGTTTTGCGAAAAGGAAGAAATAGAAAGGCAAAGAATGAGTATTGAGGATAAAAATTTCATTTGATGAGGATTTAATTGGGTGAAGAATTCAAACGCACCTTGCTAAGGTAATCTATTATTTTCAATAGTCACCTTTTTTCTTATACCTCGGATCATCCCGTTTGATGAACTCTGTTCGCCTTTTTGGTGCGTCCGTTTGCGTTTGACTTTTTTCCGTTTTGCTGCGTGGGGGCAAGCTTGCTTCTTCGGTTTTGCTTGATGGTTCGATGAGTTGATTGAGTTCTTTGATTTCAGCTTCGCTCAATTCGCGGTATCTTCCGACAGGAATATCGAGTGAGATATTGATAATCCGAATTCTTTTTAACGCCGTCACTTCATAACCCAAATATTCACACATTCTACGAATTTGACGGTTGAGTCCTTGCGTCAGGATAATTTTGAAATTGTATTTGCTGATTTGCTCGACTTTGCATTT
Source organism: Flavobacterium sp. (assembly GCA_016721735.1). Lineage (GTDB taxonomy): Bacteria > Bacteroidota > Bacteroidia > Flavobacteriales > Flavobacteriaceae > Flavobacterium. The sequence continues at coordinate 281,837 of JADKHM010000002.1, read as the reverse complement.
GCGGGTAATCGTATCTAAAATAGGAACGCCATTGCCCATTTTTTCGATGAAGCGATCGGTGATGGGTTTGTTGACTGTAACCGTATATTCCTTTCGTGGTTGTTTCTCGCCCGGAGAATTTTATTGACGATATCGCCATCATTGGTCATAAAAATCAAACCTTCACTGGCTTTATCAAGACGCCCAATTGGGAAAATACGTTTGGGATAATTGATATAATCAACGATATTATCTCGAACTTCAAGGTTGGTCGTGCATTCGATGCCGACAGGTTTGTTAAACGCCAGGTAGATGAGTTTCTCGGTATTATCTCGAATAAGTTTCCCATCGATCCGCACTTCATCGGAAGGCGACACTTTGGTTCCCATTTCAGGGACAATGCCGTTGATGGTGACGCGACCTTCTTCGATGAGTTTGTCGGCTTCACGACGGGAGCAAAAACCAGTTTCGCCAATGAATTTGTTAAGTCGTTTTATTCCGCTTTGCTATTTAGCATTTGAGTTTTCTTTGCGCCTTTGCGTCTTTGCGAGATCTATTTATTTCCTCGCAAAGGCGCAGAGTGTAAAGTTTTTTAATTGTTGTAATGAAAAAGAGTGCCCTAGCCCTGATGATTTAGCTTCGCTCAATTCGGCTGCGCCTCGGGTGATATTAAGAGGAGGAAGTCCAGTGGACTTCAGGTACTTTGAGTTCTTCTATTGAAAACAAAAATTCCAATTGTTATCGAAAGCCCTAGCCCTGATGGTAATGAAAATCCTTTTGTGACGTTGTACGGCACAAAAGATTGTAATGTACAGCAGGATTAAGCTTCTAATAAAAACGCTACAATTTTTTGATTGACTTCCTCATCGTGCAGACTATGACCCAATCCGTTGGTAGGAATAAGTGTGGCAGATTTCCAGGCGGATGCTAATTTTTTTGCTTCTTCAAATAAGACGACTGTGTCTTCGGTATCATGAACAATCATGCCTTCCGTTGGTGAAGTTTTAAGAAATTCTTGACCTGAAAAATCGTCAATATCGATTTGGAAACGTTCTTTGGTATAATGGTAAAACGCTTTTTTGATTTTATTGTTGAGGCTCAGCAGTTTTAAATAGTTGTCTAGAATGATACTGAAATCGGACGGCGCGCCCAGTAACACCATTTTTTCTAAGCCCGGATTTGAATAGTAATGTTGGTGGTAGATCGCGGTAATGCCGCCCATGGAATGGCCAATAATGTGTTTGGGTTGGTATTTTTGAATAACCAGTTCGGCAAACGACGCGTATAAAGGCACATTGAATTCTTTTCCACTAGATAACCCGTGGGCTGGAGAATCGACTGCTATTATGGTGTGGCCTGTTTTTAGGAGTAATGGAAGTAGTTTTTCCCAGCGAGACGAATTGCTTTCCCAACCGTGCATCAGTAGAACTACTGTTTCGTTTCCAGACCAACGGTAGGTTTGAATGGTATGATCATTTAGTTCAAGCGTTTCTCGATCGGAGGCATCAAGTATTTTCGGTAAGGATTCGTGTTGTAATCGCCCTGATCTTGGGTTGCTAAAAAAAACGTAAGCCATTTGAAAAGCTTTGCTCGGCGCCACATAACTGAGGAAGTTGATATATAAACCAACAGACTTAGTTAGGAAGAATGCCTTTATTTTTTTCATAAAAAAAAGCCCCGAATCCGAGGCTTGTTATTTTAGATCAATGCGAATAATTTATCCATTTTCTCTCTTTCTTCTTCTGCCAATGAACTATCGACTAGAATTCTACCAGAGTGTTCGTCGGTGATGATTTTTTTTCTACCGGCGATTTCAACTTGTGTTTGTGGTGGAATGGTAAAGAACGAACCAGCTGAAGCGCCTCTTTCGATAGACACAACCGCTAAACCATTGCGAACGCTAGAACGGATTCTTTTGTAAGCTTTTAATAAACGCTCATCAATTAGTCCTTCGAATTCTAACGATTTTTCAGTTAGAAAAGCTTCTTCTTTTTGCGTTTCAGACATAATGTCGCTCAATTCCGCTTTCTTGTGTTTTAAGTGCGACATCTTCGCTTCTAATTTTTCTTTAGAGCTATTGATAGATTCTTTTTTGTGTTCCATCGTCGCTTTCAATTCCTTCATTTGCTTTTCAGCCAATTGAATTTCCAATTCTTGAAACTCAACTTCTTTAGTTAATGAATTGAATTCTCTATTATTACGAACGCTATCTTGTTGTTTTGTGTATTTTTTGATTGCCAATTGGTGATCTTCAACGGCGTTCTTTTTTACTTTGATTTGTTCCTCGATGTTTTCGAGATCTTTTTTCAATTTATCTTGACGCGCCAATAATCCAGCCACTTCATCTTCTAAGTCTTCTACTTCTAAAGGCAATTCACCTCTTACATTTCTGATTTCATCAATACGCGTGTCAATAAGTTGCAAGTCGTATAACGCTCTTAATTTCTCTTCTACATTTAGTTCTTTTGTATTCGCCATAATCTTTATAAGTACTTAACAGGATTTGTATTTTCTTCTGATAAAATGATGGCAAAATTAGGTATTTTTTTCTGAAGAAAATCAACAATATAATTTTTTGTGTAACGTTCGCTTTCAAAATGTCCAATATCTGCTAAAAGCAACTGATTTTCAGCTGTGTAGAAATCGTGATACTTCAAATCTGCTGTTAAGAAAGCATCGGCGCCGGCTTGAATTGCATTTTTTATCGCGAAACTTCCCGAGCCACCAAGAACTGCAACTTTTTGTATTTTTTTATGGGTAAATTCCGAATGTCGGATGGCTGGTGTTTGCATTTTGTCTTTGACCATCAACAAGAATTCTGTTTCAGACAAAGGTTGTTCAAGTGTTCCTATTGCTCCTAAACCAATGTTTTGATGTTGATTTTGGAGTTCATAGATTTCATACGCGACTTCCTCATACGCATGACTGTGAAAAAGCGCTTTTAGAATTTTGGATTCTAACTGTCTTTCAAAGGTCACTTCAATTTTGATTTCGCTATTTTCTACAAATTCGAATCTCGCTCCAATCTCCGGATTGCTATTTTCGTTGCCCATATAAGTTCCGATTCCTTTCGAATTGAAACTGCAGTTTTCATAATTGCCAATTGTGCCAGCTCCCGCATCAAACAATGCGTTGCGAACTTCTTCGGCATTTTCGGGAATCGTATAGGTTACTAATTTTCTGATGAAATTGGCTTTTGGAATGAGAATCTTGATATTTTGCAAACCAATTGCCTTGGCAAAAATGTGGTTGACGCCTTTTGAATGGTTGTCAAAAGCAGTATGCACGGCATAAATGGCAATGTCGTTTTTGATGGCTTTAATCAATGCTCTTTCGACGTAATTGCTGCCCGTAATTTTCTTCAATCCAGAAAATAAAATAGGGTGGAAGCACACTACAAGATTACATTTTTTAGCAATAGCTTCTGAAATGACATTTTCCAGCGCATCATGACAAACTAAAATGCCAGTGGCTTCGTTTTCTTTGTTTCCTGTCAATAGGCCTACATTGTCAAAATCCTCGGCATACGCCAATGGTGCCATTTCTTCGAGGACAACAAGTATATCTTTAATTTTCATTGGTTTGTTTTTAACGGCAGATTCGAAGATTTATTTTGAAGGTAATCTGCGAATCTGCGGTAGTTATTTTTAAGTTGACCAAACATTTAAGTGATCTTTTATTGTCCAAACGTCATTGACTTTTTCTAACAAAAGATAACTGCCGCTGTTGTGTTCGATGCTACGGTAGAAAGCAACTTTTACTAAAGCGAAAGTGTTTTTTGAAAAATAAATTGGCTTGCTGACAATCATCAATCGCTGGTTGTTTTCGCCATATTTTTCGGATACTGTTTTATATTCTTCGAAAGAAAGACAATTGTTTACTTTCTTTTTGAGGTATTGGTTTTGGTTGTTGAATAGCAAATCATATGCGGCCGACCAATCTTCATCGATATTGTTGATGATTTGCTTCTTGATTTCCTCTGCATTTTTTTTAAGGAAATCGCTTTTAGAAATCACTTCTAATACTTCTTCATTGTTCGGTGCTTTTTTACAGTAGAAACTCAGCAGTTGCAATCTGCCTTTTGCAATCACTTTTTCGTTGGCGTAATACTTCGTAAAGATCGATTTTAGAATTGCAGCATTGTCCGTTTCTTGTGCAAGAACAACGTTTGAAAGCAGCAAAAAAATGAAAAGAGATTTCTTAAAACTAAGAGTCATAGCAGGATGCTTTTGATAATTATTTTCTTTCAAAGATAAAAAAACGCTACTTTCGTACTATGATTTTTTTGAGAAAAATACTTTTCCCATTAGCCATTTTATACGGTTGGATTACGCAATTACGTAATTTTCTGTACGACAAAGGAATACTAAAATCGTATGCGTTCGACATTCCCGTCATTGCAGTTGGCAATTTAAGCGTCGGCGGAACTGGAAAAACACCACAAATAGAATATCTTATTAGATTGCTATCGACAGATTTTAAAGTAGCAACGCTTAGTCGAGGATACAAACGCCAATCAAACGGTTTCATATTAGCAAATGAGCTTTCAACAGCAGCTTCATTGGGAGATGAGCCTTATCAAATGCATTTAAAGTTTCCTAATATTCAAGTTGCAGTTGACGTCGACCGGAAAAATGGTATCGAGCAATTGCTTTCTCAAGAAACCAAACCAGAAATTATTGTCTTGGATGATGCCTTTCAACACCGAAGAGTGCGAGCGGGCTTATATATTTTGCTCACCACTTTTGATGAATTATATGTTGATGATTTTATGTTGCCAACAGGAAATTTACGAGAAAGTAGGTCTGGCGCCCATCGAGCCGATATCATTATTGTAACAAAATGTCCGGCAACTATTTCGGAAAAGGACAGGAAGAAAGTAAAAGACAAACTCAATACGAGTGCACCGCTTTTTTTTAGCGCCATTTCCTATGATGATTCGGCTTTTTCTTCAGCATCGTCTATGAAAGTAGCCGAATTAAGGTCGATGTCAAAATTACTGGTGGCCGGAATCGCAAAACCCAAACCATTTTTCGCATATTTGCAAAACGATAGCGATGAAATCATGGCGTTTCCAGACCATCATCAATTTACCGAAAGCGATGTTGCTTCAATGTTAAAAAGGGCTGGAAATAAACCGATAATCACTACCGAAAAGGACTTTGTTCGATTGCGTGAACACCAGCTTTCTAGTCCATTATTTTATTTACCAATCAAAACCACACTGATTGCTGATGGCGATCAATTGGACCAAATCATTTTAAATTATGTGGGAAAAAGTACAAGAAACCGTTAGTTATATTCAATCGGCAACCAACTTCACGCCTGAATACGGTGTTATTTTAGGTTCGGGATTGGGTAGTTTTACCGATGATATTCAAGTTGAATTTACACTACCATACACCTCTATTCCAAATTTTCCGGTTTCAACTGTTGAAGGTCATAAAGGCGCTTTGGTTTTTGGAACAATTGGTTCAAAGAAAGTGGTTGCCATGCAAGGACGTTTTCATTTTTATGAAGGCTACTCGATGAAAGAAGTAACGTTCCCAGTTCGTGTCATGAAATATCTTGGGGTTCAAAAACTAATTGTATCGAATGCATCTGGCGGCGTTAATGATGCGTATAAAGTGGGCTCTATCGTTTTGATTAAAGATCATATTAATTTGATGCCGGAACATCCGCTGCACGGGAAAAATGAATCTAGATTTGGTCCTCGATTTTTGAACATGAGTGAACCGTACAGTCGTGCTATGATTACCAAAGCAAAATCATTAGCACAAACCTTAGGTATCGAAGTGCATGATGGTGTGTATCTCGGTTTGCAAGGTCCTACTTTTGAAACCATTTCCGAATATCGGATGGTCAAAATTTTAGGTGCAGATATGGTCGGCATGTCGACAGTACCTGAAGTTATCGTTGCGCGTCACATGGACATGGAAACTTTCGGGATTTCTGTAATTACGGATATGGGCAATGAGGACAATATCGAAACAGTGAGTCACGATGAAGTGTTGGAAGCAGCGCGAAAAGCTGAACCGCACGTGAGAACTTTAATTAAGGAATTAATTCAAACTTACTAAACGATTTCAGACAAGTTGTTGGCAATGATTCGATAGAAATCATTCGGATCGAACGGCTTCGTAATCACGTCATTCATGCCATAGGACAGCAACATTTCTCGATTTTCATTTAAAGAAATGGCGGTCAGCGCAATGATTTTGATTTTCTTATCAAAAGTACGAATCGTTTGCGTTGCAATGGTTCCGTTGATGCCAGGCAAATGCACGTCCATCAAAACTAAATCGTAGTGGTTGTTTTTGACCGCTTCTATCGCATCTTCACCATTATCAATGACATCGGTGCAAATCATTCCTTTATTTTCAACCATCCTTTTCGTAATCATTTGATTGATTTTATTGTCTTCAATCAAAAGGACTTTTTTTTGCCAACTTCACTTTCTAGTTTTATTTTTCCTCCGAGGATATCAACCAACTTTTTGACAATGGTTAAACCAAGCCCAGTGCCACCGTATTTTCTATTGATTTCAATCGAGCCTTGCGAAAAACTCTCAAAAACAGATTCGATTTTTTCTTCGGGAATTCCGATACCTGTGTCTACAATTTTGAAATGAATAGAAGTAAATTCTTCATTGATTTCGTTGACATCAAGAATGACTTTTACTTCACCATTCTTAGTAAACTTCAAGGCATTGTTGATCAAATTAAGGAAAATTTGAGAAAGTTTTGTCGGATCTCCAATCAAGAAATCGGGAATTGTCGGATCGATCTCAATAGTAAAAGTATTGTTATTGATAGACGCCAATTCCTTCAGCGAATTTTGAATATTCGCCAATAGTAATTTCAAATTGAAATTGAGGTTTTCAGTTTCAATGGCATTCGATTCAATTCGATTAATTTCTAGAATTTCATTGATAAAAGTGAGCAGATAATTGCCGGAAAATTTCAATGAAGTCAAGTAATTCATCTGACTCGGCTTGGGATTTTCTTCAATCAACAAATGAGTAATTCCGTTGATGGCGTTGAGTGGCGTTCGCAATTCATGACTGACAGTCGATAAGAATTCAGCTCTCGCTTTTGATGCTTTCTCCGCTTTTTCTTTCGCAATCTGCAGTTCGTTGTTTTTTTCTTTCAACAACATATTCGATTGATTTCGGATAATATTGTTTTTATAAAGCGATAAACTCAAAAGCGACAAAATCGTAATTAAAGCGATGGCTAAGATGCTTATCAGCTTGGCAACTTTATTGGCTTTTTGTTGTTCTTTGTTTTCCTTGTCGAGTTGTTCGATGGTTTTTAGTCGTTCGCTATCCTTGAATTCAGCGTAATCTTGGGTGTCTAATTTTTTTGAATTGAGTAGCGCAATGCTGTCTTTTAGTTCTAAGTAACCTTTTAAGTATTGGTGCGCTTTATTGATATTCAGCAGCTTTTCATACGTTTTGCTAAGCGCTAAAAAAATTTCAGATTTTTGTTCAACATTATTGTCTTTTGCATTCAAAATCAAGGCGCGAGACAAGTAATTTAAAGCCAAATTGATTCGGTCATTTTCAAGTTCGATAGTTCCAATTTGATAGAGGGCTTCGGCTTTGGTTTTAGACAAATCGGCGACATCTGGTTTGGCAATTATTTGACTAAAAATGGGAACCGCCAGCTGATTTTGACCTTTAGCTTTATACACAATTCCTTTTTGCAGGTTTAATAATTCAATAGCGTCTGGAATTTTGATGGTTTGAAAAATGGTCTTGGCTTTTTCAAAATTATTTTCCGCCACCAAGTAACTTTCTTTTTCCATAAAGCAAAGTCCAAGTTGGTAATAACAATAGGCTTGTTGGCTCGATGGTTTTAAGGTATTATATAATGAGACGCTTTTGTAATAGGATTCAATGGCATCATCGTATTTCTTGAGTTCATAGTAAATTCCACCAATCAATGAATTAGCATAAGCTTCCGATTTGATGTCCTTTGCTTCATGCGCGTAGTCAATGGCTTTTTGCGCAAAATTTAGGGAGAATTTATAATTGTTGGTTTTAATATTAAAGTTGGATAACTCAATATAATAGGCAACGCTATCTACTTTAGTAGACTTTTTTTCTTTTTTCTGTGCAAATGATAGTGAACTCAGAAATAATATCAATAGTAAAAAATGCTTCATAGATGGTTATGAATTGTTTTTCAAGGGCTTAAATGTAGTAAATTATTTGGCAGTAACGTAAAGTATCAAGTCGATTATTCTTGATGAGTAGCCGATTTCATTGTCGTACCAGCCAACTACTTTGACCATTTTGTCAATAACCGACGTCAATTGTGCATCAAATAAACAGGAATTTCGGTTGCCAATAATATCGACAGAAACGATCGGGTCTTCGGTGTATGCCAAGATTCCTTTTAAGTCATTTTCTGCGGCTTTCTTAAAAGCTTCGTTGATTTCCTCAATGCTAACTTGTCTTTTTACATAACAAGTAATATCTGTCAACGAGCCATCCGGAACAGGAACCCGAATACCACTTCCGCCAATTTTACCTTCAAATTCAGGAAAAATCTTGGTTAATGCTTTGGCTGCGCCCGTTGTCGTAGGAACAATAGATTGACTAGCGCCACGAGCACGACGCAAATCTTTATGCGGTTGGTCATGCAAGCTCTGATCGGTCGTGTAAGAGTGAACCGTCGTGATATAAGCCTGCTCAATCCCGCACAATTCGCTAATGATTTTAATCATTGGAGCAGCATTATTCGTCGTACAACTTGCGTTGGATATTATTTTTTCGCTGCCGTCGAGAATTTGTTCATTTACACCAAGGACAACGGTTTTGATGCTATCAACTTCGGAAGGCGCTGATAAAATCACCTTTTTAGCACCAGCAATGATATGCGCATTGATTTCTTCAAAAGTTTTGTATTTTCCAGTTGCTTCAATAACAAAATCGATGTCTAATGTTCGCCAATCTAAATCCGAAATATGCTTCTCGTGAAAGAACAAATAAGGTTTGCCATCCACTAGAATCGACTTTTCATCAAACGAACAATCATATGGTAAAACGCCGTGAATGCTGTCGTACTTAATCAAATGCGACATGGTTTTGTTGTCGGCAATGTCATTAATCGCAACCACTTCAATCAACGGGTGATTGAGCAGCAATCGAAATAAACTTCTGCCGATTCTTCCAAAACCGTTAATGGCAATTCGTGTTTTCATTTGAGTTTCTGAGCAGCTGAGTGGCCGAGTTACTGAGTTTATAGCTTACGGTCTAAAGGTCTAACAATCTAAAAATCATTTTACAATATATGTTTCGCCGCTTTATAAGAAGAACGCACTAACGCGCCGCTTTCCACATGACGGAAGCCCATTTCCAAACCAATTTTTTGGTATTTTTCAAATTGCTCTGGACGAATAAATTCTTTGACTGGTAAATGTTTTTTGCTGGGTTGCAGGTATTGCCCGATGGTTACGACATCCACATTGGCATTGCGAAGATCTTGCATGGTTTGAATGACTTCTTCTTCTGTTTCGCCCAATCCGAGCATGATACCCGACTTGGTTCTGTTGATTCCTTTTTCTTTCAAATAACGCAACACTTCCAAACTGCGATCGTATTTAGCCTGAATGCGCACTTCACGTGTCAAACGTCGCACGGTTTCTACGTTGTGTGAAACCACTTCTGGATTCGCTTCAATGATACGATCTAAATGTCTTTCGTTGCCTTGAAAATCCGGAATCAAAGTTTCTAAAGTCGTTTCTGGATTCATGCGTCGAATGGCTTTCACGGTCTCGTTCCAAATGATCGAACCGCCATCTTTCAAATCATCGCGATCAACACTAGTAATCACGGCATGTTTGATATTCATAATCTTAATCGAACGCGCTACTTTTTCTGGTTCATCCCAATCTACCGTTTCTGGTCGACCTGTCTTAACGCCACAAAATCCACAAGAACGCGTGCAAATATTTCCCAAAATCATAAACGTTGCGGTTCCTTCACCCCAACACTCACCCATATTCGGGCAACTTCCAGAGGTGCAAATGGTATTCAATTGATACTTATCCACCAAGCCTCTAAGTTCGGTATATTTTTCTCCAATCGGCAATTTTACTTTTAGCCATTTGGGTTTACCCACGGGTAAATTATTATCTAAAACACTTTCCATAGCCACATTTTTTGAAGCACAAAGATAGGAAATAGGATTTAGCATTTTCGATTTTTGAAGTGGTGTTTTTTAGGAGCTTTTTCCTGCTGTTTGCTATATCTTTTTATTCTGAACTTGTTTCAGAATCTCGAGATTCTGAAACAAGTTCAGAATAAAAAGGATGCCGCGGCCATCAGGGCTAGGGCAGTTGCTACAGGAAGAAAAACAGATTATGTAAAGTTATTTGTTCAAATTCATGACTACTTTGATGAAGTTAACTTCTTCATCCGGAGTCAGTATGATTTTTTGCTGATCATTTGTAGTAATCAAAACCGTATGACTTCTTTGCGATGTGTACCAAGTCATATCCCCAAATTCCTTATTCCAAAATTTTCCAAAATAGCCAAATAATCCGCCGACACCGAACGTTCGCACTGACCATCGTAATGCACTACTTTCTACTGCTGTTGCGCTGGCTATTTGACTTCGATCGATGATGACATCTTTAAATGGCCTTTTGATGATGAGACTTTTTTCGTTGATTTCGTATGACTTTGGACTAAGACCATAGCACAAGACGTAGATTAAAAACAAAAAAGCATCGACATAAATTGGTACATCGCTTTTTTCGTCTTGTTCTAAATAGATAGTTCCGATGCCAATGACAAGGAATAGAATGGTAATTCCAACAGTAAGAGAGAGCGTTACCTTATCTAAAGAAGCTTTAAAAATCATGTTGTATTGTTTTAAATATTGCTATTATTCCACAAAATTCATATCGCTATTATGGGTTTCCTTGATGGTATAAATCGCATAAAAGCCAATGCCAAAAATAACAAACCCGACCACAGCAGCAGAAAAAATGACCGTATTGGTTTTCTTCAAATAGTCAAATCCCAGCAACATCACAGGCAACATTCCTCGCACCATATTTGGAATTGTGGTCGCGGCGGTACTTCTGATGTTGGTTCCGAATTGTTCAGCAGCTACGGTTACGAACATCGCCCAAAATCCGGTGCCTAGTCCAATCCAAGCGCAATAGAAATAGTACATGTTTTCAGATTTGGGTCCACTAAACAACAACAACATCACCCCAAGAAGGGTAAATCCCATCATCAAAAACATGGTTTTTTTTCTAGATGCCAAGCGATGCGAAATAAATCCACTAGAAAAATCACCAATAGAAGCAAAGAGATACGACCAAAGAATCGCTTTTCCAGGAACCAAGGTCTTAATGCCCATTTCAGGAGCAAATTGATTCGCCATCAAAACCAAAATACCAATACAAAACCAAATCGGTAAGCCAATCGCAATGCATTTTAGGTATTTTATCAAACGTGTTCTGTTGCTAAAGAATGAAAAGAAGTTTCCTTTTTTGATCGCACGATTTTGTTTTACCGCATGAAATATTCCGCTTTCAGCGACGCTAATTCGCAAGACTAATAACGCCAAACCTAATGCGCCGCCAATAAAATAGGCCGTTGTCCAACTTCCTGCTAATTCAACGGTAAGTTGCGCGACAACGGCTCCCAAAATTCCAAATCCTGCGACGAGTGAGGTACCAATCGCACGCAATTCTTTTGGAAGGGTTTCTGAAACTAAGGTGATTCCAGCACCTAGTTCACCTGCTAAACCAACGCCTGCAATAAATCTCAAAACGGCATAAGTCAATACGGGATCTGCAAAACGCATTTGCGGTAGAAATCCACAGGCAATGTTTGCCAGAGAATAAACTAAAATAGATCCGAAAAGGACAGATAGTCTGCCTTTTTTATCGCCTAAAATACCCCAAAGAATGCCGCCTACAATTAAACCGGTCATTTGAAAACTAAGGATGTAGGTTCCAGCAACATCTACATCTAAACCCATCGACTTCAGGCTTGGAACGCGAACAATACCAAAAAGCAGTAGATCATAAATGTCAACAAAGTAGCCTAAGGCGGCAACGATTACGGGAAATCCCAGCAAGTGTTTTAGTTTTTCTTGCGTTGTAAAATGTTTCATAGGAGTAGCAACAATAAATTCAAATGTATTAAAAATGGGAATAAATAAGTTCATGGGATTGCAATATTCTGGGTTTTAAGAATCCAATTCTCGTGAAGTTGTTATATTTGTAGTCGAAAATTCAAAAAAAAGTAAAAATGAAGAACACATTAATAGCATTGGTTGTTGCCCTAACAATGGTAAATTTTAATACTGCAAATGCACAAATTAACTTAGGTGAAAGAGCTTTGGGAGCAGTTCAAAAAGGTTTGAGCGGTTTTATGTTTACTGACGCAGATGCTGCTGCTTTATCTAAACAAGCGGTTGATAAGATGGATACTGAAAACACCGTGGCTGGACCAAAAGATCCTTATAGTGTTCGATTGAATAAAGTATTCGGCAAACATTCTGCGGAAGATGGATTGTCACTAAATTATAAAGTTTATTTGGTAAAAGATGTGAATGCATTTGCCACTGCAGACGGAAGCGTTCGCGTTTTTTCAGGCTTGATGGATATTATGGATGATAACGAATTATTGGCTGTAATTGGTCACGAAATCGGTCACGTTGCCAATCATGATTCGAGAGATGCGATGAAAGCGGCTTATCAAAAAGAAGCGTTGATTGATGCTGCAGCTTCTCAATCTGATAAAGTAGCGGCAGTCACTGACGGTCAGTTGGGAAAAATTGCCAATGCACTTTTAGACAGCAAGCACAGCAGAAAGCAGGAGTCTGAGGCAGATATGTTTTCGTATGATTTTATGAAAAGAAACGGCTATAATGTCAATGCGGTTGAATCTGCATTTTTGATCTTGGCGAAAATGAGTGAAGGTCAAGATTCATCATTCATAACGAAGATGATGAGTTCGCATCCTGACGCTAAGGAGCGCGCTGAAAAGGCCAAGGAACGTGCAGAGACTGATGGTTTGTATAAGCCTTATGTAAAACAAACGGCAAAGACTACTACGAAGAAAACAACTACAAAGAAAAAAACGCCTAAAAAGAAAAAAAAATAAGATGGAAGTAAAAGACAGTAATGGTAATCTCCTAAACGACGGAGATTCAGTAACAGTAATCAAAGATTTAAAAGTTCGAGGATCGTCTGATGTAATCAAAAGAGGAACGATGGTGAAGAATATTCGTCTTACTGATGATCCAGCGGAAATAGATTGTCGTGTTAATAAAACCGCGATGGTCTTGAGAACCGAATTCGTGAAGAAAGCCTAAAAAAAAGCAGCATGAAAATGCTGCTTTTTTTGTTTATAGCTTTTTGACTTTTATTGGGAGGCGATATAAAGTTCTGACGTTTTGCCCATCTTTTACTCCAGGTTTCCATTTGGTGCGAAGGGATTTTAGCACTCTAATGGCTTCTCTGTCTATACTTGGAGTGGCGCTTCGGAGCACCTTAATGTCTGTCATGCTGCCGTCTTTTTCGATTACAAACGAGAGGTAGACTGTGGTAGTTTTGTCGACATCATAGGCTTCAAACTTTTCGCCGACGTAAGTATAAAATGCGTCTAGACCACCGGGAAATTCGGGTAATTTATCTACAGTAACTGTGGTGTTGAGATCGTCTTCTGGAATTTCCTGGCTAATCGTGCTTTTGCCTTTTTCACCTTCGCCGTTTGCTGGAACGCCTTCTTTGCCGCCTTTTCCATCATCGGTTGGCGTTGTATTAGACGTATTGCTGGTTGGTGTACTGTTTTCGGTAGTGACGTTTTGCGGCTTCACTATTTCTGGGTTAGCCAGATTTTCCTGTTTTGGTTCCTTCTTAGGTTCACTTTTTTTGATTGGCAGCAACGCCTTTTTAGGAACTTGCGGTGGCGTTGGTCGTAAATTCGTAACCTTTAGAATAAGATTGTCATAGGTGGGAACAACCTCTTCGGAATTTGTTTTGAAACTACTAATCAACATTGGGATAGTAAGCAGCATGGCTACGACAGTCAATCCTAAACAAAAAGCTAACAAGGTGGTTTCGTCGCTCTTTTGACGCAATTGAAAAGCACCATAGTTTTGGTTTTTGTTTTCAAATACGAGGTCCATCCATGATTTGGAATAAATACTAAATTTTGACATAATTCAAAAGTTTATTGGTTACGTATTTATTCTCTCATAGTGTCGTCTTTTTTTTACAACGCAAAGAGTTAAGGAAATATTGTGAAGTCGGGTTCGGGTCTATTCTTTTGGTTTGGTATGCTGTTCCAATTATAGTGGAGAGCCCTAGCCCCGACAGGAGAGGAAAACCTTTTTATGCTGAACTCGTTTCAGGATCTTTAGCAGATTCCTTACTATTTTTGAATAGATCCTGAAACGAGTTCAGGATAAAAAGTTTGGGAACGGATGGCGGGAAATGGCTCCTAAAAGAAAAAAAAGGAACTTTCGAATTAACGTTTGTTCTCGATAATTTCCGCCAATAATTTCTTAGCGCGAAGCAGTTTGATTTTGATATTATTTAGCGGTTCACCCACTTCATCAGCAATTTCTTGATAGCTCATTTCTTGAAAATAGCGCAACTGAATGACTTCCTGATAATGCGGCTTTAGCTCTTTGATGTAGCGGAGCAATTGCGATAGATTTTGTTCGGTAATAATCTTGTCTTCTGCGGAAGGCGCCGTGTCCGCGATGTTGTAGGCGTGGTAGTCATTTTCGTCGGAATAGTCTACAAATAGCGACGACTTTCTTTTGCGAAGCATATCGATATGCACGTTCTTAGCAATGGCGATGAGCCAAGTGTTGAATTGAAATTCGGGGTTGTAAGTGGCAATTTTATCGAAGGCTTTTGCGAAGGTTTCGATGGTGATATCTTCGGCATCGGTCTCGTTTTCGGTGCGTTTGAGCATAAATCCGTATACTTCATTCCAATAATGATCCAATAGAAACGTAAAGGCTACTTGGTCTCCTTGCTTGGCTAGGTCGATATTTTTTGTTATTTCCAATGTACCGGTTTGGAGACAATATTAGTAATAAAAATATTCATTTGGGTAAAGAGCAGCATCATTTCGAGAATGGGGAACCAATACATCACATCTTTTTCTTTTAGCTTACCTGCGGAAAATCCGAGGGAAATCCAGACGAAAAGGTAACGGAAACCAATCAAACTAGTTACTATAATCCACTGAAATTGAAAAGCTAAAAGTACAGACGGCAAAATGAAAAAGAACAATTGCGAAAAATGAAAGCAACCCAATTGCATCTTATCAAATCCTTTATAATGCGTTGCGGTTGTAATGTGTCGTCTTTTCTGCGTAAACCACTCCTTAAAAGTTGTTTTTGGTCTTGAATAGGTGAAGCTATCCGGTGTGCAGCAAATCGTGGTATTGCTTCCTTTTGCCGCTTGATTGATGAATAAATCATCGTCGCCAGATCGGATTTTCATATGTTCGATAAATCCGTTGACATTAAAAAACTCTTCCTTTTTATACGCCATATTACGTCCTACGCCCATGTAGGGATGACCCATTTTTGACCAAGAAAAATAGCTTACTGCTGTCAATAGTGTTTCAAAACGAATGAGTTTATTTAGAAACGATCCCGCTATTTTTTCGTAGGCGCCATATCCCAAAACAATGGTTTTTTGCGCGGTAAAGTTGGAGCTCATTTCCTTTATCCAATTTTTGGAAGTCGGATAGCAATCTGCGTCTGTAAACAACAAATATTCTTTTTTCGCTGCTTTGATTCCGAGGGTCAGCGCAAATTTCTTGTTGCCCCAAAAAGCTTCATTATTGACTACTTTTACTAGACGAACGTTGGAATATTGTTTTTCGAATTCTTCAAAAATGTCGAGTGTAGTATCGCTTGAAGCGTCATCTATCAGTATAATTTCAAAATCAGGATAATCTTGCTCCGCTAATAGTGGGATGAACTTAGCCACGTTTTCCTCTTCGTTTTTAGCGCAAACAATCACCGAAATGGGAATTTTCTTTGGGTTGTTTTTGGCACATGCAACAAAAGAAAATTTTCCAAAAACCACGACATAGTAAAACAATTGAAGTGCAACAATACCAACAAAAAAATAAAATAAGAAAGTCAACATAGTACCAATTTGGTTTTTTAAAACGTGTGCAAAGGTAAGAATTCAATCTCGTATTTTGAACGTTAAGTTGAATTGTATTTTGATTTTTATTAGAGGTGTTTTTTAGGAGCTTGTTCCAGCTGTTCATTAAACCCGAGCGGAGCGAATTGACCGAACACAAATTAAAAATTATAATATTGTGAGGTAATCTTTTGCGCTAGTAAGTCTGTGTCTGACCAAGAAATAAGTCATGGCGCAAAAGGATGCCATTGCCATCTAGGCTAGGGCCTCGTGGTGCCAAAAGAATCTTTCTGTTAATTGAGATAGGAGAGTACTTCGTGATCCTGAGTCGAGGAGTCGTCACAACAAATCCTTTTGGTTTTTGCAAAACCAGTGATTTTTTTGTTCGAAAAGAATTCAAGTGAAATTTTGCAGGATTACTTCGTGATCCTGAGTTGGGGAGTCGTTACAACCAATCCTTTCGGTTTTTGCAAAACCAGTGATTTTTTTGTTCGAAAAGAATTCAAGTGAAATTTTGCAGGATTACTTCGTGATCCTGAGTTGGGGAGTCGTTACAACAAATCCTTTCGGTTTTTGCAAAACCGGAGTCTTTTTCATTTAAAAAAGAATTTTCAAGTGAAATTTTGCAGGATTACTGGCGTGATCCTGAGTTGGGGAGTCGTTACAACCAATCCTTTCGGTTTTTGCAAAACCGGTGATTTTTTTGTTCGAAAAGAATTCAAGTGAAATTTTGCAGGATTACTGGCGTGATCCTGAGTTGGGGAGTCGTTACAACCAATCCTTTCGGTTTTTGCAAAACCAGTGATTTTTTTGTTCGAAAAGAATTCAAGTGAAATTTTGCAGGATTACTGGCGTGATCCTGAGTTGGGGAGTCGTTACAACCAATCCTTTCGGTTTTTGCAAAACCGGAGTCTTTTTCATTTAAAAAAGAATTTTCAAGTAAACTTGAATTCTTTTTTAAATGAAAAATCCTCTTTGCTGTCGCAAAAAGGATTTGTTGTCGGGGTGGCAGGATTCGAACCTGCGGCCTCCTGCTCCCAAAGCAGGCGCGATAACCGGGCTACGCTACACCCCGAAGCGAGCGCAAAGATAAGGTTTAATTTTACTCTGCAAAATGATTTGCCGGAAATAAGTTAAATTTATTTTCAGATTGATTTTTAGGATTCATTAAGGAGTAATTTTTTAGAATTAAGTTTACATTTGCGACACAAAAATTATTTTCAAAAAATATATTATGTCGGAAACAATCGAAAAAATAAAATGCCTAATTATTGGTTCAGGTCCAGCTGGTTATACTGCTGCAATCTACGCTGCCAGAGCGAATATGAGTCCAGTTTTATACCAAGGTACACAACCCGGAGGTCAATTAACGACCACAAACGAAGTTGAAAATTTCCCAGGTTATGTAGATGGAGTTACTGGTCCAGAAATGATGATACAATTGCAGCAACAAGCGCAACGATTCGGTACAGATGTGCGCGATGGTTGGGCGACCAAAGTCGATTTTTCGGGTCCAATTCACAAAGTATGGATCAATGATACCAAAGAACTGCATTGCGAAACAGTCATCATTTCAACTGGAGCATCGGCAAAATATCTAGGCTTGCCTTCGGAGCAAAAATATCTTGCTTTAGGTGGAGGTGTATCCGCTTGCGCCGTCTGTGATGGATTTTTCTACAGAAATCAGGAAGTAGTCATCGTTGGTGCAGGTGATTCAGCGTGCGAAGAAGCACATTATCTTTCTAAACTTTGTAAGAAAGTAACTATGTTGGTGCGCAGCGAAAAATTTAGAGCTTCTAAAATTATGGAAGAACGCGTACGTCGAACGGAGAATATAACTATCTTGATGAATCACGATACTGTTGAAGTCATTGGTGATGGTCAAGTCGTGACTGCGGTAAAAGCAAAAAATAAAACAAACAATACAGAATTTGAAATTCCAGCAACAGGATTTTTCGTCGCTATTGGGCATTCTCCTAATACCGCAATCTTTAAGGACTATCTAACTTTAGATGAAACAGGATATATTGTGAATATTGCTGGAACTTCAAAAACAAATGTGCCAGGTGTTTTCGTAGGTGGTGATGCCGCAGACCATGTTTATCGTCAGGCAATTACAGCGGCGGGGACAGGATGTATGGCCGCATTAGACGCTGAACGTTATTTAGCTGCCAAAGAATAATGCTTCTTGAATAGTTGCTATAGCATTTTAGATACAAAAAAAGCCCCGAAGTTATTCGGGGCTTTTCATTATTGTAATACTCTAATCTGAACTTGATTATTTTAGCGTTTTCTTACTCAATGTAGCACTGTCCAGGAAATTCTTTACTTCAATTTTTTGAGTACCGTAGAGCTTGGTGTCTGTTTTTCCTTTGGCATCTAAAACCAATCTAGCGGACACGTTGATGCTGCATTCTGCAAATCCTTCCGTAAGTAAGTCCGTATTCTTAGCTGTCAATTTTTGACCGGTAAAATCAGCATCATTGTCTAGTCTAAGTTTAAAATTAATAACGTCACCTTCAATAACCGCTTTTGATTTTTGATACATGTCGAATTTCATTTGCGTAGCAGCAATTAATGCTTTTAATTGGGAGTTTTTGCTCATCTCAATCGTTGCCTCTTCTGATTTTAGATTAAGTTCTGCTCTAGATTTGTGGTCCATCATTAAAGTGAAGTTCTTGACATTTGCGTTGGCAAAAAGTTTTGCATTGTCGTGAATCTTGAAGGTAAAATTTGGCAAATTTAACTCAGCCAAAGCGGTAATATTGACATCATCTTTTGCGATTAACAAATTGAAATCATCAGTAAAAGTGACTCTAACGCTTAATTTTTTGGTTCCTGAAATTTGTCTTGACGTAAATAATTGAAGGGTTTTACCTTTTGAGCTATACTCAATAAATTGCTGCACATTATCATCTGCTTCCATTTCTAGTGAGCACTTATCGCCTTTGATCAAAAATATTTCTAAATTATCCGATACTTCAAGACTTTCAAACTCCGCTATTTCTTTCTGAACAACAGTGACTATTTTAGAACCTTTGACCTTTTCTTTCTGCTGTGAAAAGGCTAAAGTACTAAACAACGCTATCGCTATAATGGCAATAAATTTATTCATCAACTTAAATTTTCTCCAAATATAAAAAAACAATAGTGACAATCAGGAAGTTTTTTAATTATCCTATTCTTCCACTTTCTTTAGGTTATCATCTGGGATGCGATCAATGAGATAATTATACGGATCAATGCCCGCTTCGTAGGGTTCTTCTTTTGTTTTAAAAGTAAAAACATTATCCTTCTTTGTCAATTTGAGTCGCTTATAAACTAAAGGTTTTCCAAGATTTTGATCGTTCTTTGGTTTTGCAAAAATGCCAATGTCGATATAATCAGACAGCGGTAGTTTCGATTCTTTTCCCATCGCATCGGATCTCACTTTTTCTGAAGTTGTGGTCAAAGTTACTTCATACTCGTTACCAACTTTCTTATACGTTGCTTTCAGCATGCGATTGGAAAAGAGTGTAATATTCTCAAAAAGATCTTTAATCACATATTGCAAACTATCCGGAGTCACTTTTCTGAATTCGTCAACTGCAGCGATAGCTGTTGGAAATGGAGCTTCTTTGTAAGCATGACTATTCACTAGATTGTGCATGGCTTCATTCACTTTCGGCTCACCAATCATTTCCTTCAAATAATACATGACAATGCTTGCTTTATTGTAATGAATATATTGTTGTCCTTCGGTTTTCATCAGCGGATTTTCACCTTCTAATTCTCGACTGCGACCATTCAGATATTCATCCATTTCGTACTTCAAGAACTTTTTCATTTTGTCTTTGCCATATTCTTTTTCCATGACCATCAACGCAGAATATTGTGCAAAGCCTTCACTCATCATTTCACTTCCTTGCATGTTGGCTCCGCAAACTTGATGCGCCCAGTATTGATGACCCATTTCGTGCGCCACGACATAAAACACCTGATCGATATCGTCTTTGGTGACGTTTCGCAAATCGATAATAAACCCAATTCCTTCACTAAAAGGCATCGTACCAGGAAAAGCCTGTGCAAAACTTTCATATCTCGGGAACTCAATCACACGACATTGTTTGTGGTAGTACGGGCCGTAATTTTTGATGTAATATTCCAAAGATTTTTGCATGCTTTTCAGCATTATTGGGACATTATAAGCGTGCTCTTTGTCATAATACACTTCAAGATCAATTCCGTTCCATTTTTTTCTTGCCACTTCATAACGTGCTGAAATAAAAGAATAGAAATTCAAAGATTTGTGGTCTAATTTATAGCGGAAATAGTTTCTATTGTTGGCTTTCCACGATTTTAATAAACTTCCAGGTGCGACTGCAATTTGATCTGATGAGGTGCTGATTGTGGTGTTCACTTCAACCCAATCAGCGTCGTTGCTAATGTAGGTGTTGGCTCTCGACTTCAAGTCATTATTATCCAACTTTGGACTTCGCAAACGTGCAGGTAATTTTAGTTTTGCACGCTTGTTCTTGTCCGAAATTTCATATTCTTTCTGGTATCCAAATGCGGGTAATAAATCGGCATTGTTAAAGAAGGTTCCGTTTTGTGTTAGCGAAGTAAAACTGACTTCATTTTCAAATCCTTTAGTGTATTTCCATAAATTGATATCTAACTTGATAGAATCATTTGGAGCCAAAGCTTTTGCTAATTTATAAATTCGATAGTACAAGCGTTTGTCTTTCATTTTCAATTGACTTCCAGCAATGTCAATTATAATGCTGTCGGTCAATTGTGGCATCGTAAAATGCAACTCAGTAATAGGAGCATTGGATTTGTTTTTGGCCCAAGCTTCTATTTTTGCCTTCATACTGCGATCTTCCGGCATGATGTCGATGACGTAATTGAATTTGCAGTAGCGAGGTTGATTTAGATTTTCGAATCTTTTGTACTTTTTCTCATAATCGACTTGCAAGTTTTCTTGTTCTTTCGAAGAATCATACGTATTAAGGACTTTGGTATTGTAGTAAACAAAACCTCCGTAAAGTAAGAAAGCAAGCATCGCAGCGGCAATTCCCAGTCGATTTGCTTTGAATGATTGTTTTGCAAGCGTCCAACGATATCTGAAAATCGATTCTTTTCCTCTAACATAAAACGCTAAACAAACGAAGCAAAGCAAGCAAGAGAATAGAAACCAATAGATAGAAAATCCAATCAAACCAGGAACGAAAGGTCCAAAGCCGTTCATGTCAGAATAGGTCACACTTGGTCTAGCGCCAAATGAAAGCATATTCGAATTGATTTCTAAAAGTCCCCAGATAAAACTATTGAGAATGATAAAAGCCGCGAAAGCAAAGTACGCGATATACCGATTATTGATCAAGTAATGGAAAAGTAAAGACAACACGACGAGAAAGCAAAGACCACTTAAACGAATCAGAAAAAGCGACTCAAAGTAGACATCTAACTCATAATTATAATAGCCCATTAAGGTTTGCGTAACGACACCAAAAACAATGGCGACCGCATAAACTATTGCAATGGCAACGACTATCGCGATGAGTTTTGAAAAGAACAGAAAGTTGGATCGAATGGGCGTGGCATCTTGAATTTCGTTGAATTTTGCGTCGCGTTCTTTCCAAACTAATATGCCAGTATAAAAAACAATAAATCCGAGTAAGAAAATGTTGAATGCGTTTTCAATCGTATCAACAACACTATAGGTTACAGGATATTGCGATACGCCATAGCGGCTGGTAAAACTAGAGAGCCCGACGATCAAGTTGATCATTCCAATGGCTGTCAAGATAATAAAACTTGGATTTTTGATGACTGCTTTCAATTCGAACCTTGTGATTCTTAGGAAGGTATTGAATGAAAAAGTGGCTGATTTTTGATTTAAAAAACTCGTGTCATTAAGCACCAGAGGAATCTCTATTATTTTTGCTTTTTTTGTTTTCGCTACCTTTTCGTTCTTGGTGTTGAATGAAAATTTGAAATAAATTGCCGTTAAAATTATGCCTGCAATCCCCAGCCAAAGCAAACGATTCAGCAGTAAATCTCCGTGCAATGTCACGGCGTGGTAGTTCTTCTCATCGACTGTCAAATATTTTGTGGCAATCTCGAATGGACGATCTCCAAACGGGTCGAGGAGGTTGGCAATCCATTCTTTTTGAATGTCGTCCATAAATCCTGCGGAGACTACATAGAGCACTAAGATCAACATCGAACCGATAAAAGAAACGATAGCACTTCTATACAATATGGCAAGTCCAAAAAGCAATACGCCTGATATAATTACATTTGGAATGGCAAAAATCAAAATCCCTTGTAAATGTCCAGCCCAAATAATTTCCCCGAAACGTTCTGCTGGAGTCCAATCGAAAATTGGGGCAAGAATGGCGCCCAGAATGGCTCCTAAAGAAACTCCCAATAAGGGAATAATCGAAATAATCGTTGCTCCGATAAACTTTCCGAAGAAATAATTGCTTTTCTTTATTGGTGAAGAAAAGATAAATTGATGCATGCCATATTGAAAATCACGATTGGCCGTTGCATTCATAAACGCAGTTGTCATTAGCAAACTAATTATCGACATTGTTGCGTAGAACGTTTCAATCACATAAGGCGCATTTTTATGGATGTTTCCGATACTGCCGCCAATTTGTACGTTTTCCGAAGCCACTGCTCCAAAGACAAAAAGCGTATTGATAAACAAAAAGATCCAAATCATTGGCGTTTTCAACCAATATTTGAGTTCATGAGAGATAAATTTCCACATAATTGATTCGGATTTGGGTTAAACTAGTTCGTTTAATTTCGCAAAAAACACATCTTCCAAATTCTCTTCTGCTTTGACAAATCCATTGTCTAGTGTTGTATCAGAAAAAACGTGAATGAGAGGTTGACCACCAACCAATTTGTTCGAAATCACTTTGTAGTTTTTTTGATAGTCAGCCAATTCGATTTTAGAAACTCTTTTTTCCCAAACTTTGCCTTTTATTTGATCGAGCGCCTCATCGGTATTGCCACTAAAAAGCACTTTTCCATTGTCCATGACCGCCATTTGCGTGCACAATTCTCGAACATCTTGCACAATGTGCGTTGATAAAATAACGATGGTGTTTTCTCCAATTTCGCTCAAAATATTGTAGAATCGATTGCGTTCTCCTGGGTCTAATCCTGCGGTAGGTTCATCAACAATGACCAACAACGGATTGCCAATCAAGGACTGCGCAATCCCAAAGCGCTGTTTCATTCCACCGCTATAACTTGCTACCGCTTTTTTGCGATGTTCCCAAAGATTTACTTTTAAAAGTAATTGTTCGACAATTTGTTTTCTGTCTGATGTATTATCAAAGCCTTTTAAAATGGCTAAATAATCAAGTAAGTCGATGGCTGAGGTTCTAGGATAAACTCCAAATTCCTGTGGCAAATAGCCTAATACTTTGCGAACAGCTTCTTTGTCGTTCAAAACATCAATGTCACCTAAAGTTACTGAGCCGCTATCCACGTCTTGCAAGGTGGCTAAAGTTCTCATAAGCGATGATTTTCCAGCTCCATTGGGACCAAGTAATCCGAACATTCCTTTGCTAATGGTTAAAGAAACATTATTGAGTGCGTGAACACCATTGCTATATTTTTTCTCTAGATTTCTGATGTTTAATTCCATAAGTGGTTGATTTTACGATTAGAATTTTTGCATTAGTACATTTTTATCTTAAGTGTTACAATTAAGATTTTAGAAATATACTACTTTTTGTTTGAAGTCAATTTGCAGAATATAGAACAAACGCTTTTGTAGAATCTATTTTGAGCGCAATTTCGCCTTATAATCATCCATGACAAAAAGGAATTTGTGGTTCTTGCGTCGCAATAAAATAAGGGAATTGATTAATATTGGGGAAAGTATATTTTGATATTTTTCAAAGTAAAAATCCGTTACGTCATTCTTATTATTGCTGATAATAAAAGGTATCGTGTACGGCGCATATACTCTTGGTGTACGGTCATGATCGGGCGAAACATAATCGGAATAATGCGTGAAATTTACGTGATTTCCACTTCGCAAAGTCAAAAACAATTCGACTACGGAGAGCGGAGATCCAGTATTGTCCGTAAAAACAATTCCTTTGTGAATATCGATGGCGACCCATTTTTGCTTGTCGGAACTGTAGATTTCGTTGAACGAATGTCCGAATTGGGTTTTGTAAAACCGATCGATGCAACCCCATTCTTTAACTTTAATATTGTTGATAAAACAAAAAATATTGAAGATTTGAGAAAAATCGGAACAAACGCCACCTTTGTTTGCTAGCATTTTTTCTAAAGTTTCTTGGGAGGACAATCCGATGCCAGGCCCGCCTTTCATGGTTGAACGGAGGTATTTTCCTATTTGAAGCGCTTTGTCGTACTCGTCACTTGATGAATCGATCCCAATTTTAGTATTGATTTCAAAATACAAAGTTGGAATAGAAGCAAGTGAATTACAGTTATTAAAGCAGCCTAAATCGCCCAAGTCATTTTTTTTGACATTTTCGGACATCAAAATATACCTAATGAAATAGGCAAGCGGATGACGGTTGAAAAATTTGGCAATTTTTTTCAAAACAGATTGACTAGGTGCAATGTTATTTACGATGGCGCTCCCTCGCTTCAGGGGGCTAATTTATAAAATATAAATAAACTATTTTACAGCAAGGTATTCAAAAAAAAATCACCCGATTATTGGGTGATTTCTTAGGTTAAGTTTTTGATCTATTATTCCTTGTTGATGCTGCCTCCTGAACTTGACTTTTTATTCAAGTTTGTTGGAACATTGTGATAGTTTATGGAACCGCCACTTGATGCTTTTGCATTTAGACTTACTAATGGAAATACATGGCTGTTGCCGCCACTTGAAGCGCTAGCTAAAACATTATTGGCTATTAACTTTTCTGCATCTACAGAACTTCCGCCAGAGGATGCAGATTCGAGGTCTATAGACTTGCCTTGGATTGTTATGTGGCCTCCGCTTGACGCTTCACACATAGTTTTTGCAGCTTCAACCGCAATTTTTATCTCGGCACCACTACTAGATTCGATGGCGAGGTTGTCACTTTTTATCGTGTTACGTCCGGTAAAATGTGCGCCGCTGGATATTTCAATTCTAGTAATGCTAGGCATTTTTACAATTACTTTTTTCATTCGTACGTTGCGATAGCTGTTATAGTCAGAACTAATAATCAGTACGCCGTTTGACACTTTTGTAGTGATGTGCTTTTGAAGATTGTCATCGGCAACTACAGTAACGTCCGTATCTTGTGACTGTTCCAAAACTATGTCTAGGCCTTTGCCAGCTTCGATAGCCGTAAAATTACCTTCTACGTTTCGTTTCTCAGTGGTCACGTTTCCGCTTCCAGTAATTCCGTTGAATTGGCAGGATGCCAACAGAACAACTACAATGCAAAGGCTAAATATTTTTCTAGAAATACTTGATAAATACCCCATGATTATTTCGTTTTAATAGTAATTCCGTCGCCATTTATTTTGACACTTTTGATTTCCTTATTTTCAGATTTCTTGTCACTTTTCTTGATTAAAATTCCGTTTTCGTTCAATGTGACACTGGTTCCAAGTGAATCGATTGGTTCTTCTGGGCCTTTAATGTCTATAGTGCCATCGAAGTTTTCTTCGCCTTCTACATCATTCCATTCGTTTTCTTCTGGTGGGCAGTTCATACATTTTACTTTAGTGCTATCGACTTTATAAACATATTGATCTGAACTAAAATGCAAATTAAAATAAGAGTCATCAGAATCGTCGTAATCTTGAATGCTGCTATCTGGTTTCAAGATCATTCCCACGGGCAAGTACAAGAAGACTTCAACTTCTTGATCACGGTATTTGTTTTTGAAATCGGTCAATAGATAATTGTCAAGGATCAGGTGATTGCCTTCTAATTTGTATCCATATTTGATTTTTTCCGCCGTTTTCTTTGCGGCAGATAAAGAACGTCCTTTGGCTTTTCTTTCTATTTGAATGTACGGTACTTTTTCATCTGTTTTTACAACATACATTCTTACATCATTAGAATAGATTACTTTGGCGTTATTAGCGTCTTCAGTGACTATAAAATTGTCATTGTCATTGATGTCGTTGGCGTAAAAATCATTGAATTGAAATTTGACATACAACGTATCAGTAGCTTTTAGAGGCAATGTTTCTTTTTGCAAGAATGTGCCGTCAACTGCGAATTCAGTAGCTTGACGAACGCCAACAGAAATTAAAATTCCTATTGAAATCAACCATAAAGCTAGTAGCGTATATCTTGCAATATATCCAATAGATTTCATGCTTGGAGACAGCAATTTGAAACCTAAAAGCATTAAAAAGAAGAACGGAATTCCAATGGCAGCGAACATAAGTAGTCCAAAAACCCAAAGCGGATATTCTGAAATATTCCCAGCTTCAAAGAAACTCTGCCAAGGAAAATCGATAAATGCCGTTGAACCCAAAGTAAACACACCTATAAATAATATGACAAGAATTGCCAAACTTGAAATGATCAACATAACGCCCAATACTTTGGCAAATACTTTAAGAATAGACATCAAAACCTCTCCTAAACCACCGGTAAATCTATCAACACCAGTTTTGACCTGGTTTCCCATTTTGTCATAGTTGGCATTTTTGAATTTTTCTGAAACAGTTTCAAATTCTTCCTTTACTTTTTTCTCGATATTAGAAATCGTAATGGGTTCGCCTTTCATTTCTAATTTTTCAGAAGTTGTTATCGCTTCTGGCATGACAATCCACAGCACGATATAGGCAACAATTCCAGATCCGAAACCGGCGAAAACTAAGACTACTAAAATCAGACGCAGCCAAACAGCATCAACACCAAAGTAATGACCAAGTCCTGCAGCCACACCGCCAATCATTCCTGTATCTTTATCGCGATATAGTTTTTTATTTGCTCTGGATGCGCTATTAAAGTCGGTCGTTCTTTTTGGCTCCTCGTCATCATTATCGATACGGTAATCTTCGGGTTGCCCCATCACAGCAATGATTTCATCCAATTCCTTCAAGTTGATGACTTGTTTTTCGTTGGTATGTTTTTCAGCAACCAATTCAGCGATACGCATTTCGATGTCTTTGATAATTTCATCTTGCCCATTCGAATTGGATAACGAGCGTTTTATAGCATCAAAATAGCGAGATAATTTTTGGTATGCGTCTTCGTCTATGTGAAAAAACATACCTCCTAAATTTATGTTTACTGTTTTATTCATGACTTTTATTTTTGTGTTGTTATAATGTTTACTGCATCCGACAATTCTGTCCAAGTGCTATTTAATTCGTTTAAAAATGTTTTTCCTATTTCGGTCAAACCATAGTATTTTCGCGGTGGACCAGAAGTGGATTCTTCCCAACGGTAGTTGAGCAATCCGTCGTTTTTTAATCTTGTCAATAGGGGATAAACTGTGCCCTCAACCACAAGTAATTTTGCGTTTTTCAGGGTATCCAATATTTCCGAAGTATAGGCATCTTTTTCTTTTAGAACGCATAAGATGCAAAACTCGAGAACACCTTTACGCATCTGGGCTTTTGTGTTTTCAATATTCATGATTCTATTTTTTTATTTGGGAGATTAATTGCTATGAAATCCATTATGGTGGTAGATTTAATTTAATGTCAATAGTCGATCGGAGCGGTATTTTTGCAAAGCTACCGCATCTTCGTTGAGTGCGATATTATCCGGAAATCCGGTATAGGTTATCTTGGCTTCATCTGCCACATCCACAGTCAGATTGGAGTGGGCATAAATGGACGCCACTGAATTTCCTGAGGCTTTCATGGTGATGGCGTTTGAAATGAAATTGCGAGCGCTCAATACGACTGTATTTGAGGTTTCGAATGCGGCACGATTGGCTTTTCCGGTAATATTAATTTTAGCATTCTTCATAAGATTTGCTGTGAGTGACGAAGTTTCAATTTTGCCGTTAAAAGAGCTGTTGTCGGTAGCGATCAACTTTGTGTTTTCACTAACCTTAATGTTTCCAGTTAGACTAGCGCCAGAACGCAAATTGATAGTCAAGTTTTTTGCAGTCAATGCATCGTCAATGGTAACTATGGCATTTGTATTGGCCTCTAAAGTGACGAGATTATTCGCAGCAAGATAAACTCTAATTTTTCCGCCATTTGTTGTGAAATCTTTTTCGTTTAAGATATCAATGGTTAAGGTATGACCTTTAACGGTTGTCGTAATATTTTTCATAATCGATTGATTTGCTGCTTCAATTCGAAGGGATTGCGTGTCACTTTCGGTGTACACTAATTCGATGCCGTGTTGCACTTTAACTTTTGAAAATGATGATACTGTTCTCATTTCTACTTCTTGTCCTTTTGCTAATATTCCGATTAAGAATAAGGTTAGCGTTGTGATGATTTTTAACATGATTTCGTTTTTTGATTGATGATTGATTAATGATTTTGATGATTGAAACTACTTGATAAATGGGATGGTCAATGGATATTTAAAGTTGTCTCCGTTAGATGTTTTTACTGAGGCGTAGATGATCAGGAAAAATTCGGCTATTTTCATAAAAATAAATAAGCATATGGCTGAGATAGCGATGGTCAATACACCAGTCATATTGCTAAAATCGAAGTTGTCAAAGAAAACGTCGTCGTCATTAATAATGGCATTAAAACTCACATTATTAAAAAATGAAATGGCCACGATAGGAATCGCAATCAAAGCCAAAATAAACGTATAAAGAAATAAACTCAACTGAAAATTGATTGTTTGCTTTCCTTGTTCATTAACATATTCTGATTTATCTCTCGCAGTACTCCAGATGACAATCGGAAAGATAAAATTTCCAAACGGAATAAAGTATTGGGTTAATGTGCTTAAATTGATTAACGCCGCTGTACTGTTTTTTGAATTTGTTTCCATGATTAAAAGTATATAGTAATTTCTTATGCAAATATATGTTTAAAAAACAGTATCTTGTTTCGCATAGTACCATAAGTTAACAAAATATTAACATTTGAATAAACTGTATTTAGAGTGAAAAAATGGTTATATTTATACACTAAATCAACCACCGTGCGCACTTCACCCAACAAAGTCAACCTCTTTTTGTTTTTCAAATTGCCAGCTGCATTTTGGTGTGGTGTGCGACTAAAATCCATCGACTCACTACAATGTACGACTTCTGTGAGGCATCGTTGGTTCAATCAAAATCCATTCAATTCACTGTATTTTGCGGTTCAAGCCATGGCGGCGGAACTCTCAACAGGCGCTTTGGTAATGCAAGGAATTCACGAAAGTAGAGCGAAAATTTCGATGCTTGTCGCCACCAACAAATGTGTTTTTACCAAGAAAGCCACGGGGCGAATTCGATTTCTATGTCAAGACGGCGCACTTGTAAACCAAAAAATTGAAGAAACAATCAAGACTGGTGAAGGTGTAACAGTTTGGCTGCACTCAGTCGGAACCAACGAGAAAGGGGAAGTGGTTGCCGAAATGGATTTCGAATGGACGCTCAAAGTCAAAATGTAGTTTTTCAAACAGTCGTTAAATTGAACCTAATTAGCGAACGCTTAACAGAGGCATTGATTAACTTTGAATAAAAAAATGAAAATCCTCATTACAGGTGCCACTGGACTTATTGGAACTGAATTGGTATTGTTGCTTCTTCAAAACGGAATCGCCGTTCACTATCTAACGACGGCAAAAAGCAAAATCAAAAACGAACCCAATTATCATGGTTTCTATTGGAATCCAGCGCAAGGTGTCATCGATGAAAATTGCCTTATGGGAGTTGATGCAGTCATACATTTAGCTGGAGCAAACATTTCAAAACGTTGGACAGACAGCTACAAAGCAGAGATTCTAGAAAGTAGAATTCTCGCCAGCAACACGCTTTTTAAAGCCATCAAAGAAAATCCAAATCAAATCAAGCAAATCGTGTCGGCTTCAGGAACGGCCATCTACCCGAACAATTCAAGCACGATTTATAAAGAAGATAACAAGTCGGTCGAGGATAATTTCCTATCCAACGTGGTAGTGAAATGGGAGGAAAGCGTCGATAAGTTTCAATTACTAAACATTAAGGTTTGTAAACTAAGAACCGGAATCGTGTTCGCGAAAAATGGCGGTGCGCTGCAAGAAATGATCAAGCCAATTAAAATGGGTGTCGGCGCGACTTTCGGAAACGGAAATCAAATGACATCATGGATTCACATTCACGATCTTGCAGCCATGTATCTTTTTGCCATCACCAATTCTTGGGAAAAAGTCTATAATGCCGTGTCGCCTTTTCCTGTTTCAAATAAAGAGCTGACCATTGCCTTAGCCAAAAAACTACACAAACCATTGTGGCTGCCAGCAATCCCCAAAATCGTCATGAAATTGTTACTTGGAGAAATGCACCAATTGCTGTTTACCAACACAAATATCAGCTCAGAGAAAGCCACTACTGCAGGTTTTGCCTTTCAATTCGCAAAATTGGAACCTGCATTAGAAGACATTCTATCATAAAAAAACTCCGTCTTCTGGACGGAGTTTCTTTTTATAATCTATGTGAATTAATAATATTTAGAAGCTTAACGCTAACCTTTACGTTTCATCTACCGAACAAACTTAGACAAAACGAAATCGTTTTAGTCTTAAAATTCTATTAAAGTTTTTAATTTTAACGTTAGAAGCTTTTCCTGCTCTCCGCTATATCTTTTTATGCTGAACTCGTTTCAGCATCCTTTTGTAAGAATTGAGTTTAATTGTAATAGATACTGAAACGAGTTCAGCATAAAAAGGATACCGCTGTGATCAGGGCTAGGGCATTTGAATGTCAAGGGCAAATTCGACTAAACCATTCCACAGCGTTTCAAAAAAAACCGTGACATTTTGACATTATTCCACAAATGGCAATACTTTTGCAATTCAGCGAAAAAAAAATGATAAAAAATATTTTTAAACATAAAAGTAAAATGAACACTGAGAACAACGAACAAGAAGAAGCGGTTGATCAAGTTGCTACTGAAAACCACGACGCAGGCATTGAATCCTCGGATAATTTAACTCCTGAACAAAAATTAGAAGAAGATTTAGCCAACGAAAAAGACAAGTTTTTAAGACTTTTTGCTGAATTTGAAAATTATAAAAGACGTACTTCTAAAGAGCGAATGGACCTATTTAAAACTGCCAACCAAGAAGTGCTTCAAGCCATGTTGCCAGTTATGGACGATTTTGACAGGGATTTAGTGGAAATCAAAAAATCAGATGACGACGTTTTACTTCAAGGTGTGGAGCTAATCTACGAAAAACTAAAATCAACGCTTGTTTCAAAAGGGCTAGAAGAAGTTGCGGTTAAAGCGGGAGATATTTTTAATGCAGATTTTGCAGAAGCCATAACGCAAATTCCAGCGCCATCACCGAATCTAAAAGGAAAAATAGTTGACGTCATTGAAAAAGGATATAAATTGGGAGACAAAATAATTCGTTTCCCAAAAGTGGTGATTGGTAATTAATATCCATCGTAATCCCGCAGTTGCCTGTGGGATAAAATGAAAAACAAAATGAAAAAAGATTTTTACGAAATATTAGGAATTTCCAAAAGTGCATCGGAGGCTGAAATCAAAAAAGCTTATCGCAAAAAAGCCATCGAATTCCATCCAGACAAAAATCCAGGAAATAAAGAAGCTGAAGAGAATTTCAAAGCAGCGGCTGAAGCCTACGAAGTGCTAAGTGATCCGCAAAAGAAAGCCAAATATGATCAATATGGTCATCAAGCTTTCGACGGAGCTGGCGGTTTCGGTGGTGGACACGGCGGCATGAATATGGACGATATCTTCAGTCAATTTGGAGATATTTTTGGCGGAGCTTTTGGCGGCGGTTTCGGAGGAAATGCTGGAGGACAACGCAGAATGAAAGGAAGTAATCTTCGCATCAAAGTAAAATTGACTTTAGAAGAAGTGGCGAATGGCGTGGAGAAAAAAGTAAAAGTAAAACGAAAAATTCAAGCGCCTGGCGTGAGCTACAAAACTTGCTCTACTTGCAACGGTCAAGGTCAAGTAATGCGCGTAACCAATACTATTTTGGGAAGAATGCAATCGGCTTCTACTTGTCCAACTTGCGGTGGTTCTGGTCAAATTTTAGACAAAAAACCTGCCAACGCAGATGCACAGGGAATGCTGCTTGAAGACGAAACAGTATCTATCAAAATTCCAGCTGGTGTCGTAGATGGTATGCAACTCAAAGTGTCCAACAAAGGAAATGATGCGCCAGGAAATGGTGTTCCTGGAGACTTAATAGTAGCCATCGAGGAAACCGAGCACGAATTCTTGAAGCGTGAAGGCGAAAACCTACATTTTGATTTGTATATCAGTATTGCTGAAGCGGTACTTGGTGTCTCTAAAGATATTGATGCAGTCAACGGAAAAGTCCGAATCAAATTAGAGGAAGGCATTCAATCAGGAAAGATACTCAGACTAAAAGGCAAAGGAATTCCTAGTCTAAATGGCTATGGTACAGGTGATTTGCTAGTGCATATAAATGTGTGGACACCTAAAACTTTAAACAAAGAACAAAAGCAGTTTTTTGAGAACAATTTGCATGATGAAAACTTTACTCCACAGCCGGAAAAAAGTGATAAATCTTTTTTCGAAAAAGTTAAGGATATGTTTTCTTAAATCAAAAAATTTATTTTATATTTGAATAGTACTAGGCAACTAGTATTTCTTTTTCATAGCAATTTTTCCCATCCTTGTGCAAATAAGGGTGGGTTTTTTTTGTAACAACTTTTATCGATTTCCTACTAATTACCTACTTTTACAATCCAGTGGTGAAAAGTCAAGACAAACAAAAAAACAAGCTAAAACATGAGTAATATTCTTGAAGTTGAAAACGTGGTTAAACAATACGGAGATTACGTTGCACTCAATAAAGTATCACTAACTGTTCCCAAAGGAAGTATCTACGGACTACTTGGCCCCAATGGCGCCGGAAAAACCTCACTCATTCGAATTATCAATCAAATTACAATGCCCGATGCTGGAACAGTAATTTTCGACGGCGAAAAATTGAAGCCACAACACGTGCAATATATTGGCTATCTTCCCGAAGAGCGTGGCTTATACAAATCAATGAAAGTTGGAGAGCAATGTCTTTATTTGGCACAAATGAAAGGACTTTCAAAAGCCGAAGCGACCGCTCAATTGAAATATTGGTTTGATCGATTGGAGATTCAAGGTTGGTGGAACAAGAAAATTCAAGAACTATCAAAAGGAATGGCGCAAAAAATTCAGTTCGTCGTTTGTGTTTTACATAAGCCCAAATTGCTCATTTTTGACGAGCCTTTTTCAGGCTTTGATCCCGTTAACGCCAACATTATTAAAGACGAAATTTTAGAACTCAAAAAACAAGGCTCAACCATCATTTTCTCTACACACAGAATGGAAAGCGTCGAGGAACTCTGCGATGATATTGCGCTCATTCATCAATCCAACAAACTCATTGAAGGAAAATTGACGGATGTCAAAAAACAATATCGCACCAACAGTTTTGAAGTCGGAATCTTGACTGATAACGTAGAAGGATTAATGTACGATATCACACAAAAATTCACAGTGGGTCAAACCGATTTTAAATCGCTAAACGATGAACTCAAACTCAAAATTGAACTCGGAAATGCCACGCCAAACGAACTCTTAAAACTCCTTACGCAAAGAGGACAAGTCACTCACTTTATGGAAAAAATCCCAAGCGTCAATGATATTTTCATCCAAACCGTAACGCAAAACTAATTTAGAGTCAGTCGTAAATCCAAAATCGAAAATCAAAATGAGCATTATATCCCTAATCATAAAAAGAGAATTCATCGCCAAAGTCCGCAATAAATCATTTATCGTAATGACTTTCTTAAGTCCATTGCTATTTGTCGGAATCGCTGCATTCGTAGGTTACTTAGGTTCACTAAAAGCCGATGTCAAACAAATCGCTATTCACGATGAAACAGGCATTTTTATCAATGAATTTAAAAACTCGGAGGAATTTCATTATATGAATATGTCCAACGTCGATATGAAAGTCCTCAAAGACAGTCTGGTTTCCGAGAGCTTTGAAGGTTTACTTTTTATTCCCAAAGCCGACGATTATAATACACTGCAAGACAAAATTCAATACCTTTCTAATGACAGCCCAAGTATCACATTTCTCGCCGATACTGAAGATATCATCGCAAAAAAACTCACCAAACTCAATTTCGAAAAAGCAAAACTCGATACCTTAGCGATTCAAAAAGCAGAAGCAGATGTCAATATCAAAGTCGCGAAATCCACCGGAGAAGAATCTCTCAAAGGTCTCAACGAAATCAAAATTGCCATCGGCGGCGCATTCGGTTATCTCATCATGATGTTTATCATTATCTATGGTAACATGGTCATGCGCTCCGTCATCGAAGAGAAAACCAACCGCATCATCGAAATCATCATTTCCTCGGTAAAACCATTTCAACTCATGATGGGAAAAATCATCGGAACTTCGTTGGCGGGGATTTTACAATTCTTGATTTGGGCTATTATTGGATTGGCACTCATGTTTGGGTTTTCCTATTTTTTCGGAATAAACGCCTCACCATCCGCCAAAGTTCCACCTGAAATGATGCACCAAGCGCAAGAACAAATGTCTACCATTCAACTCTACATCAAAGAACTATGGAACTTGCCAATCGCCACGATTATCATCTGTTTTATCCTTTATTTCATCGGTGGTTATTTCCTTTATAGCTCATTTTATGCTGCTATCGGCGCCGCCGTAGATAACGAAACCGATTCACAACAATTCCTGTTGCCGATCATCATGCCATTAATTTTAGGGGTTTACATCGGATTTTTCACCGTAATCAATGATCCTCACGGCAATATCGCCACCGTATTTTCGATGGTGCCGCTCACGTCGCCCATTGTCATGCTGATGCGAATTCCTTTTGGTGTGCCTTGGTGGCAAATCGTCTTGTCTATCACGATACTTTTCGGAACGTTTATGGGTGTCGTTTGGTTCGCCTCTAAAATTTACCGCGTCGGAATCCTCATGTATGGCAAAAAACCAACTTGGAAAGAGTTGTACAAATGGCTGAAATATTAGATAAAAAGTGCCTGAGTATCTGAGAGACTGAGTTGCTGAGCTTTTTTTAGGAGCTATTTCCCGCTTTCCGCAGTATCTCTGCGAGGATACTTGCTGCAATCGGGGCTAGGGTATTGCGATAATATTCACAATCAATACATAATTGATGATCTCATTTCCAAACTAACTCACTAAATTTGCGACTCAGACCCGAGCCTAAAAGGCGAATCGAACGAAGTTAAACTTAGTAACCCAGTAACTCAGCAACTCAAAAAATGCCCAAAATACTAATCATCGAAGACGAAGCCTCAATCAGAAGAGTATTAATAAAAATACTTTCCGAAGAAAGCAGCACCTATAATGTCGAAGAAGCTGAAGATGGCATGCAAGGCTTCGAAAAAATCAAAAACACCGATTACGATTTGGTGCTCTGCGATATCAAAATGCCCAAAATGGACGGCGTCGAATTGCTAGAAGCAGTCAAAAAAATCAAACCCGAAATTCCAATGGTCATGATTTCCGGCCACGGCGATATGGAAACTGCCATCAATGCGATGCGTTTGGGCGCCTTCGATTATATCTCAAAACCACCAGATTTAAATCGACTGCTTAATACCGTTCGCAATGCACTCGACAAAAAGCAACTCGTGGTCGAGAATAAAATACTCAAGAAAATTGTTGGCAAGAAATACGAAATGATTGGCGAAAGTGAACCAATCAATCATATCAAACTCATGATCGAGAAAGTCGCACAAACCGACGCTCGTGTACTTATTACTGGTCCAAACGGAACTGGAAAGGAATTAGTTGCGCATCAATTACACGATAAAAGCGAACGTTGTAACTTCCCTTTAATTGAAGTCAATTGTGCTGCAATACCAAGTGAACTCATCGAAAGCGAATTGTTTGGCCACGTCAAAGGTGCCTTCACTTCAGCGGTTCGAGATCGCGCAGGAAAATTCGAAGCCGCCGACGGTGGAACTATTTTTCTGGATGAAATTGGCGATATGAGTTTGGCGGCACAAGCCAAAGTATTGCGCGCTTTGCAAGAAAGTTTGATTCAAAGAGTTGGAGCGGATAAAGACATCAAAGTTAATGTGCGCGTCATTGCTGCCACCAACAAAGACTTGAAAAAGGAAATCGAAGAAGGTCGTTTCCGCGAGGATTTATACCACAGATTGGCGGTTATTCTAATCAAAGTTCCCGCATTAAATGAAAGACGTGATGACATTCCAATATTGATTGAACATTTTACAGAGAATATCGCTTCGGACCAAGGAACAACACCAAAGACTTTTTCAAACGCAGCGATTCAAGTTGTTGCAAGAATACGATTGGACAGGAAATATCCGCGAACTAAGAAATGTAGTCGAGCGATTGATTATCTTAGGAGGTAACGAGATTTCGGAAACCGACGTTAAACTGTTCGCAAGTAAATAAATTGTTGTAGGTTTTACGTTGTAGGTTACGCTCTGTCGAATTACAACTTACAACTTACAACTTACAACTTACAACCCACAAATGAATCTAAAAAAAATAAACCCCAACCTGCAACAAGCACTGATTGAATCAGGCTTAACAGAAGCCAATCCGATTCAACAAGACACATTTTCGACCATAAAAAGTGGCGCCGATTGCGTAATCATTGCACCAGCGAGTAGCGGAAAATCAACCACGATTGTGCTCAACGTCATTCAACAATTGGTTGCAGAAGGAGAAGAATCGCCGAGAGCATTAATTATAGTAGAAGATAAAGCGAAAGTCCTCGCCATGGAAGAATTGTTCGAGCAATTCGGAAAGTATACGAATCTCCGCGTTTACGGCGTTCACGACAAAGGCGACTTGGAATACGATAAGAATTATATCTCTACTGGAATTGATGTGCTCATCGGAACGCCCAACAGATTGAATGAAATGTTTACGACGGCGGGCTACAACGTCAATAGATTGAAGATGTTTATTTTGGACGATGCAGAACCCATTTTGAAATTGCGTCACGAAACCAAAATCATGCGAATCTCAAATAGCATCACCAAAACACAACGAATAATTTTCTCAGAAGTACTGACTGAAAGAATAGATTTGCTCGCAGAAAAAATGCTCCTAGAGCCAATTTGGTTTGAGTTAGAAGAAGAATAAAATCAATCAACCATCAACTAATCACCAATCACCAATCACCAATCACTAATCACTAATTACTAATCACTAGTTACTAACCACACTCTCAATGGGATTAATGAAAGTCTTTTCAGGAAACGAAATTTTAGCACTCGCGCTACAAGAAAAAATTGAAGCTATTGGCGTAAGCACCGTCATTCGCAACAACAACCAATCTAATGTTTTGCCATCCTTATCGAATACCAAACCTGTCGAATTGTTTATTCAGGAAATCGATTTTGGTAAAGCCAATCCAATTATTGAGGAATTTCGGTTGAGCATTTAAATCGATTTTACGTAAAAAACACAAAAACATTTCTAAGCAATTAGGAATGTTTTTTTATAGTAGAAAATCCAACAATCCAATTATCTTTGCGGCTTGTAAAAATAGACTGTAAGATGTTAAGATTTCAAGACTGTAAGATACGGTTGAATAATCTAACAATCCAACAATCTTAAAATCTAATATTCTAAATGATCACAGTTAACGATATCTCCGTGCAATTTGGCGGAACCACTTTATTTAGCGATGTTTCTTTTGCAATCAATGAAAACGACAAAATTGCCTTAATGGGTAAAAATGGCGCGGGTAAATCGACGCTGCTAAAAATAATTGCAGGACAAAGCAAACCGTCAACAGGAAATATTTCGGCTCCCAAAGAAGCCGTAATCGCTTACTTGCCGCAACATTTGCTAACGACGGATACCGCAACAGTCGTTGAAGAAACTTCGAAAGCGTTTGGCGAAGTGTTCAAAATGAAAGAAGAGATGGACACTATCAACGAACAACTGACGGTTCGTACTGATTACGAAAGCGACGAGTATATGAAACTTATCGAGCGAGTTTCAGATTTAAGTGAAAAATACTATGCCATTGAGGAAGTCAATTATGAAGCGGAAGTAGAGAAAATCTTAATTGGTTTGGGGTTTGTGCGTGAAGATTTTACGCGTCCGACGTCAGAATTTTCTGGAGGTTGGAGAATGCGCATCGAACTAGCGAAGATTCTATTACAGAAACCCGATTTGATTTTGCTAGATGAGCCGACGAATCATATGGATATCGAAAGTATTCAATGGTTGGAAGATTTCTTGATGAATTCAGCAAAAGCAGTCGTAGTCATTTCGCACGATAGAGCGTTTGTAGATAACATCACCAATCGCACGATTGAAGTAACCATGGGACGCATTTACGACTACAAAGCGAAATATTCTCACTACTTAGAATTGCGAAAAGACCGTCGCATTCATCAGCAAAAAGCCTACGATGAGCAACAAAAAATGATTGCGGATAATCAGGAGTTTATAGATCGATTTAAGGGGACTTTTTCAAAAACCTTGTCTGTTCAATCACGAGTGAAAATGTTGGAGAAAATTGTTCCAGTGCAAATCGACGAGATTGATACTTCGGCATTGCGGATCAAATTTCCACCGTCTATTCGTTCGGGTCAATATCCTGTTATTGTCAAAGAACTTTCAAAATCCTATGGAGATCATGTGGTTTTTAAAGATGCGAATATTGTTATCGAACGTGGACAAAAAGTCGCTTTTGTAGGTAAAAATGGAGAAGGAAAATCGACGATGATCAAAGCCATCATGAAAGAAATCGGCATTGATAGCGGTTCAGTTGAAATCGGTCACAATGCGCAAATTGGTTATTTTGCTCAAAACCAAGCCTCGCTGTTGGATGAGAATTCGACCATTTTTGAAACCATAGATGATGTGGCTGTGGGTGAGGTGAGAACCAAAATAAAAGATTTATTAGGAGCTTTTATGTTTCATGGTGATGACGTCACCAAGAAAGTAAAAGTGTTATCAGGTGGAGAAAAAACACGATTGGCAATGATCAAGTTGTTGTTGGAGCCTGTTAATTTATTGATACTCGATGAGCCTTCTAATCACTTAGACATGAAAACGAAAGATATTATCAAAGATGCGTTGAAAGATTTTGATGGGACTTTGATTTTAGTATCGCACGACCGTGATTTCCTTGACGGTTTAGCAACTAAAGTCTTTGAATTTGGCAACAAACGCGTCAAAGAGCACTTTGAAGATATCGCTGGATTCTTGGCGCATAAGAAAATGGAAAACCTTCGGGAAATCGAGAAGTAGTTCTTATTCTCCGTAGAACCACGACATGTGCGTGCATTCGGAGCAGACAAAATAAGTTGCGGAACGATTCGCCCAATCTAAATTAAATAACGAGGCAACGGCGGTATTAAGTTGTGCTTTACTTCTCCAAAAAGTCCTATTTGAACAGATTGGGCAAACCAAATCATGACCTTTTATGGTGACCATTTCGGGCGTTGTATTTTTCATATTCGACATGATTTAGGAGTTAAATTCTTATTTTTCAATGACCAGTTTATAAATATTAGATTGAAGTTCCTCAGTATCATTGTCTTCACAAAGCAAAAATTCAATTTGGGTTTTCGATTTTTTGAACAAAGTGATTCCCTCAAATTTTTTGGTTTCGGTGATTTGCGTGGTAAAATCGACGCTCCATGTTTTAGTATTAATGCTGCCAATCACGCTTCCTAAAATCTCACCATCCTTATAGGTTGATTTTGAATCTTCGGCAGACGCCAAGAAGTAAATCGCATCATCCACCAAAACCGCGTCAGTAAAGGTCGCTTCAACGGTCTTTAATTTTGGAAGTGGTAGTGCGATGTAACGAGACGTTTCTTTTTTAGTATCGTAAACAAAGATGCCATTTTTGGCACCTTCGCCGTTGCCGCGTTGGAAAAGAACCAAATTGTCTTTGTAGAAAACGGCGCCTTCGATGTTCATGTCTTTGTCTGAAATTCCACCAATTGACTTTAGTTTTTGATAGAATAGCGTCAAATCTTTTTCTTCTGCTTTTTGATTCTTCAAATTGTAGATGATTTGCTGTTCTCGTTTGGGTTTAGATCCCGATCCAAAAATGTAGAGTTTGTTTCCTTTTTGGGTGATGGATTCAAAATCTAACTTTTGTTTTTTGGGCATGTTCTCTTGACTGTTGTCCAAAAGTTTGATTTTATTGATGGATTGATTGCCCATTGCATATTCGTACAAGAAAGTGCTATTGTCGGAGATGATAAACAAGGAATCATTGTTTAAGATTAGCCCGGAAGCAGAACCGATTCCGATGATTTGAAAAAGAATTTCTAAAGTGAATTTTTGCATCAGTTGTGTTTGGTTTGAAAAGCCCTAGCCCCGATTGCAGCAAGTATCCTCGCAGAGATACTGCGGAAAGCGGGAAATAGCTCCTAAAAATAAGTATATTTACTCAAATAAAAGTAAAATTATGAAGTCAATTCAGCCCGAAGATTTTAGAGTAGTTTCGACACTAGATTTGTCGACGTTTCCTACCCGGTTACAAGTGGATGCAGATTCCGAGGAGAAAGAAGCGAAATTGGACAAAGTGCAAGAAAAATTGAGCAAATTCCAAGATGTGATGTACGCGCACAATCGGTACGGCGTTTTGATTTGTTTGCAAGGCATGGATACGTCGGGGAAAGACAGTTTGATACGTGAAGTTTTTAAAGAATTCAACCCGCGAGGTGTTGTGGTGCAAAGTTTTAAGTCGCCCAATTCGACCGAGTTGGAGCACGATTATTTATGGCGTCATTATTTGGCTTTGCCAGAAAAAGGGAAGTTTGCGGTTTTTAATCGAACGCATTATGAAAATGTATTGGTTACGAGAGTGCATCCTGAATATCTATTGAATGAGAATTTGCCAGGTATTGAAAAAGTGGAAGAGGTCACCCCTGAATTTTGGGAAAAGCGGATGGAACAAATTAACCATTTTGAACAGCACTTGGTAGAGAATGGCACTATTGTTTTGAAGTTTTATTTGCATATGAGTAAAGAGGAGCAACGCCAGAGATTATTGCATCGCTTGGAGAATGGGGAAGACAATTGGAAATTTTCGGTTGGTGATTTGAAAGAACGAGAACGCTGGGATGATTATATGAAATACTACCAAGAGGCGATTTTGAAAACCGCGAAGCCTCATGCACCTTGGTTTGTGATTCCGGCGGATGATAAAGAAATGTCACGGTATATTGTGGCCAAGATCATTTGGGAGGAAATGCAGCGGTATTCGGATATTAAAGCGCCTGAATTGGATGAAAGTGTCAAAGCGAATATGGAAAAATACCGGAAAGAATTGGAATAAAAAAAGGCTCTGAATTTCAGAGCCTTTGTATTTGTATTCGGTTATGGCTTAATTTACCATGATTTTTTGCGTAAATCTTTTTCCGTTTGCGTTCGTGATTGCTACGATATAAATACCAGCAGAACGAATAGGATTGATGGCAATGGTATTTGTTGCTGCTTCGATGGCGATGTTTTTATTTTCGATTACCGTTCCGTTGATGGCTACAATTTTCAAAGTAGCCTTATCCATGGCGATATTCGATTGCAGCGTAAGTTCCCCATTTTTTGCATTAGTACTTGAAATGGCGATTGAATTTGCATCAAACTGTTCCGTTCCTAATGAAAATGCTAAATCAGACCATGTTAGCGCTAAACTTAAAAGACCAGCATTTCCAGTTGGCATACCGTCGGTCCAGTTTTGTCTGAATGAAAGGCGATCTAAGCTACCCGCTTGGTCAAGTCCAACGTTATTAGTCACTGTTGCAATAGCTGGTTCTCCGCCAGTAAAAGTTGGATCTACATACATAGAAATGAGGTCGTCATTGGTTCCAGAACCTTGCGTGTACTTCATGATAACCAAGTGATCTTGATTATATGCTAGTGCATTTGCTGTAAAGTTGATTTGATTTCCGTTGGCTCCTTTGCTAACTCCTAAGAAAAAGGCACCTGGAGCAGGCGTAGCGTATAAACGAAAAGTGGTATTGAAATTACCACCGCTCATTACTCGGAAGAAATCGCTGTTGTTGTTGGCTTGCGCATTGCTTAAGTTTAAGATAAAACCCACATAAAGATCTCCTGAAGTGACCGTAGGAAACTCAGTTCCGCAACCATCTGAATCTGGGCTAATTTTTATGGAGTTGATGCTAGAACCATAATCAGGATAGGATACTGGCGTTGCCAATACGTCTGCATTATTAGGAATCGCTCCGATTGCCGCGCCTAATCCACCAGGATTTGAGGAGTTGTTAGACCAGTTTCCTTGATTATTTAGATCGACACCCGTAAAATACGTTGAAAAATCATCTTGGAAAATGTTTTGAGCGTTGGCACCGAAAGTTGCAATAAGCGCAACTAGAATTAATTTGGTTTTCATTTTTTATGTTTATTGATTGAAGATTATTTAGATATCATTTTGAAGCTGCTTTTTTCGCCACTTTCGTCATAAAGTTGAATAATATAAAGACCGCTACTTAATTTTGAAGCAAGTCCAATTTGTGAAGTGCCTGTCGGAATATTTATCATTTTTTCCTCAAGTAACGCTCCGGTTGCTGAATACAGTTTCATATGAACATTATTCAAGGTTTTTTTTGAACTTATTTGCAGTTGCCCATTTTCTAGGACACTTGAAATAGTTACATTATTGGCTTCAAATTGATTGACACCTAACGGCAAGAAAGATAGACCTTCCCATGTCGTAGAAGTACTAACCAACCCAAGTACACCTGTTGGCATCGATGCCGTTACGTTATAATTCATTCTAAATGCAAC
Organism: Flavobacterium sp.; assembly: GCA_016721735.1. GTDB lineage: Bacteria > Bacteroidota > Bacteroidia > Flavobacteriales > Flavobacteriaceae > Flavobacterium. The sequence goes on along the minus strand of JADKHM010000002.1, from coordinate 238,825 downwards.
ACGGTCAATAGCACCACTTTGGTCAAATCCCGAGGCATTTGTAATGTTTGGATTTGCAGGTTCACCATCGCCGTATATTGGATTAATAAAAGCGCTTACGATGTCATCATTTGGACCATCTAAATGGGAATATTTAAGAATTACTAAAACATTTTCACCATAATTGAAGATATCTCCAGTATATACTGTGGCATTACTTGATGCGCCTTTTCTGATCCCAACATTGTAACCGAATCCAGCATCTTTAACTAATAATCTATAGGTAACTTGTGTCGCATCACTATTGATAACTCGTAAAAAGTCGACTGGTAATCCTGCAGTAGTGGGCGCCGATGTAATATTTAAGACTAATCCCAAATATAAATCTCCCCCAGAAACAATTGGCGTGATGGCTCTTGCAACTCCATCTTGAACTGGACCCAGAAGAATACTACTTTCTGAAGATCCGTAACTTGGGTAACTCACAGATTGGCCTATCACTTTGGTGCCGAAACATGGCTCGTTTGCACTTAAAGGAAGGCAAGCTCCAATGCCCACATTTGGTAAAATGGGACTGTTTGACCAAAGCCCTTGTCCGCTAAGTTCTTGATTGATTGTGTAGGTCGAAAAATCATCTTTAAAGATGTTTTGGGCATGTGCATTTTCTAACAAAAGCAAGGTAAAAAGGAAAAGTAGTGTTTTTTTCATAGTGAATTGTTTGATGGAGTAAAATTAGGGAATTCTGGATATTTAAGAATTGTTTAGTAGTTAAAAGTTTTATCTGACGTACTTTTGGCAAAAAAGTTACGATTTGAAGTTTTCTACCTACACCAAAGAGTTTTCCTATAATATAAAATTAGCGTATCCTGTCATTTTAGGCATGCTAGGTCACACCTTAATTGGTATTGTCGATAACATTATGGTGGGGAATTTAGGTTCAACAGAGTTAGCTGCCGTTTCGTTGGGCAATAGTTTTATTTTTATTGGCATGTCGATAGGAATTGGTTTTTCTACCGCTATTACGCCCATTATTGCAGAAGCTGATGCGGAGCAAGACGCATCGAAAATCCGTTCGGTTTTTCATCATGGATTGTTATTGTGCACGCTCATCGGGATTGCTTTATTTATCATGATTGTGTTGGCAAAACCCATTATGCATCTGATGCATCAACCTGACGCGGTAGTTGCCTTGGCAGCTCCTTACATTGATTGGGTTGCTTTTTCTTTGATTCCAGTCATTATTTATCAAGGATATAAGCAATTTGCGGATGGTTTGTCGAAAACGAAATACTCGATGTACTCGATTTTTATGGCGAATGTCGTGCACATATTTTTTAATTACGTGTTGATTTATGGGATTTGGTTTTTTCCAAAATTGGGTATTATTGGCGCAGCTTTAGGAACTGTTATTTCTAGGATTATGATGGTTGTTTTTATGCATTATCTTTTGAAACATAACGAAGAATTGAAAATCTATTTTTCGAAATTCAGTTTTAATCAAATTAGGAAAAAGATCTTAAAGCAAATTATCAATTTGGGTTTTCCATCGGCCATGCAAATGTTGTTTGAAGTAACCTTATTTACGGCAGCGATATGGCTTTCAGGTTCGATAGGAAAAACCAGTCAAGCGGCAAACCAAATAGCCTTGACGTTAGCCACGACCACTTTTATGTTTGCGATGGGTTTGAATGTTGCCGCTATGATTCGCGTGAGTAATCAAAAAGGACTCAATGATTACAAGAATTTGATTATTGTCGCGCGATCCATATTCTTATTAGCAATTATCCTAGAAACCATATTTGCCATCTTATTCGTGGCTTTGCATCAATTTCTGCCGCATTTATTTTTAGATATGGACAATTCCTTGCAGTTGTTTGATAATGCTGAGGTAATTTCGATTGCTTCGCAGTTGCTTTTGGTGGCGGCTGTTTTTCAAATTTCAGATGGCATTCAAGTGGTTGTTTTGGGCGCCTTAAGAGGATTGCAAGATGTGAAAATTCCGATGTATATTACCTTCGTTGCTTATTGGATTATTGGATTTCCAATTTCTTTTATCTCGGAATTTATACCGAACTAAAGGCCACAGGAATTTGGATTGGATTGCTTGCTGGTTTGACTGCCGCAGCATTGTTCTTGTACATTCGATTTGAAAAACTGACCAAAAAGCTAGTGATTGAAAATCACACTTCGTAAGATACCGATAACTGAATGTAACTTAAAAAGCAATTGCTCGTATAAACACCACATTTTAAAAAACAAAAAATGATACTATTCATTATTTTAGGTGCCATCTTTCTGATTGCCAGTTTTACTTCTACTAATCCAAATCATCCTCTTGCTAAGTTGACCCAGCCACTAAAAATTATTGGATTCATTTTAATCTTAATCGGAATTTCCGCCTCCGTTTTTAAACAAATTGATGCAGGGAAAGTTGGTGTTAAGTCGCTTTATGGTAGCGTTCAACCCGATGTTTTAGAAAGCGGTTTGCATATTATCAATCCATTATTGGATGTGACTGATTTTGATATTCAAACACAAAACTACACCATGTCGGCGATTCATTCTGAAGGTGCTCAAGAAGGCGATGACGCTATTCGAGTACTATCGAATGATGGTTTGGAAGTAGTCATCGACTTAACCGTCTTATATCGTATTTCACCAGAATCGGCTCCGAAAATTTTTAAGCAAATTGGGGTAAACTATACGGACAAGATTGTTCGTCCAGTCACACGAACTCGTATTCGTGACAACGCTGTTTATTATGATGCGGTGGCGCTATATTCTACAAAACGTAACGAATTTCAACAACGTATTTACAAAAGTATCGAAGATGATTTCAAATCGAGAGGTTTGATTTTAGAGCAGTTGCTTATCAGAAACATCAATCTTCCAGCTTCTGTAAAAACAACCATTGAAAGTAAAATTAATGCAGAACAAGAAGCACAAAAAATGCAGTTTGTTCTTCAAAAAGAGAAACAAGAAGCAGAGCGAAAAAGAGTAGAAGCGCAAGGTATTGCAGACTATCAACGAATTATTTCGATGGGCTTGACCGACAAACAATTGCAATACGAACAAATCAAAGCACAAAAAGAATTGGCAGCTTCACCCAATACCAAAATTATTTTTATGAATGGGAAAAGTGCGCCGGTGATATTGTCAGATAAATAAAAAAAGTTGTACGTTGTAAGTTATTGGTTAAACAACTTATGGCTTACAACGTACAACTTACAACCCAAAACAACTATGGAATTACCAAAATTTCTCCTCGGAGACAACACCGATTTCCCAGATGATATCTTCATCATTCATTTGGATTACCCAAGATTTATCATCAACCTCAAGGACGATGAAGTTGAGTTTATGGAAGAAGCCGAAGATCTCGACGAAGCGGAACTTAACGCCGAAATGGAAGGTTTACTTGTGTTAGCTAATGAATTTTACGATCGAGAAGTAGCGCGTTACGAGGAGTAACTATTTCTTAAAATACACTTTCAAAATATTTTGAGCAGCGGTAAATGGTGAAATTTCGTCATTGGCCACTGCTTTTTTATTGGATCCAATTAATGATAAAATTTCAGGATGTTGGAAGAAATTTATTTTCAATTCTTCAACGATGGTTTCCATCATCCAATATTGGTTTTGTTCTTTACGCTTTTCGAAGAAATACGCGTTGCCTTTGGTCAAGTTTAAAAAATCGCCAATAATTTTCCACACATTTTCGATGCCATCGCCGGAAATCGAACTGCATGTTGTGGCCGAAGCAGTCCAACCTGATTTCTTTGCCGGAAATAAATGCAACGCACGATGAAACTCGACTTTTGCCAAGTTGGCTTTTTTAACATTGTCGCCGTCAGCTTTGTTAATGACAATTAAATCCGCCATTTCCATAATACCACGCTTGATGCCTTGTAATTCGTCGCCTGCACCTGAAATTTTAAGCAATAAAAAAAAGTCGACCATACTATGAACCGCCGTTTCACTTTGACCAACGCCCACAGTTTCAATTAGAATGGTATCAAAACCAGCGGCTTCACACAAAGTAATGGTTTCTCTTGTTTTTCGGGCAACACCACCCAAAGTTTCTCCAGAAGCGGATGGTCTTATAAAGGCATTTTTGTCTTTGACCAATTCTTCCATTCGCGTCTTATCTCCCAAAATGCTGCCGTGTGAAATCGTGCTACTTGGGTCAACGGCTAACACCGCAACTTTCTTTCCTAAACCCGTCAAATGTTTACCAAACGCTTCGATAAAGGTACTTTTTCCGACACCGGGAACACCTGTTATCCCAATGCGAACAGATTGATTGGCATGGGGCAAACAAGCTGCAATAATGGCATTCGCTTTCTCTAGATGTGATGGATTGGTGCTTTCAATAATCGTAATGGCGCGACTTAAAGAAGTAATGTCTCCTTTCAAAATACCATCGATTAGATTTTCCGTTGAGGGAAGTTGTCTTCTGAATTGCTGAACGGCGTTTACAGCGTCACTGCTAATCATTTCCGGTGGAGAAATGCCAGCTTTTTCGTGTAAAGCAGTATCTTTTTTCTTTGGAGTCGTCAAGTAAAAAATCGTTTGGGTAAAATTAGCAAAATAATAAGATAGCGCTGTCATTGCTTCATTTATTTTTATGGAGCTTTTCAGTGATAAAGCTTGTTTTTTTCTTTTTTTGACGTTCCTTTGCAAAAAAATAACGATCAATAGATGGATAGTTTTATCCTATTATTTCTCTGTCTCATTTTGGGTTATGGATTGCAATTCGTCAATGCTTTTCCTAAAAACGCCCACCTAACACTCAACCAATTTGTCATTTATATTTCACTGCCAGCATTGGCCTTGTTTTATATTCCCAAAATTCAAATCAATGCGCAGTTGTTATATCCATTAGGCATTGCTTGGCTTGGCTTTTTGTTTTCGTTTTTGTTTTTCTACCTCATTGGCAAAAGACTCAAATGGTCAAACAAGTTGATTGGCTGCCTCATCATCACGGCGGGATTAGGCAATACTTCATTTGTCGGTTTTCCAGTCATTCAAGCATTGTTTGGCGAAGAAGGATTGAAAACCGCCATCATCGTAGATCAGCCCGGCTCATTTGTGGTAATATCAACTTTAGGAATTATTACCGCAGTTTATTTTTCAAAGGGCCAAGCTACAGCAAAGGAAATGAGTAGAAAAATTCTATTATTTCCTCCGTTTATAGCATTTTTTATTGCTTGCATCATGTGTTTGCTTGCGGTAGATTTTATCCCAGACTTTCAAACCGTTTTTCAAAAACTGGGAAGTACGGTGACACCTATTGCACTTTTATCTGTGGGTTATCAAATAAAGTTTGATAAAAATAGCCAGCATTGGAAGTTCTTGCGTTTGGGATTGTTTTTCAAATTGATGTTGACGCCTGCATTTTTCTACATTTTATACAAAGTGGTAGGCAATGGAAAAGGACTGGTAGTTGATGTCTCGATTATGGAAGCAGCCATGGCGCCGATGATAACAGGAACTATTTTATCAGCATCCTATGGACTAAAACCCAAATTAAGCAATATGATGGTGAGTATTGGAATTCCATTATCATTCATCACTTTGGCTTTTTGGTACTTTATACTTAAAACATTCTAAATGCAAACAACAAGCACCTCCAAAGAAGCGGTAATTTCAAAAACGATTTTTTCGATATTGTTTGCGATTAGTTTTGCACATTTGCTCAACGATTTGATTCAAGCCATCATTCCTTCGGTGTATCCCATTTTAAAAGAAAAATATCACTTATCCTTTTCGCAAATTGGACTCATCACATTTGCATTTCAGTTCTCAGCCTCTATTTTACAACCGTTTGTAGGTTATTATACGGATAAACATCCCAAACCTTTTTCGCAAGTCTATGGCATGTTATTTTCGTTGGCAGGAATTATTTCCTTGTCTTTTGCCGATAACTTTCAATGGATTCTCCTGTCGGTCATGCTTATCGGAACTGGCTCTGCTATTTTTCATCCTGAATCAGCTCGTATTTCCAATTTAGCATCTGGCGGAAAACGCGGTTTGGCGCAATCTATCTTTCAAGTTGGAGGCAATATGGGAACGGCTTTGGGTCCGTTGTTGGTGGCGTTAATAGTTGTGCCACGCGGGCAACAGTACATTCTTTGGTTTGTCGTTGCCGCAGTTATTGCGCTTGGAATCATTAGTAAAATTGCTTTTTGGTATCGCGATCATCTCATTTATAGAACCCATAAAAACGCACTTTTTTTTGATTTGCATGATCTTTCTAAGTCAAGGGTAAAATGGAGTATCGCCATCCTGCTCATCGTCATCTTTTCGAAGTTTTTTTATTCTGCGAGCCTGTCGACTTACTATACTTTTTTCCTCATGGATAAGTTTCATCTTTCCATTCAGCAAGCGCAGTATCACATGTTTATTTACCTTGTTGCGTATGCACTAGGTACAATCTTAGGCGGGCCACTTGGTGACAAATTTGGTCGAAAATACATCATTTGGTTCTCGGTTTTTGGCGCGACGCCATTTGCATTGTTGCTGCCTTATGTCAATTTATTTTGGACGGATGTCTTGATGATTATCATTGGGATTATTATTTCTTCCGCTTTTCCAGCAATTATCGTCTATGCGCAAGAATTGATTCCTAAAAAACTCGGAATGATCTCTGGTTTGTTCTACGGATTTGCCTTCGGAATGGGCGCTTTGGGCTCGGCTTTGCTGGGGATTTTGGCGGATCACACTTCTATTCAATACGTCTATCATATTTGTTCATTTCTCCCGATTATTGGTGTCATTTGCTATTTTCTTCCGAATTTGAAAAAGAAGTAGTGGACAGTTGTCAGTTGTCAGTTGTCGGTTGTGAGTTATGGGCGTGACCGCAAGGGTCGGGCTTTTGCACTCGCTTTTTTGCGCTGAACGCCATCGCAAAAAGAGCTCAAACAAAGCGCAATCCCTCACGCAGTTCTCGTTTTTACCGCAATTTTAAAATGTGTTGCGAGTCGCTATCACAAAAGGGTTTTCTCTTCACACGTGCGGAACGAGCTGGCGAAGCACTCGGGGCTGGACCACCCCGCCTTTCAGGCACCCCTCCAAAGGAGGGGAAACCATCAACCAACAACCACTAACCAACAACTCTTTTTAATTTGGTCAACTATTTTCAAAACACTAATTTTACGCCTCAATTGAATGATTATGATCACAACTTCACAAATAACCGCGCAAGTCTTAGAAAAACTGTCCTCTATAGTGGGCGAATCTTTTGTATTCACCGATCTCGAAACACGTAAACATTATGGGCACGACGAAACGGAAGATTTTAATTTTCCTCCTGGAGTGGTGGTAAAACCGAGTACTCCGGATGAAGTCGCTGCCATTCTTAAAATGGCAAACGAGGAACTTATTCCAGTAACTGCGATCGGTGCAAGAACGGGTTTGAGTGGCGGTGCTTTGTCTATTTATGAAGGCATTGGTTTGTCGATGGAGCGTTTCAATAAAATCATCCACATCGATGAACAAAATTTGCAAGTTACTGTCGAACCAGCCGTAATCACTCAAGTGCTTCGTGAATCGGTTGCCGAAAAAGGCCTTTTTTATCCACCAGATCCAAGTAGCCAAGGAAGTTGCTGGATAGGCGGCAATGTAGCTGAAAATGCTGGAGGTGCGAGAGCCGTGAAATATGGCGTTACGAAGGATTATGTTTTAAATTTAGAAGTAGTCTTGGCCAACGGAGAAATCATTTGGACAGGAGCGAATACTTTAAAAAACTCTACAGGTTATAACCTAACCCAATTGATGGTGGGCAGCGAAGGAACTTTGGGAATCATTACTAAAATTGTGATGAAGTTGTTACCGAAAAATACCCACAATATTTTGATGTTGGTGCCATTCTTTAAAGCGGATGAAGCTTGTGAAGCGGTGTCCGCGATTTTTAGAGCGGGAATTGTTCCGAGTGCATTGGAGTTTTTAGAACGCGACGCCATCGATTGGGCGATTCGTTATATCGACGGTTTGAATGTGCCGATTGGTCCAGAAATAAAAGCGCATTTGTTGATCGAAGTGGATGGTAATTACCCGGACATTCTTTTCAAGAAGCTGAGAAAATTATGGGAGTTGTAGAACAATTTCAAATTGATGAAATTCTTTTTGCAGACACCGAAGATCAAAAAAATGCACTTTGGAAAATGCGTCGATCGGTAGGCGAGGCCGTGAAATCAAACTCTATTTATAAAGAAGAAGATACGGTAGTTCCTCGTTATGAGTTGGCTGCTTTGCTAAACGGAATCAAAACTATTGGAAACAAATACGGATTCCAATCGGTTTGCTACGGTCATGCTGGCGATGGAAATTTGCACGTTAATATTGTAAAAGGCGACATGTCTGATGAAGCTTGGAACACCGAAGTGACTAAAGGAATTCGGGAGATTTTTGAACTGACGGTGTCGCTAAAAGGAACGCTTTCCGGAGAACACGGCATAGGTTACGTTCAGAAAAATTATATGGATATTGCGTTCAACAAAACACAATTACAATTGATGAAAGGAATCAAAAGTACTTTTGATCCGAATGGTATTTTGAATCCAGGGAAGATTTTCCCAGATACACTATAAAAAAGAAAACCGCAAAGAACTCGAAGTTTTTTGCGGTTTTGTTTTAATCTCTTTTTGGACTATTTTTCTTATCTCTTTTTTCGGCTTTTTTCTCTTTAGCCGTTTTCAAAGGTTCTTTCTTTACGGTTTTCTTTGCGTCTTGACTTTTTGCCATGGTTTTATTTGTTTAGGTAAATGTATCTAAGTAAAGGTAAACTTAATTTGGCTTTCAAATCAAAGTCCCAATTGTTTTTTTACAGTTTCGTCTAATATATTTTTAGATTGTAAACGTTGCTCCACATCATCCATGTTGATGAATTTCCATTCATTTCCAGTTGACGCATCAGCAATAGCAATCAATTTTGAAATGCGACGCACGTTAAAACTATTGCGTTTGGGTTCAAAAGTGACGTCTTTCGTTTGGTCTTTTTCTCGCAAGAAATTGGCTTCGATTAAGGAAGTATTCGAATCTAATTTAGTTTCATAAAAGTACCGAGCTGGATTTCTGTAGGTGATCACACAATACGTTTTGTTCTCTATTTTTTGAATTTCGCCATATTGAAAAACCATTTTTTCCAATTGTATACGCATGCGGTACTTTTCATTTTGGTAGTCGTTGTCTAATTTGTCTAGAAACTTTGTTCTGCCGAAGTGTTCAACGATGGTCGGATAGGTTAGGTTCGCGACACCATCAAAATCCATGGTGTAATTGGCGTCGTAGATTTTTTTGGTTGCTATTTTAAGATTCTCAATCGTTTGTGCGGAGGAAAAACAAGAGACAAGAATCAAGACTATAGGGAAGATTTTAAATTTCATGACTGTAGTATTTTTTTCAAATATAAAAAATCCCCAACTGTATTCACAATTGAGGATTATTATTTAATGCTGAGCAATTGTCAACCGACAACTTTTTATTCATTCACGATCACCCATTCTCCTGAGTTGATCATGCTTTCGGCTTTTTTGTATTTCATGGTGTCTGTCTTGCCACTCATGATATGTTTGATGGTCACTGTATCATTTCGGTTAATCTTTGGCATTTCACGTACGATCGTTTCCGTAACTTGACGTTGTTGCGTCTGTCCTGCCTCACGGTTTTCTGCCGCTAATGAATCACTATTTGGAATTTCATCTTTGCTCGTTTTGTAGTTCTCTTTTACCTTTACTTGACGCGCTTCTTGAATAGCAGGCGCATTTTGTTGTGGTAAATCACCTTTAAATAAGAACGAAATCACTTCTTTATTCACGCCATTCAACATCGAGCTAAATAAGTTATACGCTTCGAATTTGTAGATGAGCAATGGATCTTTTTGCTCGTGTACCGCCAACTGAACCGATTGTTTCAGCTCGTCCATTTTGCGTAAGTGTTTTTTCCACGCTTCGTCAACAATCGCTAAAGTGATGTTCTTTTCGAAATCGGCAACCAATTGTCTGCCTTGTGTTTCGTAGGCTTTTTTCAAATCTGTAACCACATTCAAGGTTTTGATTCCATCTGTAAAAGGAACTACAATACGTTCGAATTGATTGTTTTGGTCTTCATAAACATTCTTGATGATTGGCAATGCCTCGCGAGCGGATCTGTCGGTTTTCTCCGTGTAGAATTCTAAGGCCGCTTTGTATACTTTTCCAGCCAATTCCATTTCACTTGATCTTTCGAATTCATTTTCTGAAACTGGAGAGGTAATCGAAAAATATCGGATCAATTCGAATTCAAAATTCTTGAAATCATTGGTGGCTTTGTTGGAGGCTACAATGACTTCACTGGTGTCGTACATCATATTCGCGATATCTACTTTCAATCGCTCTCCGTGCAAGGCATGACGTCGGCGTTTGTATACTACTTCACGTTGCGCATTCATTACATCATCGTATTCTAACAAACGTTTACGAACACCGAAATTGTTCTCTTCTACTTTTTTCTGCGCACGTTCTATCGATTTGGTCATCATCGAATGTTGAATCACTTCACCTTCTTTCAATCCCATTCTATCCATTACTTTTGCTACTCTTTCCGAGCCAAACAAACGCATGAGGTTGTCTTCTAGTGACACGTAAAATTGTGAGCTACCAACGTCTCCTTGACGACCAGCACGTCCGCGCAACTGTCTGTCAACACGACGAGAATCGTGACGTTCGGTTCCTACAATCGCCAAACCACCAGCTTCTTTAACTTCTGCTGATAATTTGATATCGGTTCCACGACCAGCCATATTCGTAGCAATGGTTACTACGCCAGGTTTTCCAGCTTCCTCGACGATTTGCGCTTCTTGTTTGTGCATTTTTGCATTCAAAACGTTGTGTTGAATGTTACGCATTTTCAACATTCGACTCAATAATTCTGAAATCTCGACTGAAGTTGTACCAATCAAAACTGGTCGGCCTGCTTTTGATAATTCCGTCACATCTTCAATAACGGCGTTGAATTTCTCACGAGTAGTTTTATAAATCAAATCTTCTTTGTCTTTACGCGCCATCGGACGATTCGTCGGAATTTCCACGACATCCAATTTGTAGATCTCCCAAAGTTCACCCGCTTCCGTCACCGCTGTTCCAGTCATACCTGCCAATTTGCTGTACATTCTGAAGTAATTTTGAAGTGTAACAGTAGCGAAAGTTTGCGTTGCTGCTTCAATTTTTACGTTTTCTTTCGCTTCAATCGCTTGGTGTAATCCGTCTGAATAACGACGGCCATCCATGATACGACCGGTTTGTTCATCGACGATTAGAATCTTGTTGTCCATGATCACGTATTCAACATCTTTTTCAAAAAGGGAATAAGCTTTTAGTAATTGCGTTAGCGTATGAATACGTTCGCTTTTGATGGAGAAATCTTGGAATAATTTTTCTTTTTCTTCCGCTTCTTTGTCTTTTTCAAACCCCATTTTTTCGATGCGAGCGATTTCAGTTCCGATATCTGGAAGTAAAAAGAAATTTTCATCGGTATCAGACGACAAAAATTTTATTCCGTTGTCTGTTAATTCTACTTGATTGTTTTTTTCTTCGATCACAAAATACAGGGCTTCATCAATCTTATGCATATCGCGATTGTTGTCCTGCATGTATTGATTCTCCGTTTTTTGAAGTAATTGTTTGATACCTTCTTCACTCAAGAATTTGATCAATGCTTTGTTTTTAGGCAAACTTCTGAAGGCTCTCAAGAGGTTGAATCCACCGTCTTTCATGTTGCCTTCCTTCACCAAACGTTTCGCTTCGGTTAGAAAACCGTTTGATAATTGTCGTTGCAATTGCACCAAGTTTTCGATTTTTGGTTTCAGTTCATTAAACTCATGACGATCGCCTTGGGGAACTGGTCCAGAGATAATTAAAGGTGTTCTAGCATCATCAATCAAAACCGAATCGACCTCATCGACGATGGCGTAATTATGTTTACGTTGCACTAAATCTTCTGGAGAATGTGCCATGTTGTCTCTCAAATAATCGAAACCAAATTCATTGTTGGTTCCGTAAGTGATATCGGCATCATAAGCTTTTTTACGTTCTGCGGTGTTGGGTTGGTAGTTGTCTATACATTCAACAGTCAATCCGTGAAACTCGAACAAGGGCGCTTTCCAGGTGCTATCACGTTTGGCTAAGTAGTCGTTTACTGTTACCAAGTGCACGCCGTTTCCAGTTAAAGCATTGAGGTAAAGCGGCAAAGTGGCTACTAAAGTTTTTCCTTCCCCTGTTTGCATCTCTGCAATTTTTCCACTGTGAAGTACCATTCCACCAATCAACTGAACGTCGTAGTGAATCATATCCCAAGTGATTTCCTTTCCGGCTGCGTTCCAGGAATTGGCCCAAACGGCGGTGTCTCCAACAATATTGATATATGATTTGGTCGCTGACAATTCGCGATCTTTTGGGGTTGCAGTTACCGTTAATTGCGTATTTTCTTTAAATCTTTTAGCAGTTTCTTTGACTACTGCAAAAGCTTCCGGAAGAATTTCGTTGAGTGTTTTTTCAGAAATTTCGTAGGCTTCTTTTTCTAGAGCATCGATGGCAGCGTAGATGTCTTCTCTTTTATCGATGTCAACTACTGTTTCTGCTTCTTGCATTAAGGCAGCAATCTTGCTGTCTTTTTCAGAGCGGGCCTGTTTAATTTTTTCTTTAAACTCAGCCGTTTTTGCTCTTAGTTCGTCATGTGACAAATTCGTCAAAGAGGCTTCAATGGCTTTTATTTTGGTAATGGTACCTTGTAAAGCGCCAACATCTTTTTTGGATTTATCTCCAACAAATATTTTTAATATATCGTTAATGAAACTCATAATTGGGTGTATAAAAAGGTATTTATAAAGTGCGCAAATTTAAACAAAAAAAAAGCCTCAAGTGAGACTTTTCAAAGGTTTTATTATTTTTTTAATACTCATCCTCGTTCCAAAGATAGTCTTCGTCGGTTGGATAATCAGGCCAAATTTCTTCCATCGATTCGTATATCTCGCCTTCGTCCTCTATAGATTGTAGGTTTTCTACAACTTCTAGCGGCGCACCAGCTCTAATAGCATAGTCAATTAATTCATCTTTGGTTGCTGGCCACGGTGCATCACTTAAATACGATGCTAATTCTAATGTCCAATACATCTTCTTTCGATTTTATAGTTTGTGCAAAAATAATTTTTTTACTGAAAAAGTCAAGTAAAAATTGATTTATTTTAAATAAAGTTAAGAACGTCAATCTAAAATTCCAAAAAAGCAAATTTTAAATTCCAAAAACTCATTTTTCTAAATGGGCTTAATTATTGGATTTTGGAATTTCAAAATTGGAATTTGCTGAAATTTTATTTCCGTGGAATCCATTTTACTTCATCCGCTTGTAGGTCGGAAGTCAACTTCCGTGCCAGCACAAAAAGGTAGTCAGAAAGTCGGTTAAGGTATTTAATAGCGATGGGCGCAACAGGTTCGATATGATCTAAATGCACCGCCAAACGCTCGGCCCGTCTGCAAACGCAACGCGCAATATGACAATATGACACGGTTGTGTGACCGCCAGGCAAAACGAAATGTGTCATTTGAGGCAAACTATCTTCCATCGCATCAATTTCGTTTTCTAAAAGTTCGATATCGCTTTCGACAATTCCGAGATTTTGCAAACGAAGTTCACCATTTTTCATCACTTCCTTTTCGGGAGGTGTGGCCAAAATGGCGCCAACAGTAAAAAGACGATCTTGTATTTCAATCAAAATGTCTTTGTAATGCGAATTCATTTCTTGGTCGCGAAGCAATCCGATATAGGAATTTAATTCATCAACGGTTCCGTAACTGTCAATTCGAATGTGATCTTTTGGAACGCGCGTGCCACCAAAAAGAGCCGTCGTTCCGGAGTCACCTGTTTTTGTATATACTTTCATTTTTTCTGAGTTGCTGAGTTTAGAGTTGCTAAGGTACTGAGTTTTATTTGTAGATTAATTCCAAAATAGATTTGACAAATCGTTGCAATGAGCCTTCGCTATAATTGAAATACAAATCCGGCTCGATGCATTCAACTTCCATCAATTGGATTTTGTTGTTGATGATGATTCCGTCGACACGAGCATACAAAAGATCGTTTGGAAATGTATTGACGATGGATTGCGCTTGTTGGATGACTTCGGCACTTGGACGCACAGCGGCATATATTCCGCCAAACTGCACTTGAATTCGAAAATCGCCAGACTTCGGTTTTTTGTTGATGGCGTGGGAGAATTTTTTGTTAAAAAAAATCAAAGACGTTTCGCCCTCGGTTTCAATTTCAGGTTTGAATTCTTGTAACAGTAAATCTTTTTCAGACGCAATGGTTTGGTATTTTTGGTTGATTTCTTCCATGTTAGCTACCTCAAAAACTTCTGTGAGATACGAACCAGCGGAAAAAGCAGGTTTAATCACGGCTTTTTTCCAATGTGATGGAATGATATCAGCAAGATGAAGATGCTTTGTTTTTTCAATAAAAACTGTTGGAATAATCGTGATGTTTTGGTTTTGCAACTCCCGCAAATAGAATTTGTGTTTGTTTTGCTCGATAATATCTATTGAATTCAACGTTTTGATTCCGAGTTTTTTGATTGTCGATAACCACAAATTAAATTGAAATTCCTTTTCGTAATAATCCCAAGTGTTTCTAAAAATGAGATAATCGAAGTCGGTCCAAATGACGTCTGGATGATCCCAAATCACCGCTTCAGCAGCAATGTTGTGTTTCGCTAATTCCGGAATCAACAATTGATCGGCTGGCGTTAAGTCGGGTAGGCGTTGGCAAGTAAGTAAACCGATTTTCATTTGGAATTTTTAGATTGAAGGGATAAAGGTAACGATTGAAAATTACCACAAAAAAGGAATTGCAATTACAGCAAATTTTCTTTTACTATATAAAAGCCGATAATTTCATTTTGTGCATTCATTGAAATTTTAATGATGGCAGTTCCATAGTCAAAATTTCCAATATACTGTGCTTTAGATTTTTGATTGTTTTCTTGATAGTTAGTCAATTCAGTTGATCGCAATGATCCGCGTTCTTTTTTTACTCTGGAAAAGAAATCTAAATACTGTTTTTTCGTCCGTGCATTTTTCATTCTTGTTGAAAATGAAGCGTAGATTTTTTCAAAGTCATTGTTGTTGTAATTTTCCGTAAACGACTTGATGGCGTTTTGTTGCATTTGATTTTGCGCCAATCCAACGACGATATTGCCTAAGAAAAACAGCAAAACAAAAATCTTTTTCATCAGAAAATTTTATAGGTTTCAAAGGTATGATAGTAATGACAAAAATGGATTGTTTGACTTTTGGATTTTTACTTATTGTCTGGAATTGGTCAATCTTGCGGTCGAGTCCTAGCCCTGATGGCAGCGGAAATCCTTTTGTTCTGGTGTTCAGAACAAAAGATTGGGAGTGAACAGCAGGAAACAGCTCCTAAAAATATTACTTTGATGTATCGCTTTCTACCATGCCGTCTCGCAATCGAATGACACGTTTGGCATAGGCAGCGATTTCCTCCTCGTGGGTAACCAAAATCACAGTGTTTCCGTTTTTGTGAATATCACCAAACAATTTCATGATTTCTTCAGAGGTTTTACTATCGAGATTTCCTGTAGGTTCGTCGGCCAAAATAATAGAAGGTTTGTTGACCATTGCTCGTGCAATAGCAACCCGTTGGCGTTGTCCACCAGATAATTGATTCGGTTGATGATCCATTCGATCGGCGAGGTTAACCTGCGTTAGCACTTCAGTCGCGCGAATTTTTCGATCTGCTTTTGAGTAACCCGCGTAGACCATCGGAAGTGCTACATTTTCTAAAGCGGAAGTTCTAGGAAGCAAATTGAAAGTTTGGAAAACGAAACCAATTTCTTTGTTTCTGATTTCAGCCAATTCGTCGTCGTGCATTTTGCTGACGTCTTTTTCGTTGAGGATATAAGTGCCAGACGTTGGTGTATCGAGGCATCCGAGTATATTCATCAACGTTGATTTTCCGGAGCCGGAAGGTCCCATTAGCGCAACATATTCTCCTTTGTTGATTTCTAAATTGATGCCTTTGAGGACATAAACAGTTTCATTTCCGAGTTGGAAATCGCGTTTGATATCGGTGATTTTGATTAAAGGATTGGCCATGTGAAATCGAGAATTACGAATTAGAAATTACGAATTTAAAAGTACATAATTGAATTTAAATTCAGTCATTAGTGAAGCAGATATTCATATTGTTACACTTATTTAAAGTCGAATGGTGAAATGCTCTTTCTCTTGTTCACTTCGAAAGAAAACTAATCCCCATTGAAAGGTGTCAATCGTCACTTTTACTTTCGGATGTTTTTTGATGGTTTCCCAAGCTTCGGTCATGGCAGCGGACCAATGAATGTCGTCAAAAATCCAAATGGTTTCGTTGGTGATAGTTGGTAAAAGTAGTTCGAAGTATTGTAGTGTGGCTGATTTGGAGTGGTTGCCGTCGAAGTAGATTAGTTGACGGTTGATGGTTGATGGTTGATGGTTTTTGAGAAAGGTCTTGAATTCCGTATTTTGTAGATGAATGTTTTTTAGCTGGAATTTTTGAAAATTCTCTTGTGCAATTCGAGCGGTTTCCGGACAGCCTTCGAGTGTGGTGATTGTTGCTTTTGGATTACCTAATGAAAGTGCTGATGTTGCTAAACCCAATGAAGTTCCGATTTCTAGAATAGAGTCTGGTTGAAAATAGCGCGTTATTCTATAAAGCAATTCCGCTCGTTTTGTTGAAATCCCAGCGGTTTGAGCAATTTTTGAAATGGGTCTTATATTAGATTTAAAAACTCTTGAACCTGCACCAAAGTCGGTTACTTCGATGCTGCTTTTGTTCTGTAATAATTCGTTTCTGTACTTTTTTAACAATACGTATTCTGGCTTTGAAGTCCTATCATAGAAACATTTTGTCACCAAATCGAATACGAAAGGCGAATGCACGCCATGTTGGTTTTTGGATTTCCAAAGAAATTGGACATACGATTGAATTGAAAAAAACAGCGTCATGATTTTTAAAAAGTGTTGACAAATCTAAACAATCTGCCAATGAAATTCTCCTAAACCGAAAGAGAATCCACAAAAATAGTCTAATTTTGCGCTCCTTAAAGAGAACAAAGAAAGTCTATGAGAACCAAATCATTAAAGAAAAACAAAATCAATGTCATCACGCTTGGCTGTTCTAAGAATGTGTATGATAGTGAAGTATTGATGGGCCAATTGCGCGCCAACGGAAAAGACGTCGTGCATGAGCAAGAAGGCAATATCGTGGTCATCAATACCTGTGGATTTATTGACAATGCCAAAGCGGAATCGGTCAATATGATTTTGGAATATGCCGACAAGAAAGAACGTGGCATCGTAGATAAAGTTTTTGTGACGGGCTGTTTGTCGGAACGTTATCGTCCGGATTTGGAGAAAGAAATTCCAAACGTCGATCAGTATTTTGGAACAACCGAATTGCCGCAATTATTGAAAGCTTTAGGCGCCGATTACAAACACGAATTATTAGGAGAAAGACTAACAACTACGCCGAAGAATTACGCGTATTTGAAAATTGCAGAAGGTTGTGACAGACCGTGCAGCTTTTGTGCGATTCCATTAATGCGTGGCAAACACGTTTCCCAACCCATCGAAAAATTAGTCAAAGAAGCGGAAGGTTTGGCTCGTGATGGCGTGAAGGAATTGATTTTAATCGCACAAGATTTGACCTATTACGGTTTAGATATTTATAAAAAAAGAAACTTAGGCGAATTGCTAGAAGCTTTAGTCAAAGTAGAAGGCATCGAATGGATTCGCTTGCACTACGCATTCCCAACAGGTTTCCCGATGGATGTTTTAGACATTATGAAACGGGAACCGAAGATTTGCAATTACATCGATATTCCGTTGCAGCATATTTCTGATTCGATTTTAAAGTCGATGCGACGCGGAACCACCAAAGAAAAAACAACCAAATTATTGCAAGATTTTCGTGCTGCGGTTCCTGGAATGGCAATCCGAACGACTTTGATTGTGGGTTATCCAGGTGAAACGCAAGAAGATTTCGAAATTCTAAAGGAATTTGTACAAGAAATGAAATTCGACCGAATGGGTTGTTTTGCCTATTCACATGAAGAGAATACTCATGCGTATTTGTTAGAAGATGACGTGCCGGAAGAAGTGAAAAAAGCCCGTGCCGAAGAAATCATGGAACTGCAATCGCAGATTTCTTGGGACTTAAATCAAGAGAAAGTTGGTCAAGTTTTCAAATGTATTATCGACAGAAAAGAAGGCGCGCACTTTGTGGGAAGAACCGAATTTGATAGTCCAGATGTGGATAATGAAGTGCTTATTGACGCATCTAAACACTATATGAAAACAGGTGATTTTGCGATGATTAAAATTACGGAAGCTACGGAGTTTGATTTGTATGGAGAACCAGTTTAGGGTTGTATGTTGTATGTTATAAGTTAAAAATCAACCTAATAACTGCCAACCTACAACCTACAACTTACAACATTCTATCCCTCAATCTTAGCCGAAAGTTCAAACCAACGTTCTTCTTTCTCCTCGATTTTTTTGATGATGATTTCGAGTTCTTTGGCCTTGGTGGCTATGGCATCGTCTGCTACTTTTCCATCTGAAAACAATTGTTCGATTTGCTTTTTCTCGTATTCCAAATCTTTGATTTCACGTTCAATTTTTTGAAATTCTTTTTGCTCGTTAAAGCTCAAACCTGACGTATTATTTTGTTGTTTCCAATCTTTCTTTTCGGATTTGTTTTCTTCTTTTTGAGCAACGTCAGCGCTGTCTTCGTACGCTCTAAAATCGGAATAATTGCCAGGAAAATCTTCTATGACACCATCGCCACGAAATACAAACAAGTGATCGACAATTTTATCCATAAAATAACGGTCGTGAGAAACTACCAACAAGCAACCTGGATAATCCAACAGAAAACTTTCCAATACATTTAACGTCACGATATCCAAGTCATTTGTGGGTTCATCCAAAATCAAAAAGTTCGGATTCTGAATCAAAACTGTACACAAATACAATCGTTTCAATTCACCGCCACTCAATTTTTCAACGTAATCATGTTGCTTCTTGCGGTCGAATAAAAAGCGCTCCAACAACTGCCCCGCGGAAATGATTTTTCCTTTCGCAAGTGGAATAAACTCACCGTATTCTTTAATAATATCAATGACTTTCTGTCCCGGTTTCGGATTGATGCCGCTTTGGGTGTAATAACCTATTTTAATGGTGTCGCCTTTGATGACTTTGCCGCTATCTAACGGAATCGTACCTGTAATCAAATTCAAAAACGTCGACTTTCCCGTTCCGTTTTTTCCAATAATCCCGATGCGTTCCGCGCGTTGAAAATCGAAATTAAAATTGTCTAAAATCACACGGTCTTTGAATTTTTTCGACACTTTGTGCATCTCAATAATCTTGCTGCCCATGCGCTCCATATTGATTTCAAGCTCGACGACATTTTCTTTCCGTCGACTTTCCGCTTTCTGCTTAATCACGTAAAAATCATCCTGACGCGATTTCGATTTGGTCGTTCGCGCTTTCGGTTGACGGCGCATCCACGCCAATTCCTTAACGAATAAGTTCTGCGCTTTATCAATACTCGAATTTTCAGAAGCAATTCGTTCTTCTTTTTTGGCAAGATAGTACGAGTAGTTTCCTTTATATTGGTACAGTTTGCCGTTATCGAGTTCAATGATTTCATTACAAACACGTTCCAAAAAGAAACGGTCGTGCGTCACCATAAACAACGTAATATTTTCTTTGGCAAAGTAACTTTCCAACCATTCAATCATCTCTAAATCGAGGTGATTCGTAGGTTCATCAAGAATTAATAAGTCCGGACGATTAATCAAAATGATTGCTAAGGAGAGTCTTTTTTTCTGTCCACCCGACATATTTTTCACTTTCAATTTAAAATCTTCCAACTTCAACTTGAACAAAATCTGTTTGAATTGCGTTTCAAAATCCCACGCATTATGCTGGTCCATGAGGTCAAAAGCCCGCTGATACGCTTCTTCATCTTCTGGATGTTCCAGCGCTTTTTCGTACTGCTCGATGATTTTCAGCACTTCATTATCCGAAGCAAAAATGCTTTCCTCAATCGTCAGTTCATCCTGTAGATTCGGCGTCTGCGACAAAAATGCCATTTTGATATCTTTCCGCAAAACCACTTTCCCCGAGTCGGGTTCATCCTCGCCCGTGATAATATTCATAATGCACGTTTTTCCGGAACCATTTTTGGCGATGAACGCAATTTTCTGGTCTTTATTAATGCCAAAAGACAGGTCTTCAAACAAAGTGCGTTCGCCAAACGATTTCGAAATATTTTCTACGGATAAGTAATTCACAGTGGTAATTTTTGCGCAAAAGTAAGTGTTCCAATTGATAATTGATAATTAACAATTGACAATTAAGCCCATTATCAATTGTCAATTATTAATTATCAATTAATTTGGAGCTATTTCCCGCTTTACGCTATATCTTTTGCTCCGTTGTACTCCGCAAAAGGATGCCGCTGCAATCGGGGCTAAGATAATTTCTGTCAATCCGCGATTATCAGTTGAATCCGATTCATCCGCGATCCATTCCAAATATCTAATAATCCAATAATCGAATAATCTAACAATCCATTATATTTGCCGCATGAAGATTTCCGTTATCATTCTCAACTACAACGTCCGCTATTTCCTCGAACTCTGCGTGCTTAGTGTTCAAAAAGCACTCGAAAACATTGATGCTGAAATCATCGTTGTCGATAACAATTCTCCCGATGACAGTTGCGCGATGATGAAAAGCAGGTTTCCCGAGGTCACACTCATCGAGAACAAAACCAATGCTGGATTTCCCAAAGGCAATAACATAGGTGTGGCGCAAGCAAAAGGCGATTATGTTTGCATTCTCAATCCAGATACGGTAGTGGCAGAAGATACGTTTGAAAAAATTTTAGCCTTTGCCGAATCCAAAACCGATTTAGGAATTGTAGGTTGCAAACTCATCGACGGCACGGGAAATTTTCTTCCCGAATGCAAGCGCGGCGTTCCAACGCCATTTGTAGCCTTCACGAAAGTGACTGGTTTATACAAAGTGTTTCCAAAATCACAACGATTCGGTAAGTATTATGCGGAACATCTAGAGGAGAATCAAACCGGAAAAGTCGATGTTTTGGTTGGCGCTTTTATGGTCATGCAAAGAGCACTTTACAATCAGTTACATGGTTTTGACGAGGCTTTTTTTATGTATGGTGAAGATATTGATTTAAGTTACCGCTCACTCTTATCTGGGAAAAATAATTATTACTTTTCCGAAACGATGGTGATTCATTATAAAGGTGAGAGTACAGTTAAGGACAAAAAATACCTAAACAGTTTTCAAAAAGCGATGGAATTATTCTATCAGAAGCACTTTCAAGTTTCTGTTATTTTTGATCTCTTCATGAAGACTGGCGCGCATCTTTTCTCTATTGCCAAAAAAAATCAGAAATCTATTTTAACTAGAAAGGTTTACCAGTATTTTTTGTTTTCTGAGGACCAAAATCTTAGGATAAAAGTTGAAAACTTGTTAGGAAAAAAGTGGTGATGGCAGATTCTCCAACGGAAAATAGTCTAAATTCGCTAACGAACAAGGAAGGCGAAAACATTGAAATTATTTTTGATAACAATCAATGGAGTTTCAAATCGATTATCAATTACTTAGAGTGCTTTAGGAATAATGGATTTACTTTCAAGATATTACCTCAAAAAAGTGATTTTATCATAGGAAGTAATAGCAGTAATGATCGAGGTGAAGTATTGCACTTAAAATAGACAAAGCGTAATTTACGCATGAAAAATTAGATAATTCTCACAGAAGAAGTATTTATTTTATTATTTTCGCAAACAGAAATTAAAATTATCCCTTGAGGTTAACTATATGGCAAGATTTGAATTAAAGCTTCCCAAAATGGGAGAAAGTGTTGCAGAAGCAACCATTACCAATTGGCTGAAAGAAGTTGGCGACAGAATCGAAGTGGACGAAGCGGTTCTGGAAATTGCGACGGACAAAGTCGATAGCGAAATTCCATCCGAAGTTTCCGGTGTCTTGGTAGAAAAGTTGTTTCAAAAAGACGATTTAGTTCAGGTTGGTCAAACTTTAGGAATCATAGAAACCGAAGGCGGAGCTACCGCTGTAGCTCAAGAAGCTCCAGCCGCAGTTGAAGCGCCAACACCAGTTGCTCCTACAGTGGAAGCTGTTGCCAAAACTGTTGAAACTGCCAGAGAATTTGTGGCTGCACCAGCTGCAAGTCAACCGCAAGATTATACCCACTCTGAGAAATTCTTTTCGCCTTTAGTACGCAACATTGCCAAAGAAGAAGGTATTAGTGTTGCTGAATTAGAGTCTATTATCGGTACAGGTAGCGAAGGTCGCGTGACCAAAAACGATTTGTTAGATTATATCAAAAATAAAGTGAATGCTCCAGTGGCCGCAGCGCCTGCGCCAGTTGCTCCTGAAGTACCACAACCAACCGTTGTCGCTCCTAGTCCAGTTGAAGCAGTTCAACCAACAACCAACAACCAACAACCGACAACCACTAAAGCAGCTCCAGTTTCTGTCAATGGACAAGACGAAATCGTCGAAATGGATCGCATGCGAAAACTCATTGCGGGTTATATGGTGCAATCCGTACAAACTTCTGCACACGTTCAATCGTTTATTGAAGTAGATGTAACTGCGATTTGGGATTGGAGAGAGAAAAATAAAAATGCATTTGAGAAAAGAGAAGGCGAGAAGCTGACTTTTACTCCAATATTTATGGAAATCGTGGCGAAAGCGTTGAAAGATTTCCCATTGATGAACATTTCTGTGGATGGCGATTATATCGTCAAAAAGAAAAATATCAACCTTGGTATGGCGGCGGCGCTACCTAACGGAAATCTGATTGTTCCTGTTATAAAAAATGCAGATCAATTGAATTTATTAGGCATGGCCAAAGCGGTGAATGATTTGGGTAACCGCGCGAAAGCTGGAAAACTTAAACCAGACGATACCCAAGGCGGAACTTATACTGTAACTAATGTCGGAACTTTTGGAAGTGTCTTTGGTACACCAATCATCAACCAGCCCCAAGTAGGAATTTTGGCTTTGGGCGCCATTCGTAAAGTGCCAGCTGTTATCGAAACGCCAGAAGGTGACTTTATCGGAATCCGTAAAAAAATGTTCTTGTCGCACAGTTACGATCACCGTGTGGTAGATGGTGCTTTGGGCGGAAGCTTTGTAAAACGCGTGGCGGAGTATATGGAAGCGTTTGATGAGAACCGATCTTTTTAATTAATAATTAATAGTTAATAATTAATAATGAAAGCCTTTTCCACGGAAGAGGCTTTTTTTGTGGTTGGGTTGTGTCTTTAGGTTAGTTTGTTTACTTTTAAATTTCAATTCAATCTTATGAAAGTCAAAAATCTATTTTGCTTATTACTGTTCAGTTTTTTTTCACAGCTATCATCGCAGACTTTAAGTCTAGATTCGTCTTTTGGAAATAACGGACAGGTAGTTAATTCGTTCGATGTGGGGAATGATGTATCTACCGTTACAGTTATTCAAGATGACGGAAAAATATTGGTTTGCGGATTGAAAACCTATTCATTAGCTGGGAATGTTTATCTAGCGCGATATAATGAAAACGGTAGCTTAGATCTAAATTTTGGCAACAACGGAATTGTCTATTCACAAATAGTTACGGAATCGGGCGGCAATCGAATCATGAAGTTGCTTCCCAATGGTAAAATATTGGTTACTGGTTCAAAATCGATTTCGAATAACTTGAACTTCTATGATTTCGCTATAGCTCAATATAATTCGAATGGTTCGATTGATACAACTTTTGGAACAAACGGAATTGTAATAACCGACATAAACGGAAATGGAAATGAGGCCAACGGAATTGATGTTCAAAGTGATGGCAAAATCATTGTAGCGGGAAACACCTATATTAATGGTATTGTAAGTCTGGATGTATTTACAACTTTGGTTAGATATTTTCCCGATGGCACCATTGATACTTCATTTGGTATTGATGGGAAAGTAATGCTCAACCTTTTAGCGTCTAATTCACAGCAATATCTCTGGGATATCAAAATTCGGAATGACGATACTATTTTACTAGGCGTGACTACTTCAGCATTAGAGACAACTGATTATTTTAGAAATATTGCATTACTAAAAGTCAACAACGATGGTTCTCCCGATTTGACATTTGGAACAAACGGAGCGGTCATTACAGATTTTGGTGGACAAGATCTATTGTATGCCATCGACGAATATCAGGATAATATTTTTGTCGCCGGATATTCAAGATTCCCTGATTACAAAATGATCTTGTCAAAATACTTATCGAATGGAACGTTGGATACAACTTTCGGGACAGAAGGCAAGGTAATTACTAATAAGGATGCCAGCAGTTTGAATGACGGATTATATAGTATGAAAATTCAAGGTAACGGGAAAATACTATGTTCAGGATGGACTGGAAGTTTCGTGAACATGGATGCTCTGCTAATACAATTTAATGCTGATGGCAGTATTGACAATGACTTTAATCAAATAGGTTTTACTACGACTGATTTTGATGGTATTAATAATTCTAATTTTTCTTTGGCAACACAATCGGATGGTAAAATTGTATGTTCTGGTAAGAGAGGAGATTATTTAAGCTACGATTCTACTTTACTGCGTTATCAAGTCGATGCGCTTGCTACGAACCAATTTAATGAAAGCAATCACTTCTCGATTTCTCCCAATCCTTTTGCAAACAAAATCAACGTGAGTTTAAATCTTGATCAGTCAGAAACGCTTTCTGCTGACTTAATTGACTGCAACGGAAGAAAAATTCAAAACCTATTTCAAGGCAAATCATTTCTTTCCGGAAAGAATGCTATCGAAATCCAAATGCCTGAATCACTAGCTAATGGTATTTATTTTGTTGAGGTTCTTAATGGTACAACAAAAAACATTTTGAAAATCATCAAATAGTATTTAATTATCAATTGTCAATTATCAATTGTCAATTATCAATTATCAATTGTTAATTATCAATTGCAAACCCTATCTTTACAGCCCTAAAAAACAACAATGGAACTCAAACTAAATAAACCCATTTGCTTCTTCGACCTAGAAACGACAGGCATTGACGTGGCGAAAGATCGCATCGTCGAAATCTCGATTTTTAAAGTATTTCCGAATGGGAACAAAGAAAGCAAAACGTGGTTGGTCAATCCAGAAATGGTGATTCCACCACAAGTCGTTGCGGTGCATGGCATCACGAATGAAAAAGTGGCGAATGAGCCAACCTTCAAGGAATTGGCGACTCAAATTCACACGATGATTAAGGATAGCGATTTGGGTGGATTCAATTCGGATCGTTTTGACATTCCGTTGTTGGCGGAGGAATTATTGCGCGCGGGTGTCGATTTTGACATGAAAAGCCGCGTGTCTGTAGATGTGCAAACCATCTTTCACAAAATGGAAGAACGTACTTTAAGTGCCGCATTGAAGTTTTACTGTGGCAAAAGTTTGGAAAATGCCCATTCTGCTGAAGCTGATACGATGGCAACCTACGAAATATTGAAAGCGCAATTAGAACGTTATCCTGAATTGGAAAATGACATGAAATCCTTGGCGGAGTTTACGACTAGAAAACGTTCTGCGGATTTCGCAGGATTCATCGGTTACGACAAAGATGGGGAAGAAATTTTCTCTTTCGGAAAACACAAAGGCGCCAAAGTAGAAAAAGTATTGGAAGACGAACCGGGTTACTTCGGTTGGATTCAAAATGCAGATTTTCCATTATATACGAAGAAAGTACTAACAGCGATTAAACTGCGAAAATTAAACAATAAGTTGTTGTAAAGAAGCTCCTAAGTTTCTGAGTGACTGAGCAGCTGAGTTCGTTCTTGTTAATCAGAAACCCTAGCCCTGACAGCAGTGGAAATCCTTTTGTTCTGGCGTTCAGAACAAAAGATTGCAACGAATAGCAGGTTCTCGGCTCCTAAAAAACTCAGTATCTCAGAAACTCAGCCACTCAGAAACTAAAAGAAATGAAACTCATCTGCATCGGGCGCAACTACGCCAAACATATCGAAGAATTGCACAACGAACGACCTGACGAACCGGTTGTGTTTCTCAAGCCGGATTCTGCTATTTTATTGAAGCAGCATCCATTCGTCATTCCGGATTTTTCCTCGGATATTCATCATGAAATTGAGTTGATTGTCAAGATTAGCAAAGTCGGAAAATATATCGAGCCCAAGTTTGCACACAAGTATTACGAAGAGATTAGTGTCGGTATCGATTTTACCGCACGAGACCTCCAGCAAAAACTCAAAGACAAAGGATTGCCATGGGAAAAAGCGAAAGCTTTTGACGGTTCAGCGGTTATTGGTAGCTTTATATCGAAAAAACTTTTTAGTTCGTTAGAAAGTATTAATTTTGAACTCACCAACAACGGAAAAACAGTTCAAAAAGGTAATTCTAGCCTGATGCTGTGGAAAATTGACGAACTAATCGCGTACGTTTCTCAATACTTTACACTCAAAATAGGAGACATTATTTTTACTGGAACTCCAGAAGGCGTTGCAGTCGTTCAACCCAATGATATTCTCGAAGGATTCATTGAAAATAAAAAAGTATTCAGAATAAATATTAAATAATCATGGCCCTAAACTACAACCTATCTAAAGTGTATGCGCTTTCAGACAATGATGCTGAATTCGTCAACCAAATCATCACCTTATTTGTCACGGAAGTTCCGCAAGATTTAACCCAAATCAAGTTAGGAATTAAGACAAAAGATCACAAATTAGCCTACGCGTATGCCCACAAAATAAAGCCGACTTTGGATTTATTAGGCATGGATCAAGCATTTCAGGAGATTCTTCAAATAGAAGCTTGGACGAAAGCAGAAGGCAAAAAGAAAGAAATCAAAGCTACGTATGATAGCGTGGAATCCCAAATTGAAAAAGCGGTAAAAGAGATTTCGAAAGATTTCGAATTGTAAATAAGCGACTGAGTTGCTGAGATCCTAAGTTTCTGAGTTGAGCGAGTATTGCGATGTGAATTGTATGGAGCGAAGCAGAATAAGTTTTTTTAGGAGCTATTTCCTGCTGTTCACTAAATCTTTCACGCCGAACACCGGCGCAAAAGGATATCGTTACCATCAGGGCTAGGGTTTCCGATTACAAAGAACGCACTCAGCAACTCAGTAACTCAGCGACTCAGCAACTCATTTATGAAAGCAACCATAGTTACCATCGGCGACGAAATTCTAATCGGACAAATTGTCGATACCAATTCTGGTTTTATTGCCAAATCGTTGGATAGAATTGGTGTGGCGGTGCACGAGATGCTTTCTATTTCGGATGACAAGCAGCATATTTTAGACACGTTTTCAAAGCTTCAAAACCAAGTCGATTTGGTGATTATCACCGGTGGATTAGGTCCAACGAAAGACGACATAACCAAACATACTTTTTGCGAATATTTTGATGACAAGCTCATCGTTGATGATGCGGTTTTGGCGCATGTCACGGCTATTATTGAAGGATTCTACAAACGTCCGATTACCCAACTCAACCGAGATCAAGCGTTGGTGCCGTCAAAGTGCACGGTGCTACACAACGCGATGGGCACTGCGCCAGGCATGTGGATGAAGAAAGAGCAGACGGTTTTTATCTCGTTGCCAGGCGTTCCTTACGAAATGAAATATTTGATAGAGCACGAAATTATTCCAAAAGTAGTTCAAGAATTTGAGCGTCCTTACATTTTGCACAAGACCATCATGACGTATGGCGAGGGCGAAAGCAAGGTCGCAGAGCGCATTGAAACATGGGAAAACAACTTGCCTTCGTTTATCAAATTGGCGTATTTGCCGAGTCCAGGAAAAGTGCGCTTGCGTTTGTCCGCCCGAGGAACAGACAAAGAAATACTGGAGAAAGCCATTGATGATAATGTGATTTCCTTAACTCAAATTATAGGCGACATCATCGTCGGATTTGATGAAGGCGAAACTATTGAAGTTATTCTCGGAAGATTACTAACCCAACACAAGAAGACCATTGCTACTGCGGAAAGTTGTACAGGAGGAAAAATTGCGCAAGTTTTGAGTTCCGTTCCTGGCGCTTCTAATTATTTTAAAGGCAGTGTGGTGTCGTATGCGACGGAGACAAAAATCAATGTGCTTGGAATTTCTCCGGAATTAATTGAAAAATGTAGTATCGTGAGTGCAGAAGTTGCCCAAGCGATGGCGCGTTCGATTCAAAAAATAATGCAGACAGATTTTGCCATTGCCACCACTGGAAATGCTGGTCCTTCCAAGGGCGATGCAGCCGCTGAGGTCGGAACGGTATTTATCGCCTTAGCAACTCCAAATGAGGTGATTGTACAGGAATTTAATTTTGGTCAACCACGAGAAAAGGTGCTAGAGCGCGCGGTAAATAAAAGCTTGGAAATGCTGCAAAAAGAGATTTTAAAAATGCCGTTAGAGTAAATTTGAACTGTAGTAATTTCCTCAAGAAAGGGCATTCTTGATGACCATTAAAAAGCAAATAAAAAAAAAGAAAAATTTGTACTTTATTTATTTTGCAGTAAGGTTTATTTTTCTTTTCTTTGCACCCTCGATTTGAATAACGATAAAAGATAAGCATAATGTCAAGAGTTTGTGACCTTACAGGTAAAAGAGCGATGGTAGGAAATAACGTTTCTCACGCGATGAATAAAACGAAGAGAAAGTTTTCTGTAAACTTAGTTAAAAAGCGTTTTTATCTTCCAGAAGAAGACAGATGGATTACGCTAAGAGTAGCTGCATCGACTATAAAAACAATTAACAAAAATGGAATTGCTGCAGTTTTGAAAAAAGCACAGTCAGAAGGATTTATTAAATAATCTGTTCCTAAAAAAATAATAATACAATACGATGGCAAAGAAAGGTAATAGAATCCAAGTAATTTTAGAATGTACAGAGCACAAAGCTTCAGGTGTTGCTGGAACTTCTCGATACATAACAACAAAGAACAAAAAAAATACTCCAGACAGACTCGAGATTAAAAAATTTAATCCAGTATTGAAAAGAGTAACTGTTCACAAAGAAATTAAATAATTAGAGATTTTATTTGATCTCAAATATTGATTTGAGCTAAATTAAATTTCAAACAACAAACAATTATAAGACATGGCAAAGAAAACCGTAGCATCGTTACAAACATCTTCAAAGAGATTGTCAAAAGCCATTAAAATGGTAAGATCTCCAAAAACTGGTGCCTATACATTCGTAGAATCTATTATGGCTCCTGAATTGGTAGATGAGTTCTTGAAAAAGAAATAATCACAATACAAATATATAGAACAGCTACTTTCTTTCGGAAGTAGCTTTTTTATTTTTTATATTTACCAACAAATTGGTTGTTTTGATCATCGTTTCTATTTCCAGTTGGGAATGATTCAACAAAACAAGGCATCCAAAATCTTAAATCCTAAATACAAATGAGTTTTTTCAAAAGAATATTCTCGTCCGGACCGAAGGAACCAGTTCTAAATGAACAGGAAAAACAAGTTTTAGACAAAGGTTTAGAAAAATCGAAGACGTCTTTCTTTTCTAAGCTGACCAAGGCCATTGCAGGAAAGTCAAAAGTTGATGATGAAGTTCTCGATAACCTAGAAGAGATTTTAGTCGCATCAGACGTGGGTGTTACAACGACACTAAAGATTATTACACGGATTGAAAAGAGAGTTTCGGAAGACAAATACTTAGGAACAGATGAACTGAATCAAATCCTAAGAGAAGAAATTTCTGGCTTACTTTCGGAAACTAACCTAGGGGAAGCTTCGGAATTTGTTATTCCGGTTGGCGTAATAAAACCTTATGTCTTAATGGTGGTGGGTGTCAATGGCGTCGGTAAAACCACCACAATAGGGAAGTTGGCGTACCAATTCAAAAAGAAAGGTTATAAAGTAACGCTCGGAGCGGCAGATACCTTTCGTGCAGCAGCCATCGATCAGTTGCAAATATGGGCAGATCGAGTAGGCGTGCCACTGGTAAAGCAACAGATGGGAAGTGATCCTGCTTCGGTGGCATTTGATACTTTACAAAGCGCCGTAGCAAATGACGCTGACATCGTGATTATCGATACCGCAGGTCGTTTGCACAACAAAATCAATTTAATGACAGAGCTTACCAAGGTAAAACGAGTAATGCAGAAAGTAGTTGAAAACACACCCAACGATGTGTTGCTAGTACTTGATGGATCTACCGGACAAAATGCCTTTGAACAAGCCAAACAATTTACGGCTGCAACCGAAGTGACGTCTTTGGCAGTCACAAAACTAGATGGAACGGCTAAAGGTGGTGTCGTGATTGGAATATCCGATCAATTTCAAATTCCAGTAAAATACATTGGGGTTGGAGAAGGATTAGAGGATTTGCAAGTCTTTAATAAGTACGAATTCGTGGATTCTTTTTTTAAATAAATAGGAAAATATAGTTGACAAAAAGGACATTTTTTTTAGAAGAATTGTCCTTTTTTCATTTAACTTAGGGTCGATATTAGAAGTATAACAAAAATGAATAAAATAGGAATTCTTATAGTTAGTGCGCTTTTTTTTATTTCTTGTAGTAGAAAAGTTGACCCAGCAGACATCGATAAAATGAATGGGTATTGGGAAATCGAAAAAGTAGTTTTTGCCAATGGAAAAGTAAAGGAATACAAGAACAATGAGATGTATGATTATTTTGAAATCAAGAACTTTATCGGATTTCGAAAGAAAGTGACTCCAGTAATAGATGGCACTTTCTTGGTCAATCTTGATGCGGAGAAAGTCTCCATAAAAGAAGGAAAAGGCAAGTACATTATACATTACGCGACATTTTACAGTCAATGGGATGAAGAAATTGTTTCTGTTTCTGCAGATGAAATCGTCCTAAAAAATGAGAACGCGACCGAATATCACTACAAACGTGCGCAACCACTTAATATCATCAAAAATGGCAAGAAGGCTAAGTAATGAAAGTACCATTGGTGACGTGCTAAGCGAAATCATCCAAGTCAACAAACTGCAAGGAGGCATTGATGATGTTGGGGTCAAGGAAGCTTGGAAGAATTTGATGGGCAATGGCGTCAATACATATACAAAAAACGTAGTTTTAAAAGGATCGACTTTATACGTAGAATTAACCTCCTCAGTTTTACGTCAAGAACTTCAGTACGGGAAAGACAAAATCATCAAAATGATCAACGAGGAATTGCAGAGAGAGGTGGTTAAGGAAGTGTTTTTGAGGTAGATTGGTTTAGACTTCAAGATTTTAGGACTGTAAGATTATAAGATTTGTATTAGTTATAAAGAAAACTCCCGCTTCAAAATGATGCGGGAGTTTGTATTTTAGATCATAAAGTCTTACAATCTTTCTGTCTTACAATCTAACTAGAACTGTTCTCTTCCAGCAAAGTGAAATGCGCTTTCAATCGCTGCATTCTCATCGCTATCTGATCCGTGAACTGCATTTTCTCCGATAGAAGTTGCATATTTTTTACGAATAGTTCCTTCTGCAGCATCTGCTGGATTCGTCGCGCCGATTAGCGTTCTGAAATCTTCAATCGCGTTTTCTTTTTCCAAGATAGCCGCAACAATTGGGCCTCTCGACATAAATTCTACCAATTCCATATAGAAAGGTCTTGCAGCATGCACTGCATAAAATGCTTTTGCATCAGCAACAGTCAATTGCGTTAATTTTAAAGAAACAATCTTGAAACCACCTTCGGTAATCATGTTCAAAATTCCACCGATGTGTCCGTTTTCAACCGCATCGGGCTTAATCATTGTAAATGTTCTATTCGTTGCCATTTTTTATAAATTTTAATTTCGTGCAAAAGTAAGCATTTTTAGGAGCTATTCCTGCTGTCCGCTCTATCTTTTTTTTCCGTTAAAGAAACGGATAAAAAAAGGATGCCGCTTCCATCAGGGCTAGGGCAGTTGAATTCAAAAAAAATCCCCTACTATTTCTAGTAGAGGATTTCAATATGTAGAAAACTAATTCTTAGTTTTTCATCAACTTAACTGTTTCAGTTCCTGAAGTAGTTGTTACTTTTGCGAAGTATAAACCACTTGTGATGTTTGAAGCATCAACATTAGCTGAAGTAGCAGCAGGATTGATAGTCATTACTGTTTTACCTAACATATCAATGATTTGGATAGCAGTAATGTTTTTATCTGATGTAGAAACAAAATTCCAAGATCTGTTTGTTGGGTTAGGGTATACTTTGAAAGTGTTTTTGTTGAATGAAGTCGCTGACAAAAGATCAGTGAAAACATACTCTCCAGTTACTCTGTTCAAAGAAACGCTGTAAGTACTTGCTGTAGGAACAACAATGTTAGCACCACCTTGAGTACCAACTCCAGCTGGGAAATCAGCAGCACCAAAATTTACATCCCATGCGTTATTTGTACGGAATTTACATTCAGCAGCTGTCAAGTCAACACTAGATAAAAAGTAAGTTACACCATCAAGTGTAGTTAATGCAGCAGCATCAATTTCTCCTGGAGCACCTGTTGGCCATCCTGTTGGAGTAGCTGAACCTACCAACGCAATCGTTGGGATAGAAAAGCTATAATCACCAGATACTCTGTTGAATCTTACATCATAAGTACCAGCTGCTGTGATAGCAATGTTATCACCACCTTGAGTTGCTGTTCCTGATGGGAACGCAGGATTACCCCAGTTGATTGTCCAAGCATTATCTTGACGGAATTTAGCAGGACCTACTATACAAGCCAATTTATCCAAAGAATAGTTAATGGCATCAGTTGAAGTCAATTGATTGGCATCAATTTCTCCTGGAGTTCCTAAAGGCCATCCTCCAACACCGTCACCTACAATGCTAACTGGTGGAATCAATACAAAACTGTATTCTCCTGAAGCAATATTGATAGTTACTGAACTATAAAATCCTGCAACAACAGGAATGTTATCTGACGCTCCTGTTAAAGTTCCTGTAGGGAAAGTTGTTTCTCCGAAAAGTTGATCATCAATGCTAAATTGCCCTGCACCATCTAATAAAGTAACGTTTGTAGCTCTAAAAGTATTTTCAGCAGAAACTGCAAGTGTTATTCCTTCTGCAGTACCTGTCGCAGCACCTACAAGTTTAACTGTTGGAAGTGGTGTTCCACCTGCAAAGTTGTAAACTCCAGTAGTTGTGTTTAACCTAACGGTATAAGTACCAGCAACTGGAACAGAAATATCTCCTGAAGAAGTACCTGCCGCGGTTGGGAAAGCACCAGCCCATTCGAAACCAGCCCCGCCCCATGCATTGTTTGCACGCAATTTACAAGGGCCAACTGCAATTGCAATGTTTTCGATAATCCAGTTTTCAGCATCTACTTGTGTCAATTGATTGACGTCAATTTCCCCAACTTCTCCTGTTGGCCATCCACCAACCGCTGCTCCAACCAAAGCAACCGAATTAATTTGAGCATTCGCACCGAATGACATCATTAAGACTGCAAAAAATAAAAATAATTTTGTTTTCATAATTGTTTTGTTAAAATTTATACTAGGCTAATTTAAAATAAAATATGATAATACGCGTCAAAGGTACTGTAAAATGAGTACACGAAAACGTTTTCGTGTTGATAACATTATTTTTTTAACGATTGTTTCCGTTGATTACCTAAAAATCAAAGGTTTTTTTTACGAGGATGATGATCCTGTTTTTCCAATAAACATTATATCTTTAGTAGCTTGATAGATTTCGAAAAGGAAGTTGTCGCTATCTTTCCAAAATACAACCCTTTAGCAAGGCGACTGCCATCAACAACAAAATATAATTCATTTGGCGAAGAAGCTTGGATGCTCTTGCCAGTACTATCAAATAACTCGAAAGAAATTATTTTTTCATGGTCAGAAACAAAATGCCATTGATCATTCGTCGGATTTGGAGCTACGACCAAACCGCTTTTCCCCAAATGCTCTTCATTTCCTAACAATAAATAGAAGTTATACTGTCCAGACAGTCGATCAAAAGTAATCGAGTAATTGCCAGCAAATGCAACTGGAATATTAACGCCATCTTGCACTCCAGTTCCTGAGGGGAAAGCCGAAGCGCCCCAATTCGTTGTCCAACTGTTGTCTTTTCTAAACTTCACTTCGCCAATATTTAATGATAAGTCATCAATCAAGTAAGTAAAACCGTCTGCTGTAATCAAATCGGTATCCGCAACTTCAAAACCATTCAAAGCCGTACCTAAAACACCAACACTCGGAAAACTAAAGCTGTATTCGCCTGTAATTCGATTAAAAGTGACAAAATGTTCACCTCCTGGAATAAACAAGCTCGGACCGTTTAGAACCGCCGTTCCCGTTGGATAACTGGTGCTTCCCCAAACCAAATTGGTGGCATTGTCTTGACGAAAATAAGCATTACCACTACTAAAATAAAATCCGGAAAGCGTATAAATAATGCCGTCTGTGGTGGTCATATCAACATCAGCGCCGGCATAACCATTCTGCGAATCAACCGCTGGTCCCCAAATACCAATGCTAGGAAATACATTTGGCGAAGGAATAAAAGTATAAGTGGCGTTCGAAATATTAAAAGTAACATCATACGTCCCCGCAGCGGTTGGAATGTTCGGACCATTAAGAATCCCCATGCCAATTGGGAATGTGCTGTCGCCCCAATTGACCGTCCATGACAAGTCTTTTCTAAATTTGACTTCACCATTCGACACAGCCAAATTATTAATATTATAAGAAATTCCATCAATCGTACTAAGCGTAATTTCAGGTGTAATCTGGTCTTCCGGCCAGCCATTTACGCCTGTACCAACAATACTAATAATCGGCGTCGGCGTGGTGGGTACAAAATTGTAATTACCCGAACTGCTGTTGAAAGACACTATATACGTTCCTGCAGTGACAGGGATATCTGCGCCATCTTGCACTCCAGTTCCTGTCGGAAAACTGCTGCTTCCCCAATTGACAGCCCAAGAATTCCCTTGTCGAAATTTGATTGTTCCTGTCGTAAAAGTAGCTTGTTGTTGAAATTCATACAAACCAAACTGCGCCATATTGAGTTCACTTGGTAAAGCGGTTCCTAACATACTTACTTGCGCATGCGAGAGATTAAAAAGCCCAGCGAGTAATAGAATAAAGTGTAACTTAATTTTCATAATAATTTAATTTTAAGCCAACTAAATTAGCGTAAAATTAGCAACTCATAAAAAAAATGAAATGCTAACAAGACCTCTAACGTTGTAGTGCTGATAAGTTTATAGTTCGACTATCGTAAATTCATGATCCAAAGGACGCAATCGATCCATCAATTTTTCAATTAAGGTTGCTCCGAATTCAATATAAAACTCAGAAAAATTAGCAGAACGCTCCTGCAATCCTTGATTCGGAAACAATTCGTTTTGTAGGGAAACGATGCGATTCAATGCATCCGCATATTTTCTTTTTTGCGCCTTCAACAATCGCTTTTCTAAATGCTCTAAGCCTTTTATCTGTTTAGCTTCTTGTGCTTTTACTGCGCCGCTAAACGATTTGTCTGTCTGATTTGCCAAAACATGCAGATAGTGAAATTGATTGCTGAGATGCTCTTTTTGAATCGATAAATCTATTGGAAATTCTGAAATTTCTTTGGTCTTTGCCGTAATCAATTCCGATTGTTTCTGAAATAATTGCTGCCACGTCAATCCCAATTTATCGGCTTTTGACGCTTGCTTATCGGTATAAAGCAAAACAGAATTTCGCAACAAAAGGATCGGAAAAGGAACAGCAACAGCGTCGAAAAAAGCTTTCAATTCCAACCAATACGCCAATTCACCGCCACCGCCGATATAACACAAATTGGGCAAAATGACTTCTTGGTACAATGGTCGTAAAATCACATTTGGACTAAACTTCTCCGGATTTTTTTCAAGTAAGTCCAGTATTTCTTCCTTCGAAAATTGCAAGGAAGTGTTGTTTATTTTGTAAATATCTTTTTCAAATACAATCCGTTCTCTTAAGTTATCTTCAATATAAAACAAATTGATTTCCCGAGGATTGACTTGAATATTATATAGTTTCATTTGCGCAATCGTTCGTTGCACCTCTTGATATGATTTTTGATGAAGCAATTCTTCTTTCACATAAGGCGCAAAGACTTGCTTCAGTGCCGCATCGTCTCCATCAAGAATGACCAGACCATAAGAACCAAAAAGTTCATTCGCTAAATATCGAGTCGCGTCAGCTAAGTTTTGGTGCTTCAGATAAGTGTCTTCGAATAACTTTTTGATGTATTCCGCATTTTGACCGACGCCAACTTCCTTCTTGAAAACTTCAAAAACAGCGTCAATGCCTTCCGTCGACAATCGACCTACGGGTCCAGAACTAGCAGTGTTCCATCGAATTTTCTTGCCTCGAAAAGTAAAATAATTGATTTCCTCAAAATCATGATCTTCCGTCGCCATCCAATATACAGGAACAAAATTCTGATGGGGATATTTTGCTTTTAATTCTTTCGTTAAGTTGATCGTCGAAATGATTTTATACAAAAAATATAAAGGTCCCGTAAACAAATTCAATTGATGTCCAGTAGTGATCGTAAACGTATTTGAATCCAACAAACTACTAATATTTCGTTGTGTCGAAGCGCTGCTATTAATCGAAGCATATTGTTTTTCCAAAGCCGAAACAAGTATTTTTCTAGTGCTCGAAGTAAATTGCGATTGCTTTTCTTCAATTTGCTTTTCAAAATTTTCAACCGCAGGAAAACGATGGTACAACTGCTGCAATTCCGGCTTTTGATCTAAATAATCAACCACCAAAGGCGTAAAATAACCAGAATTTTGAAAGCTAATACAGTCGCTGGGCATGATCTAATTTTTTGGTAAAAGTAACGAAATTTTCAATGAGTCACAGTGTTGCTGACGATCTGGATTAATTGATTTTTTAGGAGCCGGGAACCTGCACCCGAGCCTTTTGGCGAACTGGCGAAGCAATCCGCCATATCTTTTTATGCTGAACTTGTTTCAGTATCTATACAACTTTACTGTAATTATTTTGAAGATACTGAAACAAGTTCAGCATAAAAAGGATACCTGCTCCTATCGGGGCTAGGCCACCCCGCCCTTCGGGCACCCCTCCAGAGGAGGGGAATTCACAACCCACAACTGACAACTAACAACCGACAACCATCAACTAATTTTTCCTACTTTTACACCAATGAAAACCAAAGTCCTGCTCATCACGCCGCCATTTACGCAACTGAATACGCCTTATCCAGCGACGGCTTATATCAAAGGTTTTCTAAATACCATCAACGTTGAAGCTTTCCAAGCCGATTTAGGAATAGAAGTGATCCTGAAGTTGTTTTCAAAAGACGGATTAACCAATCTCTTCCAATCCATCAACCATCAGCCGACTACAGACAACTGTCAACGTATTTTCGCGCTTCAAGACGAATACATCAAAACCATCGATGCCGTCATCGCTTTCCTTCAAGGGAAAAATCCAACTTTAGCTCTGCAAATATGCCAAGAAGATTTTCTACCGGAAGCTTCCAGATTTGCGCAACTTGACGAAATGGATTGGGCATTCGGAACCATGGGAACGCATGACAAGGCGAAACATTTGGCGACCTTATATCTCGAAGATCTTTCCGATTTTATCGTAGCATGCATCGACGAAAACTTCGGATTCAGCAGATACGCCGAGCGATTAGGTAGAAGTGCCAATTCGTTTGATGAATTGTATGAAGCGTTAGCTGCCAAACCAACATACATTGACAATATTCTCATTTCCCTATTGCAAGAAAAAATCGAGTCCATAAAGCCAACTTTACTCCTAATCTCAGTTCCTTTTCCAGGCAATTTATACGCAGCATTTCGTTCAGCACAATGGGTGAAAAAGCATTTTTCCAAAATCAAAATCGTGATGGGCGGCGGCTTTCCCAATACCGAATTGCGTTCGCTTGCTGATCCTCGGGTTTTTGAATTTCTTGATTATATTACGTTAGACGATGGTGAACTTCCAGTTGAGCTACTAATTAATAATGAACAGCTCAACATTAATAGTGAATACAAAAGAACCTTCCTAATCGAAAACGAGCAAGTAGTTTATAAAAACAATTCAACTAAAAGCGACTACAAACAAAGCGAAGTAGGAACTCCTGACTACTCAGATTTACTCTTAGACAAATATATTTCCGTCATCGAAATTGTCAATCCAATGCACAAAATGTGGAGCGACGGACGATGGAACAAACTCACCATGGCGCACGGTTGCTATTGGGGAAAATGCACTTTTTGTGATATTTCGTTAGATTATATCAAAATCTACGAACCCATTGCCGCGAAATTGATCGTAGATAGAATCGAGGAATTGGTAGCACAAACAGGCGAAACTGGTTTTCATTTCGTCGACGAAGCAGCGCCTCCAGCACTCATGCGTGAAGTGGCTTTGGAAATCATTCGGAGAAAAATTGTGGTGACGTGGTGGACCAACATTCGTTTCGAAAAAAGCTTTACCAAAGACTTGTGTTTGTTGCTCAAAGCTTCAGGTTGTATTGCCGTTTCTGGTGGACTCGAAGTAGCGTCCGATCGTTTGTTAGCGCTTATTGACAAAGGTGTTACCGTTGAACAAGTCGCCAAAGTAACCCGAAATTTCACTGAAGCCGGAATCATGGTGCATGCATATTTGATGTATGGTTATCCAACACAAACCGTTCAAGAAACAATTGATAGTCTCGAAATGGTGCGGCAACTTTTTGAAATTGGTGTCTTACAATCCGGATTTTGGCATCAATTTGCGATGACAGCACACAGTCCAGTGGGTTTATATCCAGAAAAGTTCGGCGTGGTCAAAGAAACCGAAGTTATAGGAACTTTTGCCAATAATGATATCAATTATACCGATGCAACAGGAATCGATCATGATCAATTTAGCTTTGGTTTGAAAAAGTCGTTGTACAATTTCATGCACGGCATTTGTTTCGATTATCCTTTGCAAGATTGGTTCGATTTCAAAATTCCTAAGACGAAGATTCAACCGGACTTCATTTACAGTGCACTACATCAAGGCGAAGATTTTAAAATCAAACCCACCGCGAAGATCATTTGGCTCGGCGGAAAACCTACTATCGAAACTTTTGCCAAATCTAAAAAAGGAAATTCTTGGGAAATGATGTCATTAACTTTTCATGACAAGAAGGAATCCTTTACCATTCAAACGAATCGGGGAGAAGGCGAGTGGCTGGTTGGCGCGTTAGAAAAGACTTCTATTGCCCATGCAAAAATCACAACCTTTCATGAACTTAAATCAGACTTTGAAACTCATTTCCAAGATTTTGAGTTGTTCTGGTTTTCGAAACCGCTGATGACTTTACGAGAATTTGGATGGCTTTCTTTGTGATTTATTCGATATATGTATATTTATTTTGCATTTATATGATTTATGAAGGCTTTTAGGAATAAATTTATCTCTAAATTTACATTTCAAATTTATCATTTATGAGTCCTGATTATAAAGTAAAAGTGAATGATGCGTATACTTTTGATTTTAACAAAGATGCCATCTCACAACTCGATTCCGTAGGCGTGGAAACCAATAAATTCCATATTCTTCATCAAAAAAAACCTTTTCATGCTGAAATTATTCAGTCCCATTTTACCCAAAAGAGTTATCGCGTCAAGGTCAACAACAACACTTATGAAGTGGTGATTTCCGATGCGTTAGACCAATTGATTGCGGAAATGGGCTTCGAAATAGGAAAGTCCAAACACATCAATTCCATCAAAGCACCGATGCCAGGATTAATTCTGGAAATCAGTGTTGAAGTGGGACAATTCGTCAAAGAAAACGACAATCTCATTATCCTTTCTGCCATGAAAATGGAAAACAGTTTCCTCTCGCCTCGAGATGGCGTGATCAAATCGATTGCGGTCAAAGTTAGCGATGCTGTCGATAAGGGACAATTGATGATTGAGTTTGAGTAAAAAAAAGACAAAGAGAAAATAGACGGATGGATAAAAGACAAGCTATTACAACTAAGTTTCTATCATCTATTATCTATTTTCTATCATCTATTATTTAAAATAAAAATGAAAAAAATATTAGTAGCCAATCGCGGTGAAATTGCCATAAGAGTAATGAAAACTGCGCAAAAAATGGGAATCAAAACCGTCGCAGTCTACTCGACTATCGATAGAAATGCGCCGCACGTCAAGTTTGCCGATGAAGCCGTTTGGATCGGAGAAGCGCCGTCAAATCAGTCGTATTTATTGGGTGACAAAATCATCGAAGTGGCCAAATCCTTAAACGTTGATGCCATTCATCCAGGATATGGATTCTTGAGTGAAAATGCAGATTTTGCAGAAGAGGTCGAAAAAAACAACTTGATTTTTATCGGACCAAAATCGAAAGCCATTCGCGTCATG
The DNA here is from genome assembly GCA_016721735.1 of Flavobacterium sp. GTDB lineage: Bacteria > Bacteroidota > Bacteroidia > Flavobacteriales > Flavobacteriaceae > Flavobacterium. Next base: position 198,368 of record JADKHM010000002.1, on the reverse strand, counting down.
GGAAGCAAATTGGCGGCCAAAGAAGCTGTCATGCATTACAATATTCCAATGGTTCCCGGTGTTGACCATGCGATTATCGATATCGATGAAGCGAAGAAAACAGCCAACTCGATTGGTTTTCCAATCTTAATCAAAGCATCTGCTGGTGGCGGTGGAAAAGGAATGCGGGTGGTTGAAAAAGAAAGCGATTTCGAGTCGCAAATGAATCGTGCCATTAGTGAAGCCACAGCGGCGTTTGGTGATGGCTCGGTTTTTATTGAAAAATATGTGACCTCACCACGACATATCGAAATTCAAGTGATGGCAGATAGCCACGGAAATATCTTATACTTTTTTGAAAGAGAGTGCAGCATCCAACGCCGCCATCAAAAGGTTGTCGAGGAAGCGCCATCATCTGTCCTCACGCCAGAATTGCGCAAGAAAATGGGAGAAGCTGCTGTTATGGTGGCAAAAGCCTGTGATTATTTGGGAGCGGGAACCGTTGAGTTTTTGTTAGATGACAAGCACAATTTTTACTTCCTCGAAATGAACACCCGTTTGCAAGTGGAACATCCCGTAACTGAATTGATTTCAGGCGTCGACTTGGTCGAGTTGCAAATCAAAGTAGCTCGCGGAGAAGCTTTGCCTATGAAACAAGAGGATTTAGTGATTCGCGGCCATGCGATGGAATTGCGTGTATATGCGGAAGATCCAACGAATGATTTTCTTCCAAGTGTAGGACACTTAGAGGTGTATCAACTGCCGACAGGAGAAGGTGTTCGTGTTGACAATGGTTTCGAACAAGGGATGGATATTCCGATTTATTACGATCCGATGTTATCCAAATTGATTACTTACGGAAAAACGCGTGAAGAGTCCATTCAGCTGATGTTGAAAGCCATAAACGAATATAAAATCGAAGGCGTTCAAACGACTTTGCCATTCGGAAAGTTTGTTTTCGAACATGAGGCGTTTCGCTCTGGTCATTTTGATACGCATTTTGTTAAGAATTATTACGATGCTGCGATGTTGAAAAAACAACAAGAAGAGGAAGCTCAAATTGCGGCTTTGGTTGCCCTACAACAGTATTTAGAAGATCAAAAAATTGTTCGTTTACCTATTCAATAAACTATGGAATCAAAAATAGACATACTCAACGATAAAATAGCCCAAGCTAAATTAGGTGGTGGCGAAAAACGAATTGCTAAGCAACACGAAAAGAAAAAACTCACCGCGCGAGAACGCGTCGAATACTTAATGGATGAAGGTTCATTCGAAGAAATCGGAATGCTAGTTACCCACAGAACTACCGACTTCGGCATGGAGAAAGAAATGTATTATGGCGATGGAGTTATTACTGGTTACGGTACAATCAATGGGAGATTGGTTTATATTTTCGCCCAAGATTTTACAGTTTTTGGCGGTGCTTTGTCAGAAACACATGCAGAAAAAATATGCAAAGTCATGGATATGGCGCTCAAAGTGGGAGCTCCAATGATTGGACTCAATGATTCGGGAGGCGCTCGAATACAAGAAGGCGTTCGATCGTTGGGCGGTTACGCCGATATATTTTTTAGAAACGTACAATCATCTGGTGTCATTCCACAGATATCAGCGATTATGGGACCTTGCGCTGGTGGTGCGGTGTATTCGCCTGCTATGACTGATTTTACAATGATGGTTGAAAACAACAGTTATATGTTTGTGACGGGGCCGAATGTCGTAAAAACAGTTACTAACGAAGAAGTGACTTCTGAAGCGTTAGGTGGCGCTATAGCCCATTCGACCAAATCTGGGGTGGCACACACGACTTCTCCCAATGGCGTATCTTGCCTAGAGGATATTAAGACATTGTTGGGTTACATTCCACAAAATAATAAAGAAACGACGCCAAAGTTAGCGTATGTCTTGAATGACGAAATGCGTCCGCAACTCAATACTATTGTTCCGGATAATGCGAACAAACCGTACGATATGCACGACGTCATCAAAGGCGTAATCGACGAAGATTCGTTTTTTGAAATTCATAAAGACTTCGCCGAAAATATCATTGTTGGATTTGCTAGAATTGCCGGTCGAAGTGTCGGAATTGTAGCCAATAATCCCATGTTTTTAGCAGGTTGTTTGGATGTAAAAAGTTCGATCAAAGCGGCGCGATTTACGCGTTTTTGTGACTGCTTTAATATTCCATTGGTTGTATTAGTAGATGTTCCTGGCTTCTTGCCTGGCACCGACCAAGAATGGAATGGTATTATTGTTCACGGAGCAAAATTATTATACGCGCTCAGCGAAGCTACGGTGCCGAGAGTGACCGTGATCACGAGAAAAGCTTATGGCGGCGCTTATGACGTAATGAACTCTAAGCACATCGGTGCAGATATGAATTTTGCGTGGCCATCGGCAGAAATCGCGGTAATGGGAGCCAAGGGTGCAAGTGAAATTATCTTCAAAAAAGAAATTAACGAAGCGGCCAATCCAGAGGCGAAATTATTAGAGAAAGAGGCGGAATACGCCGATTTGTTCGCCAATCCATATACTGCGGCACAAAGAGGTTTTGTAGATGAAGTTATTCTGCCGCAAGACACGCGAAAAAAATTAATCAAGGCGTTTAGCATGTTGGAGAATAAAGTGAGTATTCGTCCGGATAGAAAGCACGGGAATATTCCGTTAGATTGCAGGACTGTAAGACTGTAGGATGATAAGATGGGTTTTGAGTTGACAAGCAAAGACCCCCCCCCCCCCCCCCTCCCAATCTTAACCTAAAACCCCAAAAACCCCAAATCCCAATGTCACCCCCCCCTTCCCCCCTCACTTAAAAACTCACAAAATATCAAGATTTCAACATTTCAAAATCCCACAATCAAAAAAAGCGTCAATCATAAAATCGATTGACGCTTTTCTGCATAAATAACCAAACTAATTAATTCTCTTTCACAAGCTTTTCTACGCTACTGCCTATTTCAGTGGTTACTTTTAGGAAGTAAATTCCGTTAGATTGGTTTGAAATATCAATAGTTGCTGTATGTTTATCTTCTAAAATGGTTTGCAAAATGCGTCCTTGCACATCAAATAATTCAATCGATTTGAGGTTGCCTTTAGAAGTTACGATGACATTATTCTTTGCAGGATTTGGTGCAATTGAAATACTTGCATCTTTCACAAAATTCGAATTGTTCAAAGTGGCGAAAGTACTTCTCGCTTCATTAGTCTCAATCGGCGCATTATAGTCGAAATAGATGTTCGCAATATTGGCAATTTGATCTCCAACCAACAAGGTCGGCAGCGTTTTAATTTTAAACAACACATTCCCATGTCCACCAATCGGGTCAATGATTGATGGCGGTAAGTTGATGTTTTCAAAAATAAACTCCACTTTATTTCCATCAATTTTTGTTTCTACAGGATGCGAAGCGTAGAGCAACTGCAACGAATTCATATCAAACATGGTGGTGTCGATGAGGTCTTTGATAACCACATTGACAGCATCGGCGGTTCCAACATTTTCAAAATTGATATTGTAATGCACATATTTCCCTATGTCTTCAGGTGTAATAACATTGCCTTCGAGACAGGTTTTGTCGTTGGGGTCGTAGGAGTTGACGACGTTTTGACTGAATTCAATTTGTTGTCTAAAGGTGTTTCCTTCTTCAATTGAGGTTGTTTTGCGATGAAATCGAGAATGTCTCCGCTATTCACTGCTGGAATTTCAAGTGGCGAGTTGATGTTTAGCGTCAAATTAATCACGCGAGTTTCAAAAGGTTGCAAGTTTGCGAAATTCCAAAGTAAATTATTTCCAGTTTGATTATTTATGTTTGGGGTTGCAGTAACAAAATCAGTACTCGCATCATCAAAAATGAGGTTGACTATTCCGGATTGGGTTTGGTTTCCTTTTTTTTCAAGACTATTTTATATTTTGAATCGAATCCTGGGACGCGCTGCTCTAATGGGTGATATTACAACTTCTAAATCAGGATGTACACCATTGGCGGTAATGCAAAAGTTTTGGGTTTGGGTTGAATTATCAACGATAGGAAAAACAATGTTGCTGCTAGGAGGCAAGAAGTTGAAGTAATTTTGGTTTTCAACTTGTGGCGATATGATAAAATCACCAGCCTGGGTATAAAAAGTGTAGTTTCCAGTGTTGTTGGTAAAAGTTGCTCCTGAATTGGTGCCATCGCTAATATTTACTTTTAGGTAGGGATTTGCATTATCATTTGCGTCACAGCCATTATTGTTATCGTCGAATAGTAGATTTCCAGTGATTGTGTTTTTATTGCCTCCTGGAGAGAAGGAGCAATAAGAATTGAGAACGGTATTTACGTTGCCATTTTGGTTAAGTCTATTCTGCATGAAGTTAATTTCAGATTCATCAGCGCAAATGAACTGTAAATTTGGACTCGGGAAAAAATTTGGAGTTTCATTATTTCCGTTTTTCATGTTCACACTAATTAACTCCTCATTGCCAAAATTAATGAAGTTTAGCAATGATAAATGTGAAATATCTAAACTTGAAATTTGGGTATAATAACAACTTAAAGTTTGTAATTGACTCAAATTTGATAAATCTAAATTCGTTATTGAATTATTTGCGCAAGAAAAACTTTGTAGGTTAATAAAAGGATTCAAATCAATAGATGTTATTTGAGTAGAATTAAATTCTATCAGGGTTAGATTTGTTAGATTTGAGATATTCAGTTCAATTATTGGATTTGATCCACAATTCAATTCTCTCAAATTATTTAACATATTTATATTCAAAGAAGTGATTTGATTTGTTGCGCAAAAAAAAGTTCTTAGGTTATTGAGTGAACTAATATCGATAGATGTTAACTGATTAACACGACAATTTAATGACTGGAGATTTGTGAGATTATTTGCCTTAAAGAAGTCAAGTTATTTTGTTGACAGTCTAAATATAAAAGGTTACTTAAAGTGTTAACTTCCAATTAATTGATTTGCATAACAATTTAGTGATTGTAGGTTTGTCAATCCTGAAATAACTAAGGAATTTATGGAATTAAAGGTACAGGTCAGTTCCTGTAAATTAATTAGACCTGTAGCATCCAAAGAACTGAGCTGATTTCGATCACATTCAAGTCTAGTTAAGTTTGGTAAATTGCTAATATTCAATGAAGTTAGTTGACTATTGTATGTGCAACGGACGTCATTAAGAAAGGTTAATCCACTTAAGTCTAGCGTAGTTATTTTATTGTAATTGCAATATAGCTTATTGAGATTGGTTAAGTTACTAAGGTTTAAAGATGTTAGTTGACTATTGTTTTCGCAGAAAAGCCATCTAAGATTACTTAACCCCGGAAAGCTTAGCGAAGGTATTTGTGTTCCTGAGCAAGTAAGAAATTGTAGATTAATGAAATATTCAATTCCAGTTGCGTCTGAAATAAGTGAAGAACTCATATTAAGAGAAATAATTTGCGCAGCTTCGTTTACTTCAATTTCCCCATTTCCGTTTGAATCGATAAGGGTTACAGCATTATTTAAATCTTAGCCAATTCCGATTTCTATTACTTTCGCGCCTTAAAATTCGCATCCGGTATATTCACAATTTGCCCATTCACAATCCCTGTAAAAAGCAATAAGAGTAGAAGTATATTTTTCATAGTGAGGAGTTTAATGGTTGTTTTGGCTTGTTATTCTTTTATTAATTTTTGGATGCTGCTACCGATTTCAGTGGTCACTTTCAGGAAGTAAATTCCGTTAGATTGGTTTGAAATATCAATAGTGGCTGTATTTTTATCTTCTAAAATGGTTTGCAAAATGCGTCCTTGCACATCAAATAATTCAATCGATTTGATGTTGCCTTTAGAAGTTACGATGACATTATTCTTTGCAGGATTTGGTGCGATTGAAATACTTGCGTCTTTCACAAAATTCGAATTGTTTAAAGCGGCGAAAGTACTTCTTGCTTCGTTGGTTTCGATTGGTGCATTATAGTCAAAATAAATGTTCGCCGTATTGGCAATTTGATCTCCAATCAATAAGGTTGGCAGTGTTTTTATTTTAAACAAAACATTACCATGTCCACCAATCGGGTTGATATTAGAAGGCGGTAAATTGATGTTTTCAAATATAAACTCCACTTTGTTTCCTCCAATTTTGGTTTCTACAGGATGTGATGCATAGAGCAACTGCAAGGAATTCATATCAAACATAGTGGTGTCAATAATATCTTTGATTACCACATTTATAGCATCGGCAGTTCCAACATTTTCAAAATTAATGTTATAATGAACATATTTCCCGATGTCTTCTGGAGTAATAACATTGCCTTCGAGACAGGATTTGTCGTTGGGATCCATAGAGTTAACGACGGTTTGGTTGAGTTGGAAAGTGTTGTCTAACAAAGTTCCTTCTCCTATTGCGGAACTTGTGTTTGCCGTAAAATAAAGTATATCGCCGCTATTCAGAGGTGGGTTTTCTAATGGTGTATTTAGATTAAGCACCAAATCAATAACTCTTGTTTCAAATGGATGCAAGTTGCTGAAATTCCATGTGAGCGAACCGACCTGTTGATTGTCAACGGCAGGAATAGCCGAAACATAGTCGGTTCTGACATCATCAAAAATAAGATTTACGATGCCATCAAGTAGCTGGTTTCCTTTATTCTTATAGACGATCTTATAATACGCATCGAATCCAGGACGAGCGCCCATTATTGGTGTCATTACAATTTCTAAATCGGGATGAAAACCATTAGGCGTAATGCAGAAGTTTTGTGTTTGTGTATTATTAAAATTGGCAAAGTTTATAGGAGCCGATTGTGGCGAAATGACAAAATAGTCTGGATGTTCAAGTTCAGTAGTCAAAGTGTAATTTCCTGTTTGAGCATACAAGGTGAATGCATCGGTTTGGTTTTGAAACGTAGTACTTTCTGTAACGTTATTCGAAAGACTCAATCGAACATTATAAGGATACGTGGTGTCGTTACTATCGCAACCATTATTGTTTTCGTCAAAGATGACATTGCCGGTAACAGTATTAAAATTACCACCGGGAATAAATGTACAATATGGACTAACTGTTGCGGATGTTGCATTCAATGATGCTAGTTGCTGAACATTTGCCATTTGTGCATCATCTGCGCAAATGAATATTAGATTAGGGCTAGTTGTCAATGTCAAAAATTCACTCTGTCCATTTTTAATTCGTAACTCAGTAAGCGCATTTCCCCCGCACTTTAACGAAATTAGATTTGTCAGAGGAGATAAATTAATCTGTGAATAAGGTGTATTTGAACATGTCAAACTTTGAAGTTGCGTTAAGCTACTTAGATTTAAAGAAGGTAAATTAGTATCTGCAATATCTAAAAATTGCAAAAGTGGATTATTGGACAAATCAATATTTGTAATTGGAGTATTTTTAATTTCTAATCTCAGTAATAATGGAAGATTATTAACATTTAAGGAAGTTATGGGGTTACTTCCACAATAAAAATTTTCGAGAAGTGTTAGATTAGATACTTCGATATTTGTAATTAAATTGTTAGTAATATAAAGCGATTTTAGGTTATTTTGACTTGTTAAATCTAAGCTTGAAATCGAATTTTCATCGCATAAAAAACTCTCTAAATTTGCAAGGTTTGCAAGATTAATATTTGAAAAATTGCTGCCTCTAATAGACAAATTTATAAGGTTGTTGTTATTGGTTAAATCTAGACTTGAAATTGGATTATAACCACATGCTAAATTTTCAAGATTTATGAAATTAGCTAAATTTAAATTAACAATATTATTTGCTTGACAATCAATACTAGTTAAGTTTTGTATTGTTCCAAAATTGATAGCGGTTAAATCATTATTTACACATTGAAGCGCGTCTAAATTTGGTAAAAAACTGACATCCAAGTCGGTAATTGGACAATTCGAAATATTTAGATATGTTAGATTAGTTAAAGTTGTAAAATTAATATCAGAAATTGCCGCAAGATTATCGAGATCAAGTCGTTGGAGATTTGGAAATTGATTTAAGTCTATACTAGTAATTTGAGAATTGTTTATAAATGTTAAGGTAACCAAATTATTAAGACCAGGGATGTTAAATTCAGTTGCATCTGATCCATAAATGATTAGATCAGTTAAGTTTACAAATGCTTCTAGTCCGGTAAAGTCTGCTATAGCTCCCGAAAACTGCATTCTGGTTATAAATCCGGCTTCGACAGTGTCAATTTCTCCATCTGAATTCGCATCAAGCCAAAAGTGATTGCAAATCTCATTAGAGTCATTAGCGGATAATAGTAATGCTTTAAAATTCGCGTCCGGTATATTTACAATTTGCCCGTTCACAATCCCTGTAAAAAGCAATAAGAGTAAGAAGATATTTTTCATGGTGTTGATTTGTTTGTTTTGTTTTTGGTTTTATAGCGATTTGATCAATTCTTGCAAGCGTTCTTTCTTTCGTTGCGCGATGGGCAATTTTGCATTGTCACCCATGATGACATAACCGCCGTCGGTTTTGATATAGGATTTGAGATACGTTAGATTAATCAAATGCGATTGGTGAATGCGCTCAAATCCGTGTTCTTTGAGTAAATCTTCATACTCTTTCAAGGTTTTAGAAATTAATAAGGGTTTGCTATTTTTGATGAAGAACTTCGTATAATTGTCAATCGACTCACATCGAATGATATCGCTAATCTCAAACAAATGAATGCCATCTGCAGTCGCAAGTGCAATCCGTTTGAAATGATCTACTTTCTTGCGAATGTTCTCTAAAAGCAAATCGATGTGCTCAAACGAGGTGTTTTTTTCTAAGGTTTCTTTAATTTTCACAATCGATTTCTGTAATTCATCGGGATCGACTGGTTTCAGAAGAAAATCAAGGGCACTAAACTTAAACGCTTTCAACGCATATTGTTCGTGGGCGGTAATAAATACGATGTGCGAAGCTACTTTTCCGTTGGTTTTGGCGACTTGCTCTAAAATGTCAAATCCGGTTCCATCTGCAAGATGAATATCTAAAAACACCACTTGAGGCTGCAAATTCTCTAAAGCGGCGATGCCTGTTTTTACACTTTCGGCTTCTCCAATAATTCGAATTTCTGGCGCATATCGCTCTATCAGGCTTTTCAATCCTTTGCGCAAATGTTTGTCGTCGTCTATTAATAAAGCTGTTATCATATTTTTGTCGCTGTTTCTGAAAGATATTGTACGGGTAAGGTGATGATTACTTTGGTTCCGATGACCTGATTGTCGATGTTGATAATTTCTTCAATCGTGACATTGGCTTTTTGCATCGACGTGGTTTCCATCATCTCCAAACGTTTTTTCGTAATTTCTAATGCCATCGATTGGTGTGCTTTTACGGAGTTTTCTTTGTTGGCTTTCGATTGATTAATGCCAATGCCATCATCGGTTATGGTGCAAATCAGTTGATTCTGAATCACATTAAAATTGATTTCAATTCGGCCATTGCCCTCTTTTGGGACGATGCCGTGTAAGATGGCATTTTCAACAAAAGGCTGCACCAATAGTGGCGGTAAGGCCATATCGTCTTCGAGCGATGAACTCGAATGGATCGAAAATTCGAATTTGTTGTTGAATCGCAATTGCTCTAATTCGAGATAGTTTTGAAGGCTTTCAATTTCGGCGTCAATCGGAATCAATTTTCCTTTCGAATATTCTAAAGTAAGTCGCATCAATTTGGAGAATTTCGACAAGTACTTGATGGCAGAATCAGTTCCGTTTTGCACAATAAAACTCGAAATCGATCCCAAACAATTGAAAACAAAATGTGGATTCATTTGCAAATGCAAGGCTTTTTGTTCGTATTCGGCCACTTCTTTTTGAAGCGTCAGTCTGCGCTTGATTTGCAATCGATTATACGTTACGAAAATCAAACCTAAAAGTAGCAGTCCACCAATAATTGCAAACCAAGTAAATAGATTTTGGCGCTTGTTTGATTCTACCAAAAGCGCTTCTTTCTTTTGGTATTCAAAGCGCAATTCTGCTTGAAGCATTTTTTTGTTTTGCTCCTCGTTGTTCAGAGAATCTTTGACCGTAATATAGGATTTGTAATGCGCTAAGGAAGCGGTCGGATTTCCGAGCAAAGCATATAAGTCGCTCATGAGCTTCTCCGCATGTAATGTTTGATCTAAAGCGCCAATTTGCTTCGCCAATTCTAGAGATTTGCTGGCGAATGGCATCGCTTCTTGGTACTTTTTCTGTTTAAAGTAGAATTCACCCAGATTGTAATTTACCAAAGCTGCGCCAAATAGATTTTCTAGTTGCTTGTACGAAGCAAGTGCCTCATTATAGTAAAGAAGGGCTTCGTCATTATTTCCTTTTGCGGTATAAAACTCCGCCATATAATTCAACAGCAGTCCGTAATTTCTGCTTTTTTCGGTTTTATCGAATTCTGATTTGGCTTTGGTGTAATAGCTCCATGCTAAATCAAGCTTTCCTTGCTCAAAATAAATCGCCCCAATATTGGTAAGCGTGACAGGCAATGTACTTTCTTTCAATTCATTTTGAATTTGAAGCGCTTTTTGAAGATAGTCAATCGCTTTTGAATAGTTTTTTTGAGATTTATAAATGATACCGATATTATTGTAAGCTTTCGAGATACTATTTTTTTGATGAATCTCTTGATAGATTTTGAGTGCTTTCAAATAGTATTCTAACGCAATCGAATAATTATTTACTTCCGAATTAACTACACCTATACTTGCATAGGCGCGAGCTAAGCCGTTTTTTATTTTCTCTAAACTTCCTTTCGAACCACTCGATTGCGCTTTGGTATAAAATTCAATCGCATTGTCGAAGTGCAGAATGGCATCCTTATAATTGCTGTTGATGATGCCGACATTTCCCAAAGTCATTTCAGCATTGGCTAGGCCAAAATTGTCATTGATTTGAATAGCAATAGAAGTTGCTTTTCTAGCATAATAGTAAGCCGAATCTGGAGCGGTTTCTTTGTATTGGTCCGCAAGAACATTATAGGAACTAATCTTGGTCGTGTCCGCCTTAGTGTTTCTTATGACGTTTCTGATACTATCTGCGGCTGCGTTCTGCGCTCCAGCAGCAAATGTTACGAAGAATAGAACTATAAACCACAAGTAGCAAATTACTTTATTTTTCAAAGTATAGGAGGATTTAATGTTGGCTTCACAAATATACCTTAAGATAATCGAATGCAAAGATGAGAATTAGAATTCGCTGGGTTTGACTTAGAATTTGACAAGAATTTAATTGAAGTCATCATACTATAGATTTCCAAACACTTACATTTGATGGCAAACTACCCATCCGAAAGCAAACTGAAATGGCTCATCTTGCGAAGTACTGCATGTTTTTAAAATGTAAGTTATTTTTGAATAATTGAAAACAAAGTCACCAATTAATTTTTATATTTAGCCAAAATTAGATTTACTAGGAATGCTATTTTGAATCTATGAAGAAAATCGTTGCCCTCAACACCTACTTTAAACTCTTATTGCTTATCATCGGTACAAGTATATTGTTCCTGTTGCTGTATCTTTCGCTCTATGCGTATACCATGCAACAAGAAAAGGAAGTATATAAAACAACTTACAATCAGTACAACAGCGAGGTTTCGTCTTTGTTTGAACTGAATTCAAAAACCCATATTGCCACGATAAAGGACGTCACTTATTGGAGTGAGTTGGTGAAATTTATTTCAACCAAAAATCAAGAGTGGTTTGACAATTTTATTGTTACAGAATTTGAAACTTATGAGGTTGATTATATCGGAATTTATGGTTTGGATGAGCAACTGGTCAATAAAGTATCATCAAACAACCTGAAGACTCGTGATTTTATTCCAAAGGGCGTTTTCAAGGAGTTGTATAAATCCAAATTAACCAGTTTTTACATTCGAATTCCAGAAGGAATTGTCGAAGTTTTCGGAGCAACCATTCACCCATCAGATGATCCAAAGAAAGTAAAGACGTTGCCTGCAGGGTATTTTTTTATGGCGCGGTTGATCAACAAGCCATTTATTCAAAATCTAGATAGGATTAGCAATTCGCAAACTACGTTAATTGACGCGAAAGCTGTTCCTTCTGATGATATAGAATCTGTCATCATTTACAGGAAACTAAAGGATTGGCGAAATGAAGACGTTGCGCAATTGGCTTTCAAACGTGCTTTCAATCTCGATTTTAGAAGCACAAAGAAAATCTTGTCCATTATTATTATTGCGTTTATCATCAACATTGTAGTGTATCTCTATTTTTCAAAACGCTGGGTTTACGCGCCTCTTAAGGTGATTACAAAAGTGTTGGAGACCGGCACGCAAGAAGCAATAGACCAACTAAAACATGAGCCTGGAGAATTCGGCTATATCGGAAACTTATTTGAAGAAAATAACAACCAGCGAAAGCAACTTGAAATTTCTAAAAGGAAGGCGGAAGAAAGTGATAATCTAAAGTCCTCTTTTTTAGCCAATTTATCGCACGAGATTCGAACGCCAATGAATGCCATTATTGGATTTAGTGATTTACTGAATGACAAGAAATTGAGCGAAACTGACAAAATCGAATACATCAAAATCATTCGAAATAGCGGAAGTAATCTTGTTTCGATTATCGAGGATTTGATTGAAATGTCAAAAATAGATGCCCAGCAAATAACCCCAAAAATGGTAGGTTTCGACATTAATTCCTGCTGTCAGGAGTTGTATGAGGCAATTCGTGTGACGATTCCAAAAGAAAAGAAAATTGTATTCAATTATCTAAAAAACAGTACTCCAGTTCCGAAACATGTCATTTCTGACAAAACCAAATTGCGACAAATAATCACGAATCTGATTACGAATGCGATCAAGTATACAGAGAAAGGAACGGTAGAATTTGGTTTTCAAATTGATGAAAAGACTGGTAGCATCTTATTTCATGTAAAAGACTCCGGTGTCGGTATAGACGAAAAAAACTTGAAGGTTATTTTTGATCGGTTTCGCCGTGTTGAAGACGATTTCTCCGTAGAGTTAAGTGGTTTAGGATTGGGATTGGCTATTAGTAAGGCTTATGTAGAGATGCTGGGAGGAACAATTTCTGTACAATCAAAAGTAGGAGAAGGATCGGTATTCCAATTTTCAATTCCGTTGCAATACGACACAACGAAAGTAGAAGAGGTGCTTGTTGAATCTGCAATTGATTTTGAAGCAAATCATGACAAAGTAATTCTGGTCGCAGAAGATGACAATATCAATTTCTTATTGCTAAAAAAAATACTCCAGTTACGGAATTATACTATTATCAGAGCGGTTAATGGACAGGAAGCAGTTACTATTTGCGCTACAAATGCGGCCATTAATTTGGTTTTTATGGATATCAAAATGCCAATCATGGATGGCTACGCAGCGTTTGAAAAAATAAAAATGTTCCTACCTAATCTTCCTGTAATAGCGCAAACCGCACATTCGTCTATAGAAGATAAGGAGCGCGTGCTCAGCGCTGGATTTACGGATTATATTACCAAACCATTAGACAAGGAAAAAATCTTCCAAGTGATTGATGGTGTTCTTAAATAGTAGGTACATTAACAATTGTTAAAAACCTTTTAATTAATTTCTAAATTTCCTCGTTTTTTCACATCATTTTGTGCTAATTTCCCGCATTAATAATAGCAATTGTTTTGTAAATCAGATGAATGTAAAAAAGACCTATCCCAAGATTTTACTCTTGATCTTCTCGTCGAGTGCTTTTTTTATTCTGCTCTATCTGTCACTGTTCTATTATACGAAACAAGCGGAGACAAAAGTATATTCTAATACGGTAAGTCAATTCGAGAATGAAGTTACAAAACTGATAGAGCTTGATAATAAGCCCATCCAAGTAGCCATAAATAACGACACCAATTGGGATGAGTTTGTCAATTTTATCAAGTCGAAAGACTCTGTCTGGTATAACGAGACAATTGGAAATGAACTGAATATTTATAATGCAGACTACTTGGGAGCCTATGACATAGGGTTCAATTTTATGATTCGGACCGCCTCTGCGAAGATGAAGTCTAAAGATATCATTCCAAAGGAAGCGATGCTTAGATTAAGTCATGGAGGAATTAGTAAGTTCTACTTGAAAATACCAGAGGGACTTGCGGAAGTAACGGGTGCTTCGATCCATCCGTCTGATGATCCATTAAAAAATAAAACGGCCCCATCTGGTTATTTTTTTGTGGCGAGAATTATGGATGCAACCTATCTAAAGAATCTGGAAGCAATTTCTGAATCTAAAGTAATTTTCATCAACGCTAAGCATCAAAAAATACAAGGTAAACATTCTATTTTTTCCGAGTATGTCTTAAAAGACGCCTTCGGTAAAGTTGTTGCTAACTTGCTTTTTGAAAGGAAGTTTGACGTTTATTTTGGCAATATGATGACGATATTATACTTGATCATCTTTGCGTTTATTCTCAATCTGATTATCAATATTTTTTACACCAGAAAACTGGTTTATTATCCACTTGAAATGATGACCCGAGTCTTAGAAACGGGAAACAAAAAAGCGATAAAAGAGCTTAAAGAGACCAGCGGTGAGTTTAGTTATATTGGAAATTTATTTGAAGAAAATGCCAATCAGAAAATTGAGTTGGTGAAAGCAAAGTTGAAAGCCGAAGAAGGTGAGCGTCTAAAAGCTTCTTTTTTGGCCAATTTGTCGCATGAAATCAGAACGCCTATGAACGCAATCAATGGGTTTACTGATTTGCTTCTCAACACAAAATTGACCACAGAAGAAAAGCTAGAGTATCTTAAAGTGATTGATAAAAGTGGAAAAAATCTCGTTTCAATTATTGATGACTTGATTGAAATGTCAAAAATTGATTCGAATCAAATTCAACCCAACTATTCAGATATCAACATTGAATCTTGCATCAGCGAGTTGTATGAAACGATCAAAATCACTATTCCTAAAACAAAGAATATTGATTTCTTTATTATTCCCAACGATAAACCTGCAGAATTCAATATTATTACCGATGAGGTCAAACTGAAACAGGTCATTGTTAATTTGGTGACCAATGCTATAAAGTTTACAAGCGAAGGCCATGTCGCTTTCGGCTATCGCATTGACGACAAAAAGAAAAAAGTGATTTTTACCATAAAAGATACTGGACCAGGCATTGATAAACACAATCACCAACATATTTTTGATCGCTTCAAAAGAGTCGAAAATGACGCTTCTATTAAAGCAGGTGGTTTAGGTTTGGGACTTGCAATTTCTAAAGCTTATGTCGAAATGATGGGCGGAATGATTTCTATCGAATCTGAAGTAGAGAAAGGATCTACCTTTTCGTTTTCCATTCCATTAAAATACAATGAAATTCACAACATTACCGTAAAACCTATTAGAAGCAAATCGGCAGAAATTCATGATGAAGCCATTACCATCTTGATTGCTGAGGATGATAACATTAATTTTCTCCTTTTCCAAAAGGTAATTCAATCTAAGAACTATACGATTATTAGAGCGGAAAATGGACTGGAAGCGGTGGAAATCAGTATTAATAATCCAGACATCGATTTGGTATTGATGGATATTAAAATGCCTGTAATGAATGGGTTTGAAGCATTAGAAAAGATTAAAATGATTCGCCCGGAATTGGTCATAATTGCACAAACTGCGTATGCGTCGGCTGAAGACGAGGCCAGAATTTATAAGGCAGGATTTTTTGGCTATTTGACAAAACCAATCAACCGAGAAAAGCTTTTTGAAGCCATTGATAACGTTCTCAAAAACAAAAAGTAACGATGAAAGCGCATTATAGAATAAAAGCCGTGTTTTGCTTCTGTTTTCTAGCTTCAAACTTGTATGCGCAAACAGAAACGATGGCAAAAGATTCTATTGAATCAAAGAAAGCAAGTAAGTTTGAGTTCAATGTCGACTTTATGACTAGGTACTTATGGCGAGGACAATGTTGGGGTGGCGATTATGCAGTCGTGCAACCCACCATCAATTATGCCGTCAGCGAAAAGATTTTAATTGGTTTTTGGGCAACGTCAAATTTCAAAAAGGACTACTTTTATCCAGATGAAGAAACGGCGTACAAAGGTTATCAAGAGATTGATTTTAATATAAATTATCAAGTAAGTCCTTTTCTCTCCATACAACTTTGGGATTACTATTGGCCTTCCGTTTCCAGAGTAGAAGGTGTCGATAATGGGTTTTTTAACTATGGCAAAGATGGCGTAAAAACAGTCGATGCCATGTTAGTTTTTGATTTTTCCGATTACGATTTTCCACTAAATGCAACGCTAAGCACGCTTGTCGCTGGGAATGATTTTAGGTATGACCAAAACGGAGAAAATCCAAAGCAGAATTTCACAACCTATTTCGAAGCTGGATATACGTGGGAGGAGTTGTATAAGAAAATAACACTAGACGTTTTGGCAGGTGTGGTCTTCAATAATCAAGCGGCCTATTATTCGTATACAGATTATGACAAACCGTCACTGACAAATGTGAGTATAAAGGCGGAAAGAGAATTTCAGTTGAGTGAGCGCCTTACGATGCCAGTTTCTTTAAATTATATTCACAATGCAGGAAAAGAAAACACCGAAGCCTTTGGTCGGAATTTCTGGGTTGCTGGCATAACTATTAATTATCAATAATTTTTTTAGGAGCTATTCGTGCTGTCCACGACACCCGAGCGAAGCGATTCGACTGAACAAAAATTCTAAATCTACTATTTTGTAAGGCAAAATTTTGTGCCATTGCAAAATAGCAAGTAGACAAAGTTCTTCAAGGCACAAAACGATGCCACTACCGCTATGGTCGACGAGGTAAATTGCAGTATTTACTGTAGCAAAACCAACTTACATTTCAAATACTAAGGTCAACGAAATTGTGTTGCTTTTAGTCATAACTTCAGGTCCATCAGTAAATCCTTGAGAAAAGAAACCTTGTTGTGATTTTCGTTGTGAATAAGCATACGCCATATCCAATCGGGTGGTGCCAAAATTATAACCGAATCCAGTTGAAAATCCGCTTAAATCGCCGACTACCTTCTTATCCTTATAGGGACTTTCTTCATAGCGATAACCGCCACGTAAACTCCATTGCTTTATTCTATATTCACCGCCGATTCGAAATTCACTTGCGGCATGCAATTGTGCGTCGATGCGGGCATTTAAAGGTCGGAAGAAGGAATCATTTGGTTTGAAACGAGTTTTGCTGTAGTCTTTTAAACTATAATCCACGCTAATCAAACCTTGTTTCCCGAAAACATAAGCCAAGCTACCAGTCCATTTACTAGGAGTTTGCAATTTGTATTCAGGATAAATCAAAAGAAAATTTGAATCTACCATTTGACTACTCAAATCTGGGTTTGGAGGATTACCATACTTATAGCCAGTAGTTTGCAATAATTGTTGTTTTTCGTCGGTCAAGCGATACCAAGTTGGGGATTCATAAGATAAGCCTGTTCTGAGTTTTTCTGTTACTTTTGCTATGGCACCGAATTGAAAAGAAAAGCCATTGCCATAGGTATTTTGATAGTTTTCGAAAAGCAATCTCTTGAGTCCAGAAGTAGTACTATTGTCGTTCTCTTCATAGAACGAGGTAGTTTTGGTATAGTCAGTTAGATGAGAATTTAAATTCAAACCAAAATAAAACTTGTCTTTATATTGCGAGGCAAAATTGATGGAAACTTTTCCATTTAGGCCTCTTGAATCCGTATAATTTTCTTGATAAAAATAACCGGCAGGAACGTTTGAAACATAAGTGTCATTACTTGAATTGTTTGGGTCAGCGTTAATTACGTAGCCTTGGAACCCTAGATATGCTTGTTGGTTTCTAATGTCTAAATCTTCATAATACGTATTAGGGTCTGACAAAATAGAAATCGGAATGGTTGAATTGTACAATTCTGGGTTGGCATAACTCAAAAAATAGTCTGCAATAGAATTCGTCGGATTGGTTCCAAATGTATCAAGTGAATTATCTAAATTAGATGTGTTTTCATAATTTACTGCTAATACAATCTTCTTCCAATCGCTGCTAGAATTGTGATTGTCAAAGACTAGAATACCGCCAGCTTGATTAATATCGAAAGCATTGTTTTCAGTTACGACTTCAGTCCCAAAGTAATTTGACTTATTACGAATATTAAAATTTGTAAGTGTAAAACTGACCTGATTGTTCAAAAATACCGCGCTGCCCGCTGGATTGACGTTAATAGAAGAAAAATCACCTCCGAGTGCCCCAAACGCCCCGCTCATACTTCTAAACCTTGCTGTACCACTGAGATTGTCGTTGGCATAAAGTAATGCATCAGAAATAGACTGCGAGTGAATCGAATAATTCGCTACAAGAATCAAAAGAATTGAAATATATTTTTTCATAGGTTTTTGTATTAAAAAAAATCCTAAGTATCTAAATTAAATGCTTAGGATTTAAATGAATTTAAATTTTATCTTCTCCCTCCGTACGATCTTCCACCGCCGTAATTACCGTTAGAAGTTCTACCACCCGAATTGTAGCTGCCAGAATTAGATGAGTTACTTCTTGTAGAGCCACTGTTGTAATTTCTTGAGGAACCACTATTAAAATTTCTAGTTGTGTTTATAGGGCTTCTAGGCGTGCTGTTTTGATTGTATCTTGGCGTTGTATTGCTAGGGTTGCTGTAGGAATTATTTCGAATTGGATTTCTAGTTCCGCCAAAATCACTTGGTGACCGTGGATTTCGAATCGTCTGCTCGTTTCGAGTGCCGCTATAACTGTTTGTTGTAGTTCTTATTGTAGGGTTGTTGTTTCTTCTGCCATCTGAATTTCTGTTACCGCCATAATTAGCACCACCATAAACTCCTGCGTAACTTCTAGTCCCTGGATGATATTGTTGGTAATAAGGTTGATAATAACCACCACACCATGGATTTCCGTACCATGTGTTCCAACCCCAACCCCAATTTGGTCCATACCATGAATTCCAGCCCCATCCGTAATTCATTCCGTACCACGAGTTCCATCCCCAACCAATGTTCCAGTTCCAGTAATTATTCCATCCCCAATTATTCCATCCCCAACTGTTATCGTAAATGTTAACGACTGTAGTGCCAGAATCACTGCCCCATGCACTGCTACTGCTGCTTTCTTGATTATTGTTAGACTCAGAACTATAACGTTCGACATCCGTAAAAGTGGAGTCTTTTTTTACGTTTGG
Source organism: Flavobacterium sp. (assembly GCA_016721735.1). Classification (GTDB taxonomy): domain Bacteria; phylum Bacteroidota; class Bacteroidia; order Flavobacteriales; family Flavobacteriaceae; genus Flavobacterium. The sequence continues at coordinate 179,253 of JADKHM010000002.1, read as the reverse complement.
ATCTTGTAATGACCCGAAGTAATTCTTGTATTGATTGTTGTCAGGAACTGCCTCTGAAGTCGTGGCAACTGTAGTTTTTGATTCTGAATTTCCATAAATTCCGTCTGTGTCATAATAAGAAGTGTTTTGATAGCTTCCACAAGAAACTACAAAAACACTTAAAATGGTTATAATTAGGAAATAGGGATATTTATTTTTAGGAAGGGAAATAGTTTTCATAACATTCGTTTTTTATTGTTGAACTACACAAAATTAGTTAGTTTTGCCAAACTATTTAGTTAAAAAAAGTTAAACAATATTTGTGCCAATAAATACATTATGAGCAAGAACCTAACTACAAGATCTGAGGATTATTCGAAATGGTATAACGAGCTAGTTGTAAAAGCAGATCTTGCTGAAAACTCTGGTGTTAGAGGCTGTATGGTTATTAAACCTTACGGTTATGCAATTTGGGAAAAAATGCAAGCCGAGTTAGATAGAATGTTTAAAGAAACAGGACATAGTAATGCTTACTTTCCTTTGTTTGTGCCTAAGAGTATGTTTGAGGCGAAAGAAAAAAATGCAGAAGGGTTTGCAAAGGAATGCGCCATCGTTACGCATTATCGACTTAAAAACGATCCTGATAAACCAGGTAAATTGATGGTAGATCCGAATGCAAAATTAGAGGAAGAGCTAATTGTTCGCCCTACTAGTGAAGCTATTATATGGTCTACCTACAAGAATTGGGTTCAGTCATATCGCGATTTGCCTTTACTAATTAATCAATGGGCGAATGTCGTTCGATGGGAGATGAGAACCAGACTTTTCCTGAGAACCGCCGAATTTCTTTGGCAGGAAGGGCATACAGCACACGCAACTAAGGCGGAAGCGATTGAAGAATCTGAAAAAATGATGCATGTTTATGCTGATTTTGCTCAAAATTTTATGGCAATTCCAGTAATAAAAGGATTGAAAACAGAAACTGAGCGTTTTGCAGGTGCGGAAGAAACCTATTGTATCGAAGCACTCATGCAAGATGGTAAAGCACTGCAAGCTGGTACTTCTCATTTTTTGGGTCAAAATTTCGCCAAAGCATTTGATGTAAAATTTGCGAACGCAGAAGGAAAACAAGATTTTGTATGGGGAACATCATGGGGAGTATCAACGCGTTTAATGGGCGCTTTGGTCATGACGCATTCCGATGACCAAGGATTAGTCTTGCCTCCAAATTTGGCTCCTATCCAAGTAGTTATTGTGCCTATCTATAAAACGGAGGAACAATTGCAAGAAATATCAGCGGCAGTAAATGAATTAATTGGACAATTGAGAAGTCTCAAAATATCCGTGAAGTATGATGATAGAACGACTCAAAAGCCAGGCTTCAAGTTTAATGAATATGAATTAAAAGGCGTTCCGATTAGGATTGCAGTTGGTCCTAAAGATTTGGAAAACGGAACATTTGAAGTAGCGAGAAGAGATACATTAAGCAAAGAAATTGTTGAAAAGAATGCTGTCGTAAACTACGTAAAGGATCTGCTAGAGCAAATACAAAAAGATCTATTTGAAAAAGCACTTCAATACAGAGAAAGTCATATTACAAAGATCGATTCTTTTGATGAGTTTAAAGAGGTGTTGGAAAACAAAGGCGGTTTTATCGCTGCACATTGGGATGGAACTCCAGAAACCGAAGATAAAATCAAAGAATTGACTAAAGCAACGATACGTTGTATACCGTTAGATGGTGAAAAAGAGGAAGGAAATTGCGTGTTGACAGGAGCTAAGTCTGCTGGTAGAGTGCTGTTTGCAAAGGCATATTAAAAAAAAATAAAAAAAAATACTTCAGCTATTGTACGAATAGAAAATAGTTGTATTTTTGCATCCGCATTACAGAAGTATGGCCCGTTCGTCTATCGGTTAGGACGCCAGGTTTTCATCCTGGTAAGAGGGGTTCGATTCCCCTACGGGCTACAATAAAATAAATTTAGAAAAAAAACAAAATGGCAAATCATAAGTCAGCTTTAAAGAGAATCAGAAGTAACGATAAAAAAAGAGTATTAAATCGTTATCAACATAAAACTACTCGTAATGCTATTAAAGCTTTGCGTTTAGAAACAGACAAATCAGGTGCTTCAGCGAAACTTTCTGCAGTTATTTCTATGATTGATAAATTAGCAAAGAAGAATGTTATTCATGATAACAAAGCTTCAAATCTAAAATCTAAATTAACAAAGCACGTTGCAAAATTGTAATTGTGTCTTTTATCGATAAAAAAAACTCTCCATTTTGTGGAGAGTTTTTTTTTATGCTAAAATTGTTTTTAAGCTTTCTAACATTTCCTTGGAGATCGGCTTTGACAAAAAGTCTAGTACCATTGAATACGTCTTGGCCTTTTTGATATCGTCAGGATCAATAGTTGAAGAGAGTACGATTACCTTGCAATCTTCAAATGAACTGCGGTATTCTTCTTTCGAAAAATGGTCGAGAAACTCCCAGCCGCCCATTACTGGCATGTTCAAATCGAGGAATATCAGTTTAGGATAATTAGAGATATTTGCGCCTAAATTGTTTAATCTGAGATCATCAAAATAACTTAATGCTTCTTCACCATTCTGAGCAGTGATAATCTGTTGAGCAAACTCCGCGCGAGTGATGACCATTTTACAAAGCATTAAGGTAATTGGGTCGTCATCTACACATAAAATTAAATCCAGCATTATAATGTATTTTTAAATATTATCGTAAAGGTAGTGCCTTTATCTACTTCGCTCTCAACGCCAATAGTTCCACCCATACTTTCCACTTGTGACTTCACCAAATATAAACCTAATCCTTTACTATCAGAGTAGTTATGGAATCTTTGGTACAATCCGAAAATCTTATCTCGATTACGCTCCAAATCAATTCCAATTCCGTTGTCTTTAAAGATCAACACAATACTATTATTTTGTTCTTTAGAAGAAACAAAAATACGCAGCGTTCTTTTCGGAGAACGATATTTAATGGCATTGGTAAATAGGTTCAATAGGATGCTTTCTAAATAGGCTTTGTTGATATTTAATATGGAGACCTTTTCTAATTCAATTTTTAGTATCGGCTTATGCAAGCTAATCAGGTAACTCAATTGGTTGAACACATTTTCAAAAACATCCTTAATCAAAACTTCTTCTTTATCAATTGATGGATTGTCCTTAATAATAACCACTTTTACCAAATCGTTAATGGTTTCGTTGAGTAAATTGGTAGAAGTCGAGAATCCATTTATAATTTCTCGCAATTCCGGATTTTCTACAGGATATTCATGCATCAAATTCAATAAGCCCGTCAAGTTCGACAGTGGTGCCCTTAAATTATGTGAAGTGATGTAGGAGAATTGTTTCAAATCCTTGTTGTTTTGTGTCAATTCTCGAATCAGCTGTTCTTTCTCTTTTTCTTGTTTCTTTTCTTCCGTAATATCTCTCTGAATCGAAATCCAGTGCGAATGATTTCCTTCTTGATTGGTAATTGGAATCATCGAAAAATTAACCCAATATTCTTCGCCGTTCTTCTTTTGGTTTAAAGTTTCAAATTTAAATTCCTCTCGACCTTTCAAAGCCTTAGATAACTTTGAAATGTCATTCTTAACCGATTTTCTACCCATAAAAACAATCGGCGTCTTTCCTATAACTTCACCTGATTTGTATCCTGTCATCTCCGTAAAGGCTGGATTAACAAATACAATCTTTGGTATCGTCTTGTCTGTTTTTTCTGATTCCGTAATTATCACCGCATCTTTGGTCTGTGTAATTACGGTTTCCAAAAGCTTCAAACGTTGTTCCTCTTCTTTTTGCTTGGTGACATCTTGAATGGCTCCAATCATTCTAATGGCGTTGCCATCCTCGTCTTTTACTAAAAAACCTCTATCAAATACATATTTGTACGTTCCATCAGCGCATTTAAATCGATATTCGTCTTGCCATTTTTCAGTTTTTTGTTCAATAAATGAGTATAACTTAATCGACATTTTGATACTATCTTCAGGATGAATTCGGTCAAACCACCACTTAGATGTCTTGCCTACTTCTTCTTTTTTATAACCAAAAACGCCTTGTATTCCTTTGTTCCAAATAAAATCGTCTTCTTGAATTTTCCAATCCCAAATCGTATCACTAGTCGCTTTTGCAACAATATCATAGCGCTCGTTTGATTCCTTTATTTCTTCATTGGTCGCCTTTAGTTTTTCGAAAATCAAATTATTTCGATTGTCATTTTTCGTGAGCACTACTTTAAAAATAATTCCTGAAAAGACAATGAAAACAACATCTTTAATAAAACTAAGATTAAGAAATGCTAAGTGATTCGAAGTGTGGAATTTATCTAAGATGTAATAGCCAACAAGCGCCAGTACTATGGAAAAAAGGATGTACAGAAGTGTGATTTTATTCGCCTTGTTTTTCATTACTCAAATATAGAGATTTATTCATAAAAATAAAATAATGATGGCGAACTTAATTATTATTTCTTCTTTTCTTTTAGTCGAGTTATCAAATGGTAAACTATTTTTTAAAGGTTTTTTATGTAAAAATAAAGTGTACCTTTGCACCCATTAAAAATAACAGATGGAATCTATCAGAAACATTGCAATTATTGCACACGTCGACCACGGAAAAACTACCTTGGTTGATAAAATTATGTATCACTGTCAACTTTTTCGCGATAACGAAAATACAGGCGATCTAATATTAGACAACAATGACCTCGAACGTGAAAGAGGAATCACAATTACGTCAAAAAACGTTTCTGTAGTTTACAAAGGAACAAAAATCAATATCATTGATACTCCTGGTCACGCGGATTTTGGTGGCGAAGTAGAACGTGTACTGAACATGGCAGACGGCGTTTGTCTATTAGTAGATGCTTTTGAAGGACCGATGCCACAAACGCGTTTTGTGCTACAAAAAGCTATTGATCTAGGTCTAAAACCTTGTGTAGTTATTAATAAAGTTGATAAAGAAAACTGTACACCAGAAGAAGTGCACGAAAAAGTATTTGATTTAATGTTTGAATTAGGTGCAGAAGAATGGCAATTGGATTTTCCAACGGTATATGGTTCTGCAAAAAACAACTGGATGTCTGATCATTGGGAAAATATTACCGATAATATTGAAGCATTATTAGATATGGTTATCGAGAATGTACCAGCTCCTAAAGTTTCTACTGGAACTCCTCAAATGCTAATTACCTCTTTAGACTTTTCTGCTTTTACAGGTCGTATTGCTATAGGTCGTCTTGAAAGAGGCGTTTTAAAAGAAAATATGCCAATTTCTCTAGTAAAAAGAGATGGTACCATAATGAAATCAAGAATTAAAGAATTACACACTTTTGAAGGACTCGGTCGTAAGAAAGTTCTAGAAGTAATTGCTGGTGATATATGTGCTATTGTTGGAGTGGAAGGATTTGAAATTGGTGATACCATCGCAGATTTTGAAAATCCGGAAGCATTGCAAACAATTGCAATTGATGAGCCAACAATGAGTATGTTGTTTACTATTAATAACTCTCCTTTTTTTGGCAAAGACGGCAAATTTGTTACTTCGCGACATATTAGAGACCGTTTGACAAAAGAACTTGAGAAAAACTTAGCAATGAAATTAGGTGAAACTGATTCTGCTGATAAGTTTATGGTATTCGGTCGTGGTGTATTGCACTTGTCTGTACTTATCGAAACGATGCGTAGAGAAGGATACGAACTTCAAATTGGTCAACCTCAAGTTATTATCAAAGAAATAGATGGTAAAAAATGTGAACCTATCGAAGAATTAACCATCGATTTACCTGAAAGTCTTTCTGGAAGAGCGGTAGAATTTGTTACACTTCGCAAAGGTGAAATGCTTTCTATGGAAACTAAAGGTGAACGTATGATTGTAAAATTTAATATACCTTCACGTGGAATTATTGGATTGCGTAACCAATTGTTAACTGCAACTGCTGGTGAAGCAATTATGGCACATCGTTTTTTAGGATATGAGCCTTACAAAGGTGAAATTTCTGGACGTAACAAAGGTTCATTGATCTCTATGGAAAAAGGAAAAGCTATTCCTTATTCTATTGATAAATTACAAGATCGTGGTAAATTCTTTGTTGAGCCAAATGCAGAAATCTACGAAGGTCAAGTAATTGGAGAAAACTCTCGTGGTGATGATATGTGTGTGAACGTGACTAAAGAGAAAAAACAATCCAACGTTCGTTCGTCTGGAAATGATGAAAAAGCGAGAATTATTCCGCCAATTATTTTCTCATTAGAAGAAGCGTTAGAGTATATTCAAAAAGACGAATACGTAGAGGTTACACCAAAATCCATTCGTTTGAGAAAAATCTATTTGACAGAAAACGATAGAAAACGATACAAAGTCTAATCTTGAATTTTAATCATAAAGAAACCCATTCGTCACTGAATGGGTTTTTTATTTTGCTTCGCCAGTTCGCTTTGCTCGTGTGAAGCTTATTCCAGCTGTTCGCTATATCTTTTTTGTTAGTCACCTCCTGTGAAGAAGAGAGTTTTATCTATAGCAAAAAAGGATGCCGCTGCCATCTGGGCTAGTGAACCTGTACTAACGACGCAATAAGAATGCTAACGGAACATGAAAACGCTCTCGCCACGCTTCTTCCGAATGATTCTTTCCTTCAAAAAACTGCGTCATCCAATGCTCTTTCGTAAATCCTTTTGATTTCATGACAACATCTACCTTCAATTGCCATGGACGGTACAAACTGTCCAAAGTTTTATCGCCATAATCAAAATAGATTTTGTGATTTTTGGGATTCGGAAGGTGATTTTTGAAATACGAAATTAGCGCATCTGGAATTGGATTATCATTATTCTGGTAAATTCCTGTCCAGTGCGTCGACAAACAACCTGCACCTCCAAAGACCTTCGGATATTCGCAAATCGCATACAACGAAATCAACCCACCCATGCTTGAACCAGAAATGAAAGTGTGTTTTCGGTCAGTGTAAGTAGCGTAGGTCTGATCAATATAAGGCTTCAATTCTTTGACGATAAACTTCAAATAATTATCAGAGATGGGATCAAACTCCTTGTCGATTTTTCCTCTTTTGATCAATTCGTCTGAAATTAATTTCTTTTGCGCAACCGAAAATGAAGGATAAACTTTTTGCGGAAAATACTCTGGATGTCGTTTCTTATCATTGTTCCAAATTCCGACAACAATACATTTTTGAATTTGTTTTTCAGCAATCAATTTCCCAGCAATGGCATCGACTTGCCACGCTTGTTTGTTCCAGGTTGATGCTGGATCAAACAGCATTTGTCCATCATGCATATATAAAACCGCATATTTTTCTGAAGTTGAATATCCTTCTGGCAACCAAACATCTACATTTCTTGCGTCAACAAATTGCGATTTAAATTTTTCGATGCGTTCTACTTTTCCAGTCGTGACTTTGACCGTTTGCGCTTGAGTAAGTAGGGTAATCATAAAGAAAAGGAATCCCGTTTTTATCATGCCAGAAAGTTTCAATTATCTTCTCATGCTAAAGTGTCCTCTAAAGACACGTTGATCTTCCAAAGTAATCACGTACCAATAATCGTCAGAAGGCAATTGTCTGCCATTATAGGTGCCATCCCATCCTGCACCATCGCCAAATTGTTGGTGAATAAATTTACCATGACGATCAAAGATAAGTATTTCAGCATTCTTGTTGAATTTAGAACTACTTCCAGCTAGATTCCACGTATCATTAACTCCATCTCCATCAGGAGTAAAAAACTTTGGAATTCCTAAAACATAAATTTCGATTGGACCAACAAGACCACATCCGTTGATATCTTTGACATACACCTGATGAATTCCGTACGGCACATCATAAAAGATGTTTGAATATTGAAAATCAGTCAGATTATCAATCGAATATACCAAATCGCCATTGCCTGTAGCACTGATTTCGACCGTATTAGATTCGGCTAGGTCACTGATCTTAATTTCTTGAATTTGCGCAATTTCCGAAGAAGTTACATCAACAATTCTGGTTTTTAAACAACCTTGCGGTGTCGTTACATCAACAGTATAAACGCCTTCAGTATTAATTACTAAACTATAGTTCGTGCCGCCTAAAATAGGATTTCCATCGAGATACCATTGATAAGTATTATTCGAAGTTGAACTTCCGTCAACAATATCAGCATCAATCGTAATCGTAAATTCTGGGTTGTCAGAACAAAGCAAATCGCTTCCTAGCAATTTAATCTTTGGCATCGGATTGACCACAAATGGAATCTGAATACTTGCGGGACAGGTCGCGTTGAGTGGATTTTCAACTACTGCGGTGATGTTTTGTGAAATGGTAACAAAAGGATTCGGTAGTGGACTTGCAATGGGTTGTCCTGCTTGGTCATAATATTTCACAACGAGCGAGGTTTGCCCGTTCAATATTTGCGATTCGATGGCTGCCGTATCAAATCCAAACATTCCATCTTGCAACAATGGATCATCCTCATCGTCGCAAACCGTGAACAATGTGGTGTCTACAGGAAAAGCTTGTGGTAAATCGTCTACAATAAATTGCAAGGTCTCTTCATCGTAACAAGGTCCATTTGGGTCGAATGTAATCGTATTCGTCGCTCTAACGGTAATGGTTTTGCTGCCGTTAATTGTAAATGGATTCGGGAGTGGACTCGAAAGTGGTGCGCCATTTTGGTCAAAATAACTAACAGCAACATTGGTTTGACCATTCAATATAATCGATTCGATTTGAGACGTATCAAAAGCAAATACACTATCTTGATTGTCATCACACTTGCGAATAATATTGGTGTCATTATACGGATTTGCAACTGGCAATGACTCTACAATTAGCGTTACGTAAGGACCGATGCCATAACAGGCGTTGTCGAGAGTACTTTCGACGCGAACCCAAATTTGTTGTTGCGTAGGATAGTCTCTATTTCTGTAATTGTAAATACTTTCTGGGGCGTTAATATCTTGAGAAATCTCTAACGAATTGCCATCGGTGTCAAGCTCCATCGAGGCATCTTGAAAATTTTTGTAATACTTAATACTATAAATAGAAGAAGGGAGAATTGCAATGATACCAGCAGTTGCGCTACTAAAATCAAAAGTGGCAATTCCATCTCGATCATTGTTGTCGCTATTGTTATTTCCAAAAGCATCTAGGAAATCGTCACATCTGTAAAACCGTCGATTGTATGAGCTTATTATTTGCGTATTAGAAACGACTACATTTAATTCAGCAACACTAAAACAACCATGCAATTGGTCAACAATACGAACCCAAATCGTTGTCGAATTGGTAAAATAACTCAAAGGATTAGAGATAAAGTTAGGAGAACTCTCGTTACCTGATTCAGCTCCTGAATACGTTTTATAGTAGGTAAATACGCGGTCGGTAATCGAAGTGATATCACTTTCTTTTTGTCTCAAATTGACCGTGGTAAATCCGTTATTGTCGTTGTCACATTGCACTAATGTCGTTGGTGAATTTAAAATTGGAACATTGTATAATTCTAAGACTAATTCATTCGAAATTACTTCACATATGTTTCCGTTTTTGCGCAAAATGACACGATATCTATTGCCATTAAAGGAAAAAGTAATAGCATTAAGTTGTAAGGTACTTGTATTACTTTGCGCATAATTAGGACCATCTACAATCGATACCCAAGTACCACTTGTGTAAACTTGCCATTGATAAGAATCTAAAGGCGAGGTTGTAATTGTAATTACGGAATTTTGGTACGCGCAGAATGGTGCTACCGAAGGCTGGGAAATAATCGTAATTGGTGCGCTAGAAATGTAATTTGAATTCGGCAAAGTATAACCAGTCCCACTAGTAATAAGACCATTTGTATCTACTGTAAACGGGTTATTACCGAGCATTCCATCGCCATCAGGATCAACAAATCCCGCTTCAATAACATCATTGCAACCATCACCATCACTTTCTAAAGAAATATAATTGGCCACATTATCGCCATTTGAGTCGCGTACTATATAATTTAAAATCCCAGAATTTGAACCCGTTTCGATGGCGTTATAAAGACCATTGGCGCCAAAGTTTGCAGGACTACCGTCAATTCTTCCGTCGCTGTTGCTATCGCTTGCAAAACTGCCGGCTTCAATCAAATCAAAAATCCCGTCGTTATCACTATCTAAGTCGAGATTATTTGAAACCCCGTCGCCATCTGTATCAGCAGGAGTGATTCCATTTCCAAAAGCGTCGTCCAGTCCGTCAACATTTACATCTGTATTCGATGGAGTAACGGTGCTTGTACCTAGTGCTTCCGTTTGATCTAAAATACCATCGTTATCACTGTCCAAATCTAGTGCGTCTTGAATGCCATCGCCATCGGTATCTTTTGCGACACAGGTTGTTACTAATTTAAAAGTTGCGTTATTAGGATCCGCGTCCGACAGATTAACATGCTTTAAAGCAATGCTAGTCGTTGCGGCAGATTTGAATCTAAAAGTGCCCGTTCCGGCAGCTAATGGCGTGGCGCTGTTCACTCTGAAGCGCACTTCGTACGAGGAATATACGGTAACACCACTTTCGTAAATGTCATCGTAGTTGGTGTCAATTAATAACTGATTGTCTGGATTTTGAACAGTTATGGTCTTGCTTACATCGCAGGTCAGAACGAAATCAGCATTAAAGTTAATCAAATTAGCTGCTGACGCCGAATTGACATATTGCAACGAAATGTTTGTTGGCGATGCGAACGTTTTTTGAACTGTTACAGCATTGTTTTTTCCGATTGGTGTTTTTGTCACGAAATCACCATTGATATTGCCCACGAACGGATTTGGGTCAGGCGTATTACTGCCCGAGGTATTTACTGTGATTGTGCTAGTATCTGCAAGGTTAATCCCTAAGTCGCCTACTGATTCCTCGCAGTTGGGTATGCCGTCGTTATCAAAATCGATGTCGATATTGTCGTTTGCCAAATCGTTATCGGAGTCAATTGGACAAGAACTAATCGGAATTTCATCTGAAGAAATTTCGTTGGTTCCGCAATTGCCAATGGCGGCTTTCACGTAATAATAGCCTGCTACTAGGGGATTATAGAAGTTTTGATTGGCTAACGGAATTGGGTTTCCATTGAAATACCACTGAAAAGTATCGAAAGAACTTAACGAATTTACATTGAGCAATGCATTCGGAATACAATTGTTTTGGGTAATGTTCAACAAATTGAATGTTATTTCAGGTTTAAAAATGAAACCAGAATAAAAACCACCAAAAGTGGCGGCACCATCAGTACCGTAGGCTGCCAAATACAATTCGGCAGTTGAATAAACACCAATATTTCCTGCCAAACCTGTAATAATGTAGGTGTCGTAACTGCCCAACGAAGTGTTGACTATTGTTGGTCCAGTAACAACTACACCAGGAATTGCGCTTATCGCGGCAAGCGTATTGTTGACCCCATTGATTTGAAAATTTAGGGTTGCTGTTGATTTTGTAATTAATGTTATTTTAGAAATAGAATAAGTTCTAGTACCAATTTGATTAATCAGCGGAATGTTGTCAATTAATTTTGGTGTTTCGCAACTCAATGGCGGAACAAAGAAAAGTTCTTGGTTGGCAAAATCAGTTCTACTATCGTCGCCAATGGTTTGGTAGGCAAAAACATTTTTGGATGATTGCACATAGAGATTCCCTTGTGCATCGAAATTACTTCCATTTAAATCAAGATACTCTCCTGAATTAATCACATAATCTGGTGCGCCAGCATTTCCATTTAGTCGAATTTCAGTACCGTTACTGTGTGCCACAAGGAGCACTCTTTCGACGATATCTTGCCCTGTACTTTTTATAAAAATATAGTCTTTTCCTGTTCTTTCCACCGACACGATTTGGTCAAAACCCAAGTCTAAATTGTTATCGGCATTTGTTCCAGCAAACGACCCACAGTTAACAGCAATGGGTTTGTCAGAGAGGACTAAAGACCCAATCAACCCATCTCTATTTGCCGTAAGTTGGTCTGGTGCCATAGGATCTAACGGACCTTCTACTGCCATGACGAAGCTCTCACCACTGTTTAAGATAATTGGTGCAGGAGTATTTCCAGCTGCCACATTATTGAGTAATTTAACACCAGGTTTGATGTCTTCAAATCGCACCAATGTGTTATTTTCAGTAGCAAGCACTGAAACAAACGTGTGATGTCTTTCGCCAAAGGAAAGGCTAGTGTTTGTATTGAGTAAAGATCCAATTCTAAATTGAGTTCCCAGGGCTGCTAGACCTTTTGATACGACCGCGCCAGATTGATTCCCGTTGCCCGCGATAATTCTAACGGAAACATATACCAAATCATCAGCATCTATGATGAAGCCTTTGTTGGTTTGGATGGTATTGACATCGCTTTTTTGCACCATCAATTGTGTACTTACTCCGAAGCCAGCATTAAAGACATATGGGCTACTTTTAGACACTGTTGCAGTAATAGTAGTGCCCCCAAGTTGAATAATTCTAAAGTTTACTGGGGTAACTGTCGGAGTAGAAATATATAAAAATTGTTCTTGAGCACTACCTGAAACATCATTTGTTCCTGATAAAGGCGGGATATAATGGATTTTGCTAAACTGAGCAAAACATCCAAAAGAAAACAGCAGAAAAAATAGTAGGTATATCTTTTTCATTGGATAAAATTAACAAATAAAATACAAATACTATCGTTTGAGTGAAAAATGCCCTTTTATTGTGCGACCGTTGTTCAGTTGCATGACAAACCAATAATCATCTGACGGTAGTTTCTTTCCCATAAACGTGCCGTCCCAACCATTTATCGGGGAGATTTGTTTGAGGAATTTTCCAAACCTATCAAAGATTTGAATTACTGCATTCGGGTAAAATTCTATATTCTCGATGGTCCAAACATCATTATACGTATCGTCATTTGGCGTAAAGAAACTAGGGTAATTCAGAACGAAAATGTCGAAGGTGTCATCACCGCAAAGGAATTGGTCTCGAACATGAACTTGATATTCACCTGGTATAACATTACTGAAAAAGGGGCTGTCTTGGTAATTTAATCCATCTAATGAATACTCCCAGGTTCCGAGTCCAGTCACATTGATGTTTACGGAATTTGAGTCGCCTTGAAAATCGTTAATATCCACAGAAGTTATTGTTGGCGCACCTGACGCGATGGCAATAAATTTTTTAGTTGCTTCGCATCCATCACGATTTGTCACTGTAACAGTATATTCACCTGCTGCATTAAGTTGCGTCGAAAAATCATTGTCACCATTACTCCAAGTATAGGAAAAGAAAGTGGTAGCAACGCTTACCGTTAAAGGGACATCGTCGCATAAGTAGACTTCCTGATCTTCAAAATTAGGAGGCGAATTACTATTTACATATAAATCAACAGGTTGAATTCCATAACAATTGGTTCCATCTAAAATCTTAGCATAAATTCTAGAAATATATTGGGTTTCATTTGTATAAATAGAAGGCAAGATATTCGTTTGCAATAAAGCGTCATCATACGTTGGGTAATAAGTAACGACAAGTCCAGTAGGTAATCCATTCAGTACCTGAGCATCAATGTTGCTCAATTGGAAAGCGTAATACCCATCAATGACATTATCTAAATCACAAGTTTCAAAGTCTATAACATTTGGAAATGCATTACTTGACACTTGAAGTGAAATGGTAGCAACGGTCAAACATCCGAAATTATTAGTAACCGTTGCGTAAATGGTTTTTGGACTACTTGAATACGAATTTGGAGTAAAAATAGCATTTGTAAAAACTTGATTTTGGGCATCTATAAGATTTTCGAAATAAGTTACGGGCCCGAAACTCGGATCATTATTGGTAATTGCAGAATTTAATGTGGTCAAATTAAATAAAGTACTACCATCCAGATCTTCGTCGCACTGCACAACATTTATAGTTGTCAAAGTAGGAGCAGGCGCATATTCAATCACGATTTGACCTTTCGCGATACAAGTTGTACTTCCCAATGTGATTTCAACGCTATAAGTTCCGGGAGTTGAAACAATCAAATTCGAATTAGTCTCGAGCGGGATTTCGACGTTGTCTTTAAACCATTTATACGAATTGCTTCCGATTTCATTGGTTTGAATATCATAAGTCTGGTTTGCACAAACGGGATTATTAGTTGCAATCAATTGATCTTGCCCAAGGTCTGTGCCTACATCGAAGCTGCCTCCGCCAAGGAATATTGCGGAATCATAGCGAATATTCTCATGATCCGCAATTACTAATTTAATGTGATACGTTCTGCCTGGAATGACGTCTGACTTTGCAGTGAGTACCGTTGTCTGTCCATTAAAATTAATCGGTGCATTAGATCCATTATAACCACCAAAATAATTCTCATTGATGGCTGGACAACGTCCTGGTATATCTGGATGAACCGTTGTGACCAAAACAGGTGTTGTTGTATTTGGAATAACAGCAAGGTTCTTATAAGGATCTGCAGTACCTGCCTCTTTTAGGAGGAACGCAAACCCATCTGAATACCGACATGGCGCAGTGCCTTGATATTCTTCGGACGCAAATATATAGTCAAAACTGATTTTGCTTGTTAATGGAGTAAAATCGAACTCCATGACCGTCGCATTAAAAGTTCCTGAAATGTTCAAAGCGTCTTCTAAGTCGGAATCTCCAAGCCACGTAGTTAGTCCTTCGTCAATTAGATTGTTATTCGGACCTTCGCTTCTTTTGGCTCTTGCAGTACTTAAAACGATGCCTTCGGCAAACGGAAAACTGCTTGTACCAGCATTAAAATAACCAAAACTTTGCTGACCGCTACTAAAAGGGTCTCCCATTACTGTAAAATTACTAGCATTGGCGCATGGACTGTTGATCAGAACATTTTCAATTAGTTGCTGAACACCATAAGTATCATCAACTTGAATGTATTGACCAAAACAGTTTCCTGTTAAGCAAAAGAACACAAAGACAAAAAGATAATGACGTAAAAATTTCATAGCATCGGCAAAGATACTATAAATCTCTTTTTTGAAGTAATTTGTAGGAGAATAACATAAACAAATATGTCCACGCCAAAACGATCAAGATTCCGTACCAATGAACGCTATAGTCTTTGATCTGTGTGACACCAATTTGTGTCCCAATGGTTTTTACAAAAGACAATCTTGAGAATGGTTCGACAATCAAATCCGACATCGATTCTAAAGGGAAAAACATAGTAACATAGGAGGCAGTGTTACCTTCTGGAAATACTTTGAATGTTAGTATTCCCCGAGCAATTCCTTCCAAAATGCTCCACAATAGCAAAAAACCCAAGGCAAAAGCAGAACGCTTAACTAAGATACCCAAGAACAAACAGAACGAGAAGAAACCCAAAAGTTTTACGAAATAGGCTAGTAGATACTCCAATTCTGAGAAAATGATGCCAATTTCTGTATAAGAAGAAAAGCATAAGCCAAGTATTAATGACATAACGAACACAAAAATGGCAGAGCTAGCGGCAAATACAAAAACTGTTAGGAATTTAGATAATACAAATTCTTTCTTACTTAATCCGTCAATCAGATTTTGCTTTAAGGTCCCGTAACTGTATTCATTAGCCATCATCGAGACAATTACAATCGCCAAAAAGAATTTCAAAATAGCGGCGATATAGGTATTGAAATGCCATATATATGGAAAATTAAAAATGCCTTCGTCTGCAATTCTCAATTGAAAACTTCCAATGTTAAATTTGACCGAAGCGATGAGTGCAATAAAAGACAAGATTATAAAGTAGGCAAGCGTTAAAACGCGACTGGCTTTGTTTTTCCATATTTTTTGCAGTTCGATGGCGAGTAATCTTTTCATGGTAGATTTCGGATTTTAGAATTTGGATTTGTTAGTGAGTTCAAGAAATTGCTCTTCTAAACTGTGTTTGCGTTTTACTAAGTGGTTTAAAACCATGCCTTTTTCAAAAAGGAAACGATTCAATTCTTTAGATTCGATAGGTTTTTTTAGATAGGCATAGACTTTTCCATTTTCTTCTGAAAGCTTATCAATACCATCAAAACTAGAAAGAAGTACCATCAATTGATGGTTGTCATCACATTGTAACTCAAAAAAACCTTCGTTGGAGGTCATCGCATCAACACTTCCGGAATAAAGTACTTCTCCTTTTCGAAGAATCAAAACGTGCGAGCAAACCTTTTCTACTTCATCCAACAAATGAGAAGCCAACAAGATGGTGGTGCCTTGCGAAGCAATTAGTTTGATGATGTCTCTAATTTGGTGAATTCCTTGAGGATCTAGTCCGTTGGTTGGCTCGTCTAAGATTAATATCTCAGGATCATTGAGTAGGGCAGAGGCGATGGCAAGTCGTTGTTTCATTCCCAACGAAAAGGTGCTGAATTTGCTGTTTTCGCGATCCATTAGACCGACCAATTCTAGCTTTTCGCGCACTTTTGTATAGGGGATATCTTTGATCTTACAAACCAATTCTAAGTTTTCGCGGGCAGTCATATACGGATAGAAATTGGGACGCTCAATAATAGCTCCAACTTTTTTCAACGCTTCATGGGTTTGCATCGTGCCTCCGAACCAGCTGTAATTTCCTGAAGTTTTGTTGACTACATTTAGGACAATTCCTAAAGTGGTAGACTTACCAGATCCATTTGGACCCAAAATTCCATAGACATTGCCTTTTTTTATTTCGAGGGAAACATTTTTGACCGCGTGAATAGGGCCAAAACGCTTGTTTAGATTTTCAATTGAAAGAATGGTTTCCAATGTGTTCGTTTTTTAGATTGGGAATAGGTCGAACAAGTTAAGGAAAAGTTACTGATAAAAATGGCGCTACCCCGCATTTTGCCGTTTTTGGTAAAATTGACTGAGCGTCTCATTAATTTCACGATGGGTGGGCGTTAAGGATATTTTTTTTCCTGTTTCGTCATTAGTCAATTCCAAACCGCAATTCTTGCATCGGTATTCTTTGAAATATTGGGTTACGGATCGAGTCGTAACAAAACGATGCCCCGCCAATTGACATCCAATTTTGCCGACGAGATAGACAGGTATAATAAGATAATTCCTCATTACAGGATGCTTTAACGATGCTGCAAAAATAGGGGAAATGTCAATAATTGGAATAAATCATCGACCAAAAGCACGTTTTTGTAATATTTATAATTTAATACTTACAAATAACGCAATAAAAAATCCCCAATAATTGTGCTATTGAGGATCTATAATATTCAAAATTAGGAATCTAACTTTTCTGTTCCTTATTGAAATACACTAAATAGTAATACATCTGTTTTTCTTCATCCCAGCCTTTTTCAACATATTTTTCTGCACTTTCTGGATTAATGAAGTCCATTTTAATTTGAATGTGTGTATCCAAATTGATTACGTTCTTAATTGATTTTCGTGCATCAGAAACTGCAGCATTGGCAATCGGGAAAGTAGTCACGTCTTCAATAGAATATTTTTCTCCTTTGTCAACTTTATAGTTTTTAAATTCCGGAATTAAATCGGGATTGTCTAAAACTTCATTCAAGAAATTAGTTTCTTCAAATTGATCGTTTTTGGCAAAATAGTTCACCGATCGATTCATAAACATCACTTCTTCTTTCTTGTCTTCAGCAGGAAAAACAACATCTTTGGCGAAGCCTTGACAGAATTTTAGGTACTTCTTGGTGATGAAATTCTCGTCTTCAAAAGCATCAACCGAAAGAAAATGCTCCAACCAATAACGTGCGTCATAACGGTTGCTATCGACCGATAAAATTTTATAACCTTCTTCTTTTTTGTGGTTGAAAATCAGGCAACCTTTATCTAATTTGTTGAGGTTTATTCCTTGTTGCAAAATCATTTCCAACGTGCTGCCTTTCTCCTCAAATTGCATGAAATCGCTTTGAATTTCGCTTTTGAAAATGCCCACAGCATCGACGACAGTATTGTCGATGTTCAAGTTTGTTAAATATGTTACATACACTTCACCATTCTTGATATGCGGATGGTTGGACTGCTCAAACAAGTGTTTCGTAATTTTCTTAGAAACATCATGAATGCTGCTCGGATTATCGAAAACTTCGCTTACAAGTTTGTACATGTCATTATAGTCCAAATCGACTTCATGCGCAAATTGAAAATAGTTTTCCTCTTTTTCTCGAAACGGTTTTAGAAAGTATTCTTTCAATAACGGCACAATTTCGTCATTTAAATTATAAGGTTGTTCCGAAAGGAAAATAGCTTCATTGCGACTTTTGTTTCCTACTCTATGAATAGAAAGGTTGTCGATGTGGGTGTTATATAGGTTGATCATTTTTGAGTTGCTGAGTTGCTGAGTTTCTGAGTTTCTGAGTTTTCTAGTTTACCGAATTCACTTTTTTGGTAAAGGAGATAATCATTGCTTCTAATTCCCTACTTTTCTCATATAATTGATTAAATTCTTCTTCGTTTATGTAATTTATATTTTTAGCAATTTCAATTTGCGTTTGATATTCAAATAAAGAACTGACTGCGATATTCAAAAATCTAGCAAAATCCTTGTTGCTTTGTCTTCCATATCCTTCTGCAATGTTGCTGGGAATGGACACTGAACATCTTCTAATTTGGGATGTCAAACCGAAGATTTCTTCTTTAGGGAATTTTTGTGTTAGTTGATAGTTACTGGTTACTAAAATCATTGATTTTTGCCAGATCAGCAAATTTCGGAAAGTTTTCATGTGGCGTATATTTAAAATTAAACTCAAATATAACCAAAAACTCAGACACTCAGAAACTCAATTTCTCAGGCACTTCTTAATTCCAATTCTCCTCAAATCCGTAATCCTCAAAGCTTTCGCCACCTTCGTTATCCTCAAACATATCGAGGTCGTCTTCATCCAAATCATTTTCAAATTCACCATAGATGTCATCGGTCATATCTGCTTCGAACGATTTGTCACCCGCGTCCAATGGCATTATTCCATGAGAAAACAAGGTACTTGGATAGGTTTCTCCCGCTGCAATTTCTTCAATCGCTGCCAATTCAACCAAAAACGTCCACATGTTCAGAAAATCATAGACATAAATAATTTTGGTATGTTCTTTATCGAGGATAGAAGACAAAGGATAATCGGCCATGGTTTTCATTTCACCAGCAACGTCGCCCGTATCAAAAAGAGGAATTTCTTCGTCTTGATTCCATTGGTTGTCGCAGGTATAAAAAGAGGCCAACTCTAAGCCGTCAAAGTCAAAAGCGTTAACAATCGCATTGTGTAAATCTTCTAAGGTGTCTTCTTCTAAGATAGCGATGTCTCTAAAAATATCTTCTTCAGTATCGAGAATAACTCGGAATTTGTAAACCATCTTCGTTTCGTTTTTTAAAGTGCCAAAGGTAAAATTAATTTTAGATTTTAGATTTACGATTCCGTATTTGTTGAAAAGATTTTAGCCACGAATTCACGAATAAATTCTCAAAAATTCGTCAATTCGTGGCCAACTAGTATACAACCACTTTTATTGAAGTTTACTTATTTCTTCTCAGAACAAAGTCCAACTATTTCATGAAAAACATCATGAAGCTCTGCCAAAGATTTCGTAATATCGGCATCTGCACCTTTTGATTGCACTAACTTATGCAATGCTTTACTTTTTAATTGCAGTTTTTCAGCTGATGCTAACACCGCCGCAGTTTTATATTCTGCTGGAATATCTGATTTTAAAAGCACTGCAGCTTTGTTCATCAATTCTTCCGAACGCGTTTTGATTGGCTCCAAATTACCTTCTTCCGAAGGGTGAAAAGTTTGAGACATCACTTGGTGAAACTCCTTGATGGCTGGCCATTTGTCAAATGTTGATTGTGCGCTAATCGTATTCACTGCAAAAAGGAAAAGCACAATTGCTAAAGATTTCATTTTCATTTTTATATCATTTTAAAGTTAGAATTCTAGTTACAAATATACCCAATATTAACGTAAAATGGCACCAAGTTCCGACGTTAAACTTTTTTGGAGTTTGGTCATCACTTTGTCAATTTGTTCGTCGGTGAGTGTCTTAGAAAAGTCTTGTATGGTAAAACTAATCGCATATGATTTTTTGCCCTCTGGCAGGTTGTTGCCATTATAAACATCAAACAAAACAATATCTTTCAATAGTGTTTTTTCACTTTGCCTTGCAATTTTGTAGATCGCTTCAAAACTAATGTTTTCATCGAGTAGCAAAGCCAAATCTCTGCGCACCTCTGGATATTTTGGAATGTCAGTAAACTTAATTTTTGTATTGATCACTTTCAACACCAAATTCCAATTAAAATCAGCAAATAAGACTTCTTGTTTGATATCAAAGTGTTTCAGAATATTTTTTCTTACGGTTCCAAATTCTACCAGTTTTTCTTCACCAATTACCATGGTTAATCCTTCTGAAAAAACATCTGATTGTAAAGGTTCGATTTTGATTTTATCAATTCCTAAGCGCGAAACAATCGCATCAATATATCCTTTGAATAAAAAGAAATCGGTTGGTTTCTGAGGATTCGTCCAGTTTTCTGAGCTACGATCGCCAGAAAGAAACAACGTCAAATGCTTAGTTTCTTCGTAACCTGATTCGTATTTGTGGTACGATTTTCCAAATTCAAATAACTTCAAATCTGAATTACGACGATTAATGTTGTATGAAATGGCTTCTAATCCAGAAAACAAAAGCGATTGACGCATGGTCGACAGCTCGTTGCTCAACGGATTCAACATCGTCACATTGTGTTCTGTTTGCAGCATTTCAGACAGCGCAACATACTCTGGACTAGTCAATGAATTAGCCATCATTTCATTAAATCCAAGCGAATTCAGTTGATTTCCAACGATGTTTTGCAGTTTATAATCCTCTGTTCTTGCCGAGTTCGAAACGGTCGCATTGAGTTTCTTGGTGAAGTTGATATTGTTATAACCATAAACACGAAGAATTTCCTCAATCACATCAATTTCTCTTTGAACATCTACGCGATAAGCCGGAATCGTCAATCCCAAACCCGCATCAGTAACACTATTCACTTTAATATCCAATGACGCCAAAATTTTCTTGATAATTTCTTTCGAAAGTTCTTGTCCAATCAGCTTGGCAGTTTTAGCAAAATTCAAAAACACTGGAAAATCTTCAATCTTCTTCGGATAGATGTCGATTACATCAGACGTAATTTCACCACCAGCAACTTCTTGAATTAACAAAGCGGCTCTTTTCAAAGCAAATTCGGTAATCGTCGGATCAATGCCGCGCTCAAAACGAAACGAAGCATCTGTACTCAAACCGTGTCTCTTCGCTGTTTTACGAACACTTACCGGATTAAAATAAGCGCTTTCTAAAAATATATTGTTGGTGTTTTCTGTCACACCCGATTCTTTTCCGCCAAAAACACCAGCAATACACATCGGTCCTTTGTCGTCGCAAATCATCAAATCTTCTTCGTGCAACGTTCTTTCAATATCGTCAAGCGTCGTAAATTTAGTTCCAGATGGCAAAGTTTTTACCGCGATTTTTCCATTAATTTTAGAAGCATCAAACGCATGCAACGGTTGTCCCAATTCATGCAATACATAATTCGTCACGTCAACAATATTGTTTTTCGGATTCAATCCAATCGATTTCAAACGGTTTTGCAACCACTCCGGAGAAGGTTTTACTTTAATTCCAGAAATCGTAACCCCACAATAACGAGGCGCCAATTTATTATTATCGACTTTCACGTCGATTTTCAACGTGCGTTTGTCTATTCTAAAATTACTTACAGAAGGCGTGATCAATTCTACATTAACACCACTCTGAATAAGACCCGCGCGCAAATCTCTTGCAGTACCAAGGTGACTCATCGCATCAGCGCGATTGGGTGTCAATCCAATTTCGAAAATTTCGTCATTTTCTACTTTAAAAACTTTGGCAACAGAAGTTCCAGGTTTCAAATTGGCATCCAAAACCATAATTCCGTCATGGCTCGTTCCCAGTCCAATTTCGTCTTCCGCGCAAATCATACCGTGACTTTCCTCGTCTCGAATTTTTCCTTTTTTAATGACGAATGCATTTCCATCTTTATCGTACAACGTCGATCCAATCGTGGCAACTGGTACTTTCTGTCCAGCAGCAACATTGCTAGCGCCGCACACAATTTGAACTGGCACACCATCGCCCAAATCAACCGTAGTGACTTTCAACCGATCGGCGTTAGGATGCTGCACACAAGTCAAAACATGTCCCACGACAATTCCTTCGAGACCGCCTTTTACCGATTGGTATTTTTCAACCACTTCCACTTCTAAACCAAGATCGGTTAATAGCGCTGCAGTTTCGTCCGATTTCCAATCGATTTTAATGAATTGTTTTAACCAGTTGTACGAGATTTTCATGGGTTTTAAATACAAATTTTAAGGTCGCAAATATAAGCATTGCAGTTTGGAGTTCGAAAGAAAATGGCAACTTTTTGAAGCAATTTTTTTAGGAGCTATTTCTTGCTGTTGATAATGATCTTTCAAAAGCCAAGCAATCTAATTTATGGGACACTGATTATTCGGATGCTGCAGATCTTTACCGATTCTAATCAGCGAAAATCAGCAAAATCAGTTTAATCAGCGGGCTATTTTGATGCATTTTCAGGAGCTATTTCCAGCTGTTCACTCTATCTTTTGCGTCGCACGAGCCTTGGCGAACTGGCGAAGTAAACGCCGCCGCAAAAGGATGCCGTTTCCATCTGGGCTAGGGCATCAGTTCACCAACATGTTTCTTAATATTTTCCGCAATTTTCTGTGTCGGCAAATCATTGGCATCGCCACCAAACGGATCTTCAATTTCTTCCGCAATCAATTCCAAACTCGCCAAAACATAAAAGATAAAAACCACCACTGGTGCCGTATAATAACCCAAACTAAACGAATAACCAAACGGCAAAGTCATCACGTAAAAGAAAATAAACTTCTTGATAAAAGCGCTGTAAGAGTAGGGAATAGGCGTGTTTTTAATCCGTTCGCAAGCACCACAAATATCGGTGAACGATTGTATTTCGGCATTCAAAATAATCAATTGATCGCCTGAAATTTTTTGGTCTTCATACAAATCATTAATCTTTTGGAACATCTTTTTCGCCACCTGATTGGGTTTGTGTGAATGATGGTCAATTTCTAAATCTACATCGTCAAACAATTGCAAGCTTGTTTCAATATTGCTCAAATGCTGGTGCAACACCGCGGCATAAGTCGGAATCATCTTTTTGAAAAAATGGCTGTCTTTTCGTCTTTTAAAATGACAGCGAGTTTCAAAGCAAAATTTCTGCTGTTATTCACCAACGCGCCCCACATTTTTCGGCCTTCCCACCAACGATCATAAGCAGTATTAGTTCTGAAAACAAGCAACAACGAGATCACAAAACCCAGCATACCGTGCATGATCGTGATGTTTTTGATATAGCTTTTTTCAGTCAATTGCCAATATTCGACTTCCAAATAACCTACGATTCCAGAGTAAATCCCAATAGCAATCATAATCGGGAATAACGTGCGGAATGTGTCAGCCTTGTGAAATCGAAAAATAAAAGTAAACCAGTCTTTCGTGTTATAGGAGATCATTCGTGTGCTGTTTATTAATCGCCAAAAATACGATGATTTTTATCTCGCAAAGCCGCAAAGCCGCTAAGTTTTATTTAATTTTTTTTCTTTGCGCCTTAGCGTCTTTGCGAGAAATTTTAAATGTTGATTTCAAGGTTTCGATTAAAAACTTAAATTGCCAGCCAATTCCTTCAAAGCAATTTCCGATAATTTCGCTTGGTATTGTGTATTCGTATTGCGCACCTTGGCATTGATATAATTCAATTGTGCAGTTCGGAATTCTAAAGTAGTAATCGTTCCAATTCTAAATTTCTCTAAGGTAATATCGAGATTTTGCTTGGCGATCGCTTCGTTTTTTTCTTCGAGTTGTACCAATTCTAAGTTGGTTAAATACGTTTGAAACGCCGAATTCAACTGACTTTCCAACGTTTTATTTTGTTGGTCGATGGCAACCTGTGTGTTTTCAATTTCAAGTTTTGCCACTTTCTCAGCACGGTTCTGATTGAAGCCGTCAAACAAATTTAATGACGCACTAAAACCATAATTAAATCCGCGTGACGAGGTTTGCGTCGTAAAGCCCAAATCTGATCTAGTTTCGGCAAAATTATAACCACTGAGTACGCGTACCGTTGGATATCGGGTGCCTTTCACTTGCTTCAATTGCAATTCAGAAATCCTTTTATTAACCACCAATTTTTGGAGTTCCAGATTTTGTTTAAACGCCAATTCAGTCAAATTCTTCAACAACAATTGATTGTCAATTTTGATTTCTGGAATCACTTTAAAATCCAGTTTCGTGTCTCTAGCCAATTGCTGGTTGAGTGCAATTTTCGTATTCGCGAACAATTCTTTTTGTCGCAATAGGGTTGTGGTATCGGTATTCAAATCGACTTGCGCATTGAGCACTTCCAACTTAGAAGCTTTTCCAATGGTAAATCGGTTTTGTGCCAAGTTCAACCGTTGTTTCGAAATCACAATCGTTGTATCTAACGCATTCAATTGTTGCTGCTGCTGCACCAAATCATAATAAATTGCGGTCACATCGCTGACTTTCATCAGTATGGTTTGCTTCAATTGGGTTTCGCCTAATTCCTTCACAGCCTTGAGTTGATCGTGTTTGGCAAACATGCTAAAGCCATCGAAAATCGTCCAATCCAAGCCAACGCCATAATTCAAACTGTTATTTTTGGCGTTGTCTAGCGAATTTACTGTACCGTCCGCACGCGTTTGCGACAAGTTTTGAATACCGTTATTATCGACGACGGTAGCCGTTACTTTTGGGAGCATGCCCGCATTGCCCGCAGAAATGTTGGTTTCGGATATTTTAACAATGTTGCCAGCGATTTTTATTTCGTAATTGTTCTCCAAAGCCGTTTTGATGGCTTCTTCCAAAGTCAACGTTTGTTGTGCATTCATTTCAAAAACACAAAGCAGCAGCAAGAAAATGGATATCGATTTCATATTATTTAGTCTCTTTTTCATAGTCTTCCAAATGATCAAATTCAGGGTAATGTTTTCTGGCTTTCGACCACATCAGATATAAAGCTGGAATCACGAATAAAGTCAATATTAATGAGAAAATCGTCCCGCCAACAATGACAACGCCCATTCCGATTCGGCTTGTTGATGCGGCTCCGAGCGATAACGCAATCGGCAAAGCGCCAAGTGAAATTGCCAAACTCGTCATCAAAATCGGGCGTAATCGCGCTTCTGATGCTTCTAAAATCGCTTCTAATTTTGGTTTGCCTTGCTCTCGAAGTTGGTTCGCAAACTCGACGATTAAGATGCCGTTTTTCGTCACCAAACCAATTAGCATTACTGTTCCAATTTGGCTGAAGATATTCCACGTTTGCCCAAACAACCACAAGGAAAACAAAGCGCCAGCAACTGCCATTGGCACCGTTAAAATGATAATAAACGGATCGATGAAACTTTCGAATTGTGCCGATAGAATCAGAAAAATCAGCAGTAACGCTAATCCAAACGCAAATGAAGTATTCGAACCGCTTTCAACAAAATCTCGTGATTCGCCACCCAAATCAGTCGTGAAACTTTCATCGAGTACTTTGGCTTTGATGCGATTCATGGCTTCAATGCCGTCGCTGATGCTTTTTCCGGGCGCCAATCCGGCAGACACTGTGGCCGACATATTTCTGTTGTTATGATACAATTGCGGTGGATTGCTTTTTTCAGAAATGCTTACCACATTGTCCATTTGAATCAATTCTCCTTTGTTATTGCGCACGAAAATCGAAGTTAAATCCAACGGTTTCGAACGGTCTTTTTGATCAAACTGCCCGATGACTTGGTATTGTTTTCCATTCATAATGAAATAACCAAAACGTTGTCCGCTAAACGAAAGCTGTAAAGTTTGTGCAATGTCGAGAACAGAAATTCCCATGCTTTCCGCTTTTTCACGATCAATCGTCACATTGATTTCTGGCTTGTTGAATTTCAAATTAACATCGGTCATCGCAAATGTTGGATCTTTCGCGGCTTCTTCCATGAATAGTGGAATCTTTTCTTGTAGCTTCTCAAAATTCGGCGCTTGGATGATGTATTGAATGGGCAAGCCACCACGTTTGTTCACGGCAATAGTAGGTTGCTCGGTTACAGATGTTTTGGCTTCGGGATATTTTTTCGTCCATTTGGTGAGTTTCTCGGCAATTTCTTTTTGGAAGCATTCTCGATCTTCGAATTGCACTAAAGCAATTCTAACCCTTCCGCTGTTGGTTGCCGATGCATTAAAACCTGGAGCTGTAATCACGAGAGCTACTTTTTTTTCTGGAATATAATCTTCTAATAATTGTGAAATTTCCTGCATGAAACGATTCGTATATTCATAAGAAGAACCTTCCGCAGTAGTAATCGACATCATCATGCCGCTACGATCATCGTAAGGAGCGGTTTCTTTTTGAAGGATATTGAAAAACAAATAAATCAATCCAAAACAAACCAATAGAATCGGGAAACTCAGCCATTTTCTTTTCATGAAACTTTGCAAATTACTGGCGTAAGAGCTGTTCATTTTAACGAAAAATGGTTCCGTAAAGTTGTAAAATTTCGATTTCTTTTGTTCTCCACTTTTCATCAAATAAGCATTCAGCATCGGAGTTAAAGTCAATGATACAAAGGCCGAAATTAAAACTGCTGCGCCAATGACGACGCCAAATTCACGGAACAAACGTCCGACAAATCCATCCAAGAAAATTACGGGTAAAAATACGGCAGCCAAGGTGATCGAAATCGAAATGACGGCGAAGAAAATTTCATTCGAACCCTTAATTGCGGCTTCAATGGGTGACATGCCTTCTTCGACTTTTTTGAAGATGTTTTCGGTGACTACAATTCCGTCATCGACAACCAAACCTGTGGCGAGTACAATGGCTAATAACGTCAACACATTGATTGAAAAGCCAAACAGCCACATGATGAAAAACGTCGCAATCAACGACACTGGAATATCAATTAAGGGTCGGAATGCAATCGCCCAATCTCTAAAAAATAAATAGATGATCAAGATTACAAGCAAGATTGAAATGCCTAAAGTTTCCGCAACTTCGAGCACCGATTTTTTAACGAAAACGGTATTGTCAATCGCGATATTGAGGTTGATATCTTTGGGTAGATCTTTCTTTAAAGCATCAAATTTTTTATAAAACTCTTTTGAAATATCGAGGTAATTCGCACCCGGAAGCGGCACAATCGCCACACCAACTAAAGGCAAACCCGATTGCGACATTTGAGTTTCGAGGTTTTCTGGGCCTAAATTGGCGGAACCAATGTCGCTAAAACGAACGGTTTTTTCACCGTCAGTTTTAATGATGATGTTGTTGAATTGTTCAGGTTTGTCTAGATTGCCTACTGTTTTTACGGTAAGTTCGGTGTTGTTTCCCGTCAGTTTTCCTGAAGGTAATTCGACATTTTGTTTGTTTAAAGCGTTTTTAACATCGGAAACAGTACAACCGTAAGCAGCTAGTTTTATGGGGTCAATCCACAAGCGCATGGCGTATTTTTTTTGTCCCCAAATTTGAATACCGCTGACACCTGGAATCGTTTCTAATCTTGGACCCACTACATTTTCAGCAAAGTCACTTAGTTCTAACGGACTACGTGTATCGCTTTGAATCGTCATCGAAATAATCGCATCGGCATTCGCATCAGCTTTAGAAACTACGGGCGGCGCATCGAGATCTTTGGGCAAACTTTTAGCAGCGATGGCCACTTTGTCGCGCACATCATTGGCAGCGGTTTCTAGATCTTTATCTAAATTGAATTCGACCGTGATGTTGCTCGTCCCTTGAACGCTTGAAGAGGTAATGTTTTTGATTCCGTCAATCGAGTTAATTGCCTTTTCAATCGGTTCTGTAATCTGCGATTCGATGATATCGGAGTTGGCGCCAGCATAATCGGTTCGAATGGAAATCTGCGCCGGATCAATGGATGGAAATTCACGAACACCTAAAAAAGCAAATCCAATCACGCCGAACAAAATGATGGTCAGGTTGAGTACAATCGTGAGTACAGGGCGTTTGATACTTATCGTGGATAAACTCATTTAGATTTAGGATTTAAAAGGTCCATTATTTTACTTTTACTTTGACTCCAGCATCAGCTTTTAATGCCATAACACCCGAAGTAATTAGTGTATCACCAGCTTTTAAACCTGAAAGTACTAGAATAGAAGCATCGGTTCTTGTGGCGGTTTCGACCATGATTTCTTTGGCTTTGCCTTGTTCGGAAATGAATACTTTTTTGCCATTTTGCACGGGAACAATAGCTTCTGATGGGACAACAATAGCATCTTTAATACTGCTCAAAGGCAATTCGACGTTGGCAAATGTACCTGGAAACAATTTCCCGTCGCTGTTTGCTGCAATGGCTCTGACTTGAAGTGTTCTTGTGGCGGCTTGAATTCCGGGTTCAATGGCGTAGATTTTTGCGGTGTATTTTTCAGGTGAATTGGCTACAGTGAAGTTTAAATCCGAGTTCATTTTAATTTCTGTAGCATACTTTTCTGGAATCGAAAAGGTGATTTTTAATTTGCCACTATTGACCAAATTAGCAACCAAAATTGCAGGTGTGATGTAAGTTCCTGGTGAAATCGAACGTAATCCAATTTTTCCTGAGAAAGGCGCACGAACTGCTGTTTTTGCGATTTGTGCGCGAATCAATTGACTTTGTGCTTGCGTTGATTTTAATTCGGCTTGGGCAATATCATATTCTTCTTGACTGATGGCTTCTTTTTGAAGTAGCAATTTGGCACGGCGTTCGTTTTCTGCAGCCAATCCTTCTTTTGTTTTCACTTGTCCGAGTTGTGCTCTGAGTTCAACGTCATTGACTTTAAACAACAATTGTCCTTTGCTTACTAGGCTGCCTTCTTGAAAATTAATGCTTTCTACAATACCTGAAACTTCGCTGCGAATTTCTACTTGCTCGTTGGCTTCTATCGATCCGGAAAGTGAGAGATTGTTATCGAACGTTTGCAGTTTAACTACTACACCGCTGACTGTCATCATTTTGTTTTTTCCGCCTTTGTCTTTGCCGCTGTCGTCTTTCTTTTTGTTTTCAGAAATACGGTAAGCGATAAAGGCGCCAAAGCCAATAATTAGAAGGATATATGCTAGGTATTTAATTTTCATAATGTGGAGAATATTGTGTAGTTAACAAATTTAGGTTTTACATATTTGATATTCGGGGCGTTTGATTTTATTTAACAGTTGTATTCGCAAATTTTGAAGTGTCATTAACTAATAAAATTCCAAATATTTTTCTTCTTCGACAGCGCAATAAAAGCTGTTCGTAAAGACGCATGTTCTGGCTTTTCCATAGGCGCGTCTGCTTTCAAAAGTTTCATTGCTTCGTGTCTTGCTACTAATAAAATCTCCTTATCGCGAACGATGTCAGCAATTTGAAGTTGCAAAACGCCACTTTGTTGTGTGCCCATGAGGTCTCCAGGTCCGCGCAATTTCAAATCGACTTCTGCAATTTCGAAACCGTCGTTGGTTTGACACATCGTGTCCATTCGGGTTTTGCTATCAGACGACAATTTGTGCGAGGTCATCAAGATACAGTAACTCTGCTCGGCGCCACGACCCACGCGACCACGCAAGTTGATGCAACTGAGACAATCCAAAACGTTCTGCACTTTCTATAATCATCACGCTTGCGTTTGGGATATTAACGCCTACTTCTATGACGGTGGTGGCTACCATAATGTTGGTTTTACCTTCGGCGAAACGCTTCATTTCAGCGTCTTTGTCAGCTGGTTTCATTTTCCCGTGAAGAATAGAAATAGCATATTGCGGCAAAGGAAAATCGCGTGAAATACTCTCATAACCGTCCATCAAATCTTTGAAATCCATTTTTTCAGACTCTTGAATTAATGGATACACGATATAAATTTGTCGCCCTTTTTCAATTTCGTCACGAATAAATTTCCACACTTTTAAGCGATTGGAATCAAATCGATGCACGGTCTGAATTGGTTTACGTCCTGGTGGCAATTCATCAATTACGGAAATATCCAAATCGCCATACAAACTCATCGCTAAAGTACGCGGAATAGGAGTAGCGGTCATGACTAAAACGTGCGGTGGAATCGTGTTTTTCTTCCATAATTTAGAACGCTGTTCTACTCCGAAACGATGTTGCTCGTCTATAATAGCGAGTCCCAGATTCTTAAATTGCACTTTGTCTTCCAGTAGTGCGTGTGTTCCGATGATGATATGCAAACTACCGTCTTCTAAAGCGTCATGTATGATTTTTCTTTCGGAAGTTTTCGTTGAGCCGGTAAGTATTTTAATATTGATATTTAAATCTTTAGCCAATTCATTTAATCCAAAAAAATGTTGATTCGCTAAAATTTCAGTAGGTGCCATCAAGCAGGCTTGGAATCCGTTGTCGAGTGCTAGAAGCATACTCATAAACGCCACAATTGTTTTTCCGGAACCGACGTCGCCTTGCAGCAATCGATTCATTTGTGCCGGATTTCCCATATCATTTCTGATTTCTTTGATGACGCGTTTTTGCGCATTGGTCAATTCAAACGGCAGATGATTTTGGAAGAATTCGTTAAAGTAATCGCCCACTTGGGAGAACGCATGTCCCTTTATTTTGTGTTTTCGAATGAGGTTTTTCGTGATTAGTTGCAGTTGAATAAAGAACAATTCTTCAAACTTGAGTCGAAATTGCGCTTTGGCCAAAGCATCAGTGCTTGTCGGAAAATGAATGTTGAATAGTGCTTCTTTTTTTGACATCAATCGAAGGTCTGAAATCAAATAAGTGGGTAAGGTTTCCGAAAATAAATTTTGTGTTTCCAGAAATAATTGTTGCATCATTTTAGAAACGACGCGACTGGAAATGCCGCGATTCGTGAGTGTTTCTGTCGACGGATAAACAGGTTGCAAAGCCGAGCGTAGGCCTTTGTTGTGATCAGAAAATAGTTCGATTTCCGGATGTGACATGGTGAACACATGATTGTACGAAGTACATTTTCCGAAGATGACAATAGGAACATTGAGTTGCAAGCTATCTTTGATCCATTTGTGGCCTTGGAACCAAACCAATTCCATATGACCTGTTTCATCTGCAAACGTGGCGACCAATCTTTTGCCTCGTTTTTGTTCGACCATTTTGATGTTGATGATCTTTCCTATCAGCTGAACTTCTGCGGGTTGATTTTGCAATTCGCGAATTTTGTAGTAGCGCGTTCGATCGATATAACGATGGGGATAATGTTGAATCAAATCTTCATAAAAGCGAATGCCTAACTCTTTGCGAAGCAGATCGCCACGATTGGGCCCGACGCCTTTTAAATATTCGATGGGAGTTTGAAGAAGATTCGACATTGCAGCAGTAGGAATTAATAGATTTTTGAATGGCTTAAAATATTAAAAGCGAATATAAGCTATAATTTTAAAACTGTGAAATATGAAAGTTTTAAAACTAAAAAATTGCAAATTCTCGCAGTATATTTGCCCATCATTCGGAAATAAAACGAAAAATGCGATATTATTTTTTACTCTTAATTAGTGCGGTAGCATTTTCACAGCAATTGCAATCTGTCGATTTTAAAACGATGAATGCGTCGCTAGAAATTAATCCCATTAAGCGCAATGTTGTTGGTGAAGTTTCGTACACTTTCGACGTGAAGCAGCTGATTGATACCATTCGAATTGATGCGCAAAAGATGGTCTTCACCAATCTCAAAATCAACGGGAAAGAAGTAAAATTTAAGGAAAATAAAAAACAATTGTTGCTGTTTGAAGGGTACAAAAAAGGGAAAAACACCTTGACTTTCAACTATGACGCTTTCCCTACGCAGACAATGTACTTCGTAAATTGGGACTTCACCAAGTCAATTGATACGCCAGAAGAAGTAAATGGTCAAATTTGGACGCAAGGTCAAGGGAAATATAC
Organism: Flavobacterium sp.; assembly: GCA_016721735.1. Taxonomy (GTDB): domain Bacteria; phylum Bacteroidota; class Bacteroidia; order Flavobacteriales; family Flavobacteriaceae; genus Flavobacterium. The sequence continues at coordinate 147,322 of JADKHM010000002.1, read as the reverse complement.
CAGTCATTGGTTGCCGAGTTTTGACGATGTCAATGAGAAGGTTGTTTTTGGATTAACGATCGAATTTCAAAAGAGTTTTGAAGTGATTTCAAACGGCGAGTTGCTGAAGAAAGAATCGGTAGGCGATAATATCAAATGGTCGTACCAAATGACCAATCCCATGAGCAGCTATTTGGTCATGTTGGCCATCGGTCATTTTAAAAAACAAGAATCGCGTTCTTCGTCAGGCGTGCCTTTAGTTGATTATTTCGAAGATACCGACAGTGTTTTGGTTGAGCCAACTTATCGAAATAGCGCAAAAATATTCGACTTTTTAGAAAAGGAAATTGGCGTGCCTTATCCTTGGAAAATATACAGACAAATTCCAGTGCATGATTTTCTTTATGCTGGCATGGAAAACACTACATCTACCTTGTTTTCCAGAGATTTTATGGTAGATAAAATTGGTTTTAGTGACAGAAATTTTGCTAATGTAGGTGCGCACGAATTGGCGCATCAATGGTTTGGCGATCTAGTAACAGCGCAGTCAGGTAAAGACCACTGGCTGCAAGAAGGATTTGCGACTTATTATGCACTCTTGGCGGAACGCGCGGTTTTTGGAGATGATTATTTTTATGAGAAGTTGTATACGATGTCTGGACAATTGATGCAAGCTGCTAAAACCGACACGATTCCAATCTTGAATGAAAAAGCGAGTTCATTGTCTTTTTATCAAAAAGGCGCTTGGGCTTTGCATGTACTTCGGGAAAGTATTGGCGCCGAGAAATTCAATAAGGCAGTAAGAAACTATTTGAGGAAATATGCGTTTCAAAACGTCACGACCGATGATTTTTTGAATGAAATTAAACTTGTTTCAGATTTTGATACGGTCAATTTTAGAATGAGATGGTTAGAAGGAACTGAGATTCCGATTGAGGAAGTTCAAGATTTATTGCTGAAGAACGGATTTATGCAGCAATATTTATCGCTTCAAAAACAACCATTAGATTTGATTAATGATCGGGAGAAAATTTTGAATATTATGCAAAGTAATGTGTATTATCCAATTAAAGAATTGTTAGTTTATCAGTCGGTTTCCTTGCCATTCGAAAATAAAGAATGGTTGTTGAATGCTGCACTGATTACTAGTGAATTACCAGTTCGGCAAGCGGTTGCAAATTCTGTTTCAGAAATCCCAGAAAGTTTTAGAGCTCCATACGAAACCTTGTTGAATGATGCCAGTTATAATACGCAAGAAGTGGCCTTATTTAAGTTATGGAAACAGTTTGCAGACCGACGAGAATTTTATATGGAAGCGTCTAAAGATTGGATTGGTTTCCAGAATCAGAACTTAAAAATTCTGCATTTGTACTTGTCCTTTTTGACTTATTCGGATACCAAGAAAAAAATGGAGGTCTATTTGCAATTGCTTCAATTTACGGGAACCAATTTCGATTCGAATGTACAGCAAGAAGCACTCGAAAGGCTATTGCAACTGGAAATCCATACCGAAGATGTGTTTAGAAGTTTGGCCTATGGCACGGCGCATCACCGTTGGCAATATGTGAAATTTTGCAAGGATAGTATTCGAAAATTAATTGAAGAACCCAAAAACAGAGCGCTATTCATTGCAATCAGATCTAAATTGCCTATCAGAGAAAAAACGCATTTGCAACGTTTATTAGATGAGACGAAGCTTGGAAAATAAAAAAGCCTTCGGTTAGGAAGGCTTTTCTAATTGTTATCTTTTAAATGCTACAGATTTGGTTTCAAAACATTTTTTATTTGATGAATGATACCATTGTTAGCTTGAATGTCGTAAGCTACATCAAGAGAAGTTGATTTATTATTATTGTCTTTAAGTTGCAATCCACTTGTAGGATTTGCGACAACTGTAATAGCTTGAAAGCCTGCCGCACCAGTATCTAAAAGAGTAGTGAGTGTTGTTAGGCCAAACAATTGTGCTGAACTATAATTTTGTCCCGAAACAACGTGATATTTTAGGATCTTGGTCAAATTTCCTCCTGTTAATTCACTTGCAGTGTTACCTGATTCAGTAGGATAAGAAGTAAAAGCAGCATTAGTTGGTGCAAAAACAGTAAATGGAGAAGAAGGTTCGCCACTTAGAAGTCCAACAAAACCAGCTGATGCTTGATCAAGTCTTGTTACGGCCGCATATAAAGAGGTTAAATTTGGATCGGATCCCACAAAAGTAACTATAGAAGGCAATGCAATTACTTCATCAACAATATGTATTATTCCATTTGAAGCAGCGATATTTGGAGTTGATACTTCACTGGTGGAATTTAAAATAACTCCATCGGCAGTGTTACTAATGAACATATCTATTTTTCCTGTTGGATTTGAAGCAGGAGCAGCTAATGTTTTTTTATAACCAGTGGTCAATTGAGCTGCAGTGTATTTTGTGGTAAGAACATGGTTTAATAAGATATTCTTCAATTCAGCAGTTTCCTCAACTGTCATTCCATCAATAGACTCGCTGGAGATTCCAATTGCTGTAAATGCGGCATTATCTGGTGCAAAAACAGTGAATGTACCTGCAGCGTTCAAAGTTCCGGCAAGATCAGTTTTTGTTAGTGCTTTTACCAAAATTGATAAATTCGCATTTCCTTGCGCAATTTCAGTAATCGTCTTTGGTGTTGGAGCAGGATCTGAACTATCGCTGCTGCTGCAAGAAGTAACTGAAAAGGACACAATAGCAATTAGTGCTACCAAAATAAATTTCATGTTTGTTTTCATAGTTTATAAAGTGTTTAATTAGTTTGCAAATCTATCAAACAAAATTTAGGAAAATGATAATATTTTCTTAAAACCCTAAAAGACAGTCAAGTTTTGGGATTTTTTTTAAGAGTGTTTACTATCATCTTGATTGTTGTGCAGAAACAACAAATACTAGTAAAAGTAGTTATTCCTAGTAAAGACAGATTGCCTCAGAGGCACAATCAAAATATTAATGTACTTTTGGCATACTAAAAAATGCTTAGTGAAGTTTTACAAAATGATATGCTTGCTAGATATATGAAAATTAATAAAAGGTTCTTTATAATTATGCTCATTTTGGGGCTAAATACAATTATATATGCACAAACAGACGTCAATCAAATTGACGAAAAAGGTAAAAAGAACGGATTGTGGAAAGGCTATTATCCGGAGTCTAAACGATTGCGCTACGATGGCATGTTTGATCATGGTAAAGAGGTTGGAACATTTAAATATTATGACGATACCCAAGCACAATCGGTAATCGCTACTAGAGAATTCAACAAAAAAGATAACTCCGCTTATACTATTTTCTACAATCAATCGAAGAATGTTGTAAGCGAAGGTAAAGTGGTCAACAAACTTTACGAAGGCCAATGGAAATATTACCATGAAAATTCAAAGGTAATAATGACTTTAGAGCAATATGTCAAAGGCAAACTAAACGGGACTAGGAGTGTTTTTTACCCAGATGCTAAAATCGCAGAAGAAACTAATTATTCCAATGGAGTTAAAAACGGTCCATACAAAAAGTACACTACAAGCGGTGTGATTTTAGAAGAGTCTAATTATAAGAATGGGCAATTTGATGGCAAAGCAATCTATAGAGATCCCAACGGAAATATCGTAGCGCAAGGCAATTATGTGAATGGCAAGAAAAAAGGAATTTGGCAATTTTACGAAAACGGAAAGTTGGTCAGCGAAGAAAATATGTCAAAGGTTAAGAAACTTGTAAAAGCAAAATCCAAATAAAATTTTATCGTATTTTTGCAGCAAAATTGGCAAAATGAAACGAGTCGTTGTTGGGCTTTCTGGCGGAGTAGATTCAAGCGTTGCAGCGTACTTGTTGCAACAGCAAGGCTATGAAGTGATTGGTCTATTTATGAAAAATTGGCACGATGATTCTGTGACCATTTCTAATGAATGTCCATGGCTCGAAGATAGCAACGACGCGCTTTTAGTCGCTCAAAAACTCGGAATTCCTTTTCAAACTGTTGACTTAAGCGAACAATATAAAGAGAAGATTGTCGACTATATGTTTAATGAATACGAGAAAGGTCGAACGCCTAATCCCGATATTTTATGCAATCGCGAAATCAAGTTTGATGTTTTTATGAAAATTGCGTTGAGCCTCGGTGCTGATTATGTCGCGACTGGGCATTATTGTAGAAAAGGGGAGTTGGAAAAAGACGGAAAAACCATCTTTCAACTTTTGGCGGGTGTTGACACGAACAAAGATCAGTCTTATTTTCTTTGTCAATTATCACAAGAACAATTATCGAAATCACTTTTTCCGATTGGCGAGTTAACAAAACCGGAAGTGCGTGCAATCGCAGCAGAAATGGACTTAGTAACGGCTGAAAAGAAAGATTCACAAGGTCTGTGTTTTATTGGAAAGGTAAAATTACCGGAATTTTTGCAACAGAAATTGCGGCCGAAACCAGGATTGATTTTCGAAGTGGCGTCGGACTTGCCTGTCTATAGCGAGATAAAATCAACATCAAATTCACTAGAAGAGCATTTAGAATTAGAATCTACTGCTATTCAATACGAACCTGCCATGGGCAAAGTGGTGGGAAAACACCAAGGGGCACATTATTTTACGACCGGTCAACGCAAAGGACTAAATGTTGGAGGAACCGCGGAAGCCTTATTTGTTATTGCTACAGATGTTGAAACCAATACAATCTATACAGGACAAGGAAGCCATCATCCCGGTTTGTTTAAAAAATCACTTTTTGTCAAACCAGAAGAAGTGCATTGGATTCGAGAAGATTTACGCATTAGAAACGGTCAAACGCTACAAGTACAAGCTCGAATTAGATACCGTCAGGAATTGCAATCGGCGACCTTATACCAATTTGAAAAAGGATTGTTTGTTTCGTTTGATCAACCACAATCTGCAATTACCTCTGGGCAATTTGTAGCTTGGTATATTGATGATGAATTAGTTGGATCTGGAGTAATTTCGTAAGTTTACTCGATTAAATACATTGAATATGAAAAAATTCGTTTTACTATTAGTGATTGTTTTTTCAAGCGCTGTCTACAGTCAGGAAGATGCATGGGTTTATTTTAATACAAAACCCAATGCACAAGCTTTTTTTGACAATCCGCTTTCAGAATTGTCGCAAAGGTCTTTAGACAGAAGGATTGCGCAGAATATTGCACTGGATATCAAAGACGTTCCTATGCATCAAACTTATATTGACCAAATTACAAACACGCAAGGAATTGTTGTACTTGCCAAATCAAAATGGTTTAATGCATTGCATGTTCAAGGATCGGAAGAATCAATTCGGGCACTCACCAATTTGAATTTTGTAGAACGCGTTGATTTTGCCAATCGATTGTTGAATAATCCCTTGAGACCTGATGTTCCTCGCAAGAAAATGAAAAAGGTGAATAAGAAGTTTGAAACGGATGCGTTTTTCAATTATGGAAGCTCTGCCAATCAAATTGAGATGTTGAATGGACAGCTTTTGCATCAACTGAATTTTACTGGGACAGGAAAGATAATTGCCGTGATGGATGGCGGATTTCCTGGCGTAGATACAGCAGAGCCTTTTTCAAGACTGCGCGACAACAATCAGATTTTAGGTGGTTACGACTATGTGAATCGCAATGCGGATTTTTACACTGGAATTTCGCACGGAACGATGGTCTTATCTACGATGGGTGGATTTCAAGATAATGAATTGGTAGGTACAGCTCCTGATGCATCCTATTACTTGTTTATAACGGAAGATGGTGCCAACGAATGGCCACTAGAATTATCACTTTGGGTAGAAGCTGCGGAAGAAGCAGATAGATTAGGTGCTGATATCATTACGACTTCATTGGGATATACAGAATTTGATAATCCCAATTATAATTTTACGTATGCGGATATGAATGGCACATCAACCTTTATTTCAAAGGGATTGGATATTGCTTTTACTCGTGGAATGGTATGCGTAAATTCAGCCGCGAATTCAGGGAATGATCCTTGGTTTTATATATCCGCGCCAGCAGACGCCATCAATGCCTTGGCGATTGGGGCTGTAAATGCAGCAGGGAATTACGCAAGTTTTAGTTCCCAAGGTCCATCCTTTGATGGAAGAGTAAAGCCAGATGTCGTTGCACAAGGACAGCAGTCCGTTTTGTCTTCTACAAGCGGGAATATAACGACGGCAAGTGGAACTTCATTTTCGGGACCAATTACTGCAGGAATGGTGGCTTGTTTATGGCAAGCTTTACCCAGTGCAACCAATGCCGAAATCATGCAATTGATTAAACAATCTGCGAGCATTTATAACAATCCAACGAATGAATTGGGATACGGAATTCCAGATTTTAGTTTGGCTTTAAATAGCGGCTTATTGAAAGTGAACACAGTTGATCAGCAAAAGTTTATGATGTATCCAAATCCAGTTGTCGATTCGGTTTCGATTGCATTTCCAGCCGGATATGAGGATGCGACAGTATATTTTTACAATTCGATGGGACAATTGATTTTGTCAAAAGAACTAAACGCTGAGAGCAAAAAAGTAGATCTTGCTGGTTTCTCTTCGGGCGTATATTCGTACCAAATTACAACTAAAAATGGGTCGCAATCTGGAAAAATATCCAAACGATAATGAATAGAATCACGGACCTTTTCAAAATACAGTATCCGATTATTCAAGGCGGAATGATTTGGAACAGCGGCTATAAACTTGCAAGTGCAGTTAGCAATGCAGGAGGCTTGGGATTGATTGGTGCAGGATCGATGTATCCTGAAGTATTGCGCGAACACATTCAAAAATGTAAGAAAGCAACCGACAAACCTTTTGGTGTAAACGTTCCAATGTTATATCCCAATATTGAAGAGATCATTACAATAATTATTGAAGAAGGTGTGAAAATCGTTTTTACTTCCGCAGGTAATCCAAAAACATGGACAAGTTTGTTGAAAGAAAACGGAATCACAGTTGTTCACGTCGTAAGTAGTTCAAAATTTGCATTGAAAGCGCAAGAGGCTGGCGTTGACGCAGTGGTTGCAGAAGGCTTTGAAGCGGGTGGGCATAACGGACGAGAGGAAACGACAACGTTGACGTTGATTCCGATGGTGAAAAGAAATATTTCAATTCCGTTGATAGCTGCTGGTGGAATTGCAACCGGTAGAGGAATGTTGGCGGCTATGATTCTAGGTGCTGATGGAGTTCAAATGGGAAGTCGATTTGCTGCTTCTGTCGAGTCTTCCTCGCACGAGAATTTTAAGAAGACCATTTTGGAAGTGGAAGAGGGAGGAACGCAATTAACTTTAAAAGAACTAGCACCTGTTCGACTTATCAAAAATAAATTTTACAATGATTTGCAGGCGCTCTATGAAAAATGCCCAACGACGGATGAACTCAAGTTATTATTGGGAAGAGCAAGAGCAAAAAAAGGTATGTTTGAAGGTGATTTGATTGAAGGTGAATTGGAAATTGGACAAATTGCTGGGTTGATAGATAGAATTTCACCTGTGAGTCAAATTATGGAGGACGTTATTTCCGAATTTACGTTGGTTAAAAATCAATTAGAGTCAATAAATTTCTAAATCATAAATAAACGACCGTATGAAATTAAGATTTACAATCGTTTTCTTTTTGTTATCGCTGTTAATGGCTGAGGCGCAGACCTACAAATTTATGGCAACTGGTTTAAGCGTCATGGAGAAGAACGAAAAAGGTGAGTGGGGGAAATGGTCTGATTTGAAGGAGACATCGCTAATTATTTCTTTGGATACTGATAAGAATAGGTTTATCCTGTATTCTCAAGAAATTCAATTGTACGAAATTGTAAGTTATCAGGAAAAAGAGGAAAATGAAAATGATTTGATTTATCCTTTTACTTGTCGGGACGATGACGGCGTTCCATTTACGCTATCAATTATTACAAGGAAGAATCAAAATAACAGAAAACAACTGTATATAAATCATAAAGATTTTATTGTTGTATATAATATTGTAAACTATATGGAAAAAGGAGAACGGTAAACGACGAAACCATTTCTTTATAGAAACCGCTGATTTCCTTAGTGTCATTAGTAAGACTCCAGAACTTGTTTCTGGAGTTTTTTTTTATAAACCGCAAAATCAAAAAGCGGAATAAATTTGCCCGTTTGTGAAATCACATAATGTTAATAACATTGATTTGTTGCTGTTATTTCGCTTACAATGAACTTTTACAGGCTCAATTTTATTTTTACGTTATCAACAAATTGTTAATGATTTTGTTCATAATATAAAAAAATGCAAAAAATTAAAAAGATAAAATGAATTAATATAGTACTGTAATTTAGACTATAGTTTTTTGAGTACTTCCCTTTTGTTTAAACGGTGATTTGAATTCTAAAAACATTAGATTTTTATTATGAAAGCGCTATTTAATAGTCTTTTTTGAATTTCTTAATTGGTCAATTTGTTATGCTTATGAGAATTAATACTCTTAGTAAAAAAATACTTTATTCTTTTTTGTTTTTTGCCATTACGGCTTTGACTTACGGTCAATGTCCAACAGCTACTAGTCCGCAAACTTTTTGTGATATTGAATTTGCGCCAAGTTCTCCTACTGTTGCGAATCTAGTAGCGACAGATACCGGTGGAGGTGTGGTGTGGTATGACTCTGCCACTTCAACCACTCCTTTACCAAGTGGATTTGTACTTGTTAGTGGTGCGTCTTATTTTGTAGACAATACCGCTGGTACTTGTGCAGTGCGACCAAGTGTTACGGTGACAATTTATGGCAAGCCTATTGCGCAACCTTTTCAAGGGCCTTGCGTTGATGCGCAATCTGATGCGACTGTTGCTGATTTGACTGCGACTGGAAATAATATACAGTGGTATTTGGCTGCTTCAGGAGGTTCTCCATTAGCTCCTACAACTATTTTAATTGATAATGCCTTTTATTACGCAAGTCAAACTAATCCTATTACAGGTTGTGAAACTTCAAGAAGAAGTGTTCAGGCTACAATTGGTGTGGTGCCAGTTCCTACTGGTGATCCAATTCAGTTTTTTTGTAATGATCCAGGAAATCCGCCTACTCTAGATGATGTTGTTGCAAGTGGAAATAATAACTGGTATGCATCGGCGACGTCTACTATTGCGATTCCTTCTACAACTCCTTTAGCTTCGGGTCAAAGTTATTATGCTACTACTGTTGATTTACCTTGTGAAAGTGCTGCGAGATTAGAAGTACAAACGATTTTAGTTGAACCTGGAAATCCCGGTGTAAGTGCTGTTAAGAGAATTTGCGTGAATGAATTGTCGACCTTTCCAAGCTTTAATTTATTTGATGAATTAACTGGAAATCCAGATGCAACTGGAACATGGAGTGGCCCGCTAACAACAAGTGGTGGTAATCTTGGAACCGTAAATGTGTCGACATTGACCCTTGCAGGAAGTCCTTATACTTTTACCTATAGTGTATCTGCTGCGCCTTGTCCTGACGTGAATTCTACGGTTACTATAATTGTGTTGCCTTTACCAACTGCTACTATTAGTACAACAAATGCTAATGTTTGTTTTGGAAGAAATGGTTTCCTAGATTTTAGTGGGACTCCAGGAGCAACGGTTACTTATTCTACAGGAAGTGGTCCAGATCAAGTGGTTACTTTAAATGGTTCTGGCAACTTCATCTTAACTACGCCGTTCTTAACTTCAAATACAACTTACACCTTAGTAAGTGTATCTTCTGCAGGTGTTCCTAGTTGTACAACTCCTGCAACAGGAAGTGTTACATTTACTTCTGTTGCTCTACCTACTGTAACTGTTTCTAGTTCGCCTGTTTGTTCAGGTGCAAATGCTACTGTGACTGCAACACCTGATACACCTGGAAATTACAGTTATAGTTGGACTTTTCCGGCTGGTGCTACTGATCCAGGAAACGTTGCTTCTTTTTCAACTTCAGTTCCTGGTGCTTATAGTGTAATAATGACAAATTTGACGACAACTTGTCCAAGTACTAGTGTTTCTGTAAATGTGGTAATTAATCCGCTACCTACTGTTAGCGTTTCTATAGTAAATCCCATAATTTGTCCAGGGCAAAGCGCTGCTATTACAGCTGTACCTGGAACTGCTGGCACTTACAATTATGCATGGACTGTTCCGGCAGGCGTAACACCTCCGGGAAATGTCTCAACTTTTAATTCAACCATTGCTGGAACTTACAGTGTGATTATTACAAATACGGTAACCAACTGCGTTAGCGCTAGTGCTTCTAGTGTTCTAACTATTAGTCCTTTACCTACTGTTTCTGTTAGTTCATCACCTGTGTGTGCAGGAAATAATGCTACAGTAACTGCAACTCCTGGTAGTGCTGGTACTTATTCTTATGTTTGGACAGTGCCTGTAGGAGCTACTAATCCTGGGAATGTGGCTTCTTTTACAACTTCGGTAGCGGGTCTTTATAGTGTTATAATGACAAATACAGTAACAAATTGTGCAAGTGCAAGTGCTTCAGCAACAGTAGTTATAAATGTACAGCCAACTGTTACGGTTACAAGTCCTCCAGTCTGTACAGGCACAAATGCAACTGTTACGGCTACACCAAGTCCCGCCGGAAATTATACGTACGCTTGGACATTTCCAGTTGGTGGAACCAATCCAGGAAATGTTGCAAGTTTTTCTACATCAATTGTAGGTCAGTATAGTGTGGTAATTACAAATACTACAACAAATTGCCAGAGCGCCAGTGTCTCAACAAATGTTACTATTAATCCTCGACCAACTGTTAGTGTTTCAATAGTCAACGCTACTATTTGTCCAGGACAAAGTGCTACAGTAACCGCGATTCCTGGCTCTGTAGGAAATTACAGTTACGCATGGACGGTGCCAGCTGGAGCAGCATTACCAGGAAGTGTGGCAACATTTAATGCAACAGTGGCTGGTAATTATACAGTAATAATAACTGATACCGTAACCACTTGTATAAGCGAGAGCGCAACAGGTTCTTTGACAATAAGTCCGGTGCCAACAGTTACAGTTAGTTCACCTCCTGTTTGTGCTGGTAATAGTGCAACCGTAACTGCAACACCAGTTCCTGCAGGTAATTATAATTTCGTTTGGACATTTCCAGCAGGAGCAACTGATCCGGGAAATGTTGCAAGTTTTTCTACTTCAATTCCGGGATTGTATAGTGTTGTTGTAACCAATACAATTACTAATTGCCCAAGTGCAAGTGTATCAACTAACGTAGTCATCAATATTGTGCCTCTTGTAACAATAGTTAGTTCTCCTGTTTGCTCAGGACAAAACGCTACAGTCACCGCAACTCCAAATACGCCGGGTAATTATAATTATCTGTGGTCTGTTCCTTCCGGCGCAAATAATCCTGGAAATGTTGCTACTTTTTCAACTGCGGTTGCGGGTAATTACAGTTTGATTATGACAGATGCAACTACGAATTGTCCAAGCGCAAGTACTGCAGTTACCGTAGTTATTAATCCTACACCAACAGTAACGGTTGCAAGTTCCTTAATTTGTTCAGGTGGGACAGCAACCATAACAGCCACGCCAGGAGCACCAGGAAGCTATTCATATGTTTGGACTGTGCCAAGCGGCGTTACTGATCCAGGCAATGTCAATACATTTACAACGACCATTCCGGGAACATATAGTGTTCAAATTACCGATACGATTACGACATGTGTAAGCACAACAGCTGGAACTGTTACTATAAATCCTCAGCCAACGGTAACCGTAAATAATCCTTCTGTTTGCCCAGGTCTTGACGCAACAATTATTGCGACTCCGGGAACACCAGGGACTTATTCTTATTCATGGACAGTGCCTGTAGGTGCAAATCCTCCCGGTGATGTGGCAACATTTTCTACTTCTGTATTAGGAATTTATAGTGTTGTCATTACCGACCTTACAACAACTTGCCAAAGTACAAGTGCGTCAGGAGAAGTAATTGCAAGTCCATCTCCCACAGTTACAGTAAACGATGTGTCAATTTGTTCAGGGGCAGAGGCAACGATTACTGCAACGCCTGGTAGTGGATTACCTTCAGACTATACTTATTCATGGACTGTTCCAGCTGGTGCTGCAGATCCAGGGAATGTGTCTACTTTCAACACGACTTTTGCAGGAATTTATGGCGTCGTAATAACCAATATAACATCAACCTGCGCAAGTAGTATAGATTTTGGAACAGTGGTTATTAGTCCAACGCCAACAGTTTCTATCACTACTCCAGCAGTTTGCTTTGGTGATAATGCAACAATAACCGCGATTCCGGGTCAAGCTGGAACTTATTCTTATTCATGGACGGTCCCAACTGGAGTCACGAATCCTGGTGATGTGTCAAGTTTTGTATCAAGTGTAGCGGGTACATATAGCGTCACGATTACTGATACAACTACCAATTGCGTTAGCACCAGTGCTTCTAGTGTTCTAACTGTAAATCCACTCCCAACGGCGACCGTAACTTCTTCAGGAACGGTTTGTTCAGGGAGTTCGGCTTCGATACTATTTACAGGTACACCAAATACGATTGTTACCTATAATATTAATAATGGAACAAATAGTACTGTAAATATAGGTGCGTCGGGAATTTTTACTTTGAATATACCGCTATTGGTAACTTCAACTTTTAATTTAGTTAGTATTATATTAGACGCTCCGCCAAGTTGTTCACAATTATTGACTGGATCTACAACGCTAACAGTAACACAGCCACCCGTGGCAGGAAGTAATGCTGCAATCTCATTATGTAGCAATGGTCCGACTCAGAATCTCTTTGAATTATTAGGCGTCAATGCACAACCTGGAGGAACATGGTTCCCCTTATTGGCAAGCGGAACTGGGGTTTTCGATCCAACTGTTGATGCTCCTGGAAATTATGTTTATACCGTGGCTGGGACACCTCCTTGTGTAAATGATACTGCCTTAGTAACGGTTACGATCGTTCCACAAGCTAACGCAGGAAATGATGGTGTTGCTAATTTATGTTCAAATCTTGACCCTGTTGATTTGACCACGTATCTTGGAGGTTCGCCTCAATCAGGAGGGACATGGTCACCATTGTTGACTAGTGGAACCAATTTTTTTGATCCGTCTACTGATTTAGCTGGAACCTATGTTTATACGGTTAATGGTAATGCACCATGCGGAAATGATTCTGCAACAGTTGTCGTAAATATTACGCAAGGTCCAAGTGCTGGAGTTTCAACTAGTCTAACAGTATGTGTGAATAGTCCAAGTCAATTTTTATTTCAATTGCTTGGCCCAACTGCACAACCTGGCGGAACTTGGCTTGGTTTGAATGGATTGCCGTTAGCAAGTGGTACAGACGAATTTGTACCAGGTACAGATTTGGCGCAACCTTACATTTATACAATTAGTGGCAATCAACCTTGTGATAATGATACAGCAACTGTTACGGTGAATGTCAATCCATTACCAGATGCGGGTGAGTCAGCGACTACCAATATTTGTTCTAATTCTGACCCAGTAGATTTACTAATTCGATTAGGTGGAACGCCTCAAGATGGTGGGGTATGGACACCAGCATTGGCCAGTGGTACCAACTTTTTTAACCCTGCAGTCGATATTGCTCAAGCCTATACCTATACTGTCGGTGCTCCTTTTTGTGATCCTGATACGTCAGTACTCACAGTTGTTGTTGTTCCAGGACCTGATGCAGGTATTTCTGGAAGTGTAACCGTGTGCGTTAATGGACCTGCAATTCATTTATTCGATAGTCTCGGTGGAAGTCCACAACCAGGAGGAACATGGCTTGGCGCTAATGGTTTACCTCTAGCAAGTGGTACAGATGAGTTCGTTCCGGGTACGGATTTGGCTCAAATTTATACCTATATCTTAGAGGGAAATCAACCGTGTGATAATGATACAGCAACTGTTGATGTGACCGTTATACCTTTGCCAAATGCGGGTACTTCTGTAGGAAATCAAGATATTTGTACTTCACTAGGTACTTTCGACTTATTCTCTTTACTGACAGGTAATCAATTGGGTGGACTCTGGACAGACAGCACAAATCAAGTCGTTACAAGCACAATAGATGTTAGTAGTTTGGTGCCGAATGTTTATTCATTCACCTATACGGTAACGAACGCCTGTGGTCCTGACGATGCCGAAGCTGTTCAATTTACTGTTTTGCCTAATCCTACTTTGGACGGAAATAACATTGTGGTTTCTTCTCCAAATTGTAGTGGAGAAAATGTCGTAGTGACTTTTTCAAATGTGGTCGATGGTGACTACATATTAAATTATGATTTAACCTTAGCAAATGTTTTACTCAATCAAAATGCGAATGTTACCATACTTAATGGAAGTGGTACGGTAGAAATAAATGCCGCTTCAGTTCCAGTGATCGGAACGACCAGAGTTACATTTCTAAGTATTACCAATGCCAATACTTCTTGTATAACTTTATTAACGCCTAATATTAGTGCAGACTTTATTATTAAGGCAAGTTCAAATTTAGAAAGTACCAACCTAACTGCTGTTAATGTTTGTTTTGGAAATAGTGTTGTCGTTCAAATTTCAGGTGCAACAGGCCTGACCGACGGAACATATCAATTTGTCTATACAATTCCAAATGCAACGCCAACTGTTAATACTACATCGGAAATCGAAATAGTAGGAGGAACGGGAGAATTTACCGTGCCAGATAGTATTTTTTCAAATTTTGACAGCTTTACACTTACAATAAATTCTATCGTAAATCTATCAGGTGGTTGTAATAACCTTTCTGAAGATGCTTCCGTTGACTTTGAAATTTATGCGATTCCAGATTTGTCAAATGCGATGCTTAGTGCTGATACCGCGTGTATTAATTTTTCAAATGATGTGTCTATTACCAACGAATTAGATCAAACGCTAACTGACGGAAGCTATGTCATCACGTACGAATTATCAGGGGCAGTTACTGCTACGTTGACTGATACCGTAACAATTACTAGTAATTTAGGTGTCTTCACAATTTCAGCGTCTAATTTGAATGTAGCAGGTTCTGTTACAGTAACGATCACTCAAATTGAGTCGGCAGTTGGAGCGTGTGGTGCATCAACAATTGGAATTGAACCAATAACTTTCGAAATATCTGAATTAGAAACGCCAATACTCTTGCCGAAAGGAAATGAGTTTTGTCTTTCAGATAACCCGACAATTGCAAACTTAACCACTAATATTTCTGGAACGCAAGCGGTAGTTTGGTATAATGCTGCCAATGGAGGAACTGCGTATGCAGATACTGACTTGTTAATTGACACAACAACTTATTACGGCGCTTATGTTTCTGCTTCAGGTTGTGAAAGTGAATCGAGATTACCTGTGACTGTCGATCTTACTAAATGTGAAGATATTCTAATTCCAGACGGGTTTTCGCCTAATGGAGATACTGTCAATGACGAGTTTGTCATCAAAGATATCGAGATCGGCTACCCAGCTTTTACATTAGAAATCTATAATCGTTACGGCAATATCTTATACAAAGGAAATATCAACACGCCAAATTGGAACGGAACAACCACAGAGGGAGGTATGAAATTAGGAAACAATGTCGTACCAGTTGGAGTGTATTTTTACATACTCAATTTTAATGATGGAGAGCGGGAAGCCAAACAAGGCCGCTTATACTTGAGTAGATAAGAAAGTAACTATTGCTAAAATGGAATTTAAATTTGAAACAAAACGATGCGTCAGCATAGTACAATAAAAAAGAGTATCATCCTATGAATAACAAGATGAAAATAAGACCTTTTAATCATATCATTCTAATTGTGTTTTTACTTGCTTCGGTGTATGTAAAAGCGCAGCAAGACCCACAATTTACGCACTATATGTATAATATGAGCGTAATTAATCCCGGTTATGCAACGGATAACGCCGGTGTCATCAACGTTGGAGGATTATACAGAACGCAATGGGTTGGTGCAGTAGGTGCTCCGAAAACGGGGACGCTTTTTGCCCATTCGCCAATTGCGAAAAGAGTAGAAGTGGGGTTGTCGATTATCAGCGATGCCATCGGAGATGTTGTGCACGAGAATAATATTTATGCAGATGTAGCTTACGTATTACCACTTTCTGAAACCCAAAAGTTATCTTTCGGTGTGAAAGCGGGTATTACCTTATTTGACGCAGATTTTAACGGATTTAAATACACTGATGCTGCGCCAGATCAAGCATTTGCCAGTAACATCAATCAGAATTTTCCAAACGTAGGAGCTGGTGCTTTCTATTTTGGAGAGAACTACTACCTAGGTTTGTCCGCTCCGAATTTTTTGACGACAAAGCATCTAGAATCTAAAGACGGTCTTAAGACAACAGGCGTAGAAGAAATCCATTACTTCTTTACGGGAGGTTATGTGTTTGATTTGAGTCAAAGCATTCGTTTTAAACCCGCATTCATGACCAAAGCAGTTACTGGCGCGCCTCTTTCAATGGATTTAACCGCTAATTTCTTGTTTAATAATCAATTTGAATTGGGCGCTGGATATCGGGTAGATGATTCCGTGAGTGGTTTGGTTGCTTTTTCTATAACTCCAAATTTTAGAATTGGCTATTCTTATGACTACACACTGACTAATTTAGGTGAATTTAATTCAGGCTCACACGAGATATTTTTATTGTTTGATTTAGATACTGCGAATCTGAAATCTAAAGGCTATGAAAAATCACCAAGGTTCTTCTAACAACTAAGAAAATGAGAAATTTTTATTCTATACTTTTTATAACTTTTGTCTGCAGCGGCGTTTTTGCTCAAAAGGCAAGTATGAAAAAAGCGAATTCGCTTTTTGATAAGAAGGCCTATGTAAAGGCTGCGGAGATGTACGAACAATTGGGTGAAAACCAAAAAGTGTTGCAAAACTTAGGTGATTGTTACTACAACAATTCCCAAATGAAAGATGCCGTTCGCGCCTATGGAAAGTTGTTTTTGACTTTTAAAGATAGCGTGAAACCAGAGTACTATTTCAAATATTCACACGCTTTACTCGGGGAAGCCAACTATGAAAAGGCTGATCAAATCATGGGTGAGTACTTGAAGTATAATATTAGTACACCAAAATTCATAGCCAACCTAAAAACAAATGTGCCGTTTAATTATGTCGTACAAACGATGTCGAAAAACACGTCTAACGGCGATTTTGGAATGTCGTTTTATGGCGATAAAGTGGCCTTTGCTTCACTAAGAAATGCAAGTTCAAAATCATTCGGCTGGAACGAAAAACCCTACCTAGACTTGTTCAGTGCAAATGTCAATGATAAAGGTTTGCTTGTCGATATAGCCCCTTTCCCGAAAGAAATCAATACAAAAACACACGAGAGTTCGGTTACTTTTAGTCAAGATGGTAGAATCATGTATTTCAATCGAACCAATAGTAAAATGGTGAAGGTTGGAAACGAAAAGGTGGCCAATATTAAGATTTTCAAAGCAGAATTCGTCAATGGCGTTTGGAGCAATATTACTGCCTTACCTTTCTGCAGCGATCAATTTTCTACGGAACATCCGGTCTTGACCAAAGACGGCAAGAAATTGTATTTCTCCAGTGATATGCCAGGTTCTATAGGATCTTTTGACTTATATGTGGTTGATGTAAATGAAGATGGTACTTACGGAACACCGGTTAATTTAGGAGAAACCATTAATACAATCCACAGAGAACAATTTCCTGAAATTTCTAATGACGGCAGTATTTTATACTTTGCATCAGACGGGCATCAAGGAATGGGCGGTTTGGATATTTTCATGAGCAAATCTCTAAACGGCGGTCCATTTGCAAAACCACTCAACCTTGGAGAAACCATCAACAGCAACATGGATGATTTCAGTTATGTAGTGGATGAGAAAAAGAACCTGGGTTACTTCTCTTCCAATAGAAAAATTGGAGATGCACTTTATAGTTTCACCAGATCTGAAAACCAAGAGCGCTATGTCGTAGAAGGTGATGTGCGTGATAAAAACACGCAAAATTTGTTGCCTGGAACTTTAGTATCGCTGTATGACGAAAATAATATTTTGATCGGTCAAATGGTTGTCGGCGGCGATGCAGACTACGTATTCGCAACAGAACCGAACAAAAAGTATCGTATTGAAGCCATGCGTGATTTTTATATTCCACATAGCGAAGAATTTATGACCAACGAAGACGGAAAACTGCGCTACACTATCGAATTGTTTATGGAATGTTATGATGATGCGGAAGAAATTATCACCAAACGTCAAGATGGTAAAGTTCAAATCGTCTTGGAAAATATCTACTTTGATTTGAATAAATGGGATATCAAACCCGATGCGGAAAGAATATTAAACGTTTTAGTTGATTTATTGAAGAAGTATCCTGAAATGCAAATCGAAATTGGAGCACACACCGATTCACGTGCCTCCGATTACTATAATATTATGCTTTCGAACAGACGTGCTGCCTCAACGTTGGAGTACCTCGTTTCGAATGGCATAAAAAGAAAACGACTGCGGTCTAAGGGATTTGGAGAGACTGTTCCGCTAGTGAGATGCGGGAATGCCTGTACCGAACAAGAACATTCCATCAACCGGCGTTGTGAGTTCATTATATTAAAATAAATTGGGTTAAAAAAGCCACTAGGGATAGTGGCTTTTTTTTTTGCTAGAACTTCTAATTACGCTACATAGAAATATTACAATTTCATTACTTCCAGATTTAATAAGTAGTATATCTTTATACTCTTAAATTCAAATTCCACTGCTATGAAACGAATAGGTCAATTGGTCTTGTTATTAATAACTTCTACATTGCTGGCACAACAACAACGACCTAAATTGGTAGTTGGAATCGTAGTCGATCAAATGAAACCTGAATATCTCAACCGTTTTTTCAACGATTTCTCAGAGAGCGGTTTCAAGCGTTTGCTTAAAGAAGGTTACAATTTTCAAAATACGCACTATAATTATCTTCCAACATACACTGCTCCGGGACATGCTTCTATCTATACCGGTGCAACGCCATCTATTCATGGCATTGTCGGCAACGAGTGGTTTAGTCGAAGATTAGGTAAAGACCGATATTGCACCGACGATGCAGATGTTCAAATTATTGGAAATGCCGCCAAAGGCGATGATCCTATGTCACCTAAAAATCTGCTGTCGACAACCATCACAGATGAATTACGCCTGTCGACGAACTTCAAAGGAAAAGTTATTGGAATGAGCCTTAAAGACCGTGGTGCAATTCTTCCAGCTGGACATTTTGCCAATTGGGCTTTTTGGTTCAGTAAAACAGGCAGCTTTATTTCGAGTACATTCTACGGACCTTCCTTGCCGAATTGGGTAAATGAATTTAATGAGGAAAAGCATTATTTGCCTTATCTCAGCAAAAACTGGGAACTATTAAAACCTATCGCAACGTATGATGAATGTCTACCAGACGATAATCCCTATGAAGGGAAATTGTACAAAGCCGACAAACCTATTTTTCCCTATGACCTGAAAAGTATGTATGAGAAAAACGACGCGGGTGTCATTAGAACAACGCCATTTGGCAATAATCTATTAGAAGAATTTGCAAAGAGAGCGATTGAGAAAGAAGCACTTGGAAAAGACGACATAACAGATTTCTTAACTGTCAGTTTTTCATCTACTGATTATGTTGGACATATTTTAGGTCCACGGTCAATAGAATTGCAAGATACTTATTTGCGTCTTGATGAGACGATTGCGGACTTTTTGATTTATCTTGACAAGTCTGTTGGCAAGGGAAATTATTTGTTATTCCTTACCGCAGATCATGCCGGTGCGGAGAACGCTCAATTTTTGAAAGACAACAAGTACAAAGTCACTAATGTCGAACCAAAAGAAATTGCAAAAGGGTTGAAAAAGTTTTCTGCCGATACCTTTGGCGATGACTTGGTGTTGAATTACTCCAATTTTAATATCTATTTTGATATGGAAAAATCAAAACCAAAGGACTTGATTTGACCAAAGTGAAACAAGCTTTCAAAGCCTATTTGATGACGCAAGAGCAAGTGAAAAGAGTCTATTCTGAAGAGGAAATTATGGCTGATAACGGCAATGATTTTCATCTTCATTGCATTGCTCGAGGCTATGATCCGTCTGAAGATGGAGATTTAGTTATTATAGATAAACCGGGTTACATTGAATATGGTCCAACTGGAACATCCCACGGGACAACTTATGCATACGACACGCACGTGCCGCTTATTTTCTTTGGGTGGAATATCAAAGCTGGTGCAACACACGACCGAAAGGTAATCACTGAAATTGCCCCAACCATTGCGCAAAAAATAAATATTGCCTTTCCAAATGGTTCGGACGCGAACGTTTTGACGGAAATTCTAAATGAAAAGTAATGAATAAAATGAAAGGAAAAGACAATGTCATGAAAAGTCTTTTGGTATTGATGTTTCTTTTTTCTTTCCAAGGAATACGTGCTCAAATTTGGCCGGCGTCCACTTGGTCAGGCGCTACGAATCTGACTAGCGTAATGAATGCAGTTGGCGTCACAGATTTGAGCGGTTTGCATTTTAATCCGACGAATAATCGACTTTACGGTGTTCAAGATGATGGACGTTTACGAGTTTTGCAGTGGGATTTACAGACAAATTTGTTTGCGCAAATTGCAAACGTGAGTATTGGCGGCGGTCCAGAAGGAGTTACTCAAGCGAATTTGTATGCCAACGAATTTTACACTATTGATGAAAATAATTACGAAATACGACGATACGTTTACAGTACTAATTTCTCAACAGTAACAGAATACAAACACTGGAATCTTCTGCTAGCTCCGTCGATTATGGAGGATACAGGCAATACTGGACCAGAAGGCATTGTTTTTATTCCCGATAGTTTTCTGTCTTCGATTGGTTTTGTAAGTGAACAAACTGGTCAACCTTATACTTCTGTCAAAGGTTTGGGTGGATTGTTTTTTGTTGCGAATCAAGACCAAGGAAATGTGTGGGTTTTTGACGTTAATCCCAATGCCAACAATGATTTCGCCTTTGTCGGAAAGTACGAAACAAACCGAACAGAGAGTTGTGATTTGGCATTTGATAGGAGCACAGGGCTACTGTACATTCTCCATAATATCAGCGGAAATAACCGCCTTGAAGTGACCGATTTGTCAACTGCTTCAAACGGTGGCATGTTCAAATTTACGACGCTCAAGGATTACCTGATTACCAATCCCTCCGGAAATAATGACAATATTGAGGGTTTTGCATTGACACCAAAATGTCCAGAAAATGGAATAACCAGTGCATGGCTATCCCGTGATGTCGGAACTTCTGAAGCATCCTCTATCAAACAAGATGTACTTCGTTGGTTTTCGAATTTTGTTGCGGATGGTAGCTGTGAAATATTAGCGAATAATCATTATGAATCTTCGGAAAATTTTGCAGTTGCTCCGAATCCAGTTGGAAATGAATTGAGAATACATGGTAGTTTTGATGCAAATGCGACGATCCAAGTTTTTGACAGTCTCGGGAGAATTAGGCTTCATAAAAAAGCACAAAGTAACTTCACAGATCGAATCGATGTTTCGAATTTGAGTCCAGGTATTTATCTGATTTCAGTACAGCAAATGGGTAAGAATAACATTGCCAAATTTCTAAAAGAATAATTAGTCCAGCAAAATCTGATTCTTTAGCAAATCTTCAAAAGTTTCTCGCTTGCGAATCAGCATTCCTTTGCCGTCTTTCCACAAAACTTCGGCTGGTTTGTATCGTGAATTGTAGTTCGATGCCATGGCAAAACAATAGGCGCCGGCATTTCTAAAGCACAAAATATCACCTTCTTTGATTTCAGCAATGCGGCGATTGTTGGCGAAAGTGTCTGTTTCGCAGATATAACCAACCACACTATAAAAACGCTCTTTTCCTTTTGGGTTAGAAATATTCTCGATGTAATGTTGCGATCCGTATAACATCGGTCGAATTAAATGATTGAAACCACTGTCGATGCTCGCAAAAACCGTGGATGTAGTTTGCTTTACCACATTCACTTTCGCTAAAAAGAAACCGGCTTCGCTAACCAAAAATTTGCCTGGTTCGAAAGCTAACGTCAATGGTCGACCGTAGTCTTTTTCAAAAGCGTTGAATCGTTTGGTGAGTTTACGCCCGAATTCTTCGATGTTGGTTTCGATATCGCCTTTGTGATACGGCACTTTGAATCCACTACCAAAATCGAGAAAATCTAGGGTTTTAAAATGAACTGCTGCTTCAAACAAAATTTCAGCCGCGTATAAAAACACTTCAATATCTAAAATATCTGAGCCTGTATGCATGTGAATCCCGTTGATATGCATACCCGTATTCTCAACAATGCGCAAAATGTGTGGCATTTGATGAATGGAAATCCCGAATTTACTATCGATGTGGCCCACAGAAATATTGGTGTTTCCGCCCGCCATGACATGTGGATTGATGCGAATGCAAACTGGAACCGTCGGATGTTTGGTGCCGAAATGTTCTAGAATAGAAAGATTGTCAATATTGATTTGAACGCCAAGTTGCGCAGCCTCTTCGATTTCTTCAAAGGAAACACCGTTGGGTGTGTAGATGATTTGATGTGGTTCAAAACCCGCGTGCAATCCGAGTTGTACTTCTTGGATAGAAACCGTGTCGATGTTGGCGCCCATCTTTTTGAACAATTGCAATATCGCAAGGTTAGACAATGCTTTTACTGCGTAATTAATGCGCACGCTTTCTACTTTAGAAAAAGCCGCAGTCAAACGCTGGTATTGCGATTCGATTTTGGCAGCATCATACACATATAATGGACATCCGAATTCGGAAGCTAAATCGACGAGTTCTTTGGGTTGCATAGCAGTATCTTTTTAGCAAATCTATTGTTACTGCTATTGACTTCCAAATAATTGGGGAAGAATTCGTATTTCAAACGATATAGTTGTTTTGAAGTGAAAACCCTAGCCCCGATTGTAGTGAAAATCCTTTTCTGAGGTACGATGAAAAGATTGGAGCGAAAAGCGGGATAAAGCTCCTCAAAAACTTCGAAATAAAACTCGAAATCAAAGTCAATAGTTTATCGTTTTTTATTATTTTTGTGGCACTTTAAAAAAGTCAAATCACTTCAATATGAACATACACGAATACCAAGGAAAAGAGATTTTAGCAAAATATGGCGTGCGCGTACAACGTGGCATAGTGGCAAATAGTCCAGTAGAAGCGGTGGCTGCAGCCAAACAACTCACTACAGAAACCGGAACACAATGGTATGTGGTGAAAGCGCAAATACACGCTGGTGGCCGTGGAAAAGGTGGTGGTGTGAAGTTGGCTAAAAACTTGCAACAGGTAGAAGAAATTTCAGAACAAATCATCGGAATGCAATTGATTACGCCGCAAACTTCAGCGGAAGGTAAAAAAGTGCACAAAGTTTTGATTGCGGAAGATGTGTATTATCCTGGTGAAAGCGAAACGTCTGAATTTTATATGTCGGTTTTGCTAAACAGAGCTTCTGGTAGAAATATGATTGTTTATTCAACTGAAGGTGGAATGGATATCGAAGAAGTTGCGGAACACACGCCGCACTTGATTCACAATGAAGAAATTGATCCGTCGGTTGGTTTGCAAGGATTTCAAGCGCGTCGAATTGCCTTCAATTTGGGTGTTTCTGGTAATGCGTTTAAGGAAATGGTGAAATTTATTGAGGCACTTTATAATGCGTATGTAGGTTGTGATGCTTCGATGTTTGAAATCAATCCGGTTTTGAAAACGTCTGATAACAAAATTATGGCTGTTGATGCCAAAGTAAATATAGATGACAATGCGTTATACCGTCAGCCGAAATATGCGGACATGCGTGACATCAGAGAAGAAAATCCGATTGAAGTGGAAGCTAAAGAAGCTGGATTAAACTACGTCGATTTGGATGGAACCGTAGGTTGTATGGTAAATGGCGCTGGATTGGCGATGGCGACGATGGATTTGATTAAATATGCAGGTTTTGAACCGGCAAACTTCCTAGACGTCGGTGGAACTGCGGATGCGAAACGTGTAGAATTGGCGTTCCGTATCATCTTAAAAGATCCGAACGTAAAAGCGATTTTGATTAATATTTTTGGTGGAATCGTTCGTTGCGATAGAGTAGCGCAAGGTGTTGTTGATGCTTATAAAAATATGGGCGATGCGATTAAAGTGCCGATTATCGTGCGTTTGCAAGGAACCAATGCGGAAATCGCGAAAGAATTAATAGACAATTCAGGAATGCCAATCTTGTCTGCCGTTGAGTTTCAAGAAGCAGCAGATCAAGTTAAAAAGGCGTTGCAATAATAGATTAGATTGATTAGTTATAGTGTTCAAGATTATTACTAATTTTTGTAAATAAGAAAATCCCAATTGAAAGATTGGGATTTTTTTTTGAAGAAAGTTAACACGAATTTGCACGAATTAGCACGAATTTATTTGTAATATTTAGTTCGTGTTAATTAGTGAAATTCGTGTTCGAATTCTTAATATCCTCAATGATTTTAAGGTGGTGTTTGGTGTGAAGTGCCAAGAATTTCTTAGTTTGTTTTAGATTTAATTGTCCAAAGTACGGATGCGTGAAATTACTTTTTGCATCTAAATGTTGAAGATTATTCAAGAGTTGTCTGACCGTTGCGATGTCTTGATGAAGTTCATCTTTAGAAATCGCTTCAGCTGGAATCACAGCTTTCGGTGCTTTTCCTTTTCCTCTTGGAATGAAATTTATAAAATAAACAAAGCTTCGACTTCGATTGAATCTCCAACGATAGTCGGCTGGATCGGAACTTTGCAACACTTTGATGATGTTGTGAAGGACTTTTAAGCTATGCGCCAAATGCCAAGAAACATCCACTTGCGACACTTGCTTATTGACAACATCTTTCGAATCGATGTTGTTTTCTAATTGGTTTACTAAAAGATTAAGCGCTTCCATTTCTTTGGAATTTAAGGCTTCTTTTTGCCGTTTTTAAATTTTACTTTTTCGACCACTTGAATTTTCGGAGCAGTTTTTTTATCACGTGAATTGCTCTTTGAAGCCGGCTTTTTCTTGAAATCCGTTTTTGGCGTCGCTTTAAATTCAACGCGTGGTTTCGCATTTTCTTTTACCGGAATTTCAGCGCGATGTTTCGCCAATACTTCATTCGGATTCTTGGGGTTTTCTTTAGTGCCACGAAGATGAATTACCAATCCGTTTAAGAAATTGCGTAATACTTGGTCTCCACATTCCATAAAATCAGCGTGGTCTTGCGAACGGAAAATATTGCCAATTTCGCCTTTCGACATGCGGAAATCTACCAGTTCCAAAATTTCTATAATTTGATCATCGCGCAACATGAGTGCGACACGGAGTTTTTTGAAGATATCGTTGTTGTTCATATTTTTTAGTTGCTGAGAGACTTAGTTGCTGAGTCTCTGAGTTATAATTTTGACTTTTAAAACGGGTATTTAATAATTTATTTGAGCTTTTAATTTTCAGTATCTCAGTATCTCAGTTACTCAGTATCTCAGTATCTCAGTATATCAGTATATCAGTCAGTATCTCAGTATCTCAGTATCTCAGCCACTTAGAAAAGCCAAAGATACGCTTTTACAAAACCATCTCGCCACAATTTTTCATTGTGTTGTCCTCCTTTGACGAGGACTTTTTTATTGAGTTTTTTGCATTCACAACGTTTGGTGTTGACTAAATGTTCTATAAGATTCAAATCTGGAATCATATCCGGATCGCCTTCGTTATCGCCGTGGAGGAAGTAAACTTTTGCATCAAAATTTTTCGTTTCTTTCATTAAGTCAACTAGTTCGTTGCGGTTAAACCAAAAGGCTGGGGAAAAAACGCCTGCTTTTCCGAAAACATTGGGGTATTTTAGAAGTGCATAGAAGGAAGTCAATCCGCCCAATGAGCTTCCCATCATCATAGTATTTCGTGGATGGGTTTTGGTTCTGTACGTTGCGTCTATTTTAGGTTTTAAGGTATTGACTATAAAGTCGAGATAGTCATTGGCTTTTCCGCCGCCGTGTTTTGCATTTACAAAAGGTGTCAGTTCTTCCAAACGTTTGTCGGTAGTTTCTATTCCAACCACAATTACTTGCGCGTTGAGACTGTCGAGTTTTTCATCGATGTTCCATTCGCCAGCAAACGATGTTTTGGCATCAAACAAATTTTGACCGTCATGCATGTAAATTACCGGATATTTTTTGGTTGATGTTGTATAATTTTTAGGCAAATACAGCCAGATTTTTTTGGTGGATTGCAATTCTGGTGATTCTAACTTGAATATTGATACTTGATTCGACGCAGTACTTTCTTGTGCTTTTGCAGCACAAAACAGTAAAAGCAATACACTGACTAGGTAGGATTTCAAGGTAATTTTTTCTTGGTGAAACAAGTATTATTTTTTGTGAAAGATACACAATATACGTGGACCTTCAAAAGGATTGGTTATTTCTCAGTTGCCGCGTGAAGGATAGGAGTGGAAAGCCCACAGCGAGGAACGCAGCGAGGACTTGAAGCGTATAGCCTGACCCAAAGGGGCACGCCATCATTTTAAAACATTTGGATTAGGTGAGTTCTTTTGATTTGGTCATTTTTATTTATAAAGGCAAGGTCGATTCTACGATAATTTTTCTATTTTTGGCTTTCTGAAAAATTTGGACTACAATCGATTAACTCATGAAAAAAACTACTTCATCATTCTTGAAACTTGTATTTTTTTGCCTTTACTTTATGTTCTCTTTTCATATCGGGTTTTCGCAGTGTTCTGATGAATTTTTGCTGGGGACTAGGAATTCTAATGGCAATGGCTATAACTGGGGAAATGCTTTTAGGGCTTCATGTAGTGGTAGAATTGAATATGTGCAATTGTATGCCTGTAATAGCGGGACTGTTGCCGCCGGGACTTTGAAAATTTATAATGGCGCTGGTGTAACGGGAACACCGGTTTATACGCAATCTTATCCGGCTTTTTCTGTGACTGCTGATGGTCCTTTGCGTGTAGATTTGACGGGAGATTTCGAGGTTGTCAGTGGCAATCAGTATACTTTTGTGCTTTATGTGAGCGGCGTTAATATTTATTATTATCCTTCATTCAGTATTTATCCAGGTGGCGGAAGTTGGCAAAACGGAGCAGGGAGTTACAAGCACAATTTTAAAGTTGGAATTCTTGGAATCTTGGCGAATGAAACTTTTGATGTTGTAGAAAGTGCTATTTTTCCAAATCCAACTAATGGAAATTTCTCCATTCAACTGGACCAATCTAAAGATATCACGGTTGAAGTATTTGATGTTTTAGGTAAGAAGGTTTTTTCTACAGCTTACCAAAATCAACTTGTTTGCGACGTAAATCTTGATCATGCTTCCAAAGGATTGTATTTTGTTAAGATAAATGACGGCAGAAAAATAGAATCTCAAAAGATTTTTATCCAATAGTTTTTTTCTTGGTAAAGAATAGCGTTTAGAAGGTTTCATTATAATGATTAATAAAAATGAATAGCTACGAAGAAAAATTGAGCTTATTAGCAGAGATGGTTGCCTTTTCTGTGGTGGATGGGAAGTTGCACGATCGTGAGTTGATGTTTCTGTCTTTGGTAGCTGATGAACTTCAAATCAAACCCGAAGATTTCAAACAATTGTTTCATCAGGAATTTTATCCAAGTGTTACTAAATCAGAGTTTCAACGAATTCAGCAGTTCTATCGTTTGGCTTTATTGATGCATTGCGATGGTATTTTGCACGAACGAGAAAAGAATTCCATTCACGAAATTGGCATCAATATGGGACTAAATCCATTTGCAATGAAACGCGTTTTAAAAGCGATGGAATTGTCGCCTACGAAAATGATTTCACCAGATTTTTTATTAGAAGTTTTTCAGGAGCAGTTGAATTAAAGTTTCCTATTCTAAATAAAAATTAAATTAAAAAGCCAAACACGATTTTAGATTGTTTGGCTTTTTTGATTTTGATCTACGGATTAATTGTAATATTATTAAAGTAACCTTTTACTGAAGAAACCCCCGCAATTCCAGTCCCTGAAATATCATAATTACCAGAGATTACACCTGCTGAATTAAAAGTGATATTGATTTTTCCGGATTTTCCATTCCATGTTGAAGCTACAAAAGGTTTTTTATAAATGAGTTTGTTTAAAGTACCAACATTGTAAGTTCCTACTGCAAGTGAAGTTAATTTTATTTCAATTCGATTTAGGCTTCCACCGCTGTTGCCTATTACTGTTTTTAGTGAATTCACGGCATACGGATTTGAAACTGTTGACCAAGTAAATGCGCCACCTTCCATAAAATAGAATTCAGCTAAACCTGGTGGTGGAGTTCTAAGAGCACGGTCGTTTTCATTTGAATTGATGGGATCACTGCTGCAGGAGATAAGACTTGTAGTTGCGATAAAGGCGACTAAAATCGATTTTAAAATTGTTTTTTTCATGGGTAATTGTTTGAAGGGTTACGGTTTTGTTTATAATGTCTATTTAAAACGCTCGGATTCCACGAACATGATTTGGTTCTGTTTTACTATCTAGCAAGGTAGTTCCTAAATTGATATTCAGAGCACGTGCAGACGCTACATCATTTTCTGTACTACTCCAATAGACTCTTGTGGATGAGATAAGGGTGTAACCACCTAGACGCAACCCTTTGTTAGCATAATATCGGTGATTGTTTAGTAAATATAATTCATCAATGCTTGGTAAATACCAACCAGCACCCAATGTTGCAATATAGGTTGCTGCGGGACTGCTTGTCATTAATGCAGTATTAAATACGCCATCTTCACTGCGATTGGCGCCAACAAGTACATTAGTAGTTTGCCATGCTAACATCCCGCTTTCAGTTAGCGAAACAATCAAACCGTGTTCTAGTCCGTCACTGCCTTTGTAGAGTTCAAAGATGATTCCGCCAAGGTACAATTCGCCCAGATAATGTGTGAAACCAGATGGAATCGGCGGTTGCCAGCTTCCAACACCTGTTGCAGTTGATGTTAGCACTCTTCCCGCCGCTTGTGTGCCATCCACAATTCTAACAGCGCCAGCGATAGCACTATTAACATGTAATTGATTTGTTGGATTTGTTCCTAATGGAATGCCAATCCCTACATTACCATTGGTTAAAATAGCAGCATTTCCAAGATTGTTTCCATTGGCAAGTAATGCTTGGTTTGTTGCGGGTGCAGTTGGGGACGTTGTTCCTAAAAATCCGAAAACGCCAGTTGCATAATAGCTATTAACTCTGTCTCCGATTCCTAATACTCCAATTCCGTATCCATATCCTCCACCTGCAGCTGTTCCGCTACCATAACCTTCAACGCCTTTATTTTGATAATCCACTGTAGTAGAAGATTGGAATGCTTCGCCGAGTATGACGCTTTTTGTAACATTAGAATTCTTGAAAACATGTAGCGGTTGTAAAGGAGTTGCAGTACCAATACCAACATTTCCGGTTGTACTTTTTACTCGCATTCGTTCAATATTGTCGGTCCCAATTGTAAAGTCATTCGCATCGGTTGTACCAATAAAATTTTCGGTTGCTGCAATGGTTGAAGTTCCATAAGTTACGGGAGAAACAGGAGAAGTAATAGCTGTGTTCCCGTCTAATTCCCAACCAAACGATGTTGGATTTTGCCAAGTTATATTCCCAGAACCATCAGTTTGTAAAATTTGGGAAGCAGTTCCATCTGTGTTTGGCAGTGTATATTCTTCATTAATGTTTAGTCTTCCGTCTTTATAAACCGTTAAAGCATTGTGTCTAGTTGCTGGCGAAGTACCGTTTCCTAAATTAAATAAGTGGTCATTAGCATTAAAGGTAGTTACACCTGCTGCTGACATTGTATACAACCTATTGTAAAATCCCAATGAGGTTTCACCAATCGATTGAGCAGTAGTGTCAAATCCACTCGAAAAGGAATATTGTCCATTAGTAGTAGAAAATCCTGAGGATAAACTTAAGTTGCCATTGGCTGTACTTTGTCCTACCGCAGTAGTATTTTCACCATTTGCAGTTGCAAGATTCATGGAAACTGTGTTCTGACCAGTGGCAAGAGAAGCTCCAATGGCAGCAGAATTATTACCTGATGCGACCGAAAAGTTTCCAAAGGCGACTGCATTTATTCCTCTAGCTTCAGTTGAGTTACCTGTTGCTAACGAATTATTACCACTAGCAATACTTCCACTTCCACCAGAAATAGCATAGTTTCCTTGAGTAGTAGAAAATCCTGTTGCAAGACTACCATATCCATTTGCTGTGGCAATTCCCATGGAAGTTGATAATTCACCATCTGCAATTGAAGCATTCATAGCAGTAGAATTCTGACCAGTTGAAGTGGAATTTCCCATAGCCACAGAATGATCAGCAGTTGCGGTCGCATAGTTTCCCATTGCCACAGTATTTGCACCAATGGCTTGTGAACCACTACCTACTGCAAAAGAGTTATCGCCAGCTGCTATACTTAAAGTTCCACCCGAAATTGAATTTTCTCCATTTGCAGTCGAAAAACCAGTTGCGGTACTTCCATTACCATTTGCTGATGCAGTTCCCATGGCAGTAGAATTGGTGCCAGTAGCAATAGAAAGTCCTAATGAGGTTGAATTTATACCAGTTGAATAAGAGCGACCAAATGCTGTAGCATTGTCACCAGATGCAATTGTGTTCCTTCCCATGGCTACAGAATTAACACCTACATTAGTGTTGTCCCATTCTGTACCAGTAACACTGCCTGCACGGAATGCATTTTTACCAGGAAAAAACATCATTCGAGTTCCGGCTCCCAAATTAGGTACAGTAGCCGTTGCATTGAAAGTACCAGTATACAGTACTCCATCAGTATTTGATGTTCCCAATTCGACCTGAAATGCCGCATTTGTCGACGGAGTAGCGGTGCCGATTGCCACTTTTCCCAGATGGTGCATGTTGTCAGAAATAGCATTTGGTGCCGTTGTCGTTCCGTTTTCATACCAATCATCGTCCCCAGTAGCGTTGCCCGCAATAGGAATCCATCTGATACCATTCCAATAATAAAAACCATCAATAACATTGTCTGGGGCAATACCAGATGAACCAATGTTATACACTAATGTTGATTTTGCTAAAACTCCTCCAGCCGGATTAACTACAGTTGCAATATCTAAAGCATCCGTCAATTGCACTCTCGGAATCAAAACACCGTTATTGGTCGATTGAATATCTAATGCAGCATTTGGCGTTGTAGTGTTGACACCCACTTGGGCGAACGATAAAAAAGGAAGAAATACAAAGAAAGTTAGTAATGTTCTCATGGCTATGATTTTTTGAAAGTGGTTTTTTTAATCAATTTGTTTTGGTGGATGATGTTGAGTTCGTAATCTCCTTTTTCCATCGCATTAATGTTGAGGAAAATTTTCTTTTCGGGAAGTTTTTCTAGTTCGACATTGTATCC
Organism: Flavobacterium sp.; assembly: GCA_016721735.1. Classification (GTDB taxonomy): domain Bacteria; phylum Bacteroidota; class Bacteroidia; order Flavobacteriales; family Flavobacteriaceae; genus Flavobacterium. Next base: position 115,975 of record JADKHM010000002.1, on the reverse strand, counting down.
GAGAAGTTTCTTTTTTGACATACGATTTGACGTTTCAAATTTTGATGTAGCAAAACTATTTCAAACAAAAAAAAGTCCTTGCTACTATTGTAACAAGAACTAGGAAATATGTAACATTGCTGTTACAGTCAATGAAATAAACTGGTTATAAGTGTTTTTTTGAATTTAAATAATCAGAAGGTGTTGCTGAGAACATTTCTTTGAAACATTTAGAGAAATATGAAACATCGTTAAATCCAACTGCATATGCTATTTCAGAAATGTTGCCATTGCCTTTTTTGAGTAATTCTGCGGCTAATTTTAATCGTTCGTTTCTTAAAAACTCAGTAGCAGAAACACCCAAAAGGGACTTCAATTTACGATGTAATTGCATTCTACTCATTCCCGTAGAAGTGGCAAAATCTTCCATAGAAAATTCAGAATTAGAAAGTTCTTTTTTAAGAATGTGTTGTAGCTTCTCTATAAATTTCTCATCGACTGAATTTACGACAATATCAACAGGCTTCAAGATTAATTCTTGACTGTACCGTAAATGCAATTTTTTACGCTCGGCGATCAATTGATTTACAGTCGATTTTACTATTTCATTATTAAATGGTTTTGTCAAATAAGCATCGGCGGTACTTTTTAAACCTTCCAAATGTGCTTCGTCAGAGGTTTTGGCTGTCAAAAGAATTACAGGTATAAACGAGGTTAATTCGTTATTCTTGGTTTGTTTTGTAAATTCAAATCCGTCCATTTTTGGCATCATTACATCGGAAATAATGCAATCTGGAATTTCTTTCAAGGCAACTTGCAATGCTTCTTCGCCGTCTTTAGCTTCTAAAATTTGATAGTCGGTTTTGAAAATGTCTCGCAACACCGAACGAATTTCAGCATTGTCATCTGCAATAAGTAAAATAGGAAGCTCAGTTTCATTATCAATTAAATTGTCAATAGTTGCAGTTGCCAGTTTTGACTGAATAACAACGGCATTTTCAATTGTGACAGTCAAAGGCAAATGCACAATAAATGAAAGTTCCCCGTTTTCAAGTGAAGTTCTAATCGTTCCTTGATACAAATCGACTAATTCTTTTACCAGAGCTAAACCAATTCCAACACCTGAATTTGTCTCATTTCTTTGATAAAAACGCTCAAAAATCTTGGGTAAATCTTCTTTTTTTATCTCACTGTTTGCATTGGAAACAACAATTTTTAAATTTGAATTTGCAACTGCAGCACGAAACCTTATCGCTTCATTTTTGGAACTGTATTTAAAAGCATTGGAGATTAAATTGGTGACAATTTTTTCGATGACATCTTTATCAAACAAATGATTATCAGTTGTTTTTTCGATTGTATATGAGAAATCGAGTTGGTTTTCTTTGGCTTGAAAATCAAATGGTTCTATGATTAAATGGAAAAATGAACTGATGTTTCCGTCTTTCAAAATGAGTTTTAAATTCCCGCTATCTATTTTTGAAAGTTCCAGTAATTGATCAACAAGTTCAAGCATTCTATTCGCGTTAACATCAATAAGATTTAGTTTGTTATGCTGGTTTTCATCTTTAATTTCATTTTGTAAACTTTGAATGGGGCTTTTAATTAAGGTTAGTGGCGTTCTAAATTCGTGTGAAATATTGGCGAAGAAGCGAGATTTAATTTCACTTAAGTTCTCGGAAATATACTTCTCTTTTTCTAATTGTGAGGTTTTTATATACAAAGCGTAACTTAAAAGTAAAATTTGAATTAACGTTCCTATTAAGATGGATAAGTTGGTCTTAATGTATATTCTATAATTGTCTAAATCGATTATTTTTTTTCCAAACGTGATCAAAATTTCTTGAAGTAAATAAGAAGAAACTAAAATTAAGCTTCCTATAAAGATGTATTTTATAAATATTACTTTACTGTTTTTATACAATTGAAATATTGCTAATAGTATAAATGCAAAAGAAACTGCTTTATAAATGGAAAGTAATGCTTTTGAAAAGGCACTGAATCCATAAAAATCATACCAATAGGAAGCCGATAAATATGTTAAATATATAAGCGATATAATTATAAAATATCTGAAAAAGAGATTATAATTGGATTTGCTATCAATCAATATCGAACGAATGAATAAGCAGTAAAAAACAATGCACAAACAATAAGATATTTCTTTGATTAAATCATAATAAAGAATTATTGAGCCAAAGAAAAAATATTGGTTTCGGTCAATTTCAAGTAGAATATAGATAAACGTGAATAGTAAGTAGCAGGAATAATATAAGTTGTTTTTTGTTTTTGTTCTAAAATACACGAATAAATTATAAAAAACAACATAAAGACACCTCCACACAATAAAGATAAAAGCAATCGATTGCCATGATAATATTGATAACCGTCTAAGATATATGCTTTAAATGCGGATTCTGAACTGATATCAAGTTTAGCAATCATATAATCAATAGTAAAAACATTTTGTTTTAAGACTATTTGCTTTTCTTGAAAGGGCAGCATTTGAAACGAAAAGGAGTTGAAAATTTCTTTCGAATAACGATCCTCGTTTTTCTGTATGAATCCTATTGTTTTTTTTAAAGTATCATTTTTAGAAAACACCCAAGCATCCACTTTTTGAGCGTTTGAGGTTCTAAAAACCAAATTTAAAGTGTCATTCGAAGTATTGATTAAGTGCGCTTTTAGCCATAATGTTTTAGGAAGCTCTAATTTTTCATCCTTTTTGCAGTCGCAATAAGGTTCCATTTTATTTTCGAAAGCAGGTAAATTTTTGTGGTTTATTTTTTTGTCATTGGTCAATAGGAATAAAAAGTTATTCGATACTTCAAGGGTTTCAGACTTTAAATTTATTTCGATTGGTTTTGTTCCATTATTTTGAGAAAATAAAAGTAAGGAATAGAAAAAAGTTGTAAATATCAATATTGATTTCATTTGTTTTTACACAATAAATTTTAGTAAGTAAACTTATACAATTCTACTTACTAAAATTTATTTTTATTGAGAATTATGTAACAGTTTTAAGTTACATTAGTTTTGATTTATTCTATTAAGTGCTCTCCTGCAACACTTTAATTTCATCTCTCAATTTCGCTGCCTGCATAAAATCTATATCAGGGGCTAAGTTCAGCCTGAACGAAGTTGTAAAGTGAACCAGTTGTAGCAATAGAGTGATTTATCAAACTACTTGTTGGAGATTTATATGACGCAGTTGCGTTAATCTTACTTATTCAACATTTCTTCTATGATTTTTAACCGGTTTTCAAGTGTTTTGTTTTGCGCTTTCAACGTATCGTTTTCAGCCTTGAGTTCCTGAACAGCTTTGACCAAAGGCACTACAAATTGCTGGTAACCCAAAGCGTAGGAATCTTTTTCGTTTTGGGGTTTGTACACGCCATCAAAATCGTAGTTAAGTTCTTGGGCGGTTTGTTCTACTTCTTGCGCAATAAAACCACTACTGAGTTTGTTTTCTGCGTCTTGTTGTTGTAGTTCGCTGACATAACTCGCTTCTTGTTTTTCGCCAATGAAAGCGCTGTATCTTGCTTTTTCAAAATGATAGGTTACGGGTTTTAGTTTCAAAATAAAATCTAAACCAGGCACATTGTTTTGAATATTGGTTTTAAAACGCCCATCCGAAGTAGTAAAAAGAACCTGACCCACAATAGCAGTCACGGCAGTGTTTCCCACACGAACATAGTTGGATGCCGGAGCTGTGGCGTTGTAACCGAGCGCTGTAGCGTTGTTAGCCGAAACCAAACTCACATCGCTGCTATAACCAATTGCGGTATTATTAAAACCCGTAGTGGGTGATTGTAATGCGGCAAATCCTACAGCAGAATTAGAATCACCAGTGGTGTTTTTTTCTAATGATCGGGTGCCAATAGCAGTATTATAATCTCCTGAGAAATTAAGATCTAAAGCATTTCGACCATAGGCAACATTACTACTTCCTGTTTCATTACGCCTTAGTGCTTCATATCCACAAGCAATATTGTATGTGCCTGTAGTGTTAAAAAATAAACTATGATAGCCGTTTGCAATATTATCATCTCCTATAGTATTGTAGTTTAATGCTTCATAACCATTAGCAATATTATTATTTCCACTTATATTATAACGCATTGCTTGAGTTCCATTGGCGATATTATAATTTCCAGTTGTGTTTACTAATAATGCTGCATTTCCACTAGCTATATTGTCATGACCAGTTGTGTTTCCATTTAGTGCTAAATTTCCAGTAGCAATGTTGTTGCTTCCAGATGAGTTCCATCTTAATGCACGATTTCCAGTAGCAATATTGTCTGATCCTGATAAATTGACATATAGAGCCTCATATCCACTTGCAATATTATTACTACCTATTGTGTTTGTGACTAAAGCTCTAAATCCAATTGCAATATTATCATTTCCAGTTGTATTATTATTTAAAGCATTTTCCATTAGCTATATTATTATCTCCAGTTGTGTTTGAAAATAAAGCGGCTGATCCATTTGCAATATTAGAATTCCCAGTTATATTTGAATATAATGCACTATAACCATTAGCTATATTACGTAATCCAGTGTATTTGAATATAAAGTTTGATACCCATTAGCGATATTGTAATTGCCAGTTGTATTATTACGTAATGCATTATTACCATTGGCTATGTTATTAGCTCCTGTTGTATTTAAGTATAATGCCTGATAACCATTAGCAATATTATTACTTCCTGTTGTATTAAATGTTAAAGCACTATTTCCATTAGCAATATTATTATTACCTGTAGTGTTATGTAACAAAGAAGTATTTCCATTGGCAATATTTGAATTTCCACTTGTATTATTTTTTAAAGCTAAACTTCCATTAGCAATGTTATAAATACCAGTTGTATTAGAATATAAAGCCTCTCTACCATTAGCTATATTGTCATTACCTGTTGTGTTTGAATATAAGGCGTTATTTCCATTGGCTATGTTATTATCTCCTGTAGTATTTAGGTTCAAAGAGTTATAACCATTAGCTATATTATCAGTCCCGCTAGTGTTATGATATAGAGATGTAAAACCATTTGCAATATTGTCATGACCAGTTGTGTTAAAGTGCAACGCTTGATAACCGTTCGCTATATTATTATTTCCAGTTGTATTTAGTAAATAAAGCCATTGATTGTTGTACCGAATTATCCCTCCTGTTGTGTTTGAGTATAAAGCAGTTGATGTCCATTGGCAATATTGTTTCTTCCTGTTGTATTATTTCTAATGCTTGATTCTCCATTGGCAATATTATTATTCCGTTGTGTTTAGCATAAAGCTTCAAAAACTAGCCCAGTATTAAACATAGTCCTGTTGTATTTTAAAATAGAGGTAGCCATATCCCAAGGCATATTTTTGTCACCAGTTGTATTTGAAGCCAAAGCACCCGTGCCTATTGCTACATTGTCATTCCCCGTTGTCAATGGGTTTAGCGCATTTACACCCAATGAAATATTACTAGTGCCAATTTTTCCTGCTCGGGTATTGAAGCGTTTAAAAATTAAATCGTTATCGTCTGTAGTTCCAATAAAATTGGTCGTTGCATTGGTTCCTGCATTACCAGTTACGCTCCATTCCTTATCCTGTCCGAATCCTTTCCAAACGCTGTTGGCATTGTCCCAGTAATAAAAGCCCGGAGCATAAGTTCCCGAAGTTGTGGTCAAATAAAGCAACATTCGGTCTTGGTCAATGGTCGGATTGGTGGCTGGCAATGCATCTACTCGCGGAATCAATATCCCGTCGGTATTGGTAGGAGTAGCAACATTGCTCGCCTTGATATCTAAAGTGGCTTTTGGGTCTGTTGTGCTGATGCCAACTTGTGCTATTCCAAGCAAAGGAAATATCAAGAAAAAGAGTAGTAATTTTTGTTTCATAATAAACCAGATTTATGTGGGTGTTATGTTAAATAAAATACCAATTCAATTATGTAGGCAAGTAATTTATGAACAACTGTTTATGGAGTCATTTGGCAATAGTAAAGGAATACAATTCAGACCAAAATGGGTAACACGTAAGTAACAATTGCTAACAAAAATGTAACAATTTTAAAGTAAAAAAAAGAAGGCAAATCAGTATAAGTTACAGATTTTCAATATATTCCGAAGGTGTTTTGTGGAATGTTTCTTTAAAACATTTTGAAAAATAAGAGATGTTATTAAAGCCAACTGCGTATGCCACTTCAGCAATAGAATGATTTTCTGAAAATAATTTTGCTGCAGTTTTTAAGCGTTCGTTACGTAATAATTCGGTTACCGAAACACCAATTAATGATTTTAATTTTCGATGCAATTGCATACGACTCATTCCAATTTCATTAGCAAAATCATCAGCTGTAAATTCGGAATTGGAAAGCTGATTGGTAACAATTTTTGTACTTTTTCAATGAATTTTTTATCCGAATTATTGAATTCAATTATCGATGAGTTCAGTATAAATCCGTTTTTGTAATGCTCGTGCATTTTTTTTCGGTCGTTGATTAAATTGCCAACTGTTGCCTTTAGTATTTCGTTATTAAATGGCTTGGTGATGTAGGCATCTGCATAATTTTTAATACCTTCCAATTGCGATTCGTCGCTTGATTTTGCAGTAAGCAAAACCACCGGAACAAAAGACGTAATTGGATTGGTCTTGATGCTATTAGTGAGTTGATAGCCATTCATTTTAGGCATCATTACGTCGGATATAATACAATCGGGAATTTCTTTTTGCGCCATTTGCAAGGCTTGTTCACCATCTTCGGCTTCCAAAATGGTGAATTGATCGTTAAAAAGTGAAGCAATGACTTTACGAATGTCGTGATTGTCATCTACCACCAGTAAAATAGGGGAGTCGTTTGCAGTTTCGTCTATTGCAGTTTCTTCATCAATCCATTTTTCTTCTTGTATTACGATGGAATTTATCAAATTCTTTTCCAAAGGCAAGCTAATGGTAAAGGTCAAAATGTGATTATCGATGTTTGTTTCTAGAGATCCTTTATAAATAGAAACCAACTCTTTTACCAAACCCAATCCAATTCCTACGCCTTTACTGTTTTCATTTTTTTGGTAAAAACGTTCAAACAGTTTGGAAAGATCTTCTTTTTTTAGCTCATTGTTTTTGTTGGAAACCATCAAATGAAGGGCATCATTTTTAATCGTTGAGGTGAAAGATATCGGTTCGTTAGAAGGAGTATATTTAAACGCATTACTCAACAAATTGGTCACTATTTTTTCGATAATGTCTTTGTCGAAATAATTAGACGAGAGTGTTTTTTCTATCGAATATTTAAAATTCAGCTGGTTTTCTTTGGCTTCAAATTCAAACGGTTCGATGATTGATGTCAAGAAGTGGCCGAGGTTGCCTTCTTTTAAAATCAGTTTTAAATTTCCGCTTTCAATTTTAGAAATTTCCAACAATTGATCAATTAATTCGAGCATTCTATTGGCATTTTTATCAATTAATGAAAGTTGGTTGAGTTGTTTTTTATCAGATATTACATTTTCCAAACTTTGCAGTGGACTTTTAATCAAGGTCAATGGCGTTCTAAACTCATGCGAGATATTAGTAAAAAAACGCGACTTGAGTTCGTTGATTTCTTTGGTTTTGTTGGCCGTTTCGATCTTGTTCTTGTAGGCAAAATAAAGTACGGTGAGCAGTAACAGCAATAGTAAAATAATCGTGATGAAGGTATACAATTGCAGGTTTCGCTTTTCTTGGGCGATTTTTTTTTCTTTGAGCAGTAATTGGATTTGTTGCTCTTTTTGCTTTTTTTCCTGTAACGCTAATTTCTCTTGTCTTTCTTCTTCATTTAAGGTTAAGATTTGAATTTCATTTTTGTTTCTGTAATTAAATAAACTATCACTTAATTTTTCTGTAAGTTTAAAATAATGAACAGCTATTATTGGATTTTTATCTTTGTATAAATCTGCTAGTTCTTTATAACAATCTAGTTTTCCTTTTAAATAGTTAATTTTTGATGATATCTGTAATGCCTTTTTATAATAAAAAATACTAGAATCCTTTTCCTTCATTTTTTTAAAAGTTAAAGCGGTATAATAGTAGTTTTCAATTAATGGTGCATCATAGTTGCCTTTCAGCAAATATGGCTCTCCTTTTTTAAAAAAATTCAGTGCAGTTTCATTGTTTCCTTTATATGAATTGGCCAATCCAAAGCTAGTGTAAGCACATCCCAGTTGTTGATTTTTTATCGATACATCAATTTCTATAGATAGATTTTTGGCGATGTTAAGTTCTTTTTCAAAATAAGGTAATGCCTTGTCGGGACGATTCATTTTACACAGAAAATACCCATTGATATGCAAACAGCTACTTTTAATTATTTTTGATTTTGAAATATGATACGCTTTATCCGAGTAATAAAATCCTTTCGAATAGTCTTCTAAATCATCGTAGATGTAACACAAATCCAATAAACAGGCTCTTTGGAGAGGTATTTTTTTTAATTGTTCTCCAGTTTTTAATGTTTTGAGTAACATTTCAATAGCTTTAGAATAATTGCCAATATAGGATTGGTTTACCGCTAAAGCTTCCTCTGCCCATGCCACGCCCTCAAGATCATTTATTTGCTGACCTAATCGAATAGCACTTTTTAGATAGTTGTTACCTTTATTATTATTATACAAAGAATATAAGGCTCCAATAGTTGTCAAGGCATACACTGTTTCGGTGTTTTTCTTATTACTTGAAATTACTGCTTTCAAACTATCTAATTCAGATTGTTGTGACTTTGAGAATACCCATTTATTGTCCTCCTCGCCAAGTTTTTGCGCAATCGCTTGGGTATAGACAGTGATACATAAAAACAGAATTACAATTCTTTTGAGAAGAAATGGATTCCATTTACAATCGGTAACTTTACTAGAAATTAGCATGACCTATTAGATTGATTAAAGTGTAAAAGTATTATAATCAAGAACTAAAACACAAAACTCTAGTAACAATAACTGACATAAATGTAACTAATTGACTTATATCCTTTCCTGCAAACTCTTAATCTCATCTCTCAACTTCGCAGCTTGCAAAAAGTCTAACTCTTTAGCTGCTTTTTCCATCGCTTTGCGTTTTTCACGAATGCGTTTGTCGATTTCAGCCTTAGATAAATACTCTGTAATCGGTTCCGCTGCAACGTTCGGCAGATAGCCCAACTCCGCATCAATCAACGGAATTTTGGTAAAGGCACTTTCGATTTTTTTGTTCAATGCCATCGGAACCACATTATTTGCTACATTAAAATTGATCTGTTTCTCCCGACGATAATTGGTTTCATCAATGGTTTTTTGCATGCTGACTGTAATTTTATCCGCGTACATAATTGCCTTTCCTTTTAGGTTTCGCGCTGCACGACCTATCGTTTGTGTTAATGATCGATGACTTCGCAAAAAGCCTTCTTTATCGGCATCGAGTATAGCCACCAGCGACACTTCCGGTAAATCCAAACCTTCACGTAGTAAATTCACTCCAATCAACACATCAAAGATTCCTTTTCGCAAATCTTGCATGATTTCGATGCGCTCCAAAGTATCGACTTCAGAATGAATATACCGACAACGAATACTTACTTTAGTCAAGTATTTCGCCAATTCTTCCGCCATTCTTTTGGTTAAAGTAGTCACCAAAACACGCTCGTCGATTTCAGCACGTTGTTGAATTTCTTCAATTAAATCATCAATCTGATTCAAACTCGGACGAATTTCAATAATCGGATCGAGCAATCCCGTCGGACGAATCACTTGCTCTACATAAATTCCGTCGCATTTCTGCAATTCATAATCCGCTGGCGTCGCAGAAACATAAATGACTTGGTTTTGCATCGATTCGAATTCTTCAAACTTCAGTGGTCGATTGTCCATAGCAGCGGGCAATCGAAATCCATATTCGACTAAGTTTTCCTTTCGACTTCGATCACCGCCATACATAGCATGAACTTGCGAAATCGTCACGTGACTTTCATCCACGACCATCAAATAATCTTTGGGGAAGTAATCAAGTAAGCAGAATGGACGCGTGCCGGCTTGTCTTCCGTCTAAATAGCGCGAGTAATTTTCAATTCCGGAGCAATAGCCCAATTCCCGAATCATTTCTAAGTCGAAGTTGGTGCGTTCTTCCAAACGTTTCGCTTCAAGATGTTTGCCGATTTCTTTAAAATAATCGACTTGTTTCATCAAATCTTGTTGAATTTCCCAAATCGCATTTTGCAACACATCGGGAGAAGTCACAAACATATTCGCTGGATAAATCGTCAGTTTTTCGAACTTTTCGATGACTTGTGCATTCTTGATATCAAAGCGTTCAATTTCTTCAATTTCATCGCCAAAGAAGTGAATGCGAAAGGCATCGTCGGCATAACTTGGATATATTTCTACGGTATCGCCTTTGATTCGGAAACTACCGGGTGTAAAATCGGCTTCGGTTCTTGAATACAAACTTTGCACAAACTGATGCAAAAGCTTTGTTCGAGAAATAATTTGACCTTTTTCAATCGGGATTACATTCTTTTGAAATTCTACCGGATTTCCGATTCCATACAGACAAGAAACAGAGGAAATCACAATGATATCGCGTCGTCCAGAAAGTAAAGACGAAACGGTTGACATTCGCATTTTCTCTAATTCTTCATTGATGGATAAATCCTTTTCAATGAAAACACCAGTTACCGGGCATGAATGCTTCGGGTTGGTAATAGTCGTAATACGATACAAAATATTCGACGGCATTGTTTGGAAAAAACTGCTTGAACTCCGAATACAATTGCGCCGCCAAAGTTTTGTTGTGTGCTAAAACCAAAGTCGGTCGCTGCACGTCTTGAATCACATTGGCGATGGTAAAAGTCTTTCCAGATCCCGTAACACCTAAAAGCGTTTGGTATCTTTCGTCTTCGAGAATGCCTTGCGTCAATTTTTCGATGGCTTGCGGTTGATCGCCTTTGGGTTGATAATCGGAGATGACTTGGAAATTCATGTGAAGTTGCTGAGTTACTGAGTTACTGAGGTTCTGAGTGGCTAAGTTACAAAGTTAGCTTATTGTGATATCAATTTTAACCGCAGATTCGCAGATTTTTTTTATTGAATTTTTTAATCTTCAGTAAGTTTTAAAATTTCCAATCTCGTTTTTGTGATTCTGTCATGAATGTCCATGCGACGATGCGGCTGGATTTTTGTCCATGAATCATTTCAATCGTCTTAATTTCCGCGGCGTTGACTTTATTCAGCGTTTTATAAAGACTTGAAAGATGGTCTTTTTTCGAAACCAAGGTCGTAAACCAAAGCACTTGACGCGCATATTTGACGCTTTCAAAAATCATTTGAGTGATGAATCGCAATTCACCGCCTTCACACCACAATTCCGCGTTTTGACCACCGAAGTTCAATTGAGGCGCTTTAGATTTGGTATTTTGTAGTGAATTGATTTTTCGGAGATTGGCTTTATTCGCTTCCGCTTCCGAGGCGTGGAAAGGCGGATTGCAAAGGGTAAAAGCAAACCGATCCTCTGCAGTAATGATGTTTTTGAAAATAAATCGAGGTTCAACTTGCAATTGCAAACTCATAAAATCAATCAGCTGCGGATTGGCGGCAACGATCTTTTTGCAGTTTTGCAATGCAGTTTCATCGGTGTCAGTTCCTACAAAACTCCAGCCGTAACAGGCATTACCGAGCAATGGATAAATCGCATTGGCGCCGATACCAATATCAAGTCCTTGAACAATTTCGCCGTTGGGAATTTCGTCCTTATTGTTAGAAGCCAAAAGATCGGCGAGCTGGTGAATATAATCAACGCGACTTGGAATCGGTGGACATAAATATTGATTTGGAATGTCCCAATGTTCAATGCCGTAGTACTTTTTTAAAAGTGCTTTATTGAGCGTTTTCACTGCATCCGCATCACTAAAATCGATGGTTTGTGAATCATATTGATTGACAAAAACAAATGGTTTTAATTCAGGACAAGTGTCAATTAAAACAGGAAAATCATAACCAAAACGATGTAAATTTCGCGGATGTAAATTGGTTTTTTCTGAATTGGATTTTGTTTTCATGTACAAGAAGTGGAAGCAAAGATAGCAATTCCAATTGGCGTCCTAGTCGATTAACTTATTGATTTTCGCATGCTGCAATAACATAATGGTTTTAGCGTCCTTAATCTCGCCAGAAGCAATCATGTTGTAGGCTTTTTCAAACGGTAATTCAAGCACTTCGATATTTTCTTGTTCGTCCGCAGCACCACCGCCCTCGTTAATTTTCATTTCTTTTGAATATTCACCAACAAAGAAATATAGTATCTCCGTTACAGACCCAGGTGACATATACACTTCAAAAATTTTCTGCACATCTTTGACAGAATAGCCAGTTTCTTCTTCCGTTTCTTTTCGAATGCAATCTTCTGCGTTGTTTTCGTCTAAAAGTCCAGCGCAGGCTTCAATCATCATTCCTGTTTCATTGCCATTCATAAAGGTTGGCATCCGAAATTGACGTGTGAGAATTACGTTTTTAGTTGATTTGTTGTACAGCAAGATGACCGCACCATTCCCACGATCGTACGCTTCACGGACTTGTGTTTGCCAAGTTTTATCCTTTTTTTGATACTCAAAAGTTATTTTACGCAAAGTGTACCAATTGTTGGATAGTACTTCGATGTTTTTGATTTCGATGGCTGGATTTGTCATGTTTTTTTATTTTGATGTGATAACGGAAGTCCACTGATAAAAGTATGCAATCTTATTATGATAAAAAAATGATAAAATGACTTGGCTTGAAGTCAAAAGCCATAATTTTATGCCCCGAAAGTCAGAACGCTGTACTATGATTCGAAGTGCCTATTTTCTTTTTTTGATACTGAATTTTCTTATGGTCGATCAAGCATCGGCACAAGGCGAGTTTTTGAATTCAGGCAATACGATTCCGCCAAAAGGAAGTGGTTTTAGTGTTCCGAAATCGAATACGCCTTCTTTGTATACGCCGAATTCGACACCAAAACCCATGTCGTCGTCTACCATTGAAACTAAGAAATTACAATTTACCCAAAACAATAATTTTAGTAATCCTGGTGATTTAGTAAAGGATAAACTGAATGAAAAAGAAGGAGGTTTCGACTCAAAGATTTTTCGCAAGAATCAGTATTTGGGTGACTTTAAGACCAAATCGGCGTTCGTAAAAATTAGCTGTCGCGATTTTGGTGAAATTGATGGCGATGAAATCCGTGTTTGGGTCAATGATAAAGTGATGATCGAGCGGGTTTATTTGGATGGCGATTATCAACGCATTGAATTGGGATTGGAACCAGGTTTTAATAAAGTTGATTTTGGAAGCTTTGAATCAAGGATTTTCAGGACCCAATACAGCGCAATTTATGATCTTCGACGACAAAGGTTCTTTGATTTCTTCCAATCAGTGGAATTTGGGAACAGGTTTTAAAGCAACCATCATCATCGTCAAAGAATAATTCTTACTATGAACACAGTCAAACGCAGAAAATCAAGTGCAGAGGATCTGGGCCCAAATTCATTTCTTCAAACGAAATTTCAAACCCGCCCCCCCCCCCCCTCACCGTTAGGGCTGCCCGGCACCCGCCCCGCCGTCGCCCCGGGCCGGACCCCCGGCTTCGGGGGGGGCTTTTTTTTCTCCTTTTCCGCTCTCTGCTCCCTGGGCTTCGCGCCCCCCGCCGGCGGGGGCACCCACCCCACCCCACCACCCCCCCACCCCCCACGATCCCCCGCCCCCGGCACCAGCGGCCCCCTTACCCCTCTCGGGCTTTTTGGACAGAAAATTTTTTCCCCCACCCCACTTCCATTATTTTCCTTTCCAAAGGGCAACCCCTTTTTCCCCTGGGGACATTTTTTTTTTTCTCGAAATTCCTATTAAAGTTAACGATTTAGTCGACACATTCCATCAGCAATAAGTCGCCGTTGGTATGGTTGATCGTCACCAAACCATCTTCCATTACTTCATTACTACTTCCGGTGCGATAGCCCATCGTTAGCGCTTCGTCGTTAAGTGGATAACGTAGATTATTTGTCGTAATTCCATTGACGATACCAATTGGAATCAAGGAAATATTGGTTTTTGCCGGGTACCATTTCTGGAATTTTTGTGGCAAAAGGTATATTTTGGAGTGGTCGTCGTGGATGACAATTTTCAAGAGATTGCGGTAACTCACAATGTTGGTCAGATTGGTAATTGTATGATCGGCTCTGCGTCCGGTTGCCCACACGACATTGACAGCAGGAATGCCTCTTTCGATGAGATAATCGAAGGCTTTTTCGAGATCGGTTTTGTTTTGATCGGGTTTGTGAATGATTTCGATCGGATATTGTGAGGCTGTAATTTCTTCTGGGTTGAAGCCACGGTCGAAATCGCCTAAGACAACATCCACTTTGATATTTAGATCGATAACTCTTTCGATGGCGGAATCGAGTACAATCACCAAAGGTTGCCACTCGAGCAATTGACCCAAAAGTTCTTCATGACAAGCGGCGCCATTAGCAATGATGAGTGCAGGTTCTTGGTCGTCGCGTACGATGTGGTGGGAAGACATTGTTTTTAATTACGAATTACGAATTACGAATGTACTGGTTAATTCGTAATTCCTAATTCGTAATTCGTAATTTTTTAGCCCAGATGGCACTGGAAAACAAAACCGCGTCTTGCTTTTACTTTGGTTAGTTTGGCAAAGCGACCAACGGAAGCTCTTGCCAGACTTTACCAATGTTGGCAAGACGCGGTTTTTTTGTAAGGAACAGCTGGATGAGCTACTGCTTATTGAATAATAAAATTACCAGAAGTTGTTTCGCTCAAACGGAAATAACCCAAGGCATAATCATCAAAATTCGTGGTGTTGATAATGTTCCCTCGAACGGTTGCAGGTGGCGACTGAAATGGACCTCCGCCAGAATTTCCTGCTATGCTCAACAGAATATTCATGTAGTTGTAATAGGTCTTGGAAACCCCGTAATGCGTCACATTTATTTGGTCGCCGGCGCTTAGATCTTCATTGTTGGAAAGACTAAAAAACTGGTTGCCTTGGAAAAAGCGATCGTCACTTACTTGGTAGTCGAGCTTGGCTTTGTTGGAGTATTTGTATTTGAACATATAGTAATTCTCAGCAACCTCAGGATCATTAAAGAAAGTCTTGACTTCGACTTGATCACCGGTGATTCCGCCTTCGTTATTTTGAACAATTTCGCTGATTGGCGCTACTGATTTTAGGGTTTCAGTTGCGGTGTAGGTTTGGCCGTTGGAGATTACGGTCAAAGTATACACTTCATCAAGTTGCAGGAACAAAATTATTGCAAACGTATTCGCCAGTGTTGGGCACTTCGATAAAATTGAAAACGGTGTTGGTGCTGTTTTTTACGCTGACAGTCGCGCCACTCACGGTTGGAACAGTTGAACTGTAGTAGCTCGTTGTAGTGGTTAGCTTGATTTTTTGTTGTGCTCCGTCGGTTCCTTGTTCCCAATTGATGGAGGCATCAACGACCAATTTTGGGCTGGCGGTGTCAAGATCGACATCGACTACTTCTTCGCAGCTGGTTAGAAATAGTGAAAGGATTATCGTGGAAATATAAAATAGTTTGTCACTTCATTTCATAAGATTAAAATTTAAAGTTATAACTAACAGCTGGAACCATTCCGAAGATCGAAGTTTTCACGGCTTCATTCACCCCAGTATCCGCGTTTTGTCGGAAATTAATAGACGCTGCATTCTTTCTGTTGTAGATATTGTAGATGCTAAAAACCCATTCGCCTTTCCAATTTCTGTTGGCATTTTTGCGCGGTGTTAAGGTTGCAGAAATATCTAAGTGATGGTAAGTCGGTAGTCGATTTTCGTTGCGTAGTCCGTAACTCGGAACGGTAATGTCTTGGTATTGATATTGTCCGTTAGGGTAGGTAACAGGTTGTCCGGTTTGAAGGGCGAAATTGGCTCCAAAGCTCCATTTTTTCGACAAAGTGTACGCGCTTGTAACGGCGATATTGTGTGTTTTGTCGTAAAGCGAATTATACCATTCTCCGTTGTTGATGCCACTTTCTGATGCATTTCTGCCAGGCGTTTGTTGTTGCGATTTAGACAAGGTATAGGAAATCCAACCCGTTAATTTTCCTTCGTTTTTGCGAAACATGACTTCCAATCCGTAGGAGCGCATTCTCCCGTTGAGGATGACTTGCTCGATGGCTTCGTTGGCGATTAGATTGGCTCCATCTATATAATCTAGACGGTTTTTAATGGTTTTGTAAAACGATTCGACTTCGAGAGAATATTCGTCGTCTTTGAAATTTCGGAAATATCCAACGGCAACCTGATCTGCAATTTGTGGTTTAATGAAGGAGTCGCTTGGTGTCCAAACATCCAACGGAGTAGGCGAGGACGTATTAGAAATCAATTGCAGGTATTGCACCATTCTGTTGTAACTGGCTTTTACCGATTGTTTGTCGTTGAGTTGATAGGCGATTGAAGCTCTCGGTTCGAAGTTGGAGAAGTCGGCTATGGTTTTGTTTTTTCCGTAGTATGTTGAACTAATTGGAGTTGCCGACTCATATATTTGTTGGTCTTGATTGAAAATTACAGCCTCGTTGTTTTCATAATTGTTGATGTTGGATTCGCCCATTCGGTAGAAAAAGCTATATCGAAATCCATAAGAGACGGACAGTTTTTTTGAAATGTTTTGTTCTGCCTCAATATATACGGCGGGCTCAAGAGCTTTTTTCTTTTCGAGTTGTTTATATAATATACCTGAATCTTCGGTAGAAGGCGTTATCGTCCCAGGATTGAAATCGTAGTATATCGCATGAGCGCCGTAATTCAACTTGAAATTGTCGCTGATATAGTTTTTGAAATCGTATTTGATATTGTAGTTCTTGATTCCAGAATCCCATTTTAATCCAATGAAATCTAAATCCAAACCATAATAATAATCACTGTAAATCAATGAAAGGTTCGAAAAGAGTTTCTCTGTAAAAAGATGGTTCCAACGTAGATTCAAAGTTGCGTTTCCGTAGGTATTCGCAAAGCTCTTTTGGATACTAAACACGTCTCGTCCGAAATAGCCAGACAAATACAAACTATTATTTGGGTCGAGTTTGTAGCTCAATTTGGTATTCAAATCATAAAAGTAAGCGGTGTTGTTTTTTTGTTTTTCGTTCAATTTTAGAAACAAATGCGCGTAAGATCCGCGACCACCGACAAGAAATGAACCTTTGTCTTTAACGATTGGTCCTTCAAGAAGCAATCTGCTGGTGATGAGTCCGATGCCGCCATTAGCGTGAAAGTTATTGCTATTTCCATCTTTCTGATAAATGTCTAAGACCGAAGAAGCGCGACCGCCATATCGTGCTGGAATACCGCCTTTGTATAATTTTAGATCTTTGATGGCATCTGGATTAAACACGGAAAAGAACCCAAAAACGTGCGATGAATTGAAAATATTCGCTTCGTCAAGTAGAATTAAGTTCTGATCAGCGGCACTGCCACGAACGTTAAAGCCCGATGCGCCTTCACCCGCATTGGTTACGCCTGGAAGCAATAAGATTGACTTTAGAATATCGACTTCACCCAGAACGACCGGCATTTTTTTGATGGTTGCTGCCGTAAGTTTGTTGACACTCATTTCTGCTTTCCTGATGTTGGTTGCTTTTCGGTTGTCGGTAATCACCACTTCTTGCAATTGTTCTTCTGAGCCAGAAAGCTTGAAGTTGTTTTTGATGTTTTTGTCTAAAGTAATTTTTTCTTCTCGTGTTTCGTAACCGATTGAACTAAGCTGAATCGTATAAGTACCACTCGGAATTGTAATCGAATAAAATCCATATTCGTTGGTAGTGGTTCCTGTTTTTAGTTCAGGAATAACGACATTCACGCCAATAATTGTCTCGTTGCTTTTGGCGTCATTTATGGTTCCGCTTAAAGTAAATTTTTGTTTGGTAGGTTCGTTGCTTTTTTCCTGTGCCACTACAGCGTTAAAAAATAGCAAGAACAAAATGGAAGTGTAAAGAAAGGCTTTCGTAATCATAGAAATATCTAATGGTTTGTAATTGCGCCGTAAGAGTTGCAAAAGTAGGTTTTGTTACAAGGGATTTTGTTAAATAAAAGTTATGAATACAATTCAAGAGAGAAATGTCCGCTTCCTGAACGCATTTTTTCTCGCTCTGCTTTAACTTGACGGGTTCTATTACAATTGGTTTGTATATATTTACAAAATATCAAATGCATTTTTACGTGAGAAGTTATTTTTGGTGCTTTTAATGAATAGAGTTGCTCCTTTTATTTTATTTATGGTGTTGGCATGTGCAGCATGTAGGGCTCAAGAACAATCTAACGCTAAGACCAATTATTCGTTTGTAACTTTGCAATATGATTTCGGAAGAACTTCACCCGCCAATACTTATTTTCCCGAAACAAAGCCATTTCAGGGCGTGGAAATAAGTTTAGGAAAAACCAATTTTCTAAATGATGTTGCATGGGCAAAAGAACTCCACTTTCCCCGAACTGGTATTTCCTTTTCATACAATGATTTTGGCAATGAGGATAAAATTGGCAAAGCTGTTTCAATCATTCCTTTCCTTGACTTTTCCATTTTGAATAGATGGACCAAACGAGCGGATTTGAATATCGGCCTCGGCGCTTCTTATTTTGATGTCATTTATGATGTAAATACAAATAATACAAATCAAGCCATTTCAACGCACATCACTTGGGCATTTCGTTCCAATTTGCGATATGATTTGTGGCAATTCAAGAACGGCAAAAGCCAGTTGGTTTTGGGTTATTATCACAATTCAAATGGACATGTACGATTGCCAAATTATGGACTGAATACTTTTTTGCTTGGACTCAATACAGAATTCAATTTTAATAAAAGCGAGGCATCCAGTTTGGATATTGAAACGCCATCCAATATTGAAAAATCAAACAGGCAGACTTATTTTTCGTATCGATTTGGTTTAGGACAAAATGTGCTGACGAAGTATGATACGAACAAACGCGAGGTTTATACAGTTAGTGCATCTTTGGGTAGAATCAAAAACAAAACTTTCAAGTATGGCGTCGGAATGTACTATCGTTTTTATGAAAGTTATTATAATTACATACAAAATGATGGGGAATTGGTAGCTGAAATGTATCCAGAATTAAAGCAAAATCCAATCGGTAATTCGTCTAGTTTTGGAATATTTACAGATGGTGAAGTACTTTTGAACCATCTTGGTATTGAGATGCAAATTGGACTCAATTTCTACAAACCTTTTTATAAAGTCGATTGGAAATTGAACAAAGGAAAAATCATTAGCGATGGTTCCTATCAATTAGGGAAGCTTGATTGGTACTATAATGTCAAGCATTTGATTTCGTCTCGTTTGGGATTAAAGTATTACGCCTTTGATAATAATAAAGCGCCAGTTCACAATCTTTTTTTAGGTGCTTTCATCAACGCCAATTTAGGTCAGGCGGATTTTACAGAGCTGGGATTGGGCTATGTTTTTTGTCCGTCTTCAAAGAAAAGATAAAAAAAAAGAGGCTGTTTACACAACCTCTTTCGTCAATATGATTTCAGGAATTATCCCAATTTTGAATCTAAATTTTCTTTGATTGCTTCCAAGAAACCTTCCGTAGTAAGGTAATCGGCGCTTGTTAACCCTTCTGGTTTGACCAACATGGCTAAATCTTTGGTCATTTTTCCGCTTTCTACAGTGTCGATGCAAACTTGTTCAAGGGCGTGACAGAAATCAATCAAAGCTTGATTGTTGTCTAACTTGCCTCGGTGCTCTAGTCCTCTCGTCCATGCGAAAATAGACGCAATTGGATTCGTAGAAGTCGCTCTTCCTTTTTGGTGTTCACGATAATGACGCGTTACTGTTCCGTGCGCCGCTTCAGCTTCTACTGTTTTTCCGTCTGGTGTAACCAATACGGAGGTCATTAAACCTAGCGAGCCAAATCCTTGAGCAACAGTATCAGATTGTACATCTCCATCGTAGTTCTTACATGCCCACACAAATCCACCATTCCATTTCATGCATGATGCCACCATGTCATCGATTAGTCTGTGTTCGTACACCATTCCGTTAGTGTCGAAATCAGCTTTATAATGTTTTTGAAAAACTTCCTCAAAAATATCTTTAAATCTTCCGTCGTAGGCTTTCAGAATTGTGTTTTTCGTAGACAAATATAACGGCCATTTTTTGGTCAATGCCATTTGAAAAGACGAATGTGCAAACCCATAAATACTCTCATCTGTATTATACATAGACATTGCTACACCATCGCCTTCAAAATTGTAAACTTCCCACGTTTGTGTTTCACCGGCTTCATTAGTAAAGCTCATGGTTAGTTTGCCTTTTCCTTTAATTACGGTATCAGTCGCTTTATATTGATCACCAAAGGCATGTCGACCAATAACGATCGGCTTAGTCCAACCTTGCACATAACGCGGCACGTTGCTCATGATGATAGGTTCACGGAAAACGGTTCCACCCACAATGTTTCTGATGGTGCCGTTGGGCGATTTCCACATTTTAGAAAGATTGAATTCTTTGACACGCTCTTCATCTGGAGTGATCGTAGCGCATTTGATACCCACATTATATTTTTTTATGGCTTCTGCAGAATCAATGGTGATTTGGTCTTTGGTTGCTTCACGACTTTCTATTCCTAAATCGTAATATTTAATGTCTAAATCTAAGTAAGGAAGTATAAGTTTTTCTTTGATAAATGTCCAAATAATTCGAGTCATTTCATCACCATCCAATTCAACTACTGGATTGGCTACTTTAATTTTTGCCATAAGATTTCATTTTAGTATTCGTAAATTTTGCGGAAACAAATATATTAAAATCAACGTCAAATCGAATGACTTATGAACCGAAATCGATTGAATTGTGAATTTGTGATTTTCAGCTTGCTAAAATACGAAAGCCATAATTTTCGAGTTCAATTTTTGTAGAATTGCTTGTTGCTTGTTAGATTTTGAGACCGTAAGATTTTGAGACTGTAAGATTTTAAGATTAGATGATTCTGTCTTAAAGTCTGCTAATCTTAAAATCATACTGTCTACTCCAAAAAAAAAGTCCCAACTTTCGATTGGGACTTTCTACAAACTTCAAGAAGTGATTATCTTCTTTTATCTCTAATTTTCGCTTTTTTACCAGTAAGTTCTCTAAAGTAGAAAATACGAGCTCTACGAACGTGACCTTTTTTGTTGATTTCGATTTTTTGCAACGCAGGTAAATTTACTGGGAAGATACGCTCAACTCCAATAGCTCCTGACATTTTACGAATTGTGAAAGTTTCTGTAGCTCCAGAACCTCTTCTTTGAATTACAACTCCTTTAAAAAACTGAGTTCTTGTTTTTTCACCCTCTTTAATTTCGTAGAACACTGTGATGGTATCTCCAGCTCCGAATTCAGGGAAATCTTTTCTTGTTACTAATTCGTCTTGTACGAATTTTAATAAATCTGCCATGATAATTGTTTTAATTATGGTTTTAAATCAGAGCAACATTCGCGAGTTTCGCCAGAGGTTGGTCTAAGTGGGCGCAAATGTAATTAATAATTGATAATTAACAATGGATAATTAAAAAAAAATAACAAACAATTAAAAGCCTCAACCAGCTCATTATCAGCAAGATCTCCTCAATTATCAATTATCAATTATCAATTATGAATTATTCAAGTAGGTCCGGTCGCCTATTTTTCGTGTGTTCATAGGCCATATCTTCCCGCCATTTGTCAATTTTCGCAAAGTGGCCGCTGGTTAAAACATCCGGAACTTTCCATCCTTTATAATCCGCAGGTCGCGTATAAATTGGTCCTGACAACAATCCATCCTGAAAACTATCTGTCAATGCCGAAGTTTCGTCGCTCAAAACACCAGGAATCAATCGAATCAGTGCGTCAGACAACACCAAAGCACCCAATTCACCACCACTCAAAACATAATCACCAATCGAAATTTCTTTCGTGATAAAATGATCCCGAACGCGTTGGTCGACGCCTTTATAATGCCCACATAAAATGATAATATTACCCAACATCGACATCGTATTGGCCATCTTCTGATCTAAAGTTTCCCCGTCAGGCGTCATATAAATGATTTCGTCGTATTCACGTTCGCTCTTTAAATGCGTGATACAAGCATCTATCGGCTGCACCATCATCACCATGCCGGCGCCACCTCCGAAAGGATAGTCATCAACACTTTTTTGTTTGTTGGTCGTATAATCGCGCAAGTTGTGAATATGCACTTCCACCAAACCTTTGTCAATCGCGCGTTTCATAATTGAAGCCTCAAACGGACTCCGCAGCAATTCTGGTAAAACGGTAATAATATCGATTCTCATGCTGCAAATGTACAAAGTTTTTGAAGTTCTTTCGGAAGCTAATCCCGCTTTCCGCTCTATCTTTTGCTGCTTAAAGGAAGCAGCAAAAGGATGCCGCTGCAATCGGGGCTAGAATCCGCGTTCATCCATCAAAATCTGTCTTAAATCCGCGTTCCATTTTCAAAATATAATCGTAATTTTGCGCACAAATTTAAAAGACATTATAAATGGAAAACGGAATATACGCTAAATTCAACACTGCGAAAGGAGCAATTTTAGTAAAACTAACCCACGATTTAACACCAGGAACAGTGGGGAACTTCGTCGGATTGGCAGAAGGAAACTTAGAAAACAAAGTTAAACCACAAGGAAATAAGTATTACGATGGATTGAAATTTCACCGCGTCATTCCAGACTTCATGATTCAAGGTGGCTGTCCACAAGGAATCGGCACTGGTGGCCCAGGATACAACTTTGACGATGAGTTTCACCAAGATTTACGTCATGATACTCCAGGTGTTTTGTCGATGGCAAATTCAGGACCAGGAAGCAATGGTTCTCAATTCTTCATCACGCACGTGGCAACACCATGGTTAGATGACAAGCATACCGTTTTTGGAAATGTTGTCGAAGGACAAGACGTTGTAGATGCCATTGCGCAAGGTGATTCTTTAGATAGCGTTGAAATAATTAGAGTAGGAGCAGAAGCTGAAAAATGGAATGCCATCGAAGCTTTCAGAACTTTCGAAGGTTCACGTGCCAAGAGAGAAGCAGCAGCGAGAGCAGAAGCGGAAGCAGCCATGGAAAAATTAGCGGCTGGTTTTGAAAAGACAGCAAGTGGTTTGCGATATAAAATGATTCAAAAAGGAAATGGAAAAAAAGCGGAGAATGGGAAAACAGTTTCTGTACACTATTCAGGTTCATTAGAAAACGGAAAAGTTTTCGATTCATCATATACTAGAAAAAAACCAATCGAATTCCCATTAGGACAAGGTAACGTCATCGAAGGTTGGGACGAAGGAATTGCGTTGTTGCAGGTTGGAGATAAAGCTCGATTCGTTATTCCATCGCATT
This sequence comes from Flavobacterium sp., assembly GCA_016721735.1. Lineage (GTDB taxonomy): Bacteria > Bacteroidota > Bacteroidia > Flavobacteriales > Flavobacteriaceae > Flavobacterium. Next base: position 92,616 of record JADKHM010000002.1, on the reverse strand, counting down.
TAGGTTACGGGTCTAGAGGTGCTGGTGGCGTTATTCCACCAAATGCGACGCTCGTTTTTGACGTTGAATTGATGGACGTAAAATAATATTCAAAGAACAATCTTAATTTTCTTTAAGAAATCCCAATGGTAAATGCTATTGGGATTTTTTTATATTTACAATCTAAATACAACAAAAATGAAACGTAATTATATTTTAGGAATTGTAGCGGTTGCCGTATTTGCATCATGTGGTACACCGGCAGCAGTAAGTTCATCTACAACAGCAAATGCATCAACAGAAGAAAAAGCAAAACCTGATCAAGTTGCAAAAACGTCGCGGAAAGAGGTGAAGCAACTTGTGATGACTGCAGCGCTGACGGAGGGCAAAGATTTATATGATAACAATTGTGCAAAATGCCACAGATTGTTTGAAGCATCGGAATATAAGAAGGAAGAGTGGGCGCCAATTCTAGTAGAGATGCAACAGAAAGCGCACTTAAATGATGCTCAAATGGCTAGTATTTCAAATTATATTTACGCACAGTTATAGCATCGATAGATTAAAAAAAAGCATCTAAATAGGATGCTTTTTTTATATGCTAAATCTTCATGACTCTAAATAATCTGGTTTGAGCTAATCTACTAGCGATACTTTTTTTGAAGCTAGCAATTTTCCATTTTCAAACAACTGGAGCAAATAGATTCCTGGACTCAGATTTTCTCTGTTAAATTCAATTTTGTTGCCAGTCAAGTGGTTCGATTGTTTCACCATTTGGCCAATCATATTATAAACGTTTATGGTTGCATCCTGCAAACTAACAACTGTATTGATGGTAAGCTGCGTCCGGAATGGGTTTGGGGTAAAACTTATATTTGACATAGCATCGTTATACTCAGTAACTCCCAAAGCCTGACAATCTGTAGCGACGCCGTTATTGTATAGTCCCAGATTGAAGACATTGACGTTGTTTTTGAAACTGCATTTTAAAAAATATATAGGATCAGAAAACATTTCATAGAAGTTCCAGAAGGGATAATGGATGTTTCCTACGCCTTCAATCCAAATTTCATCAGGATACGATCCAGAAGATTCATGTAATCTCAGTTGTCTTCTCTGACCGCCATTGACACTGACCTCATTGACCGCTAAGACAGTATAATCTACCAAACCTCCGATGGCAAAATGATCACCAAATTGAAGGTTAAAATCAAGAAAGAGAACTTCATTTCCATCAACAATTTTATAAACTTTTTTGGCGTCAATATCTTCCCGAAGTAAAAACTCCATATTGCCGAAGAACGGATCGATAAACTTCTTATAGGTCTGCTCACCAACAACCACATCTTCGCTTTGTGTAATGGCATAAGTTCCGGTTTCGCCTTCCATCCCACTATAATAAATAATCCATTTTGGGTTGTCTGTTAGCATTGGTGCGTACTGTGCAGACGAAATTTCGTTGACCAACATCAAAAGCAATATTACTAACAGTTTTATTTTCATTTTATCTGAATATTGAAGATTTTTTCTTTACTCCACCGAAAAATCATTAGGTAATATCGCGCCTTTCTTCACGACAATTATTCCATCTTTTACCATATATAAAGGTGTATTTGCATCAGCTAAATGTTTGCCGCCATTCAATCGAACATCATTGCCAATACGACAATCTTTATCTACGATGGTATTATTGATAAAACATCTTTCGCCAATCCCAACATTAATAATGTTATTGATTGCATTGGTTCTTATTTCCTCAATATTTTGGTAGTAATCATTTCCCATCAAATAGGAATTAATAATGGTTGAACCAAATCCAATGCGACTTCGAATGCCAATCACGGAATGCTCGATAGTCGTACCGTTGATGATGCAGCCTTCGGCGACAATAGATTTATCTATGGTTGAAGTTCCCGTAATTTTCGACGGAGGCAAAACCCTCGCTCTAGTATAAATTTTACTCGAATTGTCAAACAAATTAAACTTCGGAATGTCATCTGTCAAGCCTAAGTTCGCTTCAAAAAACGAATCAATATTTCCGATGTCTGTCCAATAACCTTCGTATTGATAACTTAGTATTTTTTCTTTTCCAATTGCCTGTGGAATAATTTCTTTTCCAAAATCTTTGGTGTCGGGATTTTTCATCAAGGAGACCAAAAGTTCCCGATTGAAAATGTAAATCCCCATGGAAGCCAAATACAATTTGCCCTCAGATTTCATTTCATCACTCACCTCTGAAGTCCATTCTGGTAAAAGAGAAGCCGCAGGTTTTTCAACAAACGACGTAATAAAACTATCCGCATCGGTTTTCAAAATGCCGAATTCAGGTGCTTCTTTCGCATTAACGGGTAACGTCGCAATGGTAATCGTTGCGCCGCTGTCATGATGTGCTTTAATCATTTGATTGAAATCCATTTGATACAACTGGTCACCGGATAAGATCAGAGCATAATCGAAGTCGTGATTCATAAAGTGTTGCATACATTGTCGGACGGCATCGGCAGTTCCTTGAAACCAGGTCGGGTTATCAGGCGTTTGCTCCGCCGCCAAAATATCGACAAAAGCGGTACTAAAGTGACTAAAATGATAGGTATTTTTGATGTGTTGATTTAACGACGCGGAGTTGAATTGCGTCAAAACGAACATTCGCTTAATATCCGAATTAATACAATTTGAAATCGGAATATCTACTAATCTATATTTACCCGCAATAGGCACTGCTGGTTTTGATCGACTTTCCGTTAATGGTGCCAAGCGGGAACCTTGCCCACCACCAAGTATGATGGCTAAAGTTGATTTATTCATGTCTTTAATTTTTTAATGATTGGTAAACTTCAATATATTCTTCGGCAACTTTATCCCAAGAATGGTCAATTTGCTGAATGGTTTTTCGCATAGCATCGAATTTTTTAGTGTCGTAAAACAATTCGACAGCTCGGGAAATAGAATGACAAACATCGAATACACTGGTTTCATTGTGACAAATTCCAAATCCACCGTCACCCATATCTACGACTGTATCTCGCAATCCGCCGGTTCGTCGCACAATTGGAATATTTCCGTAGCGCAAAGCATACATTTGATTCAAACCACAAGGTTCTACGCGTGATGGCATCAATAGAAAGTCGGCGCCAGCGTATAAGATATGCGCTAATTTTTCATTATAACCGATGTAAGCATTGTAATTTCCACCGTAAAAATGGCGCAAACTTTCCAATTCCTTTTCAACTGATGGATCGCCTGATCCTAAAATTAGTATATTAATTTCTTGTGGATGTTGATTAAGCGCGACGCTGCAAATTTGTGGTAGCAAGTCAGCGCCTTTTTCGCCCACCAATCGACCAATAAAAGTAAACAATGGCTTAGATTCGTCTAAACCAAATTGCTCGCACAAGAACGCTTTGTTTTTGGCTTTTCCCTTTTTGAAATCTTTCAGTGAATAATTAGCGTACAATAATTCATCTGTTGTAGTATTCCAAACTTGGGTGTCGATGCCGTTTAGAATGCCCAACGATTTAGGTCGTTCCCAACGCAACAAATTCTCTAAACCATTGGCATGATTGCTAATTTCGTCAAGATAACTCGGAGAAACAGTAGTTACTTTCCACGCGCATTTGATGGCTGAAGCAAGCGGATTAATCGTTCCGTTCCATTCTAAATAACCAATTTTATACAAGTCAAATTGCGGCAGATAATGCAATTTGTCATAACCAAACCAACCTTGGTATTGTCCGTTATGAATGGTGATAATCGTTGGTGTATTTTTTAGATTTTGATAATTAAAACAATGCTGCACCATAAACGGAATCAATCCAGTATGATGATCGTGACAATGAAGCACGTCTGGCAATTGATTGGTTTCCGTCAACCAATTCAAGAAAGCAATTTGAAATGAGAGAAAGCGCTCTGTGTCGTCTTCATACGAATACACATTCGGACGATCAAATAATTCGGGAATCGCAATTTGGTACAATTCAAATCCTAATTGGTTGGTTTTTTCTTTTAATATCGAATAAGAAAAGAGAAAATAGCCCAATTTTAATTTTCCTTCATGCACCACCTCGTATGCAGTTTTCTGGAAAAAAGCGTTGTTATAAGCGGGGACGACAACGCGTGCCAGATGTCCCAATTGATTTTGGTATTTAGGTAAAGCACCAACAACATCTCCTAATCCGCCAACTTTGGCAACGGGATAACATTCGGCGCTGATATGATATATATTCATAGTGCAATAAACTTTCAAATAATAAGGAAAATCCTTGCACTAAATGTATAAAAATAAATCAACTTAAGCGTTAGCCAGCTGTTATAAAAACTATACATTTTCAAAAATGCGATGGGAACAAAGCGAAAATAATTGTCCTAAAAATGTATATTTGAAAATCAATCTGCGTGTTAATATTGAAATGTGAAATGGAAAAAAGCGAGATGCCTCAGTTGTTATGGTCTGATTTTGAAAAAGTTGAAATGCGAATAGGAACTATTGTCGCCGTTGCAGATTTTCCAGAAGCGCGTAAACCTGCTTTTCAATTAACCATTGATTTTGGAAATGAGATTGGAGTCAAAAAAACTTCCGCTCAAATTACCAAACGTTATCAGAAAGAAGATTTAGTTGGAAAGCAAGTCGTGGCGGTCATCAATTTTCCTAAAAAGCAAATAGGAAAGTTCAACAGCGAGTGCTTGGTTTTAGGTTCAGTAGGAGAGGAGAATGATATCGTTTTGTTGACCTCGGATTTGAAAGTTGAAAATGGACTTCGAATTGGATAATCTAAAAGGGCATTTTTTCATGGTTGCTGCCACTTCTTTTGAGTTTGCATTTTCGATTTTTTCTAATTCGGAGATGATGTTAGCAAAATCCTTTTCATTTCTGTTTTGAGACATTTTCTTAACCGCTTCAATACTTTCAATTTCGATTTCAAAGGCAACGATTCCAGCAACTTGACGCATGGTTTTTTCAGACAATTCTTCAATTCGAACTGGGTTTTCAGACTGTGCTTCGTATTTGTCGGTTAGGTTTTTTAGGGAAGCAATTACGGCATCACCTTCTAGAATTCTAATTTTTCCATAGACATGTACGGCGATGTAATTCCACGTTGGAACATTTTCTTTTTCGTACCAAGAGGACGAAATATAACTGTGTGGACCAGAAAAAATGGCTAGGACATTTGCGTCAGATGCAAAACTTTCCCATTGTGGATTTTCTTTCGAAATATGCCCAAAAAGAATTGATTTTCCACTTTCGTTTTGTTCTAATTCAAGCGGAATATGCGTCGCCCATAACTTCCCGTTTGTGTTGTTAACTAGAATTCCAAAACTATTTTCTTGAAGGAATTTCGTAATTTCTTCTTGGTTTTCGTTTTTATAAAGCTCAGGAATATACATGGAATTGATGATGTTAGATCACGTTGACTTCGGCTTCAATGTGAATGCCGAATTTTTCAAAAATGGTTTTTTGAATGTCTTTTGAAACAGCCAAAATTTCTTGCCCAGTCGCATTGCCATAATTGACCAAAACAAGTGCTTGGTTTTTGTGAATTCCAGCATCGCCAAAACGTTTTCCTTTAAAGCCAGCTTGTTCGATGAGCCAGCCAGCGGGAACTTTGACTTCAGATTCGGACACCTCGTAGTATTTCATTTCTGGAAATTGAGTGTGAATTTTCTCGAATTCTGTTTTTAATAGTATCGGATTCTTAAAAAAACTACCGCTATTTCCCAACTCTTTCGGGTCTGGTAATTTGCTTTGACGGATGGAAATTACGGCGTTGCTTACGTCTTTTATGGTGGGGTTTTCAATACCGTTTTTCGCCAATTCAGCTTGAATATCTCCATACGCAGTATTGATTTTATGATTGCGTTTGGTAAGTTGAAAAACCACAGAAGTGATAATATACTGATCCTTTGCTTCTTGTTTGAAGATACTTTCACGATAACCGAAATGACAGTCTGTATTAGAGAAGGTTTTCATTTCGAAAGTGTCAATTTTCATGGCTTCACAAGAAATCATAGTGTCTTTAATTTCAGCACCGTAGGCACCGATATTTTGAACGGGAGTTGTGCCGACATTACCTGGAATTAGCGACATGTTTTCTAATCCACCATAATTTTGAGCAAGTGTCCAAAGTACAAACTCATGCCAGTTTTCGCCAGCTTGACAGGAAACCCAAACCCACTCGTCATTTTCTTGAACTATTTTTTTTCCTTTCAAATCGATGTGAATCACCAAAGCATCAATGTCTTGGGTCAATAACATATTGCTTCCGCCACCCAAGATAAATTTCTTTTCGTCTCGGTTTTCTTTTAAAACGGTTGCTAATGCTTCTACTGAATCAACAGCTACAAAGTGTTTTGCTTTGGCTTCAATTCCAAAAGTGTTGAATTTTTTCAGCGAGAAGTTGGCGTGAATTGCTGTCATTTTATTAAAGTATTATCCAATATGACATTTTGATTGTCATGTTGTAAACCGTCAAATTTATTTACATAGTTCTTCAACCAAATGTGCATCATAAACAAAGGCATGATGTAGGAAACCATCTTAACATCGCCTTTTTGGAGGTTTGCTATAAGGTTCTTCACTTTTATCTTTTCAAAGTAAGGCATTTTAAATAGATCACTATTCGAAAAAGATTCTAATTCTTCTTTGAATGCAGGACTTTTGGTAATATAATCGCCCCAAGGTGTACTCAATCCCACTTTTTTGAAGTTAAGAATTTCTTCTGGCAACCTTGATTTCATGGCGGTTTTAAGTATGTATTTCCCTTTTTTTCCGGTAAAAAGCCATTTATTGTCTAACGAACCCAAACCTGCCAACAATCGTTGGTCTAGGAACGGTTCACGACACTCGATTGAAGCGCCCATCGTACATCTATCGTTTCGGTCTAACAGCGAACACAAATACGTGTGTTGGTCAAAATACAGCGCTTGACGCCCCAAATCATTTGGATATAATGACTTGGCTTCTTCGTATATTTTGTAACGGTATTCGTTCTTGGGAAGTGTGTTCATGCCAAAAGTCGCAGCGATATCTTTGGGATAAATATTACTTCCGTTAAATAGCACAAGATCGCGGTCATTTTTGATTTGCGCATAGCGAATTAACTTTTCAAAGCGCGGTTTATTGGCAAATAAGTCAAAGTTGCCCAACATCGCTATAGAATGCAATAAAGACGGGAATTGCAATGGTTTGTAACGAACATATCCGCCCATGAGTTCATCTGCGCCTTCACCTGAAAGCAATACCTTTACTTTGGGTTTCGCCAATTGTGAAATTCCGAGTAAATGTGGTTCGCTCAAGTGCATCAGTGGCTCATCTTGAAAGTACGTTGCAGTCAATAGTTTTGAATACAAATCATCATCTTCCAATTGTAAACTATTAAAACCATACTGATATTGCTCCGTCAAGCGCTTGGCTAACTGCGATTCGTCGTGTTCTTCTTCCTTAAAAGCAATCGTAAACGCTTGAATGTCTTTGTATTGTTGCGAATGCAAAGAAGAAAGTACCGAAGAAGAATCCAAACCGGCACTTAGAAGTACGCCAACCGGAACATCGCTCACCATTCTTAATCGAATCGAATCGTCAAAAGTTTCTCTAAACCAATCAATTGGATTTTTGATTATGCCATAGTTTTGAATTTCGTATTTCAAATCCCACCATTTTTCACTTTCGATTTTACCGTTTTCATGTAGGATTAAAGCGTGTCCAGGCAGTACTTTTTTCACATTTTGGAAAAGTGTTTCTTCTCCAGTTACAAAGCGATTGAAAATATATTCTTCGATTCCGTCTTGTGAAATTTTTAGTGGAACTCCAGCTGTAAAAATTGCTTTTTGCTCCGAAGCGAAATAGAAAGTTTCGTTGTAAAAAGAATAATATAGCGGTTTGACACCCATTCGATCTCTGGCTACGGTCAATTTTTTCTCGACAGTATCCCAAATGGCAAAGGCAAACATTCCGTTGAGTCGAGATAACATTTTCAACCCTTCAATTTGAAACAGTTTCATCAATACTTCGGTGTCCGAATGCGTTTTGATGTCAAATCCCTTTGATTTTAATTCGGAGTAGAATTCCTTAAAATTATAAATTTCCCCATTATACACCATGGCGTATCGCCCATCTTCCGAGAGAAATGGCTGATGACCAGCGGTGCTAACATCTAATATGGAAAGTCTTCGGTGTCCTAATCCGATATTCTTGTCAATATAAATCCCTTTATCGTCAGGACCTCTGTGTTCGAGTGCGTCGCGCATTTGGGTAAGTACGCGTTCACTCACTTTTTTTTGTGAATGCAGATGCAAAATTCCGTTAATACCACACATTATTTGGTTCCTTTAGATTTGGTTATTAATTGGTGGTAGCGGTCAGCAATAATCTTCATGTTAATTTTATAATTGGCATTCTCATCTACAAATTTTCTGTTTTTGGAGACAACTTGTTTTCTGTATTCTGGATTTTCAAACGCCCAAATGATTTCGTTTGCTAGCATTTCTTTATCATCAACTCTTACCAATTGCCCATTTTCGCGATGGGTGATGATACATTGATTTCCAAGAACGTCACTTACAATTGGATAACATTCCATTGCCATTGCCTCAAATAGGGAAGAAGACACGCCTTCAGTGGTCGGCATGCTGATATAAAAATTACATTGGTTCATCAACTCGGGTAGTTTTTCATTTGGAATTCGTCCAGTAAAATTAATTCTTGAGTCGATTTTAAGTGTTTTAGCTAGGCTCTTTAGTTGTGCCAATTGAGGTCCATCGCCTACAATAGTCAAAGTGAAATCTATTCCTTTTTGATGTATGAGTTCAAACGCTTTAATTATAGTATTATGACGGTATTCAGGAAGCAATGAACGGGTAACAATCGCATTGATAGTTGGGGTTTCCTGTGAATTTGATTTTCTAAAACTATCCACATCAACACCTTTAGGTAAGACCAATACTTTAGTCATATCAACATTCGAGCTTTTCATGGAATAGGTCATTGCAACTCCCCAAGCATGAATGATTGTTACATTTCTAAACGCATAACGTTGTATCAGTTTCTTGACAGGTATTAACAGTGAATTTTCCGGCCATAAATCGCTAATTCCTTGTTGCGCGATTGCTGAGGGTTGCACGCCACACAAAGCGGCTAGAAAACCATAACTAGTGGTTCGTTCGGCAATGACCATGTCAGGTTGATAGGTTTGGACAAGCTTATTGATATTGAAAATAGCCCCGCAATATTCGATGATTCTTGAGATTCGTTTAAAAAATCCGTTGCTTGGCGTTTTCAATTCCCAAGTTACAATTTCGAAATCGCCAAAGTCTTTCAAACCATTAATCCAAGTGATGGCGTCGGCTCTGTAAGTTTCGCCTAAAAACAGTATTTTTCTTTTAGGTTGGTTTTCCACTAATTTTCGGAGTTTAACGCACGATTAATAAATTCGTTTAACGGTTTTAATGCTATTAGTTTTTCACTTATGATATTGACGAAGTCAGCTTTGGTCAACTCCGCATTATTGATTTTTTGAGTTGCTGTGTAGCTTTTTAGTTTGAGAAATTCAATCGCAGGATTGTCTTTTTCGTAACCTCGAGGAGGATTTTTTAGGGTAGAATTCTCATCTCTATTCAGCGTCCCATACACTGATTTGAAAGACTTATCGTTCAAAACTGCTTCTAAATCTTCGTAGAAAAAGTTGATTTCTTTTCTAATTTTCTGAATTTGATCGGGCATCGGGCAATACAAACCGCCACCAACAAACGACGCATCTTTTTCGATGTGTATGTAATAACCTGGACTTTCAGCATGAAGCGACCCCGAGCGCAACCAAATTCCCATATGGGTTTTATAGGGCGATTTGTCTTTAGAAAATCGAATATCTCTATTGATTCTGAAAGTGCAATTTTTTACTTCAAGTAACTCTAAAGAAGCGTCTTTAGGTTTCATTATTTCAAGTAAATCGGCAATTAGTTTATGGTATTCTTTTTTGTATTCGTCGTATCTTTTTTTGTTGGCTAAAAACCAATCTCTGTTGTTATTGGCTTTGAGGTCTTCCAGAAAAAGCAAAGTTTCTTTACTTAACATTTCGAATTATTGTAATTGTTTTTTTAGGTCTTCTTCGCTGATAAATCCGATATGTTTCCATTTCAATTCGGCATTTTCATAAATTAAAATTACTGGAAGTCCATCTAGTTTTAAATCAGCAATTAGCGTTTTATTTTCATCGGCATTGAGACGTACAATCGTGATTTGATCTTTTAAATCTGTCTGCATTTGTGTGATGTACGGTTTCATTTTCACGCATGGCTCGCACCAATTCGCGTAAAAATTAATCATAATCTTTGGTTTTGATTTGAGTAAATCTCCATATTCCTGTGAGCACATTCCGATGATTTTACCGCTAGGTTTTGAGAATCCTGCTGCATTCCATTTCATGATACCACCTTGTAAATCATATACTTTAGAAAACCCCATTTCAACTAATTTGTCCGAAGCTTTTTTGCTTCTTCCACCAACCATACAATACACAAACACAGGTTGTTTTTTGTCTAATTCGCTGGCTTTCGATTCAAAATCACTTTCGTTCCAATTGATGTTCTTGGCGTTGTCAATATGTTGGCTTGCATATTCTTCTGGTGTGCGGACATCAATGATTTGCGCCGTTGGAGTCGTCTTGATTTTCTCAGAAAATGCGGCCGCTGTGATGTTTTCGTAAGCGTCGTTTTTCTGTCCATTACAAGACAAAATCAACAACGAAAATAGAGCAATAAAAAAGTTCTTACAATTCATATTGGATTCAATTTAGGTGTACAAAATTAGTTAAATATTCCTTCTTAGAATAGCGCACTATCCAAATTAAAGGTTAAATATTTTATAGCTTTGGTGGGTTTGTTTTACTATGTTTTCCGTTCGATCTGGATGGGTGTCAGAAATAAAAAGCTGTCCAAACTCGTCGTTGTTTACCATGGCGACGATTTTACTAACCCTGCTTTCATCCAATTTGTCGAAAATGTCATCGAATAAAAGAATCGGTTTTTGTCCACATTGTTTCTTGATAAATTCAAATTGGGCTAATTTCAGTGCAATCAAAAAAGACTTTTGTTGGCCTTGTGAACCAAATTTCTTGATAGGATAGTTGTCAATTTGAAAGGACAAATCGTCTTTATGAATTCCAACGGAAGTGTAATTTAATAAGCGATCTTTTGAAATGTTTTCTTCCAATAAGTTAAGTAGCCGATGCTGTTGCAATTGACTTTCATAAACCAACTGAACTGATTCTTCTGCGCCAGAAATTTGATGATGATGTTGGTTAAATATAGGCGTGAATTCGGACAAGAATTGTGTCCTTTTTTCGAAGATTACATGTCCCAATTGGTCTAATTGTTCGTTGTAGATGGAAAGGGTGTCGCTGTCAAAAACATGATTTAGCGAAAAATACTTTAGCAGTGCATTTCGTTGTTGCAGCACTTTCTGGTATTGTATTAAGTTTTGTAAATAGGAACGATCCGATTGTGAAATAACAGTATCAATAAATTTTCGTCTGGTTTCGCTACCTTCGACAATCAAATCGCGGTCTGTTGGAGAAATAATGACAAGCGGAATCAGTCCAACGTGATCTGAAAACTTCTCATATAACTTTCCGTTTCGTTTTAGAATTTTTTTTGATTTTTTTTTCAAGCTGCACACGATTTGCTCAGTTCGTGCTTCGATGACAAAACTACCGTCAATCACAAAAAAATCTTCACCATGTCTTATGTTATGAACAGCCAACGGGTTAAAGTAGCTTTTGCCATAGGCAAGATGATAAATGGCATCCAAAACATTGGTTTTTCCAACGCCATTTTTCCCCACGAAACAATTAATCTTAGTGTCGAAATCGAAGGATATGTCCGCAAAATTCTTGTAGTTGAATAAGGAAATTTTTTCTAAATACATTGGGTTTATTTACTGAAAATACTGCAATCTGGGGCGTTCAATTTTGTACTTGAATGCGCTCGCAAATTATTGAAAAAATACTTTCGAATTAAGGCTTTGGAAATAATTTACCATGAATTTTAGGGATGGATTGTAAAAATCAGTTTTAATTCAGGCTTTTAGAGAAAAAAACAATATTAAATCATTTTTTTTGTGTGTGTTTGAATAAAAATTTTATTTTTGCGGCTCACTAATTTAAAATAGATGGCAACGTATAATAAAAGAGGTTACAAAGCTCCAAAAGAAAAAGAAGAAAAAGATTCTGCTTTTATAGAAGATGTAAAAGTTGATGAAAAAGATAGTACAACGGCAGGTGTTTTTAATTCTTTAGATGAAACTGCTTCAAAAACTGAAGAATGGGTTGCTAGAAATCAAAAATATATTTTTGGTGTTGTAGCTGCGATCGCTTTAGTAACAGTAAGTTATTTAATGTACCAAAAATTTATAGTACAACCTAAAGAAGATGAAGCGGCAACAGAAATGTTCGATGCGCAACAAAACTTCCAAAAAGCGGTTGATGCTCCTACGAGTGCAGATTCTTTATTTAACTTATGTCTAAAAGGGGCAAAAGGAAGTCTAGGATTTGTTGAAATAGCTGATAAATATTCAGGTACAGCGGCAGGAAACTTAGCAAACTACTATGCAGGAATTTCGTATTTAAATACTGGAAAATATGCGGAAGCCATAACTTCTCTTGAAAGCTTTAAGTCGGATGATATGATTTTGAGTGCATTAGCTGTTGGTGCCGTAGGCGATGCTTATGCACAGAAAAAACAACCAGGTGAAGCTTTGGAAAAATATATTGCGGCTTCCGAAATGAACAAAAACGACTTAACGACGCCTCGATTCTTGTTGAAAGCAGGTCAAGCTGCTTTGGCTTTAGGAAAAAAAGCGGACGCTTTGAAGTATTTTACAGAAATTAAAGAAAAATATGAAAGCACTCCAGAAGGTTCGTCTGTAGATGCTATGATTGGTTTGGCTCAGTAAATTTAGATTTTAGGGAAGATTCGGTTTTAATTCCTAAATCGCAAATCCTAAATAAAATGGCAACAGCAAATAAAAACTTATCTAATTACGATAAAAATTCAATCCCAAACGCGAAAGATTTTCGGTTTGGGATTGTTGTTTCAGAGTGGAATGATCACATCACAAATGGCTTGTATTCTGGAGCTGAAGATCAAAGGTGAGACCATGCATTTTGAATTCGTTTGCGAAGGTGTAACCCAAGGAATCAAAGATCTTAATGTATTGTCAGATGTTGCGGTTATTTTTTGTGTATTGACAGACAATACCGAGCAGCAATCGATTGATCGAAGCGGCGGCATTCACGGAAATAAAGGCACAGAAGCAGCAATTGCAGCTTTAAAGATGGCGTATTTACGTCAGCAATCAAAATTGAATTCAAAACACAGCAACCTACAAGAATTGACTACCGGTCAACCACAAATTGAAGATCAACCGCGAGAGTTGCATGAATAGTGCTACTGCGTCTACTAACATAAAAAAACCTGCTTTGCTCAAGTAGGTTTTTTCTTTTTATGATATTCTTGGCTGTAAAAGCTAGTGGATTTTCGTTAAATTTGTGCACTTGGGCCTAAATTCCGATTCTAAAAAATAGTAATGTCGAGTATTATTCAACTTCTTCCTGATCATGTTGCCAATCAAATTGCCGCGGGTGAAGTGGTGCAACGTCCTGCATCAGTAGTCAAGGAGTTACTTGAAAACGCCGTTGATGCAGATGCGACCGATATCAAATTGATTGTCAAAGACGCGGGCAAGTCACTTATTCAAGTGATTGATAATGGCAAGGGAATGAATGTGACTGATGCACGTTTGTGTTTCGAACGTCATGCTACATCCAAGATTAGAAAAGCAGAGGATTTATTTGAACTTCATACCAAAGGATTTCGTGGAGAGGCGTTAGCGTCAATTGCTGCCATTGCTCACGTCGAATTGAAAACCAAACAGGAGCAAGAAGAATTAGGCACGCAAATCGTCATCGAGGGCAGTAAATTGGTCTCGCAAGATGTTGCTGTTACACCTAAAGGAACGTCGTTTTCGGTGAAAAATTTGTTTTTTAATATTCCAGCACGACGCAACTTTCTTAAATCAGAAATTATAGAATTCCGCCATATTATAGATGAATTTCAAAGGGTTGCTTTGGCACATCCGAAAATTCATTTTGCTTTTTATCATAATGGTAATGAGGTTTGTGTGTTGCCTGCGTCGAATTTACGGCAACGTATTGTGGCTCTTTTCGCTGGAAAGACCAATGAAAAACTAGTACCAGCGTCGGAGGAGACAGACATTCTTAAAGTAGAAGGATTTGTCGGCAAACCTGAATTTGCGAAGAAGAATCGAGGAGAACAGTTTTTCTTTGTCAATGATCGGTATATCAAAAGTGGCTATTTGCATCATGCGATTATGAATGCTTATGAAGGATTGCTTCGCGAAGGAACACAACCTAGTTATTTTCTGTACTTAACTGTACCGACAAATACGATTGATATTAATATCCATCCAACTAAAACGGAAGTCAAATTTGATGACGAGCAAGCTTTATATGCGATTCTTCGGGCGACAGTTAAACATAGTTTAGGGCAATTTAATGTCGCGCCAATTCTTGATTTTGATCGTGATGCCAATTTGGATACGCCTTATCACTACAAAAACGCAGAGGCATCCTATCCGACAATTCAAGTGGATGGAAATTATAATCCTTTTTCGGACGAGGGTCCTAAACATAAAAAAGATAGTTCAAAAAACTATAGTCAAAGAAAACAAGAGTCTGCCAGCTGGGAAAGCTTGTATGTTGGATTGAAAGATGATACCGATAGTTTGGTCGAAATTGGCGGAATGCACTTTGAAAATGATGAGGAAAAGGCAACGCTTTTTGATGATGAAGAAGTGGAGAAAGATATCAAAAAAACCTACCAGATTCAAAAGAAATATATTGTCAATCCTATTAAGTCCGGGATGATTATCGTTGACCAACAACGAGCCCATCAACGCATATTATATGAACAGTTCTTGACGAATATGACCGTCGAACATGCTGCTAGTCAACAATTGTTGTTTCCATCGCATTTGTATTTTTCAAAGAATGAAATACATTTGATTACAGAATTGCAACTGTCGCTGACCAATACAGGTTTTCAATTTGAACCGAATCAAGAAGATCATATCGTGATTACCGGTTTGCCATCTCATGTTTCGGATGCTCAAGTCAACTCGATTTTTGAACAGTTGCTTGGAGATTTACACGATGGCATACCAAGTACTAGTTTTAGTCAAAATGACACTATTGCCAAATCGATGGCAAAGAGCCTATGCGTAAAAAGCGGCGTGAGTTTGACCGAAAAGAGCAAGAAAATATTGTTGACGGCTTATTCGCCTGCAAGGAACCTAATGTTTCACCTTTTCAAAAACCTACTTTCATCACAATTAGTGTGGAAGATTTAGATAAAAAATTCGCCCTATGATGCAGATTACGCCAACTGTCAAGCAGTTGCTTATTATTAATATATTATTTTTCGCGGGAACATTGTTTGTGGGTGAGCAAGCCTACGACTATCTTTCTTTGTTCTTTTTTGAGAACCCAAAGTTTCAGTATTGGCAAATTTTAACCCATATGTTTATGCATGGTGGCTTTATGCATATTGCTTTTAATATGTTTGCTTTGTATTCTTTTGGCTCCGCATTAGAGTATTTTTGGGGAGGAAAGAAGTTCTTGTTTTTTTATGTTTCATGTGGATTGGGAGCTGCTTTATTACATACGGTCGTTAACTATTTACTCTTTCACCATGGGTTGAGTTCTTTGGTCGATGCGGGTTTTTCGCAATCTGAGATTTATTCCTTGTTGAATGAAGGGAAATTAGATACACGTTGGATTGATACCTTAGGAAGTTCAGGTTTAACTAGTTTTACAGGATCATTTTTCTCACCAGCCGTCGGCGCTTCAGGAGCAATCTACGGTTTGCTCGTCGCATTTGCATTTATGGTTCCAAATGCTGAATTGGCGTTGATGTTTATTCCGATTCCGATCAAAGCCAAGTATTTTGTTCCTGGCTTGTTAACCGTCGATTTGATCCTGGGAGTTTCTGGACAATCCATATTCGGTGGCGCTAGCGGTATTGCGCATTTTGCACACATCGGTGGCGCGCTAGTCGGATTTTTGATGATGTGGTATTGGAAGAAAAATCAATTTGGGAGCAATCGTTGGAATTAAGGTGAGTAAGTAAGTGTAATGTAAAAAGAGTCAAGAAACAAGAAATAAGAACTGGAAATGAATCATCATTTGTAAATCCTAAAATCTAAAAGTCTAATAATCTAAAAAAAATGAACATACTAGACGATTTAAAAATGCAATATAAAATGGGTGGCTTTGAACAAAAAGTCATCTATTGGAACTGTGGCGTCTTTTTGTTGTCAATTCTCCTTTTCTATCGTTTCAAGTTGGGCTATTTTGATTTTCCCACTTGGATAGCGTTGTCTTCGAGTGCTGGGGAAGTCCTCTATAAACCGTGGACGCTGCTTACTTATTTCTTTTTCCACGCCGGTTTTTTTCATCTGCTTTTTAATATGATTGTATTGAATTTTGCAGGTAGAATCTTTTTGACGTTCTTCAATCAAAAGCAATTCTTAGGGTTGTATTTGTTGAGCGGTGTTTTTTCTGGTCTAAGTTTTATGCTTTTCTATTCGGTGGTCATGGTCGATCGCACTTCTTCAATTGTTGGAGCTTCTGGTGCCATCATGGCAATTCTAGTGGCGACGGCAACTTATTCACCGTTTATGAATTTGAGATTGTTGTTGATTGGTAATGTCAAGCTGTGGCAATTTACATTTGTGATTCTACTATTAGATTTGATTCAAATTTTTACAGAAAATACAGGTGGACATGTCGCTCATTTGTCAGGCGCTTTATTTGGATTTATTTATATCAAATTATTGGTCAATGGTACAGATTTGAGCAAAGGAATTTCATTTATACTCGATAAGCTAGTTACTTTTTCAAGACCAAAGAAAGCAACACCTTTTAAGAAAGTCCATCGCAATTACAATGTAAAGCAAAATCAATCTGCGTCAAAGATTGCTACTAAAGACAAAACGCAGCAACAAATAGATGATATTTTAGATAAAATCAGTAAATCTGGCTATGACAGTTTAACCAAAGAAGAGAAAGAATTTCTGTTTAAAGCTGGGAAATAAGTGCATGAAAAAGTTATCGTGGTTCAATAAGGCAATGTTTTTCTTCAATATAGTGTTAACTGTATTGACGTTCCTTGCATATGTTTTACCATTCTTAGCGCCGAAGTTGTTTCCTATTCTTTCTGTATTAACCTTGATCTTGCCATTATTTTTGATCTTAAACGGCTTGTTTTTTCTGTATTGGCTTATTCAATTTAAGAAACAGATTTTTCTATCTGGATTGGTTCTTTTAATGGGAATCACTTTTATCAATAAGTTTTATAAATTTTCGGCGAGCAATTTGCCTAGTGAAGAAAAGGACTTTGTAGTAATGAGTTACAATGTTCGATTATTCAATCTTTTTAATTGGTTGCCCAACACAGATGTGGTCACGTATATTCGGACTTTCATCAATGACAAAAATCCAGATATTGTCTGTATTCAGGAATATTCTTTAGGTGCGCAAATCGACTTAAAAGTTTATCCGCATCGATACGTTTATATGCAAGGCAATAAAATTAAAAGTGGTCAAGCTATTTTTTCTAAATTTCCCATTATTGAAGAGGGCAACTTAAACTTTCCAAATTCGAATAATTCCGTGATTTTTGCGGACATTAAAAAGGGAAAAGACATTATTCGCGTTTATAATATGCAGTTGGAATCGATTAAGATTTCACCCGATGTCAACGAAATTTCTGAGAACATCGACGAGATCAATCAGCAAAAGTCGCAAATGGTATTCAATCGAATAAGCTCTGCTTTCAAGAAACAGCAGCAGCAAGCCGAGATTATCATGAATCACAAAAAAGATTGTAAATATCCTATTATCATTTGTGGTGATATGAATAATAGCGCGTATTCATTCGTCTATCGCAATATTAAAGGCGATTTGAACGATACGTTTGAAGAGGCGGGAAGTGGATGTGGTAATACGTACCACTTTCGATATTATCCTGCACGAATTGACTATATTTTCGCCGATCCGAGTATGAAAGTAAAAAGTTTTGAGAGTTTTCCGGACTTTGTCAATTCCGATCATTACCCAATTATGACAAGATTGTCGATAGAAGAATAACCTAGATTTGTTGGTTTTTGAGGTAATCTAACGCGTATCGTCCTTCATTAAATAATAAGTCAAGAATACTTAAGTTATTGAGGAATCCGTGTTTATCTCCAAAGACTTGTGTGTAAGATTCAAAAGAATAAGTATCTTTTTTTCCATTAGCGAGACTTCTGAAATCTTCATATTCCTTAACTTCATGAAAATACTCGATGGTTTTTTCATATTCGAAGGACATTCCCAAACACTTCGAAACAATGCTCATCGATTCTAAATTTAAGTCCATCAAAAAGCGATATTTCTTATCGAAAATAGGCATCAAGCTATCTTCAAAGTACTCGAAGAAAGGAGAAGTTCGGTACGCAGCTTCCAAAGATTTGAAGTGTTGCTTTTGCCAATCGAAGGCTGTTTCTAGTTGCACTTCTTTGATGTTTTGATGTCTTTCTTTGGTATGTTTGATGGGGATATTTAATAGCTGAATACCATTTGGACTATAAATATAGGTCCTGTTTCTATTGGTTTGTTTTTGAAAATTATCTTCAACTTCAAGAACTATACGATCCGCTTGAGCCATGACAACGAAATGGCTGATGGATGGAAAATAGGTGGGATGTATTAGAATTGGCATTTGATGTTGAATCTTTTATCGATTAAACAGTTAAACAAATTAGCTATTTGCCTGTCTTTTTTTATCCAAATAAAACGTAATTCCAAAATAAGCTGCTATCGCCATCAAGAAAAATTTGAAATACGAGTAAGGCTGACCTTCACCACCAACGGTCGTAAACATTCTTTCCCATCGTATTTTTTTGAATCCAGATTCGTTGCTATCCATACTCAACCAAATGAGCACTGGTTTACCTACGATGTGGTTTTCAGGAACATAACCCCAATAGCGACTGTCTTCAGAATTATGTCGGTTGTCTCCCATCATCCAATAGTAGTTTTGTTGAAAAGTATACGATTTTGCAATCTTACCATTGATTCTTATTTCAGAACCTGTCACTTTCAAATCGTTACCTTCATATTCGCTGATAATTCTCTTGTAAAAAGCAATGTTCTCTGAAGTTAAGTCGATGGTTTTTCCTGCTTCTGGAATGTAAATTGGGCCGTAATTGTCTTTGTTCCATGAATTAGCAATTTGCGGAAAAACTGCTGGCTCTGGGTCATGCGAAACATTTCTGACAAGGCTAGTTACAATCGGATTATTTTTGATCCTTGCCGCAGATTCTTCAGTTAGGGCAGAAAAAAGAAAAGTACTAGCTCCCGTTTGGTAGATTCCGTCTGTGATGTGCAGATCTTTCATCAAATAAGTAGGATCAAATGGAGTACCGTTGGTTGAAACAGTGTAAGAATATTGCGGTTTCGCACGCTCTGGTAATACAAGCTGCTTTCCATTGATAAAAACGACACCGTCTCTAATTTCTAGCATGTCGCCCGGCGTACCTTGACATCTTTTTACATAATTCGATTTCTTGTCAACTGGCTTGTTTGCTTTTCTTTTGCTTCGATCAAAAAATTTGTAAACCGTGTCTACCGGCCAATTGAAAACAACAATGTCATTTTTTTCAATCTTCTGTAATCCAGGTAAACGGAAGTAGGGAAGTTGCGGCCAATTGTTATATGATTTCTTATGAAGCACAGGAATGGTATCATGCACCATAGGTAATGCAACAGTAGTCATCGGAACACGAGCACCGTAGTGAAATTTACTAACAAAAAGAAAATCACCAACCAACAACGATTTTTCTAAGGAAGAGGTTGGAATTTGGTACGGTTGCATCACATAAGTGTGCACAATGGTGGCAACAACAATCGCAAACAACAGTGAACTGATAGTATCAGCAGTTTTATTAACTGGAATGAGACTGCGGTTGGCAATATGATCGAGTTTTTCGGTATAATTTACGTACGCAATGTATAATCCGAATGTAAATATCGCCAAAAGCGTATGCGACGTGGTGTTCTTACCAAAACTTCTCAAGGTTTCTACCCAAATGACCGGAAACATAATCAGATTGACTATCGGAACGAAAAGTAAAATAGTCCACCAAGTTGGTCGATTGATTATTTTCATTAAAATAATAGCATTGTAAATTGGCACCGCCGCTTCCCATCTTTTTCGGCCCGCCGCTTCATATATTTTCCAAGTTCCGATGAAATGGATTACTTGTAGTATTAAGAAAAAAATAAACCATTGAGATAAAGTCATAATTTCTATTTTTTGATTTTCTGGTCTGATTGCTCAAACGCTAAAATACAGTTGATACTTATTTTATTTATTTAAATCTAAAACATCTTTCATCGAAAAAACACCTTTTTTTCCGAAAATCCATTCTGCCGCGATAACGGCTCCAGTCGCAAAACCTTCTCTGTTGTGCGCGGTATGCTTGATTTCAATCGAATCAATTTCTGAATCGTAAATCACCGTGTGTGTGCCTGGTACATTTTCAATTCGTTGGGCATCGATTTGGATTTCATTGGCGTTTGAGTCGTTCTTTTCTCCTTCCCCGTGGGTTACATCTGCTAGAGCCCAATTCGAATAAGTCGACTGATGGATAATATCATTTGCCAAGGTAATTGCGGTACCGCTCGGGCGATCTAATTTTTGAGTATGATGAATTTCTTCGATCCGCACTTTATATTGATCAAACTTATCCATCAATTTAGCCAAATAGCTATTCATTTCAAAAAACAAATTAACCCCTAAACTAAAATTTGAACCATAAATGAACGTACCGTTTTTGGCTTTGCAAAGCGCCACCATCTCCTCGTACTGCGACAACCAACCGGTCGTGCCACAGACCACAGGGACATTAGTATCAAAACATTTGGAAATGTTACTGACCGCTGCATCTGGAATACTAAAATCGATCGCAACATCCGCATTTTCCAAGCCTTCAAAGGAAGAAGAACTGGTTTTTCTAAGCACAATTTCATGACCGCGCGACAAAGCGACTTTCTCAATCACTTTCCCCATTTTGCCATATCCTAGGAGCGCAATTTTCATTTGAATTTGTAATTTAAGGCGACACCAAAGTTGGGTTTCATGTACCGTTGATCAAGATATAAGTCTTGTCGAATCGATAAATTATCATTGACGTTAAACTGTCCTAAATGGGCGTCAACATTAGCGTCAATGATATTTAGGACATAAAATCCAACAGTCAAAAGTAGCGAAAGATCTCGATTTCTTTTGTAGAATCGCTGCGCTTCAATTAATCGATCATCATCTAAATAATCGTATCGTGGATTGGAAATCCCAGCCAATCGGTCTTTATAAACGCCACGAAATTCATGATAGAAATCGTTGTTTCGTGTATAAAAATAGATGGTAGTGGCAAGCGCGCCGTATACCAACGGAATTTTCCAGTATTTTTTGTTGTAGGCTTGACCTAAACCGGGAAGAATCGCTGAATAGAACGCCGCTTTTGCTGGAGAAAGTGGATTAATATCGTCGTTCTTAATAGAATCTTTCGAGATTAACAAAGGTGCAGTTTCCTCTTGACCAATAACGAATTGAACAGCGCCACATAAGAGCCAAAGTAGTATGAGAGTCCTTTTCTGCACTTACCCTTTGATCAATTTAATAATTCGATTGAAATCTTCTTCAGAATGGAATGGGATCGTAATTTTTCCTTTACCATTTCCTGCGACTTTTACATCGACTTTAGTTCCAAAATAAGTCGCGATCGCTTTTTTCTCATGCTCGGCAATATCAAAGCTAGCTGCTTTTGTTGCTTTTTTTGCGGTTGGTTTGATGCTTTCTTGGTAGCTTTTTACCAAAGCTTCCGTTTCGCGTACGGATAAATTTTGACTTACAATCTTTTGATAGATATCAGTCTGTACATCCTGGTCATCAATATTAATAATAGCACGACCGTGTCCCATACTGATAAATCCATCGCGAATCCCAGTTTGAATAATCGGATCTAATTTTAATAATCTCAAATAATTCGCAATCGTAGAACGTTTTTTACCCACGCGCTCGCTCATTTGTTCTTGCGTAAGTTGAATTTCATCTATCAATCGTTGGTATGACAATGCAATCTCAATCGGATCTAAATCATGTCTTTGAATATTCTCAACCAAAGCCATTTCTAGCGATTCTTGATCATTAGCGATTCTGATATACGCCGGAATGGTTTTAAATCCGTTGATTTTAGAAGCACGCAAACGTCTTTCACCAGAAATTAATTGGTATTGATTAAAGTCGATTTTACGAACTGTAATCGGCTGAATTACACCCAATTCTCGAATAGACATTGCCAATTCCTGCAAGGATTCTTCATTAAAATTACTTCGCGGTTGGAACGGATTAATTTCAATAGCTTCAATATCCAATTCGATGATATGCCCAACTAATTTGTCGGCATTCTTATCATTTACAGACTGAATATTGTTATCAGGATCTTTCAACAAGGCAGATAATCCTCTTCCCAATGCTTGTTTTTTTACTGCTTGTGACATATTCTAATTACTATTTTTCTTAATAATCTCTTGCGCTAAATGAAGGTAATTGGAGGCTCCTTTGCTAGTCGCGTCATAATTGATAATACTTTCACCGTAACTTGGCGCTTCGCTCAATTTGACGTTTCGTTGGATAATCGTCGCAAAGACCATGTCGTTAAAATGCTTTTGCACTTCTTCTACCACTTGATTCGACAAACGCAACCTCGAGTCAAACATCGTCAATAACAAACCTTCTATATCTAAATCTGGATTGTGAATTTTTTGCACACTTTTGATGGTGTTTAACAATTTCCCCAATCCTTCCAAAGCATAATATTCGCACTGAATCGGGATAATGACAGAATCAGAGGCAGTCAACGCATTCAAAGTCAATAAACCCAAAGATGGTGCACAATCAATCAAAATATAATCGTAATCATCTTTGATCGGAGCCAACGCCTGTTTCAGCATATATTCGCGATTCTCTTTGTCTACCAATTCAATTTCAATCGCCACCAAATCAATGTGCGCCGGAATCACCCAGACGTTCGGAGCCGTGCATTTGATGATGGCTTCCTGCGGCAAATTGCTATGTTCTAGCATTTGATAGGTTCCCACCGTCACGCTTTCGATATCAATACCCAAACCTGAACTCGCATTCGCTTGCGGGTCGGCATCTATCAGCAATACTTTTTTCTCTAAAACACCCAAAGACGCGGCCAAATTTACCGAAGTAGTCGTTTTTCCAACACCGCCTTTTTGATTGGCTATCGCAATGATTTTACCCATTTATTTTTTCAGATTTTGAGCGGTAAAAATACAATTAAATCTGGGTTTTTCAAGGCTTATTTGTTAACAAAAGTTAATAAGGCTAAGTGGATGGTTGTCAGCTGTTGGTTCTTGGTTTTTAGGAGCTATTCCGGCTATCCACTATATCTTTTTATCCTGAACTCGTTTCAGGATCTATTCGGAAATATTTAGGAATCTGCTAAAGATCCTGAAACGAGTTCAGGATAAAAAGGATGCCGTTCCAATCCGGGCTAGGGCCCAGATTCATGACAACGAGTTCTTGATAATTACGGAATGCCTTAGCCCAGATAGTAGTGAAAATCCTTTTGTGCCGTTGTTCGGCAGAAAAGATTGTAACGGATAGCTGGAAATAGCTCCCAGAAAATTATCAATTATCAATTATCAATTATTTTTTTTTTGCCTTAATCATCATCTCCAACATATCCCACATTTCCTCAGGAATTTGCTCCAATAAATTGAATTGTCCCGCGCCTTTCAACCATTCGCCACCATCAATCACGACCACTTCACCATTGATATAAGCCGAGAAATCCGAAACCAAATATGCGGCTAAATTCGCCAATTCTTGGTGGTCGCCAACTCTTTTCAAAGGTACTTTCTTCGCCATATCAAACTTTTCGGCTAGATCGCCCGGCAGCAATCGGTCCCAGGCGCCTTTGGTAGGAAATGGTCCAGGTGCTATGGCATTCGATCGAATTCCGTATTTCGCCCATTCAACAGCTAAACTCCTGGTCATCGCGAGAACACCAGCTTTTGCAGTAGCACTCGGAACCACATAAGCAGATCCTGTAAAAGCATAGGTCGTAACAATATTCAAAATGGTTGCAGATTCCTGCTTGCTGTCAATCCAGTGTTTTCCGAAAGGCGAGTGTGCAATTTTTAGAACCTTTTAATACGATATCGATAACAGTGTCAAAGGCATTGACTGACAATCGTTCGGTCGGTGAAATAAAGTTTCCCGCGGCATTGTTCAGCAGCACATCGACTTTGCCAAAGGTTTTCAAAACCTCTTGCAGCATCGCTTCGACTTGATCATAATGGCGAACGTCGCAGGCCAATGGCAGACAAGTTCCGCCGGTTTTGTCCTCGAGTTCTTTGGCTGTATTTTTAAGTTTTTCTAGATCTCTCGACGTAATAGCCACTTGCGCGCCAAGTTCTAAAAAGTATTGCGTCATAGCTTTTCCTAAGCCACTACCGCCGCCAGTTACAACGATCACTTTTCCTTTGAGCGCATCGTCTCGGAGCATTTTTGCTGAGAAATTCATAAGTTTCAATTTTGGTTAAAGATATGAAAAGCATTAAAAAAATAACCGCAGATTCACAGATTTTATAATCCTAAATCCTAAATCTGTGGTTGAATTTAAACTATCGTTTTAATGTAAAATGTCCACGATGCGTTCGACCATCTTGTCGACTTACCACAAACCAATAATCAGTTGAAACTGCTTGATTACCATTATACGTGCCGTCCCAACTTTTGTCTTGACCATCCAAATATTTAATTAATTTTCCGTAGCGATCGTAAATATAGATTTTTAGCTCAGGTTCGTTTTCAGAATTGGCAATAAACCAAGTATCGTTATAACTGTCGTTATTGGGCGTAAAGAAATACGGATAGTAGAGCAACCAAACTTCTTCTTGAACCAAGCCACAACCCAGTTTGTCTTGCACATAAACCGTATAAATTCCTGGGGTTAAATTGGTAAACGTGTTTTCATCTTGGTACGTTTCGTTATCCAAAGAATACTCAAAAGAGCCGGAATTGCTGGTGATTACAGTTATCGAGTTTTCGTTATTCGTCCAATCGGAAGTTTCAATTCGATCTATAATGGGTGGTTCAGAAATAGTCACCTCAATTTGATTTGCCATGGGACAATTTTGTCCGAAGCTTCCATAAGAATTGGTTGCTGTTACTGTAATAGTTGAAGTCCCAACATCGGAAATGGTGTAGGTTGGTGCTGATGAACCATCGGACCATAAATAGGTAGTGGTTGCAAGATTTCCGACAGCGGCATTTAGCGTAATTGGACTAGTTTGACAGCCTAAATAAGTGGGTTGTAGCAATAGTCTCGGATTTTGACCAACAATAAGATCAAACGACGTGGTTTCATAGCAATTTGGTAAAAGCGTATACACGATTCGAGCGAAAATTGTTTGTGGATTTGAGTTCGGATTGTAGGCGGTCAAATTCGTAATTTCGTTGGTGTTGTTTTGCGCATCAGCCAACGTTTCGTGGTAGGAAAGGGTATACAAATTCACAGATTGCGTTCCAAGTATGATGGGACTTTGGGTCGTGAGATCAAAAGTTTCAGTGTTGGTAATGACATCTCTGCAAAGTAATAAGTCACTTGGCGTCGTCGTGGTGATTAGCGACAATAGGTTATTCACATCAAAAATTTGATTGACAATATTTCCGCAATTATCTTGCACTCGAAACGTATAAATTCCGGGTCCCAAATTGGAAAATATGTTTGAATTTCCATTGTTGAAGCTAAACGGCAAACCATCCTTTTCTACAATGGAATATTGCAAAGTTGAAGAACCATTTACAGATAAAACGACATCTAAAGTGCCAGTTGGAGAACAAGGCATTCGATAAGCGTCTACAATCTCCAAAAACTGGTAAAAACGAAATGTAGGATTTAGAATTTCGATACAATCTCCCTCAAGACTTGTAACATTGCCTGAATTTACATCAGCACCACTATTGAAAACACTGAAACTCCTCACAATTCTAAAAGTGCCACTAAATACCAAATTAAATGTAGTTGTATTGTTGGCTAGCAAATAGCTATTGGTTGCATTTGGTACTGTGCCTGCATTGTATGTAACATTGGTTTCAGGGCTTCCCCAAGTTCCATTATTTGCATCTACTAATTTCTGCAGCCAAAACTTTTCGTTTGCACTAGCATTACTGGCATAATTGAGCGTAATATCAAAAGAGCCACAATTTTCTTGCATCGAAAAAGAGGGATTACTCACTGCATAACCAGAGACCGAAATGGATAATGTATTACTGAAATTACAACTGTCTACTACATCAAAAGTGTAATTTCCTGCGGGTAGGTTATTCATAAAAAAAAGACCAAAACTAATATTGGCACTTGCATCATAGGGTAAAGTTTGAGCAAATGTACTTGGCGCTGACGTGATGTGAATGGTACTTATGGTTGTATTTAAACTTCCAATTTTTATAGAACTTTCTCCTAAATCACATCCTGGTCGCACTTCGCTAAATAAACCTTGATTGACATAAATAGGAACCGTTACGTTTACGGAACTGAAAGTATCCCCGCACTCATTGGTCAAAAGAAAAGTGTAATCACCTAGAGGTACAGGGTTAAGTGTTAAGACTCCAGAACCATCGATCAAGGAAGACACGTCATGCGGGAGTGCTATTGGATAGTCAGGAGGAGCAGTCAAGATTGTTGCGGATACTAATCTAAATTCAGGAATTGATATTGCAATAGTTCCAGAATTTGTGGCGCATCCATTATTTGTTCCTTGTGTTAATGGCATAGCAACTACTGGAGTAATGGCAAAAGTACTCGTGTTTATTCGACCACAAGAATCGGTGATTGTTACTTGATATGCTCCTTCGGGAACCGGATTGGTGCTTCCTCCAAAAACGGCGGTATCGCTAGTGTAGGGTCCAGGGTAATTTACATTAAAGTTTACCGGGTTAAAACCAACTGGACTAACATCAAAATTAAGATTGAACGGAGGTGTAAAATTGGTTGCAGTTAATTCAAAAAAATACCCAAGACAAACGACCCGCGTTTTTGTTACGTCTAACGTGATGTTCTGATTTACGGGGAAATTGTTGCTAAACACGGAGCCGCAAGAATCCGTTATAACCAGATCATAATCATAATTTTGATTGACAAAGTATGGAATTGTTTCCGAAATATCTAGTGATAATAGGTCGCCTGTTGCTACAGTAGTGTTGAAAATTTGATTTGCACCTCCACCGGGTGGATGCACAATATATTGTATATTCAAAGGGTAGCCGATCACCGTGCCATTCGCAGGTGTAATCGTATTATTGACCACGGTAAGATTACATGATGGTGGAGCAGCATCTGCAAAAGTTGGGGGAGCGACGTTGAGTCCAGTTGGATTCAGCGTCACCGTAAATGTCGAAACAACGCCAGAACCACAAGCATCAAAAACCCGAACCCGGTAAACGCCCACTGGCAAACCTGAAAATGTATTTGATGTTTGCAGTGGGAAAGTAAGAGGTCCAAAAAATATTTCATAAGACACCCCAACTCCTGAAGTCGTTGTAACAGTGATATTACTGTTGCCGGAGCACGCTTGGTTAAAAGTCTGAATGGTGAAAGTTAGTGGCACAACGGCAAAAGAAATGGTAACATCTTGTTGTTGCGTGGTAACAGCCACGCCCACGGTTTCTTTAGCAATTATTCGATAGTTTCCCGCAGATAATCCTCCCAAGGAATTGCCAGTTACCGTTGCTAAAGGAACTAGAGTATTTGGTAAAAGATACACTTCATAAACAATGCTACCCGTTGCATCAATGTCTGTGGCTGTAAAGGAAAGCGTCCCATTTCCTGAACAATTCTCAGAAGTTGGTGTCACTGTAAAAGTGAAACTAAATCCTAGAAGAGGCGTAAGGAATAGGAATAAAATAAGTAGTTGCTTCTTCATAGCCTTTGGTTAAAACCTAAATGGGAATGCACGTAGATAGATAACGCAAAAGCCTACTTTTAATTTCATCCCGGCAAGCATTAAAGTTGGTGCAGTAGTTGTGCCGCTTTTTCTAATGTCTCGTTATTTTTCGCAAAGCAAAATCTGATACACTTCTGTTCCGTTCCGTGCTCGAAAAAAGGAGAGAAGGGGATGGCTGCAACTCCATAAGCTACTAAGAGTTTCTGAGAAAATTGCAGGTCGTTTTCATTTGATATTGCACTGTAATTAGCGGTCTGAAAATAAGTGCCTTCACAAGGTAATAATTCGAATTGAGAGCCCTTTAGCAAATTGGCGAAATGGTCTCTTTTTTTCTTGTAGAAGTTTCCAATAGCTGCGATGTCTGCAACATCCAAATAGTCATTTAATGCAAATTGAGCAATGCTATTGACACTAAAAACTAAGAATTGATGGACCTTTTTTATTTCTGAAATAATAAAATCAGGTGCAATTAAATATCCAATTTTCCAACCGGTAATATGAAAAGATTTTCCAAAGGAAGAAACAACAACGCTTTTCTCAAGTAGTTTCGGTCGATGATGCGCAGAAATATGGTTCTTTTCGAAAGTGATATATTCATAGACTTCATCAGAAAGTAGCAGCACTTTTGGAAAAATATCTAGCAATTTTTCTAGTTCTAGAAAATCATCTTCATTCCACATTCTCCCAGACGGATTGTGCGGATTGTTGGTTATAATCAATCGTGTGCGCTCATTCATGGCGTTGGAAATAGCTGACCAATTTGGCGTAAAATCATCATTCATTTTCACACGAATGGGCTTGGCATTGCACAGCAAAATGGGCGTTTCATAACAATCATAACTGGGATCTAGAATTATTACTTCTTCATTCTTGCCGACTAATGCTTGAATTGTTGCAAAAATACCTTCCGTAGCACCAGCGGTGATAAGCACTTCTGTTGTTGCATTGATTTTTCGCTGATAAGATTTGAAAGTAAGCATCGCGACTTTTTCTAAAAGCGGCGGATAGCCAGACATGGGCAAGTATTGATGGATCTCTTCTTTTGCCCATTTCGCTGTAATGTCTTTTAACAAAGGATCGATGGGGAAATTGGGAAACCCTTGTGCCAAATTAATAGCATGATGTTGCTGCGCCATTTGGGACATCACCGAGAAAATGCTAGTGCCAATATGTGGAAGTTTTGATCTCAATCGTGTTTAAATTTCTCTAAAAATAGCAATTCAATTACGACTGGCAAAGCATATTTTTAAAAAGAAATCCACTCTTTCAAAAAAGAATGGATTTCAAGTCGGGATGACTGGATTCGAACCAGCGACCCCTAGCACCCCATGCTAGTACGCTACCTGGCTGCGCTACATCCCGAGTAATTTTCGGAATGCAAATATATTTTTTTTCTGGAAAGTGTTCAAGGGCTGCAATGAATTGCACAAAAAAAGAAGTATTTATTCTGTCGCCTTTTTTCTTCTCGAGGCGTTTTGGTTGAGTTTGAATTGGTAATTGAACGTTTTCAATTTACTTCTTCTTTCCTCGGCTCTTAACTTCAATTTGAGTTCAAAGTTCATGTCTACAGCATTGATTTGCTTCATAGCATTAGAAAAAACAGCTTCCTTGTCGTCCATTTTCGCTGTGTCTTCATTAGCTAGTGTCGTATTTTTTCGCGCAATAGCTGGTTCATTTTGCAAGAGTGAATCTTTCTTCGGCGAGGGGAAATCAAAGGACAATGTGATTTGTTCATCGTCTGGACTCATTTTTACCACAAAGTTATCTATCACAAAATGATCGGAAAAAATTCTGTTTTTTAAAAGCATCGCTTGATCTAAGATACCGTTTGTATTATATTGGTCACTATGGTCAGTTAGATAATGAATGACCTCTTCTACCGCACTGGAAGCAACGTCGTAATGCAAATAATTCTCTTTTCCGACGAAAACGAGTGCCGCTTTTGACCCAACGTTGAATTTCTTGGAAAGATAGATCTTGGTGATCGGTATTTTCTTAGCATCGAAAGTTTGAAACGCAGTAATATTGTAACGATTGTCGATTTCATGACGATACAAAACACCTTTAGAATCCGAATATATAGGATCTCTAAATGAATTCTCCTTCTCATCTTTACAATAACCGACTAACTTCATTGTTTATTTTTCTATTAGATTTTAGAAAAGTAGATTTGGAAATAGAAAGCATCTGGGGAGTTCGCTTCTGCGCATCTAAAGTATGAAATAATTTCTTATAAAAAAAACACCAGTGTGAACTAGTGTTTTCTTATAGAATAAACCATTGCGTGTAACTCGTTATTCTCTTATAAATTTTGCGGTGCCATTTTTACTTTTAATGAAGTAAACACCTTCTGTTAATGAACTAACATCAATACTAATGGGCGAATTTCCATTAAATTCCACCGATTCTTCACGAACCAATTTACCATCGATGGCATAAATACGGTATTTAAATGTGCGGTCGTTGTTATTATTTTTTAGGACAACATTCAAATGCTGATTGGTAACCGTTGGGAAAATCGCGAAATTTGAATTGGTGAACTGAGTCGTCGACAAGGCGCCATTGTTAACTCTAACATCGTCAATAATTATTTTTGTGCCGAAAGTGGCATTTTCTTGGGTTCCCATCGAGAAGGAAATGTACATCCATAGCGGAGTTTCATCTGAGGTATAGATTACTGGTGTTTCAGCATATTTAAATTGAACGTTGCCGTCATATACATAGTCAGGTTCTGCAATTTGAATAGATGCCCGACCTATTTCTCCGCTTTCGCCTAAAACAGTCAATTCTGCTTCGATGACATCAGTCACGCCAAATGGAATATATTTATAATGAAAAGCCAAGAATGACACATTCATGCCTGGTTCAATCGGAACACCAGGATTCCAACCTGGGCTATCTTGGGTCGCGTCATGAAACAACACGGCACCACCTGGAATAACAAGGTTTTGCGTCAAATTGTAGGCATTTCTAATTTCTAAAGCCTTCGATCCAGAGTAGGAATCATTGGTCGGAGCACAAGAGAAACCAGTAGAATTGCCGAAAAGAATCGTGTCAGAAGTGTTTTCACCCGTTCCGAGATCAATGCCAACCGGAATACTAAAGTTAATTCCCCAGTTGCTCACTTTTCCGTTGGGTTTGACATTTTCAAAATCGCCGTTGATAACTTGGGCGTTTGATGCAGGTACGGCAACAAGCAATAGCAGTAAGTAAATTTTTTTCATAATCAATTTTTTAGTCTGGTTTAGGATTCATAGCAGTTCTTCCCTCAACCAAAATTAAGAATATTATGGAACACAATGACCAAAATTCGGGTAGACAAAAGGTGTACTTGTATTTAAAATATTGATTTTTAATGTTTTATATTTTTAAAATAAAGTCGGTTAAGTTCTCCTCCGTTTGTACTTGCAGTTTTTTTCTTAGTCGATAACGCGCCGTTTTAACGCTATCTGGAGAAATATTTAGAATCGTCGCCATTTCTTTTATAGAAAGATTGAGCTTAATTAAGGCACAAATCTTTAGATCGTTGGTACTAATTTCCGGGTAATTTTGCTTCAGTCGAATATAGAAATTCTTATTTATTCCTTCAAAATAGGTATCGAAATCATTCCAACTATTTTTCTGATTCAAATGTTTATTGACCATCTTGAGCAACTGTACTTCTCCGATTGGCAACGATTTTTCGATGTTGGTTTTTATTTCATTCAGTAGTTCATTTTTTTGAAGCATTTGTAAGGTAATCGCGCTCAATTGGCTTTCCTTGTGTTCGATGTCATTTTGAAATTGCTGCGCTTTTAGTATTTTTTGATGCTCCAAGATCGCTACCATTTCCTCATTCTTTTTTAAGAGTTGTTTGTCGCGTCCGTTTATTTTCTTGAGGAAGAAGTAAGAAATACCAAAGATGACAATCAGAACTACAATTCCAATAAACAAAATAGAATTGGTCAGTTGCGTGACTTTCTTCTCCTTTGAAATCAACGCTAATTGACGGTTTTTTTCAGCAACGTCAAACTGAACTTCCAAGCTTTTTACAATTTGAGCCCGTTCAAGGGAATAGAAATTATTTTGAATTGAAAGCAATTGGGATTGCATTTCGCTCACTTCTTTAAATTTCCCTTCTTGTTTTTTGATTTCAATTAATGCTTCTAAACTTTTGATTTCAAAGATTTTATCTGACAACGATTGGGCAATCTGATTTGCTTCATGATACAGATTTTCTGCTTTTGTGTTGTTATGGTCAAATTCGGAATACCACTTACCGATGGCCAACAAACAGGATACTTGCCCTTGTTTGTTTTCAGTAGATCTTGAAATTCCCATGGCCTTATTAAAGTACGAAAAGCTGATCTCTTTTTGATTCTTCTGTTGTGCTATTTTTCCAATTTTGAGATACGCATTGGGTAGATAAGCCACGTTTTTATGTGCTTCAAAGTCTTTTAGTGCCAAGAGGAATAGCGTTTCAATGGAATCTTTTCGTCGCTCTTTTTCGTATAAAATCCCAAGGCTCGTATAAGCTAAGCCCAAAGTTCCGGAAGTGTCATTTTTGTTTTTCAGTAAGCGCACTACTTCACGACTCATTTTGATCGCTTCTTGGTGTTTACTTTGTCGACTATAGATGGTGCTAATTAATTGCAGACATTTACTTCTGCCAATACTCGACTGGTTCGGATTGCTAGTTTCCAGTTTCTTGAATTCAGCGAGCGATTTTGTGGCAAATTGCAGGCCTTTTTCCAGACTAGATCCAAATGAACAGATGCCTAAATAGAGTAAGGCTTCGGCTTTATCCGCAGTATTGTGCTCTTTGTTTGCTTTTTCATTAGCCATCCAAAAGTAGCGAAAGGCTTCATTTTCATTATCTTTCACTAAGGCATTCCAACCTTTTTGCAGCAAGATATTGTCGGACGGATTGGCCAACCCCAACTGAAATACGAGTAAAATAAAGTAGCAACTATACTGCTTAATTGTATTCATTGTAAAAGTATATCAATGATGATGCTCATGTGCTGGAGCGCCACAAATAGTGAATTCTTCAGTACGGAAATTAAAAAAAAGGCAATCTTAATTGCATGCCGGAAGCGAATTAATCCATGCTGTTACCAGCTGAATCCCTTCTTCATGAACGACGGTTCTTCCTATTCTTGGCATTCTGAACAACGTCGCGTTGGTACTTAACGTATATAATAAAGTTGATTCGGTTGGATTTTGTGGACTTACAATTTGTCCGCGAGGAATTCCTGGGACCGCAAGTATCGCTGGTGCGCAAACTCCCATGTTCAATGGATTGGTCGTTTGATTGAATGCCATTCTAATATTTACAAATTCTACATTTCCACCACTTTGATGACAAAAAGCACAGTTGATGTCAAGATAGGAACGTACTCTTAAATCTAGACTTTGAGCGGTATCATTATAGTCAACCGTTGACAGAATCTCAGCCGGTAGAGTATCTTCTAAATAACCAAATTCAATCCATTTGGTTAATTGATTTTTAGTAGCATTGCCATAATTGTATGGATTGTTTAAATTCTGAGGTTTTATCCCGATGGGCATGCTAACGGAGCTAATGTCGTGGCACATTTTACATTCGTTTTCCGAAGGAATCTTGTAGTCGATCGTGTGTGTTACAGCCGTTTCGTCTATCCATGTAATAGGAATAGTACTGCCTTGCGTTTGTAACGTCGCTTCAGTCTGATCTGCATTCCACACATAATCCGCAAAAATCCACGAATCGGCTTTTCGCATCATAACTCTTGTTTCTATGATTTTTGTCGTATTGGAAGGTTGGACCCGGTTGTAATAAAACGTTTTGACTAAAGCAGCGCCTACAGGTAAATTTAAGATTTCACTATCAGAAACATAGGCTGCTTTGGTTCCGTTTGGTAGCCAAATGAATCGCTTTTTTATGGCATAATCGGAGAAAAGTTCACTCGCTGGTTTATAAGGAATAACACCGTAAGAAGGCTGTTGGTTCTTTATTTCACCAGCAAAAAATTTGTAATCAGATAAGTTAGCATAGGGAACTTGGGATAAATTAACAACCACTGGACTTACCTCAATGGCAACGTAATCATTCTTATCGGAAGAACAGGAAAACACGAAGAATAACAATGCAATAGCTGAAACACTAATTGAAATAGGTACAATCTTATTCTTCATAATTATTAATTAAATTTAATTTAACAGTATTTCCAATATTGAAATGGCCGCTTCACTTATCTTGGTTCCTGGTCCAAACACCGCGACAGCCCCAGCATCAAATAAGAACTGATAATCTTGCGGAGGAATGACGCCGCCAACAATAACCATAATGTCTTGGCGACCGTATTTCTTCAATTCTTCGATGACTTGAGGAACCAATGTTTTATGTCCAGCAGCTAAGGAGGAAACTCCTAAAATATGAACGTCGTTTTCAACAGCTTGCTTGGCAGCTTCCGCTGGCGTTTGGAACAATGGACCAATATCAACATCAAAACCGACGTCAGCGTAACCTGTTGCTACTACTTTCGCGCCTCGATCGTGACCATCTTGCCCCATTTTTGCAATCATTATTCTCGGGCGTCTGCCTTCTTTTACAGCAAATTCGTTGGCCAATTGTTTGGCTTTTTCAAAACTCTTGTCGTCCTTTATTTCTTTACTATACACGCCACTAAACGTTTTAATTTGTGCTTTGTATCTCCCGAAAACACTTTCTAATGCATCACTAATTTCACCAAGAGTAGCTCTCTTTCGAGCGGCATCTACGGCCAAATCAAGTAAGTTTCCTTTTCCAGTTTGAGCGCAAAGCGTCAATTGTTTTAACGAATCTTGTACTTTTTCTGTATTTCGAGACGCCTTAATTCGTTGCAATTGTTCAATTTGCTGTTTTCGAACCATTTGATTATCTACGTCTAAGATATGTAATGGGTCTTCTTTTTCCAAACGAAATTGATTGACGCCGACGATAATATCTTGATTGCTATCAATTCTTGCTTGTTTTCTTGCTGCGGCTTCTTCAATGCGCAATTTTGGAATTCCAGCTTCAATGGCTTTGGTCATGCCACCTAATTCCTCGACTTCTTCAATGAGTTTCCAGGCGTTTTGCGCAATTTCATTTGTTAAACTTTCTACGTAATAGCTGCCTGCCCACGGATCAACGGTTTTGGTGATTTTGGTTTCTTCTTGCAAATAGATTTGCGTATTTCGAGCAATTCGTGCAGAGAAATCGGTTGGCAAAGCAATTGCTTCATCGAGTGCATTCGTATGCAAAGATTGTGTTCCGCCGAATGCTGCCGCCATCGCTTCAACCGTGGTACGAGCTACATTATTGAATGGATCTTGTTCCGTCAAACTCCAACCTGATGTTTGGCAATGGGTTCGCAATGCTAATGATTTTTCATCTTTGGGATGGAATTGCTTCACCAGTTTCGCCCAAATCATTCTGCCCGCTCGCATTTTTGCAATTTCCATAAAATGGTTCATTCCGATCGCCCAAAAAAACGAAAGTCGTGGTGCAAACTCATCGATGCTCATTCCCGTTGAAAGTCCAGTTCGGATGTATTCTAGTCCATCAGCCAAAGTATACGCCAACTCAATATCAGCAGTAGCTCCAGCTTCTTGCATGTGGTAACCAGAAATCGAAATAGAATTGAATTTCGGCATTTTTTTACTGGTGAACTCGAAAATATCCGCGATAATTTTCATGGATGGTGTAGGAGGATAGATGTAGGTATTTCGCACCATAAACTCCTTTAAAATATCATTTTGAATGGTTCCCGAAAGATGTTCTGGCGTAACTCCTTGTTCTTCTGCCGCGACAATATAGAAGGCCATGATAGGAAGAACCGCGCCGTTCATCGTCATCGAAACGGACATTTCTTGCAATGGAATTTGATCGAATAATACTTTCATATCTTCCACAGAATCGATGGCAACACCCGCTTTTCCGACGTCTCCAACCACACGTTCGTGATCAGAATCGTATCCGCGATGCGTCGGCAAATCGAAAGCGATAGATAATCCTTTTTGTCCCGCGGCTAAGTTTCTTCTGTAAAAAGCATTGCTTTCTTCTGCGGTTGAAAATCCAGCGTATTGGCGAATGGTCCAAGGTCGACGCACAAACATCGTGGCATATGGACCGCGAAGATTGGGTGCGAATCCAGCACCGAAGCCGATGTGTTCTAGGTTGTCAACGTCCGATTTGGTGTACATCGATTTGAGTTCGATGCCTTCCGCGGTGAGGAAGTTGCCGGATTTTGGCTGATTGTTGTCGGTTGCCGGTTGTCGGCTTTCCGTTACTGTGATATTTTGGAGGTCTTTTCTTTTCATGGTTGAAAGGCACTAAGCCGCAAAGTTATACTTCAGTGGATAGGCGTTCTTGTTCAGATTGTTCCGCTAGACGTTTCTCGATAATAGGTGTGATCAACGTTTTTCTAGGTTTTATTTTGACAAAGGGAAACAGCTCTAAATCGTGTTTCATCTTATCGTTTTTGTTTGGATATTTATTTGTGCCTAGTAAAATTTCTTTTCCTTCATCAAAGGATTTTTGTTCTGCGTCAGCACTTTCTTGAATTTTTCTTTTGATGGTGCCGTCTTTCAATTGTTTTAGAAATCCGCCGTTCGCTTCGATATCTTTGAATAGGGTAAGGGCTTTTTCCGCCAATTGTTGTGTAAGACTTTCGATGTAGTAGCTGCCATCAGCGGGATTGTCGACTTTATCAAAGTAACATTCCTTTTTCAAGATCAAGAGTTGATTTCGGGAAATCCGTTCACCGAATTCGTTGGATTTATGATATAAAACGTCGTAAGGCAAATTGGAAATTGTATTCGCTCCACCAAAAATAGCGCTCATACATTCCGACGTGGTGCGCAACATATTGACATTGTAATCGTAGATGGTTTTATTTCGCTTGCTTGGAGAAACTGAAATGTGGCAATCTAAAGTATGTCCGAATGGTGTAGCGACGGCCGAAAATAACAAACGCAACGCCCGTAATTTTGCAATTTCAAAAAAGTAATTGCTTCCTACGGCAACTTGAAAAACCATAGGTTGGTTGATGGTTTCGATGGCATTAAAATATTCTGTGGCGTGCGCTAAAGCATAGGCTAATTGTTGCACCATCGTGGCGCCAGCATTTTGATATAGACTTGCATCAATGCTAATAATACTGCTTTTAGAAACCGTTGCGGAGAGTTGGTTGAGTACTTCAAAGTTGTCTTTGATGTCGTTGATGAACCAGTTTCCTTCACGAGCTAAGTGTCCAATTGGATCTAAGTTGCAGAAGATTGTGGCATTTCTAGCTTTTGCAATTCTTTCTATTTTAGTTACGAAATCGATAGAGAGGAATTGCAAATGAAAGTGAATATTGACGTTTTCTAAAGGAAGGTTATTTAGTAATTTCTCGACATCTGTTTTCTCGTCTTCTATCGTAAAAATAAGGCTTTCGGCACCTCGTTGGATGCTGTCTAAGGCATTGGCAATAGATTTATCTAAATCAAACACAAAAATGGATTGACCAATTCTAAATTGACTTGCCTTTGTGGTGACGTTTGTCACGGTGGATTCATCAAAATGGTAAAACGGTCGAACTTGAATATCTTCAGGAGATTTCCAAACCAAAGTGTCGTTATAATCGGCACCTTTCAATTCAAATTGAATTTGTTGTTTCCATTGTTTGGAGGAAACAGGTTCGAATTCGTTGAATAATTTCATGATGCTAGGTTTTAGGTTCTGGATTTTGTCTTGCTTCTTGACTCTTTCTTCTACTACTTTTTAACGGTGTCGCCTTCGTATTCTACGATGTAAATGTCTTCACTATCGCGTTTCATATAGTATTTTTCACGAGCGAATTTTTCAATTTGATCTGGATTTTTCAGAAGTTTGATGTTTTCCTGATCTTTTTTGATTTCGTCTTGGTAGTATTTTTTGTTGGTTTCGAGTTCCTCAATTTCTTGGTTTAGCACGCGATGGTCGAAGTAGGAGTAATTGTCAAGAAATAGCATCCAAGTGCAAAAAAACAGCAAAACCCAAACGTATTTGTTGCTGATGAATTTGAACCAAGGTTTGTCTTTATACGATTGTTCCATTGTATTCTGAATGTATTAGCCCCGATAGCAGTGTAAATCCTTTTGTGCCGGAGTTTACTTCGTCAGTTCGCTCCGCTCGTGTGGCGCAAAAGATTGCAACGTATAGCGGGATTAGCTCCTAAAAAAGCAACGTAAATGTACGATTTTTTTAGGATAATCTTTGATTTATTACCGCGCGAACCACATCGATGGCTACGGTGTTGTATTTGTCGTTTGGAATGATGATGTCGGCGAAGGCTTTGGTCGGCTCGATAAATTGTTGGTGCATGGGTTTGAGTGTGGTTTGGTATCGGTTGAGCACTTCATCCATGTCGCGGCCACGTTCTGCGATATCGCGTTTGAGTCGACGGATTAATCGTTCATCAGAATCCGCATGTACAAATATTTTAACATCAAAAAGTTCACGGAGTTCAGGATGGGCGAGGATCAAAATTCCTTCGACAATCATCACTTTGCGCGGGTGTGTATAGATGGTGTCGTCGGTTCTGTTGTGCGTTACGAACGAGTAGACAGGTTGATCGATGTTGTTTCCGGCTTTTAATTCTTCGAGGTGTTTTACCAAAAGGTCGAAATCGATGGCGCGAGGATGATCAAAATTGATGAGTGCTCTTTCGTCAAAACTCAAATTGGAATTGTCTTTATAGTACGAATCTTGCGAAATAATGCCGACTTCTGTCTCTGGCAATTCGTTCATAATTTGATGTACGACGGTTGTTTTTCCGCTTCCAGTTCCGCCAGCAATTCCGATAATTAACATAGGGTAGTTGAGTTAGTGTTTTCGAAAACAAAAATAGGAATTTAAATGAAAGTTGATTTGTTTTTTGTGGAAATCACTCGCAATTAAATTCCTAGTTTTACTTTATTGAAAACGCCAAATTTATTTATCGCACTAGAGAAAAGTGGCTTTTAAATTCTTTGGATTGTCCATTTTCAGTATATTCAACCGTAAACCAATAGTCGGTTGAAGGCAGAGGTTGACCGTTTAAGGTTCCGTCCCAACCTTTTCCGTTGGCGCTAACCTGTTTGATATATTTGCCATAACGGTCATAAATGTGAATTAGGGTGCCCGGTTGGTTTTCTAATCCTATGACGTTCCATGTATCATTGTAGTTGTCGTTATTAGGTGTGAAGAAATTCATATAACCCAAAACGGTTACTTCAGTGGTCAAATCAGTGCAGCCGTTGACA
Source organism: Flavobacterium sp. (assembly GCA_016721735.1). Lineage (GTDB taxonomy): Bacteria > Bacteroidota > Bacteroidia > Flavobacteriales > Flavobacteriaceae > Flavobacterium. The sequence goes on along the minus strand of JADKHM010000002.1, from coordinate 53,236 downwards.
TCTTTTACGTAGAGAACATGTGAACCAGGAAGAGCCGGTGAGAATACGTTGCTTTCTTGTACAGGACCGTTATCTAATTGGTACGTAAATGGTCCGGTTCCGTTAGAAACATTGACTATTATTCCCGCTTCATTACTAAATTGATTGACCACTTGCGTTGCAATTCCAAGTCCAGGGAAAGAAGTAGTTACGGTTGCCGTTGCTACTGGAGAATCGCAACCTGTCGTGATATTGGTTGCCACGACGGTATAAACGCCAGGCACACTTACGTCGATAGAACTACCTGTTGGCGCGATGACAATTCCGTCAAGCGTCCAAACAAAACTATGTGTAGCTGGATTCAAACCTGTATCTAGAATATGTGTTCTAAAAGGAATTCCGGTTGTTTGGTCGGTACAAATAACGCCGTCTACAATGGCAGGAGTTAGTGTTATGGGTTGCGGATTAATGGTCACGGTGGCCACGGGTGAAATACATGTAAAACTATTGGTTGCCGTAATCGTATACGTTCCGGGTTGCAGATTCGGATAGATTAAGTTTGTGGTGTATGGACCGCCATCAAAACTGTAGGTTTCGAGCCCTACATTAAGTATTGTAATTTCACCTAGAGCGTCAGTACAATTTGGTTGCGCTGCAAAAAATGCTGGGGTACTTGGCGTTGGTGGTTGAATATTTAGTGTAATTGTGCTTGGAGCCGAATTACATCCTGAGCCATTTTTGGCAATAACGGTATGTGTGGAACCGCCTGCTAATCCTGGATAGTTTAGGGTTGTAGAATATGGACTGCCATCAAAGCTATACGTTTGTCCGAGGACATTTGATATTTGAACTGTTCCGGTTGGTTCAGTACATGTTGGTTGAATAGGCGTAAGTGTAGGAGCAGCCGGTATCAAAGGTTGAATATTTAAAGTCGCACTAGACGTTGCAGAAAAACAGCCGCTGCTGTTCTTGGCTTTAACGGTATGGGTAGAAGCGGCAAGCAACCCAGTATATACCAATTGGTTTGTGAATGGGCCGCCATCGAAACTATAGGTTTCCCCTAGAACTGATGTTATAGTAATTTCACCTGTCGGTACGTTGCAAGTAGGTTGCGTAACAACTAATATTGGTGCTCCAGGTGTGGTTGGTTGAGGTATGATATTGACAGTAATCGTCTGAGATAAACATCCGCCCGTATTTTTTGCGACTAAAGTGTGTGACGTGCCGCTAGGAAGTAGACCGTAGAACGTTGTTGTTGTGAAAGGACCATTGTCAAAACTATAGGTAATTCCAGCAGGAACTGGGAAAATGGTAATAGAACCTGTTGCGGTAGAACAATCTGGTTGCGTAAGTAAACCTATAGCAGGATCGGCAGGCAATTCATTTATAGTTAGAATAACTGGTGTTCTGGTCAGTGATGGGCAAGTTCCGTTAAAGGCTTCTGCAAAATAGACGATTGATATCGCGGTATTTATACTTGGAATAGGAACAACGGTTCCAGCAGTTGGTGAATCATACCAGATTACGTTTAGTCCGGCAGGGACAGTTGCGGTCGCTGTAATGGTTTGTAAAGGATTTTGTTCACATTGAAAAATATCACCGCCCGAAACAGGTGGAGCAGGTGCTCCATTAATGGTTAGAATTACTCTAGTTCTTGTGAGGGAAAGGCAATTTCCAACCTTGGTCTCAGCATAATATGTAATTGAACCAGTAGAATTTAGTGTAGGTGCTGTTACCAAGTTTCCTCCCGTAAGTTGATCATACCAAGAAATTGTTTGACCAGATAGAACGGTTATCGCATTATTCGCATCGAGCGTTTGAATGATAATTTGCTCACACTGGGTTATATCACCAGTTGAAATCGGAGCAGCTGGTGCACCTGTGATGGTTAATTTTACTGAAGTTCTAGTAGTCGAATCGCAAGTTCCGTCATTGGCTTGGGCGTAATAGGTGATTGTTCCGACAGTATTCAGTGTTGGACTAGGAACCAATACGCCACCAACTGCAAGCGTATACCACGAAATGGTTTGCCCAGGAATTACGGTTATAGCATTATTTGCATCTAAAGTTTGAATTGGAAGCTGTTCACACTGGGTAATATCTCCAGTTGAAATCGGAGCAGCCGGAGCACCAGTGATGGTTAATTTTACAGAAGTTCTAGTAGTTGACTCGCAAGTTCCGTCATTGGCTTGTGCGTAATAGGTGATTGTTCCGACTGCGTTTAGCGTTGGACTAGGAACCAATACGCCACCAACGGCAAGCGTATACCAAGAAATAGTTTGTCCAGGAAGTACGGTTATGGCATTGTTAGCATCAAGAGTTTGAATTGGTAATTGCTCACACTGGGTTATATCTCCAGTTGAAATCGGAGCGGCAGGAGCACCTGTGATGGTCAATTTTACCGAAGTTCTAGTCAAAGAATCGCAAGTTCCGTCATTGGCTTGTGCGTAATAGGTTACAGTTCCAACTGCATTTAGCGTTGGACTAGGAACCAATACGCCACCAACGGCAAGGGTGTACCAAGAAATAGTTTGTCCAGGAAGTACGGTTATGGCGTTATTCGCATCAAGAGTTTGAATTGGAAGCTGTTCACATTGTGTAATATCTCCAGTTGAAATCGGAGCGGCAGGAGCACCTGTGATGGTTAATTTAACTGAAGTTCTAGTAGTTGACTCGCAAGTTCCGTCATTGGCTTGGGCGTAATAGGTGATTGTTCCGACAGTATTCAGTGTTGGACTAGGAACCAATACACCACCAACAGCAAGCGTATACCAAGAAATGGTTTGCCCAGGGATTACGGTAATGGCATTGTTAGCATCAAGAGTTTGAATTGGAAGTTGCTCACACTGGGTAATATCTCCAGTTGAAATCGGAGCAGCCGGAGCACCAGTGATGGTCAATTTTACAGACGTTCTAGTCAAAGAATTACAAGTTCCGTCATTGGCTTGTGCGTAATAGGTTACAGTTCCAACTGCATTTAGCGTTGGACTAGCAACGAGACTTCCGCCAACAGCAAGAGTATACCAAGAAATAGTTTGTCCAGGAAGTACGGTTATGGCGTTATTCGCATCAAGAGTTTGAATAGGAAGCTGTTCACATTGTGTAATATCTCCAGTTGAAATCGGAGCGGCAGGTGCACCTGTGATGGTTAATTTGACTGAAGTTCTAGTAGTCGAATCGCAAGTTCCGTCATTGGCTTGTGCATAATAGGTGATTGTTCCGACTGCGTTTAGCGTTGGAGTAGCAACCAATACGCCACCAACAGCAAGCGTATACCACGAAATGGTTTGCCCAGGAATTACTGTTATAGCATTATTTGCATCCAAAGTTTGAATTGGAAACTGTTCACACTGGGTAATATCACCAGTTGAAATCGGAGCTGCTGGAGCGCCAGTGATGGTTAATTTGACTGAAGTTCTATTAGTTGACTCGCAAGTTCCGTCATTGGCTTGTGCGTAATAGGTGATTGTTCCGACAGTATTCAGCGTTGGACTAGGAACCAATACGCCACCAACTGCAAGCGTGTACCAAGAAATAGTTTGTCCAACAACAGGAGTAATAGCATTGTTAGCATCAAGAGTTTGAATTGGTAATTGCTCACACTGGGTTATATCTCCAGTTGAAATCGGAGGCGCCGGAGCACCTGTGATGGTCAATTTTACCGAAGTTCTAGTCAAAGAATCGCAAGTTCCGTCATTGGCTTGTGCGTAATAGGTTACGGTTCCAACTGCATTTAGCGTTGGACTAGGAACCAATACGCCACCAACGGCAAGGTGTACCAAGAAATAGTTTGTCCAGGAAGTACGGTTATGGCGTTATTCGCATCAAGAGTTTGAATAGGAAGCTGTTCACATTGTGTAATATCTCCAGTTGAAATCGGAGCAGCAGGAGCACCTGTGATGGTTAATTTGACTGAAGTTCTTGTAGTTGAATCGCAAGTTCCGTCATTGGCTTGGGCGTAATAGGTTACGGTTCCAACTGCGTTTAGCGTTGGACTAGGAACCAATACGCCACCAACGGCAAGAGTATACCAAGAAATGGTTTGCCCAGGGATTACGGTAATGGCATTGTTAGCATCAAGAGTTTGAATTGGAAGCTGCTCACACTGGGTAATATCTCCAGTTGAAATCGGAGCAGCCGGAGCACCAGTGATGGTCAATTTTACCGAAGTTCTAGTCAAAGAATTACAAGTTCCGTCATTGGCTTGCGCGTAATAGGTGATTGTTCCGACAGTATTCAGTGTTGGACTAGGAACCAATACGCCACCAACTGCGAGGGTATACCAAGAAATGGTCTGTCCAGGAAGTACGGTTATGGCGTTATTCGCATCAAGAGTTTGAATTGGAAGTTGCTCACACTGAGTAATATCACCAGTTGAAATAGGAGCTGCGGGTGTTCCAGTGATGGTTAATTTGACTGAAGTTCTAGTAGTCGAATCGCAAGTTCCGTCATTGACTTGGGCGTAATAGGTTACGGTTCCAACTGCATTTAGTGTTGGACTAGGAACCAATACGCCACCAACTGCAAGCGTATACCACGAAATGGTTTGCCCAGGAATTACTGTTATAGCATTATTTGCATCCAAAGTTTGAATTGGAAGCTGTTCACATTGAGTAATATCTCCAGTTGAAATCGGCGCAGCCGGAGCGCCAGTGATGGTTAATTTTACAGAAGTTCTAGTAGTTGACTCGCAAGTTCCGTCATTGGCTTGTGCGTAATAGGTGATTGTTCCGACTGCGTTTAGCGTTGGACTAGGAACCAATACGCCACCAATGGCAAGCGTGTACCAAGAAATAGTTTGTCCAACAACAGGAGTAATAGCATTGTTAGCATCAAGAGTTTGAATTGGTAATTGCTCACACTGGGTTATATCTCCAGTTGAAATCGGAGCAGCCGGAGCACCAGTGATGGTCAATTTTACCGAAGTTCTAGTCAAAGAATCGCAAGTTCCGTCATTGGCTTGTGCGTAATAGGTTACGGTTCCAACTGCATTTAGCGTTGGACTAGGAACCAATACGCCACCAACGGCAAGGGTGTACCAAGAAATAGTTTGTCCAGGAAGTACGGTTATGGCGTTATTCGCATCAAGAGTTTGAATAGGAAGCTGTTCACATTGTGTAATATCTCCAGTTGAAATCGGAGCCGCCGGAGCACCTGTGATGGTTAATTTGACTGAAGTTCTTGTAGTTGAATCGCAAGTTCCGTCATTGGCTTGGGCGTAATAGGTGATTGTTCCGACAGTATTCAGCGTTGGACTAGGAACCAATACGCCACCAACGGCAAGAGTATACCAAGAAATGGTTTGCCCAGGGATTACGGTAATGGCATTGTTAGCATCAAGAGTTTGAATTGGAAGCTGCTCACACTGGGTAATATCACCAGTTGAAATCGGAGCAGCCGGCGCACCAGTGATGGTCAATTTTACAGACGTTCTAGTTAAAGAATTACAAGTTCCGTCATTGGCTTGCGCAAAGTAAGTAATCGTTCCGACTGTGTTTAGCGTTGGGCTAGGAACCAATACGCCACCAACTGCGAGGGTATACCAAGAAATGGTCTGTCCAGGAATTACGGTTATTGCATTATTCGCATCAAGAGTTTGAATTGGAAGTTGCTCACACTGAGTAATATCACCAGTTGAAATAGGAGCTGCGGGTGTTCCAGTGATGGTTAATTTGACTGAAGTTCTAGTAGTCGAATCGCAAGTTCCGTCATTGACTTGTGCGTAATAGGTTACGGTTCCAACTGCATTTAGTGTTGGACTAGCAACCAATACGCCACCAACAGGAAGCGTATACCACGAAATGGTTTGCCCAGGAATTACTGTTATAGCATTATTTGCATCCAAAGTTTGAATTGGAAGCTGCTCACATTGAGTAATATCTCCAGTTGAAATCGGCGCAGCCGGAGCGCCAGTGATGGTTAATTTTACAGAAGTTCTAGTAGTTGACTCGCAAGTTCCGTCATTGGCTTGTGCATAGTAGGTGATTGTTCCGACAGTATTCAGCGTTGGACTAGGAACCAATACGCCACCAACGGCAAGCGTGTACCAAGAAATAGTTTGTCCAACAATAGGAGTAATAGCATTGTTAGCATCAAGAGTTTGAATTGGTAATTGCTCACACTGGGTAATATCTCCAGTTGAAATCGGAGGCGCTGGTGCACCTGTGATGGTTAATTTAACTGAAGTTCTAGTAGTTGAGTCGCAAGTTCCGTCATTGGCTTGTGCGTAATAGGTTACGGTTCCAACTGCATTTAGCGTTGGACTAGGAACCAATACGCCACCAACGGCAAGGGTGTACCAAGAAATAGTTTGTCCAGGAAGTACGGTTATGGCGTTATTCGCATCAAGAGTTTGAATAGGAAGCTGTTCACATTGTGTAATATCTCCAGTTGAAATCGGAGCGGCAGGAGCACCTGTGATGGTTAATTTGACTGAAGTTCTAGTAGTCGAATCGCAAGTTCCGTCATTGGCTTGGGCGTAATAGGTGATTGTTCCGACAGTATTCAGCGTTGGACTAGGAACCAATAAGCCACCAACAGCAAGAGTATACCAAGAAATGGTTTGCCCAGGGATTACGGTAATGGCATTGTTAGCATCAAGAGTTTGAATTGGAAGCTGCTCACACTGGGTAATATCTCCAGTTGAAATCGGAGCAGCCGGAGCACCAGTGATGGTCAATTTTACCGAAGTTCTAGTTAAAGAATTACAAGTTCCGTCATTGGCTTGCGCAAAGTAAGTAATCGTTCCGACTGTGTTTAGCGTTGGGCTAGCAACGAGACTTCCGCCAACAGCGAGTATACCAAGAGATAGTTTGTCCAGGAATTACAGTAATAGCATTATTCGCATCAAGAGTTTGAATTGGAAGTTGCTCACACTGAGTAATATCACCAGTTGAAATAGGAGCTGCGGGTGTTCCAGTGATGGTTAATTTGACTGAAGTTCTAGTAGTCGAATCGCAAGTTCCGTCATTGACTTGGGCGTAATAGGTGATTGTCCCAACAGCATTTAGTGTTGGACTAGCAACCAATACGCCACCAACAGCAAGCGTATACCACGAAATGGTTTGCCCAGGAATTACTGTTATAGCATTATTTGCATCCAAAGTTTGAATTGGAAGCTGCTCACATTGTGTAATATCTCCAGTTGAAATCGGCGCAGCCGGAGCACCAGTGATGGTTAATTTTACAGAAGTTCTAGTAGTTGACTCGCAAGTTCCGTCATTGGCTTGTGCGTAATAGGTGATTGTTCCGACAGTATTTAATGTTGGACTAGGAACCAATACGCCACCAACTGCAAGCGTATACCAAGAAATAGTTTGTCCAGGAAGTACGGTTATGGCATTATTCGCATCAAGTGTTTGAATTGGAAGTTGCTCACACTGGGTAATATCTCCAGTTGAAATCGGAGCGGCCGGAGCACCAGTGATGGTCAATTTTACCGAAGTTCTAGTAGTTGAGTCGCAAGTTCCGTCATTGGCTTGTGCGTAATAGGTTACAGTTCCAACTGCATTTAGCGTTGGACTAGGAACCAATACGCCACCAACGGCAAGGGTGTACCAAGAAATAGTTTGTCCAGGAAGTACGGTTATGGCGTTATTCGCATCAAGAGTTTGAATAGGAAGCTGTTCACATTGTGTAATATCTCCAGTTGAAATCGGAGCCGCCGGAGCACCTGTGATCGTCAGTTTTACTGAAGTTCTAGTCAAAGAATTACAAGTTCCATCGAAAGCCTGCGCGTAATAGGTTACCGTTCCAACAGTATTTAGCGTTGGGCTAGGAACCAATACGCCACCAACTGCAAGTGTGTGCCAAGAAATAGTTTGTCCAGGAAGTACGGTAATGGCATTATTCGCATCAAGCGTTTGAATAGGAAGCTGTTCACATTGTGTAATATCTCCAGTTGAAATCGGAGCAGCCGGAGCACCTGTAATGGTTAATTTAACAGAAGTTCTTGTAGTCGAATCGCAAGTTCCGTCATTGGCTTGCGCGTAATAGGTTGCAGTTCCAACAGCATTTAGCGTTGGACTAGGAACCAATACGCCACCAACGGCAAGCGTGTACCACGAAACGGTTTGTCCAACAATAGGAGTAATAGCATTATTCGCATCAAGAGTTTGAATTGGAAACTGTTCACATTGTGTAATATCTCCAGTTGAAATCGGAGCAGCCGGAGCACCTGTGATGGTTAATTTGACTGAAGTTCTAGTAGTTGAATCGCAAGTTCCGTCATTGGCTTGGGCGTAATAGGTTATTGTTCCAACTGCATTTAGCGTTGGACTAGGAACCAATACGCCACCAACGGCAAGAGTATACCAAGAAAGGGTTTGTCCAACAATAGGAGTAATAGCATTGTTAGCATCAAGAGTTTGAATTGGTAATTGCTGACACTGGGTAATGTCTCCAGTTGAAATCGGAGCAGCAGGAGTGGGTGGTTGAGCAGGAATATTTACATTGGCAGTTGCAACGGAGGTACAGCCTAAATCATTAGTAACTGTGAAAGTATAATTTCCGGTAGCGAGCCCTGAAACAGTAGTTGATGCTGTATTGCCTGCAATCGAATTAGCAGCAGTTCCGGTTTGATTTAGCGTCCAATTTCCAGCAGGTAAACCTGAAATCGCGACTGATCCAGTTGCGAGTACACAAGATGGAGGGGTAATTACGCCAATTGTTGGAGTTAGCGGGGTTGTAGCAGCGTTGCAAGGAAGTGTTGAGCAAGTCACTTGTCCAACTTGAAAGCAAGAACCTACAGCTCCTGAAGGTGCAACATAAAAGGTAATGGTTGAACTTGGCAATAATCCAGTTAAGGTATATGATACTGCATTACTTGATCCTGCTGATTGGAATGGGCCAGCTCCTATTTGATAACTTCTAACATAGGTTGTTGCTCCAGCGACGGCCGACCAATTGAATGTAATTTGACTGGTTGTGGTTGCACCACAAGTAACATTGGGAATCAATAGCGGATTGATTGTAATGGCTGTAGTTGTTGTACATCCACCTAAATTCATATATTGGATGGTCGCGATTCCTCCAGAATTACCAGTAATCAGCCCAACATTGTCAACAGATGCGATGGCAGGCGTTAATGAAATCCATGGTGTTAGAGCATTTGGAAATAACGAACCATCTATTTGTAGTGTACCGCCCGCGCACGTTGACGTGCCATTAGGCGTAGCAATCGTTGGAAATGTACTCACGTAGACATTTTCGGAATACGTATTTCCTAAACTATCGGTATACGTTATTGTAGTTGCGCCAAAGGAAACTTGTGTAACCAGTCCGGCAGCGTCAATTGTAGCAACAGCAGGATTTGAGGACACCCACGGGTTTCCGGCAGCTGGAGGTAAAGTGGCAGTCAATTGGGTAGTTGTGGGACCAGGCTGACATATACTAAAATTACCTGTAATTACAGGAGGTAATAAAAGATTCACACCTGTTTTACTGTTGTTGAGCTCCTTTGTGGCTCTTTTGTGATTTTCGAAATTATTTGACGGATGGTCTGTTCTGTTTTGTGCGATTATTCCGTGACATATCACAAAGAATAGGAGGATTGTTCTTATTTTCAATTTGAGGGAAATAATTTTCATGTTTTGTAGGGTACTCTTTATTTCTTAACTTAAATAAATTGTATTTGTCTCTATTTATTAATAATTTGTAAAACGCTGAATGTAATTTAATTACAATCAAAAACACCGTGTTTTTTCAATAAAAATAAACTGAAAAGCAACAGTTAACCAACAAAAATACAAATTATAAATATATGTTAATTATTATTTGCAAATTAGTTTCAATAGTCAATTTAGAACAAGATTGCAATGAAGTAATTTCGTTTTGAAAGCAATAGTATTAATTAAGATCGTTTATTGTATTAACTGATCTTTAAATTAAAATGAAAAAAAAGTCTAAAAAGCATTTGCTCTTTAGACTTTCAGTAATTTATGTTTGATAAAATTTAGATATCGTCAAAATCAATATCAGTAAAATTGTTTGTTTTCGACGTTTTCTCGGCAGTATCACGATCTTCAACATATTCCTTTTTGAAGTCTTTTTGATGGCGTTCCGAAATTACTTCTTCTCCTTTGTGGTTCAGTACATAAGAGGTCATCTCCTCCAGAATTTCAGCAAATGCGGCAAAATCTTCTTTGTACAAATAAATCTTGTGTTTTTTGAAATGAAACGAACCATCTTCTTCTGTAAATTTTTTACTTTCAGTAATGGTTACATAATAATCATCGGCTTTTGTAGCGCGTACATCAAAGAAATAAGTCCTTCTTCCAGCTCTCAAAACTTTAGAAAAAATCTCTTCTTTTTCTACCATATCATTTTCTCTCATAATCCTAAATGCAATTAGTTTGGTGTTAATTTCAATTCAAAAATGATAAAAATTGTATTACAAAACAACAATTATGACAATTCTTTTTCAGAAAGTTGTTTTAAATATAACTCCGAATAATACCCTTTTTCGTTTATTAATTGATTATGAGAACCTTGTTGAATGATTTTTCCGTCTTCAATAATAATAATCTTATCAGCGTTTTTTGCCGAGGAAACACGATGACTTACGATTATTGTTGTTTTGTCTTTGCAGTACAAAAGCAGGTTGTTTAATATTGTTTCTTCTGTTTCGGTATCAACCGCTGAAAGGCAATCATCCAGCAACAAAATCGGAGACTCTTTGATTAATGCGCGCGCAATCGAAATTCTTTGCTTTTGACCACCAGAAATCGTAATGCCGCGTTCGCCAAGAACTGTTTCATATTCTTTGTTGAATTGGATAATATTGTCATGAACAACGGCTTGTTTTGCCGCATTTTCCACTTCAAGATCAGAGGCATTTTCTTTCCCGAATTTAATGTTGTTTTTTATAGAATCAGAAAACAGAAAAGCATCTTGCGGAACGATGCTGATGCTGTTTCTGAGATCATAGAGGTTGACGTTTTTGATGTTTTTGCCATCAATCATAATTTCACCGCTGCTAACATCGTAGAGTCTGCTAATAAGTGAAAGTATACTCGATTTCCCTGCGCCTGTCTTGCCTAAAATCGCCAAAGTTTCTCCTTTATTGATAGAAAAACTAACATCGCTTAAGGCTGTAATATGCGTATCGTCGTAGACAAAACTTACATTTTTGAACTCAATCGCGCCTTTTATTTCAGATTTATCACTCGTATTGTTTTGAATATCTGGTTGGATTTTTAGAAATTCATTGATTCTCTTTTGTGATGCCTCGGCTTCTTGTACCATCGAGGAAACCCAACCCAAAGAGGCGACGGGCCAAGTCAGCATATTGATATATAAAATAAACTCTGCAATGGTTCCAATACTTTGAATAGTCCCGTTGATGTACATCATGCCTCCAAAATAGATAACAACTAAATTGCTCACGCCAATCAACGCAAGCATCAAAGGGCCAAATAGAGATTGCACTTTCGCCAAATGCAAACTCTTGGTTTTGCTTTCTTCAGAAAGATCTACCAAATTATTTTGATATTGTTGTTCAAGGGAATAGGCTTTAATAACACGAATGCCCGAGAAGACTTCTTGCGTGAAACTTGAAATTTTGGAAAGATATTGCTGAAAAATAGTACTTCGGGTATTTATCTCTGAACTCAATTTAAAGATCGCATAAGATAGGATCGGCAATGGCAAAAGTGCATAAAGAGTCAAACGAGGGGAAACGTTATACATATATATAATAACGATCGTAAAACGAATAAAGGTGTTGATAGTATACATTACGGCAGGACCAACATACATTCGGACTTTACCAACATCTTCACTGATTCTATTCATCAAGTCGCCCGTTCGGTTTTGTTTATAAAAATTCTGAGATAGATTTTCATACTGCCGGAAAACTTCATTTTTTAGGTCAAATTCTATATGACGTGACATTACAATTAAGGTCTGACGCATCAAGAAAGTAAGAAATCCTGCGATGATTGTTGTTGCAATAATCAATAAGATATTGTGAATGAGTTCCTTCTGAATGATAGCTGGATTGGCATCGACTTTTTGCGAAAAGTCCTCAATAACTTTAAAAGATTTGCTGATCAGCTTCGGCGTAAATAGAGAAAAAATTTGCGCAATAATTGTCGTGACTATTCCAATTAAAAAGCTGTATTTATATTTGAGAAAGTATTTGTTTAAATATTGAAGTTCTTTCATCTAATTGTGAAAAATAATTATTAATGCTTTGTATTGCTGTTAAAAAAGGCGTAATTCAAAAATTACTAATTTCTCGCAATAAACTAGAATTATTGAGTAATTGATAATTTAATTGAATAAAATTAAAATATTCTGATTTTATTGATAAATTTGCGTCGTATTTTTAATGAACCCTCATCTAAAAACTAAATTATGACTTCAGAAATCGTTACCCCAAAAGAGTTGCAAAAATGGATCCTGTTTTGGCCAACTGTCATTCGACAACCACGAACAAATTGTTTTTTGCAATGACAAAGATACTGGTTTAAAAGCAATAATAGGAATTCATAATACAGTTTTAGGACCTGCATTAGGAGGAACCAGAATGTGGAAGTATACCAACGAATGGGAAGCGCTGAATGATGTCTTGAGATTGTCTCGCGGGATGACTTATAAATCAGCCATTTCTGGACTAAATTTAGGTGGCGGAAAAGCGGTCATTATCGGCGATGCAAAAACAGACAAGTCTCCAGAACTGATCAAAAAGTTTGGAGAATATGTGCACTCTCTAAGCGGAAGGTATATTACTGCAGAAGATGTTGGTACAACAACTCCAGACATGGACATGATTCGTGATATCACGCCCTATGTTACCGGTATTTCAGAGGCAAAAGGTGGTTCGGGTAATCCGTCGCCAGTTACTGCTTATGGAGTTTATATGGGAATGAAAGCGGCTGCAAAGTATCAGTTTGGTAATGATACATTAGCGGGAAAAAAGATTTTAGTGCAAGGAATTGGCCATGTCGGAGAAACGCTAGTGGGTCATTTAATTGAAGAAGGAGCAATCGTTCAAATTACCGATATTAATGAAGCAAGACTTCAAGAAGTAGAAAAAAAATACGGTGCATCAATCTTTAGAGGGGCTGACTTATATGCGGCCGACGTTGATATTTATGCTCCTTGTGCTTTAGGTGCAACTATTAATGATGAAACGATTCACAAAATTAAAGCAAAAGTAATTGCGGGTGCCGCTAATAATCAACTAGCGAATGAAGTAATTCACGGTAAAATTTTGCAAGAAAGAGGAATTGCTTATGCGCCTGATTTCTTGATTAATGCTGGTGGAATTATTAATGTATACGGCGAAATTGTTGGTTATGGTAAAGAAGAAGCCATACGACGAACAGAAAATATCTACAACACTACGTTGGAAATTTTTAGAGAATCGGAATTGCAAAAAATCACAACGCATCAAGCTGCCTTATCTATTGCAGAAAAGCGTATCGCGGACAGAAAAAAAGAAAATGCGAATAGACTATAGCATTTGAATAATATTACTATTTTTGCGGAGCGGAAGATTTTCTTTCGCTCCTCTTAATTTTATAAAGTTCTTACTAGGTGTTAAACAGACGTCACATTCGTATAAAAGTAATGCAATCGATATTTGCGATGCATCAAAATGGTTCCGATAATATCGAAAAAGAGGAAAAATTTCTCTACCATAGCATCGATAATATTCTCGATTTATATCTCTTAATGCTCTCCACTTTGATTGAAATTGCTAAGAAAGAAGTTAGTTTTCTAGAGCAATCCAAGAATAAACATTTGGCGACCGCCGATGACAAGAATGCCAATACCAAGTTTATCAATAATGCTATTTTCAATTTACTAGCCACCAATCATTCGTTATTGCAATCCATAGAAAATCGGAAAATTAACAATTGGACGATGAATGATGATTACATTATTTTGCTGCTAAAGGCTATCAAAGAAAGTGATTTATACGCCCAATACATGCGAAATAGAACCAATACTTTTGAAGAAGATCAAGAGTTTATCGTGTCTCTATTTATGGATGTCATCGCGGCAAATGATAAATTATACGACTACTTAGAAGATTTCAAATTGACTTGGGTAGATGACATCCCAATGGTCAATACACAAATCATTAAGCAATTGAAAGCACTGAAGTCGAAAGACGACCAGAGCTTCTACGTTCCTAAGTTATATAAGGATGCTGAAGACAAAGATTTCGTTTCGGACTTATTTCGTAAAACCGTTCTTAACGAGAATGACTTCGCCAAAGAATATATAGATAAAACGCCCAATTGGGACACAGAACGGATCGCCGAAGTGGATACCATCATTTTGAAAATGGCTATTTGCGAGTTCCTTAGATTTCCGTCTATTCCAATTAAGGTGACAATCAATGAGTATCTGGAGATTGCCAAAGAATATTCAACGCCAAAGAGCAGTATATTCATTAACGGAATCTTGGATAACTTAGTAAAAGAATTTCAAACCAATAATCGTCTCAACAAGACGGGTAGAGGGTTGATGCAATAACTCCAATTAATAGTAAAAACTAAATAAAAATCAATTTCAGATATTATGCAACAAGTACAACAATTTCTTCCGTTTATTTTAATGTTTGTAGTCATCTATTTCTTTATGATTAGACCACAACAAAAAAGAGCAAAACAAGAAAAACAATTCGAAGCAGACTTAAAAGTAGGTGATAAAATTGTCACCAAAAGTGGTATTCACGGAAAAATAGCCGAATTGGCAGACACCACAATCGTCATTGAAACTATGGCAGGAAAACTAAAAATGGAGCGTTCAGCCATCTCGATGGAAATGAGTGCTACACTAGCAAGCAAATAATCTTCATTTTTAAAATAAAAAAAGCCTCGGTATTACTGAGGCTTTTTTTATGGTTTGTTTTAGGAATTTTCAATTTCTATAGCTTCCTGAACGTACTGTAAAATCAAATCTTTATCAATTTGTTTTTTATCGGTAAATCGCCATTATCATAAGCGTTTTGTCTTGCCTTCTTAGGCATTGATCAAAACTTTTTCCCCTTCCAAATTACTTCTTTTTTGATTTCTTTTTTGATTTTACTTTTTTCGTAAAGTCGGTTGTCGCCGTAAGTTCTGCAATTCTGATAATGACATCTACTGCTTTTTGCATGCTTTCTACCGGAAGATATTCGTACTTTCCGTGGAAGTTATGTCCACCAGCAAAAATATTCGGACACGGCAACCCCATATAAGATAATCTGCAACCATCCGTTCCACCTCGAATTGGTTTGATAAGTGGTTTGATGCCTAGCTCTTTCATCGCTTTTTCCGCGAGGTCTACGATGAACTTCACAGGCTCTACTTTTTCCTTCATATTGTAGTATTGATCTTTCACCTCACTAAGAACAATATCTTCGCCGAATTGTTTCGCGAATTTCTTATTGAATTTTTTGGTAATGGCATGAATAAGTTCCTTTCTTTTCTTGAACTTTTTGGCATCATGATCACGGATAATAATTTCTAAAGTCGTTTCTTCGATACTGCCACTTAAATGATGCACGTGAAAAAATCCTTCGTAACCTTTTGTTTCTTGAGGCGTTTCACCTTTAGGTAATTCATTAATAAAATCATTGGCAATCAACATTGAGTTGATCATCTTACCTTTGGCATAACCAGGGTGAACACTTTTAACTCCATGGCAGAAACAATTTCAGTAAGTCCTGCTTTATCATCGGCACCAAGTAAAGTTAGACCATCTGTTGTGATCAATGTTTGACCTTTATAAAGTAATAAAGCTTGGAAGTAATTTGGAGACAAGACAATATGCTCTTTTGCATTAAGAACGATATCTTTCCCGTCATAATTTGGAATGATTTGAGGTTTGACATTCGCACCGGTAAAATCAGGCGTGGTATCGTAATGCGAAACAAATCCGATGGTTGGTACTTCATTTTCAACATTGCTCGGCAAAGTCCCCATCACGTAGCCGTTTTTGTCGATGGTCACTTCAGTCAAACCAATAGATTTTAGTTCCTCTACTAAATGTAAGGCTAATACTAATTGCTTTTTTGTACTTGGAGTTGATTTTGAATTGGGATCAGATTCGGTATCGATAATCGCGTAGCTAATAAATCGGTCGATGAGGTGTTGCATAATGTCGGAAATGAATTTGTTTTATGCAGTAAATATACAAATCGAAATGATTGGTTTGTATTCTGTTAATTACTTATTTCACCGATTATTTACCATGCCAATGTGATTGAAAGAGTATTTTTCCATTTCAACGATTTTATATTTTTTTTACAATGAATACATTTAAGTTTGACCAATAAATCACTAATACTTCTTCTTATGAATTTGAAAGATACCTACAGTACTATCTATCGTTTAGAATATTTTGAGGGCTATAAATGTGGTCTTGATCCTGCGATCACCATTAATAGGAAGAAGCATAACGATGCCTTTACGACGGGATTTACCCTCGGAAGACTTGAGTTTGAAAGTATGAATGGTTCATTGACCAATGGCGTTCCTCGTCGCATTGTGACGACCAAAGTTCTTGAAGATTTTCTCCTTGCAGGAATGCTCGGATTGAGTATTGACACGGTCGATTTTACGTCTTATCAATTGCATATTATTTTGCAATGGTACCAAAGTGGCATCGAACAGTACGACGCAAAGCAAAGTAGTTACCTTATTGAAATTCTGGAACAAAACGGAATAGAAATCGGGTAGTGGCAAGGCTACCATAATTCACAAAACAAATAGAATAGAATCCAAACCAAAATTGCAGATGAAAAGTAGTTTTGGTTTTTTTTTATGCTTCAAAACCCAATTTTCTTATGATGTATTGCTTTACCAACGTAGCATTTCCGCTACATTAATGGCTAATTGAAATTGAGTTTTTTCAAATAACCACCTTTAGTTGCTATGACACCATAGGTTATTAAGGCTACAGGAGCAATGAGTTGCTTTGTTGAAAACTCGAGGTTTTTTTCTGTCTTTTTAGAAATCGAATCAGCCGCAGTCAGGACTTGACAGATTATTAGGTTTGGTAAAAAAAGAAGGAACAGGAACGCAAGCGGTTTTTGAAGAGGCATTCCGTTTAGGTGGGTTGTTGGGTTAGCGGTCAAATTTATTCATTAAACGAAAATTTCAAAGTGTTGGAATAATAAATATAAAAAGATTGTTAAATCCATAAGATTAGAAGGGTTTCAACTTAAATTCTATTTGATGGGCTCGGTGCAAGTATCGTGTTTTGTGTTCGGTTTTGTTGCGTCTGGTGCATGACTATTTACAATTGTGTTTACAACATCCGTACCTTATTATTAAGGAACATTTCTTTACTTATCTACCGTTGCGTTTGCTTTGAAGCGTATACACAAAAAACAAAAACCTTACATTTGCAAAAAAAAGACGATGAAATTAAAGATACTTTTCGGCTGTTTACTGCTCGCCATGCAACTTCAGGCGCAATGCTGGCAAATGTTCGATCCAGGATATAACCACTCGACAGTCATAACTACCGACGGACGAATCCGAACAGTAGGCTACAACGGATATGGTCAGATTGGAGATGGAACCAACATAGAAAGAGGTAATTTTACACTCGCCGGCACGGAACAATATATCGCGGTTTCAGGTGGTGGCAACCATACGATGGGGCTCAGAGCCGATGGAACGCTATGGACTTGGGGACGAAATGTGCAAGGAGAGCTTGGCATCGGGGCTCCAGGAAACAGAAACGTGCCGACTCAAGTTGGGACGGACAATAATTGGACGAAAATCTGGGCTGGAAGTTTTAACTGTTTTGCGCTTAAGAGCGATGGCACACTCTGGAGCTGGGGACTTAATTATTATGGGCAACTCGGGCATCCGGGAACCACGGTACAACAGGTTGGCGTAGATACAGACTGGTTTGAAGTTGGCCCAATGCCAAATTCGACTTTCGCTATCAAGACCAATGGTTCGCTCTGGCGTTTGGGCATTGCACCCAATGCTACCACGCAAATTGGTGCCGATTATAACTGGGTTATGGTAGACGGAGGTGACGCCCATTTTATAGCTCTCAAAAACGATGGAAGTATCTATACCTCGGGGAACAATGATCAAGGGCAGCTAGGAAATCCCGTTGCGAATCCGGATGGGAACCCAATGCGTCGCGTAGGAACGGATAACGATTGGACAACGGTTAACGCTGGGGAAGATTATTGCATGGCGATCAAAAGCGACGGCTCGTTGTGGGCTTGGGGTAACGGTAGCTATGGTGTTTTAGGCATGGGCATGTCTCAGGATTTTGACACGCCACAGCGCGTTGGTACTGCCAATGACTGGTTAGCCGTGAAGAGTCATGGCGCACATAGTATGGCGCTTAAGACCGATGGTAGGTTGTATTCGTGGGGCGAGAATACCTATGGGCAACTTGGGGTTTTCAATGCCATTAGCAATATTCCAAATTTAAATCTGTGTCCAACTTCGCTGGATACGAAATCATTCGACCAAGATACTTTTGCGGTATTTCCAAATCCAGTTAATGGCATCCTGACTATCAATAACCCACAATCTTTACCTATAGTTGGTTTCCGAATTATCGACCAGACGGGCAAAATTGTGAAGGAAAATTGGGGTAACAGCAACCAGATAGATGTCACTAACCTTGCTACTGGACTTTACTTTCTAGAGATTCAGGGAGCAACGACTTCTTTTCTAAAATTTATTAAACAGTAAGATTGCCGCTGTTGTTGCTTTGAAGGTTAGAAAAATCCTTTTGCAAAAGCCTTGTCTAAGCTATAGCTGTATAGGGAAAACAGCCGTAATTGCTAGGCTGAAGTAGTCCTATTTATTACAACTCTTATCCGTCAAAGTGCTCATGCCACCTGATAGATTGATTATGTTTTTAAAACCATTTTGTGTCAAAAGATATGACGCCTGTGGACTTCGATGACTGTGGGAACAATACACAATGATTTCTTGATTTTTATATTTCTTGATATCCCCAATTCTTGCGTCTAATTCTTGAATCGGAATATTGATGGCATTTTTTAATGTTCCAAAATCCGGAGTTGCTTTTCCTTCAAATTCTTCTTGGGTGCGAACATCTAATAATATGGTTTTTGGATGTGATGTTATGTACGAACAAATAGCGCTAGGTTGGATGGTTTTAAAT
Source organism: Flavobacterium sp. (assembly GCA_016721735.1). GTDB lineage: Bacteria > Bacteroidota > Bacteroidia > Flavobacteriales > Flavobacteriaceae > Flavobacterium. The sequence continues at coordinate 34,147 of JADKHM010000002.1, read as the reverse complement.
GTTATCGACGAAGATTTTACCAATTCCATTTCGCATTTTGCGCATTTTCCTGCTTTGTCATATACTTCGTTATCACAACTCAAACCACAGGGCAAACACTTGTATTTTTCAATGGTGTTTTCGCTTGCTGCAAACAAGGAAAAGCAAAAAACGATAAGTAGGAGTAATTTTAATGATTTCATATTGTCCTTTTTAGTTTATTTTTTTTTTGCTTGGTCAGATTTATCCTTGATAATTCGGGTCAAAGTCGATCATCCATTCGATGCCGTATTTGTCTCTGAACATGGCAAAGTACGAACCCCATGGACTTTCTTCGAGCGGCATTTCGATTTGTCCACCTTCTGACAAACCGTAGAATAATTTTTCAGCTTCTGCTTTGCTTGCTGCCGTAATCGCAATTTTACTACGATGTTCGTTTTCGTTGGTGCGCCCCATACTTTCGGGAACATCATTCGCCATCAGCAAGTTGGGACCAATGGGTAAAGCAATATGCATGATTTTGTTGGCTTCCTTTTCTGGTACCGGAAATTCATCGCTGGCCAAATCTTTGAATCGCATGATTTTGGCAAACGCGCCGCCAAAGACAGATTGGTAAAAAAGAAAGGCTTCTTCGGCATTGCCATTGAAGTTGAGGTGAGGGTTGATGAGTGCCATATTTTTGTTTTTTATGTTTTTTTTGGCTCGTCGTCAATCTCGCTGTGACGTGAGGCCTTAATACAGTATAGTAGATATTAGCCAACTGACATTTTTGCTGATGCTTTCCAAAGATAGTTTGGCATTGGCTCACTTAATTCCCATTTTATATTCATAGGTTTTTCACCTTCGTTTTCTTTGAAGTTTCCTTCACCAATAAAAACATAACCCATTGTATTTCCTTTCTCGTCATTTGCTTTTTCTCGCACAAAGAGCAGAATCTTTTTCTCGTTTTCTTGATGTCTAAGGTATGACAATCCCTTTCCTTTGTTAGGCGTGGCTGAATTTTGACTCTGCCAATGAAAAAGAGTCTCACTAATTGCATAATCATCATACATCGTCGTTGGGGAAAAATTTTCCTCAGACTTAATTAAATTAATAAAGAGCAATTCTGTATTTAAATCAGTATTTTCTGCAACACCTTCTCTGCTTGGAGATTTTCTTTCGAATGTACTCAAACCAAAAGCCACCAGGATTTGATCACGTGTATATCGAGCATGAACTTTCAAAGGTTGGTTGTAAGGTAATTGAATCTCAAGTTCTTTGAAATCAACTTTATCAATGAGAATTTCTAATACTTCAATAATCTCATTTACTAAAATTTTATTTTTGCCAATTGAAATAATACTTTCTTCTAATGATTGAAACTGTCCATGACTTTGCCAAACATCGTAGTGTAGCATCAGCAACATGGTTTTTTGATTGTCGTCAAAATCAGAAATTCTAATATTAAAACCTTGTTTTGCAATTTCTAAAATGAAATTAAAATAACTTGTTGAATTGGTTGCTAACCATTTATTACTAATAGCTGATATTATTTGCTTTTCATTTGTGTTGTCAAAATCATCAATCACACCTGCTATTTGACACAATCTTGACCAACTATTTTTCTTGTATATTGTTTCAAGTGAAATATGATTTAATTCAATGAAATTATTGAGGCTTAATTTTAAAGTTGTTTGATGTTGAAAATTTATGATTTTAGTTATTAGTTGATTTACATTTAACAATGTCGCTTTTCTTATATTTTCTAGAATAGTTTCTTTCGTTTTTTTCTCTAAAACAATGGAACAACCTAATGGTAAATGGGGAAAATCATCTTCAATTTCTTTTTGAACAGAAGTACTTGTTTTTCCTATTAGTGCTCTAAACTTGCTCTCAAAATCATATTCTGGTCGCGAATTTCCAACAAAATCTAAGACTGTCAAACAGTCTTTTCCTTCTGCTAATCGTAAACCGCGTCCCAATTGCTGCAGAAAGACGGTTAGACTTTCAGTTGGTCGTAAAAATAAAACTGTATCAATTTCAGGAATATCAACACCTTCGTTAAAGATGTCTACTACAAATAAATAATTGAATTCTTTTTTTCTGAATTGTTCTCTAATTATTTCGCGCTCATTGGAGTTTCTTGATGTTAAACATTCCGCTTTCAACCCGGCTAGAGTGAATTTTTCAGCCATGTAGGTGGCATGCTCAATTGTCACACAAAATCCAATTGCTCGAACATCATTGATATCAGTGGTATATTTATCAAGATTGGAAATTATTTCGCCAACTCGCACATCATTCTTAGTATATAGACTTGTCAATTCACTTGCAACATACCTACCTTTTTCCCATCTCACATTGGTTAAATCTATACTATCTGTAATTCCGAAGTATTGAAAAGGACTTAGTAATTTTTTATTTAAAGCTTCAGGAAGTCTAATTTCAGCAGCAATACGATTACAAAAATCAGCTAAAATATCTTCACCATCCATTCTTTCAGGAGTCGCTGTTAGTCCTAAAAGGACTTTAGGTTTAAAATAATTTAATATTGGTCTATAAGTGGATGCAGAAATATGATGTACTTCGTCTATTATTATGAAATCATAATATTCCGGAGAAACTTTTATTTCTTTAAGTCTATTATTTAAAGTTTGAACTGAAGCAAAAACATATTCATTTGATGATGGCTCTAATCCATCAACCCATAATTCTCCAAAATTATTATCTCGTAAAACACCTTGAAAGGTTGCTTTTGCTTGTTGTAAAATTTCTTTTCTATGTGCAACAAAAAGTAATTTTGATGTATTATTGTTACTTCTAAAGTTCTTATAGTCGAATGCAGATATAACCGTTTTTCCAGTTCCAGTTGCTGCAACTAATAGATTCCTATCTCTGTTATGAACAGTCCTTTCAACTTCTAATTTTTCTAGTATTTCACTCTGATAATGAAATGGCTTTATATCAAAATAAGATGTCGTAAAAGAATATTCCTTTGAAAATTTCCCTTGTTTTAGAGCGTCAATTAATTTTTTGGAATGACTATTTATGTCGTATAATTCAAATTCTGAATTTTGCCAATAAGCTTCAAAAGTTTTCTTGAATTTATCAATAATGTGACTAACTTCTTGTGTAGTTATTTTTAAATTCCACTCTAAACCATCTGTTAGCGCTGATCGAGAAAAATTTGAAGAACCAATGTAGCCCGTATGAAAACCAGTTTTCCTTTGAAATAAGTATGCTTTTGCGTGCAATCTCTCATTTCCTGTATTATAAGAAACTTTTACTTCAGTATTTTTCAAAGAAGCTAAGAATTCAACAGCTTTTGCATCCGTTGCTCCAATATAAGTTGTAGTAATTACTCTTAACTTTCCACCTCTATTTGTAAACTCTCTTAACTCCGGTTCAAGAATTCGTATTCCTTTCCACTTAATAAAAGAGACTAGCAAGTCTATTTCATCTGATGATAAAATCTCCTTTCTTAGTTCACTTTCCAAAGTTATCCCAGAATTTCCTCCAGTAAAAAGTTCACTATGAATTAATCTTGTGTAAGGAGTTATCTCCTTCAAGTGTAAATCTAAATCAGTAAAATGTGTATCTATCTTGGTAAAAACCGCTCTTAATATTTTCCCTTCTGTTTCAATTAAATCGTCTTCAAATTCTTCTCTTTTTAATTCATCTTTTAAAAAGAGAATTATCTTATTAGCAATTTCAATTTGAGTTTCAAGAATGTTTTCCCCTTTTATGAGAGAAAACGCTTGTCTAATAGTCTTACCAATATGTTGCGATAGTAATTGTGCTGCCTCCGCTTTATCAATTAAAGTTTTCTTTACTTGGAAAGTTTCTTTATCAAGTTCATTTAATTTATAGCTGATTAGTTTGGTAACTAATTCTTCGTAAAGTCCTTGGTTCATAGTTCCAATTTTAATAATTTTTTCATAATTGGAATATCAGCAGCAGCCCAATCTAAATTTATTAATTCATCTTTTTTCAACCATTGAAAATCAATGTGTTCAGTTAATGTCAATTTTCTATCAATACAATCACAAATAAAGCTATGCATTGTTAATATAAAATCAGGATATTGATGCACTACGGTTAGAAACTCCTCCTTAACCGTGATTTCCATTTTTAATTCTTCAAGTATTTCTCTTTTGATTGTTTGTTCTTTTGTTTCTCCAATTTCCATCTTACCACCTGGAAATTCATATTTTTTTGAAATATAATCCAATTTATTGGGGCCACGTTGAACACAAAGAATTTTATCGTTGTGAAATATTATAGCTGCTACTACTTCAATGCTTTTCATTAAATTGAGATTGTTAAATTTTTAGTCTAGAATTACTTCATCAATTCACTACGCTAAGTAATACATCCAAGTTATCGCCTGCGATTGGTTCTCGATAGTATTTTGTCAATCCGCCTTTTGTTCTGTTGTTGCAATAATGACGGATGTAAGTTCATTAGGATATTCACGATCATTATTGTTAAGGCAAATAGCCACTCCGACTTATATACTTTCAGCAAGGCAAAAATCGTTACAAAAACAAAACCTATCAAATGGTCAATTTCTGAACTTGTCATTTCTTGCCGCAGTTGATGCAAGTCGGCCTTTTCAATTGTATTATTGAGCTTGAGTTTTTGATTCAGGTATTTGAAAGGTGTGTTTTTTACCATCCATTTAACCAAGTCAACGCCAAGCCATTGGTTCAGTTTTTCGCTTTTTACAAAATTTAAGTTGGACAATTCGTTGTCGTAGAATTTTGTTTTTTTCAATAAAGAATTAACTGCCATTCCCACCAAAAAAGAAATGAATGTGATAGCAATACTGAAGGAGATATATTTATAAGTCATTTAAAATCTGTTGGTTAAGCGGAATCATTTTGTTTGTGTTATTCCTTTATCAATTTGATATTGGTTAACGTATTGTCTAGAGTGGCTTGCATAAAATAGATTCCTTTTTCTAAATTATATACCTCTAAATGGCCGTTATCAATTATGGTATTGATTCTGATTCTACCTAAAACATCAATGATAACGATTTTAGTGGGGCTTGGATTTGTTAGATTTAAAACGGATTTGACTGGATTTGGATAAATTGAAATCGCAGTTTCCGCATCGATTTGGTCAAAGCTTAAAAGTTGACAAACATTATTAATATCATCGGCACTATTACAATTGGTCGCGTTATTACTTACTTGCGTAAAACCTAAGGAATTGGTGTCGAATGCTATTTTTTCGCAAAAACTTTCAATTGCACAAATAGATAGATTTGGATTGTTTTGTAGTGCAACTTCACCGATGGTGGCTCCGTTAATATTGTCTAATCCAGTCAAACTGGCGAGCACGTTATTGTTTGAAATATTTATGGCAGGTCGCGTCGGGCCTACAAAGGGAAAAGTGATTAGGTTCGCTAAATCTGTTACACTTGATAAGGCTGGATTGTTTTGAATAGTAATACCATTGGTCGTGGTCAAATTATTCAAACCAAAAAAACTGCTTAAATTATTATTATCCTGAACATTGATGCTGCCACCCAATGTGGTTAACGAATTTAATCCATTGAAATTAAGGATCGTGTCATCGTTCCATAAGGTAATTGATTTTCCGATGACAGTCAGGTTTGGTGTACTTGGCAATGAGATTAATTGTGGATTATTTACAAAATAATATTCCGACGCGATTTCAGTAAGATTATTGAAGCTATTGATAGAGGTCAAAGCAGCGTTATCAATAAAATAGACGGAGGCTTGACTATTTAATGCAATCGACTTTACCTTGGTCAAACTATCAAATCCGTTTAAGAATGCTAAGTCCGAGGTATTTTGTATGGTCAAATCGCCAGAAACATTGGCTAAAATAAAGAACCCGCCGATGGTTTCCGGTGTTAAGCCAGAGATCGACAAACCATCGCCAATATTTCCTGACCCGATTCTCAGTAGGTTGGGAAACAAACTGAAAGCATTCATGTTTTTTAAGTCCACTAGCGATAGTCGTCCATTGATGATATTGATGTTATTCAGCCCTGACAAATCGACTAATGGGTGGCTTTCGGTCGGAGAAGTAATATAGAGGTCTCCGGTTACTTCGGTTACTTGGCTTAAGGTATTGAGATTTACGATGTCATCGCCACTGATCGTAATGGATGAAAAGGAATGCGCATCGGGATAATTGGCAGGAAAACTATTTACGTCGTCTTGGCTGTACAAATTGACATTTTGCGAGAAACTTGTATTGCACGCAATGAATAAGAACAGGATCAAGGTAATTTTTTTCATAATACTCTGTTTTATAAAATTAATTTAAAATGTCTTTGACTGGCAGAAACCGTTTAGATAGGTTGTCGCGTTGCTACTTTTTTTATTGCTGTGGCACAATGTTCTCGAGGCAGATGATGGGCGTGGCTAAGGAATTTTTTTTCGTTCATGTAAAAAACGAATATAGCAAAAAAAAAAGTGTCCTGAAAGCGAATTTCAAGGTTTGCGCTTACCGGCTCTTACAGGTTCGAGGTTACTAATTTGTATTTTTCGGGTTTGCTTGCAGTTCGTTCAATTATTTTTCGAGCTTCAAGATCGAGTTTAATGGTTTCTCCATACCATTGCACGCCACCTTCAAAAGTGTCTTTTACTTGGCTGTATAATTTTTCCATCAATTCGGTATGAGTAGGTTCGCTATCTCGTAAAATCGACAAAATATTGTCTTTGATTACATTGTATTTACTCAATGAAATTTGTTTGTTGGTTTTTCCGGGATGTGGATGCAGTGTTTGGATTTTTTCTTCTTTCATTTTGTAAACTTATGAGGTATTGTTGACAATGACTGCCATGTATGGCTTGTTTGGAACTCGGCGCTTTTGGGAAGTTTCAGTTCCGACTAATTTCTATTTCTCATTTTAATTTGATGCAAATTGCCCGTTTTCTTGTGATAGTAGATGATTTTTTTGTCGACTGTCAACGTGGGTGCTTCGATCAGCGAACTAATAGGTTCTGAAAATAGGATTTTTGGTGTTAAAAATGGCTCAAGCACATTGTTTCTTACCGCGACACAAATTTCAAAAATGGTATTGGCAGTAATTTGGCCTTTTAGATATCTGGTATAATACAATTCTAAATTATCACTACTGATGCATGGCGCATAAGTGATATAAGTAGCATCATTAATGTTTTGCAAAATTGATGATGAATTGGGGAGTGTTGTAAAGGTATTGGCGTTTATTTTTTTGGCAATACCAATGTTGGCTTCACAGGGTCCTTGACAGTTTTGATCGTCGAATCGGGCATTATTAAAATATAAAAATGTTCCATCTAAACTGATGCTATGATCCATCACGAGCCAACCGGGCGTATTCTTATTAAAATCGCCACGCACTCTTTCGATATTCGTAACCTTTCCAGAATCAAAAGTGCCGTGAAAAAGATTGTCTAATTCGTTGGGATAATTTCTGGTGGATGTCCAATAGAAATTATTATTAGCATCTAAGTCGGCTACAGCATCTAAATAAGGCGGATTAGTTTGATTTGTTCCTGTTAATTCACCAACAAACGTAAAGGTCGAATTGTCTATTTTGTTGGCATAAAATAGTTTGGTGTTGATGCCGTCATTTACATTATTAAAAAATAGATAATTACCATCTGGCGATAGGAATGGTTCCATAGCATCAAAAGACAATCCGTCGATATTTACCGCAATTTCAGGACCGAATGAAGGATATTGATGCGTTTGATTTGCTTCATTATTGTTTTTGGAACAAGAAGTGTTTAATAGGAAAAGTAATGTTACAATTATAAGGTTTTTTATTTTCATAATTCTTTCTTATCCAGTTGGTTGAACGTCTGCATTTCGTAAAATTACTGACAAGGTAATACTATTTCGGAATTACACTTCAAAAGGATTTTTCGAATTCTAGCAAATCCTTATCGTTTGATAAACTTAGCTTGCGATTTTTGATTATTTGAAAAAACTTCGATGATATACATGCCTGCTGCAAGTCGATCGACAGCCACTTCATTGCCCGCTGACGTTGCGTTAATTACTGTTTTTCCGCTGATGTCTCTAATGATGATTTTATCGATAGGCATTTGGTTGGCAGTTTGAATATAAAGCGTTTCACCGGCAGGATTGGGCACGATGGCAAAAGAAAAATCAGTAAATGCCGTATTGGATAGCACCAATTGTACTGTAACCGGAAACGGATCACTCGGGCACCCTTGCGAGTTATTCACGGCATAATAGGTTGCTCCATCTACTAATGGTGTAGCACCAATTAATGGGTTAGTTTGGTTCATTGCATTATCGAAGCTGTTATACCACGACACCTCTGTTGGAGAAACGATCAAATTCGTGATCGTCGGATTCGGCATAGTGAGCATTTGATTTGCATTTCCTTGTGGCGTCGGACTGGTAGGCAGAATAGTCAGGTTGAAACTAGAACTGCCAGCAAGGGTGCAATTTGTAAGATCAGCGGGAACGAAGTACGAGACCACATAATTTCCAGGTGGCGTTTGATTCAACTCTATAGACCCAGTAATTGGATTTATAGCTACAAATGGCGTAGCCAAAAAGGTACCGCCAGCGGTGAAGTTAGAAGTTGTGATGGGATACAGCAAGAAATCCCTTTGGCATACTGGAGATTGATATATGAAATTGGTTACGGGTAAGTTAGGTATGGCTGGCACAATATCAAATGTAGTTTGGGTCTCCTCGCCGGTATTATTATTTTGCACAGAAATGGTATGTAGTCCAATTGATAATTGAGAAAAAAGGGTACTCGTTTGCCATGGTCCTCCGTCTAAGCTATAACTATAAGATACGGCGGCAGAATACGTGCCGACATTCGTATAATCTTCAGGGTCGAAGACATCCCAATCTTCAGGATTCCATGTCATACTAGGGACAGGAGCGTCTGCATGGCGTCGGTAGGTATATCCTGGTTGACCTAGCGGGGTAAAGGTCGATCCATCTGTTTTACCCCACAAGTCGATACCAAAACCTCCAACTGTGCATAGCAGCACTGCATCGTTGCTGTTAATACCACCGCACGGACTAACAGTAAGATTGGGCGTTACACCACCAAGATTGATGGTACTTCCGACGGCAATCACGAATACATTACCTGTATTCAGGGAACCCGATAACAGAAAGTTGCAACTAGGTGTAAAAATCCGTTTAAGTATATATAAAGTGTATAATTCGAAAGATCAACCGTAACGCCTGTGCCGTTATATATTTCGATGTACGACAGTCCACCTGAATTGGCATCTGTAATTTCTGAAATATATAAGTTTTGGGCGATCGGTCCAGCGTTGCTTACTGGACTAATAACTTCAACATTTCCGTTTTGAACAAGGCAAGTCGGTTGCGTTATAGAAAGCACTAGTTCTTGTGCAAAACAGTAAAGATTGGTGGTGAAAATTGTGATTATTAGTAGTATTTTTTTCATGGTGTTATTTTCAATTATGGCGTATGTTTCGCTGCAGATAAAAGTTCTGACTAAGGACCTGGGTTTTTCTTTTTTTGAAAAAACGAATATAGCAAAAAAACCACTCTAAAACTGAAATCTAGCGATTGTGTTTGACAGCTGTTTGCGCCAGCGACGGGGAAGTCTATTGTTTGTTTGTTACCGATTACAAATCCGCGCAATCGTGTTGATTAAATCTTGGTTGGGCACAAGATGGACGCTCTCGCTAGCGATGCCTTCTGTGTAAGACTAACTTTAAGGAATTCAGTTGGTTAATAATTAATTTTTAGCATATTTTAAGAATTGTGGAGATGTATTTGTAGTTTTTTTGTTACTTTTATGCTGCTTTTTATTTAACTTCTAAATTTGATTTTTAACCCGTCGGACGTACTTCTCGCAAGTAAAACTGTAATAATTTGATTGGTAAGGATTGCTTACAGAATTTTTTTTTATTTCGTAGATAGGGTAAACATTATTTTAACTGTTATAAAATAAATTTTAATGATTTTTTGGAAATAGGATCGTCTGACTTCCTATGATGCTGTGGAAATTTTTGAAGCGTAACCTTAACTAGTAAACAAAAACGCAATTCACCGCATGAATAAGAATTTTACGATATTTTATTTTTTCAACAAATCGATTACATTTTTCATGTTGATGGTGCTTACACTAGGTTTTGGTCAGGTGGCATCACAAAGCGTTCCCTCTGGCGTTCCCTCTGGCTCGGCGGTTAGCAGTCAGTTTTCTTTAGGCAAAAGCGGGGTAAGCGCATCTTCCAATAGCACTTCTTCTATTGCTAAGGCACAAAGCGGTCCGGCTTCGGTGAAGGCATCAACATCATTTCAATCAGGTACTGCGACCTCTTTCATAAAAAATATCGGCCAATACGGAACGACCATGAAGGGTTATGAGCAACTTGGTGCTATTCAATTTGGATATGAAGGATTGGATATGCCTATACTCTTTACTCCAAAAGGATTGATTCATCTGCACAGGAAATATGAGAGAATTTCTCATGAGGAAGAAGAAAAGTTGGAAAAACAAGGTGTGCCGGAAGAAGAAATTGAACGCAGATTAATTATAACCGACCGCGTCATTACGATGGAGTGGGTGGGTGCCAATCCGAATGTTGAAATCATTTCAGAAGGACAATCTACCGATTATCATACCTATGGTTTACTTCGCGATAAGGCTTATGGATATAAGAAAGTCACTTATAAGAATTTGTATCCAGGAGTTGATCTCGTTTATAGTTTTACCAATAATGACAAACTCGGTTTTGAATACAGCTTGTTGCTGCAACCTGGTGCCGATGTCAATGCGATTAAACTGAGATATGGCGGCGATGTTAAGAAAATTAAAACAGATCGTCAAGATAATCTCATTATTAGTTCTGAAATTGATGGAATTTCAACAACGGCTCCAGTTGGTTATTATGGAGAAAGTTTTTTGGGTAATTCTGTCGGTGCATTAAAAGTAGTGTATAAGCAATCTGGCAACGAGATTGGTTTTTCTTTTCCAGAAGGCTACGATAACACCAGAGCAATAGTTATTGACCCTTTTGTAACCAGTACCAACAATCTTACTGGTGCCAATGCGGGCAAAGCCATTGATGTAGATTTTGATTACAATGGCAATGTTTATGTAGCAGGAGGCGGTAATCTTATTACGACCTTTGCTGCTGGGGCAAGTCATAAGCATGCAAAATATAATAGTGCAGGCGTATTAGAATGGACTTTCAATGGTGTACTTACTATTCCATCTTGGCAAGCCGATTTTTACTATGGTGGTTGGGTGGTCGATAAGGCCACGGGTAATTTATATATTGGCCAGGGTTATGCGACTGCTGGTTTTAGAGTTATTAGACTTAGTACAACGGGTTTGTATGATAATTATATATCTACAGGTAATCCTGCCTTTCAAGAAGCTTGGAAAATGTATTGGGTTTGTAATAATGGCTCGCCACAAATCATTTGCGCTGGTGGAGGTACTACTGGTCCCACCAATTTTGCCTATTGTTCACCACCCGCCACAGCATTAAGTGCTGCAGTGAATTTAACTGGTAGTCCAGTGGTAGGGCAAGATATGACCGATTTGATCGTTGATCCTGTGACTAGTAGCTTATATACCATTTATGCGTCGCCGTTGGATCCCACTACTGGTAACAAATTATTTAAAACCAATGCACCTTATAGTTCTGCCGCAACAGCGTGGAGCACAGCAACTGGATTTCCGGGTGTTATCAATGAATTGGCTAATCGACCTTATTTAGGTGCTGGCTATAACGAAAACTCCTCTAATATTTTAGCTCAAAATGCGACGTACGTTTTTTATTGGGATGGAAAGCATTTAGAAGCATTTAATAAAACTACTGGTGCGATTACTGGAACTCCAATAACCATTGCTGCCAATGCACTTTTGATGCAGGGCGGTATCGTTGCTGATGCCTGCAATAACGTCTATATTGGAAATACCAACGGGACTATCAAAGTGTACCAGTTTAACGGCGCCACCTTTAATGATGCCGCAGCACCTGACATTACGATTGCTGGTCATCCGACCAATGTCTATGATTTGGCTTTGGATGACTCTAAAAAATTATTGTACGCCAGTGGCGATGGTTTTGTGGCGTCTGTTGATATATCGGCCTATTGTCCAACTGCAGTTTATGCAATCAATGTTGTTCCCAATTGTGGTACATCCAGTGCTTCAGCTACGGTCAACCCGATACCTCCTTCAAATTCTACGGTTACTTATTCCTTATTTAATGGCAGTACCCTAATTGACACTATAAATACAAACGGTACTAATCCAGCGGTATTTACTTCGCTTAATCCAAATATAACTTATACTGTTGTAGCCACTGTAAACTTACCGTGCAGTGGATTGCAAGCGACTACCACTTTTGTACTTCCTGGACCGACCATCACTTTTACACAAACCAACACCACTTGTGGCGCGAGTACAGGTGCTATTAATGCATCAGGTTCTGTTTCTCCAGGTCCTTACACTTATAGTCTAGATGGGGGTGCCTTTCAAGCAAGTGGCATTTTTACAGGTTTAGCAGCAGGCATTCATGACTTAATAGTACAAGGTTCAGGTGGATGTCCTAATAGCACTACTGTAAATATTCTGAATAGTAACGGTCCATCCTTGACCTTTACGCAAACCAATGCTACTTGTGGCAACAATACAGGAACGGTAACTGCAAGTGTATCCGGTGGCACATCGCCGTACCAATATAGTTTGAGTGGTCCTATTAATTATTCCTTTCAAAGTGGAAATTTCTTTACGGGATTGGTCGCTGGTGCTTACACTTTAACCGTGAGAGATGCAACTAATTGTACGAATAGTACATTGGTTACCATTGCTACAGGTCCAGCAATATTATTTAATGCCATACCAGCATCAGCGACGTGTGGACAAAACAACGGAACCATCACTGCGTTTGGAAGTGGAGGAACCGCACCATTGCAGTATAGCATTAACGGGAATACTTTTCAGGCTGGCAATTCCTTTAGCAATATTACGCCAGGTAATTATACTGTATATGTAAAAGATGCTATAGGATGTATCAGCTCCGTTTCAGTTACCGTTGATAGTAATCCGGTGCCCACTATAACTGCCTCTTCAACGACCGCAGCTTGTGGCAACATAAACGGTAGTATTACAGCCAGCGGATCCGGTGGTGTTGCCCCATTACAATATAGTATTGATGGAACGACTTTTCAGTTAAGTCCATTGTTTAGTGGATTGGCGGCAGGTAGTTACACCGTTTCTGTCAAAGATGCCACTGGATGTATTGCTACAACAAGTGTTGTTGTAGGAAGTACAGGTGGTCCCTCAGCAACCGCTACTTCGACGCCAGCAAGTTGTGGTTCTTCTACTGGAACGATAACTATAGCGCCAACGGGCACTTCACCTTTTACTTATAGTATCAATGGGTTTACTTATCAAGGTAGTGCTACCTTTACCAATGTTGCTGCAGGTAATTATTTTGTATTCGTTAGAGATGCTCTTGGTTGTACCGGAGCAGCTATTGTGGTTGTTAATTCGCTTGCTGGTCCGTCTATTAGTGCTTTAAGTACAGCAGCATCTTGTACTGCTAATGATGGTACGATTACTGCCACGGGGACAGGAGGTACTGGCGCATTACAATATAGTCTTGATGGAATTACTTATTCATCCTCTAATATTTTTACCACTTTAGCACCCAATACGTATACCGTTTATGTAAGAGATACATTGGGTTGCATTAAGACGACGACTGTCACTGTTGCCAATGCGTCTGGGCTTGCGCTTGTTTTAAGTGTTGTGTCATCCGCATGTGGTAATACGGGTATCATCACCGCTACTGCTAGTGGTGGGGTTGCTCCATTACAATATAACTTAAATGCTGGTGCTTATCAGTCTAGCAATGTTTTTAGCGGGTTAGCACCTGGAACTTATAACATTAATGTAAAAGACAGCAATAATTGCATCGTCGGCAAACAAGCCGTTGTTGTTTCGATAACAGGATTGACTTTGACAGCTTCGGTTGCTTTGCAAGCGACTTGTGCCTCTTCGAATGCTGTGATTGTTGCAACAGGCGCGGGAGGTACGGCTCCTTTAACATATAGTATTAACGGAACAACCTACCAATCATCTGAAACTTTTATTAATGTTGCGCCTGGTACTTATACCGTTTATCTAAAAGATGATACGGGCTGTATCATCACGCAATCTGGGCTAGTTGTAACTACGAGTGGAATTGGTCCCGGCATTAGTACTTTTACTTTTACGCTAAAAGATGCCTTGGTTTGTGATGGCACCTTAGGAAAAATTCAAAATTTTAAAGTAAACGGCTCCAGTTGTAGTTCGTGTACTTTTAGTTTGGATTTTGGACCATTTCTTTCAGGAAATAATTTTATCGATATTCCTCCAGGGCAACATTATGTCATAGCGAAGGACGCTGCGGGTTGTACCAAATTAGTTCCTTTTACTGTCAACGATACCAACGGAGCTACGGCTACTGTAGTGGTAGTTGGTGCTCCTTGTGGTTCGAGCACAGGGCAAATCACATTGACCGGAGTTAATGGAGATGGTAGTCCACCTTATTATTACAGTGAAGACAATGGAGTCACTTGGGTGCAATTTAATTCCACCGCAACACTTACTGGATATGCCCCAGGAACCTACACCATATTAATAGCAGACGATTCTGGCTTTGATCCTGATCCACCTGGTCCCAACTGCGTAACGCCGTTGACTGTCGTGGTTCCAGCTACAACAGGTAGCCCGACACTTGTCATAACCAAGGTAAATGAAACTTGCGGCCAAGCCAATGGAAGTATTACTGCTTCAGGGTCTGGTGGAGGAGGAGCACCTTATAGTTACAATATTGATGGAGGCGCTTTTGATGTGGAGACCACTTTTTCTAACCTTGCGGCAGGAACATATGTTATTGGAGTCATGGATACTAATGGCTGTATCAAAACGTCTTCCGTTATTATTACAAATAATGGAAATATTGCACTTAGTGTAGTGTCTTCTGATACCTCTTGTGGATTGGTCAATGGTAGTATCACTCCCACAGGATCTAGCGGCACAGCTCCTTATGAGTACAGTATTGATGGAACGGTATTTCAAACTAGCAATATTTTTACTGGATTACCAGATGGACCGTACACCGTGTATGTCAAAGATGCCCTTGGTTGCAACACTTCAACAAGTATATATATTTCTGTAGGTAGTATACCAATAGTTACTGCATATACTGTTTCCGCTACTTGTAATAATAGTGATGGAGCCATTTTCGCTGTTGGTACTTTAGGCGTAAGTCCATATCAATTTAGTTTAGATGGTGTTGTTTACCAAAGCAGTAATATCTTCACTGGGTTAGACGCTGGTTTTTACACCGTCTATATGAAAGATGACCAAGGCTGTGTTGTTACTACTGGAATCACCATTGGTAATTTATCGGCGGCTACTTTTACTACTGTTGTTGTAGCTGCAAAATGCGGTAATCAAAACGGTAGCATTACCGTAACGGCATCCGGAGGCACGCCTGCCTATACCTATAGTTTTGATGGTGGTTTGACATTTTCTGGCAGCAATAATTCTGGCCCCGTTTTCCCTGGTAATTATACTGTTGTCGTAAAAGATGGAAATGGATGTTTGACAACGAAAGTAGTTTTAGTCAATGATATTGTAGGTCCTCAAACCTTAACCGCTGTTGTTACGAATGCCTCTTGCGGATTTGGTAATGGAACTGTTGAACTTACAGCCACAGACGGCACACCGCCTTATGAATACAGTGCAGATGATATCACCTATTTAGGAAGTAATCTATTAACTGGATTAGGAGCAGGTACATTTACGGTATGGGTGCGAGATGTCAATCTTTGCAAAAAATCAGTTACCGTAACTATCCTCGATTTGGCAGGGCCGACCTTAACTGCTGCTGCAACCGCAACAACCTGTGGATCAAACGATGGAACCATTACAGCAACGGCAATTGGAGGTACAGTGCCATTGCTTTATAGTATTGATGGATTTACCTTCGATACGAGTAATATCTTTACCGGATTGGGAGCTGGTACTTACACCGTTACGGTTTCAGATGCAAACGGTTGTTCAACTACTGTTGATGCAACTGTTACTAGTCCAGGTGCACCAACGCCAAGTTTTGATCCCGTAGGTCCAATATGCGCTGGTGACGTTTTAAGCGCCTTGCCGACTTCCTCTACCGATGCCACACCAATCACAGGAATCTGGACGCCAGGTCTCGACAATACTACCACGACCACGTATACCTTTACACCGGATGCAGGGCAGTGTGCTACCATCACCACGTTGACGATCACTGTGAATGATTTAGTAAGTCCAACGATTAGTTGCGGCACATCGACTTCATCCTCTGTTACCTTTAACTGGGTTGCTGTCGCTGGGGCAACTGGTTATGATGTTTCTTATCAAATCAATGCCAACCCGGTAGTCAATATTGGCGCCATCGGAAATGTCCTTACCTATGTTGTCACAGGTTTGAATGCCAATGATAGTGTTGAAATTTCGTTAACACCAACCGGTGGAGCAGGAACTTGTTTTGCTGCAACAACAGCCACTTGCACCGCCACGATTTGCATCACGCCGCCTACTGCCAATATTGGTCCCAACCAAACAATTTGCCTTCATGGCACTGCCACTTTTAGCGTTGCCTTAACTGGTACTGGGCCTTGGAGCGTCACCTATAGCGATGGGACAACGCAAACCACAGTGAATAATGTTAATACCAATCCATACGTTTTTAGTGTTAATAATATTACTTCTAATGTAACGTACACGATTACAGGATTAAGTGATTCCAATTGCACCGCCACCGCTGGTGATTTAACTGGCGCTGCGGTAGTGAGTGTCATTAATGGAACTCCTGGTTTATGGACCGGTTTGATCAGCACCGATTGGTTTGATTGTAAAAACTGGGCAGGAGGATTACCTTCTTCCACCATAGATGCTCAAATTCCAGCCGGCGCCATTAGAATGCCGCTTATAGATCCTGCCAATTCCATTTATGCTGCCTTGTACAGTAATATTGCCACAGCGCAAGATGTCATTATTGCTGCTACCGCTTCCTTAACGATGGCCACTAATTCTGATTTGGAAGTCAGTCGAGATTGGAAAAATAGCGGAACCTTTTCCCCTGGACAAGGAACCGTAACTTTAAACGGAGCAACTTCCAACCAAATTCAAACCCTTAATTTAGGAATCAAAACCAACGAAACGTTCTATAATTTAACGCTCAATACTACAAACGGAGCCAAAGGAGTGAACTTGGCCGATGGTTATGAATTGACTGTTTCCAATCTTTTATCCTTGCAAAGTGGCGACATTCGATTGACTGGTGAGGCGCAAATTCTTCAATCCGGATTAGTAGCAAACCCAACGACAGGTACAGGTAAAATTTACCGAGATCAACAAGGAACCAGGAGTAGTTTCAATTATAATTATTGGTCATCTCCTGTGAGTACTAATGGAATAGATTATACCATCAGTGATGTTTTGAGAGACGGGACCGATGTAAGCACCAATCCGTTTAGTCCGACAATTATTAACTTTGGGTCTGGTGCTTATTTTGCTGATGGCGTGCTTGAAAGTCCAATTAAGATCAGTGATTATTGGTTATTCAAATACACTAGTGTTAGTACGGTTTATGCCGGTTGGCAATATGCGGGAACTACTGGTTCCATTAAAGTAGGAGAAGGTTTTACCATGAAAGGCACAGATGGAATTGCAACCATTTCGGATACGCAAAACTATGTTTTTGCAGGAAAACCAAATAACGGAGACATTACTTTAGGTATTTCTCCAAATCAACTTTATTTGGTAGGGAACCCCTATCCGTCTGCTTTAGATGCAGATGAGTTTATTAAAGATAATATTAAAGATGGTGCTGGTAGAAACACCACCAATGTGATCAATGGTGCGCTATATTTCTGGAACCATTTTGCAGGTCACACCCATATTTTAGCCTCCTATATTGGCGGTTATGCCACGTATACGTTGATGGGAGGGGTGAATGCTATTTCTAATGATGTCTTAATTAATAATAATGGAGCGACAGGAACCTTAGTGCCTAGAAAATATATTCCAGTGGCACAAGGATTCTTTGTTGGAACTACTTTAGATGCTACATTAATAGCCAACAATCCAAATTTGACAACAGCGGTAACAGGTGGGCCAGTGTTGTTCAAAAACAGTCAACGTGCTTTCAAAGTGGAATCGCCCGCCAATTCCGTTTTCATGCGACTGCAAAATAGTACGGTTACTTCAACGATAACGCAAGATGACGATATTCGCCCTAAAATCAGATTGCATTTTGATTCTGCCAACGGACTACATCGTCAACTATTAGTCGGTGCTGACGCCAATGCGACTGATTTGTTTGACTTGGGTTACGATGCGCCGATTTTAGATATTAATAGCGACGATATGTATTGGGAATTTAGTGGCAGTAAATTTGTAGTTCAGGCGCTTTCCGATTTTAATCCACATCGTGTTATTCCGTTGGGAGTTACTATTACTAATCCAGGTCTAACTAGTATCAAGATTGATGCCTTGGAGCACATTCCGGATGCTACCAATATTTATATTTACGATAATGAAACTGGAATTTATTACGATTTAAGAAATGGCAATTGTGATATGACACTGCCTGTTGGTACGTACACCAATCGATTCTCGCTGCGATTTGCTATTGAAACACTTGGTACAGAAGAAAACGTTTTCAGTCCACTCGTTATTAATTTCACCAACAGCAATAGCAGTTTGAATATTCGAAACAACGACAGGGGAACTACAGTTGAAAAGGTGTACTTATACAACTTATTAGGGCAAATGATTGCGCACTGGGACGTTGAAAATAAAGTAAATATTCAAATTCCGTTGATCAACGTTAGTCAAGGAACCTATATGGTCAAAGTGAAAACTTCGAATCGAGATGTTAGTACAAAAATTATAGTTTATTAAGTTCAATTAATGTCTCTGCTCTTGGCTGTCCCGGTGCATTTTCTTCTAAGCGCAACTTGTTCCAATGCACATTCATAGACTATTTACTTAATAAAGCCGCAAGTCCACTTTTAATACAACACGGACATTCCCGAATATGATTGCTCAATACACAAGAAGCAGCATGATCAAATGTCACCGAATTGGATTTCTTAACTGGGTAAAGCGTATCTAGTGGACTAAATGGTTTTGTTCGATCATATTGTGCCACATGCAGATATATGAGTGTTGCATCTAACCTTGAATGCCCAAGCAAGTCTTTTATACTAACGATATCAAGACCGTCCTCTAACAAATGTGTCGCAAAAGTATGTCTCAACGAATGAACCGATAGATTTTTGATAATTTGAGCTTGTTTCGCCGCTTGTTGTATAGCCCAGTGAACGCCGCGGTTAGAATAGCGATTGTCAAAATCACCACCAGCCCGACCATTAGGTCTTCCGTTGAAGAGCCACAGCGCTGGATTTTCTTTAGCGATGTATTCTTTTAGCCAGTCAGCCAAAACAGCACTTAAAGGAACATACCTGTCTTTTTTGCCTTTTCCTTGGCGGACGTGCAAGACCATTCGGTCAAAATCGATATCTGGAATTGTAATATTTCGAGCTTCAAAACAGCGAAGCCCGCAACCGTATAATAAGCCAATCAAAACTCTGTGTTTTAAAAGTTTCGGAGCAGCAAGAAGTCGTTTGACCTCCTCTCTACTTAGGACTACCGGAAGTTTTTTTTCTTTTTTGATTGATGGTAATGTAATATATTTTTCCTTAAGGCCTTCCATCCGATACGCAAATCTCAAACTGTAAACCGTGAATTTGAAATACGAATCTGATGCAGAACGGTAATTTCGTTGCAGCGAATATAAATATTCATCGATTTGTTCAGACTCGACCTTTGTAGGAAGCACATTAAAGTGAATTGCCGTTTTGGCAAGATGCCTGCTATAGTTGATTAATGTACTTTTGCTTCTTCCCAGTAAAGAAAGCTTCTGTTCTAATTTATAATAGAATTCTGAAAAGCCAAGTACGTCATCGCAGGCTGTTTGAATGGTGTTTCTTTTTTTTGCATGTTTGATTTTTTGAATGCAAAATTAGATTTATTATGGTAATTGAAGTACACAATAATAACCTTCTCTCGTTTTTGAACGCTGCTTGTTCGCGAGACACTTTGAAGCACCTATTACCTTTTGGCAATCTGCTTAGAAGACTATTGTATTTATTAATTGGATAACTCAGATTACTTCGTCAAGTCACTATTTTCGTTGCAAATTAGACCTGCTAAAGTTAATTGTCCTTTTTGGCTATTAAATTTCCGATTACCGCTCCAAAAAATCGTTCGGCTAATTTGTTATAACTATCTAAATATTCTCCTTTTGATTTTTTATCGTTACTGATAATATAAACACCATCGCCTGTATAAGTCAAGCCTTTTTGAATTACTTTTCCACACATAAGGTAAGCGCCTTCATAGCACATTCCTTCAAGATATTTAGATACTCTTTTGTTGCCATCTTTTGCAACAGGATTTGGACCAAAAATATACAAGCCAACTTTGTTCAACATTACATTATTATCACTATCACTTTCGACTTCGTTCATAATAATACAAACGGCATCCACTCCTAATTCCCTTGCAAATTTACCATACGATTCCCAAGTTGGTCTATCAGCATTATCACTATTCACTGCTTTTGCAATGAAGCCACTGGCAGCTCCACGAGATTTTATGTTCTCGTCTTGTTTGAAAACTTTGTTGAATACTCCGCCTTCGGGAACAAAGTTTTTAAGTGCTTCTTTTTTACTTTCGTCGATTAGGAATTCATCAGGGGTCAACAGTTCCATACCGCCATTTGTGAACATTTCTTTGAGTTTGTCGATAGAATTTAAGAACATTGCTGTAGCCAAACCTGAAGCGGTCTCATCGGAATTGTATGTAGTTGTAATAGTTTTACTATGTGTTGAAGTTCCAACTCCTGTTGCATAATTGTAATCATAGGAATACCCTTTTTTTGTTTTTGAAACTCCTTTGTCAAAGGCATAAAAACTTATAAGTGCCACTTTTTTCGGTAATCCACTTTGTTTAAAATTGGGGCAATCACCAGATCCATTTATTTCAGGTTTGCATTTTTTAGCGTCGTTTGTCCAAGGCGCAAAACGAAAGCCTGGATAAAACACTTTGTCTTCACCGAAAGCAAATTCTTTTAAGGTCATTTGTCCGGTTGATTGTTGAAAACAAACCAATAGGGTAATAAGTATTAATTTTTTCATAACATTTTTTTTATAATTAAACCATAAAACCTTTTTTACTGTATTACAATCTTATTACAATTGATTTTTTGGTTTTCATCTATAGTTTTTAAGATATAAACCCCTGCCGATAGCCCTGAAATGGTCTCTGTTTCCATTGATTTTATAGCAAATTTTTGTACTTGCTTTCCGTCTATTGTAAGTAGGATTGCCTCTAGGTTTTGATTACTCTTTATGGAAAAGAACTCGCTGCTTGGATTAGGATAAATAACTATTTCAGGTGAGGGTAGTACGTATGAATTTGTTGCCAATGGATTTGTATTGTTATATCTGACCACAGCAAATTCGCTGTCAAAACTTTTAGAGCCTGCCAAAACAATTTTTCCATCGGTTTGAATTGTCATGGCTCTTGAATAGTCAAAAGTTCCTAACGAAGTTGTTGTTAGGCCACTAAAATTGAATGAATTGTCTTTACTTCCGTCGGCATTTAAACGCGCTAAGGCAAAATCATATCCTCCAAAGTAGAAATCACTACCTGCTATTAGTATTTTGCCATCATTTTGAATGTATGCTGCATTAGCATAGCAAGTGTTTTCTGGTGAGAAATTAAAATATAGGGTTTGTTTACCATCTCCATCAAACGAAGTATCAAAACTGCCATCTGAATTATATCGGGCTATAGCAAAATTCTTCCAAGTATCAATTTCGGTATAGCCTACTACAACAATTTTCCCGTCGGTTTGAACTTTAACATCATTTATTACATCACCAGCTGTTCCGATGGAAGTTGTTTGTATACCGTCCCCGTCAAGAGTAGTATCTATACTTCCGTCAGTATTGTATCGAGCTATTGCAAAATCTGCTTTTGTTCCATTGGTAGCAAAACCGGCTACTACTATTTTTCCATCGACTTGAATTGCTAGTGAGTGCGCCTCATCGACTGCTGATAAGTTAACGGATGGCGTGCCTACTTGTGTTAACACCATACCATCTCCATCAAAAGTAGTATCTAAACTGCCATCAGCATTGTAGCGTATCACTGCAAAATTTTTGGTGTTGGCTTGTTGACTAAAACCTGCTACTACGATTTTACCATCGGATTGGATTTTAACCGCATAGGCATTGCCTGAGATTGTGTTTCCAAAGCGTGTATGCACTTTTCCGTCTGCATCAAAAGTTGTATCTAAACTTCCATCGATATTGTATCTAGCGAGCGCAAATTCTTCTACAGTTGAAAATCCGTCTGCACCTAAAAACATTCCATAACCCGCTACCACTATTTTCCCATCGGTCTGAATAGCAACGGAAGTAGCATAATCGTTAGCGTTACTAAGATCCCAACCCTCAAAATTGGTCATTACCTTGCCATCGCTGTCAAAAGAATTGTCTAAGGAGCCATTGGGATTCAATCGCATTACTGCAAAATCTGAATTTGTGCCATTGCCTGTGCTGCCAACCACCACAATTTTTTCGTCTGATTGCATTGCTACGGCATTCCCTTTTTGATTTACGGTACCATGGGATATGGAAACTTTTCCATTGGTGCCAAAAGTATTGTCTAGTGAGCCATCTTGCCCAAAGATTGCATTGGTACAAAATAGAATTGTGGAAATTAGTACTGTTTTTTTCATTGTGATGACTATTAAATTGCTATCACAAAATTATGTAGTCTTACAACAAAACTATATCCATACAAATATGGATTTTATACTACTATTGGTATGGATTTTTTAAGCAAGATGATGCTCCATTGCAAATTTTATTAAGCCAACAATTGATTTAGAACCTGTTTTTTCCATAATGTTAATACGATGCGAATCAACGGTTTGTTTGCTAATAAATAGTTTTTCTGCTATAGCTTTACTTGTGTTTTCTTCTAGAATCAGTCGTAGCACCTCTGTTTCTCTTGAGGAAAGATTTATGGCAGGGATTCTCTTTTCATTTCTATTGGTCTCCTGGTATAAAATGGGAATAATTTCAGGGCCGTAATAGCAACCATTGTCAACAATGGATTGTAGTGCATTTAAAATAATTGGTTTGCCACTACTTTTCAGAAGATACCCGTCGGTTTCACAACTAATGGCTTTTTTTATGAAATCAACATTATTATGCATAGTCAAAATAAGCACTTTTAGAGCAGGGTATGCGTTTTTGATTTTTTGGCATAATTCAATACCGCTCATCCCTTTCATAGAAATATCGGTAACGACAATATCTATGGGCAATGTGTTCGATTGGATTAACTCGAAAGCGGCTTCTCCACTTAATGCTTCGGCAATTATTCTAAATTTATCCTGTCCTGACAGCATACTTTTTATACCGTCTAAAACAAGTTGATGATCATCTACAATGATGATATTGGATTGCTTTTCCATTTATTCCGGTATTTCAATATAAATTTTGGTGCCTTGATTTTCTGCCGTTTTGATCGTCATTTTCCCTTGTAGCATTTGAATTCTTTCTTCACAATTTTTCAATCCAATGCCGTCGGGATCATTCTTACTATCGGATTTAAAACCTATGCCATTATCTTCGATGTTTATTCTTATTTTTTTATTCGACTTGGAGATTTCAATTTTCACCAAACTAGATTTGGAATATTTTAATGCATTATTCAAAAATTCTTGAATAATTCTAAACATTGCTAATTCCATTTCTTTGTTAAGCGACAAGGTATCTTCAAGAATTTCATCGTAATGTAGTTCAAATTTTATGGCGGGATTGAGAAAATTATTTTGTTCGCATAGCGCTTTTATCGCTTTTATTAGTCCTTTATTCAAATCGGTGGGGTACAAATTGTGTGAAATCGTGCGAACATCTGCTATGGTTTCATCCACAATAGCTGCCACTAATTTTGATTTTTCAGACGGCGCTTCCTCCTCAGATGATAGATACATACTGATGACTGCCAGTTTTTGGTTGATGCCATTATGCAAATCGGATGCGATGCGTTTGCGTTCACTTTGTTCGGCAACAAATAGCATATCTGAGATTCTATTTTCTTGTTCCAAGATGGCCAATTTGTTTTTCTTTTGTCGGTTTAGATGGATGTAGTATAGAGCCAAGAGTAAAAGGACAGTGGTAATAATCATTAAAAACACGATTCTTTTTTGCGTTTCAATTTTATGTTGCTGTTGAATAATTTGATGATTTTTCTTATCGGTTTCGTATTCAATTTTTAACAAATTGATGGTGTTATTATCTCGCACTGTATTCATTTTCTTGAGCTGACTTAAGATGGAATCTTTGCATGCAATTACGCCATTTAAATCCTTTTCCTTGAGAAGAATTTTTTCTAAAGATTGATACAAACCTAACTTTTTATCGAAATTATTATGTACATTAAAAAACTGTAAAGCCCTTCTATTGTATTTTTTTGCTTCGGTTGTTTTGTTTTGTGTTAGGCTAATATCTGCTAACAAGACTAAATTGGAAACTGCATTGATTTTGATACCGGATATCGAGTCTAAATGGAATGATTTTGAACAATATTCAATTGCTTTTTCGGGATTGTTTTTTGCATTATAGCAAAGACCGAGATTGTTATAAAACGGACTTAAAAGCGTAGGGTTTACCTTCTTTTCATATTTTTTGATTACCTCAGTATCCAATTGAATGGCTTGATCGAAAGCACCGCTACTCCCAAGAATATTCGCTTTTTGGTGAAGGGCATTCAGACTGGCTTTATAGTTTTTTGAGTTTTTTATCACTTCATCAACTAGTATGGTGGCTTGTTTGTTATCTCCTTTGAAATAATAAGCGTTTGCCATAAAGCCTTTTATTCTATTTTTTTCATAATCATTATTTTTGTTTTCATAGATTTTCAGGGCTTTATGGAAATAATAAAAAGCCGAGTCAAATTTATTTTCCAAAGTGAAATTTTTACCCAATACAGAGTAGACTTTTGCATATAAAGTATCATTGTTTTCTATCTGTTTGGCATATTGAATGGCTTCCAATAGATTGGCATTTGATTTATCGTAATTGGAATTCCTAAAATTTAAGTTGGCTTCATTATTTTTCTTTAAATAGAAAATGATAGGGGATTTATTAGTGGCATTGATGCGATCTAGCTGTTGGTAAAAAGCAAAAGCACTATCGTACTCGGCACGAGAGTATTTTTCAGTTTTTCTAAATAGATCTTTGTAGCTGATTAGTTTTTCGTCATGCTTTTTTTGACAATTTTGAAAAAATGATAGTACTATAAAAAAAGTACTCCATTTAAGTATACACCTTTTCATTTTGCACAATTTTTTGGGTTCATTATGGTTAATTAAAAGTGTTCTATTTTAAGTCAACTTATTTTTACGAAGTGAATTTACTAATTTCCTGCAATAGTTCTATACACCTGGCAAATTAAATATCTCTCAATATGCAGTAGTGATAGGTATTAAGAATGGAAGAAGTTTATTATGCCCAAATTTAAAAAAAATATTGTATCAAGAATTATTGGAATAGATTATTTTGGAGTTCTTGAGGTTGATACCTCAATAGTACGTCTTTGTTTTTTTGCCATAGATTATGAAAGTTGGCACTTTCGACGTTTCATAAAACAAAAAAAACCGAAACTCTCGTTTCGGTTTTTCTTTGCGGAGAAAGAGGATTAACTTCGTTGATCCCGGGAGGGGAAGCTGGTCAAAGAAAAACCAATCACTTGCAGCGATTGTGTTTTTTTGTTTTCTGTCGCTTACGAAAGTTGGCACTTTCGACGTTTCATAAAACAAAAAAAACCGAAACTCTCGTTTCGGTTTTTCTTTGCGGAGAAAGAGGGATTTGTATCGCTCTCTTTATGCTAGTATTTACAATGCTTTAGCTGTAATGTTTTTTCAATAGGTACCTAAATAGGTCACCAAAAAATACCAATAAAGAACGTTAAATTGTATTACGTAAATATAATTAGAAAATTGGAACTGACCAAAAGTTGAGTTTGTTTTTTGAACTACCTACTGAACATGTTTATAAACTGCACTTCGAACTACTAAGATAAAATATCTTGTATTTTTTCATCCAACAATACAACGAACTACATGTTCTATTTGTAAACCAGTATACTCGCAAAATTCTTCAATAGAAACTAAATGATGCGGTTCTTTATTGAAGTGCTTTTTGATCTTTATCAAATACAATCTTGCTTGTAAATACCTTTTTCCTGTAATACGCTGCACATCTTTTGGATAGATACATACTCTAGTACTATTCGATATCACTTTTACTCATTTTCATACACTATCCATGCCTTTGACTAGGCTTTGGTGTACTTCATCTGTGTAGCAAATTTAGCCAAAATTCTTACATATTCTAAAATGAAGTAGATGTAAATGGATGTTTATAGATGGTTTGTATTGGGGTGGTTTTGAATTGTCTTTCGGGAGGGGAAATCTTTGTCCTAATCTTTCGAAGAGAAGTTGCAACGATTATCGAAATGAAGTGAGTATGAAAAGGAGTATTAATTGAAATTTTAGAAATTATGGCAAGACAGAAAGGCATAATTAAATTGAAAGGTACTATCGGGGATATTACCTTTTATAAAACCCAAGACGGGCACCTGGCCCGTGAAAAGGGTGGCATTGAAGCAAGCCGAATTAAAAGTGATCCTGCGTTTCAAAGAACGCGTGAGAATGGTTCTGAGTTTGGGAGAGCTGGAAAAGCCGGAAAAACTTTGCGCACTGCTATGAGAGCATTGCTGCTTAATTCTGCCGATGGTAGAATGGTGAGTCGTTTGACGCAAGCGATGGTGAAAGTGATTCAAGCGGACTTGGTAAACCAACGTGGATTGAGAAACGTGATTGATGGGGAAGCGGAATTGCTCGCTGGTTTTGAGTTTAACATTCGTGGTAAACTGGGAACTAGTTTGTATGCGCCATTTGTAAGCGCAATTGACAGACCTGGTGGAAAGCTCACTTTGGACATTGACCCATTTGTTCCGACGAACATGATTGCGGCGCCATCGGGCACTACGCACTACAAGATTGTTTCTGCGGGAGCGGAAGTTGATTTTGAAGCGGAAGTGTTTGTAGTTGCCTCTGCTGAAACTGCCATCTTACCTTGGGATGCAGCGCTGACTGCGGTTGTAAACCATGTTCATAACGTGACTCCTGCTAGCACCAAACCTTTGTTTGTGGCTTTGGGTATTGAGTTTTACCAAGAGGTAAACGGGCAAATGTATTCGTTGAAAAACGGTGCTTTTAACCCATTGGCATTGGTGAAAGTTAGTGGCTTGTAGAATGGTTCTCATTCTGACTAGGAAGTATTTCCTCGACGGGACCAATGGAAAACTTGAATGTGAAGGCAAATTCCTTTGTTATACAATTCAATTGCCATGGAAGGAAAACGAGAAAAGGATTTCCTGCATTCCGGAAGGGGAATATTTTTTAAGAAAACGGTACAGCAAAAAGTTTGATTGGCATTTGGAATTGGTTGCAGTTGAGAACAGAAAATTGATTCTAATGCATCCTGCCAACAATGCTTTGCAAGAATTGAATGGCTGTATTGCGCCTGTAACGAAGTTGAGTGGACCAGGATTAGGTCTTCAATCTCGGAAGGCATTTGCTAAGCTTAAAAGCTTGGTTTATGGCGCTTTAGATAGCGCCGAAAAAGTAAAAATTATTGTACAATCTTAAATTGAATTATCATGAAAAATATTTTTGGAGCGAAAGCTCAAACCTCAAACATTGTAAAAAGCATCTCGTTATTGATGCTTGTATTTTTAGTAACCTTTGGCGTTACTAGTTGTAAGAATGAAACTGCCCCTGCAGTAACTCCAACAACAAATTATGAAAGTGTTTTGGACACAAAAGCCATCACTGTTCCTGTTGAAGTTGAAACAGAAAAGCAGTTACAGGAATTGGGAACCAATTCTGAAATAGACTACAAAAGTCTTTGCATAGGTGGCGGAGGAATTGGCGGGCAGGAAAGACGCACTCTTACTATTGGAGGTAGCCAAGCAGTTCCTAGAAGTGCCACTGACATTGGAGGCACTGGCGTAACGCGCAGATTAGTAGCTATTGGAGGGAATGGTGTTGGTAGTGCTATGCCTCGAAATGCGACTGATATTGGCGGGCAAAGTTGCCCACGACAATTATTGGAAATAGGCGGTAACCAGACTGGTCATAGATTGTTTGCGGACATTGGTGGACAGGTAGTGTGCCGCAAAGAGCATTGAACGACCACTTACCCAATAAACTGCCTATTGGAGGAAATGGTGTACCACCGAGAACATAATTGATTTAGGAATTGTATCATCTTTAAGTAAATTGATCATGAACTTAGTACAACGAGCGAAAGCT
This sequence comes from Flavobacterium sp., assembly GCA_016721735.1. GTDB lineage: Bacteria > Bacteroidota > Bacteroidia > Flavobacteriales > Flavobacteriaceae > Flavobacterium. The sequence goes on along the minus strand of JADKHM010000002.1, from coordinate 5,663 downwards.
CCGACACCGGAATTTTTTAAAGTGCTTCGCAATATCGGGCTGTTGTTGGCAACTGTCGGTGGAACTATCTTGGCGGCGCCTATCACTATGCCTATTGTGGTGAGCTCTGCAGCAGGATATTTGACTGTTGCCGGAGGTGTTTTGTCTGCCGTAAGCCAATTGACGACCGCTGCTGAGGACCTCAGCAATGCACAGAATAGCAAATCTTAATTACCATGCACACTAACTTATCTATAAAAGTAGGCACGGCTGGCGGTACATTTTTGAGTATCGTGCCGAATATTCACTCGGCGGATTTACTACGAACGGTGGTATTGGCCGCGCTTGGCGCCGTAGTGAGTTTCGCGATTTCGTGGCTACTGAAATGGATATTGAAGAAGCGCAAAAAATAATTTGACTTGAGTTGTGGTGACTTTGGAGTTGAATGGGAAAGCTCGGTTTTAAATCGGGCTTTGTTTTTCATCTCGTTGGTTAACAATAATTAACTTATTGTTCAATAAAATACTTCTTATTATCGTTTCACAATGTTAGGCACGGCTTCCTGCCGGTCTTTATGCGTTCGATTAATTGATAAATATTATCATCTCCAAAATCAATAAACTTTGGTTTTTCGCTAAAGTCCCACCTTTTATGTAAGTTTTTCCATGTCATTAAATAATACTCATCTTTCTGACAAAGGGAATAATGTTGTCTTCTAATTTTGCTATATATTGACTCTCTATAATTTTTCTTTACCGATTCCTAAAATCTAAGAAATCAGCTACCTCATTGTTTTTAGAGTGACTTTCTTGAAATTCTTTGTCAATTTCAAATTCCTTCGGAAGTTGAGATTTCATTTTATCAAATAGAAATTTTAAGTCATTTTTGTCCTTGTGGAACTCAATATTATTTTTAACTGAGGTTAAGTCTATGACCCATATCATTCTATTATAGAATAGCTCACGGGCTTTAATTTCATCAATTTCAACAGCTGAGTGTTGAAATTCAATTACTAAGTCTTTTTGAGGAAGATAAATGTCAGCAATATGTTTTTCTTTAGTATTTGTATCGAATTTTACAATTTCTTGATATGAAATATCAAAATGATTTTTCCAATTTCTATACCACTCGGTTTCTCTTTCATACCAGAAATCACATTCACTTAAATTTATATGTTTCAATGATGAATTATTTGGTCGCCGCAGTACGATCGAACATCTTTTGCACAGCTTATACATAGACCAGTTAAATTAGGTTTCGCTTCTGTTTTATATTGTCAACATACGCAAATTTCATACGCGATTATTTTAAATTACTTATGATTAGATGACATACAATAGTCTCGAATAATAAACAGGGTTTTTCTAATATGTAAAGACGAATATAGATAAAAAGCGTCACGAACCCGAATTCTAGCGATTGCGTTTGACAGCTGTTATGTCTTGTTCTATTTTCCATCATCATTATATTTTTACTACCGTATTACCGTTTTCGTCTATAATTATTTTATCGTTGTCAAACTGTGTAACCAAAGCAAAGCCGTTGTAAAATGGTTCAACTGCTAAAAATCTTTGTCTATAAATTTCATTTCCTGACTTGTCAATGTGATACCAGCCGCCATTGTCTTTAGCTATTGCAAAGTTTTTATGATAGATCCCAAGGTCGGAAAATTCTTTGTCATGGAGATATTTTCCGTTAGAATAAATGTGTCGGAATAAACCTTTTGAAGTTTTCACACAAGCTATTCCGTCTTTAAAGTCGCCACAATAAAGAAAACTGTCGTTGTAAATTCTGTTGCCATCAAGGTCAATGTGAAAATATTTGTTTTCACTGTTACGAACTGAACAAAAGTTTTCTTGAAAGTTTCCTGTCCATGCAAAAGTGTCTTTGTATGCTTGCTTACCTGTGTCTGTGATGTGAAAACATTTGTCAGCATGCACAACTGCTGCTCTGTTGCAATAGAAACCAAAAGTCCGTGCGAACCTTTCTACATAAAGTTGATTTCCAAAACTATCAATATGATATGAGCCGCTTTTGTCTTTTACTGGTGCAAGTCCTGGTGAATGAAACTTCAACACTTCAATGAACTTTCTGCCGAAAATTTGTTTTCCGTCAAACAAAAAGTGAGAGTTGTCTGCTGAAACTTTTATGTCTTGCCAATTCATTTTTCTTCTTCAATTTTATAAACCATACCTTCCAAATAATCAACCCAATTATCAATTGTGTAAACAGTTCCATTCAAACAAATGATACATAGCAATTAGGCTGTCGTGAGTAACGAAAATTGTTAATCCTTTTTCAGTCGTGCTTTCATGTATAAACTCTGTCATTATGTTTTTGAAGTGTTTTACATTTGGAACTCCCGGAACCGGTTCGTCTATCATAAATCTTCTAAGAATTTCATGGAAACCATGAGCCAAGAAAAATTCTCCTGCAATTTTTTCATCTGCTGTATGAAGTCCGGGATCCCCTAAACATTTTGTTGCTATAATTTCTAAACCACCACCAAAACCTTCTGAAATCAGTTCTGCGGTTTGAACACATCTTGGAATTGGACTTGTCAAAATTCGTTTGATTGGAAATCCTTTAAGTGCTTCCCCAAAAGCCAAAGAATTTTTCCTACCCTTTTCATTCAGTAAAATTTCATTGCCAAATTCTCCTTGCGGAATTTGCTCACGGTCTCCGTGCCTTATCAGCAGAGCTAACTTTGAATTTGTTGAATGTTTCTTGAGTTCAGTAATCAGTTTCATGCAGGCTTTCTCATGTTACAAGTTTTACAAAGTGGTTTCGTTTTGTAGTTGTTACAAGTTCGATGTAAACTGAACTTTGTAAAACATCTTCAATAGTGTTGTTTCAATGTTTCCGAAATCACCTAATGATTTTCGCAAATTGTCAGGAGCACAACAAGGAGAAATATTTCCTGTTGCAGAAATCCAAATTTCATTTGTTAGAAACGGACATTCATATTCTTCGGGAAGTTCTTTTGTTTCGTTGTCGTGAAGCGGAATAATATTTTCTAAAATTACTTTCTCTCCGTTTGGCTTTCTAAAATTTTCTTGTGCTTCATATGCTTGCTTCACATACTCATTCCATTGCTTACACTTTCTTTTGTCTCTTTCATCGAGAGAGATTTTATTTCCTCGAAGTGTGTCCACAATTGATGCCCTTTCACTCTATCAACTCCCAACTCAGCTGCAAGTTTTACAATTTCCGCTAACTCGTGCATGTTATTCTGCATGAAAGTCAACTGAAAAGTAATGCTGCAATACCAACCAGTTTCAGTAAAGAGTTTGTTGCGGAACGCAATGAACTCTTTTACTTTTTCTAAAACTTGATTGTAGTTCAAGCCCTTCATAACTTTCTCTGCTGTTTCTGCTGTTGCACCATTCCAACTAATTTTTACATCGGTTGTGTTTGGCACAATCAAATTTGCCCACTGCTCAACCTTCAGTTTCGGAAATGTTCCGTTGGTTGTGAGATTTATTTTAATGCCGTGCTTTTGTGAGAGTTCAAAAATTCCTTCAATGCCTTTATACATCAAAGGTTCTCCCATTGTCGAAGGAATGATTTCTTTCACTCCTAATTTTTCTGCTTGCAAAAAAATATCTTCAACAGTTGCAAACTCCATTCGTCTGCGTTTAACTCCTGTTTCTTTATAAAGTGTAGGAATGAAGTCGCTGTAAGGGCTGTGTTCTTCGCACATTACACATTTCAAATTACAATCTTCTGGGTTTGTATCAATAGTAATTCTCCAAAGATTTTTTGGTGAAACAGTGTAAATTTTCTCAACTCTTCGCAATGATCTTGATTTTGAACACTCCCATCTTTGGAAAACAGATAACCTCTTTCTCCAAAATGCTTCATTAAATTGGGGTTTGCGATAGCAAACCTCAATTGCTCTTTTAATGAATTTGTATTTCGGTGTTCAAACAAAAGCCCGTTCACTTTGTGCTGAACATATTCTTTCATTCCTCCAAAGTCGGCGGTGATTACTGGAACTTTGCAAGATTGTGCTTCGTGAATTACAAGCGGTGAATTCTCTGCCCAAATACTCGGAACAACTATGCAATCCACTTTTGAGAAAACATCATTTGCCAAATTGCGATTGATGTATTCGCCTATAAACTCAATTTTATTTTTTGAAGCTGCTGCAAGCAACTTTAAAGCATTTGTGCTTTGGCCGTTTTGTCTGCCGTAAATTTTTAGTGTTGCAGGTTCTTCAATTTGTTTAAACGCTTCAATGAGTTGATTTACCCCCTTTGAAGTAATGTGCGTTCCTATGTAGCCAAAAGTGTAAATGGTTTTCTCTTTTGATTTTTCTGTTTGAGTTAAATATTCTGTCGGAAAACCGTAGTCAAGAAAAATGATTTTGTTTTCGGGAACTAAAAATTCATTGATAAATCTGTTTCGCAAATATTGCGATGGTGCAATAAATAAATCAACCCTGTCTATGATTGCTTTTGTTTCAATCATTCGATTGTGAACCCAACTGCTCCAACTTTCAATTTCTTGTTGTTCATCTGCTTTGTTGCCACTGAAATAAACTTTGTAACAGTCGGTTGCACACTTACGGTCTTGCTGTCCTGCACACAAATGAAAATTATTTGCTTCTCCAATGCTTCGTGTTAGAAATTGTCCTCTCGGACACATCAACCAAAAGTCGTGAAGAGTAAAAACGATCGGGATATTTTGCTTCTTGAGTTCTTCAACCAAACCTGTTGAAAGATGGTTTAAGTGTCCTATATGTGCGATGTCCGGTTTGATTTGTTTTAGTAGGTCCACAAAATTATTGTCAAGTTTTTCGTGTCTGTAACCGTCTTTGCCTTGCGGATTATTTACAAAATAGAAATCAAGATTGTCGAAAGCGTTTTCGTGTCGGATAGCAAAGTCCGGAGAGTAAGGGTTTTCCTCTCTCGTAAAAACTGAAACCTTGTGTTGTTTAGAGAGTTCGTTGCATATAGATTGACTGTAAACTTCTGAACCTGCATTATAATTTGGTGGATAACCGTGTATGATTTTTAAAATATGCATAGTCCGAATAAAAATAAGTCCTTTGATTTGATAGTTGCTAGTAGTTCGGTTTTAAATTTTAATATGTCCCCAATTTTCCTTCTTTTGGTTTTCTCATTCGTGACATACTTGCATTTCGCTAATGCCAAATTGTTTGGCTAACATTTTAAACGTGTTTTCTGTTTGGAATCACCGAATAATAATTCCTTTTGAGGAATAACTTTTTGTGACAGTTAGTTTACGCCCATCTGATTTTAAGTTATGCTCGCGTTGATTTATCCTGGCTTTTATTATGTGTGGGCTTTTTTGCCTGTGCGCTAGCATTTCTTCGTAGTTTGCCCATTTTAGATTTCGAAAATTATCATTTTTTCGTTGATAATCAAGGTGCAGCACATAGCGTTGTTCTTCGGATGACTTTGTAGAATAACAGAGCTCCGCGTGTGGCAACCAGCTTATAGGGGCAAATAAAAGTTCCCTTACTGGACCTTTTACCATTAATTGTTCATTAAGTAACGGAATGTCTGATAACCATCGGAATCACCTCCCTCCTTCTTTTTCAATAAAGTCCCATCTTGAAATTTATCGTGAAGCTTATTAGTCTTCCAATATCAGAAACGGCATATCTAAATTTCATAGGGTAATCAACTTTCGATTTCTTGAAGTTTTCTTGTTGG
>JADKHM010000001.1 GCA_016721735.1 Flavobacterium sp. | reverse complement strand
CCCTTAATATATTACAAATTACATTATTTCGCTATAAATAAAATAGATTTGTAATATACTTTAAACATAAAAAATCTGACGCGAATCTTCAGCTCTTACATCTGTTTTTTTCAAGTTTAAAGATTGTAATGCAATAAATCATGAAAATTCTTATTGTTGAAGACGAGCATGGAATTGCCAATTTTCTGAAGCAAGGTTTAGAAGAAGAAGGCTATGAAATTTTAGTGGCAAATGACGGGAAAAGAGGCTACGAAATTTCCCAAAGTCAAAATTGATCTGATTCTTCTAGATTGGATTTTACCAAAAATGACCGGAATAGAAGTCTGCAAGTCCCATTCGAAAAACCGACTTAAAGTTCCTATTATTTTCTCACGGCAAAAGATACGGTGCAAGAAACCATTGAAGGTTTGAAGGCAGGCAGCTGATTATATGAAAAAAAGCCATTTTCTTTTGATGAACTGATAGAACGGATTAGAATTCATTTTCGGACAAATAAAGAAAGTGATGAATTACTTCTAGGACCAATTAAGAATTATCAGCTCCAAATACCAAGTTTTCTGGATGATGTAGAAGTGATTTTTACGCAAAGAGAATTTGAATTATTGTCGTATTTATTAAAAACAAAGGAACAGTTGTGCTCGAAACCAAATAATTGAAGATGTTTGGGACATTCATTTGATTATGATACGGGTGTTATTGACGTTTTTATGAATGCCATCCGGAAAAACTCAATTTAACGAAAGACCAAGAACTATTCAGGACCATTCGTGGCGTAGGCTATATGGCTAATGAAATAAACTAAAATTATGGTTTCATTTTCTTATAAAAATAGAATAGCTTTCAATTATATTCTGAGCACCGCTTTGCTTATTTCGATTGTGTTTTTTGCTTTATTTCAAATTATCTTTCACAATGTCAATAATCACATTAATTTCAATATTAATCAGGAAATAAAGAAACACGTCGATGAAATTGAAATCGACATGAAAAATTCTTATCTCATGCAAGTTGATAGATGGAGGGCTCAGGAACATAGCACCGTAAATGTCAATCCTGTTTTGTTCAGTTCCTTGATTGCAATAATGAATTTATAGACAAATCACCCAATCTAAAGGGTTTACAACTGCATTTATTTCCAAGTCCAAGAGAACAATCAATTAAAAGACGTCTATCTCAACAACAAGCCAATTCGACAAGTTCAAGTGCCTATTTATGACAAGAATGAGCAAGTAGGTTATTTGTTTATCGCGATGTCTTTAGAAGATAGTATCGTGATTTTGCAAAAATTAGAGGATATTCTTTTGATTTCATTTCCGCTGATTTTGATTGTGTTATTTTTTATTGCTCGTTTATTGCCGGAAGAAGTATTAAGCCTGTTAAGATCATTACTGAAACTTCGAGCAGAATTACACGAGATAATCTAAAGGACCGAATTGCATTGCCACAAAACAAAGATGAATTGTACGTGCTTTCGAAAACCATTAATGATCTCTTGAATCGCATTGAAAGTGCGGTAGAGCGCGAAAAGCAGTTTACTTCCGATGCCTCTCATGAATTGCGGACACCGCTCGCAGTTCTAAAAGGTACGTTAGAGATATTAATTCGCAAGCCAAGGAAGCAAGCCGAATATGAAGAGAAAATTGCTTTTGTGTCAAAGAAGTTGATCGACTCAATCAACTTGGTAGATGAGTTGTTGTTGTTGGCAAGGTTTGAAAATCAAAGACTAGAAATGAAGAACAATCCTGTCTATTTGAATGCTTTAATTTTAGATGTTTTAGCGCTTCATTCTCAAAGTGTTAAAGAAAAAAAATTAAAAATTAAATCTTCTTAGATAAGGAATATTACACAAAATCGGATGACTATTTAGTAGGGATTATTCTCGGAATGTCATCTCAAATGCGATAAAGTACTCGAATGATGGCGGCGAAATTAGTATCAAATTTATAGAAGAAGCTGATGCATTTGGTTTGCGTTATTTCTGACTCCGGAATTGGTATTTCTCAAGATGACGTTGATAAAGTTGTGAATCCTTTTTATCGCGCGAAATCCTACAATCATCCGGGAGATCAAAGGTGTTGGATTGGGATTATCAATCGTCAATCGACTTTGCGAATTATTGGAAATTGGTTTTTCAATAGATAGCGAGGAAAGAAAGGGCACTACAGTTTATTTGGAATTTTTAAGGACACTTTTAAGGTAGCTAACAAAAGAGTTCTTTTCTAAATTTATACTTTTAATCCATCAAAATATTAATTTATGGATTTAGCCAAGCTGAAAGAACAACTACAAACCGAAGTAGATACTGCATTTTTATATAACAGTATTGCGGCGATACAATCAGATGAAAACCTTTCCCGAGTACTTCAAAGTTTAGCTGAGATTGAAAAAAATCATGCGAAACATATGCTTGACAAAGTGCATATGATAGACGCGAAGTTTCCTATGCCTGCGCCATCTGGTAGAGCAAAATTTCAGTTAAGATTGGGAAAATATTTGGCTATTCATCTATCATTAGTAATCTTTCTAGTATTGAAAAACAGTTTGCGGTTCATGCCATCCAGAACAAACTAAAGCATGGCGAAAAACCAACTGGATTTGAGCACAATCACTTTAATATTATTGAAGCTGTCAACAATAATGCGGCACTAAATGTGTCTGGTGGCTTGTTGTCGAAATTTGAAAGTCGACATAAATCTGTTGGCGGAAACGCCTTACGAGCCGCCGTATTAGGTTCAAATGACGGTTTGGTTTCCAATATGAGTTTAGTAATGGGAGTGGCAGGTGCTGCGGTTTCTAATGGGACAATTTTACTAACAGGAATTGCCGGATTATTAGCCGGAGCAATTTCGATGGCTTTAGGTGAATGGCTGTCTGTTCAAAGTTCAAGAGAATTAAATCAACGCCAAATAGATTTGGAAACGGAAGAACTTGAAGCATCACCCGAAGAAGAGAAAAAGAACTAGTTCTATTATATCAAGCCAAAGGAATGAGTTTAACTGAAGCAAAAAAGCTTGCTGATAAGGCATTCGAAAATCCAGAAACTGCTATAGATGCAATTATTACAGAAGAATTAGGAATTGACAAAGAAGAATTGGGTGGCTCTGCCTGGGAAGCGGCCATCGCTTCTTTTTTATTGTTTGCTGTTGGCGCAATCATTCCGCTATATCCATTTATGATTTTAGACGGACGAAACGCCATCTTCCTAAGTATTGCTAGTTCCGTGGTAGGCTTGTTCGGAATAGGTGCTGCGATTACATTACTAACTGGCAAGAATATCTGGTTTTCTGGATTTCGCCAAGTGGCATTTGGACTTGCAGCGGCAGCGGTTACCTACGGAATAGGGACACTGATTGGTGTTTCGCTTGCATGATAGTCTTTGTCAAATTAAAACGCATGTTTATATAATTCACAGCTTTTCAACAGAAAACAAGAATTATCAGGTATTTATGAGTCAAGAATCAATAAATTAGTACGACATAACCATTAAAAACAAAATCTTATGAACGACGCACACTGGCATTTAGTAGTCAACCATTTTCCAATCATCGGGACGATTTTTGGTTTGGGAATTTTAATATCTGGATTGGTTTTGAAGAACAAGACCGCCATCAATATCGCCTATATTCTTTTCGTAATAGCTGCAATTTTTGGATTTGCTTCAATGTATACTGGAGAAGGAGCTGAAGAGATGGTAGAAGATTTGCCAAATGTAGGCGATCAAATTATTCATACGCATGAAGAAATGGCTGAAAAATTAGCCATTGTACTTTACATCTTAGGAACTTTTTCTATTGCTGGTCTCGTGCTTAATGTCATGAACCATAGCAAAGCAAAACTTGTTACTTATGTCGTTTTACTTATTAGTCTTGGGGCTGCATTTCTTGGCAAACAAACCGGAACTACTGGAGGAGAAGTGAGACACACTGAAATTAGAGCTAACGCACTCAATCAAGTTGGGGCCAGTCAAAGTGAAGGCGCAACAGAAGACGATGATTAACCACTTTTATTAATATGGAAAAACCCAAAATAAACAACCAATCTAGTTCAATGTTTATTTTGGGTTTTTTGTTTTCTCAAAAATTGAATGTAAAATTTTAAATCCAACAGTATGAAAAGCGGCGTTATTCTAAAAAATATTATTCCTTTTATTTCCTGGTACGCAACGATGATTTTTGGTGCCATTTTTATTGATTTCGTATTGCATTATTTCGGCCTGGTATTTATTGGAAAATACTTGGGTTATTTAGGCACTTTCACCATTTTGATTTCTTTCATGTACTCCTTAAACAAAAGAAAAATAATCAACTTTGCCACTCCAAAAGTACTGTTAGATTACCACGAGTATTTCGCTTTGTCAGGTTCGATAATGATCTTGGTGCATGCTGGAGTTCACATTCATGCGATATTGCCATGGTTGGGAATCGGAGCAATGCTTATCAATGTGGCGAGCGGGTTAGTTGGAAAACACCTTTTGCAAGAAGCAAGCAAGACTATGCGTGAAAGAAAAATGGAACTCAAAAATGTTGGAGCTAATCCAGAAGAGATATCCAAAGAGATTTTTTGGGACACGGTTAGTATGGATACGATGAAAAACTGGAGAACCATTCATTTGCCCATTACTTATTTCTTAGCCTTATTCTCACTAATTCATATTGTTTCGGTAATCTTTTTCAACTGATGAAAACAAAATATATTTTTCTGTTAATTACCGTCGCCATTATTGCGATTGTCGTTGTTTTTCCGCACCAAATGTTATCGCCAGGAAACTTATATGAAGCGCATTCTGATTTGAAAAACAACTGTCTGGCTTGTCATGCCATAGGAGCAGGAACGCCTAATGAAAGTTGTATCAGTTGTCACAAACTCAATGAGATTGGAACAAAAAGCATGAATGCTACAACTCAACCAAATAATAGATTGTCTTTTCATACTAATCTAAATGCGCAAAGTTGTATTTCCTGTCATACCGACCATAAAGGCATCAATGCCAAAGCTGCCATTGGTAATTTGATCATATTCTATTGTCAGAAAGTAACCGCAATCAATGTGTTACATGTCACAATCAACCAAATACGACATTACATCGTCAAGTTTCGGTGTCGTGTGCAACTTGTCACACAACCAGAAGTTGGAGCAGTGGAATCACCTTTAATCACGTTTCAATCAATGAAAAATCTAGAAACAATTGTGTTGCGTGTCATCAAAGTCCAAAAGACAATTTTCATTCAACAGCTACAACTGCTTGTAGTTCATGTCATGGTTTGCAACAATGGAAGCCGTCGACATTCAATCACAGTCGTTTTTTCGTCTTAGATCAAAATCACAATACCGATTGTAAAACCTGCCATACACAAAGCAATTTCAAAACCTATACTTGTTTTGGCTGTCATGAACATTCATCAAATTCAATTAGGAATGAACACGAAGAGGAAGGAATTTCAAACATCTCCAATTGTGTTCGCTGCCATCGCAGTGGCAATGAAGACGAAATTAGCATGGACAAAAATGCAGTGATTGAATATAACAAAGCTGGCAAGGAGCGCAATAGAGAAAGAGATGATGACTAATGTCTATACGAGCATCAGAATCAACAACTGCGCGACAAATATTCTAAATATAGTAACTAAAGGATAGACTGTTGCATAAGATTGTGTTGGGATGTCGGAATCGAGGTATTTGGTGCTAAAGGCCAAGGCAGCAGGATCAGTGTAGGTTCCGCTCATTAAACCAACGAGTTGGTAAAAGTTGAGTTTCATCGCAAATCTGCCCACAATTATCATAAACAATAGCGGAATGAGTGTGATAAAACAACCGTAGTACATCCAAAGCCAACCGTTGAAGTGCACGAAGTTCGCGTAGAACTTTTCTCCGGCATGAATCCCGACTGCTGCGAAAAACATACAAATCCCCATGTCTTTCATAAAGTAAACTGCGCCATTATTAATATAAGAATGAATCACGCCAATTCCGCCATAACGGCTAATAAATAAGGCCGTCAATAATGGTCCAGCCGCAAATCCGAGTTTGATAGGAACCGGTAAAGTTGGAATAAATATCGGAATAGAACCAATGATAATCCCGATGATTAGACCACCAAAGAGCGATAAAAAATCAGGTTCTAACAATTTTTTTTCTGAATTTCCGATGATTTTTTCTATTTCCGCAATCGCCTCTTTATTTCCAACAATTCGCAATTTATCTCCATAATTGAGTCGGAGGCTAGGATGGGCAAGCAACTCCATACTAGAACGAAAAACGCGCGTCACCTTCAAATCAAATTTGTTATATAAGTCTAATTCCGCGAGTGTTTTATGTGTTGCAGACGCTTTAGTGATGAATATATTTTTGGTAACAATATCTTGCTCGGATTCGATGAACAAATCTGTTGATTCTTTTCCAATTTTATTGATAAAATCAGCGACATTTTTGGGAAGTCCAACGACCATGAGGACATCTTTCTTCATGATTTTCCGATCTAACGAAGGAGAATAGACCACTGCAGAACCGCTGTTTTTCAATCGAGAAATTATGATGTCATGAACTTCTAATTCTTTAAAAATTTGATAAATGCTCTTTCCTACAATATCTGGATTGGTAACCCGGCATTTAGCATGAATAATGGTGTTGTCATCTATTTCATGTTGAGAAAATAATCGATTCTTTTCAGTCTCTAGATTAATTTTCAGTAGTGACTTGGAAATAATAATCGACAGGATAATGCCCAAAACACCTAAAGGGTAGGTAATCGCATAAGCAATCGCAGGGTCGTCAAAAACCTTGTTGGGAAGTTGATTTTGTATTTCTTGTAAAGTTGATTTCGCTGCCCCGAGTCCTGGCGTGTTGGTTACCGAGCCCGACATTAAACCCACTGCGTTTTCAATAGAGATATGGGTAAATGCAAAGAGGAAATAGGTGACTAAACCACCCAATAACACTGTGCTTATCGCCAATGCATTAAATCGTAAACCTTCTTTCTTAAAGGAAGAGAAGAACGATGGGCCGACTTGAATTCCAATGCCATATACAAATAAGATTAATCCAAAATCTCTAACAAAAACCAGCAAGTCAGCGTTCATCTTGTATCCGAAGTGCCCTAAGACAATTCCAACAAATAAAACAGCAGAGACTCCAAGCGAAATATTTCCCAACCGCAATCTTCCCATAAAAAAACCAACACTAATCGTTAGCAACAATACAATTAAGGATTGCGTGATGTCTGGCGTGCCACTGGGCGAAAATAGGGTAGAAAACCAATTGAACATGATGTATAAATTTTAGTGTGTTTTGCTCGAACAAAAGTAGTCAATACTATGCCGATTTAAATGACATTTATCATAATAAACCTTTTGAAACCCTCATGAATAAAGAAATCGTTTTCGTAAGTTTTTTATTTTCATGATAAATATCAGTTCTACTTTCTGCAGTTAGATAGAACTTTGGCTTATAAAATTTAACCATTAAAAACAAGCAATATGAAAAATATTAGAGTCATTCAGGAACTACATCAACTTGGAATCACGGGTTATCATGAAGTTTCATATAATCCAACCTATGAAGAACTATTTCAAGCGGAAGTGTCACACCAACGCAAAGGTTACGAAAAAGGGGCATTAACAGATACTGGCGCAGTTGCCGTCAAAACAGGAATCTTTACTGGGCGATCTCCGAAGGACCGATATATCGTAAAAGACGATATCACGAAAGACACTATTTATTGGGATGATAAAGTAAATTTTCCAACCACCAAAGAGGTTTGGGATGATTTGAAAAGTATCGTATTGCAACAACTTTCAACTTCTAAGAAATTATACGTTGTAGATGCTTTTTGCGGAACGAATGCCGACACGCGTTTGAAAGTACGTTTTATCATGGAAGTCGCATGGCAAGCGCATTTCGTGACTAATATGTTTATTCGTCCGTCTATTTATGAATTGGAAACTTTCGGCGAACCTGATTTTGTGGTGATGAACGGCTCTAAAGCAACCAATCCGAATTGGAAAGAACAAGGTTTGAACTCTGAGAATTTCGTCCTTTTTAATTTAACTGAAAAAATTCAAATTATTGGTGGTACTTGGTACGGTGGTGAAATGAAAAAAGGCATGTTTTCTATGATGAACTACTATTTGCCTTTACGAGGTATGGCTTCTATGCACTGTTCTGCGAATGTGGGAGAAAAAGGTGATGTTGCTATTTTCTTTGGTCTATCTGGTACAGGAAAGACTACTTTATCTGCTGATCCGAAACGTTACTTAATTGGTGATGATGAACATGGATGGGATGACAATGGGGTTTTTAATTACGAAGGCGGTTGTTACGCGAAAGTAATCGATTTGAGTGAAGACAATGAACCTGATATTTGGAAAGCGATTAAAAGAGATGCATTACTTGAAAATGTGATAGTTAATGAGTACGGCGAAGTAGATTATTACGATCATTCAATTACCGAAAACTCACGTGTTTCTTATCCAATTTATCATATCAATAAAATTGTTTTGCCTTCAAAAGCGGGACATGCGAAGAAAATTATTTATCTATCTGCTGATGCATTTGGAGTTTTGCCACCAGTTTCTATTTTAAATGAAGACCAAGCACAATATCATTTTCTGTGTGGCTATACTTCTAAATTGGCTGGAACAGAACGCGGTATAACGGAACCGCAACCATCTTTTTCTCCAGCTTTTGGCGAAGCATTCTTGACTTTGCATCCGACTATGTATTCTAAAACCTTAATTGGAAAAATGAAAGAACATGGAGCCAAAGCCTATCTTGTCAACACAGGATGGAATGGAACAGGAAAAAGAATTTCTTTAAAAAACACAAGAGCAATCATTGACGCCATTATTAGTAGCGAAATAGATCAAGCGCCGACAAAAGAAATTCCATTTTTAAAACTCACATTTCCAACAATTTTGCCAGGTGTAAGTGAAGGTATTCTCGACCCAAGAGATACGTATAAAGACAAAAAAGAATGGGAACGTAGAGCGCAAGATCTTGCTTTGAAATACATCAAGAACTTCGAGCAATATACCAATACAGATGAAGGAAAACGATTGGTTGATGCGGGTCCAAAAGTTGAAGTTCTTCAAGCGAATTAACACAATTAGCTTTTTTATTAATCTGTCTGGGATGTCAATATCTCAGGCAGATTTCCTTGTTATATTGGAATAATTCTAGGGAAATATTCTATAAATATTGCAACATTGATAAGATTCTAGTTCAATTTATTTCAATCTAAAAATTCTTAGTTTTTATTTGACGAGTTTCTTTTAATTAAGAAGTCAAAAAACTATATTTACTTCTTAAACCTACTGAACTAAGGAATTTTTCGTATTACTATGATTAACAATAAAAATAAAATAGCTGAAGAAACAGCAACTGAGATTCCAGAGCCGCAACTCAATATTTTACTGACGACGGACGAAGATGATGCGCGACCGGTATATATTTCGGGAAATTTCAATAATTGGCATACACAAGATCCCAAATTTGAAATGGAGAAGATTGGTAATGGCTTGTATCATTTCAAGTTTGAAAGTGACTTCATCTATCCCGAAGAATTACTATATAAGTTTACCAAAGGTGATTGGAGCGAAGTTGAGATAGACAAGTACGGCAACAGAACAGAAAATCGGGTTTGTAAGGACCACACCGGAGTTCGCAAAGAACACGTTGATAAATGGAGAAAAAACTGGTTGCCCTTTAAACCGAATTTCCTCCCAAAAGTGCATTTGATTTCGGAAGAATTTGAAATTCCGCAACTCAATAAAACAAGAAGAATTTGGGCTTTGCTACCTCATGATTACGAAGAGTCGACAGAAACGTATCCGGTTTTGTATCTGCAAGATGCGCAGAATTTATTCAATGAAAAAGCGAAATACGGAAATTGGGAAATCGACAAAAAACTGGCAGTAATGTCCGAATACAAAATCGGGAAAATCATCATCATTGCAGTGGAACATGCAGAGCAAGATAGAATCAAAGAATACAATGTCGGAAAGACTTTGCTTGGCGTTGGGCAAGGAAAAAAATACATTCGATTTATTACTGATACGCTAAAACCATTTGTTGATAAGAATTTCCGGACCAAGATCGAACGAGAATACACGGGAATAGGAGGAAGCTCGATGGGTGGATTGGTGAGTATTTTTTCGGGTTTGATGTATCCGGAAGTCTATGGAAAACTCATGATTTTTTCACCATCATTGTGGGTGATTCCGAAAATGGACTTCAACAACATCGACTTTTCAGAACCTGGCGACACGAAGATTTATTTGTATGCGGGCGGCGACGAAAGTGCTACGATGATCGAACATGTGAAGAAGTTCAAAAAGAATATGATTAAAAACGAATTTGTAACCAGTAAAATGAAGATTAATCTAAGCATCAATATGTTGGGAAAACACAACGAAACGTACTGGAGTGACGAGTTTCCTAAAGCGATTGAATGGTTATTTTTTAATACAAAAGACAATTAAATGAAAACGAAAAACATAGCCAATTTAGAAGGCTTTACAGGTGCAATATTAATTCCGGTTTTTGAAACTAGTCCACAGAATCTTGTGCCAATCGAGTTTCACGGAGTAGCCGTTTCTTCCAAAGTATTTTACGGGAAGAAAGACACTTATTATATGGCAGAAAAATATGATTGCGTGCATATTTTCATTGGCTTAGGGAAGAAGATTGATTATAAATCACTGAAGACGATAACTCGACGTATTGCCTCCAAAGAAAAAGACACTTTTGGAAAAAACGTAGCGCTGGTGATACCAGAAGTTTTTACACTTCAGCAAGTTGAAGCTACGGTTTCTGGCTTGTTTTTAGGCACTTATAACTTAGGTCACTTTAAAAAGAAAATTAATCACGCCTTTTTAGATCCAAAATTCGAGCTAGCTTTAATTTCTAAAACAGATCATACAGAAGTAGTAAAGCGCGCCATAAAAATTGCTAAGGCACAAATCGAAATTTTATATTTGGTCGACTTACCGCCGAACAATGTAACGCCAACTTATCTATCAAAATGGGCCATTGAGCGCGGCAATACTTATGGATTTAGCACAAGAATTTTAGATGGAGAAGCCTCTAGAATTGAAGGTTTAGACGCTTTTATTGCAGTTGGAAAAGGAAGTGACAAAGAACCACAATTTATCATTATGGATTATATTCCTGAGACCGATATTCCGAAAATTAGGCATGTTGGTTTGGTAGGCAAGGGCATCACGTTTGACACAGGTGGACTCAACATCAAGACTTCAGGCATGTTGCATATGAAATGCGATATGGCTGGCGCCGCGGCAGTATTGGGAACCATGCAGTTGGTGGCAGATTTACAGTTGCCAGTTCGTGTGACCGCGATTGTTCCGTGTTGTGAAAATTCGGTAGATAGCAAGTCCTTTTTACCCAGCGATGTGATCAAAAGCTACAGCGGCTCTACGATTGAAATTATTGATACTGATGCGGAAGGACGTTTGATTCTTGCTGATGGAATTTCATTTATGATTAAAAATTACAAACCAGAAATTCTTGTTGATATTGCCACGTTAACCGGAAGTTCTGTCGGAACATTTGGCTACGAATGCGCTGCTTTGTTTACCAATGATGAAATATTATCTCAACAATTGCAGCATTCTGGCGATGAAATAGGAGAGCGGTTGTGGCCACTTCCGTTGTGGGACGCCTACAAATCTGATATCGAAAGTGATATTGCTGATGTCAAAAATTATAGTGGCAAACCCGTCGCAGGAGCAATCTCTGCCGCGAAGTTCCTAGAGCATTTCACAGAAGGTCATACTTCATGGGCGCATCTTGATATTGCGGGTGTCGCTTTTGGTGACGACGAATTTGCGAAAAGCAAACACGCTACCGCTTACGGCGTGCATTTATTAACTCATTTTATTGAAAATATTTAAGCTATGAATAAATCTCCAAAAACATTCGTTTGTATTTCCAACTACTTCAAAGGATCTGATTTCTTGATCAATTTGAAGAAGTTGGGTAATAAAGTCTATTTGGTGACCTCTGAAAAACTACGTGACAAATCGTGGCCAGTAGAATATATCGACGAGATTTTCTTTATGGAAGGTCAGGACGTCGACTGGAATTTAGAGCATTTGCTACTTGGCGTGAGTAATTTGATGAAGAACAACAAAATAGATGCGATTGTGGCTTTGGATGATTTTGATGTCGAGAAAGCAACTTATCTGAGAGAAAACCTCCGTATTGACGGAATGGGACAAACAACAGGTCGCTATTTTCGAGATAAGTTAGCGATGCGAATGCGCGCTAAGAGTTGCGGTATTTCCAATCCAAAATTTGCATCGTTGTTTAATGATCACGATATCAACTCCTTTGCTGATTCGGTGGCTGCGCCTTGGGTACTAAAGCCTCGTTCTGAAGCTTCAGCATCTGGAATTATTAAAGTTTATGACAAAGAAAGTTTGTGGATGCACATCAACGAAATGGGCAACAATCGTTTTAAATATTTGGTAGAACAATTTCGTCCGGGATCGGTATATCACTGTGATAGCTTGATTTTAGACGGTAAAATTTTGTTCAGCATCACTTCGAAATATTTGGCAACGCCAATGGAGATTTCACAAGGCGGTGGTATTTTTAGAAGTGCCAACATCGAATACAATTCTGATGATGACAAAGCCATCAAGAAAGTCAATGAGCAAGTGATTAAAGGTTTTGGATTGAAGCACGGTGCAGCACATTCAGAATACATCAAATGTGACGATGATGGGAAAATATATTTCTTGGAAACGTCTTCTAGAGTGGGCGGGGCGCATTTAGCGGAAATGGTAGCTTCGGCTTCTGATATCAACTTGTGGGCGGAATGGGCAGCTATCGAAAATGCTTTGGCCAAAGGAATAGAATACAAATTGCCGAAAGTAAAGAAAGAATATGCTGGAATTGTACTCACGCTTTCCAAATACGAACATCCAGACTTATCATCATTTTCTGATGAAGAAGTTTGTTTCCGTGTGCCGCTAGATTATCACGCTGGATTGATCGTTAAATCAGACAAGAAAGATCGCGTTTTGACTTTGCTTGATGATTACGCTGATCGTTTGGTGAAAGATTTTGCTACTGTTGTGGCGCAAGCGGAAGTTAAGAATTTGCATTAGGTTTCGCCACGAAGTCGCAAGGACGCAAAGAAATAAAATTAATGGAAAAAAGTTTTAAGAAAAAACTTGGTGTCTTTGTGTCTTTGTGGCAAATTTTATTTCTCAAATAAGCCCAAAGTGCCACCAACCCAATCTTTGTCTTTATTAAACTTCACCCCAATCATTTCACCTCGGCTCAAACGAACCAAATTGCATAATAGAGTCGGAGCTTTGTCTTCTTTTTTCCACACACAAAGTACACGAACTTCTGCTTTTACTTTACCATCTGGCGATTGCACGATGGGAATATAATTGACTTTCTTCTGCAGAATATACAGTTCTTTTTCCGTAACCGCTTCGATATCGGCTTTGGTTACATGAAAAATCACCCCAGAACCAGAAAACGAAAACAGTGGTTTTAGAACGTAATTTTCTAGATCAGTTGGAATTTCTTTTAGTTCACTGAGCAAGGTAGTTTCGATGAAGTATTTTCCTTTTAACATCGGCAAAATAAACTTACTAATTCTAAAAAACCAGTTAGGATGTCCAGCCCATTCAACATCTAATTCGTCCGAAAAACTGAAATTCATTTTGAGATCTTTACGCAATTCTAATTCATCGAAAATCACACGATTGTAAATTCTTTTCACTTGAACTTGATTGCCATTTTCGTTGGTGTAGAACAGTTGTTTCCCTTTCTTGATCAATTCGGTGACGCACACAATTGGAATTCCGATGTCTCGTTGACAGTAATAGAAATCTATTTTGGTGTTTTGCTTTTCGGGTTCGATTTCGAGAAGTATGACATTCTCTTTGGGAAGACCATTGCACATGGCTTCTTCGATTATCTTAAGATACTCGCTGCCAGAAATGCCATTGATGAACGGCGTAAGTTCTTCTAAAAATGGATAGTGTTTCTTAAATTTATCATACAGCACGAACTGGTAATTAAACAGCGAAGGAAAGCCTTGTACTTCAATGAGTTTTGGAATTATTTTTCCGTCTTCTTCGCAAATCCCAAAGTCAATCGCTAGGAAAGTAGTATGTTCGTCTTCGTTAGGAACTTTGGTATTGAGTTCAAGTGATTTCTCGGTTAATTGCTTGAAGTTCTCTTGTTGAATTAATCGAATGACATCTTCACAACCTTCCATCAATTGCGATTTTAATTCCTTTGAAATAAAAAACGGAGTTTCCGCCATTCTAAAAGTGGGCATATAGTCGAAATCAGCCGCGATATCGTCTTGAAATTCCTGGTATTTGTCTAAGGTAAAACTGTCGTTAAAAAGTTGTCTGTATTTTGAAATCATAATTTATACAATAAAGAAATGAATCGAAAAAGTTTCGAGTAAAATAGCAATACAAAAAATGAGTGATTATTGAAAAGTCAAAACTTAGTTGGAAAGAATCTTTCTGGTTTTCAATATGTCATTAATGGCGATGCGAAGGAAATTAGGAATAATGGTTTCGTTGGTTTTGTAGATTTTATCTTCATCTAGCAAATCTTCCAGCATATTTCTGAATTTCTTTCTACCTTTTAAGACAATGATTTTTTCCCGAGCTTCGGCTTTTTTCAAATTAGCGATAAAGCTTAACGGGTCGGCTTCTGGATGAAACTGTGTTCCAACAAAGTACGGTGTAAATCTGACAGCCATAATAGCTCGTTCAAATTGCACATGATCTCGGATTTTTTCTAAGGAAATAATCTTGGCGCCATGGTCAGCGAATACACTCAATTTAGGTTGAACTACTTGATAATCTCTAGAATCAACAGCGTAAAAAGGATCTGCTAAACCTTCAAAAATAGGATCGTTATAACCTTCTTTAGTTTTGTGAACGGTCATGACACCAAATGAAGTGTCGTTTCTTTTTGTGATTTCTGCTAGACCGAAGTGTTTACAAGCCATTTGAAACGAATGACAGATAAACAAAACATGTTTTTTTACTTCATTTTCTGTATTCCACAGGGCTAATTGGTCGATAAACTCGTAGTAGTTTTTATCCCAAATACCATCGCCTTCCAGCGGATTTCCTGGTCCACCAGTTGAAATATAAATATCGAAATCTTTTATTTTAGGAAATTCTGATTTTCGTCGAACGTCGAAAATTTTGAAAGTAACAATCTGATTAAACCTATTGATAATGTCAATAATACAGCGCATCCCTTGATTGGGCTCACCATTGTACATATCTAAAATGGCTATTTTTATCGTATGTTCATTCATATTCTTAGGTTTAAAAACAGAAATTGGTTGTACAAATATATAATTATTTATCTTACAATCCTTTGGTGAACTCAGAAGTAATAAAATCGACCACTTTTGACAAGTCTTTGGTTTGATTAAAAACGGCTAATTGTTTGTCAGCGCCTGTTCCGTTTTTCATGATTTCATGAACATAATTGATCTGTTCGCGACTTCCTAATTCATCTAAAACATCGTCAATAAAATCAAGCAATTCGCCAACAAGAAGTTTGGTTTCGACTTCTTTCTGTAATCCAAAATCGATCATGTTTCCTTCAATACCGTAACGTGCAGCTCTAAATTTATTTTCTTTAATTAACGCTATTCTGTAGATATTATAGCTCATATTGTGTTGCGTCAACTTGTGCAATTTGGCAACAATAGCTTGAATGATTGCCACGATACACATGGTTTCCTTAACCGTCAAACTCATATCACAAATACGGAATTCAATCGTGTCATAAAAAGGATGCAAACGCAAATCCCACCATATTTTCTTCGGATTGTCAATACAATTGGTTTTGACTAAGGTTTCTAAATAGTTGTCGTAGGAAGCCACCGAATCAAAATACTCAGGCAATCCAGTTCTAGGAAACTTATCAAAAACCTTGGTTCTAAAAGATTTATAGCCTGTTTGTCTGCCTTCCCAAAAAGGCGAGTTGGTCGAAAGCGCAAAAATATGAGGCAAGAAATAGCAAGCCTGATTCATCAATTGCAGTCCAATTTCGCGATTTTCTATCCCGACGTGACAATGCATTCCAAAAATCAAGTTGGATCGCGCTGCGTCTTGCAATTCATTGACAATATTGTGATATCTCGGATCGTCTGTAATTGGTTGGTCTTGCCAACGAGAAAACGGATGGGTTCCCGCGCCACCAACGACTAGGTCTTGTTTGGCAGCTAATTCAACAATCTTACTTCGCAGAAATTTAATTTCATTTTCCGCTTCTTGAACGTTCTTGCAGATATTTGTCCCAACTTCAACCACCGATTGGTGCATTTCGGCTTTGACTTGTTCGTTCAAAATGACTTTGGCGCCATCTACAATTTTAGATAAATGCGAACGTAAGTCTCGCGGGTGCGGGTCTATAATCTGATACTCTTCTTCAACTCCAAGGGTAAAAATCGGTAATTTTCTCATCGCATTATTTTTTAGAAGCTAATCCGGCTTTCCGTTGCAATCTTTCGGCAAATCCGCTGCGCTTCATTGAAGATTTTCCTTCGCTACCCTCCGGATCATTAAAGATTTTCCTTCGCTACGCTACGGAGAATCCCGAAAGGATTTTCACTGCAATCCGGGCTAGGGCAATTCGTATTCTTAGATTCTTTTGCTATTTTTCAGCAGCGGCATCTTTGATAAATGTTCCCCAAGTCAAATTCATTTTTCCTGGTTTTTGTTTCTTAGCCGCAGCAATTGCCATTTTAGCCGCTGCTTCTACAACCCATTCGAAGTTTTCAGCACCAACAGAAGTATACTCTGCATCTGGAGCTGGATTCCCGAAGTCGATAGCGTATGGGATTCCATCACGAACGGCAAATTCAACCGTATTAAAATCATATCCTAAACCTTTACAAAGGCGAAGAGTGTAATCTTTGACTGTAGCTAATAATTTCTTATCTACCGGTGGACCGTCAATCACGTAGCGCAAATGATGTGGGTTTCTTGGTTCATATTGCATAATATGCACGTCTTTTCCACCCAAACAATACACGCGGAAATACTCCGTAAATACTATCTCTTCTTGTAATAGCATCACCAATTGACCAGTTTCTTGGTGTTTTTGCCAAAACTCTTCTTTGTTTTCCAATCGATACACATTTTTCCAACCGCCACCAGCATAAGGTTTCATATAAGCCGGAAAACCAATATAATCGAAAATTCCATCCCAATCCATAGGGTATTTTAAGTTTCGAAATGATTTTGAAGTAGTATCCGTAGGATGTTCCGCTGAAGGAAGAATTACGGTCTTAGGAAGTGGCACGCCAAGCGTATCAGCCAAACAGTTGTTGAAGAACTTATCATCGGCGCTCCACCAAAAAGGGTTGTTAATCACGTTCGTACCGGTTAAAGCAGCATTCTTTAAGTAGGCGCGATAAAATGGTACATCTTGTGAAATTCGATCGATGATTACAGCGTATTCACCGCCTTTATTTTGAATGACTTTATCAATTGACACTGCTTCCGCTATGATTCCTTTTTCATTTTTAGAATTCACTCTTTCAATAAAAGCATAAGGAAATGTGTCTTCCATTCCGAATAATATTCCAATTTTTTTACTCATGATTACATTATTTTTAGGTTTTCGTGAATCTTCGATTTGATATAAATATGTTATTTAGAAAAATTTGATTCTAGATAAGTAATGCGGAAACATTTGACGCCAGATTGGCCAATCGTGTTCTTGATCTTGGCGAACGTCTAGCCAATGAGGAATATCTCTTTGAGCCAAAACGCGACTAAGCTTCAAATTGGCATCAAAACAAATGTCCCAATTGGACGTTCCTAGAATGATGTCCATATTCCATAATTCGCGATCATTTAAGCCGTGTAGGTAATCTTCAGGGCTATTGTAGTAGACGTTTTCATCATGATAGCCATCCATAAAGCTTTTGATATCGAAAGCGCCACTCATAGAAAACATATGACTTACATAACCCGGATGTCTGAAAGCGAAATTGGCAGCATGATAACCTCCGAAACTACAACCAGCAACGGCAACTTTACCTGAGTAGGTGTTGTTTTTTACACGTTCTACGATTTCATGACAAATCATTTTATCGTACCAAACATGGTTCTGAATACGATGATATGGATGGATGTTTTTATTATAAAAACTGTCTTTGTCGATACTTCCTGGGCAAAAAATTTGAATAAGACCTTGTTCGATAAACCAACGTGCAGATTCAATTAGTCCTTGATCTTTATTTTCATGAAAACTACCCATAGAGGTAGGGAACAAAATAACTGGATAACCTGCATGCCCAAAAACTAACATTTCCATTTCTCGATTGAGATTGGGGGAGTACCACTTGAAGTATTCTTCTTTCATATACTATATATAGCTGCATTTATGGATAGAAACTGAACCTATTTCACTTTTCAAATCATCTAAACAATTATAGTAAAAATATTCAATAAAAATCCCGTAAAGTTTCATTTTATCAAACAATTGCGAGAATGTTTGAATTGATTGCAATAATTTGTGAAAAGATTAAAATATAAGCGCTATAGCAAAAGAGATTTGTTTAAAAGTTAATTTGAAATTCCAAAGAGGGAAGCAAATATCTCAGTAAACTAGCGGGGATTCGTCGAAATTAGGCTTAATTGTTCAAAACCACGTCAAAAAGTTGCACTTGACTTTTTAGACGTTCCATCAACATATTCATCATTCGCTTATTTAAGGAAGATGAATTTTGAATATATAGTGCATACTCATCAAGTGTAAAAAGTCCAATAACCATTCCTTTTAAAGCATTACGAAACTTAATGTCTTTCTGAATTGCATTTTCAATAAATTGTAATTTCTTGTCGACTGTAAGAGAATAGAAGTCATTTTTATGTTTACTGATGTGATTGCTAAAAACTGCAACAAACAAATCATTTTGAAGTCTTAAAATAGGGCGTAAGGTTTGATTTTGAAATTTCTCCTCTGCCGACGATTGTTCATTTACAGAACCAATTGTTTCTCCTCTCCACTGGGACATATTAAAATCTCTTGTTTCCATATTTTTTATTTTAAAGGTAAAAAAAAACCTCCGTTGTGTTACGGAGGTTTTTTTTAGTTATTAAGATGTATCTGTTAATTAGTTTTTGATTTTGAAGGTTACTCTTCTAACCAATCTTCTAGCATCAGCTGAATCTTTAAGCACTGAATTATCTTCGCCTTCAGAAACTATACTTAAACGTGATCCGTCTATACCAGCATCCATAAGTACTTGTCTAACATTCTTAGCGCGATCATTTGATAACTTATTATTGTATGCGCTGCTTCCAATTTCGTCAGCATGACCAACTATATCCAATGAAGATCCTGGGTTGTTACGTAAGAAAGTCAAGATAAAGCCAATACCTTCTGTTGATTCTTGAGTAGGTCTAGTTTTACCAGTTTCAAAATAAGTAGCCACATATCCATCGTGAATCATTTTCTTAATCATATCGGAGTTCGCGCCTTCAATGACTGAACCAACGCTAGATTTATCAATAAAGTTATTAGACATATAGCTTTCTAACTCATCAGGAATTCCGTTTTTGTTAATATCAACCATTCTACCTTTGGTATCCACTGCAACTCCTGCGATAGAGTTGTTTTCAACGTCTAGGTAATCAGGCACACCATCTTTATCAGTATCATTCATCATGCTTTCTAGGTCACCAATTCTCTTGTCAAGCGCTTCGATTTCTTTTAGCTTGCTTTCGTCGATAATAGCCCAATCACCGTGAATATTGTCATTACCAAAGGAGTAGGTCAATCCAAGAGAAGCCATAATCATTTGTCCTGATAAGTTGTTCTTTACGTCATTAAGTCTACCGTCCCATGTGAAATGCTGTCTGAAATTACTTAGCGAACTAAAATCACCTATGACAGAAAATTTCTTAGAAATCCGAACTTCTGGAGAAATTCCAAACATTACACCGCCATTGTATTCAGATTTATTGTAATAATAGTTCGGATCATATTTATCAGCAGCTAATTTAGGTGTAGAACGAGATACTTGAATACCTGCATGAATCAAAAGACTTAATCTTCCCAATTCACGTTGTATATTAAATAATCTTGAAGCGTTTACCACTCCTTGAAAACCAACTCTGTATTGTTGCAATTGAAAGTCAAGACTTTTGGTATTCTTATTATTTGAAAATTCATCTGAACTTAAATCTACTTTTAATCCGAATCTAGAACTAAACATGTAACGAACACCTACACTGAAAGTATTTACTCTTACTGTTCCGAAAAATGAATCAGGATTACTAGAGTAGTAACCTTCAGTAAAAGGTCTTGTTCCTTTACTTTGTCCGGCAGTTACTTCAATTGTCCATTTGTTGTAATCTTTTCTTTCTCCAGTATCTTTGGCTTCCTTTAAATCTTCCTTAGGAGCATCTTGTGCGTAAGAAAAGGAAACTGTCAGTAAGGCAACTAATACAACTAGTAAACGATGTTTCATAATATATAAGGTTGTTACGACTATCGGTATAGTCAGATTTTAACATTTAAGATGCAAATATAGGAGTTTACTTTTAAAATTCAAGTTATCATCAAATAAAAGCTACTTATATTTATTAACATTTTGTTTATAAATTAAAACGATATCACACTATAATGTTTTTGAAGGCTAATTTCTTTGAACGTCAGATTCTATAGTCTAATCAGAAAGAAATAGTTAATTTTGAAAATTACTAAAAAAATACACGATGCGCTTTCATACAAGAAAATGGGTAAAACCTGAGGATTTAAACCCTAACGGAACATTATTCGGCGGAAAATTACTAGCGTGGATTGATGAGGAATTGGCATTATATTCTATTATCCAACTTGAGAATTCGAGAATTGTGACCAAGCATATGTCGGAAATTAATTTTAGAAGTTCCGCTAAGCAGGGTGATATTGTCGAAATTGGTATCGATGTGGTACGATTTGGAAATTCTTCCCTAACCTTAAAGTGCGAAGTCAGAAACATCATGACCAGAGAAACAATAATAACAATTGATTCGATTACGATGGTTAGTTTAGGAGCGGATGGAAAACCACAAGCCCACGGGAAAACTACCATAGAATTTATTCAAGATAGGCTAAAGTGACAATCTTACGACTGGGCTTCTTTGCCTGTTGATAATTCGAAAATTTCAAGATCAAAATAGCCAATCGATGCGATAATATGGTCGAAAATATCTGACATAATATACTCGTAATTCTCGAATTTCTTGTCTTTTGTAAAAGTGTAAATTTCTAAAGGAATGCCTTGAGCAGTTGGTTGTAATTGTCTGCAAAGCAATATCATATCTTTATTTAAACTAGGATAATTTTCGAGGTAACAAGTGATGTACTTTCGAAATAAACCAAAGTTCGTTAGGTTTCTACCATTAATGGGCAATGATCTATCAATTTGATGAAAAGCGTTGAATTGATCAATTTCTGTTTGTCGATCTTCAATGTATTGGCTGATTAATTGAATTTTCTTCATTTCAGTCAACTCTTCTTCGCTCAAAAAATGGATGCTACGCGCTTTGATCAATAAGTGTCTTTTGATACGTCTTCCGTCCGAATTCAGCATCCCACGCCAGTTGCGGAAGGAATCTGAAATTAGACTATAGGTTGGAATAGTGGTGGTGGTATTATTGAAATTGCGCACTTTCACAGTTGCGAGGTTAATTTCGATCACATCTCCGTCTGCGCCAAATTTGTCAAATGTAATCCAATCGCCAATACGAACCATGTCGTTTAGTGAGACTTGTACACTTGCAACAAATCCCAAAATAATATCTCTGAAAATTAAAATGATAATTGCAGAAACTGCTCCAAGTGTTGTAAATAGGGTATTTGCCTTAATATTAAATAACTCTGAAACAATGACAGTCAATCCGATAATCCACAGAATAATCATGATTACCTGTATGTAACTATCAATAGGTTTGTCGCTATACTCTGGTTTAAGTTTAAGATAATCTCTGAGTGCGTTGAAAATGGTTCGAACAATCCAAAGACTAAGCAAAATAATATACACACCTACCAAATTTCCGAAAACTGCTTCCCAGTATACAAAGTCATTCAAGATAATAGGAACTGATTTGTAAATAAAGAGTAACGGAATTAAATGTGAGATGTATTTTGCTGTTTTGTTTGAAATCAGCAGGTCATCAAATTTAGTTTTTGTCTTGCTAGCAACGATAGCCATCATTGTCACCAAGAAAAACCTGAAAACGAAAAATATAAAATAGGCAAGTGCCGATAAAATAAAGATATTAATAAATAGACTTGTGTAAGACGCAAAAGTATCTTCCAATCCCCATTTTCGCAACAAAGGATAGCACCAACAGAAGACTAATTCAAGCAATTTATGCACTTCGTAAATATTTTTTTTCTATATAAAAGGTACCAAACGGAATAACCGAAGCCAAACAGATGGTTGTAAATTTTTTGACATCCCATTTTTCTTCCATTTTCAACATAATGGCTATTGTTATGTAGCCAATAAAAAGCAATCCGTGCGCCATGCCGATAGTTCGGACAAAAATCGGTAGGTCGAATGCGTACTTCATTGGCATTGCAAAAAATAGCAAAAGCAATAGAGAAATACCTTCTAAGAAAGCCGTGATTTTGAATATTTTAATCATTGTTATTTTTTGTTGTGCTTGTTATTTGGGCAAAATTAGCAAATTAGGATTCACAATTGTCACAAAACTAAAGTACTTTTGTTCGAATTGAAAAACAGATGAGCAAACGAGAATTAAAAAAGTACCTAAATCAACTTTCAAAAGAACAACTGGAAGAGCAAATCGTTGCGATTTATGATAAGTTCCTGCCGGTGAAAACCTATTTCAATTTTGTTTTCAATCCGAACGAAGAACGTTTGATACGAGAAGCAAAGTTGAAAATATCCAATGAGTTTTTTCCTCTTAAAGGCAAAAGACCTAAACTTCGGAGATCGACCGCGCAAAAGTATATTAAGCACTTTATTTCATTAGGCGTTGATTCTTTTCTAATCGCCGATTTGATGCTATATGCAATAGAAGTTGCTCAAACCCTAACCGCAGAAAAGCCAATCAAGCAAGACGCTTTTTTTAAAGGGATATTAACTTCCTATGAGCAAGCAATTCGATTTGTCTTAGAGAAGGAAATCTATTCAGAATTTAGTAGTAGAATTATAGCAATCCAGGAAGAAGCGGTCAAGCAAGACTGGGTAAACAAGTACGAGTTTACTGCAATTGTCGAGCGCTTTGAATATTAATTTATGTTTTTTAATTAATTAATCGAATAAGTCTTTTTTAGCTGTACTTTTGCAAAATTCAAAAAATGCGCAATGCCTCACAGAGAAGTAGAATCAGATATTGAAGATAGAAAAGAGCTGTATAGTTATCAGCAAGGAGATATTGCGACCATATTTGAGCGTTTAGACAATGCGCCAAACAACCACCATTTGTTGTATCAATTGCCAACGGGAGGAGGGAAGACCGTCATATTTTCTGAAATCGTTAGAAGATATCTATCTAAACATGACAAAAAAGTGCTGGTTTTGACGCATCGTATCGAGTTGTGTAAGCAAACGTCAAAAATGCTCAAGGGTTTTGATGTCAAGAATAAGATCATTAACAGTAAAGTCAAAGAGTTATCGGACCAAAACGACTATTCCTGCTTTGTTGCCATGGTAGAAACTTTGAAAAATCGGATCAATGACAAAAAGTTGCATCTTGATAATATTGGTCTGGTCATCATCGATGAGGCGCATTATAATTCCTTTCGAAAACTACTGAGCTTCTTTAAAAACTCCTTTATATTAGGAGTAACGGCAACGCCTTTGAGTTCCAATATTAAGTTGCCAATGAATGAGAATTACGATGAGCTAATTGTCGGCGATACCATTTCATCATTGATTGAAAAAGGATTTCTTGCTAAAGCAATAACGTATAGTTATGACGTTGGATTAACTTCCTTAAAAGTTGGAATTAATGGTGATTATACGGTAAAATCGTCCGACGATTTATATTCTAATTTGGCAATGCAGGAAAAACTGATTCATGCCTACGTTGAAAAATCATTAGGAAAAAAGACATTGATTTTTAACAATGGAATTAATACTTCCTTATATGTCTATGAAACCTTTAGGGAAGCAGGTTATCCCGTCAGACATCTCGATAACACCAGCAATCCGGAAGATCGCCGCGAAATACTAGCTTGGTTCAAGAAAACACCAGATGCCATTTTGACTTCAGTTGGAATCCTTACTACTGGTTTCGATGAGCCGACCGTGGAGAGTATTATTTTAAATAGAGCCACAAAATCATTGACGCTGTATTTTCAAATGATTGGACGTGGGTCTCGAAAACTTGGTCAATAAAGACAACTTTACTGTAATTGATTTAGGTAATAATGCGGCAAGATTTGGGCTTTGGAGTGAGCCTGTTGATTGGCAACATATTTTCAAATCACCTGAGTATTATCTAGAGAATCTGCGTGATGATGTTGAAATCGAAATGCATTTCAAGTATCAAATGCCACCTGAACTGCGGGCGAAGTTTTCAAAAACTGAAGTCGTCACTTTTGATGTCGACGAGGAACATAAATTAGCCATCGCACAAAATTTGCGTTCAAAGATTGTGGTTGAGAAATCGCTCGAACAGCATGCTTCTATGTGTGTTGATAATTCCGACGGTTTGCTCGAAGCTAAAAGTCTTGCAAAAGAACTCAGCGAAGACATTCAAGATAGAATGAAACGCTATGCAAGTTGTTTAAGTCATTGCAGTAAGAATTATCGCGAATGGCTTATTGAAGACTACAAATTGAAGCTAATTTTACTCATCGGAAAAAAAATTCGAGAGAAGCTCTATTAATTCCACTTTGACTAAAAACTAATTCGATGAAATACATCATTTTACCGATGTATTAATCGTATTTTTTTTAACAAAAATTTCTTCCATTGACTTCTTCTTAAAAAAGTTGCACTTTATCGACTTTATGAGTGTTTACAACAGATTTCAGTCGTATTTTTTTTTTATTAGGCAAACTCAAAATATATTTGCCATAGAAATAGATGTTAAATTTCCCCTAATTTAATGTTACCCCAATGTTTCTAAATGCTTAAACCTAAAGAATATGAAAAACAAGTATGATGTAATGTTGATTTTAGAAGGAACCTATCCATTTAATGGTGGAGGAGTTTCAACTTGGGCTCACATGCTGTGTAACAAAGTAACTAATGTTAATTACACTTTATACTCAATCAACGCCGATTTTGAGGAAAAATCAAAATATATATTAAGCGAAAACGTAAAAGATGTTATTCAAGTGCCTTTATGGTCTCCATTAGAGCCGAAAGAGCTTTTGAGTTACGGAAAGAAATACTATAAAACAGTTAATAAGAAAGAACAAGAAGACGAAGCAATCATCGAATCCGAGTTCATTCCAATCTTCGAAAGATTGTTGGCTGCAATTTATGATTCATCAATGGATATTGAAGAAATTGACGACGTTATTTTTGATATGTGGCAATTTTTTCAAAATCATGACTATAAAAACACCATGAAAAGCCAATTGGTTTGGAAGTGTTTTTGCGAAACTGTTTCGAAAGTTATTGCAAAAGATAATCACTATGAGGCGACTTTGTATGACTTCACAGTTGGAATGCGTTGGATTTATAGATTCTTAATTCCAATTTCAATTGATGTTCCTAAAGCAGATGTTTCTCATCTTACGCTATCCGGATTCCCAGTAATTCCAGCGTTGGTATTGAAATACAAATACGGAACCCCAATTATTGCAACGGAACACGGTGTATTTATTAGAGAAAGATTGATTGCCATAAATTCGTCAGAATATTCATTTTTCTTGAAGAATTTATTGATTAAGTTTTCAGAATGCATCACTAAATTGGTTTACTACAAAGCAGATATGATTTTGTCGGTAAACAAATTTAATATGTCTTGGGAAAAGAAATATGGCGCGCATCCCAACAAAATTGACGTTATTTACAACGGAATTGACTCTGATTTATTTGTTCCTGGTGAAAAACCAGAGCATCTAAAGGACGTTCCAACGGTTGTAGCGGCAGCTAGAATTTTTGAATTGAAAGATGTACTTACCATGATACGATCTTGTGCTGTGGCTAAGAAAAGTATACCAAATGTTCGCTATCTAGTTTATGGTGATAACAATGCGGTACCACAATATACAAAAGAATGCAACGACCTAATCAAGGAATTGAAGTTGGAAGATAATTTCTTTTTGGCTGGTTATCATGACCAACCACATAAATTATTTTGTGAAGGAGATATTTCGATATTAACGTCTATTTCTGAAGGTTTCCCGTATACCGTATTAGAATCTATGAGTTGTGGAATTCCTGTTGTAGCTACTGATGTCGGTGGCGTAACAGAAGCATTAGATACGAATTGCGGTTTTATTTGTAAACCAAAAGACTTTGAATCTCTTGGACAAAGTGTTGTAAACCTACTGCAAGACGATGTTCTAAGAAAAAAAATGGGTGAAAATGCACGCAAAAAAGTAATTGATAATTTTACCATCGACAAGTTCATTAAAGAATATGAAATGGCTTATGAATTTATCATGAACAGAAAAGCACAAGAACCAATTTACTTACATTCACACATGCAACAAGAAGCTATGGAGGCATCTTAGAAAAGAAACTTTTACTTAACCAAAAATAGACCCCAATCTACAATGGAAAATCATTTTACAAACATTAAGTCTTTAATTGAAAAAACTAAAGACAAGATCGGTAAGCCTGTTAGTAGCGAGGTTGTTGAGGCAACAATTGAATCTCTAGGGATTCGAGAGAAAGATACTAAAGAAGACTTCGGATTCAATTCGATTAAAGATTTGGCAGAGTTGGTGTTTTATGAATTAAACACAGACCGCTACTTTATTGGTGCAAAGAACGAAAAGGAACTTGAAGTTGAAAGAACGCAACCGAAAGTCATTCAGCTTAAAGATTATTTTAGAGTAAAAACTAAAATTTTTGTTCAATACTACTCCTTAGGAATTTTCCATTTACTTCCCGTTTTAATTCAAATTGCAGCGATTATCGTTTTTGGATATTCGTTGTGGACATTTGTTGGTTTCAATGAAATTCAATCAACCGCCGTCGTTTTAGGTGTTGTTATTGGACTAGTTTCTACTGGCGGATTTGTACAAGTAATTGGTAAACAAGCTTCTTTTTATTGGAATTACGAAGATTATCTGATGACCAATAAAACCATCAATTACCTTCATAAGATAGGCATGCTTTCGATATTTTTTGTACTAACATCTATCTTTTTATTAAACTTCTTTTTTCATATCTACCCATATGAAATTTTGTTCGTTGTTTTTGCCTATGCGTTTTTTGTGGGAATGCTGCTTTTGATGTTGGCGCCGCTTCATACGATCAAGCAACGCTGGGTCATTACTTTTGCCATTTTTGCAGGAACCGCAGTCTCTATTTTTCTAAAAGAAAAAACTAATTTGTTGATATTTGCAACCCATTGGATTGGAATAGCAGTCGCCATTATTATCGTCAAAATTTTCTTGATGGCGTATTTTAGAAACTTAACCAAGAAAAAGAAATCAATCAGTGGTAACAAGATAAAAGTACCTGTTTTGTTGTATCACAATTACCAATATTTCTTCTATGGAATATTTGTATACTTATTTATCTTTATCGACAGAATTATGGCTTGGTCTTCTGGCATCAACGGAAATCTACCTTTCTTGGTTTATTTTGAAAAAAATTATGAATTAGGGATGGATTTAGCTATTTTAGTTTTTTTATTGCTCGCTGGAGTTCTAGAATATAGTATTGCATCTTTTACAAGATTTATTGATATTGGACAAAAAATTACAGACCATAAAACACCAGAGTTATTTAACTATCAACTGCGAAAAATGTACTGGCAGCAAGTAGCTTTACTATTTGTTACAAGTATATTAGCATTTGTTTTTATCTATTATATTATCAATGCATCTTGGGGTTTTGAAGGTCAGTTTAATGAAACATTAGTACAATTGAGCATCAAAGTTTGTGTCATCGGCGGAATAGGTTATGTTTTATTAGCATGGGGAATGTTGAATTCCTTGTATTTATTTACATTAGGCCAAGCTAAAAAACCATTGAAAGCAATCATTTATGCATGTTTGTTAAATATATTCTTAGGTTTCGTTTTAAGTAGATTTTTTGCTTATGAATACAGCGTAGTAGGTATGCTTTTAGGAGCTGCACTTTTTGTTGCGCTTACTTTAAAAGCAAATATCAATTATTTTAAAAACCTAGATTATTACTACTATGCAGCGTATTAAAGTACTTCTTGTCATAATTCCACTAATTTTAGTTTTAATTCTTTTCAAGACGATATGAAAAAAAGTACCGTATTATTTTGTTATGGAAGAACAAAACCAGAGCTAATTAAGGGATACAAGTTCGTTATTGTCGAGTCAAAGCACTTTTCTGCAAAAGATGTTCAAGTTCTAAAATCTCAAAATGAAAAGGTTTTTGCTTACATCAGCCTAGGAGAAATCAACGCAAACTCAATCCATTTCAAAGATTTAAAGAAATATGTCGTTGGCAAGAATGAAATTTGGAATAGCCATTATATCGATTTAAAGTCGAAAAAAGCTAATGAAATTCTCGTAGAAATGGTCGATGAAATTTTTGCTTTTGGCTACGACGGATTGTTTCTAGATAACATCGATAATTTTACAATTCACGGTCCACAGAAAGAGCAGCCAGAAAAAGTGATTCAACTCATTAAAACTATAAAAGAGAAATATCCAAAGAAAACATATATTCAAAATGCAGGGTTAGATTTAGTGGAAGAAACTTCTAGATATGTTGATGTTATTGCCATTGAATCGATCGCGACGGACTACAATTTTAAAGATAAAAAGTACAATCTACGGGAAAAAACTATCTTTGACGAGAACATAAATCGTGTAAAAACTGTTAGTTCAACTTATTCTATTCCTTTTATTCTTGTTGAATACGCAGATTCAAAGGAATTAGTAGCGCAAGTGAAAGAGAGAATTGATCCCACAGGTTTCGATTTTTTTATTGGGACAATCGATTTGCAAACAGTTCCTAAATTTAATTAGTAAGCATTATGATGTTTCTTACAAGTTCAATTTTATTAGGTTTTATAAGGCTTTGCTTTATATTACTTTTTTTATTCTACTTGAATAGAAAATTTGTCAACGTAAGCAAACATGTTCATTTTCTTGATTTTATTGTCATGAATTGGTTTCGTTATGCTGCAGTTTTGGTGATTGTTATTTTTGCTTTGGTCGAATTGGATGCATACAATTTATTCAATTGTTTTTTTGTTTTTGGGATATTGATTGGCATTGATATCATTGGAATTAAGAATCTGAAAAATCCAAAACACTATTTCAGAACGCACGTCCGAGCCGCTTTACTGAATTTTTTGAGAAATATTGAAAATAAAAAATCATTCTGGTTTTGGTTTTCTTTAGATCGAAACAAACTTAAAAAAGACCAAAACAACTTCATCCTATTGCTCACCATTCTGATTGGTTGCATTACCTTTTTAAGTCGTTATTACTTTATTATTTACGACAATTATTCCTTATCCGATGCATGGATATATGATTTAAATAAAGTGATTCAGTTCGATAATCAGTATTGGTTTACCTTCGAATTGGCTACTGATGCCGAATTGGCTGTCGTTAATTTTTACGGAAAAATAACAGATGTGAGTCCAGAGATTGCGTTACAAGTAATCGCTATTCTCGAATCGACATTGCTTGCTGTCATCATTTTTTGGATCATCAACAAGTTAACACCTTCAAAATTTATTGCACCAACTATTGCAGCTTTATTTTTTAGTTTGGTATATGTTCTAACACCGTTAAATGTTTATTTCTTACTCAAAGGAAATCCAACATTTTTAGCTTTGACATTTGCCTTGCCTGCGTTCGCTTTCTACATAAAGCCTACCATATCAAAGCTACATCAAACCAGCTATTTCTTTGGCTTTCTATTTATTTACATAACTATTGGTCTAACAGATTTGTTTACTTATTGTATTCTAGTTCCGCCTTTTTTGATTATCGGATTGCTATTTACCAAAATGAAATTCAAAAAACATAATTTGCTAGCCATTCTATCATTCATAGTAAGCCTAGTTATTTTATATGCAATTTATAACTATGCTTGCTATTTCCAAAGAGCAGATCTACTAGAGTATCTGCAAAATAACTTGCTTTCAGTTAGTTCGTATACGTATGTGCCGCAACTAATATTGCCTTACAGCGAAATCATTCGTTATGCGCAAATATCTACAGCAATAGGTTTGATTTTGGTTTTGCTTCTAGTGATTTTCAAAAAAGAGAATTGGAGGGCTACGATCATTTTCTTTACTTATTTCAATTTTTTGATTCTGCTAACTTTCATCAGAATTGAGTGGTTAGATATTGACATGCTCAACAACTCTATCTCTGTATTTCTTCCAATTATAATTGGCTTGAATGCAGCAATCGTGATGCGAATTTTGAACTTCGGATTGTATAAATTTAAAAAGTACAGTCCAATTACTGTTATGATTTTATTTGGTATGATGATTTATGCGGCATTCTTCTATCAAGAGAAAAACATCAAAGCGTTGACCGTTTCTGATCAAACACCAAAACAGATATTGAATGCGTATGATAAGATTTCACAAACATTTTTTAAACATTCCTATTGTGTCGTAAATGATCCTGCAGCTCAGGTGATTAGTAATAATTCACATTTCTTCATGAACTATGATTTTTTTATTAATGAATATCCTAGAATTGATTCTATTAATACAAAACATTTGAAAGAACCTAACTTTTTGGTGAAAAATCCGCAATACTCTATTTCGAAAAGTGTATTAGTTTTTGTTTTAAATGACAATACTCCGGATGAAAATAATAATTTTGCCGAAAATAAACAATACCAAGAAAAGTTAGTAGCCAACATAAAGATGCTAAGAAATCGCGGAAGAAAAGTCAATCTCTTCTATGATAGCAGCATACTAAAAGTTTACGAAATTGTAAACCAACCCAAAGAAAGTAAAATTTCTGATTTATTATTTTAGCTATGAAGTTGATACAGACATCCAGATATTTTTACTACGGATTGGCAGCAGTCATTTCACTTGTGACGCTTGGTTGCGAAGGATTGGATGATTGGTCTGATCTGAAAAAGATTGATTTATTTGAAAACTTCAGCGAGGACGGACAAGGTGGCAATGCTCTCAAGAGATACGAAACGCCTATGATGAGTTCACAACCTTTGGTTGAGTTTATTTACGATCCAACTTCAAAGTTTAGTAAATTATACAATGCTGAAATAAGAAAAGTTTGCGATTATACCAAAATACCCTATCACGCTACAACCATTACCAGTTGGAATAGCACGCTAAAGATAATTCCAGGAACCAGAATCATAGTGGTATACGATACCAAAAAATTGAATGATGCATCAGTAGATGTGCTTTTGAATTTTGTTTCCAATGGAGGCACTTTATTCATTCCTTTTGCCAACGAAGACAAACGTATGGCATTTTTGCTAGGATTCAAACCTGAGGCCGAATACGGGACAGACGCAACTTCTAAAGGATGGCATTTTAACACACCTGTTTTACCAGGTTTAAATGGAAAGTCATTTGCTACGAATACATTGTTATATGGATTTTCAGGACAAAATTTTTCGCCGAAAGTTAAAGTGCTTGCAACAGCTGCTAACAATTCTAATTGCCCTACAATTACTGAAAATCTAATCGGCAGCGGAAAGGTTATTTTATACAATACTTCTGGAGATTTTTCAAAAATGGATCGTGGATTTTTATTTGCTGGTATGCTAAAAGGGTTAGAAGGAATTCCTTATCCTGTAGCCAATGCCTCGACCATATTCTTAGATGATTTTCCATCACCTCAATACGACATCGTTGCCGAGCCAATAAAAACTGAGTTAAATATTACAACTTCAGAATTTGTACAAAAAGTGTGGTGGCCAGATATGCGAGATTTGGCAAAAGAATTTAAAATTCCTTATGCGGCGATGTTGACATTTGATTATCGAAATAAAATTGTACCTCCTTTTACGTTAGATCAGTGGAATTCGAGAAAAATCAAAACCAAAGAAAAAGTCGAAGCACTGCCAGAGTGGTTGGTTAATGATGTGAAGAAAAACGGACATGAACTTGCATTTCACGGTTATAATCACGTATCACTACTCAAGAAATTGTGGAAAAACCCTCAGTTTATTGAGACTTCGATGAATACCATTAAGAAAAAATGGAAGATTAGTAATTACGGAAAATTACCAGTTACCTATGTGCCACCATCCAACGATATTGACCGCATGGGAATAAGAGAACTTAAGCGCACCATGCCATCGATAAAGTACATGTGTAGTTTGTATATTGGTCAATTAGAGGATGGGGGAAATAGAGAATTTGATTACGATCCGTTTGAAAAAAACTTCTTCGATTATCCTAGGATTTCAAGTGGTTTTTACATGCAAGATGACGAAAAATACACGATTCAGTCTATGTATTTGTATACCGGAATCTGGACGCATTTTGTGCATCCGGACGATGTTTATCAAATTCCAGCTACTGCTGATAAGCGATCTGCTGGTTACAGCTTGAGAAATCAATTTACTTTAGGATGGGAAAAATCTAAAAATTCGAATAAAGCATTATTCCCTGAATTCAAAAGTTTTATCAAGCAATTTACCAATACGTATCCTCAGATGCGATTTGTAAATGGTGAATTAGGCGGGTCTCTTGTAATGAATTGGCGTGCCTCTCGTTACAGTCATAAATCTGAAAAAGGATTGTATACTGTCAAAGAAATCAATCCGACCGACGAAAGTAAAAAGTATTGGTTTATGTATGGAAGTATTGCCAATGCGGCCAGAATTGAATCCCAACTAAAAAACCAAATGGTGTTATTTTCTAAAACACCATTTGTTGATGGATACCTTTATTCAGTGTATTCAAGCAAACCAAAACTAACTGTAATTGATTTGAATTATAAATCGCCAAAAGAAAGAGCACAGCAAGTAGCTATCAATAATTTGGTAAAAGCGGATTTAGCAAAATTTAATATTGCCGTAACGAATTTCATCAAAGGCGTTAATGGGAGCGAAGATGTTGAAAAACAGCTTAAGTTAGAAATGGAAGCGTTAAGAAATAAAATGCTTAGCGCGACAGAAATTAATCCGAAAGATTGGAATAATTACGCAGATTATATGGCTTCAGAAAATAAGTCTAATGACATGTGGAAAATGTATGAAGACTACGTGACAAAGAATCCATCAAAAAACAATATTCTATATTCTAAAGAATTGAATAGAATTATTGAATATAAAGATGAAATCGCTAAAGAACACTGGATGAGCGAACAGATTAAAGTTTCTCCTAACGACAAGCAGTTGTTGAAAGATTATATTGAAAGTTTTGATACCGAACAGAATAAAGAGAAAATAAAAAGTGCTCTGAAAAACCTAGCTTCTATTGAACCATCAAAGGAAAATTATAAGAAATATTTGAGTCACCTACTTGAGTATTTTCCAGAAGAAGCACTAGTTGAATTAGAAAACAAGCAACCAACTAAAGATCTTTCTGATTTAGCAACCGCAATTGTTTGGTTATATGCTGACAATGCAGATTATAAAAAAGCCATAGATTGGTCGGAATATAGCTCTGAAATTGATTTTGTTACCAAGATGAACTGGTATATTTCTGCAGGTCTTTCTAGCGAATTGGAACCTGTTTATAAAAAATACATCGCAGAACATCCTGAGGATGAGATTGCAACGGTATTAATGAGTAATGTTTACCACGAACAGGGGCGTTTTAAAGATTCATGGGTGCTTGCCAATTCACTTAGTAATATTTATGAAAAAGAAGAACTAAGGAAAACCCTGAATACAGACGTAGTATACGAAACAATGGCATTGCAGGAAGATTTGATTGCTAATCATGCTGCTCTGTTTTATCCTGAAGTTCTTAAAAAACTAACGAAAGATATCAGATTAGCGAAGGGTAATTTTATAGAATTAGACTCATATCTAGAGACCAATCAAAAAAACACTTCGTTTCAAAGAAACTTAATTTCCTATAATCGTTATGATAAGAAAGGTTTTATACATGGAATAGGGGTTAGCTATTCTAAATATTATGAACTTGAAACTACCAAAAAGCTATACGATGACAATATGTATAACTACACTATGGGAATTCAATATAAAATCACTTCGCCACTCAGGGAAAATAAACCACAGTATTGGAGTAGGGCTAGAGTAGAAGTAGACAAGAGCTCGCATCAATATTTTCAATTTGGAGCAGGAATATCTTCTTCTAAAGAGCGAAATTTTAAATCGGCTGAACTTAATGTTGCACCTGCGGAAACAGCGCCGGCCTTAAATCAAGGGATTTATCATGTGAAGTTAAATGCGTACAAAGATTTTTATGTTTTCAAAAAAATTAATACTAGTATAGCAATAGAAGGAAACTATTATACAGAAGGGCTTTTATCAAGAGATACCATCGCGCCACCTATTAATCCAAATAGACTTATGAGTCCGAGCCGACTTGGCAGAAAAGTATATACTGATATTGGAAATGGTTTTACTCAAGTTGATGATATAGATGGAAGTTATGATGCCGCATTGACGTTAAGAATGATGTGGAATGATGGTGAAACAAGAAAATCAAAATTTGTCCCATATATAGAATCACAAGCGAGCTATGGTTCAAGGGATTTAACAGTAGGTTATCCGTACTGGATGGTAAAAAACCGTTTGTATGGTGGAGGAGGACTTGCTTGGGAATTTAATCTTCCAACTTTTACTTCTAGACTTGAAGCGGGATATTTCTTAGATGATTTTGCTGGTCATTTCGAAAGAGTGACAGCGCAACTTTCGTATCAGTTATTTGATTTTACCGCAATAACATTAACTGGGGAAGTATTTGAACAATCGAAGTATTATTCTAATGCCATTCAATTTGGAATTAAACACAATTTCAAGAAGAAATATCTAAATAGAAAAAAATAAAAGTACTGTTTTGGTTCTAAACAAGAATGGGTGTTGAATAAATCAACACCCATTCTTGTTTAGAAAAGTAAACTAATATTAATGTTTAACAATAATCTTTCTAGTATCTTTTATCGCTCCATTGCTCAAGTCAACAAAATATAAACCATCTACTAGGTTGCTAGTGTTTAGAATCACTTTGTTTGCAGTGATTGCAGAGGTTGGTACTTTTATGACTTGACCGAGTGAGTTGTAAAGTGAAATTTGATATTGATCTAAATCATCTAATTCTACAGTCAACTCATTCTGAGCAGGAACAGGATATAGTGACATATTCAACTTCACATTGTTTTGATTTCCCAATAGTAAGTCAGATACATTCAACGTATGATTTAAATTATTATATCCTGTTGTACTTTCCCAAGTATTTTCATTTGCGAAACGAATCGAATATTCAGTTCTAGAAGCCAATGTTGGAGAACTATCAGGTAAATAAAGATACATTTTATAATTCCCAGTAATTAGATTACTTGGTAAAGTCAAATTTTCAGAAATTGTAATTTCATTTGGACCAATCCAAAGCCTAGGGTCACTATTCATCAACATTGAATAAGTTTGGTTGGTTGTTTGGTTCTTTAAGACAATGTAGGCTTTTCGTTCATTAAATGGAGCTGAGTATCCTAAATTTTTCATCTTAATTACTATTGGCAATGTTGTTCCTACAGCCACACTAGAAGGGAATTCAGCAGTTCTTAATTCGAAACGGTATCCCAAATTATTCTGAATTTCTGAGAAACAACTGCCCGCTGCAAAATTGTCAATCACATCCGGATAATAATCAAGATTCATATAAGACCAATGAAACTTCCTCATTTCAAATAATGCGGTAGCACAGTCTGTTCTAGGAGAATTCAAACTACACGTTTCACCTCCCATAGGAACAAATTTTGTTTCTTGCTCCAAGTAAGGGTATTCGGCCGTTACATCATCGTAGGTTCCGTTATCATCAGCACTAGCTAGAAAACAATCATTGTGATGTCCAAGTCTTGCTAAACTAGATTGAGTAAAAGCTTGGTAATTCAGTAAAGCAGTTGGTGAATAGAGATCTTGTTTAAATGCAGGTTTTCTAAGTTGTACAGATCTATTTGCAGGTAAAGCATTTAGAAGAGCATTAACAACTTCTTTTCTGTTATTGAGGTTTGTGGCTGTCAAATTGGTTTGATTATAACCCCAACCGCCAAATTCTGGTTGACTTGTAGCATACCACTCGCCCCATGTTCCGATAAAGCCAGCTTGCACTGCAGCTATAATATCCGAGTTTAAGACGAAATACGGACGAAGTTGTGAGATATGAGATAAAATCAGTGCTTTTGTTGCATCTCTCGGAGAATCACTAGTACTGCTTGAATACGTAAATCGTAAAATACATTTTAGTCCCGCATTTCGCAATTTATCAAAATCACTTTGCATACTTGCCAAAAATGTATCTGAAATGGAAGTTGTTTTGAAATCATTTAATTTGTAATTTCTATAAATTAAAGTGATGTTGTTGTTTAGACGATAATTAATTAGCTCAGTTTGGTTTAGTGGCGTATTTGACGATGTGAACTTAAAAAATCCACGTTCAGGATTTGAAATCGCAGCGGAAGAAGACGTGTAATTCTTTGTTACTGTTTGGGCGCTTACAAAAAAGCTTAGTAGCAATCCCACAATTATAAAATACTTTTTCATCGCTTATCTAAATTATATAGTTTTAAATTAATGATATGGTTGGTTCAACGATGTCAAATTTATATAGATTAAATACACAAAACATCGACGAAAGTGTTAATTTTTTTAATTTCATCGACGAAATGCACATATATTAATTATTTGTAAGAAAATTAGTTTTAAATAATTTTATTTTGTACGATTTTAGTTATTATTTGGCTTCAAAAGTTTTTAACAATAGGTCAAATAGTTGTTTATAACCTAATTAACAGCGTGATATTGACAAAGAATTTATAGTGAAGAAAGCGGATATTATCGGTGTATGGAACATATTCTTATGTCTCTTTTGTATTTATATATTTTATCTATAATTTATATTATGTAAAATAGAAAACATGATAATTTGGACTTTTAATGAATCTTGCTAATAAGTTTTACAATCTTCCACTATCTTTTTATTCTAAATAGAAATTACTAATTCAATGTTTGCTATTTTTGCAACGTCGCTATATAATTAAGTAATTATACTATTAACACATGAACGTTATCGCTGAAAGAATTGCTGAATTTCTAAGAGAGTTTCCGCCGTTTAACAATTTATCTCTAGAAGAACTCAAACTGGTTTCCAATAGCATACGTGTTATCAATTTAGAAAAACAAAAAGTGCTGTTTCAAATTAATGATAGCTTGCATGATAGTTTTTACGTTGTGGCGTCCGGAGTCATCAATTTGTCAGTTATTGCAGATGCTGAAGAAACGCTGCTAAATAAATGTCTTCCTGGTGATGTTTTTGGATTACGTCCGTTTTTTGCCAAAAACAACTATATGATGACTGCAAAAGCACGAGAAGAATCGATAGTTTATGCGATACCAATTACCACTTTTCGCCCTTTTGTTGCTCAAAATGCAGAAGTTTTGAATTTCTTGTTAGAAAGCTTTGCCAACAATTCTAATGATCCACGAGATCGTGAGAATAAAGGCAAATTGCTTTCAGATAATGTAGTATTTTCTGGTCAGCAATCGGATATTCATTACTTGCAATCTCTTTCGTATAACAAGACACCTATTAAAGTATCGGCCTCAAGCATCGTTCGAGATGTTGCACAACTCATGACGGACAACTTAACCAACAGTGTTTTTGTGACTGATAATGCGTTTCCCATCGGAATTGTTACGGATACGGATATTCGATCAAAAATTGGAACCGGTCGATTTCTCATTACAAATACAGTAGATAAAATTATGTCGTCACCAGTAATCACGGTTACTGAGAATGTATCACTTGCCGAAGCGCAACTATTGATGTTGAAGAATAACGTGAGTCATTTATGTGTAACGCAAGATGGTTCTGAGAAGTCAGATATCAAAGGTGTTATTTCTGAACACGATTTGATTGTGGCACAAGCTAGCAACCCTGGGGTTTTGATAAAGGAAATTAAACGTTCTAAAGACGCTAAAGACTTAAAACACGTACGAAGTCGATTGACAGAAATTATACAAACATCAATTTCAAAGAATGTTCCTCTAACGCATGTTTGCAATATTGCTGGTGAAATTAATCTTGCGATTGTGAAGAGATCGATTGAATTATCTATTTTAGACTTGGGCTCCCCTCCTGCCAGATTTGCCTTCTTATGTATTGGTAGTCAAGGCCGCAAAGAACAGTTGCTTTTGACGGATCAAGATAATATATTGGTGTTCGAAGATGTCGCAACAGACAAATACAAAGAAGTAAAAGATTATTTTCTGAAGTTATCTAAAAAAACGATAAACATATTAGAAAAAGTGGGCTATGATATTTGTCCAAATGGGCACAATGCAAGCAACATACTTTGGTGTAAGTCTT
Organism: Flavobacterium sp.; assembly: GCA_016721735.1. GTDB lineage: Bacteria > Bacteroidota > Bacteroidia > Flavobacteriales > Flavobacteriaceae > Flavobacterium. Next base: position 447,594 of record JADKHM010000001.1, on the reverse strand, counting down.
TAACAGATTGGATTAAACAATACGAAAACTGGATGAATACTCCAGGAGAAATAAGCAATGAAATAAGCAGCATATTTTTTGACTACGAAATCGCATTTGGTGAACCTAAAATTGAAGAAGCAATCACCAATGTCATTTTCAAGAATATCAAAAAACAAAAACTTTTCTTTGATTACCTCGGAAATGATGCCATCAAAAAACCTGCACCACTTAGTTTCTTTAAGAAATTCAATGTCGAAGAAGATGGTATTCATAAAGATAAGTTTGACATCAAAACCAAAGCCCTCATGCCGCTAATTGACGGGGCACGTTTGTTTACCATGAGTAATAACATAAAAGGAATCAACAATACCTACATGCGTTTTAAGCAATTGGCCATGGATGATCCGAAGCATTCTGAGATTTTTCTCAATTGCGCCGAGGCTTTCTTAGTCCTTTCGAAGTTCAGAACATTAGAAGGATTACGAAATGACAATTCTGGACAATATATTACCATCGAAGAACTTTCTAAAGCAGATCGTGAAATCCTAAAAAGTGCACTTGCTCCAATGAAAGATTTGGAGGAATTAATAAAAGATAGCTTTCAATTGACTCAATTCTCTTAATTATGCTTGATTGGATCAAAAATTTGAATAAAGAATATCCAGAATTTTGGAAGAATTATAGCGCAAAATTTGAACAAAAGTCAAATCGCTTTGTAGTGATTAGTACGGAAACTACCGGGCTCAATCCGTCCAAAGATGTTATTCTCTCCATCGGAGCAGTTACGGTGGAAAACAATACCATTGTTGTTAGTGATTTTTTTGAAGTGATTATTTTGCAATACATATTTTTGCACGACAATGGTCTCTCCAATGAGTTTATCGTCGAAAGTAAGTTGCAAAAATTGGGAGAACCTGAAGCTATTCAAGCTTTTGTTGATTTTATTGGAAATTCTATTTTGGTTGGTCACCGCATCCATTTTGATATAGAAATGATTAACGAAGCACTATATAAATTGGGTTGCAGTCGCTTAAAGAATGAGGCTATCGACATAGAAATCATGTACCGAAAACTGATTGATAGCACGGACAAACCGTTTTCTGTTGATGATTTATGCCAAATATTTAAAGTAAACAAAAACGAAAGACATTCTTCCGGCGAAGATGCATATACAATTGCCTTGTTATTCCTAAAACTAAAGTCGAGATTGGGAATTAATATCTAGTTGAATTCGACGTTCAAATCGGCCATGATGCGTTATGGAAACTGGATTGTTAGTAACAACAGCATTGGGGATTCCGTCGTTGTTTTTATAAACATCTTCAATATCAATGGCTATTATTCTTTGAAAATCGTTAAGATTTGTCACTGCTTCTGTATATATTTTGGAGTTCTGAACGATAGTTCTAGTAAAATAAGTAAATCTATCAATTTTGACTTGCCCAAAAAAATGTCCTTTTTCGGTAAAAGTACTGCTGCACTCCAGTCGTCGTGGTATAAACAATCGTTCCGTAGTTTGGCGATTGTAAATCTTATAGGCAGCTTCTTTCCTACTCCATAAATTCCACACCATTAACTCTTGGTTATCAGCCGAAAGAATCAATTGCTGTTCATTTTCAGTAAAGATTTTTTCCAAAAAACCCCTTCGTTTCCAATTGCTTTCCGTACGTGTTTGTTCGAGGTCTATAATGTCGTTGCCAATCATAATGCATTTAGTTTGGTCTCAATGATGTCTAGTGCTGCGCCTAAGTTCAGCATTTTCGCCATCGACTGGTCGTCAATTACAATATGAAAAGCATCTTCGATATCTAAAACAATATCAACCAAATTGGCAGAATTAATTTTCAAATCATTAATAAAATCTGTCGTCTCAGTCAAATTTTCAAAGGCTTGTTCCTCCTTTACGAATGGTTTGATAATAATTTTTAGCTGCTCAATAATTTCTGTTCTTTCCATGGTACTAATTATTATATTTTTTAAAAATGACACAGCCATTTACATCGCCAAATCCGAAATTGGCTTTGGCAATTACAGTAAGGTCTTGATGAATTGGTTTTTGTACCGCTGACTTCTCGCCAATCATTGCAACAATTTCTGGATGTAAATCCGTGCAGTTGATATTAGGAAATATAAATCCATGATACAATTGCAGCAAACTTGCAACACATTCTATTCCGCCGGCACCAGATAAACAATGGCCAGTCATCGATTTTATGGAATTTATGTAAGGAAATTCAGCTCCACTTAATTGCAACGCTTCCGTCCAATTCAATATTTCTAAACTATCTTTCGATGTTGCCGTTAAATGACCATTAATTAGATCGATGTCCTTTGCCTCAATACCAGCATTAACTAATGCGTCTTTGATACATTTCTGTACCGCCTTCGAATTTGGCGAAGTCATAGTTCCTTCGCCTCTTTGTCCACCAGAATTACAATTTCCGCCTAGAACTTCCCCGTAGATTTTCGCCTTACGAGCTAAAGCGGTTTCTAAATCCTCTAACAGTAAGGCACCCGCTCCACTTCCTGGTACAAAGCCGGAAGCACTTGAACTCATTGGTCGTGAACCTTCCTCAGGCGTATTATTGTGTTTGAATGTGCAAACTTTCATGGCATCAAATCCGCCCCAAATGTAGGGGCCAGAATCGCTCGTACTTCCTGCTAGCATTCGTTTTGCTTGACCAGATTTGATACGTTCATAAGCCATTAAAATACTTTCCGTTCCCGTGGTACAAGCGGAGGAATTTGTTGTTACTTGGTTTCCTAGTCCTAGCTTTCCGCCTAAGTAAGCGCTGACGCCGCTATTCATGGTTTGCGCAACTGCAGTACTTCCTAATCGTCTTGTTTGGAGATCATCAATTTTATAAATGCTCTCTCGAAATTTATCAATTCCCGATGTTCCAGTACCGAAAATCGTCCCGGAATCCCAATCGGGTTCTTCCTTGGTTTCTATTGGTAATCCTGCATCTAGCCATGCCTCCATACCAGCCATGACGCCATAAAGAATGCCAGAGGCGTTGAAATTTCGCAATTCTAATTCTTCAAAATACTGACGCTTCATTTCCTCTGTAATTATTGGTTTTCCTGAGATTTGACAGGAAAACTGCAAATCCGCCAACTCTTGATCGAAGCGGATTCCAGATATGCCATTTTGACTAGCATGGAGGAACGCTGCTACTCCTACTCCATTCGGTGCAACAACTCCTAAACCAGTGATGACAACTCTTCTATTCATATAATTAACTAATCATTCCTGCAATTGTACCATTGCAAAGTACTTCTCCTTCTTCATTCTTAAGAACAACTTTACATTTTAGCTTTCCAAATCTGAAATAAATTTTCTCCGATTTTACTATTACTTTTGTATTCGGATAAACAGGTCTTAGGAATTCTACTTCAGTTGATGTTAAGGCAATTACGGAATCTGAATTAAATGTATCGTGCAATAGATAAATACCTAAGCAAACCACGCCTATTTGTGCCATCGTCTCAATTAAAATCACGCCAGGCGTCACTGCTTTTGTTTTGAAATGACCTTCATAAAACTCGAGATTTTTATCAAACGTAAAAGTGCCTTCTACGCCATTTTCATCGATGTGAAGTAACTCATCCACAAACAAAAAAGGCTTTTGATAAGGCAGTCGTGCGATTATTTCAGTTGCATTCATTCTAAAATTCTAATAGTACTTTTTGAGCCGAAAAACCTGGGCCAAAGCTCAGCATCAATCCTTTTTCTCCTTTTCTAGGTTGGTCCTTCATTATTTTTTCTAAGGCATACAACACGGTAGCACTCGACATGTTTCCATACATACGCAAGACTTCTTTGGTTGCGTCAATATTTTTCCCTAATCCAGCAAACAATTCCTCAACAGTTTGCACTATTTTTTTGCCGCCAGGATGAAAAATGAGATGGTCAATTGATGCTATTTCTAAGTTGTTCTTATCCAAAAAAGGATGAATAATATGAGGAAAATGATTCGCAATAGTATCTGGAACTTCAATGTCTAAAATCATTTGTAACCCGGAGTTTGTCAGTTTGAAACCCATCATATGTTCATTGTCATAAAAATGATACATTTCATCATCTAAAATTGTCGGTCCATTTGAATCTTTGTCAGAGGTCAACAGTACACATGCCGCACCGTCACCGAAAATAGCTGCGCTCACGATGTTCGCCATCGAAAAATCATTCAACTGAAACGTGGCAGTTGGGGATTCTACGGCAACAACCGCAGCCTTCTTACCTGGATTGGCTTTCAGAAAATTTCTAGCGTATATTATTCCAGAGATTCCCGCTGCACAACCCATTTCTGTCACGGGTAATCGCACAACATCTTGTTTCATTTTGAGCTTATTGACTAGATAAGCATCTAAAGACGGAATCATTATTCCGGTGCAACTTACCGTGATAATATAATCTATGTCCTGCGGTTTCCAATTCGCTTTATCTAGTGCTTTTTGTAATACTTTCTCGCCTAGAGTAATTACTTCACGGACATAAATATCGTTTTTTTCTTCAAAAGAGGTGGCTGAAAATACTTCAGCGGGATCCATAATAGAATAACGCTTATCGACAGCAGCATTTTCAAATATCTTCTTGACTTTTCGGATAAATCGTTCGTCTTGCCCGAGCAACCAAGTGTCTAAAAATGGAATAATTTCCGATGTTGTCCTCGAATACTTAGGCAATATTGTAGCGACGGTTTGTATTTTGACACTCATAATTTAGAAATAATCCATTGATATCGAAAAGCCCATTTCCACTGAATTAATGAACTAGATTCTGTTAATTTTTTTGAAAAAGTCTCCAGTTCTTCTCTTTTGAATCCTCTCAATATGCTTGTTAATCCGTCTTTTCGCGACATTTCGTTTAATCTAAAAACGAAGGCAATCATTTGAAACAAACGATAGGCAAGTTTACTTCTTTGCAAGTCATTCACGACGACACCAATACGTGCATTTTTTTCCAAGATCTCCATTAATCGGATGATTTCAACATCCTTAAAATGGTGCAAAGTCAAGGTACATATGGCAATATCAAAAGTAAGATTTTCAAACTTTGTTTCGAAAATATCTGCTGTAAGATACTCGATATTTGGATAGGACGCGGAACATTCTTTTGCATAATTCACGGTAAAAGCGTTGGCGTCAATACCAATTAATCTGAACTGATGATCAGATTTTTGGGCAAAATCTGCAAGTTTTCGAAGCATATCGCCGTTGCCGCAACCCAAATCTACAATGGTAATTGGCAGTTTTGTAGAAGTATTGCGGGTCAATTTTTGGACGCCCTGCAGCGTCAAAGCGTTGCCACCTAAAAGAGCATTGATTTGTGCAATTTTATCCAAAGCTTCCGTCAATGGCTCACCTTCTAATGCAAAGTCATCCATGATTTCTGGTTCATCTGTCCTATTTCGTGTATTTATGATCATGACTTTGTTGGTAGAATTTGTTTACCATGGGTGTTTCTAATAATTAAAGGCAACAAAAAGGGAAAAGCAATCAGTACCTGAAGTAGCATTTCAGACAATTTGGAATGTTGCAATATCCCGCCTAATATTCTGCCGGTTTGCAAGCGGTTTTTAAAATTTTGATTCCATTTTTGAGTGTATTGCGCTTCAAGTTCTTTTCGTGACAGGATTGTATTTTGGAAATAATCGTCTAGTAGATTTGATGCTATTTTTGCACTATTAATCGCCATCGCCATGCCATTTCCGCATAGTGGATGAATTAAACCAGCACTATCGCCTATCATTAGAATATGCTGTTCTATGGGCTTTTTCTTATCAAATGAAATTTGGCTTATCGTCAGCGGTTTGTCAAAAATGGGTGTGACTTTTTCCAATATTTCCTTTAAAAACGGATTCTTTGAAAGGACGCTCGATTCGTAGTCAACGATGCCTTCGTATTTTTTGAATGTGCTGTAGCTTGCCAAATAGCAAATATTCACGACATCATTTTCTACTTTAGAAATACCGCAATATCCGCCGTCAAAATGATGCAATCCTACCAAATCAGAAGGGAAATTCGCTTTGTAATGTCCTTTAACGGCAAGCCAAGGTGATTTTTTTTGAATGAAATTTCGACCTAACTTTTGATCTAAGTTCGAACGTTTTCCAAATGCACCAAGGACAAAATCGGCAGTAATGATTGTATTATTGGTTAAATAAACTGAAAATTTATCGTCTTTAAAATCAATAGAATCAACAGTTTCTTGAAGAATTTCACATTTATTTTCAAGTGCTTTTTGATAAAGAAGCAAATCGAATGCATATCTGCTTAGACCAAAACCGCCCATAGGAAGTTTGGCTTTTATTGACTTTCCATTTCTAGTAGAAAAATGTAAATTGTCAATATTACTCGGATTTAAACTTTCTACATCGATTCCCAACCATTGTAAATACGGAATCACTTCATTCGAGACATATTCTCCACAAACTTTGTGTTTTGGAAAACTATTTTTCTCAATGATGATGATGGTGTAGCCGAGTTTTGATAAGTGAATAGCTGCTGTTAATCCAGCTAGGCCCGCACCAACAATGACTATTTTTGACTTTATTTCCATAGAAAAGTAAATCTAAACAATTTACTTTCAGTGGATGATTAATCAAGCGTTAAAAATTTATATAATTCACAGTTACTGAACTACCGCAGATTCGCAGATTTTATGATTAACATAAAAAAGAATTTGCGAATCTGCGGTAGCATAATGCAATTAAAAAATGAGTTTGTTATGCAACTATTTCCCTAGCATCGTCAACTTTAAAGCTTTCCTTCTTTGATTTCCTCCACAATTTCAGGGTTCAAAAGCGTCGTGATATCGCCAAAATTCGAGAAATCACCTTCAGCAATTTTTCTCAAAATACGTCGCATAATTTTTCCTGATCGTGTTTTAGGTAAACCAGAAACAAACTGTATTTTATCTAATTTAGCAATAGGTCCGATTTGATCTGAAATCAATTGATTAATTTCTTTTGACAAGTTATTTCGATCTCTGCTTTCTCCAATTTCTTTCAAAATAATATAGCCGTACAACGCGTTTCCTTTGATGTCATGTGGAAATCCTACAATCGCGCTTTCGGCAACCGCTGGATGTTCATTGATGGCATCTTCGATCGGAGCGGTTCCCAAATTGTGTCCAGAAACAATAACAATATCATCCACTCTACCCGTAATTCTGTAGTAGCCTACTTCGTCTCTTAGAGCGCCATCGCCGGTAAAATATTTTCCTGGAAAGGTAGAGAAATAGGTGTCTTTGTAGCGTTGATGATCGCCCCAAATCGTTCGCGCGATAGAAGGCCAAGGAAACTTAATACACAAACTTCCAGCGACTTGATTGCCTTCTATTTCATTGCGCTTTTCGTCCATGAGCACCGGTTGTATTCCAGGTAAAGGTAAAGACGCATAGGTCGGTTTTGTTGGCGTGACAAATGCAATCGGTGAAATTAATATACCGCCTGTTTCTGTCTGCCACCATGTATCAACTAATGGACAGCGCTTCCCTCCTACGTGATCGTTATACCAGTGCCACGCTTCTTCATTGATGGGCTCACCCACTGAACCAATTACTTTTAATGATTGTAATGGAAACCGCTGCACATAGTCTAAACTTTCCTTTGCCAACGCACGAATAGCAGTTGGAGCGGTGTAGAATTGTGTGATTTTGTGTTTTTCAATGACTTCCCAAAATCGACTAAAATCTGGATAAGACGGAACGCCTTCAAACATCACGGTTGTCGCTCCATTTAAGAGTGGACCGTAAAGAATATAGGAATGTCCTGTAATCCAACCAATATCAGCGGTGCACCAAAAGATATCGTTTTCTTCGTAATTAAATACGTTCTTAAAAGTGTAAGCTGTATAAACCATATAACCCGCGGTCGTGTGCACCATGCCTTTTGGTTTACCTGTAGAACCTGAAGTGTATAAGATAAATAATGGATCTTCGGCATCCATGATTTCAGCGAGATTATTATCAGAGGCTTTGTCTAAAAGCGGTTGCAACCATTGGTCTCGACCTGCTTTCATATTGATATTTGAGTTGATTCTCTTAACGACCAAAACACTTTGAATAGACGGACATTTTTCCAACGCTTCGTCGATAATTCCTTTTAAGTCAATAGATTTATTTCCGCGATAACCGCCGTCAGACGTGATGACCATTTTACATTCGCTGTCATTAATTCTAGAAGCCACAGCTGAAGCTGAAAACCCTGCAAAAACCACAGAATGTATGGCACCTATTCTTGCGCAAGCCAAAACAGAAACAGCCAGTTCTGGAATCATAGGCAGATAAATACAGACGCGATCACCTTTCGTAATACCTTGATCTCTTAAGACATTTGCCAGTTTCGAAACCCGTTCGTGCAATTCGTTGTAGGTGATGTGCTGCGCTTCTTCCTTGGGATCATTCGGTTCAAAAATAATGGCAGTCTTATTGCCACGACGCGCCAGATGACGGTCGATGCAGTTCTTAACGATGTTAACTTTAGCGTCAGTAAACCATTTGATCTGAGCTTCAGCCATATTGAAGTCCATGACCTTGTCCCAATGTTGGTACCAAGTAAAGTTCTCTTCAGCGATTTTTCCCCAGAATTTTCTCGGCTCGCGAATCGATTTGTTATAATGTTTGAAGTATTGCTCGAGATTGTCAATTTTATAGTAACTCATAATCGGTAATTAATGTTTTAATAATGTAAATATAATCAACATACACAAACGATTTTATGTATATATGCAAAAATAGTATAGATGCTATTTGACTTTTCCGATAGCATATTTTTCGAGAGTTTCCCTAATTTCATCAATGATTGTCTCATCATCAATGGTAGATGGAATCTGGAACGCCACACCATCAGCTATACTTCTCAACAATTTTCTTAGCGTTTTGCCCGAACGTGTTTTAGGTAATCGATTGACGATGACTACATTTCGCATCGCTGCAACAGCACCAATTTGTTGACGTACCAATTGCACGATTTCTTGTTCCAATTGAAAATGCTCGATAGTTTCACCAGATTTGGTTACTACTAAAGCTAAAGGCGCTTGTCCTTTGAGTTCATCATTTACACCAATCACCGCGCATTCTGCCACTGAATGATGAGATGCTACAATCTCTTCCATTTCTGCTGTGGATAGGCGATGTCCAGCTACGTTGATTACATCGTCTACTCTACCAGTGATGAATATAAATCCATCTTCATCGATGAATCCACCATCACCTGAGAAGTAATATCCTGGGAATTTATTAAGATAATCTGCTTTGAATCGGTGGTTTTCCTGCCATAAATCGAGTAAGGTTCCGGGAGGCAAAGGCAATTGTATGACTACATAACCTTCTTCGTTGGAGTTGAGTTCACTTCCATCTTCGCCAAATATTTTGATGTTGAAACCGCAAACTGATTTTCCTACCGAACCCGGTTTTATTCTTGGTTCCTCTACGCCCATCATATTAGAAATCATGGGCCAGCCTGATTCGGTTTGCCACCAATGGTCGATAGCGGGAATCGGAATATGCTCGCGATACCATTCTAACGTCGCTACATCGCAACGTTCTCCTGCAAGGAATTGGGTGCGCAATGAACTCAAATCATATTGCTTGATGAAATTTCCGTTCGGATCTTCCTTTTTAATCGCGCGAATGGCTGTTGGCGCTGTAAACATCACATTCACTTTGTGTTCATTGATCACACGCCAAAACGTCGAGGCGTCGGGTGTTCTGATCGGTTTGCCTTCAAAAATAATCGTCGTATTTCTATTGATTAACGGTCCATAAACGATGAAACTATGACCGACAACCCAGCCCACATCCGAAGCTGCCCAAAATACTTCGTTAGGTTTAACTCCATAAATATAAGTCATCGAAAATTGCAAAGCCGTGGCATAACCGCCCGTGTCGCGAACGATTCCTTTTGGTTTTCCGGTTGTTCCTGAAGTATGCAAAACGTACAGCGGATGTGTCGCATTGACTGGAACGCAAGGCGCTTCTTCAGAGCCATAAACTAGAGCATCATAATCGACGTCGTATTTTTTGAAAGGCACTCTGGCGCCTAACTTCCTATTGAAAACGATGACTTTTTTAGGTTTGTGCGTCGACAGTACGATAGCTTCATCAACCAATGGTTTGTAGGCGATCAAGCGGTCAATTTCAATTCCTGATGAAGCTGTAATAATTGCTCTGGGCTTACAATCGTCAATTCTGATGGCGAGTTCGTGTGGCGCGAAACCTCCAAAAACTACTGCATGGGTTACGCCTATTCTTGCGCAGGCCAACATCGCAAAAGCTGCTTGTGGAATCATCGGCATATAGATTACCGCCGTATCGCCTTTTTTCAATCCCAATGAAATCATGCCGCCAGCCAATCTTGCGACTTCAGATTTGACCTCATTGAAAGTAAATTTCTTTACGTTCTGGGTTACCGGAGAATCGTATATCAGAGCGATGTTGTCGCCAAAACCATCCTGAATGTGCTTGTCTAAAGCCAAATAGCATACGTTGAGTTCACCATCTTGGAACCATAAAGGATAACCGTTTTCGTCTTTTGACAAGATGATTCCGGGTAGATTATACCATTCGATAGCATGCGATTGCTGTTCCCAAAAGCGCTCTGGTTCGTTGATGCTTTGGGTGTAAAATTCGTTATAGTTCATAATTTAATGTCTTTTTTTAAATAGCTTCCTGCATAAAAACTTGGACTTGTTCAACCAGTTTTTTAACTGAAAATGGTTTCGTCAAATAAGCGTCGGCCCCGAGACTCATTCCTTTTTCAATATCGCTTTCCTTGTTTTTGGCCGAGAGGAAAATAACTTTGCAGGCTTGCAATTGTGGTTCTTTTTTAATGAATTCGATGGTTGCGTAACCATCAACGTTGGGCATCATAATATCGAGGATGATGACATTCGGTGTTTCGACTTGAAGAATATCAAGTGCTTCTTTACCATCGCGGGCGATGAACACTTCGAAGTTGTTTTTTTTGAACGTATATTCCAATGACATTACGATATTCGGTTCATCATCTACAATTAAGATTTTCTTCATGATATTAAGATTTTGGTATGGTAAACGTAAAAGTCACGCCTGCCGTTTCATGGTTGGTTGCCCAGATTTTGCCTTGATGCAACTCGACAATCTGTCTTGAAATCGCCAAGCCCAGACCGCTTCCTATCGGTTTTTTGATATTCTGGTTTTGCGATTGGTAGAACTTATCAAAGATGGTTTCCAAATCTTCGGTCGTAATACTTTTTCCGTTGTTGTAGACATGAATACTCACTTGGTCTTGATTTTCTTCCACTTTAATACTGATGATCCCGTCGCAAAACTTAATCGCATTCGACACCAGATTGGTCACGACCTGAATGATTCGTTCTTCATCATAAAGGCATTTTACCTTGTCTTCGTTACCGATAAAAGTAAACGAAATATTTTTATTAGATAACAATTGTTGCAGCGGATTTACTGCGTTCTGTATGGTTTGTATGATGTTGCCTTCGGTAACGTAAATTTTCTGCTTACCAGTTTCGAGATTTTCCAAATCCAGAATCTTATCAATCAGTCGGTTGAGTCGATCCGATTCTGAAATGATGTTTTGCAAGAATTGCTTTCGGAGTTCTTCGGGAATTTCATCATCGTCATGTAGAATCTCACTTGCGGCGCGGATGGCGGTGATTGGCGTTCTCAATTCGTGGGTAACGGTATCGAGAAATTCATCTTTCTGTTTGTCTTTCATTATTAACGCTTCATTGGCGTTTTTGAGCTGCGTCGAGATTAATTTCAATTCGTTCGAGGTGGCGATGAGTTTTTTATTGATGACGATATTTTCTTTAGATTCCTCAAGAATTCGAAGCACTTCAGGCAAACTGATCTTATCTTCTTTGGTTACACCTTCAATTAAGATTTTAGCCGATGCGGTACCGATATGTCCGGTCAGTAAATTCTCTGCGAACTTGATCAATCTCGCATCCGCCATCGTCGTATCTTTATCGATGTTGTATTTGAGCTTGAAGATTTTCATGGCGCGGTTGGTTCTCTCGACGCCCAAAAACCGGTTTAATACTTTCTCGATGTCCTTGATGTAAGCTGTTCCTTTCCATACAAAAGCATTCTCATGATTGGTAATGTAACGGTTGATATCGACGTACATTTCGGCGTAATTCCGCTCGCGGTAATTTCCTTTAAAGCTCACAGAAACAATCAAGTAAGCCATGAAATTAAAAAGTAAACTCCAAAACAAAGCATGAGGAACAGGCTCTAAATAATCCAATCCGAACAGCTGAAAAGGTTTCAACAAATCGATCCCGAAAATACCTTCTTTAAAAAAGCGACTTTCTGGATTGATTGAACTCAACAAAAACGGTAACATTAAAGTATAAAAACATATAACCATTCCGGTAATGATGCCTGCTAGCGCGCCATTAAGCGAACCTCTTTTCCAGAAAATAGCTCCGAAAAATGCAGGGCCGAGCTGCGAAATAATGACAAATGAAATCATTCCAACAGATACTAAAGAAAAATCTAAAATGAAGAACCTGTAATAGATGTATGCCAAGATGATTGTCAAGAATATCCCAATTCTTCTGATGCTTACAATGCGGTCGTTGTTCTGAATTTGATTTCCAGTTTGTAACGAACCTAGAAATCCATATGGAATCAATAAGTTGTTACTAAGCATAGTTGCCAGCGCGATTGACGAAACGATGATCATTGAAATCGCCGCTGAAAATCCACCAAAGAATACCAAAACCGTCATCGCATTATTGTTGAAGAATTGCGGAATCAATAGCGAATACATATCTGAATTGAAGCCTTTGCCTTGAAACAAAATATTACCTCCCCACGCTATCGGGTAAACAAATATGTTGAATAGCAACAAATACAAAGGAAATAGCCAAATCGCCGTGCGCACGTGTCTTTCACGATTGTTTTCTACCACCGACATGTGGAATTGTCTTGGCAAAAGGAATATCGCGAACAACGAAAGCACACAATACATTAGCCAGTTCATGCCGCCTTCAAGTCCATGCACGGTATTTTTTTCTTTGAAACCTTCTATCAGCGAAGCCTGGTTATAGATGTCTTGAAAACCGTCGAATACAAAATACGTCACATAAATCCCGAGCAGCAGAAAGAAAAACAATTTGATTGCTGATTCTAGTGCTACAGCGGTGACAATTCCTTTTCTTTTTTCGGTGGCGTCTACATAACGTGTACCGTAGAATGACGCAAACAACGCCAATACCAAAGCAACATAAGTCGAAGAATCGAGAAATACGTTGTGGCTGTTTGTGGTTTTAGTGACGACGTGAAAGGTTTCTGAAATTGCTTTCAACTGCAAACCGATGTAAGGTAAAATCGCAATAATCGAAATCACGGTAACCAATGCTCCTAAAAACCTGCTGTTACCATATCGCAATGAAATAAAATCCGCGATACTTGAAATTTTATTTACACGCGAAATGCGGATGATTTTTTTGAGAATTAAAATCCATGCAGGGAAAGCCAATACTGGTCCTAAATAAATCGGAATATAATTCAATCCCGAATTCGCTGCCACACCAACACTTCCGTAGTACGTCCAAGTGGTGCAATAGACTGCCAATGACAATGAATAGATATAAGGATTGTTCGTCCATTTAGAATTTCCTTTTTTCTCTGCCCATTGTGCGACAAAAAAAAGTGATCCCAAATAGAGCAGCAACAGCACAAGCAATCCTAAACTACTCATTGTATTTCTTGAAGATGAGAAATGAAATTAGCGCAGAAGCCAACCATATTGAAAACACATAAAAAAGAATCACGGGAATTCCAAAAACCGCCTGCGCTGAATTGAACAACAGCAATATAGGAATGTTGAATGCGATCAGCAAGAACAAGCTTAACAGCAGTAATTTTTGAATGTGTCTCTTTTTCATGAGTGGTAATAAAAAATGCAATCCCTGTAATGCCACAGAGATTGCAAGTTTAAAGCAAGATTATCGTTTCGATTTGTCGTATTCGCCCATTAAGGCATAATACCCAAAGGTTCCTAGTCCCATTACGATTAAAGGTGTGAGGACAAATAAGATGATAATCCCGAAAACCAAATCATCTTGTTTGCCTGATTGGAATTTGGGCAAGCCAAATTCGAATATACAAAAGTAGGCAGCGGCTATAGCCAAAGCTATCCAAACCATACCTAAAGCTCTTTTTAACTGATCCATAATTATATTATTTAAACGTGAGTATTTTTATTTTTATTCTGGATGTATATCATTCCAACTACAAAGCAGACCGAAGCAATCACAATTGGGTACCACAAACCTTCGAGATAGAATTCAGGATCACCGGCGTCTTTCGCGTGTGTTACGAAATAGGTCGAAATCGCGGGAAGCAATCCACCGAAGATGCCGTTTCCAACGTGATATGGCAATGACATCGAAGTGTATCGGATTTTGGCAGGGAACATTTCAACAAGGAATGCTGCAATCGGACCATAAACCATGGTTACAAAAATCACCTGAATGAAAATGAGGAAGATCAGCATCCATCGGTCGTGCGAATTGATGGTCACCGTTGTCTTAGTTTCTACTTTTGGTTTTCCGTCGACAATCATCGCTTTTCCGTTTTCTAAAGATACGGTTTTAACTTCAAGGAAAGTCGTTCCATCAGAATACTCTTTGTTGGTTGTATAAATAGAATCCATCGTATGCTTTTTGTTTTCCTTGAGTTCGGCTAAAAGCTTGGTTTTATCGGTGAGTTCTGTTTTGCCTTTGACATCGGTGGTCTGATACATCGATTTGTAGATTGGTCTGTAGAGCAAAATTGCCAAAAGCATCCCGCCCATCATGATGTATTTTCTACCGACTTTATCACTAAGCCAACCGAAGACAATAAAGAATGGCGTTCCCAGAATCAAGGCAATTCCAAGTAAAGTATCTACTTGCGACGAATCGATTGACATCACGGTTTTCATAAAGCTCATCGCATAGAATTGTCCTGTATACCAAACAACACCTTGTCCCATAGTCGCTCCGAATAAAGCGAGCAAGACGAATTTCAAATTATAACGGTGTCCAAAACTTTCTTTGAGTGGATTTGTGCTAGTTTTTCCTTCCGACTTCGCTTTGGCAAACACCGGAGATTCTGACATATTCTTACGAATCAAATACGAAACTCCGACCATGATAATCGAAACCCAAAATGGCACTCTCCATCCCCAAGCGTCGAATTCTTCTGGTGAAAGTACATTTTTAGTAGCAAGAATCACCATTAATGAAATGAACAATCCGACTGTGGCAGTGGTTTGAATCCATGAGGTCCAATACCCGCGTTGTCCAACTGGAGCGTGTTCTGCTACGTATGTCGCTGCTCCACCATATTCACCACCAAGTGCTAAACCTTGCAGCAAACGAAGTACTAATACTAATAGTGGCGCCATAAATCCGATGGTTTCATAACTTGGAATACATCCGATAAGGAATGTTGCGCCGCCCATCAATAAAAGCGTAACCATGAAAGTGTATTTTCTTCCGATCAAATCGCCAAGTCTTCCGAAGAATAGTGCACCAAACGGACGCACCACAAATCCAGCAGCAAAAGTTGCAAGTGTTGATAAAAATGCTGCCGTTGGGTTGTCGGAAGGGAAAAATTTTGTGGAGATGACTACGGCCAAACTTCCGAAAATATAGAAATCGTACCATTCGATCATGGTTCCCATCGAAGAAGCGGAAATCACTTTCCAAATTCCTTTTGTAGATCTGTTTGTCATAAATTTTGGTTTTTAGTTAGTTAATTAAAAGGAATAAGAACATGAAATCATGGTTCTAAAATTACCTAAATCTTTTTTATTGGTGTCGGCTTTGCCATTACTTTTTACTAAATCGCCCCAAGTTGCTACGGTATATTCAATTTCTGGGGAAATTCTGAATTTGTTTTGTTTGAAATCGACTCTACCTGAAGCACGCCAAACTTTATCAACAACTCTGCTGCCACTTACACCTCTTGAATAATTGGCGAATGTTGCGGTTGAATTGTCATCGCTTGATCCATTGTTTTTAGTGTAACCGAAGAAAACACCTGGCGCAATTGACTTTCCGTTGCTGGCAATATCAACCCAGAAAGCGGTAGTTTTGATTGGTTCGTAGGTTTCTACTTTTCCTTCCTCTGTTTTGCCGGTGAATCCGCCTAGCATTACAAAATTGGCTAAGTTACCACCAGTGATGCCATAAACTTTGATTGCAATTTTTTCATTTGAATATTTACCGTATCCAAAGAAAGAAGTGCTATTTACTTTTTCATTCGATACTAATAAATTAGTAGTGCTGCCATTGGAAGTTAAAGGCTGAAGCGATTTGAATTCACCACCAACACCTAAAATCACGCTTTTGCTTTTATACTGAAATTGACCGTGTAATGTTGGCAGAACCGAATTCAAAGATGCTGAATTTTGACTACCGGTTGCGGCGGTTTGTGTCGTGAATTCTCTTTCTTTATAAGCTACTGCCGTGAATGAAATGTCTTTTGTCAGCATTTGTTTTACTTTTACTTGTGTCGCCCATCCAAAAGGGTTGAACATAATTCCGGTATTAAAATTCGCGACTCCTGGAAATACTTCAGGAATAAATTGTGGATACCAAGTTTGCCCCATAGTCAATGATGTTTTTGCCCAATCAAGATTAACATAACCGTGTCGCAATCGCAATAAACCAATAGTGGATCCTTCAAAATTTCCGAAGAAATCGCCTTCGAGTACACCAGTTGTTTTTGCCCCCCAAACATTTGGTCCTTTTACCTTTACGCCTAGTCGAGATGTTATTGACAAAAAGTTCGACTGAGCTGCTTTATTGATATCATCGCCATTAACATCTAAAGCTTCATCCAAAGGAAAGAGATTAAGGTTGTCTTCACGTACTTGGGAAGACTTGCGCGTGTCCCAAATATAATCTGTTCGAATGAATCCGTATAAACTCACATCCCATTCTTTCTCAACGGGAACTGGTGCAACTGTCGCCGTTTGTGCAAATCCTTTGCCGATCGTCAAGCCCAGCAAAAGCAATACATAGTTTTTTTTCATGATAAATTGGTTTTTGGTTTTCTCAGTACCAAATTCTAATTTATTGCTTCAGAAAAAAATTATAGTATATCTTTTTGTAAACTAGTATAGCTAATCTTTAAAGCGCTCCCATTTTATCAACATAAACTTGTCTCCTAACTCCGTTATGATCATGCCTGCTCCAGACAATAATTCCTTATTTTTCAAATACTCTACCAACTCTAAATGGTTAAAAATCTTATAAGTAGGATGATAATCAGCGTGTGATGGCTTTTTGATTTTATATTCCTTCACCCAATTACTAACAGTAACATGAGAAACTCCGATAATACGCTCTATTTCACGAAAACTTAGACCTTCAAGATACAATTGCAAAGCTTTGGTTACATAGTAATCATCGATCTTCTTACCCAATTTATTAACGGTAAAGTAATACTTGCATTTTTTGCACAAATACCTTTGCCTGTCTTTGATTACACCACTTTTTACTACTGCAGCATTTTTGCATTTTGGACACGCTAAAACATCCATATATATAAATTTTGCATAAATATACTTATTTAGCAATTATTTTAAAATGAATAATGTAAAAATATTTCAAAAAAATTATGAACTCCCCATTTTTGTTGCGTAATTATTATATACTACGTAGTAATGCAGTGAATTTGGTGAAATGTATGAAATCATACAACAATTGACTTTTGTTCAAGTAAAAACTAAAAAATTTGACCAATTACATTTTATAAATAAGTATTATTTCACGTTATTTGTGGAAGTCAACAATCATTTTTATGCAGTACGATCCACAATTCTTAGAACAAAAAGCCATCTATAAGTTACTGTCGGGAATTGTAATTCCGCGACCAATTGGTTGGATTTCTTCTGTGAGTGAAGACGGCATTTACAATTTAGCCCCTTTCTCTTTTTTTAACGCCGTCGGAGACGACCCGCCACATGTGATGTTTTCTGCCGGCCGAAATGTCAATTCAAATCAAGACACTGTTCGAAATATACTGGCGACAAAGCAATTTGTAGTTAATATGGTCACAGAAGAATTGGTGGAGCAAATGAACAAGACAGCGCAAGGAATTCCAAGTCACGAAAGCGAATTTGAATTTGCCAATCTTACGCCAATCGCATCACATAAGGTAAAACCACCCAGGGTCAAAGAAAGCCCAATCACAATGGAGTGCGAATTAGTGCATCATTATACATTGGAAAACAATAAATTTGGAGGTTCAACTATTCTAGTTGGAAAGATTGTTTTATTTCATATCGATGAGCGTATGATACTCGATGATTATAAAATTAATCAAGACAATTATCAACCGATATCCAGATTGGCAGGATCTAATTATTCTAGAATTGGGGAAATATTTGCAATAAAAAGAAATTAATATGTCAGATCGATTAGAGATACACGCAGCAATGCAAATTCAAAAACCTGTACATGAAGTTTTTGATGCAATTGTTGAGCCTTCTAAAATGTCAAATTATTTTATTTCTGAAAGCACTGGCAGAATGGAATCTAAGACAAACTTGATATGGAAATTCCCTGAGTTTGACCAAGAATTTACCATACGAGTTGACGTTATAGAAAAAGACAAGTCCATCTCTTATTTTTGGACAAACAACAACATTGAGACTTTTGTTGAAATAAAGCTTGCTGTTCTAGAGAACAAAGATACGTTGGTTTCAATTGTAGAGAAAAGCAGAGAAAACAATGCAGAGGGACTACAATGGTTGTCTGGAAATTCTTTTGGTTGGTCTAATTTTCTGGCTTGTCTAAAGTGCTATCTTGAATATGGTATTAATTTGAGAAAAGGAGCTTTCGATTATATGAAAAGTAATAATCATTGTTAATAAAACAAGATGAAAATAACAGTTATTGGTGGCGGCCCAGGTGGTTTGTATTTTTCAATTCTATTAAAAAAAGCCATTCCAACTTGCGACATAGATATCTATGAACGCAACAAAGCAGACGATAGTTTTGGCTTTGGCGTAGTTTTTTCAGACGAGACTTTAAGCGAATTTCTCTCTCGAGATCCAAAATCATACGAACTAATTCGCAGTAAATTTGCTTATTGGGATGATTTGGATGTCGCTCGTGACGGTGAAGTCGTTCGAATTTCTGGAAACGGATTTTGTGGTTGTTCTAGAAAAACACTTTGCAATTGTTGCAACAACGATGCGTTGAAGAAGGCGTCAACATTCACTTCGAAACCAACATTGAAGACATAAAACAATTCAAAGATTCCAACTACATTATTGCTTGTGATGGCATCAACAGTCCTATTCGAGATCAATTCGCTGCCGCCTTCGGAACGAAAGTTTCCCTTCAAAAAAACAAATTTGTTTGGTTGGGATCTACAAGACCTTTGGATGCCTTTACGTATTTTTTCAAGAATACGATTCATGGCGCTTTCGTCGCCCATACCTACCAATATGAAGAAGGGATGAGTACATGGATTTTCGAATGTTCTGAAAACACATGGACCAACGCAGATTTTGAAACTACAGACGAAAAGGACACGATCGCAAAATTGTCTGAGCTTTTTGCAGATGAATTAGATGGTCATCCTTTGATTTCGAATCGGTCGCATTGGCGCCAATTTCCACATGTTACCAACGAAAAATGGCATAAAGACAATATTGTACTTTTAGGTGATTCTAAAGCCACCGCGCACTACTCTATCGGTTCAGGAACAAAGTTGGCCATGGAATGTGCCATCGGCTTAGCGGATTCTATCATCGAGTTTAAAACCAACAAAGCAAAAGTTTTTGCGCAATATGAAAAGCTGCGCAGAAATCGAGTTGAAATGATTCAACATGCTGCCAATGTCTCTCTCGATTGGTTCGAAAATATGGATCGTCATATTCATCATGATTTTATGCAGTTTGCCTTTGGTGTCATGACACGGTCTAAGAAAGTTACGTATGAAAATTTAGCTCTTCGAGATGCTTCGTTTACGGACAAAGTATTAACAGAATTCAATTGCAGTATAGGAAATTTTAAAGTCAAAACGCCCGCTGCTTTTACGCCATTTGCGCTCCGAGATATGCGTTTGATAAATCGAATTGTAATGTCTCCAATGGGTCAATACGCAGCTGAAAACGGATTGATCTCCAATTGGCATTTGGTACATTATGGCGCACGAGCAACTGGTGGGGTTGGATTAATTTTGACGGAAATGACTGCTGTGTCAAACACAGGCCGTATTACTTTAGGTTGTGCTGGAATTTGGACTGAAGAACAAGCATTTAAATGGAAAAAGGTTGTGAATTACGTGCACAAATATAGCAAGTCAAAAATAGGAATTCAATTGGGTCATTCAGGCCGAAAAGGTTCCATTAATGTGCCTTCCGTAGGCAAAGATATTCCGCTTGTGAAGCGTGGTTGGGATTTGATTTCTGCATCACCAATTCCTTTCAATTCAGCGATGGCAACGCCAAAAGAAATGACCATTTCAGATATGGATACTGTGATTTCTGAGTTTGTAAATGCCACAATTAACGCTGATGAAGTGGGATTTGACATGATCGAATTGCAGGCGCATCACGGATTTTTATTAGCCTCTTTCCTATCTCCATTAACAAACATTCGAACCGATGAGTTCGGCGGCAGTATTCAAAACAGAATGAAGTTTCCTATGCAAGTATTTCAGTCGATGAGAGAAGTTTTCACTGAAAGTAAGCCCATGTCGGTGCGAATTTCAGCATCGGACTGGGCAGAAGATGGTATTTCTGAAGAAGATGTAATTTACATTTGCAATGCTTTTAAGGAAGCAGGTGCAGACATCATCAATGTGTCGACTGGAAATACAGTCGAAAATCAACAGCCACAAGTAGGTCGCATGTGGCAAACGCCATTTTCAGATTTGGTTCGAAATAAAGTACATATTCCAACAATTACAACAGGTTACATTCAAAATATAGATCAAATTAATACTATACTTTTGAATGGCAGAGCAGACTTGGTCGCTTTAGGAAGGCCATTGCTACTCGATCCGAATTTTGTGCGGCATGCGGAAGCGTACGAGCAATTTCAACCTTCAGATATTCCAAATCAATATATGGCTGGTGTGTCGCATCTGTATCCGTATGAAGCTGCCGAAAGAAAAGCTGTTGAAGGCATGAAGAAAGCATTAAAACCAGAAAGTCATAAACCGTAAATGAGAACTTTTATTTTAATATTGACTATGATTTCAATGTCAGTCCAAGCACAAACGGAGAACGTCATCAATAGCGGCAATTCAAAATTATTTTATCGAATTTTCGGCAAAGGAAAACCGATGCTAATTATTAATGGCGGTCCTGGTATGAACAGCGATGGATTTAGCGGTATCGCCCAAACGTTAACTCAATACGATTTTCAGACAATCACTTATGACCAACGGGGAACAGGGAAATCGACGTTAGAACCATTAGATTCAAAAACCATCACGATGGATTTGATGGTGGAAGACATGGAAAATCTTAGAAGGCATCTTAACATTGAAAAATGGACTATCCTCGGACATTCCTTTGGTGGCATCATGGCGACTTACTACGCTACAAAGTATCCCGAACGCATTGAAAAATTGATTCTGTCGAGTTCAGGTGGCATTAACATGGATTTTACTTCGTATGTTTCGAAAAGGCAACAAGACAATCTTACAGAAATGCAAAGAGATAGTTTGGCTTATTATCAAAAGAAACAAAATCATGGTGATACTTCGATTGAAACCAGAAAAGGTCGTACTAAATATTTGGCATTTGCATACGTTTATAATCAATCGAATGCGCCAATTATCGCAGAAAGACTACAGCAATTTAATGCGGAAATTAATAGATTGGTTATTCAAGATTTGTTTAAGATCAAGTACGATTGTTCTAATGAATTTCCAAATTTTGACAAGCCAGTTTTGGTATTGCAAGGTAAGAATGATATTATTACTGTTGATACCGCTCAGAAAACAGCCAAGGCCTTTCCCAATTCAAAACTCGTATTAATGGATCGTTGTGCGCACTACGGTTGGCTTGATGTCCCGGAATTGTATTTTGCTAGCATTCAAAGTTTTTTAAATAGTTAAGTCATGAAGCATTACGACGACAATTTCGCCCATGATTATTTGCCTGCTTTGGAATTACAACCTAATTATATTTTTGATTTACCAGAATTCCACCAACCAGAAATGTTGAATTGTGTCGAAAGATTACTCGACCATCACATCCACTCTGGACATGGAAATAGCATTTGTTTGCGAACGTTTGATGCCACTTGGACGTATCAAGACTTGTATGAAAAAGCAAATCAAATAGCGCATGTATTAGTAGAAGATCTACATCTAAAATCGGGTAATCGCGTCCTTATTCGATCCGCCAACAATCCAATGATGGTAGCCTGCTGGTTTGCGATTCTTAAAGCAGGCGGTATTGTTGTAGCAACGATGCCGTTATTGCGTGCCAAAGAATTGACAACCATCATCGATTGTGCAGAAATATCACATGCGTTCTGTGACAGTGAATTGTCTGAAGAAATGAACTTGGTAAAATCTGATTTCTTGCAAGAAATTTGCTTCTTTAGAAATTCTAGGTTAGAGCAACTGATGCAATCCAAACCGAAAACCTTTACCAATTACCATTCTAAATCGGATAGTATCGCCTTAATCGGCTTCACTTCTGGAACGACAGGATTACCTAAGATGACGTCGCATTTCCATGCAGATATTCTCAATATTTGTGAAGCTTTTCCGCCCTATTCTTTGCAACCTACTGCCGACGATATCTTTATTGGAAGTCCACCAATCGGTTTTACCTTTGGTTTAGGAGGCTTAGTATTGTTTCCAATGTATTTTGGATCATCAACTTTTCTAATAGAAAAACCGAGTCCAGATGCGTTATTGCAAGCCATTCAAGATCATAAAATCACTATTTGCTTTACGGCGCCTACGGCTTGGCGTGTAATTACGACGAAAGTGCACGAGTTTGATATTTCGAGTTTAAGAAGATGTGTTTCCGCGGGAGAAACTTTGCCTTTAAGAGTTTGGCAAGATTGGTACGATGCCACTGGATTGAAAATCATTGACGGCATTGGATCGACAGAAATGTTGCATATTTTTATTTCATCCAACGAAACGAATATGAAACCGGACGCCACTGGAGTTGCGATTAAAGGTTACGAAGCAATGATTATAGATGAAAGCGGCAATGAAGTTCCTAGAAATGAACCGGGACGATTGGCGGTTCGTGGCATTACAGGTTGTAAATATTTAAATCGTCCAGACAAACAAGAAGAATATGTTCAAAATGGGTGGAATATTACAGGTGATATTTTTAAACAGGACGAAGAGGGCTACTTTTGGTTTGTCGCTCGCGGTGACGATATGATTATTTCTTCAGGTTATAATATTGGTGCGATTGAAGTCGAAAGTGTGCTTTTGACTCATGAAGAAATCCTAGAATGTGCCGTAGTTGGTTTTCCCGATTCAGAACGTGGAATGGTAGTTTGTGCCCACATTGTTTTGAAAGAAAAAAGTAAAGCATCCGACGACTTGACAAAAGCTATTCAACTGTGGTTTAAAGAAGTAGCGGCGCCATATAAATACCCAAGGAAGATTCATTTCGTAGAGGAATTGCCTAAGACGGAAACGGGGAAAATTCAGCGATTTAAGTTAAAGTAATATTTTATGAAAACAATATTGGCATTCCTGTTAACAAGTTTATTGCAATTGAGTATTCATGCCCAAGCTCCCATAATTCAATGGGAAAAAAGCCTTGGTGGCTCACTGGAAGACACTGGTCTTGATATAAAATTAACAACCGATGGAGGTTACATTATGGTTGGAGCTACATTGTCAAGTGACGCTATTCCAATGGGTAATCATCATGGGAACTATGACATTTATGTAGTAAAAACAAGTAGTTCAGGTATTATTGAATGGCAAAAGACGATTGGTGGTGCTAGTAATGACTTTGGTATTTCTGTTTCTCAGACTATAGATAATGGTTATATTATTTCTGGTTATACATCTTCAAATGATGGTGATCTTACGACAAATTATGGTCTTTACGATTGTCTAGTTATTAAATTAGACAACTTGGGAAATATTCAATTGCGCAGAACTTATGGTGGTTCTAAAATCGATGTTGTTTATGATATAATACAAACGAATGATGGCGGGTACATTTTTACAGCGACTTCGCGTTGGTCTGATGTTCAAGTTTCAGCAAATCAAGGTGGTGACGATGTTTGGATTGTAAAGTTAGACGCGTTAGGTTCTATAGAATGGGATAAATCGATTGGAGGAAGTAATCATGATATTTTGACAACTATATTCCGAACTGCCGACGATGGATATATTTTAGTTGGATACTCATTTTCAAGTGATGGTGATCTAGTACAGAACCAAGGTATTTGTGACGCTTGGATTCTAAAGTTGAATAGCGTCGGAATTATTGAATGGCAAAAAACTTATGGAGGAAGTGAAGCAGAATATTTATTTGATATTCAGCAAACACCAGATGGCGGCTATATAACATGTGGTAAAACAAAATCAATCAACGGAAATCTGTCAAATAATTACGGTAACTCTGATGCATGGATAATCAAATTAAGTTCTGTCGGAGAAATCGAATGGAGTAAAACATATGGAGGATCTTCGGACGATGGTTTACGAAAGATTATCGCAACTCAAGATGGTAAGTTTGTTCTTGGCGGCAACACTTATTCTAATGATTTTGATGTAACAGCTAATTATGGTGAATCTGATTGTTGGTTGCTAAAAATAACAAACAATGGTGACATTGTATGGAATAAGTCCTACGGAGGTTCGCTTTTCGAGGGTATTAGTGGATTAATAGCAACAAGTGATGGTGGGTCTATTTCTGTTGGAAGTACTTTTTCTAGTGATTTTAATGTTTC
This sequence comes from Flavobacterium sp., assembly GCA_016721735.1. Taxonomy (GTDB): domain Bacteria; phylum Bacteroidota; class Bacteroidia; order Flavobacteriales; family Flavobacteriaceae; genus Flavobacterium. The sequence continues at coordinate 422,682 of JADKHM010000001.1, read as the reverse complement.
AGACAATCATGGTGATAGGGATGTTTGGGCAGTCAAGCTATATCCAGAATCAATGGCAACTGAAAATTTTAAACAGGAAAGTTTACTCTTATTTCCAAATCCTACGACATGCTCTTCTTAATCTTCAAACTGTCGACAATTTTGTCATTGAGAAAGTCAAAGTGACAGATATTTCGGGGAAAAACGGCGCTCCAGCAAACCCAAAACCTTAATCAAATCAATACACAAACCCTTGCTTCTGGAATCTATTTCCTCCAAGCAACATCAAATAACAAAACCTATCAAACCAAATTCATCAAACAATAATGAACCAACCCTTTATCAAAACCGAAAAAATCCGTTTCAAACATGTCGATTATGCTGGCATTGTGTTTTATCCTCGTTTTCTAGAAATGCTCAATGACTTGGTCGAAGATTGGTTTGAAGAAGCGCTCGATCGTCCGTTTTCTGAAATTCACGAAACCAATGGTATTCCCACGGTCGACTTAAAAGTGCAGTTCAAAAATGCCGCACGCTTGGGTCAAGTCTTACAAAAGAAATTATGGGTTAAGAATATTGGCTTTGCTTCGCTCCTATGCGGATTCGAATTTATTGACGAAACCGGAAAAACCACGCTTTCAGGCGAAGTCACTTTGGTGAACGTGGCAATCAGTGAAAATCGCAACGAAATCAAAGCTGAACCGTTTTCCGAAATCATGAAATCGAAAATTTCCAAATACATCATCGCGTAGTATTTTTTGACGTACAACTTACAACATAGAACTTACAACACAACCAATGATCTTCCCAAAATTTAAAGCCGCCGCCGTACAAACATCACCCGTCTTTCTCAACGTAGCAAAAACGGTAGATAAAGCGATTTCTTTCATCCAAGAAGCGAGTCAAAATGGTGCGCAACTCATCGCCTTTCCTGAAGTGTTTATCGCGGGTTATCCGTATTGGAATTGGATTATGACGCCCGTGCAAGGCAGTAAATGGTACGAACAATTATACAAAAACTCCGTCGCTGTTGAAGATGCTGAAATGCAACGATTGTTCAAAGCAGCGAAAGACCATAATATTCATATCGTCATCGGAATCAATGAACGTGGTTCGAGTTATGGCGAAATATACAACACCAATCTCATTATCAATAACCAAGGAATCCTTATTGGCAAACACCGAAAACTCGTCCCAACTTGGGCAGAAAAACTCACATGGACCTCCGGCGATGGCTCTTCCTTGAAAGTGTATAACACCGAAATAGGTCCAATAGGCACTTTAGCTTGTGGTGAAAATACCAATACGTTGGCACGATTCACTTTGCTAACCCAAGGCGAATTAATTCACATTGCCAATTATATTTCACTTCCCGTTGCGCCACCCGATTACGACATGGCAGAAGCAATCAAGATTCGCGCTTGTGCGCATTCGTTTGAAGGGAAATTATTTACCATCGTTTCTTGTTCAACGATTTCACAAGAGATAAAAGATGCCTTACGCAGCGACGTTCCCAATGTCGATGAAATTTTAACCCGAAAAAATTCTGCTTTTTCAGGATTTATCGGTCCCAATGGTGCCGTAATCGGAACGCCATTAATTGATGATGAAGGTATCATCTACGCCGACATCGATCTCGAAAAATGCATTCAACCCAAACAAATGCACGATATTCTAGGGCATTACAACCGTTTTGATATTTTTGATTTACGAGTGAATACTGCTCCAACAAGAAATATTACCTTTATAGACAATCACGAGGATTTTAATAAGAAATAAAATGGAAACAAAACATTCCGACGACGTCATCGGTCGCGCCCGAGTAAAAGACACTCCTGAACTCGAAGCCTATTATAAAGAACTCGAAACACTTGGCGCTGGTGCCTTATGGACCGTTGCCAACGACATCGAACCCTGGGAGCCACGCTCCTCTTCTGTTCCTATGCTTTGGAAATATGATGATTTACGGAGTTTAGTGCTCAAATCATCTGAACTCGTTACTCCCGAACAAGCCGGACGAAGAGTCGTCTATTTGGTCAATGACAAACGAAAAGACGTTTCTGCTGCTGTCGGTTGGTTGTATACCGGAATTCAAGTGACACGCCCCGGAGAAAGTACTTCCGCGCATCGCCACAAAGCGTCAGCCTTACGATTTATTATGGAAGGCGACAAAGGCTACACTGTTGTCGATGGGAATAAAATCATGCTTGAAGTCAATGATTTTGTAATAACGCCCAATTCGACTTGGCACGAACACGGCGTTGAAGCTGATGGACAAACGTGCATTTGGCAAGATGGACTTGATATTCCGCTCGTCAATGCTTTAGAAGCCAATGATTATGCGGTGTATGATGGCAAGCAGCCACTCGATTTTCCGGTGAATTATTCACCAATAATGTATGGTTGCGCTGGTCTAATTCCAGCAGATGTGACTTGGGATAAACCTTATTCTCCGTTGTTTAAGTATTCGTGGAAAGTGGTTTATCCAGCTTTACTTCAAATGCTAAAAGTAAAAGAACTTCATCCTATCGACGGAATTCTAATGCAATATTCCAATCCATTAACAGGTGGACACGTCATGCAAACCATGGGCGCTTCTATGCAATTGTTGCCTGCGGGTTTCAAAGGAAAAGCACATAAACATACCGGTTCTTTTGTCTATCAATGTGCGAAAGGCAGCGGCTACTCGATCATCAACGGGCAACGATTTGATTGGAAGGAACGCGATATTTTCTGTGTTCCGTCTTGGGCGTGGCACGAACATCACAACGCATCTGACACGGAAGATGCTTGCTTGTTCTCGTTCAATGACTTGCCAACAATCGAGAAACTCGGATTGTATCAAGAGAGAATATTCGAAGATAACAATGGTTTTCAAAAGTTGAATTAGGAGCTTTTTCCCGCTCTCCGCTATATCTTTTTATGCTGAACTTGTTTCAGCATCTCAAAATAATGAAACGAAGTAATAAAGAAAAGATACTGAAACAAGTTCAGCATAAAAAGGATGCCGCTGCGATCGGGGCTAGACCACCCCGCCCTTTGGGCACCCCTCCAAAGGAGGGGAAACCATCAACAACGATTCAATAAAATACTAACTTTGCGCCTCCGCGACTTTGCGAGCAAAAAACTCAGAAACACAAAATGAAACTACTCACCTACCAAACCAAAGATACCGAACCTAGATTAGGCTTTATACACAACAACCAAGTCATCGACATGGAAGATTTCGGAGAAATATCCAATTTTCCTTTGCCGACTTCGATGTTAGAACTTATTGACATGGGATTTGAAATCATCGATGAACTCAACAGCCTAATTGCCGATACAGAGCCAGCATTCTTTGATGAAATTGCTTACGAAATGGACGAAATCATCTTTCTCGCTCCCATTCCAAAACCAAGAAAGAACATCATTGGCATTGGATTGAATTATACCGAACATGTGGCGGAAAGTGCGCGTACTTTGGACACTTCTAATGAATTGCCGCAGAGTCCAATTATCTTTTCAAAACCACCGACAACAGTTACGGCTACCAATACCAATATTATTTTGAATCCAAAACTCACGCAGCAACTCGATTGGGAAGTTGAATTGGCAGTCGTGATTGGTAAAAAAGGAAAATACGTTCCGAAAGCGGATGCCATGGATTATGTTTTCGGATACACTGTAATTAATGACATTTCTGCGCGTGATTGTCGCCGATCTGGACAGTGGATTGTTTCCAAAGGGCAAGATACTTTTGCGCCGATGGGTCCAGTTTTAGTGACGAAAGACGAAATCTCAAATCCATATGATTTGAATTTATCCTTGAAAGTCAATGGTGTGGAAAAGCAAAACTCCAATACCAAATTTATGTTATTCAACATCAGCGATTTGATTGAAGATTTGAGCACGGTTTTTACGATTGAAGCGGGAGATATTATTGCAACAGGAACACCATCAGGCGTTGGCGCAGGTCGCAATCCACAAGAATGGTTGTGGGATGGCGATGTGGTTGAAGCTACTGTTGAAGGCATTGGTACGATTGTCAATACGGTAAAGTCGATGTAGCACTAGAGCCGCGTTAGGGATAGAGGCAAGCACCGCGTGCAGCCGAAAGCCCGCCCGCTTTTTCTGCGGGAACGCCCCCAATATGAATCCAAAGCCGCAGGCGTGTCTAAAGCGCAGCGTGTCTACTAATCTAAAAAACAATGAAGAAATACAGAATCGGACAAATAGTTCCTTCATCCAATGTCACGATGGAAACCGAAATTCCAGCGATTTTCCGCTCTAGAGAAACGATTCTTCCTGAAAGATTTACGTTTCACAGCAGCAGAATGCGGATGAAAAAAGTCACCAAGGAAGAGCTCGAAGCGATGGACGCGATGAGTTTGAAATGTGCGCAAGAGCTTTCTGACGCTCATGTTGATGTCATGGGTTATGCCTGTTTGGTGGCGATTATGAGTATGGGACGCGGGTATCATTGCGTGTCGGAAGTCAATTTGCATCAGGAAACCATTGCCAACGACTTCCCTACTCCAATTGTCACTTCAGCTGGTGCTTTGATTAACGGTTTGAAAGTTTTAGGAGCGAAAAAAGTGGCGATTATTACGCCGTATATGCGCCCGTTGACGGATATGGTTGTTGATTATATTGAGCATCAGGGCTTCGAAGTAGTCGATTCGATTGCGTTGGAGATTCCAGATAATTTAGAAGTGGCAGCGCAGGATCCTATGAATTTGTTGGAAATCTACAAAAGATTAGACTTGACCGGTGTGGATGTTTTGGTTGCTTCGGCGTGTGTTCAGATGCCGTCGTTAGAAGCCATTGATTTGATTCAGGCAGCCATCGGAATTCCGGTGACTTCTGCGGCAGTTTGCACAACTTATGAAATGATGAAGAAGTTGGGCATTGAAGCTAAGTCGGCTATTGGAGGGGAATTGTTAAGTGGAAAGTACTAGTTATAAGAAAAGTACAAAATTCTTAGCTTGACCTATGGTGACCAGTAAAGAAATTAAGAAGAAGATAATTTGAAATAGCGACTTATTAAATTATCTTGTATCAAAATTAATCTTTAGAAAAACATGAAAAGACAAGCTACAGCCGTTTGGAACGGTACAGGAAAAGACGGTAAAGGTCATTTGACGACGCAAAGCACCACATTAAACAAAACGCAATATTCGTTTTCTTCTCGATTTGAAGAAGGCGTTGGCACCAATCCAGAGGAATTGATTGCAGCAGCTCATGCAGGATGTTTTACGATGAAGTTGGCGTTTAATTTGCAAGCGGCAGGATTTACACCAGATGAACTCACCACCAATTGTAAAATTACATTAGATAATGGAGCGATTACAACTTCTGAACTTTCTTTGAATGCAACCATTGCGGCTATTTCTGAAGAACAGTTCGCAGAATTGGTCAAAGATGCTGAAGCCAACTGTCCGGTTTCTAAAGTTTTGAACGCGACAATTAGTGTTGATTATCTTTTGAATCAATAAAATGAAAATAGTTTGGGTAGGTATTTGATTGCTTACAACGAGTTTTTGGTCAGTTCATCGAAAATTTATGGTTCGCTATGTTTTACGCTATACATTAGCTGAAAATTAATAGTATTAATAAAAACCTACCCCCAATGAATCAAAGTATTACTACATTAGCACTCAATCTTTTAATTTCAGAGAGATTAAATCACAGAATCGTTTTTGCAGGAAAAATTATTGAAATTCTACATCAAAGTATTCAAGATCTTGACAATGAAGAAGCGCGTTTGAATAACTTTATGGCTGTTATTTCAAAATGTACTCAAGAACCAAATAGTATAGAAAGAGATATGTTCTATGATCTTGCAAATTACTACAATACCAAAATTTTTGGTCAGAATGATTTGTCGGCGGTTGCCTAATCAAATTCAAATGTCACCATTGTAGTCTTTGACGACAAATAAAAAAAACCACGATATTAGTCGTGGTTTTTTTATGATTGTATTTTAAGGTAGGACTAGTAAATATAGCGGTTATCTTTTTAATGAAAAGTGTGCTTTAAATTCTTTTGAGCCACCATTTTCTTCATATTCTACGACAAACCAATAATCGTCTGCAGGCATTGCAGCACCGTTATATGTTCCGTCCCATCCTTTTCCTCGTGGTCTAATTTGTTTAAGAAGTTTTCCGTAGCGGTCAAAGATATATATCTTAGAATTTAGTTGTTCAGCTAGACCAGAGATATTCCAACTGTCATTGTAGCCATCATCATTTGGTGTGAAGAACTTTGGATAGTTAATTACCAATACTTCTTTTGACAATGGACTTGAACAGCCGTTCGCATCAACAACTTTAATGGTATGTGTTCCGGAGCCTACGTTTTGAAAAATATTGCTTTCTTGCAATGGACCATAATCTAGCTGATACAAATAATTTCCGGCATCTGTCGCTAGGATTGTTATAACCTGATTATCTTCAAAATAATTGGTAACGATTCCTTCTACTCCGACAAGAGTATATTGGTTGATGGTCACATTCAACGTCTGTGGTATGGCACATTCACCTAGCAATGGAGTAAACAAGTATGTACCGTTTATCGTATTGTCAATCGTTGTTGGCATCCATGTTCCATTAATTCCGTTCGGTGAAATTGCCGGCAATGGTGGAACAATACCTCCGTTACAGAATGCTAAATCTGGAAAGCCAGGATAGATTGGTTCAGTTACTTCAACATAAAGGGTATAAGGGGTTGCACATTCCGTTGGATCTGGAGTAAATAAATAAGGAATAATACCGCTTACCGTATTGTCTACAAGTGCTGGAGACCACGTTCCATTTATTCCATTTAAGGAAGTTAAAGGCAAAACAGGAGCTGGACTATTTTTACAAAATGGCGCCACTGTTGCAAAATCAGGAACAGTTCTCGGAATAATGGTCACATTGAGTGTTTGGGTAAGGGCGCATTGCCCTGATGTTGGTGTAAATATGTACGGAGAAGAAATAAAATTACTAATGGTAGATGGATTCCATGTTCCTGAAATTCCATTTGGTGAAGAAGTTAATAAAACTGGGGCGGTAAAGCCATCACAAAATGGTGCGATTGGTGCAAAATCTGGCGTTAGGACAGGTGATACCGTAATCGATAATGTAGACGGTAAAGTCGTTACGCATTGCCCTGCCGTTGGAGAAAACGTATAAATTGTTGTGCCTAAAGCCGCTGTGTTGACTACTGGAGGATTCCATGTTCCAGTTATTGGCGGCAGATTATTTGAAGAACTAGGTAATACTGGCGGTGTGTCTCCTTGACATGAATTTGTAGCCAAAGAAAACAATGGTGTAACTCTTTGGTTTACCACAACGGTTAGCTGTGCAGTGGTAGCGCAAAGTCCGGAAGTAGGTGTAAATGTATATGTCAGGGTTTGTGTATTATCAATCGGTAAATCCCATGTTCCTATGATACCATTCGTTGATGTAAGTGGTAAGGGTGCTACTGGATTTCCAGCACAAATTGGTAATACGGGTGTAAAAGTAGGTACTACGTTAGCATTAACGGTAATTTGCAAGGTTGTATTTGTACTTGTACAACCTGCGACCGCTGGTATTTCGTATTTAATGGAAGCAATTCCGGCGGAAATTCCAGTGATTACACCTGTCGTAGCATTAACTGTCGCGACACTAACATTTGAAGACGACCAAGTTCCGCCCGTTACAGTTGATATAAAAGTAGAAGAACCTCCAACACAAATTGATTGATTTCCTGATAGTGTTCCTGGAGAGGGAACATTATTCACAGTTAATGATCTGGAAAAAGTGACCGGACCACAACCACCGGCTGCAGGAAAAGTATAATCAATTGAAACTGTTCCTGTGGTCAAACCTGTAACTAGACCAGTTGCTGCGTTTACTGTTGCTATCAACGGATTGGCAGAACTCCATGTTCCACCTGGTGTTGAAGAAGTAAACGTTGTTGATGAACCCACGCAAATGTTAGGTCCAGCTAAAACAGTTGTTGGTGGATTGGTTATCGTAATTAATTTATTTACAGTTTCTGCACAAGGAAACAAAGTACTGTTTGGTGTAAAAACATAGGTGTTGCTTGTTGTATTGCTTATTGTTGCAGGAGCCCAAGTACCACTAACACCATCGTCTGAAACTCCTGGTAAAGCGGGAGCAACCGCGCCAGAGCATAAGGTCGCTGGAATAGATGCAAAGACTGGTGTAGTTGTCGAAGAACAATTATTACATGTGTTGGAAATAGGAAAAGTAACACAAGGATACCCCGGAGCAGAAACAATGCTTAAGGTGACACTCTGACCAGGTAATACACCGAAAACCTCATAATTTGAAAATATTGTTGAAACGTTGACTAAAGGACCACCGTTAATTGAATAAGTTATATTGTAGATATCAGGTCTATTTGGTGGTAAATTATTCCAATCAAAAAATACTGAAGTTATAGGATTCGTGGTGACTTGGGAACCATCACAAACCAAATTTATAGTCCCAGATATTGAATTAACAATTACATCTATTGCTTTTCTTGGTCCTTCGCAAGTTCCAATGGTTTGACTTACGTAATAGGTGCCATCTGCAGCCGTTGAAGGCGTTGGTGCTGTTGAGGATGGAGTTCCACCAGTTGCATTTGTGCCGTACCAATTCAAAGTTGCTCCGGCCAATGGGGTGGCCACTAATGGAGTCGCTGTACTTCCTTGACATAAATAAATGGGAGAAGTCGCAATTGGCGCAGCTACTGATCCTGCTGGAGTTAAGGTAACTAGTACAGGTTGAATTACAGAACAGGTGCCTAAGGTTCCTTTTATATAATACGTGCCACTAGTTCCAATCGCAGCGGCCGCAACTTGGGTAATTTGGTTTGTTGCAGCTGCATCTGTGTAATACGTAAAGGTAAGTCCAGGGGTACTACCAGCAGTGACGGCAGCATCAGTTATGTTTACAGTACCAGGAAGGCAAACTGCCGCTGGATTATTAATTATCAAGTTGACCGTATTGGTCACCGTAATTGTAACTGATTTTGGAGGCAATATACAGGTATTACTCCCCTTAGAAAAAACGATGTCATCTATTGCAAAATCATTTCCATTTGCAGTGGTATTTCTGTCATAAAAACAAATTTCTGCAGTAGTATTTAGTCCAGAATTCCAGTTGTAAATCACGTCATCCCATACGCATACTGCATTTGGGGCTAAGGAAGCACCAAGAGAAACACCATTAATCAACACTTCAATATTTGCTAGAATTGCTGGATTTGATAGCGATTGAATCCAATAAGTAAGACTATAATTTTGATTGGGTGCTACTGGTACAGTTTGACACCAAACCTTATCGTTACCTCCATTAGAGGTAGAACCGTCTACGACCAACATTTTCCCTGAACCGTTGGTGTGGTCTGGACAGTTTGTAAATCTAATTTCCCAAACGTTAGGATTACTGACAACCCCATAGGCTTTCTGAACATTCCCAGTATTACTAGCTAAATAATTATAATTACTTGTAAAGCCTACATTTCCTAAGAAAAAGTCACCATTATAAATCAAATTTTCTGGAGTTATGGTGGTTGAATTGACAGTATAGGTGGCAGTACCAGACGGACTTACCGTAGGATTTGCTCCTGTTGGAACTGTTTCCGTTGCAGGAACCACCGACCAAGTATATGGGCCTCCTCCAGTGGCGGTAAGTGTTGTTGAACCTCCAGTACAAATTGATGTACTTGCTGCTGTCAAAGTTAATCCAGATGGAGTTGGAACAATAATGCCACTTTGTGATGTAGTTGTTCCAGCACTATCAGTTACATCTAACGTATAATTTCCTGGAGCCAAGCTTGTAAAGAAACCAGTACTGCTGTTAGTTGGTGGAATAGGACCTGATAAGGTATAATTTGTATATGTACCAGTTCCTCCAATTCCATAACCGAAAATGGTTCCATCATTAGCATTGATGCACGTGAGATTTGTAATTGAGTATGTTAAAGATAATGGCGCAGGTGCAGCAGTAAAAGAAATATCATCCAACGCAAAATCATTCCCTGCCGAAGAAGTTTGTCTGTCATACAACCAAATTTGTGCATATCCTGAAGTTGCAACCCAAGTATAAGAAACGAAAGTCCATCCGCAAAGTGCTACAGGACAAACTGTACTTCCAATATTTGGTAGTTGGTCAACATTGTTAATTTTTACTTGAATATTTGCTGAATTCGAAGCAGTATTTGTAGATGAAATAGATTGTATCCAGTAGCTAAATGTATAGGTTACCCCTGCCGTTACCGGTATGCCACCACCACCGCCAGACGGCGTTAAAGCTTCCCATACCTTATCACTATTGGAACCAGAAGTTGCCCCATCAACTACCATCATATTCACACCAACAGCCGAATGATCGGTACAAGCGTTGCTAAAAACTCCATTTATTGGCCCCGCATTACTTACAATTGCATAATTTCTGGGATTACTATTGGAAGCTGTCAAAAAATAGTTGGTTTGAAAACCAGTCCCAGCGCCGCCGCCTTCAAAATCACCGTTGGTAATCAAATTTTGTGAAGTGATATTTAGGGTGCTTAAAAATAGTATATAAAAAACGAGTGGTTTTATTACTTTTAGAATCATTTGGTGTCAATTTAATTTACTAAAAAATTAAGCACGCAATATAGTGAATATTGATAATATTATATGGCATCAAGCGCTAAAAAAAACACCTTATTCTACTAAAAAAAAAGAGCCTCATTTTTTGAGACTCACTTTTAGTATTACTTTACTATTTCTTAATATTTTAGTAGCTTAAGTAGCGCAATTTCAAATCGTTCGCGAGGCAGGTACTGGTCTTCTAAAGCTTTTGTAAACGGAATTGGACTGTCTAAACTCGCAACTCTTTTTACAGGACCATCCAAAAATTCAAAGCAATCTTCCATAATCATGGCCGAAATATCACTTGCAATTCCTCCAAACATACTATCCTCTTGCAGTATTATCGCTTTGTTTGTTTTCTTCACGGAAGCGTAAATTGTTTCCTTATCAAGAGGTTGTAGCGTTCGTAAATCAATAAGATCTGCCGAAATATCTGGATTTTTTTCAAGCGTTTCCAGTGCCCAATGAACTGCCGCTCCAAATGCCACTATTGTAATATCATTTCCTTCCTTCAAAACCGAAGCTTTTCCAAATGGTAAAGTATAATAATCTTTAGGAACTTCTTGATAAACACTTCTGTACAATTGCTTGTGTTCAAAAAACAATACTGGATTTGGATCGTTGATTGCTGTTGCCAACAAACCTTTGGCGTCATAAGGAAATGCAGGATATACTACTTTCAATCCAGGTGTTTTTGTGAACCAAGCTTCATTGGTTTGCGAATGAAAGGGTCCAGCTTGAGTTCCACCACCGCAAGGCATTCTAACCACTACATCGGCTTTCTCTTGCCAACGATAATGTACTTTTGCTAAATAATTGACTATCGGATTAAAACCAGTAGATACAAAATCAGCAAACTGCATTTCAACAATAGCTTTGTAGCCATTAATCGATAATCCCATTCCAGCAGAAACTACAGCGCTTTCGCAAATTGGAGTATTGATCACTCTTTCTTTCCCGAATTGATCAACAAAACCTTCGGTAATTTTAAAGGCGCCTCCATATTCCGCAATATCTTGCCCCATGATTACTAATTCTTGGTGGCGTTCCATTGATTGCCTCAAGCCTTGAGAAATGGCATCAATTAAACGAATATTTTCTACTTCACCGTCAGCTTTAATGTCTTCAAAATCATACGGCTTGTACACATCATTTAATTCTTCATCGTAATTAGCTTCAATCTCCGCTTCTGTATTGGCAATCACCAAATGATCATCTATTTCTTTCTTTATTTCTTCTCGCCACGTTTCATCTTGGTGAGTAGAAAGTACGTTTTGTTTAATCAAATAACGTCTGTATGTATCTACTGGATCTTTTTCTGCCCATAAATCCATCAACTCTTGCGGAACATACTTAGTACCACTCGCCTCTTCATGCCCACGCATTCTGAAAGTTTTAAATTCCAATAAGACTGGCCGTGGATTGGTTTTCATTGATTCGACGATTTCAGATAGTTCAATAAATACTTCTAAGATATTATTACCATCAATAATATGACTCTCCATGCCGTATCCAATGCCTTTATCAGCAATATTTTCACAACGATATTGCTCATTTGTTGGTGTTGACAAGCCATATCCATTGTTCTCCACAATAAATAATACAGGCAAATCCCACACGGAAGCGATATTTAAAGCTTCATGAAAATCACCTTCACTGGTAGCGCCTTCACCTGTAAATACAGCTGTGACTTTTCCGTTTTTCTTCAACTTATTGGCAAGTGCAATTCCATCTGCGACACCTAATTGTGGTCCAAGATGAGAAATCATTCCAATAATCTTAAATTCCTGGGTACCGAAGTGAAAGCTTCGATCGCGACCTTTAGTAAAACCACTAGCTTTTCCTTGCCACTGCGAAAAAAGTCGATGCAACGGAATATCTCTACCTGTAAACACTCCTAAGTTACGGTGCATTGGTAAGATGTATTCGTCTTTGTCTAAAACTGCTGTAATTCCGACCGAAATAGCTTCTTGTCCAATACCGGAGAACCATTTGGAGACTTTGCCTTGCCGAATGAGAATCAACATTTTTTCTTCTATCAATCGCGGCTTTAAAAGTCTTTTGTATAAATCTAGTAATTTTTCGTCAGTAAGATGTCTTCTTTCAAAATTCATTGTCGAGATGGTATCGGTTCTAATAAAACTCCCCAAAAGTATAAAAAAATAACAGGATGTCCGTGAAATGTATTTTTTTTTTAAATTGTTGATAACTTTTAAAATTCGGTTTTAATTTTATTATTTACATTTGTATTAATAAGGGTTGACAAACTTTTAGTTATTAACAAAAAATTTTTAGTATGCAAAACATTCCAAGTGTGGACTTGCGTGATTTCCTTTCGGGTGACCCGGAACGTAAACAAAAATTTGTAAATGAAATCGGTAGTGCTTTTGAAGACATTGGCTTTGTAGCACTCAAAGGTCATTTTTTAGATGACCAATTAGTTGAAGAATTATATGGTGAGATTAGAAACTTCTTCTCACTTCCATTAGAAACCAAGTACAGTTACGAAATACCTGGAATCGGTGGACAAAGAGGCTATGTTTCTTTTGGTAAAGAACATGCCAAAGGCAGAAAAGAAGGCGATTTGAAAGAGTTTTGGCATTTCGGTCAATATGTCGACAAAGATTCCAAATATGCAGCCGAATATCCAGATAATGTAGAAGTAAAAGAATTACCTCGTTTCAATGCTGCTGGTAAAGAAGCTTATAAAATGCTTGAAAAAACCGGTATTTATGTACTACGTGCTTTAGCCTTGCACCTCGGTTTAGATGAGTTTTATTTTGATCAATATGGTTACGAAGGAAACTCCATTCTAAGACCAATCCACTATCCTCCTATTACATCTGAACCTGAAAATGCTATTCGTGCAGCCGCGCATGGCGATATCAATTTGATTACCTTATTAATGGGAGCTCAAGGAAAAGGATTGCAAGTGCAAAATCACAATGGCGACTGGATTGACGCAGTGGCTGAACCAGACCAACTAGTTATTAATGTCGGAGATATGCTATCGCGTCACACTAATAATAAACTAAAATCAACGATTCATCAAGTGGTGAATCCACCAAGAGAATTATGGGGAACTTCTAGATATTCTATTCCGTTTTTTATGCATCCAGTAAGCGATATGCGTTTGGATTGCCTTGAAAATTGTATAGATGAAAACAACCCTAAATTATATGAAGATATTTCTGCTGGTGAGTTCCTTAACGAACGCCTAGTGGACTTAGGTTTGATCAAAAAATAAATTATTAATTCACTGATAATAAAGTACGGATTTTCGTAATTCGTACTTTATTGTTTTTTAGGATGTTTGTAAAATGGATTTACAAGAACAACTCAAAAAATTATTTCCCGACCACGAAGTCGCTCCAGAAGCCGAACTAATTGCTGAAGAAAAAGAATTGTGGGTACAAGCTGAACCTATGATTTGTAAGTTCGAAAAACGCAAAGGCAAACCCACCACCATCATCGAAGGTTATACCGGCACCGACGAAGATTTTAAAATCCTAGCCAAAGAACTCAAAACCAAACTCAGCGTGGGCGGCACTTTCAAAGATGACGCCATCATCATTCAAGGTGATTATCGCGACAAAATAATGGACATCCTCAAGCAGAAAGGCTTTAAAGTGAAACGCGTCGGAGGTTAATTTATATTGATAATTTATTCCGCTACGCTCCATACAGTTCGGCTGCGCCTCGGGTGATAATTGAAATGGTTTATCTCGTAACTTTACCGAATCAGTAAACAATCAAATACTAACTAAAAAAAACACTTAGTGCCCTTGCGCCTTCGTGGCATAAAAAAAATGATACAATCTTCAGAACTCATACTCAATCCAGATGGAAGCGTTTACCATCTTAATCTCAAACCAGAACACATCGCGCATGACATTATTTTCGTTGGCGATCAAAATCGGGTGGAGAAAATCACGCAATTCTTCGATAGCATCGAATTCTCTACTCAAAAACGGGAATTCAAAACGCAAACCGGAATCTATAAAGGAAAACGCATTACCGTAATGTCAACAGGAATCGGTCCTGACAACATCGATATTGTGATGAATGAACTGGATGCTCTAGTTAATATTGATTTAGAAACCAGAAAACCAAAAGAAGCATTAACCTCGCTCAACATCATCAGAATCGGAACGTCGGGTTCGTTGCAAGCGGATATTCCGGTAGATAGTTTTGTGATGTCAACCTTTGGTTTGGGTCTCGATAACATGCTTCGCTCCTATTTGATCGACGAAATTTCAGATCAACAAATGGAAAATGATTTTATCGCGCATACGAATTGGGACGCGAAAAAAGGTCGACCTTACGTCATTGCCTGCAGCGAAAAATTAGAGAGAATTATCGAAAGTCCAGAGATGCACAAAGGAATTACAGCAACCGCTGGCGGATTCTACGGTCCACAAGGTCGCGTGCTGCGTCTGAACATTCAAGATGAAAATCTGAATAACAAAATGGATAATTTCAAAACCAACGGAACGAGAATCACCAATCTCGAAATGGAAACCGGGGCAATCTATGGACTAGGTCTATTGCTTGGACACCAATGTCTATCGCTCAACGCCATTATCGCCAATCGCGCTTCGGGAACTTTCAGTGAAGATCCGTACAAAGCCGTCGATGCATTGATTGCGTATACTTTAGATAAATTGGCAAAGTCTTAGGAGCTTGATCCCGCTATTCGCTTTTATCTCTCCGTTGCACTCCGAGGATGCCAGCTTCTATCGGGGCTAGGGCTTTTTCTTCCAAACAAATATTGATATAATTCAAAATGATGCTTTTTACCATAAAAACAGAAAGACTTTTGCTCAGACCATTTGTAGCGTCAGATAACGAGGCCATGTTTAGGATGGATTCAAATCCAAGTGTACACCAATATTTAGGAAATAAACCTTTAACCACAATAGCGCAATGCGATCAATATATTGCAGCCATTCAAAAGCAATATCAAGACAACGGAATCGGTCGATTCGTGGTTGAAATTATTGAAACTGGTGAAATTATTGGTTGGGCTGGACTAAAATTCATCGTTGAACCTGAAAATAATCATGTCAATTTTTACGATATTGGCTATCGATTCGCAGAAGATTATTGGGGAAAAGGATATGGTTTTGAAGCAGCAAAAGCGTGGCTCGACTACGCTTTTAATGAAATGAAAGTTACTACAGTCTATGCTGTTGCCCATAGTGAAAATAAGGGTTCAAATAGAATTTTACAAAAAATAGGCATGCAACAGAATGGACAATACCTGAATGATGATATGCTATGTAATTGGTATGAAATCCAAAATACAAACCGATAACTGACAACTCACAACCGAACAATGACAACACTCAAAATCGCTGGTGTTCCAGAACATTTTAATTTGCCTTGGCATCTTTGTATCGACAATCACGAATTTGACACTGCCAATATTGATTTACAATGGACGGATGTTCCCGAAGGAACTGGCAAACTCTGTCAAATGTTGCGCTCCGGCGAAACAGATATTGCGGTAATTTTGACCGAAGGGATTGTAAAAGATATCGTTGGTGGAAATCCATCAAAGATTGTTCAAGTGTATGTCGAATCGCCTTTGCTTTGGGGTATTCACGTCACAGCTAAATCAAGATTCAACTCGATTTCAGATATTCAAGACGCGAAAGTTGCTATTTCCAGAATAGGTTCAGGTTCACAACTGATGGCATACGTTAATGCAGAGCAAAACGGTTGGGCAACCGCTGATTTGCAATTCGAGATTGTCAATACCATTGGCGGAGCCGTCGAATCATTAACGGCTGGAAAATCGGACTACTTTATGTGGGAACACTTTATGACCAAACCTTTGGTAGATCAAGGTGTTTTCAGAAGACTAGGCGATTGTCCGACACCTTGGCCTTGTTTTGTAATCGCGGTTCGAGACGAAGTGCTAGAAAATCACGCTTCGGCGATTTCAGACCTGCTTGCAATCATCAACAAGAAAACCCAAAGATTCAAGGACATTCCCAACATTGATAAGCTGTTAGGATCGCGCTACAATCTGGAAATCGCGGATATTCAAGAATGGCTTTCGCTGACACATTGGTCTCAAAATCAACTCCAAGAGGAAGTGTTAAACAAGGTACAAAATCAACTTTTGAATCTCTCCCTTATCAATAAAAAAGGTACTTTTGCTGAAATGGTTAAAACGGTTTAGTTTTACTTTTTAGGCAGTCATGATAAGAAATACGTTATATTCCATTCAAAAAATAAAGCAAAAGCTTCAGGTTAGAAAACCGTGGGATACTGTGATTATTTTTGCCCTGAATATTCTGATTGCGATTCCGATATTTATCATTTTTCACCAAAATATTGTCGATCCGAATTGGTATTTTCAACTAGATCGAATTTTGCTTTTCCTATTCATTTTGACTGTTATTCAATTGGTCTTACGCTTGATGCGAACGATTATTATTGTTTGTATTGGATTGTATTGCATCGCATTGGTTTACGGTTCTTTTTCTGGGAAATATGGCTTTAAAAGCGTAATCGAAGATTATCAGTTTATGGTTTATGCCATGAATGATAGTCCAAATCCACAAGATATTATTATCTCAAAATTGCTTCCTTTTCCGAACAAATCAAAAATTATCGATGCCATCGAGTTTGAGAATCCCAAAGTGCGTGATTTTGCATTAAGTGCGACATTGAAGGACTTTAGAGAAGTTCGCGGCTATGCCAATTATAGGACAATTATTCAGTGTTTTGCGGTTTTCAAGGAAATCAATTCACGTTGGAACTATGTCAGCGATCCCAAAGGCAAAGATTATATTGCCAACGCGACAGAATCGCTACGTTATTTGTCTGGCGATTGTGATGATCATTCGATTCTGATGGCGGCCTGTATCAAATCGATTGGAGGAACACCAAGATTAATACACACTGGAGGTCATATTTATCCCGAGATTTGGATTGGAAAAAAGCCTGATTTAGAAATCGTCAACTTTCTAATCAAGAAAGTGTTATTTGTGGAGGAAAGTAAAGGAAAAACCATTCACTATCATATTGACGAACGCGGTCAAATCTGGCTCAATCTCGATTATACGGCTACTTACCCTGGCGGTCCATTTATGTCTGAAGAAATTTTAGGAGCGCTGACTTTTAACTAGTCAAATTACTGTAATCGATATTCATTTCGTTTTCATATCTTAGCAACAATAATTCAATTTCAAATTATGAAGAAATTACTTCTACTATTGCTGTTCAGTTTTCAGTTGGTGCAAGCGCAAGACTCTATTCCGAAATCGCCTCTATTTTCAAAAAAGAATGAAATACGCGTAGATGTTTTGTCCACAGTAATGAGCAAGTTTAATGTAACGTATGAGCGTTTTTTGACCAAAAACTATTCTGTTGGTGTAAGTTGTATTTTTTCGAATAACAAAAAGCTACGAGACGATTTTGACGAAGGAAATATCAACAATTTCACGAAGTACGAAATAATTCCGTTTGTGCGTTACAATTTATCGCAAAGCCAACGCAGCTTTTATTTTGCAGAAATTTTTGCCGACATCAATGGTGGTGATTTTAGAGAAATTGTGCTTTTGACCGATGCGGCAAACAATAATTATTATGCTGTAGAAAAAAGCAAGTTTTCAGATCTTGCCATGGGCGCTGCGGTGGGCTACAAATATTATATCAAAGATCAAATCGGAATAGAATTTTTGGTAGGCTTTGGCTCTAATTTATTGAATAAAGAAAAAAGTCTAGATATTATTTCAAGAGTGGGACTAGGCGTAAGTTACAGATTTTAATACAAGTTTATGAAAACGATAAAATACTTTTTCTTCGTAGCCATGGCTACACTTTTGATGGCAGCAGACTGTTCTAACAAGGATAGCGAATTCTACAATGACGTGTATATTTCTGTTCCCAATTTGGTACAAGTTGGACCTTCTCTTATTCCTGAGAGTCAAACTATTTTTATTACTGCCTCCATCCCAAGAATACTTACTGTAACGAATATTTCTAGACCTTTAGATATTTTTGAAACTACAGGTGGCGCTACAAAACTGAGTTTTACATATGAATTAGAAAAAGCTAACGGGGACGAAACATGGGACTACGTTGAGTTTGAATCATCAAATGTAGCAACCTCCAAAGGTGAATCGCAAGTTGGTTCATTTGCAATTGGAAGTTCCGTTTATAATCCAGCTACAAATATTTACGAATATGAAGCCGGTATTCAAAACTTATCACCTGGAAATTACCGTCTCAGTTTCGGTTATAATAGCTTTTCTACAACCCTAATAGAGTTTAGATCGGAAAGCTATGGTAATAATCTGTTTTTAAATTTAGACTCGCCAACGACAATCTTAGATGTAAATGGCTATTACAACTTTACGGTTAATTAGAAAACCACCTAATTGGGTCTTTTTTTAATCGATTTTAGGTAATTGTTAATGCTGCTAAAATGTTTGTTCCCAAACCATTTTCCTTGATTGGCACTCAACGGTGACGGATGACCAGAGGTTAGAACCAAGTGCTTATTGGGATCAATTTTGGCTCCTTTTTTCTGAGCGAAACCGCCCCAAAGCAAAAATACGAGGTCTTCTCTTTCAGAAGCTATTTTTTCAATAATGGCGTCCGTGAAACGCTGCCAAGGCAGATGTTTGTGACTATTGGGTTGGTCCTTTCGTACCGTTAAGGTAGCATTCAAAAGTAAGACACCTTGTTCCGCCCAATGCTCTAAATTGCCTGAATTGGGTTGCATTATTGTATCTAAGTCAGCACTAATTTCTCTAAAAATGTTTCGAAGTGAAGGTGGAATCGCGACGCCATCATTCACTGAAAAGCACAACCCATTCGCCTCTCCTGCTCCATGATATGGATCTTGTCCTATGATGACGACTTTCAAATTATCAAAGTTACATTTTTCAAAGGCAGCAAAAATCAAGTCTTTTGGAGGGAAACAAACATGCTCTTGGTATTCCTTTTCAACAAGATCTTCTAGATCCCGAAAATAGGGTTTTCGTATTTCTTCTTCTAAAAATGACCGCCAAGACTCGGGAATTTCCATGGTTTGAGTTTCCAACAAAGTTCGTAAAGATTTTTATAAACTCGACCAAAAGGTAATGGAATTAACCAATGAACTTTGTAACTTTGAATCCTTGCAACAGAAAACAGAAAATGATTAGTATTACCCCAAAGACTTTACAGGATTTACAGTTCCCAACTATATTAGAATCGTTGTCGCTACTTTGTAATACTGACATTGGTAAACAGAAATCGTTGCAAATTATTCCTTTCAAAGAAAAGGACGATTTGATGCGTGCGTTATTTCAAACTTCAGAATATTTATCCTCTTTTCAAAATAATAATGCGATTCCAAATCACGGATTTGATGCGATTACGAACGAAATTAGGTTTCTTGCCATCGAAGATAGCTTCCTTGAACTCTCCAGTTTTAGAAAAATTGCATCGATATCAGAAACAGCAAATACGTTATTGTTATTCTTAAAGAAATTTGAAGAGTACTATCCCAACCTATACACCAAATCTTCGTCGATAGAAATTACGAAAGCAATTGTTAATCTCATAGATGATGTCGTCGATAAATATGGCGAAATCAAAGACAATGCATCGCCGGATTTACTAGAAATTAGGAGAAACATGAATGTGGTTCGTGGGAAAGTCAATCAAAGTTTTGGTGTGGCATTGACACAGTATAATGGTCTTGGATACTTGGATGAAATTCGGGAAAGTTTTGTTCAAAATCGACGCGTGTTAGCAGTACTAGCGATGTATCGTCGCAAAGTAAAAGGTTCTATTTTAGGAAGTTCAAAAACAGGCAGCATCGCTTATATTGAACCAGAGACGACTTTGAAGTATTCACGTGAATTAAGCAATTTAGAATACGAAGAAAAAGAAGAAATTACGAGGATACTAAAGCAATTGACCAACAGTGTTCGAACTTTTCTGCCATTATTAGTTCAATACCAAGAATTTCTAAGTGATATTGATGTCGTAGCGGCTAAAGCAAAATATGCGCTCCGTACCAATTCCATTTTACCTAGAATTAATGAGGAACGAAAGCTGTACTTTAAGGAAGCTTATCATCCGATTCTATATTTGAATAATAAAGAATTAAATGAAGTTACGTATCCGCAGACCTTTGAATTGCATCACGAGAAGCGAATTATAGTCATTTCTGGACCCAATGCCGGTGGAAAAACAATTTCATTAAAGACCGTTGGATTATTGCAATTAATGCTGCAATCCGGAATGCTAATTCCTGTTCATGAACGCAGCGAAACGTTTCTTTTTGACCGCATATTGACAGATATTGGTGATAATCAATCTATTGAAAATCATTTAAGTACTTACAGCTACCGGCTTAAGAACATGAATTATTTTTTGAAGAAGTGCAATGCAAAGACACTGTTTCTTATTGATGAATTCGGAACTGGTTCTGACCCGGAATTAGGTGGCGCTTTAGCGGAGATTTTCTTGGAAGAATTCTATCATCGTGAAGCGTTTGGTATTATTACTACGCATTATTCCAATCTAAAAATTTTAGCCAATGAATTGCCTTTTGCCGTAAATGCCAATATGCTTTTTGACGAAAAGTCATTAGAGCCGATTTATAAATTGGTGATTGGTCAAGCAGGAAGCTCTTTTACATTTGAAGTGGCACAGAAAAATGGAATCCCATTTGGTTTGATTAATCGCGCCAAAAAGAAGATTGAAGTGGGTAAAGTTCGTTTCGACAAGACCATTGCAACGTTGCAAAAAGAACGTTCTAAATTGGAGAAAACGTCACAGAACTTAAAAGAAGAAGAGTCGAAAGCACGAGAGGAAAGTTCAAAAATGGCAGTGATCAATACCAAGATCAAACAGAAACTGGAAAGCTACCAAGAGCTATACGATAGTAACCAGCGTTTGATTTACATGGGACAAAAAATTGACGATATTGCTGAAAAGTACTTCAATTCAAAAAATAAAAAAGAACTCATTGGCGAATTTCTAAAGATTGTTGAAATAGAAAATTCTAAACGTAAGAAAGCAACCGTCAAGGAAATCAAAATCAAGGAAGTTCAGAAAAAAGAAATACTAAAAGAAGTTTCTGTGCAAGTAGAACAAATAAGAACTGAGAAAAAGGAAAAGAAACTGAAAGCTAAAACTATAGTGGAAAAACCCAAGCCTGTTCTAAAAGTCGGCGATCGTGTTCGTATGTTTGACGGCAAGGCCATTGGCAGTATTGATAAAATTGAAAAGAATAAAGCGACGGTCAATTATGGCGTTTTTACCTCGACAGTTAGCGTTGACGTCTTGGAGTTTGTAGAATCAAAAAAATAAGGCATGCTAGACTTACCTGCAGGAAAAAAAATCATTTTGTTTGATGGTCTTTGCAACTTATGCGAGGCATCGGTGCAGTTCGTAATTAAGTATGACAAGGATGATGTATTTCGGTTCGTGGCCTTGCAGTCGGAATTGGGACAAAAGATTATCGCTCACATAGGTATTAACGCAAAGAATATAGATTCGGTAGTACTATATCAACCAGGAGTTGCGTACTATTATAAGTCGAATGCCGCGCTTCAAATTGCACGCAGTTTGGGAGGTATCTTTCATTTAGGAACTGTATTTAGAATTATTCCAACTGGTCTTAGAAACTTAATTTATGATTACGTTGCAAAAAACAGATATTCTTGGTATGGTAAAAAACAGCATTGTATGGTACCCACACCTGATCTTAAAGCCAAGTTTTTGGAATAGTTTCTGTTTTATGATATTTATCATAATTGATTTTAAATCCAAATATTACTTTTAGCTTATCTTTAAAACAGTAAATATGAAAAATCTGCCGCTTTATTCTTGGGAAAATGGTTCTTTTATTATGATTGTTGTTTTTGGATTGGTCATTGTAGCCATTATTGCGTGCAGTAATTATGATGATGAATTCGGGAAACAAAAAATAAAAAAAACGCTTCATTTATTGAAGCGTTTTTTAGTTCTTAACAAATTTTTCGATTGTGTTACCTTTTTTACTTTCAATTTTCATAGGATAAACCAAAAATTGGCTTTTCTCTATTCTTTTTTATAAATAGTTTTCATTATTTTCAACAGAAAACTATGTTTATGAAAAACGACATTTTAGTTACTATTTAAAAAAATCTTAGTTCTTAATAATTTTCTTTACGACAGATGTCGTTTCAGTATCTATTTTCATCATATAAATTCCAACTGCAACATCCGTAATATCAATTACTGCATCAGTGGAGCTTTCAAATGATACCTGCTTTACATTTCTTCCATGGATATCGGTCAAAGTTACAGTGTTAATCCCATTATTCATTGTACTAGAAACATTGATATGGTCTTTTGCTGGATTTGGAAACGCAGAAACTGAAAGGTCAGCGGCGGCAATTTCATTTACGCCCAACAAGTCGACGCTGGTCGCGGTAACTAGCAAATTATCAAAGAAACCCGCAGTGGTTGATGCTGCGTTCACAATCGCTGCTGAAGTACCTGTGGCTGCTGCAGATCCGCTTCTGGAAATAAAAGCAACTTTGTCCGGATCTACACCAGCTGCTGCTCCCACGACTTGACCTAGGAAAGATGGTCCTTTCCATACAATTTGACCACTAGTTTTATTAAAACTCAAAGTAAGTCTAACCCATTGATTGGCCGGCAAAATCAGATTTGTTGCAGTAGGTCCCAAGAAAAAACCGTAGTTGTTAACTGGCGCTGTAGCACTTGTGTAGTAACCAATTCCTTGAAGGACTAACGTTTTCGTATTGAAAAAAAATCCTCCCAAGATTTTAAGAGCAGATGCCGTCGTATTGGAGTCGTAAATATACAACCCTTTGGTATTGTTGCTTTCTCCACCACCTGCTCCTGTAAACAAATCAAACTCAACTTGAATATAATCATTAGCAGGATCTCTAAAAGCCCACTGGTCTGCCAAACCTCCAGACCACATATTTCTTCGACCTTTGTCTCCGTTGGTTCCTTCAATTTGCAATACAGTTCCATGACCGTCCCCGTAATCAACATTTTGGAAATTTTCAGGCCCTGCATTGGTACCGGTAGTTGTCGCGAATGGATCTAAATCGTAGTTCGTTGACAAAGTAAAAAAGTTGTTAGTTGGAATGGTGCCTGTTGCATCTGTTCCAATAGGACCAATTGGTAACGAGTCAAAATCTTCCGATTGCAGGATTTGACCTGATGCACTGCAAATAGAAGTTAACACAACAAGTGAAAGTAAAATTCTTTTCATAAATATAGTTTTAGGATTAGTGATGTAAATATAAGCGAAAATGTCTTCTAATTTAATCTTCCTTTTCCCATTTTCCCACGACAGAAGTTGCCAAAGCATTTCCTAGTACATTGGTAGCACTTCTAAACATATCGCAAAAATGGTCTATTGGTAATATTAATGCAATGCCTTCAATGGGAATTTTGAACATACCACAAGTGGCCGCCACAACAACCAAACTGGCTCTTGGAACACCTGCAATTCCTTTGCTTGTTAACATCAAGACCAAAAGCATGGTGAGTTGTGTTCCTAAAGACAAATCGATTCCATAGGCTTGAGCGATGAAAATACTAGCAAAAGTCATATACATCATGCTTCCGTCTAAGTTGAAAGAATAGCCTAAAGGTAACATAAAAGAAACTATTTTGTCTTTGACTCCAAATCGTTCCAGTTCTTCCGTCAATTTGGGAAAAACGGCTTCGCTGCTTGTCGTCCCGAAAGCAATAATCAATGGACTAATGATATGTTGCAATAACGTTTTCATTCGTTTGCCAAGAAAAAGAAATCCAATGAGTAGTAGAAAAAGCCAAAGCGAACTAATCCCTACCAAGAATGAGCCGAAGTACTTCGCATAAGTTAGCAGCAATTCATTAAAATCACGAACGGCAAATACACCGGCGATCGCTCCGAAAACACCAATTGGCGCAAACTTCATCACATAATTTACCATCTTCAAAACGATGTGTGACGTTTTGTCTAAGGCACTTACTACAGGTTTCGCAAAGTCTCCTATCGATGCCGCAGCTAATCCGAAAAAAATAGAAAAAATAACAATCTGTAAAATTTCGTTGGTCGCCATGGCTTCTACAATACTTTTCGGAATAATATGTTCGACAAAGTTTTGTGCAGAGAAGTTTTGGGTTTTGTCCGTAACTTCTGAAGCTGCTGATAAGTCAACATCAGAAAGATGCAATCCTACGCCAGGTTGCAAAATATTGACCCAAAACATACCAATCAATAACGATATTAAAGAAGCGGAAAAGAACCAACCAAGTGCCTTGCCTCCTATTCTTCCGACGGCTTTGATATCACCTAATTTTGCTATTCCGACAACCAAAGTGGTAAAAACCAATGGCGCAATAATCATTTGAACGAGTCTAATAAAAATCGTTGCCAACAGCTTGATATAGCCGCTAAATTCTTTGGCACCGTCTTCTGTCCAATTGTTGTGGATGATAATTCCGAGGATTGCACCAACAAACATGGCAATCAGAATTTGGGTAGTTAGGTTGGATAAGATGGATTTTTTTTGAGTTTCGGTTGATGTCATATTTTATTGTATTACAAAAGAGTTTATTAAGTTTGAAGTGCCCTAGCCCTGATGGCAGCGGCATCCTTTTTATACTGAACTCTTTCGTATCTTTGGTTTCAATTTTGAGAATGAAACGAGTTCAGTATAAAAAGATAGAGCGAACAGCAGGAAGCAGCTCCTAAACATTAGTATTGTATATTTTGTTGAGCAAATAAAAATCAGCCAGAACTATTGCTGCCATAGCTTCGACAATGGGAACTGCTCGTGGGACAACGCACGGATCATGACGACCTTTGCCTTGCATTTCGACGATATTACCTTGATTGTCTAACGTTTCTTGTTTTTGAATGAGTGTTGCAACTGGTTTGAACGCCACGCGAAAGTAGATATCCATTCCGTTGGAAATGCCTCCTTGAATGCCTCCAGAGAGATTGGTTTTGGTCGTTCCGTCAGGCAAATACAAATCGTTGTGCTCGCTGCCCTTCATTCTGGCGCCGCAAAACCCGCTACCGTATTCGAAGCCCTTTACGGCGTTGATAGATAACATGGCTTTTCCCAACTCAGCATGAAGTTTATCGAAAACAGGTTCACCCAATCCGATTGGTACATTTTGAATCACACACGTGATAGTCCCGCCAACAGTATCGCCTTGTTTGCGAATTTCTTTGATATGTTCTTCCATTCGCGCTGCTGTTTCAGTATCTGGACAGCGAACGGCGTTGTTTTCGGTTTGAGAAAAATCGAGTTGTTGATAGGGTTTGTCGATAAAGATTTCTCCGACGGAAGAAACGAAAGCATTGATTTTGATATTTTGCAGCATCTGTTTCGCAATGGCGCCAGCTACAACGCGACATGCCGTTTCGCGCGCTGAACTTCTTCCGCCGCCGCGATAGTCGCGAATACCATATTTTTTTTCGTATACATAATCGGCGTGACTTGGGCGATACGTGTCTTTGATATGCGCATAATCATCAGACTTTTGGTTGGTATTTGGGATGATGAAACCGATGGGCGTTCCTGTGGTTTTGCCTTCAAAGATTCCGGAAAGAAATTGTACTTCATCCTCTTCTTTGCGTTGCGTTACGATGGCGGATTGTCCTGGTTTTCTTCGGGACATTTCTAATTGGATGGCATCAAAATCAAGTGTAATATTGGGTGGACAACCATCAATGATGCCGCCGAGTGCTTCGCCATGGGATTCTCCAAAAGTCGTGAGTTTGAAAAGTGTACCGTAACTATTTCCTGCCATGGATATTGGTTTTAAACAAATGTAACATTTTAGTTCAAAAATTGAAAGTCTGAAGGAAATTCTTCTTCAATTGAAGTGATGTCGGTTAATAGAAACTTAATTTTAGTATTGATTTTACTACAGTTTCTTAACATTTGAGTGGCGCATAGTTAATAGTAAGTGGCTTAATTTGCTAAACTTCAAATAACTTATTTTGAAAAAAAGAAAAGTAGAACTAGTTGTTATTTCTGATGTTCACTTAGGAACATTCGGAAGTCACGCGAAGGAATTGTTGAACTATCTCAATTCGATCAAGCCCAAAACATTAGTATTAAATGGTGATATCATCGACATTTGGCAGTTTAGAAAATCGTACTTTCCGGCTGTTCATTTAAAGGTCATCAAGAAGATTATCAGTTTAGCGAGTAAAGGAACCAAAATTTACTATATAACTGGCAATCACGATGAATTGCTTCGAAAGTTTAGCGACACGACGATGGGTGGATTTTCTATCGTAGATAAGCTCGTTTTAGATTTAGATGACAAGAAAGCATGGATTTTTCATGGGGATGTTTTTGACGTTTCGGTACAACATTCAAAATGGATTGCTAAATTGGGCGGATTGGGTTATGATTACTTGATTCTTATCAATCGTTTTGTGAATTGGTGTTTACACAAAATGGGGAAAGAACCCTATTCCTTTTCTAAGAAGATTAAAGCAAGCGTAAAGAAAGCGGTAAAACACATTTCGGACTTTGAGACAACAGCGACTGATTTGGCGGTTGAAAAGCAATATGATTATGTCATTTGTGGACATATTCATGAACCCAAAATCGTTCAAAAATCAAATAAAAATGGTGCTACAACGTATTTAAATTCTGGTGATTGGGTCGAGAATTTGACTGCTTTAGAGTATCATTCCAAACGTTGGAAATTGTATCGTTATAGCGAATGTAATTATACTGAGGAAGATGATTTGTTAGAAATGGAAACGAATATTAGTCAACAAATAGTGGCGTCCATCGTTTTTTCGAAGCAAATCAATTCTTATTGACGAGCGACATTAAAGTTTCTTTTTTTTGATTGACCACAATTTTTTGCCGTTTTTAATGTTTAAATTTGCAACAACTAAAAAGTAAGCAAATGAAAAAATTATTTATTACGGTATCCTTATTTGTAGGTTTTGTATTTACAAGTCAAGCTCAGAAGATTTCAGAGAATGCTTTGGGTTTGCGCTTGGGAGATAACGATGGTTTTGGAGCGGAAGTTTCGTACCAAAGAGCCATTGGAAATTCAAATCGTTTTGAAGCTAACTTAGGGTGGAGAAATAGCAAAAATGTAGATGCAACGAAATTGACTGGACTTTATCAATGGGTTTGGAACATTGATGGAAATTTCAATTGGTATGCGGGTGGCGGCGCTGGATTAGGTTCATGGCGATACAATAAAAACGGCTTTAGTGATAGCGGCACTTTTGTTTTTGCTGCGGGAGATATTGGTGTTGAATATGATTTTGATATTCCGTTATTATTATCGTTGGATTTCCGTCCAGAGTTTGGAGGAAGTGGTTATTACGAAAACAATTATGGATCTGATATTGCTATTTCAGTGCGTTATCAGTTCTAATTTTTGATTAGATATTAAAAAAAATCCACTAGAAATAGTGGATTTTCTTATTGAATAACAATTTCCTTTTTGGAATTTACTTTTACAATTGTGTACGGGTAATAGAATACTTCCTTCTCTTCTACTCTTTTGGATTTCGGCTCGTTATCGTTGGTTGTAATAATTATTTTTGAAGTTGTTTCTTCAACATTTTGAACTGAAATACTATAGCCGAGCGTTGTTTTTTCACCCATGTTTAAGATGACAAAGTTGGCAGTTTTGGTATCATCTGCATTGATTTTATTTTTCAAAAACTCGTCGTTCTGAAGCATTTTGATTTCGCGTTCCTCCGATAATATTTCAAAAAAGCGAATGGTTGCACCGCCGTCTTCTTGTGAAGTCAAAATTTCATACAAAGGTTTTGATTCTACAGTCTTATGACTTGTACTACAAGATATTAGAAAGAGAAGTGAAAATAATATTAACGCTTTTTTCATTGCAGAATTTAGTTTAAGCATAAATGCTGATTGCTCTTAAATAAAGTTCTTCATACAAGGGTAAAATGTTTTGGATGTCGAATTGTTTTGCTGTTGCTAACGCGTTTACTTTGAATTTGCTGAGCGTGTCGTCGGTTTTCAGAATTTTGATTGCGTTTTCAGCCATGTTTTCAATATCTCCGACATCACTTAGATAACCTGAGACACCGTCAAAATTTACTTCAGGCAATCCGCCGGAATTGCTTGAAATAACGGGCACACTTAAAGCCATTGCTTCTAGTGCGGCTAAACCAAAACTTTCCGTTTCTGATGGCAATAAAAACAAATCTGAGTAGCTTAAAATACGGTCAATTTCATTGCTGTTCCCAAAGAAAATCACTTTGTCTTGAATCCCTAATTCTTGGCACAGTCGTTCTGCTTTTTCCTTTTCTGGACCATCGCCAACCATCATTAATTTGGCTGGAATTTGCAATTGAATTTTATAGAAAATTTTAATGACGTCTGGTATTCGCTTAACTTTCCTGAAATTGCTAATGTGCGTAACTACGCGTTCGCCATCTTTGGCAATAACCGAGCGATAGCAAGGTATAGTTGCATCGTCTATAATTTTATTCAGTTCAATAAAATTTGGAATAACTTCAATTTCATTAGTAATATTGAAGAGCTTCAGAGTTTCTTGTCTTAAACTTTCTGAGACAGAAGTTACAATATCGGATTTATTAATACTGAAGGTAACAGCTGGTTTATAAAACGGGTGATTTCCAACAAGCGTGATGTCAGTGCCGTGCAGCGTAGTGACCATCGGAATATCAATTCCCTCTTCTTTCAACATTTGTTTTGCCATATAACCTGCATAGGCATGCGGAATGGCGTAATGTACGTGTAGAAGTTCAATCTTATAGAGTTTGACCATGTCTACCAATTTGCTCGATAAAGCCAATTCATAGGGTTGATAATGAAATAGCGGATATTCCGGAACATTTACTTCGTGATAATGAACATTCGGATTTAAAAGTGCTAATCGAACAGGTTGGCTATAGGTAATAAAATGAATTTCATGCCCGCGTCGTGCTAACTCTAATCCAAGTTCGGTAGCAACCACGCCACTTCCTCCAAAAGTTGGATAACAAACAATAGCTATTTTCATAGATGATTTTTAGTAGAACGAATTTAGTGAAACTGGCAACTATAAGTTCGAAAAGTTAAGTTAAAATGCTCATACAGTAAATCAAAAACTTAAATCAATTCGTTGAAAATTCAAACTCCTCACCGTATGACGTTCCTCCGGCATTTGTTGCGAAAGCTCTCACATAATAAATCGTAAATGTAGATAGACCTGTAATTTCACTAGTAAAAGGTCCAGTAGAACCAGTATCTGGAACAACATTATCAGCAGTAGTTGGACTTGGAGTTGTCGACCAACAAATTCCACGGGCAGTAATTGGTGCACCTCCAATAGATGTAACATCACCACCACTTATCGCAGAGGTTTCCGTAATATCTGTTGGTTCAGTAGTCATCACTGTCGGCAATTCAATTGCAGATTCCGTTGCAGTTACAAAAGTTATTTGATTTCCATAACTTGTTCCCACACTATTGGTTGCGTAGGCACGCACGTAGTAAGTTGTCTCTGGGTCTAGACCAATTAATGAACTTGAGAAAATTCCAGTAGAACCTGAAGCTTCAATAACATTGTTGAGTAAACTTGGATTCTCAGTCGTTGCCCAACAAATACCTCTAGAAATAATTGCAGATCCTCCTGCTGAAATTACATTTCCGCCACTAGTTGCTGTTGTCTCCGTAATTTCAGTTGCATCCGCGGTCGTAATAATTGGTGCAGATACTAATTCTGCGGTTGTAGTAAAGGTAATTTCTTGTCCATATACGAGTCCAGAAACATTCGAAGCATAGGCACGCACATAATACTGTGTTGCAGCCGTTAATCCACTTAACTGGCATGTAAACGTTCCTAAATTTCCAGGTTTAGAAATCTTTGTGTCTTCAATTGTAGGATTTGGTTCTGTTGAATAACAAACACCGCGAGAGGTTATCGTTCCGCCTCCAGTCGCTAATAATTTTCCGCCTACAGTAGCAGTTGTTAAGTTAATAAGTGTAGCCTCTGTAGTTGTAATAGCAAGTGCTCCAACTTCATTTGGGCTATTTGAATCACCATCTGAAGTACAAGATGAAACTAGGAAAGAAAAAACGAACAAATAACAAACGGCTGAAGTAAAATATTTTCTCATAAAAGTGAATTAGTTTTTAGCAAATGTAAATTATTTTATAGCAACAAATAAGTGTTTTAGAATGAATACCGTCAAATTCAAATTTAGCGAATAATTGCCTCATAAATCACTTTCTGAATATCTTCTCGAATATTTTCTTTAGATAATGTGTTGATAGTACTTTCGGGGAACGTTCGATTGGACAAAAATACATAAATCAATTCTTCCTCCGGATCAGCCCAAGTCATGGTTCCAGTGAAGCCCGTATGTCCAAAACTTGTTAAGGAAGCGCAACCACAAGTTGGTCCTGCAGTTCCTGGCACTTGAGGTTTGTCGAATCCAATTCCTCGTCTATTGCCTTCCGCGCAGAAATAACAGGTATTAAAATCCGTAAATGTCTTTTCAGAGAAGTATTGCTGACCGCCATAATTCCCTTTTTGCAAATACAATTGCATCATTTTGGCAACATCCATGGCATTTGAAAAAATCCCTGCATGTCCGCCTACTCCGCCTTCCATGGCTGCTTCCATATCGT
This sequence comes from Flavobacterium sp., assembly GCA_016721735.1. Taxonomy (GTDB): domain Bacteria; phylum Bacteroidota; class Bacteroidia; order Flavobacteriales; family Flavobacteriaceae; genus Flavobacterium. The sequence continues at coordinate 391,473 of JADKHM010000001.1, read as the reverse complement.
GAACGTAACCTTGAATCAATTGATGTCGGAAATACGTATCGATTTCAGTCGGTGGAATATCCTCTTTTTCGAAGGAATTATTCAGTGGATTGAAAGTCGTATTGTTCATTCCCAGAGATTGATAAAATTGATCTTTTACCAACACTTCCAGTTTTTTACCAGCTACTTTTTCCAAATAATCTTTCAAAATGATAAAAGTAAAGTCGCTATACTTGTATTCTTTTTTAGGAAGTAATTTGCTTTCCACAATCATTTTCATAATGCTATCGTGGTAATCATTTCTCATGAACAAACTATCTGTCACTTGCTTTGAAAACTGGTCATTAGCAATTTTGCTGTAATACTTAGGCAATGGATTCTTAGCACTATCTAAGGTTATTTTATAAAATGGAATCCATGCTTGAAGTCGCGCATAATGCGACAACAAGTCCTTAAATGGAATGTCTTGTTTGTCTGAATTATTGAAAATCGGCAGCATTTCTCCCAAGGTTGTTTGCATATTGATTTTTTGTGCATCATATTGCTGCATGACATTAGGAAGTGTGGCTATAATCTTTGTTAAGGAAGCGATATCGTACACTGTTTCGTTATTTACTTTAGTTTTATTTTCGTACGTATAGTAGCCAAATGACTTTTGATAGATAACCTTTCCTTTTCTTGCCACGAGTACTTGTATTCCAGGCGTCATCTTTTTGTTTATGGCATAATTGGCAAAGCTTTCAATTTTGGCAAGTTTTGCCGAATCCATGCCTACATTTTCTGGTAACGCAAAACCCAAACGATTCGATTTTTGGGTTGTCAGTCCATCACCAGCTTTAAACGTTGCATTGATAGAAACTGGCAACTTACCTTTTGATTCAATTCCACCAAAAAGTAGTTCCGCTGAAACTGTTTGCGCGATATCACTATTTTGATAAGAAACTACAACACCTTCAATATCATCAAAATACTGAACTGGAATTAAAGAATAAGGTTTCGTAAAAACGTCTAAAATGGTCACATTATTCTTGGCAATTTCAGACAACCAAAAAAGTTCTTTGTCTGTAAATGCATGACTTTTCCATGCCTTATCTGACTTGTGAAAACCAACGATAACCTTCGAATACAATACCAATTCCTCCGTTAGGCAATCGATATCTTCATCTTTAATTTCAACGACATTCGTATATTTTTTTAGTGTCGATAGAAAAACACTGTTTACGTCGTCGCCTAATTTTACGTAGGCAATTCTCTCGTTTGCGAGGTTTTTCAATGGTAGAATATCGTCTTGATTCTTCAGCACTGTTATTGCATTTTCGTATAGTTCGTATTGCAAGACATCGTTCTTAACTGGATTCAAATCTGAATATAGATTTGGAATGGGAATGGGTTTATAGGAATTTAGTCCAGCTTTGTATTTGTACTTCAGAATTTTCTTGACCGAGTAAGCCAATCTGTCATCGGAAATCATGCTGTCTTGATAAGCCATACATAATTTTTCCGCTGCAACTGGGACATTTTCGGGACAAAGCAAAATGTCATTTCCAGCAAGAAAAGCTTCTAAATCGATTTCACCTGGTGCCCTGAAGTTTGCCGCTGCTTTCATATTCAACGCATCGGTAAAAATGAGTCCTTTAAAACCCATTTCGTTCTTTAGTAAATCGGTAATAATGTTATGCGAAACCGAAGACGGAATGTTTTCGCGAGGCTCTAAACTCGGCACATTAAGATGCGCTACCATTACTGATGCCAGACCCTCTGCAAATAGTTTTTTATAAGGATAGAGTTCAACATCTTCCAGTCGTCCTTTCGAAAATGTAATCGTTGGAAGTGAATGATGCGAATCGACTTCTGTATCTCCATGTCCTGGAAAGTGTTTACCAGTTGCCAATAATCCCAAGCTTTGATAGCCTTTCATAATAGAAGAAGCACTTTCTGCAACATTTACTTTGTCTTCACCAAAGGAACGGAAACCAATAATCGGATTTTTCGGATTGGTGTTGATGTCCACCACTGGCGCAAAATTGAAGTGGACACCAATTCGTTTATTCTCCTCGCCCATTTGCGTGCCGACTTTCTCTAATAATTTCTTATTTTGAATGGCTCCCAAAGTCATATTCCATGGATAACGATAGGTCGAATCTAAGCGCATACCCAATCCCCATTCGGCATCAATTCCAATTAATAAAGGAATTCTTGATCGAGATTGAAAACGATTTGTTAACAAAGCCTGACGAACCGGCCCGCCTTGGAAGAAGATAAGTCCACCAACTTTACTTTCTTGTATTAATTTATTGATTGCATTTACATGCACCGAGTCTTTATTAGAATAAGCAGAAACCATAAATAACTGCCCGATTTTTTCATCAAAAGTCATCGTACCGTAAATACTATCAACCCATTTCTTTTGAACTTCTGAATCAAAGTCGCCCAAAAAGTTCTCGACGACAGGTTTTGCTGCAGGAATAATTGGCGTTGGAAGTGTTGCTAATGGTGATTTTTTGCTGGCGCATCCAATAATAAGGAAACTGCCGAAAAATATAAGCTTGAGAAGTGTTTTATTCATCATTGAAAAAATTTAAAAGAAGCGGCTATGCCAACTATCTTTCGCGGGAACTTCCCAATTGTCACTCCATTCTTCGATGGTATTAACCAAATTATTGAAGACGATTGTGTTTTCGGAAACAGCTTTGTCTTTAGCCATTTTCTTAAAGTCAATGAGTGGTTTGTGCGCAATGTGTTCCCCTAATTTGAAGGTAACGTTCATTTTATCTAGTAAATCAACTTCATATTTTTGTTCAATTTCTTGAATGAAGGAAACAGATTTATCAATGGAACAGCCTGTTGCCATTTGAATTTCTTGATTGACCGCCAGTATAATAAATCGATTGTACATTAATAAATAGGAAGCTTCTAGACCTGTTCCGTGTGCTGCCCATGAATCGACAAAAGATCTCACATCATTTTCGATAGCATGGAGTTCATCGTCTGTAAATCTTCTATTGGATTGATAAATCCAAATTTTGGATTCGACGGGCAAATTTTCAAAAGGAACGTACATGTTTTTTGATTTAAATGATTGGATTTACGTTTTATAAATCCTGCGCATTAGCAATTAATTCCGCGATGTCCATTACTTTTACATCACTTTCTCGTTCTTTATTTTTGACCCCATCAGTTAGCATTGTATTGCAAAACGGACATCCAGCAGCAATAATTTGAGGTTGTGTTTCGAGCGCATCTTCGGTTCTTTCGATGTTGACTTCTTTGTTTCCAGGCTCAGCATCTTTAAACATTTGAGCGCCACCTGCACCGCAACACAAACCATTGGCTTTAGAACGTTTCATTTCAACCAATTCTGCGTCTAATTTTTGAATCAAATCGCGTGGTGCTTCGTAGATATTATTAGCTCGCCCCAAGTAGCATGGATCGTGGAATGTGATTTTTTTACCTTTGAATTGTCCGCCTTCGATGGTTAATCTACCAGAATCTAAAAGAGATTTTAGATATTCAGTATGATGAACAACTTCATATTTTCCGCCCAATTCTGGGTATTCATTTTTAAGCGTATTAAAGCAATGTGGACATGCAGTAACAATTTTCTTTGCTTCGTAAGCATTTAAGACTTCAATATTCATCATTGCCTGCATTTGGAACAGGAACTCATTTCCTGCCCGTTTTGCGGGATCACCTGTGCAACTTTCCTCAGTACCTAAAACGGCAAATTCAACATTAGCTCGATTTAGAATTCGAACAAACGCTTTCGTGATTTTCTTTGCGCGATCATCAAAACTCCCAGCACATCCAACCCAAAATAAAACTTCAGGTTGTTTGCCTTGAGCTAATAGTTCGGCCATGGTTGGTACTGATAATTGCTCTGCCATAATCTTAGTTACTGAGCTGCTGAGAACCTAAGTTACTGAGCAACAGTTTATAATTTAAAATATGATATTCTTTTTAAGTAGCTTTAGCACTCAGGCACTCAGTTACTCAGCCACATTATTCATGTTTTCCGTCATCAAAAACTTGAATGGTTACTTCTTTTTCAATCAAGTCGGTAAACTTTCCTCTGTAACGGGTTGCTTTTACCAAGTGATTGTCGATCCAGTGATAATTTCCACCTCTCGGTTTTCCGAACAAAATTCCATGATATTTGAATCCGTGTTTCTTTAACCAAATCTCTGTATATTCTCGATGTGCTTCTGTTCGTGATGTAAAAAAGAATATGATGTGTCCTTCGTCGTACCATTTGTTTAGCGTTATTAAAGCATCTGGGTAAACGTCCGCTGTTAACATTCTTTCCGGCTCTTCGTTCGGAATATCATCGCATACGGTTCCGTCGATATCAATCAAATAATTTTTAATTCCCTCAGGTAGAATTGGACTAATTGTATGTCCATTTTCTGTCGCAGCGATTAACTGCTTGTCTAAATCTTCTGTTTTCATTTTCGTTTTGTTTCTAATTTATTTTGCCAAAATTGATTAAAAACACCCTTAACCTCACCTATAAGAGAATTTTTATTTTACTATGTTAATTAATTTTCATTCTTCCAATTCAATCGATCTTGTTGATTGTATTGCCATGGCGCACCATTATTTTCGATATTCGTCATCATTGCATTGAGTGACATTGGTGCTGCGCTTTGCTCCATCACTAAATAACGTCTCATATCCATAATAATTGAAAGTGGACTAATATTTACTGGACATTCTTCAACACATGCATTACAAGACGTACATGCCCACAGCTCTTCTGCAGTAATATAATCGTTGAGTAATGATTTATTATCGGGTACAAAAATACCACTATTTGCGTCAATATTCTTACCTACTTCCTCTAATCTATCGCGTGTATCCATCATAATTTTACGAGGAGATAGTTTTTTACCAGTTTGATTCGCTGGGCAAGAAGACGTACATCGACCACATTCAGTGCATGTGTATGCATTCAGTAATTGCACCCAATTGAGATCTTGAACATCACTGGCTCCAAATTTTGCTGGAGTCGCATTTTCATCGATTGGAGCTGCAGCATAGGGATCTGCATTTGGATCCATCATCAATTTTACCTCATTAGTAACAGACGCTAGATTGTCGAATTGTCCTTTTGGATTTAAATCTGCGAAATACGTATTTGGAAATGCCAATAAAATATGTAAATGTTTCGAAAAATATAAATAATTTAAGAAGACTAAAATTCCAGTGATATGCAACCACCAAAATATTCTTTCAAAAAAGGCAACTGAAGTTGGATTCATTCCGTTAAAGAAAGGTGCGATAAAGTGCGAGATTGGAAAGGAGCCCGCTTGCTCATAATGTCCGAAACCACCTGGAATATGTTGCAAATGAAAATCGGCGGCATTCATCAATAGAAAAAGCGACATCAATACAATTTCAAAATACAAAATATAGTTTGCGTCACTTTTGGGCCAACCTTTTAGATCTGAACTTATAAACCTTCTTAATTTGATAACATTTCTGCGAATTAGAAATACAATTACCGCTACCAAAACCAGTAGCGCCAGAATTTCAAATGAACCTATTAATATATCGTACAATGTTCCTAGAAAGGAGAAAACACGGTGTGTGCCGAACAATCCATCAATAATAATTTCTAGAACTTCGATATTGATGATAACAAAACCAACGTAGACGATGATGTGCAAGAATCCAGCGATTGGACGTTTCACCATTTTCGATTGACCTAACGCTATCATGGCCATGTTCTTCCATCGATCTGAAGAACGATCAGACCGATCAATGGCTTGACCTAAGTTGATATTGCGAATGATCTTCTTGACATTCTTTACAAAATAAGAGACACCGAGGGCGAGAATTATGGCAAAAAACAAATTGTCTAAATATTGCATACTTTGTATTTTTACTTAGTATTTGAGTTGGAAGGCGCTACGTAAGGTTTGTTCTTTTTCCCAAATAGCGAAACATTAACGTATCTTGTTGGATTTAGTCTCACATCTTGCAGCAACAATTCTAGTTCTTTGGAAGTTTGACTAAGATTATTGTAGAGTGCTTCATCTTTCAATATTTTTCCGGCAGTTCCTTTACCAGCATTCATATCCGCTAACATGTGATCTACTTTTTGCAAGGTAGCTTGGAGGTCTTTTACAGTTTTACCTAGATCTGCTTTATTCAAGGAATCTGAAATCATAGACAAATTTGTAGACGTCTTGTGAAAATCAGAAACAATACCATTAATGTTGCTTTTGTTATTGTCGATCATTGCATTCATGCTTTCGGAAGCTTTGTGAAACTGAACCATAGTTTCACTAAGTTCCGCTAATGATTTCTTGAGATCTTGTTGTCCTTTTTTATCCAGTACATTATTAATTCCAGAAATTAATTGATCTGCATTTAGCAACACTTTGTCTAATTTAGCTTGCAAAGGAGCTAGTTTTTCTCCAACCAAATCCGTCAATCCAGGTTTAATGTTTCCCATTAATCTCGAACCAGATTTTGCCATTTCTTTGTCATTAAGATTAGGCACAATCATAATTTGTTTTCCTCCTATCAATCCAGGATCATAGATTGTTGCAACACTCGATTTCGAGATTGGAAAATCGGACTTGATTTGAAGTTCAACCATTAATTTTCCGGTGTTATCCGAAAATTTGATGCCGTTTACTTTTCCAATTGATAAACCGTTCAGTGTCACTGCAGCAGATTTTCCCAATCCTTCTACATTATCGTATTCGACATAAAAAGTCGTATAGTCAGCTAATAAGTCTTTTCCTTTTAGGAAGCTATATCCCCAAATAAATAGTAAAATAGATGCTATAGCTAGTATGGCGGTCTTAATTTCTCTTGTGATTTTCAAAGTTTTGATATTTAAACAAATTTAAAATAAAATAGTACAACTCAAGATTTTATTTCAAGGCATCTTGAACACTAATCTTCTTTCCACCTTTAAACGCAATCAGATATGCCGAACTATATCCTTTTGATTTGGCTTCTTCTAAGAACTTCTTTGCAGTGTCATAATCAGAAGTTTCACCGTAGGTGTATTTATACAATTGTCCATTATCTGTCGTCGATTGTACGTTATTTAGTCCTTTAAAATTTGAGGGAGTCAAATCTAATTTTTTATTGGCTGCTGCAATTTGAACTTTGAAAACAATCTTACCGTCCTCTGATTTAGGTTCTGATTTATCAATTAGAGTTTCTGACTTAGCAACCACAACTTCTTCCTTCTTTGGTTCCTCTGTCATTTTCTTAGAAGGTTTTTCTATTAAGTCACTACTATTACTGCCGAAATACTCTTTTTTATAACTAATAATAGCGTTGGCAATGGCTTGCGCGATGTCTTGTTGACCCTCGTCGGAGTCCAGCATCGCTCCTTCTTTTGGATTTGAAATAAACCCTGTTTCTATTAAAACTCTAGGCATATAAGCTTTATGCAAAACCATAAATGGTGCTTGTTTAACTCCGCGCGATTTTTTGTCTATGCCTGCAAATTGATCTTGAATTTTACTGGCAAGTGAAATACTATTTTCAAGGTATTCTTCCTGCATCAAAGTTAAGCCGATCATTGAGCTTGGATTATTAGGGTCAAAACCTTCATACTTTTGCTTGTAGTCTTTCTCTAATGTAATTACAGCATTTTCACTTTTGGCAACCGCAAGGTTGGATGCATTTTTGTTAAGTCCCATCACGTAGGTCTCGCAACCGTCTGCTGCGGTATTCTTATTGGCATTACAATGAATAGAAACAAATATGTTAGAATCTACCCTATTTGCAATACTGGAACGTTCGACAAGTTCTATAAAAACATCTGTTTTTCGCGTGTAATTTACTTGAATATTTGGGTTGGCTTCCAAAATCTTGCCCACTTTGAGTACAATTGCCAAAGTGATATTCTTTTCAATATGACCGTGATAGATGGCTCCAAAATCATGAGCTCCATGACCAGCGTCGAGCGTAACTTTAAATTTACCAGAATTTTGCGAATAGGAAGAAAGAGAAAATACAAAAATGAAAAATAAGGAAAAATACTTGAATTTATGAGGCATACGCATAGTATCGATAAATGTTAATTTTTGTAATAATGTTAAGCGTTTAATTTTTTATTATACCTATTTTTGACGGAAAATAATCATTAAGTTTGGGGCGTCAAAAATTAAGCCATATTTTTACAAAAATAGCATTAAAACCTTTGCATACAAACTTATTTCATATCGTTTTATCAGCCATCTTTCTAACAATTGGAATTAACAAAAGTTATGGACAAGAGCTGGATAAAAAAACAGCTTCATTCCCTGCAAAGACAGTAAAAGACAGTGCCGTTATTTCGATTAATGAAATCGGAAAAATTGCTGATACCGTAAAAACTGACAGTATTAAGCCGAAGAAGTCGGTGTTAGAGGGAAAGATAAAATACAAAGCGGAGTCTTATACTAAATTAGACCAAAAGAAAAAACTGATCACTTTATATGACAAGGCAGAATTATACTATCAAGATATTGAATTAAAGGCAGGGATCATTGTTTTTAATTATGAAAACAATGAAGTGTACGCAGGTCGAATCAAAGATTCGACTGGAAATTATACGCAGTATCCCAATTTTAAACAAGGTGCTAATGTTGTTGAGCCTGATTCAATACGATTTAATTATAAGACCAAAAAAGCATTAATTTGGAATTCGAGAACCGAACAAGGGGAATTTAAAGTTCGTGCTGAAATTTCTAAAAGGGTCAATGATTCTGTATATTTCTTGAAGGGCGCTCGTTTTACTACCGCAGAAGATATTGAAGATCCAGAATACTACTTTAGAACAAGTCGACTAAAACTGGTTCCAGGAAAAAAAGTGGTAACCGGTTTAACCAACATGGTTATTGCTGACGTGCCAACGCCACTTGCACTTCCTTTTGCTTTTTTCCCGATGTCAGAAACGAGTCAATCTGGTTTAATTATTCCAACCTGGAATGACACCAGAGATCGGGGGTATTCTTTGCAAAATGGCGGGTATTATTTGGCCTTGAGCGACTATTACGATTTGACACTTATGGGTGATTACTATACCAATGGTAGTTATGCTACACGCATGGAATCGAGTTATGCTAGGCGATATTATTTTAGAGGAAATCTCAATTTTCGTTATGAGAACCTAATCAATAGCGAGCGTGGTTTCCCAGATTATTCAAAAACCAATATCTATAATATCCAGTGGTCCCATTCGCAAGACGCCAAAGCTAGTCCAAATTCACGTTTTTCCGCCTCAGTAAATTTTGGAAGTAGCGTCTACTACCGACAATCCGCCAACCAAGTGAATGTAGGTTCAAGTTTGAACAATACCTTAAGTTCTTCTATTTCTTATTCAAAAACTTTCAATTCGGTTCCGCAAGTTAATATGTCGTTGACGGCAACGCATTCTCAAAATACCAATACGCAGCAAATTAATATGACATTACCGACGCTTCAACTAAGTATTGATCGTATTTTTCCTTTTGCTCCAAAGGATGGTATAAAGAAAGGATTTATCAAGAATGTCAATTTACAATATAATCTGCGAGGCGAAAATCGAATAGCAACTACTGATTCTTTATTTTTCAAGCCGCAGATGTTTGAAGATGCCAAAGTAGGTTTTCAGCACAGTATTCCATTGAGTACCAATTTTAAGATACTTAAGTATTTTAGTTCTACAACTTCTGTCAATTATGAAGAAGTATGGTACTTAAAAACGATTCGAAAAAGTTTTGATGTACTCAAAAATAAAGAAGAAGTTACGGATGTCAATAAGTTCGATGCATTTCGGACCTATTCTTTTTCTTCTAGTGTTGGTACTACTATTTACGGGACTTTCAAGTTTGGCGAAACAAAAAAAATACAGGCGATACGGCATGTGATGAGACCGTCCATCTCGTATAGCTATAAACCAAGTTTTAAGCAATATTATGATACCTATGCCGCCGACGGAAGTGGCACTATGGTTAAGGAATACACACGATTTGAACAAGGAATCTTTGGTGCTCCCGGTAAGGATATTTCGAGTAGTGTTGGTTTTAGCTTGAGCAATACGTTTGAAGCTAAAGTCACTGATAGAGATACCACGAAAACTGTACCGAGAAAAGTCATGTTGCTGAATAATCTTAATTTCTCTACTAGTTATGATATCACAGCCGATTCTCTAAAATGGGCGCCGCTAAGGGTGAGTGGTGGAACAGCGTTCTTTAAGAATAAGATGAATGTCAATTTTGGCACAACCTTAAATCCGTATGCTATTGATAATTCTGGAAGGACTTTTAACACCTTTAATATTGATAACGGAGGAAGCTTATTTCGAATGACTAGCGCCAATATGACTATAAATTATTCTCTTAGTAACAAAGATTTTGGCCAAGATAGCACCCAAAAGAAAAATGATCAAGGAGTTCGTAATGGTGGTCGACAAGATGATTTGTTCGGAACGAATACCGATTTTAGTGACCGAAGGTCAAACCAGTTCGGTGATGATGACGACAAGGAAAAGGATGATTTTAAAGGGTTCTATAATTATGAATTGCCGTGGGATATTACTTTTGCCTATCAGTTGACTTATTCAAATAATCGTAGGGAAAAAGAAATTTCTGGTAATTCTGTGATGATGTCTGTCAATTCAGATCTGGCACCCAAATGGAAAGTTGGTGTTTCGACCGGATATGATCTTGTCAACAAGGGCGTGACTTTTACGCAGTTTCGCTTCTCTCGCGATTTGTTGAGTTGGCGAATGGATTTTAGTTGGACACCCTACGGAACAAACGCATTTTGGAGCTTCTTTATTGGTATCAAATCTGGAGTCTTGAGTGATATCAAATGGGAAAAAAGAACAATTCCAGATCGAGTTTTAAGATAATAAAAATTATTCTTTACATGAAAAAAATCATTTATACCAAAAATGCACCTGCACCAATTGGTCCTTATAGTCAAGCGGTGATGGTTGGGGATACTTTGTATACTTCAGGACAAATTGCTCTGAATCCTTCTACGATGGAATTGGTTCTAGATAGTATTGAAGCGGAAACGGAACAAGTAATGCAAAACTTAAAAGCACTTTTGGAAGCAGCAGAAATGACTTTTGAAAATGTATTTAAGACGACCATTTTCATTACCAACATGCATGATTTTGCAAAAATCAACGCCGTGTACACTAAGTATTTTAATGAAGAAACCGCTCCTGCAAGAGAAACGGTTCAAGTGGCAGCTTTGCCTAAGTTCGTTAATATAGAAATTGCTATGATGGCAACGCGATAGCATTGAGCAATAATTGCGCTGTCGCTTCATTGGTGGCTAAAGGTACATTATGCACATCGCAAACGCGAATCAACATATTGATATCTACCTCGTGTGGGTGACTTGAATTCGGATCTTTAAAAAACAATACCATCTTGGTTTTTCCTTCTGCTACTCTAGCCGCAATCTGTGCGTCGCCACCCATTGGACCTGATAGCATTCTTTTGACTTTAAATCCCGCATTTTCAGCTTGTCCACCGGTTGTGCCGGTTGCAATCAAACGAATATGTTCTTGATGTAAAATTGCTTTGTTCTTGTTTAAGAACTGTACCATATCAGCTTTCATTCTGTCGTGCGCAATGATGGCAATTTCCATTATATTGTTATTTGTTCAAAATATGATACGCAATCAAACCGTCGATTGGTCTTCGCAGTACGTTACCTACTTTAATGTCATACTTTTCCAAAACTTCTTCGAGCTCGTCTTTCAAGTAGAACGCAATGGAACCGACAAAATGAACCAACACGTCGCGACAATTGTCAAATTGCATGATGTAATTTTCTGCAAAATCTTTCATCTCCGCATGAATAATATTTTTGCAATATGGATTGTCTTTGTGCTTAATAAGAAACTTCGCAAATGTGGCTAAATAGGCATTTGGATTTGGTTCTTTGTAGAGATTGTTCTTAATGTAATCTGGATCTACATTGTATTCTTCTTCAAATTCTTTGGCTAATTCAGTAGGCATTTTTTTGAAATAATAGCCTCGCAACATATGTCTTCCAAATCTGTTTCCAGAGCAATCATCCATAGCGATATAACCTAAGGATTGTACTTTTTGATGCAATATTTTTCCGTCAAAATAACTACAATTTGAACCTGTTCCTAGAATACAAACAATGGCTTTCTCGTCTTTTGGTGTGGTAGCATAAACTGCTGCATACGTATCTTCATGAACAGTCACGGCGGCTTTGCTAAAATATTCGATGAATACATTGGTTAAGAACTCCTTCATTCTATCAGTTCCACAACCGGCGCCGTAAAAGAACAAATGACTGGCTTTGTCCTTATTGTGAGAAATATCAAATTTGTCATCAAGGCGATGAATGATTTCTTCTTTCGTCAAAACTTCTGGATTTAAACCCAAGGTTTGCGTTGTAAATAGCACCTTTCCTGATTCATCGATGGCAATCCAATCGGCTTTGGTGGAGCCACTGTCTACGAGTAGTTTCATTTTTTTGAGTTGGTTTTTTACTTCAATGTTCGTTGTTCTTTGTTCGTTGTTCAACATTTTTTTGATTCGTTTGAAGGTTGAATAACGATTAACGAATTTTGAATTTTGAACAGGTGCCTAGCCCCGATAGCAGTGAAATCCTTTTGTGCCGTTGTTCGGCAGAAAAGATTGGAACGAATAGCGGGAATAGCTCCTAAAAAATAGAAGTCCCATTGATGAAAAATGGGACTTCGTAAATGTACTATTTTATTTTAAGCCAGCAATATGTACTGACAAATCGATTAGTTTGCTTGAATAACCATATTCGTTATCGTACCATGATACGATTTTGAAAAAGGTAGAATTTAGGCCAATTCCCGCTTTCGCATCGACAATTGAAGTGCGTGAATCGGATACGAAATCTTGAGAAACGACGTCATCTTCTGTGTAACCAAGGATTCCTTTTAGGTCTGTTTCGGAAGCCTTTTTTAGTACACTCATGATTTCTTCATAAGAAGTTTCTTTTGCGACTTTAACTGTCAAATCTACTACAGAAACGTCAACGGTAGGAACACGGAATGACATGCCCGTTAATTTTCCGTTGAGTTCTGGAATTACTTTTCCTACTGCTTTTGCGGCACCTGTAGAAGATGGAATAATATTAACGCTCGCTGCTCTTCCGCCTCTCCAATCTTTTCTAGACGGACCGTCAGCTGTCATTTGCGTTGATGTTGTGGCGTGAACTGTAGTCATTAATGCTTCAACAATCCCGAAATTATCATTGATTACTTTTGCTAAAGGCGCTAAACAGTTGGTCGTGCACGACGCATTAGAAACAATGGTATCTGCCGCTGTTGCATTGAGGTGATTGACACCCATGACGAACATTGGCGCGTCTGCAGATGGCGCAGAGATGACTACTTTTTTCGCACCACCTTTGATGTGGGCTTGTGCCATCTCTAATGTGGTGAAAATTCCGGTACAATCTGCTACAACGTCTGCTCCTACTTCATCCCACTTTAATGTTGATGGATCTTTTTCGGCAGTGATTCGAATATTTCTTCCGTTTACGTATAATTTTCCTTCTTTGACTTCAACAGTTCCGTTGAAACGACCGTGAACCGAATCATATTTTAGAAGATAAGCCAAATGGTTTACATCTAGTAAATCATTGATCGCTACTACTTCTATATTATCTCTGTTGCAAGATTCTCTGAAAACTATTCTTCCAATTCTACCGAAACCGTTAATTCCTAATTTTACTTTTGACATTTTTTTTAAAATTTGCTTTGGGCAGTAAGCGTTTTACTTTGTGCCGATTATAGTAATGATTTAATTTCTAGTTATTTTTATTTAGGTCGACATGATGTCGGACACGCGCAGTAATTCACGATCAATTTCGGTGTGACCTTTAATAGCTTGCTCTAAAGGTGTTAATGAAACTTTGTCGTTTAACAATCCAACCATAAAATTTGATTTTCCTTCCAACAACGATTCAACTGCTTTTACGCCAAGACGACTGGCTAATACTCTGTCGAAACACGAAGGCGCACCTCCTCGTTGCATGTGTCCAAGAACGGAAACACGGACATCGTATTCAGGTAGATTTGTTTCTACGTAGTCTTTTAATTCAAATACATTCTTTCCGATTTTGTCACCTTCAGCAATGACCACGATACTCGAAGATTTTCCTGAAGCCTTACTTTTCTTTAGCGACTCTAAAAGTCTTTCTAATCCTAAGTCTTCTTCTGGAATTAATATTTCTTCTGCTCCAGCTCCGATTCCTGCGTTTAATGCGATATGACCCGCATCTCGCCCCATAACTTCAACAAAAAACAATCGGTTGTGTGAGCTGGCGGTGTCACGAATTTTATCTATAACTTCTACCACGGTATTGAGTGCGGTGTCGTATCCTAAAGTATGGCTGGTTCCGTAGATATCATTATCGATGGTGCCTGGAATTCCCATTACTGGAAAATGGTATTCGTTGTTAAATACCTCCGCTCCAGTAAAACTTCCGTCTCCACCAATTACCACTAAGGCATCGACATTGGAAGCCTTAAGGTGATCGTAGGCTTTCTTTCTGCCTTCTGCAGTCATAAATTCTTTAGAACGTGCTGATTTAAGTATAGTTCCGCCTTTGTTGACGATATTGTTTACACTTCGTGGCCCCATTTCCTTGAAGTCGCCTTCAATCATGCCTTGATATCCTCTGTAAATACCAATACATTCTACGTTATGATAAGCACAAGTACGGACTACTGATCGGATTGCTGCATTCATACCTGGCGAATCTCCACCTGAAGTTAGCACTCCTATCTTTTTTATGATTTTTAACATTTTTAGACAATTAAAATGTAAAATTAGCAAACATCTTACACAAAAAGACCACGATTTTGGATACTTTGTTAGTATTCTCAAAATTCAATCGTTTTCGTTAATAAGTTTTTAGTTATCAAACGTTGGTATTGGCAATTAATGGAAAGCCCATTTGCTTAATCTTCGGTTGGAATTGCCTCAGAATTGACTTTTTCAGGTTTCTTTTCGTTATCTTTTTCTTTGCTGTCGAAATTGATATAATCTGGCAATATATTAGAATCGTCTGTCGCCTTTGCGGCTTTTGGAGCTAATTCAATCTTTTGATTTTTAAAAATCTTGTGAAGTAGTTGTTTGAAGGTTGTAAAATCGACTTGATAATTCAACCCAATTCCTTGCGTATATCCGATTCCTTGTCCAATATAATTAATGTCATTTTCCTTATTAAATACATGTAAACTTAAAGTCCCATCATCGTTGACTCTATATTGAATTTCAACATCACCAACAATAGCAGACTCGTTTACTCCGCCAACTGGAACACCAAGTTTTCCATTAATACTAATTCTTTCATTGACTTTGGTTGTAACGGTTACTCCTACTCGTCCGTCGGTTTCTCGCCCAGGGTTTCTATCTGCGGACACTAGATCGACACCAACGGTAATTTTGTCGCCGTCATTATTCAGAATCGAGCCAAAAATATCACCAACCTTTTCATACAAGTTATTCGTGATGGACGTTTGATTAATTCCATCTGGACTTAAGAAATTACCTGTAGATAAAAGGATTAAGGCTTGTTTTTGTCGAACATCTTTGTCGTCTAATTTGGTTTGAATTTCAGATTTAAGTACAGAGCTAACTGTTGGAAAATTAATCGTAAATTCCGGACTTGGATTACTCAGATTTCCTTTGATTCCGATGACAACTTCAACATCAACTTTCTTGTTGAATGATGGGTTTTCAATTAATAAGGCTGGATTTGCCGTAGTTTTATAAACTGCTTCGAGATTTAGAATGGCTCTCATCGGGTCACCTTCCCAAACAACTGAACCACCTTTTTTGATGGAGAACTGTTTGTTGATAATTCCGCCATATTTGAAGTTATAAGTTCCTTCGTAGGCTTGAAAGTCGCCCCACATATTGAACTTGCCGAGCGTGTTTATCTTGAACAAAAGCGACCCGAAGCCTTTGCCTTTCATTCCATGACCAGAATTTCGATCGAGGATAATCTCTATTTCGGCCTCTGGCGTAATATCAAAATTAAACTCCAGTTCAACCCCATCATATTTCTTTACTTTTTCGGTAATTCCCTTGTCGATATTCTGCTTTTCGCTCGCAGTGATAAAATGAATGTAATTATTATCTCCAGTAGCTTCAGCATCATTAATCGGTATTTTGATGGCTGTTCCTTTTTCCGATTTTCCATCCACTTTGATAAAGAGCTTGGTGATTGGACCTGTGATGGTTGCTTGCCCATCCATATAGGCGGTTCCAAAATAAGCTGCGTCTTCGCTGTCTTTAGTATCTAGCGCTAAAATTCTGCTTGAACTTAGATTTAAGTCGAGATTCCAATCCGAAAAATTAGAATGAATAATACTTCCATCTAACCTACCAACAGTATGATATTTTGTATCTTCAATTTCGGCGTTTCGAATGATAAACTTCCTTTCTGTTACATCGACAATGGCTTTGTTTCCAATTTTATAATCAGTATTCAGATACGGAATTCCTAAGCCGGCATTGTCTACAAAAAGTCGTCCGTTGACATCAATGGTTGGCAGACTACCAGAAATATTAGCTCGACCCGATGCAAATCCTCTGATATTGCTAATTACTGTACCACCAAAAGAACTCAAAATCCCCAAGTTGAAATCATTAAAATTCAGATTGAGATCAATTTCTGTCTTATCATCAACAACATCAAAACTTCCATCAGCAGTAAAGGATTCGACGTTTTCATTTTCTATGGAAGAATTCAAATAAAATTTTTGAAAATTCTCATTTCCTTTAATATCTAAATTCATATTTCCTAATGCCACATCATTAACTTCTAAATTATTTATTTTTAGGGATGAAGTTGGTTGGTAAATCGCATCAATTTGCTTGAGATGTGCGACGCCATTGAGGGCACCATTGATTTTAAATCGATCTAATTGAGGCAGGAGTTTATCCAATTGCACTTCCGTAAAGTTGACACTTAGGTCTTTGTAGGTTTTGCCTAATAAATCGCCTGCAATCTGTACTTTCTGATTTTCGTGCGATAGTACAATATCGTTTACATTAAATTTTTGAAACTTCTTGTCGAAGACAATCTTATTACTATCGTTGTCGTTTTCATTCAAATACCAAAGAAAATCATTGAACATCAGTTCGGATTTTTGAATACCTACAACGTTTTGTCTTGCCGCATCAATCGTGTGATAAAATTCAATGAAAAGGCATCTTTGCCAGTATCGCCGCCTTTAAATTCCGTTCGCAGGAACAAGGTATCTTTGTGGTAATATTAATTAAACTAAAATCACGGGCTTTGTAGTACTTCGTTTTAATGGAATCTAAGGAAACATATGCGTTGTATAGCGGGTTTTTATTGTCGATGTCGACTTTAATATTATCAAAAGTGTTTCCGTAAGCTTTAATCGTTGGTGACGAAAAATTGAACTTAAAATCATCCGTATCAGAATCGATTGCGCCACGCATTTTCGTGTCTTTCCCGATATCAACCCCAGGATAAAAGACCTCTATGATTTTGCTGTCAACGCTAAAATCAAACTTCAAATATTGGCCTTTTTGAATAGGATTTCTAGAATAATTGGCATATAAACTACCTGCTGAGTTCTCTAACATTTTCTTTAAGAGACCAATTTTAAATTTTCCAACCACCTTTCCCTGAATGATATCTGGTGATTCGATGGCAATCGTTCTCACGTTTTCAGCGTCAAAACTAGAATGCAACGAAAACTCTTCGAAGTAGTAATTGTTTTGGCTGTTTTGATATGAAGTTTGCCCAAAATGTACATCTCCCTTCAAATCATCCAAATTATTGCCAAGAATATTGAGGTTCACTTCCCCTTTGAGCACCGCAATAGAATCGCTTTTCACAAAATTCAGTTGTCGTAAATTGGCGTAATCGATGGTTGTTTGGAAATTGTAAGCAATATCTTTCTTGCTCAAATTCACCAGCCCTTTAAAATCCATAAACAGATTTGGGTCATTGATAAAGACTTTCCCCGTGAAAATTGGATTTTTGAATTTTCCATCTACAATTACTTTGGTGTAGGTATAATCATTGTAGCGGATTTTATAGACATCCCCTGAAAAAGTAGTGTTTAGATTTTTTTGTTTGAATCCTTGTCCATCAACATCAATATTCAGCGTCACTTTGCCTAATTTTTTTTCTCCTGTAAATGAGCCAATATTAAATTCTTCTAAGATGATATTTCCTGTATAATTGGCATTGTCAATATTGTCGATATTGTTCATGCTCAAATCTGATTGGATATTACCCAGCGCCGTGGTCATATAAAAATCCGTAACAATCGTTTTCGTTGTTATTTCCGCATTTCCACGAATGGTAAACTGACCAAATTTGTCTAGTGACGAAGGCAGTTTTGTTCCCAATACATTTGGCAATAACTTGATTAAGTTTTTATAATTAGAAGCGACTTTCGTAAAATTTCCTTTCATGTAGAAAGGTTGATTGGAATTTCCGAACAGATTTCTAAAATTGACGTTTCCAACAATTTGCGAGTTTTTGGTATCGATCAAATTCATGTTTTTTGCAGTCAGGTCATTCAATGTACCTGTTATATGCGCTTTCAATGAAAATTTCTGGTTTTTCCCGATTTCATCGTAGAAATAGAAAATATCATTTGTGGCCAATGACGCTTTATTAACTAAGATATCAAAATGCACTTTGTTATTAAAATCACTAAAATCTTCGCGCTTGTACGTTAGCGCTGCATTTCCTTGAAAATAGGATCCACCAGTTAGAATAGCTAAGTCGTTGAGCAGAATTTGTTTTTTGGTATAACTAAATTTTGATTTTAAATTTTTGACGAATAAACCACGATGGTCTTGAAAAGACATTTCTTCGATATTGGAGGTCACATTGGGGCCTTTTATCATAAAATCGCTGAGTTGTGCATTGAGTTTTGTAAAATCAACATCTTTAGGAACCTCGCGATTTTCATCGATGACCACTAACCTGCTTTTCGCCAAGTTGATGTTTTTGGAAGTAAACAGAAAATTGCCAGAAGAAGGTTTTCCGTCGTCAAATCGATCGATAAACATATTGAGATTAGAGTCATTCTCGCCTTTATACGTCTTCATGTTCAGAAGCAAACGATCGATTCTAATATCACCGAAAATTAACTTCCCGTTGATTAGTTTGTTTAGGTCGAGAATACTAGTGGTAATTCGATTGGCGTAGATCAAGGTATCTTTGTGATGATCTTTGATAAACACTTTCTTTAGCTTGACACCGCCGTAAATAGTTACTGCAATTTGCTCAATTTGAATATCGGTTTTAAATTCTGCATTGATTTTCTCGGTGGCATATTGTGCAATTCTAGTTTGCACTTCCGGCAAAGTCAAAGCAATACCAAGTACTAAAAGAAGTAGCAGTAGAAAAAGCAATAAGCGTAGAAGTATTTTTTTAACTCTTTTGATACCTGATGCTTTAATTAAGATTTAATTTACTATTTACCAATGAGAATCAATTGCCATTGATAAAAAAAGGCTAATTTTGGCGTCGCTGTAAAAATAGAATATTTTGATAGGATTTGATCAAATATTATTTAAAAATTGCAAGTATTTATGCCAGATAAACCAGTTTTTATTTTAGCAATTGAAAGTTCCTGTGACGACACTGCTGCAGCTGTACTTCAAAACGATAAAGTACTGTCAAATGTTGTTGCGAATCAGTTAATTCACAATGAATTTGGTGGCGTTGTACCTGAATTGGCTTCACGTGCCCATCAACTCAATATTGTTCCCGTCATAGACGTAGCTTTAAAGAAAGCTGGAATTCGGAAAGAAGAATTGTCTGCGATTGCCTTTACACAAGGACCTGGATTGATGGGCTCATTGCTGGTCGGAAGTTCATTTGCCAAATCAATGGCTATTGGCTTTGGAATTCCACTGATTGCTGTCAATCACATGCAAGCGCATATCCTAGCACATTTTATTGACGAAGCCGGATTTGACAAACCTTCATTTCCTTTCCTAGCATTAACCATTTCTGGTGGCCATACACAAATTGTAAAGGTGAACGATTTTTTCGATATGGAAATTATTGGAGAAACCACAGACGATGCCGTTGGAGAAGCCTTCGATAAAAGTGCAAAAATTTTGGGACTGCCGTATCCTGGTGGACCTTTGGTAGATAAACACGCTCAAAATGGGAATCCGTTGGCATTTGCTTTTACAAAACCCAAAGTACCTCAGTTAGATTTTAGTTTTTCGGGTTTAAAGACTGCGATTTTATATTTTATTCAAAAGAAGACGGCGGAAAATCCGAATTTTATTGTAGAAAACATAGATGATATTTGTGCATCGATTCAACATACCATTATTGAAATATTGATGGAAAAACTGCAGTTGGCGGTAAAGCAAACGGGAATAAATCAAGTTGCCATTGGAGGTGGCGTTTCAGCGAATTCTGGAATTAGAAGCACGCTAAAGGCCGCAGAAGTACAATATGGTTGGAAAACCTTTATTCCAAAATTTGAATACACCACAGACAACGCCGCTATGATTGGCATCGTTGGCTACCAAAAGTTTTTGACTGATAATTTTGAAACTAGTACCGTAGTTTCTAAAGCTAGAATCTCATTTTAAATATGCAATTATTTTACAATTCCTCTATTTCTGAACAAACCGTTGACTTTACTTTTGACAAGGAAGAAAGCAAACATATCGTTAAAGTACTTCGAAAAAAAGATGGAGATATACTGTTTGTTACTAACGGTTTAGGATTTTTATTTACGACAAAGATTGTATTGGCAATCGAGTCAAAATGCACGGTTGCGATTGTAAGTTTTGAAAAGTCAAATAGGCTTTCCTTCCATTTGCATTTAGCAGTTGCTCCAACTAAGATGAATGATCGCTTTGAATGGTTTTTAGAAAAAGCGACCGAAATTGGCGTTTCTGAAATTACGCCCATCATATGTGAACATTCCGAACGAAAATTTATTAAGAACGAACGATTTGAAAAAATCATCGTTGCAGCAATGAAGCAAAGTAATCAGTATTACTTACCGAAATTGAATGAACCGATCATTTTCAAAGATTTCTTAAAGCAAGAATTTTCAGGGCAACTGTTTATTGCACATTGTGAAGATACAGATAAAACACTGCTGAAAGAAGTACTTAGACCAAAATCCGACGTGACGATTTTGATTGGTCCAGAAGGTGATTTTAGTGTAAAAGAAATTCAAATGGCTTTAGATACTAAATTTATTCCAGTATCTTTGGGACATACCAGATTACGAACAGAGACGGCAGCAATAGTTGCTTGTCATAGTGTAGTTTATAGCAATGAAACCTAGTTTTATTCTCTAATTTTAAATTTATGAAACAAAAATTCGAACCAATGAGTAAATTATTTCTTTTTATCAATTTTTTAGGAATTAGTATATTGGGGTTTGCGCAGAATTCTCCTGTCGTTCAGATTTCTATACAAGACCCAGCTCCTATTTGCGCTCAAGGCGGTTGTACTTTGTTGACTACAGAATATTTTACTCCACGAGCAACAACAGATTATACGGTTAGTAGTATTGCTTTTGAGCCAACGTTTCCCTTTACAGGCGGTATTAGTTTGAACAATAATTCTGATGATATATGGTCGCCAGCGATTACTTTACCATTTTCGTTCAATTTCTATGGAAACTCTTACAATTCAATTTTAGTAGGAAGCAATGGTGTTGTAACTTTTGATCAATCTAATCAAAATGCGAATGGTTATTGCAACTGGCCATTTACACAAACAATTCCTAACCTAAATTTTCCGATCAGGAATGCTATTTATGGCGTTTATCAAGATACCAATATTGCATCACCACCCGTCACTAATGCAGCCTTTCAAAACGTAAATTATTACGTAGCCAATACTGCTCCCAATCGGGTTTTTGTTATTAATTTTAATGAATTACCGCAATATCAATGCAACAATAGTGTTGGATTACAAACCTCACAGATTGTCATGTATGAAACTACAAACATCATTGATATTTATGTTAAATCAAGAACTTCTTGCACAACTTGGAATTCCGGCTCAGGGCTAATTGGTATTCAGAATCAAACCGGAACACAAGCGGTTACTCCACCTGCAAGGAATACGGGTACATGGGCAACAAATAATGAAGCTTGGCGTATCGAACCAAATGGTGGATTTTTAGGAACCGCTTTTACATGGTATCTTAATGGATCATTGTTGCCTAACGAATTTTCAAACTCTTTAGTTGCCTGTCCAAGCGATATTAGTTCGTATCGCGTAGACTTGGCTATTTTAAATTCAGATACCTCAGTAACGATAGTACCTTCAAATGAAGTAACTCCATTCATAGTTCCAGAACCAGCTTTTCAAAACCCTCAAGATTTTCTTTATTGTACGCAAGCGCCTTTTGTATATGTCGCAGACTTAAGCCCTAACACAAATATTATTTTATCAGGAACTCTAAATCCATCGGATTATATTGTGACTTATTATGAAGATTATATGGACGCAGTGAATGGCATGTCAAATAATATTACCAACATAAATGCTTATTCTTTTACTGAGAACAAGACGATTTATGCGGCAATTCAAGAAGATGTTATGACTGGTTGTCGATATGTAAAATCATTTCAATTAATTTTAGTTCCACCAACCGATCCACCAACAGGAAGCAATTTGCAGAACTTTATTTCTGGACAAACGCTAGCGGATCTGCAGGTTGTAGGAGAGAACATAACTTGGTACGACGCAGCTACTGCAGGAAATATGCTTCCGCCTTCTACATTATTGCAAGACAATACTACGTACTACGCGACTAATACTAGTAATGGATGTGAAAGCAGAAATGCCAATTCTAATCGCTTAGCCGTAACAGTTAATTTGGTTTTGAGCGCTGCAGACTTTTCGGATAGTTCTTTTAATGTGTACCCAAATCCTGCTAGCGAATCGATTTCGATTTCATCCAAAAATGTAATCCAATCCATTCAAATTTCAAATGCCATTGGGCAAGAAGTATTCGCTGTAACTCCAAACGAAAAAGAAACCAAATTGATGATTTCGCAATTGTCGAATGGAATGTATTTTTTAAGACTAAAAACCGCTAACGGACTCAAAACAATCAAAATTGTAAAAGAGTAAATGCCTTATGAAGAAAATTGTATTTCTTTTTCTTTTGGTTGTCAACCTTTGTTCAGCGCAGGAAATTGCTTTACTAAAATATAGTGGCGGTGGAGATTGGTATGCCAATCCAACTTCATTACCCAACTTAATAAAATTTTGCAATCAAAATATTGGGACGAGAATCAAGACAAAACCTGGGCTTGTCGAACCCAGCAGTCCGGACCTTTTTTCCTATCCTTTTGTTCATATGACTGGCCACGGCAATGTGGTCTTTAGTGATAATGATCAAGTGAACTTACGAAAATACCTGACGTCCGGTGGTTTTTTGCATATTGATGATAATTATGGCATGGATGAATTTATTCGGAAAGAAATCAAGAAACTGATGCCGAATAATGACTTGGTTGAGATTCCAGCCAATCATCCCATTTTTCAGAAACCTTATTCTTTCCCGAGCGGTATTCCGAAAATTCACGAACATGACGGCAAAAGACCGCAAGCTTTTGGGATTTTTGTCGATTCGCGTCTAGTGCTTTTTTATACTTTTCAAACCGACTTAGGAGATGGTTGGGAAGATACTGAAGTACACAATGACCCAGCTGAAGTTCGCATGAAGGCACTAAAAATGGGTGCCAATATTTTGAATTATATCTTTAATAATTAATTCAGCACAGCAATGGACTCAAAAAATATCGCACTTGGAATCGTAAAAGCAGTTGGCATTTTGGTCGGTATTGGTGCATTGCTTTATCTTCTGTACGAAATTCAAACAATCATTGTCTATTTGGTCGTAGCACTAATCACTACATTGATTGGAAGTCCCATTCTAGATTTTTTCAAAAATAGACTAAAATTCAATCATCTTTTTGCTACCATCGGAACAGTAACTGTTTTCGTTTTACTGCTGTTTGGATTGATATCCTTATTTGTTCCTTTGATTATTAATCAAGGTCAGAACTTATCGTTGTTGAATACTGCGGAAATTGAAAAAGATATTCAAAATCTTTTAGATCAAATTGCTGTTTTTCTTGAAAGTCATAACATCGATGCAAAAATTGTTTTTGACCAAACCAAATTGTCTTCTTTGATTAGCTTCGATTTTATTCCAAATTTTCTCAATGCGGTGATCAATTTCATCAGTAGCTTTGGTATCGGATTGGTGGCGGTTTTGTTCATTACCTTTTTCTTCCTAAAAGATCGATTGTTGTTTGTCATAGCATTCAAAAAAGTCATCCCGGATAGCCATGAAACACAGATTTTAAATTCATTAGATAAAATCAATCATTTACTGTCTCGTTACTTCATTGGACTATTGCTTCAGCTTTTTATTGTTTTCGTATTATATCTAATCGTCCTACTCATCTTCGGAATCGAAAATGCTATTGTCATTGCTTTTCTTTGCGCGATCCTAAACATCGTGCCGTATCTTGGTCCACTAATCGCGTCAGTAATGGCTGCGATTTTGACGATGATTAGTCATTTGGGCGCAGATTTCCAAAGTGTAATTCTACCCACAACCATTTATGTTATGATTGGATTTTGGATTGTTCAATTGATTGACAACAACATTTCGCAGCCCATCATTTTTTCAAAAAGCGTTAGTTCACATCCGTTAGAAATTTTCTTAGTCATCCTTATTGCTGGCTTCTTGTCTGGAATTGTCGGAATGATCATCGCAGTTCCAATTTATACCATTCTGAAAGTAGTTGGAAAGGAATTTTTTCCGAATAATATTGTCATTCAATTGTTGACCAAAAATATTTAGCCTTGCAATTTGATATTCTTCAAACTGAGATTCAAGAATTCATCAAAGGAAATACAACTGCTGCTATTTCGAAATTGGCGTTGATGAAAAATCCGTTTCCAGCTATCGGTTGGAGCGAAATCTTGACACAAATTGAAAGCAGACAAAAGGCAAAGGACAAATTACCAACTTGGTTTTCTGCCGATACCATAGTTTATCCACCAAAAATTTCAATAGAGCAAACTTCCTCTGAAAAAACTGCAGCTTATAAAGCTAGTTTAGTCAATGGTTCGTCCATAATCGACTTGACTGGAGGTTTCGGCGTTGATTGCAATTATTTTTCTAAACATTTTAACTCAGTGGTACATTGTGAAATGAATCATGATTTATCCGCAATAGTAAAGCATAATCTCGAACATTTACATTCCAATAATATCGAATGTTTTACCGGCGATAGCGCACAAATCCTCGTCGATTTAGGACGAAAATATGATTGGATTTACATTGATCCTTCAAGAAGAAATGAGCATAAAGGCAAAGTCTTTATGTTGCAAGACTGTCTGCCAAATGTGCCAGAATTATTAGATTTCTATTTTAGATTTTCGGATAATATATTGATAAAAACAGCGCCAATTTTAGATATATCGGCTGGTCTCAGCGAGTTGAAATTTGTAAAAAAAGTTCATATTATAGCTGTCGATAATGAAGCAAAAGAACTATTATGGGAAATCTCTAGAAATTACGCGTCCACTATAGAAATAAATACCACCAATCTTAAAAAGGATGATACAGAACAGTTCACTTTTGATTGGAATAAAAATGATCATTTAGCTTCGTATGGTCCGCCTGAAACGTATCTCTATGAACCAAACGCCGCCATTATGAAGTCAGGTGGCTTTGCAGAAGTAAGTGCTCGGTTTGGTATTAATAAGTTGCACGTCAATTCCCATTTATACACTTCAGAAAACCTGGTTCCTTTTCCTGGCCGCAAGTTTATGGTAAATGCGGCTCTACCCTATCAAAAGAAAGAACTGAAAGCCACTCTAGAAGGAAAAAAAGCAAATGTGACGACTCGAAACTTTCCTGACTCAGTCGAAGATATTCGTAAAAAATGGAAGATTAGCGAAGGCGGCAGTCTCTACTGTTTTTTTACAACTGACTTAAATAATAACAAAATAGTTTTACTTTGCAGCAAAATCTAAATCAAAAATGAAATACTTTTTTAGCACTATTACTTTTTTATTTGTTTTATTGGGTTATGCACAGAAACCTTGCGATTTTTCGACCAATGTTGTTGATTCCTTAGGCAGTTATAAAACGACAAAAGAATATTTGTTGTATGAAAAAAACTTCGCAGGTAACTCGACTTACCTTTTTGCTTCCTTCATTTTGGCAGATGAAAAGCCCTTGTTTAATCTTCAGTTGATTGAAAAAAGTGCGGATTTTATCAAGATTAAGTGTTTCGATAAAAGTTCAAAAGTCTACGTGCAATTGACCAATAACAAAATAGTAACGCTTTCTTTTGTCAATGAAGAAAGCTGCGGTACTTTAGTTCGTGATGACAAAGGGCTGAACAATAGAATCTTGACTGGGTATTTTAGTATCTCCAAAACCGATTACGCCGATTTGAAGAAATCTACTATTTCTTTTATTAGAATTAAGTTCTCTACTGACGTAAGTGATTATATTTTTAAAAGAGAATTCAAATCTGAATTGAATAGCGAAGTATACGAACCTGAATCGTACTTTATCAACTTTTTACATTGTCTTGAAACCAAAAGCTAGTCACATTTCCATTTAAAATTAGAAATGGGGTCTTTTTGTGCATTTTTGAGATTGTAGTGCCACCACTCACTTTCAAAGATTCTAAAATTGTTCTGTGTCATGATTCTCCTAAGCAATTTTCGGTTGGCTTTTACTTCATCAGACAATTGATCATAATCATGGCTGGCTTCAATGCCAAAATGATCAAATGAAGTTCCCATATCTAGCTCCTTTCCGTCTTTATCAACCAAACCGATGTCGACAGCTCCTCCTCTATTGTGAATGGAGCCTTTCTTCGGATCGGCAACATAATTTGGATTAGAGACAATTTCCCACATTTTCTTCTGAATAGACAGTGGCCGATAGCAATCAAAGAGCATAATGCGATATCCTTTTTTTAGAAATTTCTCATTTGCATTGATGAGCGACTTGACCGTTTTGTACCGGAGATAGCAAGCTTCGCAATCATATACTTTTGCTTGCAAAAAATTAGAGGTAGTGGCATACTTCATATTATAGACAAAATCGCTACTAAAGTCTTTTAAATTGACGAATGTAGTGTCCTGAATGTTAATATCTTTTGAAGAAGATTCAGTTGCTTTAACGTCTTCCTTTAAAACTATTTCCGCACTTTTGCTATCGCTGTTGCTAATTTCAGAAACATTCAAATTTTGTTTTTTTTCTGGAAGTGGTTGCTTAGAGCCACAACTAATAAAAAACAAAAAGCAGATTTGAAAAAAAACGAGATATTTGAAGTTCATTTTGATACAATTTGAAACACAAATTAAGACAATATAATCGAGTTTAAAAACCTTGAATGGCTAGAAGTTAGTTTTATAGGTTTTCGTATAAGGAAGAATTTTTAGTTTTTGTTTAATAGTAAGACTGTCTTTTTTTGGAGTTTCTTATAACCTTTAATGGAGTTCAGCCCTTTTCTAGGCAATCGTACTGTATCGACAATTGATACAGCAGTTAAGAAAAGTATAAAAGCATTATTGATGATACTTTTAAAAATAAGTTTAGCTATTTTTGAGCGTCAAACTAAACAAAAAAAATGAAAAGATTTACTAACTATTTGATTTTGCCAATTTTGCTGCTTTTTGGCAATTTTGTTTTTTCACAGACGGCACGTGTGCAAATCATCCATAATTCCGCCGACGCGGCAACTGCGCTCGTTGATATTTATGTTAATGGTACATTGTTGCACGACGATTTTGCGTTTAGAACTGCTACTCCATTTACGGATGTTCCAGCAGGAATTCCATTAAGTATTGACGTGGCGCCTAGCAACAGTACTTCAAGTGCAGAAAGTATTTACAATATAGTGACGGCTTTTCTTGCCAATGAAACGTATATCATTATCGCAAATGGACTCATTAGTCCGACAGGGTATTTGCCATTTCAACCATTTGAACTGACAATATATAGTCAAGGTCGAGAAATAGCTAACAATACTGCCAATACAGATCTTTTGGTTTGCCATGGTGCTACAGATGCTCCAACTTATGATATTGTCAATACGACTGAGCTTCCAATTGAAACTATTATTGATAATATTTCGTATCCTACCTTCAATTCTAATTATATCGAAATACCTACCGGAAATTACACCATTGATGTGACAGATCAAACCGGAAATACTGTAGTAGCTTCGTATGATGTCTTACTTCTTGGATTGGGATTACAAGGACAAGCAATTACGATAGTAGCCAGTGGTTTTGTCAATCCTTCTCAAAATAGTAATGGTCCCGCTTTTGGATTATGGGTCGCGTTGCCTGCCGGAGGTAACTTAATTCCGTTAGGGTTATCACAATATGCAAGAGTTCAAATTATTCATAATTCACCTGATTTAGCAGCGTCTCTTGTAGATGTTTACATAGATGGCGGTTTAGTTTTAGATGATTTTGCTTTCAGAACTGCAACACCTTTCTTAGACTTAAGTGCTGGCACTCCTATTTCTATCGACATTGCGCCGAGTAGTAGTACCTCAGTAGCGGATAGCATTTACAATTTGACTACAACTTTCAATGTTGGTGGCGAGTATATTGTTGTGGCCAACGGAATTATTAGTTCAACAGGATATAATCCAAACCAGCCATTCGCATTGTCTATTTTCGATCAAGGAAGAGAAACAGCTTCTATCGCAACTAGCACAGACGTGTTAATCAATCACGGTTCACCAGATGCACCTATAGTTGATATTGTAGAAACAAGTGTTCCTGCTGGAACTATTGTAGATAATATTTCTTATCCAAATTTCAATTCTGGATATGTTTCGTTGCCAACCGCGGATTATACTTTGGATGTAAGAGATGCAACTGGAACCTATGTAGTTGCCAGCTACGAAGCATATCTTGACACACTAAATTTGGAAGGAAAGGCGATTACTGTTCTTGCCAGTGGCTTTCTAAATCCAAGTCAAAATAGTAACGGTCCCGCATTTGGACTGTGGGCTGCGACTAATATGGGCGGTAATTTAATACCATTAACGTTTATTCCACCACCACCATCAGCTCGAGTGCAGATCATTCATAATTCACCAGATGCGGCGGCAGCGTTGGTAGATGTTTATTTGAACGGTACACTATTACTAGATGATTTTGCATTTAGAACTGCAACACCATTTATTGATGCACCAGCTGAAACACCAATCCAAATTGATATTGCTCCAAGTACAAGTACTTCAGTAGCTGAAAGTATTTTCACCACCACTACAACCTTAACGCAAGATGAAACCTATATCATTGTTGCCAATGGAATTGTTAGTGCCACAGGATATACACCTAGTCAACCTTTTGGATTGTCAGTCTTTGCACAAGGAAGAGAAACGGCGTCGAATAGTTCTAAAACAGATATTTTAGTAAATCATGGATCGACAGATGCTCCGACCGTGGATGTTGTTGAAACTAGCATTCCCGCAGGAACAATTGTAGATGATATTTCTTATCCAAATTTCAATTCTACCTATTTAGAGTTGCCAACCTCAGATTACACTTTAGAAGTTAGAGATGCGTCAGGAACAGCGGTGGTTGCTACTTATTCAGCGCCACTATCAACATTGAGTTTGCAAGGGCAAGCAATAACAGTTGTGGCTAGTGGTTTTCTGCAACCAAGTCAAAATAGTAATGGACCTGAATTCGGATTATGGGTTGCTTTGGCGAATGGTGGAAATCTAATTCCATTGCCGTTAGTAATACCTCCTCCGCCAACAGCGCGAGTGCAAATTATACATAATTCAGCGGATGCACAAGCAGCGTTGGTAGATGTTTATTTGAACGGTACACTTTTACTAGATGATTTTGCATTTAGAACTGCGACACCATTTATTGATGCGCCGGCTGAAACACCGATACAAATTGATATTGCTCCCAGTACAAGTACTTCAGTAGCTGAAAGTATTTACAACACTACTACAACCTTAACACAAGATGAAACCTATATCATTGTTGCCAATGGAATTGTTAGTGCCACAGGATATACACCTAGTCAACCTTTTGGATTGTCGGTCTTTATCTCAGGAAGAGAAACTGCTTCAAACAGTTCAAATACAGATATTCTAATACTTCATGGAGCGACAGATGCACCGTCGGTAGATATCGTAAGAGTCAGCATTCCTGACGAAACGCTCGTTGATGATATTTCGTTTGGTAATTTTGCGGCTGGGTATGTAGAATTGTCGACGTCAAATTATAACATAGACGTGAGAGATTCTGCTGGAACATCAACTGTAGCATCTTATGTGGCTCCTCTTGAGAGTTTGAATTTGCAAGGTCAATCCATAACAGTAGTTGCCAGTGGCTTTTTGAATCCAGATCAAAATAGTAATGGTGCCGAATTTGGGTTGTGGATGGCGTTATCTGGTGGAGGTAATTTGATTGAGTTACCAGCTGCTCCTCTTGGTATAGAGATTTTTGATAGTAGTTCGGTTTCAATTTCACCAAATCCGGTTGCTGACCAATTACAACTTCATATACCATTTTCATTTAGTCTAATTTCTGGAAACATAGCAGACATGAGTGGTAGATATGTAAAGTCTATTAAGCAAGTTGACAATACGTTTGATGTCTCAAATTTGGCAAGCGGAATGTATGTGCTAAATTTGACTATTGATAACAAACCATTCAAACAGAAATTTGTAGTTGACAAATTACGATAGTTTAGATTACTAATTTTTTTTAAAAGGTCGTAACTATTAAAGTTGCGGCCTTTTTTATTAGCAAACTTTTTCAAAGTAACATGATTCAGTAATCCAAAAGACGCAGCTGCACTTCACTTCCTATTATTTTTTAGAATATTTTTTAATCTTGTTTAATAGCAATACTATTTCTCGCGGCATCTCGATAAATAATACAACTACTACGAATCATTTGTCGCTGAAAATCAATGACATGGCAATCATTAACAATGGTTAAAAAAAACACAAACTCAATTTTGTTTAACAAATATTAAAAAAGGCTAAACTATATTTGACTTGAAATTTAAAAACAAACAATTATGAAAAAGTTTACTCAACTATTTGTTTTCGGCGCCGCTTTTTTTGGCGCACAAGTCACTCTTGCTCAAACTGCTAGAGTACAAGTAATTCACAATTCAGCTGATGCGGCGGCGGCCTCAGTCGATGTTTACTTGAATGGAACCCTTCTGCTTGACAATTTTGCTTTCAGAACTGCAACGCCATTCATAGATGCGCCTGCTGGTGTACCAATTCAAATTGATATTGCCCCAGGCACAAGTACTTCAGTTGCACAGAGTATTTACAACATCGCTCCAACATTGACACCTGGAGAAACCTATGTCGTTGTTGCTGACGGAATTGTTAGTGCAAGTGGATACACTCCAAACCAAGCATTTGGATTAGCTGTTTTTGCATCTGGAAGAGAAACCGCCTCAAGCGCAACTACTACAGATGTACTGGTTCATCATGGCTCCACAGACGCTCCAACCGTTGATGTTGCCGAAGTTAGTATTCCTGCAGGAACAGTGGTAAATGATATTTCATTTCCTGCTTTTAGTTCATCCTATCTTGAATTATCAACTGCGGACTATACGTTAGCTGTTCAGGATGCAACAGGCGCCGTAACAGTTGCTACCTACGCTGCACCTTTAGCTAGTTTAAATTTGCAAGGAGTTGCATTAACTGTTGTAGCAAGTGGCTTTTTGGATCCAAGTCAAAATAGCAATGGACCTGCTTTTGGATTATATGTTGCGCTCCCTTCTGGAGGAGCTTTGATTCCGTTGCCTTTAGTAACACCTCCAGCCACCGCTAGAGTTCAAGTTATTCATAATTCAGCGGATGCAGCGGCAGCTTTGGTAGATGTATATTTGAATGGAGATCTTTTATTGAATGATTTTGCTTTTAGAACCGCAACACCATTTATCGATGCTCCAGCAGGAACGCCGATTCAAATCGATATTGCGCCTAGTACGAGTACATCAGTAGCTCAAAGTATTTATAACATTGCGCCAACATTAACAGCGGGTGAAACATACGTCGTGGTTGCTGATGGAATTGTTAGTGCAAATGGCTATACACCAAATCAACCATTCGGATTGTCTGTTTTTGCATCCGGAAGAGAAGCCGCATCTAGCGCAACTACTACAGATGTTTTAGTGCATCATGGTTCGACAGATGCTCCGACAGTAGACGTTGTTGAGACAAGCGTACCAGCAGGAACTATTGTAGACAATATTTCATATCCAAGTTTCAATTCTAGTTATTTAGAATTGTCAACTGCAGATTATACTTTAGCGGTAAAAGACGCAACTGGATCAGTCACTGTAGCAACTTATGCAGCTCCACTTGCAACACTAAATTTGCAAGGTGTTGCATTGACCGTAATCGCAAGTGGCTTTTTGAATCCTGCTGCTAATAGTGGTGGTCCAGCTTTTGGTTTGTATGTTGCGCTACCTTCAGGAGGCGCATTAATTCCATTGCCTTTGGTAACACCTCCTACAACCGCGAGAGTTCAAGTGATTCATAATTCAGCGGATGCAGCGGCAGCTTTGGTAGATGTTTATTTGAATGGAGCTCTTTTATTGAATGATTTTGCCTTTAGAACCGCAACACCATTTATTGATGCTCCAGCAGGAACGCCGATTCAAATCGATATAGCACCAAGTACAAGTACATCAGTAGCACAAAGTATATACAACATTGCTCCAACTTTAACTGCGGGTGAAACTTATGTTTTAGTTGCAAACGGAATTGTAAGTGCAACAGGCTATTCTCCGACGCAACCTTTTGGACTATCAGTTTTTGCACAAGGAAGAGAAGCCGCTTCTAATGCTTCTAATACGGACGTATTGGTAAACCATGGTTCTACTGATGCTCCAACTGTTGATGTAGTAGAGTCAAGTGTAGTAGCTGCAACTGTTGTGGACGATATTTCCTTTCCAAATTTCAATTCAGCGTATTTGGAGCTACCAACAGCTGACTATGTTTTAGATGTTAAAGATGCTACTGGAACTGTTACGGTTGCTAGATACAGCGCACCATTGGCAACTCTAAATTTGCAAGGTACGGCGTTAACTGTTGTTGCTAGTGGATTTCTAAATCCAGGTAATAACAGTGGCGGAGCTGCTTTTGGACTTTGGGTTGCGTTACCTTCTGGAGGCGACATGATTGCTTTGCCTTCAATACCACTAAGTTCACAAAGTTTTGATTATTCAACAGTTGCAATTTATCCAAATCCAGTGGCTGATGCTTTAAATATTAGTATTCCTTTTTCATTCGATACTGTTTCAGGGCAAATTATTGATATCAGTGGGCGTGCAGTAAAATCGATGACCAAAGTAGAAAATAGCATTGATGTTTCAAGTCTATCAAATGGTCTATATATTTTAGACTTATTAATTGACAACAAACCATTCAAACAGAAATTTATTGTTAGTAAGAACTAACTTTAAAAATTAATATTTGGAAGGCTGTAATTTATCTTTACAGCCATTTTTTGTTTCCAAAATAGATAAAAACAAAAAAGCCTTTCGTAACGAAAGGCTTTTTGTGAGCGCAGAAGGATTCGAACCTTCGACCGCCTGCTTAGAAGGCAGGTGCTCTATCCAGCTGAGCTATGCACCCATTTTTCTTTTAAAACTTAAATGGAAAAGTTTGATTGTCGGGGTGGCAGGATTCGAACCTGCGGCCTCCTGCTCCCAAAGCAGGCGCGATAACCGGGCTACGCTACACCCCGAAAACTAAAAAAAAGCGGAGAGTAAGGGATTCGAACCCTTGGTACAGTTTCCCATACGCATGTTTAGCAAACATGTCCTTTCGGCCACTCAGGCAACTCTCCAAACTTAAAGAACGTGTGCGCATTTAAGCGGTTGCAAATGTAACTTTCTATTCTATATTTTACAAATTATTAGAATGTTTTTTTTTGTTCAAAATTAAAAACATTAACAATCAAATGTATAGCTATTTCTGAGTGTAAATTTTAACTGTAAGAATTAGAAAATTAGTGTGCTTTTAGTCCATCAATGTGCAAAATGTGCCTACCTCATAAATCAATCCTCAATAATATCGGAAATGTAATTTAGTATTTCTTGAAAATGATTAAATTCGCAACGAATTAAATAAACTTCATCACTATCATGAATAAAAAAGTAGTTATCGTTTCAGCAGCTAGAACTCCAATTGGAAGTTTCATGGGCGCTTTGTCAACTGTTAGTGCGCCACATTTAGGTGCAGCAGCTATTAAGGGAGCTTTAGACAAAATCAACTTGGATCCCAATTTAGTTGATGAAGTAATAATGGGAAATGTCGTTCAAGCGGGTGTCGGTCAAGCTCCGGCTCGTCAAGCGGCGTTATATGCGGGATTACCAAATTCAGTTATTGCCACAACGGTAAATAAAGTTTGCGCTTCTGGAATGAAAGCAGTTATGCTTGGTGCACAATCAATTATGGCTGGTGATGCTGAAATCATTGTTGCTGGTGGTATGGAAAACATGAGTATGATTCCACATTACGTGCATTTGCGAAATGGGGTAAAATTTGGACCCACTTCGATGGTTGACGGTATGCAAAAAGACGGACTACAAGACGCCTATGATAACAATGCCATGGGGGTTTCTGCAGACTTGTGCGCAAGTGAATATAAGATTACACGTGAACAGCAAGATAACTTTGCAGTGCAATCGTACGAGCGATCAGCAAAAGCTTGGGAAGCTGGAAAATTTGACAATGAAGTTGTTCCAGTTGCTGTACCACAAAGACGTGGTGAACCCATTATGGTTACCAAAGATGAAGAATACACCAATGTTAAATTAGATAAGATTCCATCTTTAAATCCTGCTTTTACAAAAGACGGAACGGTTACCGCTGCCAATGCTTCAACAATCAATGACGGTGCTGGTGCTGTGATTTTGATGAGCGAAGAAAAAGCTGCATCGATGGGATTAAAAGTACTAGCAACAATCGTAAGTTACGCAGATGCTGCGCAAGAGCCAAAATGGTTTACCACTGCTCCTGCTAAAGCGCTTCCAAAAGCTTTAGATAAAGCGGGCTTATCATTGGCTGATGTTGATTTCTTTGAATTTAATGAGGCGTTTTCTGTCGTTGGTTTGGCAAATGCTCAGATTTTGGGACTAGACAATAACAAAGTAAATGTAAATGGTGGTGCGGTTTCGTTAGGACATCCACTAGGTTGTTCTGGTGTTCGAATCATTATTACGTTGATGAATGTGTTGCAACAGAACAATGCCAAAATTGGAGCTGCGGCTATTTGCAATGGCGGTGGCGGTGCTTCAGCCATTGTGATTGAACGCAACTAAAAAATATTGTGAATGATGCATTTTGATTTTTGTGGGCGACCATTTAAAGTTGGATGCCCTAGCCCCGATTGCAGCAAGTATCCTCGTAGAGATACTGCGAAAAGCGGGAAATAGCTCCTAAATTCAAAATTCATTATTTAAAATCCAAGATAAAAAGAATGTTTGGAATCTGTAATTTAGCGATTATCCCATTGCGCGCCGAGTCGAGTGACAGAAGCGAAATTGTTTCTCAAGTGTTATTTGGAGAACATTTCGAAGTGCTGGAGCAACAGCAACAATGGGCGCGAATCAAGCTGCAATATGACGGTTATGAAGGATGGATTGATGCCAAGCAATTTCAAAGTATTACTGAAGTTGATTACAAGCAATTGTCTGATGACGCCATCATATTAAATTCAGATTTAGTGGAATATATTACTTCTCCAAACAATTTATTAATGCCAATTCCACTTGGAGCTTCGTTGTCTTTTTTAAACCACAGCGAGATTAATACTGCGGGATTTGATTTTGAAGGCATGAAAATTAGCGGGATAAAACCCAAATCTAATTTGATTAATACTGCCTTTATGTACTTGAATGCGCCGTATTTATGGGGCGGAAAAACCCCGTTCGGTATTGATTGTTCTGGTTTTACGCAAATGGTTTATAAACTTAATGGATATCGTTTGAAAAGAGATGCTTCTCAGCAGGCGACGGAAGGTGAAGCTTTAAGTTTTATTGAAGAAAGTGAACCTGGTGATTTGGCGTTTTTTGATAATGAAGAGGGAAAGATAATTCACGTAGGCATTATCATGGACAACAATTACATCATTCACTCTAGTGGAAAAGTGCGCATTGATCGATTAGATCACTTGGGTATTTATAACGCTGAAACCAACCGGCATACGCACAAATTGCGCGTTATTAAGAAAATGATATAAAAAAAAGCCTGTCGATTTTGACAGGCTTTTTTCGTATATCGAAACTTATTATTTTCCGAGCTTTGCTTTGAGTGCTTTTTTCTTGTCGGTCATTTCAAGTGCTCCGTAAACGTTAAGTAGTGTTGTACCAACATCTTCGTTTTTTGGATCTAACTCAAATGCTTTTTCCAAGTACGGCAAAGCTGAATTAAAC
The DNA here is from genome assembly GCA_016721735.1 of Flavobacterium sp. GTDB lineage: Bacteria > Bacteroidota > Bacteroidia > Flavobacteriales > Flavobacteriaceae > Flavobacterium. The sequence continues at coordinate 355,016 of JADKHM010000001.1, read as the reverse complement.
ATGTCGCCTCTTTGCTTTTTCAACACTTCATATCGTTTGTTATCTTTTTCTGAAGTACCTAACTTGTTCATTTCCTCGATGATTTTTTTGTCAGCATCTAATTTAAGAATGGCAAGATTTAGATAGGCATTGGTGAAATCTGGTTTGCTTTCGATGGCTCTTTTATAATAACCTTCAGCCTCAGCTGCATTAGTTTTGGAAGCAATAACTCCCAAATTATATAACAAATCAGCATCAGTTGGATTCTTTTCTAATACTTCCGCAACAATTCTTTTGTAGTTTGTAAAATCATTCAACTCCAAATACACATTAGCTTCAGTCATGGCAATGGAAATGTCGTCAGGATTAGCAGTTCTGGCATCCGCTAGCGCTTGTTTTGCCTGATCAACTTTACCTTGTTGCACTAAAATTAGCGCAATGTTTTTTAATATTTCACCTCTTTTAGATTTGATTTTTTCGTCTCTAGGATTCGTATACAATTTCAATCGAACTTTGGTGTCTCGATCCGTCTTAGACGCGGCAGTAGCACCGAAAAACTCCTCTTGTTCATTAAGAACATTCTTGGCATAGTAACCTGTTCCTTCTCCAGAGTAATTCTGTTTTTTTAAATCTTCGTAATAAGAAAGAGCAGTGTCATAATCTTCTCCATTTAAGGCATAATTCCCAGCGTAATATAACTTCTCCTGATCCGTTTTGTCCAATTCGTAAGATTGATAAAGTAACTTAGAAGCGGTTTTATAGTCTTTTGCATTTCCAGCGTCGACAGCTCCGTTAATCAATTGATTTTTAATATCTGCAATTGATGATTGCACTTGCGCAGTATATTTTGATTTCCCAGAAGCTTTTTCAACAGAAAGCACTTCTTGATATGCTTTTGCCGCCGCCGATAGATTTTTCGCCAATTCCATCTTCTTTGTTGCCATATCCAAATGGGCATTTCCCTTCACAAAGTAGAATTGCGCTTTTTCAGAATCCGTTGCCGCACCAATAGTTGATTCCGCTTGTGCTAATGTTGATATTGCTTCAGCACTATTTCCGTTTTTTAATGCTTTTTCAGCGGCTTTAATTTGATCTTTTTGAGCAAATTACCCATTGATACTAGTAAAGCTGCTGTGAGAACTACATATTTACTTTTCATTTATATTAATTTTAATTGATATTTATTTCAAAAAAAATGCACTTCAATCCATTGAAGATTGAAATGCATCATATTAATTATTCTTCATCGGTCTCGTCAGCGTCATCATCGCTTTCATCATCTTCAATAACTTCTTCGTCGTCGTCATCTTCATCGTCATCAGCGGTTCCGTCATCTTCGAGAATTTCTAAGACTGGTTTTACTCTTTCGATTGCTGCGTCTTCAATCACATTGCCATCCTCATCCAAGACAACTTCAGCGACGTCATCTTTCATCACTTTCGTTACTGCAGCTATGGAGTCATTGCCTTTAATGTTGATTAGTTTCACTCCCTGAGTAGCTCTTCCCATAACCCGAAGATCTTCGACAGCCATTCTGATTGTTAATCCAGATTTATTTATGATCATCAAATCATCGTGATCAGTTACTGCATTGATAGAGATCAGTTTTCCTGTTTTCTCCGTAATATTGAGTGTTTTCACACCTTTACCACCACGATTCGTGATTCTATAATCGTCAAGGCTTGAGCGTTTTCCGTAACCGTTTTCTGCAACTACTAGAATTTCACTATTCATATCATTTACGGTAACCATTCCGATTACTTCATCGGTATCGTCTTTCAATGTGATACCGCGAACTCCAGATGCTGTTCTTCCCATCGGTCTGGTTTTAGTTTCTTCAAATCGAACTAATTTTCCAGATTTTACTGCAACAATAATTTGGCTTTCGCCGTTTGTCAGTTTTGCTTCTAGTAATTCGTCTCCTTCGCGGATTGTAATCGCAGCGACACCATTAACCCTTGGTTTAGCGTATTTCTCTAAAGAAGTTTTCTTCACCTGTCCTTTTTTGGTAACCATGACCAAATTATGACTATTGGTGTATTCTTTATCTTTTAGATCTTGAGTACAAATAAATGCTTTTACTTTATCGTCACTTTCAATATTGATTAAGTTTTGTAACGCACGTCCTTTGGCAGTTTTGTTTCCTTCCGGAATTTCGTACACACGCATCCAGAAACATTTTCCTTTTTGCGTAAAGAACATCATATATTGGTGGTTGGTCGCAACGTACATATGTTCAAGGAAATCTTGGTCTCTTGTTCCGGCGCTTTTCTGTCCAACTCCTCCTCTATTTTGCGTTTTGTATTCCGTCAAATTCGTACGCTTGATATATCCTGCGTGTGAAATGGTAATCACCACGTTTTCATCTGCAATCAAATCTTCAATACTTACGTCACCGCCAGAATATTCAATAGTGGAACGTCTTTCGTCACCATATTTATCTCGGATTTCGATCAATTCGGTTTTGATCAATTCCATACGAAGTTCTTTACTTGCTAATAACGCTTTCAATTCTTCGATTAATTTCATAATCTCTTCGTATTCTGCTCTTAATTTATCTTGCTCAAGACCTGTCAATTGGCGCAAACGCATTTCAACGATGGCTCTCGATTGAATATCGGAAAGTTTGAAACGTTCCATCAATTTTTCACGAGCTTCTTCAGTATTTTTGGAACCTCGGATTAAAGCAATTACTTCATCGATATTGTCGGAAGCAATAATTAAACCTTCTAAGATGTGCGCTCTTTCTTCTGCTTTTCTTAAGTCGAATTGCGTTCTTCTCACCACCACATCATGACGGTGTTCCACAAAATAATGAATCAAATCTTTTAGATTCAACATTTGTGGTCTTCCTTTTACTAGCGCGATATTATTCACACTGAATGAAGATTGAAGTTGAGTGAATTTGTACAAAGTATTCAAAACAACATTAGCAACCGCGTCACGTTTTAGAATGTATACGATTCGCATTCCATTTCGATCCGATTCGTCACGAATGTTCGCAATACCATCAATTTTTTTATCATTGACTAAATCCGCCGTTTTCTTAATCATTTCGGCTTTGTTGACTTGATATGGAATTTCAGTAACGATAATAGATTCTCTACCGTCTACTTCTTCAAAAGCAACTTTAGCACGCATTACTATTCTACCACGTCCCGTTTTGAATGCTTCTCTTACACCTTCATAGCCATAAATAACCCCTCCAGTAGGAAAATCTGGAGCTTTGATATAATTGATTAACTCGTCAATTTCGATATCGTTGTTATCGATATATGCCAAAGTACCGTCAACTACTTCTGTCAAATTGTGTGGCGCCATATTGGTAGCCATTCCCACCGCAATTCCTGAAGCCCCATTAATCAAAAGATTTGGAACTCGTGTTGGCATCACTTTCGGCTCGTAGAGCGTATCATCAAAGTTCAATTGAAAATCGACAGTTTCTTTATCGATATCAGCCATGATGTCCTCAGACATTTTTTTCATTCTGGCTTCGGTATATCGCATCGCTGCAGGACTATCGCCGTCAACTGAACCGAAATTACCTTGCCCGTCAATGAGTAAATAACGTAAACTCCATTCTTGCGCCATACGAACCATGGCATCATAAACAGAGGTATCTCCGTGCGGATGATACTTTCCTAAAACTTCTCCAACAATTCTTGCGGATTTCTTGTGAGCTCTATTTGAAAAAACTCCTAAATCATACATTCCATATAAAACTCTACGGTGTACAGGTTTCAAGCCGTCTCTAACATCTGGAAGTGCTCTTGATACAATTACCGACATCGAATAGTCGATGTAAGCTGACTTCATTTCATCTTCAATGTTAATAGGGATTAACTTTTCTCCGTCTGACATATTCTATTTATTTTAAAATTATATTGTTTAAAAAAATCTTGCTAATATAACCTTTCTCGACTATTTTAAGGTCAAAAACAGGTAGAATTTTCCTTGATTTATTAACAAAATGAGTACTATTTTCGGTTAATAAGTTAATTCTGGACACCTAATTTTTTTTAGTTTTTTTTTGTCTATTAGCTGACAGTAGATTTTGTAAGGAACGGTTTTTGTTTACACCCCAATATTCACTAAATTTACACAACCAAACCTATATTTATGGATGATAATTTTTCACCTAGAGTCAAAGATGTAATTACATACAGTAAAGAAGAAGCCTTGCGATTAGGTCATGATTTTATTGGTACTGAACATCTTATGCTTGGGATTTTGAGAGATGGAAATGGCAAAGCGATAACCATATTAAATAACTTATCCGTTGATCTTGACCATTTACGTAGAAAAGTTGAAATCTTAAGCCCCGCCAATCCTAACGTAGCCGTTAGCAACGAAAAGAAAAACTTACACTTAACAAGACAAGCAGAACGCGCTTTAAAAACAACTTTTTTGGAAGCCAAAGTTTTTCAAAGCACCTCTATCAGTACTGCTCATTTGTTATTGTGTATTTTAAGAAATGAAAATGATCCAACAACCAAGCTATTGAATAAACTTAAAATAGATTATGATCTGGCTAAAGAACAATATCTTAACATGACACCAAACGAAGATAATTACCTAGAAAACTTACCAAAAAACGAATCTTTTAATGAGGATTCAGGTCAAGATGACAGTCTAAAAGAAGGTAGCTTTAATAATCCTGCCAATAAATCAAACAAAAAGTCTAAAACGCCTGTTTTAGATAATTTTGGACGCGACTTAACAGAAATGGCTGAAGAAGGAAAACTCGACCCTGTAGTAGGTCGTGAGAAAGAAATAGAGAGAGTTTCCCAGATCTTAAGCCGTCGAAAAAAGAACAATCCACTTTTAATTGGCGAACCAGGAGTCGGAAAGTCTGCTATTGCGGAAGGTTTAGCCTTGCGAATTACACAAAAGAAAGTATCTCGAATTCTGTTTAACAAGAGAGTTGTCACCTTAGATTTAGCGAACTTAATTGCCGGAACTAAATACAGAGGACAATTTGAAGAGCGAATGAAAGCCGTGATGAATGAATTGGAGAAAAATGATGATATCATTCTTTTCATTGATGAAATTCACACTATCGTTGGCGCTGGAGGAGCAACTGGTTCATTAGATGCGTCTAATATGTTTAAACCTGCTTTAGCTCGAGGAGAAATTCAATGTATCGGAGCAACAACTTTAGATGAATACCGTCAATACATAGAAAAAGACGGCGCATTAGAAAGACGTTTTCAAAAGATAATTGTGGAGCCTACTTCTGTTGAGGAAACAATCACAATCCTAAACAACATCAAAAATAAATACGAAGATCATCACAATGTGAATTACACTCAAGAGGCAATTGAAGCTTGTGTAAAATTGACCAACAGATACATGTCGGAACGATTCTTACCAGACAAAGCTATCGACGCTCTTGATGAAGCAGGTTCGCGTGTTCATATTACCAACATCGAAGTTCCTAAGCAAATCTTAGAATTAGAAAGACAATTGGAAGAAGTTCGCGAATCTAAAAATTCTGTTGTCAAAAAACAGAAATACGAGGAAGCAGCAAAACTTCGCGATGATGAAAAAAGAATTGAAAAAGATCTAGCAATTGCGCAAGAGCAATGGGAAGAAGATTCTAAGAGTAATCGAATTGTCGTGACAGAAGATAATGTTGCCGATGTCGTTTCGATGATGACTGGAATCCCGGTAAATCGTATCGCTCAAACGGAAAGCAACAAATTAGCTAAACTTCCGGAACTTATTGAAAATAAAGTTATTGGCCAAAAAGATGCGGTATTAAAAATTGCACGTTCCATTCAAAGAAACAGAGCTGGACTTAAGGATCCAAACAAACCAATTGGCTCGTTTATTTTCCTTGGTCAAACTGGTGTCGGAAAAACGCAATTAGCCAAAGTATTAGCGAAAGAACTATTCGATTCTGAAGATGCGTTGATTCGAATTGACATGAGTGAATATATGGAGAAATTCTCCATCTCTAGATTAGTTGGAGCGCCTCCAGGATATGTAGGTTATGAAGAAGGTGGTCAATTGACTGAAAAAGTAAGAAGAAAACCGTATTGCGTGGTTCTTTTAGATGAAATTGAAAAAGCGCATCCAGATGTTTTTAACATGCTTTTGCAAGTCCTAGACGACGGTTATTTAACTGATAGTTTGGGAAGAAAGATCGATTTTAAGAATACAATCGTAATTATGACTTCTAATGTTGGAGCACGACAATTGAAGGACTTTGGACAAGGTGTTGGCTTCGGAACGGCTGCCAAGATTGCCCAAGCTGACGATAATTCAAAAAGCATCATTGAAAATGCTTTGAAGAAAACCTTCGCTCCTGAGTTCTTGAACAGAATTGATGATGTTATTGTTTTCAATGCTTTAGAAAAAGAAGATATCGACTTGATTATTGAAATCGAATTGAAAAAATTGTATGCTCGTGTTGCTGAATTAGGATATCAATTAAGTCTTTCTGATAAGGCCAAAGCTTTTATAGCAGAAAAAGGTTTCGATCGTCAGTTCGGTGCGCGACCTTTAAAAAGAGCTATTCAGAAATATGTTGAAGACGCCTTAGCGGAGGAAATTATCACCTCGAAACTCCTTTCTGGAGATGAAATTTTTATGGATTTAGACGAAACCTTGCAAGAGCTCACCGTTAAAGTTCATAAAGCAGAAAAACCTACTAAATAGTAGGTTTTTTTTTGTTTATTATTTTGACGCTAACTAATATTGATTACTTTCGAAACTTATTTTTATTTTAACTCATGTCCCTAAACAAAGTAATTTTTGGAAGTGAAGAATGGTTTTCCTTTCCCGATCTAGGAATTCCCAAGATAAAAGCTCGTGTTGATTCAGGAGCAAAGACTTCAGCACTTCACGCAATAAATATATCGCCATTCATAAAGGATGGTGCCAATTGGGTAAAGTTTGATATCAATCCGATTCAAAACAACTTGAAAACAATTCTTCATTGCGAGGCTCCATTAGTGGATAAGAGATTTGTCAAAAGTTCAAGTGGATTTCGAGAACAACGATACGTAATTCAAACAACACTAGATATCGGAAATGCAAGTTGGACTATCGAAATGACACTGACCAACCGAGATTCCATGGGATTTAGAATGCTTTTAGGACGAGAAGCTATGAGCGGCAGAGTACTTGTAGATCCTGAACAACTTTACCTTTTAGGACAATCTACATCTGACAATCTAAAGGAAATTTATAAGGATTCTGAAAAAGCAGCAACTGGACTTCGCATTGGACTTTTAGCAAGCAATCCCGAATTATATAGCAATAAGCGTATTATGGATGCGGGTGAAATGCGTGGACACGAAATGCACTTTTTGAATATCAAAGAGTGTTATATGAAGTTAGATGCTACGAAACCGCAAATACATTATCGCGGCGGAAAGATTCTAAATGAATTTGATGCCATTATTCCACGTATTCGTCCAAGTATTACATTTTACGGCTGCGCATTGACCAGGCAATTTGAAGCATTAAAGGTATTTTGTTTAAATTCTTCAACTGCCATTACACAATCGAGAGATAAGTTGTTTTCGTTGCAGCTTTTGTTAAATCACGGAATTGAAATACCTACAACTGGGTTTGCAAATTCACCTTTAGATACGGACGACTTGATTAAAATGGTTGGAGGTCCGCCATTGATTGTTAAATTGCTTGAAGGAACACAAGGAAAAGGCGTCGTAATTGCAGAAACTAAAAAAGCGGCAGAAAGTGTAATTAATGCTTTTAAAAGTTTAAATGCCAATATATTAGTTCAAGAATTTATCAAAGAAGCCAACGGTAAAGATATTCGCTGCTTTGTTATAGACGGAAAAGTTGTTGCTGCCATTCAGAGGGAAGCATTACCAGGAGAGTTTCGAGCGAACATTCATTTAGGAGGAACAGCCTCTGTCATAAAACCCACGGCAGAAGAAAAGAAAATTGCCATCAAGGCTGCTAAGGCAATGGATTTAAGAGTTGCCGGCGTAGATATTATCCGCTCTTCTAAAGGTCCTTTATTGTTAGAAGTTAATTCTTCTCCAGGATTAGAAGGTATCGAAAACGCCACAAACAAAGACATTGCTGGTGAAATGATTCGAGCAATTGAAAAAAATTTTAAGTTAAATAACGCACCAATATAATTACATTTGCAAAATAGCATCAACTTATTATTTCCTATGAAAAGTACAGAAGATATTCTCGAAATAAACAAGAGGCAAAAAGAGTTTTATAATTCAGATAGTAAAGCCAAAACCAATTTTGTATCAACACTGTGGTTCGGATTTCGAAACGGCGCATTAAATAATTTTAGAAGCAAATTTGATATCAAAGATCGCGTATATGACGAGCATAAAGTTTGGCTAGGAGATTTGAGTGATAAAAAAGTACTTGATTTAGGATGTTTGCGTGGAAATGCACTTTCGCTCTACATGGCAAAAAATGCAAAGGAATATATTGGCATTGATTTGAGTGACGTGGCAATTGCTAGTCTCCAAAAAAGAATAGAAAATGAAAATTGCCCCAATGCACAAGCCATAGCGGTTGATTTTCTTTCTCCAGAATTTCATCAAAATAATTTTGACATCATCTACGCGTATGGTGTTTTGCATCATTTTGAGAACTTTGATTTACTTGTTTCTAAACTAAAAGAAAAACTAAGCACAAACGGTGTGATTATTTCTTACGATCCACTTGAAACTAGTTTTCCAATAAAGGTTCTTAGGATGTTATATAGACCTTTTCAAAGTGATAAAGATTGGGAATGGCCCTTTACCAAAGCCGTTTTGAACAAAATCAAAACGAACTTCAAAATTGAAGAAATGAGAGGCGTTCTTGGTAAAAGTAAATATGGCGTATTCCTAAATTTACTGCCACTAAATGATGCATATAAATCTAGAGTAATTGCGAAAATGGTCAATAAGGATTGGAACTGCACCAAACTCAATGATCTATACTCTTGCATGCATACGACGATGTTGCTCAGAAAAATATAACATGATTACTATGAATCCATATTTGGATGTTGTGGTCCGTTCGGCCGTAGTCTATCTTTTTATGGTTGTTGCCTTGCGTATTTTTGGCAAAAAAGAACTTTCTCAATTAAATTCAGCCGATATTATCTTGGTGCTATTAATAAGCAACTCGGTTCAAAATGCAATGGTTGGCGCCAATACTTCATTGACAGGCGGAATTGCCGCGGCATTTTCCCTTTTCGTCATCAACTACATTTTCAAAAAGTTCATTTTAAGAATCAAATTCATCGGCGACATAGTGAATGATAAGCCTCAAATTCTAATTCATGACGGTAAAATTGAATTCAAAACGCTGGCTGGATTGGGAATTACCTCTGAAGAGCTACAGGAAGCCATGCGCGAACACGGCGTTGAATATTTTAAAGATGTAAAGTTAGCGATGTTTGAAATTGACGGAAATATCAGTATCATTTCTGGAAGTGACATGCTTCGTCAAACTCATCACAAGCGAAAAATCCATAAAACTCTAGGCAATCTAGGGAATTAGAAACTATTCAAGGACACTTTCATCTAAGATAAAACTATTCAAAAAAGCAACCGAATTTTCTATATCATAGTGTAAAATTCGATCTTCTTTAACCAATGGAACTTCTTCACGATACGATTTAAGAAACAACTCAATAAACTCACTCGATTGAAGCGGCCTTCTAAACTCAACTGCTTGAGAGGCATTCATCAGTTCAATCGCCAAAATACGCTCTAAATTCTCCATCACACGCAAACATTTTGTTGCGGCATTGGCTCCCATACTTACGTGATCCTCTTGCCCATTTGAAGACACGATACTATCTACACTTGCAGGTGTCGCTAATTGTTTGTTTTGACTCGCAATACTAGCAGCGGTATATTGTGGAATCATAAATCCAGAATTTAAGCCCGGATTGTCAACAAGAAATGCAGGTAATCCTCGGGATCCACTAATCAGTTGATAAGTTCTTCTTTCTGAAATACTACCCAATTCAGCAAGAGCAATGGCTAAGAAATCTAATGCAATAGCCAACGGTTGACCATGAAAATTTCCTCCAGAAATAATTTGATCACTTTCTCTAAAGATATTAGGATTGTCTGTAACAGAATTAATTTCAGTTTTAAAAACTCGTTTAGCGTAATCAATAGCGTCTTTTGATGCGCCGTGTACTTGCGGAATACATCTAAAAGAATATGGATCTTGAACATGCTCTTTTCTTTGCGAAATAATCTGACTTCCTTCTAAAAAATCCACTACTCTTTTCGCAGTTACGATTTGACCTTTGTGCGGTCGAATGTAATGGATGAGTTCATTAAACGGCTCAATTCTGCCATCAAATCCTTCTAATGAAATCGTTCCTATCAAATCCGCTAACCAAGAAAACTTGGAAGTTTTAATCAAAATATAAACGCCATATGCACTCATAAACTGTGTTCCGTTTAACAGTGCTAAACCTTCCTTAGATTGAAGTACAATTGGTTCCCAACCTTTTTCAGTAAGTATGTCGTTCGCTCGTCGTTTTTTGCCTTCATACCAAACTTCACCTTCTCCCAATAACGGCAACGAAAGATGCGCTAACGGAGCTAGATCTCCCGACGCCCCCAAAGAACCTTGCGTATAAATGACTGGCAAAATATCATCATTGTAAAAATCAATCAATCGTTCTACTGTTAATAGTTGAACGCCTGAAAATCCGTAACTTAATGATTGAATTTTTAAAAGCAAAAGTATTTTAACAATGGCTGCAGGAACTTCATCACCCGTGCCACAAGCGTGCGATTTTACTAAGTTCTCTTGAAGTCTTGACAAGTTATCATTTGATATTTTCACATTGCACAATGAACCAAAACCCGTATTTATTCCATAAATTGGAGCATCGTTCGACTCCATTTTTTTGTCTAAATAAACCCTACATTTCTCAATATTGATTTTTGCCTCCTCAGAAAGAGAAAGCTTTAAATCGTGAGATAGTATAAGTTGTATTTTTTCTAGTGAAAGTACGTCCGAACTAATATAATGGGTATTTTCCATGTGATATCTTGATTAATCGTACAAATTTGAATAAACCAATGTTAAAAAGCAAGGTTTGTAGATGATATTCTTCTAAATATTGATGAATTACTATTTTGTGCATCGTAAATTTTTCAAATAACTATCATTTGAACTAAGAAACTAATCAAAATGAAAAATTCGTAAAAATGTTTTCCTTTCTTTATTAGTATTTTAAATTGCATTACTTTTGAAAAATTCAATTCAAAACGGATGCAAAACTACGGTAGCACTCTTCTCGACAAAACAATTACTTTGGTTACAGCAAAAACTGTTACCACTGCAGTATTCACGACCCCTTTGGGGTAGCAATTCTCATATCAATTTTTACTGTTTTTTGTTAGAAAGAGCAATACTTTTAAAACTCACCTTTTTACCTTAATTATTACCAAAATGAATGTATTAAAATTTGGAGGGACTTCAGTTGCAAATGCCCAAAATATCAATCTAGTACTCAATATTGTGGCAGATGCTGCCAAAAAAGAACCTCTTGTTGTTACGGTTTCTGCTTTTAGTGGCGTAACCGACTTACTAGTTGCAGCAGCATCAAAAGCAGCGGCTAAAGACAAGACTTACAAAGATATCGTCAATCAAATAGAACAAAAACACAAAGAAGCGATTGAACAATTAATTCCACTTTCAGATCAAAGAGAATTAATCGACAGTATCAATAGTAATCTAAATCACTTAAAAACCTTACTAGATGGCTGTTATCTGTTAGGTGAATTATCAAACAGAACATCAGATACGATTCTCAGTTTTGGGGAATTACTTTCATCCCAAATAATTGCAAAAGCCTTGCAACAAAAAATCAGCTCTGCGACCTATAAAGACAGCCGAGAATTCATTAAAACAAATAGTCATTTCGGAAAAGCAGTCGTAAATTTCGATATCACAAACAAATTAATTTCAGATTATTTTAAGGCTAGCGCGGCAAAAGCAACAGTAATTCCTGGATTTATTGCTTCCTCAGAGGACGGAAATACGACAACGTTAGGTCGAGGTGGATCAGATTACACGGCTGCAATTGTTGCTGGAGCGCTGAATTCTTCGCAACTCGAAATTTGGACTGACGTCAACGGAATGTTTACTGCAAATCCGAAGATAGTAAAACAAGCACAACCCATTGAAGTTATTTCCTATCAGGAAGCGATGGAATTGTCGCATTTTGGAGCGAAAGTGCTTTATCCACCAACGATTCAACCTGTTCTAAAGAAGAATATTCCAATTCTGATTAAGAATACTTTTGAACCAGAAGCTGCTGGAACCCTAATTACCTCCGCAGTTAGTGGCAAAGAAAATCCAATTAAAGGAATTTCTCATATTGATAAAATTTCACTTTTAACGCTTGAAGGCTCTGGAATGATTGGCGTGTCTGGTTCTTCTAAACGCTTGTTCGAGGTTTTGTCACACGAGAATATCAACGTCATATTTATTACACAAGCTTCGTCAGAGCATTCTATTTGTATTGGAATTTTAAATTCAGACGCTGATAATGCGCAAAAAGCCATTAATAAAGCTTTCGAATTAGAAATTGCCCAAAACAAAATTGATCCGTGCATCGTTGAGAAAAACCTTTGCATTGTGGCTCTTGTGGGTGAAAATATGAAGAATCACCAAGGCTTGAGCGGAAAGATGTTTAGCACTTTAGGTAAGAATAACGTTAACATTCGCGCCATAGCTCAAGGTGCCTCTGAGAGAAATATTTCCGTTGTAATTAATGAACGTGATGTAAAGAAAGCACTAAACACTTTACACGAACGATTTTTTGAAGACAACACCAAGCAATTGAATCTCTTTGTTATGGGAGTTGGAAACGTGGGTGAAAAGTTTATGGATCAAATTCACCAACAAAAGAAATTCTTAAAAGAGAATCTAAAGATCAATCTCCGCGTCATTGGTATTTCAAACTCACGAAAAATGTTATTTGACGAAGAAGGAATCGCGCTCAAAGATTGGCAAGCGCTCTTAGATAACGGTGAAACGGCAAACAAAGACGCATTCATTTCGAAAGTAAAAGAACTCAATTTGCGCAATAGTATTTTCGTGGATATTACGGCAAATGAATCGATTGCCAACATATACGACCAATTCCTTCAAGAAAATGTCGCAGTGGTAACTTGCAACAAAATTGCCTGCTCATCTGCTTACGCGAACTATAACAATTTAAAACAATTGTCACGTAAATACAATGCGCCATTCTTGTTCGAAACCAACGTTGGCGCAGGTTTGCCCATCATTGATACGTTGAAACACTTGATTGCTTCAGGCGATAAAGTGAATAGAATTAATGCGGTTTTATCTGGCAGTTTGAATTTTATCTTTAACAATTTTAGCGACACTTACAGTTTTCACGATGTAGTAAAAGAAGCTGGCGTACAAGGATTTACAGAACCTGATCCGAAGATTGATTTAAGCGGAGTTGATGTGGCACGTAAAATCTTAATTCTCATTAGAGAAAGCGGTTACGCTATGGAAATGGAAGACATCACTAACAATTCCTTCCTTCCTGAAGAGTGCATGAACACTACGAATAATGAAGATTTCTTTAAGTCACTAGTCAAACACGCAAGTCATTTTGATCAACTTCTTGAAGAAGCCAAACAGAAGAACAGCCGTTTGAAATTTGTGGCTTCATTTGAAAATGGAAAAGCAAGCGTTGGATTGCAGTTTATTCCTTCTGACAGTCCATTTTACAACCTTGAAGGAAAAGATAATATTGTGCAATTTTATACAGACCGTTACGTCGATCAACCTTTATTAATTAAAGGTGCTGGAGCTGGTGCAGCGGTTACCGCATCCGGAATCTTTGCCGACGTCATCCGAATTGGAAATGTGTAATATGCTATTTTGCAAATTAGTCCCAGACCCAATCAGAAACTAACGAAGTATGGAACAAATAAAACTCTTCTGCCCAGCTACTATCGCCAACCTTTCGTGTGGCTTTGACGTTTTAGGAACTTGTTTGGATACTGTTGGTGACGAAATGATTGTTCGTAAATCAACGCAAATAGGCGTTCGAATTACAAAGATTATTGGCGCTGACCTTCCGCTAGAAACTGAAAAAAATGTTGCTGGAGTGGCGGCATTGGCGATGCTTCATGGAATGGAATTGGATTTCGGCTTTGACATCGAGATTTACAAAAAAATTAAAGCAGGAAGCGGTATTGGAAGCAGTTCCGCAAGCGCTGCTGGTGCTGTTTTTGGAATCAATGAGTTGATTGGCAAACCATTTTCACGCAAAGAATTGATTTATTTTGCCATGCAAGGTGAAGTGCTCGCTAGTGGTAGTGCCCATGCAGATAATGTTGCGCCGGCGCTTTGTGGTGGTTTTACTTTGGTACGCGGCTACGATCCTTTAGATGTTATTAGAATTGATAGTCCATTGGAGCTATATGCAACAATAATACATCCACAAATTGAATTGAAAACTTCAGAAATGCGCGCCGTGTTACAACCCACGATTTCACTAAAAAGTGCTATTACACAATGGGGAAATGTCGGTGGATTGATTGCAGGTTTATATACCAGCGACTATGATTTAATTGGACGTTCCTTACGTGACGAAATCGTAGAACCTTTGCGAGGTCCATTTATTCCACAATTTGATTTAGTAAAACAATCAGCGCTTGACAATGGCGCCTTAGGTTCCGGAATTTCTGGTTCCGGCCCATCCATTTTTGCGTTAAGCAAGGGACGTGAAATTGCAGAAAAAGTGGCTGATGGAATGCGCAAAATCTATGATACTACTGGCATTAAGTATGAAATTCACGTTTCTAATATTAACGCAGAAGGAGTTAAGATAATTTAAGATGTAAGATTTTGGATATAAGATAGATTACTAATAGAACTACCTCTTGTCTCAAATCGTAATTCAAAAATCAAAAATGAAATATTATAGTTTAAATCATAACGCACCAAAAGTGTCTTTTCGAGAGGCCGTAATTCAAGGTCTCGCTCCAGACAAAGGCTTGTACTTTCCCGAAAAAATAACAGCACTTCCCTCCTCTTTTTTCGAGAACATTGAAAACAAAAGCAACGAAGAAATTGCCTTTGAAGCGATTAAGCAATTTGTTGGAGACGATATTCCTGAGAGCAATCTCAAAGAAATCATTGCAGAAACTTTGTGTTTTGACTTTCCTACAGTTAAAGTAGAGACTTCAATTTATGCCCTAGAACTATATCACGGACCAACCATGGCTTTTAAAGATGTCGGGGCCCGTTTTATGTCACGATGTCTGGCTTATTTTAACAAAGACGACAATAATAGTAAAAATACAGTCCTTGTGGCAACTTCTGGAGATACTGGTGGCGCCGTTGCTAGTGGTTTTTTAGGTGTTGATGGTGTGGAAGTTGTTATCTTATATCCATCAGGAAAAGTAAGTGACATACAAGAACGTCAGCTCACTACTCTTGGACAAAATATTAGAGCAGTTGAAGTAGACGGTGTTTTTGATGACTGTCAAGACATGGTGAAGAAAGCATTCTTAGATCAAAGTCTTTCGCATAAAAATCTAACCTCTGCCAATTCGATAAATATTGCGCGATGGCTACCTCAAATGTTTTATTTTTTCTTTGCCTACAAACAATTAAAATCGCAACAAAAACCACTTGTGTTCTCTTGTCCAAGTGGTAACTTCGGAAATATCTGCGCTGGAATTATGGCAAAAAGACTTGGATTGCCTATTGAACATTTTGTCGCTGCTACCAACGTTAATGATACCGTTCCGCAATTTTTAGCCACTGGGACTTATACACCTAAACCATCAAAAGCTACGATTTCGAATGCGATGGATGTCGGAAATCCAAGCAATTTTATTCGAATTCAGGAACTCTACCATAATGACTTAGCAGAATTCAACAAGGATTTTAGTTCCTATTCCTATACTGATGAAAAAACCAGTGAGACCTTAGCTAACATTTACAAGACTACCGGATATATCGCAGAACCTCATGGTGTTGTGGGTTACCTCGGTCTAAAGAAAGAAATGGATCGTTTTCCGAATGCCATCGGCGTATTCTTGGAAACTGCCCATCCAATCAAGTTTTTAGATACTGTCGAGCCTGTTCTTCAAATCACACTTCCCATTCCACCGCAGATTGAAAGTGTATTAAATAAGGGAAAAGTCAAAGTTAAAATTAAGACGTACGAGGAATTGAAAGCATTCTTAATTTCCTAAACTTAAAAAGGCCTTCCCTAAGTTTTCGATGATGTCGGAAGCAATAAAAGATTGCGTACTGGAATTTTCATCTCGTAAATCTGCGCACAACCCATGCAAATAGACTCCAATCATTGCAGCATCAACAGCTGGGTATGATTGCGCCAATAAGCTCGTGATTATACCCGTCAATACATCACCACTTCCTGCCGTGGCTAAAGCCGCATTTCCTGTGGTGTTTTCATACAATGTTTCCCCATCGACAATTATAGTTGGCGCTCCTTTTAAGACTAGTACTACATTGAACTTTAAGGAGAAGTCGATAGCCTTTCCCAACTTTTCTTCTTCGCTACTCCAATTCCCTATGAGTCTTTCTAACTCCTTTTGATGGGGTGTTAGTATAGTTTTGGCTTGCAATAGGTAGCATGACGCCGCATTATGACTAAGACTATTTAGTGCATCGGCGTCGATAACTAAAGGAATTTGGTTAACCTTTAGGAAAGAGTGAAATGTTTTCTGTGTTTTAAAATCCAAGCCCATTCCAGGTCCAATGCCGATGGCTTGTGGCTTAATCGAAAAATCGATATTGGTGATACAGTTCTCCTCTACATCCGTAAGAACCATAATTTCGGGATTTGCGGTTTGAATCACAGTATAACCACACTTTGGTATGAACACGGTGACCAAGCCACAGCCGGTTCTCAATGCCGCTTTTGAAGATAAGGAAATCGCACCAATTTTGCCATAACTACCTCCAATCAGCAAAACGTGACCTTGCAGTCCTTTATGCGTTTTGGGATCGACTGGATGAAATCTGGATAAAATTTCTTGGCGCGTTACGGCAATTGGATTCATCTTGGAGTTAATAATTTACATAAAGATACTTAATTGCAATCAAAAACGGTTGAGATTCAGGGGATATTTCCCTAGCCCTGATGGAAGCGGTATCCTTTTTTTGGTTTTTCATAAACCAAAAAAAGATATAGCGAACAGCAGGAAAAAGCTCCTAGAAAAAAGTCTGAAATTTAGAATTTTAGTAACTTGAATTTAATATTAAATGAATAAATTAGCGACGTCTAAAAAAATGCAATGAAAAATACTGCCCTTACCCACATTCATGAGCAATTGGGAGCAAAAATGCTACCTTTTGCAGGTTACAATATGCCAATTTTATACGAAGGAGTTAATGCTGAACACGAAACCGTTCGAAATGGCGTAGGTGTTTTTGATGTTTCCCATATGGGTGAATTTTTGTTAACAGGAGAAAACGCGCTAGCGTTGATTCAGAAAGTTACTTCCAATGATGCATCAACATTGACTGTCGGACGAGCACAATATTCTTGTTTGCCAAATCGTGAA
This sequence comes from Flavobacterium sp., assembly GCA_016721735.1. Taxonomy (GTDB): domain Bacteria; phylum Bacteroidota; class Bacteroidia; order Flavobacteriales; family Flavobacteriaceae; genus Flavobacterium. The sequence goes on along the minus strand of JADKHM010000001.1, from coordinate 337,491 downwards.
GGCGGCATTGTTGACGATTTGATTATTTACCGCATGAAAGAAGAGCAATATCTTTTGGTCGTAAATGCTTCAAATATTGAAAAAGATTGGGAATGGATTTCCAGTTTTAATGATATGAATGTAGAAATGCGCAATATCTCTGATGAATTTTCCTTACTTGCAGTGCAAGGACCAAAAGCGGTTGAGGCGATGCAGTCGCTAACTTCGATCGATTTGTCTGCGATTCCATATTACCATTTTGAAGTAGCCGATTTTGCTGGTTTTCCTTATGTAATCATATCAGCAACTGGTTATACGGGTTCAGGTGGCTTTGAAATCTATTGTAAGAATGATCAAGTCGAAACAGTTTGGAACAAAGTTTTTGAAGCCGGTGCCGCGTATGGCATTAAACCAATTGGTTTAGCAGCCCGCGATACGTTGCGATTGGAAATGGGATTCTGTTTGTACGGCAATGATATTAATGATACCACTTCTCCTTTAGAAGCAGGATTATGTTGGATTACGAAATTTACTAAGGATTTCGTCAATTCGGAGAATTTGAAGAAACAAAAAGAAAATGGCGTGAATAAGAAACTCGTTGCATTTGAAATGCAAGAGCGAGCGGTGCCAAGACATGATTATGAGATTGTAGATGCTGACGGAGTGATTATTGGACATGTAACGTCAGGAACAATGTCGCCATCGATGGGAGTTGGTATTGGTTTGGGCTACGTTACAGTAAATCATAGCGCAGTTGATAGCCCAATTTATATACGTATTCGAAAAAATGATGTGCCGGCGAAAGTTGTTAAATTGCCATTTTACAAAAAATAAAAAAATCCGCTAAAAGCGGATTTTTTTTTATTTATAGTTTGAAAACACCACCAACGTTGAAACTAGAATATTGGTTCTTGATTGCGACGTTGCTCTCTTTTGCGATTTCTGTCATTCCAGACATTCCTTGATAATCAATAAAGATGCTAAAGTCTTTAGAAACTTCGATTTTATAACCAATTCCAACATTCAATCCAAGTTGAAATGATTCGGCTTTATCTTTAATATCTACTCCATTAGCTTCTGCAGATGTTAAGAATCCAAAACTAGGCCCAAAATTTAAATACCATTTTCTGGTACTTCCAAAGTGCCAATTGGCGTTTAGCGGAATCGTTACATATTTTAATGTTTCTGTGTATGTGAAATATCCATCTGAGTATTTAGATCCCATGGTTTGAACAAACAATCCTGAGCGCAAACTCCATCGACTATTGAAAAAATAATCTGCATTGACACCAATATTAACGGAACTTATCGGATCATTATTCAATTTTGCATCACCATAATAGTTAGAAGTTGCCGTTCCAATTTGCGGGGCTAATTCGATATCTTTCTTCACTCGAATTTGAGAGAAAGCTAATGTGCTTGTTAGCAAGATGCCTAATGCGATAATTTTTTTCATTGTATGTTTTTTAGATTAATTGCGGCAAATCTAATTTATTAAAGATGAAATAAAAAAAAGCGGTAAACATTTTTTAAAATTTATTGTATTGACTAAGTTTGCAACCTAAAAATGAATTAAAAATGGGAAGAGCGTTTGAATTCCGTAAAGGAAGAAAAATGAAGCGTTGGTCGGCAATGGCTAAAGCATTTACAAGAATTGGGAAAGATATTGTGATGGCGGTAAAGGAAGGCGGACCGAATCCTGACGCCAATTCACGTTTGCGCGCGGTTATTCAGAATGCGAAAGCAGCTAACATGCCAAAAGAAAATGTGGAACGCGCCATCAAAAAAGCAACGGACAAAGACACTGCAAATTATAAAGAAGTACTTTTCGAAGGTTATGCACCACATGGAATTGCGATTTTGATCGAAACAGCAACTGACAATAACAACAGAACGGTGGCGAATATTAGAAGCTATTTCAATAAATGTAATGGAACCATGGGAACCCAAGGCTCTGTTGAATTTATGTTCGATCACACTTGTAATTTTAGAATTCCAAAAGGTAATATCGATCCAGAAGAGTTGGAATTAGAATTAATAGACTTTGGTGCGGAAGAAGTATTTGAAGATGAAGACGGGATTCTAATCTATGCTCCTTTTGGCAGCTTTGGAGCCATCCAAAAGAATTAGAAAACAGAAATGTTGAAATTTTGTCTTCTGGTTTTGAAAGAATTCCACAAGTCCTAAAACAACTTACGGAAGCACAAGTCGCTGATGTTGAAAAATTATTGGAGAAAATTGAAGAAGATGATGACGTGCAAAACGTATATCACACAATGGAGGAAAACTAATGAATAATTAACAATTGATAATTGATAATTCGTTTGTCATTAAATAGAAAGTCCCGATTTACTCGGGACTTTTTAATTATCAATTATCAATTGTCACTTTATAAATTCAATCTTCTGCGCTTCTTCTGCATTTACACTATCAAAGAAACCTTGCTCGTTCATCCAATCATCACTAAATACTTTACTCATGTATCGAGAACCATGATCAGGGAAAATCGCAATCACGTTACTCGTTGCATCAAACTCACCTTCCTCAGCATATTGTCTTATTGCTTGTAAAACCGCACCAGAAGTATAGCCAACAAACAAGCCTTCTTTCTTTGCAATTTCTCTAGTGGCGTGTGCACTCGACTCATCCGTTACTTTCATAAACTTATCAATCGAGTCGAAATCGGTGGCTGTTGGAATTAAGTTCTTTCCTAAACCTTCAATTCTGTATGGATAAATTTCGTCGTTGTCAAACTCTTTGGTTTCGTGATATTTTTTTAACACCGAACCAAAAGCGTCGACACCTAAAATACGAATATTTGGATTTTGCTCTTTTAGAAACTTAGCGACTCCAGAAATTGTTCCTCCAGTACCGCTACATGCCACTAAATGGGTTATTTTTCCATTGGTTTGTTCCCAAATTTCGGGACCTGTCGAATTATAATGTGCATCAATATTTAATTGATTGAAATATTGATTGATGTAAACCGAACCTTTTGTTTCTTCATGCAATCTTTTAGCAACGCTATAGTAAGAACGTTCGTCATCAGCTGAAACGTTGGCAGGGCATACATATACTTTAGCGCCCAAACTTCGTAGCATGTCGATTTTGTCTTTAGAAGATTTAGAACTCACCGCTAAAATACAGTTGTAGCCTTTAATGATACTAACCATCGCTAAACTAAAACCTGTATTTCCCGAAGTAGTTTCAATAATGGTATCACCGGGAGAAAGGATTCCTTTTCTTTCCGCTTGTTCAATGATATAAAGTGCGATTCTATCTTTTGTAGAGTGACCCGGATTAAATGCTTCCACTTTTGCATAAAAATTACCGTCATAATTTTCGGTAACTTTATTGAGCTTAATAAGAGGTGTATTTCCTATTAGTTCTAATACATTATTGTAGGCTTTAATTTCTTCTTTCATAAAAAAATAGTTAATCAAGGCGTAGGTATTTTAACTAACCTCAAATCCTTGCAAATCTAACAAAAAAAAATTAATTACTTTTTGATTTTTTCTAAATCTAATAAAAAAGTAAATTCCTTCGCAACTTCTTTCAATGCTTCGAATCGACCTGAAGCTCCGCCATGACCCGCATCCATGTTGGTGTCGAGAAATAACTGTTTATCATTTGTTTTTGTGACTCTTAATTTAGCTACCCATTTTGCTGGTTCCCAATATTGTACCTGCGAGTCATGCAATCCAGTACCAACATACATGTTTGGATAGTCCTGCGCTTTGACATTATCATAAGGTGAATACGAAAGCATATAATCATAGTACTTTTTCACATTTGGATTGCCCCATTCATCATATTCACCAGTGGTTAATGGAATAGAATCATCTAGCATTGTCGTCATGACATCAACAAAAGGAACTTGAGCAATGACACCATTATATAACTGTGGTGCCATATTCACAATTGCACCCATCAACAAACCGCCTGCCGAGCCACCTTCTGCATATAAATGTTCCGCTGAAGTAAATTTTTCAGCTATCACATATTTCGAGCAATCAATAAAATCGGTAAAAGTGTTTTTCTTTTTTAATAATTTTCCGTCTTCATACCATTGTCTTCCTAAATCTTCTCCGCCCCGAATGTGTGCAATTGCGTAGATGAATCCACGGTCTAATAAAGATAACCGTGTTGTTGAAAAATACGGATCCGTTGAAATTCCATACGAACCATAAGAATATAACAACAATGGATTCTTGCCATCTTTCTTGATTCCTTTTCGATACACCATAGAAATAGGTACTTTAGTTCCATCGGTTGCAGTAGCCCAAACACGTTCTTCGGTGTAATTATTCTTATCAAATTTTCCACCTAAGACTTGTTGTTCTTTTTTAATTTCTTTGGTTTTGGTTTTCATGTTGAAGTCGATTACCGAAGAGGGTGTCGCCAACGACTGATAACCATAACGCAACACATCCGTATCAAAATCAACATTAGTAGTTGTGTAACATGTATAAGTTTCGATTTCAAAAGGCAAGTAATACTCTCCTTTCCCACTCCACGGCATGATTCGAATTTTATTCAAACCATTGCTACGCTCAGAAACCACTAAGTAATCTTTAAAAATATCTATTCCTTCCATTAGAACGTCTGAGCGATGTGGAATTAAGTCCACCCAATTTTCTTGAGAGGTATTGTTTTCATTGACTTTCATCAACTTAAAATTGGTTGCTTTGTCTTTATTCGTCACTACGTAGAAACTATCGCCATAATGAGAAATCGAATACTCTAAACCTCGAACTCTTTTTTGAAAAATCTTGAATTTGCTATCTGGTTCATCCGCCAAAATAGTTTGGTATTCGTCGGTTAACGTGCTTCCACATGCAATCGTAATATATTTTTTCGATTTGCTTTTCGATACAGAAACAGTAAACGTATCGTCTTTTTCAAAATAGACTACTTCATCTTTATCAGTTGATAAACCCATTTTGTGTTTATATACTTTATCCGAACGCAACGTCTTTTCGTCCTGCTTCGTATAGAAAATGGTTTTGTTGTCATTAGCCCAAACCGCATTTCCCGTCGTTTGCTCTACTTTGTCGGATAAAATTTCACCTGTTAACAGGTTTTTTATTTGCAAAGAGTAAATTCTTCTGCCAATGACATCCGTACAAAAAATTGCCAATTGATTGTCATTACTGATACTAACGCCACCCAATTGAAAGTATTTGTGGCCTTTCGCCATTTCATTGCAATTGAACATGATCTCTTCGGCAGCATCTAAACTTCCTTTTTTTCTAGAATAAATGGGATAATCTTGACCTTTTTCAAACCTGGTGATGTAGTAATAACCGTTATATAAATAGGGAACCGATTCGTCGTCTTCTTTGATTCGACCTTTCATTTCCTCAAACAAGGCGGTTTGAAAATCCTTAGTAGATGCAGTAACGGTGTGATAATAATCATTCTCTTTATTCAAATAATCGATAACTTCTGGATTCTCCCGATCATTGAGCCAAAAATAATTATCGATTCTAACATCTCCGTGTTTTTCAAGTTTCTTAGGTTTTACAGGAGCAATTGGCGCTTTTGGATTTGACATTGTTTCGTTTTTGTTTTGAGAAAAAGACGTTGCAAAAATAGTACAAAGGCAACAGATAAAAATTGTATTTTTCATTGATTAATTTATAAAATTACTTGCTCGCAATTTAGTACTTTTGCCATATATTAATCATAATAATTATCAATATGTTTGGAGATTTAATGGGAATGATGGGCAAAATGAAAGAAACCCAAGAAAAAGTAGCACAAACTAAAAAAAGATTGGACACTATTTTTATCGATGAGCAAAGTAATGACCAATTATTGAAAGTCTCAATTTCCGCCAATAATCAAATAAAGTCAGTTAGCATTGACGACGCTTTACTACAAGACAAAGAGCAATTGGAAGATTATTTGATTCTAGTGATCAACAAAGCCATCGAGAAAGCCACTGCTGTTCATACTGCCGAAATCGACGCCGTCTCTAAAATGGATCTTCCCATGATACCCGGAATGGAAGATATGTTCAAATAACTACAACTCCATTTTTTCTAAAGCTTCCAAAACATACGAATGCATCACTTCACGGTAATCTAAATGTGTGACCATGCGCAGCGTGTTCTTTGCCAACAAACTAATCGCAATACCTTTTTGCGCCAGTTTCTCGATAACTTGTTTGTCGTTGAGATGGGATTGTACCGCAAAAACGACAATATTAGTTTCAACAGGTTCTACTTTTGAAACCCACGTACAAGACTGTAATTTCGCTCCCAATTCTTTAGCTCTTCGGTGATCGTCTTCTAGTCTATTGATATTATTTTGCAACGCATAGATTCCAGCGGCAGCCAAATAACCAGATTGTCTCATATTGCCACCAAATATCTTTCTAATACGTAATGCTTTATGCATGTTTTCTGCACTTGAAAGCAATACAGAACCGATCGGAGCTCCCAATCCTTTCGAAAAACAAACCGAAATCGTATCGAATAGTTCTCCGTATTGTTTGGGCTGTTGCTTTTTAGCAATTAAGGCATTCCACAAACGAGCACCATCCAAGTGATATTTCAAATTATGATCGACACAAACTTGCTTGATTTTTTGCAATTCTTCTATCTCGTAACAAGCGCCACCGCCTTTGTTTGTGGTATTTTCAATACCAACCATTTTAGATAATGGCGTGTGATAAAACTCAGGATCATTAATGCCATTTTTGACTTGTTCCGCGGTAATCAAACCGCGATTTCCATCCAACAAATTGAAGTTCACACCGCTATTAAAAGAAGCACCACCGGACTCATACAAATGAATGTGCGACCATTTATCACAAATAATCTGATCTCCTGGATTGGTATTCAGTTTAATAGCCGTTTGATTTGCCATCGTCCCCGAAGGAAAGAACAACGCGGCTTCCATACCGAATAACTCTGCGACCATTTTTTCAAAAGCGTTCACGGTCGGGTCTTGCTTAAAAACATCGTCGCCTACTTTCGCGTTAAACATCGCTTGCAGCATTTCTGGGGATGGTTTGGTAACCGTATCGCTAATTAAATTTATTTCCATATCAAGTGTAGATAGTTTACTTTTGTTTTTTAAAATTTCGATTGAAGACAGAGCCCTAGCCCCGATAGCAGTGGAAATCCTTTGGCGCCAGTGTTTGGCGCGAAAGATTGCAACGGATAGCGGGATCAGCTCCTAAAAATCATCGCCAAAATTAAATATAATTTATGACAACTACCGAACAAATAAAAGGTATTGTGGAGCGCCTTGGTGCGTTGAGGAGGTATCTTTGACATTGATGCCAAACTGATAGAAATAGCCAACGAAGAAGAAAAGACTTTCGCTCCTAACTTTTGGGACAATCCTAAAGAAGCGGAACTGCTTGTTAAGAATCTGAGATCCAAGAAAAAATGGGTAGAAGATTACGAAAAAGCGGTCGTTCTTACCGATGAATTACAATTGGCTTTTGAATTTTACAAAGAGGGCGAATTGACTGTCGATGAGTTAGATGAGCAGTTTAGACTGACCAATTCATTTATCGAAAATATCGAGTTCAAGAACATGCTTTCCGACGAAGCTGATCCGTTGAGTGCGGTCATTCAAATTACGGCTGGCGCAGGCGGAACGGAAAGCTGCGATTGGGCAGAAATGCTCATGCGCATGTACATGATGTGGGCGGAAAAAGAAGGCTATAAAATTAAAGAACTGAATTTCCAAAAAGGTGAAGCAGCTGGAATTAAAACTGTAACGCTAGAAATAGAAGGTGATTATGCATTCGGATATTTAAAAGGAGAAAACGGCGTGCATCGTTTGGTCCGAATCTCACCTTTTGACAGCAACGCCAAACGTCATACATCATTTGTTTCCGTGTATGTTTATCCTTTGGTAGATGATACGATTGAAATTGACATCAATCCAGCAGACATCGATATTATTACCTCTCGTTCAAGTGGCGCTGGTGGACAAAACGTCAATAAAGTTGAAACCAAAGTGCAATTGTTTCACAAACCTACTGGCATTCAGATTCAATGCTCCGAAACGCGTTCACAGCAAGACAACCGCCAACGTGCGATGCAAATGTTGAAATCGCAGTTGTACGAAATTGAAATGAAAAAGCGACAAGAACAACGCAACGATATTGAAGCGGGAAAAATGAAAATCGAATGGGGATCGCAAATTCGAAACTACGTCATGCATCCGTATAAATTGGTCAAACATGTCCGAACTGGCTTAGAAACCAGCGATGTAGAAGGCGTGATGAATGGCAACATCGATGAATTTTTGAAGGCATTTTTGATGATGATGGGACAGGTTAATGAATAATTGATAATTGATAATTGATAATTGATAATTGATAATTTTATTAATTTTATTAATTTTCAAATGAAGATTATTTGATTGACTTAGACTTTTTCATTATCAATTGTTAATTATCAATTGTCAATTAAATTATATGAAAACATACATAGCTTTATTGCGTGGAATAAATGTTAGTGGTCACAAAATCATTAAGATGGAATTATTGCGTGAAGTTTTGGTAAGCAATGGTTTTAATAATGTCTCAACGTATATTCAAAGTGGTAATATTGTCTTTGATAGTGCTAACAAAAATGCGGCTGCTTTAGAACACGAGATTTCACAAATTATTTTTAAACAATTCGGATTTGATGTTCCGGTGCGCATCACAACTTTGCTAGAATTAGAACAAATTTTTAATGAAAATCCTTTCGTCAAAGAAAGCGTCGAAAACCCGACACAACCTTATGTAGCTTTCCTTTCGGATGTTCCAACTCATAATAATCTACAGAGTTTACAAGCGGCTAATTTCGGGAAAGATCTATTTGTCAGTAAAAACAAGGTGCTGTATTTGTGGTATGCTGATTCTCCTGCCAACACCAAATTATCGAATGTCGCGATCGAAGGAAAATTAAAATTAAAAGCCACAAGTCGAAATTGGAAAACAGTGGTGAAACTAATTTCGTTAGCAACCCAAAAGTGATAACATGATTACAACCATTCAATCAAAGAAACGCCAATACCAATCGTAGTCTGTTTGTTATTATAATCTATTAGCGTTTCACCATAGCCATGTGAAATTTGCAGAAAACCTTTCAAATTCCCTTTGATTGGATAAGACCAGGAAAAAGTGGCATTGCCGCGAATTCTCGAACCAAAACCTAAATTATTGCTTTCGACTAAGGAAAAAACATTGCCATCGATCGCATAAATTACATTCAGATCACCTCGGCCGATGTAAGTTGAAATATCGGGATTATCATCTTTAATCGACCGCAATCGAAACCAAGGACGAACATAAACACTCCAATTGCCTCGTTCGACACCGAATTGAAAAATGATCCTATTCCAACTTCTTGAAAACGGATTGCTTTTTCCATTCGACTGGTGATCAAACGAAACTCCAGCCATTCTCGTTTTGAATCCGAAAAGATTAAATTTTATAGGGAAATTCAATATTACTTCAGGTTCATAATTAATTTCCCGAAACGGACGAGATAAACTAGCGTTATACAATTGCCAATTCGAAACTTGGGTATAAGCTACCCACAAATCGCCATGGCCCCAAAAGATACTTTGAAAGATTTTAATTTTGAAACTTAACTGAAATTTGGTTTCGATATTATTGTAATTCGTGCCCGCTGGTGCCACATAATCTGGATTACCATTTCCCGAATAAGGTTGTTCATTAGGCAAACTCGACCAACGAACTGGCAGAACATAAATGGGTTTGTAAGGCGTGACCAAAAAGTACCTCGAACAGCTGTGGTATCTAACTCCCAACGTTGCGTCATGGTTCGTGGCTGACTGTTATCATTGAATAATGCTTGCACTTGAGCAGTCGAAAAAAAAGGTAAAATGGAACAAATAAATAATAGTAGTTTTGATTTCAAGCCAGTCATAAAGCAACGTTAGTTAATTTCTTAAACTTAAATCAAAACACTTCTAATCGGTTGCATAATTCAGGCTAAAACTTATATAATTCATTCCTTTTAGCCAATTAAAAACTATTTCCTTGTATATCTAAACACAATTCATTTTATTTGAAAAAAATACTACAAACTTCAAATCAAATTAAACGCATGAAAACCTACTCAATAGCAGAAATTAATGAAGTTCTACAAGGCATCGTGATCGGAGAAAGTTCTATAGAAATCTCAGCGCCAGAACAATTAGAACTCGCAAAACAATCTGAAATTTCATTTATTGGACATAAAAAATATGAAAAATTGTGGCCAACATCGAAGGCTTGCGCTGCCATTGTAAACGAAGATATTTCTATCGAACCTGGGGAAAACAAAGCGTTCATTAAAGTCAAAAATGCCGATTTAGCGATGTCGCAAGTACTTGAAATGTTTGCGCCTCCTACGCCATTGTTCGCAATCGACATTCACCCAACTGCCAACATCGATCCAACGGCAATCCTCGGAAATGGCGTTCGAGTGGGCGCTGGAAGTTACATCGGTCCACAAGTACAAATTGGAGAAAACACCACCATCTATCCCAATGTCACCATTCTAGATGAATGTACGATCGGAGAAAATACCGTGATTTGGTCTGGCGCTGTGGTTCGTGAACGTTGTCATATTGGCAATGATTGTATTATTCATCCGAATGCTACGATTGGAGCTGATGGTTTTGGCTTTCGACCTTGCCCGCAACGTGGCCTAGCAAAAATTCCTCAAATCGGAAATGTTATTATTGGAAATAATGTAGAAATTGGCGCCAATTCTTCTGTTGATAGAGGAAAATTTAGCTCTACTATTCTAGGCGATGGATGCAAAATTGACAACTTAGTGCAAATCGGACATAACTCCAAATTAGGTAAATTTCTGCATCATGGCAGGAAATTCGGGACTTGCAGGTTCTGTCACTTTGGGCGATGGCGTGATGATTGGCGGAAGCGCTTCAATCAAAGACCATTTGACAATCGGCGATGGTGCCATTGTTGGCGCTGGTTCTGGAGTTGCTGCAGATGTCGAAGCGGGAAAAACAGTTTTGGGTTATCCGGCTTGTGATGCTCGAGATGCACTAAAACAATGGGCTGCGATCAAACGATTGATAAAATAAATCTTTTTTTTAGGAGCTATTTCCTGCTCTACGCTATATCTTTTTATCCTGAACTCGTTTCAGGATCTTTAAATGTTAAGCGAGATTAAGTCGTGATACTGAAACGAGTTCAGCATAAAAAGGATACCGCTTCGATCAGGGCTAGGCTTGTTATTATATAAGAAATCCTATCAAAGAATTATATTCCAATTTCAACTTGAAAACGTAAATACCAGTTATTTTTAGTAGTGCCGTCATAATATTGAAGTTTGTCGAAATTAATTTCGGTTTGCAATTTAAATGAATGCTCCCAAATATATTTGGTTACTCCAAACGACAATTCTCTGGTATTTGGTGTCTTTTTTTGAATGTCTTCACCTACATTTTGAACAGAATAGCGACTAATAAATTCGTAATTAGACTTAGTAATATAACTGATCTGATAATCAAAACCATTCCCAACAAAAACGTAATTTGATTCGGTGCTATCTTCTGGGTTAATGGTAACGGCATTTTGTGGAGTGGTGCGTGACATAAAACTGCTCATGGCCGCAAAACCTCTATACTTAAACATAGCATCGAGCATTACTGACTTCATCGTGCGCTGTTCGAACAAATCATTTCCTAGTTGCCCTTGAGTTCTTCTTGCGTGATTGTTCTGCTGAAATGCTCCAGAAACCATCAATTTTGGTTTCTTTTCTCTAATTAAATCACCCTCAAAATAAGTCCCATCTTTCGCAAAAGCACCAAAAGGGAATAATTCAATTTTACCAGTAGCCGCTACACCATCATCAGATTTTCCCGTCACATTCCTTCCTTCACCAGTAGAGACCGCTCCCTTAAAGTTATAAGAAAATTTATCTTTGAATTCGTTCATATTGTGGACTTGAAAACCAAAATCACGATCGATAGTAAAGCGTGCATTATTAATCGTTCGATCGGTTAATTGCAATCCACCAGAAGAATTCACTCGCTGTCTATTACCTGGCAATTTGGTTTGTCCAAAACTAATATTCCAATGTTTTGTAGGGCGATAAAATACAACAGCGTCTCGAATGATATTAATATTTTCGCCTTCTTTAATTTCACCTACATCACCAGGAGCAAAAGACAATTGTACTGCATATAGAAATTTGGGGTTTCCAACATAACCATCAAAGCGCAAACGCAAACGTCTAATCTGTCCATCATATGCATCTTTTTCACCATCATTTTTAATATAAGTGGCTCTATTCTGCATTCTGAAACGAATATTAAATTGAAACAAGCTATCAGGAGAAGTAATTCCTATTCCTTTTCCAAAACTATAATATGGAAGTGCAGATAATTTTACATCATTATCATGTTTGGTTTGCTCTATAGTAACTTGAGCTTTCAACGAAGCAACAGTTAGCATGCATAAAAGAAATATTTTTTTCATAATATAAATTTGATTGCCCTTTCTGTAGAATTATTTATAGAATAAAGTTATTGTATTTAGTACTTGTTAATTTATTTACCTACCAGTAACCTTCTGGTAACCTTTAAGATAAAGCACAAAAAAAACTGCACAACAATGCAGCTTTTAAGTATTTATATTATTACAAAAATAGATTCAATATTTCGTAAATTAAGGCTGCCAGTATAGCAGAAACAGGAATAGTTAACACCCATGCCCACAACAACTTCACTGTAACTCCCCAACGGACCGCGGAAATTCTTTTAGTAATTCCAACACCAATGATAGATCCAGTAATAGTATGGGTTGTAGAAACTGGAATTTTAAAATGTTCTGTAGAAAATAAAGTTAATGCCCCAGCAGATTCAGCTACAACACCTTCAAAAGCGGTTACTTTCGTTATTTTAGACCCCATTGTTTTTACAATTTTCCAGCCACCACTTAATGTTCCTAAAGCAATGACAGTGTAACAAGTCAACGGGATCCATTCTGGCATAACTCCCTCTATTTTAACACCATCTTTCTCAGTTGGTAAAACCACATTTAAATCCAACCAACCTAATGACATGTCCACGTTTGGATTAGATTTTATATATACTGCAACAGCGGCAGCAATAATTCCCATTACTTTTTGAGAATCATTTCCACCATGTCCCAAACTAAATGCTGCGGAAGATAGCAATTGCATTTTCTTTAACACCGCCTCCGCTTTTGCCGTTGATAACAAACTAAAAAACAGATTAAAAATGGCTAAACTGAAGAATACAATTCCGACTAAAAACCATTTTATATTTGCCGGCTCACACAAGAAACTGTACAGATGATTGTCAAATCTAGGTTTTTTAATATCTTCATAGGATGTCAAAACAGTACTCAAAAACCAAAATACAAGTATCATCAATACTGCTGTAAAAATCTTAGGATAGATGTTTTTCTTCGAAGAATACATGAGCCATAAAGACAAAAAGTAGGAAATAATCATCCCCAACAAAGGTGCAAATACTATAAATAAAATAACAATTACTACACCTGAAGGTAACAATTCACCTTCTTTAGCATCTTTCAACCAGTTCACAATTTTAAACCCTGCGTGTTCAGGATCGGTAACACCCGAAAAACCGTGAGCAATAGCAGCTCCAGCAAAACCGCCAATAAGTGTGTGTGATGAAGAGGATGGAATACCTTTCCACCAGGTAATCAAATTCCAAATAATTGCTGCAATAACACCTGCAAGTATTACAACCAAATTAATACTACTAGTATGCGCCGTTTTTGCAACAGTATCTGCCACACCAAAACCAAAAACCCAGTATGCCAGAAAATTAAATAGTGCTGCCCAAAGTACTGCTTGAAAAGGAGTTAAGACCTTTGTGGCTACAATCGTAGCGATAGAATTCGCAGCATCGTGAAATCCGTTAATATAGTCAAATATTAAAGCTAGGACAATAATAGATATAAGTAGTGTAAAATCCATAAAAAAGAAAATTTAGTGAACTAGTTTATGAATGTTTTACTGAAATTTGCTCCATAACATTAGATACACTTTTACATTTATCAGAGGCTGATTCTAAAGCGGATAATACTTCTTTATACTTAATAATATTTTTTGCATCTGTTTCATTTTCAAAAATATCTGCAACTGCTTTATCAAAAACTTCGTCCGCTTTGCTTTCTAATTTATTGATACGTTTACAAGTCTCCTTGATTGCTTTATTATTCATTACCTTTAATTCTTTAATTCCAACACCAATCAATTGGCAGGCTTCCAAATTAATTTCAGTTAACTTCCGAATGGACTTGGTAATTTTTTCTACTTGATACAATCTCATTCTACTTGCAGCACCATGCATAAAATCTGCAACATTATCTATCGATTTTACTAACGCGTGGATATCTTCTCTGTCGAAAGGAGTGATGAAATTTTTGCTTAACTCTAAATGAGTCTTGTGGGTAATTTCCTCTATAACTACTTCCAATTCAGCAATTTTTTTGTAATAATCTTCCCTTTCTTCCTTGGGAGCATTTACCGCTTCATGTAAAGTTTCTGCCAAAATAATTAAGGCTGATGAAGCTTGTTCAAACAAAGGAAAAAACTTTTTGTCTTTTGGAACTAAGAACTGAAAAATACTATTAATTGACATCTTGATCTATTTTTAAATTTTAGGCAAAAGTAAATTGCCAATGTTAAGTTAACATTAACTTACTAATAATTAGCTGTTACGATTTAACATTTTCTTAAAGTTTTCTTTACCTAACTGTAAAATTGATCATCTCTTATTTCAAACGTTTTCGTACTTTAGCGCTTCTCAAACGTAAAACATCACAAAGCCAATAGAAATGGACATAAACTTCAACAAAAACGAAGATCATAACAAACTTTTATTATCCGATTTAAAGCAACGTTTCGCCAAAGTAAGAATGGGCGGTGGTGAAAAAAGAATTCAAAAACTGCATGACGAGGGAAAAATGACTGCCCGCGAACGAATTGATTATTTACTTGATCCGAAAGCAAAGTCAATTGAAATCGGTGCGTTTGTTGGCGATGGCATGTATGCAGAACACGGCGGTTGTCCATCAGGTGGTGTTGTCGTAAAAATTGGTTATGTCGCAGGAAAACAATGTATCGTCGTTGCTAATGACGCCACTGTAAAAGCAGGCGCATGGTTTCCGATAACAGGAAAAAAGAATTTACGCGCACAAGAATTGGCGATGGAAAATCGGCTACCCATTATTTATCTTGTTGATTCTGCTGGCGTTTATTTGCCGATGCAAGACGAAATTTTCCCAGACAAAGAACATTTTGGAAGAATCTTCCGAAACAATGCCATCATGTCGAGCATGGGAATTACACAAATTGCCGCAGTAATGGGAAGTTGTGTCGCAGGCGGTGCCTATTTGCCTATCATGAGCGATGAAGCGATGATTGTAGATAAAACAGGAAGTATTTTCCTTGCCGGAAGTTATTTGGTTAAGGCCGCAATTGGCGAGACCATTGATAACGAAACGCTCGGAGGTGCCACAACACATTGCTCGATTTCAGGCGTAACAGACTATAAAGCCAAAGACGACAAAGACGCCTTGGATCGAATTAAGAGTATCGTCGGAAAAATTGGCGACTACGAAAAGGCAGGCTTTAATAGAGTTAAGGCAGAAAAACCAGCACTCGACGAAAAAGAAATCTTTGGAATAATTCCAAAATCTCGTGCCGATCAATACGATATGTACGAGGTTATTAAAAGACTGGTAGATAATTCGGAATTTGATGAATACAAAGGAGATTACGGCAAAACCTTGATTACCGCTTATGCCAGAATTGATGGTTGGGCTGTCGGAATAGTTGCCAATCAAAGAAAAGTAGTCAAAACAGCGAAAGGCGAAATGCAATTTGGTGGTGCAATTTACTCAGATTCGGCGGACAAAGCCACTCGTTTTATCGCCAATTGCAATCAAAAGAAAATTCCATTGGTTTTTGTACAAGATGTTACGGGCTTTATGGTAGGTTCTAAATCAGAACATGGAGGGATTATTAAAGATGGTGCGAAAATGGTGAATGCTGTTTCAAACTCTGTGGTACCAAAATTCACCGTTATTGTAGGTAATTCTTACGGCGCTGGAAATTATGCGATGTGTGGAAAAGCCTACGATCCTCGATTGATATTTGCCTGGCCTAGTGCCGAACTTGCCGTAATGGGCGGAACACAAGCAGCGAAAGTTTTGGCTCAAATTGAAGCGTCTTCTCTTAAAGCCAAAGGTGAAATCGTTGATGAAGTTAAAGAAAAGGAATTGTTTGATATCATCAAAGCACGTTACGATGCGCAAGTTTCTCCTTATTACGCCGCATCTCGTTTATGGACTGATGCTATCATAGACCCGCTAGATACTAGAACATGGATTTCTATGGGAATTGAAGCAGCAAACCACGCTCCTATCGAGAAGAAATTCAATTTGGGTGTAATTCAGGTGTAAGCGTTGTCAGTTATTCGTTGTTGGTTGTCCGTCCTAAAATTTCTTCGTATGAAAAACTTTGCGTCTTTGCGTTTTTGCGAGCTTACAACGATTTTTCTCTTTTTACTTGGAATCACTGCAGATGCGCAGGAATATTTCACCAGAAAGGATTCACTTCATGGTGGCTTGCGATTTGAACGAACTTGTTTTGATGTATTGCGCTATGACCTCAATTTAAAAATTAATCCAAAGACAAATCCATCAGCGGATTCAACGACATTACTTTCAAAACTGTTGAAAACACCAGTAAGATTCAAATCGATCTATTTGAAAACATGCAAATTGACAGCATTGTATTCAATTCTAAAAAATTGCGGTACAAAAGGGAATTCAACGCCATTTTTATTGATTTTGAAACTTCCTTAGCAAAAGATTCTAAGCAACAAATACACTTCTATTATTCCGGAAAGCCAATTATAGCAAAGCGTGCGCCGTGGGATGGCGGGTTTGTATTTGAAAAAGATTCCAATGGAAAAGATTGGATTGGTGTGGCGGTTCAAGGCACTGGCGCTAGCCTTTGGTATCCGTGTAAAGATTCTCAAACAGACGAACCAGATTTTGGAGCTACGATAAAAGTCGCAGTTCCTAATGGATTAATGAATGTCTCTAATGGCCGCCTAATTGGAAGCGAAGACCTAAAAAATGGTTACACGCGTTGGGATTGGGAAGTGAAGAATCCGATTAATAATTATGACATTACGATTAATGTTGGAGATTATATTCATTTTGGTGAAAACTACAAAGGCCTCGATTTAGATTATTATGTTTTGCGTGACAACGAAACTAAAGCGAGAAGTCAATTTGAACAAGTAAAACCAATGATGGATTGCTTTCAAAGTAAATTTGGACCATATCCATTTAAAGAAGATGGCTATAAATTAGTGGAAACACATTATTTAGGTATGGAGCACCAAAGCGCTGTTGCTTATGGGAATAAGTATCAAGCGGGTTATCTTGGTGGCGATTTATCTGGAACTGGAATTGGATTATTGTTCGACTTTATCATCATTCACGAAAGTGGCCACGAATGGTTTGGCAACAGCATCACTTCAAAAGACGTTGCGGATATGTGGATCCATGAAGGTTTTACTTGCTATTCCGAAAGTGTCTATCTTGAATGTCTTTTTGGTTATGAAAAAGCACAGCGATACATCAATGGACTACAACGCAACATTGATAACGACAAGCCTATAATCGGCCATTATGGTGTATCTAACGAAGGTTCGGGCGACATGTACTATAAAGGAGCTTTAATGCTCAATACCATTAGACACATTGTCAATGATGACAAAAAATGGTGGGAAATGCTGCTGAAGTATTCCACAATTTTTCGACATAAAATAATTGATACTGAAACGGTTGCTTCCTTTTTTAACCAAGAAAGCGGCGTCAACCTCACTCCTATTTTCGACGAATATCTAAAGTACGTTGGAGCGCCAATCCTTGAATATAAAATCAATAAAAAACATCTTGAATACCGCTGGAATAGTAATAACATCAACTTTTCTATGCCGATTGACCTAATTATAAAAGGAAAGAAAATCAGAGTCTATCCAACGACGAAATGGCAAAAATCGAAAATAAAAGTAGGCAGACTGAAAGATGTTGAAGCCTTGAAAGACCATTTCTTCATCAAAGTCAATGCGCTTTAATTAAAAGACTTGTTTATAGAATATGTAGGGTTTTAATATTTTTAGTTGTTTATGTATTAACAATTAACAATTTTATTGTTATGTAATTCGTTATTATATAGTAACTTAGTATTAATTTCATAATCAACTAACTATGGACAATGTAAAAAAAATGAATAAATGGGCGAATGCTCATACGTATTATTCGCTCGACATTTTAAGAATTGGATTCGGTGCTTTTTTACTTCTGAAAGGTTTCTCTTTTATAACCCACAGTCGAGAATTTGAAGATGTAATTTCGCCAGTAAGCAATTTTATGGGCGGCATGTTAACCTTTCACTATATAGCTTCAGCGCATATCATGGGTGGAATCATGATAGTTTTTGGCTTGCTAACCAGATGGGCGATTATTGCGCAACTCCCTATTTTATTGGGCGCTGTGCTGATTAATTTTCTTGGTGACATGAATGCAAACAACTTGATATTGTCCACCGCTGCTTTCGGAATCGCTATATTTTTTCTCTTTTACGGCGGCGGTAAACACTCAGCAGACTACTATTTTAAAATGGAAAAGTAAATAACATCATCCTCTAAAAAAAAGGCACTTCAACCGAAGTGCCTTCTTATTTAAACAAGTAATGCTTTTGTTTCGTTTCGCATGATCTTTCCGTTTTCTGTTTCCTTAAATTTAGCGACGAAATAAACTTCTTTCGGTTTTTCATATTTATCTAGATCGCTATAAACAGCATTGTCAATTTCTCGCTTTTCACCTTCCACAATAAGAATGAGTTTCTCTCCTAATTCCTCATCTTTCTTGCCAGTGACAAAATAACGGCCTTCAATTTTTCCTGCTAATTTTTTCTCGATTTGCTCTGGAATTAATTTTATTCCACCGCTATTAACAATGTTGTCAAATCTACCCAAAAACACAAATTGATTTTCATTCACCAACTCAACCAAATCATTGGTAATAATAATATCATCTGAAATCCTCGGCGCATGAATAACCAAGCAATTTCGATCGTCATAAGAAATAGTGACGTTGGGCAAAACTGTAAATGATTTTTCACCTATTCGTTTTGCAGCAATGTGCGTAATAGTTTCCGTCATTCCGTAGGTTTCGTAGACTTCTGTCGGCAATTTTTTTAGTTCATTTTCCAGCGCTTTACTAATCATCGAACCACCAATAATCACTTTCTTCACCTTTCTTAATTCCTTAAGCGAGTGTTTCGCTTGCAAAGGAACCATCGCTACAAAATCGTATTCAGTATCATTATTATACAACGGTGTTGACGTTGGCGCCACAAAATTCATTTCCAACCCTAAAATAAAAGCACGAATAAACATCAGTTTTCCAGCAATATATTTTACAGGCAAACATTGCAATACTTTTTGTCCAGGATGGATATCAAAGAAATCCCCAGTAGCAATCGCCGATTCTACCATCGCTTGCTTGGAAATACGAATTGTTTTAGGCGCTCCAGTTGATCCTGACGTTTGCATGTCGATATATGACTTGTCGTCAAACCAATCTAAAAGGAAATCCCCGACCGGTTTTTCGAATTCTTCACCTTCTTTGATAAAACTGTATGCAACTCGACAAAGGTCTTCTTTATTCATGTGAAAACCTTCTAACTTAAAGCTATTGTGGACGTTGTGATACGTTGGATTACTCATACGATTCTTCTATTTCGTTGTTTACTTGAATATTAATTTTTCCAGTTAATTTCTCTTTCCAATCAGACCAGTGGTATTTTTTACTAAAGATAATTAAAAGCATAGGATACACAATTACGACAGGCAAAATAATATCAAAACCAGCCGAAGGTTCGGAAAGGTCTTTCAAAATAGAATTCGTTTGAAAAACAGTCCAATCGGTCGTCACCAGCAATGCGCCAATCAAATTGTTCGAAGCATGAAACCCCATTGCCAATTCAAGTCCTTCGTCCATTAACGTCATCACTCCCAAGAAAAAACCAGTTCCGATATAATACACCAAAACGATATAACCCATTTTGGATACTTCTGGATTAAAAATATGCATGACGCCAAATATCAAAGAAGTCATCACCAATGGAAACCATTTATTGCGGAACAAATTTGCAAATCCATGCATCAAGTAACCTCTAAATACGAGCTCTTCACAGGTGGTTTGAATTGGAATTAAGATGATGGCGATAACTGCTAATATCAAAAATGGAATCAGTTTAAAATTAACCGAAAAATCTTCTGGATTGCCATAATACATCAATACTGTAGATATGACTGTGAATGCTGTCCAAATCGAAAAAGAAACGAATACCCTACTCCAATCAATTGTTCTCCTTGAACTCACAATCGTCATAAAATCTTGTTTGTGCCAATATTTGTTGGCCAGATACACCCCAAAAATCGCAAAAACAAAAGAAATCATAATCAAGAAAAGTGTGGTATTAGAATCAAATACTTTCATCACATCATCTTGATTGTCTGGTACCATTTTTCCATCAGCTAACGATTTGAAAATAACCGCAAATAGCAATGGCAATTGACCAATAGTTGACGCGACTATAATAAAGATGGACCCTACAATGTATTTCCAAAACTTATTTTCACGATGAATTCCTTGTTCAATAAACATTTTCAATTGTTTAGCTTCTTCAAAATGTGGCAGAAGGTTTTGAGCAATTTAGTCAATTTTTAAATTATAAATCAATTCCTTTGCAAAAAAAATATAGTTGTATGGTTACTATTTTTCACAACCCAAGATGCGGAAAATCAAGAGAATGTTTGGCGTTTTTAAACCAAGAAAAAGAGGATATTGACGTTGTTAATTATCTTGTAAATCCACCAACTTTCGAGGAATTAAGCTCCATTATTCAAGTGCTAAGAATCAAACCAATTGAATTGGTGCGCCAAAAGGAATCTATTTGGATTAGCGACTTTAAACATAAATCAATGTCAGACTCAGAAGTTATTCAAGCCATGGTCCAACATCCCATTTTGATAGAAAGACCCATTGTTATAAACGAAAATAAAGCCGTGATCGCGCGACCATATGATAAGGCAAAGGCAATTCTATAGTGAAAAGCACTTTCATTTAACTAAAGATTAGTAAAGTTTGCCTTACCATATTTTAAATTTGCAACCTAAATTGTATCCATGTTATTCTTAAAATCCATTTGCACTTCGCTGTTCTTCTTCCTCACCTTTTTGACTTTTGGACAAAACAAATCTGATTTTCCAAGAATTAAAGTAAAAGGAATCATAATCGATAAAGTTAGTCAAAAGCCGCTCGAATACGCGACTATCACCCTAACACATGCAAGGTTTCCAAAAATTATTGGAGGTGGAATTACCAATAGCAAAGGCGAATTTGAAGCGTCAATCCCAGCAGGAACATATAGCATAAAAGCAGAGTTCATTTCGTTTAAACCTTTTGTCATTTCAGAGCGAAAATTAACCGCAGATACAACTTTAGAGACGATTGCATTAGAAGAGGATTATACGCAATTGCAAGAAGTAAATGTTCGAGCAGAGAAATCATACATCGAAATCAAATTAGATAAAAAGGTATACACGGTTGGTCAAGATCTTATCGTTAAAGGAGGAACCGTAAGCGATGTTCTAGATAACATTCCTTCTGTACAAGTAGATGTAGAAGGTAAAGTTAGCCTCAGAGGAAATGAAAATGTGACAATCCTCATCGACGGAAAGCCCTCCAATGCAGTAAATATCTCAGAAGCCTTGCGTATCATACCAGCAGATGCTATTGATAAAGTGGAAGTCATCACGAATCCGTCTGCACGATATGATGCAGAGGGTGGCGGCGGAATTCTCAATATCATTTTGAAGAAAGGTAAGAATCAAGGATTTAATGGAAGTATCATCCTCTCTGCTGGAGATCCAGAAAATTCAGGCGTTTCGGGAAATTTTAATATCAAAAATAAAGAATCTAATTTGTTCACTACTTTGGGTTATAGTAAAAGTAACGGTCCTGGAAATACCAAAATCGACCAAGAAAATTTTGATGACAATGGCGATTTGGTTTCTTATATAGAGGAACGCAGAGAAAACCAAAGAAAGCGTGAAGGCTTCAACGGCAACTTTGGAATAGAATTATACTTAGATGCGACTTCCTCTTGGACCAACACCTTATCACTCAGAAAAAACAAAGGTGGCAATCCTGAAAATGTCACTTATGATATTTATTCACCTTCAGGTACGTTTGAAAAAAGAGAACGCAAGAACGACTTAACTCGTTCCAGCCAAGATGTAGAATACAACACCAATTACATCAAAAAATTTAAAAAAGACGGACATAAGTTCACCATTGACGGTGCGTTTTCTGTCAATACCGATTTAGAAAATTCAAATATTTACGGCAACCAAATCCTACCTGTTGCTCGTTTTATTACTTCGGAACGCACCACCAACAAACAACGCCAAAGCCGAAATCTGGTTCAAGCGGATTATGTATTGCCGTTTGGAAAGAAAAGCCAATTTGAATTTGGAGTTAGAGGAAATTACGCCACTTTAATTTCTGATTATAAAGTTGAAGAAGATACACTCGGCATCAACAACTTCTCGATCAACACGCAATTTACCAATACTTTAGAATACAAAGAATATGTCAACGCAGCGTATACGCAAATTGGTACTAAGATCAAAAAGTTGTCGGTTTTGGGTGGACTAAGATTTGAGGATTCAAAATCCAAATCAACCAACTGGTTACACAGGATTACAACACCAAAAAATACAACAACTTCTTCCCGAGCGCTTTTCTAACTTATGAATTTAATGATAACACTAGTCTTTCCTTAAATTACAGCAAACGCATTAACCGACCACGAGATCGTTTTATTAATCCGTTTTCATCGTATTCAAGCAATGTCAATTTGTTTGTCGGAAATCCCGATTTAGATCCTGCATTGAGCGATGCTTATGATTTAGGATTACTAAAAAAATGGAGCAAAATCACTTTAAACACCTCGATTTATCTCAACAATACCAAAAATTCGTTTCAAGTCATTAGAAAAGAACGCGGCGATTTGATTAATGGTATTCCGGTAATTGTAAATACGCCTTTCAACTTGGCAACCGATAACAAATTGGGATTCGAATTCACGCTCAATTACACGCCATACAAATGGTGGAAACTCAATGGCAATTTCAATTATTTTAGCAACAAAACCGACGGTCGTTACACCTACATCAAAACCGACAACACCACAGAAACCATCGATTTATACAACACATCTTCAACATGGTTCACACGCTTATCCTCGAAAATTAGTTTTCCTTATAAAGTCGATTTTCAACTCAACGGCACTTATAATGCGCCACAAAAAACCGCGCAAGGAAAAACCATTGGCGTTGCTTCTATGAACTTAGCGTTGAGCAAAGATGTGCTGAAGGACAAAGGAACAATCGCTTTTAATGTGAGTGATGTTTTTAATTCTAGAAAGAGAATCAACGATCTTAATTTGCCCAACGTCAATTCGTACAGTGAAATGCAGTGGCGAGAACGCCAAATCACACTTTCGTTTACCTATCGATTCAACAAACAGAAAAACGAACGTGAGAAAACCAAAAGAGAAAATGACAGTGGTGGCGAGGATTATTAGAAAATAAATTTTACCGCAGATTCGCAGATTTTTATCAAATTTAATAATCTGTGACCCAAGCGAATGCGAACGGACGAAGTAAACTGCGGTTAAGGATAAAAAAAAGGAACTCAATCGAGTTCCTTTTTTCTGCTCTAAATTAATTAGATGCTGCTTTTTTAGCTTTTTTCTCTTTATACATTTCCCAAAGTGCGCCACCAATCCAATACTGAACGAAAGCTACTAAGAAAAACATCAACCAAAATCCTATGGTTAGGACGGTTAAGAATAATAAAAAGCCTAAATACTGTGAAAAATCAAACATGTTTTCCGGAATTTTTTTGATTTATACGCAAATGTAAGTGTATTATTTTTTCTTACCAATTAATTCCAAATCAATTTTTATAAAATAGTATTTATACGTAAATTTGGACAGCTTTTTAGGAGCTAATTCCCGCTATCATTCCAATCTTGTCATTGCGTAGCTGTTGATGCTTAGCGCAATCCAAGGATTTCTCACACAAGAAGGAAACTGCTATCGGGGCTAGGGCATCTCGTAAACCGGGAGTCGCGTGAGGGATTAAGCAATTGTCTGAGCTCTTTTTTCGCTGGCGTTCAGCGAAAAAAAGCGAGTGCGAAAGCCCGACCCTTGTGGTCACGCCCAAACATACAACATACAACATTCAACATATAACGTACAACTTATAACCTATAACAAAAAAACAATGGAATACAGAATTGAAAAAGACACCATGGGCGAAGTAAAAGTCCCAGCCGATAAATATTGGGGCGCACAAACAGAACGATCTAGAAACAACTTCAAAATCGGTCCATCGGCCTCTATGCCTAAAGAAATTATAGAAGGTTTTGCCTATCTGAAGAAAGCTGCGGCTTATGCCAATTGCGACTTAGGCGTGTTATCAACCGAAAAACGTGATGCGATTGCTACCGTTTGCGACGAGATTCTTGCTGGCCAACTCGACGATCAATTTCCTTTAGTGATTTGGCAAACGGGTTCAGGAACGCAAAGCAATATGAATGTTAATGAAGTGGTGGCAAATCGCGCGCAAGTTTTGGCAGGTTTCAAAATTGGTGAAGGCGAACCTGTGGTAAAAGCCAATGACGACGTCAACAAATCACAATCCTCTAACGATACTTTCCCAACCGGAATGCATATTGCGGCTTATAAAGCAGTTGTTGAAACTACCATTCCTGGTGTTGAAAAATTGCGAGATACATTACAAGCTAAAGCTGTTGCTTACAACAATGTGGTAAAAATTGGTCGAACGCACCTGATGGACGCGACGCCATTAACCCTTGGACAAGAAATCTCTGGTTACGTTGCTCAATTAAATTACGGCATAAAAGCACTAAAAAATACTTTGTCACATCTTTCAGAAGTGGCATTGGGCGGAACCGCTGTCGGCACGGGATTGAATACGCCCGACGGTTACGATGTAAAAGTTGCACAATATATTGCCAAGTTTACCGGCCATCCTTTTGTAACAGCACCCAACAAATTTGAAGCATTGGCTTCACACGATGCAATTGTTGAAAGTCACGGCGCTTTAAAACAATTGGCGGTTTCTTTAAACAAAATCGCAAATGACATTAGAATGCTAGCTTCTGGTCCACGTTCCGGAATTGGTGAAATTTTAATTCCTGAAAATGAACCAGGTTCTTCGATCATGCCAGGAAAAGTAAATCCAACGCAATGTGAAGCGCTGACGATGGTTTGCGCACAAATCATCGGAAACGACGTCGCCATTAGCGTCGGCGGCATGCAAGGGCATTACGAATTGAACGTTTTCAAACCTGTCATGGCGGCGAACTTCCTGCAATCGGCGAGATTATTAGGCGATGCATGTTTGTCGTTTGAGGAGCATTGCGCGAGCGGCATCGAACCAAATTACAAACGCATCAAAGAATTGGTTGACAATTCATTGATGTTGGTGACCGCTTTAAACACCAAAATTGGATACTATAAATCTGCTGAAATTGCGCAAACGGCGCATAAGAACGGAACAACACTGAAAGACGAGGCTGTTCGCTTAGGTTATGTATCAGCGGAAGATTTTGATGCTTGGGTGAAACCGGAAGAAATGGTGGGAAGTTTGAAGTAATTCGCAATAATAAAAAAGCCTCATGTAATTATGAGGCTTTTTATTTTTAATATTTTAGTAGCATTAAAGTTTGATAAACTTTTTGTTCCAATTTTCATTTTGTGAATTGATATTCATCAAATAATTGCCCGGGTTTAATTTACTAATGTCTAAAGAAGTCTTTCCGATTGCATTCGGAAAGTTCAAAATCGATTGTCCTAAAACATTGAAAATGGTAATTTTTGATTGACTTTTTAGAATAATATTGAGTTCATTTGATGCCGGATTTGGGTACATCGTCACCGATTCAGTATCAAATTCATTTGTTGAAAGAAGACAGTTTGTATTAACGGTACAATTTGCATAGTTGTATTGAGCTACAATATCTTCCACTTCGGTTAATTGCTCGTTATCAACACATACTAGGTTTAATCCCGGGTTTCCCGAAAATTCAAGAAATCCTTCTTGCGAATTATTTTTTATGTAAAGCGTTTGGAGGTTATTATTGTTGCATTCCAGTTGAAAAAAAATAGGCTGCTGTGATAAATCTAAAGTTGACAAAAGATTATCTGAACACAATAGGTTTGTCAATAATGGGAGTCCAGTAAAATCTAAAGCGCTAATAGAATTAGAATTGCACAACAGCATCAAGAGGTTGATATTCTCAGAGAGATTCAAGCTAGTCAGTTGATTCGAAAAGCAATAAAGACGACTCAGCGATATTAATCCTGAAGTATCTAAATTCGTTAAGAGATTATTATTGCACAAAAGCTCAGTCATACTGGTGCATCCTGAAACAATTAACGTTGAGAGTTGATTAAATGAACAAGTCAAGTAATTTAAGTTTGCGTGACCTGAAATATCCAGAGAAGTAATTTGATTATTGTCGCACGCGATATAAGTGAGTGCATTCAATCCTACAACTTGCAACGACGTAAGATTATTTTGTCGGCAATATAAGGTTTGTAGACTGATATCGCCGTTAACATCTAAGTTTGTCAGAAGATTAATGCTACAATCAACTATTTCTAGCATTTCTAATCCACTAATATCTAACTCGGTTAGCAAATTATTGTGACAGGCTAGATTTTGAAGGTTCGTCATTCTGAGATATTCAACTGCGTTATATTATTGTTATAGCAGTGCAATGTTCTAAGGTTTGCATTCGGATTAAAAGTAATGGATGAAAGTTGACTGTCATGACAATACAAGTAGCGCAAATTGGGTTGTGCAGTAAGATTAAGATTTCCCACATAATTCCCAATAGTCTCTAAAGTAGTGAGGTTTGTAAAATACTGCAGCCCAGTAAAATTTTCAATATTATGATCTACTAAATACAATTGATAAATATCTACCACTTCACTCACCTGAATCTCACCGTCATGATTAGCATCAACAGCCATGCTTGATCCATTTTGGTCGTACGCGCAAGGTAAGTTTGGCCCAGAATTAACCAGTTTCATTTTAAAATCCTGATCCTGAAAAGTAATGATCTGAGCTGTAAAAAAATGAAAAGAAAGACAAGCGAAAATTACATAGAAGTTTTTCATACATTGTTGTTTATTCGTAAATATATGACAATAAGTTTATTCGCATTCCATAAAATAAAGAAACCTGCCAAACAGCAGGTTTTATTTACTTAAAATGCCACATTCCATCGCGGCAACTTCCCATTTTCATCCAAGTATTTCTGCAATATCAAACCTTCGACATAGGTCGGAATGAATTTGTTTTTGGCATTGAATGTTTCGTACCAATACACTTCCAAACGAGCGAACTTTTCCAATTTCATCTGCGCTGGCCATGAGTATTTGCGACCTGTTTTGGCAAATTGGTGACCGTTGACAATCTTATCGTAGAGTCCACCATTTTTGCTTTTTAAGGATCCATCATTTTGAATTGTTCCCGTTGAGCCGACCATAATGAGTTCTTTCTCTTCCCCATCTGCGGCATACACTAGAAATACGCCACTTCCATTTTCGCTGGCGTTGCAAACTTCTTCTAGACTATTATCAACAGTAAAGTTGAAATGGTTGTTCGTTTTGAACTTTGTTAATTCTTTATACATATTGTTTATTTAATTTAAAAAAAATACCCCACGAAAATCGCAGGGCATTAAAGCGTTCGATTTATATTCTTAATTCTTTGCAAATTTAGCGTTTGTTGTTCCTTTATCCGAATTTATTTTGATAAAATAGTTTCCTGGTTTTAGACTGGAAACATCAATAGAAGAAATGTTATTTTCATTTGGAATCGCAAGAACTAGTTGTCCCAAAATATTATAAACCTCGATTGAAGTTATGTCAATCTCATTTTTCGAAACAATATTTAGTAATGAGTTTGCAGGGTTTGGATACATATTGAAATAGTCAGTAAATTCAAAGTCCTTAACTGCTAATACCTGAATAATTGTGGTTGCATTATTAGTTACGATGGGTGCATTGTAATCAAAATAGATACTTGCCTTATTACTAAAACTATCACCCAAAATCAATGTTGGTTTAGTTTTGATTTTAAAGGCTACGTACCCATCATTATTGTCATTATCAAATGGCAGGTTTATATTTTCAAAAATAAATTCCACTTTATTAGTATTAGATATTTTCGTTACAAATTGGTGACTTCCGTCTAAAGGAATCAATGAATTGATGTCAAATTTTGTAACATCAATAATATCTTTTACAACAATATTCTCCGCAGCAGCTGTTCCCGTATTTTCAAAATGAATAATGTAATGAACGTCTTTACCAATCATTTGCGGCCCCACAATATTGCCTTCAATACAGATTTTATCGTTAGGGTCGAAGGAGTTAACTACAAGTTGCTTAAGTTCACTGCGATTATTTTGAGAATACTCATCAATTTCTTGGGAATCAATTGTCGCTAAATAACCCAACCAATCTCCCCCGTTAACCGCAGGAATCTCAAGAGGTGAATTCAAATTAAATGTCAATAGTATTTCTTTCTCTTCGAATGGGTTTAAGTTGCTATAATTCCACGTAAGCAAGTTTCCATTTTCCGTTGAAATCGGAGGTACTGATGAAACCAAATCAGCAAGATTATTTGGAAAATCCAGGGCAACGTTACCTGATTGAATTGTATTCCCGATATTTTTGTATTTTATCTTGTAAGTGGCATCAAATCCCGGTCGTGCAGTAGAAAGCGGAAAAATGCTAACTTCTAGATCGTTATGCAATCCATTTCGTGAAATACAAAAGTCTGCACTTGATGGGCTTATATCATTTGGAAAAGTAACTAATAATGTTTCAGGAGAAACCAAATAAAACTCTGGACGTTCTATTACGGGACTCAAGACATAAGTTCCTGCCTGAACTGGCATTGTAAATGAGCCATTTGGATTTCCAATAAATGTCTCACTATTAGCGCCACTACTTAATCTAAACTTCAGATTTCCAAGTCCGAAATCCGTTTCATCGCAGCCATTTTCATCGGAATCAAAACGCTGATTTCCATTAATCGTATAAAATGCGCCACCTGGAACAAATGAACAATAAGAATTTACAACGCAATTGGGCATGCCTCCCAAAAAAGGTTGAAGACCGGACATATCTACTTCATCGGCACAGATGTATTGCAAATCAGAATTAGATCCGATGTCTAAAGTACTGGCTGTGCTGCCATTCTTCATAAACAATGAAACTAATTGATTTGAATTTGCTTTTAGTGAAACAAGGTTTGGAATGTTAGATACGTCTAAAGTCGAAATATTATTCCCGCTGCAATTTAATACACCAAGATTATGGAATTCATTCAAGTTTGCAATTTCATTGATCTCATTATTGCTGCATTCAAGATAATAAAGCCCTGGCAAATTACTTAAAACTAATGAATTAAGATTATTATCAAGACATGTCAACCAGCGCAAATTAGGCTTGTTTTCAACAGCTAAGGATGTCAAGAAATTACGACCACAAGAAAACTCAATGAGGTTCGGAGCGGCACTTAGGTTTAATGAAGTTAAGGAATTAGACTGCACAGTTAGTTTTGTAAGATTTGAAAGTGCAGAAATATCCAAGTTTGCTATTTGGTTGTCACTGCAGTTAAAGTCCGTAAGGCTAGTTAATGAGTTTATATCAAGTACAGTTAAATGATTACGAAAACAATCTAAGGTTTGCAGGCTCGGTAAATTCGACAAATTTAGTTGCGAAAGATTCGAGTCATTACAATTAAAAAACCATAATTGCGGCAGGTTATCTAGGGTAATCGTACTTAGCAAATTGCAATTAGTTAAATTAAGCGTTCTCAAGTTTGGAAGATCACTTATGGTCACAGATTCAAATTTGCCAACTCTAAAATCTGCGGCCGTAAGACTCGTTAAACCAGTTAAATCAAGGGTTGTAAGTTCATTTGACATCATAGCTATTGTCTGAAGTTGACTTAAATTGGCAACATTCAAACTGGACACTTGTGTACCTTCGCACTGCAACTTTTTGAGTCCATTGGCATTATGCAAATCTATAGATGAAGATAATTGCGCATTATAGGAGCAGTTCAATTCTGTCAAATTGGTAAAAAAAGTAATTTCGGTCATATTGACTAAGTTTGAACTTGACACATCCAATTTTTTGACGGCAAGCGCTTCTGATTCCTCAATTTCACCATTGTTATTGGCATCAATCTTTAGAAATGTATTATTAAGACTTATTGCAATGTTGCTGCTTGTCGATGAAAGCAA
The DNA here is from genome assembly GCA_016721735.1 of Flavobacterium sp. GTDB lineage: Bacteria > Bacteroidota > Bacteroidia > Flavobacteriales > Flavobacteriaceae > Flavobacterium. The sequence goes on along the minus strand of JADKHM010000001.1, from coordinate 306,997 downwards.
TAATTTAGCCTTAAAATTTGGATCTATAAAATTAATTACTTGAGCGTTCAAGAAGGAGAACAAAAGCAACAGAAAAAATGTAGTAATTTTTTTCATATCAAGCTATTTTTAAGTAAATATAACAATTACCAAATAAAAAAGCCTCAAAATGTGAGGCTTAGTATGAATTTTAAAGAATAGCGAAAAACTATCCCATAATTTCTTTTACTTTCTTTCCAATTTCAGCTGGAGAATCTACAACGTGAATGCCACATTCTCTCATGATTCGTTTTTTAGCTTCAGCAGTATCATCTGAACCACCAACAATTGCACCTGCATGTCCCATGGTTCTTCCTTTTGGAGCGGTTTCACCTGCGATGAATCCGACAACTGGTTTTCTGTTTCCGTCTGCTTTGATCCATTTGGCGGCGTCTGCTTCCAATTGTCCTCCAATTTCACCTATCATCACGATACATTTGGTTTCAGGATCGTTCATTAATAATTCAACCGCAGCTTTTGTAGTAGTTCCGATAATTGGGTCACCACCAATTCCGATGGCTGTTGTAATTCCCATGCCTTGTTTTACTACTTGGTCTGCCGCTTCGTAAGTTAAAGTTCCTGATTTAGAAACAATACCTACATTTCCTTTTTTGAAAACAAAACCTGGCATGATACCTACTTTGGCTTCACCTGGTGTAATTACGCCTGGGCAATTTGGTCCGATTAGCGTGCAATTTCTTTCTTTGATATATTCGTTGGCTTTAATCATATCCGCTACAGGAATGCCTTCTGTAATGGTAATAATCACTTTGATTCCAGCATCAGCAGCTTCCATAATGGCGTCTGCAGCAAATGCAGGTGGCACGAAAATAATTGTTGTATCTGCTCCCGCATGTTTTACAGCATCCATAACGGTATTGAAAACAGGTCGGTCTAAATGGGTCGTCTCTCCTTTTCCGGGAGTTACGCCACCTACGACATTTGTACCATATTCAATCATTTGCGATGCGTGAAAAGTTCCTTCACTTCCGGTAAAACCTTGCACAATTATTTTGGAATCTTTGTTGACTAAAACACTCATAGTATTTTGTTTTTGTATTTTTTATTGATGATGCAAAAGTAAGTGATTCACATTTACTTTTAAAGTTTATTTTCTAAATATTTACGGCAATTGACTCATTTGAAATCCACGATACAAAAGATTGTCTTTTACTTCCCAAATGACCATAAAATGAGCTAAAAGCATCTCTTCTCGCGGGTTTTCAACCGTTTTGATATAATGCGAATAGCGCACTGCAATTTGATCACCGTCTTTTACCAGATGACTGATGCGCGCTTTAGAACGAACGTAAGCTTTTCCTAATTCCTTGGTTAGATCTAGGATTTCTTTGTAATTCAATTGCTTGAATCCACTGCTGCTATTCCAATCTAAAAGTACCTCTGGATGCAAATAAGTACTCATCAATTCACTATTAATAAGTGCCTCTGATTTATAAAAATCTTGAATTAATTTCTTTGCAGACATTTTACTTCAATTTGTTTAAAATTTCTGGTATTCTCTTCACGTTTGCCAATTGCTTCAATTTCTCGCGGGATTCTTCAATCGGCGTTCCGAAGTAGGATTTACCGCCTTCTACGGATTTGGTCACGCCTGTTTGTCCCATGATTACTGCTTTGGTTCCAATGGTAATTCCGCTGGTAGTACCGACTTGTCCCCACAGAGTCACTTCATCTTCTATGATGACGCAGCCAGCAATACCGGTTTGTGAGGCAATTAAGCATTTCTTTCCGATTACAGTGTCGTGTCCAACGTGCACTTGATTGTCTAATTTCGTTCCTTCACCAATGGTTGTATCGCCGGTTACACCTTTATCGATAGTACATAACGCGCCAATTCCAACATTATCTTGAATTACAACGCGTCCACCAGATAGCAATTGATCGAAACCTTCCGGACGTTTTTTGTAATAGAAAGCATCTCCACCCAAAACAGTTCCTGCATGAATGATGACATTGTCGCCAATAACAGTATGGTCGTAGATCGCAACGTTTGAATGAATCAAACAATTCTTTCCAATAGTCACATGATTTCCGACAAAAGTGTTGGGTTGAATGATGGTGCCCTCGCCAATTTTTGCTGTCGGTGCTATCGAAACATTAGCAGCTTGAAACGGCATAAAATGACGCGTCAACGTATTAAAATCTCTAAATGGATCTTCGGAAATCAGCAATGCTTTGCCTTTTGGGCAATCTACTTTTTTATTGATTAATACAATAGTCGCCGCAGATTGCAATGCTTTATCGTAATACTTAGGATGATCAACAAAGACAATATCTCCGGGTTCAACAACGTGAATTTCATTCATTCCTGAAACTGGAAAATTAGCATCGCCAACGAATTCACATTGAAGTAAATCAGCAATTTGTTGTAGCGCATGGACTTTGGGGAACTTCATAGGATTTACTTAACGCGTTCCATATAGTTACCAGAAGTTGTATCAATTTTGATTTTGTCACCTTCGTTGATAAACAAAGGAACGTTGATTGTGGCTCCAGTTTCAACCGTAGCCGATTTGGTAGCGTTGGTTGCTGTATTTCCTTTAACTCCCGGCTCAGCGTAAGTAACTTCTAGAACTACAGAAGCTGGCATGTCAACAGACAAAGGCAAATCAGTTTCTGTATTGATGCTCACCATCACACTTTCACCTTCTTTTAATAAATCTGGAGAATCAAGGATTGCTTTGTTTAGTGAAATTTGTTCAAATGACTCCACATTCATAAAGTGAAACAAATCTCCTTCTGGATACAAAAATTGGAATTTGTGATTTTCAACACGAACTTCCTCAATCTTGTGACCTGCAGAGAAGGTATTGTCTAGCACTTTTCCGTTGGTTAAACTTTTCAATTTTGTTCTAACGAAAGCTGGACCTTTCCCTGGTTTCACATGAAGGAACTCAATAATTTTATAAATATCATTATTGTATTTGATGCACAATCCGTTTTTAATATCTGATGTAGATGCCATTTTTTAAATGTTTATAGTGTTTAATCGTTTACTTGTTTAATCGTGTATTTGTGTAGCGTTAAATCGAAGAAACTTATCTGTTTTGAAAGTCTTGTTTCTTAATTCTTGCTTCTATTATTTAATAATTTCCAGAATAGCCTTTCATGATTCCTCTAGATGAATTTCGAATAAAATCTAGAATCTCGTCGCGTTCTGGAGTTGCTTCCATTTCTCCTTCAATAATGCTTAACGCTTGTGTTGTATTGAAGTTTTTCTGATATAAAATTCGGTAGATATCTTGAATCTCTTTGATTTTCTCTGTTGTAAATCCTCTTCTTCTCAAACCTACAGAGTTAATTCCAACATAAGAAAGTGGTTCTTTCGCGGCTTTAGTGTATGGTGGAACATCCTTTCTCACCAAAGAACCACCAGAAACCATAGCGTGGTCTCCGATATGAATAAATTGATGTATCGCAGCCAAACCACCAATGATAGCGTGGTTTCCGATTACAACGTGACCTGCAAGTGCAACACCATTGACAATAATGGCATTATCGCCAATATGACAATCATGAGCAATGTGCGCAGTTGCCATCACCAAACAGTTACTGCCAAGGGTCGTTTGCCCAGAAGCAATAGTACCACGATTGATGGTGACACATTCTCTTATCGTACAATTATCACCAATAATGGTAAGTGAATCCTCTCCACCAAATTTTAGATCTTGTGGAATGGCAGAAATTACAGCCCCTGGAAAAATATTACAGTTTTTCCCGATTCGTGCACCTTCCATGATGGTTACATTAGAACCGATCCAAGTACCATCGCCAATAATAACATTATTATGAATGGTTGTAAACGGTTCGATTACTACATTTTTGGCAATTTTTGCGCCCGGGTGGACATATGCTAGAGGTTGATTCATTTGTAGATTTTGTTTTTGTTTGTCAAATGGAATTTGCATCTGAGATGCTCATTTCATGTTTTCTTTTATTATTGTTTCTTAGCAATTTGTGCCATCAATTCAGCTTCCGCAACAAGTTTACCATTGGCATAAGCGTTGGCTTGCATGTGGCAAATGCCACGTCGAATTGGACTAATCAAATCACATTTAAAGAACAAAGTATCTCCTGGAAGTACTTTATGCTTAAACTTCACATTATCAATCTTCATAAAGAATGTCAAGTAATTCTCTGGATCAGGAACTGTACTTAATACTAAAATCCCTCCTGTTTGCGCCATTGCTTCTACGATCAAAACACCTGGCATTACTGGTGCGTCTGGAAAATGACCGACAAAGAAAGGTTCATTCATCGTTACATTTTTCAAACCAACAACGTGTGTATCTGACAATTCAAAAATCTTATCAACCAACAAGAATGGAGGTCGATGTGGCAACATAGCCATAATTTTATGAATATCCATCAATGGTTCTTGATTCAAATCATACACTGGCACTTGATTGCGTTGCTCAATTTTGATGATTTTGGCCATCTTTTTCGCAAACTGAGTATTCACGAAATGTCCTGGTTTATTGGCTATGATTTTACCTTGTATGCGAGTTCCGATAAGCGCTAAATCTCCAATGACGTCAAGCAATTTATGGCGCGCTGCTTCATTTGGATAATGTAAGGTAAGGTTGTCTAAAATTCCATTTGGCTTCACGGCGATAGATTCTTTGCCAAAAGCCACTTTTAGATTGTTCATTGTTTTCTCTGAAATCTCTTTGTCGACATATACAATGGCATTGTTGAGATCGCCACCTTTTATTAAGCCTTCATCTAACAAAGTTTCCAATTCATGCAAGAAACTAAAAGTACGTGCATCTGCTATTTCTTCTTTAAAATCGCAAATATGTTTTAGACTAGCATTTTGCGTTCCTAAAACTTTGGTTCCAAAATCTACCATCGCGGTAACTTGATACTCATCGCTTGGCATTACTAAAATTTCGCTTCCTGTACTTTCATCAGTAAAGGAAATAATCTCCTTCACAACATATACGTTTCTCTTAGCATCTTGCTCTTCAATGCCTGCTTTTTCAATGGCTTCAACAAAAAACTTCGAAGATCCGTCCATAATTGGCGGCTCAGAGGCATCCAATTCAATAATAACATTATCAACATCACATCCTACGAACGCTGCCAATACATGTTCAGAAGTTTGAATCTTAACGCCTAATTTTTCTAAATTTGTTCCTCTTTGCGTATTTACGACGTAATTCGCATCGGCTTCAATTATGGGTGCACCTTCCAAATCAACGCGGACAAATGTATATCCGTTATTTACTGGAGCAGGTTTGAAAGTCATCTTGACTTCCTTTCCTGTGTGTAATCCAACACCAATCAAAGAGATTTCGCTCTTTATGGTTTTTTGTTTCACCATGACTTACTTATTTTTATTTATTATTTTCTTTAATTCTTCGAGTTCCGCGACAATCTTAGTGAGGTTCTTAAAATGCACATAGGATTTACTGTAATCACTATAGGTAAACGATGGACTTCCTTGCAAGATTTCGTTATCTTTTACATTTCGTCCAACACCTGACTGCGCTTGAATACGAACGTTGTTTCCAACGGTGATGTGTCCAGCAAAACCAACTTGTCCTCCAATGACGCAATTTTTTCCAATCTTGGTAGAACCGGCAACTCCTGTTTGTGCTGCTATTACTGTATTTTCACCAATTTCAACATTATGTGCAATTTGAATCTGATTGTCTAATTTAACACCTTCGCGTATGATTGTAGAACCTATTGTTGCTCTATCGATTGTTGTTGACGCACCGATTTCAACATGATCCTCTATGATTACGTTCCCAATCTGTGGTATCTTTACATAGCTCCCATCAGCGTCAGGCGCAAATCCAAAACCATCTGAACCTATTATTACTCCAGAGTGGAAGATACAATTGTTCCCAATTCTAGATTCATGATAAATTTTGGTCCCGGCATATAAAGTCACATTATCACCCAAAACTACATTGTCACCAATAAAGCAATTCGGGTATATTTTGACGTTTTCACCAATGATGACATTGGATCCAATGTAACAAAAACTACCTAAATAGAAACCAGCACCGTATACTACATTTTCTGAAATTGTTGAAGGTTGTTCGATGCCAACTTTACTGTCCTTTCGTGCTTGATCGTAAAAAGTAAGCAATTTAGTAAAAGCCATATAAGCATCTTCTACTTGAATCATGGTAGTAGTTACTTCATTTTCAGGCACAAAAGAGGCATTTACAATCGTAATTGTTGCCTTAGTAGTATAGATATAAGATTCGTATTTTGGATTTGCTAGAAAGGTCAGCGTGCCTTCGGTACCTTCTTCAATTTTAGAAAATGACGAAACTGCAGCACTTGGATCTCCAACTACCTTGCCTTCTAGTACAGTCGCTATTTGTTCCGCCGTAAATTTCATGCTGTATTACTTATTTCTAAATTTGCCAATCCTACAAAAGCACTTTACCAAGCAAGGATTTTTTATAGTGCACAAAAATATAAAAAATAGCTTTTAAATGTTAACTTTCTAACAGTTGTTTTGGGTAGCAAATATAATATTTGGTAACAGGTTTTGACAAGGCTTTCAAATTTAATTGATCCGATGCCTCCAGCACATCTTCAATAGTTTTGTCTTTCTTCAAAATGTGAATCGGCTCCGCGTCTTTACTGTATGCCTGGTTTTCAATTTTTCCTTTAAAAACGAAGTACTTCGCATCTTGTAAACTGCAATTATTTAGCTTTGAAAAACGATCCGTTAGATCAGTTAACGCTTCCTTATCAAATTTTTCGCTACTCAGTTTGATCTTGAGTAAATCTCGATTAATGATCATTTTACTCAAAGAACTTAGGATAAAATCATCCGAATATTGCCATTCCTTAATTGCACTAATAACATCAAAATCATCAAGTTGTGAAAATTTACTTAAAACGATACTGTCGAAATTTTCAAACGCAATTTTGTTATTCATAAAGTACAAAAGTGCTTTGCTAGACGGTAAAATATTTCCTTTCAAAGTAAGTTCTTTAGCGCGCTTTAGAATTTTCGTCAATATTAATTCGGCGACTAAACTTGTCTTGTGCAAATAAGCTTGCCAATACATTAAGCGTCTTGCCATCAAGAATTTTTCAATAGAATAAATTCCCTTTTCCTCCATGACCAAAACATCATCCACCACATTAAGCATCTGAATCAAGCGATCGGAATTGATGTTTCCTTCTGCGACGCCTGTATAAAAACTATCTCGTTTTAGATAATCCATACGATCCATATCTAATTGACTAGAAATCAATTGCAACATAAATTTGCGATGGTATTCTCCTTTGAAGATTTGTATGGCTAGTGTCAATTTTCCATCAAATTCCTGATTCAACTGGTTCATAAACAGCAGCGAAATCGCTTCATGGTTGACATCTTCTACGATACTGTGCTCCATCGCGTGAGAAAACGGTCCGTGCCCGATGTCGTGCAATAAGATGGCAATAAGGAGTGCATTTTCCTCCTCTTTTGAAATGGTAATTTCCTTAAATTTCAATACTTCAATAGCTTTTTGCATCATATGCATACAACCCAATGCATGGTGAAAACGCGTGTGATGCGCGCCTGGATAAACCAAATAGGACAATCCCATTTGAGAAATACGTCGCAATCGCTGAAAATAAGGATGTTGAATTAAATCATATAGCAACGGATTTGGAATCGTAATGAATCCGTAAATCGGGTCGTTTAGAATTTTAAGCTTATTAATTTGACTCACAAATACTGGGTTTAAGGGCAACAAATATAGGTAATTCAAGTGAATTTCGTAGCGGTTATTGCCGCAAATGAATCAAAAGTTCGCAGATCGATAGTATTTGTTTTTGGTTTCTCAATTCAATAAAATACATTTACAGCATTCAAATAGATCAAACTTATTTCTCTTATAGCGTGGAAATTGTAATTCAAAATCAACATTTAACTGCCAAGATCTTTTCTAAGGGCGCCGAACTTTTTTCCTTACAAGACAATCATTCTAGTCGAGAATATATGTGGGAAGGAAATCCCGATTTTTGGGGAAAGCACGCACCTGTTCTATTTCCAATTGTGGGTACTTTGAAAGGGAATCAGTATCAGCACAAAAACAAATCTTATTCCTTATCACGACACGGATTTGCTCGTGACTTGGATTTCGAAGTTATCGAAACTAAAGCCAATGCTGTCGTGTTTTCTTTAAAAGCAAATGAGAAAACAAAATCAAATTATCCTTTCGATTTTGAACTTCAAATCTGTTATACTTTAGTAGAAAAAAAGCTTGAATATCGATTATAAAATTAGCAATAAAACGGCTGAAAGAATGCCTTTTTCAATCGGTGGACATCCAGCATTTGCGTTACCTGAATCATTCCCTTCCTATTCGTTGGAATTTGAAAAAATAGAGGAATTGAACAGTTTCGTCTTAGAGAATGATTTGCTTTCATCTACAACCATAAATATTCCGCTGTCTGACAAAACACTTCCACTCTCCTATTCTCTATTCGAAAAAGACGCCCTCATCTTCAAAAAACTAAATTCCAAAAAGATTACAATTCTTGAAGAAAACAAGCCAATACTTAGCTTCTATTATGAGGATTTCACGAACTTCGGGATTTGGACAAAAATGAACGCGCCTTTTATCTGCCTAGAGCCGTGGCTTGGCTATTCTGATTTGACTTCAAGCGACGGTAACATCGAAAACAAAGAAGCCATTCAATTTGTGGAAGCAAATGGAACTTTTAACTGTTCCTATTCTATTGAGATTATCTAATAAATTTGGCCATGCTCATCATCAATTTTGAACCATTTACAAACTTAGAAACTGAACGATTGCAACTGCGACGTCTGGAAAATTCTGACGTGAAGGAAGTTCTTGCGTTAAGAAGCAATCCATCGACTATGAAGTACATTCCTAGACCATTATTGAAAAACGGCGAGGAAGCATTAGAACATATTGCGATGATTAATGCTAAAATTGACAACAATGAAGGCATCAATTGGGCAATTACGCTCAAAGGAAATCCTAAATTGATTGGTATAATTGGTCACTTTAGAATTCAACCTCAAAATTATCGCGCAAAAATTGGCTATATGATTTTACCTGAATATCATGGACAAGGAATCGTTGCAGAAGCGATCAAAGAAGTAGTTCGCTATGGTTTCGAAGAAATGAATTTACATTCTATCGAAGCGATTATTGACCCAGGAAATCTCGCCTCTGAGCGCGTGCTACAAAAATGGATTTGTCAAAGAAGCGCATATTCTAGAAAATGAGTTCTTCGACGGGAAATTTATTGATACGGTGATTTATTCGTTGTTGAAAAGAAATTTTCAAAAGTAAACTAAGATGAGCTAAAAGTCCATAGAATTAGTTAGCATAAAAAAAATTTCCAAGGTTGAAAAGGTTTTGTTTTACCGCAGATTCGCAGATTATCTTTATAATAAAATCTGCGAATCTGCGGTTACATTTTTTTTGGAAGCCATTTTACTATTTTGAGACAAAATAATGAACTACTTTTCAAATTTTGGTAAAGTTCTGACATACAAATCTTCAACTTTTTTTCGTGCCCAAGGTGTTTTTCTTAAGAATGTCAAACTTGACTTCACACTAGGATTGTCTGTAAAACACTTGATTTTTATGAATTCCGATAATGTATCAAAACCATAATAGTCAACGAGTTGTTCGACAATCTTTTGAAGCGTTATGCCGTGTAATGGATCTTTAGAAGTACTGGATTGCATAAGACAAAAGTACAATTCCGAAATGGCTATTCATAAAAAAACCACCAAAAATAAATCTTGCTGGTTTTCTTACTGAAATGGACTTAATTACTGAACCGCCAAAAACGCATTCACATTTCCATAACCATATTCTGAACTTCTATTCGGATAGAAATTTCCGGATTGCTTCATTTTAGTTAAAACTTGCTCCCTTGTCCACGTTGGATTTTTAGACCAAACCAAAGCGGCAATTCCCGCAGTTGTTGCTGTTGCCACGGACGAACCTCCTATATAATCTGTTTGCGCGTTATAATAGCTATTAACTGGAACATTTTTACCCGTTGCTGCTCTTTGCATAACGATGGTAAAATCAACTTTATTTCCGGTATGACAATCATCGCAAGCCACCACTGCTGCTCCTTCTTTAACACCTGTTACCGCAACCGTTTCTGTCATCCAAGCTGGAAAAATAACACCCACAAAAGTGGTAAAACTAGTCGAAGTTCCAGCGGCACAGAAAATCAGTTTTCCTTTGCCATAAGCCAATCGAATCGCGTCTTCAATTTTTCCAACGGAGAAAACATATCCCATCGACATAGAAATGATTTTTACATTATTGTTATTTCCCAAAGCAACAAATGCTTTCTTCACGCCTTCTTGTTCTTGATAACCGTCAATTACCACGTTGGAAGCTGCACGATAAGTAATTAAATTGGCATTATACGCCACACCAACTGGCATTCCGTTATTATTTCTCGGCGCCGTTGCCACCGAAGCCATACTCGTTCCGTGTCCACATAAATCATTCGGACCATCAGTAGTTGTACTCCACGGCCAAATAGAATCGACATAAACACCAAATTTTTGTGCTGTTCTTCCAGAAGAATCACCAGTATTGAAACTACTACCTAACAATGTTTGACTAGGTGAAACTCCAGTGTCGATAATACCGATTGTTACGCCGCGACCTGTACTTAAAGTCCATGCGTTTGGAATATTGTGTTGATAAAACGTCCAAGGTACTTTGGCATTTGGCGTCACTGTCGTATAATCCGTCGCATTCAGCACTTCTGTTTCGTAACCGCAGCCTGAGGAACTTGAACTCGACGCAGCGGCACGCATTTGCCCGTTTTTGATCGCGACATAACGATAGTCCGCCGGTTCTATATAACGAATGTACTTGCTTCGCTTAAGAGCTATGATGGTTTCCTGTTTGGTAATAATGACATTCATTAAGTTTAAGTCACCGTCTGCAGAAACCAATATTTTCTGTAAAGGCTGCTCTTCATATGTCATAATTATCTTCAATAATTCTTCTTGAATCATCTGATTATTTGGACTTTTAGACCGGTCAAAATCCGATTTTGAAGTACCAAAACCAATGGTCATCAAATTGTTGCCATGAAACGCGGCACTCCAAAGCACTTGATTGGACGCTTCTTTCCAACTAAAATTTCCTTTAGCAGCAAGAGCCTCATCGATTGCGTTATTTACCTGTGACGTTGTCAAGGGTTCCTTTTGCGCCGACTCAATTACGATTGGTTCCGTCTCAGAATCGTTTCGGGAACAGGACAACACCGCAAAACAACATATCAGCGATAATTTAAACAATTTACTATTCATTTCGTTAAATTTTAATGTTTCACTTGCGAATATACCAATTTTTGCAATTGATTGACACAAAGTTAATAAAAAGAAAAAGGTCATTATCCGAAGATAACAACCTTTATTCTACGGTTGATTACGCAACCAAATCTAACACATTAATTAAAACAAAAATTTGATACCAACTTGAAGATCTCCTAACATTCTATCAGAAACAGAATTCATCGGATTGGCGTTGAAACTAAACTTTGTAGTCTTGTCACCAGTATCAGGTGTAATTGTGGTGCTGCTTATATTTAACACTGTAAATGAAGTTTCAACAGTCAACCATTTATTAAGAACATAATCAAAACCAGGTGATAACTCTAATCCAAATGAGCTAGTTTTTTGATCCGTAATTTTGTCGTTACCCATCATGATAGGTAATGCAGCTTGTCCGTATAAATACATGTTGCCGCTGATGTTCCAATATTTTCTAACCAAAGGTTTTACGACAAAAGTATTACTGTCTGCTGTTGTCACGCCAGAAGCATCATCTGTCTGCGAACTGATATTACCAACACCAAGTCCAAGTGTTACCGATGGAGCAAAGAAATAACCCACAATTGGCAATACCATGGTCGAAGTAGATTTGGCATCACCCGTTGTTTCTGAACTGGTAGACAGTTGTCCAGCAACCCACCAAGTTCCTTGCAATCCTTGACTTTTTTCTTGAGCTTGAGTACTAATACTTGCTAACACAATTCCCGCAATTAATAAGAGCTTTTTCATTTTGATTGTAATTTAAAATTAATTTTGTTTAAAATTTATACGGCAAATTTATAATGCTACTTTTTCTTAAAAACTGATTTAAATCATTGTTTAGACATTCTTTTATTGCTTATTGAAGTAAAAAAAGAACACTTTGAATTGACAATTATTATACATTTGCGACGCCATGCTAAAAACAATCAACATTCTCAACAAAAGAGCCCGCTACGATTACGAAATTCTCGAAACGTATACGGCTGGAATCGTTTTAAGCGGAACGGAAATCAAATCCATTCGACTTGGGAAAGCCAATATCACGGAGAGTTTTTGTGAATTCAACGATGCAACGGAACTGTTCGCCATCAACACCTATATCGAAGAATATGCCTTCGGAAACCAATTCAACCATAAAGCAAGAAGCGAACGGAAATTACTGCTCAATAAAAGAGAATTGAAAAGTCTGCATAAAAATGTGCAAACCAAAGGACTCACCATTATTCCACTAAAATTGCATACCAACGAAAAAGGATTGGCTAAACTAGACATTGGTTTATGTCGCGGAAAGAAAACTTACGACAAACGCGAATCGTTGAAGGAACAAGATACCAAACGCGATTTAGATCGAATCAAAAAAAGTTTCTAATTGCAGTTATTATGACTAAATTTGTCATAATTCAATTCCATTTTTTCCTTGCACACTTTACTCAAAAAAGCACGAGAAACCAAAGGCTTCAAAACCAGAGAAGTCGCTAATCTATTACAAATAGACCAAGCGCTCATTAGCAAATTTGAAAACGGCCAACGCACGCCCACCAGAAAACAAGTAGAACAATTAGCGCAATTGCTCCAAATTAATTTGGAATTATTGATCGTAGCCTGGCTAAAAGAAAAAATAAAACAAGTGATTGCTGAAGAACCTCTTGGACTAAAAGCACTTCAAGAAGTACAAAGTGAACTCAATCCAACCAAGGAAAACAACAAAGTAGTGGATCTACTTTTTGAAGAAATGGAAGCCCTAAAAGCCAAAATGGAAGCGTTTAGAAATTCACAAACGAACTAATTCTTATTCTCCAACAAAGGCACAAATCGAAATTCCCCAAACTCATGCTTTTCAAATTGCGTTTCGTTTTTTCGAATCAAAAGTGTCATGACTTGGTGTTCCTCGCCCAACGGAATCACCAATCTCCCGCCAATTTTTAGTTGTGCCATCAAAGGCTGTGGAATTATCGGCGCACCAGCAGTTACAATAATACTATCAAACGGAGCATGATTCGGAAGTCCTTTATAACCATCACCAAAAGACAAATGTTTCGGACGAATTCCAAGTTTTGGAAGCAACGCTGAAGTCTGCTTAAACAACTCCGTCTGCCTTTCAATACTATACACTTTAGCGCCCATCAAACACAAAACTGCCGTTTGATAACCCGAACCAGTGCCGATTTCTAGCACTTTGTGGTCTTTTTTTACTTCCAACAATTGACTTTGAAAAGCAACCGTGTAAGGCTGAGAAATTGTTTGCCCCGCTCCTATCGGAAACGCTTTGTCTTGATAAGCAAAATCTTCAAAACTAGAATTCAAGAATAAATGCCGTGGAATTTTCTTAATGGCTTCCAAGACGGTCTTATCAGTAATTCCTTTCTCCTTGAGCAAAGCGGCTAATTGGTTGCGAAGTCCTTGATGTTTGGCAGTGTCTTTCAATGTTGGGGTTTAATTTTGATGTCAAAAATAAGAAAGTAATTGTAATTTTTAGGAGCAATTTCCCGCTATTCGCTATATCTTTTTATGCTGAACTCGTTTCAGCATCTCCGCCACCCTATGATCACTATCTAAAGATACTGAAACGAGTTCAGCATAAAAAGGATGCCGCTACTATCGGGGCTAGAATATCGCGCAAGCATCAACAATCAATTCCAATTTTAATGTTCCAAATAATTATCCATTATCAATTATCCATTATCACCCGAGGCGCAGCCGAACAGTGCTGAGACACCGAGAACCTTACTGATAAAATAGATTGTACGAAGCAAATTAATTCCTACTTTTGTTCAAAATTTATTTTATGCTAAAAGTCGGTGTTTTAGGCGCAGGCCACCTCGGAAAAATACATCTCAAATTATTACAACAATCTTCCAAATACGAACTCGTCGGATTCTATGACGAAAATCTCGAAAACGGAAAAAAAATCGCAGCAGAATTCGGATACAAACAATTCAATACCATCGCAACGCTAATTCATGCCGTTGATGTTATCGATATTGTAACGCCTACTTTGTCACATTACAAATGTGCGAAAGTAGCCATCAAATCCGGAAAACACGTTTTTATAGAAAAGCCTATTTCCAACACGGTTGCCGAAGCAGAAGAAATCATTGCATTAGCCAAAGAATACAATGTCAAAGGACAAGTGGGACACGTAGAACGATTCAATCCTGCGTTCATTGCTACCAAAGATATGATCGACAATCCGATGTTTATCGAAACCCATCGCTTGGCTGAATTCAATCCACGCGGTACAGATGTTCCCGTTGTTTTAGATTTAATGATTCACGACATCGATGCGATACTAAGCGTGGTACATTCCAAAGTAAAAAGAATCAATGCGAGCGGTGTTTCAGTAATCTCCGACACGCCAGATATTGCCAATGCCCGAATTGAATTCGAAAATGGCTGTGTTGCCAACCTCACCTCCAGTAGAATTTCGATGAAGAACATGCGTAAATCACGCTTCTTCCAAAAAGATGCCTATATCTCCGTTGACTTTTTAGACAAAATTTGCGAAGTCGTAAAAATGAAAGATGCGCCGGAAACTCCAGGCGATTTCGATATGATTCTACAAAATGCCGAAGGTGTCAAAAAGCAAATTTACTTTGCCAATCCAGAAGTGGCGCCAAACAACGCCATTTTAGACGAGTTGGAAACCTTTGCCGATGCCATCAATAATAATACAACGCCAATCGTTACCCTCGAACAAGGAACCGAAGCGCTTCGAGTGGCATATCAAATCATAGATTGTTTTAAATAATACCAAATACATAATGAAAAACATAGCTGTAATCGGAGCTGGAACGATGGGAAATGGAATTGCCCACACTTTTGCTCAAAGCGGATTCACCGTAAAATTAATCGACGTTTCTGAAAAATCTTTAGACAAAGGCATGGCGACCATCGCTGCCAATCTCGACCGAATGGTTGCTAAAGGAACTATCACAGAAGAAGATAAACTAAAAACAATTGGCAACATCATCACGTATACTGACATCAAAGATGGCGTTGTAGGTGTTGACTTGGTCGTTGAAGCGGCTACCGAAAACATCGATTTAAAACTGAACATCTTCAAACAATTGAATGAAGCTTGTTCGCACGCAACAATATTGGCGACAAACACTTCTTCAATTTCAATCACGCAAATTGGCGCCGTCGTTGCGCATCCAGAAAGAGTAATCGGAATGCACTTTATGAATCCAGTGCCAATTATGAAATTGGTTGAAATCATCCGTGGTTATAACACTTCCGATGAAGTCACCAAAACCATCATGGATTTATCAGTTACCTTAGGAAAAGTTCCGGTTGAAGTCAATGATTATCCTGGTTTTGTGGCCAACAGAATCCTAATGCCGATGATTAATGAATCTATCGAAACGTTATATAACGGCGTTGCTGGCGTTTATGAAATCGACACGGTGATGAAATTGGGCATGGCGCATCCCATGGGACCTTTGCAATTAGCTGATTTTATAGGATTGGATGTATGCTTGGCGATTTTACATGTAATGCATGATGGATTTAAAAATCCGAAGTACGCTCCTTGTCCTCTATTAGTGAATATGGTACGCGCTGGAAAATTAGGAGTGAAATCTGGAGAAGGCTTTTACGATTATGCTGAAAGTAAAAAAGCGGAAAAAGTCGCTAAGATGTTTCTCAAAAATTAAAGAGATCAATGGCTAGTATTTTTCCCTTTGAAGCGGTTCGACCTACTCGAGACAAAGTTTGCTTGGTGACTTGCCGTTCCTACGAAGAATATGTCAATGCCGAATTGGCTGCTCAATTAGATTTCAACCCATTGTCTTTCTTGCATGTTTTAAAACCTGCTTTTGTCAATCAGCAAACCATTGCATATGAAAAAAGATACAAGCAAGTACAGCAGAAATATCAGGAATTTAAGGATGAAATCATTTTAGTCAAAGACGACAAGCCTGCCATTTATATTCATAAAATCATTACCAAAACGGAATCATTCACAGGTATTATTGTCGGAACTTCCATTGAAGAATATCGCAACGATATCATTAAAAAACACGAAGACACCATTGCATTCCGCGTCCGATTATTGAAGGAATATATGAAATATTCAGGCTTCAATACCGAACCCGTTCTCATGACTTATCCAGATAACAAAACAATCGAAAACTGGATTTTCAATTGTACACAAAAACAAGCGGATTTTGAGTTTTCAACTACAAAGAAAGAAATCCATTACCTGTGGAAAATCGATGACGCACTAGAAATTAGTTGGCTGCAGAATATCTTTAAGAAAACGAACTATCTGTATATTGCCGACGGACACCATCGTTGTGAAGCTTCGGCATTGCTTTCAGAGGAAAATGAAGATTCGGACAATATATCTAGAAGTCACATGTTGAGTTATTTGATTTCGGAAAACAACGTCAAGATTTACGAATACAATCGCGTAGTCAAAGACCTTAATGGACTATCCAAAACTGAATTTTTAGAAGCATTAAGCAAAACATTTACCATTGAGAATCTAGATCAAAGCTATAGCAAACCAATTGCAAAACACCAATTTGGAATGTACTTGGACGGTCAGTATTACCACTTAAAGCTCAAGGAAGAAAATGCTGGTTTCAAATCTGAATTAGAGTCGCTTGACACCCAAATTCTATACGACAAAGTGCTGTCGAGTTTATTGAATATTCATGATATGAGAAACGACGAACGCATCGAGTATATTGCGGGAAAACATCCAATTCAACTCCTTAAACAAAAAATTGATGACGGAGAATTTGAAGTCGGATTTATGTTATTTCCGTGTGATATCAAAGAAATTAAAGTGCTAGCCGATAATCATTACATCATGCCGCCAAAAAGCACCTATATTGAACCAAAGTTCAGAAGTGGGTTGGTTATTTATGAATTATAAACAAAAAAATGAAGAAAACTATTACTCTTTTAACAATAGTTCTAAGCCTCTCGACGCTAGGTGCTCAAACTTTGAATTTTATCAATAAAGCAAATATGCCAATAGCTAGAGGAGGAACTGCAAGTGCATCCTGCGTTGATAGCTATATTTGTAATGGATTTCTCCAGACTTAAATTTCGCAGAACCAAACAAATACAATTTTGAAACAGACTGGTCTGTCTTTCCAACTAGTAAGAAGGGAGCGAAACTGAGAACAATCTGATTTTAAGACCCAAATACCCATTTGAAATAATTGTCTTACTGGGTGCCCACCCAAAACCAAGTGTACCTAAAAATTGATCGATATCCTCCACAATTGCAAACATGCCAATTGCTATGGAAACTAAAGGAAAAGTGGTAGTTGGAAATGGTACGGATTCTAAATTATACACCTTCGGCGGCTATAGTGAAACTGTTAGTTTTGGCGAAAATTTTGAAAATATTGGCGTTGTTTCTGATATTTTAACCTCCCCGTATTGGGAAAATTTTAATGAAGTAGGGACTAAATTATACAGATGTGTCCAATACAATTATAATAGGTATGCACAAATTAGTGCTTACAGTACTGTACTAGAAGAACAAGAACCGACAAATATTTCATGGTTAGTTTCTAGAGAAATAATGGTCAATTCCACAGATGATAAATTTCTAAGTTTTGACACTGCTGACGGATATAATACAGGGGCAGTGTTGGAAGTCTATTTGATTACAGGTTACAACGGAGATATTAATACATGTACTAAAACGCTATTAAATGCGAACATTTCTAATGCGGGACCAATCGATGGTTATTCAAATGTATTTATCAACTCAGGATTAATTCCCTTAGCAGGTAATTTTAATTATTTCCGAATGGTTTCAAATATATTGGTGGTTATGCTCCGCAGCAAAAATCTACTATTTTTCAAATTGATAACGTTAGGATTTTTAAAAGTGTTACGTCGAATGCTATTCAAATCTATGATATTGCCACAAACACTTGGTCAACTTCCAACGCATCCCCCACCAATACCCTAGCTCGATAGTACAAACAATGGAGAAAAAATTTATGTAGCAGGCGATTATGACGACCAAACTTTCCTAGGCGTTTATGACACTACAGCGGATACTTTTACAACAATCAACCAAACCAACATGATAGGACGACGCAATCATAGTAGTGAAATTTGGAATAACAAGCTCTACCTTTTTGGGGGTAATACCACCTCAAGTGTTTCAAGTTCAATATCAAGTACACAAAGCGCTGATTTAACAATATTATCATCGGATTCTTTTATCTCGAACGAGAATGCGAGTTTCTATCCCAATCCATCAAGCGACAAAATTCAGTTCGAAGACTTAATTTCAGTGCTATTTACTCATGGATGGAAAAAACTAGACACACATTTAAATAGAATCATTCAAATCAGCGATTTACTTTTAAGGAACTACTAGCGGCAAAACAATTTCAAAAAAACTGATTAAGAAGTAATGTCAATTCGAGAAAATCTACTCAATATAAAAGCTACAATACCATCACATGTCACGTTAGTAGCGGTTTCTAAAACCAAACCTGTCTCCGACCTCATACAGGCGTACGAAGCTGGGCAACGCGTTTTTGGAGAGAACAAGATTCAAGAAATGACAGAGAAGTGGGAAGTTATGCCAAAGGATATCGAATGGCATATGATTGGACATATTCAGAGTAACAAAGTCAAATATATGGCGCCATACGTAAGTTTAGTTCACGGCGTCGATAGTCTTAAATTACTAGAGGAAATCAACAAACAAGCACAAAAAAATAACAGAATTATTAATTGTCTTTTACAACTTCATATTGCCGAAGAAGAAACTAAATTTGGCTTGAATGAAATGGAACTTGAAGATTTATTGCAATCAGATATTTTCAAAAATCTAAAAAATATTAAAATCGTTGGACTCATGGGCATGGCAACATTTACCGAGAACCAAGCGCAAATAAAAAAAGAATTCCAATATCTGAAGACAATTTTCGATAACAATCAACAACCGATAACTCACAACCGACAACTCACAACCCTCTCCATGGGCATGTCCGGCGATTATCAACTCGCCATCGAATGCGGAAGTACCATGGTTCGAATTGGAAGTAGTATCTTTGGCGGAAGATAATTTGAAAATCAGATAATCTGAAAATTTGAAAATCAATAAAACCATCATCTGACAACCAACAACCAACAACTGACAACTGACAACTAAATTTGTACGCAATACTTGACATAGAAACCACCGGAGGACAATTTAACGAAGAAGGCATCACAGAAATCGCCATCTATCGTTTTGACGGCCATGAAGTGGTCGATCAGTTTATTAGCTTGGTCAATCCTGAAATTCCCATTCAACCTTTTGTCGTAAAACTAACCGGCATTAATAACGCCATGCTGCGCTCGGCACCCAAGTTCTTCGAAGTTGCCAAACGCATCATCGAAATCACGCAAGATTGCATCATCGTAGCACACAACGCCTCTTTTGATTATCGAATCCTCCGAACAGAATTTCGCCGATTGGGTTACGCTTTCGATTGCAAAACACTTTGCACCGTTGAACTTGCAAAAGTGCTGATGCCAGAACAACCTTCATACAGCTTGGGAAAATTAGTTCGGTCGTTAGGAATTCCAATGGCAGACAGACATCGGGCGAGCGGCGACGCATTGGCTACCGTCAAACTTTTCAAAATGCTACTCGATAAAGATGTCGAAAAGATGATTGTAAAAGACATGGTTCAGTCGGAAATCGTCAAAGGACTGGCGCCGAAATTACTGGATATTGTCGAAAGTGTTCCGTCAAAAACTGGCGTATATTATATCCATCGCGAAGATGGTTCGATCATCTATATTGGCAAAAGCAAAAACATCAAAAAAAGAATCAACCAACATTTTACGGGAACGACCAACAAATGCAAGAAAATCCAAATTGAAGTATTTGCGGTGACTTATGAAGAAACCGGAAGTGAACTCATCGCCTTGCTCAAAGAAAGCGAAGAAATAAAGATCAACCAGCCTATTTACAACCGTTCACAACGCAAAAGCATTTTTCAATGGGCGTTGTATGCGGAAAAAGATGAACAAGGTTACCTCAATTTATTGCTGCAAAAAGCAGATGGTAGAAAAAAGGAAATTACGTCTTTCACGACATTTCAAGAAGGCAAAAATGCGTTGTTTAGAATCACGTCTCACTACAAACTGTGTCAAAAATTAACCGGTTTGTACGAAACAAAAAACCATTGTTTCCAATACACCATAAAAGAATGCGACGGCGCTTGCATTGGTAGCATTTCGCCCGAAGAATATAACGCACGTGTGCAAGAATTTATCGACAAAAATGTCTTCGAAAACAAAACCATCGTCATTACAGACCGCGGAAGAACCATCAACGAACGCTCGGCGGTCTTGATAGAAAACGGTATTTACAAAGGTTATGCGTTCTACGATTTGAATTACCAAATTCGAAACATCGAAATTCTAAAGAATATGTTGACGCACATGGAAAACAATCGCGATACGAGAACCATTATTCAAAGTCAAATTCGAAGAAGCAGAAGTGTCAAGTTGTTGTATTTTTAGGAGCTATTTCCCGCTGTTCGTTATATCTTTTTATCCTGAACTCGTTTCAGGATCTTCAAATGATAAACGAGTTTAAGTCGAGATACTGAAACGAGTTCAGCATAAAAAGGATGCCACTGCCATCGGGGCTAGGGCATTCAACCATCGAAGTAATTGCAGCATGAAATATCTAATCATCATTGTCGGTCCAACAGCCATCGGAAAAACTGCGATGAGCATTCAATTGGCGCAACATTACGATTGTGAGATTTTATCATGCGACAGTCGACAGTTTTATCGCGAAATGAATATTGGTACTGCTGCTCCAACAATCGAGGAATTAGCCACAGCAAAACATCATTTTATTCACAATCGTTCGGTCACTGAAAATTATACGGTTGGCGATTTCGAAAAAGAAGCCATTGCCAAACTTGACGAATTGTATGCTGAGAAAGATTTTGCTATCCTAGTTGGTGGCTCTGGACTCTACGTAGACGCGGTTCTCAAAGGATTTGATGCTTTTCCAGAAATTGAAAATGAAATTCGCGATTTGGTTTCGAACCGTTATAAGCAAAACGGACTAACCTATTTGCAAGAACAATTACGAGAAAAAGATCCTGAATATTATAACAAACTAACAGCCGAGAATCCACAAACGCTGCTCAATCCGCAACGGATGATGCGCTTTGTGGAAGTTTGCTTAGGAACTGGTCTACCTTATTCTTCGTTTTTAAATCAAAAGAAGAAGAATAGAATATTTACTCCAATAGTCATTGGTTTAGAAGCCGAACGAAATTTGATGTATGAGCGCATCAACCAACGCGTCGATTTGATGATGGATGCTGGACTACTTGAAGAAGTAAAAAACCTGATTCCATATAAAAATCTAAATGCTTTACAAACAGTTGGTTATAAAGAACTATTTGATTGTATTGACGAGAAAATTTCTTTCCCATTTGCCGTAGAAGAAATCAAGAAAAACACACGTCGTTTTGCCAAAAGACAACTTACATGGTTCAGGAGAAACGAAGACACCAAGTGGTTTGATTTTCAAACTGATCCAAAGGAAATAATTCAACATATAGAAACAAAAAGGAATAACACGAATTTCACGAATTAGCACGAATTAATTTGAGTAAATTCGTGAGATTCGTGTTTAAAAATAAGTATGCCAATAGCAACCAACTTCAAGTCGATTTATTCCCAAGATTGGGAAATCAATTTTATGCAATGCACACCTAATGGCTATTTGCGCTATACTGATTTGTGCAATATGTTGCAATTGACTGCAGCGGCGCATTCCGAGTCGGGAGGCTTTAGTTTTGTTGACATGCAAAAGTTCGATCAAGCTTGGGTATTGAGCAGAATGCGACTTGAGATTACCAAACTCCCAAAGTGGAAAGACCAAATCACCATCAAAACCTGGATCAACTCGTTGGAGAATTCTCGTTCGGTGCGTGCGTTGGAAGTATCAGTAAATGGCGAAAAAAGTATTGGCGTCGAAACTTTTTGGGCCGTCTTCAACACCAAAACACGTCGACCAGAAGGCATGGTCTTGGCGCACGAACATTGTGAAAAATACCCGGAAAACCGAGCTACAACGCAACCATTTTCAAAAATTGAAATCGACGAATCGAAGCAATTGCTTTTTGAAAGAAAAGTCGTGTTGTCTGATTTAGATATTGTGAATCATGTCAATAACGTGAAATACTTAGAATGGTGTTTGGACGTTGTTGATGAAGAACTTATCTCGAATAAGTCGATTGCCAGTTTAGATATGAATTTCTTGAAAGAGTTATCGTTGGGCGAAGTAGTTGAAATTCACGAATCGAATACAGTAGGTCAAACTGTTTTCAGCATCACGAAAGACAGCAAATCTGTTTTTGCTTTAGCTGTCAACTGGAAATAATATTTGATTTGAATTCCAGGGCCTAGCCCCGATGGTAGTGGCATCCTTTTGTGCTGGTGTTCAGCACAAAAGATATAACGAACAGCAGGAATAGCTTCTAAAAATAAAATATCAAAACCTTTGCGGCTCTACGCCTTTGCGAGAAAATAAAAATAACTCGCAAAGGCGCAGAGTCGCAAAGAATATACAATAAAAAAAAGCTCTGATTTCTCAGAGCTTTTGTGTTTAGCTAGCCACTTTGTTTTTGACTACCAATCGGAAACCTTCGCCGTGAATGTTTAGGATTTCTACGTCTTCGTCTAACTTGAGGTATTTTCTCAACTTGGCGATGTACACATCCATACTTCTTGAGGTGAAGTAATTGTCGTCTCTCCAGATTTTGGTAAGTGCTAATTCTCTTGGCATTAGGTCATTTTCATAAACCGCCAACATTTTGAGCAATTCGTTTTCTTTTGGTGACAATTTGATTGGTTCTTCGTTTTTGAAAGTCAAAAAGCGCAATTTCGAATTCAGGTGGAAATTTCCAATTTGGAATTCAAATTTGATATGATCTGTTTTGACATCATTGGCTTTACGTTGCATGATGGCTTTGATTTTCATTAACAACACTTCAGAATCGAAAGGTTTGTTGAGATAGTCATCCGCTCCTACTTTGTATCCTTTAAGTACATCCTCTTTCATTGACTTGGCAGTCAAGAAAACGATAGGCACTTCTTTGTTTTTTTCGCGAATTTCTTTGGCAAGCGTGTAGCCATCTTTATAAGGCATCATCACGTCTAGGATGCATAGATCGAAGGTGTCTTTTTTGAATTTTTCGAAACCTTCCATTCCGTTCTTCGCCAGTGTGACTTCAAAGTCATTGAGCAATAAATAGTCCTTTAGTATCGCGCCAAAATTTTGGTCGTCTTCTACTAGAAGGATTTTTTTGTTTTCTGTTTCCATAGCAATATAGTTTAGTTTAGTTGATTAGTGGTAATTTAATGACGAAAGTGCTTCCTTTTCCTTTTTCACTTTCTACAAATATTTGACCATTATGGTCTTCAATTATTCTTTTGACATAGGATAAACCTAGTCCATGTCCTTTTACATTATGTAAATCTCCAGTATGTTCTCGGTAGAATTTTTCGAAAATTCTCTTTTGAGCGGCTTTGCTCATTCCGATGCCTTGGTCTTTAATTTTTATGATAACGAAATCTTTGATGTTTTCGGTATAAACGTCGATAATTGGTGCTTCTGGCGAGTATTTAATAGCATTGTCTAGCACATTGACTAACACATTTGTAAAATGAACATCATTGAGAAGAACGGTGGTTCTATTGGCTTCTAGATGCGTATTGATTACTCCTTGCCTATCTTCAACGATAAGATTCACATGTTCGATGGCTTCTTCTAGTATATCGTGAATATTATTCGATTCTTTATTAATTTCGAGTTCTTTCTTCTCGAGTTTAGAAATCCGCAATACATTTTCAACTTGCGCGTGCATTCGCTTATTTTCATCTCGAATCATTTGCAAATAGCGGTGCACCTTTTCCTTATCTTCAATGACTTTTGGATTCTTGATCGCGTCTAAAGCAAGATTGATTGTTGCAATGGGCGTTTTGAATTCATGCGTCATGTTATTAATAAAATCTGTTTTGATCTCAGAAATTTGACGTTGGCGCATCAGTTGACTTAAAGCACTTGAGTACGCAATGATAATCACTAAAGTAAAAATGATGGATAACAAAGAGATTCCCACTAATTCTGAAAAAAGGAACTTCTCTTTGTGCGGAAAACACACCATCAACATGTACTTTTCGTTGCCTTCGTTGTCTTTAAAGACAGGAATTGAATAAGTATCGTATTTGTCGAATCTGAAATTCTCCGATTGAATTTTAGTTGCTAGTCCGTTGCTGTAAATACTGAACTCAAACGGAGTATTGACACCATATTCTACCAATTCCTCCTGTAGTAACTTTTGTAATTTTTCTTCAGAAATTCGATCTTGCAACGGTTTTGCTGCTGCAATATCTTTGAAGAAAATTTCAAATTGAGCATTGTCTAGAATATCTAATTTTCCGGATTTTTTGATCTTGATGTCTGGACTTACCTTTTGATTTAAGCCAGATTTGTCAATATCACCATTATTATAAACTTCCGTTGTTCTTTTCGACGTAAAGTTTTTTAGTTTAATACTGTCCGATTTTTTATCAAAGAACGAAGATGAAATATTATAATCTTCCGAAATAATGTTGTTAGAATAGATGATGGTTTCATTTGTGCGAGAATTTCGTTGATAGTAACCAAATTCCAGAAAATCACTTTTTTGAGGTTCTTTTCCAATACTATCCTTTAACTTTTTGTATTTATCGATAAAGCTAAAAGCCTCTTCTTTTTCAAGTCTATTCGCAACATTTCCAATAACTTGCTTTACGTGAAACCTGAATTGTTCTTCATTATTTTTGAAAGAAGTGTTAAACCAATACACTTGAACTAACACGATGCCGATTAACGACAAACTCATTAAGACTACAAGTAACCGGAAAAACAATTTATTCATCTCAACAAAGTTAACATTTTAACATTTATACAATAAATACATTAACCAAAGATTAACATCAAAAGTAAAAATTAATGATTTACTATTTTTTTAAGAATTTCATCCACTTGTACAAACGTCTTTGAAAGGTCATTATTGTCAATTACAAAATCACTTTTTTTCGCTCTCATTTCATCAGTCCATTGATTATTCATTCTACTAAGGACATCTTCCTGCGAAATATTGTCTCGCGATCTTACTCTTTTGATTCTATCATCCAAAGGTGCAATCACAGTAATCACAGCATCGCAATCCTCATTGCTACCACTTTCAAAAAGTATTGCCGCTTCTTTAACAATTATTGGCTCTTCTTTGTAATTCTCTAGCCACTTTTCGAAATGCGCTTTTACTGCTGGATGAATTATGCTATTTAAACTTTTCAATTTAGCCGCATTATTAAAAACAATTTTGGCTAGTTTATCTTTACTTAGTACACCGTTTTCAAAAATTGTTTCACCAAATGCGACTTTTAATTCTTCTTGGATTACTGCGTCGTAGAGTAATTTCTTTGCTTCATCGTCAGCGATATATACCGGCACGCCCAAAGACTTGATATAATTGGCAATTGTTGTTTTTCCGCTTCCGATTCCACCTGTTAACCCTATAATTTTTGTCATTTTTTGAAAAATAATTCTGGAAAAGCTTCTTGAGGTTTTTGTTTTAAAATATTTATTTTGATAAAGGAATTTACAAAACCGAAACCGTAGTTCTTAAATTGAATCCATGTTGCAAAAATGGATAAAAATCCAATGGCAATATTTCTGTTTTGAACCGATGATAGAAGGAAAATCATCAAGAAATAAATACAATATAACTTGAAAAGAAAATCTTCAACGAACAGCAACAGAAATAAAGAAAAATAAAACCCAATTATAAAAATTGATGGAAAAAAGTACGTCCATTTTCGATAATTCGCATGCCATAAGTCTAGAATTGGTCTCGCTTTTCCAAATTTCATCGTTTGAAGTGCAAACTTGTCCCAGTCGATTCTCCTTTTATGATAAACATATGCTTCGGGAATTAATCTAGATTTGAAACCGAGATCCCACAAGCGAATAGTCAAATCAGGATCTTCGCCTGGATGAATATTTCCAAAACCTCCTGAAGCCCGAAAGGCTTCTTTCGAGATGCCCATATTGAAACTTCGTGGCTGAAACTTACCTACTTTTTCAGTTCCACCTCTAACGCCACCAGTCGTAATAAATGAGGTCATTGAAAAATTAATAGCCTTTTGAATGTCAGAAAATGAATCTAGCGCTTTATCTGGTCCACCAAAAAAATCAACATATTGAAGTTGCAACGCCTGCTCTACCGTTTTCAGATAGTCTTTAGGAATGATACAATCTGAATCGAAAATGAGAAAATAATCACCTTTGGCGTTTTTCATTCCGAAATTTCTAGAATCTCCTGGCCCTGAATTTTCTTTGTTATAATAAGAAATGGTTAGCTTCTGGGAATATCGCAGTATTACGTCATCAGACTTTAAGGTTGAACCATCCTCAATAACTACCACTTCGAACAGAGCAGAGAAGTCTTGTTTTTCGAGACTACTCAGTAGTTCTTCCATTTCGTCTGGACGATTGTAAACTGGGATAATAATTGAAAAGTACATATTCAAGAATTTTAACAAAGATAAACTTTATCAAAAACAAAAACCACCTGTTGAGGTGGCTTTTGAATATCTGAAGAAAGCTTATTTACTCTTTTATTATTTTGATGGTCTTGCTCTGAGAAGCTGCATTAATTTTTGCAATATAAGTCCCTGCAGACAAATGGGAAAGATCAATTTGAACATCGTTTCCTATGACTGCCTTTGAAGCAACCTCCTGCCCTAGCAAATTGTATATTGTCACTTTTGTAATACTATTTATAGAGGATAGAGTAAGAATGTCTTTAACCGGATTTGGATATACTTTTAGACCTGATTGGTTAAAGGTGTTCATTGCTAAAGTTGGACTATAAGCCGAAAACTGAAAGGTCCCAAACGTATCATTAGCAAACTCCCAGACTCTAGCGTATATTGTTTCCCCTGGAGTTAAGCCTGTCAAATTGAGAAGTGAAAAACCACCAATACCTTCATCATCACTACAAGCAATAGTTGTCAAGTTACCGCAGCTACCTGAAAACGCAGTTAAACCAGAGTCTGTAAAAAGCGAACCTGAGTCTTGACGAACTTCTAAGGTAACATTACCATCCGGCGGTGCTACCACGCTATACCAAACATCTCCACCAAAAGCAAAAATGGCACATGTTGGATTTGGTGCCCCAATGGTCTTGGTAGCGCCAACATTTGTTCCGATGACCACATTTTCATTAAAAGTTGTCCCCATTGTTAAAGCAACTGCCGTTTCGCAATCGTCATTCCCAACGGCAACAGGTAATGTTGTAAATGAAAAAGGTCCCGCCCAGTCGCTAGTCGACGAATCTGGACAAACTGCTCTAACATAAAATTCATATCCTGTTAATGGTGTAAGACCAGCTACTAATAATGGATTAACAACTCCAGGGTTAGAAGGTGTACCTACTGGCAAACCGCCTCCAGGACTTGTCAGATGCACATCCCAAGTAGATTGATTGCATCCTGCAGTCCACAATAGCTCAGCACTAGTTGAATTCATACCGCCAGTTGTCAATGCGAATGGTGCTTGACAGCCAGTCGGAGCTACTATAGTAACATCATAGTCTTCCGTTTCCCCATATCCGTAATTAGCGCAAGGATCAATTGTAGTAGCATCAGTATTCCATACGTCTCTTATTCGCATTCTGTGCACTCCAGCGGGAGCAAGACAATCGATATTTATCGGAAACACACCTGTCTCATTGGAGCCTATTTCCGCCAAAGAATAACCTACTCGTTCCTCTGGACTAAATTCTGTATCATCATTGTAGTCGATCCACGCTGCAACATTTTGCTGTTGATAAGTTCCTACCGTGACATTTAAATCATAAACATAACCTATTTGCAACGTAGCTGTCAGATTTGGGAGTCCAGAAAAATAGGTGTAAGAAGGGTTTTCAGGAACTATTCCCGTATTATTTGAAAGTGTTGTACTGGTAATAACAACATTTGAAATTAAATCTCCATCTGTTTTGCCGTTTGTATAAGTTGGAAAACAAAAACACTCGGATAAATTATTCATCAAAACCGTAACTGGAATGCTAGTAGTGCTCGCTGCACCACAAGAAACAATACATTGATAGGTGGTTCCAACTGCTTGAGACATTAATAGAGTTGAATTGTTCGAATTGTCAATATTTACAAAATCAACACCATTTGTAGCACTTTGCCATTGGTAGGAAATTCCAAAACCTGCAATTTGATTTTGAAGACTAAGATTAAATGGGAAATTAGGACATACACTTGCCGCACTAGAAATTGTTGCTCCTGGATCTGGTGTTCCGCTGCATTGGGGTTCTGGCGTAAATGTAAACTTCTGTCCAAGCAAAAATTCGGTTGAATTGATTGCGTTATTTGCAACAGCATTTGAAGATGTGGCAACGGCACTTGTTGGTGAAATACTTAAAAAAGTGGTTTCATCATTTAATCCTATAGATGCTGTAATTGCACCGGCTGGATTCAACGTAGGTCCATAAATAAACTCAATAATTCCTGTGGTTTCTTGCAAACGCATTTTGAAGCTTCCATTTCCCGTGCCATTCACTACACCGCCATTTCCTAAACTTATCGTGTCCCAGCCAATTTCTAATATTCTATTTGGACTGACTCCTGAAACAACATACTGAATTGCACCTGTTGATCTGTTATGATCGTCCCAAAATGCTGCAATTAATGGACTTTGTGTACTTGTTGCTGAAAGCCCGTTTACCCATGACTGAGCAGCAATCGTGTTACCCAAGCGAATAAAACCATTGGTACTGATACTAAAAGTCGTGTACACTGCGCCGCCATAACTGAAATCAAAACCAATTGGGATGAGATCTTGAGTTCCATCATCTCCCCCCGCAGTCGAATCGTTTCCCGTAACCGGCGTATAGATTTCTGTAGATTGACTAAAAAGATAACCTCCCACCGACTGAGCGTTCGAATTTAGGATGATTAAGAAAAATAAAAAGGTAATTTTCTTCATGACTGTTATTAATTAAAAATAGGTCACTAAAGTAACAAAAAAAATGCTGTAAAAATGAAATAAAAAATCCACCCGAAGGTGGATTTATATTCAGATTGTTTAGGAAAAATTACTCCTTAATCACTTTGATTGTTTTTACTTGATCATCTGCAGTAACTTTCACTAAATAAGTTCCGGCAGTTACACCTGACATATCAATTTGTGATTGGTTTGCATTGATTGCTTTTGTCAATACTTCTTGTCCAAGTAAATTAAATACCGCAACGCTAGAAATGTTTTTGTCATATGACAAATTCAAAACATTTTTCACTGGGTTTGGATAAGATTTAAAGCCATTGCTTTCAAAAGCTGAATTTCCTAACAAAGAAGCATCATATGCTGCCAATCGGAACTCTCCATCAACTCCTGCACCCAAACTATATCTCCAAACTCCAACATAAATAGTACTACCTGGAGTCAATCCTGTTAGCGATTTTAATGAGAAGAAATCTGTTCCCGGAGAACTATCGTCGTCACAACCTACTTCTACTAATGATCCACAAGTACCACTATAAATGCTGATAACACTGTCTGTCATCAAAGACCCAGATGCGGCCTGAGTTTCAATTGTTATTGAACCAGAATCTGGAACAACAACGCTATACCATACGTCATTCACACGATTAGTTTGGCAAGAAAATACTGGAAGACCAACTGTTGTCGTTGCACTTACTGTAGAACCCGTTACTGGTGAAGTATCAAATAAGCCTCCTGCTGTCAATTCAATTGCACCTGTACAATCATCGTTAGCTGGCGGCGGTGGTGGAGTTCCGATACAAACATCAAAAGTTGTAGTTTGACCTGTCGTAGCAGTTGATGTATATACACGTAAATAATAAGTTTGACCTGCAGTTAAACCTGTCGGCGTACTTGCATTTGCGTCTGAACATGATCCAGGAACCAACGTCAAAGCAGCACAATCACCAGTCCATAAAGAATGGAATAAATCTGTCGTTGACCCTGCAACATTAATTAAGCTAATTGATTGAAGTGCATCTGTTGCAACAAAAGAAAACCATACATCATCATCTTCTGTTCCGCCACATCCAGCTGCGTCAACAGCAGAAGCAGTAGCACTTTGTGTTGTTGCTGATGTAAAAATGGCACAACTTGCGTCAGCATTTACATCTAATGCAATGGCAGCATCACACTCGTCATTTGCAGGTGGTGCAGGTGGCGTTCCTATACAAATATCAAACGTTGTAGTTTGCCCAACAGTTGCCGTATAAGAATATACTCTTAAATAATAGGTTTGACCAACTACTAATCCAGTAGGAGCACTAAAATTTGGATCCGAACATGTACCTGGTACTAAAGTCAAACTTCCACAGTCACCTGTCCATAAAGAATGAAATAAGTCTGTTGTCGAACCCACTACATTACTTAGAGTAATTGTTTGTGATTGACTTTCAGCAACAAAAGAAAACCATACGTCGTCATCCTCTGAACCAAAACATGACGCTGCGTCTGCAGAAGATGCGGTAGCTCCAGCAATAGTACTAGAAGTCACAATAGTACAAGAACCATCAGCATTGATTGTTAAAGGCTCTGCGCCGTCGCACTCATCATTTGAAGGAGGACATGAAACAAAAACTTGAACGGGACTCACGACATTACATACTGGCGTATCGTCATTTGTAGCAGTTAGAACAACTGATGTTCCGAAAGCGTAAGGACCAAAAGTTACAGGGCCAGCAGACGAAATTGATTGAGGAGAACTCGATTGATCGTCAGTTACTGTTATCGTCGAGGCAGAACCTAGATCGGTAATATCAGCTATAACCTCAAAGGTAGAACTTCCGCAGTCAAAAGTCTTACTAAAAGTAACTTGTGGTTGAACGCATGGAGGTGTTCCGCATGCAATGGTTCTTGTTCTACTAACATCAGCTTCTCCGCATAGATCATCTAAGTGAATGTAGTACCGAATAACACCATCTAAATCTGATGTCCAGGTGATTGGCGTAATTCCGTATGCAGTTGCAGTAGCGCCATCATCTGTACTAATTGTAATGTAGTCCGTTGGATTAGAACTTGCAAAAGTGTAAGTTTCTCCTGCCACAACATTTACGTTGGAATACTCTCCAGCATACGCAACTGTCGTGATTACATTTGGGTCAACAGTAGAACAAGTTGGAGTAAAAGTCCCTGCAGGATACAATCCATTTACAGAAGTCAAACATTGCCCGGTGCTTATAAAAGAGCTAAAAAGCACGCAAACAAAAAAGATTTTAAAAGTAATTTTTTTCATTGTACAGTTTTTATGATTAAAGAACAGCGAAGGTACAATATATTCCAAAAAAAAGCCACCCGAAGGTGGCTTAATTTATTATCAAAGCAATATTATTCTTTTATCACTTTTATTGTTTTCACTTGATCGTCTGCAGTTACTTTTACTAAATAAGTTCCAGTTGACAAATGAGACATATCAATTTGTGATTGATTCGCATTAATTGCTTTTGTCATCACTTCTTGTCCTAACAAATTAAATACTGCAACACTAGAAATGTTTTTGTTGTAAGACAAATTCATTACATTTTTCAAAGGATTAGGATAAGATCTAAAGCCATCATTTTCAAAAGAAGAATTTGCTAACAATGAAGCATCATATGCAGCAACTTGGAATTCTCCGTCCAAAGTAGTCCCATATCTCCATACTCCAATGTATAATGTAGAACCAGCAGTCAATCCACTTAATTCTTTTAAAGAAAAGTTTCCTGATGCAGATGAATCATCATCACATCCTACTTCTACTAATGCACCACATGTTCCTGAGAAAATTGTGATAACAGAATCTGTCATAACTGTACCAGCAGTTGGAGCTGTTTCAATAGTTATTGACCCAGAATCTGGTACCACCACGCTATACCAAACATCGTTAGAACGATTTGTAGGGACACAAGTTAACACTGGAAGACCGGCCGTGCTTGTAGCACTAACTGTTGATCCTATAACAGGAAAGCTTGAAATACTTCCTCCTGCTGTTAATTCAATAGCTCCTGTGCAATCATCGTTCGCAGGTGGCGGAGGTGGTGTTCCGATACAAACATCGAATGTTGTGTTTTGACCAGTTGTCGCTGTATAGCTGTATACTCTTAAATAGTAAGTTTGTCCAGCAGTCAAACCTGTTGGTGTACTTGCATCAGAATCTGAACATGTTCCAGGAACTAAGGTTAAAGTACCGCAATCTCCTGTCCACAATGAGTGGAATAAATCTGTTGTAGAACCAGCAACATTGTTCAAGCTAATTTGTTGAATTGTGCCTGATGCTACGAAAGAAAACCAAACGTCATCGTCTGGTGTACCAAAACAAGCCGCAGTATCTACTGCCGAAGCTGTAGCGCTTTGAACTGTTGCAGAAGTAAATACAGCACAACTAGCGTCAGGATTTACATCCAATGCAATG
This sequence comes from Flavobacterium sp., assembly GCA_016721735.1. Classification (GTDB taxonomy): domain Bacteria; phylum Bacteroidota; class Bacteroidia; order Flavobacteriales; family Flavobacteriaceae; genus Flavobacterium. The sequence goes on along the minus strand of JADKHM010000001.1, from coordinate 274,153 downwards.
GCACTATCACACTCATCATTCGCTGGTGGCGCTGGTGGTGTAGCTATACATATATCAAAAGTAGTGTTTTGTAATGGCGTACCTGTAAAACTGTACACTCTAACATAATAAGTTTGTCCAACCACTAAACCACTTGGCACGCTTGAATCAAGATCTGAACATGAATTCGGAACCAAAGTTAAGACTCCACAGTCACCAGTCCACACTGAATGATATAAATCTGTTGTAGATCCAGCAATGTTGCTTAACGTAATAATTTGCGCTGTGTTTTCAGCTACAAAAGAGTACCAAACGTCATCATCTGCATTACCACCACAAGTTACATCAGCTAGTCCTGAAGCAGTTGCACCTTCGATTGTACCTGAAGTAAAAATCGCACAATTTGTATCTGCGTTAATAGTTAATGATTCAGCACCACTACAATCATCATTTGCAGGAGGTGAAGGTGGCGTTACGCATGTAAGAGACATATCAAAAACGATTGCAGGGTCTCCGTTAATCACGCTTCCAACATGAATAAAATATGTTTGACCAATTACAGATGCAAATGCAGCATTTACAGTTAGATTAAACGAACCATCAGATGCAATACAATTTCCAGGAGTAACTCCTGCACATGTACCGTCTGTACTTTCATACACTTCAATTTGTGGTTCTCCAACACTTGCAGTAGCAGTCGCGGTAATTACTTGACCGTCACCGACAAAAGAATACCAAATATCATCACCGATTGTTCCAACACATGAAGTATCAGATCCGCCACTAGCTCCGTCTGTAGTTTGATTTGTTAGTACGTCACCACAATTGAGAACAATAGCATCTTCACAAAAATCATTTGTTGGAGGACAAGCGTAAACCACTTGATTTCCGCTCACAACATTACAAATAGGTGTATCATCATTCGTAACAGTTAGAACTACTACTGTTCCAAACGCATAAGGCCCAAAAGTAACTGGCCCCGCAGAAGATACTGATTGTGATGGACTAGATTGATCATCTGAAACTGTAATTGTATTAGCAGATCCAATATCCGTAATATCGGCAGTAACTTCAAAGGTTGAACTTCCGCAGTCAAAAGTTTTGCTAAATGTAACTATCGGTTGCACACATGGTGGCGTACCACAAGCAATAGTTCTAACTCTACTAACTTGATCTTCTCCACATTGATCGCTCAAGTGCAGATAGTAACGAATAACTCCTGTAAAATCTGAAGTCCAAGTAATTGGTGTTACACCATAAGCACTGGCCGTCGTCCCATCGTCAGTACTGATTGTGATGTAATCTGTCGGAGTAGAACTGGCAAACGTATAAGTCTCGCCTGCTACAACGTCTACCTGTGAATACTCACCTGCCCATGAATTAGTAGCGATTACATTTGGGTCGACACTACCACATGTTGGTGTAAAAGTAGCTCCAGGGTACAACCCGTTTACTGAAGTCAAACATTGCGAATTACTTAGGATTGTAGTCAAAAGCATACACAAAAGAAAGACTTGAAAAGTAATTTTTTTCATTATGTTTTTTTTAAAGTTAATAAGCGCGTAAGGTACAAAAAAAAATAAATAAAAAATCCACCCGAAGGTGGATTCTTAGAAATATAGATTTTCAAAATTATTCTTTAATGACTTTGATTGTTCTTACTTGATTGTCAGCGGTTACTCTGACCATGTAGATACCGTTTGACAAAGAAGACATGTCTATTTTAGAAATCGTGGTTGTTGAAGTTTGTGAAAGCACTTCTTGTCCAACCAAATTATAAACAGCAACTCCAGAAACATTTTTGTTGTATGAAATGTTTAGCATATCATTTACAGGGTTTGGATATACTTCAAAATTTGAAGAATCAAAATCAGAAATACCTAAACTTGGATCGTTCAATCTTAAGCTAAAAGTCCCTTGCTCTGCAAAATTACTCCATACTTGAACATAGTACGTTTCTCCTTCAGTAAGACCAGTTAAAGATTCAGTTGTTGCAGCTGTTAAATTAGCGTTACAAGCATTTGCTACCGCAGTTAATGCACCGCAAGTTCCTGAATGAACATTAAAATTCATAGAAGTCATTGTTCCGTTTGTAACAGTACAATCAACATTACCGCCTGCTGGTGCTACAAAAGAAAACCAAACATCTTGAACAGTTCCGAAAGGGTCACAGGTAGGAACTTCTGGACTAACGTCGCCGAATGAATTATCAGAATTTAGATCAGATCCATCAACTGCAACACCCAAAGCTGTTGTACATGTTTGATTATCCACAGCAGGAGGCGTTACTCCAGCACATGAAATATCCATTGTAAATGCACCAGTACTAGCAGGATTATAACCTTCTACAGCAATATAATAAGTTGTTGTTCCATCAGAAACAAAATTTACTCTAGAACGCAACAATGGACCAGCACAAGTAGCGTCATCATCATTTGCGGCTACTAGCGCTAAATTTCCTGATGTGCCTGTATAAACTAAAACAGAAGTATCATAAGAAGAACCACATAAACTCACAGTAACAGTTTCAGAAAAACCGGAACCGGTATACGTATACCATATGTTTGGTGCATCCATATCTGCACCAAAACCATCAGGAGCGTCATCTTCGTCTAATGTAGCTCCAACTGTATTTCCTGTCGTGCTACTACCACAATCAACTGCAATTGCATCAGCAAAATTGTCATTTAGTGCTGGGCATGTTATTTGCGTTTGCGGAGCGCTAATAATTGTGCAATCTGCAGAATCATCTGGAGTTGCAGTTAATGTTACAGATAATCCGTTTGCATAAGGTCCAAATGTGTATAAACCAATACTTGCAACTTGCGCTGGTCCACTTTGATCATCAGCAATTGAAAAAGAACCAGCTGAACCTAAATCAGTTACATCGGCAGTAATACTAAAAGTAGCATCAGGGCAATTTGAAACTTTTGCAAATGTAATCGCTCCAGGCGTACAATTCGGCACGCCACAAGTAAAAGATCGCAATCTGAAATCGGTGTTTTCTGTGCAAACATCATCAGCATGTGTGTAAAAACGAACTACTCCTGTTACATCCGCCACCCATGTTACTGGAGTGGGTCCAAATGCAGCAGCTGTTAAACCATCATCAGAACTGATTGTAATGTAATCAGTTGCAATTGAACTGGAAAAAGTGTACGTTTCTCCCGCAGTTACATTCATATTAGAATATTCTCCTGCATAACCGGCAGTTGTAATCGTATTCAATGTTAGTCCATTACAAGTGACTGCGCTATACGTTGCAGCAGGATACAAGCCACTGCCTGCTTCCAAACATTGCGCCTTACTAAATAACGCGGAAAACATTGCGCAAATAAAGAAGACTTTAAAAGTAATTTTTTTCATTTTCTAAAAGTTTATAGTTAATAATACGTTAAAAATAATAAAAAAACTCGAGTAAAAAAGTACTCGAGCATTTAATTTTAATATTGTTATCGACTGTTATTGTGGAAATTATCCAGAAATAACCAGCTATGAAAGTGATCGGCTTCGTTAACTACGATATGCTTGGCACCATCACCATTTCATTGCAATCTGCCAAATAATCAACTCCTTCAAATCCAAAACCAAATAGATTTAAGAAATCTTGTTTATAGCCAGCCAAGTCACCTAATGAAGGTAACGTTTCTGTTGTTGCTTCTGCCCATAATTTAGCTACTTGTTCTTGCACATCCTCGCGCATTTCCCAATCGTCAATTCTAATTCTTCCTTTATCATCTGTTGGAATAGTTGCGCCTGAATATAGTCGCTCGCTAAATAAACGTTCGATTTGTTCGATGCAGCCTTCATGAATTCCGTTGGCTTTCATTATTTTGTACAAAAGTGAAATATATAATGGAATAACAGGAATTGCAGAACTCGCTTGAGTTACCAATGCCTTATTCACAGAAACATAAGCCTTTCCTCCTATTTCCGATAAACTATCAGTAATAGTAAATGCAGTTGCCTCCAAATGATCTTTGGCGCGTCCTATGGTACCTTTTCTATATACCGCTTCCGTCACTGCTGGTCCAATATAAGAATACGCAATTGTAGTGGCTCCTGGGGCCAATACTCCTGCCTTTTTTAGATCACTCATCCACATCGACCAATCTTCACCTCCCATGACGACCACTGTGTTATCAATATCTTCCTGATTTGCTGGCTCAATCGAAACTTGTGAAACAACTCCTGTATGAAAGTCGACTGTTTTATTTGAAAAAGTCGCACCTATAGGTTTCAATGAAGAGCGATGCAAGACACCTGTTTCTGGATGCATTCTCACTGGAGATGCTAGACTATAAATAACCAAATCTATTTGACCTAAATCTGCTTTTATCAAATCGATGGTTTGCTGTTTTACTTCTTTCGAGAAGGCGTCTCCATTGATGCTTTTTGCATACAGTCCAGCCTTCGTGGCTTCGGTTTCAAAAGCAGCCGAATTATACCAACCTGGTGAAGCCGTTTTTCCTTCCGACGCTGGTTTTTCAAAGAAAACACCTATTGTAGCCGCATTTGATCCAAAAGCACTTGTAATTCGCGAAGCCAATCCAAAACCCGTTGAAGCACCAATCACTAAGACTTTTTTTGGTCCAGCTACGGTCCCTTTTGCTTTTATATAATTGATTTGATTTCTTACATTTTGAGCACATCCTCCTGGGTGTGACGTCAAACAAATAAAGCCTCGCATTCTTGGTTCTATGATCATATGGTAACTTTTTAATTTATATTAAAGGAAAAATTATATACTTCTTACATCAGCGCAAATATATCTAAAATATTAGTTTAATAATGTCTTAGCATGATTTAAAGCCGACTCAGAAACATCAACTCCTGAAAGCATTTGTGCAATTTCCAAAACTCTTTCCTCTGCATTCAAAGATTTAATTTCTGTTAACGTTTGATCGTCTCTCACAGTCTTAAAAACTTTAAAATGAGAATCCCCTTTAGCTGCAATTTGTGGTAAATGCGTAATGGCAATAACTTGCATCGACTGACTCATTTTTTTCATGATATCACTCATTTTATTAGCGACTTCTCCGGAAACGCCCGTGTCAATTTCATCAAAAATAATCGTGGGTAAATTGGAGTAATTCGCCAAAATTGATTTAGTTGCCAACATAATTCGAGACATTTCACCACCTGAAGCCACTTTCTTTAATAAGCCAAAATCAGAACCTTTATTGGCAGCAAACAAAAACTGCATATCTTCTTTTCCATTTTGCAAATAACTAGAAGTAGGAATTAATTCAATCTTAAAACGAACATGCGGCATACCTAACTGCGACAAAATATCAATCCATTTTTTTGTCAAAACCGGAATGGCTGTTTCCCTCTTTGTATGTATTTTTATCGCCAAGTCATCTAAAACAATGGCGGACTCCTTTAGCTTTACTTCTAAAGCTGTTATTGAATTTTCAATTTCAGCAAATGCATGCACTTGTGACTCCAGTTGCGTTTGTATTTGAATTAAATCTTCAACAGTATTTACTTGATGCTTCTTTTGAAGTGTATGAAGTAGTTGCAATTGTTGGTTAATCGACTGAAGACTTTCGGGGTCATCCACTAAATCGCCTTCTGCTTTTGTTAGTTCATCTACGCTGTCTTTCAATTCGATATAAACCGAGTCGATACGCTCATACAAGTTTTGGAGTGAATCAGAAAATCCTGTTACTTTCTGCATCGCTGCTTTGATGTCATTGAGTAAATGCAACACGCCATACTGTTCTTCATTTGCGACAAGGATGGCTTTGCTGAGATTTTCCTTTATAAATTCGACATTGTTTAATTGCTCAAATCGCTCCTCAAGTTCCGCTTGCTGAATCGATTTTAAAGAAATAGAGTGCAGTTCTTCAAGTAAAAAAGTAGTATAATCTTCTTCTTTCAATAAGGTTTGCAATGCACTTTTTAAGGATTGTAATTGAACTGTATCGCTTTTGTATTGCTTTAAATGTGTGCTATACAAATCGATTAAGTCAGCGTTGTCCGCCACTGCGTCAATAACTTGAAACTGATAGCTGTTTTCAGACAGTTCCTGAGTTTGTTGTTGGGAATGAACATCAATCAAATATTCGCTTAACGTTTGTAATTCCTGCAAGTTGACTGGAGTATCATTGATAAAAGCTCTCGATTTACCGCTTGTTAGTACTTCTCTTCTCAGAATTGTAATCTCTTCGTAGTCTAAATCATTGGTTTCGAAAAAGTCTTTTACATCATAATTTGACATCTTAAAATGCGCTTCGATGACACACTTTTCATTCTTATTTTTCAAGGAGGTCAAATCGGCTCGTTTTCCTAAAACCATTCCCAATGCTCCTAACAATATCGACTTCCCAGCACCCGTTTCTCCAGTGATAATCGAAAAACCTGATGAAAAATCGATATGCAATTTTTCAATCAAAGCGAAATTATTGATAGACAATGATAGTATCATAGATTGATGATGAAAAGGCCAAAAAACAAACCATTATCGAAAAAGAAAAAAGAGGTAACTACATTTTGATTTCTGACCATTTACTTGCATTCATTGGCGAAATCGTGTACAGTTTATTTACCAAATCTGCCGTATCAACAGTTGGTCCTCCAGTGAAAATAGAAACAATTTCATCTGACTTTGCGTCAAAAAATACTCTGGTTAGAAAAGAATTAGGACGATTCAGTTCCATATAAGATAATTTGGTCACCGCCTCAATGATTTTCCCTTTTGCCACTTTCTGATCTTGGTGCATTTGGTCCATTCCTTCAAGATGGTAACTATATAGCGCTTCTCTAAACTGAGTAAAAGTGTTCGACAACAAATTATTGACTAACCAATAACGATTCTGATTGGTATCACCCTGCAGCCATCCTTTATAACCACTTGATTGCGCCACGTTGGCAATTTCTTGCGCAGCTTCATAATAGGGAATTCCACCATCCAATTTATACGAATCAGCGTCCATACCGATAATCACAAGACTGTAAAATGCTACTACAGAAACTAAATTTGAATCAAAAGAATTTGGATTGTAGTTAAACTGTTGGAATTCGTTATATTCAAAATTGAAATCTTTATCGTTATAGTTTAGTACAGGTGAAGAATATGAAGAATTGAAAATTGGTCTTGAAGAACCAACTTGAATCGTTGCTTTGAATTGATTGGTTAAATATTCATTAATAGTAATAAACATCGAACAATTAATTCGCTCCACATTTTTTACTTTCTGTGAAGTCCAGTTCGTTTTGTTGACAAAATCACTCAGCGAAGTTTCAAGCGTTTTAAAAACTTGATTATTGGTGCTTGCAACTTGTTCAAAATTAACCTTCACAGTGCAATTTAACTCTTGCGCATTAGTTGAACCAACCACAAAAAGTAAAGCAAGAATAAGTTTTTTATACATGATATTGTTCGATTATCTTATTAATTATGTCTTCTGCCACAGCTTCTTTAGATTTCAAATCCATAGAATGAATTCCAAAATCTTTGTCAATAAAGGTCACTTTATTGGTGGCTTTACCGAATCCGGCACCTTCATCTTGCAACGAATTTAAAACAATCAAATCTAAGTTTTTTTTCTGAACTTTCAACTTGGCATTTTCAATTTCATTGTTCGTCTCTAATGCAAAGCCTACCAAGAATTGTTTTTCTTTTATTTGACCTAATGATGCTAAAACGTCTTTTGTCTTTTCTAATTCGATGCTGAAATGGTCTTCTGTTTTCTTTATCTTGGTCGTTGCTACATTTTTTGGACGGTAATCAGCAATAGCGGCAGCACAAATAACAACGTCTGAGTCAGCAAAATATTGATGACACGCCTCATACATTTCTTGCGCTGACACGATACGAAGTAAGGAAATTCTGGAATCATTGGTATTTAAATGAGAAGGGCCACTTATTAAAGTAACTTCCGCACCATATTTTGCTGCACAAGCGGCAATATCAAATCCCATTTTGCCTGAGGAATGATTTCCGATAAATCGAACGGGGTCAATCGCTTCATACGTCGGACCCGCCGTTATTAAAAACTTCTTTCCCTTTAAAGGCAATTTACTTTCAATATCTGCTTCGAGGAAAGCGACAATATTTTCGGGTTCTGCCATTCGACCTTCACCAGACAAACCACTAGCTAACTCACCAGATTCAGCCGGAATAACAATGTTGCCAAACTGATGTAGCGCCTTAAAACTGGCAATAGTTGATGGATGTTTATACATATCCAAGTCCATTGCTGGTGCAAAGTACACGGGACATTTTGCCGATAAATAAGTTGCTATAAGAAGGTTGTCGCAATTGCCATTCACCATTTTAGATAAGGTATTGGCGGTCGCAGGTGCAATGAGCATAAGGTCTGCCCAAAGTGCTAATTCAACATGGTTGTTCCATTGTGCATTATCATCCTCTTCGTTATAAAAACTCGAGTGAACCGGATTTTTTGAAAGTGTCGATAAAGTTAATGGCGTAATAAAATCTCTTGAGGCTGGAGTCATGATTACCTGAACCTGAGCTCCAGCTTTAATAAAAAGTCTAACTAGATGTGCAGTTTTATAAGCGGCAATTCCACCAGAAATACCTAGTACTACTTTCTTACCCCTTAAGACTGACATCAAATAATTATTTTGCGTTATCTGATCTATGGTAGATCTTACCATCTAACCATTCCTGTACCGCTAAAGCGTGAGGTTTTGGTAATTTTTCGTAGAATTTAGAAACTTCTATTTGCTCTTTATTTTCAAAAACTTCTTCTAAACTATCATTATAAGTCGCAAATTCCTCTAATTTCTCAGTCAATTCTTTCTTAATTTCCGAATTGATTTGATTGGCTCTTTTTGCCATTATTGTAATTGCTTCATACACATTACCAGTTGGCTCTTCAATAACACTTTTGTTGTAGGTTATTGTGTTTACTGGCGCATTCGTCTTTTTTAAATCCATGACTTAATCTATTTAGAAAATTGTTGTAATTCTTTATCAATCCTAGTAAGCATCTCGTCTGCTTTTTCTTTGTATTTAGAACCTTCTTTAAATTTCACAAGGTTGGTATACGCTATTTTGGCATTTTTCAATCTTTCTTCCATTTTTGCTGGAACACTATTGATCGCAAGCTTGTAGGCAGAATCTAATCTGTAATACAATGCTGCTTCTTTATAAGGCGTTCCTGGATAGGCGTCAATAAAATTATCTAGCGCCACTAACGCAGCTTTGTGATCAGAAATTGTATTATACTGTTTTGCAATCTCGAAATATTTCTTTTCAATCTTACCCGTTAGTTCTTTTAGAATGGCATTAGCATCAGGCAAGTATGTAGAATTGGGATAAGTATCAATAAAAGTCTGTAATTTATCAATTGCTTTTATCGTTTCGGTTTGATCTAAACTATAAGGCGGAGACAACATCGAATAACATTTTCCAACCAAATAGGCCGTCTCTTCAATCTTTTCACTTTTTGGATAACTTGAAACAAAACTCTCAAATTGATACCCTGCTAAATAATACTGCTCGGTTTTATAATACGACTGCGCATACATATAAAACATCTTTTCCGACTGCGGCTTTCCTCGAAAAGCAGGCGCCAATTGTTCAAAAAGACGAATGGCTTTATTGTATTTTTTTGCGTCGTATTTTATTTCTGCTTGGGCATACTTTACCGAAACATCATCTGATTTCAGCGCTTTCTGATACGGACTGCATGAACTAATTAGGACTGCAAAAGTCAAAAAAGACAAAAATTTACTCATTATTTTTGGGATATTCTTGTTGATTTACAGCTTTTTTAGACCTGTCAAAACGAACCGCAAATTTAGTTATTAAATGGACACTACAAAATATTTTTCGCATTATTAAAAATAAGATACGAAATAAGAAAAAGCTACAATTTCTCCATGAAATTTATGATCCTTTTCGCCAAATTATCATCGACATTTACCAACGGAAGTCGAACCGTATTTTCAGAAATACCTAAGTGTTTGAAAATCTCTTTAATTCCTGCCGGATTACCTTGTTCAAAAATCAAATCGATGCCATTAGCAACACGGTAGTGAATAGCGTACGCTTCTTTTACTTTATACTGTAAACCCAATCGAATCATTTCGGAGAAAAGTTTGGGAATTCCTTCTCCGATTACCGAAATTACTCCACTTCCTCCTGCTAAAACCATAGGCAATGCAATCATATCATCGCCAGAAATGACAAGAAAATCTTTTGGTTTGTTCTGAATTAATTGCATGGCTTGAACGATGTCGCCTGCCGCTTCTTTAATCGCGACAATGTTTTTGCAATCGTTTGCCAATCGCAGCACTGTTGAAGGCAATATATTACTTCCTGTTCTTGCTGGAACATTATAAAGGATTATTGGCTTTTGAGACGCTTCAGAAATTGCTTTAAAATGTTGGTAGATTCCTTCTTGAGTTGGCTTATTATAATACGGAGATACCGATAGAATAGCTGCAAATGCAGACAAATCACGATTTTGCAATTCATGAATAACCTGCGAAGTATTGTTACCTCCCACGCCGAGAACCAATGGAAGTCGATTGGCGTTCGCCTCAATCACCGTTTGAATCACCAATTCCTTTTCATCTGAGCTCAAAGTAACATTCTCAGCAGTTGTTCCTAGTACAACAAGGTATTCTATTTGATTGTCGATTTGAAAGTTGACTATTCGTTTCAAAGCTTCAACATCGACGGTCAAATCTTTCTTAAAAGGCGTTACTAGTGCAACTCCAGTTCCAATTAGTGATTGCATATTGATTTATATTTTGTTTAATATTTTTAGATATTTGAAAAGCTCTTCGATGAAAACCTTGTAGTTTTCGGCGTTGGTATTGATCATGAAATGGTTTAGTTTGCTATCAATGGATGAAAATCCAACTTTGAAATTGGCTTTCGACTGATTTGAAACTAATAACAAAGCTGATTTTTCCGTATCGTAATAATTGATCAATAAATCGAATTTTTGGGCAACAAACTCTTTCACATCTGACTTTTCAAAAGTTGCAGTCCAACTCAAATCTTTATGGCAAAATGTGGGATAATCAAATGTTTCTGTTTTCTTTATTTTGTCTTTGAAAACTAGAACTTTAACGTTATTTTCTTGAATTCCTTTTTGAATTAACTCTTGAACTAATGCCTCTTTTTCGTAAAAGTAACTTTCGTCGAAAATAATCCCTATTGTTTGAATTGTGTTACTTAAAGGAACGTGATTTACATTATTAATACTCTTCTTGACTATTTTTTGAGTAAAAAAATTCTTTAAATAATTTAAAAACATACTACTTTTACTTGGTTGACAAATTTAATTAAATAAGTTTCATTTCGGATGGCAAAACTAAAAAACTATAACGTTGTATTAGCCCATTTTGTTTTATTCTTAACATATCTATTTGTTAGCGCTTGTAGCTCTACAAATCTAAGTGTAACGAAAATTGAAGGCAAATTAATACCGATTACAAACAATACGAAAGAGGTATCGGAAATCACAGAATTCGTTCAACCTTATAAGGACCACATTGACAAAGATTTAAGTACAGTTCTAGCCATTGCACCAGAAACATTAGATAAAAATGGTGAATGGCAAACCCCGATGGGAAATTTATTTTCGCAAGTGGTTTTTGAAAAAGGAAACCCCGTTTTTAAAATGCGAGAAAACAAATCGATAGATCTCGTATTGTTGAATCATGGTGGAATTCGTAGCATTATTCCAAAAGGGAATGTAACTGCTCGGACAGCATATGAAATCATGCCTTTTGAAAACAGTTTGGTCGTTATTGCCCTCAAAGGCGAACAGATTGAGGAACTTGTACAATACTTTATTGCAGAAAAAAAACCGCATCCATTATACGGAATGACTTTTACGATTGGCAAAGACAACGTCGCAAAAGATATTGTGATACAGGGAAAGCCATTTGATCGAAATACTACTTATTATGTAGGAACCAACGATTACTTATCAAATGGTGGAGATAATATGGTCTTTTTCAAGAAAGGCATTGCTAAGTACGATTTAGATTATAAGTTGCGGAACATTCTAATCGATTATTTTACTGAGGTTGAAACTGTGCCATTACTGAGTGACTTAAGAATAAGTGTCGAAAAATAACGACGAGCCCTAGCCCTGATAGAGCCGACATCCTTTTTTTTAGGATTGATCCGAAGCACAGCGTAGGACATATCCAAAAAAAAAGATAAAGGCGAAAGCAGGAATTAGCTCCTAAAGAAACCACAATGAAAAGAAGAGAATTTATTGAAAAAACAGCGGCAACCGCAGCATTTGTTGGATTGGGAATGTCGTTGAGCAGTTATAAATCGCTGGATTTTTCCTCTTGCGACACCAAGCATTTGACCATTCTTCATACGAATGACGTGCACAGTTATATTGATCCGTTTCCTCCCAATCATCCCAAGAATCCCAACATGGGCGGTGTTGCACGACGAGCTGCCTTGATAGAGATGATCCGGAAAGAAAATCCAAATTTGCTTTTGTTGGACGCTGGCGATATTTTTCAAGGAACACCTTATTTTAACTATTACGGTGGCGAACTAGAATTCAAACTCATGAGTATGATGAAATATGACGTGGCAACAATGGGAAATCATGACTTTGATAACGGCATTGATGGTTTTAATAGTCAATTGCCGCACGCTAAATTTGACTTTGTTTCCGCCAATTACGATTTTAAGAATACGGTTTTAGATGGAAAAGTAAAGCCCTATACGATTTTACACAAGAACGGAATTAAGGTCGGCGTTTTTGGTTTAGGAGTTGGCCTTGATGGATTGGTAGACAAGAAAAACTATAAAGAGACGATTTACAATGATCCTGTCGGCGTTTCGCAAGACATCGTTCGGGTTTTAAAACAGGAAAAAAAATGTGATTTGGTCATTTGCTTGTCGCATTTGGGTTATAAATATAAAGATGATCCCGATAAGATTTGCGATTTGAAACTGGCAGCATTGACGCAGGATATCGATTTGATTATTGGCGGTCACACCCATACTTTTCTTGATAAACCGACGGTTCTCAAAAATGCTATTGGCCAGGATGTGTTGGTTAATCAGGTCGGATGCTACGGCATTAACCTTGGTAGAATTGATTTTTACTTAGATGTAAATACGAGTAAGAGTTCCGTTGGGAGATCGATTATCGTTTAGTTTTCTGCTTCTTCCATGAATTTTAGGAAGGCAAAATGTCCCAGAGAGAAAACCAAAGCAGATAAGGGTTTAAAAATCTGAAAGGACAAATAAAACTTATCAAACATAAAAAGAATTGCTAAAAATTAAAACAGCAATGTACTAATAAGCAACCAAGAATTTTGTTTATTGTCATTCATTACATAATTTGAAAGGCCCATTCCACAAAATATGGAGATAATAATATCATTGACTATCGTAGCGTAGAAACTGGGATGATCAGGACTTACCATAATATCGATGAGGTAGGAAAACATAAAGAGAAATGGAACTGTTGCTAAAAACAATGGCAAAAGCGCCACCCTATCTCCATTTTTTACAACCGCAAAAATGCTGGTAATCCTGTAAAACAAAAAAGCAATAATCCCGTAGAGCAGTAACTTAGGATCGGAGAATAGTAAAAAGATATTTGATACAAGGGCAAAAAATAATGCAACTAAATAGTAAGGACAAATTTTCACAGACTTACTAAAATAGAGCGCTACGAGACATGGAATCAGTAGTGGTTTTGCGTAGAAAACTAGTTGTTGAATTTTAAGATATTCAGCAAAAATCAATATCAATGTTATTCCGAAAAATAGCGTAGTAAAAACCTTTATTTTGATTTCACGAGTTGCCATATGCTAATTTGAGTAACTTTCATTCTGTTCAGCTTCGATGACGAACTTATAAAAGGTGTAAAAAGCAAAAGTGTTTAAGATGACAGCGATTGGCCTATTGAAAATTAGTGATAGATCGGAAATTACGAAACGTTCAATAAATACAATAAAGCGTAGACCAATAAAGAGCAAAGTACTGATCAATAGCCACGAGTGCTGTCTGTTTTCGTCTTTGAAATAGTTGGTAATTGAAACGCCTGCTAGAATAGAAATTAAAATACTTTGCAGGATTAAAGTATTAAACTCAATGTCTGTAATTTCGTTCGTAATAGAAATCAAATAAAAGAATATGACTAGGAAAGGAAAAGAGGCAACGATAATATGCAGGTAATTATTATCTTTTGTTTCTTTCAAAATAATGACTAGTGAGACAATTCTAAGCAAAATAAAAGCTACGATTCCGTAAAAGAAAACGGGTGAGTTTCTAAAAAAGAAGAAAGTATTACTCAGTACTAACAATAATAGGAGGAGATAAAAAAAACGATTTTGCTTTGTAGACAAGGAGAAATAGAGCAAACCCAAAATTAATGGTAAACACAGTCTTGTAATCATTGATAGCGAAGCAACTGCAAAAATCTCTGCCAAGAACTCCATTCCTGCCAAAGCAAAATAGCTAATGTTTAGCACATAATGCCAATTCATTCTAGAATTCATAAGCATTATTTGTTTAGAAATAGTTAGTATTAAGTCGTTCCTATTTGATTATCTTATATTTCTTTTGTTTCTTTTCTTGATCTACCACATATAAATAAAATATATAGTTACCTGACACTAAAAAAACAGTTGACAAAGCTTGTACTAGTCCACTACTTGCATAAGAACTTTCGAGGATTATTAGTAATTGTGCAATTGAAAGTAAAAATGAACTTGTAAATAATTGCGAATTTGCCTTATTATATTTTGTAAAGTAATTGGCTAGTGACAAACCGCCAAAGAACGTAATTAGTATTGATTGAATGATAAATAAATAGAATTCCACTCCTATTTTCTCATATATTAAGACTGCCGCCAAGAAACAAACGCATGCGTAGGGCAAGCTACCAATCAACATCAAGCTAGCGCCTGGATACTTAATTTTTTGAATCACAATATAAATAAAAATCAACTGCGATAAGAATAGAAATAAACTACCCGAAATTATGGAAGATATCGATTCCGAAATAAGAAATAAATTCGCAATAAATGCCAAAAGTAACGCAACCAAATAATATTTATTTTTGACTTTGGCAACAATCAAATAAATGCTCATTAAGAGTGGTATTGCCAGCGGCTTTGTATAACTTATAAAAAAATAGTCTCTATTATACTCAGCAATAATTTCGATAAATGCAACAAAAAAATAAAAAGCAATTAGTGGATTTAGTAATCGTGATTTCTTAAACCAGACTTCATCTTTTTTCATATGTAATTTATTTTCAAAGGGTATTTCGGGTCTAAATTTAACATTTATTTTGGATTATTGCATCTAACACTTAAATTTAATTGTATGGAATTCAAAGTTGAAGACAATTTAAAATCGTTACTCAGCAATTACTGCAGTAAAGATACAAATTCATCTTCCGAAAGTATGGGAATCCCAAGTTGATTCGCTTTTTCTAATTTAGCAGGCCCCATATTTTCTCCTGCTACGACGTAATTGGTCTTTGATGAAATAGAACTTCCCAGTTTTCCTCCATTGTCTTCAATTAATTGTTTGAGCTCATCTCTTGAGAACTTTGAAAAAACACCAGAAACAACAAATATTTGACTGTTTAGTTTATTCGTCGCATTGGGATTCACCTTGTTGGAAATTTCGAATTGAAGTCCATGATCTATCAATCTCTCAATAATCTTTTGGTTTTCAATATTTTCAAAGAAACTCACCACACTAGTAGCAATCCTTTCCCCTATTTCATCCACAAGAATCAGATCAAGTAAAGTGGCGTGTTTTAGTGAATCAATATTCTTATAGTGCTTTGCTAATTTCTTGGCCACTGTTTCTCCAACATAACGAATACCTAAAGCAAAAAGCACATTTTCAAACGGAATTTGCTTTGATTTTTCAATGCCTTGGATCAAATTCTCTGCTGATTTTTGCGCCATTCTCTCTAGAGGCAGAATCTGCTCGATTGTCAATTCATATAAATCCGCATAGTTGTGTATCAGTCCATTACTATATAAAAGCGAAACGGTTTCTCCTCCAAGTCCATCTATATCCATTGCTTTTCGTGAAATAAAATGCTGAATTCTTCCGATAATCTGTGGTGGACAACCATAGAAATTTGGGCAATAGTGATTGGCTTCATCTGCGCCACGAATTAATTCATGATGGCATTCCGGGCAATGTGTAATATAGACAGTGGGGTGCGTGTCAGGATCTCTTTTACTAAAGTCGACGGCTATGATTTTTGGAATTATTTCTCCTCCTTTTTCTACAAAAACAGTGTCGCCAATTCGAATATCTAATTTTTCAATTTGATCAGCATTGTGAAGAGAAGCACGTTTTACTATTGTGCCTGCTAATTGCACCGGTTCTAGATTTGCGACAGGAGTGATTGCACCAGTTCTTCCAACTTGGTATGATATTGACTTGAGTTTTGTGCCGACTTGTTCTGACTTAAATTTGTAGGCGATTGCCCAACGGGGTGATTTCGCCGTATAACCCAATTCCTCTTGGTATTGGAAGGAATTTACTTTGATGACTACACCATCTGTTTCGTAAGGCAAATGATGTCGATGAATATCCCAATAGGCAATGTATTCGAAAACTTCTTGCATGTTTTGGGCAAGTTTGGCTTCATTTGGCACCTTAAATCCCCATTTTCTTGCCATTTCTAAACTATGAAATTGACTATCAAATGGAAGTTGATTTCCAATAATAAAATACAATAAACACTCAAGTGGTCTTTTTGCAACTTCAGCACTATCCTGCAACTTCAGACTTCCAGAAGCGGTATTCCGGGGGTTCGAATAGGGCGTTTCACCAATCTCAAGTAAATCTTGGTTCATTTTCTCAAAACCAGCAAAAGGCAAGATAATTTCGCCACGAATATCAAACCTAGGCGGGAATTCCTTTCCGTTTAGTTTTAATGGAATTGACTTTATGGTTTTGATATTGTTGGTTACATCGTCACCTTGAAAACCATCGCCACGTGTAACAGCTCTTTTAAGGATTCCATTCTCGTAGGTAATACTAATTGAGGCACCGTCATACTTTAATTCACAGGTGTAGTCAAGTTTTACGTTACCTAAGCCTTTTTGAATTCGGTTTTCCCATTCAATTAAGTCCTCTTTAGAATAAGAATTGTCTAACGAGTACATCCGAAAATCATGCATGACGGTTTGGAAGTTTTTGGTTATTGCGCCTCCAACTCTTTGCGTCGGTGAATTCTCGTCAAAAAACTGTGGGTTTTGATTTTCTAAGTCCTGAAGTTGTTTTAATTTTTGATCAAATTCAAAATCAGAAATGGTAGGTTGATCAAGGACATAATAATTATGATTATGAAGATTGAGTTCTTCCCGCAGCGTTTGAATTGTTTGTTGAATATCCATGAATCAAAATCGGCAATTTTAGTTTTTAATTTGCGTACTAAAATAACTATTTTTTTTGGCTTTTTTCTTAGACATCAAGAAGTAATAATTGAATTTATTTGTTGGTACAATTTACCATCGCTTAAGAAAGCGCCTTGTTGGATTAGTCCGAAAATTGACACATTGCGTTCTTCAGTAAATTCTTTTTTGCCGACTTTCATTTCAATGGTTTCAGTAAACATGTTATCGCTAAGCCATTGTAATCCTTCTTTGGTTAGGAAATCTGTTTCAGGCACGAGCGATTTTAGGATAATTGACTCTACATATGTTTCAAAACATTGAAAAAGGAAAATGTGATTTTTTGAAAAGTGTTCCAAGAACGTTGCTCTTGATAAAACGCCTTCCCAAATTAGATCAGAAAAAACATCGAGTTCTTGTTCGGCTATTTCGGGTTGTTCGAATTTTAGTTTGTCCCACTCCGCTTTGTCTATTGATTGAGTTGCAAGGAAATTAATGAACTCTGGATGTAGTTCTTCAAATTGTTCTTTAGTTAGCCTGGTGTATTTCATTTTAAAAAGTGCCTGAGTTGCTGAGTTTTTGTTTTGGGTTCTAATGCCCTAGCCCGGATAGCAGCGGCATCCTTTTGCTTAATGCAATGAAGGAAAAGATAAAGCGAATAGCCGGAATAGCTTCAAAAAAAAAATCCCGACTTTCATCGGGATTCAATTCAATACTATTTTGAATTATGCTTTTTCAGCAATAATTTCGTAAGGCAATTCAACGATTACATCGCGGTGTAAACGAACGTTAGCGGTATATTTACCTGTACGTTTAACGATTCCGCTTGTGATGAATTTTCTATCGATAGTTTGTCCAGCTTTTTCTAAAGCTTCAGCAATATCGATATTCGTGATAGAACCAAAAAGTTTTTCACCACCTGCTTTTGCAGAAATTTTGATTTCGATAGCTTTTAGAGTTTCAGCCAATGCTTTTGCATCGTTTACTACTTTAGCTTCTTTGTGAGCTTTTTGCTTTAAATTTTCAGCCAATACTTTTTTTGCAGAAGGCGTTGCCAAATGAGCAAATCCTTGAGGAATTAAAAAGTTACGACCGTATCCTGCTTTTACAGCAACGATATCATCTTTGAAGCCTACGTTCTGTACGTCTTTCTTTAATATAATTTCCATAATTTCGCTTCTTTATTATTTTAGTAAATCAGCCACATATGGGATTAACGCTAAATGTCTAGCTCTTTTTACAGCAACTGACACTTTTCTTTGGTACTTTAATGAAGTTCCTGTTAAACGACGTGGTAAGATTTTACCTTGTTCGTTTACGAATTTCAATAAGAAGTCTGCATCTTTATAATCAATGTATTTGATTCCAGATTTTTTGAAACGGCAATACTTTTTAGTTTTGTTGGTTTCAATGTTTAAAGGTGTAAGATATCTGATATCTCCATCTTTTTTTCCTGAAGCGGATTGTTGTAGAGTTGCCATAGTTACGCTTTTGCTGCTTTTAATTTAGTTCTTCTTCTTTCTGCCCAAGAGATGGCGTGTTTATCTAAACTTACAGTTAAGAAACGCATCACTCTTTCGTCACGTCTAAATTCAGTTTCAAATGCGATAAGCACTTCACCTGCTACTTTGAATTCGAATAAATGGTAAAACCCACTTTTCTTGTTTTGGATTTCATAGGCCATTTTTTCAGACCCCAATCCTCTTTAGATATCATTTCTGCTCCTCTGGACGTAAGAAATTCTTCGAATTTGCTCACTGTTTCCTTTACCTGAACATCAGATAAAACGGGATTTAAAATGAAAACAGTTTCATAATGATTCATAATACTTATAGGTATAAATTTTAATAATTTTGCAAAAGTAAACATTTTTTTTAAATAAACAAGAAAAATGCATTTTTTATCGTTTAAACGCAAAAAAAGCCGATAAAGATTAGGTTGGTTGGAAAAAACAATTTACTTTCGTCATTCCAAATCTATAATAAATAAAATTATGAAACTAAATTGTGTTGTCGTAGATGATAGCTCCATCCAGAGGATGATCATCGCAAAGTTAGTGAATAATCACCCAAATTTACACTTAATTGGTGATTTTTCTAATGCAATTGAAGCAAAAAATTGCATGTCTGTTCATACCGTTGACTTAATCTTTCTAGATATAGAGATGCCAGTCATTAGCGGTTTTGATTTTCTTGACGGTTTAAAAACAAAACCTCAAATCATTTTTATCACGTCGAAGGCTGAGTACGCAATGAAAGCGTTTGATTATGATGCAACGGATTACCTACAAAAACCGATTGCTCTTGATCGTTTTAATGCTTCTGTAAAACGCGCGATGGATTTTCACATGTTGAAAAAAGAAAACCAAGAAGAAGAAGGAGAACATATTTTTATTAAGAGTAATCTTAAAAAACTAAAAGTATACACTTCTAAAATCAAATGGATTGAAGCTTTTGGTGACTATGTAAAAGTCGTAACCGAAGAAGATAGTAATTTAGTGCTATCAACAATGAAGTCTTTTGAGAAAGATTTATCTAAAGATAAGTTTATTCGTGTTCATAAGTCATACATTATTAATATTGATAAAGTAGAGCGATTTAATAGCAAGTTTGCTGAAATCGGTATTACAAAAATACCTTTAAGTAGAAACAAGAAAGAAGATCTTGTTCGCGCACTTGCAATAGCTTAATAAAAATCAACATTCACAGCAATTTTGATTGCTCTGAATTGCGAAATACTTTCAAAACTATCCAGAATTTTTTGGATAGTTTTTTTTATGCTTACCAGTGACTGATCGGCAGGTATTTTTACTAAAATTGTTCGAATATATTCGTTACGTATTCTGCTAATAACGGGTTCCTCCGGGCCAAGAACCGGCAATTTAAGATTCTGTCGCAATACTTCATTTAACCATTCCGCTCCCTGTCTAAGTTTTTCATAATCTCGGTGCTTCATAGTTACCTTAATTAATCGATAGAACGGCGGGTAATTGTAAAGCAATCGTTCTTGCAATTGTTCTTTATACATTCCAGCATAGTCATTTTTCGTGATCTGCAAAATTGTAGGATGGTTTGGATTGTAGGTTTGTATGATTACTTTTCCCCTTTTTCCGGATCTTCCAGATCTACCTGCAACTTGTGTCAACATTTGAAAAGTCCTCTCGAACGCTCTAAAATCTGGGTGATATAACATATTATCTGCGTTCATTACACCAACTAAACTAACATTATCGAAATCCAAACCTTTCGCTAACATCTGAGTTCCTACTAAAATATCAAATTCCTTATTTTTGAAACCATCTATTATCTTATCAAAACCAAACTTTCCTCTAGTTGTATCTTGATCCATTCTTCCGATTTTAGCGTTTTGAAATAAGTCAACCAATTCTTGCTGAATTTGCTCGGTGCCAAATCCTTTAGTAGATAAGTGCACACTTGAACAACTATAACAATGCGTTTGGTTTGAAGTTGAATAACCGCAATAATGACATCTCAGTTGGTTTTTTGCCTTATGATAGGTCAAACTAACATCACATTGAATGCACTGTGGTATATGTCCACAGGTCATGCATTCCACAATTGGTGAAAAACCCCTACGATTTTGAAAGAGAATCACTTGTTCATTTACTGAAACAGCGTTAGAAATTTCATCAATGAGATGATCACTAAAATGTCCCGTCATTTTTTTTCTAAAATATTTATCTTTCAGATCAACCAGCTCAATTGCGGGCAATTGAATATTCTTATACCGCTCGGAAACTTCAACCAAACCGTATTTATTAGATGCTGCATTATAATAAGATTCAAGACTTGGCGTCGCAGAACCCAACAAAACCTTTGCTTTATGCTTATTCGCTAAAACAATCGCAGCGTCACGCGCGTGATAGCGGGGCGAAGGATCTTGTTGCTTAAAAGTCGTCTCGTGCTCTTCATCAATGATAATTAAACCTAAATTTGAAAACGGAAGAAACAAAGCAGACCTTGCTCCTATTACAATTTGCGATTTTTCTGACGTCAATTGCACTTGTTTCCAAACTTCTACCCTTTCGTTATTGCTATATTTAGAATGATACACCGCTACTTTATTTCCGAAATGCAATCGAAGTCGATCTAACAATTGTGTTGTCAGTCCAATTTCAGGCAACAAATACAACACTTGTTTTTCATCTCGGAGATATTCTTCAATCAATTTGATATAAATCTCAGTCTTGCCGCTAGAAGTAACGCCATGCAAAAGACATACTTCCTTTTCTTTAAGTTTTAGTTGAATCTCTTCGAAGGCTAGTTGCTGAATTTTACTCAACTCCAGCTTCTCATTACTTGTTAAACCTTCAAAATTAACTCGATCCTGTTGCATAAAGTAATCCTCAAAAACATTCTTATCGATTAACGATTTCAAAGTTGCAGCAGAAGATTTCGATTTTTCAAGCAACAACTTCACGGGGATTGGCTTTTTGTCTGTCGCTTGCAGCTGAAAATATTGCAAAATAAGTTCAGATTGCTTTGCTCCTTTTAAAGATTGAAGCAAAGCACTAAGTTGAATTTCAGATAAATAATCTTGATGCAAACGAACATATCGAACTTGCTTTGGCTTATAGCTTTCTACAATTTCTTCTTTTACAGTGAGAACATTCTTGTCAATTAGTTTTTGAATAATCGGAAAGACATTTTTCTTGTTCAATATCGCAATGATATCAGCAATTCGAAGTGAAGATTGATGTTGTAGCGCTTCATATACTATGAATTCATCATCTGACAATGAGGATTCATCTACAAATTCCTCGTTTTTTTGCGAGATAATAGTTTCACTTTCGAGAAGCAAAGCACTAGGCATTGCACCGCGATATACTTCACCAATTGCACACATATAATAGGACGCAATCCATTGCCAGTGCGCTATTTGTATTTCATTTACAATTGGAACTTCATCGATGATTTGATGAATCTCTTTAGCCTGATACGTTGTTGGTTGATTTTGATGGGTTTCAAGAACAATTGCAGTATAAATTTTACTTTTCCCAAACGGAACAGTCACTCGCATTCCTTTCTGTATGAAAAAATACTCTGCTTCCGAAACACTATAAGTAAAGGTCTTGGATAACGAAAGAGGCAAAATTACTTCGGCAAAGAATGGCATTAAATAAAATTTATTGGTTAAAGTAGGATAAATTTAAGATTTTACTCGTTCCCAAAATTGCGTTCTTCCCAAAAGATTAATCCCAATAAAACCTCTAACTTTCAATTTATCCTTTGTTTCAAGAGACAAATTACATTTATAAACTTTCCCATGCTTGGGGTCAAGAATTTTCCCATCGGAATAACCTCCATCTTTTTCTTTCTTAAGTCCCCTAAGAACAACAAGGCCAATGATAGGTTTATTTCTATCTTCTCCATCGCATTTCTCACATTTCGGGTTCCTTGCTTTGGAATTTAGTAGCTCGACGATTCGTCCGTGAATCCTATTATGCTTTTCAAAAATTTCTATCACTGATGTCGCCCTTCCTGTTTCATCATCAATAGTGCGCCATCTACCCAAAACACTGTGTGATTGCGCTTCTGTAATATGCACAACGAAAACCAAAAAACAAAGAGAAAAGAATTTATTCATGAGACTTGTGCCTTTTCAATTTATTAATTGCTGCGTCTAATTCAAAACCTAATAACAAAATCATGCAGTTGATCCAAATGTAAAACATCATGATCAACAGTGTTCCGATAGAACCGTATAACTGATTATATTTAGAAAACTTGATGACCCAAATCCCAAAAACATAGGATGATAGTATAATTAAGATCGTTGTAAATACAGACCCAATCGAAATAAATGATCGGTTTTTGTCATGTTTGACACCAAATCTAAACAATATTGAAGTTGTAATTAAGATCATCAAAATTACAAATGCATACCTGCCTAATATGATTAATGGGATGCGGTCACTCAAAACATCTTGAATAATTGTTTTTTGTATAAACACCTCAAAAACAACGATCATAGCAACAGTTACAAGAAGTAAAAAAGAAAGTATTAATGAAATTCCCAGCGCTACAAAATACTGGCTAAAAAAGCCTCTTTTTATGATGATGTGATGCGATGTTTCAAATCCACCTAGAATGGCATTTAATCCATTTGCCATCAAGAAAATTGCCATAATAAATCCAGATGACAGCAAGCCCGAATGACTATTATTAAGGATGTCATTAATAATCGCTGCGATGGCATCGTAGGTGTTAGGCGGCACACTTTCAGACACGAAGTTTAGAAAATCTTGTTGAAATCCTTCGATTGGAATGTACGGAATTAGGTTCAGAATAAACAAAGCAAAGGGAAACAACGCCATAAAGAAACTAAATGCGATAGCTCCCGCACGATACGACAAAGCTCCTTCGGCAATTCCCAATCCGTATAACTCTAGCAAGTCATATAATGACAATCCTTGCAACCAAGGCAATTTAATTTGTTGCAAAGGCTTTACTACTTTCCGTAGTACAGGGATTTTTTCTATCGAAGCTTCTATTTCCTTGCTCATGTTATACTGCTTTTAGACTTAAATCCATATTGTGAACTGAATGCGTCAAAGCTCCAGAAGATATATAATTAACGCCACATTCAGCATACTTACGAATCGTTTTTTCATTTATATTTCCTGAAGATTCCGTGAGGCATTTTGCTCCTATTAACCTTACGGCTTCTTTCGTGTCTTCAAAATTAAAATTATCAATTAATATCCGATAAACGCCATCGTTTCTGAGTATTTCTTCTATTTCTTTTAGATTTCTCGCTTCAACAATAATCTTAAGATCAAGATTGTTTTCCTGAAGATACGCTTTTGTTTTATGGATAGCACTACTTATTCCACCCGCAAAATCATTGTGATTATCTTTCAACATAATCATATCGTACAATGCAAATCGATGGTTTTCTCCGCCGCCAATTTTGACTGCCCACTTTTCGGCAGCTCGAAATCCTGGAGTTGTCTTTCTTGTATCTAAAATTGTGGTGCCTGTTCCTTCCAACAATTTAACAAAATTGTTCGTTTTTGTAGCAATAGCAGACATTCTTTGCATTGAATTCAACACCAAACGTTCCGCTTTTAGAATAGATTGGGAACTTCCTGAAACATAAAAAACAATATCTCCGTACTTCACTTTTGCTCCATCAGTTATCAGGATTTCCATCTCTAAAGCTTTGTCGACATGGTGAAAAATCATTTTCGCAAATGCAACACCAGCAATTATTCCCTCGTCTTTCACAAGCAACTTTGCTTTTCCTACTGCTGTCGCCGGAATACAGGCTAACGAACTAAAGTCACCTGGTCCTATGTCTTCACGGATGCCATTCTCTATAATTCCGATTAATTCTTGTTGAAATTGTACTTCTGAAATCATTGGTATTGTATTGGTAGGCTAAAATAGAATTTATTTTGAGTATTTAAAAATAATAAAATTTGAAATCAAGGAAAATAAACCCGATTTAAACACTATAAATTAAATTCCCATTCTGATGAAGTATGATAAAGTCGACCTTCTTTGATCTGTAAAGGACTTTTAAAATTATTCGTATATAAACCTCCTGTACCCAATCCTTGAGGCAAAATATTATCTTGCAAGTACGTCCATTGTGCAATCGCATTGAGTCCAACATTACTTTCCAAAGCCGAAGTAATCCACCAGCCAATTTGGTATTTTTTCGCAAGATCAATCCATTGCTTTGTGCCTCTAAATCCACCTATAAAACTAGGTTTTAAAATGATGAATTGGGGCTTAATTTCTAGTAATAAATCTTCTTTTTCTTTGAGTGAAAACACGCCAATTAACTCTTCGTCTAAAGCAATAGGAATCGGAGTGATTTTTACACAGCTCTGACATCCTGTCATGCTGATTTTTAGCAATAGGTTGTTCTATACTATGAATCTCTAAACCAGACAATTGATTTAATTTAACTAAAGCAGATTTCAAATCAAAAGCGCCGTTTGCATCGACGCGAATTTCAATTTGATCAGGCGTATAATTTCTTCGGATATAGCGCAATAATTGCAATTCTATCTCGAAATCGATTGCCCCAATTTTGAGTTTTATGCAATGAAATCCGTCTTGAATTTTCTGGTCAATTTGTTGCTTCATATACGCTTCATTTCCCATCCAAACCAATCCGTTTATGGCGATGCTTTTTTGACCTTTTGTAAAATCTGAAGGGAACAACAAAAATGGATTTTCACTCTTCAAAGATTGGAATGCCATCTCCACTCCAAATTGAATCGAGGGAAATTCTAACAAATTTTGCCACAAAACATCTTCGCCCAAGTCGATATTTTTGCAGGTCCATTTTAGTTTTTCTTCATAATCTGGACGATCATCGCAACTTAGTCCACGGAGCAAGCCACACTCTCCTATTCCCTTTTTTCCGTTATCTTCTAGAATGATAAACCAAGTTTCCTTTTCCGTCAACACGCCACGCGACGTTCCAGATGGCGTTTTGAATTGAAGAAAATACTGATGGTATGTTGCTTTCATAATTGTTTCAATTCAGTATTCTTAGAATTTTCTTGAAGTTTTTGCTCGGCAAACCATACTTTTTGAACTCCGCAAAATCATGTTCAACTTGTTGTTTCCAAGTTACGGTCGGAAATACGTTGTAATCTTTGAAAGTTTTATGAATCTCCTTGGCTTCAGAAACCCGATCGGTAAAAAGGTAAACGTGCGCCAACTCTAATTTCAGATTGATTTCGTTCGGGTCGATGGCGATTCCTTTTTGGTAAGATTCTTCTGCTTTTGCGAACTGTTTCGTTAGCAAATAATAATCTCCAAGTGAAAAATAATCCATTGCTACCGCTTTATTCGCGTCAATAATTTCATTTTGAATAATCAAAATTGCCTCAGCATATCGACCCGCTTCAAAGGCTTTTGAAGCCTTGTCTCTAATCAGATTTACTAATTTGGCGGTCTCACCAGTTTGTTGCATACAAGTTTCGACAAGCGCGTCAGATTCTTTCTTCATTTCTATTCCTAGAAGTCGTTTGTATTCTTTGTAAGTATATTTGGTAGTTATGCTTTCGAGATAGCAGGCGGAAAAAGCTTCCTTCTTGTTTAAGGCCTTGTATACTTCGAGATTTTTGATGACGTTAACCAATTCTTGTTTGTGAGCCACATTCCAACCGTTACTTAAAGTTGCGTCAACCCACGGCACAACTTCAAGAACAATTTTTTGATTTAGCAACCAGTTTTTGCTCTCAAAACCAAACCACATCGCATTGTTTTGAAAACAAGTGGTTCCATCTATCGTGATGCGTCTAGCGTCTTTATTGACAGGTTTGTTTTGATACAAGCAAGCCTTTTCCGTTTTTCCGTCTTTCTTATATTCGAGGGCTTTTTCTTTGGAAGTGAAAATCGCGTATTTACATTCATCATTTCCAGTTATTTTGGAAAGTAAAAAATGGCGCCGGCGGAGCCTTGACTGATTCCGGTTGGATCTGGAATCGCTTTAAGAATCGATACTAGACTGCTGGACAACTGTTGATTTTCGTCGAGTAAGGTAATTCTATAAACCACTTCGGTTGTGCCTTCCGGAAACTCCTCGATTGGAATAACTATTCTATCTCGAGCGCTAACTACTACTTGTTTAGAAGTCGCGCGTTCTTTATCCCAATAGCCGTCGATTTGGGCTACGGTAAGCGAAGTAATTGCTAGAAATAGAATTGTAAGTTTGTTTCGCATAGTTGATTTTTCGCTCGCAAAGGCGCAGAGACGCAAAGTTGAAATCGGGAATACATGAATTTCGAATGCCCTAGCCCCGATAGTAGTGGAAATCCTTTTTATGCTGAACTCGTTTCAGTATCTACAAATAGTGAACGTATTCTGGTATAGATGCTGAAACGAGTTCAGCATAAAAAGATTGCAGCGGATTGCTTCGCCAATTCGGCTTTCAGCCTCGGGTGCGGGATTAGCTCCTAAAATTAGAGTTCAATACTTTGACCTATTTCGAGTAACATTAAGTCTTTTCCTTTATTAAAAAACCGTTGAATGGCGTCTTGGTGGTTGATTTCGATAAAGCCAAAAGTATCATAGTGACAACCTAAAATTTTATCACATCCCACAAAATCAGAAGCGATAATGGCGTCTTCTACATCCATCGTGAAATTGTTGCCGATGGGAAGAATAGCTAAATCGAGTTTGGTGCGCATTGGAATTAGTTTCATGTCCATTGTAAGCGCGGTATCTCCAGCGATGTAGATGTTTTTGTGTTCACCTTCTATCACAAAACCTCCAGGGTTACCGCCATAAGTGCCGTCGGCAAAGGAACTAGAGTGAATGGCACTGACGTATTTGACTTTACCGAAATCAAATTGCCACGATCCGCCGTGATTCATCATATGTGCTTTGAAGCCTTTTTCTAAGTAGTACGTCACAATTTCCGCATTTGAAACGATAATTGTTTCCGGATTGTTGGCTACGAGCGCTTCTACATCGAGCGTATGATCTTGGTGCGCGTGTGTTAGAAAAATGTAGTCCGGTTTTAAGTTCGCTAGATTAATATGACTTGCTTTTGGGTTGGCAGAAATAAAAGGATCGACCAAGATTGTTTTGCCACTTACTTCGATTCCGATGGAAGCATGACCGTAAAATGTAATTTTCATTCTAATGGAGATTTAAGAATTATTGACAATGATATCAGACAAAAAGAAAATAAGGCACAGGGACAATAAAATAGATAGCAAAAATGTACTAATGGCTAGCTTTTTCAATTCTGGATCTAGGTTTCTTGG
Source organism: Flavobacterium sp. (assembly GCA_016721735.1). Lineage (GTDB taxonomy): Bacteria > Bacteroidota > Bacteroidia > Flavobacteriales > Flavobacteriaceae > Flavobacterium. Next base: position 246,063 of record JADKHM010000001.1, on the reverse strand, counting down.
GTCTTTATTTTTATGCACCGTCATTAGGTGACTAATCATCGGAAAATAGGCAACAACGAAAATATACTGATCGAAGTGAAAATTATTGAGCACTGCAAAAATGAGTACTAATAGCATTGCTGTAACGACCAGAAAATAGTGATATATTTTCGCCTTTGCGCCACCAATCTTAACGACAATAGTGTTCTTACCCACTTTTCGGTCTGAGAGTTCATCGCGCATGTTGTTTAGATTCAACACTCCAACGCTTAACAGTCCAATGGCAGATGCTGGCAATAGCAATAAATAGCCGTTTTCCATTGATTTTGAAAACATAAAATAAATGCCAATTGTGCTGACCAATCCGAAAAATACAAAGACAAATATATCGCCGTATCCTCTGTAACCATAAGCAGTGTTACCGACGGTATAACGGATCGCTGAAGTCACAGCCAAAGCACCGAGTGTCAAGTAAAATAAAGAATAAACATAATTCGTGTCTTTGAACGAAAAGTAAATCAATGCCATTGCCGAAATCATTGTTAGGACTGCTGTTAGAATCATCGCTTTTTTCATCGCTGAGGGAGAAATGGCACCACTTTGAATTGCGCGCTTAGGTCCAACTCGATCTTCATTATCCGTCCCTTTGATGCCATCTCCATAATCATTGGCGAAATTGGACAAGACTTGCAGTCCTAAGGTCGTCGAAAGCGCAAAAAGTACAATCTTCCAATTAAAAAGGGATTGTGACATGGCGTAAAAACTACCAACAATAATTCCAGATACCGAAAGTGGTAACGTTCTCAATCTTGCTGCTTGAATCCAGTGTTTCATATTTAATTGTTAATTGTCCATTATCAATTGATTACATCCAATTGCTGTCTGATTTTTCTAATTCGTACAACCACAAATTGACATATTGTCTAATTTTCTCAAAGTCTCCCAATTGAAAAGCAATATTTCCTCCTGCAGTGTGTAAAGTTAAGGAACCAATATTGATATTCTTGTGCCAAAACAATTGCGATGTTGTAATAGCTTGAATTCTGTTTGGTTCGATAATTTCGTTGCTAATATCCCATGCGCCACTTTGCAAGATGATGAAATTGTCATCGACAAAGAGTCGACTGTTTCTAAATTTAAAATACTGCACTATACCAACGAAAACGACATAAATTCCTGCAAAATAATCATAGCGAAAATCAAAATTCACAATAAGAACTCTCACTCGCATATAGCATAACAAAGGTAATATGATCGTCAAAAAAACAGCAAAACCTAATTTACGGAAATTAGGTTTCAACATGACGCCTTTTTGTGGAATTCTCTGAAAAATCAATTGTAAAATAGCGTCTTTTTCCACTTCATTGCAGCCCGGAATATCGATTGCAGAGCCTTTTTCTTCTTTTCCCCCTTGCATTGCCTGTTTGATCTTAAGTTCCAAAACGTTGAGTTTCTTTTGAAAGAAATTTCTTGAAACGGATGTGATTTGCACTTTCTCTGGCTTTACAATGGTACTGTGCGTGTTTATTAATCCATAGGAAATCAAAAGCGAACCTTGTTGCTTATTGACTGTGTAATCATAATACTTGATCAAAATACGTCCAAGATTAATTACGACAATTACGATGATGAGAATGACAATGAAAACAAATATACTTTGGACAATCAATTCAAGATTTATATAATCTTCAATGGCATTTTCCTCATAAATCCCTTGCCCCACAACTTTTTCTACATAATCCAAAATTGTAAAAATGAAAATCAGCATCAAAGAAAGGCTTTTCACGTAATTTGATGTGATACCCATTTTTATTAGACTTAATAGACTAATCTTTAGGAATGGTTGTGCCTTTGTCTCGCTTATTTCAGCTTCACTAGTAGATTCATCCGTTGCAGATAGTCGTGATTCATTTTGAAGTAAAGCTGCTTTTAGTTCAAGAGCTAAATCGTGGGAAATAGCTTTAATCTTTCCTTCTTTATCGTTACTTCCGGCGGTATCAACTTCTATAGAATATACGTTTATGGCACGCTGCAGCAGGTTTTGTGTGATATTTACTTGCTGAATTTTGTATAGTTGAACGGTGGTTTTTGTTTTATTAAAGATGCCTTCTTGAATTACAAATTCGTTTTTTTGATGGTCAAGGTAGAAGGTAAAATTGAGATATTTCAAATACGCAATCAAAGCGATGACAAGCACGAGCACTAAGGCGCTAAGAATCAAATACAGCTTATCAATTTGCTTAAACTTGAGCGCAAAGATCAACAATAAAGGCCCAAACGCTTTTACATAATGATACAGCGTATCAAAAAACAGCACTAAAATACCGATTGCTGATTGTCGTTGTGGCTTATCAAAAAGGCTATCCATTACAGTTCTTTTTGAATTTTGCCCATCAATAATTGTTTGATACTTTCCGCTTCATCTTTACGAATCCCAGGAATTTCGATATCGCTTGAACTACCACCGGCCGTAAAAATTTCAATTTTAGCTAACCCAAAATACCGCGACAAAAGTCCCTCATGCAAGGAAACATGCTGAATTCTATTATACGGGATAATGATTGTTTTGGTAGCGATGACTCCATAACGATACAAAACGTCATGCTGACGGAATGCAAAACCCTTTTTCACGAAACCCAATCGAAGTAGTCCAAAAATTGATAAGAAAAGAACGGGAAGTCCAATATAAATTACGGTAGATTTTGCTGCTAACTTTTCATCAAAGAAAACTCCTGCGATGGCTGCGACGCTAATAATAACGGTAATAATTAGTAGTTCAACCCATATCACAGTCCAATACGCCGGATCTAATTTCGAAAAAGTAACTTCTTCAAATCGAGGAAGTTGTTTTGTATCGATGGTTTCGTTTGTAAAGTTTTCCATACCAAATCTTTAAGGCAACCATTTATTTTTCCCAAAATCGGGTTTTCTTTTTTCGAGGAAAGCATTTCTTCCTTCTTTTGCCTCTTCGGTCATATAGGCCAGACGCGTAGCTTCACCAGCAAAAACTTGTTGTCCCACCATACCATCATCGGTTAAGTTCATGGCGAATTTCAACATTTTGATTGATGTTGGTGATTTTTGTAGAATTTCCTGCGCCCATTCATAAGCTGTTGCTTCTAACTCCGCATGTGGAATAACAGCGTTGACCATTCCCATTTCAAAAGCGTCTTGTGCCGAGTAATTTCTACCCAAAAAGAAAATTTCTCTCGCTTTCTTTTGCCCCACCATTTTGGCAAGATAGGCAGAACCATAACCGCCGTCAAAACTTGTTACATCGGCATCGGTTTGTTTGAAAATAGCATGTTCTTTACTGGCTAACGTCATATCGCAAACGACATGCAAACTATGTCCGCCGCCTACAGCCCAACCAGGAACTACGGCAATGACTACTTTCGGCATAAATCGGATGAGTCTTTGAACTTCTAGTATGTTTAATCTGTGTTGTCCATCGTCACCAACATAACCTTGATGACCTCTAGCATTTTGGTCGCCACCACTGCAAAAAGAGTAGACACCATCTTTGGTTGACGGACCTTCTGCACTAAGAAGAACAACACCTATCGAAGTATCTTCTTGAGCATCGTAAAAGGCTTGATATAGTTCAGAAGTTGTTTTCGGACGAAATGCATTACGCACATTGGGTCTGTTGAATGCAATTCTTGCGACACCATTTGATTTCTTGTACGTTATGTCTTCAAATTCTTTTGCCGTTATCCAGTCAATCATAAGGGTAATTGTATTATTTTAGCGTAAAAATAAACCATTTTTTATATTTAACTAACAATAATTTAATTAAATAGTTACGTAAAAAATGCTATTTTTGAGCGTTCAAATTAAGACTATGAAAAGGTACCTTTCTTCAAAAAACAACTATACGATTGCCATTCTTTGGACAATCGTTATTGCAATGGTTGTACTTTTGTATTTAGGAATGACCAAAGAACATGTGACGCTTTTGCCAATTGTCCTTTTATCATTAGTTATTGCGATGATTTTGTGGACGTTGTTAGATACAAGATATGTCATCAATCAACACTTTCTATTGTACCGTTCAGGTCCATTTAGAGGCAGAATTGACATTGAAAAAATTAAAAAAATCAAGTATTTTTCTGGATTGTATGTACCTGTAACTATGAAACCGGCTTTAGATACGGAAGGATTTATTATTACCTACAATGAATTGGAAGACGTCTATGTTTCTCCAGTCAATAGAGACGTCTTTTTGGACGAGCTATTGAAGATCAATCCAGATATCGAAATAACAAAGTAGCAGTTTCTTATTTTATTCAGAAACCAAATAAATTCCGTCGTCTTTAATCTCGATTTTGTGCTCTTTATAAAGCGCTCCGATGGCTTTTTTGAAAGTTTTCTTACTCATTTTCAGCACTGTTTTGATATCTTCGGGATGACTGTTGTCATTGAGTCGAAGAAAACCCCTACTCGCTTTGAGTTCATCAAGGATTTTTTGCGCATTAGGTTCGATGTTTTGGTATCCTAATTTTTGTAAAGAAACATCTATCTTATGATCTGGTCGAATCGTTTTAATATATCCTCTCAAGCGATCACCAGTGCGAATCGCATCGTCATATACTTCATCTTTGTAGACCAATCCTTTATGTCTTTCATTGATAATGACGTTGATTCCAATTTCGGTAATGTGAGAAACGATCAAATCTACTTCCTCACCATTTTCAACTGTCAACGTTTCATTGTCTAAAAATTGATTTGTTTTGCTCGAAGCCACTAATCTATTGGTTTTTTCATCCATATATAAATAAACCAAATAGCGCTTTCCTTTTTCCATCGGACGTGCTTGCTCTTTAAATGGAACCAAGATGTCTTTTTCCATTCCCCAGTCCATGAATGCACCAACTTGATTCACATAATTGACACGCAAAAGGGCAAATTCATTCAATAAAATATAAGGTTCTAAAGTAGTAGCGACTGGGCGTTCTTCATGATCTAAATACACGAATACTGTCAACTCCTCGCCGATTTCAAATTCGTTAGGCACGTATTTGTTTGGCAATAAAATATCGTGGATACCGTCTGGATCTTCATTCGAATTTCCGAGAAACAAACCAACTTTCGTATCACGTAATATGGTCAAAGTATTGTATTTTCCTATTTCAATCATGAGTATATTTTGTCGAATTTTAGAATGGAGTCAAAGGTACAAACCCCTACACCAATTCCTTAAAGTATTGAAGTAATATTTTTTCGTTCTGTTTCGTTGGCGTGAAGACTTCTAGAATTGCGGGCTTTTCATTTTGATCATATAACTTTTGAAGGCCATCTACAAGACTTTCAGTTGAACTCGCAATAGTGTAATCAAGACCAAACATTTTTGCCAAATGTTCCGCAGTTAGGCAATGTGAAGTTTCGAAGTACTTATTAAATAGGGGCGTTTCCTCGTGGCCAGGTAAAATTCTAAAAATTCCACCACCACCATTATTAATCAAGATAATTTTGAAATTCTTTGGAATATATTGATTCCACAAGGCATTACTGTCGTACAAAAATCCGATGTCTCCCGTAATAAATGTCGTTGGAACACTACTCGCTACCGCAGCGCCAATTGCCGTTGATGTACTTCCATCAATACCGCTTGTACCCCGATTGCAAAACACAGCGATGGTAGGATCAATATCAAAAAGTTGCGCGTATCGTATTGCTGCGCTATTACTAATTTGCAAATGAGAATGTTGCGGCAACCGTGGAATAATCAATTCAAAGGCCTTTAAATCAGAAAAGACGATTTTGTCTAAATACAATTGATGTTTAATTTTCCTTGCTTCTTGTATGTTCATTGCCTTTTGAGCGTAATCACTTTTTACTATTTTGGTGAAAGGCAAAACCTGTCGAAAAAAATCGTTCGGTGTTGCTTCAAAGTGATGTGCCAAAGCGCCATAGGTATTGTAAGCTCGCAGCGGATCAATGTGCCAATGATGTTCAGGTCGGTAGGTTCTCAACATTGATTTGATGCGTTTTGAAACCACCATTCCGCCTAAAGTGATGAGTATTTCTGGTTGAAATGCTATAAAATCCTTTTCTTTAAAAGGCGTAATGATTGCATCAATATGATTCAAAAAAGTAGGATGTGATACGTTCGAAGTGACTTCTGTCATCACTACAATAGAAGGGTCATTTACGACTGCATGAATAATTTCTTCTTCAATTTCATTGGGTCCATTAACGCCAATGAGAATCAATTTTCGTTTCGCAGAATTCCAAATGTTAGTGCAGGCAATAATGTCTTCAATTGAAATACGCTTAAACACCTTTGCAAAGCCCGATAAAGTAGGATCAACAATCGATTTCTTTGTGGTCAAATATAAAGGCTCCTCAAACGGAGCGTTGATATGCGTTGGGCCTTTCTGAGTGCGTGCCGTCGTAATTGCTTCGTTGATCTTATGGTCATTTTCTGGCGTTTCACCTTCTGTTAAGTTGGCATTATACAGCGAATGATTTTGAAACACATTCACTTGTCGAATGGTTTGACCGTCTCCAATGTCAATTTTATTCAAAGGTCGATCCGCAGAAATTACAATTAACGGAATTTGACTATAGAAGGCTTCCGCAAAAGCCGGATAATAATTTAATAAGGCAGAACCTGAAGTGCAAACCACAGCAACTGGTTTACCAATTTGTTGTGCAATACCCAGCGCAAAAAAACCAGCGCATCTTTCGTCTGCAATACTGTAGCACTTGAATTTTGGGTTGTTAGTGAAACCAATCGTCAACGGAGCGTTTCTTGAACCAGGTGAAATAACAATATGCTCCACACCTTTCGCCAAACATATTTGGATAATACTCTGCGCTAAAGGAATCTTTGGATAAATCATTACTTTGTAAAATGAAGCGCAAATTTACAAAGATAAAGGGTAATTTAGCGTTTCTTTAAGAGCATAATTCTAAAAAAACAAAATATATTTGTCTTAGATAAATCATACTTGTGAGAAATTTATTTTCAATGAAAAATCTTTGCATTCGGGCGCTGTTCTTTTTCCTTTTCTTTGCATCACTGCAACTTAGTGCTCAAGACAAACTCGTTTTTGACGAAAGTGGTTACAAAGCCGTTTTGGCGCGCTCCAAGGCAGAACACAAACCGATTTTTTATATGTTGTATGCGTCATGGTGCACGCATTGTAATAAAATGAAAAGTGAAGTATTTACGGACACTTTGGTCATCAACTATATGAAAAAGAACTTTGTCTGCGCATGGCAAGACGCCGAAAAAGGAGAAGGTGAATTTTTCAAAAAAAGATTTGGCATTCGATTTTTCCCAACTTTCCTTTTTCTTGATGAGGATGGAAAAGAATTGTACAATACGAGTGGCGAATTCGCATCGAAGGTGTTAATTGCAGAAGCTCAAAATGCACTCACGAAAGAAAAGCAATTGACCTATCTGCAAGAACAATTCTTAAAAGATGTAAGCAATAGCGATGCATGTCTAGCGTATTTGACGGCTTTGAATAAAGGTCGAGATCGTAACTTATTGTCGCCTATTGCGCATCAATATCTGGCCACGCAAGAGGAATCGCAATTGGTTAGCCCCAACAATTGGAAGATCATTGCCAACGGCGTTACGGACTTGCAATCCAAGGAATTTCAATATGTATTGAAGCATCAAAAAGAATTTGAAGCGGTCGCGTCGCCAAAAAGAGTGCAAAGGAAAATAGAAAATATCGTAGTTGAATTACTTACGCCAGCACTAGAATATAAAGACACTATTAGCTACTCGCAAAGACGTTTGATTGCCAAAACAATTCAATCGCCCAAAAATGATTCTTTGGTAAATTCATTTGATATGCAAATGGCAGAACGCACCAAAAATTGGAAAAAATACCAAGCTATTACCATTGAATCTGTTGATAAATACTATTCAAAAGACTTGAAAACACTAAAAGATGTGGCAACGAATTATTTGAAAAACATCAATAATACGTCAGGCTTAAATGCAGCTATTCGATGGATGAAACAAGTGGTTGCTACTTTGGAAACCTACGACAATCAAATGCTTTTGGCGCGTTTGTATAAAAAAAATAAGAATACCAAAGAGGCGCTTCAATACGCGACTGCCGCCAAGAACAAAAATGGATCGATGGGTTTTAATACCAAAGACGCGGACGATTTACTAGCCGAATTGAATTCAAAGTGATAAGAAATGGGTAATCCGAAAAACGTCATCATCAGGACAGCAAATATTACTGATCTCCCACAAATACTCGAAATTGTCAATCACGCCATTTTACACACCACTTCCAACTACTTATATGAGGCGCAGACCTTAAATGATCAAGCGAAATGGTTTGAAGATAAAAAATCTAAAGGTTTTCCAATCTTTGTTGCAGATCAAAACGGCATCGCTATTGGTTTTGGGACTTATGGGACTTTTCGGGAGAAAATAGGCTATCAATTTACCGTTGAACATTCTGTATATGTAGCGCCTGACCAAATAGAAAAAGGAATTGGTAGAATGCTGATGCTAGCACTAATCGAATCCGCTAAAGAGGAAGGTTATCATACGATGATTGGCGGAATTGACGCCGAGAACACAGGAAGCATCGAGTTTCACAAGAAATTTGGATTTGAAGAAACCGGCGTAATTAAAGAAGTAGGCTTCAAATTTGGAAAGTGGCTTGATTTACAATTTATGCAACTCTTACTAAAATAAAAAAGGAATCTCATTTCGAAATTCCTTTATTTTTTATCTTTTAATTATTTTTTATCTTTTAATCCAACTGATGATTGATTCATCTGATGGCAGCACTTGAGGCAAGATTACTTTCTCTAATTCTCCTTGTTCATTGAGTAGGTACTTTTGGAAATTCCATTCTACAGCAGAATCTTGCAAACCGTTTTTAGATTTTTGAGTTAAGAATTGGTAAATCGGATGCATATCGCTGCCTTTTACTGATATTTTGCTCATCATTGGAAAAGTAACCCCGTAATTCATTTCGCAAAATGTTTCAATTTCGGCATTGGTTCCCGGCTCTTGTTGACCAAAATTATTAGCAGGAAAACCTATAATCACAAAATTTTCGCTTTTGTATTCTTTGTAAATCTTTTCTAAATCTTTGTACTGCGGTGTCAATCCACATTTGGAAGCGGTATTCACAACTAGGATTTTCTTTCCTTTCAGTGTTGCAAAATCAAACGGTTTTCCAGTTAAATCTTCTACTTTAAATTGATAAATGTTTTGCTTTTCCATAGTTTTTGTAGTTGAAGTGTTCTTACTTGTCGTCTGTCCTTGACAATTCCAAAAAAGTGAAGATACCAAAACCAGATAAATTAAATTTTTCATCATTTTATTTTTTAAAGTGCTTCTTATAACTCAAATACGAAAAGAATTCCAACACAGCAACACAAGCCACTGAATAATAGACAAAACTTGGCGTTACTACTTTGTCTCCGCTTGCATAAGAGTGCATTCCGGTCAGGTAAAAATTCACCCCAAAATACGTCATCAAAATCGAATAGAATGCAACAACGCTCATCAAATTGTAAATCCATTTTCCGCGCAAAGCCGGCACAAATCGCGCGTGAATGACAAATGCATAAATCATAATACTAATCAATGCCCAAGTTTCCTTTGGATCCCAGCCCCAATAGCGTCCCCAGCTTTCGTTTGCCCACTGGCCACCCAAGAAGTTTCCAATCGTAAGCATGACGAGCCCAATGGTGAGCGCCATTTCATTGATATAAGTTATTTCTTGAATGTTCAAATCCATTTTGGCTTTGTTCTTTTTATTCGTGAAAAGCATCAATATCAACGACACAACTCCTAAAACCATCGCTAGTGTAAACGGTCCGTAACTCGCTACAATAACCGCCACGTGAATCATCAACCAATACGAATTTAACACCGGCTGCAAATTCGCAATCGACGGATCCATCCAGTTCCAATGCGCAATCATCAAAATCATCGAAGCAACAAAAGTTCCGGAAGCCACCGTCAATTTTGATTTGATATCGAATGCCAAAGTAAAGAACATGGTTGCCCAAGCGACATAAATCATACTTTCATAAGCGTCGCTCCAGGGCGCGTGACCGGAAATATACCAGCGTGCAATCAATCCCGCCGTATGCAGCAGAAAGAGTCCGCCAATCAAAATGTGAAAACTATTGATTACAGAACGAATTGCTTTCTTTTCAAAGAAAATATTGATAATCGTAAAAAGCAACATCAATACGCCCGTCAGCATATACAAATAATACAATTTCTTGAAAATATCGTATTTGTTATAAGTGATTTCCGAAGTGATTTTGTCGTCGCTTGGTCGCACTGCACTTCCGAATCTTTTCTGATAATTTTCGATACTTTGTAGAAAGAAATTCGCATTGACATAATCCTTTCTAAGCGTGGCGCTATCCAACGCACTCATATATAAAGGAAGAATATTTTTAGTGAATGTCGAGTCGATACCGTGAATATTCGCTTGATTCAATTCTGAGTAAGAAATCCACTTGTTATTAGCGTCTTTTGGAATTGGGAAAATTCGTAAAATACTACCACTTAAAGCCGAATTTAGCAAATTGACTTTACGATCAGTTTCAATAAAATCCTTTTGAAATTGATCGGGAAGCGCCGCTTTATAGGCTTCTTCAATATAAGTCGAGAGTTTATAATTGCCCTTTTCGTCGAAGAACTTGATGAACGGCGCATATTTTTCTTTTGGATCTAAACCAATAATTTTTCGAATGCTGTCGTTGCCGTTTTTGATATAAATCAACGGAACTTCAAACCAAACTCTTGGGAATTGCACCATCGACAAGAAAACTTGGTCAGAATTCATGTCCTTATACACATCACTTTTACTCACTTTTCGAAGGAGTTCCGATGAAAAGGTATTGACAGGTTTCATTCGACCGCCTTCATCTTGCACGATCAATCGACCAAACTTAGCTGCGTGTTCTTCAGTGACTTTGTATCTATTGAGTAGCGAATCAATTTGCGATTGCGTTGGCGCATGATTCGTATGATTTTGAGAGAACGCGTTGCAGCTAAAAAGTAAAATGATAATTGAAATTAATTTTGCTTTCTTATTCTTTACAATTTCCAACTTACGTTTAAGATCCGCAAAACGAGAATGTTTGGTAAACAAGATTGACATCAATGCAAAGAACAACATGAAATAGCCAATATACGTAATGAGTGTACCCCAAAAATCATGGTTGACAGAAAGTACAGTTCCCTTTTCATCTGGATCGAATGACGATTGAAAAAAGCGATAGCCTCCATAATCTAAGATATGATTCATATAGATTTGGGCATCTGATTTTTTGTTCCCGTCGAGGACAGTTACTTGACTTTCAAAAGCAGAGTAACTTTTCTCTGTTCCAGGATATTTTCTGGCAATAAAATCGTTCAGTTGTATCTTGAATGGAAGCACATACGACTTGCTACCGAACGCCAAAGTAAAATCTAATTTTCCTATAGTGATAACTTGAGGTTGCCCTACTTTACCTTTTGATCCTAAAAGCGTTACTTCTTTTGTTTTGCCTTGAGAAGTAATTGTAACAATTAGGGCATCGTCATGTTTTTTGGCTTTGAAATCATTGTTAGAAACATACGTTTTGAAACCTTTTTTAGCAGGTTCTGGAAATACGAATTGTGTTCCGCCAACATTATATAACGAACGCATCATCAAGGGTTGCGTTGAGTCTTTGATTACACGACCTTGCAACTTGTCTGCCATACGCATGAATTGTCGTTCAAAAGGCGTCTCCAGGGTATAGGTTTCGCCTGTGGTATTAATATTCACAGCGCCTTTTGTATATTTATTTAAAGCGAATAATGTATTGTGAATATTTTGAACTTCACCCTCTTTCAAGAAATGTTCATGACGCGAACCATCTCCCGACTCTACCATTTTGAAATAAGTCAGACCTTTCGGATCTTCCTTTATCGCTTCCGTCGCGCCCATGAGGTAATTTTTATACGAAACTTCAAACGGAATATCTGCAAAGTCATTAGAAATCGAGAAATCGTTATTGGTAACTGGTGAGAGCAACAGCGAATTTTCGAAAATGCGGCGTTTCATGTTGCCTTTATATTCGCCGTCGACGAAAATCGTCAAGAATGTTTTGTCGGAATAAATTTGATTTTCAGCAGCGCCTTCTCTGATGGGCATCATGCCTTCATAGCTGATGTAGCGCGTTATAATTGCTCCAATAATAATAAAAATGAAAGATAAATGAAGAAGCAACGTTGCCCATTTTTCCTTTTTGAGAAGTTGATAGCGTTTGATATTGCCAAAGAAATTAATCAGAAAAAACAAATGAATTGCTTCAAACCATTTTGTATTGTAAATTAAGATTCGCGCGGTGTCGGTGTTGTATTCACTTTCGATGAAAGTCCCAATTGCCATTGATGCAGCATAGGTCAAAAACAAAAAAGCCATTAAACGCGTTGAGAATAGAAAGGAAAGTATCTTTTTTTCCATTATTTTGGAATTACTATTTTAAAAACTCTCGCAAAAGTAGGCAAAAATGTTTAGTATTAAATTTGAATCCTTGTCGTTTTATGTCATATTTAAGAATTGTTAAGATGATATCGCAAAAGAAAATAAGCTGCAAATTTCTCTTCGTTTTAATTTATTGCATTTGAGGTTTTTTCAATAATTTAGCCGCATGATTAGAGTAAGCATTATTGGCTCTGGAAATGTCGCTTTTCATTTAATTTCTGCCTTGCAAAAAGCGGAAACCATTGAGTTGGTTCAGGTATGTGCCAGGAGTAAGCAGAACATCAAAAGTATTATTGCTTCAGAAAAAATTGTTTCCAATGTTTCTGATTTACAACCCGTCGATCTATGCATTATTGCGGTTTCAGACGATGCTATTTCTAAAATTTCAGATTCTCTTCCTTTTGACAAGAGAATAGTTGCTCATACCTCTGGAAGTATTGCTATGAATGACTTATCGTCAAAAAATAGACGTGCGGTTTTTTATCCATTACAAACTTTTTCGGTACAGAAAGCTGTTGATTTTAGCACCATTCCAATTTGCTTGGAAACTGAAACAAAAGAAGATTATGTTATTTTAGAAAAAGTCGCTTTGGCTATTTCGAAAATGACCTACGCGATTGATAGCCAACAAAGAAAAGCGTTGCACGTAGCCGCAGTTTTTGTGAATAATTTTGTCAATCAGTTGTATCAAATCGGTTTTGAAATTTGCAGCGAAAACAATATTCCATTCGATATTTTGAAGCCATTGATTGCGGAAACTGCAGCAAAACTAGAAACATTGAGGCCTTTGCAAGCGCAAACTGGACCAGCAAAAAGAAAAGACGACACTACAATTGCCAGTCATTTAGAATTTTTGAAAGACGAAAATAGGCAAGCTATTTATCAATTATTGACGCAAAGCATCCAATCTTATGAAAAAGAGTTATAAAGAAATCATGAATCACATCGACACGTTTATTTTTGACGTAGATGGTGTATTGACAGACAGTTCCGTGCATGTTACGCCTACTGGTGAGATGTTGCGAATTATGAATATTCGAGACGGTTTTGCAATGAAAGCAGCACTTGAAAGCGGGTATAATGTCTGCATTATTTCTGGAGGAAACAACGAAGGTGTGCGCATTCGATTAAGAAACTTAGGAATAACTGACATTCACTTAGCATCCCCAAATAAAGTAGAAACTTTTAAAGAATACATCGATTTGTATGCTATTAAACCTGAAAACGTACTGTATATGGGAGATGATATTCCTGATTATCATGTGATGCAATTGGTTGGTTTGCCAACTTGTCCTCAAGATGCTAGTCCTGAAATTAAAGCCATCTCGAAATACATTTCTCATAAAAATGGCGGCAAAGGTGCAGTACGAGAAGTGATTGAACAAGTCATGAAGGTACAGGGAAAATGGCATTTATATTATGATGGGAAACACGACTAAATAAACTTAATATTATGAAAAAATTAAAATTACTACTTGCAATTTGTTTCGGATTGTTTTTGTCTTGTTCCTCAGATGGAACTAGTACGAGTAATAATCCTACACAAAAACGCCTTACAAAAGTTATTTACAATAGAGAAGACGGAAGTTTGTTTACTCAGAATATTGTCTATAATGCCGAAGGTCTCATTGTCGAATTGAACGACAATGCTACAGGAAATGTAACAGAAAAATTTGTTTACAATGCATCGAATCAGTTAATGCAGGATGAACTCTATAGTTATGATCCTGAGACAAATACATTGGAGGAAAAAATAATTTGCTATTACACCTACAATACAGAAGGAAAAATCGCAACCGTTAGTGAAGAAGTCACAGAAACAGGATTTACAACATTCAGCAAAAACTATGAAGTCACCTATGGCACCAATACCATTACTCGAACTTTACTACAAGATCTTAATTCAGAAACCGTCCTTTTTGGGTTAAATCTGGAAGGGAAAATCAGTTCTATTAAAGTTACGAATAATGGCGTTTTAGATTATGATTTGACCTTTGTTTATGATGCTGAAGGCAATTGCATTTCGGGTTCAGGTCCGATTAATGGCAGTTCACTTGATACAACAACGGACAACATCAACTTATCTGTCGTTTATGATGAAGACCACATCAAAAATACAGTTCTTAACAGCAATAATAGATTTTATAACAACCTTTTAATTATTTTACTGTTCAATTAATATGGGAATAATTATTAATTCAGAAATTCATACTATTTTAATTATATCACAAAATGTTAGCATTTTTTAGACTCATACGCTACCAAAACCTTTTGATGCTGGCGGTTATGCAACTTATTTTTAGATTTGGTTTTCTAAATTGGCAAAATGTTCCTTTGTCCTTGGCGACTTGGCAGTATGTGTTGCTGGTCCTATCAACCGTGCTAATTGCCGCCGGTGGTTATGTGATCAATGATATTTTTGACCAAAATACGGATGCTGAAAATAAACCCAAAAAAACCATTATAGGAAGTGCAATTTCTGAAGCTCAAGGTTATAATATATATGTAGGATTAACGGTTAGTGGCGTTGGTATTGGTTTTTATTTAGCCAACGTCATTATGAAACCAAGTTTTGCAGCTATCTTCATTTTGATTGCTTCTCTACTTTATATTTATGCGACTAGCTTAAAACAAATGTTACTTATTGGCAATATCGTCGTGGCGTTTCTGCTTTCATTTAGTGTACTTATCATTGGCCTTTTTGACTTATATCCTGCAACTTATGAAGGAAATCAAAAGGAAATGGGCGTTCTTTTTTCTATTTTAATAGATTATGCAGTTTTCGCTTTTATTATCAACTTTATTCGAGAAATTACTAAAGATTTGGAAGATGTCAATGGTGATTACAACCAAGGAATGCATACGTTACCCATTATTTTAGGAGTCGGAAGAACCGCAAAAGTAGTTTTTGGATTGAGTATTATTCCCTTAATAATTCTTTTGTATTACACGAATGCTTATTTCGCATCCAATAATTTATATGTTGCAACGATTTATAGCTTACTGACGCTGATAGGACCACTACTCTATTTTACTATTAAAAGTTGGTCAGCGAAGAGCAAAAAGGACTTTCGTCATTTAAGTACCATTCTGAAAGTTGTTCTTTTCTTTGGAATTCTATCGATTGCGGTCATTACCTATAACATTAAGAATCATGCTTAGAGAAAAACTAAAACAATATAAAATTATCCTTGCCTCTGGATCGCCGCGCAGACAACAGTTCTTCAAAGACTTGGATTTAGATTTTGAAGTTCGATTGAAAGAAGTTGATGAGGTGTATCCACCAAATCTAACCGAAGAAGACATCACGGATTACTTGGCAGTCTTAAAGAGCGATGCTTTTGAAGGAGATTTACTAGAAAACGAAATTCTAATTACCAGCGATACCATTGTGTGGCATCAAAATAAAGCAATGGGAAAACCTAAAAATTACGACGATGCGTTTCAAATGTTGCAATCGCTATCCAACAGCACGCATAAGGTCATAACTTCAGTATGCTTCAAAACCAATGCAAAAACCGAGGTGATTTCGGAAACAACGTTGGTTACCTTTCATCCTTTGACAGATGAACAAATTGCCTACTATTTAGAAAAATACCATCCATTTGATAAGGCCGGTAGTTATGGAATCCAGGAATGGATTGGTTATATAGGTGTCGCAAAAATTGAAGGATCGTATCCAAATGTAATGGGAATGCCAACAGACAAAGTGTTTCAATATCTCAATCAACTTTAGATTTAAGCTTCTTTAAGATCGATAAAAATCATTTACAATTTAATTTAATTTTGTAATCTTAAATTTACAATTATTTAATTTTTATGTATTTCATCGACATTATATCACTTTTAATCGATTTTAATTTAAATAAATTATTATCTTTACATCAAATTTTGAATGTGTTATGTTCACTAAAATTACTGATATGAAAAAAATACTATCAACCCTCTTCTTGATGCTATTTCTCGTTCATTTTAGTTCTGCTCAAAAAAGTAGCAAGAAAGACGTCAGTCCATCACTTATTGATCCTATCTCAAATTGCCAATTACGATATTATTACTATCCGAATCTCGAGGCTTATTTTGATACTCAAAAAAGAATCTACTATTTTAAAGAAGACTCGGAGTGGATTACCGATGAAGAAATTCCAGAAGGATATCGTGGTTACTCGCTTTACAACAAAGTTTACGTTTTCATCACTGATTACGACGATGAAATTATTACACAATTTATCGATATTCACAAGAAAAAGTATCCTTATACCAAAAGAGGAAACATGAAAATGGCGACCAATATTGCTGAATAAGAAGTCCCAAAATGCAATATATCTTGCGGATTTTCACAGTATGTTAAAGTCGATTTAAATCGAATAACTCCTTTTATTAAATTACTACATTTGAAGCTATTGCTAATTAATTTATTTTTATGCAAAAGCGCTCCTCTATTTTTATTCTGATTACTTTATTTTTTATAAACATCGTTTCGGCCCAACAACCAGCAAAACCTGATGCGGTTGCCATCTACAATCAAATTCAAAAACTCAATTTCTTAGGATCTGTACTCTATATTGCGGCACATCCTGACGATGAAAATACCAGACTAATTTCCTATTTATCCAATGAAAAGAAAGCGCGGACAGGCTATCTCTCCTTAACTCGCGGTGATGGTGGGCAAAATTTAATTGGTCCCGAACTGCGAGAACTACTAGGCGTAATTCGAACGCAGGAACTTATTGAAGCTCGAAAAATTGATGGCGGTGAACAATTTTTTACTCGAGCTAACGACTTTGGATATTCGAAAAATCCCGAGGAAACATTGCAAATATGGAATAAAGATGAAGTGCTTAGTGATGTTGTTTATGTTATCCGGAAATTTAAACCCGACGTAATCATCAATCGCTTTGATGCGCGTTCACCCGGAACTACTCATGGCCATCATACCTCTTCTGCCCTTCTAAGTCTTGAGGCATTCGACCAAACAAATGACCCAAACAAATTTACGGAGCAACTAAAGTTGGTTGATCTCTGGCAACCTAAACGCGTTTACTTTAACACTTCATGGTGGTTTTATGGCAGCAAAGAAAAATTTGAAAAAGCTGACAAGTCAAACTTAGTTCAACTGCAAACTGGTGTTTATTACCAATCCTTAGGAAAATCCAATCAAGAAATTGCCGCCTTAAGCAGAAGCAAACACCAATCACAAGGTTTCGGAAGTACTGGAACGCGCGGAGAAGAAAAAGAATACTTGGAACTAATAAAAGGTGAGCCATCTGCAAACAATGCAAATATTTTTGAAGGAATAGACACCAGTTGGAATCGCGTAAAAGGCGGAAAAATAATTGGTGACCTTCTTACTTCAGTTGAAAACAATTTCAATTTTAAAAACCCATCAGCCAGTATACCTGAACTTGTCAAAGCTTATGCACTAATTCAACAGTTGGATGATGCGCGTTGGAGAAACATTAAATCAGAGGAAATAAAAAAAATCATCGCAAGTTGCGCTGGATTGTATCTTGAAGCAGTCGCAACTGACCAAGATTTTACTCAAAATACAACTTTAAAGTTAAAACTAGAAGCCATCAATCGAAGTGCGATACCAATGGCTTTGCAAAACGTTGAAAGCAACTTGACCTCAGATAAAATTTCTAAAGAACTAAACTTAACCACAAATACGATTCAAAATTTAGATTTTGAATTTAAATTACCAGAAAACATCAACTACACGCAACCTTATTGGCTTGCTGAAAAAGGTACGATTGGCATGTACCGCGTTGATGAACAAGCAAATATTGGGCAGCCGGATATTATTAGGGATGTTAAACTTATTTTCAATGTTGTAATTCAAGGTGTAACCATTCCATTTGAACGTGAAGTAATTTACAAATTCAATGACGATGTCAAAGGTGAAGTATACAAACCATTAGATATCGTTCCGGAAGTGACGACCTCAATTCAAAATAAAGTTATACTATTTAATGACAACAACACCAAGACAGTAGACGTAAAAGTAAGAGCTGGAAAGGATAACATTCAAGGTGCAGTTCAACTAGAAATCCCCGAAAACTGGAAAGTAGTTCCGCAATCAATTCCGTTTAGTTTGACCAAAAAAGGCGAAGAACAAACGGTATCGTTTCAGATTTTTCCGCCAAAAAATGCGTCTGACGTTGTCGCCAAATGCATCGCAACCATTGATGCAAAGCGTTTTGACAAAGAACAATTCTCTATCAATTACGAGCATATTTGCAAGCAGCAAGTCCTCAAAACTTCGGAAGCAAGATGCATCAAACTTGATATCAAAACGAACAAGGAAAAAATCGCCTATGTTATGGGAGCGGGAGATGAAGTTCCAAAGTGTTTAGCACAAATGGGCTATGCAGTTAGTGTCTTGAAACCTGAGGAAATTACAGTTGAAAAACTGAAGAATTTTAATGTAGTAATGACAGGTATTCGAGCCTATAATACCATTCAAAGTTTGGCTTTCAAACAAAACATCTTATTTGATTTTGTGAAAGAAGGTCATAATATGATTGTGCAATACAATACGTTAGATGATTTTGTTACGCCTACTATTGCGCCCTATTCGTTGAAAGTTTCCAGAGATCGCGTCACAGATGAAAATGCCATCGTAACATTCTTAGAACCAAAACATCCGTTGCTAAATACACCAAATACCATCACTTCAGCAGATTTTAATGGTTGGAAACAAGAACAAGGTTTGTATTATCCAAACGAATGGGATGTAGCGTTTACACCAATTATCGCTGCTAATGACAAAGGCGAAACACCGAAGAAGGGAGCAATTCTAGTCGCTAAATACGGAAAAGGGAATTACATTTATACAGGATTGAGTTTTTTTAGAGAACTACCTGAAGGTGTTTCAGGCGCTTATAGATTGATGGCAAATATGATTTCATTACCCAAAAACTAAAATTATGGAGAACGAAAAACTGACCACTTGGAAAAGAAGCTACTCATGGGTACTCATCGCCAATCTCTTTTACATACTCATTTTCTGTCTAATCATGATTATTTTCTCCTAATATGCAGCAGTTAGATTGGATTGTACTTTCCGTAACCCTACTTTTTATCGTCTTCTATGGTGTCTGGAAAACCAAAGGTAGTAAGAACGTCGAAGATTATATTCTAGGTAACAACGAAACACCTTGGTATGTTGTTGGACTTTCTGTAATGGCAACACAAGCCAGTGCAATTACTTTCCTTTCGACTCCTGGACAAGCTTATCATGATGGAATGGGATTTGTGCAATTCTACTTCGGATTGCCTATTGCGATGGTCGTTATTTGCGTGACATTTATACCGATCTACCATCGACTAAAAGTCTTTACAGCCTACGAATATTTAGAACAGCGATTTGATTTGAAAACGCGTTCATTGGCAGCCATTTTATTCCTAATACAGCGTGGACTTGGCACAGGACTAACCATTTACGCACCCGCGATTATACTTTCTGCATTACTGGGATGGAATCTAACTTTAATGAACATTATCATTGGAGTTTTGGTAATCATCTACACCTTCGCCGGCGGAACCAAAGCAGTCAACGTAACACAGAAACAACAAATGTTCGTCATTATGACTGGCATGTTTATTACGTTCTTTTTGATTTTGCACTTGCTGCCAAATGACATGACTTTTAGCAATGCTTTGCATATTGCAGGAGCCAATCACAAAATGGACATTGTTGATTTTTCTATCGACCCAGAAACGCGTTATACTTTTTGGAGCGGAATTACAGGTGGTTTCTTCCTAGCACTCTCCTATTTCGGAACCGACCAATCGCAAGTTGGGCGCTATTTATCTGGAAAATCGATTAAGGAAAGTCAAATGGGACTTATCATGAATGGATTTCTCAAAGTACCAATGCAGTTCTTTATTCTCTTGATTGGTGTCATGGTTTTTGTGTTTTTTCAATTTAATCCTGTGCCGCTTAATTTTAATCCAAACAACAAAACTTTGATTGAGAGCTCAAAGTATAAAGAGGAATATAATACTTTAGAAAATAAACTGGTAAAACTTTCTGAGGAAAAAAAGGAAATCAACTTAATCTATATTGACCACCTCAATCAAAATTATGATAATCCGATTTTGCGAAAAGAACTAGTTGCCATTTCAAACAAAGAAAATGACTTGCGAGATCAAGCCCGAGAAGTGATCGCAAAAGCAGATCCTAAAGCAGAAACGAATGATAAAGATTATGTCTTTATTCACTTTATTTTAAATTACTTACCGAAAGGACTTATCGGATTGTTATTAGCGGTAATTCTCTCTGCCGCCATGTCATCAACAGCTTCAGGACTAAATGCCTTGGCATCAACGACCGCCATCGATATTTATAAAAGAAATGTTCGAGAAGGAAAATCTGAAAAACACTTCGTCAATGCAACGCAATTTTTCACTTTGTTGTGGGGTATCATCGCCATACTTTTTGCTTGCGTGGGAACACTATTTGAGAATTTAATTCAACTGGTAAACATTGTTGGTTCCATATTTTACGGTACCGTTTTAGGAATTTTCTTAGTAGGCTTTTATGTCAAATTTGTCAAGGCACAAGCCATCTTTATCGGTGCGGTGATCAGTCAATTGACTATTTTCTATATCTTCTATTTAGATGTCGTTAGTTTCCTTTGGCTAAACTTTATTGGCGCCATGCTGACTATTATTTTGTCTTCGATCTTGCAGTATGCGATAGGAAATAAGCGCGCCATTGAAGCATAAAAAAAACGTCTCAATCAATGAGACGTTTTTGTAGTTTTAATATTTCAATATTACTTTTTACTCCATTCAGCAATACTGTCATTATTCATTTTTACATAATCATCATTCTTAGCTGTTTTTTCCGCTTCTAATGATATTTAGCAGTTTCTATAGCTCCTTTTTTATCGCCAAGTTTTGCTTGAATTAAGGATTTCTGACGGCTGTACCAAAATGGTTTGTCTTTATTCAAATCAAGTGCTTTGTTTACGTATTCTAGTGCTTTAGTCATATCACCATTAGACTGATAGAAATACTGTGCTGATGAAAAATAGTCACCCGCTGTCGGCCCTGCTAACGCTTTTTCAATGCTTGCCATTGCGTTTTTTTGAGTCGGAACTTCAAATTTCAATGCTACGAATGTTTTTTCCCAAGAAAATTCTAAATGTGCAAAATTATTGTCGACGTTGTTGATGCCAATAGTAAAAGTCTCTACCGGAGCACTTAAAATTTTGGTGTCAACATTGGTACTCAAAGCTACATTTTTCTCATTCCAATTTTCAGGTGTACCCCAATTATCGGTATCTGAATAGAAAACAACTTCCCACATATCTACTTTTGGAGTAGTAAAAATGGCGTATTTTCCCTTTTTCAAAGTTTGCCCATTGATGACGACATCGTCAGAAAACGTAATCATGGAGTTTTGGTTAGCCCCAGTTCTCCATAATTTTCCGTAAGGTACCAAATCGCCGAAAACAGTTCGACCTTTCATACTTGGACGAGAATATTCGACAGTAACATCGGTTAACCCCACTTTTTGCTCTAAAGTACATTTTGGACTTGGCGCAGGTGTCTTTACTTGCGCTTCAATTTGCGATGAAGCCAAGACCATCACAAAGGCTAAAATAATTTTTTTCATGTCGTTATGTTTTTATGTTTTTTCAAAAGTAACAATTCATCAATTTAATAATGTTAATTAATGTATAATTTCCAATTTGTTTTGTTTACTTTTTCAATACATTTGTTAAACAATAAAAATACCCTTATTACATGAAAATCTACACTAAAAAAAGCACCCAAAACCTACCCATCTCTTTAGACCATGCATGGGAATTTCTCTCCAATCCAAAGAATCTAAAAATTATTACACCAGAATACATGGGGTTTATCATCGAATCAGGTGCAGACAGACCTATGTTTCCCGGACAAATCATTCAATATATTGTAACTCCCGTTATGGGAATAAAAACCAAATGGGTAACCGAAATAACGCACGTCCAAGACAAAAAATATTTTGTTGATGAACAGCGATTCGGGCCCTATTCGCTTTGGCATCACAAACATTTTCTTAAAGAAATTCCCGGTGGCGTTGAAATGGAAGACATTATAGATTACAAAATTCCATTGGGCTGGCTCGGGCAATTGATTCATCCTATTCTTGTCAAACCCAAATTGGACGAAATTTTTGAATACCGACGAAAAAAATTAATTGAACTTTTTGGTGAATTTAAATAATATGAAAAACATTTTACTCATCGGAGGCTCATACGGAATTGGTCGCGCCATTGCACAAGAACTACAACACAACAATTCTTTATATGTTGCCTCGCGAACTGCAGAAGGATTAAGTGAATTAAATGTCACTCACCTTCCTTTTGACGCTTCAGTTGAATCCTTAGATATTGCAAAATTGCCAGCAATCATTGACGGATTAGTCTATTGCCCCGGTAGTATTAATCTACGGCCATTCAAAGGATTGAAAATTGAAACTTTCGAAAGCGATCTACAAATCAATTTTATCGACATGGTTAAGGTAGTTCAAACTATTTTACCACAATTGACTGCCTCAAATCAATCGAGCGTTGTACTTTTTAGCTCCGTTGCCGCCACTATGGGAATGCCATTTCACACTAGCGTTGCAGCATCAAAAGCGGCAGTAGAAGGATTTGCAAAAGCTTTCGCTGCGGAATATGCTCCAAAAATTCGCGTCAATGTGATTGCGCCCTCACTGACCAATACGCCTTTGGCAGATAAGTTCCTAAATAATGACGTGAAACAAGAAAAGTCAGCAGAAAGACATCCTTTAAAAAGGTTTGGTCAACCGGAAGATTTAGCCGACATGGCGTGCTTTTTATTGAGTGAAAAATCATCCTGGATGACTGGTCAAATCCTTCATGTTGACGGAGGAATGTCGACTTTATTAGTAAATTAGTTCCTACACAATAAAGAGAATATGAATATCTATTGGTTTCGCCGCGATTTACGATTAGAAGATAACAAAGGCTTGTACGAAGCACTAAATAGCGATGAAACCGTTTTGCCGATTTTTATTTTTGATTCTTTCATATTGGATCAATTGTCAAAAGATGACGCGCGGGTTTCTTTTATTCACGATTTACTTTCTGCAATTAATGATACACTTCAAAAAAACGGAAAATCTTTAGCGGTTTTCTACGGAGAACCAATTGACGTTATCGCAAAAATAATTTCAGAAAACAAAGTAAGAAATCTGTATGCGAATCGAGATTATGAACCTTATGCAAGGCAACGTGACAAAGTCATCTACGAATTGTTGCAGTCGAATAATATCGAATTTAAGAGCTTCAAAGACCAAGTGATTTTTGAAAAAAATGAAGTCACCAAAGACGACGGTTTACCTTATGTTGTCTTTACTCCATTCTCACGAAAATGGAAGGACAATTTCAAAAAAATCGCTTTGCATTCTTATGATTCAGAAAATCACTTAGATCAAATCGCCACACATCAATACCCATTCTTAAGTTTATCTGACATCGGATTTGAACGATCGTCAATTAAGGTAACACCATTTGATGTATCGAAAAATTTGATTCAAAACTACGAAGCGACTCGCAACTTTCCAGCGGTGAACAAGACTTCATACCTTGGTGCTTATCTGCGATTTGGGGCAGTTAGCATTAGAAAAATCGTATCCAAAGCGATACAAGAAGAAAATGAAACATTCCTAAATGAACTGATATGGCGGGAATTTTTTATGCAAATTCTATGGCATTTTCCTCATACTTCAACGAAGAGTTTTCGTCCAAAATACGATGGCATTCAGTGGAATAATAATGAACAAGAATTTCAAAAATGGTGCGAAGGGAACACTGGATATCCTTTTGTAGATGCGGGAATGCGTGAACTCAACGCGACTGGACACATGCACAATCGCGTTCGGATGATTGTTGCGAGTTTTCTTTGCAAACATCTACTGATTGATTGGCGTTGGGGCGAAACTTACTTTGCGCAAAAACTACTCGATTACGAACAAGCAAGCAATATTGGGAATTGGCAGTGGGCCGCAGGTTCTGGCGTGGATGCCGCGCCGTACTTTCGAATTTTCAATCCAACCGAACAAATAAAGAAATTTGATAAGGATTTAATCTACATCAAAAAATGGATTCCAGAACTAGACTCGCTTTCCTATCCAAAACCTATTGTTGATCATAAGTTTGCGAGAGAACGATGTTTGAAGGTTTTAAAAGACGCGGTTGGTTAGCATTCCCCTCCTTTGGAGGGGTGCCTGAAAGGCGGGGTGGAAATCTACTTACGAGAATATTCCCGAATAATAAACGCTTCCAGTTCTTTCATCACATTTTCTAAATCATTCAAAACTCTAAAATCTGAGATCTTAAATAATTTCAACCCAAGTGAAATCAAAAAGGTTTCTCGAATTGAATCATATTCTTCTTTATAATCATGACGGCTTCCATCAATTTCAATAATTAATCCTAGTGATTTTACATAAAAATCGACAATGAAATTGCCAATAATTCTTTGTCGATCAAAGTCAATTTTCCAAAATATTCCTTTATGTACGTGCTTCCAAAAAACGACCTCCGGAAGGTTTCCAGCTTTTCGTAAAGCTCTTGCCCTGCTCTTCAAATTATGATTGCAAGGAAGATTCTTGACAAAATTTCTTGAAATTGGAATTTCATTTATATAGGTTAGAATTTCATCTGTTTTCATGGCTTATAAAAAATTTAATAACGTCTCTTATTTCAATAATTTTTCCACCCCGTCCTGCGGACACCCCTCCAATGGAGGGGAAGCCTACCCAACAATATCCCTAATCACCTCAAAATTCAATTCGCTAAAGTGGCTAATTACCTGATTCGCTGTTGAATAATCTTGCATTTTTGAATTGACGCTATCGTAACCCACGCAATAAATTCCTGCAGCATTGGCGGCTAAAACCCCATTGGTACTGTCTTCAATGACAATACATTGACTTACATTAGTGTTGGAAACCTGAGCTGCAAACTGAAAAATCGCAGGATGCGGTTTCGATTGGGGAAAGTCTTCTCCAGAAACGATATGAGAAAAATATTGATGCAAATCGAAGCGTCTGAAAATCCTATCTATTGTGACATTGGCCGAAGATGAACCCAAAACCAATTGCATTCCGTTTTGATGTAAATCTTGAATTAAATCCAAAACACCGTCCAATAAATACAAATCTTCTTTGCTATCAAAGGCATCATTAAAAAGCAATCGCTTAGTTTCTACTAGATCTTGAACGTCATAAGGAAGATCAAATCGCGCTTTTAATTTTTCGTAGATATTCTTCGTCGAATTTCCAGTAAATGAAGCGTACAGCTCCGGAGAAACGTCGATATTCAATGCTTTGAAATGTTGCAAATACGCATAATGATGCACAGGTTCGGTATCGACAATAACACCATCCATATCAAAAATAACCGTCTGTATCATTTTAGTTTTGTTCAGATTTCAATAAATGTCTGATCACTGCTTCCGCGGCATGCAAGCCAAAAAGTCCAGGCATATAGCTGTTTGTTCCATAAAATGATTTTTTATAATTGCTTCCGTCCGTCGTTTTCAAACTACTTTCATCTTGAATTTCAGACGAAAAAACTACTTTCAATTTATCAATTTTGACCGCGCGTAATTTCTTTTTCATCGCTTTGGCTAAGAAACAATTGACGGTATTATTAATGTCTGCCACTTTTACTTTAGACGCATCCATCTTCCCTCCCGCTCCCATACTACTGATAATTTTCACTCTTTTTCGTTTGGCCGCCATAATCAAATTGAGTTTGGGCGTCAAACTATCAATGCAATCCATCACGTAATCATACTCGTCGGTGACAATTTCAAAAGCACGTTCAGGCGACAAAAATTCTTTCACTTTCGTTAATTGCAGCTCTGGATTGATATCCATCAATCGATCGCCAACAACATCTATTTTGGGCATCCCAACGGTAGAATGCAATGCCGGCAATTGTCGGTTGATGTTAGTTATATCCACGACATCTCCGTCTACAATTGTCATTTTTCCAACGCCAGCACGAGCAATAAATTCAGCGGCAAAGCTTCCAACACCGCCAACTCCAACGATTAATACATTCGAATTTTTCAATTTTTCTAAACCTTCTTTTTTAAACAAAAGTTCAGCTCTTTCTGTCCATGCTGCCATGATGATATTAGATTTAAGATAATAGATAATGGATTATAGGATTTTTAGCTTCGTTGATAACTTGAAAAGACTCGGTCAAAATTTAGACTGACTGTTTCTTTTATCATTTCAACATTTATGTTTTTATATTGTGCTGCCAATTGATATACTTCGCGAATGCCTTCTTCTATCGTATCTGTTTCGAGAAAAAAACGGTCGTCCGGAACATTTTTGAAAACCAATTCTAATTCTGGATTTCGAAGTAAATATTTTCCGAAAGAAAGATACAATCCATTATTTAACAATTGTTGCGCTGTTTCTAGGTTTTTAGAAAATCCATTAATGATCATCGGAACGGATATCTTCAATCTTTTTTTGATGTCAATTACTTCTTGAAAAGCTGCCACGCAATGAATAATGACGGGCTTTTTGTAGGCTTGCGCTAAAAGCAATTGTTTTTCGAAAACACTAATTTGCAGTTCAAATGGCACATCTATTCGTTTGTCTAATCCGCATTCTCCAATTGCGAGACAATTCTCTAAGGTCAATTTACTTTCAATAATAGCCAAATCTTCTTCAATTCGGTCTTCTACAATATACCACGGATGAATTCCGATAGAATAATGTGGAATCGACGCGTCAAATTGACGTGGATATTGATTGACAATTTCCAAGATATCATGACGATCGGTAATCTGATGCGTGTGCAAATTAATGTAAGACATCTTCGTTTGGATTTTTTTCAAAATTAGGCTAAAAGTTGCAAAGCTACAACGAACAAAGTATTTACCTTTGCGACATTCTGCTAAAGCTATGATTAAGACCGCATTTCAAAAATATATCGACAATTTTAAGGGATTTCGACGTGAAGTGTGGATTTTAGCGATCATCACTTTTGTGAATCGCGCGGGCACCATGGTTTTTCCCTTCTTATCGAAATATCTCAAAGAAGATTTGCATTTTTCCTATTCGGAAGTCGGCTGGATTATGGTATGCTTCGGATTGGGATCGATGTTGGGTTCGTGGCTTGGCGGCAAATTATCCGACAAAATTGGATTTTATAAAATCATGATTTTCAGTCTATTTACGAGTGGTGTATTGTTTTTTGGGTTGCAATTTATCAAATCCTTTTGGGGATTGTGTGCAGCGATGTTTGTCATCATGTCGATTGCAGATATGTTCCGACCTGCCATGTTCGTTTCCTTAGGGGTTTATGCGAAACCTGAAAATCGAACGAGAGCACTAACTTTAGTCCGTTTGGCGGTCAATTTAGGATTTGCCGCTGGGCCAGCATTGGGTGGATTAATCATTATGGGCATCGGATATCAAGGTTTGTTTTGGGTCGATGGTGCGACTTGCATCATCTCTATTTTGACATTTGCCTTTTTAGTAAAAGAAAAGAAAAAACCAGTAGATGAGCATGGATTGCCATTCGAGAAAGTGCCCGTTAAATCTGTATTCAGCGATAAAATATTTTGGGTATTCTTGTTTATTTGCTTTGCGACTGCGATGATATTCTTCCAATTGTTTACGACTTTGCCGCTCTATCATCATGAAAGATATGGCTTGACGGAGTTTCAAACTGGACTGTTAATGACGCTCAATGGGTTGATTATCTTCTTCTTGGAAATGCCGATTGTGACTATTTTTGAACGAAAGCAAATTCCTAAATTACAAATCATACTTTGGGGTTCATTCCTGATGTCGATGAGTTTCTTTGTTTTGCTTTACAATCCGTATGCTGGAATTTTGATTGTCAGTATTCTTTTTATCACTTTTGGGGAAATGTTTATTTTTCCTTTCTCGAATTCCTTTGCCTTGAGCCGAGCGCCAAAAGGTCACGAAGGACGCTATATGGCGTTGTTCACGATGAGTTTTAGTTTAGCGCATATTGCTAGTTCAAAAACAGGCATGGAAATCATCAGTCATGTAGGTTATCAAATGAACTGGCTTTTTATGGCGTTACTTGGACTTCTGTCGATGAGTTGCTGTATTTGGTTAAAGAACCTGGTTCGAAAGGAACAAATGCTATAAGTTTTCGCGAAGCGTTCTTTTTATTTCTAGCAAAGATTGATTGGTTGTGATTAAATTTTCGATGATTATTTTACGAAGCATTTCTATTTCGGCGTTTTCAAAGTGTTTAGCCCAGGAGTCGCTAGAAAATAATTCGCGGATACTTTTGATCACTTTTGTTGTTTCTGCGGTGGTTCGTAAGACATAATTTTCTTGATAATCTGGACTGCATTTGTGTTGATATTGGACCGTTTGATTTTCAAAATCAACGGTAATAAAGTACAATTTCTCCGTTTCATTATCCGGATGAAAAGCGCTCCAATTGGCAAAACCAAGTTTGGTTCTAAACGAATTTGAAATCGTAGTTTGTAAGCGCCACTTGCAATTGGCAGCTCGTCCCCAGTGATTAGATAATCGATAAACGCCATCTTCGGTAAAGAAATAACTGCTACCAGATTTGCTTTTGTAATCTGCTTTCTTGCCTTCTATCGATTGCATTGCGACTTCATCGAAAACGCAAAAAGTATGGCGATGAAAATTGAATCGATTGTAGGTTTTGATAGTCATGAATTGCGTAGTTTTGCAGCAACGATAAACAAAAATACAATGTCGAAAGGAATTTACACTGGAATTATAGAAAAAGATGACAATGGTAATTATTTTTGCGGTGAGTATTTGTTAGACTATCAAATGGTTTTGAAGGGATTTATCCTTGGAGATGAAATTACCATTAAAACTGTGATTGTAAATCCGAGTGACAAATCCTATCATTTGTATCCTAAAAAATCGCGCAACTTTGCGTTTGCCAATCTAAAACCGGATAATAATTAACAATTGATAATTGATTTATCATGAATTATCTGGCGGGTTTTGAGCATTTTGATTGAACGGAAACTTTAGTAATTTAGTTTCTGGAAAATTCACCATTCACTATTTATTAGCCCTTATTTAAGACTTACTCTTCATTGTTAATTGTTAATTATCAATTATCAATTGGTTTTCCATTCCTTAAATTTTAGTTAAATAACTATTTTTGTAGTTGTGTAACTAAAAATATAGTTGTAGGTTTGAATTGCGTTAAATATGACCGCGATGCTGCGTTAGGGATAGCAACGGAAATCCTTTTGTGGCGGTGTTCGACACAAAAGATTGCAGTGTATAGCCCGGCCCTTGTGGCAACGCCCAAAAAATTAATCTTAAAGACAAATTGCGATGCAAAAACTCACGAACAAAGAAGAAGAAATCATGCACATTTTATGGAAGTTGGAAAAGGCTTTCGTCAAGGATGTGATGGCGGAAATTACAGACGAACAGCCACATTATAATACGTTATCGACGATTATCAGGAATTTGGAAGACAAGGGATTTGTGGCGCATCATGCTTATGGCAACACGCATCAGTACTACCCGATCGTGAAGAAAGAAGACTATCGCAAGAATTTTATGAGTTCGGCGATTGATACCTATTTTAATAGTTCCTATAAAAATATGGTGTCGCAATTTGCCAAAGAAGAGAAAATTTCGGCTGAAGAACTTCGTGAGATTCTAGAGATGATTGAGAACAAAAAACCGTAATGTCATGGAAAATGTAGTGGAATATATCGTGAAATCGAGCGGTCTGATTGCCGCATTTTACTTAACTTATACGTTGTTATTGCGGAATGAAACCTTCTTTCGTGGCAACCGATGGTTTTTGCTTTTGGGATTATTAACGTCGGTGTTGTTGCCTTTGGTGACTTTTGAAAAAGTAATTTGGGTTGCGCCAACTCCAACGGTTGCACAATGGACTGCTTTGTCGAATACACTTCCAACGCAAACTGAAAGTTTTGAAATCAATTGGTATTTGGTTTTCGGTTGTGTTTATGGATTGGGGTTGTTCGTGCTTTTGTTTCAATTTCTTTTTGATTTTAAACATTTGAAAGCGTTGTTGAAAGGAAGAAATATTCAGCAAGTTCAAGATTATAAGTTGATTGACGTCAACGAAAAAGTGGCGCCGTTCTCCTATTTCAATTACATTGTATACAATTCGGAGTTGTTTAGCGAGGATGAATTGAATCACATTTTGGCGCACGAGCGCGTGCATTGTGAGCAAAAACATTCGATTGATGTGCTCATTTCGAGACTCTTCTGCATTGTATTTTGGTACAATCCTTTTGTTTGGTTGTATAAAAAAGCGATGATGCAAAACCTTGAATTTATTGCAGATACAGAGGCATTGAAGACATTAGAAGACAAAAAATCATACCAAATCACTTTGCTAAAAGTTACTACACAACACAATTGTGTGGCTATTACTAATCCATTTTATCAATCATTAATCAAAAAACGAATCGTTATGTTAAACAAAAATCAATCAAAAAAATCGAACTATTGGAAGTACTTTGTGATGGTTCCAGCGTTATTGGCTTTCTTGTTTTATTTTCAAGTTAAAGTAATTGCGCAAGAAAGAAAAGACGGAAAGCCTGAAGAACAAGTTATGATCCGAGAAACTGTTGTTGTTGAAATCAATAAAGACGCAACGGACGAAGAAATCAAAAAAGATGCAGAACAGCTAAAAAGAGAACACAACATCAAACTAAAATGTTCGAAAATAAAGAGAAATGCTGCTGGTGAAATCGTTGCAATTAAAGTCGAATATGACGATGCTAAAGGTTCAAAAGGAATCACACAATTTCGCGGCGATGAACCTATCAAACCGATTCGTTTCTACAAAAATGATGATGGCGCCATTGGATTTGCTACCGGAAATGATCAGCAGAAAGGCTATGCCTACAAGTTTGTAATCAACGATGATGATGATAATGAAGCAACTGAAATCGTGGAACTAGTAGATGCTCCAGAAGCACCAGAAGCCGTCGAGGCGCCAGAAGCCGCAGAACAGCCGGAAGCTCCGGAAGCACCTGAAGCGCCTATGTCACCAAAACCTGGAAAAATGGAGAAACGTGTAATTATCAAAAAAGGCGGCGATGCAAAAAGCAAAATCCAAGTTGTGGTTAATGGTGAAATACTTGACTTAGATTCTGATAAAATCATTGCGGAACTAGAACCTATGATGAATAGCTCATTGTTTAGTCTTGAGGAATTTCAGAATGACATCGACTTAAAAGAACTAGGAAAAATTAAAAAGAAAGCCCTTCTTGAAGCTAGAATTTCAATGCAAAAAGCAAGACCTGATTTGGAGAAAGCAAGAATAGAAATCAAACGCATCAAGCCAGAAATGCTGAGAGCCCGTCAAGAAATGGAAAGTGCCAAACCAGAGCTCGAAGCTGCCAAAAAAGAAATGGAAGCTGCAAAAGAAGAACTTCGACAAGCACGAATTGAAATAGAAAAATCCAGAGCGGAACTTGACAAGATCCGAGCGGAAAACAAGAAAAAATAGAGGATTACAATTGAAAAGGCTGTTATTATAACAGCCTTTTCTATATTTGATTCAAATTATAAGACACATGTTTAAACTATTAGCATGGCTCAACAAGCTACTGCTCCCCAGTTTTACGAAACGAAGATTAGATATTACCAATGCGAAAAAATGGCAAATGGCGCTTATTGGTTGGCGTTATTTTGTAACAATCCGTGCGTTAAAATCAAAGGAGTCAAAGATTTAGAAAAAAGCAATTTTTAATTTTGAAATTCATTTGCATAATCGTCAAATATACTTATATTTGCACCCACAAAAAGGCCTCGTGGCGCAACTGAATAGCGCACTTGATTACGGCTCAAGAGGTTACTGGTTTGAATCCAGTCGAGGTCACTAGAATCCAAAGCTCCTAAACGATTAGGAGCTTTTTTCTTTTTTAAACGGTTTTAAAATCGTTATCTTATAGCAATGGCAAACTATTATCTTGATGGCGAATTCGACGGTATCACCTACACTTCTGATGAACTGAACTTAAAGGAGTTTGAGCGCTGCGTTTTCTCTAATTGCGACTTTAGAATGGTGAACTTAATAGGCGTCACCTTTATCGATTGCCGGTTTTTCCAGTGTAATTTTAATGGCGCTAAAATCAATCATGTCGCATTGCGGACAGTCAATTTTGAACATTGTCAAATTAAAGAAGTCAACTTTTCGATGTGTGATAAGCTTATTTTTGACATTGCTTTTACAGATTGCATCTTAGATTTTTCTAAATTTTATACCTTAAAAATAAAAGGAACCGCCTTTACCAACTGTAGTTTGATTGCTGTTGATTTTATGAGTACCGACCTTTCAGAAGTTATTTTTGACCAATGTGATTTATATCGAAGCGAATTTAATAAAGCAATCGCACACAAAGCAGATTTTAGAACCAGCTACAATTACACCATCGATCCTGAAAAAACAAAAATAAAGAAAGCGGTATTTTCCTTTCCTGAAGTTAAAGGATTATTGTTCAAACACGATTTGATCATCAAATAATGGCGCCGTCTTCCATCGTAATGATGCGATGCGTTCGTTGCGCAAAATCGTTGTCATGGGTCACAATCAGCAAGGTTTGATTTTTTTCTTCCGCCAATTTATTGAAAATATCAAAAACCAAATCACTATTTTTCTTATCTAGATTTCCGGTCGGCTCATCTCCCATAATAATCAACGGATCATTGATTAGCGCGCGGGCAATGGCCACTCTTTGCTTTTGTCCACCGCTCAATTGATTCGGCATTTTTAGCGCTTGATCTTGCATATCAAGGGTTCTGAGGTGTTCCATCGCTCGGTGTTCTATTTCTTTGGCGGATAGCTTTGCCAATTTTAGACCGGGAAGCATCACATTTTTTAAGACACTATACTCTGCTAAGAGATAATGAAACTGGAAAACAAAACCGATTTTTTCATTTCGAATTTTGGCCAACTCAGCATCCGTTTGACCGGTAACCAAATCGTTATGAATATAAATTTCTCCTTCGTACTCGGTATCCATGGTCGACAACAAGTACAACAAAGTCGACTTCCCGCAGCCGGATTTTCCAACAATCGAAACAAATTCGCCATGATTAATAGTCAAGTTGATTTGCTTCAAGACCTGAAATTTAATCGGGTCGTAAAAGTACTTGGTCAAACCTTTGGTGGCAATTACTTGATCGTTGTTCATATTACTTTCCTCTAATGATTTCAACAGGGTCTATCTTACTCGCTTTCAAAGCAGGAAAAAGTCCTGCAATGGCGGTTGTGAACAGCGCAAACGAAATTCCAATGACATAAAACATCGGGTCATAATTGATTGGATACGTCCTTATCGTCGGCAAAGCAGCAGTTTCAAATGGAATCACGTCAATGATTGAAGTGAAAATATAACCGAATAGGAGTCCAAAAACACCTCCAACTAATCCAATGATTAAAGACAAACTCACGAAAATCCATTTTACATCGCTTCCAGAAAACCCAGTCGCTTTTAGAATGGCGATG
This sequence comes from Flavobacterium sp., assembly GCA_016721735.1. Lineage (GTDB taxonomy): Bacteria > Bacteroidota > Bacteroidia > Flavobacteriales > Flavobacteriaceae > Flavobacterium. The sequence goes on along the minus strand of JADKHM010000001.1, from coordinate 212,072 downwards.
CTATCCATTTTCTCATAAATCATCATGTTGAGGATGTTGTAGATGCCGAATCCAGCAACAATCAGAAGCACAATTCCAACGGCATAAGAGATAATACTTCGCACCGAACTACCAGTTTCAAATTGCGAATTGGCTGTTTGATAATCGATGGCATCAACGTTAAAAGTCGCTCGCATTTCTTTGGCAACGACGGGAGCGCTAGCCATATCGTACAATTTTATTTGGATATCGGTAATATAATTAGTTGGTACTCCCAATAGCTTTTGTGCAGTATCTAGCGAAGTGTACGACGAAACATCATCTATTTCTGAGATTCCGATTTGAGAAATTCCGACAATTTTTAGAGAGGCTAAATTTCCTTTTGAAGTCGTAATTTTAATAACATCTCCTTTGACTTTCAACATTTTATCTGCTAAACCTTTGCCGATAATGATGCTATTATTTCTCTCTAAGTCCGCCATTTTTCCGTCGATCATATAATCGCTAAAGGCAAACAATTTTTCTTCTGCAGCGACATCAATTCCGTTAATAATTCCAGATATTTCGATGGTTCCCGAATTGAAGAAAACTGGCGTCATGATTTTCGGAGCGACATCAATCACGCGTTTATCCTCTTTCAGCACTTTCAATATAGATTTACAATTGTATATCGATTTTCCGCGGTCTTTCGGTTTGATAGAACTAATATAATTCTCGTTGTTTTTGAATTGATCTGAAATATTCACTGCCTGGTCTTTCGAAGGTTTGATTTCATTATACAGCCGAATATGTGGCGTTCTGTTGAGCATCAAGCCGTCTAACAAGTCATTCAAGCCATTCATAAAACTCACTAAGGCAATAAACATGGCAATTCCAAATGTCACGCCAACTGCAGCGACGATTGTTTGTTTGAGCCTCGCCCGAAGCAAGTGAAAAGCAATATTTAAGATGAGTTTAAAGTTCATTATTCAGGTTGATAAATAGTTGCACCACTTTGCAATCCTTGCAAAACTTCAACCTTTTGATAGTCGGTTAATCCAACGGTCACTTTCTGTTTTTTATCGGTATCAATTAATACCGAGTCTCCTGGCAACAAGTAAATCTTTGGAATTGTTATCGTATTTTTTTTCGTTTGAATAATGATATTCGCTTCAGCAGTTAGATTGGGATATAGTTTGGGTGGAATTTTGACAAAGTGCGCTTCAATCTTGAATGTTCTGGAACGCTCGTCCATAATGGGATAAATCTTATCTACAACGGCTTCGAAAACTTGATTTCGGTAACTATCTAAAGTCACCATTACTTTTTGACCAATAGCCACGCGAACCATATCATTTTCATCGACATCTAATTCAAGTAAAAAAGAATCCATTTCCCCTACGATGGCAAGCGGCGTCTGAGTTGTAATGAGACTACCATCTTTTACCAAAATATCGAAAAGTTTTCCAGAGAAGGCGCTTCTAATTTCGAAATCACCCAATGCTTTTTTGCTAATTTGTAACGTGTTGGCATTTCGAATTTGCTCATTATTCAATTGTGCTTTAAGTTGACTTAGTTGCTTTTTTGCCGATTCGTACGCTACTTTTGAACTCTTATACGCCAATTCAACGCGCTCAAAATCAATTTCTGAAATTACTTGGTATTCTTTGATGCGCTTATTACGATTGTAGATGGACTCGTCGAGCGCTAGTTTATCTTTTGCAGATTGCACTCTTAACTCCATTTCGGCGATTTTGTCTTGAATATATCGACTGCTATTCTGGCTTAAATCGTAGACTAATCTTGAATTTGCTTCATTGAGTTTTGCTTTGTCAGAATCTAATTCGAAAAGCACTTGATTATTCGTTAATTTGCTGACCTACTGTTACTTTTGTGCTTTTTAGAATTCCATTTACTGTGGAAAAAACAGTGTATTGACCTATCGACTTGACCATGCCGGACGCATAAACACTTTCTGTAATATCACTTTTTTTTACTTGAAGTTCATTTGATTTTTTATGAGAGCAAGAAATCAAAATGGCGCTTAATAGAATTAAAAAACTTCGCATAATTAGGTAATTCAAATGGGACAATTGTTCCTCTCAAATTTACGAATAAACCTAGAGAAATCATCCAACAATTAGCATTCAATTAATTTTAACTTAACATTTAGAGGATAATGACAAAACATTTGCTAAAAAAAATTTATATTTGACCCAATAAATTATTGCAAATTACTTAAATACCACACCTAAGCCAATATGCAAAATAATATACCACATTATTTTATTTATTTGTTTTAAGAATAAAAGATGATTCGAATTTACCCCAATGAAGTTTTCAAAGAAATTGACTTTGAAACTTTACTAAAGAGACGCTACGCGATCTCGAACAAAGGAAGAATAGCTAGTTTTGTTGACAAACTTGAAGACGGAAACATCGTAAAAGGAGGTCGATCCGATGGCTATGTAGTTTTTAGACACAAAGAAAGAAATGGCGATGAGATTGTAAACCGAGTAAAATTTGTTTACAAATTAGTTGCTAGGTATTTTATTCCAAAAACTTCAGAAGACCAGGAATTTGTTATACATCTGGATTATGTTCGAGATAATGACGATGTAAAAAACCTACGATGGGCAAATTACGCGGAAAAACTGGCACATTACAAACGAAGTCCAAAAGTCATTAGAGCTAAACAGGATTTACTAGAACACAACATCAAATCTGATGGAAGAAAACTAAGTGTAACCACCGTTATTCGTATCAAGAAAATGTTGTTGAACCCAAAAGGAAGTACACGCAAAAGTCTAATTGCCAAACAATTTGGAATCAGTCATACGCATCTTAATCGTATTATTTCTGGGGAAAACTGGGGTCATATTAAAGTATAACCACTAGGTTAGCTTTAACTCCATTTTATAGTCGTCCATAAAGTAATCGTTACCGATAGCTAGCTTTTCTTCGCCAACAATTTCAAAACCCATTTTCTTGTAGAATGCAATCGTAGGATTGTATTTGTTGACGTTTAAAGACATGATTGTACTGAAATTCTCTTTTGATTTTGCTGCTACTGCTTTAAGGAGTAATTTCCCCAATCCTTTACCATGTGCCGCGGGAAGAAGGTATAATTTGTGTAATCTTGTCACTTTCTCTTGAAGAAAACCATGTTCAAAACCAGCAAATCCGATGGCTACATTTTGTTCTTTTACTAGAAGAAATTCATGTTTTTTATTGATTATACTTTCAAGTAACGCCGACTCCGAGTAAAACAAATCAAGCATGTAAGTGATTTGTGCTTGCGTGATGATGTCTGCATAAACTTTAGGCCACGTTTGGTACGCGATATTTCGGATGGCAATAATGTCATTTACGGAAGCTTCGGAAATGTTTACCATTAGATTAATTTAGCCGTGAATTGATTCTTTCTTGCCATAATTCGCGATTATAGAAGCTTCAAAATCGAGCCACTCGCGCCAACGTTTCTCTACATCAATGCCTTGTCCGTACTTGCGAGCATAGGTAATAAATGTCGTATAATGGGCCGCTTCACTTTCCATTAATTCGCGATAAAACTTCGAAAGTTCTTCGTCTTGGATATTTTCCGAAAGCACTTTAAACCGTTCGCAACTTCTTGCCTCAATCATAGCTGAAAATAGCATACGCTCGACAAAACCAGAAACTCGGCTTCCGGTATTGCTTTTTTTCATGTATTGCGCTAATTCTCCCACGTACTCGTCTTTGCGTTCCCGAGTCAGTTTCAATCCACGTTTCTTGATGATATCGTGAACCATTTGAAAATGCTCCATTTCTTCTTTCGCCAATTCTAACATATCTGTTACTAAATCGGGATATTCTGAATTAATTGTAATGATGGTTATTGCATTGGAAGCCGCTTTTTGCTCACACCATGCATGATCGGATAAGATTTCTTCGATGTTTTTTTCGACAATATTAACCCATCTTGGGTCGGTTGGTAGTTGCAATCTGAAAGTTGACATATTCTTGTTTTATGATGAGCCAAAAGTACAACTTTAATCAAAATTGCATTTAACTTTTTACACGATTCTTTTCACTATCTGCACCAGTAGCATCGTACGATTTCGACTGAAATGACTTTCCAAGACTATAAGTAAACGTCAAAGCCACATATCTTGAGTCTGGTCGATTGCGCCAATTAGCGTCGGTCAATCGGATATTTTTGATAATCCCATTATTCACTTGAGAATAAAAAATGTCATTCGCAGCAAGTTTTAAACTTCCTTTTCCTTTTAGAATTTTCTTTTGAATACCAACATTTACGTTCGATCGTGATAACAATACAAATTGCGAGGAAACTACATCTGTTTGGTACGTTCCGCTCAGTTCCGCCGACCAATCATGTTTCAGTTTAAAACTATTATTCATCGAGAAGTACCAAAAAGTGCCCGAAGAATCTAGATCTTCTGTATACAATTTACTTTGATACTGCATATTCGTGAATTCAGAATAGACATTGGCTGACCACCATTTCTTAAATGGAATCTCAGCGTTTACGTTGATACTATAAAATTGACTTTTGCCGATATTTCCTGGTCTACTATAGTAAATTTCATCCCGGATTTCGATTGTTTCGTTGATTTCATCTATGCTCGAACCATAGCTTAAAGTTGTTGAGAAGTATTCCTTCCATCGATAGGACAACTCGTAGTTATCCGAAAAAGATGGGTTTAAATAAGGATTTCCGGAATAGAAAGTAAACTTATCTAGTGGACTCACAAATGGGTTTAAGTCTTGAAAATACGGGCGATTGATTCTCTTTCCATAATTCACAACCAATTGATTATTTCCAATCGAATCCAATTTATATTGAACATAAACCGTCGGGAAAATATTGGTATAACTTCGTTCAAATTGTGATGCCGGTTTCTCAATATTTCCCAACTGATTACCTTTGGACGTTGTATTTTCTAACCGCAAGCCCGTTTGAAAAGTGAAACGTTTGTAATTCGTGTTGAAATTAAGGTAACAAGCGTGAATGATCTCATCATATTTGAAATGATTACTCGTATCATAATTGGAGACTTCGCTCCCGTCAATGAGGTCGCGATAATCTGCAATGTTATCGGTTTTTGAAAAACTTGCTTTATAGCCAGCTTCAAACAAACCTTGATTTTTGAGTGGGAGCATATAATCTGACTTGAATGAATAAATCGCAATAGTAGCGGGCAAAGTCCCACGCAATTCGTCTTGACTACTTAAGCTATTATCAGGTTGATAAATGAAATTATTAAAAACTTGTTTGGTCTCGGTGTCATATTTTAAGTAATCCAAATCAACGGTTATTTTTTGCCCAATGGTATCTAATTCATGTCGAAAATTAACATTAATTCCTCCATTTTTGAACGTTTCTTTTTCGCTATTTCTTGCAATGATAGCTGAATCTAGAACAGAAATTGCATTAGTTAAGTCACTTTTTACGTCTGTTCGTTGATTGTTGTTTTTCAAAATTCCAGTTAGACCAATTCCAAAAGTAGTCTTGTCTGACACATAATAGTCAATACCAATTTTCGCATTAGTGGTATGCACTTTCGATTCAATAAAACTATTTTGATAAAATAAACTTTTTGTTGTCTGATCTGCATTTTTAAACCTCCTAAAAATAAACAAATCGTTGATTGGGTTTTGGTAAGCATAGCCAATATTTCCGAAAACACGAACCTTATTATTGAGATAATTTAAGTTCAATCCTTGGCGCGTATGTGTTCGTTTCCCAACAGAAACTCTTGATGTGGCACTGCCATTAAAACCTTTGGCTTTCGATTTTTTACTAACAATATTGATCACGCCTGCACTACCCGCAGCATCATACTTAGCTGGCGGATTGGTCATTAATTCGATCTTATCAAGTGTACTTGCAGGCAACGATTTGAGATAGGCTTCTAGTTCGGAACCTGACAAATAAGTGGGCTTATCATCCACAAAAACTTGAACACCAGTTTTTCCTTTGAAAGTAATGGTGCCATTTTGATCAACGGTTATTCCCGGTGATTTTTCGAGGACGTCCATCGCATCGCCACCAGCAGTTGTGATGAAAGCATCAACATTGACCACGGTTCGGTCGATTTTGTTTTCAACAAAGGGCTTTTTCTTTTTTACAACGACTTCATTCAAGGTGTTGTTATCTAGTGGAGATAAAACAATCAATGGCAAAGTTTTGATTGGATTGTCTAGATTTAAGTTGATCTCGTCACTTTGATAGGATTTAAACGCTGGATGATCAATCTGAATTTTATAGGCATTCTCTTTTAGATTACTAAAACTGAAAGTTCCGTCAGCCTCCGTAATCTCAGTTTTTACCAATGAATTATCCTTTGCTAGCAATAAAGAAATGGTAATCGATTGTGATTGTTGGTTTACTTGACCCGAAATGATTCTGGAAACTTGTCCAAATGATATTCCACCGAAAAAAGAAAAGAAACAATAGTAATCTTGATGTGTAGCTTCATGGTTAGATTAGATTATTCGATGGATAATTGGAAATTGGTCTTTCCGATGCAACTTCTGTTACAAATACTTTTGAAAAATCCTACTACAGAATACAAATGGTTAAGTCACGTTCTCAAAAAAATCAAAATAAAAAAACACGAACTTCACAGCAACCGCAATGAAATTCGTGTAATTATTATTTAGTACAAATGTTATTCTAGAAAACAAACATCGCGCGTTCTCCCATCATTTCATTGACTTCGTCGGCAACTTGTTCTATTATTTCTTCATTGGTATGGTTCATTAAAACACGATCGATCAATTCTACAATCGTTTCCATATCTTCTTCTAACAAGCCACGTGTGGTGATGGCTGGAGTACCAACACGAATTCCAGAGGTAACAAATGGTGATTTATCATCAAAAGGAACCATGTTTTTGTTAACTGTTATCTCCGCTTTTACCAAAGCATTTTCTGCTTCTTTTCCTGTAATGCCTTTGTTTCTCAGGTCAATCAACATCATGTGATTGTCCGTTCCTCCTGAAATTAAGTCATAGCCACGTTTCATAAACGCTGCTGCCATTGCTTTTGCATTTTTCTGTACTTGCATCGAGTAATGGAAGAATTCATCTGAAAGACATTCTCCAAATGCTACTGCTTTTGCAGCGATAATGTGCATCAACGGTCCACCTTGGTTTCCAGGAAATACCGCCATATCCAAAAGATTAGACATCATTTTGATTTCTCCTTTTGGCGTCGTTAATCCCCATGGATTTTCGAAATCTTTCCCCATCAAAATCATTCCGCCTCGGGGTCCACGCAAAGTTTTATGCGTTGTAGTAGTAATAATGTGACAATGTGGAACTGGATCGTTCATCAAACCTTTAGCAATTAAACCTGCGGGATGCGAGATATCAGCTAACAATAAAGCACCAACGCTATCTGCAATTTGTCTGAATCTTGCAAAATCCATATCTCTGCAATACGCTGAAGCTCCAGCAACAATCATCTTTGGTTGCTCACGCGTCGCTATTTCTTGAATTTTATCGTAATCAAACTGACCAGTTTCTCTTTCAACACCGTAAAAAACCGGGTTGTATAAACGTCCAGAGAAGTTTACAGGTGAACCGTGCGTCAAATGCCCACCATGCGATAAATCAAAACCTAAAATCTTATCACCAGGCTTCAAGCAAGCAAAGTAAACCGCGGTATTGGCTTGTGATCCAGAATGGGGTTGCACATTGGCGTATTCCGCACCGAATAATTCTTTGGCGCGATCAATGGCGATTTGCTCCACAACATCCACTACTTCACATCCGCCATAATAACGTCTGCCTGGATAACCTTCTGCATACTTGTTCGTCAAACAAGATCCCGCTGCTTCCATCACTTGATCGCTTACAAAATTTTCTGAGGCGATAAGCTCTATTCCGTGAATTTGACGGTCTTGTTCTTCATTAATTAAATCGAAAATTGTTGTGTCGTGTCGCATTTTATATTTTTTCGTTAAAAACTTTCCAAAATTACGAAAACGGTTTGTTAAATTGACATATAATGATATATTTGATAACTGAATTTTCAACAATAAATCAACAGAAAATATGCCCATCAGCGCCAACAACCCTACCCGAAAATCTTGGTTAAACGTAGCACAAGATTCTGATTTTCCGATACAAAATATTCCTTTTGGTGTCTTCATCACCAAAGATGACGTCATTACTATTGGAACACGAATTGGGGATTACGCCATCGACCTAGGCGCGTTGCAGCAGTTAAATTACTTCGAAGGTATTGAACTTACCGACGATATGTTTATGCAAGACACCTTAAATGATTTTATTTCCGACGGTAAGAAAACATGGCGTTTGGTTCGAAATAGAATTGCAGATTTATTCGATGCAGCTAATGCTACATTAAGAGACAACCAAGAACACAAAGAAATAGTTGTTTTCAAAATTGACGAAGTCGAAATGCAATTGCCTGTACTCATTGGAGATTACACCGATTTCTATTCCAGCAAAGAACATGCAACCAACGTAGGCACCATGTTCCGGGATCCTAATAATGCCTTATTACCCAACTGGCTTCACATTCCGGTAGGTTATCACGGCAGAAGTTCAACGATAGTTCCTTCTGGAATTCCAGTACATCGCCCGATGGGACAAACGTTACCGAACGGAGAATCTACGCCAGTATTTGGACCTTCACGTTCCATCGATTTTGAACTCGAAATGGGTTTTATCACCACCGACGCCAACATCATGGGCGAAAACATTCCCGTTCACGAAGCAGAAGATTATATTTTCGGAATGGTCTTACTCAACGATTGGAGCGCGCGCGATATTCAAAAATGGGAATATGTGCCACTTGGACCTTTCCTAGCAAAGAACTTCGCCACATCTATTTCCCCTTGGATTGTAACTATGGATGCCTTAGAACCGTTCAGAACCAAAGGACCAAAGCAAGATCCAACACCGCTACCCTATTTGCAACAAAAAGGGAAATACGCCTTTGATATCAATCTCGAAGTGCAAATTGAACCAGAAAATACCGAAGCTACGGTTGTCTCCAACTCCAATTTCAAATATATGTATTGGTCGATGAGTCAACAATTAGCGCATCACACTTCCAACGGATGCCGCGTCAATTCTGGCGATATGATGGGTTCCGGAACGATTTCTGGACCTACTCCAAATAGTTTTGGTTCGATGTTAGAATTGACATGGAATGGCAAAAATCCAATTAAGATGGCAGACGGAAGTGAACGCAAATTTATCAATGACAACGATACCGTTATCATGAAAGGATTTTGCAAAAACAACGAAGTTCGCATTGGGTTTGGAGAAGTTTCTAGCAAGTTATTACCGCCTTTTGTACGGAAATAATTCATTTGTTCTTTTAATCTTAACGCGTCTATTATACGGAAAACCCTAGCCCTGATGGCAGCGGCATCCTTTTGTTCTGGCTTTCAGAACAAAAGATATAGCGTACAGCAGGATGAAGCTCCTAAATACAGCACTTATGAAAAAACTTATACTTCTTTTCTTTATCGCACTGGCTTCTTGTGGCGTCAAACAAACGAGAACTATGTTGACTTCCGGCGACTACGATAATGCGATCAGTGAATGTGTTTCTAAATTGCAAGGCAATAAAAATGCGAAGGGAAAACAAGAGTACGTTTATCTTTTGGAAGAGGCTTTTGCGAAGGCGAAAGAACGCGATACGAGAGAAATTTCGCAATGGTTTAAAGACGCCAATCCCAGTAATTTAGAGAAAATATTTTCCGCTTATCAGCAATTGAACTATCGACAAGAATCTATTCGTCCGTTGCTTCCGCTTCAGTTACTGAAGGAAGGACGTGAAGCCAAATTCCCGATGGAAGATTACTCCGAGCAATTGGTGAGCAGTAAAAATGCGCTATCCAACTATTTGTATACGAATTCAAAAGCGCTCATTGCCACCAAAGACAAGATGAGTTGCCGCAGGGCTTATGACGATTTGATGTACTTGAATGACATCAACCCAAATTATAAAGACGCGAATAAATTGATCGCAGAAGCTAAAACCAAAGGAACAGATTTCGTCACTGTTTCGACGAAAAACGCCACCAACGTTGTTATTCCGCAGCGCTTAGAAGATGATTTGCTGAACTTTAGCACTTTTGGCATCAACGACAAATGGACAGAGTATCACAGCAACAAACAAAAAGGAATCGCGTACGATTACAACATTGTCATTCACTTCCGAGATATCGTGATCTCGCCCGAACGTGTCAATGAAAAAGAGTTTCAAAAGGAAAAAGTCATTAAGGATGGCGTCAAAAAACTGTTAGATGCCCGCGGTCGTGAAGTAAAAGACAGTTTGGGCAAAGTAATTTACGTAGACAATATGAAGACCATTCAAGCCTCGATCTACGAATTTTCTCAAAAAAAATCGGCTCAAGTTACTGCGAAAGTCGATTACACCAATCTAAAAACCAATCAGTTACTCGACACTTTTCCGCTCAGTAGCAACTTCGTCTTTCAAAATGTTTATGCGCGTCTCAGAGGTGATCGTCGCGCTTGTGAGGAAAGCTATTTTCCAACATTCGAACGCCGTGAAGTCCCGTTTCCGAGCAACGAGCAAATGGTGTATGATTGTGGCGAGGATTTAAAAGCCAAGCTCAAATCGATTATCAATCAACATCCAATTAGTAAGTAGTTTTGGGCGTTCCGAAAAGGTCGGGCTGTCCGCACTCGCTTTTTTGCACCACCGAGTTCAGCAAAAAGAGCTCACTCGAGGCGAAGCCGAACTGAGCGAAGCTAAACAACTGCTGCCATCCCTAACGCGGGTTTAGATTTTCATTCGCAATTCCGCCACTTCAATCGCACTGTGCGAAACATCATACACCGACACTCCATTTTTGATTAGCAGCAATTGCGGCGATTGATGAACAACTTTAAACTGTTCTGCAATAGCATTAGAAACATCGCGATGCTCTAGTAAATCTAAAAAGTATGGCGTTACTTGATCTTCTAAATTGAACTCAGATTCAAATTGTTTCAACACCATTCTGCTCACACTGCAACGTGTACTGTGTTTAAAAATCAAAGCAGGTTTTTCTGAAGAAAGCGAAATAATCTCATTTATCTGTCCCAAATCTAGCATTGGAATCCAATTCATTTTCGCCGTTTTTTCTTCCTGATTTTCTGAACTCCCAAATAGCGATGAAAATATACTCATTTTGTCGTGTTTTAAGTCAATTTGTCGCTTCTAAACCCTTGATTACAGACACTTTGTCGCAATTCGCGCAATGGAATAACAATTGACGTTTGCAGGCCAAAGTTAACTATTAAAAACTAACTAATAAACCCCAATTACAATGAACATTAATAAGTTTACTATCAAATCACAAGAAGCGATTCAACAATCGCAACAGTTGGCGCAAAGCTTGGGTCATCAACAAATAGAAAACGAGCATATTTTTAAAGCGATTTTTGAAGTCGATGAAAATGTCGCGCCTTTTCTACTCAAGAAACTCAACGTCAATGTGCCGCTATTTTTACAAATCCTTGACAGCACTTTGCAGAGTTTCCCGAAAGTGTCGGGCGGCGACGTCATGTTGTCACGAACCGCCAATACAACTTTGAATGAGGCGGAAATCATCGCCAAAAAAATGAACGACGAATTCGTTTCTGTTGAACATTTAATCCTAGCTATCTTCGCCTCAAAAAGTAAAGTTGCACAAATTCTAAAAGACCAAGGCGTTACCGAAAAAGGGCTACAAGCCGCCATCGACGAATTGCGAAAAGGCGAACGAGTAACTTCGGCTTCGGCGGAAGAAAACTATAATTCCCTCAATAAATACGCAAAAAATCTTAATGAACTGGCTAAAAACGGGAAGTTAGATCCTGTGATTGGCCGCGACGAAGAAATTAGAAGAGTATTGCAAATCCTGACGAGAAGAACCAAAAACAATCCGATGTTAGTTGGTGAACCAGGTGTTGGTAAAACCGCCATAGCTGAAGGTTTGGCGCATCGTATTGTTGATGGCGACGTTCCAGAAAACCTTAAGGATAAAATCATTTTTTCGCTGGATATGGGCGCCTTAATTGCTGGAGCCAAATACAAAGGAGAATTCGAAGAACGTTTGAAATCTGTGGTCAAAGAAGTCACCGCTGCAGAAGGAGATATTGTCCTTTTCATTGATGAGATTCACACACTAGTCGGAGCTGGTGGAGGCGAAGGTGCGATGGATGCGGCCAATATTCTAAAACCTGCATTAGCTCGTGGTGAATTGAGAGCTATCGGCGCAACCACACTTGATGAATACCAAAAATACTTTGAAAAAGACAAAGCTTTAGAACGTCGCTTTCAAAAGATTATGGTAGAAGAACCTGATACAGAAAGTGCTATTTCAATTTTGCGTGGTATCAAAGAAAAATACGAAACGCATCACAAAGTGCAAATCAAAGACGATGCGATTATCGCTGCGGTTGAATTATCTCAACGTTATATTACCAATCGATTTCTACCGGATAAAGCCATCGATTTGATGGACGAAGCGGCGTCGAAATTGCGCATGGAAATCAATTCAAAACCAGAAGAATTGGATGTTTTTGATCGAAAAATCATGCAATTAGAAATTGAAATTGAAGCCATCAAAAGAGAGAAAGATGAAGGCAAACTGAAAGGTTTGGCAATGGAACTGGCGAACTTGAAAGAAAGTCGCAATGAAGTCTTCGCCAAATGGAAATCAGAAAAAGAAGTCGTAGATAACATTCAAGCGGTGAAGACCGAAATTGAAGATTTTAAATACGAAGCCGAACGTGCTGAGAAAGATGGCGATTACGGAAAAGTTGCAGAAATTCGATATGGTAAAATCAAAGAAGCGCAAGAACGATTAGATGTTTTTCAAAAACAATTGCTCGAAAACCAATCCGGAACTTCATTGATCAAAGAAGAAGTAACTCGCGAAGATATTGCGGAAGTCGTTGCCAAATGGACTGGCATTCCAGTAATGAAAATGTTGCAAGGCGAACGTGAGAAATTACTGAAATTGGAAGCAGAGTTGCACAAACGTGTCGTGGGTCAAGAAGAAGCAATTGAAGCTGTGAGCGATGCAGTTAGAAGAAGTCGAGCTGGACTTCAAGACATGAAAAAACCAGTTGGAACATTTTTATTCTTGGGAACTACTGGTGTTGGAAAAACCGAATTAGCCAAAGCATTAGCCGAATATTTGTTCGATGATGAAAATGCGATGACGCGTATCGACATGAGTGAATATCAAGAAAGACACAGCGTGAGTCGATTGGTAGGCGCGCCTCCAGGCTACGTTGGTTACGACGAAGGCGGACAGTTGACCGAAGCCGTTCGAAGAAAACCCTATTCAGTTATCTTATTGGATGAAATTGAAAAAGCGCATCCTGACACTTTCAACATTCTATTGCAAGTTTTGGATGAAGGACGATTGACAGACAATAAAGGTCGATTGGCAGATTTTAAGAACACCATTATTATCATGACCTCGAATATGGGAAGTCAAATTATCCAGGAGAAATTTGAGAATTTGAAAGGTGGAATTGAAGCCGCAACTGAAGCCGCTAAGATTGAAGTTTTGGGATTGTTAAAACAAACGGTTCGCCCGGAATTTATCAACAGAATAGATGAAATCGTAATGTTTACGCCATTGACCAGTGCGAATATTGCTCAAATCGTTGGACTCCAATTAAAAAGTGTCACCAAGATGTTAGCGCAACAAGGCATTACTATGGATGCAACGCCTGAGGCCATTAACTATCTTTCTGAAAAAGGATATGACCCGCAATTTGGTGCGCGACCAGTAAAGAGAGTTATTCAAAGAGAAGTATTAAACGAATTGTCGAAAGAAATTCTCGCTGGCAAAATTACGACTGACAGCATCGTACTTATTGATGCATTTGATGGAAAATTAGTTTTCAGAAACCAAGCGGAATTGGTTAATTAACTACCATTTTAGAATCAAAAAAGCACCTAGAAATTCTGGGTGCTTTTTTATTTACTTCAAGCTGATAAATAAATGCGGTTAATCGGAATGCCAACACCACGTTTCAAAATTACACTCGTATCAGTTACAGCCCAAACCGTAGTTTCCACCACTTTTTTCGACTGATTGTCTTCAAAGAAAATTTTAATTTTGGCATGTTCAATATTGCCTAGATAGAGTGCTCTAGTCAAATCGTTGTTGCGCTGATGAATAGCTGATGCTTCATTTAATACTTCACTACTTGGGAATCTTAGCGTGTAAATAGATTCTTTTTCAATAATTTCAAAATTAGTCTCCATAATGCTTGTGTTTAAATTAATAGAAAGTAAATTTTATCTCATAGGCAAAACAAAAAAGGTTTGAAGTTATTGAATTCGACAACTTATAAGAAAAACAACTAGCACGCTATTTTCCCTACTTATTTTACAATTGATTGTAAGAGATAGTAGAATTTGATTGTTTTTCTCTTGAAATAATGCGTCAAAAAATACATCGTAATTATTATTTCCTTATTTTTGAAACCATTACAAAACAAAACATGAAACATTTATTATTATTTTTATTGATTGGTTTTTCAATCAAGGCATCGGCACAAGTAACTTCATCCGAAACCAGTGCACCAACACCAGCAGAAAAAATCTACAGATCTCCAGATGTAGATATAAAACCACAAGTCAAAGATGGGAATTATACATTGTCAATGTTTATTAGTGAAAACTTCAAATTTCCGCCTGCAATCAAGAACAAAAAAATCATCATTTTTACAAGTTTTGTTGTTGAAACAGACGGAACGATGACTGATATCAAAGCTTTCAGCATCAATGTTAAAGATTTGATTAGTTCCAATGTGGTGAAAATTGCGACGGCGGACGAAAAAATCAACGAAGCGGATCAAATAGAAACAATGAAAGCGGAAGCAGTTCGTGTTCTGAAATTATTTAACAAATCGTGGGAACCAGCTCTAAAAGAGGGAAAACCCGTGCGCTGTTTATACAACTATCCGATTCATTTTAACATCGAATAAAATCGTCAACCATTATGCTACTAATGGTGAGAAAATATAAAGAGAGTATCTACTTTGGTTTAGCCTTAGCGATACTCTTTTTTATTGTACAGTGGATGGAAATTCGCTTTCTGCTTTTTTCAAATAATATCCAAATCTACATCTTGCTGATTGCCATTCTATTTACGCTCATTGGAATTTGGGTTGCCAGTAGAATTAGGACATCTAAAGTGGAAACATTGGTGATAGAGAAACCTGTTTTTGTTGCTACAACTGCCCATTTCGAAATTGATCAAAACGAGCTATCTAAAAGAAAAATAAGCAAACGAGAACTAGAAGTACTTCAGTTAATGGCAGAAGGAAAAAGCAATCAAGAAATTGCCGATGAACTATTTGTTTCGATACCTACCATAAAATCACATGCCGCAAATTTGTTCGAGAAATTGGATGCAAAAAGACGCACGCAAGCCGTAGAAACTGCCAAACGATTGCGGCTCTTGAGGTAATACTTCGACAACAATTTTTCAAAATCATGCTAAAGTATGAGTGAACTTCAATCCTGATTTCTCACATTTGCAATGAACTTTAAATCAAATTAAATGAAAAAAACAATCCTTAAGTACGGAATTATCGCAGGGCTAATTACCACAGTGATGATGATTATTTCGACAGTGATGCACAATCAAAATCCTGATTTTAAAGGAAGTGAGATTATTGGTTTTACGGGTATGTTCATCGCCTTTATTTTTATATTTATTGGCATTAAGAGTTTCCGTGATAAACAGAATAATGGTGTTATTTCGTTTGGCACAGGATTCAAAATTGGATTGCTAATCAGTTTGATTGCGTCGACAATGTATGTGCTCACTTGGATGATTGAATGCCATTTTTTCTATCCTGACTTCATGGAAAAGTACGCAGCACATGCTATTGAAGAAGCACAAAGAAATGGTTTAAGCGCCAAAGAGATTGCGGCAACTAAAGAAGAAATGAGTAAGTATGTAGAATGGTATAAGAATCCAATTCTTCTGATGGCACTTACCTATATGGAAATATTGCCAATTGGGTTGATAGTTACCTTGCTCAGCGCATTGATTTTAAAGAAAAAATAAAAAAAAAACTCCAACGAATCGTTGGAGTTTTTTTTTATTCAAATATTTGCTATTTCTCTCTTGTAAAAAGAATTTCAGCACCTTGTTTTAAAGTCACTTCTGTTTTCGCCTCATTGAACTGTAGTTCAATTCCATACGCCGCATAAGCAAAACGATCCTTACCAATAGGTTCTAAAGTAATTGGTCCTTGTCCAGTAGCTGTTCCAACCAAAGCATCATTTTCTTCTGTGAATGTGAGCTTGATTGGAATTTGTTTGCTAGAAAATGTACCTAAATATGAATCTAAAATCACATCTTTTTCCAACTCACTTTTCCCTGCCGTCCACATATTATTGGCGGGATTGTAGTCTGGAAAAGCGTGGTCAGGATCAATCGTAATCGATTCAATTTCTTCAAAAATTCCAGGTTTGAATGTCCATGAAGCATTGCGCATCCAAACTTCTACCGGAAGAGTTGTTCTTGAAACTTTACCGCTTTTCGTTTTAAATTCCATCACCACAGGCATTGCCATTTTTTCTAAGTTATCTATAGTTACTACAGCACCTTTGGTAGGATCGTTTTTCGTGTATTTAACTTTACGAATTCCTTGATCTAAACGCCAATTATTTTGAAACCAACCTCTCCAAAACCAATTCAAATCCTCACCCCCAGCATTTTCCATTGTTCTGAAAAAATCATCAGGTGTTGGATGTTTAAAGGCCCATCTAGCAATGTAAGTTCTAAATGCATAATCGAATCTCTTTTCTCCAAGAATTTGTTCACGCAACATCGTTAATCCTGTTCCTGGTTTGTAATAGCACAACAAACCAATGCTTTCTTCTTTCATATTATCGGGAGTACTCATCATCGTTTCTAATTTTGGATCCGTAAGAAAAACTCCACTTTGATTCATATTTTCTTTTGGCGCTTTGTATTCTCCTTTATTAAAATCTTGAGAACTTAACGAATTGATGAAAGTATTAAATCCTTCGTCCATCCATGCAAAAATTCTCTCGTTAGAACCAACAATCATCGGAAACCAACTGTGTCCAAATTCGTGATCAGTCACGCCCCACAAACCTTCCCCTTTGGCGGTCCATTCGCAAAACACGATTCCCGGATATTCCATTCCACCTTCATTTCCTGCCACGTTAGTTGCTGCAGGGTAAGGATATTCAAACCATCTTTTAGAATAATTTTCGATAGATGTCTTAGTATATTCTGTACTTCTGCTCCATGCTTTATCTCCACTACTCTCAACCGGATAAGCAGAAATAGCGAGTGATTTCTTTCCGCTAGGCAAATTTATTTTTGCAGCATCAATGATGAAGGATGATGAAGAAGCCCAAGAAACATCTCTCGCATTTTTAATTTTGAATTTCCAGGTTAGTAAAGACTTCCCGCCTGGGCGTGAACTTGGATTAGTCACTTCTTCTGCGGTTCTAATCATGACAGTTTGATCGCTTTGTTTGGCTTGACTCCAACGTTTTTGTTGCTCAGCGGTATAAACGTCAGCTGGATTAAGTAATTCCCCTGAACATACAACGATATGACTTGCCGGAGCTGTAATGGCTACATCAAAATCGCCATATTCTAAATAGAATTCCGCACCAATATAAGGATTGGTATTCCATCCTCGTACATCGTCATACACACACATTCTTGGATACCATTGCGCAATGGTAAATATTTTCCCATTCTTGGTATCTAATACTCCTGTTCGATCAGAACCGTATTTAGGTGAAATATAAGAAAAGGTTATTTTGATTTTAGCTGACGCGCCGTTTGCTTTCAACTCTTGCGGCAATTGAATTTGCATGCGCGTATCAACGATAGTAAACAGAAGCTCTTTCTCTGAAGTTTTTCCGTTAATTGTATACAACATCGATACCGACTTTATGTTAAATCCACCGTCAACTCGTTCTCCTTTGGCTCCACCTCTGCTTCCGCTCAATCCAATGATGGCGTTTCCTCGAGAATCCGCTTTAAAAGCATTTTGATCTAGATGCATCCACAAAAAAGATAATGCGTCTGGACTATTATTGGTATAATTTAGAATCTCAGATCCAACTATTTCATTGGTTGCTTCATTGAGTTGCGCTGTCAATTGATAATCTGCGCGGTTTTGCCAATATTTTGGACCTGGTTGACCACTTGCAGAACGAGTTTCTGTCCCGTTTTTGGTATAAAAGCTAGGCGCAAACGCATCGTGATAATCATATTTGGAAACAATTGGAGCTTGCTGTGCCTGAGCAGCGATCATCTGAATAAAAAAAGTCATTACAAATAAGACTTTTAAACTTGTTCTTTTCATGCTTGAATGATTTTAATTTGATTACATCAGTCTTTAAAAACTTTTTTTGTTACAATGGAATTAGGAAAGGGCAAAATAAATAATGTGATTCTAGAAGTACTATCTATTTTCATCAGAAATCAACCAACCGTGAAGTGCATTTCAAATAACTTGATGACGTTCATCTGATTCCTCAAGAAACAATATTTACTTCCAAATCTTAAAATTAATTTTAAACTTTTTGGTTTGAATAAGAGAACGCCAATCTATAAAGAGTAAAGCAGACAATAGCATTATCCCAACTGCAACGCTCAACACAGATTGCCAATGAACTACGCCATGCAGCATATCCTCAGCACTTTGCGTTCCGTATTTCCCCAAGTACACTAAAACCGTGTCGCTGGTAAATTTTCCAACAAAAAACGCAGGAATGATATAGAACGGCCGAATTTTAGCCATTCCAGCTGCAACAAAAAGTGGCGTCGTTGGCAAAGGTAGTAGTGAATAGGCAATAATCACCAATTGACTTTTCCATCCTTTTTCTTTTAAGATTCTACCTAAATATTGTACGTCCTCATTTTTTGCAGGATTAAATATCTTTCCCGCAATTTTCGGAATATACAATGTCAGTACATATCTTCCCAATATCGATCCAGTAACTCCAGTCAAAATGACCAACCAAATGTTTAGATCATACATGATTTGTAAAAACACCATGATTGTAAACGCAGGCGGCGAAGGAAATGGCACTACATCAAAAAGGAAAGCTCCAACAAAGACGAGTAAATAGTGCCACCACATTATTTCGAAATTTTAATTTTCAAGAAGCCAAAAAGAACTTTATTGTTTAATCAATTTGTACTGCGCTACTTCTTTATCGTTCCTAGCAGTTAAGACATAAATACCTGCAGGCAAGTCGCTAAAATCTTTGCTTTCGATATCTTTCCCAGCAAAAATAGTTTGTCCGTTGATAGATGTCAAAGTATATTGCGCATCAAATAAAGGCTTATTGACTTTGAATTTAGATGAAAATGGATTAGGAAAAACAGCAGTCGTTTCAGCCAAATCAAATTGCGAAGTGCTTAAACTTCCTACAATAATATCTAAACTGTAAGTTTGTGCAAAAGTCCCGTTGCTAGCGGTCAATTGAACCGTATATAAGCCATCTGCCGCAAAATCGTGTGATGGAAATTCATCTGTACTCGTGTTTAAGGCGCCACTTGCGGGATCACCAAAATCCCAAGCAAAAGTCGTTGCATTTGCACTTAAATTTTGAAAATAAACCGTATCACCTGCGGCAGGGTTTTGAGGCGCATACGAAAATAATGCGATCGTCTGAAAATCCCGCTGTGCATCTAAATACTCAACGTTGGTCGTAACCCAACTTCCAGTCGCATCGCTTTGCGTCACTTTAAGCACAGGAATTTTTTGCGTGGTATCAAACCATTTTAATTCTCTTGTTGTTCTGATGGTTCTTGGCAATCCATTTCCTAACAAGGCAATAGAATCGTTTGAAACCAAATTCGTTTTCATTCTCAAAACATTGGAGTAATTGCCATATGGTGTGCTTAAACTTCCCCAACCATCCACTTCATTGCTACGTTCAAGCGTATTTTCTTGGTAAAGTAAAGTTGGAATATTGATGGTGTATGAAGAATTATCAGTATCTGTATTTCCATATTGTATAGGAAAACGATAAATGATATCGGCATCCGAATACTGATTGGTTAATGGCAATTGCGTGCCGTTATAATTGACGTTTGATGCACTTCCGGTTTGTCGATAATCTGTCGTCGATTTCTTATAGAAATTATGTGAATTGGTTACTTCAACCAATTGTCCAGGAAGATTTAACGTCTGTGGATCATTGTTAGTTGCCGCTATATTCGTGTTATTTTGATTATAAATAAACAACCAAAGAAAACCTGTTGAAGTTGGATTCTTAAACTGCAGTTGACTCTGTGAAGTTCCAACCAAAGAAGAAAAATCCCAAGTGTGATTTGCGCCTGTCGTTTCGTAATCCAATGCGAGATTATTTGCTGAAGTTAAATAAAAAAGGTCTCCAACTGCCGCAAATTGATTGGAATTGTAAGTGGCTTGACCATGCATTTGCAGGCAAATGAATGCCACGAAAAAAAATATTTTTGTTCTCATAAATAGGGTCTGTTTTTTTAATTTGAAACGTTGTAATCTAAGTTCGACATTGTAGTCAAAAACGACAGGTACTCTTTTCCTCTTTTCTCCGCAAAGTAATCTAAAACAAGCATTATGGATGATTGTAATACCAATCCAATTCCAAGTCCATGACCTAAAGATTTTTGACCAAATAGAAAAATAAAAAGAATTCCAACAACGATAAGCGCAATTTCGACACACCGATAGATTACAAAATTCCTCATCACCTCTTCCATCCGTGGAATTTCAAAATTTTTGATATTCATTTTTTCTCTTTCTATGTAGTGATTAACACGAACAGTATCCATGTCAGATTTCATATAAATTGTTAGTCCAACGACGAGCTGCACCAATCCAATAGCAACAAAAGCATAAGATATTCCATTAAAAAATGGTTCTCTTTTGACTGTCAAATAAAAAATTGAAATTGCAATGGTCAGAAAACCAACGAATAGGAAAAATGTGCTTTCCTTTTTTTCTTCACTAAAATAGCGTGATACTACATCCATAAATTAAAAGTGCTTTAGAGAGTTGAAACAAATGTAAACAATCTAGCGAAATTGAAAGAAAAATGTCGACCTAAAAATAAATTGGCAAGGAGCATCTCTACGACCGAAAAATATGTATAAGACAGTAATCATTTACAATAAAATTAAGAACTCGTCGTTTTTTAAGTACTAAATTGCCCTTGCCTTACAAACAAAAACACATATGGAAAAAATCAAAATACTTTGGGTTGATGATGAAATTGATTTATTAAAGCCACACATACTTTTTTTGGAGAAAAAAGACTACGATGTAACCACTTGCAATAACGGTAGAGATGCCATCGACATTTTTGACGACGGTAATTTTGATATTGTTTTTCTAGATGAAAACATGCCAGGAATGAGCGGTTTAGAAACGCTTTCGGAACTAAAAGAAAAAAAATCTTCTACTCCAGTGATTATGATTACAAAGAGCGAAGAAGAATACATCATGGAAGAGGCTATCGGTTCGAAGATTGCTGATTACCTGATTAAGCCCGTCAATCCGAATCAAATTTTGCTTAGTATCAAGAAAAACTTGGACCATTCCCGTTTGATTTCTCAGAAAACCACCTTAGACTACCAAAAAGAATTTCGGAAAATTGCTATGGACATGGCGATGGTAAACACCTACGAAGAGTGGGTTGATTGTTACAAGAAATTGCTTTTTTGGGAATTAGAACTAGAAAACATTCAAGATCAAAGCATGGTCGAGATCTTGGAGTCTCAAAAAGTCGAGGCGAATGCCCAATTTGGTAAATTTATAGAAAGAAATTATGAAAGCTGGTTTGACGCTCCAACTCGAAAAGGCGGAATTGAACAAAAGCTGATGCGCCGATTCTATCCCACCAATTATTTAGAGAATTAGTAGTTCCAGAATTGACAAAAAAGGACAAATCAATACTGTTTGTGGTTATTGATAATTTGCGTTACGACCAATGGAAAGTGATTGAAAATGTCGTTGCCAATCATTATAAATTAGAAAAAGAAGTTCCGTATTATGCTATTCTTCCAACTGCGACGCAATATGCACGAAATGCCATTTTTTCTGGATTGACGCCACTCGAAATGGAAAAACAATATCCGCAATATTGGAAAAATGACGTCGAAGATGGCGGAAAAAACTTGTACGAAGCCGAATTCCTTGAAGCACATTTGAAACGATTGGGTCTAAATATCAAACAAGAGTATTTCAAAATCACCAATTTAGCCAATGGAAAGAAATTAGCAGACAACTTCAAAGCACTAAAAGACAATCAGTTGGTAACCGTGGTTTACAATTTTGTTGACATGCTTTCCCATGCAAAAACTGAAATGGATGTAGTGAAAGAATTGGCATCCGATGATAAAGCCTATCGATCTCTAACCTTGAGTTGGTTTAAGAATTCTCCGCTACTCGAGATTATTCAACAAGCTCAAAAAATGGGCTTCAAGTTAATTATCACAACGGATCATGGGACTATTAATGTTAAGAATCCTTCTAAAGTTATAGGCGATAAAAATACAAGTCTGAACCTACGATATAAAACTGGAAGAAGTTTGACGTACGAAGAGCGTGATGTGTATGCGGTTAAAGACCCAAAAAAAATTGGTTTGCCTGCCATCAACATGAGTAGTTCTTATATCTTTGCCAAAAATGATTATTTCCTAGCATACGTGAACAACTATAATCACTACGTGAGCTACTATCGAAATACGTATCAGCATGGCGGTATTTCTTTAGAGGAAATGATTATTCCATTTATGATCTTTAACCCAAAATAATAACGTTGAAAATTGTTTTTTCTCTTGATGAAATTAGTGCAGTTTCCAAAATGATTCTGGCGCAAAATCCTAAAAAAGTAATTCTTTTTTATGGTGAAATGGGAACCGGTAAAACTACCTTAATCAAAGCTTTAGCAAAATCACTTGGTGTATCAGATGCCACAAGTAGTCCTACGTTTTCGTTGGTAAACGAATATCAAACAGACGACGATAATTCGATATTTCACTTTGATGTCTATCGATTAAAAAGTGAATCGGAAGCCTATGATATGGGCATCGAGGAATATCTCTATTCTGGACATTGGTGCTTTATAGAATGGGCAGAAAAAATACCGACTTTAATTCCAAATGAACACAGTGTCATAAGAATTAAGGCACTTTCAAAAGAGGAAAGAGAATTAGAATTTTTGTAAATTTTCCTGGAATTACCACGATCTCTAACTTAAAAGTTGGCTACTTAATCCCTTTTTCATAACTTAGACCGAAAATAGTAATGTAGCATTATGGGATTGACTCCATTTACCAAACAGCAATTGCTTCCGCAAGAAGAAAAACTTGAAATTGCAAGACATAAAAGTGAACTCTTCATTGGAATACCAAAGAAACCAGTTACCAGGAACGCAGAATTTGTTTGACACCAGACGCTGTAAATTCATTAACGTCACATGGACATCGCGTCATGATGGAAAGTGGCGCTGGACTAAGTGCGAGCTATACAGACAAAGAATACAGTGATGCCGGTGCTGAAATTACTAGTGATACCGCAAAAGTGCTAAGTTGCCCTATGCTTCTCAAAGTGGAACCATTGACGATGGCCGAAATCAAGATGGTCAATGCACAAACAATTGTGATTTCTGCGATTCAATTAAAAACCCGAAAAAAGAGTACTTTGAAGCCTTAGCCAAAAAGAAAATTACTGCCTTAGCTTTCGAATATATTAAAGACGAAGACGGTTCGTATCCAGCTGTCAAATCATTGAGCGAAATTGCCGGAACTGCATCTATCTTGGTCGCCGCAGAACTGATGATAAACAACCAATTCGGGAAAGGACTACTTTTTGGAAATATCACAGGTGTTCCTCCCACTGATGTTGTTATCTTAGGTGCTGGAACAGTCGGTGAATTTGCCGCCAAAACTGCTTTAGGCTTAGGTGCCAACGTAAAAGTTTTCGACAATTCGATTACTAAATTACGTCGCTTACAAAACAATTTGAATCAACGTATTTTTACTTCAACTATTCAACCGAAAGCGCTATTGAAGGCACTTCGTCGTTGTGATGTGGCGATTGGTGCCATGCGCGGCAAAGATCGTTGTCCTGTAGTTGTTACGGAGACTATGGTAGAACACATGAAAAAAGGCGCGGTCATCGTCGATGTTAGTATTGATACTGGTGGTTGTTTTGAAACTTCCGAAATCACCACTCATGAGAAGCCCACTTTCATCAAGCATAATGTGGTGCATTATTGTGTTCCAAATATTCCTTCGCGCTATTCTAAAACAGCGTCTTTATCTATTAGCAATATTATTACGCCTTACTTGCTTCAAATTGCGGAAGATGGCGGGATTGAAAGCGCTATTAGATGCAATAAAGGTTTAAAAAATGGTGTGTATTTATACCACGGTATATTAACTAACAAAGCCATTGGGGATTGGTTCGACTTACCGGATAGCGACATCAATTTAATTGTATTTTAAAGCAACTTTACTTTACATTTGCGAAAAAAGAAAGAACATGAGATTACGCTATCGTTTTGCTTATTATTTGATTGGATTTACCCTAGGATTATTCTTTGTTACCGCAATGTTTATAGGAAAAGATACACGTTGCAACTACTTTCCAAATGCGCGCGTATTGAATGACCTCAGAAACAAGCCTTTTGCCTACTCGGACGAAGCGTCGCGTATTCTCGAACAGGGCTGGGTTGACTCGACCGACATTAAAAACTCACTTACCTACGGCGATGTCGATTTTGATCAAAGCAATGTTAAAGTCGGAAGTGGAAAACGATATATTATCGAAGGCAAAACGGTAAAAAATCAAGTGATCGTACTAGAAGTAATTAATTATTCTGATAAAGCTGTTTTGAAAAATATTATCAGGAAGAGTAATTAACAAAATTGGGGATTTCTTTCTGAAAAAATCGCCATCTTGATTTTGCACTTTTTAATTTATATTTGGTAAACTCTTACCGTACAATGACTATTTTAAATTAATACCATATGAAAAATAGGTACTTATTTGTTATTTGTGCAGCACTGGCGCATATCGTATCCATTTCCGGACAAAATTTGTTAACTAATGGTGATTTTGAAAGTGGTGGCAATGGCGTCGGTTTTAATATCAACAGTTCGTTTTATAACGCCATATCACAACCATTTTCTGGTTCAACTTCTCCGGGGAACTTCGCGGTAACTTCAAACCCACAGCCGATGAATACAAATTTCTTTATTTCTGGAGGAGATCATACCACAGGTACGGGAAATATGTTGGTCGTTGATGGAACTACAACTGGTGGTGGGCAACGATTTTGGAGAGCTGGAAGCAACGGTGGCGGAATTTGTGGATTAACCGTAGGAGCGACCTACACTTTTAGTTATTGGATTAAATCTGTTTCAATCGAAGTGACCAATAATAACACAAGGGCCAATATTGGTTATCACTTTAATAATGCCACAAATATCTCGTTAATCGCAGGTTTTGCATTGGCTCCGCTACCTGATGCAGGTTGGCAACAAGTAAAATATACGTTTACTCCAACCAATAGTTGTGTCAATCTTGAATTATGGGATAATAATACCAATGATATTGGAAATGACTTCGCAATAGATGATTTTGAATTATACGCTCCACCACAACCATTAACCCTTACTTATTCTGCCGTAAATCCGTCTTGTCCCGGAGCAAACGATGGCTATATCATTGCTTACGGTGCAGGCGCCAACTTGCCTTATGTTTATTTCTTAGATTTTCCTTCTCCAATAAATAATGCAACTGGGGTTTTTCTGGGTCTTGGCGCTGGAACCTACTCTATAAAAATTCTAGAAGCAGCCGACGGTGAGATTACAATCAACAACATTGTACTCACTGACCCGCAAGATTTGACTGTGAGTGCTCCAGTGACGATTTGCGCTGGTGCAAGTACAACACTTTCGGTTAGCGGAAGTTCGTCGGGATACAATTGGACAGCGGTGCCTGAAGATAGTTCATTGATCAATACGACGAGTGCAAATCCAACAGTATCACCTACTCAAACCACAACATATACAGTAACTTCCACGAACACGAACACAAATAATAATTTGATTTTTAATGCGGATTTTAGTGCAGGAAACATTGGATTTCAAACGAACTATGTTTACTATAATCCAAGTAATAGCGGTAACCTTCAAAGAGCTTATGGGATAGCAACCAATTCTAATTCATGGGAAGTCGGATTTTCGAGTTGTCTTGATCATACTTCAGGCACAGGAAAAATGATGGTTGTTGATGGTTCTAACATTAATGGCGGAAACGACAAAGTGTGGTGTCAAACAGTTTCTGTCAATCCGAATCAAAATTATACTTTCAAGTATTTTGTACAAACGCTCGCCATGCCTAGCCCAGCGAATATCGATATTGTCATTAATGGCATCAGTATTGGAAGTGCCTTGGCGCCGTCTACCACTTGTAGTTGGGTGCCTCGTCAATATGTTTGGAATTCTGGAACGAGTACAACGGCGCAAATCTGTATTTATGATCGAGAAACAGCAGCAAACGGAAACGATTTTGCCATTGACGACTTGTCTTTTGTTGGTGCACCTGTAGTTTGCAATCTTTCAAAATCAGTTACTATTACTGTTAGTAGTTCTACAACACCCACTTTTGATCCCGTTGCTTCTATTTGTTCGGGAGGAATTCTAAATCCGTTGCCAACCACGTCCCTTAATGGTATCACTGGTTCTTGGGCTCCACCGCTCGATAATACAACGACTACATTATATACTTTCACGCCAGATTCAGGTCAATGTGCATCAACAGCAACGTTGCAAATAACAGTCAATGGATCGAATACAGTTCCTACTTTTGATTTTAATGCTACGGAAACATTTTGCTTCGGAGCACCTATTGATGCGCCTTTACCTACGTTTTCAACAAATGCGATAACAGGATCGTGGAGCTCGGTTGGAATTAACACTCAATTATTGGGAAATACGAATTATATATTCACGCCAGATTTGAATCAATGTGCCTCCCCTTTCACTTTTTCTGTAACAATTTTACCCAATGTAAATCCTGAATTTGTGCAGGTAAATCCAATTTGTATTGGTGAAACACTAGCACCGCTGCCAACGATTTCGAACAACAACGTTAGCGGCAGCTGGTTTCCTGTTGTAAATAGTACCGCCACAACTACCTATAATTTTACGCCAAATTCGAATCAATGTGCTTCAAATGCAACAATGACGATTATCGTCAATGACAATGCAATTCCAATTTTTGATTTTGGAAATTCATTAACGGCATGCTTTCAACCTTTAACTGAAGCCCCTCCTGCGCCATTGCCAACAACCTCCAATAACGGTATTGAAGGAGGCTGGAATCCTTTTGCCATTAATTATTCTCTTGCAGGAACGTCAGTTTACACCTTCACGCCAATTAATAATTTATGTGCTTCTCCTTTTGTTTTAACAGTTACAATTATTGAAGTACCTTCATTTACAGTAAATGCTGGCTGTGAAGGTGAGAATTTTGTCCTTAGCGTTACGCAATTTGAAATCAAAGAAAATAGTAACTACACTTGGTATAACGATCAGAATGAAGTGATAGGCAACAACTCGTCAGTAGTCATTACTACCAAAGGAACGTACAAAGTTGTCAAAGAACTTAATGGTTGCAGCAGTGAACAAATGGTTATTGTACCAAGCGTTTACTGCAAAATACCAAAAGGGATTTCGCCCAACGATGATACCTTAAATGACTTTTTTGATTTAAGCAATTTAGACGTCAAAGAACTTCAGATTTTTAATCGTTACGGCACTGAAGTTTACGCCAAAAAAGACTACCGGAAAGAATGGAACGGCAGAACAAATGATGGTAACGAGTTGCCGGACGGAACCTATTACTACGTAATCAATTTCGAGACTGGTACGACAAAAACTGGTTGGGTCTATATTAACAAAGAATACTAAAGAACTTAATTTCTACCAAATTTTCTACATTATGAAAAAATGCAACTTACTAGTTTTGTTTTCCTTACTGTTTATCGGTAAGAGCATAGCTCAACAAGACCCACATTATACACAATACATGTATAATATGAACGTCATTAATCCCGCCTATGCTGGTTCAAAAGAGAATTTGTCTTTTGGGTTGCTTTACCGCAAACAATGGGTAGATATTGAAGGTGCTCCGGCAACATTCTCACTCGCGGGCTCGATGCCAGTTGGGAAAAACGTCGGCGTTGGTTTGTCGGTTATATCAGATAAAATTGGACCGGTTGAAGAAAACAATGTATATGGAGATTTCTCTTATACTTTGAATTTGGGCGGCGAACATCGATTGGCATTTGGTATGAAAGCGGGTGCTACATTTCACAAAGTCGGATTGTTTAGTGAAATTGGGAATGGCAATGTTCCTGATCCTAATGACCCAGCTTTTGCTGAAGATACAAACAATACGTTTTTGAATATTGGTTCAGGACTTTTCTACTATACTCAAAAATACTACGTGGCGTTCTCGGTTCCGAATATGCTTAAGTCGAAGCATTTAGATTTTAATGGAAGACAGTACGGAACTGAAACTGCACATTATTTCTTAACTGGAGGCTATGTTTTCGACTTGTCAGAGAACGTCAAATTCAAACCATTTACGATGATTAAATCTTCGTTTGGCGCACCAGTTTCTTATGATATTTCAACCAACTTCTTATTTTATGAGAAATTCGAAATTGGAGCAACCTACCGCAAAGAAGACAGTTTTGGTGCCATGGTTAATTATGCCATTAGTCCAAATTTGAGAATCGGATACGCCTACGACCATGTGATTTCGGATTTGAAAGTGGCGACAACCTCTTCTCACGAAATCATATTGTTATTCGACTTGAATTTCCCGAAAAAAGTATCACAATCACCTAGATATTTCTAAAATAAAAAGTAATCTAACATGAAAAACTTCTTTACAGCGCTATGTTTCGTGATTGTAATTTCTGAATGCATTTCACAAAATTCAACAACCCAAAAAGCGGATCAATACTTTAATCAATACGAGTACGTAAATGCCGCTGATGCTTATCTTAAAATAGTCGATAATGGAAAAGCAGATGGCTACGTTTACAAACAATTAGCAGATTCGTATTTCAATATGTTTAATACGGCTGAGGCAGCAAAATGGTATGCCAAGGCAGTATTATCGCCACAAGACGCGGAGACCTATTATCGCTATGCTCAAATGCTAAAGTCAAATGGTAAGTATGAAGAAGCCAACAAGCAAATGCTGCAGTTTGCCAATAAAATGCCTAATGATCAACGAGCGAAAACATTTAAAGAGAACCCGAACTACATTCCAAAGTTGTTTGATATCTCTAAATTATATGAAGTAAAACCTGCCACATTCAATTCTGACAAGACCGATTTTGCGGCAATTTTAGCCAATAACTCGGTTTATTTTACGAGTACAAGAAACAATTCTAGAAAAGATTATGGATGGAATAAAGAACCCTACTTAGACATTTACCAAGGAGATTTCAATCCTGATCAAACGGTAACTAATGTTAGAAATGTTAGCTCCCTCAATTCAAAATATCACGACGGCCCTGCCACAGTAAGTGCTGACGGCAACACCATTTATTTTGCTAGCGATAGTTTTAGAGAATCTTCCTTTGAAAAGGATTCAAAAAACAAATTAAAATTAGGAAAAAACAACTTGTTCAAATCAACAAAAAATGGTGACACGTGGAGCGCTCCAATTTCACTTCCTTTCAATAGCAATGTTTATTCGACAAGTAATCCGAGCATAAGCAAAGACGGCAAAACGCTTTATTTTTCATCCGATATGCCAGGCAGTTTAGGAGGCGTCGACATCTGGAAAGTCACAATCAACGCCGACAATTCCTATAGCAAACCTGAAAACCTTGGCAGCATGGTTAATACGGAAGGAAATGAGAGTTTCCCTTTTATCGCCGACGATAATACGACACTTTATTATGCATCCAGCGGAAAACCTGGATTAGGTGGTTTGGATGTTTTTAAAATTGATTTGAGTAAATCCGAAGAAGCAACAAACATTGGAAAACCAATCAATACGGAAAAAGATGACTTTGCATTTACTTTTGACAAGACACAAAATCTCGGATTTTTATCCAGCAATCGTGCAGGAAACGACGATATTTTTGAAGTAAAAATCATTTGCAATGTTGATGTATTAACAGTCGTTACTAACGCTAAGACTGGTGCAATCATGCCAAGTGCTTCCGTTTCGATTGTTGATGACAAGAAAAATGTCATCGCAACAACAATGTCAAATGAACAAGGATTAGTGACCTATAAAGTCGATTGGAACAAATCGTATGCGATTATTGCGTCAAAAGATGGGTTCGAAAGCAATACTTATGAAGTTGCGAAAAGTACCGGTGGAACAAGCAATATTGCTGCCGCTTTGCAACCTATTGATGTTATTATAACGGAAACAGAAGTGGTTCTAAAGCCAATCTACTTTGAATACAATAAAAGTAACATCACACAAGAAGGTGCCTTTGAACTTGATAAGCTAGTACAAGTAATGAAGAACAAAAACAACCTTATTATCTTGGCTAAAGCACATACCGACAATCGGGGAAGTGACGCGTTTAACCTCGCCTTATCAGACAGACGAGCGAAGGCGACGGCGCAATATGTCATTTCTAAAGGAATTGCAGCGTATAGAATTTCCGGTAAAGGGATGGGAGAAAGTGAACCTAAAGTTGATTGTACAGAAAATTGTACTGAAGAGCAACATGCACAAAACAGACGTTCCGAATTTTTAATCGTGAAATAGAAAAATATTTATTTACAAAAAAAAAGGGAAATATCGTCTCTATACTATTTTGATTTAGAGATAATTAATCTAATTTTGCTTACTTTAATATAAACTAAGATCATGAGAAATCAATTACTACTATTTTCATTATTTATTTTTTTTAACAGTTTTGGTCAAAATGCCTTATGGAATAAGGTTTCTGCAGAAGCGATAAAATCATCCGTTAAAATGGATCGTGCTTCGATGCCATCTAAGTATGAATTATATTCTTTAGATTTAGGATTACTAAAATCGCTGCTGTTAAGAGCACCTTTAGATAGTAGTACTACTTCTTCCAATGTTATAATTACTTTTCCAAATCCAAATGGAGAATTGGAAGAGTATAAAATTTATGAAGCTCCAATTATGGAGAAAGGATTAGTAGATAAATTTCCAAATTTAAAGACATATATAGGAAAAAGTATTAATAAATTTGCTGAAACTATACGATTTAGCATTACCCTTTTTGGGTTACATGTAATGTCATTGTCAGGTGAAAACGGAACTTTTTATATAGATACCTATACCAAAGATTTGAGGAATTATATTGTCTATAAAAGACAAGATATAACTCCAAGGAAATCTTTCCATTGTGATGTTATCGATTCGTCGTCAGAAGAGTTTAGATCAATTGAAGGTGCCATTCAAAACAGAGCAAGTGATGGTTTTTTTAGAACGTATCGTCTGGCAATGGCTTGTACTATTGAATACGCAGCTTTTCATGTAAATGCAGCGGGATTAGGAAGTGGAACTTTGTCTCAAAAGAAAGCTGCTGTTTTATCGGCTATGGTAATTACAATGGCCCGTGTTAATAGTGTTTTTGAAAATGATATGTCTTTAAGAATGAATTTAGTAGCCAACAATGATTTGATTATTTTTATCGATTCGGATAGTTTCGATAATTCAAATTCAAGCACATTGATTAATCAAAGTCAAAGCGTTATTGATGCAACAATTGGTTCTTCAAATTATGATATCGGACATACCGTAAGTACGGGAGGCGGCGGCCTAGCTCAGTTGAACTCACCTTGTGGAAGTGGAAAAGCAAGAGGTATTACAGGTCAAGGTTCACCAGTTGGAGATCCTTTTGATATTGATTATGTTGCACATGAAATGGGTCATCAGTGGGGAGGAAATCATACGCAAAACAATGCGTGTAATCGAAATGCGACCACCGCAATAGAACCAGGAAGTGCCTCAACAATAATGGGTTATGCTGGAATCTGCGCACCAAATGTTCAAAGTAATTCAGATGCTTATTTTCATACAGTAAGTATTACCGAAATGATTGCATTTATTGCCGGAACTGGAGGAACATGTAGTGTGGCAACTTCTAATGGGAATACTGCTCCAATTGCAAATGCAGGAATTGACTATACTATACCAAAAGGAACGGCTTTTATTTTGAAGGGAACTGGTTCTGATGCCAATGGAGATGCTTTAACTTACTGTTGGGAACAAACTAACAATCAAACGAGTACTCAACCACCTTTACAAACGGCTACTACTGGTCCGAATTTTAGATCTATTTCGCCATCAACCTCACCAAACAGATACATGCCGCCTTTGGCAAGTGTCGTTGCAAATGTTTTAAATCCAACTTGGGAAGTGGTGCCAACTGTTGCTCGAACTATGAATTTTGCTTTAACAGTGCGAGACAACAGAACGCCTAATGGTGGACAAACCAAAAGAGACGATATGGTGCTTACAGTTGCCAATGTTGGTCCTTTTTTAGTGACCAGTCCAAATACCGCTGTATCTTATGTGGGAAATGTGGCACAAACCATAACATGGGATGCAGCTGGAACTACTGCAAACGGAATAAATTGTGCCAATGTTGATATATTATTATCAACAAATGGTGGACTTACCTTTCCAATAACTTTATTGGCAGGAACACCCAATGATGGTAGTCAAGCAGTTACTATTCCGAACGTACCTGGAACTACGAATCGCATAATGATAGCAGGATCGAACCATATTTTTTATGATGTTTCTAATACTAACTTTACAATTACTGCCGGAACTGCGGACACTATCGCGCCAACTCCGCCAACACTTGTCGCTTCTAACACCACAACAAATTCGACATTACTAACTTGGTCAGGAGCAACAGATAACATCGCAGTCACTAGTTATTCTATTTTTAGAAATGGTTCACTAATTGGTACATCTACCACCAATACTTATACCGCCACTGGTTTGAGTGCAGGAACTACTTATTCTTTTACAGTCAAAGCAAAGGATGCAGATGGAAATCTTTCTGTTGATAGCAATTCAGTTAGTGTAACAACACTTGCCAATGATACAACTCCGCCTTCAGCACCAGTTTTAAGTAATAGTTTGACAGCGATTACTACAACGTTTCTTTCTTGGACTGGCGCTACAGATAACGTTGCCGTTGTGAGTTATGATGTTTACAGAAATGGTGTGTTTTTGATAAACACAACCGCATCAACTTATTTAGTTACAGGATTATCTGCCGCGACATCATATACCTTTTTTGTCAGAGCAAAAGATGCCGCAGGAAATGTCTCTACGAACAGCAACGTGGTGAATGTTACCACACAAGCACCAGACGTAACTCCTCCATCACCTCCGACCTTAAGTGCTTCTTCTACAACATCTAGCTCAACCATACTATCGTGGTCTGGAGCTACAGACAATATTGCAGTAACAGCATACGATGTTTATCAAGGTGCTACGTTGCTAGGAACAACTTCAACTTCAACTTATAATGTAACTGGATTAAGTCCGTTAACATCTTATTCCTTTTCAGTGCGAGCGAAAGATGAAGCTGGTAATATTTCTGTTTCAAGTAATGTAGTTTCAATAACCACCGCAGAATTTACCTATTGTACCTCTCTCGGAAGTAGCGTTGCTGACGAACTTATTGGTAACGTGACGATCGGAACCATCAACAATACTTCGACTGGCGGGACCGGATATACCGATTTCACTAATCTTTCAACGAACCTTACCTTAGGAAGTACACCAACAATTTCAATTACTCCAACTTGGACAGGAACAGTTTATCCTGAAGGATACGCTGTCTTTATTGATTATAACAGAGATGGCGATTTCTTAGATTCTGGAGAAACAGTTTATACGAGAGTCGCTTCAACTACAACGCCTGTTACTGGAACATTTACAATTCCACTTACGGCGACTATTGGTACTACTAGAATGCGAGTTTCATTAAAATACAATGGCGTTCCAACGGCATGTGAAACTTTTCAATATGGGCAAGTAGAAGACTATACAGTCAATCTTGTTGCGCCAAATACGACACTTAATTTGAAATTATTCATAGAAGGTTATTATGATACTTCAACACACGCAATGAAACCTGTTTTGTCAAATCAAGGTATTGGATCCAGCAGCACCGATGTTGATGAAATTACAGTAGAATTGCGTAACGCCTCAACGTTTGAATTAGTTGCGACTACAACCGCAGTTCTACAAACAGATGGCACGGTAAGTTGTATCTTTAATTCAAGTAATAGTGGGTCGTACTATGTTGCAGTAAAACATCGAAGTGCAGTTCAAACTTGGAGCAACCTTCCTATTTCTTTTGCAAGTAATCCGACATCCTACGATTTTTCAAACGCAGTATCCAAAGCATTTGGATCGAATTTACGTGAATTAGAACTAGGAGTATTTGGATTCTTTACCGGTGATCTTAATCAAGACGAGTCAATTGACAATTCAGATTCTACGGATTTATTTAGTGACATCGAGAATTCTAATTTTGGTTTCTTGACAACCGACCTGAACGGCGATGGTAGCGTAGATAATTCGGATACTGAAAATTTCTTTAATAATTTAAATTACTCAGTATTCTCAAATCACCCATAAATAATTGTTGGATTGACCTACGAAAAGTATTTATCATGCTAATTATTTGTTAATTCTGAAAATGCAAGAATAGCAGTCTACATGATAGAAGTATAAATGTTTACTTTTGAGCGTAAATAACCATTATGGCACGCTTTAAAGAAAACGATTTACCAAAGTCAAAAATTACTGCTACTTCATTACAAAAGGCAACACTTATTTTTAGGTATTCTGGAAACCATAAATGGAAATTTTATGTTGGCTTGGTATTCCTGCTACTTACAGGTGCTACAGCTCTAGCGTTTCCAAAATTAATGGGAATGTTGGTTGATTGTGTTAAGAACAAGGATCATGATTTAGCGAATAATATTGCATTAGGCTTAGTCATGATCTTGTTTTTACAATCTTTTTTTTCCTTCTTTAGATTATCCTTATTCGTCAATTTTACAGAGAATACCCTGGCCAATTTGCGACTGGCACTGTACAGCAACTTAGTCAAGCTTCCGATGTCATTCTTTTCACAAAAAGAGTCGGAGAACTGAATAGCCGCATCAGTTCTGACATTACGCAAATTCAAGATACACTAACTTCTACTATCGCAGAGTTCCTGAGACAATTTATTTTGATTATTGGCGGTGTCATTCTTCTGGCGAACGAAAGTTTCAAATTAACATTACTGATGCTTTCAGTAGTACCATTAGTGGCAGTTGCGGCTGTTGTATTTGGTCGATTTATCAGGAAATATTCAAAAAAAGTGCAAGATCAAGTGGCCGAAAGTCAAGTGATTGTTGAAGAAACGATGCAAGGCATTTCTATCGTAAAAGCTTTTGCAAACGAATGGTACGAAATTGCCAGATATGACGGAAAAATTCGTGACATCGTCAAGTTAGCCATCAAAGGAGGAAGATACAGAGGATACTTTGCCTCCTTCATTATTTTTTGCCTATTTGGTTCTATTGTAGCTGTGGTTTGGTACGGTGTACAATTGAGTATTAGTGGAGAAATGAGTGTAGGTCAACTGATATCTTTTGTATTGTACTCAACCTTTGTAGGTGCCTCTTTTGGAGGAATTGCGGAATTGTATGCGCAAATTCAAAAAGCTATTGGTGCTACCGAGCGTGTTTTTGAATTATTGGAAGAAGATCCCGAAAAGATCAATAGCAAAGAAGCTAAAGAGCAACAAAAAATCAATGGGGACGTAACTTTTAAAAATGTAACCTTTAGTTACCCATCACGAAAAGAAATCAAAGTTTTGAAAGGCGTAAACTTTACCGCCAAATTTGGTCAAAAGATAGCTATTGTTGGACCAAGTGGTGTTGGGAAATCGACGATTGCCTCGCTCCTACTTCGATTTTACGATATCGAAGACGGAACCATAGAAATTGACGGAAAAAATATTTACGCCTTCGATCTGGAAACACTGCGAGGAAATATGAGTATCGTTCCACAAGATGTCATTCTTTTCGGTGGAACCATCAAAGAAAACATTGCCTACGGAAAACCAAACGCAACAGATGGTGAAATTGAATTAGCTGCTAAGCAAGCCAATGCGTTTAATTTTATCAATGGATTTCCAGAGAAAATGGAAACTATTGTTGGAGAACGTGGTATCAAACTTTCTGGAGGTCAACGGCAGCGAATCGCTATTGCTCGTGCTTTGCTTAAAAACCCCAGAATTCTAATTCTGGATGAAGCCACATCATCATTAGATAGTGAAAGTGAAAAATTGGTTCAAGAAGCTTTAGAAATTTTGATGGAAGGAAGAACCAGTATCATTATCGCCCATCGACTTTCAACCATTAGAAGTGCTGATCAAATCTTAGTCTTAGATAACGGAATCATCACAGAGCAAGGAACGCATCAAGAACTATTAGCTTTAGAAAACGGACTGTATAAAAACTTAAGTAATTTGCAGTTCAGTAATTCGTAGTTTACTTTATTTTTCTGCGATCTCTTTCTGTTTTTAGTAAATTCAATTCACGACTGGTTTGGCCAGCAACCGAAGTATTCTCTTCTGCACGTCGAATCAAATACGGCATCACATCACGTACTGGCCCAAATGGCAAATACTTAGCAACATTATAGCCATGATTGGCCAAATTATAACTGATGTTATCGCTCATGCCGTACAATTGCCCGTACCAAATTCGCTTGTCATCTTTAGCAATTCCGTTTGCCTGTTGCATTTCCATTAACTTATAGGAACTTTCTTCATTATGAGTTCCGGCGAAAATAGCCATGTGATCAATGTACTGCATCATATAGTCAACCGCGATATTGTAGTTGTCATCAGTTGCTTGTTTGGAAGCACAAATCGGTGTTGGGTAGCCTTTTTCTGCCGCACGCGCATTTTCTTTCTCCATGTAGGCGCCACGAACCAATTTCATTCCAATAAAAAAACCATCTGATTTTGCTCTTTCGTGCAATTTTTTCAGATAGTCCATGCGATCCCAACGATACATTTGCAAAGTATTAAAAACAATAACTTTTTCTTTATTGTATTTCCGCATCATCGCTTCGACCAAATCGTCAGCGGCATCTTGCATCCAACTTTCTTCCGCATCAATCAATAACGCAACATCCTTTTCATGTGCCGTTTTACAGATGATTTCGAAACGTTCTTTTACTTTATTCCACTCGATTTCTTCTTCAGAAGTTAGTGTATTTTTCGAGCCGACTTTTTCGTACAAATCCAATCGACCTAATCCTGTTGGCTTAAAAACCGCAAACGGAATCGCTTGACGTTCTTTTGCAAATTCAACTGTTTTTAGCGTCATTTCTAGCGCTGCGTCGAACTGCACTTCCTCTTCTTTTCCTTCTACCGAATAATCCAAAACGGAAGAAACACCTTTGGTATACATTTTATCTACGACTGACAAACAATCTACTTCATTAACGCCGCCACAAAAATGATCGAACACGGTGGCTCGAATCAATCCATCGACTGGAAGATGTGCTTTCAAAGCAAAATTGGTAACCGCCGTTCCGATGCGAACCAATGGTTCATTGGCAATCATCTTAAATAAAAAATAGGCCCGATCTAATTCGGTGTCACTTTTTAAAGCAAAAGCGACTTGCGTGTTGTTGAAGATTTTTTCCATGAGTAAGCATTGTGGAAACAAATATAAAGAGAGTTTAGCATAAAATTGCACGACTTCAGAGCACTTTTATTCTCTAAAATGTCAATAACGTGATTGTCTGATTATTGTCGTCATATTTACGTTAACCATAAATTTCTATACGAACTATTCTTATCGTAAAGTCCAGCTTGTTTATCAATATCAAAATAACGATTTTCCCTCGGATCATTTCCGACTCCAGCAATATAGGCCCAATTACCCCAATTACTACATTCATCATAATCAATCAATTGCTGCTCGAAATAGGCTGCTCCATATCGCCAATCTAATTTGAGATCGTTGCAAAAATAACTCGCCACATTCTGTCTACCGCGATTGCTCATAAAACCAGTACGTTTGAGCTCAATCATATTGGCATTGATAAAATTCTTGTTTGTGGTTCCATTAATCCAACTTTGAAGCAACTTATTACTAACCGATTTTGAAATTTCTTTTTCCTTAGTAATTCCAGATGGTTGAAACATTTTCGATTGGTGTTTCTTAAACATAAACCGGAAGAAATCGCGCCATAATAACTCAAAAACCAGCCAATACGTCGAGTCGTTTGCGCCAAACTCGGCTTCGAATTTCTTTAATTCATGGTAAATAAATCTTGGCGAAATACATCCCAAAGCCAACCAAGCGGAAAACTTTGAAGAATAATCCGCACCGATAAATTCATTTCTCGTTTCCTTATAATTCGCAATACTTTTAGATTGAAAGAAATAGTAATTCAATCGTTGCAAACCTTCCGTTTCGCCTCCTTTAAATTGTATGGCAGCACGAGTGTCAATCGTTTGTGAAATCAAATTCAAATCTGC
The DNA here is from genome assembly GCA_016721735.1 of Flavobacterium sp. Taxonomy (GTDB): domain Bacteria; phylum Bacteroidota; class Bacteroidia; order Flavobacteriales; family Flavobacteriaceae; genus Flavobacterium. Next base: position 173,483 of record JADKHM010000001.1, on the reverse strand, counting down.
TAAAATTGGCAAAGATAGTAACGGAAATTCCGGAGATTGAATGACCGACGGCTTGGCGAAAACACTTCGAATCCTAGCATCTTTCTCTGTTTTCTTCCTAAAATTGGTAAATACATCAGGAATATCCTTGATTGAAAAAGGCAAATCTTCGGCATGGTATAAGGTGCTTGTACTAAAGGTCTCAAACTCACATCTCAGTTTAAAAAGTTCTGTTTGAACTAATTGTTCCGTTTGCTTTTCTTCATAGGCTACTTCCCGTTTGGCAAAAACTTTCTGTGCTTTATATTGTTGCACTACTTTTAGAATTTCAACTTCTGGTTTGCCTCTTCGAATGAGCAGTCCCGAACCAGCATTCCGCAGATTCTTATCCAAATCTTCCAAGGATTCAAGTAAAAATTGCGCTCGAAAACTTCCCGTCTTCTGAAATCCGTAAGTTGTCATTTCGAAATGCGACTCATCAAAACAATATAGCGGAATGATTTGATCACTTTGGGCAATAGCTTTGACAAGCGTTTCGTTGTCTTCTAGTCGTAAATCTGTTTTAAACCAAACAATTGCCGTTTTCATTTTTCTTTTTTGTTATTCTTTCTGCATAGATCACTGCAATATTTTATTTCATCCCAAACGCGCTCCCATTTTTTTCGCCATGAATAAGGTCGGTTACAGACCGCGCAAATTTTTGAAGGCAAATGTTGTTTTTTAACCCGTTTCATTTTTCATTTTTAACGGCGTTCGCTTCCAATCGACCTTAACCGAAGAACCTTTTGCGATAAAAACAGCAGTGGGTTTGGTTTCATTTAAAACAGAAAAATCCGCTCCATACATTGATGAAAAATCGCAACGAATGTCATAATTATAAACTTCATTCACTTCCCAACTTGGATGTTGTAAGCGATACTCTTCCGTATAGTTCTCACTAACCTTCGTGTAACCATAATAATGTTCATAGATAAATTCCTCAAGCGATTTGGCTACCATTTTCTTCGCGGCAGTGTTGGCTTCAACCAAGATATGATTCCATCTTCTATTCAAAAGCCACTCAAATTTTACTTGTTGCTTTTCTCCCATTTGATGAATAAAATGTCTCGTCGGAACAACCGTATAATGCTCTTTGTATAATTTGTTCGCCATCCAAGCCACGACGCGATATGGAATGGTCTCATTGATAAAAACAACGCCTCTTTTGATTGTATTTCCCTCTCGGCGTTTTACATAAAAGCGAAGATTAATTTCTTCAAAAGTTCCTAAGTACGGAATTGGAACGCCGAATATTTTCGTGTTTTTGAACATAAAACCAACCAAACTAACATACGCTTTGCCATCATACAAATCGAGTGTCACTCCGTTGGGTAAGTAAGGCAATAGAATTTCAGGTTCAATTTCATAATTGACCATGATGATATTTTCCCAATTTGCTTTTAAAAAAACGGTCATTTTAATATTCTTCGGATTTAAGAATTGATGATAGTTGTTGATTTGGCTTGGCATAACTCAAACGATCCAATTGAACGGTTTTGTGATAACTATCCAAACCAGAACAGGTAATGGTATTGGCTTTTTCTAAGTCGATAAATCCATCTTCAAGTACACAATCACTTGGAAGATAAACGTCCGTGATTTCACCTATAATGAGCGTGGTGCTATTAATGTTTAAATTTATTTTTTCTTTAAATGCTATTCCCATTTTCAATTGACTTTCGGCTACAAACGGCGCAAAAAAATTGTTTTTGTATTCGGCTTCGAGTCTAGTCGCTTCAAACTCAGACACGGATGCTTCGTACCGCGCTGAAGTTTGATGCGCTTGTCGATAAATCTTTTCGTTGATGTGATTAATGGTGTAAAAACCTGTCGATAAAATGTTGTTCATCGTGTCGCGTTCAGGTGGACTTGGTCTAAAGATCAACCCAATCAATGGTGGATTGGCGCCGATATGAAAAACAGAACTAAAAATAGATAGATTTTCATTCCCTAAGACATCGACCGTTCCCACCAAAGCAACGCTTTTAAAACCACCCAAGCTGTTGACAAAATGTACGCGGTTTTGTTTTTCCATCATCATAATATCATCAAAAGAAAGGTGTTTTTGCATTTTTAAAGAGCTTTGAATTAATAGAGTAATTTTTAGAAACTAGAATTAAAACTTTGGAAAGGAGGTTTCTTTATCACGAAGAACAATCCACTTTCTTTCGCTATTCAGTTTGAAAGTACCAATGTGTTCACGGTTCCATTCTAACGGGCCAATAAGCGATAAAAAATTTACGCCATCTTCTCCGCGATATAAGTGGTAAATTTCTCCAATGACTGGTTCAAACGAGAATTTTGACTGATAAACCAATTCATTCCACTCGTACTCTTCCATCAACGCCTGATACTGCAATTTGAGTTCATTAAATTTATTTTCGAACTCTTTGTTCACATTGCTAATCCCTCGGCTTTTCCAGGAAACTACGTCATCAACTTTAATCATTGGCGCACCAACATTGGTTGAATAAGGTAATAAATTAGCATGATAACCTTTATCCTCTGAAAACACTATATTGTCTGGTCTTTCTTTTTCCATTTGAATAATTCTATGATCGTTTTGATATTTTATTGCTCGAAATCGCTCTTTGTCGATTGCATTTAAATCGATCTATTCCCGCAATGCGTTTTGCAACATGCTTGGTTTTACAATTTTCCACCCGTGTTCTCCATAAAGTATAACTCCTAAACTTTAGTTCCTTTTTCATCAGGGCCTTCACGTCTGCTTCTGCCAGTCCGAATTGAAATTTAATCGCATCAAACGGCGTTCTGTCTTCCCAAGCCATTTCAATAATTCGGTCAATTTCTATTTCATTAAACACTCTTTCTTGCATCATTTAAAACTTTGTTTATTTATTTTAAAAAAAGATTAAACAAATTTACACTAATTCATGTATGCAATTCCAAAAAAAATCACAAAATTGACTAAATAATTGTAGCTACTATTCAATAAAAAATACCTTATTTTGCGAAATACTTTCAAAGATTATGATGCAAACCATCCAAGCCAATGGCTATCCCATTTATTTTTCCGAAACAGGTTATGAGGCGCTCAATGAAATACTTTTAGAGGAAAAATATTCTAGCATCTTCGTACTCGTTGATAGTCAATCGAATGAATGCTGCTTGCCGCAGTTCTTGCCTTATTTAGCGACAGAAATCCCCATTGAAATCATCGAATTTGAATCAGGCGAAAGTTCCAAAAACATCGAAACTTGTGTCCAAATTTGGGAAGCTCTAACAGAATTAGGCGCTGATAGAAAAAGTCTAATCATCAACTTAGGTGGCGGCGTCGTGACTGATTTGGGTGGCTTTGTGGCGTCGACTTTCAAAAGAGGCATCGACTTTATTCATGTTCCAACCACGCTCCTAGCCATGGTTGACGCATCAGTCGGAGGAAAAAATGGTGTTGACTTAGGTAATTTGAAAAATCAAATTGGCGTGATTCACGTGCCGAAAATGATTGTTGTAGATGCAAGCTATTTAGAAACTTTGCCTAAGAACGAAATGCGATCAGGCTTGGCGGAAATGCTGAAACATGGTTTAATTCAAGACAAAACCTATTGGGAAAAGTTTCGAATTTTAGATCAAGTAGATTTCGCCGATTTTGATGCTCTTATATATCAATCGATTGTGATCAAAAACACAATTGTTATGCAAGATCCAACCGAAAATGGTATTCGAAAAGCTTTAAATTTTGGGCATACTTTAGGGCATGCGATTGAAAGTTACTTTTTAGAAAATGAACACAAAACAACTTTACTTCACGGAGAAGCCATCGCAGCAGGAATGATACTTGAAAGCTATATTTCTCTCCAAAAGCAATTGATAGAGGAACGCGAATACCTTGAAATAAAAGACACGATAAACAGCATTTTCGACCGAATTCAATTTGACGAATCCGACCTAGATCCAATCCAAGAATTGCTCATCCATGATAAGAAAAACGAATACGGAATGATTCAATTTGCGTTGTTGGATTCTATTGGTAAAATCAAGATCAACCAAACCGCTGAAAAAGAATTAATTACGGCCGCTTTTTTAAATTACAAAACTTAATATTTTTTTAATAAAAGGATTGCATTTCACCTATTTTATTTTTTACATTTGCGACAATGAATAGAAACCGAAATACCGAAACAACCTCCATCTTTGAAGCATTTTCAAAGAAATCTTTTCTTCATTTTTTGAAGCATGTTTTGGCTATCACCGGCAATCTACATTTCGAAATTTATATTAATACCAAACAATATAGCGAGAAACTTCCCATCATATTCGCTAATATTCGAGTTTGAATGACGATTAAAAATAAGCGGCAACTTTTTTTAATCCAAATTTAAACACCATCAATGAATACAAAATATTTCGATCTCATCAATCAAACGTATTATTTCCCGCAAGAAGAATTTTCTCTAAACAAAGACAACCTTCAATTTCACAACATCGATTTGATGAAATTGGTAGAACAATACGGAACGCCACTAAAATTTACCTATTTACCGCAAATTTCCAACAACATCAAAAGAGCCAAAAACTGGTTCCGAAATGCGATGGAAAAAAACAAATACGAAGGTAAATATTACTATTGTTATTGCACGAAAAGCTCGCATTTTCAATACATTATGAATGAAGCTTTTAAAAACAACATTCATATTGAAACCTCTTCTGCATTCGACATTAATATCGTTGAAAATTTACTCGAAACAGGAAAAATCAACAAAAGCACGTACATCATTTGCAACGGTTTCAAACGCGATCAATACATTGCAAATATTGCACGCCTCATCAATAATGGTCATAAGAACGCTATTCCAATTATAGATAATTACGAAGAACTCGATTTACTTCAAGCGGAAATCAAAGGTAAATTCAAAATCGGAATCCGTATTGCCGCAGAAGAAGAACCAAAATTTGAGTTTTATACTTCTCGTTTAGGCATTGGTTACAAGAACATCGTGGCGTTTTACAAAAAACAAATCCAAGAGAATAAAAACTTGGAGTTGAAAATGTTGCACTTCTTTATCAATACAGGAATCAACGATAACGCTTATTATTGGAACGAATTGGTAAAGTGTATCAAAGTGTACATTCAATTGAAAAAAGAATGTCCAACACTCGATGGACTCAACATCGGCGGTGGTTTTCCAATCAAGAATTCCCTAGCTTTCGAATACGATTACCAATATATGATTGACGAAATCATCAATCAAATCAAAATTGCTTGCGACGAAGCAGAAGTTGATGTGCCGAACATTTTTACCGAATTCGGTTCATTTACCGTAGGTGAAAGCGGCGGCGCGATTTATCAAATTCTTTATCAAAAACAACAAAACGACAGAGAAAAATGGAATATGATCGATTCATCTTTCATCACCACTTTGCCCGACACTTGGGCAATCAACAAGCGTTTTATCATGTTGGCGGTCAACCGCTGGAATGACCAATACGAACGTGTACTCTTAGGCGGAATGACGTGCGACAGCGACGATTATTACAATTCAGAGCAGAATATGAACGCGATTTATTTGCCAAAATACAATAAGGAAAAACCTTTGTACATCGGATTTTTCAACACAGGCGCCTACCAAGAAACCATCGGCGGCTACGGCGGATTGCACCACTGCTTGATCCCGCAACCCAAACACATCTTAATCGATCGCGACGAAAATGGCATTTTGGCAACCGAAGTTTTCTCTGAACAACAAACCTCAGAACAAGTTTTAGAAATATTAGGATATAATAAAAAATAAATTATTTTTGAAGAAGAATTTTTAGAAGCTATTTCCTGCTTTCGCCTTTATCTTTGTTCATACTTCACAAAGGATATCGGCTCAATCAGGGCTAGGGCCCAGAAATTAAAAACAACATCACAATGAGTAAAGGACCTATTAGTCAATTTATCGAAAAACATTACCTGCATTTCAATTCTGCCGCTCTCGTCGATGCCGCAAAAGGCTATGAACAACAACTCGCCAACGGCGCCAAAATGATGGTGACTCTAGCAGGTGCGATGAGTACCGCAGAAATTGGAAAAATATTCGCCGAATTTATTAGAAAAGATAAAGTGCAAATCATCTCTTGTACTGGCGCTAATTTAGAAGAAGATATCATGAACTTGGTAGCGCATTCTCATTACGAACGTGTGCCGCACTACCGTGATCTAACGCCACAAGAAGAATGGGATTTGTTAGAACGAGGATTGAACAGAGTTACCGATACTTGTATTCCAGAGCATGAAGCATTTCGTCGTTTGCAAAAACACATTTACAAAATCTGGAAAGAAGCGGATGATAAAGGAGAGCGTTATTTCCCACACGAATTCATGTACAAAATGCTCCTTTCTGGCGTGCTAGAAGAATATTACGAAATAGATTTAAAAGACAGCTGGATGTATGCCGCTGCTGAAAAGAATTTGCCTATTATTGTACCGGGTTGGGAAGACAGTACGATGGGAAATATTTTTGCTTCCTATGTGATTAAAGGCGATTTGAAAGCCTCGACGATGAAGTCAGGAATCGAATACATGACGTTCCTCGCAGATTGGTATCCAAAGAATAGTAAGAATGGCGTTGGTTTCTTTCAAATTGGTGGTGGAATTGCGGGAGATTTTCCGATTTGCGTCGTTCCGATGTTATACCAAGATATGGAAATGCATGACGTTCCCTTTTGGAGTTATTTCTGTCAAATTTCAGATTCAACAACCAGTTACGGTTCTTATTCTGGCGCTGTGCCCAACGAAAAAATTACTTGGGGAAAATTAGATATCAAAACCCCTAAATTTATTATCGAATCAGACGCAACCATTGTTGCTCCTCTAATTTTTGCTTACCTACTTGATTTATAATATACTATGAGAAGAATTATTGTTGATTACTCTAAACTGACTAATGAAATTTTAACCCTTTTGGTGGAAAAGTTTCCTGACGGATATGATGACTCTAACATTATCCGATTTAGAAATGCCCATAACGAATTGATAGAAGCGGTGGAAGTACGCACGGAAGACACTATTTACTTAGTGAAAGTGAGTACAAAACTAGCAAGCAGATTAGAAAAATTTGATGAAGACGATATTGATGATATCGTAGAACCAATTGATGTAATTAAATCCATCGACCTAGATGAAGACGCACCATCAGAAGATGACGAAGAAGAAGAAGTTGATGTAACAAAAGATCCAGGCGGATCAGACGATGGAGACGATGACGACGATGATGACGATGACGATTTTGAAGATATTCCAGACGAGGAAGATGAAGACGAAGATTAAATGATAAAAAAAAGGAACTCAATGAGTTCCTTTTTTTATAGATATCGTTCTTCAAAAACCCTTTGATGGTGATTTTGATGCCCAATAATTACAAATCCCAATGCGCGAACAGACATTTGTTTACTCGAAGCAGTTCCTATACGAAGCAACTCCTCTTCAGAAAAACTCTTAAACAAGGATAAACTAGCTTGACGAACAACTGCCAATTCCGTCAACAAATCTTGTATGCTTCTTCGATTGGCATTGGCTTCAATAACGTATTCATCTTCATCAAAAGTAGCTAAAGCTGTTGCGTCGTTTCTAGAAAATCGCAAGGCGCGGTAGGCAAAAATTCGTTCTGCGTCAATGAGATGCTGAATAATATCCTTGATGGTCCATTTACCTTCGGCGTAACGGTAATCAAATTTATCCATCGGGATGTTTTGAACAAACTTTATTAAGCGATGCACTGAAATTTCAAGTTCTTCAATCAACGAATATTCACTAGAAACTTGACTGATATAATTGCCAAAATAAAGTGGATATTCTTCGGGTTGCAGTTGATTTGCTTTCATATCTATTGTTTAAGCTGAATTTCTACTAGCGTTTGTATTTCCAAATAACGAACGAGTTACCAATTTCTGATATACTTGTATCAATTTTTCATCTGGTTTGGCTTCTTGTCTTAATTGCTGAATACGCGACAAGGCATATTGTTGCACGGTCAACAAGGGTTTCACAATATTCTCCCGCACCGCAATCGACGCTTTACCATCGGGATAATTTTCCATCAATTCTTGATGTCCAGCAATCTTCAATAATAATCGCTTGGTTTCTAAAAATTCATTGTAAATAATCAACCAAAATTCACCAAATTGAGGATCGTCTTTCATATAAGCAGTCAAAGGAAAGAAGGATTTTGCCAACGACATCATACTATTTTCCAAAAGCGTTTTAAAGAATAAAGACGTATCATACAAATGCTGCACCTTCTCCCATTGATTGGAATCTTCAAAATGTTTCAACGCCGTTCCAACGCCAAAAAATCCAGGAACATTTTGCTTCAACTGGCTCCATGATCCGACAAATGGAATGGCTCTAAGTTCAGAGAAATTAAGTGTTTCCGAGTTTTTCCTTTTCGCTGGACGACTTCCAATATTGGTTTTTGCGTAGTAATTTAAGGTACTCATTTGCTCCAAATACGGGATAAATTTCGGATGCTTTTTAAAATTAGAATACTTTTCAAATCCGACAGCAGCTAATTCATCTAATATCAATTTTTGATCTTCGTTCAGTGAACTGTGATCCTCCGTAAATACTTGGTTTGTCGCCCCAGCACTTAACAGATTTTCTAAATTATATCGACAAGAATCTAAGGTCCCAAAATTCGAGCTAATGGTTTGCCCTTGTACGGTAACTTGAATCTCTTGATTTTCTATGGCAGATCCTAAAGAAGCATAAAATTTGTGCGTCTTTCCTCCTCCTCTAGCCGGTGGTCCGCCTCGCCCATCAAAGAAAATCACTTTGATTCCGTATTTTCTTGAAATGGTTGTAATTTGTTCTTTGGCTTTGTAAATGCTCCAATTGGCCATCAAATAGCCGCCGTCTTTAGTTCCGTCTGAGAAACCGAGCATAACGGTTTGTAGATTTCCGCGACGATTCAAATGTGCTGCGTATTCTGCACAAGTATACAATTGCTCCATGATCTTGGCAGCGTTCTGCAAATCGTCGATTACTTCAAAAAGCGGAACAATATCAACGGTTGGTTGACTCCAATCGCATTGTCGAATCAAAGTAAACGCTTGAATAACTTGCAGCGCACTATCGCAATTGCTGATGATGTAACGGTTACAACCCAATTCACCATTTCTTTCTTGAATCTTCTTCATCGCATAAATGGAAGAAAGTGTCGCTTGAGTCATCTCATCGGCAAAGTCAACTGGATTCAATTTTCCTTGAATCGCCGCAATTGTATTGAGCATTTCTATTTCGGAACCCTGAATTGGAAGCTTAAATATTTCAGCAAATACTTGCTCATGAATCTTACTATTTTGACGAATATCTAAAGACGAAAAATGAAAACCAAAAAGTTTGACTTTATTGATAAATTCGTTTAGTTCATCTAAATATAAAGATTGGTGCTCTTCAATAATTAAAGTTCTAATTTGTTCCAACTGTTGTTGAAGTTCCTCCAGTGTGATATAAATCTCACCAACAGAATAAAATACGGAACGATAAATTTTTGATTCGAGGTCAGCAATCAAGACATCTACTTTCGAAAAAGTAAGTTTTCTTTTTAGTTCACGAATGTCTCGATAATAGCATTTTAGTATTGAAGTTCGCAAACGATCCGCCACATTCAAAGTGATTTCTGTCGTCACAAATGGGTTTCCATCTCGGTCGCCACCAGGCCAAAATCCCAAATCAAAAATAGAATTCTGAATACTTTCATTTGCAAAAATATTCTTCTGAATATAACTCAATATTTCGCCACTGGTTTCGTAAAAAACGTTTTCAAGATACCAAGTCAAACTAACTGCTTCGTCGTATGGCGTAGGTTTTTGTTGCTTGATAAACGGTGTTTTCCCCAATTGCGATAATAGTTTTTTGATTTCGACCAAATCGTCAACGCGAATGGCTTCAGTCAGATCTGTAATGATTCCGAGAACGGCACCTGGATAAAACTGGGTTGGGTGCGCAGTCAAAACAGGTCGAACTTTGAAAGATTCTAGAAACGATTTCAATTCCTCTAATTTTCCTTTGTCATCCGCATTTTCCTTGATATCACGCAATGAACCTTTTCCCTCCAAGTTATTAACCACTGCAAAAGCGGCATCTTCAATAGCATCAAAAAGAACAATCTGCCTTTCGATATATTGAATAAATCGAAATAATAAGTCGATACGATCCCACTCTGAACTATTATCTAAATACTTGGCACTAAAGAAATCGACAATCTGAATGGGCGTTTCCTGCTTCTTGAAACCCTTTTCGCAAACTTCAGAAAACAAAGGAAGTAAAACGCCAGTATTGTCAATAGAAGCAAAAGGTAACGTCAAAAACACACTGTTATACACTTGGTATTTTGACAATACGTGTTGATTAAAGCGTTCGATTTTAGGAAGTGTATACATTCAATTTAGATTAAAAAATAAAAAACCCCAAGAGTCAACTTGAGGTTCCATTATATAAAATGTGATCAAGTTGCTTACATATTCTTGAAAATCGTATGCATCAAACGTTTCTTATCGTTGATACTTTCTTCCAATGAAATCATCGTTTCTGTTCTGTAAACACCTTCAATATCGTCAATCATAAAGATAACTTCTTTAGCATGTTTGGTATCTTTCGCTCTGATTTTACAGAAAATGTTGAACTTACCAGTTGTTACAGATGCAACTGTGATATATGGAATTTCATTAATTCGCTCTAAAACAAACTTTGTTTGAGAAGTATTGTTCAAGAATACACCAATGTAAGCAATAAATGAGTAGCCCAATTTGTCGTAATCTAAAACTAATGAAGAACCCATGATGATTCCAGCATCTTCCATTTTCTTAACTCTAACGTGAACAGTTCCCGCAGAGATTAATAATTTTTTTGCAATATCAGTGAATGGAATTCTAGTGTTGTCAATCAACATGTCTAAAATCTGATGATCCACTTCATCTAATCGAAACTTACTCATAACTATAAAATTGTTTGTTTTTGTTTTTCGCTACAATTTAAAAAAACTTACTGAACTATCTCCTACAAAATTCTAAAAAAATTAATTTAATGGCATACCATTAACAATTTTGGTGTTTTTTCCTAAACAAAAGTCAGCTTTTGTATTTAATTTCGGAATATCATCTTTTCCATCTGAGTATTCGGCATCTTTTGCATCGTACTCTACATGACCAAAATAAGATTCCAAATTTCCTATTTCACTAAAGTAAGCAGTAAATGAAATCTGATTATCAAATAACTCCTCCTTAAATTGAATGGCAAAATTCGTACTTTTTACAATACCATCATAATTTATTTTGACATTTTTATAAACAATATCGTAAAAAACGACTTTATTTTGAGGAATTCTCAAGTAATCTTCAATTTCGTTATTAACTATAACGTTTTCGTAAATATGTCGCAATCCTGAAAGTAAAGCCAGAAAAACAAACTTTCTCGTTTGCTCTCTTTGATAATCTCCAGGAAAATGTCCCGCTTCAAAAAGTATCGTCGGCACACCTAGCGACTGAAACGTGTCGCCAACACAATTCAAATTGAAGGCATCATCAAATCGGCCGACTTGATTTGGAATTAGTTTTTGTAATGTCGAGTTCATTGCCACAATCACATCAACTGCTTTTGTTCGCGTGGCATTATACGCACATTCTTCGTTGTAGGACGGCGCTAAAAAAGAAACCGTAGCAGGCTTTCCCGTTGATCCAGCGCCATAAATAGTTCGTTGATCATGCAAATTGTAACAGTAATCTGGCTGAAACGAATCAAAAGCTTTTCGCAATATCTGGCTTTCAGGCTGCGATCGGTTTTGAGCATCTCGATTCAAATCGATACCATTCGCATTCTCTCTCGTATAGGCTTTTGCTCCATCCGGGTTTAACATAGGAAAGCACAATAAGGTAAAATGACCCATTAACTTCTGTGCATCTTCAGTCCCGCCATTCAGAAATAGTAGTAAATCCAAAAGTGCTTTTGTGGTCGTACTTTCATTCCCGTGCATTTGCGACCACAGCAGGATTTTGGTTTTCCCGGTTCCGATGGTAAAGGAATAAATTGGTTTCTCCAAGACAGAATATCCCTCAATTTTTAGCTGTTGGTTGGTATTCCATTGCATCAAAATGGGTTCAATCGTATCTAGCGTCACGTATCGCCCTGATAGACTTTCTACTTTATATTCTTCGATGATTTGCTCGATGTTCATGCTAATTGGTTTATAAAATTCTAATTCGACGAATCAAAGGATTTAAATTCGAAACTCTTTTCTGGTATTTTCCCTTTTACATTTTCAAAATGTGGCATGAACAACTTTAGATCTTCACCGAGATTTCCGGTTGGAAAAAACGGCTGCCCGATTTGAACTTCTTTTTGTCCAAAATTAAATGCAACTGGAATAATAGGAACTTTTGCTTTAAGCGCAATATAATAAAACCCAGTTTTTAATTCAGTTACTTTTTTCCTAGTTCCTTCTGGTGAAATGGCCATCCTAAAAACGTCTTTCTTGTCAAAAATTGCCGCGATAGAATCAACTTTATTCAAACCACCTGTGCGATCTAGAGGCGCGCCGCCCATCCATCTGAAATACCAACCAAAAGGAAAACGAAACAGTTCTTTCTTTCCGACAAAATTCATTTCTAAGCCCGTAATGCCGCGCGTAAAAAGTCCCAAATAGAAATCGTGCCAGCTTGTATGTGGAATAACCATCAATACGCACTTCTTTAATGTTGGATCTATTGCTCCCGTAATTTTCCAGCCCATCAATCGACAGAAAATAAAGTTATACAGCCATTTTTTCATCGTAAACTATTTCTGTAAAATTAACATTAATCTCTTATTTTTGATGAAAATAATTTCCATGATCCGTAGACTTCTTAGTTATCTAATTCCAATCAATGTTTATCAGAAGAATTCTGCTATAAGTCAATCGATTGAAGTGAATTGGAACAACGGTGAATTGGTGCTTGATTCAAAAAACACCAACTATTCCTACGGCAGCCTGCAACGAATCTTACGCATCGGATTAAAAAAAATTGGGTTCGAGTCAATTCGATCGATGGAATCGATTCTCGTTCTCGGCGTTGGTGGCGGCAGTGTGATAAAGACACTCGTTGATGACGTGAAATTTAAAGGAAAAATAACTGGTATCGAAATAGATCAAGACGTCATTCAAATTGCCAATGAATATTTTCAATTGGACAAAATTTCAAATCTTGCCATAGTCATTGATGATGCTTTTGAATTCGTTCTAAAAACAAAAGAAACCTACGATTTGATTATAATCGATGTTTTTGAAGATACCAAAATGCCTAATTTTCTTTATGAAAAATTCTTCATCAACCGAATTGGCGAACTATTAAACGACAACGGATTTATCCTATTCAACACGATGCTTCTAGATGAAAAGCAAAACCTCAGAAATCTACAATATCTGCAAGATTTTAATTCCGAAATTTATACTACTTATGCCATCCCGCGCGTTGAAAGACATAATGAATTAATCATCGTACAAAAGAACATTAAATAAATAGGAATGGTCATCATCACTTCTATAACTACATTCATGAAAAATAAAACTGCGATTTTCATTCTTGCCACCATCTTCATGCTACTTGCTTTTACGCAAAAAAAAGAAAGCAATACCATCAAAGCGGCGATTAAAATGCAAGATTTTGTGATTGAAATTTCCCAGTACGCCAGAAGCATTAATCCTGATTTCATCATCATTCCTCAAAACGGTCCAGAATTGGCATTTGAAAAACTAAATTCTTCAGGCAAGTACCGCAGAGCTTACATCGATGCGATTGACGGAATAGCCGTTGAAGATTTGTTTTATAACGGAAAGCCAAAAATTGACAACTACCGATTACAATTGCTGAGAAAATTACAATCAGAAAAACAAGTCATGGTTTCCGATTTTATAACCAATGAAAACGCAGTAGAAGCAGTAAAAGCGCAAAGTTCAAAAGAAAGATTCTTGCTCTATCCCCGACTGAGCAGCAACGAACATTATCATGAGATTCCAGAGGTAGTTCCCAACGAAAACAACAATGATATTCTAAAATTAAGCGACGCGAAAAATTACCTATATTTAATCAATCCGGCGAATATTAGAACCAAAAGAGCTTACTTAAAAGCCATTGCAGATACCAACTTTGACATGATTACAATTGATTTGTTTTTTAATGACGAACCACTGACAGCCACTGATGTTGAACAATTAAAAACAAAAGCTAATGGCGGAAAACGCCTAATTATTTCTTATGTAAATATTGGTGCGGCAGAAAACTGGAGATACTATTGGAAACGCAATTGGAAACTTAATAATCCAACTTGGTTAAAGAAGAAGTATGCCGGTTATGCAGATGAAATTTATGTGCAATTCTGGCATGAGGACTGGAAGAAAATTATTTACGGAAATCCTGAGTCTTATGTTAAGAAGATTGCAGACGCTGGCTTCGATGGCGCTTTTTTAGATAATGTTGAAGCGTATTATTTCCTGTATAATAAATAAAAATCCTTTGCTACTCATCAAAATTATCGTACTTTTAAATGCCACGAAATCGTATGACTAGACCTTAATTCAGGTGCCACATGCCAAGACCAACACAATCCATCTTAGCCAAACTTTTAATCGGAAATGTATCGCGACTGCCACAATCCAAATACAATCCGATTCAGAAAAGGATTCTCAATATTAAAGCGATTTGGAACAATGACCACCAAGACGACAACGGAATTGAAAAAATAATTCGCTTGCTACTTTCGTTTTCGCAAATGCTTTTCCCTGGAATTTATATCAAATACTTAGCGTGGAAAAGGGGAAATGAATACGAGGATTTGGCACTCGACTTATACGTCTTGATCAAAGTGACTTTCCCAATCTTATTGATTGTTTACGATTGGCATCAGATTCATTTTCTCATTTGGATTTTAATCTATTTCCTATTAGAAACAATATTGTATATCCCAACACTCATTTTCGCCTCCGATTTGTTTTCAAGGCCGCGTTCGTACAAGCGTTCGATGTTGTTGCTATTCTTTAATTATTTGGAAATCGTGTTGGCATACGCCGTATTGTATTCTTGTGGCAATAATCTCAACAAGCCTTTTCTGCATTGGTTTGACGCGGTTTATTTTAGCATCATCACGTCGTCGTCAATCGGCTACGGCGATTTCTATCCAGTGACCACTTATGGCAAATTTCTAGTCAGCACACAAGCTTTGCTGTTCTTATTCTTCGTTGTTTTGTTTTTGAATTTTTTCTCAACGCAAATCAAAAGCAAAGGCTATTTTGACCATGAGAATAAAGAATAAACTTTGCGCCTTTGCGTCTTTGCGAGAGTATGTTAATTTTCTCGCAAAGACGCAAAGGCGCAAAAAAAAATATTTACAGTAATTTTTTGGCACGCTCTAAATCTTCCGGAGTATCAATTCCGATACTCACGTGTGTAGTTTCTACCATTTTGATGCGTTTGCCAAATTCTAAATAACGCAATTGTTCCAGTTTTTCTGAAGCTTCCAACGATTTCATCGGCAAATGATAGAAATCAATCAACGCCTGTTTTCTAAAAGCGTAAATGCCGATATGTTGAAAATACCGAACCCCAACATTTCTTTCTCGAGGATATGGAATCACCGACCGGGAAAAGTACAATGCCATTCCATTTTGATCCACAACGACTTTAACAATGTTAGGATTATTGATGTCATTTTCATCTTTGATTTCACGCATCAATGAAGCCAAATCAATCTTTCCATCAACATCATTTCTAAAAACGTCAATCACTTTCGACAACGAATCCCGATCTATAAAAGGTTCATCGCCTTGCACATTCACCACAATATCCACGTCCAAATTTTCAACCGCTTCGGCAATTCGATCGCTTCCCGATTCGTGTTCTTTGACGCTTCGTATGGCTTTTCCGCCTTGCGCCACAATCTCATCAAAAATCAAATCAGAATCCGTCACCACAAACACTTCATCAAATAATTGGGTGTTCACTGCCGCTTCATACGTACGCGTAATTACTGTCTTTCCACCTAAATCCTGCATCAATTTCGCCGGAAATCGGGTTGAAGCGTAACGAGCGGGAATAACTGCGATGATTTTCATTATGGAGTTTCTGAGTTTGCAGCTGCTAAGATACTGAGTTTTGTTTTTGCCACAAAGACAGGAAGTCGCAAAGTTTTTTTTAAATGATTAGAAGCTATTTCCTGCTATCCGCTATATCTTTTGCGTCGAACGCCGCCGCAAAAGGATAACCGCTGCTATCAGGGCTAAGGCTTCACGTAAACCATGAAAACCTTTGTGACTTAACGCCTTCGTGGCTAATCCCCCAAAAAATTCTCATCCTTAAAACCAATCAAATACAACTTATCTTTCGCTCTTGTGATTGCAGTATACAACCATCGAATATATTCTCTATCGATGCCGTCTGGCAAATATGGTTGCTCTATAAATACTGTATTCCATTGGCCTCCTTGCGATTTGTGACAGGTAATCGCATAGGAAAATTTGACTTGCAACGCGTTAAAATATTCGTTCTCCTTGACTTTTTGAAACTTCTTATATTTGGTTTCGCCTTCGTAATCTTGCATCACTTCTTGGTACAATCGGTTGGCGTCGTCATACGAAAGCGACGGCGATTCGCTGGTAATTGTGTCCATCAGCAACACCGTTTCAAAAGGTTTCTGGTTCGGATAATCGACCATTCTGATTTTGACATTCGCGAATTTGAATCCATATAATTCTTTGATATTGAAAATCTGCAACACCTCGATAATGTCGCCATTGGCTATAAATCCAGCTTCATCGGATTCTTTCAACCAAAAATAATTGTTCTTCACGACCATCAAATAATCGCCGGTGGAGAGTTCACTTTCCTTGTCCAGAATCTTCATCCGAATTTGTTGGTTGTATTGGTTGGCGCGTTTGTTGGAGCGCACGATAAAAGCCGTGTCTTCAATACTATAATTGCTATACGCCGAATTGATGGCATCTTGAATATCATAGCCATCGGTCAATCGAACAATGTCGGTGAAGTTTTTCAACTGAAATTGAAAAGTATCGAAAAAATCATCTTTCAATAATTCACGAAGTTCTGTTGCGTTGTACAAAATTCCAGAATTTTCTTCTTGACGCATGACTTCGTCGAGCTCGATGTGTTTGATTTCTTTGTTATAATTTAGTCCCAATGAATCTATATCTAGCGCAGGCGAAATAGACAAATTGACCGGAGGCAACTGCGCTGTATCTCCTAGTAAAATCATCTTGCAATTGACGCCAGCATACACGTACGAAATCAATTCATCCAACAAGGAACCATTATCGTATAACTTACTTTCCTGATTGACATCCGAGATCATCGACGCTTCATCGACGATAAAAATGGTGTCTTTATGTTTGTTGGGTTGCAACGAAAAACTAACGCCACCTCCACTACTCTTTTTCGGGAAATAAATCTTCTTGTGAATCGTAAATGCTGGCTTTTGAGAATAATTGGCAATGACTTTTGCCGCACGACCGGTGGGCGCCAACAACACATATTTCTTTTGAATTTCAGCGAGATGATTGACAATCGTTGCAATAACAGTAGTCTTTCCAGTTCCCGCATAACCTTTTAAAACAAAGATCTCGTCCCTGTTATTATTGGTAATGAATTCCGCAATTTGTTGAAAGAAAATATCCTGTTTCTCAGTAGGTTGAAATGGAAAGTTTCGGGTTAGTATGCTATAGAAATTGTGGGAACTCATGGGGATTTTTTCTAACCGCAAAGTACGCAAAGTTTTTCGCAAAGTTCGCAAAGTTTATAAACAGAAAATTGTAAGTTTGTCACGTTCAAATTATTTGGATAAGAGTTAAGAAAAATAGCTTTATGTTAGTCAATGCTGCCAACATCACGGAAAAGAAATACCAAAAACTGACGATTCAAGTGTCTTTGACTAGCATGTCGTTATGTACTTCTGACACCTTGAACCATAAAGTTTTAGCTGTTGAGCATATCGATTTTGACACTGCGAATCCTAATTTTAAGATTGAAGATACAATTACGCAGCACTTCAATGAAAATCTTATTCTTAAGGAACGATATGACGAAGTTGCAGTCTTGTACGACAACCATTTATCGACCTTTGTTCCGGAACCACTTTTCGACGAAAGTTATTTGGGAAGCTATTTGCAATACAATACCAAAGTATACGAAAATGATTTTTTTGATTTTGATACGTTAACCATTGCTCCGATTCACAACATTTTTGTTCCATACGTGAACATCAATAATATTTTTATTGATCATTTCGGGACTTTTACTTACAAACATGTTTCGACTGTTTTGGTGTCACGTTTGTTGGAGCGCTCTAAAAACATTGATGATAAGAAGATGTTTGTACATATGGCGTCTGGTCATTTTGAAATTGTTGTCGTTCAAAATCAACACTTATTACTTTACAACACCTTTGAATACAAAACACCTGAAGATTTAATTTACTATTTGCTATTTACCGCAGAACAATTGAATCTCAATCCAGAAGTTTTCAAACTAGAATTCCTCGGAAATATCGCTGAAGACGATGCCTATTTCAAAATTGCGTACAAGTACATCAGAAATGTTAGTCTATTAGACGTCAAAGATTTACAAGAAAACAACTCGCTTTCTGCTTCAGAAAATTTGAAGTATTTTATCCTCTTGCAATCGTGAGAATTATTTCTGGTAAATTCAAAGGAAGACGAATTTCTCCACCCAAAAACCTTCCCGTTCGTCCGACGACTGACATGAGTAAAGAGGCGTTGTTTAATGTCTTGAATAATCATTTTCACTTTGAAGATTTAAAAGTCCTCGACCTATTTTCTGGAACAGGCAACATCAGCTATGAGTTTGCGTCGCGTGGAAGTAAAAACATCACAAGTGTAGATGGTGATTTTGGTTGCGTGAAGTTTATCAAACAAACTGCTGCTGAATTCGATTTTAATATAGCCGCCATCAAAAGCGATGTGATGCAATATATCAAACGTTGCAACTCCAAATACGACATTGTTTTTGCGGATCCGCCTTATGCCTTAGATCAGAAATCTTTTGATGCGATTGTGCTCGCCGTTTTCGAAAGCGAATTATTAGAATCGGAAGGCATGATGATTATTGAACATTCCAAATACACCAAACTCGATCATTTGATTCACTTCTCGTTTAAGAAAAGTTATGGCGGTTCTATTTTTAGTTTTTTTGAGATGAATGTTGGGGAAGTTGAATAGACTGTAGGACTGTAAGACTGCAGGACTGTAGGACTGTAAGACTATAAGATTGCAAGATTTTACGAATTGTTTCTATTGAAATTTTAAGCCCTAGCCCTGATAGTAGCGAAAAGCCCGCAGCGCAGCGAGGACTTGCAGCGGATAGCAGGTTCCCGGCTCCTAAAAAAACTCAGCAACTCAGTCACTCAGACACTCAGCAACTCAAAAAAAAAAGCAGACCTATAAGCCGGATTCTGTACCCACAAAGTGAGTCCTTATCATTTATCTAGACCAACAATTACTCATTGGTTCGAGCTTCCTACCCTTCGACAACGGGCGAGAAACCCTTAAATGCCGATATACTTGGAATTTCACCGCATAGAGTTTACCTGGTTTCACTACAGCCGAACTGTACATACTTTCTGTTGCACTGGTCCTCGCCTCTCGACGGACGGGCGTTACCCGCTATGCTTCTCTATGGTGTCCGGACTTTCCTCCCTTCTTACGAACGGTGATAAGGCGGTCTGCGGCGCAAAAGTAGGGAATTACGGATTAGGAATTGCGAATTACGAATTAGGAATTACGAATTAAGATTTTCAGTTCGATTAGGAGCTAATCCTGCTCTACGATCCTATCTTTTGTGCCAAACAACGACACAAAAGGATAACCGCTGCGATCAGGGCTAGGAAATTCGCACAACAATAGCGCTTTGCGAACTTTGCGAAACCTTTGCGACCATTGCGGTTAAATTTGTGAAAACTTTTCCCCAAAACCAAGAATATCCAAATCAACCAACCAACAAAAAACTTATATTTGTTCACCAATAAAAAAACATGGAACAATTTGTCGTATCGGCGCGTAAATACCGTCCGCAAACATTCAAGGATGTTGTCGGGCAACAAGCCATTACGAACACTTTGCTCAATGCCATCGAAACCAATCACTTGGCTTCGGCGCTTTTGTTTACTGGTCCACGTGGTGTTGGAAAAACCACATGCGCTCGAATTCTAGCCCGTAAAATCAATCAACCTGGTTATGATGATCCGAATGAGGATTTTGCTTTTAATGTGTTTGAACTCGACGCTGCTTCCAACAACTCCGTAGACGATATTCGAAACTTGATTGATCAAGTTCGGATTCCACCACAAACCGGACAATACAAAGTATATATTATCGACGAGGTGCATATGTTGTCATCTGCGGCATTCAATGCTTTTCTTAAAACATTAGAAGAACCGCCGAAGCATGCGATTTTCATCCTAGCGACTACCGAAAAACACAAAATTATTCCAACGATTTTATCGCGTTGTCAAATCTTCGATTTCAAGAGAATCACCGTCAAAGATGCCAAAGAACATTTGGCAGAAGTGGCACAAAGTCAAGGCGTTTCCTTTGAAGATGACGCTTTACACATTATTGCTCAAAAAGCCGACGGTGCGATGCGTGATGCACTTTCTATTTTTGATCGTGTAGTTTCCTATTGTGGAAACAATTTGACCAGACAAGCCGTGACCGAAAATCTAAACGTTTTAGATTATGAAACGTATATCTACGTGACCGACTTGATTTTAGAAAATAAGATTCCAGATTTGTTGATGGCGTATAATGACATTCTATCTAAAGGTTTTGATGGACATCATTTTATTGCTGGTTTGGCCTCGCATTTTAGAGATTTGTTGGTGAGTAAAACGCCAGCAACAATTTCGTTGTTAGAAATGGGCGAACAAGCGCAACAGCTTTATGCAAGACAATCTCAAAGAGCTTCACAAGATTTCTTGTTGAAAGGCATTGATTTGGCGAATGATTGCGACTTAAAATTTAAAACGTCACAAAACCAACGCTTGTTGGTTGAACTTTGCTTGATGCAATTGGCCTCCATCACTTTTGATGGAGAAAAAAAAAAGTTGAGGGATTCATAATTCCACCAAAATTTTTCTACGGCCGCGTTTTAGAATTGTCCGTCGAGTCTCCAGAAATTATTGAAATTGTAAAGGAAGTACTGCCTGAAATTGAGCAGTCGGAAGAAAAAACTCCGGAACCTTCCACGATTGCACCAACTGTTGAAAAACCAATTGCACAGGAAATACCAATTGCTTCGTTAAGTGGAGAAGAAAAGAAAGTCTCGGCATTTTCACTCGCCAGCATTAGAGCGAAAAAAGAACTGCAAGAGTCAACTAAAGGCAACTTGCAAGAAGCCATTCATTTACCAACCGAAGCATTTACGGAAACCGACATGCTTTTGCATTGGACCAAATACGCAGAGAAATTAGGAGAAAAAGGTTCAAGAATTATGGAATCGTTATTATTGATGAATGATCCCACTTTAGACGGAAGTAAAATCACGATTGAACTACCGAATGAAGGTTCTAAAATCGACTTTGAATCTGAAAAGTTAGCGTTGGTGGGTTATTTAAAAGGACATTTGCACAACCACGATATTACGATTGAAGTTATAGTAAACGAAACTATGGAGAACAAGTTTGCTTTTACTGCGCAGGATAAGAACGAACTGAATCCGAGTTTGGATTTACTGCGAAAAACTTTTGATTTGGATATTTAGTCGATAGGATCAAATAACTTTTCAATTCGTTTGTCTGGAATCAACCACATCTTCGAGTCGATTTTTATTCTTAATCGATTAGATCTTATTATAGTACATCGCTTTTATAATCCCATCGGATAACCCAATTTTTGGAACATAAATATGTTTGGCGCCGGACCATTTCATCGCGCTAAGATAGATTTTGGTAGCAAGCACAATAACATCCGCACGATCGGGATTCAGATCTAATTCAGATACGCGTTGTTCGTAGGAAAGTGAATTTAGGAAATTAAATCTCTTATTCAAATATGTATAAGTCAAAGGTTTGTCCTGTTGTTTCCCGGACATCTTGAACAATTTATTGATATTTCCGCCAGAACCGATTAGTATAACATTATCAAAATCAATCGTGTGAGACTTAATCCAGTGTTCAATTTCGTGCCAAACCACATCATTTACCATTTCGTTCAAGAGACGAACGGTTCCGATTTTGAATGACTTAGACGCTATCATTTCATTGTTAGAGAATAAGGAAAACTCTGTGCTTCCACCGCCAACATCTACATACAAATACGTATTATCCGTTTGCAATAAATGATGCAAGTCGGTTGACGCAATGATAGCTGCTTCCGTTTTTCCGTCGATGATTTCGATTTCAATACCAGATTTTTCGTTGATGGTTCGAATCACTTCAGCGCTATTAGTCGCTTCTCGCATGGCTGACGTTGCTAGTGCCCGATATTTTTCGACTTTATGCACTTTCATTAAAAGCTTGTAGGCCTTCATCGCATCAACCATTCGATCTATATTTTCATCGGAGATATCACCAACAGTAAACGAATCTTGACCCAAACGAATTGGCAAACGAACTAAGGCATTCTTGCTAAAATGAGTTGGCATGCCTTTTTCTTCTATGATATTTGCGACAAGCAAGCGCATTGCGTTGGAACCAATATCAATAGCAGCGTATTTTTTTATGGAGATCATTTACAAATTGGGGTTTTGGATTTGCAGTTCATCTGCGGAAACTAAATATCTATTTTTATAGTAATTGTAGGTTTCTAATTGTGCTCTAAACACTGGATCACTGCCGCGAACTCGATATTTATTGTCGAGTTTATCTGAATGATAGCGTGCTTTTACATTTCCTTTCCAACCTGTATTAAAAGCATCAATAAGTTCTTTTTTAATATCTGCATCAATGATAGGACAAGTTACTTCCACGCGAGCATCGATGTTTCTTGTCATAAAATCGGCGGAAGAGATAAATACATCAGGATCGCCATTATTGGCAAAAATAAATACACGAGCGTGTTCTAAATAATTATCGACAATGCTGATTGCCTCGATGTTTTCGCTCATCCCTTTTACTCCAGGAATTAAAGAACAAATACCACGAACCAGTAATTGAATCTTCACTCCCGCTCGACTTGCATCATACAATTTATCGATCATATCAAAATCTGACAAGCTATTCATTTTGAGTTTAATGTACGCTTCGTTGCCTATGATGGCATTGTTTATTTCGCGGTCGATTAATTTATAAAAACGAGAACGCGTGTAATGTGGGGAAACAATCAGATGTTTATAGCGATAAACTCGAAAATTGACATCGAAGAAATCAAAGACTTTATTGATGTCTTTTAGAATTTGATCGTGACAAGTAAATAAGGTCACATCGGTATAAATTTTTGCGGTCGACTCGTTAAAATTCCCGGTAGAAACCAATCCGTAGCGTTTTAGTTTTCCGTCTTGGATACGTTCGATCACACAAATTTTGCTATGCACTTTTAATCCTTTGATTCCAAAAATCAGATTGATGCCTTCCGTCTGCATTTGCTCTGCGTAGGAAATGTTACTGGCTTCGTCAAACCGCGCTTGCAATTCAATCTGAACGGTAACTTTTTTTCCATTCTTAGCTGCATTGATTAATGAACTAATGATTTGAGAATTTTTCGCCAGACGATATAAGGTAATTTTAATTGAGGTAACTTTAGGGTCGAGTGCCGCTTCTCTCAAGAACTTGATCACATAGGAAAACGACTGATATGGCGCATTGATGAGATAATCTTTCTTAGATATTTTCTCTAAAATACTACCTTCTAAACTCAAATCGCAGACTGGTAAAGGTTCATTTGTTTTGTATAATAGATCAAATCTGCCTAAATTCGGGAAACTCATATAGTCGCGTCGGTTGTGATATCGACCTCCAGGAATGACACTATCAGTTTCATGAATATGCATTTTAGAAATGAAGAATTTCAGGGTATCCTTACTAATCTCTTTATCATAAACGAAGCGTACTGGCTCTCCAATTCTACGGTCTTTAACACTTGTAGCAATCTTTTCCATCATGCTTTTACTCATGTCACTGTCGATTTCAAGCTGTGCATCTCTAGTAATTTTGATCATGTTGGCAGAAATACTCTCATAGTCGAAAATACTGAAAATACTGTGCAAGTTATGTCGAATAACATCATCCAATAAGATGATATAGCTTTTTCCGTCTTTTGGAGGAAGCACGACAAATCGGTTGATTGTTTTCGGGATTTCGATGACCGCGTAGGTAATTTCTTGTTTTGGTTTAACCAAGTTAAGAATGGATCGTTTGGTATGTTCCGGCTTCATGACCAATTTAACCGCCAAATAGCCAGAAGTGTCCTTTAATAAAGGAAATTCAGCTAAATCATTTAAGATAATCGTAACCAAAGCAGGGCTTACTGTTTGTATAAAAAAGTCTTTGATAAACGTTTCGTGTTCCTCTAGAATTTGACTTTCGTTTACAATAAAAATATTCTCAGCTTCCAGTTTTTTCTGGATGACGTTTAGAATTCGAAGACTTTCGGACTGTTGTTGAATTACGATTTGTGTAATTTCTTGTAGTAATTGCTGAGAACTAATTCCACCAAGAACTTTTTCGCCAGAAATTCCAGACATACTCAATCTGCGAATTGCGGCAAAACGAACTCTAAAAAACTCATCTAAATTATTGGAGAAAATCCCGACGAAACGAAGTCTATCTAATAATGGTACCGTATCGTCACCTGCTTCTTGTAAAACTCTAGCATTAAAAGCCAACCAACTTTTTTCTCTATCTATATAGGTATTCTGCGACATGTAACTAATTTAAATCTTTTGGGAAAATTACTTTTTTTGTTTTACCTTTTTGTATTAAGCTCCAATCTTCCGTATCAAATTGCAAGGAAACAAAGCCAGAAGTGGATACATTGTCGATAAAAATGTCCCCAAATTTATTAACAAAATTTGTAATTGCCTCGTTATGTCCAAAAAGAATAACATTATTATAGGAATTTGCAAATGATTTGATAATGTCTTCCAATTTTCTCATATCAAAAGTGTAAAGAGCTTCATCAAACAAGATGCTTTCGATTGGATAAGAAAAATTTTGTGCAAAAATAATTGCCGTTTCCTTGGCTCGTTTGGCGGCACTGGAAAATATTTGATATTGATGCGGCAAAAACTGCAAACAATGACCAGCTACTTCATGAGCATCTTTGATTCCACGTTGCATTAATGGTCGATCAAAATCACGCAACGGCGCGTCCCAACTTGATTTAGCATGTCTAATAAGGATTAGATTTTTCATCACAATTAATTTGAACGAACAAGTTACGCATATAATTCTGTTTCGTCACCGCAAAAAGGAATTAATTCAGTGCGAATTTAGCCTCCAAATTACTTTCTCATCATCTATTATTTTTTGTAGTATTTATCTTTCTATAAATACGTAATAATGCACTTTATCGATATTATATGCTTTTTATCGTCGTTTTTCTTTGTTTTCTGTCAATTAAGAAATAGTTTTGAATGTCGAAATAAAACATAAATTGAAAAAATTGTACTCAACATACAAGGGAAATTTGAAGTTCCAATGGTTCGCCGTTGCAGCTATTTTTCTATGGAGTACCGTCAATACAACGGTTGCTCAGGTTCGAGTACCATTTAAAATCAGAACTTCTCAGACCACACCGGGTCAAATGAACTATAGCATTTACGGAGATTTTAGTTTTATTGGAAACACCAATTTGACTTTAGTAAATTATGACATCAATTCGAATAACAACAACAATTCGATGCAATACGTAGATGTTGATAACGACACGTCTACATGGAATTCTTCTTCGGCTGATTTCAATTTCTCCAATGAAAATGGCGCTTCAAGTTCCTGCACTAATATTCTTTATGCAGGATTATATTGGACTGGCAGAAGTACACCAGACGGGGAAGTCAATAGTCCAAACGAATTTACAATCACCAAAAACATCAATGGATCACTGGTAACCAAAAATTTCAATAAGAAAAAAATACGTTTCAAAGGACCAAATTCAAGTGGCTATTCTGAGTTCTCAGCGAAAGAAAACGCTATTTATTATCCGAACAGTTCCGATGCTTTTATCTATTCGGCCTACACTGAAGTCACAGACTATGTTCGTTTGCATGGAACTGGAACCTATTTCGCAGCAGACCTTGCGCTAACAGAGGGAAATGGAAGCGGCACAGGCTATTCCGGCGGTTGGGGCTTAGTCGTCATTTATGAAAATGCCAAGATGAAACATCGCGACATCACTTTGTATGACGGACATGCTTTTGTTTTGAATTCAACCTCAAATGGTTACAATATAGAAGTTGATGGATTCCATACTTTACAAACGGGAAATGTTGGCATCAAGTTAGGAATTATGGCGAGTGAAGGCGACGTGGGTTTGAATGGTGATTTTTTTCAAATACAAAAAAACAGTGATTTGAGTTTTACTAAACTACATCACAATCAAAATACAGAGGATAACTTTTTTAATTCAAGTAATACCAATCCAAACCGAAATCCAGTGCTGCAAAACAACACTGGAATTGACATTAGTACATTTTCCGTTCCCAACGAAAACAATGCGATCATTGGAAACAATCAAACATCAACAAATTTCCGATATGGAACGCTCGGAGATACCTATGCAATCTTTGCGTTGGCATTGGCTGTAGATTCTTACCTTCCTCATGTTGAAAACACCATTTCGGCATCGGATAATAATGGAACTCCGCTTAATATCAATACAAAAGTTTTACCAGGACAAGAAATCAACTTGAATGTTGCTATAAGAAATACAGAAGCTGAACCTATTTCGAATTTTCAATTGGTAGTCCCGATGCCGTATAATGCCCGTTATGTAGATGCAAGTGCTCAAGGAATCATAGCTGGAAACAGTGCGCTGCCTTCAGCTAACAATCTATTTTTTGATGCGACGCTTGGGACTTATGGTTCTTTGGTTTGGAACTACGGAACATTGGCGCTTTCTCAAGACCCTAATGCGGTTGTGGCAAATCTTCGATTTAAGATCAAAGCAACTGAGGATTGCTATTTCCTTAAGAATACGACTTGTGGAAATACAATTAGTGTTGATGGCTTTTCAAAAGGAACAGGTTCATTGAGTGGTGTTATGTTTGACGCTGCTCCTTTCATTTTAGGAAAAGCTACCAATGGTAACTGCAACGGAAATGTGGTAAAAGGGCCACTGACAATTGGCATCGATGCGACGAATTTTGTAGCAACTCATTGCCCAGGTGACCTGGTTCGAAATTTTAGTTTCTGTAACAATCAAACTGAAATCTCCATTTCAGAGATTGCTGGGTACTTTCCTCTGGGATGCAAATTTTCCAATTCTTTTCCATTGACGGAAAATTCGATTGTGTATTCAAATGCAACTGCGATGCCTTTACAAGCTGGAACAACTTTAAACTATTATGCCATTCCTACTCAATTAGGAGCGGCGTGTTTCTATCCATTTTCATTAACGAAGTGCAGCCAACTTACAGCAAATACAGATAATGGAACTACACTAAACAATAGTATTGGAGGGATTGCTTTCAACAATATTTTAGCAAACGATATGCTAAACGGACAAGTAGTTGCAGCTTCGCAAGTTCAAATAAGTCTTCTCAGTTCACCTATTGCAGGAATTACTTTAGTGGGCACAAATGTACTTGTGGCAGCAGGAACACCTGCAGGAACTTACACATTGACCTACCAAATTTGCAACCTTTCTGATCTTACGCAATGTCAACAAGCCAACGTTAATTTTTCGGTTACGGCAACACAGATTATTGCAGAAAATAATGTGTATGAAATTGAATGCTCCACTACTGGCGTAATTGGCAATATATTAAATAATGACACCATCAATGGAATCGTTTGCCAACCCAGCGCTATCGACATGAGCATCGTTGCTAGTTCTCATCAAAATATTATTATAGATAACTTGACTGGGGAAATTGCCATTAACGGTGAACTAAATTCGGCAAGTTATGTGATCGAATACAAGATTTCTCCAAAGGGAAATCCAACTTGTTTTGATGTTGCCACAGTTACCATTCATATTTCAGATCACATGCCACCTTCGCAACCACTATTAGTTGATCTTGTCGGCTACTGCAATGTTACAGCTACCATTCCAACTACCACTGACGCGTGTTCTGGCAATGTCATTGGCTATACAGAAGACCCGCTTGATTATTCGTTACCAGGAGAATATATTATACATTGGACTTTCACCGATGCCAGTAACAATACGTCTCGCGTTGATCAAAAAATTGTAGTAAGAAATAGTGAAGAATCAATTCCAGGATATGGTTATGTAGATTGCAATCTGGATAACGACAGTAGTTTAAACATCGACTTGAATTCATTTCTTTCGGAAGGAACCAATAGATCTGGAGTTTGGTCTTCGTCGAATGACACGCCCAACTTAAACGGCTCTGTTTTTAGTCCATATCAAGCGCCCACTGGAAATTATGATTTTCAATATTTATATCATGAAGGAAATTGCAACCAAACCCAAACTGTCACAATCGAAGTCAACAATGATTGCTACGTTCTTCCTGCTTGTAACTTATTGGTACACAATTCATTTTCACCAAACAATGATGGCATCAACGAAGTGTTTTTTATAGAAAACATAGATCAAATTACATGTTTTCCGAAGAATAGCGTAGAAATTTACAATCGATGGGGCGTTTTGGTATTTAAGACAAATCAATATGACAACGTGAATAGAGTATTTAGGGGGATTTCCGAAGGAAGAGCCACTTTGAATGAATCAAATCAATTACCTACAGGAACCTACTATTACATTATAAAATATACCGATGAAAATGGGAATGAAAAAGAAGACGTGGGTTATGTGTATTTGGTCATGTAAAATCCTTAAAAACAGTAAAATAATAAAGACATTAAATACAAAATTAACCACTTAGAAAGAAAAATGCATTTAAAAAATAATATCAAATATTCAAAAAAATGAGGTTCATCAAACAGAAATCTGTCATTTTAACGAGTTTTCAGGTTGTTGGTAGAAAAAATGATTGGAAAAATATTTATGTAAGTAAATTAGCCCAAAATATTTTAGCCGATTCCCAAATCTATCTAAAAAAATTAAATCGAAACCTAATAACGAATGTATTAATCTATAATGCTATGGAGAAAAGTGTCCCAAATCAATTCATTAACCCACTGAACAATTTTCTGTTGTTCGGTAAATTTCAAATCTTTAATATGAAACGACTACTACTATTATTAGTATTGGCATTCTATTGTGCTGGTATTAATGCACAGGAAACAAGAAGTTCGCAAGGATCTCCGGTCATGGAGGTAAGTGCCTACTTGGCGTATCTTCGCACGTCTGAAGCAGGTTCAAGAAATTTGAATGCAAGTTCAAATCGATTGACTGACTTACTAAAAGACGTACAACCCGCCGTCTACTACCTTCGTGGAGAAGTAAAAGCGTACGGAGAGAACCCTACTTCTCTTTATACTAATGTTAGTTCATTGCCAGAAGTTGATTCTGCAATTGCCACCAAAGAAAGTATCGAAATTGTTACTATCTCAGTCAATCAAATCTCAGATTTGAATGGTCGAATAGATCTATCTGTATTGTCAAGTTTTCCAAATTTGAAATACGTATATATATTATCTACTGTTGAAACATCTGCTAATGTTATTTCGGGACTTGTTCAAAATAGCAATGCAAGATTTGGAGTTTTTTACAAAATAGATAAAGGTTCCTAATTCCCTAAATCAAAAAAGAAATCAAAATGAAAAATTTATACTTTAATTCAAAAAGTAATAACCTATTTTTCGGTTATATCTTGCAGGTTTTCCTTCTTTTAGGAATTGTAAGTACGACGACAGCTCAGTTGCGCGTTGGATTTACGCAACGTACCTCTCAGTATACTCCTGATAAGAAAATCTACAATGTAAAAGGTGATTTTACTATTATGGGAAATACCAATTTGACACTTCAAAATTATGGAGATCAAACTCAAAATGGTAATAACACCATGATATATGTAGATACAGACGGAAACAGTAGTAATGGTGTTGATGGAAAACCAACCTTTAACTCTTCACGTTCAACTTTGACTTTTTCTACAGAGAACAATGCGAACCCATCTTGCTCTAATATTATCTATGCTGGATTATATTGGACGGGTAGATCTTCAGATTCAAATCCGAGTAATAATAGTTTTTCGGTTACAAAAACCATCAGCGGAACTCCTGTTACGAAAAACTTTGACAAAAGAAATATTTCGCTAAAAGGGCCAAATGCATCTTCGTATACGCAGTTTACTGCAAGTGCTAGTGATATTTACTATCCAACAACTTCCGATGGATACATGTATTCAGCTTACAAAGAAGTTACGGATTATGTTCGTGCTAACGGAATCGGTGAATATACTGCTGCTGACCTTGCTTTAGTTGAAGGTAATGGCGGCGGAACTGGTTTTTACGGTGGATGGTCATTAATTGTAGTTTACGAAAACTCCAAAATGAAGTATCGTGATGTGACTATTTTTGATGGTCACGCTTTTGTAACTAGCGGAACAGCTAGTTTTGAGATTCCTGTGAATGGCTTCAATACGGTTCAATCTGGACCTGTTGGAGTTAAATTAGGTTTGATGGCTGGTGAAGGAGACAACGGAATTTCTGGAGATTATTTTGAAATCAAGAAACAAAGTGACAATACTTTTCTTCGTTTAAGTCATCCTGGAAACTCAACGGGTAACTTCTTTACTTCTGCCATTCAAACTGGAGGAAATCCGAGAACGCCCAGTTTGGTCAACAATACTGGTTTAGATATTAGTATGTTCAACATACCAAATACCAACAACAGTGTTTTGAATAACAATCAATCTTCAACTACATTTAGATACGGATCTACTCAAGATACTTATGTGATTTTCGCAATTGCAATGGCCGTAGATGCTTATATTCCTGAAGTTGAAAATATCTTGACTGCAACCTCGGTCAATAATGTGCCTGTTACGACAGAACCTTATATTGCATTGCCAGGTCAAGACGTTGGTTTTAATATTGACATCAAAAATTTAGGAACAGAAGCCATCAATAATTATAAAGTGATTGTTCCTATTCCTTATAATGCTGCTTACGTTCCTGGTAGTGCTGTAGGTACTATTTTATTTACACCACTTCCTACGCCAAATACAGTAACGTTCGATCCAACTCTTGGCGCAACTGGCTCCATTGTTTGGAATATGGGAACGTTGCCTTATCCAGCAAATCCAAGTACACTTTTGGCTAAACTCACATTTAAGCTAAAAACGACAACCGATTGTTCTATTCTTTTGAATCCGACTTGCGGAAGTCCAATATATGTTACTGGAAATTCAAGTGGAACTGGTGCTATAACTGGAACTTCATTTTCTGGAACAAGAGCGATAAAAGGATACACCACCAATGGTACTTGTGTCGGTCAGCCTATACTAGAGACGTTAGCCATCGGGATTAATGGAACTAACTATGTAGCGGCAAATTGCCAAAACACGCCTCTAATTAGAAATTTCGGATTCTGTAACTCAGCATCGACTATTGGAACTTCTGCCATTGCGGCGAACTTTCCTCCAGGATCTACATTCTATAATGAATTTCCTGTTACAATCAATTCAATTCAATATTCTGATGTCAATCCATTTCCTTTAGTAGCTGGTTCAACAGTAACTTATTATGCTTTGCCACCGAATACGACGGGTTGTTTCTTCCCTTTCACTATTTCTAAATGTAAAGTAATTAATGCTGTTGATGATTCAATTGGACCGATTACTGGAACAACTGGAAGCACTAATGCAGGAAATATTTTTAATGATAATGGAAATGGAATAGATACGTTAGGTGGAAATCAAGTATTGCTTACGCAAGTTAATTTGACTATACTAACTCCAGCAACTCCAATCAATGGTGGACCAGTTCCTTCGATTGAATTGACAACTGGCAACGTGGTAATTCCTCCTGGAACCCCAGCTGGAACTTACACCATTAAATATGAAATTTGCGAAAAAATTACACCTACCAATTGTGATTCTGCTATAGTTACCATCTGTGTTTGCAACGCTCCAATATCTGGTGGTAATCAAGTAGTATGTAAGTCGAATCCAATTCAGACGTTAACAGCTACAGCTTCTGCTCCTGGTCAAACAATTGTTTGGTATAATGCTTTAACAAATGGAAACATCGTAGCTTCACCAACGCTTAGCACGGTAGGCACTGTAACTTATTATGCACAGGCTAATGTAGGAAGTTGTTCTTTTCCAACTCGAACTGCAGTTACATTAACGATTAATGACTCACCAGCTACACCTGTTTCTGGTGGAAACCAAACACAATGTGCTACTTCTCCATTACAAACATTGACTGCAACTGCAACCGTTCCTGCTGGATCAACTTTAGTTTGGTATGATGCTGCTGTAAATGGAAATATCGTAACAAACCCAACTTTAAATGCGGTTGGTTCTATAACCTATTATGCACAAGCGGTTAATGCAAACACCTGTGCTAGTTTATCTAGAACTCCTGTTACTTTAACAATCAATGCTGCTCCTGTAGTGCCTGTAACTGGTGGAGACCAAACACAATGTGCTACTTCTCCATTACAAACGCTTACTGCAACTGCAACCGTTCCTGCTGGATCAACTGTAGTTTGGTATGATGCTGCTGTAAATGGAAATATCGTAACAAACCCAACTTTAAATGTGGTTGGTTCTGTAACTTATTACGCACAAGCGGTTAATGCAAACACCTGTGCTAGTTTATCTAGAACTACTGTTACTTTAACAATCAATGCTGCTCCTGTAGTGCCTGTAACTGGTGGAGACCAAACACAATGTGCTACTTCTCCATTACAAACATTGACTGCAACTGCAACTGTTCCTGGTGGACAAACTGTTGTTTGGTATGATGCTGCTGTAAATGGAAATATTGTAACTAACCCAACTATAAATGCGGTTGGTTCTGTAACTTATTACGCACAAGCAGTTAACGCGAACAACTGTTCAAGTTTATCTAGAACTCCCGTTACTTTAACAATCAACGCTGCGCCTGCAGTGCCTGTAACTGGTGGAAACCAAACTGAATGTGAGTCTTCTCCATTACAAACGCTTACTGCAACTGCAACGGTTCCTGCTGGATCAACTGTAGTTTGGTATGATGCTGCTGTAAATGGAAATATCGTAACAAACCCAACTTTAAATGCGGTTGGTTCTGTAACTTATTACGCACAAGCAGTTAATGCAAACACCTGTGGTAGTTTATCTAGAACTCCAGTAACTTTAACAATCAATGCTGCACCTGTAGTGCCTGTAACTGGTGGAGACCAAACTGAATGTGAGGCTTCTCCATTACAAACGCTTACTGCAACTGCAACGGTTCCTGCTGGATCAACTGTAGTTTGGTATGATGCTGCGTAAATGGAAATATCGTAACAAACCCAACTTTAAATGTCGTTGGTTCTGTAACTTATTACGCACAAGCAGTTAATGCAAACAACTGTGCTAGTTTATCTAGAACTGCGGTTACTTTAACTATCAATCCTGCTCCTGTAGTGCCTGTAACTGGTGGAGACCAAACTGAATGTGAGGCTTCTCCATTACAAACTCTTACTGCAACTGCAACGGTTCCTGCTGGATCAACTGTAGTTTGGTATGATGCGGCGAATGGTGGAAATGTATTGGTTACTGCTCCAACTTTAAATGCTATTGGTTCTATAACTTATTACGCTCAAGCTGTTAACGCGAACAACTGTGCTAGTTTGTTTAGAACTCCCGTTACTTTAACAATCAACGCTGCGCCTGTAGCACCTGTAACTGGTGGAGACCAAACCGAGTGTGAGGCTTCTCCATTACAAACATTGACTGCAACTGCAACTGTTCCTGCGGGATCAACTTTAGTTTGGTATGATGCGGCGAATGGTGGAAATGTATTGGTTACTGCTCCAACTTTAAATGCAGTTGGTTCTATAACATATTATGCACAAGCGGTTAACGCTAGCAACTGTTCAAGTTTATCTAGAACTCCTGTTACTTTAACAATCAATCCTGCTCCTGTAGTTCCTGTAACTGGTGGAGACCAAACTGAATGTGAGGCTTCTCCATTACAAACATTAACGGCTACTGCAACAGTTCCATCTGGACAAACGGTAGTGTGGTATGATGCTGCAACTGGTGGAAATGTATTGGTTACTGCTCCTACTTTAAATGCAGTTGGTTCTATAACTTATTATGCACAAGCAGTTAACGCTAACAACTGTTCAAGTTTATCTAGAACTCCTGTTACTTTAACAATCAATGCTGCGCCTGTAGTGCCTGTAACTGGTGGAGACCAAACTGAATGTGAGGCTTCTCCATTACAAACTCTTACTGCAACTGCAACTGTTCCTGTTGGATCAACTGTAGTTTGGTATGATGCCGCTACTGGTGGAAATGTATTGGTTACTGCTCCAACTTTAAATGCAGTTGGTTCTATAACCTATTATGCACAAGCAGTAAATGCTAACAACTGTTCAAGTTTATCTAGAACTCCTGTTACTTTAACAATCAAAGCTGCACCTGTAGTGCCTGTAACTGGTGGAAACCAAACTGAGTGTGAGGCTTCTCCATTACAAACATTAACTGCAACTGCAACGGTTCCTGCTGGATCAACTGTAGTTTGGTATGATGCTGCAACTGGTGGAAATGTATTGGTTACTGCTCCAACTTTAAATGCAGTGGGTTCTATAACTTATTATGCACAAGCTGTTAATGAGAACAACTGTTCAAGTTTATCTAGAACTCCTGTAACTTTAACTATCAACGCTGCACCTGTAGTGCCTGTAACTGGTGGAGACCAAACTGAATGTGAGGCTTCTCCATTACAAACTCTTACTGCAACTGCAACGGTTCCTGTTGGATCAAGCGGTAGTGTGGTATGATGCTGCTGCTGGCGGAAATGTCGTTACTTACTCCAACTTTAAATGCGGTTGGTTCTATAACTTATTATGCACAAGCAGTTAATGCGAACAACTGTGGTAGTTTATCTAGAACTCCCGTTACTTTAACAATCAACGCTGCACCTGTAGCGCCTGTAACTGGTGGAGACCAAACTGAATGTGAGGCTTCTCCATTACAAACATTGACTGCAACTGCAACTGTTCCTGCGGGATCAACTTTAGTTTGGTATGATGCGGCGAATGGTGGAAATGTATTGGTTACTGCTCCAACTTTAAATGCAGTTGGTTCTATAACATATTATGCACAAGCTGTTAACGCTAACAACTGTTCAAGTTTATCTAGAACTCCTGTAACTTTAACTATCAATCCAGCTCCTGTAGCGCCTATAACTGGTGGAGACCAAACCGAGTGTGAGGCTTCTCCATTACAAACATTGACTGCAACTGCAACCGTTCCTGCTGGACAAACTGTAGTTTGGTATGATGCTGCGACTGGCGGAAGTATTGTTGCTAGTCCTACATTAAATGCAATTGGTTCTATAACCTATTATGCTGCTGCCAATGGCGGTACATGTATTAGTTTGGATAGAACTACTGTTACTTTGACAATCAACGCTGCACCTGTAGCGCCTGTAACTGGTGGAGACCAAACTGAGTGTGAGGCTTCTCCATTACAAACATTGACTGCAACTGCAACTGTTCCTGCGGGATCAACTGTAGTTTGGTATGATGCGGCTACTGGTGGAAATGTGTTGGTTACTGCTCCAACTTTAAATGCAGTTGGTTCTATAACTTATTATGCACAAGCAGTAAATGGTAACAACTGTTCAAGTTTATCTAGAACTCCTGTTACTTTGACAATCAATCCTGCTCCTGTAGCGCCTGTAACTGGTGGAGACCAAACTGAATGTGAGGCTTCTCCATTGCAAACATTGACTGCAACTGCAACTGTTCCTGTTGGATCAACTGTAGTTTGGTATGATGCGGCGAATGGTGGAAATGTATTGGTTACTGCTCCAACTTTAAATGCAGTTGGTTCTATAACTTATTATGCACAAGCTGTTAATGAGAACAACTGTTCAAGTTTATCTAGAACTCCTGTTACTTTAACAATCAATGCTGCGCCTGTAGCGCCTGTAACTGGTGGAGACCAAACTGAGTGTGAGGCTTCTCCATTACAAACGCTTACTGCAACTGCAACGGTTCCTGTTGGATCAACTGTAGTTTGGTATGATGCGGCGAATGGTGGAAATGTATTGGTTACTGCTCCAACTTTAAATGCAGTTGGTTCTATAACATATTATGCACAAGCTGTTAACGCTAACAACTGTTCAAGTTTATCTAGAACTCCTGTAACTTTAACTATCAACGCTGCGCCTGTAGCACCTGTAACTGGTGGAGACCAAACCGAGTGTGAGGCTTCTCCATTACAAACATTGACTGCAACTGCAACCGTTCCTGCTGGACAAACTGTAGTTTGGTATGATGCTGCTACTGGTGGAAGTATCGTAACTAATCCAACACTAAATGCGGTGGGTTCTATAACTTATTATGCACAAGCTGTTAATGAGAACAACTGTTCAAGTTTATCTAGAACTCCTGTTACTTTAACAATCAATGCTGCACCTGTAGCGCCAATAACTGGTGGAGACCAAACAGAATGTGAGGCTTCTCCATTACAAACATTGACTGCAACTGCAACCGTTCCTGCTGGACAAACTGTAGTTTGGTATGATGCTGCGACTGGCGGAAGTATTGTTGCTAGTCCTACATTAAATGCAATTGGTTCTATAACTTATTATGCTGCTGCTAATGGCGGTACATGTATTAGTTTGGATAGAACTGCTGTTACTTTGACAATCAACGCTGCACCTGTAGTGCCTGTAACTGGTGGAGACCAAACCGAGTGTGAGGCTTCTCCATTACAAACTCTTACTGCAACTGCAACTGTTCCTGCGGGATCAACTGTAGTTTGGTATGATGCGGCTACTGGTGGAAATGTGTTGGTTACTGCTCCTACTTTAAATGCAGTGGGTTCTATAACCTATTACGCACAAGCGGTTAATGAGAACAACTGTTCAAGTTTATCTAGAACTCCTGTTACTTTAACAATCAATGCTGCACCTGTAGTGCCTGTAACTGGTGGAGACCAAACCGAGTGTGAGGCTTCTCCATTACAAACATTGACTGCAACTGCAACTGTTCCTGCTGGACAAGCGGTAGTGTGGTATGATGCTGCAACTGGCGGAAATGTACTAGTTACTGCTCCAACTTTAAATGCGGTTGGTTCTATAACCTATTACGCACAAGCGGTTAATGAGAACAACTGTTCAAGTTTATCTAGAACTCCTGTTACTTTAACAATCAATGCTGCACCTGTAGCGCCAATAACTGGTGGAGACCAAACCGAGTGTGAGGCTTCTCCATTACAAACATTGACTGCAACTGCAACTGTTCCTGCTGGATCAACTGTAGTTTGGTATGATGCGGCTACTGGTGGAAATGTGTTGGTTACTGCTCCTACTTTAAATGCAGTGGGTTCTATAACATATTATGCACAAGCTGTTAACGCTAACAACTGTTCAAGTTTATCTAGAACTCCTGTTACTTTAACAATCAACGCTGCACCTGTAGTGCCTGTAACTGGTGGAGACCAAACCGAGTGTGAGGCTTCTCCATTACAAACATTGACTGCAACTGCAACCGTTCCTGTTGGATCAACTGTAGTTTGGTATGATGCCGCTACTGGTGGAAATGTATTGGTTACTGCTCCGACTTTAAATGCGGTTGGTTCTATAACCTATTATGCACAAGCAGTTAACGCTAACAACTGTTCAAGTTTATCTAGAACTCCTGTTACTTTAACTATCAACGCTGCGCCTGTAGCACCTGTAACTGGTGGAGACCAAACCGAGTGTGAGGCTTCTCCATTACAAACATTGACTGCAACTGCAACTGTTCCTGCTGGACAAGCGGTAGTGTGGTATGATGCTGCTATTGGTGGAACTATCGTAACTAATCCAACGCTAAATGCGGTTGGTTCTATAACATATTACGCACAAGCGGTTAATGAGAACAACTGTTCAAGTTTATCTAGAACTCCTGTTACTTTAACAATCAATGCTGCACCTGTAGTGCCTGTAACTGGTGGAGACCAAACCGAGTGTGAGGCTTCTCCATTACAAACATTGACTGCAACTGCAACCGTTCCTGCTGGACAAGCGGTAGTGTGGTATGATGCTGCTCTTGGTGGAAGTATCGTAACTACCCCAACTTTAAATTCCGTTGGTACAATAACTTATTATGCACAAGCATTGAATATTGAAAACTGTTCAAGTTTATCTAGAACTCCTGTTACTTTAACAATCAATGCTGCGCCTGTAGTGCCTGTATCTGGTGGAGATCAAACC
This sequence comes from Flavobacterium sp., assembly GCA_016721735.1. Taxonomy (GTDB): domain Bacteria; phylum Bacteroidota; class Bacteroidia; order Flavobacteriales; family Flavobacteriaceae; genus Flavobacterium. The sequence goes on along the minus strand of JADKHM010000001.1, from coordinate 135,028 downwards.
GAGTGTGAGGCTTCTCCATTACAAACATTGACTGCAACTGCAACTGTTCCTGCTGGTTCAACTGTAGTTTGGTATGATGCGGCGAATGGTGGAAGTATTGTAACTAACCCAACTTTAAATGCAGTTGGATCTGTAACTTATTATGCGCAAGCTGTTAATGGTAACACATGTGCTAGTTTATCTAGAACGTCAGTTACACTTACAATAAAACCTGCAGTCGCTGTGCCATTAACAAGTGCAGTAACGAATCCAACTTGCACAGTAGCAACAGGTTCTTTCTTGATTACTAATTTCAATTTGAATAATACGTACAATATCAGTCCTTCAACTGATGTTAGCATTTCTTCTACTGGAGTTGTAACTGCACCAGCGGGAACCTATACAATTACAACGTCATCAAACGGCTGTACATCTGGACCGTCAATTGCAGTCACTATTAATTCACAACCACAAACTCCTACAATAGTTATTATTGGAACAGTTACGCAACCGACATGTGCAGTTGCTACTGGTTCAGTTGAATTAAGTGGATTACCGGCGGGGAATTGGAATATCAATCCTGGAAATATGTCAGGTACTTCTGCTTCGACTACAATTTCAGGTTTAATCTCTGGTACCTATAATTTTACAGTTACGAACAGCAGTGGATGTACGTCTCTTGCTTCAACTTCGGTAATCATTGATGCACAACCAACAACTCCTGCTACGCCAGTAATTGGAACTGTTACTGGACCTACTTGTACAGTTGCTACTGGTTCGGTGGTGTTAAGCGATTTACCTTCTGGTTCTTGGACTATTAATCCTGGAAATATTACCGGAAATACTGCAACATATACAATCGCTGACTTAGTGCCAGGTACATACAACTATACTGTTACAAATAATACAGGATGTACTTCTGCAACTTCTGCGGACGTAGTAATAGACGAACAACCTTCAAATCCTACGGTTGTGGTTAACAGTGCAGCGGCAAATTGTAATAATGATGACGAAGTTTCCTTTGATCTTAATACCTTCTTGCCAACTGGAACACCTTTAACAGGGTCATGGTCAACAGATGATGCGAGTGCAAATGGTGGATTGGTTGGTTCGGACTTTAGTCCTTACTTAATTGAGGTAGGAACTTATTTATTCAACTATCAAGCGATTGACGACGGTGGTTGCGCAGTAAAAGTTGAACTTAACATGACTGTTGATGATGACTGTACCGTACTTGCAGAATGTACAGAGCCTATTGTTCACAATGCTTTTTCTCCAAATGGTGATAATGTGAATGAGACTTTTGTAATTGAACAATTAGATCAATTCACTTGTTTCCCAACAAACACTGTTGAAATCTATAACAGATGGGGAATACTAGTATATGAAACTAGTCAATATGATAATGATACTCGTGCCTTTAAAGGAATTTCTGAAGGTAGAGTTACCGTTGATAAAGGAGCACAATTGCCTACTGGAACCTACTTCTATATCTTGAATTATACCACTAAGGAAGGTGTAGATAAGCATAAAGAAGGGTACTTATTCCTTAATCAATAAACCAAACTCAAATCTAACACCTGAGGGTTGCAAGCCCTCAGGTTAAAAAACTAGAAACTAATGAAAACAAGAGTATTAATTTTCGTTTTGATCTTGACAGCCTCGGCGAGTTTTGCGCAGCAAGATGCACAATTCACGCAGTATATGTACAATACGATCAATGTCAATCCAGCTTATGCAGGATCGAGAGGTGTGATGAGTATATTTGGTCTGCACCGAACCCAATGGGTTGGTTTAGATGGTGCCCCGGTGACCAATGCCTTTTCCTTGAACACACCTATTGGTGAGAGTAATATCGGTGTTGGTCTTTCTTTTATCAATGATAGAATTGGTCCAACGGTGGAAAACACAATCTCTGCTGATGTTTCCTATACCATTCAAACTTCTGAAACCTACAAATTATCCTTCGGAGTTAAAGGAACGGGAAACTTCTTTAATCTGGATGCTTCTCAGCTAAACCCAGAACAAGCCAATGACCCATCGCTGGTGAACTACAGTAAATTCTCTCCGAATATGGGAGCTGGTGTGTATTTGCATTCCGATAAGTCCTACGTGGGTTTATCAGTTCCGAATTTTATTCAAACCAATCGTTATGACAGTGATAATGTAGCCATTTTCAAAGAAAGAGTAAACTACTATCTTATTGCTGGGCATGTATTTGATTTGAGTTCAGATATCAAATTCAAACCTGCCTTGTTAACCAAAGTCGTTACAGGTTCTCCGCTGCAAGTGGATGTGTCTGCCAACTTTATGTTCTTCGAGAAATTCGTCGTAGGTGGCGCCTATCGTTGGGATGCTGCCGTGAGTGCACTGGCTGGTTTTCAAGTCACCGACGGTTTATACATCGGATATGGTTACGACATGGAAACGACTCGTCTTAGAAAATACAACTCTGGATCGCATGAGGTATTCTTACGTTTTGAATTATTCAATAACTATAACAAAATCACTTCACCTCGATTCTTCTAAATCTAAAACATCATGAAAAATAAAGCAATAATTTATATCACATTTTTGAGTGTTTTGGCTTTAAATAGTTATGCTCAAAGCAGAGACGTGAAAAAAGCAGATAAGCAATACGACAAGTTTGCCTATATCGATGCCACTAAAACCTATGAGCGAATCGCCAACAAAGGTTATAAATCAGCTGACATGTTTCAAAAAATAGCCAATGCCTACTACTTTAATGCAGAGCTAGACAAAGCTGCAAAATGGTATGGAGAGTTATTTGCCATGAACACCGAGCTGCAACCTGAGTATTACTATCGTTATGCACAATGTCTTAAAGCCGTTGGAGATTATAAAAAATCTGACGAAATGATGTCGCTTTTCAACAAAAGTGCTTCAGAGGATTTGCGTGGGAAAATATTCAAAGACAAACAGAATTACATGGATGAAATTAAAGCCAATTCTGGTAGATACAACATCGAAGATGCGGGTATTAATTCACAATATTCTGACTATGGAAGTGCGTTCTCGGGAACTAAATTAGTTTTTACTTCATCGCGTGATACTGGTAGTTTTGCACAGAAAAAACACAAATGGACCAATCAGTACTTTACCAATATGTACTCGTCTGATCCTACTCCAGAAGGTACACTTGCTGCACCTGAAAAATTTGCGAAAAACATCAATTCTAAGTTTCACGAAGCAACGCCTGTTTTCACCAAAGACGGAAACAATATGTACTTCACTAGAAACAATTTCAATAACGGAACCAAAGGTAAAGACGCCAACAAAATAACTTTACTTAAAATATACAAAGCCACTTTAATTGACGGACGTTGGCAAAATGCGACTGAACTGCCTTTTAATAGTGATAGTTACAGCGTAGCGCATCCGATGCTCAGTCCAGATGAAAAAACATTATACTTTGCCTCTGATATGCCAGGAACTAAAGGACAATCAGACTTGTGGAAAGTAAGCATTAGTGGTGATGGTTCTTTTGGAACTCCAGAGAATTTAGGAGCAAAAATCAACACTGAAGGAAGAGAAACTTTCCCTTTGCTTACCGATGAAAATGAATTGTATTTCGCCACTGATGGACATCCTGGTTTGGGTGGTTTAGACATCTTCATGGCTAGAATGAATCCAGATGGATCATTTCAAGATCCGATGAATATCGGAGCGCCTGCCAATTCTCCTAAAGATGATTTCGCGTATCTTATCGATACCAAAACCAGAAAAGGTTTCTTATCCTCTAACCGTGATGGTGGTCAAGGATTCGACGATATCTACAAATTCCTAGAAACTAGAAAACTCATCTGTGAGCAAGAATTATCCGGAATCGTAACGGATTTAGAAACTGGTGAAATTCTTCCTAATACTAAAGTGACTTTGTTTGATGAGAAATTCACCAAACTAGAAGAAGTGACCTCAGATGACAAAGGTTTCTACAAATTCAAATCGGTAGAATGCGGAAAAACATACTACGTCAGAGCTGAAAAAGAGAAATACGAAACCAAAGAACAAAAAATCACCATTGCCAAAACAACTGGAAAAACAGACCTTCCTATTCAGTTAGAGAAAACCGTCAAACCAGTAACTGTGGGTGATGACTTGGCTAAAGCATTTGGAATTAAAATCATCTACTTCGACTTAGATAAATGGAATATCCGTCCAGATGCTGCTTTAGAATTAGAGAAAATTCTTGACGTCATGAAGCAATATCCAACCATGAAAATTGATGTGCGTTCGCATACCGATAGCCGAGCATCGTTTAAATACAACGAAAAACTATCCGATCGTAGAGCAAAATCTACTATGGCATGGTTAGTGAAAAATGGTGTAGAAGAAAGTCGACTCACTGGTAAAGGTTACGGCGAAACACAACTCGTAAACAAATGTGCCGATGACGTGAAATGTTCTGAAGAAGAACACCAAGCTAATAGAAGAAGTGAGTTTATTATTATGGCGTTATAATGACTTAGACTTTTAAGTCAAAATATTCAATCTAGTTGAAAAGGTTGCAAGAGTATTTCTTGCAACCTTTTTTTATGCTCGAATATTTATAGTAAATCTGTTAGTCTAACAATTTAATATTTCATGTTCCGAGTTTCACTTTTGATTCAAAATTGCTTGGGAAATTCCAATTAATTCCTTCAAGAATGAAAATTTCGATCGTAAAATAATCGACGAACGACATTGTATTTCAAAAATGCGTTATGATATTTTAGTATCATTTTTCTTACTTTTTATTTTATTTTATGCATTTCATCGATTTTTTATGCATTTTGTCGTTCTTTTTTTTTGTAGATACTTTTAATAAATATAGATTTGGAGTGTCAAAATAAAATTTTTTTTTAAAGCATACATTTTAAAGTTAGGAAGTAGATAAGAAACACTTATCTCTAACTACTGAAAAATTTTCACCTAGAAGTTCACATGCTTTGGGGTGGTTTTAAAAAATCAAAAACGAATTAAATTAAATATCATGAAGACTACTTACAAGAAAATTTCGATTTACCAACACTTGGATGCAGCATGGTCTAATAGGAAAAATATTTTTCTCCTACTAGTCTTTCTGTTGATCCTATTTAGCAGTATTAATGTATCTGCGCAAAATCAAAGAGTTGCAAGTTCAGGAGAAAGTATCATAACCGAGAAAAAATCCTTTCTAAATAATCTTCGTTCTGTTGAACAATCCACACGTGCACCCTATTCGAATTCTCAGCGCCTAGAAAATCTTCTAACAAAAGTGCAACATGCTGTGTACTACTTTTCTGGGACCGTTAAAACATATGGAGATAAACCTGTTTGTCTTTTTACTGACATGCAGTCTTTGAGAAACTTGAATAATCCAAACATTCCAAAAGACAACATCGAGTTGATTACTATAAAAGTTCAAAGTCAAAGTGAATTGAATAGCAGCATTGACATGAACTTATTCGCAGATTTCAAAAATCTAAAATATCTTCAAATTGTTTCTAGTGTCGCAACTACAGACGCAATCATTTCAAACATGATTCGAAACAATGACGAAAAGTACAGTGTGTTTTTCACAATCCAAAAAGGAGATAGCGAGTAATAAAATTGACAAAAGAAATCATTATGAAGAATTTATACTTTAAAACGATGAAAAATACAGCACAGTTTCTCGTATTGCTTTTGGCGGTTCTTATCGGAACAACCTTCGAAGCTAAAGCTCAAGTAAATGTAGGTTTTACGCAAAGAACTTCTCAATATTCTCCTGCAAAGAAGATTTACACTGTAAAAGGTGATTTCACCATGTTGGGAAATACATGTTTAACACCTCAAAATTACGCAGTAGATCAAAACAATAACGGTCAGTATATGACTTATGTTGATACCGATAATGATCCAAACACATGGAACTCGTCGTCATCAACTTTGGCTTTATCAACCGAGAATGGAGCAGTTCCAAGTTGCTCAAATATTGTTTATGCTGGTTTGTATTGGACTGGAAAATCATCACCAAATCAAACTTTTACATCTTCTAGACAAGTTCAAAGTGGAACGCAAGCGATCAATAACAACTTGACAGTTGCACACAATGAAAACATTGAGAATACAAATTATGCTTTAAGCGTTTCCAGAAATGACCCTAGCAATAACAATAGGAATCCTATTTATAGCTTTTCTGGCAACGGCAATACCTATGTGTTTAACTTCTATAATAGCGGCGCAACTAATCGAGTAACACTATCCGTAAATGGTGCATCTGCAACGAATATTCCTGTGACTGTGAATGGTGGAAATACGGAAGCAACTTTGGTAACTCCTTACGTCATAACTGATGGAACGGTTTCAATTAAAATTAATAAGTTAATTAGAAGTTCCGCTACAAATCTAAGTTCTACTGATACTCGCAATACTTCAACAGCCCAAGTTAATGTTTCAGGTACTATATTAGGTTATAGCACAGTTACTAAACAATTTGATAAAAGAGTAATTTCTCTTAAAGGACCTGGTTCTTCAACTTATACACAATTTACAGCAGGTGCCAGTGATATTTATTACCCAAGCGGTACCGAAGATGATATTTACAGCGCTTACAAAGAAATTACTGATTATGTAAGAACAAACGGTATTGGTGAATACTTTGCCGCTGATATGGCTTTACTTGAAGGTGATTCTGGAGGAACAGGCTATTCTGGTGGTTGGGGAATTATTGTCATTTATGAAAATTTCAAAATGAGATACCGCGACATTACCATTTTTGATGGTTATGCTTATGTAAAATCTACAAATTCCTCAGGATACACTTTGCCAGTAGCTGGTTTTAATACAGTTCAAACCGGAACTGTCGGTGTAAAAATGGGAATGATGGCCAGTGAAGGAGACGTTGATTTTACTGGTGACTACTTTCAAATTCAAAAAAGAAGCGACAACAGCTTTATGAACTTAAGCCATTCTGGAAATACGACTGGAAACTTTTTCAATTCTTCTATAAACGGCGGAGGTGCGCGAAACCCAAACTTACAAAACAATACAGGGATCGACATTTGTATGTTTAACGTTCCTAATACTGGGAATTCTGTCATCGGTAATAGTCAAACTTCAACCACTTTTAAGTACGGTACAAACGGTGATACCTATTCAATATTTGCGATTGCTCTAGCAGTTGATGCATACATTCCTGTTAGTGAAGCAATGTTAACAGCAACAACAATTAACAATGCAACTGCCACTAAACCTTTTTCATCATTACCTGGTCAAGAAATTGGCTGTCTTGTTAATGTGAAAAACCTAGGAACTGAAGCAATCAACAATTATAAATTAATTATTCCGATACCATACAATGCTACTTATGTGGCAGGAAGTGCGACCGGAACAATTTTGTTTACGCCAACACCTACTCCAAACAACATTTATTTTGATGCTACATTAGGATCAAATGGTTCGATTGTTTGGGATTTTGGAACTTTACCACTGCCAGCTTCTTCTGCTACAACATTGGCTAAATTAAATTTCAAACTAAAAGCGACCGAAGATTGTTCAATACTGAAAAATGCAACTTGTGGAAATCAAATTGTCGTAAACGGACATACAAGTGGTGTCGGTGCAATCACAGGAATTATATTTGATAATACTAATATGATTGAAGGCTATGAAGAAAGTGGACCATGTGTTGGTCAACCAATGCCTCAAACGCTGACTGTCAATATTAATGCAACTAGTTTTGTTGGCGCAAATTGTCAATCAACAACTGCTGTAAGAGAACTTAGTTTTTGTAACAGAACTTCTATTCCAGTTTCGGAAATTGCTTCAAATTTCCCAGCAGGATCATTGTTTTACAACTCTTTTCCAGTAAATTCAAGTTCAATTCAATTTACAAATGCCAACCCTATTCCTCTAAATTCTGGAACTAGCCCGACGTATTATGCTATTCCTCCTTCTACAGTTAGTGGTTGTAATTTCCCATTCACAGTTACAAAATGTAAAGTTATTGTTGCTAACGATGATAATGGAATTGACATTGTTGGTTCTGTCGGCGGAACTTCATTTACAAATGTATTGACCAACGACACTATGAATGGGGCGTCATTTGCTCCTGCTCAAGTCAACTTAACTTTCGTAAGCGCTACAAATCCAAATATTACCTTAGTTGGAAGTAACGTTGTCGTTGCTCCTGGCACGCCTGCTGGTAACTATACATTGACTTACCAAATTTGTGAAGTAGCTAGTCCAAGTAACTGCGATACAGCAATTGTTACTGTAAAGGTAATTGCAGCTACTATAGATGCCAACAGTGACTTAGGACTTCCTATCAATGGACTTACTGGTGGAATTGGCTATGCGAATGTTCTTGTGAATGACACGCTGAATGGTGTTTTAGTAAATCCTTCTGATGTGGTTACCACTTTCGTTTCATCCAATAACGCTGGCGTTACACTTTCAGGAACTGACGTAATGGTTGCTGCTGGAACGCAAGCTGGAATTTATGTATTAAACTATCAAATTTGCGAAGTTTTAAATCCAACCAACTGTGATCAAACAACTGTAAAAATTATCGTAGAAGCTCCAGTAATTGATGCAGTAAACGACATCGGAACGCCTATCAATGGTGCCAACGGTGGAACAGCATTTACCAATGTTCTTGTTAATGATACATTAAATGGCGCTGCGGTAGTAGCTTCACAAGTAACTACAACCTTTGTAAGTGCAACGAATCCTGGAATTACTTTATCCGGAACTAATGTTATTGTTGCGCCAGGAACAGCTGCTGGAACTTATTCTTTAGTTTATAAAATATGTGAAGTTCTAAATACTTCAAATTGCGATACTGCAACTGTTTCTATTTCAGTAAATGCTCCTGCTATCATCGCTAATGATGATGCTGGAACTCCAGTAAATGGTTTGACTGGTGGAACTGCTTTCACGAATGTTTTGGCTAACGATACTTTAAACGGAGTTGCGGTTAATGCTTCTCAAGTGAATTTGACTTTTGTAAGTTCAACCAACGCTGGAATCACACTTTCTGGAAGTAACGTTGTTGTTGCTCCGGGAACGCCTGCTGGTCCATATACTTTGACATACCAAATCTGTGAAGTTTTAAATGCATCAAACTGTGATCAAGCTGTTGTTACTGTAAATGTTTCTGCTGCTTCAATCATCGCTAATGACGATACTGGAACTTCAGTAAATGGTTTGACTGGTGGAACTGCTTTCACGAATGTTTTGGCTAACGATACTTTAAACGGAGTTGCTTTTAATGCTTCTCAAGTGAATTTGACTTTCGTAAGTTCAACCAACGCTGGAATCACATTATCTGGAAATAACGTTGTTGTTGCTCCGGGAACACCTGCTGGTCCTTACACATTGACATACCAAATCTGTGAAGTTTTAAATGCATCAAACTGTGATCAAGCTGTTGTTACTGTAAATGTTTCTGCGGCTTCAATCATTGCTAATGACGATACTGGAACTTCAGTAAATGGATTGACTGGTGGAACTGCTTTCACAAACGTATTGGTAAATGATACTTTAAACGGTGTTGCGGTTAATGCTTCTCAAGTGAATTTGACTTTTGTAAGTTCAACCAACGCTGGAATCACATTGTCTGGAACTGACGTTGTTGTTGCTCCGGGAACGCCTGCTGGTCCATATACCTTGACATACCAAATCTGTGAAGTTTTAAATGCATCAAATTGTGATACTGCTGTTGTTACTGTAAATGTATCTGCTGCTTCAATCATTGCTAATGATGATGCTGGAACTCCAGTAAATGGTTTGACTGGTGGAACTGCTTTCACGAATGTTTTAACTAACGATACTTTAAACGGAGTTGCTGTAAATGCTTCTCAAGTGAATTTGACTTTCGTTTCTTCAACTAATTCTGGAATCACATTGTCTGGAAGTGACGTTGTTGTTGCTCCGGGAACGCCTGCTGGTCCATACACATTGACTTACCAAATCTGTGAAGTTTTGAATTCATCAAACTGTGATCAAGCTGTAGTTACTGTAAATGTTTCTGCGGCTTCAATCATCGCTAATGATGATGCTGGAACTGCTGTAAATGGTTTGACTGGTGGAACTGCTTTTACTAATGTTTTGACTAACGATACTTTAAACGGAGTTGCCGTTAATGCTTCTCAATTGAATTTAACTTTCGTAAGTTCAACCAACGCAGGAATCACACTTTCTGGAAGCGACGTTGTTGTTGCTCCTGGAACGCCTGCTGGTCCATATACTTTGACATACCAAATCTGTGAAGTTTTAAATGCATCAAACTGTGATACTGCTGTTGTTACTGTAAATGTTTCTGCGGCACAAATTATAGCGAATGATGATGCTGGAACTCCAGTAAATGGTTTGACTGGTGGAACTGCTTTCACAAATGTTTTGACTAACGATACTTTAAATGGAGTTGCTGTAAATGCTTCTCAAGTGAATTTGACTTTTGTAAGTTCAACTAATGCTGGAATTACACTTTCTGGAAGTGACGTTGTCGTTGCTCCGGGAACACCTGCTGGTCCATACACATTGACATATCAAATCTGTGAAGTTTTGAATTCATCAAACTGTGACCAAGCTGTTGTAACTGTAAATGTTTCTGCGGCGTCAATCATCGCTAATGACGATGCTGGAACTGCTGTAAATGGTTTGACTGGTGGAACTGCTTTCACAAACGTTTTAACTAACGATACTTTAAACGGAGTTGCGGTTAATGCTTCTCAAGTGAATTTAACTTTCGTAAGTTCAACAAATGCTGGAATTACACTTTCTGGAAGTGACGTCGTTGTTGCTCCGGGAACGCCTGCTGGTCCATATACTTTGACTTACCAAATCTGTGAAGTTTTAAATGCATCCAACTGTGATCAAGCTGTAGTTACTGTAAATGTATCTGCTGCTTCAATTATTGCTAATGACGATGCTGGAACTTCAGTAAATGGTTTGACTGGTGGAACTGCTTTCACCAATGTACTTACAAACGATACTTTAAACGGAGTTGCGGTTAATGCTTCTCAAGTAAATTTAACTTTCGTAAGTTCAACAAATGCTGGAATCACATTGTCTGGAAGTGACGTTGTTGTTGCTCCGGGAACGCCTGCTGGTCCATACACATTGACTTACCAAATCTGTGAAGTTTTAAATTCATCAAACTGTGATCAAGCTGTAGTTACTGTAAATGTTTCTGCGCCTGCAATCGTAGCTAATGATGATGCTGGAACTCCAGTAAATGGTTTGACTGGCGGAACTGCTTTTACAAATGTTTTGACTAACGATACTTTAAATGGTGTTGCTGTAAATGCTTCTCAAGTGAATTTGACTTTTGTAAGTTCAACCAACGCTGGAATCACATTGTCTGGAAGTGACGTTGTTGTTGCTCCGGGAACACCTGCTGGTCCATACACATTGACATATCAAATCTGTGAAGTTTTGAATTCATCAAATTGTGATACTGCTGTGGTTACTGTAAATGTTTCTGCGGCATCAATCATCGCTACTGATGATGCTGGAACTTCAGTAAATGGTTTAACTGGTGGAACTGCTTTCACGAATGTTTTAACTAACGATACTTTAAATGGAGTTGCGGTTAATGCTTCTCAAGTGAATTTGACTTTTGTAAGTTCAACTAACGCTGGAATCACATTATCTGGAAGTGACGTAGTTGTTGCTCCGGGAACGCCTGCTGGTCCATACACATTGACTTACCAAATCTGTGAAGTTTTAAATGCATCAAACTGTGATCAAGCTGTCGTTACTGTAAATGTATCTGCTGCTTCAATCATCGCTACTGATGATGCTGGAACTGCTGTAAATGGTTTGACTGGTGGAACTGCTTTCACGAATGTTTTGGCTAACGATACTTTAAACGGAGTTGCTGTAAATGCTTCTCAAGTAAATTTAACTTTCGTAAGTTCAACCAACGCTGGAATCACACTCTCTGGAAGTGACGTAGTTGTTGCTCCGGGAACGCCTGCTGGTCCATACACTTTGACTTACCAAATCTGTGAAGTTCTAAATTCATCAAACTGTGATACTGCTGTTGTTACAGTAAATGTTTCTGCTGCAACAATTGATGCTATAGATGAAACTGGTAAATGCTTAGATACAGTAATTGGAGGAACTACTTATATGAATGTACTTTCGAACGATACTTTGAATGGAGTTCTTGTAAATACTTCTCAAGTGAATTTAACTTTCGTAAGTTCAACCAACCTTGGTATCACACTTTCTGGAAGTAACGTTGTTGTTGCTCCTGGAACACCTGCTGGTTCGCATAGTTTGACCTATAAAATCTGTGAAGCGTTAAATGCGGGTAATTGTGACCAAGGTACAGTTTCTATCAATGTTTCTGCTGCTCCTACTGTAGCTTGTTATGAAACTGCAACATTCAACCCAACAACTTGTGCTTATGATGTAACTGGTTCTCAACCTGCTGCGCCAACTGTAGCTTGTTATGAAACTGCTACGTTCAATCCAACAACTTGTACATATGATGTTACTGGATCTCAACCTGCTGCTCCAACTGTAGCTTGTTATGAAACCGCAACATTCAACCCAACAACTTGTGAATATGATGTAACTGGTTCGCAACCTGCTGCTCCTACTGTAGCTTGTTATGAAACTGCAACGTTCAATCCAACAACTTGTGAATACGATGTAACTGGTTCGCAACCTGCTGCTCCAACTGTGGCTTGTTATGAAACTGCAACGTTTAATCCAACAACTTGTGAATACGATGTAACTGGTTCGCAACCTGCTGCTCCTACTGTAGCTTGTTATGAAACTGCAACGTTCAATCCAACAACTTGTGCTTACGATGTAACTGGTTCTCAACCTGCTGCGCCAACTGTAGCTTGTTATGAAACTGCTACGTTCAATCCAACAACTTGTACATATGATGTTACTGGATCTCAACCTGCTGCTCCAACTGTAGCTTGTTATGAAACTGCAACATTCAACCCAACAACTTGTACATACGATGTAACTGGATCTCAACCTGCTGCTCCTACTGTAGCTTGTTATGAAACTGCAACATTCAACCCAACAACTTGTACTTACGTGACTGGTCCGCCCCCCCCCCCTGTTTGAACGCACTCACACCTCATACGATGTAACTGATCTCAACCTGCTGCTCCTACTGTAGCTTGTTGGAAACTGCAACTTCAATCCAACAACTTGTACATATGATGTAACTGGATCTCAACCTGCTGCTCCAACTGTAGCTTGTTATGAAACCGCAACATTCAACCCAACAACTTGTGAATATGATGTAACTGGTTCGCAACCTGCTGCTCCTACTGTAGCTTGTTATGAAACTGCAACTTTCAATCCAACAACTTGTACATATGATGTAACTGGATCGCAACCTGCTGCGCCAACTGTAGCTTGTTATGAAACTGCAACATTCAATCCAACAACTTGTGCTTATGATGTAACTGGTTCTCAACCTGCTGCGCCAACTGTAGCTTGTTATGAAACTGCAACATTCAACCCAACAACTTGTACTTACGATGTAACTGGTTCTCAACCTGCTGCTCCAACTGTAGCTTGTTATGAAACTGCAACATTCAATCCAACAACTTGTACTTACGATGTAACTGGTTCTCAACCTGCTGCCCCTACTGTAGCTTGTTATGAAACTGCTACGTTCAATCCAACAACTTGTACTTACGATGTTACTGGATCGCAACCTGCTGCTCCAACTGTAGCTTGTTATGAAACAGCGACTTTCAACCCAACAACTTGTTTATACGATGTGACTGGACTCAACCTGCTGCTCCACTGTAGCTTGTTATGAAACGGCAACGTTTAATCCAACAACTTGTACTTACGATGTAACTGGTTCTCAACCTGCTGCTCCTACTGTGGCTTGTTATGAAACTGCAACATTCAATCCAACAACTTGTGCTTATGATGTAACTGGTTCACAACCTGCTGCTCCAACTGTAGCTTGTTATGAAACTGCAACATTCAACCCAACAACTTGTACTTACGATGTTACTGGTTCACAACCTGCTGCTCCTACTGTGGCTTGTTATGAAACTGCAACATTCAATCCAACAACTTGTACTTATGATGTAACTGGATCGCAACCTGCTGCTCCTACTGTGGCTTGTTATGAAACTGCAACATTCAACCCAACAACTTGTGCTTATGATGTAACTGGTTCTCAACCTGCCGCTCCTACTGTAGCTTGTTATGAAACTGCAACATTCAACCCAACAACTTGTTTATACGATGTGACTGGATCTCAACCTGCTGCTCCTACTGTAGCTTGTTATGAAACTGCAACGTTTAATCCAACAACTTGTACTTATGATGTTACTGGTTCTCAACCTGCTGCGCCAACTGTAGCTTGTTATGAAACTGCGACATTCAACCCAACAACTTGTACATACGATGTAACTGGATCGCAACCTGCTGCTCCTACTGTAGCTTGTTATGAAACTGCGACATTCAATCCAACAACTTGTTCTTATGATGTAACTGGTTCTCAACCTGCTGCTCCTACTGTGGCTTGTTATGAAACTGCAACGTTCAATGCAACAACTTGTGCTTATGATGTAACTGGTTCTCAACCTGCTGCCCCTACTGTAGCTTGTTATGAAACTGCAACATTCAATCCAACAACTTGTACATATGATGTAACTGGATCTCAACCTGCAGCTCCTACTGTGGCTTGTTATGAAACTGCAACGTTCAATGCAACAACTTGTACTTACGATGTAACTGGTTCTCAACCTGCTGCTCCAACTGTAGCTTGTTATGAAACTGCAACATTCAATCCAACAACTTGTACATATGATGTAACTGGATCGCAACCTGCTGCGCCAACTGTAGCTTGTTATGAAACTGCAACATTCAACCCAACAACTTGTACATACGATGTAACTGGATCTCAACCTGCTGCTCCTACTGTAGCTTGTTATGAAACTGCAACTTTCAATCCAACAACTTGTACATATGATGTAACTGGATCTCAACCTGCTGCTCCAACTGTAGCTTGTTATGAAACTGCAACTTTCAACCCAACAACTTGTACTTACGATGTAACTGGTTCGCAACCTGCTGCTCCAACTGTGGCTTGTTATGAAACTGCAACATTCAATCCAACAACTTGTGAATACGATGTAACTGGATCTCAACCTGCTGCTCCAACTGTAGCTTGTTATGAAACTGCAACATTCAATCCAACAACTTGTACATATGATGTAACTGGATCGCAACCTGCTGCCCCAACTGTAGCTTGTTATGAAACTGCAACATTCAATCCAACAACTTGTGCTTACGATGTAACGGGTTCTCAACCTGCTGCGCCAACTGTAGCTTGTTATGAAACTGCAACGTTCAACCCAACAACTTGTGCTTATGATGTAACTGGTTCTCAACCTGCTGCGCCAACTGTAGCTTGTTATGAAACTGCAACATTCAATCCAACAACTTGTACTTACGATGTAACTGGTTCTCAACCTGCTGCCCCTACTGTAGCTTGTTATGAAACTGCAACATTTAATCCAACAACTTGTACTTATGATGTTACTGGATCGCAACCTGCTGCTCCAACTGTAGCTTGTTATGAAACAGCGACTTTCAACCCAACAACTTGTTTATACGATGTGACTGGATCTCAACCTGCTGCTCCTACTGTAGCTTGTTATGAAACTGCAACGTTTAATCCAACAACTTGTACTTATGATGTTACTGGTTCTCAACCTGCTGCGCCTACTGTAGCTTGTTATGAAACTGCAACATTCAACCCAACAACTTGTACATACGATGTAACTGGATCGCAACCTGCTGCTCCTACTGTAGCTTGTTATGAAACAGCAACTTTCAATCCAACAACTTGTTCTTATGATGTAACTGGATCTCAACCTGCTGCTCCTACTGTGGCTTGTTATGAAACTGCAACGTTCAATGCAACAACTTGTGCTTATGATGTAACTGGTTCTCAACCTGCTACTCCTACTGTAGCTTGTTATGAAACTGCGACATTCAATCCAACAACTTGTACATATGATGTAACTGGATCTCAACCTGCAGCTCCTACTGTGGCTTGTTATGAAACTGCAACGTTCAATGCAACAACTTGTACTTACGATGTAACTGGTTCTCAACCTGCTGCTCCAACTGTAGCTTGTTATGAAACTGCAACATTCAATCCAACAACTTGTACTTATGATGTTACTGGTTCTCAACCTGCTGCGCCAACTGTAGCTTGTTATGAAACTGCAACATTCAATCCAACAACTTGTACTTATGATGTAACTGGTTCTCAACCTGCTGCTCCTACTGTAGCTTGTTATGAAACTGCAACGTTCAATCCAACAACTTGTACTTATGATGTAACTGGTTCTCAACCTGCTGCCCCTACTGTAGCTTGTTATGAAACTGCAACATTCAATCCAACAACTTGTACATATGATGTAACTGGATCGCAACCTGCTGCTCCTACTGTGGCTTGTTATGAAACTGCAACATTCAACCCAACAACTTGTGCTTATGATGTAACTGGATCGCAACCTGCTGCTCCTACTGTAGCTTGTTATGAAACTGCAACATTCAATCCAACAACTTGTGCTTATGATGTAACTGGATCTCAACCTGCTGCGCCAACTGTAGCTTGTTATGAAACTGCAACATTCAATCCTACAACTTGTGCTTACGATGTAACTGGTTCTCAACCTGCTGCTCCTACTGTAGCTTGTTATGAAACTGCAACATTCAACCCAACAACTTGTGCTTATGATGTAACTGGTTCACAACCTGCTGCTCCAACTGTAGCTTGTTATGAAACTGCGACATTCAACACGACTACTTGTACTTACGATGTAACTGGTTCACAACCTGCAGCCCCTACTGTAGCTTGTTATGAAACTGCAACGTTCAACCCTACAACTTGTACTTACGATGTAACTGGATCTCAACCTGCTGCTCCTACTGTAGCTTGTTATGAAACTGCAACATTCAACACGACTACTTGTACATACGATGTTACTGGTTCGCAACCTGCTGCGCCAACTGTAGCTTGTTATGAAACTGCAACGTTCAATCCAACAACTTGTGAATATGATGTAACTGGATCTGAACCTGAAACAATACGTGTTAGAAGTACAGATGCCAATTGTAATGAAGATATCAAAATATTCTTCGAATTAAACAATTACTTAGCTGATGGAATTCCGACAACAGGAACTTGGTCTACGGATAATTCAAATGCAAATCAAGGTTTAACTGGTTCTTCATTCGCACCATATCAAGTGCCTTCAGGCGACTATGTATTCAAATATACTGTCGCAACTGCAACTTGCCCAATCAATGTAGAATTGACGATGACTGTCGGTACAGATTGCGGCGTATTGGATGCTTGTAGCCCAGTTGTAGTTCATAACGCATTCTCTCCGAATGGAGATGGCATGAACGAAGAGTTCTTAATTGAACAAATCGACCAAACGACTTGTTACCCAACGAATACTGTTGAAATCTATAACAGATGGGGTGTAATGGTTTATGACACTAAACAGTACGATAACGTAACTCGAGTATTCAAAGGAATTTCTGAAGGTAGAGTTACCGTTGATAAAGGAGCACAATTGCCTACTGGAACCTACTTCTATATCTTAAATTACACTGATAAAGAAGGTAATAGCAAACACAAAGAAGGTTATTTATACCTAACACAATAAACCAAACTCAAATCTAACACCTGAGGGTTGCAAGCCCTCAGGTTAAAAAACTAGAAACTAATGAAAACAAGAGTATTAATTTTCGTTTTGATCTTGACAGCCTCGGCGAGTTTTGCGCAGCAAGATGCACAATTCACGCAGTATATGTACAATACGATCAATGTCAATCCAGCGTATGCAGGATCGAGAGGTGTGATGAGTATATTTGGTCTACACCGTACCCAATGGGTTGGTTTAGATGGTGCCCCGGTGACCAATGCCTTTTCCTTGAACACACCTATTGGTGAGAGTAATATCGGTGTTGGTCTTTCTTTTATGAATGATAGAATTGGTCCAACGGTGGAAAACACAATCTCTGCTGATGTTTCCTATACCATTCAAACTTCTGAAACCTACAAATTATCCTTCGGAGTTAAAGGAACGGGAAACTTCTTTAATCTGGATGCTTCTCAGCTAAACCCTGAACAAGCCAATGACCCATCGCTGGTGAACTACAGTAAATTCTCTCCGAATATTGGAACAGGTATTTATTTGCATTCAGATAAAACCTATTTTGGTATTTCGGTGCCGAACTTCATTCAAACCAATCGTTATGACAGTGATAATGTAGCCATTTTCAAAGAGAGAATCAACTATTATTTCATCGCTGGTCATGTATTTGATTTGAGTTCAGATATCAAATTCAAACCTGCCTTGTTAACCAAAGTCGTTACAGGTTCTCCGCTGCAAGTGGATGTGTCTGCCAACTTTATGTTCTTCGAGAAATTCGTCGTAGGTGGCGCCTATCGTTGGGATGCTGCCGTGAGTGCACTGGCTGGTTTTCAAGTCACCGACGGTTTATACATCGGATACGGTTATGATATGGAAACGACTCGTCTTAGAAAATACAACTCTGGATCGCATGAGGTATTCTTACGTTTTGAATTATTCAATAACTATAACAAAATCACTTCACCTCGATTCTTCTAAATCTAAAACATCATGAAAAATAAAGCAATAATTTATATCACATTTTGAGTGTTTTGGCTTTAAATAGTTATGCTCAAAGCAGAGACGTGAAAAAAGCAGATAAGCAATACGATAAGTTTGCCTATATCGATGCGACCAAAACCTACGAGCGTATTGCTAATAAAGGTTACAAATCGGCCGATATGTTTCAGAAAATAGCCAACGCCTACTACTTTAATGCAGAGCTAGACAAAGCTGCAAAATGGTATGGAGAGTTATTTGCCATGAACACCGAGCTGCAACCTGAATATTACTATCGTTATGCACAATGTCTTAAAGCCGTTGGAGATTATAAAAAATCTGACGAGATGATGTCGCTTTTCAACAAAAGTGCTTCAGAGGATTTGCGTGGGAAAATATTCAAAGACAAGCAAAATTATATGGAGGAAATTAAAGCCAATTCCGGTAGATATAACATCGAGGATGCGGGTATTAATTCTCAATATTCAGATTATGGAAGTGCGTTCTCTGGAACTAAATTAGTATTTACATCTTCGCGTGATACCGGTAGTTTCTCACAAAAGAAACACAAATGGACCAATCAGTATTTTACCAATATGTACTCGTCTGATCCTACTCCAGAAGGTACACTTGCTGCACCTGAAAATTTGCGAAAAACGTCAATTCTAAGTTTCACGAAGCAACGCCTGTTTTCACCAAAGACGGAAACAATATGTACTTCACTAGAAACAATTTCAATAACGGAACCAAAGGTAAAGACGCCAACAAAATAACTTTACTTAAAATATACAAAGCAACTTTAATTGACGGACGTTGGCAAAATGCAACCGAACTGCCTTTCAATAGTGATAGTTACAGCGTAGCGCATCCGATGCTCAGTCCAGATGAAAAAACATTATACTTTGCCTCTGATATGCCAGGAACTAAAGGACAATCAGACTTGTGGAAAGTAAGCATTAGTGGTGATGGGTCTTTTGGAACGCCGGAGAATTTAGGAGCAAAATCAACACTGAAGGAAGAGAAACTTTCCCTTTGCTTACCGATGAAAATGAATTGTATTTCGCCACTGATGGACATCCTGGTTTGGGTGGTTTAGATATCTTCATGGCTAGAATGAATCCAGATGGATCATTTCAAGATCCGATGAATATCGGAGCGCCTGCCAATTCTCCTAAAGATGATTTCGCGTATCTTATCGATACCAAAACCAGAAAAGGTTTCTTATCCTCTAACCGTGATGGTGGTCAAGGTTTTGATGATATCTACAAATTCCTAGAAACTAGAAAACTCATCTGTGAGCAAGAATTATCCGGAATCGTAACGGATTTAGAAACTGGTGAAATTCTTCCTAATACTAAAGTGACTTTGTTTGATGAGAAATTCACCAAACTAGAAGAAGTGACCTCAGATGACAAAGGTTTCTACAAATTCAAATCGGTAGAATGCGGAAAAACATACTACGTCAGAGCTGAAAAAGAAAAATACGAAACCAAAGAACAAAAATCACCATTGCCAAAACAACTGGAAAACAGACCTTCCTATTCAGTTAGAGAAAACCGTCAAACCAGTAACTGTAGGTGATGACTTGGCTAAAGCATTTGGAATCAAAATCATCTATTTCGACCTCGATAAATGGAATATCCGTCCAGATGCTGCTTTAGAATTGGAGAAAATTCTTGACGTCATGAAGCAATATCCAACCATGAAAATTGATGTGCGTTCGCATACCGATAGCCGAGCATCGTTTAAATACAACGAAAAACTATCCGATCGTAGAGCTAAATCTACCGTGGCATGGTTAGTTAAAAATGGTGTAGAAGAAAGTCGACTCACTGGTAAAGGTTACGGCGAAACACAACTCGTAAACAAATGTGCCGATGACGTGAAATGTTCTGAAGAAGAACACCAAGCCAATAGAAGAAGTGAGTTTATTATTATGGCACTATAACAATAGGAATTAATAATCAAAGTCATAAAAAGGGATGCTGTAATGGCATCCTTTTTTTTTAAAATAAACTCTTACGGAAGTACAAAAGCAATACAATTAGATAAATAAAATAAGTCAACGTGTGCGCCATCACAACGCCAACAATGCCATAATTAATAATAAAAAAATGACTAAAACTAAACATCAATAATAAAGAAAAAAGTTCTGTCAAAATAAAAGCGACCGTTAACTTCTTTGCAAAAAATTGATAACCCAAAATTAGCGATGCTACTTTGAAGGTATCTCCAAATAATTGCCAAAAGAACAAATCAGCGACAGGAAGAAATGCCTTAGTAAAAAATAGTTGAATAAAAAAACCACGCAGAAAAAACAAGATCAATACGCCCAAGACATATATTGGAACCACAGTAGAATAATAACTTTTGACCACATTCTGCACTGCTTTTTTTGTACTTGAGAAAGCCAACTTCGGGAAAAAATAAACCGTCAATATTGTCGAAATAAACATCAAGTAATAGTTTGATATCCGCGTCATTGCTTCCCAATAGCCCGCACTTTCAAGTCCAAGAACTTTAATAATATTATTTCGAATAGCAAGGAATACAAATGAACCAAAAACAGAAGAAACCAACGCCATCAAAGAATAAGATGACAAATTTTGCAACACTTTCCAATCAAAAGAATGCTGTGAAATGTTCTCAAAAAACGAAATTTCTTTATTCACATAATAAAAGGCAACAAAAAACAATAATGACGGCGGGACAATAATAGAAAGCAAAGCGCCAAAAGTCTTCAGGTAATAAACAGCGCCAATACAAAAAAGCAATCCAATAATGTTACCTAAAATATTGACGTAAATCACCTTTTGAAACTTACCCAAACCATTAAGAATAACAATCAAATAAGTTGTAGATGCATACCAAGGAAGTATGAGTGCAAGTATCTTAAAAACAATGCTGTAATTCCAGCTACTTCCAAATATCATTAAAGTTAGATAGTGAGAAAATCCAAATAATAATGTACTTAAAACGATAGAAACAACAAGAAGGCTGATGAAAACCGTCGACAGTATTTTCTTAAGCGCCAAATCATCATTCTTGGCTTCGACGACATATTTTACGATACCATTTTGAAAACCCAGCGTCGCAACACTTTCGACAGACGTGAGGAAATTTTTTAAGTTACCGGTAAGCGCTAAACCACTCGGCCCAATGAATACCGCCAAAACCTTCGACGTAATAACACCGATTGCTATCTTCAAAATAACACTAACGCTGTTCAAAGAGGCAACTTTGAATAATGGCGTGCGCTTTATGGTCTTAAGAAAACTCAATTGCAAAAAATTTGAAAATAGAATACAAAACTACTATTAATTACTATAGAAAGAAGGAACCAGTGTCGCTAAATCTGCTAAAAACTCACTTTGTATGTTTTTTTGAATTAATTTTAATAATTTTAAAGTCCAATTTTAGTATCAATGACGATCAAACAATTCAAATATGCTTTGCTTATTTTCATAATTCCACTTGCCATTTTTGGTCAAGACGTTTCCCTATTCCAGCAATTTAACGGTCGATTTGATTTTACTTTTATTGGCAATACTTTGAATCCGGGTGAAAACACCAATATGGACATACCTGAAATTAACACTTCCTCAGCTGCTACGCTAAACTTAAGTCCAAATGACGTCGTGGAAAAAGCCTATTTATACTGGGCAGGTTGTGGGCCTGGTGATTTTGAAGTCTCATTAAATAATACCACCATCACTCCAGACCGAATTTTTCAATATCAACGGACGTCAAATGGAAACGTCTTTAACTATTTTAGTGCTTTTTCGGATATTACAAGTCTCGTTCGAACTACTGGAAATGGAACGTACACGCTCAGTGAACTTGACCTCAATGACTGGATTACTTATCATTTTAATAACAGAACGAACTTCGGCGGTTGGGCGATAGCTATTGTCTATAAGAATAACAATTTGCCTTTTAATCAAATTAATGTTTATGACGGACTTCAAGCGGTTCCAAACGCTATTTCAATTAATTTAGATAGTTTGAATGTGGTTGACAATCAAAATGCAAAAATTGGTTTTATAGCATGGGAAGGCGATAAGAACATTCAGGTCAATGAAACCCTTTCAATCAATTCCATTCCACTGCAGAATCTTCCGCTAAATCCTGTTAACAATGCCTTCAACGGAACCAACAGTATAACAAACGACGCCAGTTTGTATAATATGGATTTAGATATTTACGACATTCAAAATACCGTTCAAGTTGGCGATACTTCGGCGCTAATTCAATTGGGTTCTGGTCAAGATTTTGTCATGATTAATGCAATCGTAACCAAACTCAATTCTCAAATGCCCGACGCGCAGATCACTATAGATGATGTTGCAATTAGATGCAATTCGCGCGAGATTAATCTACAATATACTTCCTCAAACTTTGATGCCACTAAAGCGCTTCCA
The DNA here is from genome assembly GCA_016721735.1 of Flavobacterium sp. Lineage (GTDB taxonomy): Bacteria > Bacteroidota > Bacteroidia > Flavobacteriales > Flavobacteriaceae > Flavobacterium. The sequence goes on along the minus strand of JADKHM010000001.1, from coordinate 111,999 downwards.
GCCAATGTTCCGATTGCTATTTATGTAAATGATGTCCTTTTAACATCGACCCAAACACAAAATCAAATAGCAGTCAACGGTACCGAAAGCGGGACAATTGTACTTCAAATTCCGACGGAGATTCCAAGTCCATTCAGCCTCAAATTTGTCATAGACGACAATGGAAATGGTCAAGGCATTGTCGAAGAAATTTTGGAAGATAATAATACATCGATATACAATATTACCTTTATTCAATCTACGGAACTGCAACCGCTGAGCGACATTACTTCCTGTAATGAAGGTTTAGGATCAGGCACTTTTGATTTTTCCAGCTATGAAAATACGGTCAAACAAAATCCGACAGATGTTGTTACGTTTTTCTTAAGTATTGAGGAATTGCTGACCAATACCAATCCGATTTCAGACATTGTAAACTTCAAAGCAACCACAACTCCGATGTCAATTTTTGTAAAAGTGGATAATGGAAATTGCTTTCAATTCACTTCATTCCAACTCAAAACCATTAAGTGCCGTCCGGTTGTTTATAATTATGTTTCGGTAAATAATGATGGGACAAACGACACTTTTACAATCAAAGGATTGCGAGATGTTTTTTTCAATTTTAAACTAGAAATATACAACCGATGGGGGAAATTGGTTTGGATTGGTAACAACAACACACCCAATTGGGACGGAAAAGCAACCGAAGGTATCATTGTTAATAATACTGAAATTACAGACGGAACCTACTATTACAGTCTTGAACTGAACGACGAGGACTATCCCGAGCCGCTCTATGGCTACTTATTTGTCGGTCGATAAATCAAAAGCACTTGCATCGTTTTGATTATGGCAAAAATTTAACATCTGTTCTATATTCTAAATTACATTCCTTATTAAAAGTTATACTTTTTTGAATTAATTTAGCCGAAAATTAAATTTTTACATAAATGAAGATCCTTTTTTCTGCAATTCTTTTAACGTTTTGCTTTTCTATTGCCTATTCACAAACCACAGAAGAAAAAGCAAAAATTATTGCCGGTACTAATGTTTCTGAACTAAACCGGTTAGCTCCTATTTATGACTCAATTTTCAAAACAGAAAAAGAAAAAGCGTGGAAGCTTGCTAAAATTAAAGGATGGAAAACAATTTTCAGTTCAAATAAGAATGGTGGAATTACAGAATTAATCCGTGTTAACAAAGAAGGAAATCCGGTTTATTATACTACGGATAATGCTGGAGCTGCTCAAACAACCCGTGCCAATCGATTGAACGCCGGAGGAAGCTTGGGTCTTAATCTAGACGGTCAAGATATGACCATCGGGATTTGGGATGGCGGCGGCGTTCGCAGTACGCACAACTTGTTGACAGGACGTGTGGATCAAGTAGATAATCCACCGAGTTTGTCAGCCCACGCCACGCACGTTGCTGGAACAATGATGGGCAACGCAACTGCAAGTCCACAATCTAAAGGAATGGCATCGCAAGCTAACTTAAGAGCCTACGACTGGAATAGCGACGTTAATGAAGTGACTTTAGCGGCGGCGAATGGTCTTCTAGTTTCAAATCATTCGTATGGAGCAGATCCTGATTTCGTTGCAATTGCCGATTGGGGAAGATATGATGGAGAAGCAAAATTCTTTGATAATGTGATGTTTAATGCACCCTATTATCAATTTGTAAATTCTGCTGGTAATTCAAGAAATGCGGGATACAATGACGAAAAACAAGGTTACGACTTATTATCTGGAAAAAGCACCTGTAAGAACGGTATTATTGTAGCTGCTGTTAGTCAAGTGACCAACTATACCGGACCAAATAGTGTCAACATGTCTGGTTTCAGTAGTTGGGGACCTACGGACGACGGTCGTATCAAACCCGATATTTGCGGAAAAGGCGTCAATGTGAGATCATCAACTTCCAACTCCAACAATTCTTATAGCAGCTATAGCGGAACCTCAATGTCATCGCCAAATGTTGCTGGAACTTTGTTATTGTTGCAACAACATTTCAAAAATGTCAAAGGTGGATTTATGAGAGCAGCCACGCTGCGTGGTCTTGCCATTCATACAGCCGACGAAGCTGGAACTGCTCTTGGACCTGATTATCGATTTGGTTGGGGATTACTTAATGCAGAAAAAGCTGCGGTGCTTATTACGAATGAAGGTACACAATCGTATATTCAAGAAAATATTCTAGAACAAGGAAAATCGTATTCGTTCGACATCAACGCAATTAGTACGACACAACCAATTGTTGCTACGATTTGTTGGACTGATCCCGCTGGAATAGTGCAACAAAGTAATCAAATTGATTTATCAACTCCTGCCCTCGTAAATGATTTGGATATAAGAATAACAAAGGGAAATGAAGTTAACTTTCCGTGGAAACTAAACCCAATCGAAGTTGATGAACCTGCAACACGAGAAGATAATAAAGTAGACAATATTGAAAAAATCGAAATTGCCAATCCAGTCGGAACCTACACGGTAACAGTTACGCACAAAGGAGCTTTAGTCAATAATTTACAACATTATACTTTGATCATCAGTGGCGTGACGGCAGATCAAATGCTTTTAACGTCTAATAGCAGCTTGCTAAATAGGAATTGTGTTGGTGCAAATGAATCAACATTTACTTTTCAACTAAAAACTCCTGCAGCATTTTCAGAAACGGCATCGTTTGAAGTTCTTGGTCTACCAGCTGGTGCAAGTGCTACTTTTAGTCCAACAACACTTTCGGCTGCTGGCTCTGGTTCTGTATTGATATCTGGTCTTAGTGCGACACAAGTGGGAAATTATCCATTAATACTGCGAGCAACTTCAACGTCTTATAGTACTTCTTTGAGTTTAAGTCTAGTAGTTCAAAACTCATTAACGACCGCACCAAACTTAACAACTCCTGCAAATAATACCAATCCAGCCGATACTAATCCAACATTGACTTGGGAAAATATTGGTGGAAATGTGACAAATTATACTGTTGAAATCGCTAAAGATGCGCTTTTTGCCACTAATCTAGCGTCATACACAAGTTTAACCAATCAAATCGATATTTCGAATTTAGATTATGGAAGTGATTATTATTGGAGAGTCAAATCGAATAACATTTGTGGTTCATCCAATTATTCTTCGGTATATAAATTTACGACACAATGTAGCGATGCAAATGAAATTACTATTTCTTCCATTACAGTAAGTGGTGCAACGGTAACTTGGTCTAATCCGAATGGTTCTTCTTTATTTGAAGTTTTGGTCGTGCCACAAGGTACGCCTCCGACTGGCCCGTTTCAAACTGTCACAACCAATTCCTATACGCTTACCAATTTGAATTCCTATAGTAATTATGATTTTTATGTACGAGCTAGTTGCAGCAACAATGTGTTCTCGGCGTTAAGCAATGCCTCATTTTCTACACTAATCAATTTTTGTGTAGATGGTGTTTTCTTTGATTCTGGTGGACCAACTGGAGATTATTCTAATGGAGAGAACTATATGAAAACAATCACTCCTGCCAATCCGGGAGAAAAAGCAAGCGTAACTTTTACTTCTTTTTCACTAGAAAATCAATCAGATAAACTTAGGATTTATGATGGTCCAAATATGACCTACCCTTTTGTTGGGGAACAATACGGATATACTGGCACCAATAATCCTGGTACAATTACATCAACAGATGCAACTGGAGCGTTAACATTTGCATTTTATTCTGATGGAATCAACACTTCGCCAGGCTGGACGGCAACAGTAAATTGTGTGGTCCTCGCGGTTTCTGGTTTTAGTCAAGATCAATTGTCTTATTATCCAAATCCAGCGAAAGATAAAGTGAGTTTTTCCAGTCCAAAAACTATAAAGTCAATTTCGATCTATAATTTACTTGGCCAATTGGTGGAAGAACAAACTCCTGACGCACGACAATCAATCATCGATATTTCAAGGCTTGCTGCTGGACAATATTTGTTTAAAGTTGCCACCGAGTCGACCATATCGACCGTAAAAATTATAAAAGTAAATTAACCCAATACTTTCCTGTAAAAATGCCCTGTAAAAAAACTACAAGGCATTTTTTTTTAATAGCAATTCTATTATACATTTGACATTCAAAATTTTACCCGCTTGAAACTAATAACCTCCATCCAAAACCCTTTGATCAAGTCGCTCGTGCAATTGCAAGAAAAAGCGAAAGCACGCAAACAATCCGGAACTTTTCTTATTGAAGGAAAGCGGGAAATTGAATTGGCAATTCGTGGAGGATATGAATTAGACACAATCCTGTTTTTTTCAGATTTAATAGATATTGGTGAAGTGCACTTGATTTCAAAACACAATGTCCCATTGATTGAAATCAATAAAGAAGTCTATCAAAAATTGGCCTATCGAGATACAACAGAAGGAATCCTCGCCGTTGCCAAAACCAAATCGATGCAATTAGTGGATTTAAAATTATCAGACAATCCGTTAATTCTAATTGCTGAAGCGCCAGAAAAACCCGGAAACATTGGTGCGTTGCTTAGAACCGCGGACGCTGCAAATCTAGACGCGGTCATCATTGCCAATCCAAAAAGCGATATGTATAATCCGAATATCGTTCGATCCAGCGTGGGTGGCTTGTTTACCAATCAAATTGCAACAGGAACAACTTCAGAAATAATTGCATTTTTGCAGGAAAACAAGATTAATTTTTACAGTGCCACTTTACAAAACTCAACTTCCTATCATACGCAAGATTTCACGCAGCCAACTGCCTTGGTGGTAGGAACGGAAGCTACGGGTTTGTCTCAAGAATGGCGCGATAAAGCCACGCTAAACATCAACATTCCCATGCAAGGTGCGATAGATTCTATGAATGTATCTGTTGCCGCCGCCATCCTTATTTTCGAAGCCAAAAGACAACGTAATTTTAAATAATAATTCATGATCAAAAATCTATTTCTAAGCCTAATGCTACTTCCAAGTTGCGCTGTTTTTGGACAATTAACCACTACCCAAATTGACGATTTAGTCGGGAAAACTTTAAAAGCATTTGACGTTCCAGGTATTGCCGTGGCTATCGTCAAAGACGGACAAGTGATTCACGCCAAAGGTTATGGTGTGCGTTCGATTGTTTCTACAGCACCTGTAAACGAAAATACGTTATTCGGAATCGCTTCTAATAGCAAAGCATTTACAACGGCAGCATTGGCGATATTAGTCGATGAAGGGAAAATAAATTGGGATGATAAAGTAATCAAATACCTTCCTAAATTTAAGATGTATAATGACTATGTCACCAATGAATTTACCATTCGTGATTTACTAACACATCGAAGTGGTCTCGGTTTAGGTGCGGGTGATTTGATGATTTGGCCCGATGGTCATAACTTTACTACGCAAGATATAATTGCTAATCTTCAGTATCTCAAACCAGTTTCTGCCTTTAGGACGAAATATGATTACGACAATTTACTTTATATTGTTGCAGGTGAAGTGCTAGCTCAAGTAAGCGGACAATCGTGGGGTGATTTTATCGAACAACGCATCATGAAACCGCTGGCGATGGATAAGAGCGCTGCGTCTTTCCAGCGATTGAAGGATACTTCAAATGTCATTAGCCCACACGTTCCAACTGAAGGCAAATTGAAAGCAATCACACGATACAAAAATCCCATTTTAGACGCAGCCGGAGGTATTTACGCTAGCGTGAATGATATGAGTAAATGGGTGATCATGCAATTGCAAAAAGGAAAATACGACAATGGTAAAATACTGTTTTCTGAAAAGCAACAAGCAGAAATGTGGTCAGCTCAAACAATCATGCCCAACAAACCAGTCGCACCTTACTTTTCGCATTTCAAGAGTTATGGATTGGGCTGGCAACTTTCTGAAGTGAAAGGCAGTTTTCAAGTTTCGCATACAGGCGGATTGGATGGCATCGTAACACAAGTGACGCTTTTGCCAGAACTCAATTTAGGTATCATCGTATTGACGAATCAGCAAAATGGTGCTGCTTTTAATGCCATAACCAACACTATAAAAGACAGTTATCTGAATTTAAAATCGGACGATTATGTGACTTTGTATAGCAGCCAGAGGAAAGAAAAACTAGCCAGTGCGGACAAGATTACTGACGAAGTTTGGAATACAATTGCCCAGAATAGAAAAGACAAAATCAAGGTTGATATCAAGAAATATATTGGTACCTACAAAGACAATTGGTTGGGAGAAATTGTACTTTTCGAACAAAAAGGAAAAATGTATTTTCGCTCAACACGATCATCGCAATTATCAGGCGAAATATTCTTCTATAAAGACCAAACCTTTGCCGTAAAATGGAATAACCGAAGTTTATTGGCTGATGCTTTTTTGACATTTTCACCCGATTCGACCAATATCAAAATGAAACCCATTTCGCCAATGACTGACTTCAGTTATGACTTTCAGGATCTCGACTTTAAAAAAGTAAAATAAGTTGAAACTAAAATAGCTTACTTCTTTGGAAACCGATATTCCACCATTTGAGCTCTGGCAAAAATATTTCGAATGAATAACGGCAAATAGCGCTCAATTACAAAAGCTTTACGACGAAACTTTTTACTGTTGATCTTGGATGGTAGTAAACGGTGAAATTTTTCGAGGCAACCGATACAATAGATTTCAGTGCTTGAAAAATATTTCATTCCCATTTTTCTGTAGCCACTCGATGAATTGTCTCTTTCGGGATGAGGATCTAACGCTTTCCATTCCTTAAATTTTTCGGTTTGAAAAGATGACGGTCTCCCCTGTAAAGGAATCATAAATCGAATTTTGTCAAGGATAATGCTGTTGATGGCAGGCTCACAGTAACGAACTACTCCGTCTTTCTTCAGAATTCGAACTATTTTTTCAGTAAATTGAACTTCTTCCTCATAAGTGAGATGGTGAACAAATGCTTTTCCAACCACAATATCAAAAAAATCATAAGGAATATCAGCTTGTAAAAAATCCCCGTGGATGAATTTTAAAGGTGTTTCAAACGCAAACCTACTATTAATATTATTGATAATTGTACCACAATGTTGCGATAAATCATTGCCATACACCTCGGCACCTAGAACACTCATTACGGCAGCATTAAGACAATCTCCACAACCTAATTCCAGTACCTTTTTCCCTTTTAAAGTTTTATCAAAATCATGATGATATAAACCAACCCAGCTGGTATGGACTTGCTTGGCATTCTTTAAAAACACATCTACATTATGCAATATTTGGATCGTATCATCAACATTATAATTGATGTAGATGGAATCATAGTACTCTTCATTTACAAGCGTATTACTTAATTTTTTATCCATTGCGTTCATATCGACCTTACTAGATTTTATTTTCGTTTGCGGCCAAAAATACAAATATAGCAGAGATCTTTTTTAAATTCTAAATGTTTTTATCTACAATCAATTGTGCGTGAAGGATAGCAGTGAAAAGCCCGCAGCGCAGCGAGGACTTGCAACGGATAGCCTGACCCTTGCGGTCACGCCCATTGAAATAAAGCGAACTGCCGAAGCCAATTTTCAATCGCAATTTTCCATTGTAAAATATCAATTAAAATTGTACATTTCGATTGTTATTTCTATTTTTAAGAATTGAAGAACAAAAGCTATGGTGGAAATTGATATTGAAAAAGAAAACAAAGCAATTGCTAAGGAATACAAAGAGTTACTTCGCATCAGTTACCAAACGCTGACTGCTGAGGATAAAAAACTCATTCGCAAAGCTTTTGATTTAGCCGTTGATGCGCACCAAGAACAACGACGAAAATCCGGTGAAGCCTATGTTTTTCATCCTATTGCGGTGGCAAAAATTGTGGCATCCGAAATTGGTTTAGGTGCTACTGGTATTGCCGCCGCTTTGATGCACGACGTGGTGGAAGATACCGATATCACGGTTGCCGACATCGAAAAGATGTTTAATCCCAAAGTCGCGCAGTTGGTAGAAGGATTAACCAAAATCTCACAAGTTCAAAAAGACTTAAACGTATCGATGCAAGCGGAAAATTTCCGTAAAATGTTGTTGACTTTGAACGACGACGTTCGGGTAATTCTAATTAAACTCGCGGATCGTTTGCACAATATGCAAACTATGGACTCGATGCCAGAACACAAACAAGTCAAAATTGCTTCTGAAACTTTATACATCTACGCACCACTCGCCCATCGTTTGGGTTTGTACAATATCAAAACGAAGCTCGAAGATTTAGGTTTGAAATATACCGAACCGAAAATTTACAATGATATTGTCAGCAAAATAAAAGAAACCAAAGAAGAACAAGACGCCTACATCAATACCATTTCTGAAGTATTGCAAAAGTCGTTGGATGAAGAAAACGTAGAATATATCATCAAAGGGCGACCAAAATCGATCTATTCCATCCGACGCAAAATGAAAGCGCAGAATGTGAGTTTTGATGAAGTGTATGATAAATTTGCTTTGCGCATTGTATACAAATCAAACCTACACGACGAGAAATTTATCGCCTGGAAAATCTATTCTATAGTTACAGATCATTATCGTCCGAGCCCAAGTAGATTGCGCGATTGGATATCCTCGCCAAAATCGACTGGTTACGAAGCCTTGCACATCACGGTCATGGGACCGAAAGGACGCTGGGTCGAAATTCAGGTTCGCAGCGAACGCATGGATGAAATTGCGGAAAAAGGCTACGCGGCACATTACAAATACAAACAAGGCGCGACTGAAGAAAGCGGCTTGGATGTTTGGTTGAATTTACTAAAAGAAGCACTAGAAAACTCCGAAACCAATGCGGTTGATTTTGTAGAAGACTTCAAAATGAATCTCTACGCGAAAGAAATATTTGTTTTTACGCCAAAAGGTGAAATCAAATCGTTGCCCAAAGGCGCGACTTCTCTAGATTTTGCGTTCAGCATTCACTCCGAAATTGGTATTCGCACAAGAGGAACTAGAGTCAATGGTCGACTGGTTCCGCTCAATACTGAACTCAAAAGCGGTGATCAAATTGAAGTGATTACTTCGCAAAATCAAAAGCCAACGTCGAGCTGGTTAGACTACGTAACAACCTCACGAGCCAAGAATAAGATCCGAAATGTGCTCAACGAGAATACGAAGAAAATGGCGGAAGACGGCAAGGAATTGCTAACCAGAAAATTGAAGCAACTCAAGATCACGTTAAACGAACAAGTGGTGAACGAACTGGTCAATTATTTCAGATTGAAAACCAGTTTGGATTTATTTTACCGCGTTGGAATTGGCTCGATAGAAAACCAACAACTCAAGGATTTCGCAGCGCAAAAGAGTAATACTTTGATGAACTTCTTCAAAAGCAAAATCAAAAGAGTACATACCACTGCTGATCCTGATATTCACAAACCGGTCATCAGCAGCAATTACGACATGCTGGTTTTTGGCGCAGAACAAGACCGATTAGATTATAAACTTTCTACTTGTTGTAACCCCATTCCAGGTGATGAAGTGTTCGGATTTGTGACCATTAATGAAGGCATCAAAGTGCATAAAAAAGATTGTCCAAACGCGATTAGTTTACAATCCAATTACGCCTATCGCATTATTCTCGCGAGATGGATCGATTCTACCCAACAAGAATTCAAAGCCATATTGCACATTACGGGAATGGACACATTGGGATTGACCAACGAATTAACTAAGGTAATTTCAAACAATATGCACGTGAATATTCAAAGTATTTCGCTTAGTGGCGACGCTGGAATTTTCAACGGGCAAGTCACCGTCATCGTGCAAAACAATATCATTTTGAAAAAACTCATCGACAATATCAAGAAAATTGATGGCGTAGATAAAGTCACTCGAGTAAATAAAAACTAAAGAATCAATTAATTCTCTTCGCGCCTTTGCGTCTTTGCGAGCTCAAAATTTAGTTCACGCAAAGCCGCAAAGGAAAGGAAAATCTGTCTAAATGTTGAAAACTACCTATTATTGTTAAAGTTTTTAAACCGAAAACGTTTCTTCCACCCAATAAAAAACCTAACTTTGGCGCATGACATTAGTTGCTACCGATAACAGTAAAAATCAAGAAATTGTAAAGAACGTTTTTACATTGTATCTTGAAAACAAAGGACATCGCAAAACCCCCGAGCGTTACGCCATCCTTCAGGAAATTTACGACAACGAAGACCATTTTGATATCGAAAATCTATACATCAAAATGAAAAACAAGAACTACCGTGTCAGCCGCGCGACGCTTTACAATACGATTGAATTGCTGTTGGATTGTGCCTTAGTGCGCAAACACCAATTCGGGCAAAATCAAGCGCATTACGAAAAATCCTATTTCGACAAACAACACGATCACATCATCATGACCGACACTGGCGAAGTCATCGAGTTTTGCGATCCACGAATCCAAATGATCAAGAAAACCATAGAGGAAATCTTCAACATCGAAGTGACCAACCATTCGCTGTATTTATATGGCAACAAGAAAAAATAATGAAAGAAATTAATAATTAGGGCGTTACCTGCGGCCCGGGCTATCGGCACTCGCTTTTTTTCGCCGAACGCCGGCAAAAAAAGAGCTCAAACAAAGCCTCAATCCCTAACGCAAACATAGCATACAACTTACAACTTACAACACACAACTAACACAAAAAAATGGCCGTAGATTTATTACTAGGATTACAATGGGGCGACGAAGGCAAAGGAAAAATTGTCGATGTGCTCACTTCAAAATATGATATAATTGCTCGTTTTCAAGGTGGACCAAACGCTGGACATACTTTAGAGTTTGACGGAATCAAACATGTTTTGAGAACCATTCCATCAGGGATTTTCCACAAAAACTCTATCAATATCATCGGAAACGGCGTTGTGATCGATCCTGTGGTTTTCAAAAGCGAACTAGACGGCTTGGCCAAATTCAATCTCGACATCAAAAGCAAACTGATTCTCTCTCGAAAAGCGCACCTAATTCTACCAACACACCGCTTGTTAGACGCCGCATCAGAAGCCGCCAAAGGCAAAGCCAAGATTGGTTCTACACTCAAAGGAATCGGTCCAACTTATATGGACAAAACCGGTAGAAATGGTATTCGTCTTGGAGATATTGAACTTGCAGATTTTAAAGAAAGATACCGCGCTTTAGCAGACAAACACGAAGCGATGATTGCCTTCTATGACGTGAATATCCAATATAATTTACCTGAATTAGAAAAGGAATTCTTCGATGCTATCGAAGAGTTGAAACAACTCACCTTTATCGATTCTGAAGAATACTTGCACCAAGCACAAAAATCCGGAAAATCAATTCTTTGCGAAGGCGCACAAGGCTCGTTGCTAGATGTTGATTTTGGAACGTATCCTTTTGTGACGTCTTCCAATACGACTGCTGCTGGTGCCTGCACAGGTTTGGGAATTGCACCAAACAAAATCAAAGAAGTATATGGGATTTTCAAAGCCTATACGACCAGAGTTGGAAGCGGCCCGTTTCCGACCGAAGATTTCGAAGAAGCTGGCGATATCATGGCTAGCGTTGGCAACGAATTTGGCTCCGTTACAGGAAGAAAAAGACGTTGCGGTTGGCTCGATTTGGTTGCCTTAAAATATGCAGTTCAAATTAATGGTGTCACCCAATTGATGATGATGAAAGGCGATGTTCTGTCTGGATTCGAAACTTTAAAAGTGTGCACTGCCTACGATTATAAAGGTCAAACGATAACACATTTACCCTACAATATCGAACCTGAAAACGTAACGCCAATTTATACGGATTTTAAGGGTTGGAAAGCAGACTTAACTGGAATGAGTACGTATGACGAACTCCCTATTGAACTCAAAAATTACATCGATTTTATCGAAAAAGAGTTGGAAGTTCCTATCAAAATCGTTTCGGTCGGACCAGACAGAAAACAGACCATTTTGAAATAGAAATGAAACACGAATTTCACTAATTAACACGAATTAATTAGTGCGAATTCGTGAAATTTGTGTTAACATTTTAAATCACTTCCATGGAAAATTCAAAACTGTTTACTAAATTTTTCGAAAGTGAAAAAGCAGGTGGCGTCGTTTTGGTTTTTGTTACCGTGATTTCGCTGATTTTTGCAAACTCCATTTTTCAAACAGAATACATCACATTTTGGCATCAACCCATTGGTTCCCATTCTTTAGTTGATTGGATCAATGATGGCTTGATGGCGATTTTCTTCCTGCTGATTGGTTTAGAATTGGAACGTGAAATTTACATTGGTGAACTTTCCAATATCAAGAATGCCGCGCTGCCACTTTTCGGTGCTTTTGGAGGCATGATGATTCCAGCCGCGATCTACTTGCTACTGAACTATGGTACAACAACGCAATCTGGCGCAGGAATTCCGATGGCCACAGATATTGCATTTGCCGTGGGAATTTTGTCCTTGTTAGGAAATCGAGTACCAACTTCGCTCAAAGTTTTCTTAACTGCATTAGCTGTCATCGATGATTTAGGCGCCATTTTGGTCATCGCCATTTTCTATACAAAAAGTATTTCCTTCTTTCACCTAGGCATTGCGTTATCCATTTGGATCTTACTGCTTATTTTCAATCGACTCAAAGTTCGCAATTTGATTCCCTATTTGATAGGCGGTATTGTCATGTGGTACTTTATGATGCAAACCGGAATTCACGCCACCATTACAGGAGTTTTAGTTGCTTTTGCAATTCCGTTTGGCAATGGTGATGAAAAATCAACTTCCTACATTTTACAAGAGTTTTTGCATAGTCCCGTCGCCTTTTTTATTCTGCCTTTATTCGCATTGGCAAATACATGTATTAATTTCGGAACAAACTTGCTAGAAGGCTTAGGACATGCCAATAGTATCGGAATTATTTTAGGGTTAGTTTTTGGAAAACCTTTGGGGATTTGGCTGTTTTCTTTTACTGCTGCTGGCTTAGGGCTTTGTTCGCTGCCAACTGACCTTAAGTGGAAGAACATCATCGGCGCTGGATTTCTCGGCGGAATAGGTTTCACGATGTCGATTTTCATTACGCTTTTGGCTTTCGATGACCAACAAGTAATCGATCATTCCAAAATTGCCATTCTACTCGCATCCTTGATTGCAGGTGTGATTGGCTTCTTGTTTCTTAGGTCTAGTTTAAAGAAATAAAAAAAGCCGCACTTTTCAGCACAGCTTTCCTTAACTATAAGTTATATTTATTTCAAACTAAAAATAAAAGATTCAGATGGTTCGATACTAATGCGAATTTTTCCTTCACCATCAGTAACGACGAGCTCGGCCTGTGTTTTTTGATATAACTGTTCATTCAACGGATAAGTTCCGTCTTTAAGATTCCATTGATTAATTATTGCAGACGGAACAACCAAATTGAAGTTGCTTTTGGTCACCCACGAACAATTCGTAACTACAATTAATTTTTCGGTGTCAGACCAACGAACAAAGGAATAGAGTCCCTCATCATAACCAGTTGATTTTTCACGATTAATGTTTTGAATTTCGCTGAATTTACCCATTAATGCAGAACTATTAATGCTAAAATTCAACAATCTGGCATAAAAATCACGCAAATCTTTTTCGCTTTCAGACAACTTTCCACCATCAAATTTTCCCTCATTAGTCCAACGTTGGTGATTCGGAACTCCAACGTAATCAAATATAGAAGTTCTGGTTGGCTTCCCAAAACCAGCGTCTTCGTTGCCTGCTTCACCGACTTCTTGTCCAAAATAAATCATAGTTGGGGAAGAACTAATAGTCGCCGAAATTACCATCAAAGGCTTACCTTTTTCTGGTGTTCCAGCAAAAGCCGCACTGGCTAAACGTTGTTCATCATGATTATCCAAAAAATGCAACATATGATGTTCAATATCGGCAAACTTTTCTTGTATTTGCGAAATCGGATCGGGTAAAGCTTTACCATAAATTACTTGCTTTAAATGGTCGTACAAGTCAACTTTGTCATACAAATAATCCATTTTTCCCAAATTAATATAATTTCTATATTCATTCGGATTATAAACTTCTGCCAATAAAAAGGCATTAGGGTTTTTCATTTTGATTGCTGAATTCATATAACTCCAAAACTCGTAAGGCACCATTTCTGCCATATCATAACGAAATCCGTCGACACCTTTAGCGGTCCAATACAAAGCGATGTCTCGAAATTTTTTCCATGAATTGGGTACATCTTTATTAGCCCAAAACGCATAGTGCTCGTTGTATGATTTCGTATCAAATCCAGCCGGTAGCTCAGGAAAATCTTTAGAACCATCAGGTCGAATTCCGTAATTAATCTTGACCGTTTCATACCAATCATTGATATCAGGTTTGGCGAGACGCGTTCCGTTACCTGTCCATTTTGCAGGTTTTTCGTCGAAATTATTATCAATAAGCGGATTGCTTTCGCCATTCAAAGGTCTGTAATTGTCAGATGTTGGAACTTGAAATCGTTCACCTGGAATGTAATAGAAATTATTGTTTCGATCATATTCTACAATCTTATTATCATCAGCACCAAAATCGCGAACACCTTTTGGGTTGGATTTACCTTCATATTTTCTCGCCACGTGATTCGGAACAATATCAATTAACAACTTCAAACCATTGGCATGCGTTCTTAAAATTAATGCTTCGAATTCTTGCAAACGATTTGCTGGATTTACCGCTAAATCTGGATTGACATTGTAGTAATCTTTTACAGCGTAAGGAGAACCCGCCCGACCTTTTACAACATCTGGATCATCATTAGAAATTCCATATTTAGTATAGTCATTTACTAATGCATGATGTGGAACACCAGTATACCAAATGTGTGTTACACCCAGTTTCTTTATTTCTTGCAGTGCCTTGTCTGTAAAATCATTAAACTTTCCAACACCATTGTCTTCAATAGTTCCCCACGGTTTATTATTTCTATTCGTATTTCCAAATAATCTAGTAAACACCTGATATACGACAGCTTTTCTTTCTGCAGGAGTTTCACTCTTTTTTGAAACTGCTTCCGTTTTTTTTGTTGGCATGGCTTTCTTCTTTTTAATTTGGGCATTTGCAGATAACGTACAAGCTATCAATGCAAGTAATAAGACTTTTTTCATTTTTTCTTTATTTTTAAAGACAGATTTACAAATATAAAAATTAGAAGCACACTTCCAATCTTCTAATAAATAATTCTTAATAACCGTTTTCGTTGCGGGCTTTTTCCTAAATTTGACGAAAATTTTGAACTATTGAAAAAAGTACATTTTTTCCTCCTACTCTGTTTCCTTTTGTCTGGGATACAAATCATTTTTGCGCAAGAACCTAAAAAGATTATTATTGAATATTCTGATTTTTTCGATGTTAATCAAATCGAAATTCCTGATGCTGCCTTGTTAACTGGAAATGTTAGAATTATCCATGACGGCGTTCGGATGTTTTGCAACAAAGCGTATTATTTTCAAAAAGAAAACTACGTCAAAGCATTTGGAGATGTGAGAATGATTCAAGGCGATACCTTATTTATGAATAGCAAATATGCAGAATACAACGGTAATGTAAAACAAGCTTACGCCACGGGAAATGTAGTGATGCGTTCGCCCGAAATGACCTTGGCGACAGACACGCTAAACTTTGATAGAAATACCCAACAAGCGTCATACAATACGTACGGAACGATTACGAATAAGGACAATGTGCTCAAAAGCAAATCGGGTAAATATTACGCCAACGAAAAGAAATTTCAATTTTTAACGGCAGTTACTATTACAAATCCAAAGTACGTCGTAAAATCGAATCATCTGGATTATTACAATAATTCCGGGCACTCTTATTTGTTTGGTCCATCTACAATTACGAGCAAAGAGAATTTCATTTACACCGAGAAAGGATTCTATGATAGTAAGAAAAATATTGGTCATTTTCTGCGCAAGTCTTATATAAAATACCAAGACCGACGCATAGAAGGGGACAGTTTGTTTTATAACAGAAACACTGAATTTGCTTCCGCAACCAACAATGTCAAGATTACGGACACGATCAATAAAGGAATTGTGAAAGGCCATTATGCCGAAATGTATAAGAAGAAAGACTCGATGTTTGTGACCAAGAGAGCGGTTGCCATCAACTTGGTCGACAAAGACTCGGTGTATATCCACGGAAAAAAATTATTAATTACAGGGAAACCAAATGAGCGAATTGTCCGTGCCTTTAATAATGCGCGTATATTCAAAAAAGACATGAGTGGCAAATGCGATTCCATCCATTCTAGCCAAATTACCAATATTACACAACTCGTCGGTAAACCCATTTTGTGGAATTTTGAAAATCAAATGACGGGAGACGTGATGCATCTGGTCGGCAATGACAATACGCAAAAACTCGACTCGCTGAAAGTACTCAATAATGCCTTTATTATTTCGAAGGATTCTTTGGGAACTGGTTATAATCAAGTCAAGGGACTAAATCTCTACGGTAAATTTCGCGACAACAAATTATACGAAGCAGACATCATCAAGAACACGGAAGTCATTTATTATATGCGAAACGACGCAAAAGAACTCATTGGAATCAATAAGAACGTAAGTAGCAGAATTAACATGACGTTAGACGGAAATAAGATTGACAGTATGACCTTCTTCACCAACGTCGACGGCGATATTTATCCAGAAAAGGATTTGCCTGAAAATGCACGTAAACTTCGTGGATTTATTTGGCGTGAAGACGAACGAATCAAAACCAAAGACGACATTTTTCCGTCAGAAGAAAACGAAATGAATGACAAAATAATCAAAGACAGTAAAGCCGAATTGGCGAAGGAAAATGTCCCAATGAAAGTCAGAAAAGAAACTTTGGATTATGACAAAAATAACCCAACTGACAAACCTGTAGTTAAATAAATCAAGTATTATGAGACACAGACTACTTTTAGTTTTTACTTTATTGAACATGTGTTTAAGTGCCGATGCACAAACGATCGACGCTACATTAGTAGAAATCAATTACAGCAGCAGCAGTAACCCTGAAAACATCACAAAAGGAATCACTAAAATATATTTTTCCGCAGAAGGCAATGGCAACGGAAGAGAATTATATGTGTATGATTTTATCACCAATACTACAAAGCTTGTCAAAGAAATATATGTGGGATGGCAAAGCGGAATCGACAATTCTACTTTTATAACCATTGGTGATATCTTATATTTCATCGGGACAGATCCTGTCAATGGTATAGAATTATGGAGAAGCGACGGAACTGCCGCCGGAACTTATCTCGTAAAAAACATCAACCCTACCGGAGACGTCAATTTTGTCGACAGTAATATCGGCGAACTCACTGTCTATAATGGTAAGATTGTCTTTTCCGCAACAGATGGTGTTAATGGACAGGAATTATGGATTAGCGACGGGACGAACACTGGCACTTTTATGCTGAATGATATCAGATTAGGCGCTACAGGAAGTACACCTACCGACCTATTTGTTTTTAACAACGAAATTTATTTTACCGCATCAGATGGTATTGTCGGCAGGGAAATATGGAAAAGCAATGGCACAAGTTCCGGGTTATCGCTTCTAAAGGATATCGCTCCGTCGGCTTCCGGATTGAGCAGCGGCAACCATTTCATCATATTCAACAACAATTTTTATTTTTATGCCAAGACTGGCGGCGGTTTTTCAGGCTATGATTTATGGAAGAGTGACGGAACAGCAGCCGGTACAATCTTCGTCAAAGATTTGCCTCAAAGTTTCAACAACGATGATCTCGCGATTTTAGGTATTGCCACAAGCAATTATTTTGTATTTCGGGTTACAGCAACTTCTATAGGATATGAACTGTGGATTAGTGACGGCACCGATTCTGGAACCCATTTGTTGAAGGATATTAACCCCGTTTCCGATGGCCTTGAATCCGATTGTCAGTTCACGCTGTTAAACGACAAAGTCTTTTTTATAGCCAATGACAATATTCATGGAAAGGAATTGTGGGTTACCGATGGCTCCATGAACGGTACCGAAATGGTTAAGGATATTCAAATAGGCGATGGGTCGACTACCATTACAAAACTGACCGCGGCTTCCAATTTTTTAATATTTTCTGCTTACGTAAACGCTCTGAATCCGGACTACCCAACATTGTGGAAAAGTGATGGTACTGAATCTGGAACAAGTCAGATTAAGGATATTAACGTAGGAATCAATGATGTCAATGTTGATTATATACCAATTAACAACGAAGTATTTTTTGCTGCCCAAACTAATTTCAACGGTGTCGAATTATGGCATACCGACGGAACAGAAAGCAATACACAATTATTTGAAGATGTGAATCGCAGCGCTGGGTACGCACCACAAGATTTCACCGAGCTTAACGGGAATGTCGTTTTCTTTTCGGGCCATGGGAATAGTACTGGCTGGGAACCCTTTATTACTGACGGGACGATAAACGGGACACACCTTATTAAAGATGTTAATCCGGACACCGGTTCGATAGCGAGTTTAAATGACATAAGTCCTGAGTTCTTAAAGGTGGGCGGCAATGCATATTATCGGGGTTATATCAATGCTTTCGGTTATGAACTTCACAAAACTGATGGCACTTTCGCCAACACTGGACTGATTAAAGATATTGCACCAGGAACTGCAAACAGCATCGATGAAAATACTTTATTCATGGAATACAACGGCATTATGTATTTTAAGGCCAATGACCAGGTACACGGTAATGAACTATGGCGCACCGACGGTACGGATGCAGGAACGTATATGATTAAAGATATTAACGTTGGTGCAGGATCTTCAATCAGTGGGTCAAATTCGTCTTTTGTCAGTAGCTATAAGCGATATGCGGTGTTAAATAATAGATTGTATTTTGTAGCTTATGATGGTACAGATTATTCTTTATGGAGTACTGATGGTACGGATGGCGGCACAATCAAATCGATAACCCTGCCTTCTGCCGGATCGTATGATGCCCGGATAATCATAAATGCCACAAGCAGCAAAATATTTTTCATCAGCAATAGCCTTAACGATCCCAATCAGGGACTACAAACGCTTTGGTCTTCCGATGGCAGTACGGCAGGAACTATTCAGATAGGCGTCTGGGCTTCTACTTTAAGTGGATTACCATTTAAAAAAAGCACCGTTTTTAATGATGAGTTGTATTTTTCCGCTAAGAATATTAACAACCACGTTTTAATGAAGACTGACGGTACAGTTGCCGGAACCGTAATGCTAAAGGACGATTTTACAAGAAATTTTAGCTATATGGATGTATGTGGGGAATTCGTTTATTTTTCTTTTACAGATCTTACATTCGGTACTAACTATTTGGATAAGGAACTCTGGAGAACCGATGGTACACCGGCCGGAACAACACTATTGCCACCGGTCAATGCTACTTATATCACCCTTTCAGGATACACCTGCCTACAAGATCGCTTAATATACCTTTCAGATACATTCCCTAAAAGAATATCGATAACTGACGGATTTGTTTCGAACAGCTATGATTTTAATATTGTCAATGGAATTAATTTTATTGATTATGAACGGATAGACCATCGGGCTATAAAAGTGATTGGCGATAAGTTATATTTTGGTGCGACAAACAACAGAAGTGGCAATGAACTTTATATCTCCGGAATGCAAAGTTTTTTAAACACTACTGAGCATAATTCCATAAATAAAATCGAAAATGATGTAATCATAGCTCCAAATCCATCTAACGGCTTTATATCAATTACAACCAATCAAAAAAATACTTTAATTTTAAGCATTGATATATACAATCTTTTGGGAGAAAAAATCATCAGCAATAAATGCAATGAAATAAGCCCAAATTTAAATTTAAGCAATCTAGACAAAGGTCTGTATCTGGTAACTATAAAAACCGGGATGTCCACAATAACAAAAAAGATTCTCATAAAATAAGCCTCCTTATTTTTGACTGTTGTATTTAAACCTTAAAATCGTGAATTCTGATTTCCTCCAATACCAAGCCCAAACGTCTCCATATCCTCTCGGTATGGAAGTTTCACATGCTCTTGGTTCCTATATCTACGACACGAATAACAAAAAATACCTAGACTTTGTTGCTGGAGTTTCTGCCTGCGCTCTTGGCCATCAAAACCAGCGCGTCAATGAGGCGATTAAAAATCAACTCGACAAATATTCGCATGTGATGGTATATGGCGAATATTCCCAAAGTCCCGCGGTGGCATATTGCAAATTACTTGCTTCACTCCTACCCAAACCATTAGAAAAAACCTATTTAGTCAATTCAGGAACCGAAGCTACCGAAGGCGCTTTAAAATTGGCACGAAGAGTGACAGGCAGAAGTCAATTGATCTCCTGCTTCAACGCCTATCATGGCAATACCATGGGTTCAATGAGCGTCATGGGTTTTGAAGAGCGCAAACAAATTTTTAGACCATTGATTCCCGACGTCGATTTTATCACCTTCAACAACGAGGACGATATTCAAAAAATCACCACGAAAACTGCTGGAATTATTCTAGAAAGTATTCAAGGTGGCGCTGGATTTATTCAACCAGAAAACGATTTTCTACTTAAGGTTCGTCAACGTTGCGATGAAGTTGGAGCGCTGATGATTATAGACGAAATCCAACCTGGCTTCGGACGCACCGGTAAATTATTCGGTTTCGAAAACTATAACGTGGTTCCAGATATCGTCATTCTAGGAAAAGGCATGGGCGGCGGAATGCCTGTCGGAGCCTTTACTGCTTCAGCTCAGCACATGGATTTACTCAGTAACAATCCAAAACTAGGGCACATAACTACGTTTGGCGGACACCCTGTCATTGCGGCAGCCTGTTTGGCCACTTTGCAAGAAATTACGGAAACAGACCTCATTCCACAGACATTAGTCAAAGAAAAGTTGTTTCGGTCACTTCTGGTACATCCTTTGATACACGAAATTCGAGGAAAAGGATTGATGCTGGCTGCTATGACGGCGCATCCTGAAATCACCAATAAAGTGATTTTCAAATGCCAAGACAAAGGATTAATCCTGTTTTGGTTGCTCTTTGAAGGTAATGCGATTCGAATCACGCCACCGCTCACCATTTCAGAAGATGAAATTCGAGAAGGTTGTGCGATCATTCTTCAATCGCTGGATGAAATTGCAAATGAAGACTAGTTTTTAGGAGCTATTTCCTGCTATCCGTTGCAATCTTTTTATGCTGAACTTGTTTCAGCATCTAGTACTAGTGAGCGTATTTTGTTGTAGATACTGAAACAAGTTCAGCATAAAAAGGATTTCCTCTCCTATCAGGGCTATGACAGTAGATTTTAATACAAATTTATTTGTTAATTAAATTGTTCACAACAATTACCGACTTTTCCCCCAACACGTATAACCTTTCCTAATTTTATTTAGGATAATTTTAAACCCAAAGCTATGCAAATCAGCGACGAAGAAGACGATCACAACTTATCCTTATCCAAATTCGAGTCGATGTTGAAAACCAACAAAGTACTCTTTTTTGACTCCGAGGAATTTGAGGAAATCATCCTGCATTATCTTGATATGGGAAAAGCTTCCTTAGCTAAGAAAGCCTTAAAATTAGCCCTAGAACAACATCCGAAATCTACTGGATTAAAGTTGGTTCAGGTAGAAATGCTGATTTATGAGGACAAACTCGATGTGGCAGAAAAACTGCTCAATGAGTTGTTTGCCATCGAACCACACAACGAAGAAATTTACATTCAAAAAGCCAGTATTTATTCTAAAAGAGATCAGCACGAAAAAGCCGTTGAGATCTTAAAGACTGCGCTACAATTTACCGACGATTATGCCGACGTCTATAATCTTATCGGAATGGAATATCTTTTTATGGACAACTTAGAATTGGCCAAAGAGAATTTCATCAAATGCCTAGAAGAAGACACCGAAGACCAAGCTGCTTTATATAATGTAGTATATTGTTTCGAGTTCTTAGATCAAAACGAAGAAGCCATTACTTATTTGCACCAATATATCGATCGCAATCCGTATAGCGAAATTGCTTGGCATCAGATTGGTCGCTTGAGCTACGGATTAAAAAAATATCCGGAAGCCTTGCGTGCTTTTGAATTCGCGACTTACATAGACGATGAATTCTTAGGCGCTTTTATGGAAAAAGCAAAAACCCTAGAAAGACTAAAACGTTACGAGGAAGCTATCGAAAGCTATAACCGCACCATCGAATTGGATGATCCCACTTCGTATGCGCTATTGCGAATTGGAAAATGTCATGAGAAATTAGGCAATAAAGTCTTAGCGCTAAAATTCTTTAATAAGACGGTTCACGAAGACCCATTGTTAGATAAAGGTTGGATTGCCATTACTGATTTTTACGTTCGTCAGAAGAATTTTCAAAAAGCATTGTATTATGTAAACAAAGCGCTAAGTATCGACAATGAAAATCGTTTTTACTGGAAACGGTATGCAACCATAAACAAAGAGCTCAATTTCTTTGAAGAAGCTGAGTTTGGTTACAGAAAAGCAGTAGAGCACGGTGATTATATGCTAGACACGTGGTTATTTTGGGTGGATATTTTGCAATTCTTAGGCGAATTTGATTCTGCAATTCAAACCTTGTTGCAAGCTACCGAGTACTTCCCAGAAGAATATGAAATCGAATACAGATTGGCGGGATTATATCTGATGCTGCAAGAAACTGCTAAAGGAAAATTTCACCTAAGCAACGGATTAAGACTCAATTTCAAAAACAGAATGCTCTTAGAACATCTATTCCCATTGGTTTGGGACATGAAGTTGGTTCAAAAAGCCATTGAAAAACATTCCAAATAACATCATGAAGTTTAATTCTGGTATTAGCCACGAATTCACGAATTAAGTAAATCATATTCGTGAATTCGTGGCTAATTCGTCTCAGAAAATAGCTACTTCTCTTTACTCTATATTATGAAAGTCTACGGCTTAATCGGCAAAAACATCGACTATTCGTTTTCTAAAAAATACTTTACGGAACGCTTTGCAAACACCAATGCAGTAGATTGTATTTACGAAAACTTTGACCTTGCGAGTATTGATGACTTTAGTGCGGTACTGCAATCTCATCCAAATCTCGCTGGCTTGAACGTAACTATTCCGTACAAAGAATCCGTCATACCACATTTGGATTTACTTTCCAAAAAAGCGATGGCGATTGGCGCAGTAAACGTTATTCGACTTAAGAAAAATGGGCAATTGAAAGGATACAATTCGGATTATTATGGATTCAAAAAAGCATTAAAACCACTATTACAACCACACCATAAGAAAGCGCTAATTCTCGGTACAGGAGGTTCCTCAAAAGCGGTGGCATTTGCGTTGGAGGAACTTGGAATTACATCGGCATTTGTTTCTCGAGATGCGATGAAAAGCAGTCTTACTTATGATCGACTCAATGCTACCACTTTTGATAACTTTCAAATTGTGGTCAATTGCACGCCATTAGGAACCAGTCCAAATGTGGCGGAATTTCCTCCTATTCCCTATCAGTTCTTTACCGACAAACACCTTGCCTTCGATTTGATTTACAATCCGGAAGAAACCCAATTTCTAAAAAGAGCGAAGAAGCAAGGCGCCATCACCAAGAATGGAAAAGACATGCTGGTTTTTCAAGCAGAAAAAGCTTGGAAAATTTGGAACAAATAGCAATTCACCAAAAACTTCATCCACAAAGTAATAGCCCTAGCCCCGATAGTAGAGGAAATCCTTTTTATGCTGAACTTGTTTCAGTATCTACACCAAAATACGGTCACTATTAATAGATGCTGAAACAAGTTCAGCATAAAAAGATTGTAACGGATAGCGGGAATTAGCTCCTAAGCCAATCTATAGATACACTTAATACTATAATTACACTATTTTCTTTGTATTTTAAACCGCCTTTACTATCTTTCGCACTCCAAAAGTGGAAAATTTGTAGTAATCCTTAAACATTTTTGTAATGTTAGAAGAAAAGAATGATAACCTGCCAGAAACAAATAATGAGGCAGACGGAAAAGTAGAAGCGGTGATTCAAGAAATGCACAACGCTGATGTTGAACCAACCATTTCGGAAGAGGTAACGACTGTTGCTGAAACTGAATCGGTGGAAAACGACGAATTGCAAGAGGTTCCTGCTGCCGAAAATGTCGCAGAAATTGTTGCTGAAGAAGCAATTGAAACTGCAGACGAAGTTGTGGAAGAAGCAGTTGAAGCTACTGCAGAAGTTGAAGAAGACGTAGTTGAAGTTCAAGAGGAAACGATA
Organism: Flavobacterium sp.; assembly: GCA_016721735.1. Taxonomy (GTDB): domain Bacteria; phylum Bacteroidota; class Bacteroidia; order Flavobacteriales; family Flavobacteriaceae; genus Flavobacterium. The sequence continues at coordinate 87,816 of JADKHM010000001.1, read as the reverse complement.
GCAGAAACGATTGAATCTGAAATCGAAATGCCAACAGAAGTTGCTGCTGAAGAAGTAGCAGTTGAAGTTGAAATGGCATCGGATGACAGTATTCCTGCCGAAGAAGCGCCACAAGAAGACGTTGCTGTTGCTGCCATTCTTGACGTAAATGCTGCGGAAAGTGAAGATGAAACATTGCGTCACGATATTCCAATGCAAGATTACGAAACGCTATCGATGGAGGAATTAGTTGCTGAACTTGAAACGCTAACTACTTCTGAAAAAGTGATGGCTGTCAAAGATCACGTAGAAGAACTAAAAAAGTCCTTTTTGGCTAAATACCATAGCTTAATTGAAGAAAAAAAGGATGAGTTTCACGCTGAGAACCCAGAATCTACTGAGGAATTTCATTACCACTTTCCATTAAAAACCAAGTTTGACCAAATTTATAATCAATATAGAGATCAAAAAAGCAAACACTTTAAAAGTCTCGAGTCTAATCTGAAAACGAATTTAGAAAATCGTTTGGCGATTGTGGAAGAATTAAAGAATTTGATTAATCCACAAGAAAATATCAAAGACACGTTGAAGCATTTCAATGATTTAAGAGATCGTTGGAAAACTGCTGGACCGATTCCGAAGGATAAATACAATCACGTTTGGAACAATTATCACTTTCATGTAGAGAATTTTTACGATTATTTGCATTTAGATCGTGAAGCTAGAGACGTCGATTTTAAACACAATTTAGAGCAAAAACAAAAAATTATTGCTCGTGTTGAAGAATTGGTACACGAAAATGACATCAATAAAGCATTTCGTGAATTGCAAGATTTACATCGCATTTGGAAAGAAGAAATTGGACCCGTTTCAAGAGAACATCGTGAAGAAGTTTGGAATAAATTCAGTGATTTAACCAAACAAATGCATGACAAAAGAGAACTGCTTTTCGAAGGTCTTCGCGCAGTTGAACAAGATAATCTCAATAAGAAGAAAGAAATCATTGCTACAATTGAGGCATTAGCGCAAGAAAATGTGCATTCTCACAGCGCATGGACTGCTCAAGTAGCAAAAGTTGAAGCGGCTAGAAATGAGTTTTTTAGCACTGGAAAAGTTCCGAGTGAAGTGAATGAAGAAACTTGGACGAGCTTCAAAAATGCGGTTCGTAGTTTTAATGTTTTGAAGAACAACTTCTATAAGGACATCAAAAAAGATCAAAACACGAATCTTAGTTTGAAACAAGCCTTGGTTGCTAAAGCGAAGGAACTGCAAGAAAGTACCGATTTTGCTGCAACAACGCCAATCATGAAGCAAATTCAAGAAGAATGGAAAACTATTGGTCATGTTCCAAGGAAATTTTCAGACCAATTGTGGACAGAATTTAGAGCGGCTTGCAACATCTATTTTGAAAATCTAAAGGCACAAAAAAGTCTGGTTAATCCAGAAGAAGCGGAAGCTTACGAAAAGAAAAAAGCTTATCTAGAGACCGTGAGAGCTTTTGAAATGACGGGCGACCATAAAACCGACTTGGATGCGATTAAACTTCATATTGAAAATTGGAAAAATTGTGGCAAAGTTCCAGAAGGTAGAAGACATATTGAAGGAAAGTTTAATAAAATCCTAGATGTACTTTTCGAAAAACTAAGTTTGAGTAAAAAAGAATCTGATTTGGTGCGTTTCACTAACAGAGTCGGCAACTTATCTGAAAACAACGATACGCGTAAGTTGGAAAGTGAAAAAATATTCTTAATTCGCAAAATTGAGGAAACACAACAAGAGATTTTTCAATTAGAGAACAATATTCAGTTTTTTACCAATACAAAAAATGCGAAGAAAGAAAACTCGATTGTGCTTGAGGTAAGAAAAAATATCGCGAAGCATAAAGAGAGTTTGGATGTTTTGAAAGAAAAACTAAAGAAATTGCGTGAAGTGAAAGCGGAATAAAGCGACATTAATTGCAGTCAGGAAATCGGTGCAAACTAACTTTAATACATTACATCATGAAAATACATTTCATCATATCAATTTTTGCGATTTGTACTCTAACTAATTGTAGTAAAAGCGAGGAATCGCCTTCAACTGTAAAAAAAGTGAGCATCAGTGGTTTTGTGCAAAAAGGACCTTTTCTCAATGGCACCAGTATTACCATAAGTGAACTGAATGCAAGTCTAGGGCAAACAGGCAAAACATTTAACACTCAAATTACTGATAATAGAGGAAGTTTTGAGGTTTCAAATATTGAGCTTGTTTCAAATTTTGTAAGTCTAAAAGCTGATGGCTTTTACTATAATGAAGTGCTTGGAGAACAATCAAGTTCACAAATTACCCTTTACGCCTTGTCTGACATTTCAGATAAAACAACGCTAAACACGAATGTCTTGTCGCATCTAGAGAAAGCAAGAGTTGAGTATTTAATAGGCCAAGGACTTACTTTTCGAGTAGCCAAGAAACAAGCACAAGGTGAAATCTTAGCAATATTCAATATAGACACGCCTTTATCGCATGAATCAGAACTTCTAGATATTTCTCAAGAAGGCAATGACAATGCAGTTCTATTGGCATTATCAGCCATATTACAAGGCTACAGAACTGAATCTGAATTTATTGAACTTCTTTCAAATATTAGTAGTGATATTAAAACCGACGGTGTTCTAAATAGTGCTTCAGTGGGATCACAATTGATAAATCATGCAGTTTATCTTAATTCAACCAAGGTCCGACGCAATTTAGAAGAACGATATACAGAAATAGGTATGACTGCCAACATCCCTGATATTGAAATATACATTAACAATTTTATAAACAATACTGATTTTGTAATTACGAAGTCGCTAATTGAATATCCTGAAGTAGGAGCATATGGTCCAAATATTCTCCAATTGGATCTTCAGACGGTTACTTATTCTCCGAACTCCGTATATAGTCTCACTGCAATCCTTGCCAAAAATATGAAATTGAAAATTACCGTTACATCACTAGATGGGCGATGGTTTAGTTGTTCTTCTACGTATTACAGTAATTGGTTAAGAGAATTCCTTCCGGGAGGGAGGGACGTCGTTTTTACTGCATCAAACTCAAATTTAACCTGTGATCAATCAATTTCTATTAGTTATGGTTTTACTGGTCAATATCGAATTGATTATTATGAAAATGACAGTACTGTTCCGACAAGATCTAAGATTGTAACAAAATATCCGTCTTAATAAATTTTAGTTTAGCGAAAATCTCCTTTCTAAAAAGGTAACAAATACCTATATTTAAATAAGCCTTGTAGTCAAATGATTGCGAGGCTTTTTTTTTGATTTTCAAAATATGATAATTGTCATTATTATTTTCAACTGACTCTTCTACTTTTGAGAAATCAATTTAATTTGACATGGCTATTTCTTTACTGCAAAAATACAATGTTCCTGGACCAAGATATACGAGCTATCCGACAGTTCCGTATTGGGATGATGATCATTTTTCGTCTAAAGCGTGGATAGATACGCTAAAGAAATCATTTGGCGAAACCAATGCGACGGAAGGAATTAGCCTTTATATTCACTTACCGTTTTGCGAAAGCATGTGTACTTTTTGCGGCTGTCACAAACGAATTACCAAAAACCACAGTGTTGAACATCCTTATATTGCGGCAGTTCTCAAAGAATGGAAACTCTATTGTGCTCTTTTTGATGAAACGCCAATTATTAAGGAAATTCATTTAGGCGGCGGAACTCCAACCTTTTTTCTGTTCAAAACTTAGAAGACCTGATTAATGGTATTTTCAGTCACGCCAAAAAAGCAGATACTTACGAGTTCAGTTTTGAAGGCCATCCCAATAATACTACACGAGCACATTTGCAAAAACTCTATGACCTTGGATTTCGTCGAGTTAGTTTTGGCGTTCAAGATTATTCAGAGAAAGTTCAGACTGCCATACATCGTCATCAGTCCTTTCATAATGTTGCGAAAGTTACTTTTTGGGCAAAAGAAATTGGCTATACCTCGGTGGGTCATGATTTGATTTTTGGTTTGCCGTTTCAAAAACTTGAGGATGTAATTGATACCATTGAAAAAACAAAATCGCTACAACCAGATCGTTTGGCTTTCTACAGTTATGCTCACGTCCCTTGGATAAAAGGAAACGGTCAACGTGGGTTTAAAGATGAAGACGTTCCCAAAGATGATGAAAAGCGGAATTTATATGAAATCGGCAAGCAATTGCTTTTCGAAAATGACTACCTAGAAATTGGCATGGATCATTTTGCTTTGAAAACCGATAGTCTATATACTGCGTTTAAGAACAGTAAGTTACACCGCAATTTTATGGGATACAGTGCGTCGAAAACACAAGTTATGATTGGGTTAGGTGTTTCTTCAATTAGCGATAGTTGGTACAGTTTTGCTCAAAACGAAAAGAACTTAGAAGACTACTATCAACTATTAGAATGGGATAAAATTCCTGTTGTAAAGGGACATCTGTTAACGACAGAAGATTTAATTATTCGAAAACATATTCTAAATCTAATGTGCCAATTTGAAACATCTTGGAATGACCGAAGTAATTATGTCGCAGAAATCCCACATATAGTTGCTCAATTAGAAGAAATGGAAAAAGATGGCCTGGTTCAAATATTAGCTTCAGGAATAAAGATTACAGAAGCTGGCAAACCCTTTGTTCGAAATATCTGTATGGCTTTTGATTTGCGACTCAAAAGAAAACTCCCAACAACTTCCCTATTTTCGATGACCGTATAAATAAAAAAATCACGCTAATTTTGCGTGATTTTTTCTTTAGTTTTTGATCATCTTATAAAGCTCATCCTTAAGATGCAAGGCTTTCGCTTTCAATTCTTTTAGCGCTTCGTCTGTAGCAATTTCAACTCCAGTTTTGATGCGGAGTAACTGATGATCTAGGTCGTGATACTCATCGAATAATTTTCGAAAATAGCTATTCTCTACTTTCAGTTGATGTATTTTGTCTTGATGCTCCGGAAACTCGTGCAATAGATCATGCTTCTCCATAATAATTGTAGTTTATGATAATAAAAATTCTAAAATTTAATGACAATTAGGTTGATTTTGTACAAAAAGATTGAGATTAGATGGCGAAACATACGGAATTCCCAATCCTAATCCTCTAAAAATAAATAAGATACCAATTATAACAGCGACAAAAGGTATGATTTTTTGAATTTTGCTGCGAAATGGTATGGTTAGATATGAATTCAAATACACTACACTGCTCATCATCGGTATTGTGCCTAGTCCAAATAAGATCATGTAAACCATTCCAAAGCCAACACTTTGCATTGCGATGGCGCCAAATAGTGCAACGTATACGAGTCCGCAAGGCAAAAACCCATTGAGCAATCCTATTGAAAATAAGGAAGAATAACTGCTCTTTTTAAATTGACGCCCCAATGCACTCTTTACACTGGAAATTAGTCTAAATACAGGTTTTGAAAAATTGTATTTAGAAAAAATACGCTCTGGCACGGCAATCACAAGTATCATTAAAACACCTAATACTATTGATAATTCTTGTTGAATTCCTGCCAAAAACAAGCCTTTACCTAAGAGCCCAAAAAGAAAACCTATAGCCGCATAAGCGGTCAATCGACCAAAGTGGTAGGTCAAAATTTGCGTCGCTTTTTTCGTCGGGTTACTTCGATCCACGGGTAACATCATCGCAATAGGACCGCACATTCCGATGCAGTGCAAGCTACTAATCAAACCAAAAATAAATGCGGTATATAGCATTATCGAACGTCTAGAATTATCTCAAATATAAATCTTCCTTGGTGGTGTAGAGTTTTCCATCATACTCCCACTCTATTGTAATGTCCCATCGACCGCCTACCAAACTTTTTTTAGGTATGAGCAAAGTAGAATTAGTCAACGAAAGTGGAATTTCGAAGTCTAATTTTTTGTTAGACGGCCGGTATAGAGACACTGTACCATTAACTTTCTTTGAATCAAACTGCTTCGGAAACGAAATAGAAATTTCTCCGTTCGAAGTAGTAATCACTGGTTTTTCAGTCAAATCTTCTGCATTTTGAACACTCAGCATTTCTGCTCCAAATTTTGCGTCTTTTTTGTAGTATTCGTCGACAACCAATTCATTGTCATATTTCGAATTCGTTTGCACTTTGAATACAAAGTACAAGATGAAACTGATAAACAATGCAAACGATATGATTATAGAAGTTCCCCAGCTAATTTTCATGATTTATTTTTTTTATTCAAAACTCCGTGGACTCAAGAAATTGGTTCTCGTAGTTTGTATCTTTCTTTTTTTGTTAAATACTTCAATTTCCAATTTAGTTTTGTCTTTTTCCAACAGAAACTGATTGATTTCGATAAATAAGGTTCCTTCAATCATACCTTGTTTAGGCACTTTTAAGTGAGGTTCGCCGACGATTTTAATGGTTCCTTTTATATTATGCAATACAAAATGAATGGAATCAAAATCCTTCGATGTCTTATTTATTAATTTAAAAGTATAAATGTTACTAATCTTATCGCCTTTGTGTTGAAACAATTGTCCAGGCAAACGCAATATCGTGGTTTCAACTTCTGTACGTAAGAATAATAAACCGGTTAGAACTCCAATAAGAATGACCAAAACTGCGGTATAGCCTTTCATTCTTGTCGTAAACTTGAACTTGGCTTTCTTTTCAATCTCATCTTCAGATGCGTATCGAATCAGTCCTTGAGGCAATCCCACACTGTCCATTATGGTATTACATTCGTCAATACAAGCCGTGCAATTAATACATTCTAATTGTACGCCGTTTCTAATGTCAATTCCCGTTGGACAAACATGAACGCATTGCTTGCAATCTATACAATCCCCTTTTCCTGAAGCAGCTCGGTCTTCTTGCTTGTTAAATTTCGCACGTCCGAGTTCCTTTTCTCCACGAACATAATCATAGGCAACATTAATCGATTTGTTGTCGAGTAGTACGCCTTGCAGTCTACCATATGGGCAAGCGATAATGCAAACCTGTTCACGAAACCATACAAATACAAAATAGAAAACACCTGTAAAAATACCTAGTGAAATCAACGTGCTCGTATGATTTTCTGGACCTTCCTCGACCATATGTATCAATACATCACTACCGATTAAGTACGCTAGAAAAACATTGGCGATAAAGAACGAGATAATCAGAAACACCAGCCATTTCAACCCTTTCTTTCTTATTTTCTCTGCGTTCCATTCTTGTTTCGACAATCGAATTTGGGCACCACGATCTCCTTCTATCCAGTATTCAATTCTGCGAAATACCATCTCCAGAAAAATGGTTTGTGGACAAATCCAACCGCAGAATATCCGGCCAAAAATTACCGTAAATAGCACGACGAAAACGACACCTACGATCATGAAAACCACGAATATATAGGAGTCCTGGGGCCAAAGTGGAAATGCAAAAATATTGAATCTTCGTTCTAGTACGTTGAACATCATAAACTGGTTTCCGTTGATTTTCACAAACGGATTTGCAACCAGAACTAATAACAAAAAGTAACTAACCCACTTTCTATAATCGTAAAACTTGCCAGAAGGTTTTTTTGGAAATATAAACCTTCGGTGACCTTCTTCATCGATGGTAGCAATGGTATCTCTAAACGATTCGTCAGGTAGATTGGACATAATTTATTTCACTTTAGTAGTATCAACTTTAGTAGCTACTGCAACATCCGCTTTTGCTGCTGGATCAACCCAAATTTCCCCATCGGGTGCTTTCGGATCTTTCGGATTACTGCCTCTTAGTGACATAACGTAACTCGCCACTTTTTGCATGTCTTTTGGTTTAAGCGTTCCCTTCCAGGAAATCATCCCTTTACCATCTCGTCCACCATTTTCTAAAGTGTGGAAAATGTTTTTGATACCACCGCCCAAAATCCAATTATCGTCTGTTAGGTTCGGACCAATTTGTCCACCGCCATCTGCTCGGTGACAAGCAACGCAATTGGCTACAAAGATAGTCTTACCCTCTGCTAGCGATGCGGCATCGGTCAATTGTGTTACCGATTTCTCATCCATAAGGTCTGGAGCGGTCTTCATATACTCTGCAATATCAATTTTAGCTTGCGCCATTTCTTTTTTAAGTTCCATTTCTTGGTCATCTGCACCTAAGATTTCAAATCGAACCAAATAGATGGCAGCAAAAATGATGGTTCCGTAGAATAGGTATACCCACCATGGTGGCAACGTATTATCTAATTCCTTAATTCCGTCATAATCATGATCTAAAAGCAATTGTCCTTCATTTTCTATCGGCACAGACTTGGTCAACAACTTCATCATTTTTTTGTACAAAACACTATCAGAGAAAGAAATGCTGGTCACTTCCTCGAGTTGTTTTTTCTGTTCCTCGGTCAACAAATGATAGGTAACATTATCTATAGCACTTGTGGTAATTTCAATAGCTACAAGTAGAAAAAGAAATACAAATAGGAATATAGAAACTACGGGGAACTTTATAAAGGCAGGCCGATCTCCAGAATCAATAAAGTATTCTAGAGCCATCATCACTGTAAAGAAAATTACAGGAACTCGCACGTATACTGGAAATATTTTTTTCATATTGATTGTTTTAAAATTAGGAGATTAGTTATCTTTTAGTGGCAATTGACTCAATTCTTGGATCTTCTCTCTTTTATAAGTGAATACCCAGATTCCAAGCGCAAGAAAGAAAACAAAAAAGATCAAAAGCGATAGAATTGGATAGATTGCAACACCAGCAATTGTCTCCATATTGTGTTTTATTTGTTCGAACATGGCTTTATTTTTTAAGGTTTTCTTTTACTTTAATATCTGTTCCTAATCGTTGGATGTATGCAATCATAGCTACAATTTCACGATCACTCATTGGTACAAATTGCTCGCCCTTTGCCACCGCTTTTTCTTTGCTGTTAGCATAACTCTTTACAAAATCGGGATCGGATTTTAGGCTTTCTTCAATTTGAGTCGCTTGCTCCTTAATAGCATCTTTCGCATGAGCAATTTGGAAATCAGAATACGGAACTCCAAGCGCTCGCATAGCTTTCATTTTGGCTTCGATGTCTGAAATATCTAAGGCTTTGTTATCGAACAACCATTTGTAACTTGGCATTAATGAGCCTGCAGAAATACTTTGCGGATCCCAGAAATGATTGAAATGCCAATTGTTATTGTATTTCGCACCTTCTCTTAACAAATCCGGACCAGTACGTTTTGAACCCCACAAGAATGGATGATCATATACAAATTCTCCTGCTTTGGCTTGTGGTCCGTAACGTTCTACTTCACTTCTAAAAGGACGAACCATTTGAGAGTGACAACCCACACAACCTTCACGAACATATAAATCTCGTCCTTCCAATTCTAAAGGTGTATAAGGTTTTACACTTGCAATGGTTGGAATATTGGACTTAACCATAATCGTAGGAACAATTTGAATAATTCCACCAATCAAGATCGCAATCACTGCAAAAATGGTCATTTGAATTGGTCTTCTTTCTAACCAAGCGTGGTATTTCTCACCTTTGATTCTGCCAGCGCCTAATCTTTCTAATGCTGGAGCTTCTGCTAATTCATCTTCTACATTAGCATTTGCTCTCACTGTTTGAATGATGTTGTATACCAAAACAAACATACCAATTAAGTACATGGTTCCACCAATCATTCTCATCCAATACATTGGAACAATTTGATTTACTGTTTCTAGGAAATTACCATAAGTTAAAGTTCCGTCTGGATTAAATTGTTTCCACATCGAAGCTTGTGTAAAACCAGCCACATACATCGGAAGTGTATACAATATGATTCCTAAAGTACCAATCCAGAAATGGAAGTTGGCTAATTTTAGAGAGTATAATGGCCCTTTAGTCATTTTTGGAATCAAGTAGTAAATCATACCAAATGCCATGAAACCATTCCAAGCTAAAGCACCAACGTGAACGTGAGCAATAATCCAATCCGTAAAGTGTGCAATAGCATTTACGTTTTTCAAGGATAACATTGGACCTTCAAACGTAGCCATACCATAACCTGTAATAGCCACCACGAAGAATTTTAGGATCGGCTCAACACGAACTTTATCCCAAGCACCACGAAGCGTCAACAATCCGTTGATCATTCCTCCCCAAGAAGGCGCAATCAACATTACTGAGAACACAACACCCAGATTCTGAGCCCAAGTAGGCAAAGCAGAATATAATAAGTGGTGTGGTCCTGCCCAGATATAGATAAAAATTAAGGACCAGAAGTGAACGATTGACAATCGATAAGAATACACTGGACGATTGGCCGCTTTAGGAATAAAATAATACATCAAACCTAAGAAAGGCGTTGTTAAGAAAAATGCAACGGCATTATGTCCGTACCACCATTGTACTAAGGCATCTTGAACACCAGCGTAAACTGAATAACTTTTAAGCGCAGAAACTGGCAACTCCAAACTATTGAAGATATGCAATACTGCTACAGTGACAAACGTAGCAATGTAAAACCAAATGGCAACATATAAATGGCGCTCTCTCCTTTTAAGAATTGTACCAATCATGTTGATACCGAAGACTACCCAAATCAAAGCAATCGCAATATCAATTGGCCATTCTAATTCTGCATATTCTTTGGATGTACTAAAACCCAAAGGCAGAGAAATCGCGGCTGCAACAATAATAAGTTGCCAACCCCAGAAATGAATATTACTCAAAGCATCACTAAACATTCTTGCTTTTAGTAGTCGTTGCAGTGAATAATAGACTCCTGCAAACATCGAATTTCCGACAAACGCAAAAATAACAGCGTTGGTGTGCAATGGTCTCAATCTACCAAAACTCAACCAGGAAATTCCATCGGTGATATTGGGAAAAAGGAACATAATGGCTAAAATAAGTCCAACCAACATTCCCACCACGCCAAAAAGAATCGTTGCGTAGAGGAATTTCTTTACAATTTTGTTGTCATAATAAAACTGTTGTACTTCCATAATTAAATTTGTTTTTCTTGGGTTGTTTCTATTGATTTTGGTTTGTCTTTAATAAGTTCATCGTCAAAAAGCATTCTGACCGATGGTGTATAATCGTCGTCATACTGACCTGACTGAACAGCTCTAATAAATGCAAAGAAAAAGCCTATTGCTACGATGATACTGATGGAGATTAATAAATAAATAACACTCATACCTTAAATTTATGTTAACAAAATACTTTCAGAATTCTTCCTAAAATATGACATTTGTCATACTTGCATCATTCCCTTAAAAATAAGTGAACACGATTTCGCAGAACTTACATAATTCTATATTTTTCTTGCAAAATAATTACTCATCAAAGTCACAAAGCTGACAATCGTAATGGTACTCAAAGGCATGATAATGGCCGCAACCAAAGGCAAGAGATTTCCAGTTATAGCGAATGATAATCCAACTACGTTGTATAAAAGAGAGATGGTAAAACTCATTTTTATGGTTGTAATCGAATTCTTTGACAGTCGCAAAAAGGCATCTATTTTTTGAAACTGAGCGGCATCAAGAATAGCATCACAAGCGGGAGAAAAAACATTGACGTTTTCTGCAATCGAAATACCAACATTACTTTGCGCTAATGCTCCAGCATCATTCAACCCATCCCCGACCATCATCACATTGCATCCCTTTTCTTGTAATTGTTTGATAAACGCTAACTTCTGCTCGGGTTTTTGATTGAATACGAGCTCGGTCCCTTTGGGCAACATGTGTTCGAGATTGGCCTTTTCACCTTCGTTGTCGCCACTTAAGACCTTTATTTGATAAGACTTGCTGAGCTTCTCAAAAAGAACGGAAAGTCCTTCTCTGTATTCACTGGTGAAAATGAACTTTCCACAGTATGTTTCTCCAAATTTGACGTGAACGCAAGTTTGCTCGATGGCTAATTCTTCATGATGTTCAACAAATATCGATGACCCAATTTTTACGGATTGGCCTTCAACAATAGCGTTAATTCCCTTTCCAGAAACTTCTTCAAAATAACTGACATCAAGTCTTGAACTTTCAGGTAAATGATTATAAAGCATTCTGCTTAACGGATGGTTGGATGCGCGCAATATGTTTTTGACAACCTGACTTTCATGGGGCGAAAGCGGCTTTCCTTCATATAAAATATTGGACTTCTTACTTGTTGTGATGGTTCCCGTTTTGTCGAATACAATCGTATCTACTTTTGCTAATTGTTCTATTACCAGCGCATTCTTTAGGTAAAGTTTCTTTTTGCCCAAGATTCGAAGTACATTTCCAAAAGTAAACGGTGCTGTCAAAGCCAAAGCGCAAGGACATGCCACTATTAATACAGCAGTAAAAACATTGAATGCGGTGTTTGCATCAAAGAAAATCCAGTAGCCAAATCCAGCAAATGCGATGAATAAAAGAATTGGCGTAAAATATCGGCTGATGCTATCGGTAATGGTTTTGTGTTGCTGTTCGACTTGCTTTTGAAAAACATCGTTACTCCACAATTGCGTTAGATAACTTTGAGAAACAGAGTGTAAAACTTCCATCTCAATGACTTGCCCAATCTGTTTTCCGCCGGCAAAAATTTTGTCTCCTGATACTTTTGTGATCGGAATGGCCTCTCCGGTGACAAAACTATAATCGATTTCGGCTTTTTGGGAAATCAAAATTCCATCAACTGGAATCAATTCCTGATTTCGAATAAGCAATCTATCTCCCTTTTTAACCTCGTAAATCGGAATGGACGCTTCGGAAAAATCAGTATTTATTTTGGTGATTGCAATGGGAAAGTAGGACTTAAAGTCACGTTCGAAACTGAGAAAACTATATGTCTTGATCTGAAACATTTTCCCGAGAAGCATAAAGAATATCAGTCCAGTTAAGCTATCAAAAAAACCTGAACCATAATTCATTACGATATCAAAAGTGCTTCGAATAAACATGACTACAATTCCAAGCGCTATAGGAATATCGATGTTGAGCATCTTTGTTCGAATGCTTTTGTACGCTGAAACATAGTAGCCGCTCGCAGAATATAAAAATGATGGCAGCGACAAAGCAAAAATCAACCAACGAAAAAAGCCGCGGTACTGATCGAGCCAAAATTCATTCACTTCAAAATACTCCGGAAAAGAAAGCAACATGATATTGCCAAAACAAAAGAAAGCCACACCGAGTTTATAGGTCAAACTCCTATCAACAGTTGTCTTTCCAGTTTCGTAATTTTCCAAACTGATATAAGGTTCATAGCCAATCGCACTCAACAAATTCACGATTGTTTTCAACGAAACAAGTGAAGAATCATAGCTAATTCGAACTCTTTTTTCAGGAAAGTTAACTTGAGAATTGTTTATTCCCTGTTGAAGACGCTGTAAATTTTCCAAAATCCAAATACACGAGCTACAATGTATATGAGGAATGTTAAGTGAAACAATAGCGGTTGAATCTTCTTCAAATTCCAAAATTTTTGAGACGATACTTTCATTATCTAAAAAATCATATTTTCCTTGAATGTCTTGCGGGGTTGCTCCAGGTGATTTTTCGAAATCATAATAACAAGTCATATCATTCAAGCTAAAAATCTCGTAGACGGTTTTACAACCTTGACAGCAGAAATTTTTTTCCTCAAATACAATTACAACTTCATTACTAAATTCTAAACCACAATGGAAACAGTTGTTTGTATCCATAACTTTGCTCATTTTACCTATGCAAATTTGATATTATGAATCATCAAAAAATATGATATATATCATATTAAATTGTATTTTTGGGCAACTGAAAAAAGTATTTCCTATTATGAGCAAGTGCGAGCAATGTATCGTAAGACAATTTAGTTCCCTCAAAGCTTTGAATAAAGACGAGCTGTTGAAGATGGCCGATTGTAAAACCTCTTATACCATCAAAAAAGGAGAGCCTATTTTTGAAGAAGGCGACACCTTGAAAGGCGTTTATTGTATTAAAGACGGGATTTGCAAATTATCTAAATTGAGTTCGAACGGAAAAGACCAAATTGTAAAATTGGTTAAAGCGGGTGAATTACTCGGACAACGATCTATGATTAGCGAAGAAGTAACCAACTTAAGCGCCATAGCATTGGAAAATATGGAAGTTTGTTTTATTCCTAAAACCGAAATTCTTGGTTTCTTTAATGAGAATAATGCATTTTCCATGAACGTGATGAAGACCATTTGTGGCGATTTGAAAGAAGCGGACGACCATGTGGTTTCTATGGGACAAAAATCGGTAAAAGAGCGGTTGGCGGAGACCTTAATATATATGCATGAAACCTTTGGAGTAAATGAGGATGGTTCCTTACATATTCAGCTTTCTAGAGATGAATTAGCGGGAATGATCGGTACTGCGACCGAAAGCTGTATTCGCCTTCTTTCTGAATTCAATAAATCAAATTTGATTGCTTTGGATGGAAAGAAAATTGTGATTAACGATATTTCCAAATTGCGAAGAATCGCCGAATCTTTATAGTTTTTTTGCTTCATTCCAAAACACATCCATTTCGGCTAAAGTCATATCCATCAATGGTTTGCCAAGTGTTGCTGCTTTGCTTTCGAGGTATTGAAAACGTTTAATAAACTTCTTATTCGTGCGCTCTAAAGCATCTTCTGGATTGATATTCAGAAATCGAGCATAATTAATCATCGAGAATAATACATCTCCAAATTCTGCTTCCATTTTTTCTTGGTTACCCGCCAGTACTTCTGCTTGTAACTCGTCGAGTTCTTCTTGTACTTTATCCCAAACCTGATGTGGCTCTTCCCAATCAAAACCAACACCTTTTACTTTATCTTGAATTCGACTGGCTTTGACTAAGGCTGGCAAACCAGCAGGAACACCTTCTAATACTGATTTTTTCCCTTCTTTCAATTTCAATTTTTCCCAATTTTGTTTTACCTCTTCTTCGTCCGCAACCACTGTATCACTGTAAATATGGGGATGGCGGTGAATGAGTTTCTCACAAATATCGTTACAAACATCGGCCATATCAAAGGAATCAGTTTCACTTCCAAGTTTCGCATAGAAAACAATATGCAGTAGCAAATCGCCCAATTCCTTTTTGATTTCATTGAGATCATGATTCAATATGGCATCTCCGAGTTCGTAAGTTTCCTCAATGGTTAAGTGACGCAATGATTCGAAGGTTTGCTTTTTATCCCACGGACATTTTTCTCGAAGATCGTCCATAATTATTAGTAGCCGCTCGAACGCCTGAAGTTGCAATTGTTTTGAATTCATGAAAATAAAGATTTTGGTTTAAAATGAAATAGTCCTATTGGTGTAAAAATAAGAAATCCTGTCAGGAAATTCGAGACAGGATTTATTTATTTCAAAATAGAAGTCTTCCTATTTTTTTGGTGTTTTCTTTTTTGGAGTTGCTTTGGCCTCAGTAGCTTCGGTTTTGGCTTTTTTTGCTTCGGCGACTTTTTCTTTTACAATTTCTTGCACCCGAGCCTCTTCTTCTGCCTTTGGCTCTTCTTTAGAAACCAACCCTTTACTTTGTAAAATATTATACCAATTAAAAACTTTCTTGATATCAGATGGATAAACTCTGTCTTCGTCGTAATCTGGCATGATTTCTTTGAAATAAGCCACCAATTTTGCATTGTCTTCTTTATGAGAAATGGCAGGTCCGTTATCTTCTTTGACTGCAATGGCTCTCATCACTTCTGCTAACGGCTTTTCAGCATCATGCGTATAGATAGAAATTTCAGTCAATAAACTAACATTACTTCTTAATCCAACCGTTACTCGCTTGCCATCAACTAAAGATTCCGCAACAAAACCGGTACGAGTTTGCATTTTTAAAGCGTAAATTCCTGGCATTCCAGATATGGCTAATATTTTCTCTAAATTCATTTTTTATTGTTTAATCGTTTATTTGTTTAATCGTTTGTTTGTTGAAACGTTGAATCGGTTAAAATGCAATTCGGTTAAACGATTAAACGAATTAACAATTACACTGAAATTACCTTCCTTTTTTTGCGATAAATTTCATTTTATAATCTGGACGGGTTTTACCTTCCATGATATTTTGCAATTTCTTTTTGATAAGTTGCTTTTTTAAAGATGAAATTCTGTCTGTAAACAAAATGCCTTCAATATGATCATATTCATGCTGAATTACTCGCGCTACCAAACCATCGAATACTTCTACTTTCTTATTAAAATCCTCATCATAGTACTCCAAAGTAATCGTATCATTTCTAAATACATCTTCACGAACTTCGGGAATACTTAAGCAACCTTCATTAAATCCCCATTCTTCACCTTCTTCTTTTATCATTTTTGCATTGATAAAAGTACGTTTAAAATTCTTTAATTGATTTTGCTCGTCAGTCGGCAAATCATCATCTTCACCAAAAGGTGTCGTATCGACAACAAATAAGCGAATTGCCAGTCCGATTTGTGGAGCAGCTAACCCAACACCATATGCATTATACATGGTGTCGTACATATTCGCAATTGTCTCTTTTAGTAGTGGATAATCTACAGGAATTTCCTCGCACATTTTCCTTAAGACAGGATCGCCATAACCAATAATAGGTAAAATCATTTTACTGAAATTTAATTTCACGCTAGCGAAATAATGCTAAAGTGGTGGGCAAAAATAGTGAAAAAATGCACATTGAATAATTGGAAAGAAATAATTAGCAAATTTTTATAAGAATTGCGTTTGAAATAATAATAGTGCAGTATTCTTAAATCATTTTTCTAGTCAAATAATCGCGTAGCATAATCGTAGCAGATATTTCGTCGAGAAGGGCTTTGTTTTGTCGTTGCTTCTTGCTTAGTCCACTATCGATCATTGTTTGCATGGCCATTTTAGAAGTGAATCTTTCGTCAACTCGAACAACTTTTACCTCAGGAAAAATTGTAGCGAACTTGGCCGCAAAAGCGTTAATCATGGCGGCGCTTTCAGAAGGCTGTCCGTTCATTTGTTTTGGGTCTCCAATCAAAGCGACACGTACATTTTCCTTTTCAAAATAGGTGTGAAGGAACTCAAAAATAGTGTCTGTCGGAACCGTCGTCAATCCAGAAGCAATAATTTGCAACTCGTCTGTTACTGCAATTCCAGTGCGTTTTTGTCCAAAATCAATTGCGATTATTCTTGGCATTTTTTTGTTTCAAATGTAATACAATATTATTTCTTATGCTCCACAGCACTACAAATAGAAACAGTTTTGGCTTCGACATTTCAGCGAGTTACGAAAAGTCAAATTGAAATTCCTCGGAAAAATGTTAATAAGCTAAAAAAACTGTTAATAACTTATCGCGACTGTTAATATCAGTTCAAAAAAAAATGCGTTATTGCAGTACCAAAATCTATTGAATGTCTTTGAAGCACCTTTTCTACGTGGTTATTGCTGCACTTCCTCTTAAAGGTATTGCGCAACATAAGATTTTTTCATTTGATCAAGTTCAGTCAAGAAATGATATTCAAGAATGGCAGAATGTTGAAAAAGTATCCGATCAAATTGTTGAATTTAGTGCTGATAAAATCAATTTAAGAATTGATAAGAATTATCAACTCACGATTATTTCAAAGACGAACTTACCTGATAAAGGAATCATTTACC
This sequence comes from Flavobacterium sp., assembly GCA_016721735.1. Classification (GTDB taxonomy): domain Bacteria; phylum Bacteroidota; class Bacteroidia; order Flavobacteriales; family Flavobacteriaceae; genus Flavobacterium. The sequence continues at coordinate 70,277 of JADKHM010000001.1, read as the reverse complement.
TTTGCAAAGACGAAAAATCAAATCCCATCACAGTAATGCTAATTGATAATGTTAAGATGTATTTGTATGCAAAATCCAAACGTTTTCTAATCAATTTTAAGCATCCAGGAGGCTTATTGCAATTGGCTGATATGGACTAATTATTTTTAGAATTTATCGGTGTCTTTCGATTTTTGTTCTTAAAAATACATCCTATATTTGCCAAAATTTTCCGAATATGAATTCACTTCAAAAAATCATTGAATCTGCATGGGAGAACCGTGAATTATTGCAAGATTCAATCACGACTTCCGCTATTAGAGAGGTTATTCAACTGTTAGACGCGGGCGAATTGCGCGTTGCCGAACCGACAAGTGAAGGTTGGCAAGTAAATGAATGGATAAAGAAAGCGGTGGTTTTGTATTTCCCAATTCAAAAAATGGAAACTATAGAAGTTGGCATTTTTGAGTACCATGACAAAATACCTCTCAAACGAGGATATGCGGAAAAAGGAATTCGGGTAGTTCCTCACGCGGTAGCCAGACACGGTGCTTTTATCGCGAAAGGCGTTATCTTGATGCCAAGTTATGTGAATATTGGAGCCTATGTCGACGAAGGCACCATGGTTGACACTTGGGCAACCGTTGGAAGTTGTGCCCAAATAGGCAAGAATGTACATTTGTCCGGTGGAGTTGGAATTGGAGGTGTTTTGGAACCACTCCAAGCAGCACCAGTTATCATTGAAGACGGTGCATTTATAGGTTCACGTTGTATTGTAGTTGAAGGTGTTAGAGTTGAAAAGGAAGCTGTCTTAGGAGCCAACGTTTGTTTGACCGCGTCTACCAAAATAATAGACGTCACAGGATCTACCCCAATAGAAATGAAAGGATATGTTCCTGCTAGATCTGTGGTGATACCGGGCAGTTACACGAAAAAATTTGAAGCTGGAGATTACCAGGTTCCTTGTGCATTGATTATAGGCAAAAGAAAACCTTCGACAGATTTGAAAACTTCCTTGAATGATGCATTGCGAGAATATGATGTAGCTGTTTAGAAATGATAAATTTTTATTTTGATGACGACCTATTTTAAAATCATTCGCCTTTTTGGAAAAAGGATTCTTGTTGTTTTGGCAATTTATCAAATTTGCCGATTACTTTTCTTTATTTCAACCGTACTGCTTTTTCAAACCTAACAGTTAAATTGTTTTATGGCGGATTAATTTACGATCTATCAGCTATTGGTTTCATTAATATGCTATTTGGATTTTTGTTTCTACTTCCTTTTCGATTCATCTATAATGTGGCGTATCAGAAGACTATCAAAATGTTGTTCTTCATAATCAACTTAGTCTTTATTGCTGCCAATTTTGTCGATTTTGAATACTACAAATTCACTGGAAGAAGAAGTTCATTTGACTTAATTACAGCAAAGGGAATGGAGCATGAAATTACCAAATTGATTCCCACCTTTATAGTTCAATTCTGGTACTTGCCCATACTCCTGGTCATTTTTTCAATAATATTATGGAAACTTCTTACATCTGAAATTATTACGTCAACAGTTGAAAGACGGAGGAAGATGACTATTGTGAAGCAGAGTCTGCTTTTTTTAGGTGTTTTAGCAATTCTACTTATTATGGGTCGTGGCGGTTTTCAAAGTAAACCACTTCGTATTGTTGACGCGATTGAGTACTCGAATTTAGGAAATTCTGCTTTGGCTCTAAATACACCTTTTTGCATCTTGAAAACAGTGGGCCGAAAAGAAACATTAGTAGATCCTAATTACTTTTCAAATAGCGAGTTGAAAACTATTTTTGATCCAGAATTTAGAAGTAATCCTCAAGCTGAACCACTTAAGAAGAATGTGGTCATCGTAATTCTAGAAAGCTTTGGAGACGAGAATGTTCAAAAAGGATACACGCCTTTCTTAGATTCTTTGATAACCAAATCATACTATTTTAAAAATGGTTTTGCTAACGGAAAAGTATCCATTGATGCAGTACCTAGCATCATGTCGAGTATTCCAAGTTTAATGAACAAGTCCTTAATCGCTTCGGAATATTCTTTAAACAAAGTCTATAGTCTTCCTAAGATTTTTAGGAAACAAGGCTACAAAAGCAGTTTTTTTCACGGTGCTTTTAATGGCAGTCAAAACTTTGACCAATATTGCAAGGTAGCTGGATTTGATGCCTATTATGGCAAAGATCAGTATCCCAAAGAGGGCAATTTTGACGGAAGGTGGGGCATTTACGATGAGCCGTTTTTACAATTCTTCTGTGATGAAATTAGCACTTTTAAACAACCATTTTTTACCACTGTTTTTACAATATCCTCTCATCAGCCTTTTAATATTCCAAAAGAATACAAAGGAAGATTTCCAAAAGGAACTAGTCCTATTCATGAGAGTATAGGTTATACCGACTATTCTTTGCGAAAATTCTTCGAAAAAGCGAAGAAACAAGATTGGTACAAAAACACGTTGTTTGTTTTTAGTGCAGATCATACCGCGGCCTATGGCGAAGGGATCTACAAAACGAATGTAGGCAAGTTTCAAATTCCAATATTTTTCTTAGATACTGCTAATCCTGATTTTAAGGGAGTTGTTGAAAAGAACTTTCAGCAAACGGACATTCTTCCGAGCTTGCTTGACTATCTCAACATCAAGGACAATGTTGTTACCTACGGAAAATCATTTAGGTCAGAAAAAAACTTCGTAGTAAACTATCTTGACAACGTATACAACTATATTCAAGATGATTATTATTTGGCTTTTGATGGTCAAAAATCTATAGGCCTATACAATTTTAAGAAAGACCCTAACCTGAAAAATAACTTGATGAAAAAGGAAAACAACATTTTGCTTAAAATGGAAAAATTCATCAAGGCTTATATTCAATCATTTAATACGAGACAAATCAAAAATGAATTGACTATAAAATAAAAAATATGAAAATACTGGTAATTCAACAAAAAATGATAGGTGATGTCTTGGTTAGCAGTATACTCTGCAACAACCTCAAAAAGGCGTACCCGAATGCCAGGATTGATTATTTGGTTTATGAGTCCACTACCCCCGTCATTGAAGGGAATCCAAACATTGACACTGTAATACTCTTCAAAAATAAACACCGCACTAGTAGTACGAAATTGCTCAAACTAGCGTGGAGAATTCGAAAAGAAAAATACGACATCATCATTGATGCCTATTCTAAGTTAGAAAGCTGGGTACTTGTGTTCTTAAGCGGCGCGAAACGAAGAATATCATACAAAAAACCGGGTCGAAGTTTCCTTTACACTGACAATGTTCCGCTCATTTCATTTCCAAAAACCAATTTAGGTTTGGCGATTGAAAGACGACTTTCCTTACTAAAGCCGTTGAATCTGAACATTGAAATTGACCCGCATCCAAAGTTATTCATGACAGAAATGGAAATTAAATCAACCATCAAACTGTTTGAAGAATTTGGAGTTATAGATAACCGCAAGACTATCATGATTAGTCTTATTGGCAGCGAAAAATCTAAAACATATCCAACGGAATATATGGCAGAGATTGTCAACACCATTGGAGAAAATTATGATGTCAACATACTTTTTAACTATTTTCCAAAACAAATTGAAATAGCTAAAACAATCTACAACAAATGCTCAAAGGAAACCCAATCAAAAATCTATTTTGACCTGCTGGGAGATAACTTAAGATCATTCATAGCAATCATGAATCAATGTGATATGATTATAGGAAATGATGGTGGTGCCATTAATATTGCAAAATCTTTAAACAAACCTTCTTTTATTATTTTCTCGCCATGGATTGAGAAGAAAATTTGGGCAACGTTTGAGGACGGCATTCATCAAGTTTCTGTTCATTTGAAGGAATTTAAGCCTAGTTTATTTGAAACTTATTCAGAAAAAGAACTCAAGGAAAAAACACAAGAGTTGTATGCACAATTTAAACCAGAACTATTTCGGGACTTGTTAATCAAATTTATTGATACCAACATCTTACTGGAGTCAATAACATCACCACTTAAAATCAACCCAATTCGTTTGCCACTTAGCGCATTAATTATAACGTATAATGAACAAAAGCACATTCAAGAAGTTCTAGAAGATATTGATTTTGCCGACGAAATTCTTGTGGTAGATTCTTATAGTACCGACAAAACTGTTGATTTAGTTCATGCTTTTCCAAACGCAAAATTAATTCAACATGCTTTTGTTGACTATAGTTCACAACGTAATTTTGCGATTCAATGCGCCCAAAACCCTTGGATTTTATTTATTGATGCCGACGAGCGTTTTACAAATGAACTTAAAGATGAAGTCATAGAAACAATCCAGCAACCCGAGGCTGCTAGCGCATATCTATTTTACCGAATTTTCATGTTTGAAGACACCAAAATCAATTTTAGCGGATGGCAAACCGACAAAATATTTAGACTTTTTCAAAAAGATAAAGCGGAATATGTTACGGAACGATTGGTTCATGAAAAATTGAAAGTTAAAGGCAAGATTGGTAAACTAAAACACAAACTCATTCACTTTTCCTATACCGATTACGAGTCGTATAAAAGCAAAATGGTTAGTTACGGAAAACTGAAAGCTAAAGAAGAATTTTCTAAAGGACTTCGCCCAAATTTCTATCACTTCTATTTGCATCCAGCATACAAATTCCTGTACCAATTCATAATTCGATTAGGTTTTCTAGATGGTAAAAAAGGGGCGATAATTTGCTATTTGAATGCGCTCAGCGTATATGTTCGTTACCAAGAATTGCAAGAAATGAGAAGAAAAAAGTAATTTAATTCCAGAATTTTAATTTCTTTTTTAAACGAATTTTTTGATGAAACTTCTTTTGAAATTTTTCTGTATAGGACCACAAAGTTTGAAATATATTCGCTTCCGATTGGCTTGTATATAACTTTGAATATGCTAAACTCATCTGTGCAACCATATCTTTTCTTGGTGTCAAATGGGATAGATTTTTCATTCTCTTTTCAAAATTCATCTCCCTTAGAAAATTCATGCGATTTAAGTCGACCAAGAAGAATGCATATTTCCCATCAGCTACCTTTTTGATTAAGGTATTTCCAGGGGAATGGTCTAAGAACTCGACGCCTTTCTCGTGCAATTGAAAACAAAAGAATACAAATTGACTTAGTATTGTGTCATAGTCAGGATAGTCTGGTATTTCGACCAATTCTCTAAAAGTCAAATCAACCTCTAAATGCTCACAAGCATAAAAACTTCTGCCCAATCCAAAACCGGAACAATCTTCAGCAAATGCAATAGGTTGCGGCGTTCCAATTCCCAATTCAAGTATGCGATTTGCGTACTCGAAAGATCTTTTTGCCTTTGATTTTCTAAAAAATTTGTAGGCGATTTTATTGATGGAATTTGGCACTTTAAAGGACTTGATGCTCACTACTTTATCTCCCAATTGAAATAACTTAATCTTATTTCGTTTACCTTCTACAAACAAAATACCTGCGTCGTCAAACGAATCAATAAAGCTTGTTAGTTCTGCTTGGTATTTCTGAAAATCGGGATGGATCGCTATCTGCATCAATTGGGACTAAGAGTAAACAAAAGTAAGTATTGCTTTTTATTTATCCAATTTAAGCAATACATTTACTCAAATATAATTGTATTTATGACACAATCAGTCTTTCTTGAAACACATAACCTAAAAAATAAAGCCTCTGGACTAGGAACATTTAACTACGAATTAATAAAAGGGCTTGCTCAACTCGAGTTTGACGATTTAGAACTAACTCTAAATGTAAAAGATACTGCAGCGTTGTCGACCGAATTCGGAACTAAGTTTCATTACCATAAATATACTAACCTATCGCGGCATGCCCTTTTTAGAACGAGAAAAAAATTCGATTTATGGCATTCCGTAAACCAAAACACCAAAGTAGAACCTTACTATTTACGGAAATATCTGCTGACAGTGCATGATGTGAATTTTGTTGAAGAAATTTCATCTGACAAGAACCATCGACTCAACAAACTATTTGCTGCAAAACTCTCGAAATCTTCAGCAATTACTTATATCTCAGAATTCGCAAAAGAACAAACCCATCAGTTTTTCGATGTTCCTGATGTTCCTGAATATGTCATTTATAATGGAAATCCCATTTCAACATTACTAGACACTTCGAAGTTCAAAAGTACAATTCCAACCGACAAGCCATTCCTATATTCTATTGGAGATTTCTTAGAACGAAAGAATTTTATGGCTGTCGTACAAATGATGCCACTTTTGGGCGATTTTAATTTGATTCTTTCTGGCAATAACGATAAATCGTACGGCAAAGAAATACAACACTATATAGACGATAACAAACTACACAACCAAGTATTTCTTACTGGTAAAGTAGATGAATTAGCGAAGCAATATTATCTTTCCAAATGTCACGCTTTCGTATTTCCGTCTATTCGCGAAGGATTTGGCCTACCTCCTATTGAAGCCATGCGATTTGGCAAGCCTATATTTCTAGCAAATAAAACGTCACTTCCTGAAATTGGAGGTGAAAATTGCTATTACTGGGATCATTTCGAGCCAGAATATATGAAATCTGTTCTCTTAAAAGGACTTGCGCATTTCTATGACAATCAAAAAGTGATGGAAGAACTTATGGTCCAAAGAGCACTACACTTTGATTGGAAAAAAGCAGCGTCAGCATACTTGCAAGTATACCGCGCTATACTATCTTAAAAGTACTTTTCAAATTCGACTTTCTTAGTCAACTTAAATATTTTAAGATGTTTAAACCATTGACCGAAGTTCTTTTTAAAGAGATAGAACTTCGAAAATTTCATATCATCTCTTTGCTCAAAATACTTGGTAATGTCTTCTAAAGTCTTGAACGGAACGTATCCTAAGTCCTTCCATTGTTTTGGATTGAGATAAAAAACATCTTTAATTTCGTTGTAATTATCCTTGTTTGCCCTTTTCCATTTATCTAGAAAAACTGGATTTACATCCTCGCGATGACTCCAATTCTTGAGTTTGTATTCTAATTCTGCCTCTGATCTCGATAGCGATTCGTGTAAGGTATAAGAATCGACATAAATAATTCTCTCGCGGGTTTGCCTTGCCAATTTATAATTCGGATAATTGGTCGCCAATAGCACTTTACAAGTGTTTTTTACGTAGAGAATTCCATCGTCCAAATGTTTGTAAACATCAATATGATAACCCGAAATCTGCACTGGGTGCGACTTTGGATTGTCTAAATAGCAATCATATTTGCGCAAAGACTTCACATACTTTTCGAAATCTAAGAAATATTCATCACTATCTACTTGAACCAACCAATTGCCAATCCCCATTTTGAGTGACAATAGGTGGCGCTCACGTGTATCCATTTGTATTCCGGTTAAACCAGGAACGTAAAAATTATCTCTATAAATTTCAATCTTCTTTTCCGTATCAAATTCGTCAAGCCATTTGAAAAAGGACTCGTCTATTTCGAACTTATTGCCTGACCAAGTGCTAAGGTTTTCATCTATAGCAATGAAAATCTTATCAGAAGCCTTATAAACAGGCGGAATCGAAAGCTTTAATTTATCATAATCATAGGAAAGTAGAAATCCGACGTGAATTTTTTTCATATTTACTTACTTTTTTTTAGGCAAAAATAACATTATAATACTCAAAGTGGCTTTCAATATTTTCCATGCTATTTTGTGGCTTTTGATATATTGAAATTGCAAATAGCGTTTCGAATTGACCTCACTTACATTCTTGTAATCTTCTATAAATGCCGGGAAAAACTTTTCAATCGTTTGTAGTTTTTCTTTTGCAAATAAGTCTGAAAACTTCGGACTAGATGAGATTCCAGTAAAATCATAAATAGCAATAGTTTTTGCTAGGTACTTATATGGCACGTTCTGATGACAAATTACATAAACGAAAAACTCCCAATCTGATGCGATTTTATAATTTTCGTTGTAATAAAAATGGTCGTCAAACAATGATCTACGGATAAAAGTAGATTGGTGATTGATAGCGCCAGTGTAAAAAAAAGAAAAAGTCAATTTTTCAGGATACGTTTTTAGCCTTTTGGAACTTGGACTTTCTTTAAAATTATCACCATAATAAATATCGTACTGCGAAGTTAAATCAGGAGCCACCTCTTGAAGTGTTGTATTAGAATTAAAAATATCGCCGCTATTCATAAAGATGAGAAACTCACCAGTTGCCTTACGTATTCCTTTATTCATAGCATTGAAAACGCCACTATCTTTCTCACTTACCCAATAATCAACTTTAGTCTCGTTCTCTACGATGAGCTCTTTGCTGCCATCATTACTTCCTCCATCAATAATGATGAATTCATAGTCGATAAACGTCTGACCCAAAACACTTTTTATGGTCTTATTCAAACCGTTTTTGTCGTTGTAATTGATCGTTATTATTGATATTTTTTTTGTCATATGAAATTGCCAAAATTTAGCGATACAATTACTTACTCATTGTAAGGAATGAAATTACTTTGTTTTTGATTTTACGAATTTTTAATATCTCTTTCTGAATCCAAGGAATTTTCTTATCTCGTTTTGCCCAAACTGGAAAACTGGATAAATCGTTCCAATCTCCTGGTGTAAAATATTCAGTTGCATATAACTCTTCTACGCCTGTTAATTTGCAAAGTAGCGAAAAAATACTTTGATCATGTCGGTGCTCAATAAAACTTGGATGATTTGGAATTACGGATGGCGTATCGTCAACTAATTTGAAATCGGTAGCATAAACTTTGCTCCAATCCTCCACAAACTGAATGGTTTTGGCGTCTTTTCTAAAAAAAATAATTCCACTTCCAAATTGTGGTTTTTTCAACAAAGTAATGTTGTCTGCAATACCAAAATAGCCACTTAGATCCATTTTAGTGTAGTTTAAGTCATCATAATCGTAAAAGATTTCGTTGGGCAATAGTTCGCTTTCTACTTTGTTTGTAAATGCCAATATACCATTTTCAGAACACTTTGTAATATTGAAATATTCTTCAAGCCGTGGTCTTCCTTTTGGGTTCAAATGACATCCAATATCTGTATATTGAAGAACATCCCCTTCATTCATCAACTCAAATGCCTGCAAAATGATTTGCGGTTTCCAACACCAATAGCCATAACCTCTGCTCCCTCTTACTAAGCGATCTTTATATTTTTTTGTAAAATCACTGTCTAATTTATTTTCGTCAAAAATATAAATACCATCGTAAATACTCATTTCGTTTGCTTGTTCCTTAATTCTTTCCGAACTTATACGGAGATTTGAATCTGCGAAAGCACAAAAAATCTTCTGAAAATTGGTGATGCATCGTTCATTAAGCTATTTTTTGAGGGTAATTATTTAACATTCGCTAAATTAGAAAATTTAATTTAAAAGAATTATGATTGATTATATTGACGCAATTCCTCTTCTAATAATACATCTAAGACATCAAAAATAGTGCTGTCATATTGCCAACCCAATTCCGATTTAGCTTTGGTATTATCTCCGTACATATCAACAATTTCGGCTGGTCTGTATAGATCTTTACTGACTTGGCAAGCCATTTCGGGAATGCCTAATTTATTGAACACATAATATATTATAGACCGGAGCGTAACCGATTCACCAGAACAAATCAAATAATCTTCCGGATTTTCTTGCTGCAACATTAAGTACATTGCCTCTACATATTGCGGTGCATAGCCAAAATCACGTTTAATATCAATGTTTCCAACCCATAAGATATCCTGCTCACCGCGACTGATTTTGATACTTTCACGGATGACTTTTTTTACAAAGAAAGAATTCTGGCGCAAGTAAGATTCATGATTAAATAATACACCACAACTAACATGCATTTGATAACTTTCACGATAATGAATGCACGTGAAATGTGCAGCAGCTTTAGATATCGCATATGGACTTAACGGGTGCAAAATACTATTTTCCGTAATTGGGAGATTATTTACCCTACCATACATTTCGCTACTGCTCGCTTGATAAAATCTAATTTTTGGATCGAAGTTTTTTATGGTTTCAAGTAAATTAAAAACACTAATCGTATTGAATTCGAATGTGCCAATCGGATTTTTAAAAGATTGATAAACCGAACTTTGAGCTGCTAAGTTATAAAATTCAGTAGGCTGATAGATTTCAAAAACTTTCTCGATATCTTGCCTATTCAATAAATCGCAAACTACCAATGTTACTTGGTCGGTAATCCCTAAATACTGCAATCCAAAAACATTTGTGCTATTGGTATCACGCAACAGACCAATTACCTTGTAATTATTTTTTAGTAGCAACTGAGCTAAATAAGCTCCGTCCTGACCCGTAATTCCTGAAATTACTGCTGTTTTATTTATCATTATTGGGCAGCTTTTTCAAACACTTTTAAACATTCATCTGCGGTCTTTTGCCAACTGAATTTCTTTACCTGTTCCAATCCTTTTTCAATATACAAATCCCTTTCCGCTTTATTGAATACTAACGATGCTACTTTTTCCCGTAAATCATCTGGATTATTTAATTCAAAATAAACACCGGCATCACCGGCCACTTCGGGAAATGAACTGTGATTTGCCAATACTACAGGACAACCACACGCCATTGATTCCAAAACTGGTATTCCAAAACCCTCATATTCAGACGCAAAAACAAAGCAATACGCATTAGCGTAATACGTCGATAATTCGTAGTCTTCAAAATTTCGTTGTATGACTTGCTCTGTAAGTTTAAGTTCTCTGATCAGTTTTTGTTCGCCCGAATAAATCCTGTTGCCGCCAGCACAAACCACATATAAATTTGGGTTCTCTTGTAGCAGAACTGCAATTGATTTTAAGAAAAACTGAAAATTTTTATAAATCGTGCGGTTGCCGACAAACAAAATGTATTCTTTAGGTAAATCCAAGTTTGCAGTATGCTCTAATTTGATACTGTGCGACAAATAAACAACTTCAATTTTTGAAGCGTCAATGTGTGGGTAAATTTTTAGAATATCGGTTTTTGTGCTTTCGGAAATTGCGATAATTTTGGTCGCTTGTTCCATCAGGAGTTTTTTGTTTTTGACAGTTTCAATATCGTAAGCGCTCGTAAAATACTGAGGTAGGATTTCATGAATCATATCATAAACCGTCAAAACAAAAGGCTTTCCATTCAAATGTTCTAAAAAATAAGGCGAATAATAAGTAGGTACAAACACATCAAAATTTCCTGATTTCAGTACTTTAATGGAATTGTTGATATTGATGCTTTTGAATCTCTTGAGTATTTTCTTTCGTATAAATTTTGGTATCCAACGCTGCGCAAGCACGACGTTCATATAATTCTGATGTAATCCAGCTTCTTTAAGGTGCATATTCTCAGAATACAATACAGTGCTTTCAACAACAACCGATTTTTCCTTTGAAAGAGCCAAATACAATTCCGTAAAGTATCTAGAAATACCACCGAATTTTTGATCATTGAATATTTGCGAGTCGAAGACTATTTTCATTTTAGGTACTTAAAACACGAATTTAAATATAGGACAAATTAATTTGAGTGACAAAACTAGCCATTTATTTTCTATGAAATTGTGATAATATATAAAATTTGAATAGTCATGAGAACTTAAATTCTATTTCTCTATTTTTGAAGAAAAAAAATAAACTTAGCTGTTATGAACTGTAAAATATGTAATTCTGAAGTGAATCTAATTTTCGAAAAGAAAGTGCTCCAAAAATATCATACAGGCTATTACAGATGTACGCATTGTGATTTCGTTCAAACCGACAACCCGATTTGGCTTGAAGAAGCTTATCAATCGGCGATAACAGCCTTAGATATAGGACTTATCCAAAGAAACGTAACTTTGGTAAAACCGATCAAAAATATCATTGATTCCTATTTTCCAGAATCAAAGCGTTATTTGGATTTTGCGGGAGGCTATGGCGTTTTTGTTAGGCTGATGCGTGATAATGGTTATGATTTTTACAGACAAGATGATTATTGCCAAAATATATTTACACCTCATTTCGACATTACGGATATTAAGAATCATCAGTTTGATCTTGTGACAGGCTTTGAAGTACTCGAGCATTTTAATGATCCAATGAATGAAATAACAAAGGTATTTTCATATGCCGATACCGCAATTTTCTCGACTGAAATTGCACCGATTTCGAATGCCGAAATGGAAAAATGGTGGTATCTTACAGTAGAAACAGGACAACATATTGCTTTTTATTCGACGAAATCAATGCTTTATATTGCTGAAAAGCTCAACAAGAACTACTACTGTCGCGACGGAAACATACACATTTTCACCAGTAAAAAAATTTCCAATTTCAATGGAAAAACGCCAAAATCAGTGTTGCAAAAATTATTTTCCAAAAAAGTCAAAAAAGAGTCACTCACCCCGAAAGATTACCAATACATTAAAAATCTTCTAAACAAAACATCGTAGCGTCAACACTTTTCATGTTTTGTATGATGTAAATTCAGAATTTTTGACCGCGGTAAACTAAATTCAAACGTAAACAAATGGTATTCCGAACTTAAAGTAGACCATTTTTCTGCTTTCAAACAAATATCTTTGCATCAAAATGTAACACAATGGATCTCAATTCTGAAGTTCACAATGCCTTCGAAGTCATCAAAAACGGTGGCATCATTCTCTATCCCACAGATACCGTCTGGGGCATCGGTTGCGATGCGACTAATGTCGAAGCTGTTGCGAAAATATTTGCCTTAAAACAAAGAGCAGAAACTCAAAGCATGATTTGCTTGATGAATGGCGAAAAAATGATGTATAACGTTTTTAAAGAGATCCCAGAAGTAGCTTGGCAAATTATCGATTTATCCGAAAAACCGACGACATTGATTCTAGACAAACCAAGAAATATCGCTGCGAATCTCATTGCACAAGACCAAACATTGGGCATTCGAATAGTTAAAGACCCATTTTGTTTTAAGTTGATGGAACGCATGAAAAAGCCGCTAGTCTCCACTTCCGCAAATATTTCTGGGCAACCAACGCCACAATCTTTCAAAGAAATCAGTCGAGAGATTGTAAATGGTGTTGACTATGTCGTAAATTTGCACCGCGAAAAAATCGGAGGAAAACCATCGACAATCATCAAATTGACGAACGATTCGCAAGTTAAAGTGATACGACGTTAATGAAAATGAATTATAAATCTTCTTTACAACATCCCATTTTTGAATTTGTTTCGAAAGCGGCTCATGAACTTAACATCGAAAGTTACGTTATTGGTGGCTTTGTTCGTGATTATATACTTCAACGCGACTTCAAAAAAGATATTGATATTGTTGCCATTGGCAGTGGAATTGAATTGGCACTAAAAGTGTCTGAGCTACTTCCTAAAAAACCAAAAGTTCAAGTATTCAAAAACTACGGAACAGCCATGTTGCGCTACGAGAATATCGACATCGAATTTGTCGGAGCTAGAAAAGAAAGTTACCACTTTGAAAGCAGAAATCCCGTCGTAGAAAACGGCACGTTAGAAGATGATCAAAACCGACGAGATTTTACGATAAACGCATTAGCATTGTCTTTAAATTCAAAAACTTACGGCAATTTACTTGATCCTTTTTATGGCTTTCTGGATTTGCAAAACAAAACCATAAAAACACCACTTGATCCCGATATTACCTTTTCGGATGACCCACTTCGAATGCTGCGTGCGATTCGATTTGCAAATCAATTGGGATTTGAAATCGAGGCGAAATCTTTAGCCTCCATTGAAAGAAATAAAGAAAGAATCAAGATTATTTCTGGAGAGCGAATTGTTGAAGAATTGAATAAAATTTTAAGTACAGATCAGCCTTCAGTTGGGTTTTTATTGCTATATAAAACAGGATTACTTTCGATTATTTTACCTGAATTAACGGCTTTGAATCAGGTCGAAGAAATTGAAGGACAAACTCATAAAAACAATTTTTATCATACACTTGAAGTCGTAGATAACATCTGCAAAAACACGGAAGACGTTTGGTTGCGTTGGGCAGCATTGTTGCACGACATTGGCAAAGCGCCGACAAAACGCTTTGACAAGAAACTAGGTTGGACCTTTCATGGACATGAGTTTTTGGGCGGAAAAATGGTGAAGAAACTATTCGAGCGACTGCACATGCCTTTGAATCAGAAACTGAAATTCGTGCAGAAAATGGTTATCATGAGTTCAAGACCGATTGTTTTATCGCAAGACGCCGTAACCGATTCGGCAGTAAGACGCTTGATCTTTGATGCCGGTGAAGATGTAGAAGACTTAATGACATTGTGCGAAGCCGACATAACGACCAAAAACCCACAGAAATTTAAAAAGTATCATGCTAATTTTGAATTGGTTAGAAAGAAAATTGTGGAGGTCGAAGAACGCGATCATATTCGCAAATTTCAACCGCCCATTACTGGAGAAGAGATTATGGCGTTATTCAATTTGAAACCTTCTCGAGAGATTGGTGTTTTGAAAGAAGCAATAAAAGAAGCGATACTCGAGGGAGAAATTCCAAATGATTATGACGCTGCTTATGCTTTTATGCTCAACAAAGCACAAAAAATTGGTTTGAAGATTAACGATTGTTAAGTGAAATAATTTCTGTTTTTACATTAAATTCGCCACTGAAAAATAAAAACCCCTAGCCCCGATAGCAGTGGAAATCCTTTTTATGCTGAACTCGTTTCAGTATCTACTAATAGTAACAGTATTTTAGTGGAGATGCTGAAACGAGTTCAGCATAAAAAGATTGAAACGGATAGCGGGAAATAGCTCCTAAAAATGAAGAAAGAAAATAAATCTGTCATTCTTTGGTTACTCACAGGTTGCCTTTTGGTGTTTGTGATGGTTATTGTTGGCGGCATTACAAGGTTGACGAATTCTGGCTTGTCGATGACCGACTGGCATTTGGTCACGGATACTTTTCCGCCATTGACGGAAGCGAAGTGGCAAGAGACTTTTGAGCGATACAAGGAATTTCCTGAATATCAAAAGATTAATATTCACAACGATTTTACCTTGTCGGATTATAAATTTATTTACTTCTGGGAATGGTTTCACCGGTTTATTGGAAGAATAATTGGTTTGGTTTTTATCCTTCCGTTTTTTTATTTTTTGGCTCGAAAAAAATTGGACAAATCGACGATTAAAAAATGTATTGTTTTGCTCGGAATGGGCGGATTTCAAGGTTTTTTAGGTTGGTTTATGGTAAAAAGTGGCTTGATAGACAACCCCGATGTGAGTCACTTTAGATTGTCGTTGCACTTGACCTTTGCCTTTATCACTTTTGCGTATACTTTGTGGGTTGCGCTAGATTTGATTTATCCGAATAAAGCAACGGTAATGATTCCTTTGAAGAAAATAGCACGTATTGCTTTGGTATTTCTGATTTTACAGATTATTTACGGCGGATTTGTTGCTGGTTTGAATGCTGGATTAATTCATAATCATTGGCCCTTGATGAGCGAAGGGCAATTGATGCATGAAAGTGTAATCCTCGAGAAAAACACTTGGCTTTTGCGTTTGACGGAAGGTAAAAGCGGCGTTCAGTTTGTGCACAGAACAATGGCTTACGTTGTCGTTGGATTGATTTTATTTTTGTATTTTAAAAGCAGGAAGTTCACACTTTCAGCGCAGCAGTCAAAAGGTCTAGACGTACTTGTTGTTATTGTTTTCTTGCAATTTTTCTTAGGTGTTTTTACGCTATTATATGGTGTTCCAATGTGGTTGGGATTGACCCATCAGGTGGTTGCTTTTCTGTTATTAGCCACGATGACATATACGTTGCATCGATTATCAAAATAAAAACAGACTATATTGTCGCAGTACCATTGAGTACATTTTAATGTCAAAACTTGCCCTTCAAGATCAATTTATTGATTTATCGGATTACGGAAGACCATTTGGGAAATTTCTCGCTAATCAATTGCAGCATACCCGCTTTACTCCTGTTCATGTTACTTTGCTTTTTGGACTATCCGGATTGATTGCCATCTATTGTATCCTAACGCAGCATTACTACTGGGCTGGCTTCTTTATCATTCTAAAATCTGGAATTGACGCTGCCGATGGCGAATTGGCGCGACTGAAGAAAACTCCGTCTTATTTCGGTCGGTATTTGGATAGCGTATTTGATATTTTTCTGAACTTGATGTTATTGATGTCCATTTGCCTTGTAACGAAGTCTAGTATTTTAATGGCAATAATAGCATTTATAGGCATTCAGTTACAAGGCACTTTATATAATTATTACTATGTGATTTTGCGAACGCGATCGGTTGGCGGCGATGCTACAAGCAAAATTTTTGAATACAAAACTCCAATTGCATTGCATGGAGAAAGTCAAAAATCAGTAGATATTTTATTTCGAATTTATAGCATTGTTTACGGAGGATTTGACAAAGTCATACACATTTTAGACCCCAATGCATACAAAGTAAAAACCTTTCCGAATTGGTTTATGACACTGGTGTCAATTTACGGATTGGGATTTCAGTTGTTGATTATTGCATTGATGTTGGCGATGAATTGGATTCAATTCATTCTGCCATTTTTTATATATTACACAGCATTTATCGCTGTATTAATTGGTATTCGAAAAACGTTTTTTGGAGGCGTAAAACAGCGATAGAAATAATCTATACTAAATACTTAAATAACTACAGTCAAGTGTTTTAAAAAACTTTATTTGACTGTATTAATAAAGTAAAAAATTAACCAATCCAAGTTTTGAAATCAGTAACTTTCTCACGACTTACGATGACTTCATCGTCTTTGTACGAAGGTAAAATTACTTTCAAACGAGAGTTACTATGCAGTTGAATCTCTTTAATTCCCTTCATTGGAATGATAAATTTTCGACTCACTCTAAAGAAATTTTGTGGATCAAGTTCGGTTTCCAACTGCTCCAAAGTGGAATCTAAAAGATAGTTTCGATTGTCAAAAGTATGCAAGTAGGTTCCTTTGTTTTCGCTGAAAAAACATTCCACCTCATCGATGTTTATCATCTTGAGTTGTTGCCCCATTTTGATAGTAAAACGCTTCTTAAAAGATTTTTCAAGTGGATTTACCAACATCCTCTTGATCATGTCAAAATCGAGCGACAAATTGGGAGCACTGCTCGTTCTTTGTTTGAATTTATTGATGGCCGTCGCTAAGTCATCTTCGTCGATGGGTTTCAACAAATAGTCAATGCTATTCAGTTTAAAGGCACGTAACGCATATTCATCATACGCGGTCGTAAAGATTACGGCGCTTGATATTTCGATGTTCTCAAAAATTTCAAAGGACAAGCCGTCAGACAATTGGATATCTAAGAAAATCAGATCGGGATGCGGATTATTTTGAAACCAATGGATTGATTCATCCACTGAATGTAGCAGGGTAGTAATTTGCAACCCTAACTTTTCAACTTTCCGTTGCAGCAATCTTGCGGCTGGCTTTTCGTCTTCGATGATGATGATATTCATAAGTAGATTATTTCCATTTGTTGTGTTTCCCTTTATCCATCAATTCTTTAATCTTCTTTTCTTCCCAGTCTTTACCTAGAACAATAGACGGTAAGAAAACTGAAAGTCCATGAGCAAGCAATCCAATTCCCCAAAATAAAAATGTAGAAAACATTCGAAATTGGAAAAAGCTTTCATTGGCCTCCAATTCTTGGTAATTAGCAATGAGAATCATGCTATTGATGACCACAAAAACAACCAAATGTGTATAAAAACCTCTTACTTTTTTGACTCTTTTTAGTGCTTCTTGATATCGAATTTCGTCTAAATTTTCCATAATTATTCGAATTTGCTTTTGTTTTTGTCTTCTTCCATGAACTGTCTAATTTTTCTTTCCTCCCATTCTTTGTTTAGAAATGGAAACCAATTAAATACCCGCATGGCATGAAATAAGACTCCAATTCCCCAACAGATAAGCGTCCAAAGAAACCACAAATATTCTGGGCTATATTTTAAATTAATGTAAATCAAAATTGCAATTACAATAACGTATGAAGACAAGTGACTGTAGAAGCCTTTAATTTCTTTGACTTGCGCTTTTGCTCTTTGGTATTTTTCGTATTCTGATGGTTCCATGACTAATTCCATTTTGCGTTAGACGAATTTTCCTTATCTAGTATTTGTTTGATTTTCTTGTCTTCCCACGATTTTCCGTAGCCAAACGTATCAAAGGCATGAAAACTAACGCCCATTCCCCAGCCCATCATCGGGAACCAAAACCACTGAAAACCGCCAATGGTCACATTGATAATGATTAGAATCGGAATGACACAACAGTAAGAAATCAAATTGCCGTAAAAGCCTTTCAACTTCTCTACACGTTCCTTTGCCTTCAAATAAGCTGTATTTTCATTAAAAATAGCGTGTGTTTCCATAGTTACTATTTGTTTTGTTAATATTGGAATTTTGATTTTGAAGAATTCGATGCCTTCTTCTATGAGCACTTTTCTCTCGGAAATTATCGCATAACGATCAACAATATTCTGTATTCCAACGCCGCGTCGGTCTTGCAATACTTCTTTCTTTTGAAGATTATTTTCTACAATCAGATAATTGTCTTCTAAATATATTTTGATATGCAAAGGTTTTTGCTCACTGGCCACATTGTGCTTGATGGTATTCTCTAGCAAAAGTTGCAATGACAACGGCACTACTTTCGCTTCCGGAAAATCATAGTTCTCGGGCAATTCGTAACTGATGCTATTCTCAAAACGCATTTTCAACAAATTCATATACGTTTTCGCAAACGCTAATTCCTCTTCCAATGGAACCAATTCTTTGTCTTTTTGCTCCAATACATATCGGTATATTTTGGAGAGCGATGTTGTAAAACGTTGTGCGTTTTCTGGATTTTCCTCGATCAATGAACTCAAAACATTCAAACTATTGAATAGAAAATGAGGATCAATCTGATTCTTTAAACTTTCGAACTGCGCATTGGCTGTTCTGGCAATTACTTTTTGTTCTTTGACCTTATTCTCGTTATACGCTTTATAAAAATAAAATGCATGGAAGGCCAATGTGACAATAAACGTGATTATAATCGCAACCAAATAATTGGCTGTATTTTCTCTTTGAATGAATTGACTATATGAACTTCCTTCGACAACTACATCTTCGAAAATTCTGAGCAAGAAGATAATCAACACGGAAATCAGAAACGACGATAAAAAACCTATAATCAATCGCTTTTTTGTAAATCTATCATCGACGAATATCGAATCCAAATAAACAAACAAACCCGCATTGGCAGTATACAAAGACATTGAATACAGCATTACATAACCAAACTGGATTGCTAAACTAGCATCGAAACTAACCGCGTTGCCAGTGATTACTCTGATAACAAAGAGCACGACAAATATCAGCAGCGAAATAAATATTCCTCTTGGGAGTTCCCGAATCAAACTTTTGGCTATACTCATAAGTAGCGTTTCTTGTTATTTTTTGCATTCTTTCTGAGCTTCAATCGCTCTATCTAAGCCCCAATTTGGAGAAAATGGTGTTGCCGGTTTGAATTTCGCAAACAAGTCGATAGACCGATCAATTTCTGCACACATCGGCTTAATATCTGTTCCGAAGTACTTCGCTCCTCCTATTTCGTATTCAGCTTTTCCAAAAACAGCTCTTGGATTTTCCGGAGCGATGGCTAAAGCTTTACCATACGTTTCCATAATCTTCCCTGACAATTTCATTCCGTTGGTCATCGGATCATAAACCACCCAACCTGTGTCGATCATCGCTTGCATTACCAATAATTCTGCATTGTTCGGATCTTTAACCATCTCGATATCTAATGCGTTTTGGGCTTTATTCAACAATGCACTTACTTTTTCTTTATCTCGCGTTTGGAAGGAAGAAGTCGTATTTACTAATGCCACATAATAATTCGGAAGCCAATTGTTTTTCTCGGCTGAGGCAATTCGCTCAAATAAGTCGGAAGCTTCTGTAGCTTTACCTTCTCCCCACAATTGCATGGCTTTTCCCATACCTTCTTCAAATCGACCTTGTTGTGCTTGAGTCAAGCTTGTCATAATAATTGCTGCAAATAAGATTAGTTTTTTCATGATATTTTAATTTAATTAATTAGTTGAAATTTATAGTACAAATCTAAGTTCCATCGCGTTCTTGTTCAACTTAAACTTACTGAATTGTTGTAATTTACGGATGAATTGTATGGCGTTTTATAGATTCTTAAGTTGGTTGTCTTTCTTATTATCGCTGATGGTCCAAAAGAAACCTAAAAAGAAAAATCGATCTGCGGCTGGAATAATCTCTCGACGGTTATAAACATCGTTTGTGTCTGGATTTTGAGCATATTCATAACCAAAAACATTTTGTGTTCCCAAGACATTCGATACTGAAAAGTACAAAATCTTCTGTTGTGTCAACAAATACGCCCAATTGAAACTTAAGTTATTAAAGGATTTTGTTTTACCATTCATAAATTTTGTCGCATCAGACACGCTTACATTAGGGTTATCATACGGTCTTCCTGTACTGAAATTGTGTGTGAATCCGATTTGTGACTTCCAATCTGAAATCCAATATTTGGTGACAAACGAAATGGTATGATCGGCTACAAAACTCGGCGTCGCTTGCTTGGGAAAATTCTTGTAGTCGCGTTCGGTGTCGATGTAAGAATAAGACAACCAATATTCGAGGTTTTTGATGGTGTAACCGTCTCTCCAAAACAAATCAATCCCTTTGGCGAAACCAGTTCCTTTATTGGAGTAATTGGAATCAACGCCCGCACTCTCTGTATCGTATTTTACCAAATTATTGTATTCCTTGTAATAACCTTCTGCTCGAAATGTTTTCTTGTTCTTATTGTATTGAAAATTCAAAATATAATGAGCTGCTTTTTCGCTTTCGAAACGCTTAAACTGCGCATATTTCAAATAATTGGCATTCGGCAATTGCGAGAATTCGCCGTAAGCCAACGAAAATTGACTGTTTTTTGCGACTTTGTATGCCATTGATAGTCGTGGCGAAAACGCAGTTTCATCTAACAAATCATTATTCGACAAGCGAAGCCCTACTTTCGCCGCCAATTTCTTAGAAAAGAAAATATCTGCTTCCGAGTATATGGCAGCAATATTTGAATCGTATCCAATGGCATTAAAATCCGCGTATTTTTCATCAAACTGCGTCACAAAATAGTCGGCTCCAAAAGACAATTTAAAGCGATCGGAAAAGTTCTTTCTCAGTTTGAATTTT
The DNA here is from genome assembly GCA_016721735.1 of Flavobacterium sp. GTDB lineage: Bacteria > Bacteroidota > Bacteroidia > Flavobacteriales > Flavobacteriaceae > Flavobacterium. Next base: position 49,060 of record JADKHM010000001.1, on the reverse strand, counting down.
AAGTGCGCGGCGTTTTCTGTATTGTCTAAATTGTTGCTATCTATTTTGATTTTGTTCTGCCCAAGACCGAAACTCGCACCAGTCGTGATTTGCCAATTGCCCCAAAGATTCCCTTTGTAAGAAGAATTGAGATACAAATTATTATTATTCAGATTGACTCTTGTCTTCTCAACCCTATTAATGCTCTCTTGATTTAAGTCGAAGCGCGAAGCATCAAAAGCGGCGTACAATTTAAAAATACCATTATTGAAATTATATCGATACACCGATTCTCCCGACATCGACTGAAACGGGCGATTCCAATCAACGTTTTGCGGAATTGCCACTTGATAAGGCGCTAAATCGATGTAAGCCGTGTTCACACTCAAAGAACTCTTTTTCCACTTTTGTGTATGTCCGACGCCCAATCCGACAGTCATTAGTGAAATATCAGTTTTATTTTGATCTGGCTCATCTTGTGTATTTAGTAGCAATACACTTGAAAGTGCTTCCCCATATTCTGCGGAATAACCACCAGTTGAGAATGAAATGCCACTGAACAAGAACGGAGAAAATCTACCGCGCGTGGGTAAATTATTGGTTGATGCTCCGTAAGGTTGCGCCACTCGGATGCCATCAACAAAAGTTTGAGTTTCATCTGCTTCGCCGCCACGAACAAATAACCGTCCATCTTCACCAACATTATTCGTTCCCGGCAAGGTTTGTAAAGCTGCAATAATATTTCCTGCAGAACCCGCAGTAGTAACGATATCTAACGGTTTCAAAACAGAAACTCTTGCTTTATCTCCAGATTCCATAGTTCCAGCGGTAACCACTACAGCGTCTAATGCGGTGACACTTTCTCGGAGTTTGATGGTTTGATTTTTATAATTAGCTACATCTATAAGAGTAGTAGAAGTCTCAAAGATCAAGAAGCTAACCACTAAAGTTTGGTTGCCTGTACTTGTTGTAGTAAAGGAAAAAGCTCCTTGTTCATTACTTGACGTCCCGTCGTAAGTCCCGTCGATATAGATGTTTGCGCCAGCGACTGGTTTCCCTTTATTGTCGATAACATTTCCAGAAATTATGTTTTGAGAAAGCACAAAATGGGTAAAGAAATAAAGTGTGATTGTAAAGAAGATGGTTTTCATAAATACTGTTTTATGCAGCAAATGTATCTTGGTATACAGCGCAACAAAATAAATAGTTACTCAATTGCAGATTTGGATGGATGAATTGAAAAAAAACGATAATCAAAACCACTTTTTCTTCTTAAAGTACACGACCATCGCCACAACAAGCAAAAACATTACACCCAAAACAATAAAATAGCCGTACGGATTTCTCAATTCAGGCATGACGTCGAAATTCATTCCATAAATCCCAACGATAAATGTCAATGGCATAAAGAACACCGACACGACTGTTAGTATCTTCATGATTTCGTTCATGCGTTGACTTTGCGACGAAAAATAGAAGCTTGATGCGCTATCTAAAGTATTCATATCATATTCTATTTGCTCTAGAATTTCTAAGGATTTTTGGTGCAAACGGGCAAAGAAATTATAGTTCGAACGTTCAATACCATCATAATCTGCGTCGTCATGTTCGCTCTTCAGATTGAAAAGTGTATCTCGCAGTGGTAAAATAGAACGCTTCAGAAAATTCAAGTCTTCCCGATTCTTCTCTATGTGCACTAGAACATTTGGGTCAGCACTTGACTTAGATTCTGTCAATAAAGATTCAATCACGTCCTCATAAAACTCGATGGTTACATAAAAATTCTCCATCACAGAATCCAACAATAAATACAACAAATAATCATTGCGCTTTTTGCGAACGACACCGCTATGCGTTTTGATTCGTTCTCGTATATGCGTAAAAAAATCGCTTCTCTTTTCTTGAAAAGAAACCAACAAATTGTCTTTGAGCAAGAAACTAATTTGCTCGACATGCACGTGATCATTGTCTTCACCCGGAAGTATCGATTTGATGCTAAAGAACAATACATGATCTAACTCTTCCATCTTGCTTCTTCTGGCAACATTAAGAATATCGCTGATGATAAAGGGTTCAATTGCCAACATAGTACCAATTTTCTTGATTAATTCGACGTCGTGCAGACCGTGGACATTCAACCATTTTACATCATCAACTTGATTTTCATCCGCAATTTCCTTTTGAATTCTGTCTAGCGAAACCTTCTTGTATTCTTCATATCCAGCGTCATTATAGACAAATAATTGCATCTCAACTGGGTCAGTGACATGAATGCCTGTATATTCAAAAAAGTTGGGTTGTACTTTTTTAACTTTACTATATTTGACTTTCTTCATAGCGAATAATTTGTTCTAAAGATAGGAGTTTTTGAAATTCTAATTTACATTTACAAAAAAACGAAAATGCAAACTTTAATCATCAATATCAAAGAACTATTTCAGGTTAGAGAAATCAACATCTCGAAAGTTTCTGGTGCAGCAATGGCGACTTTGCCAAGTATTAAGAATGCATATTTGCTTATCGAAAATAATATCATCAAAGATTTTGGTTCGATGGAAGATTGTCCAGAAATCAATCCTGAAAAGCTGATCGATGCCTACGAAAAAATGGTGTTGCCAACATGGTGTGACAGTCATACGCATATTGTGTATGCTGGTAATCGTGAACAGGAATTCGTGGATAGAATTAATGGTTTGTCTTATGAAGAAATTGCCAACCGTGGAGGCGGCATTTTAAACTCAGCCAAGAAACTTCAAAATACCTCTGAAGAAGATTTATACCAACAATCAAAAGGACGCTTAGAGGAAGTGATGCGTTTGGGAACGGGCGCTGTAGAAATAAAATCAGGCTACGGGCTTACAGTCGAGGATGAAATTAAAATGCTGCGCGTAGTTCGACGTTTGAAAGAAGATTATCCGATTGCAATCAAAGCTACTTTTTTAGGGGCTCATGCCTTTCCAGTCGAATTCAAAGAAAATCATCAAGCATATGTAGACTTGATTGTAACTGAAATGATACCGAAAATTGCCGCTGAAAAACTGGCGAATTACATCGATGTATTTTGTGAATCTGGCTATTTTTCTGTCGAAGAAACCGATCAGATTTTGCAAGCTGGTTTGAAACACGGTTTGGTTGCAAAGATTCACGTGAATCAATTTAATGCCATTGGAGGTGTTGCTGTAGGCGTAAAAAATAACGCACTTTCCGTTGATCATCTTGAACTGATGTTACCGGAAGACATCGAGGTTCTAAAGAATACTGAAACCATGCCAGTCGCTTTGCCGTCTTGTTCGTATTTTTTGAGCATACCGTATACACCTGCTCGTGACATTATGAAGGCTGGATTGCCATTGGCTTTGGCGACAGATTTCAATCCAGGTTCTACACCTTCAGGAAATATGAATTTTGTTATCGCTACAGCGTGTATAAAGATGAAAATGACACCAGAAGAAGCTATAAATGCAGCGACAATTAACGGCGCTTATGCGATGGGTTTATCTGCTACTCACGGAAGTATTACGGTTGGTAAGAAAGCGAACTTGATCATCACTAAAGCTATTCCTTCGATTTATCAATTGCCGTACGCTTTTGGCAGCAATCTCATTGATCAAGTTATAATTGAAGGTCAAATTGTATAACAAAAAAAAGGGAACCCAATTTGGATTCCCTTTTTTTTATTTACTGAGGTCTTGCTTATTTCAAGCTAAAGCTAGATTTAGAAACCAATTCCCCTTTATCAAATACGTTTACAAAATACGTTCCTTTTTCAAAGTCTTTACCGGGTAAATCTTGAGTTACATCGACTGATTTATTTTCATAATTTACAGTTGAAGTAAAACTATACGTTAATGAATTTGAACCAAACGCCTCTGTTTTCTTTTCACCTAAAACGTTGTTTTTGCTATCAATTACTTGAACGTAGTAAGTTTTATCTCCTTGTTTAGCTACTTTGTTTTCATTGATTGTAAAACTAATTTTCAAAACATCTGCTTTTTTTGCTTTTTCTGTAGCAATTTGTTTTCCAGAGCTTCTTAATTTATAAGCAGCAGTTTTCAAATTAGAAATAGAAAGTTTTTGAGCAATTTCTACTGTTTTTGATAATTCCTCATTTTGACCAACTAAAACTTCGTTATACTTTCTAGCTTCACCCAAAACCGTTACTGTACTATCACGTTGTACGGTTAGAACAGCATTGTCTTTTTTCAATGTTTCATTTTCCTGCATCAACGTTTTCATTTTTGCTTCAAGTGCAAAATATTGGCTTTTGTATTTCGACATCGAAGCTACATCACCTTTAGATTTTTTCAAATCAGCCATCAAATTAACAATCTTTTCGCGCTCTGCAATGAGTTCGTCAGACATTGAAGTGTTCTCAGCAATTGCTGCATCATACCTTGTTTTCAAGGCTTCTAGGTCTTTCATAACAGATTCCTTCTCACTCGTAGTCGTGGTCAATTCTGTTTGCAACGCTTTTGCGTCAGAGGTCATTTTGAAAATATAAACTAAACTTCCCACAAGAAGTACCGCCAATATCGCAATGACTGCTTTTAAATTTGAATTACTTTTTTGATTTTCCATAAATTTATATTTTGTTTAAGCAAAAATAATAATATTTGTGGTTATAACGGAAGTTTGATTGAATATATTACTTTTGATTGTTAAATTTTATTTATGGAGAAGTTAATTCGTTTTACCAATATTGATCTAGCAAAAATTACAAACCATAGAAGTGGGGAAGTAAAATTTGGAGAAAAAATGATTACGATTCCGAAAGATACTACTTCGATTTCTTCTTTCTTAGAAACTACCTCAGCAAGATATGTACTGTTCGGAATTCCGGAAGATATTGGTGTTCGTGCCAACTTTGGTCGACCTGGCGCCTATTCTGCATGGGAAAGTGCCATTAGAAGCATTGCAAACATTCAATTCAACAAATTTTGTAAAGGCAATGAATTGCTGGTATTGGGACAATTAGATGTAGCAGAAGAAATGGCCGAAGCAGAAGAATTAAACTACCATAATATCTCAGATAGAAAGAAATTTAATGATTTGGTCATTAAGATTGATAAAGAAGTCGCGCATCTGATTTCGATGATTGTGAAAGCCAATAAAATTCCTATTATTATTGGAGGCGGGCACAACAATTCCTACGGAAATATTAAAGGTACCGCTTTGGCAAAAGGGAAACCTGTCAATGCCATTAATTTTGATGCTCATTCCGATTTTAGAATATTAGAAGGTCGACACAGTGGCAACGGATTCTCGTACGCCTTTGAAGAAGGATTTTTACATAAGTACTTCATTTTTGGTTTACACGAAAATTACACTTCTAAGAAAGTGTTGTCGAAAATAAAGAAAGTACATGCAAGAGTGCGCTATAACACTTATGACGAAATTGGTATTCGCAAATTCAAGCAGTTTGAAACTGAACTTGAAGTGGCGCACAACTTCATTAAAGAAGAACCATACGGAATAGAAATTGACTTAGACGCATTACCTAACATTGCCAGCAGTGCGATGACAATCAGTGGTTTTTCGGTAGAACAAGTGCGACAATTTGTACATTTTTTTGGTAAAAATCAAAATGCGAGTTATTTGCACATTTGCGAAGGAGCTCCAGACTTAGGTGAAGAAAAAAACAACCACTTGATTGGAAAACTCATTGGGTATTTGATTACTGATTTCATGAAAGCAAATGACCCAGTGCAAGGAATTATTCGAGCGATGGATGTCAATTTTACAGAAGTAAAATCCACTTCGATTAAATAACCTATCTTTGTCGATATTTTCAGAATCCTTAAGTTCTGAATTTTTTATACAACCTTATATGTTATTTGAAGATTTATCACTCTCGAAGAGTATCCAAAAAGCCGTTTTTGAAGAAGGCTATACTGAAGCAACCCCAATACAAGAACAATCTATTCCTATCGTTTTAGCCGGCCGAGATTTAATCGGTTGTGCACAAACAGGTACAGGAAAAACAGCGGCATTCGCCATTCCGATTATCCACCAATTACACCGAATGGTAGGATCGTCTAATAAAGCAAAAGTGATCCGCGCATTAATCATCACTCCTACTCGTGAATTAGCCGTGCAAATTGGACAGAATTTTGACCGTTACGGAAAATATACCAACCTCACCCAATTGACCATTTTTGGTGGCGTTTCTCAAATTCCACAGGTAGATGTATTGCGAAAAGGTGTCGACGTACTTGTTGCCACTCCCGGAAGATTACTAGATTTACATAAACAAGGATTTATTAGTTTAGACCATCTGCATACGTTGGTTTTGGATGAAGCCGATCAAATGTTGGATATGGGATTTGTAAACGATGTCAAGAAAATCGTAAAATTAACGCCCAATAATAGACAAACCTTATTATTTTCGGCAACTATGCCGATTGCCATCAGAGAATTGGCGGAGATGTTTTTGAAAGATCCTGCAACGGTGAGTGTTTCTCCCGTTTCGTCTACCGCCGAAAAAGTAGAACAACGTATTTATTTTGTTGATAAAACTGAAAAGAGAAATTTATTATACCATCTCATTCGAAATGAAAAATTATCCGATGTATTGGTTTTTTCAAGAACCAAACACGGCGCTGATAATGTCGTTAAAGCATTGCGAAAACACGGGGTTCCGGCAGAAGCCATTCATGGCGATAAGTCTCAAGGCGCACGACAAAGAGTTCTTGATGCCTTTAAAAATAAAGAAGTCGGTGTCTTGGTAGCGACAGATATTGCTGCTCGTGGCATCGATATCGATCAATTACCATTTGTAATCAATTTTGATTTGCCGAATATTCCGGAAACGTATGTACATCGAATCGGAAGAACAGGCCGTGCAGGAAATGGTGGGATTGCAATTTCGTTTTGTAGCAAAGACGAAGCACCTTATTGGAAAGACATCATGAAATTGATTAAAGTAGATGTGACAACCATTTCCGATCATCCTTATCCTTGGCATGAAGGAAGCCCAACCGAAGAAGTAAAACCGCAACAAAACTCCAATCGAAGCGGTGGCGCTCACAAATCGAGAAAGTCCGCCAATTCAAAACAAAATAAAAAACGCTGGTATTAACCAGCGTTTGTTTTTTAACTACGAATCAACTTTCTATACTTTAATCGCTTCGGCGTTAAATCGCCACCCAAACGTTTCTTCTTATTTTCTTCATAGTCGGAGAATCCGCCTTCAAAATAATAGACTTCTGAATTTCCTTCAAAGGCTAGAATATGCGTACAAATTCTGTCTAAGAACCATCTGTCGTGGGAAATAACCACAGCGCATCCGGCAAAATTCTCCAAACCTTCTTCTAGGGCACGAAGCGTATTAATATCCAAATCATTCGTTGGCTCATCTAGTAGCAAAACATTGCCTTCTTCTTTCAAAGTCATGGCAAGGTGCAAACGGTTTCGCTCTCCACCAGATAGCATTCCAACTTTCTTATTTTGATCACTTCCTCCGAAATTAAATCGAGATAGATAAGCTCTCGAATTAACTTGTCGTCCACCCATCATAATGAGTTCTTGTCCATCGCAAAAGTTCTCCCAAATCGATTTATTCGGATCGATGTTAGAGTGAGCTTGATCTACATAGGCAATCTTGACCGTATCTCCAATCGCAAATTCTCCAGCATCGGGTTTTTCTTCGCCCATAATCATTTTGAAAATCGTTGATTTACCAGCGCCATTCGGCCCAATAATTCCAACAATTCCGGCTTGAGGTAAAGTGAAGTTCAAATTATCATACAACAACTTATCTCCAAAAGCTTTGGCAACATTCTTTGCTTCAATGACGTTGGTTCCTAAACGCGGTCCATTTGGAATGTAGATTTCCAAATTCTCATCCAATTGTTTTTGATCTTCATTCAATAATTTATCATAGTTCTGCAAACGCGCTTTTTGCTTGGTTTGACGACCTTTTGCTCCTTGTCGAACCCAGTCTAATTCTCGTTCTAAAGTCTTTCTGCGTTTCGAAGCCACTTTTTCTTCTAATGCCATTCGACTTGATTTTTGATCCAACCAAGACGAGTAATTTCCTTTCCACGGAATACCTTCTCCTCGATCCAATTCGAGAATCCATCCGGCTACATTATCTAAGAAATAACGGTCGTGCGTTACGGCGATTACTGTTCCCGCATATTGCGCCAAATGTTGTTCTAACCAAAGTACGCTTTCCGCATCGAGGTGATTCGTAGGCTCATCTAAAAGCAAGACGTCAGGTTGTTGCAAAAGTAAACGACAAAGTGCGACACGACGACGTTCTCCACCAGATAAATGTTTGATTGGGGTATCGCCTTCTGGAGTTCTTAGCGCATCCATCGCGATTTCTAACTTCGTATCGATTTCCCATGCACCCAACGCATCAATTTTATCTTGCAAATCTGCTTGGCGATCCATGAGTTGTTGCATTTTATCCGCATCTTCATACACTTCAGGCAAACCAAATTGATCATTGATTTTGTTGAATTCATCTAAAACTGCCATGGTTTCCGCAACACCTTCACGAACGATTTCAATCACGGTTTTAGAATCATCGAGTTGCGGATCTTGCTCCAAATAACCCACCGTATAACCAGGTTGAAAAACTACATCACCTTGATAGTTCTTATCAACGCCGGCGATAATCTTTAGCAGAGAAGATTTTCCTGAGCCATTTAGACCTAGAATTCCGATTTTTGCTCCGTAAAAGAAACTCAAATAGATATTCTTTAAAACTTGCTTATCGCTGCTTGAGTACGTCTTACTCAATTTTTGCATTGAAAATATTACTTTTTTATCGTCTGACATTTTTACTTTTTATAATTATTAATTGTTAACTATCAAATGTTAATTTACTACACTCTACCCTTCAAGGCATTGAATACCCATGCATTCGCTAAGAAACTGACACCCACAGCGCCAAACCCCCAGCCAGCAGTTTCATCATATCTAAATGCTCCTAATGCCATCAAAAGTATGCCCATCAGGATCATGATAAAAGTGGCCCAACCCAGCACGGTGTTTTTGTTCATTCCCATAGTTTGTGGTATTTATTTCGAGGAACAAATATCGGAAAAAATAGTTTCAAAAATATAGGGTTGATAGATTAATTACAAAAGAGAAAAACCCTTTATATAAAGGGTTTTTCAAATAATTGATGCGCTATATTGTCTTTAAGGATGATTTGCGAAAACTGAATTTTCAGTATTTGTAATAAAGATATCCGAATCTGAATTATCGACAGATCCGTCTCCATTCACGTCCGTTGCTAAAACTCCAAAATTGGAATTCTCAATGTCTGGAAATAATTGGTCAGAATCTGAATTATCGACTACTTCATCTTGGTTGAAATCACCACTATAAAATGCCCAAACGCCCACTTTTACTTGCTTCATGTTATTACCATAAGCTTTTGTTGCCGCTGATGAAAAATCATAAGTCAAAGGAGTGCCACTAATAGCTTGAGGTGCAGCGCTCCACGCTTGAACTAAATTACGACCAATAATTGCTATATAATAAGAGCCGCTTGTCACACTTGTGAACGATGCTTGCAAAGTCCCGTTTGTTTTTAGAACTCCAGTTGTAGACGCAACTAATCCGTATGGAGCACTTGCGCTATGCAACTCAATAGTCACGTTTTCGACATCAGTCAATGGTGAAACGCCATCTTGGTTGTTTTTGACGGAACGCATGGCACTAATACCCAAATCATAATAACCTTCAATGAATAACGTTAGGTTGGCGACTGAAACACAAGCAACTGAAGAAAAAGTAGCACTAATCGTATGCGCTGCAGTTACATTAGTAAAAGTAAATGTGCCGCTACTTACTGCACTTGGGTTATTAACCCCATCTACCAAGACCGTTGCGATTTGATAACACGATGAACTTGGCGTGATGGTATAGGTCTGACTCGCTCCACAGTTGACGGTTGTAACTCCAGTTGGAGAGATGGTTCCATTGGCTCCAGCACTGGCTGTAATCGTATAGGTTCGAAGTGAAAATGTCGCACTAATCGTATGCGTTGTAGTTACATTAGTAAAAGTAAAGGTGCCGCTGCTTACCGCTGCTGGATTATTGACACCATCTACCAAAACCGTTGCGATCTGATAACATGATGAACTTGGTGTTATGGTGTAGGTTCGATTCGCCCCGCAATTTACTGCTGTAGCGCCCAATGGCGTAATACTTCCGTTAGCTCCTGCGCTCGCTGTAATAGCATTTGTTTTAAGTAAAAATGTCGCACTAATCGTGTGTGCCGCAGTTACATTAGTAAAAGTAAAGGTGCCGCTGCTTACCGCTGTTGGGTTATTGACACCATTAACTAAAACCGTTGCGATTTGATAACAAGAGGAACTTGGTGTTATGGTGTAGGTTTGATTCGCACCGCAATTTACGTTTGTCGCACCCAGTGGAGTTATGCTTCCATTAGCTCCAGTACTAGCCGTAATTGTAAAGGTTCGGAGTGAAAAAGATGCGCTTATTGTATGTGCGGCAGAAACATTACTGAATGTAAAAGTGCCGCTACCGACCGCTGTTGGATTATTGACACCATCTACCAACACAGTTGCGATTTGATAACATGCACTTGGAGTAATTGTGTAGGTTTGATTGGCGCCACAGTTGACAACTGTAGCTCCGTTGGGGGAAATACTTCCATTGGCACCAGCGCTTGCTGTAATGGTTTTGGTATCAAGAACAGTGGTCGCAGAAGCAATCGCTGTACAACCATTTGAGTCTGTAACGGTAACGCTATAAGTACTAGCAGCTGCAACCGATATAGTCCGAGAAATTGCACCAGTTGACCAACTATAACTAGAGTATGCTCCGGCATCAAGTGTGATTGCTGATATACAAATTGGGCTATTCCCAGCAATTGCCGGTGTTGGTTTTGGATTTACAACAACTGTTACGTTTTGTGTATTACTGCATCCACCAGAAGTAAGTGTGAACACATAAACGACACTAATCGGACTCGCTGTTGTATTAATAAGCACTTCATTCGGAGCCGTCGTTTGTGCTACCGTGACAGCAGCATTACTAATTCCAGCTACGGCTGCTCTTGTCCATGAAAATGTCGCTGTCGCAGGAGCAATCACTGGAGTATAGGTGAAAGCTGTATTGCTGCAAATTGCACTTGGCGTTAACGTACTTGACAAAAATGGTTTTGGTGTAAATGATATCGGATCCGACGCTATTCCATTTGCTGTAACAACTAGTGAGTAAGTAGCAATTGGTAAGCCAGCAGGCAAAGTAAACTGTACATTATCTGCAAGCGCACCTCTTCGCACTCCTGTCGAATTCCAATTGAAAGTGCGGCAATAATACACATTCGCACCATTGGTTAATCTAATTACAGGATAATTGGACGCCATTTGCCAATCATCACCGTAATTTACTCCTTCTGAAATTCCATTAAATAGTGTTCCAGTAATTTGATAGGCAGTACATGAGGTTTGATTAATACCTGTTATCGTAGGTTTTCCTGCGGCAGTTGGCGTACCAGTTGGTCTGTATATATAGTAATTTGAAGAATTGGCACTTTGATTTTGCGCATACATCACGCTACCATCAGGTAAATCAAGGAAATTCGTTTGATAACAGGCAATGTTTAAAGACATGTTTCCGTCTGGAGCATGAATCTGAGTATAGGTATTGGTCAAATAATCAAATTCATAAAAGTAAGTTGGTGGAATAAACAGTGTTGCCGCCGAAGTAGGAGCCGGGGAAACTGCGCACAGCACTTTTCCATTTGACATCATTGCTATCGGTGCGTCTGGCGCTCCTGTAGCATTGGGTAATGTTGGTCCAACAGCCCACGTTCCGGGACTTGCTGTTCCAGATGGTGTGTAAAATGCAGAAGCTCCTTGACTTCCAAGAAAAAAGACTCTTCCGTCTGGCAACAATAAAGCGCCTCCAGTTTCAGCTCCAAAAGCATCATAAAGTGATACTGGCACTGTTGCATCAGCGACCCATGTATTTGTTGCTGGAATATATCTTTCGGAACTTGTACTCTGACGGTCTACAAATAAAATACTATTGTCCTGCAGTTTCACCCACGACGATTCGTTGTGAATTCCGAGACAACTTGGCCCTGCACCAAATGTATTTGTCGTCGGATTATAAATTTGATTTCCTTTAAGTGTGCCAGCTACTAAAGCTTGCAGCACTCTTCCATCCTCAAGAATCGCAGAATTGGCATCACTTATATTAACGCCTGGTGATGGAGCAGCGGTCCAAGTATTAGCAACCGGATCGTATACTTCTGCCTTTTGCAAACCTGTTCCATATTCACCTCCAGCTACATATACACGTCCATCTTTAAAACCTGAGAAGAAAAGAACAATCGTGTATCAATCATCGGCGCAGTCGTGGTCCATGTTCCATTAATATAACTGCCTGTAGCATCTGGCGTAAGTTTATCCCATAAATTTCCGTGTCCATCAGCACCACCCGAATTGGTATGACACATTACAGTTCCATCTGATAGCAAGAGCATAACTCCATGATTGGCATGCGGTGCTGTTGCCGTTACTTTTGTCCATACTCCTTCATCAACTATTGTTTGAGAACCTGTCGGACAGGTTACTGTAGGCGTTCTAACTCCCATTGTACCCGAACCTGTTATTTGCGTGCAACAACCCTTCAGTAAATCTCCAAAAGTTGCGGTAGCCTTGGTATCATAAGTTACCCAAAAATAATTGGTTCCCTCTGATAACGTGGCGGAACCTGTAACGGAAAAAGCACCATTTGGACCCACAACGGTGCTACCAAATTGCGTAGTCGTTGCAAAAATATTACTGCCTCCAGTGAAAAACACTTTAGCATTTGTAAGATCGTTTGTTGGGCTAGTGCAACCTGTTGTAGAAAGTGCCAAATTGCTGACGCTAAATGGCGATGTGGTTCCAGTGACTACAACTTGCACTCGTATCACAGCATTGTTTACGGCACTTCTAGCAACGCCTTGTGCAGTATTTACAAAGGTCGTCGTGCACGAAGTAAATGCCATTGACACTGGAACAGGAGGCGTCCATGTGTATGTTAAACCTGAAGCAGGAATATTAGTTGGAGACATATTTCCCACCGCGTTAATTGCAGTTCCAGCTATAGATGCAGCCCAAGTATTTCCCGATACTGCGCCATTAGTGATACTTCTTAAATTAAAATCTAAGTTTGAATTCCCTAACAACCCAACACTCCCTGATTCCGTTGCAGTATCAGCACAGGCATTTGCTCCCATTGTACTAGCAGATGTGACTGGTCCCCAAACCACTTGTACTGTGTTTGAAGTTTCATTTAAAACAATCTGAAAAGTATAACTATCCGTTGCTGCTCCATTCCAGTGTTTGCACTCAGTCCATTGAATTACATATTTTCGGTTAGGTGCCGTTCCAATAACACCGTATTTAATGGTAGAAGTTGCAGTAGCTCCAACCAAATCGGTTCCGTATCCCGCAATAGAATTCGCGGCACTCGTTTGAAGTCCACAATAAAAACCACTAGTAGATACCGCGCCTAAAGTGATAAAACCGTTAGCGTTAATGCCCAACGTGGTATACGCCACATTATTATAGGTAAAAGAAAATGGTATGGTTAGCAAAGTTGAAACCTGATCATCCCATGTTGTCCCAGATACCAACGTAGTTCCTCCCGCCAAAGCCGTGTAGGTTCCAGATGACGAAGCAAACGTATAATTACCCACGATGGCGTGCGTGTGATTGGGGAAAATCAGAAAAAGAAAAATTAGGAAATGTAACTTCGCAAGAAGTTGTTTCAAATTTTCGATAGTACTTCGAAAGTAAAAATGGTCCATAATGATAATTTTGTTTTATTAACGGGTAGTTTATTCCAAGAAACGCAGGGTCTAATAGTATTATAATATTAACAATAACTATTGAAAAAAATGAATTTTGTTCAAAATAATGCAGGTTAAGTTCACAAATAAGACATGTTACGATCGTAATGAAAGAATATTCATCGCTTTTTATTGAATTTTATTTAACAAATGTCTAAGCTAAAATCAAAAAACAAAATGAAAGGTATTTTCTTCAAAAATCTTAGTTTGAAATTCAACTAAATATCCTAAAAAGTAAAAAAACCTTTATTATAAAGGGTCTAATATTTGATTTTTGAAAAAAAATATCCTTAGGGATGATTTGAAAAAACTGAATTCTCGATGTTTATTATAAAGATATCCGAATCCGAATTATCGACTGATCCATCACCATTTACATCTGTTGGTAGCACTCCAAAATTGGAATTTTCAATATCTGGAAATAATTGATCAGAATCTGAATTATCAACGACTTCATCTTGATTGAAATCACCGCTGTAAATGCCCAAACTCCAGCTGTAACTGGATACATATTCGAACCATATGCTTTGATGCAGCTGTTGTAAAATCATAAGTCAAAGGTGTAGCGCCAATAACTTGCGGGCTGGCACTCCAAGTTTGCACCATATTTCTTCCCTTAACCACAATGTAATATGATCCGCCAGGAACCGAATTGAATACTGCGTTTAGCGTTCCGTCGGTATGCAAAGTAGCAACAGTGCTTGCCACCATCGTATAAGTTTCCGAATCTCGTAATTCAATAGTCAGGTCTTCTACTTCATCGCTGGGCGAAATATCGTCTTGATTGTTTTTTACGGAACGCATTCCGTCAGTCACACTATCAAAATAGCCTTCAATATGAAGTTTCATATTAACCATTGCCATGCATGGAGCAACAGTATAAACTACGAAGTCGCTTTTTGCGCAACTACCTAGAGATGCAGTTGCAGTTACAACAACGCTTTGTCCAGTTGGTTTCGCATAAATGGTGGTTGGATAATTCCCAGGTGGACTATAAGCTACCAAACCAGCGGGATCTGTATAAAGATTAGCATTGGTAGCTGACCAAGTTATTGCATTAGGAATTGTATAAGTTATGGTAATGGAGCAATCAACGAAAGTACCCAAATCATTTACGCCATCGTCAAACGCCAGTACGGTCCAATTCCCGTTGACTACCGAAAACAAGTCTGAAAATGTTGACGTCAAGTTGGTGCCAAAACTTCCTTTTAAACCAGAAGCTATAGTCGCATTAGCTCTATACGTTCCGGTTATTGGTGTTGCCAACGTCGATAAAGCAGCAGCTGTATTGTCGGAAGTAATCATCGTATTGACAAAAGCGCCAACTCCGTTTGGACCTTGATCGGCGGCAAGTGCAATATATTTTCCATTAGGAGCTCCTAAAACTACTTCAACATCTTTAAGCCAGGCATGATTGATATTAAAGCCAACATTCACTTTCGTAATTATGGCAGTCGAAGGCAAACCCGAAACAGCGAGTACTTTCGATACACCAACTGCAGAGTTATCAGGTAAGGCAAGATTTAATACGCCTGAGTTTATTGTAATCGTATTTCCAGTTATGCTACCTCCTGTGGCGCTAATCATTTTGATGCTACCACAAGCGATATTTTCATTAGCGTTGGTAATATCTACGTTGGTTGGCGGATCGGATATCGTTAGATAATTTGCAAACACCGCAGAGAATGGTAATCCATATTTTACTACATTGAGCGTTATCGTATAAGTTCCAACGGCAAAAGCAGCGGTATTGACTATATTGCTAGTAAAATTGTAAGTGTTTGTTCCGTTAGTCACCACCCAACTTATCGAATCAACCGAAGTTCCGGTATACGTTAACTCATTTGAAGTCGACTGACAAGCCGTATCATTTCCAGAAAAAGTAATAGTAGGTTTCGCGGGATAAATCGTGACCAGATAATCCTCAACTTCCCCCAAAGTAGTGCCACAAGCTTCGAAGTAATCGCCCCAATAACCTAAACGAACTCGCATTCGAACATTGCCTTCCGCAGCTGTATCAGGAATAGTAAAACTCCCTGTCCCTGAACCTCCAGTGTCCAAATCAAGCACTACTCTTTCTGTTATTTCAAAATTATTGTTGTTATCAAAGTCAATCCAAACTATAAAGTCATTTGAGCCCCACCCTTGATTAAAAATACCTGTAGCCGTATATGTTGATCCTTTATGCATCACAATTGGCGTGGTCGTATAGTTCGTGTAAGCGTTATATACTGTTGGACCATTGGTCAGATTGGCACATGAAAAACTAGTCATCGACAATGCACCACTAACATTCTCACCACTGGCGGCGCAAACTTCATTGAGTCTGAGCTCATACATAAATTTATAGGTTTCAGTGGTATCGCTATTAGAGCCCGTAGCAAATACTTTAAAAAATACTTTTGTGCCCGCTGAAAAATCTGGCAAAGCAAAATTAGAGCGCCAAGTATTTCCCGAAACCAATGACATTGGTATCACATTGATATTATTAAACGTTGGCGTATTCACCGCCCATTTTACTTGCACACTAGTTAAAGTTCCTGTATATTCAATTACTGAAGTTACAAATTGTTGTGAACCAGTTTTGGGTGTCATGAATGTTGGCGGATGGGTTATCGATGTCTTAACAATCGCTGGAAAGGTATTTCTGTTCGCCAGAGAATATTCCCATAATCCTCTTCCCCATGTCGCGGCTTTAATGGTATTAGAACCGTAACTGATTTCTAAATCTTCAATCGCAACGTTTGGCAAATCGGTGTTGTATAACGTCCAAGTAGTTGCCTCCATTGTTTTTTTGTATATTCCTATCGCTGCTCCAGCATAAATCGTCGAATCATTGGTATGATCGATGACGACAGAATAAATGGGCATATTTCCTAAATTATAAGTGATATTCTGCCAAGTCAGCCCGGAATTATGCGTAACATAAATTTTCTGTCCATTGTTCTGATAACTGTCGTAAGTGACAATAATGGTAGCATCATCAGTTGGATCAAAAGCCACATCGGTAATACTATTAGATGGTAATCCGTTTTTAATATTAACGAAAGTATTACCTCCATCATCAGAGCGCACTATTTCACTTCCATTGGTTAGCACCATGATGTTGCTGTTGTTTTCTGCAATCGCTGCGGTATCAACATCTCCACCTAAAGTCGAAGGCGTTCCAAGGTCAACCCAAGTGGTACCAAAATCTGTACTTTTATGAACTTTGGTTCCCAAGGAATAAACTGTCATCTGATTGTTAGGATCATAAAACAAAGGAGCTACCCAAGACGCAGTTTGGCCCGGAGGAGTAATGCCAGTTCTTCCATTTCCGGTTCCATCAACATATCGTCCGCGTCCACCATTTTGTGTACTGCCAATCATATAATCTGGATTTAAAGGCAAAACGATTCCTTCCATCCCATCGGCACCATAGGCTTCAATCCAGCCCGACTCATTTTTTATACTGGTGCCATTATCCTGCGACCCGCAAATAGAAACATACTGATTTGATTGAGAAGTTCCTACACAATAATTTTCTCTAATACCGACCGTTAAACTGAGTTTTTGCCAGGTCAGTCCATTGTCGGTCGATTTAGATAAGAAGCCATCAGTACAAGTATAAAAACACCATTCACACAATCCAAATAGTTGGTATCGGCATGAACATATCTTGGCGAGGTGTTATAATTTTGCTGGTTGCTTCCCGCACCGTTATTAGCATCTCCCAAACTCCACCAGGTACATTTACTAAAAGTCGCTCCCGAATCTTCACTTCGAAACAAATCAACATAGCCGCTGACAAACTTGGTGGTATCCAAATCATTCGGCATCGCTTGCCACAAAGCTACACCAGCTGGAGGTGGGTTTTGAATCGTAGTATAGGTCAAACCAGCATCTGTACTTTTCCAAATTCCGTTATCCGAAGAAGCATAAACACAATCAGGGCACGTTGGTGAAATTGAAATTTTAATTTTTGCATTGGCATTTCCCGGTAAATCAACAAAACCATTATAGGTTACGCCCATATCAGTAGACTTAAGAACTTTATTCTTGTTGGTTGCATTAAATCCGTCGTAGATGTAAATAATATTGTTATTGGTTGGATGGAAATCAACGTCATAGACATCGCCGCCAATAATTTGCCGCGTCCATGTCACTAGATTATCAGTTGACCGGTACAAACCTTGACTGGTTCCGACAAAAACCAAATTCGGAATATTCGGATGGTATTGAATAGTATATACTTGAAAATTTGAACCTAATCCACCATACCCAACATTTGCAGGCGTAAAATTAGTGGCTGAAAAAGTTGCGCCGCCATCAGTCGATTTATAAACTCCAAATGAAGTTCCGTTTCCGGCATTTCTAACATTAATAAGCACCGCATTGAAATTTGTCGGATTGGCTGCAATCGCATTCACTCCAGAAGCCGGTAAAAAATCGGTGTTGTGAGACCAGGTGGAACCGCCGTCGCTAGTGCGCCACAAACCGCCACTTCTAGAACCAATATAAATTTGGTTGCCATCACTTTTATTAACTTCAACAAACTCAACTCTACCCAAGCCCGCAGCGTAATGACCCGTGATATTAGTAATGTTATCCGGTCCTAAAGGCTTCCAACCACCAGTTGTAAATAAGCGTTGTTCCTTTGTCGGTTTGCTTTCTTTTTTGATTCTGAGGTATTCCTTGTAAGGCATAAAATGATCTACGATCCTGTTTCCAGACGGCGCGTATTTGGATTCGTTTTCAAATTTCCAACGCAAATAGGGTTTGTAGCCTGATCCTTTTCCTTTGTCCCGATCTTTAAAATAGGCTTCGGCGGAATCACAAACGGTATAAAAATTTACTTTCATATCGTACATCATTCTTTTGTATGCCGGATTGACTAAAGGTTTTTTCTGCGCGTTAACGAACGAAAAAACAAACAAGAATAGAAGTAGAAAAACAGTTTTTTTCATGTTGCAGTTTATATAAACAGAAGGATACAATCTCGTTGAACAGAAAAATGTACGCTTTGTGAACGCACTCTCCTATCAACTTTTTTGTTGCCAAATATAAAAAAATATCTACGTTGTTTTCAAAAATAAAGCATTAACAATCAGCAGGTAAGTATGGAAAAGCAAACTCCCGTAGCGCCATTAAAATTGATACTTCACGCCCAAATAAAAATTTCTTCCCGGCGCATTGATTCCAGAGGAAAATGTGCGGTATTGGATGTCTAAGATATTTTCAACTCCGGCAAAAAGTGTGGTGTTTTTAATTGGAAAAAAAGCAGCTTTCAAATTATAAGTTTGCCATGAAGGCGCTCCATCTGGAGAGGCATATTGCAAATTATCCTCTCCACTTGGCGAGTATTCGTCGACGTCCTTTTTGCCATTATACAACATATAAGCTTCTACATTCGCAATTTTAGATTGGTACGTCAAACCCACTTTACCGTACATGGGAGAGATGTGATCTAAAGGGGAAATTCCGTCTGCATTATGAATTCGACCTTGTGTGAAGTTGAATGAGCCTTCAAAGAGCAATGCTTTTAAGATTTGCGCTTTCACGACCGACATAAACCCTGCTAAATGGCCTTTCCCTTGATTTTGATTCGCAAAAACAACACTGGTTTCTCCTTCATACTCAATTGTCGATTGCCCATTGAAAGTAAATTTATCCGTCCGAATGGGATCGAATAGTTTCGTGATAAAAAACACATTCTCAAATTGAAAGCGACTCCTTTCCCACAATGTAATGCTCAAATCTGCAGTTACCGTTTTCTCAGGTTTGAGATTTTCGTTGGGAACGATTATAGTTCCTGGTGCAGATTCAAATATCTTTGCTAAATCGTCAATATTGGGAACCCGATATGCCGAAGCCAAATTGAAAGCCAACTTTAAGTTTTTCGTCGGATTATTCACTAGCCCAAAAGCACCACTGTATGTTGCATTTTGTTGTTCAATAGACGTAAAAGGCAGATTGAAAAAATTAGTATCAATTTTACTTTTCAATGTTGTATAACCCGCTCTAGCACTGACACTGTATGAAAGTTCCTGAGTAAAATTATCTGTAAATGACACGAAAGCTTCCGCTCTGAATGTGCTGTTAGCGCCATCTGGATAACGTGTGTCTAAATCTACTTGCGCACCAGTACTAATGTTTTCTTGAAAAGCGGTCGATTGCAATCCATCGCGATAAATATCAACGCCATAAGTCAATTGACCGTCGTTTATTTTGATATTGAAATCAGCAGTTAAAGCAAGAACGGAAACTTTTTCAATTCTTGAATTCAGTTTTGTACTACCGAAATTTCTGTTGATTCTGCTTTCCTCAACATTTTGATAGCTGATATTAACATTCATTTTGGTACGCTGAAAAACATCGTCTTTAGTCAACTTATATATGGAAAGAAAACGCTTTTGCGGTCCGTATTTCCATACCGCTGAACGCAATGTTCCGTTAGATGATAGATCCGTCAATCGATCGTATCTCGGGATATCCGAAGTAGTAGAATATTGCAGATTCAAACTATGTGTCGTTGATTCCTTCTGCTGAAAAACAAATTTTTGCATCAAGTCGTATTGCTTGTAACCTGAGAATTTCTGAACATACTTATCATTATTGGCGACTTCTTGATCAACGCCATCTACTGTTTCAACGTAAAAAGGTCTCGTGCCAAAAAAAGCATTCGAACCGTTGCGTTTTTTTCCCATTTTCAAATCCCTAAATTCATTAAGAGTAACCGAAGAAAGTGACGCCCATCGTTCGCTCGCAAAATTGAAATCAACATGAACGGATTTGCCTTGATTCACTGTACTATAATTCGAAATGGCAGCACCTGAGAGTTTCTTATTGCCATTCTGAGATAGCAATTTCGCCCCCTTGGTCTGTAAATAAATGGCACCACCCAGCGCATCACTACCATAAATAGTCGACGATGGGCCGAACAAAACATCTACTTTTTCAAGCATATTTCTATCAACCGTAATACTATTTTGCAAATGTCCACTTCGGTAAATCAGATTGTTCATTCGCACACCATCAACAAGTAGCAAAATCCTGCTGGCTTCAAAACCACGAATAACTGGGCTTCCTCCGCCTTGTTGCGATTTTTGAACAGTTAACTTACCTGAACTGGCTAGTAAATCAGCAGTCGTAGGCATATTTTGAAACTCGATTTCCTTTTTAGAAATACTTTCAATCTGCTGTGATGTAGTCCTTTTCGATTGAAAATGCCGTGCTGGATTAACCAAAATCTCATCTAGTTTGATGGCTTTGATGGAGTCAATTTTAGTCTGGGAAAAGCAAGATAAATACAAACAGCAAAAAAGGATGGAGAACGCTATTTTCATGTTTCGAAGTTAAGAAATTTATGAAGTTGCAAGTATAGGTAATAATTAACTAAAAACTCCAACCAACATTTCCTTTAACAAATCTACATCTGCCAATACAGTCAACAATTGTATCGAAAAAAGACCCTATACAAGAAAGGTTTCTTATTAGTATTTCACAAACTTAACTTTAAGGATGATTGGAATAAATAGAATTCTCTACATTATTAAAAAAAGCATCAGTATCAGAATTATCAACCGCGCCGTCTCCATTCAAATCCGTTGCTAAAACGCCATAATTTGAATTTTCAATATCAGTAAATAAAGTATCCGAATCTGAGTTATCAATGGCGTCATCTTGATTGATATCTCCGCTATAAAATGCCCAGACATCAGCAGCAACTTCTTTCATATTATTACCGTAGGCTTTAGAAGCAGTTGTTGTAAAATCATAGGTCAAAGGTGTCGTGCTAATCGCTTGAGGTGCAGCACTCCACGTTTGAACTAAATTACTGCTTTTAATAGCAATATAATAGGAGCCAGTTGGTGTATTATTAAATGACGCTTCTAATGTTCCGTCAGTCTGTAACGTTCCTGTTGTTGTCGCTACAATTTCATACGGAGCACTTGCATGATGCAATTCAATTATCACATCTTCAACATCTGTCAATGGTGAACTGCCATCTTGGTTGTTTTTTACGGAACGCATAGTGTTGGTCGCTACATTATAATAACCTTCAATAAAAAATTTCGTTGAAACAGCTACTGTTTGTGGCAATATAGTTACGTTAAAAGTATCGGTTATACAATTGTATTCGTCCTTTACTTGATACGCAAATAACCCTGCATTTGCTGTAGAAACTGCAATTGATTTCGTCGTTGCGTTACCATTAGCAATCCAATTGTACGTTCCATTCCATGATGCTGTCAATGTTAATGGTGAATTTTGAATAACTGTAATATTGTTAACTTTATTCACATCTTTAAAAATGGTAAACTGATCTCTAACAATTGGAACAGTGGGAGCTGCAGTATCATAAGAAATAAATTTAGCATCCAATCGATTATCTTCCACTTCAAAGTAAAATGCACCACCATTGGTGCTATTTGAATAATGCATACAATTATGAGGATAACCAGCAGATGTTCCCCCTAATGCTCCAGCTGAACCCGAAACTGCATAGACCGTTCCATGGTTGTATTTACCTGAATTGTAGGTATAGGCACAAGAATTACTACTGCCGTTATAAGTGGCATTTTGTAGGGTTCCTGTAGCAGTATGAAGCGTTGGATTAAAATCGGAATCAAATAATGGTGCGTTGAAATTATTGTAATACCCTTTCAATAAATAACTTCTTTCATAACCATGAGAATGTCCACACAAAACCAAATCAACACCTTTTTGCTCTAAAACTCTAATAAATCTTTCTCGAATCGCAACTAAGTCAAGTTCAGCATCTGAATCATGACTGGTTTTTGTATAGGGTGGATGATGAAAATAAACTACCGTCCATTTTTTTGTATTGGCTTCTAAATCAGCTAACAGCCATGCTACTTGAGCGCCATTCATATCATACATTTTAGTTGTATTGGCATCATCTCTACCGTAGGAATCCAAAGAAACAAAATGAACGTTTCCTATGTTATAAGAATAATAATTAGCTACACCTGAGGGTACTCCTCCTAATTCACCAGCTTGTGGAACTGTAAAATTAAGATGATATGGCATTGTTCGCGATCCAGTATTGGAGGAAGAATTTCCATAATCATGATTTCCTGGAGCTGGATATAATTTATACTTTTTTAAAAAATTATCTTTATAAATATTAAAAAAATTATTTTGATATTCTACGTCAGTTCCTGTATTATAAGCATTATCACCAAACAAAAGCATAGCATCAATATCATTTGAACCTATATAATTAATCAATGAATTTCTAACATTTATTTGATTTGTCGAATTATTACCACAATCTCCTAAACCAATAAAGCACATTTTTCGATTGGTGTTTTCTGGTGGAAGCGTAATAAAATTATTAGAAATATCAGATTGCAAAGTATAGATTGAACTTCCAACAGTATAATAATATTTAGTGTCAGCAAGGAGTGGGGAAATTCTAACACTGTGTTCAGTTGTTAAACTTGAATTTACGATACTATCGGGATAAATTCCAAAAGTAGTACCCCAAGTAACTTTTGAATCGGTCGCTACATCAGTTCTCCAGCGAATCGTAACTCCATCTGTTGATCCTAGTTGCAAATACGGACCACGTGTTATATTTGTTTCCGATGTTCCAATTAATTCCATATCAAAAGTGATATCCGAACTAGTGATTGAATTTTGATGTATTTCAACAGCAATAACATTGTCACCAGTAGCAAAAAATGAAGTAGGAAGTACTGCGTTCAATACCGTATTCCCATCATCACTAGCAAGTGTTGCTGTAAGATTATATGCTGGATTAGCAGTTAAATTATCAATAAAAACCTGAACTCCATTAACATAAACTACAATACCGTCATCTCTTTTGATGTTCATGACCATGCTTGAAAAAACAGAAAGATTCGGAATTGAAATTGTTTTTCTAAAATAGGTAGTAATGTATTTATTATTTGAATCTGGACCAAAACTGATGGTTGTATTTTGATCTGTTTCGCCATATCCAAATTCAGAATTTCCTATCGGCCATAAAGTATCAACAAAGGAAGAATTTCTCCATAAAGTTCCTTGATTAGAACCATCAGCTAAATACTTCCATTGAGAACCTAATGTAGTTGTTCCATTTCCAAAACTTATAAATGTTTGGCTTTGTGCAATTACGAAATGGCTGACGAATAGGAATAAAACAAAAAATATTTTTTCTAGTTTCATATCATTAATTTCAACCATGATTTCGAATTTGTTCTAAATTAAGAAAATTGTTCTAACCAAATTTAATCATTTTTCACTAGACTCTTTTTAAGAACAATCGATCACGTGTCATTTAATTAATTAAAATCGAACCAATATCACCCAAAAACCCCCACCAACATTTCCTTCAACAAATCATGATTCGGCAATGCATTCGCACCAACGCCTTTGCTTTTCACATCAATGTCGCGCAGTTTGGCAACAATCGCACTGACTTTCTTCATCGGATAATTTCTCAAAGCAATATCATAATCCTTCAAAAAGTAGGGATTTACTTTCAACACGCTAGCCACATTCTTCGGGTTTCTATCCTTCAAACCATGGTATTGCAACAAATTGACAAAGAAACTAAACACCAAACTCGTCGTCATGACCATCGGATTGTCTTTCGGATTATCCGCAAAATATTGCGCGATTTGATAGGCTTTCAACTGGTTTCGGTCGCCAATGGCTTTGCGCAACTCAAACACATTATAATCCTTACTGAAGCCAATATTCTCCTCAATATGTTTTGCCGAAATCGTCGTCCCTTTCGGAAGGATAATTTGCAGCTTTTCCAACTCATTATTAATCTTACTCAAATCCGTTCCCAAAAACTCCACCAACATTGCTGATGCTTTCGGTTCAATCGTAAAATTCTTCCCCTGCAAAACCCGCTTAATCCACTCGCCTACTTGGTTTTCGTAGAGTTTTTTACTTTCGTAAACCAAACCGTTTTTGTCTAACATTTTGGTTACTTTCTTGCGCTTGTCGAGGGTTTTATATTTATAACAAATCACCAAAACCGTCGATGGCATCGGATTCTCCGCATAACTTTCTAACTTATCAATCGTTTTAGTCAAATCCTGCGCTTCCTTCACAATAATCACTTGTCGTTCCGCCATCATCGGATACCTTTTGGCAGCCGAAATAATGTCTTCAATACTCACATCTCGCCCGTACAAAACCGTCTGATTAAATCCTTTCTCTTCTTCCGTCAACACATTTTGCTCGATATAATCCGACAACTTATCAATATAGTACGGCTCCTCACCCATCAAAAAATAGATCGGTTTGATTTGCCCGTTCTTAATATCATTTACGATTTTTACAACTTCATCCATACTCTTGTCTCTTGACTCTTTTTTCTTGTCTTTTTGTAGGAGCTATTTCCCGCTGTCATTCCAATCTTTTGCGCCGAACCCCGTCGCAAAAGGATTTTCCCTTCCATCGGGGCTAGGGCATTCTACAACAATCAACTCTTGGACCTTACTAATTACTATTTACTAATTACTATTTACTAATTACTAAACACTTCTTCTCCCCACCCACTTGCCACTTCACTCCAAATCAATTACTTTTACACCATGCAACCACTCCAATTTTCATCCTTCAACTTCCGTTTCAAAAATAGTGAAAATACTGTCGCTATCTTCGATGAAATTCGCAAAAAGTTTGTCATACTCACTCCAGAAGAATGGGTGCGTCAACACGTTGTGCATCATTTTCTAATAGAAAAAAAATATCCCAAATCGCTCATCAACGTCGAAAAAGTGCTCAAAATAAACGGCTTAACCAAACGTTACGATGTGGTTGTTTTCAATTCCGATGGCTCTATTTTTATACTCGTCGAATGCAAAGCACCCGAAGTCAAAATCTCCCAAAACACCTTCGATCAAATCGCGCGCTACAACCTCACACTCAAAGCACAACATTTGATGGTCACCAACGGACTAAATCATTACTTTTGCCAAATGGATTTCGAGAAGGAAAAGTACATATTCCTAAAAGAATTACCCAACAAAAAATAAGCATCCCAACATGAAAATCGCCGTAGTCATCTTAAACTGGAACGGAGCAAAACTACTACAACAGTTCTTGCCTTCAGTGCTACGTTATTCTCCAGACGCAACGATTTTTGTTGCCGATAATGCTTCCACAGACGATTCGATTAACGTTTTAAAAACCCATTTTCCTTCGGTTCAAATCATACAAAACCAAGATAATTATGGTTTTGCGAAAGGTTATAACGAAGCGTTGAAAAACCTCAACTTCGACATTTACGCGCTAGTCAATTCAGACATAGAAGTCACGGAAAATTGGTTGCAACCCATTCTTGAAAAATTCAAAAATGAACCAAAAACCGCGATTATTCAACCCAAAATACTTGACTTCAAAAACAAAGAATACTTCGAATATGCGGGCGCCGCTGGTGGCTACATCGACCAATATGGCTATCCTTTTTGCCGTGGACGTATTTTCGATTCGATAGAAAAAGACAACCAACAATACGAGGATGAAACCGACATATTCTGGGCGTCCGGCGCGTGTTTTTTCATCCGTAGTGAAGTCTATCATGCGCTTCAAGGTTTTGACGATGATTTCTTTGCGCATCAAGAGGAAATCGATTTGTGCTGGCGCGCTATCAATCGCGGATATCATATTCAATATACACCGAAATCCATAGTCTATCATGTAGGCGGCGCCACTTTACAACAAGGAAATCCCAAGAAAACGTATCTTAATTTTAGAAATTCACTATTGATGTTGGTTAAAAATCTTCCTAAATCTCGATTGATCCCGATAATTTTCCTTCGACTGTGTCTCGATGGTTTGGCTGGTATTCAGTTCTTATTCAAAGGAAAACCAATGCACACCTTTGCCATTCTAAAAGCGCATTTCTCTTTCTATTATTTGCTTCCGCGATTTTATAAAAAACGAGAAGCGCATCAAACCAAAATGTACTTTAAAACAAAAAGTATCGTTTACTTTTATTATATCCAGAAGCGAACTATCTTTGCAGTCAATGTTTAACATTAGTTTAATAACTACACGCCAAAACAAATTCGATTAAATTTTAACTTCGCAAAAACTAAATTACAATCATATGAAAAAAGTTCTTATCGCACTATCCATCGTAGGTTTCTTAGCCACCACGTCTTGTGGAACGAAAAAGAAAATTGCCGAGCTAGAAGCCAAAAACAAAGAATGTCAAGACTTATTAAACTCCACGACCGTTAAATTGAATCTTTGCTTGAGTGAAAAAGAATCCATGTCATCTCAAATTGATTTCCTTAAGAAAAACAATTCTGACTTAATCAACAACATGGGGAATATGACGACACTTTCTTCTCAAGGTGCTCAAAACATTGAAAAAGCTTTAGAAACCATTAAAGAGAAAAGATTTAAAAATCACCAGAATGCAAGATGCTTTAACCAAAAAAAGACAGCGTGACTTTGGCTTTGGTAACAAGCTTGAAAAGTTCAGTGGGTATTTCAGATCCAGATATAGAAGTGAATGTTGAAAAAGGAGTCGTTTTTATCTCTATTGCCGACAAACTGTTGTTTAAAAGCGGTAGCTATATGGTAAGTGATAAAGCCAAAGAAGTATTAGGGAAAGTAGCGAAAGTCGTTAATGACAAACCTACTTTTGAATGTATGGTGGAAGGTCACACCGATAACGTTCCATTCACTGGAAATGCAGTTTTATTAGACAACTGGGATTTAAGTGTAAAAAGATCTACTGCGATTATTCGTGTATTAACGAAAGAATTGAAAGTCAATCCAGCGCAATTAATTGCTGCAGGAAGAGCTGATTATATTCCGTTAGTAGAAAACAATTCAGCAGATAATAGAGCTAAAAACAGAAGAACACGTATTGTTGTGCTTCCAAAAATTGATGAGTTCTATGATATGATTGAAAAAGAAATGAAGAAACCGACGAAATAGTTTACTGTTGTAGGTTGTATGTTATCGGTAACGAATATCTAAATTACAACCAATAATATAATAAGAACGTCTGATGAAAATTGGACGTTTTTTTTTGTCTAAAATTTTTCGCAAAACCTATCATTTAAATTAGCAACTATACGTGTGATTGTTAGTTCTTTTACTATATATTTACTTATCAATTAATTTGATTCATTAACAATCAATCCTATGAAAAAATATTGCTCGAAAGTATTATTTATATTACCTGTTATCTTATTACTATTATCTTGCTCCAAAAGCGACAGCAAAACTGGAAATGAGCCAATTAACACTATAGAAACTGTAACTATAGGTACTCAGGTTTGGATGCTTAAAAATCTAGATGTTTCACACTATCGTAATGGTGATCCGATACCGCAAATAGCTATTCCAGAAGTGTGGATAAACTTAACCACAGGAGCTTGGGATAATTATCAAAACCATGCTTCTAATGATTCAAAATATGGCAAACTTTATAACTGGTATGCTGTAAACGATCCAAGAGGTCTGGCGCCAGTGGGTTGGCATATACCCAGTGATGATGAATGGAATACGTTAGTAACTTATTTAGGAGGTGAGGCAGTAGCTGGTGTAAAATTAAAAGCAGCTACCGAATGGCAAACGTGCTCGACATGTACAGTCGGAACCAACAGTAGTGGATTCACGGCACTTCCTGGCGGTTGTCGCCCAAGTGATGGCATATGTACTAGTATTGGTGGCTATGCAAATTGGTGGAGTTCGACAGAGGCTAATGAAACCGATGCATGGACACGCCCGCTTTCGTATGATAGAGAGGATGCAAGCAGGTACAATTATGTCAAGCATTCTGGTTACTATGTTCGATGCATCAAGGATTAACAAATCTATGTCTGTTATTTTGTGCCTAAGCAGCCATTTTTTTTGAATAAATAAAAGTTTTTCCGTCAAAAAATATCCGGATCGCCCTTACCTTCTCGCACCACTACTGGCTCATAACCGGACAAGTCAATAATCGTCGAACCTATATTATCGCCATAACCGCCATCAATGACCAAATCGACAAGGTTCTGCCATTTCTCGAAAATCAACTCTGGGTCGGTAGAATATTCTAACACCTCATCGTCATCATGAATCGAAGTTGATACGATTGGATTGCCCAACATCTTCACGATTTCTAGAGCTATGTTATTCGCTGGAACACGAATTCCAACCGTGGTTTTCTTTTTAAATTCTTTCGGTAAACTATTATTTCCCGGTAAAATAAAAGTATAAGGTCCAGGTAAAGATCGTTTCAAGATCTTGAAAGTCGAGGTGTCAATTTGCTTCACATAATCCGACAAATTACTCAAATCATGACAAACAAAAGAGAAATTGGCTTTCTCTAATTTGATGCCCTTAATTTTAGCAATCCGCTCCAAAGCCTTGCTATTCGTAATATCACAACCCAAACCATAAACCGTGTCTGTTGGATAAATAACCAAACCACCATTGCGTAAGACCTCAACGACTTTCTTAATCGCGGCTTCGTTGGGTTTGTCTTCGTATATTTTGATGAATTGGGACATAATTAAAAATTACAATTTTAGAAATTCAAAATTCCAATCAGGAATCCTTTTGAATGTATTTTGGAATTTGGTATTTGGTGTCTTAATATTGGATTTTGGTATTTTACAATTGTATTTTAACCTATAACATCAAGTTTGGCAAAACGTAGCAGTAACTTCTTTAAACCTCCAACCTCAAACTTAATTTCTGCTTTCTTATCGCCGCCAACGCCTTCTAAATTGATGACTTCGCCTTTGCCAAAACGTTCATGCATGACGATATTCCCAACCGTCAACTTCGAATCGAACAAATTCGCACCCGCTGGTGGATTTCCAGAAACTGGTTTTAACTTTCGGATTGTCGCCGTTGGCTCTTCACCGTATTTCTTCGGTGGTGTTCCGCCGACTGGTTTTGCCAATCGCAATTTCGATTTATCAACATCACCAAAGATATCATTGTCAATCATCGGTTTGTAGCGATAATTGGTTTCTTCAATCGATAAATATTCTAAATACTGTCCGTCGATTTCTTCTATAAAACGAGAAGGTTCGCTATCTGTCAATTTTCCCCAACGGTATCGTGATTGCGCATACGTTAGATACGCTTGTTTTTCTGCTCGAGTCAATGCCACATAAAACAATCGACGTTCTTCTTCCAATTCACTTCTCGTACTAATACTCATCGCACTTGGGAACAAATCTTCTTCCATGCCAACTACAAATACATACGGAAATTCCAATCCTTTTGCTAGGTGAATCGTCATCAAAGCCACGCGATCATCATCGCCAGTATCTTTGTCTAAATCAGTCGCCAGCGCCACATCTTCTAAAAACTCTGATAAAGCGCCGCGAGCACCGTCAATTTCTTTTTGCCCTTCGGTGAAATCTTTGATACCGTTGAGTAATTCCTCGATATTCTCAATCTTAGCAATTCCTTCGGGTGTTCCGTCTTTCTTCAACTCTTGCACCAAACCAGTTTTCTTGGTCACATGATCCGCCAAATAAAAAGCATCTTGATTTTCATTAATCACTTGAAAACTTTGAATCATCGTGACAAAATCCTGCAATTTGGCTTTGGTTCCGGAATTCAATTTCAAATCGATCTTATCAATATTCTGCATCACTTCAAAAACAGACCGTTTGTAGTGATTGGCGGCAATCGTCAATTTTTCAACCGTCGTATCGCCAATTCCTCGCGCGGGATAATTGATCACACGAATCAACGCTTCCTCATCTTTCGGATTGATGACCAAGCGCAAGTAGCACAAGACATCTTTGATTTCTTTTCTTTGATAAAAAGACAAACCTCCATAAATGCGATACGGAATATCTCTTTTTCGCAACGCATCTTCCATCGAGCGCGATTGCGCATTGGTTCGATACAAAATAGCAAACTGTCCGTTCATCATTTGATGTTGCATCTTCTGCTCCCAAATTGTGCTGGCGACATAACGACCTTCTTCGCTATCGGTGATGCTACGGTGCACTTTTATCTTATTTCCCAAATCGTTGGCGGTCCAAACGACTTTATCCAAACGGGTTTTATTTTTTTCGATAATCGAATTCGCAGCTTCCACGATATTCTTCGTCGAGCGATAATTCTGCTCTAATCGATAGGTTTTGACGTTATCGTAATCTTTCTGGAAATTTAGGATGTTATTGATATTCGCCCCACGAAACGCATAAATACTCTGCGCATCATCGCCCACGACACAAATGTTTTGAAATCGATCAGACAAAGCTCGAACAATCAAATACTGCGAGTGATTCGTGTCTTGGTACTCATCGACCAAAATATAGCGAAACCGATCTTGGTATTTCGCCAATACATCCGGAAAACGATTAAGTAATTCATTGGTTTTAAGGAGCAAATCGTCAAAGTCCATCGCGCCTGCCTTAAAACAACGCTCCACATAATTTTGATAAATTTCCCCCAACCGCGGTTTCTTCGACATCGCATCTGCCTCCTGCAACTCCGGATTATTGAAATACGCTTTAACCGTAATCAGTGAATTCTTATACGACGAAATTCTACCCAAAACCTGCTTTGGTTTATAGATGTCTTTGTCCAATTGCATTTCTTTGATAATCGCCGAAATCAATCGAACGCTGTCTTGCGTATCATAAATCGTAAAATTCGACGGATATCCCAACTTATCCGCTTCGGAGCGCAATATCCTTGCAAATACGGAGTGAAAAGTTCCCATCCACAAATTCTTGGCTTCGTTGGTTCCGACAATTTGCGCGATACGAGATTTCATTTCACGTGCGGCTTTGTTGGTAAAAGTCAATGCCAAAATACTAAACGCATCAACGCCCAAACTCATCAGGTAAGCTATACGCACGGTTAGTACACGCGTCTTTCCCGATCCAGCACCAGCAATAATAATCATCGGCCCATCTTTTTGTAGAACAGGCTCTTGTTGCGCTTCGTTTAGTTGACTAATGTACTGTTGCATTATTTTTTGAGTAACTGAGTTGCTGAGCGGCTGAGTTACTTAGTAATTGAGTTGGCTCAGATTAACAGCAAAAATAGGCATTTAGAGATGAAGAATAGAAACGAGTTTTCAACAATTGCGAGATTTTCTCTATTCGGTTTCTGGAACAACAATCGCATCTTTTTCTAATGATGCAATTACTTTTTCTTCTTCGCCAGTAAGCACAATCGCATTGTTCTTTTGCCAGAATTTACCAGTATATTTTGTTGGTTTATCATAGAGATACTTCTTCTTATAAACCTCTTTCTTATCAAACGACAAATCGTCTTTTTCAAAATCAGTGACAATCAAATCGCTTCTGGATTCTGTAATTTCTTGGTATTTTTTTGTCCAATATTTGTAATGAACATACCTATTATTATGCGACAATACATAATTGTTATTGACCATTTTATAGACCGCTCTAAACTTGATATCCAAAGGAGACACATGCATTCCTAGCAGACTAATTACTCTCGGATACTTTTTATGGCTTTCTGCAAAATGCATATCAACATCATAGATCAATTTTGTCTCTGGATCATATACAAAAGCGCCTTCGTATAACGATTTTTCTACTTCTTGTTTAGGCTCTACGATGATTACGTACATTTCTTTACCATCTTTATTCTTTCTGGATTTTAAAGTAAAATCATAATTTTCAAAGTCTTTTTTATTGATCACTTGTCTTTCCAGGAATTCAAAACTATAACTATTCGAAATGCCTTTTTGCACGTTTAAAGTGGCGCCAACTTCATCCTCATCTTCTGTCGGCAATGACAACGAGAAAGAACGGTTTTGCTTCACAATCAAATCTGATTTTGTCTTTTTCGTTCCGCCACTTGCATGATAATCGAGCAAGCCGTCGGAAAACTTTTTGTACTTGCCATTGAGTTTTACAAATTCTCTGTAGTAGGTATGCAAAACAATTGGTTTGTTAAAGCGGGCTTTGGAAGCAGCGATAATATCAAGTAAAACTTGCTGTAGCGGAATCTTTGTCACCATGACCTCCTCTAATACTTCTTCGCTTTGTTCGAGTTGAATGGATTGCGTTTCTTCTTTAAAATCAGAAACAGGCACAGCCAGCAACTTATATCCCAAACACGAAATTAAAACCACACCTTCCTTTGGTGCCGTAAGTTGAAAAACACCTTCATCATTGCTAATGGTTCCCATTGCTGTGTTCTTGATTCCAATAGAGGCAGCGATAATAGGTTCATTACTTACCGCATCTTTCAAAAGACCACGAATATTAACTGTTTGAGAAATCACATTGTAACTTAGAAATAAAAAGAAAATGGCGCAAAGTTGTTTCATAAGAGAGTATTTTGGTTTAGGCTAATTTAGTTGAAATATGTGTAAATAAAAAAAGCTCAAGTACATTCTTGAGCTTTTTATCAAATAGAAAAATAAATCTATTGCTTCATTATCTTTTCGGTCACTTTCATTCCATTTTCAAATTCAATTTGCAACAAATACATACCATTTGAAAAGTTTGAAATATTGATTCGATTTTGATTTCCTTCATATACTTGCTGTCCAATAGCATTCACCATCGAACATTTCTTAATCGTTTCTTTCGCATCGATATTTAGAAAATCTGACGTTGGGTTAGGAAAAATAGAATACGCTACTATTGTTGGACTTTCAACGCCCAGCGGAATTGCTGTTCCTTGTAGGTAAAGTGAAATAGGAAAATAGCCTTCGCCATTTGCAAATTGAGCACCAGGCACACTAATTCTGAAATTATGAGGTCCTGCTGTTAACGTTCCTCGATCTATTTTTCTAATCGGAATGTTATATCCTGGACACCAATTGCTAAAAGACTGCCAAGCTGCATTGGTTCTTGGGGTGGGCCCATAAATACCATTGGGCTGTGTATTATAAACTCTGTATGGTTCACAGGTTAGTTCTCCCGGTTTATAATTTAATATGTTGGTACTAAAATCATCAAGGTAAATATAATGCCTTCTTCTATTATATTCTTCCCCTCCAGTATTAGCACCGTGATTTGAAGTAATCAAGTAAAAACTTGAATCAGCTATATCAGTTGGCAAATTAAAGGCAATAGTCCTAATCGTCGTACCAATAGCATCGGAAGCACCAGCTTGATAATTGTTCATATAATTCATAAAATTCAACGGCAGTAAGAAATTATTGCTTGAAACTAAAGGTGTGCTATCTGAAATAAGCGATAGCGTCCCGTAAAAAACACTGATTATTCCTGCACAACCTGCCACTTGAGTTTGCGCAGCGTAAGGAACGCCAAATACTTGAAATTCGATCCAAAAATCATAAGCAGCAAGCATTTCAGGGTCTTTAAAGATTTTCGCCATATTATCAATATTAAAAACATAAGGAACCTCGTATGGCGCTACGTTTTTATTCATAAATGGTGTAATAAATCTTGCCAATTCAATTTTTGGAACTGCATTGGTATCATACGTTAAAGCATCTTTCGGAGCAAATGCCAAGTTAACATTCCCTATTCGATCATAGTTATCACAATCGGCTTTGATGGATATATTCAAACCCATAGTACTTCCAAATGCAAGCAACTGTTCTGAAGTTAATTTCTTCGCGTACAAATCATTGCGATGGCGAATAATACCGTCAGGAACAGGTTCACTGACCACTGCCGCATAACCATCATAAAATAGAATTTGGTCAAAAACCGTAAGCGTAGTAGTTTGTGCTGTCAAATCGAAAGCACTTACACTCAAAACACTAACCAATAAAAACAGTAATTTTTTCTTCATAATATTTTTAGTTTTTGTAAAAATAGTTGAAAATCTCATACAAATCTTTTCTCCTGAATTATTTTTTTAATGGATACAAAAACGATGGAATGTTTTACTTTTGCAACTATAAAAATCAAAATTATTCAAATGAACGCTGATAAAGTCCTAGAACTATTGTTTTACACCTTGCCTGCATTGATAACTGGCGGAGTTGCTTATTATTTGTTTACTGCCTACTTCAACGACCAACAAAACACACGGCGATGGTTGCTTCAGAAAGAAAATCAAAAAGAGTCTTTGCCTTTGCGCTTGCAAGCTTTCGAGCGCATGGTTTTGTTTTTAGAGCGCATCAATCCAACCAAACTGCTCATTCGCATCAAACCATTGTCGGACGATAAACACGATTACGAAAATCTAGTGATTGCGCAAATCGAACAGGAATTCGAACACAACTTGACACAACAAATCTATATGACTGACGAATGTTGGACCATCATAATCACGGCTAAAAATGCCACGATTCAAATGATTCGCAAAGCCAATATGAGCGACCGTGTTGACAGCGCCGACAAATTGCGTGAAGTAATCTTATCTGATTTAATGGAAAAAGCGACACCAAGTAGCGCCGCTTTGAGTTATTTGAAAAATGAGTTGAATGGTTTTTTGTAGTTTGCCGCTAAGACGCTAAGTCACGAAGAAAAAAATAAGAAAGGTTCAAAAGATAAATTATTCTTTTGAACCTTTTGCTTTGAAAATCCTTTGCTTATTATTGCCTTTGTGTTAAATCCCTATCTCGAATAATAGCTATTTCTTAATTGTCTCTGATAACATGAACCACACCAGTTAAAGTGTGCGTGACTCCGGGTAGTACATAATCATCATAAGTACCACTGAAAGTCATATCAATATAATCACCAACAGCGCCGACATGACTTAAGTTGAATTGTATATTATTTGACGTTGTACCAAAAATACTTAATGGATTTCCCTCTATATGAAATTGATTGCCGTCATAAATTCCAGGAGTATTTACATTTCCACTAATGTACTCAGTACTATTTGGACCCTGACCACTAACTAATAATTGACCTGCTGCGTTACCATCAATAGTACCATTCATATTTGTGGTGCAATATACTACAGGATCGCTATCAATTTGAAATGAGATATATTCTAGCACTGAAGAACAAGCTATCAAATTTCCGACAGCTGTTGTTGGAGAGGTGAATGTATAATTTATTACGCCAGTCTCTAATAAATTATCAAAATCAAATCCCTGTAAAGTAAACTGATTAATATCTACACAGTAAATATCATTAAAATTAAAAGCTCCATTTGTAACCGGAAAAATTGATTGACCGAGATATTTATTTAATACCACGTAGCCATTAGTTACCAGTGCGTTATCGCATTTTACGAGTGTGCCCAATACATTTGAGCTCGAAAAGGCAGTAATACTATTTAATACAATATCTGGCAATGTCGAATTTGTTGAATAAGGACCAACCGCAGAACTGTAAAGAATATTGTTTGAAACACATGAAATACTTGGAGCAAATACCTGTAATGTTAAGTTGTTGTTTGCAGGAACAATCATAGAAAATTGACCGTTATTGTCGGTTGATCCTCCAGCGCCAAGACCAATCGATGGAGATAACCAAAAACTAAAGACAACATTCGCGTTCGAAATCGGATTTCCATTGACATCAACAACTTTTACTGTTAGTGAAACAGGTGGGAATGAAGCAGCAAAATCCCACCAACTAAAATGACTCACAGTCCCAACATACTGATTCCCAACTTTAGTCGCTGAACCTTCTTCTTTCCAATAGCCATTCACTTCGTCAAAATGCAACAACGGAATAGTACTGGGTGCGATGGCTAATTGTGAGGCATCAATTGGCATACTAATTTGGGCGCTATGTGTTTTCGCAATTTGTAATTTTTCACCACCGCTTCCTCTAAGCGCTACTTCCATCATACCGAGTGTTTCTGATACTTTCGCAGATCCATCCGCAGCTTGCGCAAACAACATCCCTGGCATTAAACTACCGATATTCTCATCCGAAGATGTCAAATGAAACATCGAGACAGCCACACTTCCCGTATACGCAACGCCAGCTTCTGTTTCAAACGCACCATCAAAAACCACTTTTGTTCCTGACGGAAGTGCAACCTCACTCGAAACTCCCGACTGAATAGTGGCAATCGGTGTAGAAGGCATCATCATGATTTTTACATTATTTTTTCCTGAAGTTGGAATCATCGATCGCGAACCATCTATATAACCTGCTTTCTTGGCCGTGATGTAGGCGAATTTCTCATAAACATTGGCACCATTAATAATAAAGACGCCATTGACATCAGTTTGAACCGTTGAAGTACCTATTTTAACAGAGACATTTTGAATCGGAAGATTATTCATATCAACCACTTGACCGATAAAATCACGAGAAGCAACGGCACCGAAATTTTTGGAAAAATCACTACCTAAATTCGAGTTAGAATCATTGTCATCACTAGGATTACAGCTCATCACTACAAGACACAAAAGGGCAAATAAGACGTTTATTTTTTTCATAATGGAGTGTTTTATCTGATGAATAACTCTCAAATCTATCAATAAATATTCTTTTAATCGCTATTTCAATTAGAATTTGATGAACTAAAAAAAAAGCGACACCTAGTAGCGCTGCTTTGCCTTTTTTGAAAAATGAGTTGAATGGTTTTTTGTAGTTTGCAACAAAGACGCTAAGTCACGAAGAAAAAAAAGATTCAAAGGATAAATTATTCTTTTGAACCTTCTAAAGTTAAAAACCATTGTGCCTTAGCGTCTTCGCGGCAAATCCCTACCTCGAATAATTCGGTGCTTCCTTAGTAATCGTCACATTATGAGGATGGCTTTCATTAATACCACTTGCTGTAATCCTTACAAATCTTCCAGTATCTTGCAAAGTCGGAATATCTTTGGATCCGCAATACCCCATTCCAGCACGCAAGCCACCTATGAATTGCTGCATGCTTTCATTCAATTCGCCTTTATACGGCACGCGACCCACAATGCCTTCTGGAACCAATTTCTTCACATCGTCTTCTACATCTTGAAAATACCTGTCTTTTGATCCTTCCTGCATCGCTTCTACCGAACCCATGCCGCGATACGACTTGAACTTTCTACCTTCAAAAATAATGGTCTCTCCCGGAGATTCTTTCGTTCCCGCTAATAATGATCCCAACATCACACTATCTGCTCCGGCAGCAATCGCTTTCGGAATATCTCCAGTATATCGAATCCCGCCATCGGCAATGACAGGAACGCCAGTGCCTTTAATCGCAGCAGCAACTTCTAACACGGCGGAAAACTGAGGAAATCCAACTCCCGCAACAACACGCGTTGTACAAATAGATCCTGGTCCAATGCCCACTTTCACGCCATCAGCGCCATTCTCAACCAAGAATTTTGCGGCTTCTGCCGTGGCGATATTTCCAACAATCACATCCAATTTCGGAAATTTACCTTTGATTTCTTTTAATACATTCACCACTCCTTGCGTATGTCCATGCGCTGTATCTATAATAATCGCATCCACACCAGCATTCACCAATGCCTCTGCTCTTGAGACCGCATCTGCCGTTACACCAATCGCAGCAGCAACGCGCAATCTTCCAAAAACATCTTTGTTGGCAATGGGTTTTTGGGTGAGTTTGGTGATATCGCGAAAGGTAATCAGTCCAACTAATTTATAATCGGCATTGACCACCGGTAATTTTTCAATTTTATGACCTTGCAAAACCACTTCTGCTTGCTCTAACGACGTTCCTTCAGCAACAGTAATCAAATTAGTACTGGTCATCACTTCAACAATCGGACGGGTGCTGTTTTTCTCAAAACGCAAATCGCGATTCGTAACAATTCCTTTTAATTTTTTATTCTCATCGACAATTGGAATGCCACCAATGCCAAACTCTTTCATCGCATTCTTAGCATCGGCAACGGTCGCTGTTAAAGGCAAAGTCACCGGATCGATGATCATGCCCGACTCGGCACGTTTCACTTTACGCACTTTCGCAGCTTGTTGCTCAATCGTCATGTTTTTGTGCAACACGCCAATCCCGCCTTCTTGTGCCATCGCAATCGCCATAGAACTTTCTGTAACCGTGTCCATCGCAGCGGAAACAATAGGAACATTGAGCGTAATATTTCTAGAAAATTTGGATTGAATACTGACTTCTCTTGGAAGCACATTCGAATAATTGGGAACTAAAAGGACATCATCGTACGTTAATCCTTCTCCGATAATCTTGTGGTTGTGAGCGTTCATTGCAATTTGTAGTTGTAGTTAAATTGCGAGCAAATATAAAGAAATTTAAGGAAATATAAAGGATATTTCCAACCTAAATGAATACCTTGCATAAAGAATTTATTTCCACCTGAAAGCTGCATCATGACAACTCAAAACTCCAATATATCAGGACTTTCAGAAAGCGAAGTGATCCAGTCTAGAGCAACTTCAGGACGCAATTCGTTAGAACATCAAGAAAAAAATCACTTGCTGCATTCCATCATTGACATGGTCAAGGAACCCATGTTCCTCCTACTTGTTGCCGCAACTGCTATTTATTTTATTACAGGAGAATATGGTAACGGGATATTCATGGCAGTAGCCATTGCCGTCGTTTCTGCTATTTCTTTATTTCAAGAATCGAGAAGTCGAAATGCCATTGATGCTTTAAAAAAATTATCCCAACCCAAATGCAAAGTCATTCGCGACGGAAAAGTTGTAGAAATTCTAAGTGAAGAAATTGTCTTAGGCGATTGCATCCAAATTGAAGAAGGCACTTTTGTTCCCGCAGATGGCGTCATCTTACAATCGAATGATTTTTCTGTGAATGAATCGATACTCACCGGCGAATCGCTCTCCGTATTCCGAAGCGAAACCTCCGAAAATAAACAGGTTTTTCAAGGCACCATCGTCGCAAGCGGATTGGCCATTTGTCAAGTGACTGCCATCGGAAACCAAACCGAATTGGGAAAAATAGGAAAAAGTCTCGCTGCTATCGAAGAGGAAAAAACGCCGTTGCAAATTCAAATCGGCAACTTCGTCAAAAAAATGTCGATTATTGGTTTAGTGATTTTTGCCATTGTCTGGGGCATCAATTACTACAATTCCCATCAAATTTTAGGAAGTCTTTTGCAAGCACTTACTTTGGCGATGAGCGTCATTCCGGAAGAAATTCCAGTGGCCTTTGCCTCATTCATGGCTTTAGGCGCCTGGCGACTACTCAAAATGGGCATCATTGTCAAACAAACGAAAACGGTCGAAACGTTAGGAAGCGCCACGGTAATTTGTACCGACAAAACAGGAACCATCACCGAAAACCGTATGACATTAGCGCAATGGTTTACTTTCGAAGATAACCTGTTGCATGTTCCTACGGATAAAAGAAGTGATTTAGACAATGAACTCCTAAGTCTATCGATGTGGTCGAGCGAGCCCATCCCATTCGATGCCATGGAAATCGCCCTACACGAAGCCTACGAAAAACTAGAAATCACAGACGAACGACCGAATTATCAATTGGTTCATGAATATCCACTAAGTGGCAAACCGCCGATGATGACACATGTTTTCCAAAACAAAGCTGGACATCGGATCATCGCTGCCAAAGGCGCACCCGAAGCGATTATGTCGTGTTCTAAGTTGTCAGATGAACAAACCAAGCAAATTCATGATGCGATTACCACCATGACGCAAGAAGGTTATCGCGTTTTAGGCGTTGGTCTTGCCGATCTGGATGGAAATAATTATCCGGAAACCCAACAAGAATTCGCTTTTCAATTTAAAGGACTCGTCGCTTTTTACGACCCGCCGAAAGCGAATATCAAAGCAGTTTTTGAGACGTTTTACAAAGCCGGAATTCAAGTGAAAATTGTCACTGGCGACAACGCTGCCACCACCACCACCATTGCCAAGCAAATTGATTTTAGAAATACGCATCAAACCCTAAATGGCGATGAACTTATGACGATGGACGATGCGACGCTAAAAACCAAAGTCATGGAAACCAGCATCTTTACCCGCATGTTTCCAGAAGCGAAACTCAAAATCATCAAAGCGCTCAAAGACAATACTCAAATTGTAGCGATGACTGGCGACGGCGTTAATGATGGACCGGCACTGAAGTCCGCACACATCGGCATTGCCATGGGTAAAAAAGGAACGGAAATCGCCAAAGAAGCTGCTAACCTCATCTTGATTGACGATGATTTCTCCA
This sequence comes from Flavobacterium sp., assembly GCA_016721735.1. Classification (GTDB taxonomy): domain Bacteria; phylum Bacteroidota; class Bacteroidia; order Flavobacteriales; family Flavobacteriaceae; genus Flavobacterium. The sequence continues at coordinate 8,286 of JADKHM010000001.1, read as the reverse complement.
AAATGGTCGATGCGATTGCGATGGGACGAAAAATCTACCTCAACCTGAAAAAAGCCATCCAATATATCATCTCGATTCACATTCCGATTATTCTCATTGTCTTTATTCCACTAGCGTTGGGCTGGGTTTTTCCCAACATCTTCACTCCTGTTCATATTATATTTTTAGAGATTATCATGGGGCCAACTTGCTCCATCATCTACGAAAATGAACCCATGGAAAGCGATTTGATGCTCCAAAAACCGCGACCATTATCAAGTACTTTTTTCAACTGGAAAGAAATTCTCATCAGCATTATCCAAGGATTGGTGATCACGGGCGGATTGCTTTTAGTTTACCAATATTGCGTCGCGGATTCCTGCACTGAAAATCAAACCCGAACCACTGTTTTCCTTACTTTAATTGTTGCCAATATCTTTATGACGTTGGTTAACCGTTCATTTCACTACTCGATTTTCACGACAATTCGATATAAAAACAATTTGGTGCCCATGATTATTGGAATCACTATCGGAATAACGCTTTTATTGCTTTGGGTTCCTATGTTTTCAAAGTTCTTTCAATTCGAAATGATCACGACCATGCAACTACTAGTAAGCGTTGGCGTTGGAATGGTTTCGGTGTTGTGGATTGAAATTTATAAATGGATTCGACGTCGATAGTCAAAAAAAGAGTTTTTTTCGGAGCTTTTTCCTGCTCTCGCCTCTATCTTTTTTAGGATTGCTGTGTCTTTCGCTTTGCTTCAGACCAATCCTAAAAAAGGATGCCGGCTCCATCAGGGCTAGGGCATTTCATTATATTTCGGGTTCATTGGTTCTCAGGTCGCCTAGCCCCGATGGCAGTGTAAATCCTTTTTATGCTGAACTCGTTTCAGTATATACCAATATTAACAGTATTTTAGTGGAGATGCTGAAACGAGTTCAGCATAAAAAGATTGCAGCGAACAGCGGGATTAAGCTCCTAATGAAACTCGCCAAACAACTTCGAAGCTTCGTTATAACTGCTTTCAAAACTCATCGGACTCGTGTTCGTATTCGCCTTTTGAGCCGTAAAATACGACAACATTTTCTCGGTCGGCATATTGCCGGTCAAATCGTCTTTCGCCATCGGACAACCTCCAAAACCTTGAATGGCGCCATCGTAACGACGACAACCGGCTTTGTACGCGGCATCAATTTTCTCAAACCACTTGTCGGGAGTCGTGTGCAAATGCGCTCCAAACTCGATGCTCGGATATTGTGGAATTAAATTCGAAAACAAATAAGAAATCACTTCAGGTGTCGAACTGCCAATCGTATCCGACAACGACAGAATCTTCACGCCCATCGTTGACAGTTTTTGTGTCCACTCGCCCACAATCTCCACATTCCAAGGATCGCCGTAAGGATTGCCAAATCCCATCGACAAATAGGCGACAACTTCCTTTTTATTAGCATCGGCAATGTTGAGAATTTCTTCTAACGTCACCAACGATTCCGCAATAGTCTTGTGGGTATTTCGCATTTGGAAATTCTCCGATATCGAAAACGGAAAACCCAAATACTGTATTTCTTTGTGCGTGGCGGCGGCTTGCGCTCCTTGTGTATTGGCAATAATAGCAAGCAATTTACTGGTAGTTTGCGACAAGTCGAGTTGGGCTAAAACCTCCGCAGTGTCTTGCATTTGTGGAATGGCTTTCGGAGAGACAAAACTCCCGAAATCGATGGTATCAAAACCCACACGCAACAGCGACTGAATATACGTCACCTTTCGTTCCGTTGGAATAAACGGCTTTATGCCTTGCATGGCATCGCGCGGACATTCGATGATTTTGATTGATTCCATAGAGCGCCAAAGATAACAAAGTATTGGATTTTACGAAATCGTTTTTTCTGTAAATTAATTTATTACACAATACCGTAATAATAAAAAATATTACATAATTTGGTAATAATAAAAAATATTACGTTATTTGGTAATAATTTTAATTCATGGAAATATGATTAGTGTACTCACCGGTGACATCATCAACTCCAGAAAGCTGCCCTCCGACGTCTGGATGGATGGTTTGAAGAAAATATTAAACACGATTGGACCGAATCCTAGTCGATGGGAGATTTACCGCGGAGATGAATTTCAACTAGAAATCGATAATCCAGCGGAAGCGCTGCAAATTGCCATTCAAATAAAAGCCTACTTAAAAACGCTTAGACTCGATGCCAGAATGGCTATTGGTATTGGAGAAAAAAGTCACAATGCCGAAAAAATTTCCGAAAGCAACGGAACTGCATTTGTGCGTTCGGGAGAACTTTTCGAAAAGTTGAAAAAACAGAAAGTCACCTTGGCTATCAGTAGCGGACAAGCTGATTTTGATGCGAAAATAAATTTGATGTTGCGCTTGGGATTGACTTTTATGAATCAATGGTTGGTGCAATCTGCCGAATTGGTGCTTGTCGCCATCGAAAATCAGTCGCTTTCTCAAGAAGAAATTGGACAACGATTAGGAATCAATCAAGCAGCGGTGAGTCGACGAAGAAAAAGAGCTAATTTTGATTTGGTTTTAGAATTGGAAAACTATTACAGTGAAAATATTCAAAAAAAATAGCGCATGATATTATTTGTAAAATTGCTCCTCGCCCATTTACTTGCTGACTTCTTGTTACAGCCAAACTCTTGGATCATCGATAAAGAAAATAACAAACTAAAAAGCAAGTACCTCTATTTTCATGTCTTGTTACATGGCGTATTAGCAGCAACAATGGTGGGAGAAATTGCTTTTATTCCATATGCAGCTGGTTTAGCGCTAATTCATGGTATGATCGATTCTCTCAAATTGTATTTTCAAAAGAAAAAAACGAAACGCATTTGGTTTCTGGGTGATCAACTAATGCATTTGGTTTCATTAATCGTAATCGCTCTGGCCTATACGAAACCGAACTTCGAAAACACAACGCTAGATCCACGGTTTTGGATGGTAATTACAGGTTTTGTTTTTGTCACCTTTCCAACGTCAATTCTCATCAAAAATGGTATTTCGATCTGGACGCCAGAAAGCAAAGACAAGGGCGACGACTCATTACAAAATGCAGGGAATTATATTGGGATGCTAGAACGTTTACTTATATACTGCTTTATACTCACAGGACATTTTGAGGCGATTGGATTTTTACTAGCTGCCAAATCGATTTTTCGTTTTGGAGATTTGAAAGAAGCACAAGATCGCAAACTGACTGAGTATGTCTTAATCGGGACTTTATTGAGTTTTGGAATCGCTATTGCGACTGGACTGCTGGTGCAATACGGGCTTTTACAATCGCTCTAAAATCTTCTGATTAATCGCTTTCACCAAAGCTGGACCTTCGTAAATAAAACCAGTGTACAATTGCACTAAACTCGCGCCAGCGTCCAATTTCTCTATCGCATCTTCAGCCGTATGAATGCCTCCTACGCCAATAATCGGAAAGGCTTTATTGCTTTTTTCTGATAGAAATCGAATCACTTCGGTCGATCGCTTTGTCAACGGTTTTCCAGATAGTCCACCTGTTTCGTTTTGGTTTGGCGATTGCAATCCGTCTCGTGAAATCGTAGTATTTGTTGCAATGACACCAGCGATCTTAGTCGTTGCGACAATATCAATAATGTCTAATAATTGTTCATTGGTCAAATCCGGCGCAATTTTTAAAAGAATCGGTTTGGTTTTCGGCTTGGTTTCATTTTTATCCTGCAACGTTTGCAACAATTGCGTCAGCGGTTCTTTGTCTTGTAACGCTCTTAAATTCGGCGTGTTAGGTGAACTGACATTCACTACAAAATAATCGACAACCTCATACAACGCATCGAAGCAGATTTCATAATCGGACGTAGCTTCCTCATTGGGCGTGACTTTATTCTTTCCAATATTCCCACCAATTAAAACGCCGTTGTTTCTTTTTAATCGTTCGACTGCTGCTGCGACACCGCCATTATTAAATCCCATTCGATTGATAATCGCGCTGTCTTCCTTCAACCGAAAAAGTCGTTTTTTAGGATTGCCTTCTTGAGGTTTGGGCGTAACGGTTCCGATTTCAATAAATCCAAAGCCAAAGTTCGATAGCTCTTTATACAACTTCGCATCTTTATCAAAACCAGCTGCTAGTCCAACAGGGTTTTTAAATTTTAATCCAAAGACGTCACGTTCTAATCTTTTGTCATCAACAGTATATAAAGATTTACAAAGCCAAGAAAATCCTGGAATCAAATTCAAAATGCGAATCCATTTGAAAGTAAAATAATGCACTTCTTCTGGATCAAACCAAAAAAGTATCGGACGAATGAGGAGTTTGTACATGCTGCGTTGTTGTTGTCTGACAAAAGTAACATTCTGAATGGGAACTTAAAAACGCTCGGCTTTTTATTATTCGCAAACTATCAACAAGAGATGATTTTGTCATGCTTTTCATTTTATTAACATTAGAAAAGTTAATAACCTTTCCAAATCAACTGAATACCAAAGCGTTAAATTAATATTTTTAACCAATACTAAATTTAATTTTGGTCAAAAAAAACAAACTTATGCAAGAAAAAAATCTATTAAAACCCGCCTTATTCGTACTTTCCCTAGTCACGCTAGTAATTGTATGTTGTGAACTCTTAGTCCGCAACCAAGGAATTTCCGTTTCCTACGACGACGGTCCACCGCTATGGTCAAACAATCGCGCCATGGTCTACGAACCATCCGACAAAGCGATTGTATTTATCGGATCGTCACGTATCAAATATGATTTAAACTTTCCGACTTGGGAAAAACTGACAGACCTTCACGCCGTGCAATTGGCTATTGAAGGAAGTTGCCCCAGACCTGTTTTAGAAGATCTTGCCAACGATCCGAATTTCAAAGGCAGATTGGTGGTAGATGTTACGGAAGGACTCTTTTTTTCGAATGCGCCACATCACCAAGACAATCCCAATAAAGACATCAAATATTTCCACGAACGAACTCCTGCACAGCGCGCCGGTTTTGAACTCAATAGAATCTTAGAATCAGCCCTAGTTATTCTCGACAAAGACCATCTTTCTTTGAATGCAAGATTAGATGAATTGGAAATCCCGAGTCGACCTGGCGTTTTTATGATGCCCATCTTCCCCATCGACTTCGACCGCTGCACTTTCGAACGACAAATGTACATGACGGATCGATTTCTCGAAGAACCGATGATGCAAAACCACGTGAAAGGCATTTGGAAATTCTTTGGCGATGCTGCTCAAAAAGCGCCGCCAATGTCTGAAAGCGCTTTAAATGCCATTTTTGAATCGGTAAAGAAAGCAACCGACAAAATCAAAGCACGCGGTGGTGACGTGATATTTGTACGAACGCCATCAAGCGGGCCCTACTTAATGGGCGAAAACATGGGATTTCCAAGAGATAAATACTGGGAACGATTGTTAACTACAACAAATTGTAAAGGAGTTCATTTTGCCGACTATCCAGCCATCGCCCATTTTGAATGTCCAGAATTTTCGCATTTGAGCATTAAAGATGCGGCTACTTTTACCCAAAATTTCGTTCAAATTCTGGAAGATAAAGGATGGAAAATATCCAAATAAACGAATCGCAACGTTCAATCTAAAACTCTTATTATGATATTTAATTCATACACCTTTATCGCTTTTTTCATCATCATCTTGCTGCTTCACAATTTACCGTTAAGCTGGAGAACCAAGAAAATCAATCTTTTGCTGGCGAGTTACCTGTTTTACGCCGCATGGAATCCACCATTTATACTTTTATTATGGCTCTCAACCGTCATCGACTTTTACGTTGGCCGCGCCTTGTATACCGAAGTAAACAAAAGCAAGAAAAGAATGTTGTTCGTGCTCAGTCTAATCGGCAATCTAGGTATGCTGTGCTTCTTCAAATACGGAACATTCCTTTTAGACAACTTCCTATTTATTTGCGATTTAATTGGAATCGACTACAATCCCGCAACACCAAGTATCATATTGCCTGCTGGGATTTCATTTTATACATTCACCACGTTATGTTACACTATCGACATGTATCACAAACGAAGTGAGCCCGTAAAATCGATGTTGGATTTTTCGCTATTTGTAACCTTTTTTCCACATTTAGTAGCAGGTCCAATTGTCCGTCCACCGCAATTAGTACCGCAATTTGAAACAGAAAGATCCGCAACCAAAAAGCAATTCTATGACGGACTGCTACTCCTTTCTTTAGGTTTGTTTATGAAGGTTGTTTTAGCAGACGCCATGTTGTCTGGCACTGCCGATACCATTTTTAATTCAAAAGAAGTATTGCCTACACTCGACGCATGGATTGGTGTATTAGCCTTTTCAGGACAGATTTTTCTAGACTTTGCCGGCTATTCGACTTGTGCGATTGGCGTAGCATTGTGTCTCGGATTTGTATTGCCGCAGAATTTCAATTATCCTTATGCTGCCATCGGTTTTTCTGACTTTTGGAAACGTTGGCATATTACGCTATCAGCTTGGCTGCGCGATTATTTATACATTCCACTTGGTGGTAACAGACACGGACAGTTACGCACCTATTTTAGTTTGATGGTCACTATGCTCTTGGGCGGTTTGTGGCATGGCGCGAACTGGACTTTTGTCGCTTGGGGTGGATTACATGGCTTATATTTATGGATAGAGAAATTCTTTCGCGATCGCAGAAAAAGTCAAGGAGAAAGCCATGCCTCGTTGCATCACGAATACGACCCAAACAAACCGTGGATTGGTTTCGCTTATGCTTTATTAACATTCATGGCAATCAATATTACGTGGGTATTTTTCCGCGCAGACACTTTCGGTAAATCGTGGCAATTGCTGTATTCGATGTTCAAATTTGACGCAACTGGAAGTCCATTGTTGACCTCGTTAGCCATCATCAAAGTCGCAGTCATAGTTCCTCTAATTTTTCTTTGTCATTGGTTTATGAGAAAGACAAAAGTCTTAGACGTAGCTTATCAACTGAAATGGTGGAAATTAGGATTGGCGTGGTCTACCTTAATTTTGCTTTTGGTTTGGGTGCAAGAAAGCGGAAGTTCATTTATCTACTTTCAATTCTAAAGTTCACATTTAATAAAATTTCACAAACAAAATCACCATAACTTCCTGGTGATTTTTGTTTTTTATGATCAATATTTTTTATCTTTAGACTTCTAAAACTATACGCCATGGAAATAACTGCCAAACTTATCACCCACAAATTTGAAAAGCGAATCGCTGTATATTTTGAAAAGAACGCCATATTAATCGAACGCATCAAGTCAGTAAAAGGTGCGCGATGGAGTCAAACTCGCAAATGCTGGCACGTTCCCAATACCGAAGAAAATCTCCTTCGATTCAAAATCATAGAACCCATTATTCGGTATCCTTCTGCCGATGGAAAAGTGCAACTGAAGAAATTTGAAGATTGGCTTAAATCTCGTCGATACAGCGAAAATACCATTCGAACTTACACCGAAGCGTTGAAAATGTTTTTGACGTATTTCAATTACAAATTGGCGGCAGAAATTACCAATGAAGATTTGATTTTATACAACAACGATTACATTCTTAAGAATAATTTATCGCCGTCGTTTCAAAATCAAATTGTCAATGCTATAAAGTTGTATTATTCGACCGTTCAAAACAAGAAGATAGCCATCGAGAATATTCACAGACCAAAGCGCGAGAAGTTACTTCCAAATGTTTTGAGTAAACAAGAAGTCAAACAAATTCTGGAAGCCCATGTGAATGTGAAACACAAAGTGATGTTGTGTCTAATTTATAGTTGCGGATTGCGTCGCAGCGAACTTCTGAATCTAAAACCCCACGACATCGACTCGAAGCGAAATCTCATTTTCATCTATCAAGCCAAAGGCAAGAAAGACCGGATTGCGCCATTGTCTCCGAAAATATTGGAAATGTTACGATCGTACTACGCAGGTTACAAGCCCAGTATTTGGCTGTTTGAGGGACATAACAAAGGCGAGCAGTATTCCGCCAAGGGTTTACAAAGTGTTTTAAAGAATGCAGTTTCCAAAGCGCGAATAGATAAGCCAGTTACTTTGCATTGGTTGCGGCATAGTTACGCAACGCATTTACTAGAAAGCGGTACTGATTTGCGTTATATTCAGGAGTTGTTGGGCCACCGAAGCAGCAAAACCACCGAAATCTATACGCATGTTAGCACAAAGAGTTTACAACAAATCAAAAGTCCATTTGATGATTTATAATCCTTATCTTAGCGCAACTAAAGTCCCATCAAAAACATACCTATCCCACCTAGAAAGTTTGTTTTTGTATGATTTTATGGGACATATA